>NZ_CP116770.1:0-362500 GCF_029636725.1 Brevundimonas sanguinis
ATGATCGGGGGCGTGGCGATGGCGGGTATGACGGATCCCAACCGTATCTGGATGGAGGCGGCGGACCGCCTGAAAACTGAGATCGGCGACGGACCCTTCAGCAGCTACATCGCGCCTTCGGCGGTGCGCGTGGATTCTCAGGGCAATCTGATCCTGGTGACCCCGACCGCCTATGCGCGCGACTGGGTGCGCAAGAACGCCCTGCGTCGGATGAACGAGCTGTGGCTGGGCCTGGACGGCCTGTCGCGTCGCCTTGAGGTCCGCTGCCGCGCCGAGATGGGCTCCGTGCCCCCGGCTTCCGCCTCGCGTGAAGCCCCGCGCCTGGCCTCGATCAGCGCCGCGCCGGCGGCCGCGCCTGCCGCCCCCGCCTTCGCCCCGGCCACCGACGGCGCCCGCGCCGTGCGCGCCGCGGGCCTGCAGGAACGCCTGACCTTCGACAGCTTCGTCGAGGGCCACGGCAACGCCTTCGCCCTGGCCATCGCCAAGCAGGTGGCGTCCTGGGCCGACGGCCACTTCAACCCCGTTTTCTTCTGCGGCCCCTACGGCTACGGCAAGACCCACCTGCTGAACGCCATCGCCTGGGAGGCGCAGCGCCTGCGCCCGGACGCCAAGGTGGTCTATCTGACCGCCGAACGCTTCCTGTCGACCTTCGTGCGCGCCATGCAGGACCGCTCGACCGCCGCCTTCAAGGAGAGCCTGCGCTCGGCCGACATGCTGCTGCTGGACGACGTCCAGTTCGTCGGCGGCAAGACGAGCACCCAGGAAGAGCTGCTGAACACGCTGACGGCCCTGATCGAGGACGGCAAACGCATCGTCCTGTCGGCCGACCGCGCGCCGGTGGCCCTGACCGACGTCGAGCCGCGCCTACGCAGCCACCTGGCCGCCGGCCTGACCTGCCCGGTCGAGGCGGCGGACCGCGACCTGAAGGTCGCCGTCGCTCAATCGCGTCTGAACGCTCTGGCCAAGCTGGGCGTCGTCACCGGCGAAGCCCGCCCCGAGGTGCTGGAGCACCTCGTGGACCGCACCCCCGGCTCGATGCGCGAACTGGAAGGCGCCGTGAACACCCTGGCCGCCGTGGCCGGAAGCCGCCTGTCGGCCCTGACCGTCGACGAGGTCCAGACCCTGCTGGGCGCCGCCCTGCGCACGGGGCCTGAGCGCCGCATCACCGTGGACGAGATCCAGAAGACGGTGGCCGAGCACTTCAACCTGAAACAGGCCGACCTGCTGAGCGAGCGCCGCACCCGCGCCATCGCCCGCCCGCGCCAGGTCGCCATGTATCTGTGCAAGCAGCACACCACGCGCTCCTACCCCGACATCGGCCGCCGCTTCGGCGGGCGCGACCACACCACCGTCCTGCACGGCGTCCGCAAGATCGAAGAGCTGATGCCCAAGGACGACCAGATCGCCCGCGACGTCGAGGCCCTGACCCGCAAACTGCGCGGGTAGGCCGGGCAGCATCACCGCCCCCTTCTTTCGTCATCCTCCGGCTTGACCGGAGGACCCAGCGGCGCCGAAGGCGATCTTCGCCGCAGGCGTCGCGCGCGCGTCTTCGCGCTGACGCTCGCCGCTGGGTTCCCCGGTCTGCGCCGCTCCGCGGCTTGCCGGAGAATGACGGAAAGAGGATCCGGCCTGTGGAAATCGGGGGCAAGCGCCTCTGCCCGTTGCCCCTTTCGCTCAATGCGCTAGTGTTCCTGCCCATATTTACGGCGACGCTGCTTCGACAGGGTCGCGACCGGGCGAGACCATATGCAGCTGACCATCGAACGTTCCGCGCTTCTTCGGGCCCTGGGGCACGTCCAGAGCGTGGTCGAGCGTCGCAACACCATTCCGATCCTGTCCAACGTGCTGCTGAGCGCCGGGCGCGACCGCCTGTCGTTCGCCGCCACCGACCTGGACATGGAAATGGTCGACGAGGCCGAGGCCCAGGTGAACGTCGAGGGCCAGATCACGGCTCCGGCCCACACCCTGTATGAGATCGTGCGCAAGCTGCCGGACGGCGCCGAGGTGTCGCTGACCTATTCGGGCGATGATCCGCGTCTGGTGGTGGCGGCGGGGCGCTCGCGCTTCAACCTGCCGGTGCTGCCGGCGGGCGATTTCCCGGTCATGTCGACCGAGGCTTCGGGCGCGCGCTACACCCTGCCCAAGGAAGACCTGGCCCGCCTGATCGACAAGACGCGCTTCGCCGTCTCGACCGAAGAGACGCGCTACTATCTGAACGGCCTGTATCTGCACACCGTGGCCGACGGCGGCATTCCGCTGCTGCGCGCCGTGGCCACCGACGGCCACCGCCTGGCCCTGGCCGAGACCCCGGCGCCGGAAGGCGCGGCGGGCGGCCCTGGCGTCATCGTGCCGCGCAAGACGGTGGATCAGGTCCGCCGCCTGCTGGACGACGGCGCCGGCCCGGTCGAGGTCCAGGTCTCGGCCCAGAAGATCCGCTTCGAGTTCGGCCAGGCCAGCCTGACCTCAAAGGTCATCGACGGCGCCTTCCCTGACTATCTGCGCGTCATCCCCAAGGGCAATGACAAGCAGGCCGACATCGACAACAGCCTGTTCGCCAAGGCCGTCGACCGCGTCGCCACCATCTCGGCCGAGAAGAGCCGCTCGGTGAAGCTGGCCTTCGACAACGACCGGGTGAAGTTGACCGTCCGCAACATGGAGGCCGGCCAGGCCGAGGAAGAGGTCGAGATCGGCTATTCCGACGAGCCGTTCGAGATCGGCTTCAACGCCCGCTACCTGCTGGACGTCGCCGGCCAGATCACCGGCGAGACCGCCCACTTCAAGTTCGCCGACCCGGCCAGCCCGACCCTGGTGCTCGACCCGGCCGACGTGGGCGTCCAGTACGTGCTGATGCCGCTGCGGGTGTGAGTTGACCACTCCTGAACCGCACCTCGTGTTTCAAGGTGCGGCATGGAAGTCGGGGCTAAGGACGCTTGGAGCGATCGGCGTCCTGGCCGGCGCTGTCTGGATGTTGGGCAGCGACCACGAATCTTCTCGGTATCCAAAGGCGACGCGCGACATCATTGCAATCGGCTGCATTATATGGGCCGGTTGGGACGGTATCCTGTCGTTTGTCAGGTTGTGCCTTCCCCCTGAACTTGTTCTGACCAAAGAAGGGTTCAGCGTTCGAGACCTGGGAAAGGCTCGGTTGATGCGCTGGGAAGACATTCAGAGTTTCGAGTTGGTTGAGCGCCGCCGCGGAAACGCGGCTGGCTACGTCCTCAAGCCGGAGGCGAGGCGACGCGTCCGAGGTTTGCCGCGGCTCAGGGCCGGCATTGATGGAACAATCGCCGTATCTCCTGAGGAGTCGCCGGGGTATGTCGTCAAGATTCTAAACGACTGGCGTCGGTGCTATGCGCCGCCGTCCTGACCCCAGCGCCCTTGATCACCTCCCTCGCCCTCACCGACTTCCGCTCTTACGCGGGCGCGACCCTGCCGGTTTCCGGCGGGACGGTGGTGCTGCATGGGCCGAACGGAGCAGGAAAGACCAATCTGCTGGAAGCCGTCAGCCTGCTGACCCCTGGCAAGGGGCTGCGCGGGGCGACGGCGGCCGAGATGGGGCGGCGCGAGCCGGGCGAGGCGGTCGGGCGGCCCTGGGCCGTGGCGGCAACGCTTAGGGGCGCTGATGGCGACGAGGTGCGTCTGGGCACCGGCGTTCAGACCATGGGACCGTCGGCGCGGCGCATCGTGCGCATCGACGGCGAGACGGCCCCGCCGGGGCGGCTGCTGGATCATCTGCGCCCCGTCTGGGCCACGCCCGAGCAGGACCGGCTGTTCTCGGACGCGCGGGCCGAGCGGCTGCGGTTCTTCGACCGGCTGGTTTTCGCCGCCCATCCTGACCACGCCGCTGTCGTCTCGACCTATGAAAAGGCCCTTCGCGAGCGGCTGCGCCTGCTGACCGACGAGACACGCCCGGCCGACCCCCTGTGGCTCGACGCCCTGGAGGCTCGGCTGGCCGAGAGCGGGGCGCGCGCCGCCATGGCCCGCGCCGCCGCGCTGAAGGAACTCCAGGCCGGCATCGACGCCCGCGCCGACCGCCCCTTCCCCCAAGCCGATCTGGGGTTGGCCGGTCCGGCCGAAGAGATGGCCACGGCGGGCGCCGACGAGGCCGACATCGTCGAGGCGCTCGGAGAAGGCCTGATGCGCGCGCGGCCCCGCGACGCCGCCGCCGGGCGCAGCCTGTTCGGCCCGCACCGCTCGGACCTCACCGCCCTGCACCGCGAGAAGAACCGGCCCGCCGCCGAAGGCTCGTCGGGCGAACAGAAGGCCCTGGTCCTGAACCTCATACTGGCCCAGGTGACGCGCCTGGCGGATCAGCCCGCCCAACCGATCCTGCTGCTGGACGAGGCCCCCGCCCATCTGGACGAAGCCCGCCGCGGTGCCCTGTTCGACGAGATCGAGGCGCTGAAGCTTCAGGCCTTCATGACCGGGACGGAGCGGCCGCTGTTCGCGGCTTTGGAGGGACGGGCGCAGTTCGTGGCGGTGGAAGGCGGCGGGCTGTCTTCCCCTTCTCCCCTTGTGGGAGAAGGTGGCGGGCGGAGCCCGACGGACGAGGGGTGACCACGCGACCTTGCCGGTTTTCCCGAGCCTTTAGCCATCGTACTTAAACCTCACGCAGACACCCCTCATCCGAGCGCCTTCGGCGCCCACCTTCTCCCGCAAGGGGAGAAGGGAAAGAGTGGCTTTTCCCGTCCAATTTCCTATATATCGGAGACTTCGGGACGCGCTGATTTGCGCCCCTGAGACAGGCGGTCGAACCGCCGCCTCTTCCCCGTCCGCCCGCGGACCCTGAGCCGACGTTTTCATGACCGAACAGACTGCTCCCTCGCCCGAATACGGCGCCGATTCCATCAAGGTTCTCAAAGGCCTGGACGCGGTGCGCAAGCGCCCCGGCATGTATATCGGCGACACGGACGACGGCTCGGGCCTGCACCACATGGTCTATGAGGTGGTGGACAACGCCATCGACGAGGCCCTGGCCGGGCACGCCGATCTGGTCACCGTCACCCTGAACGAGGACGGCTCGGTCACCGTGACCGACAACGGGCGCGGCATTCCGGTGGCCACTCACGCCGAGGAAGGCATTTCGGCCGCCGAGGTCATCATGACCCAGCTGCACGCCGGCGGTAAGTTCGACCAGAACTCCTACAAGGTGTCAGGCGGCCTGCACGGCGTGGGCGTCTCGGTCGTCAACGCCCTGTCGGACTGGCTGGAGCTGGTCATCTATCGCGAGGGCAAGAAGCACAGCGTGCGCTTCGAGCGCGGCGACACCGTACGGTCGCTGGCCGTCATCGGCGACGCCCCGATGCGCGAGGACAAGGGCCGTCTGCTGACCGGCACCGAGGTCACCTTCTATCCGTCGATCGACACCTTCAGCCACATCGACTTCGACCTGAAGACGCTGGAACATCGCCTGCGCGAAATGGCCTTCCTGAACTCGGGCGTGGTCATCAAGCTGAGCGACAAGCGCGGGCCGGAGCCGGTCGAGATCCTGCTGCACTATGAGGGCGGCGTCGAAGCCTTCGTGCGCCACCTGGACAAGTCCAAGACGCCGATCCTGAAGGACGTCATCGTCATCCGCGGCCAGAAGGACGGCATCGAGCTGGACCTGGCCCTGTGGTGGAACGACAGCTACCACGAGACGATGTTGTGCTTCACCAACAACATCAACCAGCGCGACGGCGGCACCCACCTGTCGGCCTTCCGCGCCAGCCTGACGCGAGTCATGGGCGCCTATATCGAAAGCTCAGGGCTCGCCAAGAAGGAGAAGGTCTCCGTCTCGGGCGAGGACGCCCGCGAGGGCCTGACCTGCGTCCTGTCGGTCAAGGTCCCGGACCCGAAATTCTCCAGCCAGACCAAGGACAAGCTGGTCTCGTCCGAGGTGCGTCCGGCCGTTGAAAGCCTGTGCTCCGAGGGTTTGTCGACCTGGTTCGAGGAACACCCGGTCGAGGCCAAGCTGGTCGTCTCCAAGATCATCGAGGCCGCCTCGGCGCGTGAAGCCGCCCGCAAGGCGCGCGACCTGACCCGGCGCAAGTCGGCGCTGGAGATATCCTCCCTGCCCGGCAAGCTGGCCGACTGTCAGGAGCGCGATCCGGCCAAGTCCGAACTGTTCATCGTCGAGGGCGATTCCGCCGGCGGCTCGGCCAAGCAAGCGCGCAACCGCGAGAACCAGGCCGTCCTGCCCCTGCGCGGCAAGATCCTGAACGTCGAGCGCGCCCGCTTCGACCGGATGCTGTCGTCCGACACCATCGGCACCCTGATCCTGGCGCTGGGCACCGGCATCGGCCGCGACGATTTCGACGCGGACAAGCTGCGCTATCACAAGATCATCCTGATGGCCGACGCCGACGTCGACGGCGCCCACATCCGCACCCTGCTGCTGACCTTCTTCTATCGTCAGATGCCGGAGCTGATCGAACGCGGCCACGTCTACATCGCCCAGCCGCCGCTCTATAAGGTCTCCAAGGGCAAGCAGCACCGCTACATCAAGGATCAGGCGGAGATGGACGCCTATCTGATCGAGGAAGGCAGCGCCGAGGCGACGCTGGAGCTGGCCTCGGGCGAGGTGCGCGCCAGCATGGACCTGCAGGAACTGGTCCGCGAGGCCAAGGCGTTCAAGGCCCTGGTCGACCGCCTGGCCAGCCGCGCTCCGGCCTTCGCCATCGAACAGGGCGCCCTGGCGGGCCTGTTTGACGAAAACACCGGCGAGCTGTCCGACCGCGCCACGCGCGCAGCCGAGCGGCTGAACCTCTACGCCGAGGAAGGCGACGGTCCGTGGAGCGGCGAACTGGCCGCCCAGGGCGGCGTGGCCTTCACCCGCGTGCGCCGCGCCGTCAGCGAGACCATCGTGCTGGACGAGGTGCTGGGCCGTTCGCTGGACGCCCGCCGTCTGGCCGAGCGCGCCGCCGCCTTCGACGGTCTGTTCGCCACCCCGGCGGTCTATCGCCGCAAGGACAAGACCACGACCATCCGCGGCCCGCTGGACCTGCTGGCGGCCGTGCTGGACGCGGGCAAGAAGGGCATCGCCATCCAGCGCTACAAGGGTCTGGGCGAGATGAACCCGGAACAGCTGTGGGAGACGACGCTGGACGCCAACGCCCGCACCCTGCTGCAGGTCAAGGTCGAGCACGGCGACGACGCAGACGACCTGTTCGCCAAGCTGATGGGCGACGTGGTGGAGCCCCGCCGCGAGTTCATCCAGGAAAACGCCTTGGACGCCGCCGTCGACGCCTGACGGTTAGAGCGGAATCGGTTGAGTTGGGCGCATGCCCGACTCAACTCAGATATTCGCGCCAGAACAATCGCCTAGAGCATCACCATGACCGTGTGCGCGAGCAGGACGATCAGTCCCGCCCACTGCACGGCGGCGGCCGGCCAGATCAGCATGGGGACGATGCAGGCGAAACGGACGCCCTGATAGATCAGCATTGTCGGGATAACCGGGGCGATCGGCTCATTCAGCTTCAGAATATAGACGATATTGACGATGGTGCTGGCGAGCACCGGGACCAGCAGGGCGCCGACGATCACCCTGCGGTGCTGGGCGTAATAGGTCTCCAGCGACGCGACTTCATCATAGCGGGGCCGGATGACCTGGCTGATGAAGATGTACGGCAGGGCCATCGCCAGACAGATGAACAGCTCCACGGCCCCCAGCCTCACGCCGGCCTGGGCGCGGAACAGGGACAGCCACTGCTGGCAGGCCGCTATCAGCACGAGGGCGCCCAGAAGAGGGACCGTCCAGCCGATCATCACCCGGCCGCGCGCCTTGTACATTTCGGCGAAGGCCGTCGCGACATTGGCGACCGCCAGCCCGAGCAGGAGGGCGTAAAAGGCGAAGAGCGCGTCGAATTCCTGCAGGGCGTTCCCCGATCGTCGGGACGCATTAATAACCCTGTTTTTTGAGATCAAAAGCGCTTATTCGGCGCCGGCTGTCGCGAGCGCCGAGAAGAGCCGGCTAGGCGATCTCCACCCGGTTACGGCCATTCTGCTTGGCGCGGTACAGGGCGTCGTCGGCTTCCTTGACCAAATAGTTCTCATCCGGATGGCCCCCGTGTTCGGCCGCGCCGATGGACACGGTGACGTGGAAGGGTTCCAGACCCGAGGCCGTAATGGCCTTGGTCGCCAGGGCCTGGCGCATCCGTTCGGCGATCGTCGCAGCCTGGCGCAGGCTGGTTTCGACCAGGACGATCAGGAACTCCTCGCCGCCATAGCGGAAGACGAAATCGCTGGGGCGCACGTTCTCGGTGACCGCCTCGGCCACCTGGCGCAGCACCTCGTCGCCGATGGGGTGGCCGTGGGTGTCGTTGATCCGCTTGAAGTGGTCCACGTCCAGCAGCAGCACGGACAGCGGCGTGTGGTTGGCGTTGGCGAAACCGATCTCTCGGCTCAGGATCGACGACAGGAAGCGCCGATTCAAGGCGCGCGTCAGCGGATCGCGTCCGCCTTCCATCCCCGCCAGCCCCTGGAACATCTCGTTCAGCAGGAAGGCGACCTCGTCCACCGCCGCCTCCAGCGCCTCCAGCGGCCCGGCCAGATCAGACGAAGCCGCGCCCGGCGTGAAGCGAGGCAGCAGTTCGGCGTCGATGCGCTCCATCGCCGCGTTCAGTCGCGTCAGGTGGGGCGAGCCGTCGAACAGGAAGTCGGCCCGGTGGCGAATCCACAGGCCGAAGGGCGAGGCGCTGAGCGCGCCCGCCCCCTCCACCCCGCCCGAGGCCAGGATGCGGAACAGGGTCTTCTGGCTCCATTCCATCAGGCCGGCGCGCTGGCTCTCGCGCTCGAAATGGATGTCCTGGTCCAGCGAGAACAGGCGATAGGCCTCGTCCAGCCGCGCGCGATTGCTGGCGCCCTTTTCATAGGACTGGCTCATCAGGCGCAGGGCGTGGTCGATGCGCTCGCCGGCCAGCCGCAGCAGCTCAAAGGCGGCCGGGTCGCTGGCCAGGGCGTCGGCCAGCCGGCCCTTCAGCACCGCCGCCCCGGCCATGACCAGATGCATCGGAATCTTGATGCGGGCGTGGACCTCGCCGATCTTCTGCTGGCGGGCCGCAAAGGCCGCCCCGGCCAGGTCGGCGCCGGGCGCGAAAAGATCCACCAGCCAGCGGCGCAGCGAGGGGCTCAGCCGCTCCTGGACCACGGAATGATGCAGGAAGGAGCGCGCCTCTTCATCGGCCAGGAGAGCGTCGTAGAAGGCCGCCACCAGGGCGTCGGCATGATCTTCAACGCGTTGGCGCAAACGGCCCAGGGACGCGGCGTCGCCGGCGCGCGAAAGCACGCCGTCCTGAGGATCAGATGAAAGCTGCAAAACGACTGCTCGATACTAAAAACGCGGCGCCCGATCGACCGAGGGCGGCCTTAACCCCAAGGGCCGACCGGCACAAGCGGCCCCTTCGGCCGCGTCAGCGCGAGTCGGGACGTCCGGCTTCGATGAAGGCGCGGATCGTCGGGAAGGCCGCCGTTCCGCGCTTGTCCTCGCACACGATCTCCTTGACGTAGGAGTCCAGAGAATTGCGCACGATCGGCTCGAAATCATAGCCGTCGTCGATCCGCTCCTGCTCGGCGCCGTCCGGACCGTAATACACCTCTTCGCCCGCCTTCGACTGGTTGGCGGCGCAGCGGAAGCTGACGGTCCCGATGCTGTGCGACAGATCCGTCGGCTCGCCCTTGGCGGGCACGCGCGCCAATCGGGCGCTGGTCACGCCGTCGGCCTGTGCGATCGAATCGACATCCACCATGAAGGCGGTGGCCGAGCTTCGCGAAATGACGTTCCAGTTTTCAGGCAGAGCGGGCGATGCAGCCAAACCCGCAACGGCGGACAGGACGATGATGGATTTCTTCATGAGAACCTCCCCAGATCCAATGATTTCACTCCTGATCGTCGTAAAATTCAATCCATCACGCCAAGAGCCTCTCGCCGAGGTTTCGCCGCTATCTGACGGCAGGTTGACGCCATGAGCCGGTTTTCCGTTGTCCTGACCGCCCTTTTTCTGAGCCTGACGACTGCCGCGGCGCCCGCTGGGGCGCGCTCGCTCGCTGTCTCGCCTGCGGCGAGCCCTGCCGCAATCCCCGGCGCGTTTCAGTCCTCGCGCATCGTCGTAGAGACGCGCGGACAGGGGCCGGACGTGGTGCTGATCCCCGGCCTGGCCTCGACCTCGGCGGTCTGGAGCCGCACCGCCGACGCGCTGCAGGACCGCTACCGGGTGCACCTGGTCACCGTGCGCGGCTTCGGCCCGCTGGCGGCGGCGGGCAACGCCGAGGGCCGCATCGGCGGGCCGGCGGCGGGGGAAATCCTGCGCTACATCCATGAGGCGGGCCTGGATCGTCCCGCCCTGATCGGCCATTCGATGGGCGGGCAGATGGCCCTGCGCGTCGCGGCCGAGGGCGGCGGCCGCGTCGGCCGGGTCATGGTGGTGGACGCCTCGCCCTTCTTCCCGTCCCTGATCAGCCCCGGCTCGACGGTGGGCGATGTCGAGCCTCTGGCGCGGCTGGCCTATCAAGGGCTGATGCTGCTGGGCGATCAGGTCCTGCGCACCCAGGCCGCCTCAATGGGGCTGGAGCTGGGCGGCGCGGCCGACAGCCTGTTCAACGGCCTGGGCTGGCAGGGCGGCGACCGGCGCGTCCTGGCTCAGGGCCTGTATGAGGTGATGACGGTGGATCTGCGCTCGCGCCTGCCGCTGATCCAGGCGCCGGTCACGGTCGTCTATGGCTGGAGCCCAGACGCCGACAGCCCGCGCAGCCACGTCGACGGCCTGTTCCGCGACGGCTACCGCTCCCTGCCCCGCCCGGCGACCTTCGAGCGGATCGAGGGCGCCGAACACATGGTCATGATCGACCGACCGCGTCAGTTCCAGCAGGCCGTCGACCGCTTCCTGCGCTGAGGCTTCACGCCACGGCGTCCAGAACCTCCAGCACCGCCGGCCCGTAGCGGTCCAGCTTGCCTGCGCCGACGCCGGGGATGACGGCCAGTTGGTCCAGGCCGCGCGGCTCCTGCAGGGCGATCTCGACCAGGGTCTTGTCCTGGAAGATGACATAGGGCGGCACGCGCTGCTCGATGGCGCGGTCGCGGCGCCAGGCGCGCAGGGCCTCGAAACGGGCGCGCACATCGGCGTCCAGCCCCTCGACCGCCAGATTGCGCCCGGCGTTGCGGCGCGGCTTGTCCAGCGCCACGGCCCGGATCGGCGCCTGCCGCACCCGCACCGGCCGCTCCCCGCGATAGACGGCCCGCACGGCCTGCGCCTCGCCCAGGCGGATGATCGGCTTGCCGTCGTTGGGGTCTTCGACCAGCAGGCCCTCGAACAAAAGATGGTCGATCACGTCGCGCCAGGCGGCCAGCGACAGGTCGGCGCCGATGCCCCAGGTCGACAGCCCCGCCTCCCACGGCTGGACGTCCTTGGTCTTGCCCAGCAGGTGATCGACGACGCGCGTCCGGCCGAAGCGTTCGCCCAGACGCTGGACCGCCGCCAGCGCCTTCTGCGCCGGCACTACGGCGTCGAAGGTGGCGGGCGGGTCGCCGCAGATGTCGCAGACGCCGCACGGCTGGGCGTCCTGCTCGCCGAAATAGCGCCGCACGGCCTGGGGCCGACAGGTCGCGCCGTCCAGCATGGCGAACAGCTGGCGCACCTTGCGGGTCTGGACCTGTTTGACCTCCTCGGCCATCGGCCGCCCCTCAAGGCGACGCAAGGACCAGGCGATGTCGGACGGGCCGTAAAGCGTGATGCCCTCGGCCGGTTCGCCGTCGCGCCCCGCGCGGCCGATCTCCTGCCAATAGGCCTCCAGAGAACCGGGCGGATCGGCGTGGATGACGAAGCGCACGTCCGGCTTGTCCACCCCCATGCCGAAGGCGATGGTGGCGACCATGACGGCGCCGTCCTCGGCCAGGAAACGCTCCAGCCGCCGGTCGCGCTCGCGGGCGTCGAAACCGGCGTGATAGGCGATGGCGTTGCTTCCGGCGTCTCTCAGGGCGTCGGCCACCCGCTCGCAGCCGTCGCGGCTTCCGCAATAGACCACGCCCGACTTGCCGCGCCGTTCGCGCACCAGTTCGATGACGGCGGCGTCGGTGCGGGCGCGCGAGCCGTTGACCTTGCGTTCGGCCGACAGCTGAAGATTGGGCCGGGCGAAGCTGTCGACGAAAACCCGCGCCTCGCCCAGCCGCAGCGAGGCCAGAATATCGTCGCGCGTGCGGGCGTCGGCCGTCGCCGTCACCGCGATGCGGGGCGTGCCGGGGAAGATCTCGGCCAGTCGGCCCAGGGTGCGATAATCGGGCCGGAAGTCATGGCCCCACTGAGACACGCAGTGCGCCTCGTCGATGGCGATCAGGCTGATCGGCAGCTCGGCCAGCCGGTCCAGCATGGCGCCCGACGCCAGCCCCTCGGGCGAGACGTAGAGCAGGTCCAGCTCCCCCGCCCGCGCCGCCCGCCACACGGCCGAGCGCTCGTCCATCGTCAGGCCTGAATCCAGACGCGCGGCGGCCACCCCCTGCTGTTTCAGCGCCTCGACCTGATCGGTCATCAGGGCGATCAGCGGCGACACGACCAGACCCACGCCGGGCCGCAGGATGGCGGGCACCTGATAACAGACGCTCTTGCCGCCGCCGGTCGGCAGCACGGCCATCACGTCGCGTCCGGCCAGCACCTCCTGGATCACGCTGGCCTGCAGGCCCCGAAAGTCGGCATGGCCCCAGACCCGCTCCAGCAGCGTCCGCGCCTCGTCCAGGGTCGGAAAGGCGGCGTCGGTCGGGCGAGGGTCGAACATGGCGGGGGTTGTGCCGTATTCGTTCCGAGGTGTCATCCCGTCATCGCCGCGCCGTCGGGAACCGCAGCCCCCGTTGTCACGAGGCCGCTTTCGGGCTTACCTCCGCGCAACAACGGAAAAAGAGCCCCGCATGACGGACACGCCCGCCGGAACCGGCAAACGCATTGAACTGACTATCCGCGCCCTGATCCTGGGCTGTTTGCTGGCGGCGGTCTTTACGGCGGCCAACACCTATCTGGGGCTGAAGGTCGGCCTGACCTTCGCCTCGGCCATTCCGGCGGCGGTCATTTCGATGGCCCTGCTGCGGGCGTTCCGCGGCTCGACCATCTGGGAGAACATGACCGTCCAGACCGTCGCCTCGGTCGGCGGCGCCATGAGTTCGATCATCTTCGTCCTTCCCGGCCTGGTCATGATCGGTTGGTGGATGGACTTCCCGTTCTGGGAATCGGTGATGATCTGCATCCTCGGCGGCGTGCTCGGGGTGACCTTCTCCATCCCGCTGCGCCGCACCCTGGTCGTTCAGGGCGGCCTGCCCTACCCCGAAGGCGTCGCCGCCGCCGAGGTGCTCAAGGTCGGCTCGCCCGGCGCTGAACAGACCGAAGAGGCCGTGCGCGAGAACCGTTCGGGCCTGTTCGTGGTCATCGGCGGGGCGATCGCCTCGGCGGTCTTCGGCTTCCTGGCCGCCGCGCGGGTCTTTGCGGCCGAGACGGCCGCCTTCCTGCGCCTTCCGGCCGCCCTGGGCGGCGGAGCCACCGGCGTCGGCTTCTCCATGCAGTTCGCCCTGCTGGGCGCCGGCCACCTGATCGGCCTGGCCGTCGGCCTGACGCAGCTGTTCGGCCTGGTTCTGGCCTGGCTGATCTTCGTGCCCATCCTGACCTCGCCCGAGTTCGCAGCCTGGGCCGCCGCCCACGGCCTGCCGTCGGTCGCCGCCTCCGTCCCGGCCGACGCCGGAGCGGAAGGCCTGGCCATGACCGTCTGGGCGCGCGAAGTCCGCTTCATCGGCGCAGGGGTCATCGGCGTGGCCGCCCTGTGGACGCTGGCCAAGCTGGCCAAGCCGCTGGTCGCAGGCCTGGCCTCGGCCGTCTCGGCCCAGTCGCGCCGCGCCCACGGCGAGACGCTGGAGCTGACCGAGCAGGACATCCCCATCAAGATCGTCGGCCTGCTGTCCGTCGCCGCCCTGGTCGGCATCGCCGTGCTTCTGGCGGTCGTGGCTCAGGGCACGTCTCTGGCCGGTTCGGCGCCGCTGCTGGTCATCGGCGGCCTGGTCTATGTCGTGGTCATCGGCTTCGCCGTGGCGGCCATCTGCGGCTATATGGCCGGGCTGATCGGCTCGTCGAACAGCCCGGTGTCGGGCGTCGGCATCCTGGCCATCATCATCGCGTCGCTGCTGATGCTGGGCGTGCTGGCCGTGGCGGGCGTGCCCGCTGATCCGTCTGTGATCGCCTTCGCCCTGATCGTCACCGCCATCGTCTTCGCCGTGGCCGTCATCGCCAACGACAACCTGCAGGACCTGAAGACCGGCCAACTGGTCGAGGCCACCCCCTGGCGTCAGCAGACGGCCCTGCTGGTCGGCGTCGTCGCCGGCGCCCTGGTCATCCCCTTCGTGCTGGACATGATGAACCAGGCCTTCGGCTTCGAGGGCGGCCCGCCCGCCATCGTGCAAGGATCGCAGACCCTGGCCGCGCCTCAGGCGACCCTGATCTCGGCCCTGGCCAAAGGCGTCATCTCGGGCGATCTGCGCTGGGACCTGATCGGCATCGGCGCCGTGGTCGGCGTTCTGGTCATCATCCTCGACGTCGTCCTGCGCCGCACCACCAACGACAAGATCAAGCTGCCGCCGCTGGCCGCCGGCATCGGCGTCTACCTGCCCGCCGCCGTCACCACCATGCTGGTCGTCGGCGCCGTCTGCGGCTGGCTGTACGACCGGGCGGTCAAGTCGACCCGCTACGCCGACGTGGCGCGCCGCATGGGCGTGCTGCTGGCGTCCGGCCTGATCGTGGGCGAGAGCCTGTTCGGCGTCTTCACCGCCGCCGTCATCGTCAGCGCCAAGAACGAAGCGCCCTTCGCCCTGCTTCCGGCCGACAGCGGCTGGCCGGCCATGTGGGCGGGCCTGATCGCCTTTGCAGGCCTGACCTACGCCCTGTACGCCTGGGTGCGCCGCCGCGCCGCCAAGGTCTAAGCCGAACTAGAGGGCGGCGGCGAACGCTTCCGCCGCTCGACTGGCGCCGCGCTCGCGGTGCCGCAGGCGATAAAAGGGCCGCTCGGGCAAGTCGAGCGGCAGACGGACCAGCCGCCCCGCTTCGATCAGGGGCCGGGCGGCCAGTTCCGAGATGGCGGTGACCAGTCCGGCGCCGCCCCCGGCCGCCACCGCCGTCAGGATGGCTTCATTGGACGGCAGCACCAGCGCCGTCTTCAGGTCGGCCGCGGCCATACCGCGCGGCAGGGCCGCCTCGAACTCGCTGCGGGTGCCCGAGCCCGGCTCGCGCAGGGCCCAGTCCAGCGCTTTCAGGTCCGCCGCCGCCAGCGCCGCCTCGCGTCCGGCCAGCGGATGATCCGGCGCCGCCACCACGATCAGCCGATCGGCGCCGATGCGGGTCCGCTCTAGACGCGGCGCATCCTCGGCGCCCTCGATCAAGCCCAGTTCCGCCTCGCCGCCCAGAACAGCCTCGACCACCCGATGGGTGTTGCCGATCGACAGATGCAGCTCCACGCCCGGATGGCTCTGGGCGAAGGCGGCCATGCGCGGCGGCAGCCAATAGGCGGCGATGGTCTGGCTGGCGAACAACCGCACCGAGCCGCGCTTCATCCCCGCCAGCTCGTCCAACAGCCGCTCGGCCGCCTCGGCCCGCGCCAGCACCGCCTTGGCTTCCGGCAGAAACGCCGTCCCCGCCGCATTCAGCGCCAGCCCCCGTCCGACCCGGTCGAACAGCCGCGTCCCGTGCCGCGTCTCCAGCGCCTGAACCGCCGCGCTGACCGCCGACTGGGTCAGATGCAGCGCCTCGGCCGCACGGGTCATATGCAGCCGCTCGGCCACGGCGACGAAGATGCGGAGCTGTTCCAGCGTCATGCGCGATTGATCAGATATATTGATCGTTAAGTCCAGAGCTACGCGTTGGATCGATCATAAGACAGAGCCGATAAGGAGGGCATGACCGTCGCCCTCGACCCCGCCGCCGCCTCTCGCCGCCTGACTGGCCCGCTGCGCCTGCTGCCGGGCGTGGCCCTGTCCGCTGCCATCGGCGCCGTCGCCTTCGGCCTTCAGTTGTTCGAGGCGCGCCTGTTCGGGCAGGCGTGGATCGAGGGTCTGGTGCTCGCCATCCTGATCGGGGCGGCCCTGCGGCTGGTGTGGACGCCGTCGTCGCTGTGGGCGCCCGGCGTTAGCTTCAGCGCCAAGACCCTGCTGGAGGTTGCGGTCGCGCTGCTGGGCGCCACCGTCTCGGGCGCGGCCGTCGCGGCGCTGGGGCCGTGGCTGCTGCTGGCCATCGTCGGCGTCGTCGCCCTGGCCATCCTTGGCGGCTACGCCCTGGGCCGAGCCTTCGGCCTGCCGCACGCCATGGCCCTGCTGGTCGCCTGCGGCAACGCAATCTGCGGCAACTCGGCCATCGCCGCCGTCGCCCCCGTCATCGAGGCCGAGGGACAGGACGTCGCCGCCGCCATCGGCTTCACCGCCGTTTTGGGCATCGCCGTCGTGCTGCTGGTCCCCATCGTCGGCGCGCTGATGGGTTATGACGCCACGCGCGTCGGGGTACTGGCGGGTCTGACCGTCTACGCCGTGCCGCAGGTGCTGGCCGCCGCCGCGCCCGCCGGCCTGGCCGCCGTCCAGACGGGCGCCGTGGTCAAGCTGGTGCGCGTGCTGATGCTGGGGCCGGTCTGTCTGGTGCTGGGCCTGATGCGGTCGAAACAGGCCGCAGGCGGGCGCGGGCCCAAGCTGCACCAGATGGCCCCCTGGTTCATCCTGGTCTTCCTGGCCCTGATGGCCGTCCGCTCCCTGGGCTGGCTGCCCGAGGCGATCCTGCCGCCGCTGCAGGTCTCGGTCTCGGCCCTGACGCTGATCGCCATGGCCGCGCTGGGGCTGATGGTCGATCCGCGCGCCGTGGTCCGGGCCGGGCCGCGCGTGGCCGCCGTCGCCGCCCTGTCGGCCCTGCTGATCGGCCTGCTGGCGCTGGGGGTGATCGCCCTCATCCCGCTGGGTTGATCGGCTGAACGCGCACCGGACTGGCGTTTTGGCCCGCATCCCTGTAAGAGGCGCCCCGAACCCTTCCCTTTTCTGCAATCTTCTTGCAGCGGCGCGGCCTATCCGTGACCGAACACAGTCCGCCCGAGCCCGATATGAACCTTCGTAACGTCGCTATCATCGCCCACGTCGACCATGGCAAGACGACCATGGTGGACGCCCTGCTGGCCCAGTCGGGCCTGTTCCGCGCCAATGAGGCCACGACCGAGCGCGTCATGGACTCCGGCGATCAGGAGCGCGAGCGCGGCATCACCATCCTGGCTAAATGCACGTCGATCCAGTGGAACGGCAAGGCAGGCGAGACGCGCATCAACATCATCGACACCCCCGGCCACGCCGACTTCGGCGGCGAGGTCGAGCGCATCCTGGGCATGGTGGACGGCTGCGTCCTGCTGGTCGACGCCGAAGAGGGCGTCATGCCCCAGACCAAGTTCGTGCTGACCAAGGCGCTGAAGATGGGCCTGCGTCCCATCCTGTGCATCAACAAGGTCGACCGCGCCCACGCCGACCCGGACCGCGTGCTGAACGAGACCTTCGACCTGTTCGCCGCCCTGGGCGCCACGGACGAGCAGCTGGACTTCCCGGTCATCTACGCCTCGGGCCGTTCGGGCTGGGCGACGCTGGACCTGGCCCAGCCGAACGACAACCTGCACCCGCTGTACGACCTGATCGTCGACCACGTCCCGGCTCCCGAGGCCCAGGCGCGCGTCAACGAGCCGTTCAAGATCCTGAACGTCCTGATCGAAAGCGACCCCTTCCTGGGCCGCCTGCTGACCGGCCGCATCCACTCGGGCAAGGCGGTTCCGGGGATGGCCATCAAGGCCCTGTCGCGTGACGGCAAAACCATCGAACAGGGCCGCATCACCAAGGTGCTGGCCTTCCGCGGCCTGAAGCGCCAGCCGATCGACGAGGGCGTCGAGGCGGGCGACATCGTCGCCATCGCCGGCATGTCCAAGGCCACCGTCGCCGACACCCTGTGCGCGCTGGACGTCGACACCCCGCTGGACGCCCTGCCGATCGACCCGCCGACCATCTCGATGACCGTGGGCGTGAACGACAGCCCCCTGGCCGGCCGCGAAGGCGACAAGGTGCAGTCGCGCGTCATCCGCGACCGCCTGCTGAAGGAAGCCGAGGCCAACGTCGCCATCCGCATCACCCAGACGCCGGACTCCGACGCCTATGAAGTCGCCGGCCGCGGCGAACTGCAGCTGGGCGTGCTGATCGAGAACATGCGCCGCGAAGGCTTCGAGCTGTCGATCAGCCGGCCGCGCGTGGTCTATCAGACCGGCGAGAACGGCGAGCGCATGGAGCCGATCGAAGACGTCGTCATCGACGTGGACGACGAGTTCTCGGGCGTGGTCATCGAGAAGCTGTCGGCCCGCAAGGCCGAGCTGACCGACATGGGCCCCTCGGGCGCCGGCAAGACCCGCATCCAGCTGAAGTGCCCGTCGCGCTCGCTGATCGGCTATCAGGGCGAGTTCCTGACCGACACGCGCGGCTCGGGCGTGCTGAACCGCGTCTTCTCCCACTATGAGCCGCACAAGGGCGCCATCGAAGGCCGCCTGAAGGGCGTGCTGGTGTCGAACTCGGACGGCGACACGGCGGCCTTCGCCCTGTGGAACCTGGAAGACCGCGGCGTCATGTTCGTCGGCGCCGGCGAGAAGACCTATCAGGGCATGATCATCGGCGAGAACAGCCGCTCCGACGACCTGGACGTCAACCCGATCAAGGGCAAGCAGCTGACCAACGTCCGCGCCTCGGGCAAGGACGAGGCCGTGCGCCTGACCCCGCCGCGCAAGATGAGCCTGGAGCAGGCCATCGCCTATATCGAGGAAGACGAACTGGTCGAGGTCACGCCCAAGTCGATCCGCCTGCGCAAGGAGGTCCTGAACCCCTCCTTCCGCAAGAAGCGCGTCCGCGCCGACTGATCTGCGTCGACATTGTCGAAATGAGAAAGGCGGCTCGCAAGGGCCGCCTTTTTTAGTTTGGGCCTATCGCCCTGCGGCCACCGCTGCGGGGCGTCCGGGATGACGGAGGCGCTACCGCTTCAGCCCCAACAGCCCCCGCCAGCCGCCGCTGGTCAGCAGGGCCACGTCCAACAGGGCCAGAGGCAAGGGCGTGCTGGGCGGCGCGGCGATGAATACCGGCCGCCAGACGGGGTCGAACTTGGCCTTGTAGGCGCGCAGGCCCTGAAAGCCGTAGACGGCGCCGCCCTCCTCGAACACCAGGGCCCCGACGCGGGCGAAGACGGGGGCCGTCCGCCGATCCTCGAGGCCCGACAGGGGCGCCATGCCCAGATCCAGCCGCGCCACCCCCTGGTCGCGCGCCCACTGCGCGGTGCGCGTGAACAGATAGTCCATCACCCCGTTCGGCCCGTCGGGATCATAGCGCATCAGGTCGATCATCACCTCGCCGCCGCCCGCCCCGCGCAACAGATTGGCGAAGGCGACGATGCGGCCGTTTTCGCGCACCAGGGCCAGGGGCTGGCGGTCCAGATAGTCGATATCGAACCGGCCGAGCGAAAAGGTTTTTTCCGAGCCGTTGTGATGCCTCAGCCAGGCGTCCGACACGGCGCGCAGTTCGGGCTCCAGCCCGCGCGCCGCGCCGGGCGGGACCACTTCGAAACCGGCGCCCTCGCGTTCGGCGCGGTTGACGGCGGTGCGCAGGTTCTGCTTGCCCTTGCCCTCGGTCGTGAAGCGAGCGGTGTCGATCACGGCGGCCTCGCCCACCTTGCGGACCGCCAGCCCCAGGGTCGCCAGGTCCGCCAGCAGCCCTTCGCCGACCGAATAGAAGACCGCCGCCCCGCCGTAGCTGTCGGCCAGCTGGGCGAAGGCCCACAGCAGTTCCAGCCGTTCCGCCGCCAGGCCCGCCGGCTCGCCCATGGCGATCCAGCGACGGCCCCGCACGCGATAGGCGATGAAGCTGCGGCCGGACGGACTGAACAGCAGAGCCTTGTCGCCCAGCAGGGCCAGTTCCGCCTCGGGCGCGGCCGCCTCGGCGCTCTCCAACGCCTGCCGGGCGCGTTCGAGCTCTTCCGGGGCGGCGGGGCCGTGGGTGCGGGCGCCCGGCGCCGTCGTCAGCGAGCGTATGGCCACCGCCAGGGTCAGCAACGCCAGCACCGCCCCGGCGCGCAGGAAGCCCGACGCCTGCTTGTCGACCAGGAAGGTCCACCACAGCTCGTCCGTATAGGCGGTGTCGCGATAGGCGAAGAAGCCCAGCCAAATCATGGCCGCCACCGCCGCCGCCAGCATCAGCAGCCACCCCGGCCGCAGCGGCTCGCCCAGGCGCGACCGGCGGTTGAAGGCCGCTCGGCATGGCGTCAGCAGGGCCGCCGCCAACGTCAGTTCGATCGCCTGGAGCCAGTCCAGCCCTCTCAGCAGCGAGAAGACCGCCCCGACCAGAAGGAACGCCAGCGCCGCGTAATAGGCGCCGCGCCGCCGTCGCCACAGCCCCGCCGAGATCAGCAGCAGGACGAAGCCCGTCACGCTGGCGGCGAAGTGCGACAAGTCGATCAGCAGCGGCGGATAGAACCGGCCCAGCGCGCTGAGTTTTTCGTTAAAGGCGGGGGTCACCGCGGTCAGCAGCATCACCGCCCCCAGCAGAAAGGTGGCCGCCGCGAAGATTTGCGGGGTCAGCTCATAGGCCAACCCGGCCAGTCGCCGGGTTATGCGCAAGGGGTCGTGTTTTGCGCCAGACTTGGTCAACCGCCCTCCATCGAGCAAGAATCGGCCGTTTGCGGCCGGTAAAAGGTCATTTCAGGGCAGGCGAAACCATCCTGGATCACGCGGGTTCATTTTTTCGCGAGCGCCGAGCTCGCCATTCCAGGAGTTTCTCATGATCCGCAAGACCGCCCTGCTGACCGGCATCGCCGGCGCCCTGTTCATCGCCGCCCCGTCTTTCGCCCAGGACGCCACGACGCCGCAGACGCCCGAGCCGGCTCCCGCTGAGGCGGCCGCGGCTCAACCCCAGAGCCTGACCCTCACCCCGGGCTCCACCGTCAAGAGCGGCGACGGCTCCGAGATCGGCAAGCTGGTCGGCGTTCAGAACGGCGCCAACGGCCAGGAACTGACGGTCCGCACCGCCGACGGCCAGGTCCGCCCGGTGCCGCTGGCCGGCATCCGCCAGGACGGCGCTGACATCGTTGTCGACGCCAGCGCTTCGGATGTCCAGTCGGCCGCGCCGATTGCTTCGGATACGGCCGAGCCGACGCCGGACGCCACGCCGGACGCCGCCCCGGCTGATGCGCAAACTGGCGACGAGCCGACCGGCGATCAGCCGACTGGCGATGAGCCGACCGACAGTCCTGACTAAGCGTCTGTCGCACGATAAGAGGGGCGGCCCGTCGGGCCGCCCCTCAGTTCGTGATGGTGCGACCGGCGGTTAGGCCCGTCGCTTCACCAGGCCCAGCAGGAACAGCAGCACCACGGCGCCGATCGTGGCGACCAAGATGCCGACGATCCAATTGCCGGCCGCGTCCACGCCCAAAAGATTATTGGCCAGGAACCCGCCGATCAGCGCGCCGACCACGCCGACGATCAGATTGGTCAGCAGGCCGTGTTCCCGCTTCATGATCTTCTCCGCCAGCCATCCGGCGACGATGCCGATGATGATCCAGGCGATGAATCCAAATCCACCCATGTTTCTTCCTTCCTGAAAAGGCTGTCTGCCTTGGCCGTTAATGCGCGTACGCCGCGGCGGTTGCCTCATGTCGTGCGCCTTCCCCGCTGAGGGGAAGCCGGCACGCCGTTTGCGAGACCTCCCTCGCCACGTGCCGAACCGGCACAACATCTAAGATGGGGAGAGGGTCATGGCCGCCGAGATCGATCTGCACCTGGGTCGTCGCCTGCGCCGACGTCGCCGTCTTCTGGGCCTGACGCAGCAACAGCTGGGCGATCGGGTGGGCGTCCGTTTCCAGCAGATCCAGAAATATGAATGCGGCGCCAACCGCCTGTCGGCCGCCCGCCTGTGGGAATTGGCCGAAGCGCTGGAAACCCCCGTCACCTATTTCTACGACGGCCTGTCCGCCGAGCCCGCCGCTCTGCCGACCTCGACCCTGCACCCGACGCTCAACGCCGCCTAACGCTCGCCCCCAGCCTGGCGCCACCAGCCTCGCCCCGCGTCCCAGGACCGTGTATCCGGGCCCTATGACCGAGCTGGAATCCTTCGCCGTCGAACTGTCGCGTGAGGCTGCGCGCGTCGCCCTGCCCTTCTTCCGGGGCGCTTTCACGCAGGAAGACAAGGGCGTCCCCGGCGCCTTCGACCCCGTCACCGAAGCCGACCGCGCCGCCGAAGCCGCCATCCGCCGCCTGATCGCCGCCCGCTATCCCCACCACGGCGTCATCGGCGAAGAGTACGGCGAGGATCGGCCCGACGCCGAACACGTCTGGGTGCTGGACCCCATCGACGGCACCCGCGCCTTCATCGCCGGCCTGCCGTTGTGGACCACCCTGATCGCCCTGCGTCAGGACGGCGCCCCCGTCATCGGCGCCGTCGGCCAGCCCTATCTGGGCGAAGTTTTCCTCGGCGGCCCGTCCGGCGCGCGCCTGCTGAAGGGCGCCAGCGAGACCCGGCTCAGGACCCGCGCCTGCGCGCGCCTGGATCAGGCGCTGATCGCCACCACCGACCCCGAAATCTTCACCGGCGCCGACCGGGCCGCCTGGGACCGGCTGCGCGCCTCGGCTCGTCTGGCCCGCCTGGGCTGCGACGGCTACGCCTACGCCATGGTCGCGGCGGGGAGCATCGACCTGGTGGCCGAGAGCGAGCTTCAGGTCTGGGACTGGTCGGCGCTCAAACCGCTGGTCGAGGCGGCGGGCGGCCGGTTCACCGACTGGCGCGGCCAGCCCCCGCATGAGGCCGACGGCCGCGTGCTGGCGGTCGGCGACGCGCGTTTGTCCGATCAGGCCCTGCCCCTGCTGGCCCCAGCCTGACCGATCAGGCGGGTTCGGCCGTCCGAGCGCCCGCAGAGGTCGAGGCCGCTTGCGGCCCCGGCGCCACATAGTCGGCCAGGGCGTCGAACTCGTGCAGGAAGACCCCGCGCAGCTCGTCGACCTCCATGATCACCTCATGCTTCGCCGTGGGAACCTCGACGTAACGGCCGCGCCCCAGCCGCCGGGCCGCCCAGCGATTGGTCTGCTTCCATACCTTGTCGTCCTCGGCCGCCTGAACCACGCAGACCGGGATCTTCACGCCTTTCAGCGCTCTGGGCTTCAACACCCGCTCGCCGGCGTCCAGGGCGAAGGCCAGCCAGCCCCAGGTCGGCCCGCCCAGCGCCAGGTGCGGACAGGCGTAAAGCTGCTGTCGCCACAGATCATAGCGCGCCCGGTCCGAGGTCAGGGCGTCGTTGTCAAACGTGTGGTCGAAGGGGTCGTCGGGGTCGTCCAGCACATAGTCGCCCGCCTTGCCGTTGCGCAGCGCCCAGCGCACCGCCAGCTTGACCGTCCACATCGACCGCTTGCCGGTCTTGATCCGCAGCATGGGGCTGGACAGCAGGGCGCCGCCGAACCGGCTCTCGCCCGTCTCCAGCGTCAGCAGGTTCAGACACCCGCCCATCGAATGGCCGACCATGATCCAGGGCTTGGGCGCGCGCGCCTCATAGGCGTCCAGCAGGCGGGCGTAGTCGTCCAGGAACTCCTCGACCGCCCGGGCGTGGCCGCGCAGCCGATCCGGCAACAGCCGCGCCGACAGCCCCTGCCCCCGCCAGTCGTGGGCCAGGACGCAGAAGCCGCGCGCCAGGAAGTTGCCGATCAGCTCGAAATATTTCTCGATCGGCTCGGTGCGGCCGGGGCTCAGCACCACCGTCCCGCGCGGCGTCTTGGCCTGCAGGCTCGACGGCGTCCAGAAGGCGGCGCGCAGACGCAGGCCGCCGGCGCCCCGGAACCAGTCGCCCTCTCCCCCCGGCGGACAGGCGGCGCCCGGCACGCCCATCAGCGGCGCATGGGCGGCGAAGGCGGCGGGGCGGCTCACTCGGGCTTCCTGAACTTCAGGGTCATACGGTCGCTTTCGCCGATGGCGTCGTACTTGGTGCGGTCGAACTCAGGGTCGGCGGGCTGGCCCAGCGGGGCCGTCAGGCGGCGCGGCGGCAGGGTCTCGACCCCGAACGGATGGTCCTTGGTGTCGGCCGGGTTGGCGTTGATCTCGGACGCCTCGACAAAGACGAAGCCCGCCTCTTCGGCCAGCTGGCGCACGAAGGCTTCCTGCACATAGCCGTTGGCGGCGGCCGGGTCCTGATCCTCGTCCGGCTGGAGCCGGTGCTGCTCCACGCCCAGGATCCCGCCCGGCCGCAGAGCCGTGAAGGCGTCGGCGAAGGCCTTTTCAGCGATCCCCGCCGCCATCCAGGCGTGAACATAGCGCATGAACAGCACCATATCGGCCGTGCCCGCCGGAGCCACCGGGTCCGAGCCTGGCCCGAAGGCGGTGAACTGCACCGGCCCGTACAGCTTCTTGGATCCCAGGATACGGGCCTTCAGCGCATTGTTGATCGCCACCTGGGCCGGGTCGGCGTTCGGTCCCTCGACAAAGCCCGCCAGATACAGCGTCCCGCCGCCCCGGTTCAGATAGGGGGCCAGGATCTCGGCGTACCAGCCGCTGCCGGGCCAGAAGTCCACGACCGTCATCTTCGGCTGCAGGCCGAAGAAGCGCAGCGTCTCGATCGGGTGGCGCCAGACGTCGCGCGCCTTGTCGTCCGCCGTGCGCCACGAACCGGCGACCGCCCATTCCAGCGAGCCTTCGGGCGGGCCCTTGGGCGCCTCGGGCGCGGCGGGCGTCGGCGCCTCCTTGCGGCCGCAGCCGGCCAGGCCGAACAGGGGCGCGACCAGGGCCAGGGCGCTGGCGCCGGCCAGGACGGATCGCCGCGTCGATCGGTCTGTCATGCGCGCTTCCTCTTGCCGCCAAATGTCTTCGCTTGGGGCTTAAGGCGCTTCTGCGCCAGGGTCAAAATCACGCACTGCATTGTCATCGAGAGGCTTCAGTCGGCCGCATGGGGCTTGCGGAAGCGCAGGGTCATGCGGTCGCTCTCGCCGATGGCGTCCAGCGCCGCGCGCTCGTCGGGCGTCAGCGTCCGGCCGTCGCGCTCCGAGGTGCGCGTCGGCTTCAGGCTCCACACGCCGAAGGGGTGGTCCCGGTCGTCCTTCGGGTTGGCGTTCAGCTCGCTGCGCGCCTCCAGTTCGAACCCGGCGCGGCGGGCGGCGTGGATGACCCAGCTCTCGGGCACATAGCCGCTGGGCGCCGTATCGGCGACGTTGAGCCCCTCGACCGCGCGGTGCTGCTCCACCGCCAGCACGCCGCCGGGCTTCAGCGCCTTGAAGAAGGCGGCCAGATAGGGCTCGGCCCGGCCGTCGCGCGACCAGTTGTGGAAGGCGCGGGCCACCACGACCATGTCGGCGGTTCCATCGGCGACGCCCATCCCCTCGGTCGGACGGTTGACCGGGACGTAGCGCCCGCCGGTGGCCGCCGCATAGGGCTCCAGGATATTGCGCCACCACCCGGCGCGGCCCGGCTCGATCTCCACGACGGTCAGGCCCGGCTGCAGTCCCCAGAAGGTCAGGGTTTCGAACGGATGGCGCTCGCCGTCGCGCGCCCGGTCTGCTTCAGGGCGGCTGGTCGAGGCCACGGCCGCCTGAAGCGCGGCGTCCTCGCTGAGGGTCGGCATCTCCATCGACAGGCCCTCGCGTCGCGGCAGGGGCGCGGCGTCGGACGGCGCGGCTTGCGCCAGCGCGGGGACGGGGGAGCCGAGGACGGCCCCGGCGAGGGCGATGAAGGCGAGGGTTCGCATGGAGGCTCCGGTCGCTTCGGAAGGATGAAGGTAAAATCCTTACGGCGCTTCGCGGCCGCCGCAAGGCGTCGATGCGGCGGAGCGGCGATTTCGCGCGGCCCCTTGCGCCCGAAAAACGGCCTCCTACCTCTTCGTCCGAGAGCGCCGATCCTCGGGCTCTCCAGACCTGACGGGGCCGAATGCGGACCGCCGGGGCTGAAACCCTCCGTCGTCCGGGGCCAAACCGCCGGGCGGCTCAACCTTGCTGAATGTCAGAAGGATGACCCATGCGTACCTATGATTTCTCGCCGCTGTACCGTTCCGCCGTCGGCTTCGACCGTCTGGTTCGCCAGTTGGAAAGCGCTGCACGCTCCGGCCCGGAAAACGGCTGGCCCCCCTACAATATCGAAACGACCGGCGAGGACGCCTATCGCATCGAAATCGCCGTCGCCGGTTTCTCGGCTGACGAGCTGAACATCGAGGCCAAGGAAAACCTGCTGACCGTCACCGGCAAGAAGGCCGCCAACGACAGCGAGGGCGTCCAGCGGACTTTCCTGCATCGCGGCCTGGCGGAGCGCGATTTCGAGCGCCGCTTCCAACTGGCCGACTATGTGGTGGTCAAGGGCGCGGCCCTGGCCCACGGCCTGCTGACCATCGAGCTCAAGCGCGAACTGCCGGAGGCTCTCAAGCCCCGCAGCATCGAGATCGCCACCGGCTCGACCCTGATCGAAGGCAAGGCCGAGGACACGGCCGATAAGGCGGCCAATAAGGCGGCCTGAGCCGTCTGGCCCTGACAGACTCATTCAAGGGGCGGCGTTCGCGTCGCCCCTTTTTCGTGGGAGCGGATGCTAACCTGCGTTCAAGTCGGACAGGTCCAGCCCGCGCGCGCCGCCGGTCTGGGCGCCGGTGAAGTCGGCCTGTCGGGTCTGGGCGCCGTGCAGGATGGCGCGACTGAGGTCCGCCTCGCTCAGCACGGCCCGGCGCATGTCCGCGCCCGTCAGGTCCGCGCCGCGCAGGTTCGCCCCGCTCAGATCGGCGGGCATCAGCCGATCCGCCGTCAGCATCAACGGCCCCAGCTGGGCCTCGCGCAGGTCCGCCCCATTCAGCCGCGCCCGCGTCAGTCGCGCCCCGCGCAGGTCCGCCCGGCGCAGATTGGCCGAGCGCAGGTCGGCGCCCTCCAGTTGCGCCCCCTGAAGCTGCACCCCTTCCATGTCCAGGCCGTAGAAGACCGCTCCCTTGGCCGACAGGGCCGTCAGGTTCAGCCCGCGAATGCTCTCCAGCGGCCGCAGATCGACGCCGTCGAACACCGAAGGCTGGCCCTCTGCCCCGCCCGTCTCGCACCACTGGGCGTGTTCGCGCAGCATTTCGGCCGCAGGCATCTGGCTGACCGGTTCGCCCGCCGGGCGGTTGTCGATCAGGGCGCCGTCCATATTGGCCCCGTCCGTCCGCCACATGGCCGCCTTGACCCCCACCAGAATGGCGTCGGTGAGGTCCGCGCCCGACAGGTCGGCTCCCGACAGGTCCGCCCCGGCCAGATCGGCGCCGCGAAAGCTGGCCTGTTTCAGGTTGGCCCGGACCAGCTTGCAGTCCTTCATGATGGCGTCGGTGAAGTCGGCGGCCACGGCGATGACGCCGGTCATGCGCGACCGCTGCAGATTGGCGCCGGCCAGCACGGCGCCCTGCGCCTCGGTGTCGGTCCGCTTGCGCGCCTCGACCACGCGAAAACCAAGCTTGGCGTCCTTGGCGGCGATGGTCCCTTCGCGCAGGTCAGCCTCGAACAGGTCCGCGCCCGACAGGTCCGCGCCGCGCAGGCAGGCCCCGCGCAGATCGGCCCGGCGCAGGCTGGCGTCGACCAGGGTCGCATCCTGCATGTCCGCGCCGAAGAAGTTGGCGTTGTCCAGCTTGGCCCCGGTCAGGTCGCAGCCGATCAGGCAGGCGGCGGTGAAGTCGGCGTCGGCCAGGTTGCGCCCGCGCAGAGATACGCCCGACAGGTCCGTCCAGGCGAACACCGCCCGCGCCCCGCCCGGCCGCGCCTGCCACAGCCGGTCGTGCTTCAGGCAGACGGCGTCGGCCTCTTCCTGAGTCAGTTTCCTGCGGACGGGTTCGACGGCCTCGCTCATGGGGCCGTTTATGGCTTACGCCGGATTAAGGAAGCTTTGCGGAAACAAGGGTTTTTCCGTCGCCTCCGCCCCGCCGCTGGCCGCCCTATTCCGTCAACAGCCCCTGTTCGCGCAGGGCCGCTGCCAGGTCGCCCTCTTGGGTCCAAAGACGGGTGTAGCCCGCCTCGCCCAACCGGTTCAGCTCGGTCGTCAGATCGGCGCGTGCGGAGGCGGCGAACCGCCCGTCAAAGCCCGCGCCGTCCAGGCTGACGCGGACCATAGGCCGGCCCGTCTCCAGCCGGTGCAGGAAGCCCTCGCACAGGACGGCGGCCTCATCCGACAACAGCCCGGTCTCGACCGTCAGGCCTGACTGGCGCAGCCGTTCCGTCCCCCGCCCCGAGGCGAAAGGCGACGGGTCCAGCGCCGCGATCACCACCCGCTCGACCCCGGCCTCGGCCAGGAAGTGGGCGCAGGATTTGCGGCCCGACGAGCGGGCGCCGCACGGCTCAAGCGTCACATAGGCGGTCGCGCCCTTCACGGCCTCGCCCGCCTCGGGCACGGCCTGTTCCTCGGCGTGCGGACGTCCGCCCGGCGCCGTCGCCGCCTCGGCCAGCACGACCCCGTCCTTGACCAGGACGCAGCCGACGGCCGGATTGGGCCAGGTCTCGCCCATGCGGCTCAGGGCCAGATCAATGGCCCGCCGCATGAAGACGGCGTCGTCCGCCGCCCCGCTCACGCGATCACTCTCGCAATTGGGGGCAGGGCCTGCGCCCGCCCCTCGTCCAGATAGCGGGCGGCGACCGGCTTCAGGTCCGCGTCCAGATCGATCTCCAGCGGGTTGCCGGTCGGGATCTCGACGTCGACGATCCTGTCGTCCGGCACGGCGAACAGCAGTTTGACGATGGCGCGCAGGGAGTTGCCATGGGCGGCGATCAGCACGTCTTCGCCCGCCTTGAGGCGCGGGGCGATCTCGGCGTCCCAATAGGGCTGCACCCGGTCCAGCGTCGTCTTCAGGCTCTCGGTGTCCGGGATTTCCTTGCCGACGTAGCGGGGGTCGGCGTCGAAATCGAACTCGCCGCCCGGCGCCAGCGGCGGCGGCGGCACGTCATAGCTGCGGCGCCAGACCTTGACCTGATCCTCGCCGTGCTTGGCCGCCGTCTCGGCCTTGTCCAGCCCGGTCAGGCCGCCGTAGTGGCGCTCGTTCAGGCGCCAGTCCTCGATCACCGGGACATCCTTCAACCCCGCCGAGTCCAGCGCCAGGGCGCCGGTGCGCTTGGCCCGCTTCAGCACCGAGGTGAACATGACGGCAGGCTTGAACCCCGCCTGCGCGATCAGCTCGCCGCCGCGCCGGGCCTGGGCCTCGCCCTCGGCCGTCAGGTCGACGTCGACCCATCCGGTGAAGCGGTTCTCCAGGTTCCATTGGCTCTGGCCGTGGCGCAGCAGGATCAGGCGGGTCATGAAGGTCTCCGGGAGCATCCGTATCTTGAGGTTCTCGCTAGGCCCCCGACGCGGGCGCGGTCAAGGTTTCGCCGCACATCGGCGAATAAGCGCCCCGCAAGCGCAGCCCTAACAAGGGTCGCGCGTTGTGGCCTCTCAAGCGGGGGAAGGCTATAGGCCAAGGCAGAATAGCAGCCCCCGCTCCCCCCGGGACCATCTAGGAAGACTTATGCAAAAGCCCCGTCAGGACATCCGCCCCAACACTGCGGAATATGAAACCCTGCCTCTGGTCAAGCCGACCGGCTTTCGCGAATACGACGCCCGCTGGATCCTGGAAAAAGAGATCAACCTGCTGGGCATTCAGGCCCTGGGCCTGGGCCTGGCCACCTATGTCCATGAGATCGGCCAGACGCCGAAGATCGCCGTCGGCCACGACTTCCGCGGCTATTCCCTGTCGGTGAAGCAGGCGCTGATCCTGGGCCTGCTGGAAGGCGGCATGGAGGTGCTGGACATCGGCCTGGCCCTGTCGCCGATGGCCTATTACGCCCAGTTCGCGCTGGACTGCCCTTGCGTCGCCATGGTCACGGCCAGCCACAATGAGAACGGCTGGACCGGCGTGAAGATGGGCGCCCAGGCGCCGCTGACCTTCGGCCCTGACGAAATGGGCCGCCTGAAGGAGATCGTGCTGAACGGCCAGGGCGTCGCCCGCCCCGGCGGTCGGCTGGAGCGCGTCGAGGGCTTCCGCGAGACCTACATCAAGGACGTGGCGTCCAAGGTGAAGCTGTCCCGCCCGCTGAAGGTCGTGGCCGCCTGCGGCAACGGCACCGCCGGGGCCTTCGCCCCCGAGGTGCTGCGCCTGATGGGCGCCGAGGTGATCGAGATGGACACCGACCTCGACTACACCTTCCCCAAATACAATCCGAACCCGGAAGACCACGCCATGCTGATGCAGATGGCGGCCAAGGTGAGGGAGACGGGCGCCGATCTCGCGCTCGGCTTCGACGGCGACGGCGACCGCTGCGGCGTGGTCGACGACACGGGCGAGGAGATCTTCGCCGACAAGATCGGCCTGATGCTGGCCCGCGACCTGTCGGCCATCCACCCGAACGCGACCTTCGTCGTCGATGTGAAGTCGACGGGCCTCTACAAGACCGACGAGGTGCTCAAGGCCAACGGCGCGACCACCGTCTACTGGAAGACCGGCCACTCCTACATCAAGCGCAAGACTGCTGAACTGGGCGCCCTGGCGGGGTTCGAGAAGTCGGGCCACTTCTTCCTGTCGGGCGATCTGGGCCACGGCTATGACGACGGCCTGGTGGCGGCGGGCGCCGTTCTGGCCATGCTGGACCGCAACCCCGGCAAGAGCCTCAGCGAACTGAAGACCGCCCTGCCCGACGCCTGGACTTCGCTGACCATGTCGCCGCACTGCGACGACGAGCTGAAGTATGACGTGCTGGCCAAGATCGTGAAGGAGTACGAGGACCTGGCGGCCTCCGGCGGCTCGATCCTGGGCCGCAAGATCGTCGAGGCCATCACCGTCAACGGCGTGCGCGTCCACCTGGAGGACGGCTCCTGGGTGCTGGTCCGCGCCTCCTCCAACAAGCCGGAACTGGTCGTGGTGGTCGAGAGCATGCGTTCGGCCGACGACATGCGCGACCTGTTCCGCAAGGAAGTGAAGCCGCGCCTCGCCGCCCACCCGGAAATCGGCGCCTTCAACCAGGAAATCTGAGCCGCCCGCCAGAGGCCAAGCCCGCGCCTCTCCCTCCCCTTCATGGGGAGGGTGGCTGAGGCGAAGCCGAAGCCGGGTGGGGGCGGCAAGGCGATGTAGACGCAGGGGCCAGATACGCTGGGGGCCAGGCAGGCTGGTGGCGAGACAGGCCAAGCCCCGCCTCGCCCGGCCCTCCCCACCCGGTCGCTGCGCGACCACCCTCCCCGGGACGGGGAGGGAGAAACGCTGCGCCTGTCTAACTTCCTACAAAGTGGGGCAGGGAAGATTGACCTTCCGGCCCGCCTCTGGCGTCTTCCCCTGATGAACGACGCCGCTTCCCTCCCCGTGGTCATCGTCGGCGGCGGGTTCTCCGGCGCCATGCTGGCTGCACGCCTGGCCGAACTGGGCCAGGCCTCGGTCCTGATCGAGCGCGGCGAACAGGTCGGCCCCGGCGTCGCCTATTCCACGCCGCTTGACGACCACCGGCTGAACGTCCGCGCCGAGCGGATGAGCGCCCGCCCCGACCGGCCCACCGACTTCACCGACTGGCTGGCGCTCCACGCCCCCGCCTACGCCGATCCGAACGGCTTCGCCCCGCGCCGCCTCTACGGCCTCTATGTGCAGGCCCGCCTGGCCGAGGCCGAGGCCGCCCATCCCGGCCTGATCCGTCGTGTGAAGGGCGAGGCCGTCCGCATCGACGGCGAGACCGTCATCCTCGCCGACGGCGCCCGCATCCGGGGCCGCGCCGTGGTCCTGGCCACCGGCAATCCCGCCCCGCGCCCGGTCGCGCCCGGAGCAGGCCCGCGCCGCCTCGCCGATCCGTGGGCGCCCGGCGCCCTGGCGGCCGTCGGCGCCGAGGATTCCGTCCTGATCCTCGGCTCCGGCCTGACCATGGTCGACGTGGCGCTGGCGCTCCAGGCCCAGGGCTGGCGCGGCCGGGCGACGGTGGTGTCGCGCCGGGGCCTGCTGCCGCGCGCCCACGGTCCCCATCACGACGCCCCGATCGACCTGCCGCCCGACGCGCTCGAAGGCGCCTTATCCCTGCGCTTGGCCTCGGCGCGGCGGCTGGCGCGCGCGCACGGCTGGCGCCGCGTCATGGAGGGCTATCGCCCCGTCACCGCCCAGCTGTGGCGGACGGCGACGACGGCCGAGCGCGCCCGCTTCCTGCGCCACCTGCGGCCCTGGTGGGACGTCCACCGCCACCGCATCGCCCCCGAGATCGCCGCCGCCCTGGACGCCCTGATCGCCTCGGGCCGCCTGGCGGTCGTGGCCGGGCGCGTGCAGGAGGTCGAGGCGGGCGACCATGGCCCCGCCCTGAGCATCCGCACGCGCAAGGGCGAGGATCAGCGCCTGACGGCCGACTGGCTGATCGACTGCACCGGCCCCGGCCATGACGCCGCCCGCGCGCCCCTGACCGCCGCCCTGATCGCTGAGGGCCGCGCCCGCCTCGATCCCACCGGCCTGGGCCTCGACCTCGACGCCGAGGGGCGCGTGATCCACGCCGACGGCGCCGCCGATCCTGGCCCGTTCATGCTCGGCCCGCCCGCCCGCGCCGCCTTCTGGGAGACCGTCGCCGTGCCGGACATCCGCCAGCGCATCGAGGCCCTCGCCCGCGTCCTGACGGCCTGATCCCCGCCGGCCGCCTTGCGGTCGAAATTTCCAAGGCGCGGCGCCTCTCCTCCATGACTTAGCGTCTGGCGGGCCTTTTCCGGGTCGGCTATCACCGGCGCAGGAGAGGAAACATAATAATGAACCGCCACCGCACGCGCGTCCTCGGCGACCGCACCCTCGCGCCCGAAACCCTGATGATGGGCTACGGCTATGATCCGGCCCTGTCGGAGGGCGCGATCAAGGCGCCGCTGTTCCAGGCCTCGACCTTCGTCTTCAAATCGGCCGAGGACGGCAAGCGTTTCTTCGAGGTCGCCTATGGCCTGCGCCAGCGCGATCCGGACGAGGCGCTGGGCCTGATCTATTCGCGCATCAACAACCCGAACCTCGAAATTCTCGAAGACCGCCTCGCCGTCTGGGACAAGGCCGACAAGGCCCTGGTCTTCTCCAGCGGCATGGCCGCGATCTCGACCGCCATGCTGGCCCTGGTGCGGCCCGGCGACGTCATCGTCTATACGGCCCCGGCCTATGGCGGCACCGAATACCTGTTCGACCGCATCCTGCCCCGCTACGGCGTCAAGGCGATCAGCGTCCCCGCCGCCGAGGGCGCCGACGCCCTGGCCGCGGCCATGATCGCGGCGGCCGACCAGGCCAAGACCACCGGCGGACGCCTGGCCGCCGTCTATCTAGAGACCCCCGCCAATCCGACGAACCAGTTGGTCGACATCGCCCGCGCGGTCGCCGCCGCCAAGGCGCTGGATCAGGCCGAACCGCCGGTCATCGCCGTCGACAACACCTTCCTGGGTCCCCTGTGGCAGAGCCCGCTGGAACTCGGCGCCGACCTCGTCCTCTATTCCCTGACCAAATACGTCGGCGGCCACTCGGACCTGATCGCGGGCGGCTGCATGGGCGGGGCGGACCTCATGGCCCGCGTCGGCGAGATGCGGACCATCTGCGGCACCACCGCCGACCCGCACACCGCCTGGCTGCTGCTGCGCAGTCTGGAGACCCTGCACATCCGCATGGAGCGCGCGCAGGACACCGCCCTGATCCTGGCCGAACGCCTGCGCGCCGATCCGCGCGTCAGCGCCGTCCTGACGGCGGGCGGCCCGGACGCCTCGCCCGAACAGCAGGCGATCTTCGAGGCCCAGTGCAAGGGCGCCGGCTCGACCTTCTCGCTGGAGCTTCCGGGCGGCGAGACCGAGGCCTTCCGCATGCTGAACGCGCTTCGCCTGTTCAAACTGGCCGTCAGCCTGGGCGGCGCCGAGAGCCTGGCCTCCCACCCCTCCAGCATGACCCATTCGGACTACACGCCAGAAGCCAAGGCGCGCAGCGGCATCGGCGACAATCTTGTGCGTCTGTCGGTCGGGATCGAGAACGTCGAGGACCTGTGGGCCGACCTGGATCAGGCCCTGTCCCCCATCTGACGGCGCAAGCGGCGGGCGATCAGCCCGCCGCCTTCACCGCCTCGGCGACCTCGTTGACCACGCGCTTGACCAGGGCCTCGTCATCGCCCTCGGCCATGACGCGGATCAGCTTTTCCGTGCCCGAGGGGCGGACCAGCAGGCGGCCCGCGCCGTTCAGGGCGGCTTCCGCCTCGGCCATCGCCGCCTTGACCTTCTCGTCCTCCAGCGGCTTGCCGGCCGTGTAGCGGACGTTCTGCAGCAGTTGCGGAACCGGCTCGAACTGGCGCGCCAGCTCGCTCATCGGCGCGCCCGCCTCGACCAGGACGGCCAGCACCTGCAGCGCGGCCATCAGGCCGTCGCCCGTCGTGGCATGGTCCTTCAGGATGATGTGCCCCGACTGTTCGCCGCCGATGTTGAAGCCGCCCTCGCGCATCCGCTCCATGACGTAGCGATCGCCGACCTTGGTGCGCTCCAGCGTCAGCCCCTCGGCCTTCAGGCGGCGCTCCAGTCCCAGGTTGGACATGACGGTGGCGACGAGGCCCTTGCCGTTCAGCCGCCCGCGCTTGGCCCAGTCCAGACCGATCAGAGCCATGATCTGGTCGCCGTCGACCACATGGCCCTTCTCGTCGCAGATGATCACCCGGTCGGCGTCGCCGTCCAAGGCGATGCCGATGTCGCAGCGATAGCGCTTGACTGCTTCCGACACGGTCTCGGGATGGGTCGAGCCGCACTCGGCGTTGATGTTCAGACCGTTCGGCTCCACCCCGACGGGGAAGACCTCGGCGCCCAGCTCATAAAGGGTCGTCGGGGCCACGCGATAGCCGGCGCCGTTGGCGCAGTCGATGGCGATGCGCAGGCCCTTCAGGCTCAGCCGCTTGGGGAAGGCCTGTTTGGCGATTTCGATATAGCGGGGCGGCGCGTCGTCGATCCGCTTGACCCGGCCCAGCTTGTTCGAGGGCGCCAGGTCCTGATCCAGGGCCTCGTCCATCATGGCTTCGATCTTCAGCTCGATCTCGTCCGACAGCTTGTAGCCGTCCGGCCCGAACAGCTTGATGCCGTTGTCGGCGTAGTCGTTGTGCGAGGCCGAGATCATGATGCCCAGATCCGCGCGCATCGAGCGGGTCATCATCGCCACGCCCGGCGTCGGCAGGGGGCCGAAGGTGCGCACGTCCATGCCGACCGAGGCCAGGCCCGCCACCAGCGCCGGCTCGATCATATAGCCCGACAGGCGCGTGTCCTTGCCGATCACCACCAGATGGCGACGGTCGTCGTCGGTGCGGAACAGCCGCCCGGCGGCCAGGCCGACGCGCAGGGCCACCTCGGCCGTCATCGGATGGGTGTTGGCCCGGCCGCGAATGCCATCGGTGCCGAAGTATTTTCTCTCGCCCAAGAGGCCGTCCTTCGCTGGCGGCCCCGGAGTTTGCAAAGAAACCTTCCGAAACCCATTTTTTGATGTCGCCGCCCCCGCGATTTCCTAGAGCTGAGATCCAGGGCGGAGGCTGAACCCTCTCGCTTACCTCAATTTCGCGGCGCGGCGCAAAAAGCGGCGGCTGCCTGCCCATCGGAGCAGACCTCATGTGCGGCATCATCGGCGTCACCGGAACCGGCCCCGTCGTCTCTCGCCTGATCGACAGCCTGAAGCGGCTTGAGTATCGCGGCTACGATTCCGCCGGCATCGCCGTCCAGTCCGAGGGCCGCATCGAGCGCCGCCGCGCCAAGGGCAAGATCCGCGAGCTGGAGGCCGTGCTGGCCGCCGAGCCGGTCGCCGGAACCGTCGGCATCGGCCACACCCGCTGGGCCACCCACGGCGCGCCGACCACCAGCAACGCCCACCCGCACAAGGCCGGGCGCGTCTGCCTGGTCCACAACGGCATCATCGAAAACTTCGCCGAGCTGAAGGCCGAAATGGAGGCCGAGGGCCGCGTCTTCGAAAGCCAGACCGACACCGAGGTCGTCGCCCACCTGCTGGACCACAAGCTGGCCGCCGGCATGGCGCCGCTGGACGCCTTCAAGGCCACCCTGGACCGTCTGACCGGCGCCTACGCCCTGGCCGTGCTGATCGAGGGCGAGGACGAGCTGATCCTGGGCGCGCGTCGCGGCAGCCCCCTGGTCGTCGGCTGGGGCGAAGGCGAGATGTACCTGGGCTCGGACGCCCTGGCGGTCGGCCCCTTCACCCAGAAGATCTCCTATCTGGAAGAGGGCGATTTCGTCGCCGTGACCCGCACCGGCGCGCGCATGTTCGACGCCTCGGGCCGCCCGGCTGACCGCGCCGTGGTCCAGGTCTCGGCCTCCTCGGCCCTGGTCGAGAAGGGCGAATACCGCCACTTCATGGAAAAGGAGATCCACGAACAGCCCGACAGCGTCCAGCACACCCTGTCGGAATACCTGGACCTGGTCTCCGGCAAGGCCAAGGTTCAGGCCGTGGACTTCGCCGCCCTGGGCCGCATCCAGATCGTCGCCTGCGGCACCGCCTTCTACGCCGCCCAGATCGGCCGATACGCCTTTGAGAAGTACGCCGGCCTGCCCTGCGACGTCGAGATCGCCTCTGAGTTCCGCTACCGCGACCCGGCCCTGTCGCCCGGCACGCTCGCCGTCGCCGTCAGCCAGTCGGGCGAGACCGCCGACACCCTGGCGGGCCTGAAATGGTGCAAGGCGCAGGGGATGAAGACCGCCGCCGTCGTCAACGTCCACACCTCCTCCATGGCGCGCGAGGCGGACGTGCTGTGGCCCACCCACGCCGGGCCCGAGATCGGCGTCGCCTCGACCAAGGCCTTCACCGCCCAGGTCGCCGCCCTGCTGTCGCTGGCCGTCGCGGCGGGCGTGGCGCGCGGCAAGATCGACGCCGTTCAGGAGGCCGAACTGGTCAAGGCCCTGTTCGAGGCCCCGCGCCTGATCGCCGAGGCCCTGCAGATGGACGCGGGCATCCACGCCCTGACGCTCGACCTGGCCAAGGCGCGCGACGTCCTGTTCCTGGGGCGCGGCCCGATGTTCCCGCTGGCCATGGAAGGCGCGCTGAAGCTGAAGGAGATCAGCTACATCCACGCCGAGGGCTATGCGGCGGGCGAGCTCAAGCACGGCCCCATCGCCCTGATCGACGAGGCCACCCCGACCGTCGCCCTGGCCCCGCTGGACGACCTGTTCGAGAAGACCGCCTCCAACCTGCAGGAAGTCGCCGCGCGCGGCGGCCCGGTCATCATGATCACGCCCGAGACGGCGCCGGCCCTGCACGGCGCGGGCGTCCGCCGCGTCCACGCCCCGGACTGCCCGGCCCTGATCGCGCCCCTGGTCTACGCCGTGCCGATGCAGCTGCTCGCCTACTATACCGCCGTCCAGAAGGGCACCGACGTCGACCAGCCGCGCAACCTGGCCAAGTCGGTGACGGTGGAATAGGCGAACCCGATCGGCCCGGGGGCGTTTGGAAGCTTCACAAATTGCGCCTATGACAGGCGCCCCAAGGCTGATCAGGACGATCCATGACGACCTCCCCCGCCCGCCTTCGCCCAGCCCCTCTGCGCAAGGCGGTCCTGCCCGTGGCCGGTCTCGGCACGCGGGTTCTGCCCGGCACCAAGACCACGCCCAAGGAGCTGCTGAACGTCGTCGACCGGCCGATCCTCTCCTATATCGTGGAAGAGGCGCGCGAGGCGGGGATCGAGCACATCGTCTTCGTCACCGGCCGCGCCAAACAGGCGATCGAGGACTATTTCGACCACCAGATCGAACTTGAGGCCCAGCTCCTGGCCAAGGGCAAGACCGAGATCCTGGCGACCATGAACGCCGAGCTGGCCCAGGCCGGCGAGATGAGCTTCACCCGCCAGATGCAGCCCAAGGGCCTCGGCCACGCCGTTTGGTGCGCCCGCGACATCATCGGGCCGGAGCCGTTCGCCGTCATCCTGCCCGACGTGATCGTGGATTCGCAGCCCGGCGCGCTGAAGCAGCTGGCCCAGCTCTACGCCGAAGTCGGCGGCAACGTCATCGGCGTCGAGGCCGTGCCCGAGGCCGACACCCACAAATACGGCATCATCGATCCCGCCTCCCACGACGGCCGCCGCTACGGCATGAAGGGCATGGTCGAAAAGCCCGCCCAGGGCACGGCCCCGTCGAACATGTCGATCTCGGGCCGCTACATCCTGCAGCCGGAAATCTTCGACCTGCTGGAGACGCAGGAGCGCGGCGCGGGCGGCGAGATTCAGCTGACCGACGCCATGGCCCGGCTGATGCAGTCGCAGACCTTCACCGCCTATGAGTATGAGGGCGTGACCCACGACTGCGGCGACAAGATCGGCCTGCTGCGCGCCAACGTCGCCCTGGCCCTAAAGCGCCCCGACCTGGGCGACGCCGCCCGCGCCGCGATTGAGGGCCTGCTGTAAATTCCCTTCTCCCCTTGTGGGAGAAGGTGGCAGGCGAAGCCTGACGGATGAGGGGTGGCGACGGCGCGTTTGCAAACCTACCGCTAGTGTTCCGCCTCGTCGTCTAAAGGTCGCGCTCACACCCCTCATCCGAGCGCCTCCGGCGCCCACCTTCTCCCACAAGGGGAGAAGGACGAACGACGCCTGCACGTCAGGCTTTGAAAACCTCTTTTATTTCAAGTTCCCGCCCTCTGCGTCCCCTGTTCAGTCCGCCTCATTATCCCATCGCCTCATGATCCCGTTTGCGCCGGACCAATCCCTCCGATTTCAGACGATTCAGACGAATTGGACTCTGTTTTTTCGTCCTGCGTCGCTTTAGCCGCTCCCCGCGCGCCACGCTTTCGCCCGCTCACGCGTTCGGCTAGGCAAGAGGGGACGTTGAAAACGAGGTTCGACCGATGCGCGTGATGATTCTGGGCGGCGACGGCTTCTGCGGCTGGCCCACGGCCCTGCACCTGTCGGCGCGCGGCTGGGAGGTGTTGATCGTCGACAACCTCAGCCGCCGCAACATCGACAATGAGCTGGAGATCCGCTCCCTGACCCCGATCCGCACCATGGGCGAGCGCATCGCCGCGTGGAAGGAGGTGTCGGGCCGCACCATCGATTTCGTCAATCTGACGGTCGGCAAGGAGTTCGACCGCCTGGTCGCCCTGATCAAGGATTGGGCGCCCGACAGCGTCGTCCATTTCGCCGAACAGCGCGCCGCCCCCTATTCGATGAAGTCGGCGCGGCACAAGATCTACACCGTCGACAACAATCTGAACGCCACAAACCACCTGCTGGCCGCCATCGTCGAAAGCGGCCGCGATGTCCACCTGGCCCACCTGGGGACCATGGGGGTCTACGGCTACACCACGGCGGGCCTGCGCATCCCCGAGGGCTATCTGAAGGTCACAGTCGACACCGACCACGGGCCGACCGAGCAGGAAATCCTGTTCCCGCCGAACCCCGGCAGCATCTATCACATGACCAAGACGCAGGACGCCCTGCTGTTCCAGTTCTACGCCAGGAACGATTCCCTGCGGATCACCGACCTGCACCAGGGCATCGTCTGGGGCGCCCAGACCGAGGAGACGAAGCAGGACGAGCGCCTGATCAACCGCTTCGACTACGACGGCGACTACGGCACGGTGCTCAATCGCTTCCTGATGCAGGGCGCGCTGGGCTATCCGCTGACGGTCCACGGCTCGGGCGGCCAGACGCGGGCCTTCATCCACATTCAGGATACGGTGCGCTGCGTCGAGCTGGCGCTGAACAACCCGCCCAAGCGCGGCGATCGGGTCAAGATCCTCAACCAGATGACCGAGAGCCGGCGCGTCCGCGATCTGGCCCGTATGGTGGCCGACATGACCGGCGCCCCGGTCCACAACGTCGCCAATCCGCGTCAGGAGGCCGACGAGAACGAGCTGGTCGTCGCCAACGATCAGTTCCGCGAGCTGGGGCTAAAGCCCATCACTTTGGCCGAGGGACTGATGGCCGATGTCACCGACATCGCCCGGCGCTACGCCGATCGCGCCGACCGCAGCAAGATTCCTTGCGTCACCGCCTGGAACGCCGGCCGCGCCGACGCCCTCCGCGACGAGGCTGAAACGGCCTTCGCCGCCGCCCCCGTCCGCATCCTGTCCGCCTGAGAAGCCGAAGCCTGATGACCGAACCCGCCGCCGCCCCGTCCCTGTTGGTCTTCGGCGGCGGCTATCTGGGACAGGCGGCGGGGCGCGAGGCCGTGCGGCGCGGCGGCCGGGCCTTCGCCACCTCGCGCGACCCCGACACCCGTCAGACGCTGGCGGCGCAGGGGATGACGCCGGTCGATCCGGCCGACGCCACGGCCCTGGGCGCGGCGCTCGCCGCCGCGCAGGCCGTGCTGATCACCACGCCGCCGGACGCCCATGGCTGCCCGGCCCTGCGCGCCCTGACGCCTCTGGCGGGCGACGCCTGGCCCGACTGGATCGGCTACGCCTCCTCCACCGCCGTCTACGGCGACCGGGCGGGCGGCTGGGCCTTCGAGGGCGATCCGCTGAACGCCGCCACGCTGGAAGGCGCCCGCCGCGCGCGGGTCGAGCGCGACTGGCTGGACGGAGCCCAGGGCATGGGGCTGACGCTGCAGGTCTTCCGCCTGCCCGGCTTCTACGGTCCCGGCCGCAGCGTCATCGACCGCCTGCGCGCCGGAACCGCGCGCCTGGTGAAAAAGCCCGGCCAGGTGTTCAACCGCATTCACGTGGACGACATCGTCTCGGGCCTGTTCGCCTCCATGGCCCGACCGCGCCCCGGCGGCGTCTACAATCTGACCGACGACGAACCGACCTCAGCCGACGTCGTCACCGCCTGGGCCGCCGAGCGCCTGGGCCTGCCGCGTCCGCCCGAAGTCGACTGGACGGCACCCGAAGTCAGCGAGGCCATGCGCCGCTTCTACCTGGACTCCAAGCGCGTCTCCAACGCCCGCGCCAAGGCCGAACTGGGCTGGCGCCCCCGCTATCCCTCCTACCGCGAAGGGCTGGAGGCAATCCTCGCCGAGGAACAGTCCTGACACACAAAAGGCGCGCCGACCGAAATCGACGCGCCTCCTCTTTCGCTCAAGCCGCGAGGGTCCGCGACCCGAGCATAGCGTCCCTTAGAAAGGCAATATGTTGCGCTGGCGGCTGTAGCTCATGGTGCCGACGTTGGCGCCCAGACGCACGCCGACGCCGGTGCGGATCGGAGCCAGGACGATGCCGTCGGCGCGCTGATAGTTCACGCCGAGACCCGCGATCAGATAGGCCGAGCCCTCAACGCCCGGATAGCGGCGATAGAGCATGTCGGGGTGATACAGGCCGTAGACCAGGGTGAAGACCCGGCTGGCGTTGCCCCCCCAGTCCCAGCCGATGGAGGCGCCTTGCCAGAACACCTCCTGCGAGGCCGACAGGTCCTTCATGTGCAGGGCACCGCGACCGTAACGCAGGCCGGCCACGACGGCGCCGGCGCCTTCTTCGCCCGCGATATAGGCGGTCGGGCGGTCGCCCTGTTCGGCGAAGATGCGCTCGATGGCGCCGCCCACGGCCTCGGCCGCGATGCCCAGCTCGCGCGACCCGGCGGCGACCAGCTCGTCGAAGGTATAGGCCTGGGCGTTGTTGTCGGAGGCGATCGGATAGTTGGGATCGGCCGGCGGGCGGCTGGCGCAGGCGCCCAGGCCGGCGGGCAGGGCGCCGGCGGCGGCGAGGCCGAGGCTGGTGCGGATCAGTTGGCGGCGGTGCATGGTCGAGGCTCCCGGCTAAGGACGGTCCGCCCGTCGTCGCGGGCTTGGCCTACCGTCCGTGCCTTTTACGGCAGCCTTGGGGCTTTAAGGTTAACCAAAGATTGCTTGGCCGCAGAAGTTCCGGCGGCCCGAGCTCCAGGCCGCCGGATTTATCTGTCTTCAGGCGCGCAGCGTTCCGCCCGCCTTGGCGGCGGCGCCCTTCACCTTGGCCATCAGGGCCTCGATCTCTGCTTCGGCCAGGGTCGCGGCGCGAGGCTGGATCTCGACCTCGATGGCCACCGACTTCTGGCCTTCCGGCACGCCCTGGCCGCGATAGACGTCGAACACGCGGACATCGGCGATCAGCGCCTTGTCAGCGCCCGCCACGGCGCGGGTCAGGTCGCCCACGGCCTTGGCCTCGTCCATCAGGAAGGCGAAGTCGCGGGTCAGGGGCATCAGGTTTGGCAGGTCCGCCGCGCCGCGCGCCTTGCCGCCCTTGCCGCGCGGTTCCGGCACGGAATCAAGCACGATCTCGAACGCCAGCATGGGGCCGTCGGCGTCCAGCGCCTTCAGCACGCGCGGGTGCAGGGCGCCGAACTCGACGATGACGTTCTTGGGTCCCAGTTGCAGCCGGGCCGACCGGCCCGGGTGCCACCAGTCGCGGTTCGACCCTTGCGCCAGCTGCAGGGAGCCGACCGGCGCGCCGATCTCCTCCAGCACGGCCAGCAGGTCGCCCTTCAGCGCGAACAGGGGGTCTTCCCCCGCTCCGCCCCAGTGCCGGTCGGCGTGCGGCGCGACCAACCCGGCGATGACCGTGCGCTGGCCGTTCGGCTGATCGTCCAGATAGATGGGGCCGATCTCGAACAGGGCGACGTCGGCGTGGCCGCGCGCGGCGTTGCGCGCCGCCGCCTGGATCAGGTTCGGCAAGGCCGAAGGCCGCATGCAGTCCAGATCGGCCGCGATGGGGTTTTCCAGCACCAGACGCTCGTCGCCGCCGCCGAACAGGGCCGCGATCGACTGCTTGGTGAAGGACCAGGTGACGGCCTCGGCATAGCCCAGAGCCGCCAGGGCGCGGCGGGCCGTGCGCACGCGCGCCTGACGCGGGCTGAGCACCCCGCCCGGGGCCGGGGCGACGGGCGGCAGGGGCGTGTCGGGCAGGGCGGCGTAGCCCTCGATGCGGGCGACCTCTTCGACCAGATCGGCCGGGCCTTCGACGTCGCGGCGCCAGGACGGCGGCGTCACCGACCAGGGCGAGCCGCGCATGACGGTGAAGCCCAGGGCGAACAGGATCTCGAAGATCCGGTCGTCGCTGAGGTCCATGCCCGACAGGCGCTTCACATAGGACGGATCAAAGGCGAAGGCGGCCGGGGCGGCCGGAGTCTGTCCCGCCACCGTGACCGTCGACGGCTCGCCGCCGCACAGGTCGAGGATCAGCTGCGTCGCCAGTTCCAGCCCTGGCACGACCGAGGCCGTGTCCACGCCGCGCGCAAAGCGGTACTGGGCGTCCGAGTTGATCCCCAGCGAGCGCCCGGTCTGGGCTGTGGCTATGGGGTCGAACCAGGCGCTTTCGACAAAGACGTCGACCGTCTCGTCCGAACAGCCGGTCGAGACGCCGCCCATGACGCCGCCCAGGCCGATGGCGCGCTGGCCCCCGGCGTCGGCGATGACGCAGTCGGCGGCGCCCGGCGCATAGGTCTTGCCGTCCAGCGCCTCGATCTGGTCGGGCTCGCCGCGGCCCGCGCGCACCACGATCTGGTCGCCCGACAGGCTCGCCAGGTCATAGACGTGCAGCGGCCGCGCGCGGTCGTAGGAAATCAGGTTGGTGATGTCGACGAGGCGGTTGATCGGACGCAGGCCGATGGCCGTCAGCCGCTGTTGCAGCCACTCCGGCGACGGGCCGTTCCGCACGCCCCGGATCACGCGACCGGCGAAGACCGGGCACAGTTCGGGCGCCTCCAGCGTCACCGAGACGGGACTGTCGAAAGCCCCGGCGACCGGCGCGATCTCCGGCGTCGTCAGCTTGCCGAGCCCGGCGGCGGCCAGGTCACGGGCGATGCCCGCCACGCCGAGCCAGTCGGGACGGTTCGGCGTCACCTCGAAGTCGATGACCGGCTCGGCACCGAAGACGCCCGCAGCAGGCGCGCCGACCTGCAGGTCGTCCGACAGTTCAAGGATGCCGTCGCTGTCGTCCGCCAGTTCCAGCTCGGCGGCCGAACACAGCATGCCGTTGGACACCACGCCGCGCACCGGCTTCTCGACCAGGGTCACGCCCAGACCCGGCACATAGGCGCCGATGGGGGCGTAGATGGTGGTCAGCCCAGCCCGCGCATTGGGCGCCCCGCAGACGATCTCCTTCAGGCCGTCCACGGTCTCGACCTGACAGACCTGCAGGCGGTCGGCGTTCGGATGACGCTCGGCCGAAACGATGCGCGCGACCGTGAAGGGGGCCAGGGCGGCGATGGGGTCGTGGACCTCCTCGACCTCCAGCCCGGCCATGGTCATGGCCTCGGCGACCTGATCGACCTGCGCCTCGGTATCGAGGTGGGCCTTCAGCCAGGAAAGCGTGAACTTCATTGCGCCGATCCTGCCTGGGACAGCGCCGCTACCATATTGTCGAGGAACTCCGACGGGCCGGTGAAGCCGACGCCCAGGAAGTTGCAGTTGATGAACTGGCAGTTCTTGAACGGGATCGGGCCGGTGACGCGCTGCGGACCCATCGGCGTCAGCATCAGGTTGCGCGGATCGCCCTTGGCGTCGCCCATGTTGCAGCCGTCGAAATTGCAGCCTTCCAGCGGCAGCAGGACGGCCGGCCCTTCCATCAGACAGTTCTCAAAGCGACGGTTCTCGATGACGGGCAGGCCGGCGCGCGCCGTCTCCATGAACAGCTGGGGCAGCCACACGTTCTTGCCGACATAGGTGGGGCCGGGGCCGAGCGCTTCGAGGGTGATGGGGGTGTCAGTCATGAGAATCTTTCAAAGAACACTGAAGGGGGCGAGCGGCGCCGCTCCCGGCGCCCGCAGGCGTCACCCCTTGGCTTGCGCCTCGGCGCGGGCGCTCAACAGGCCCTGCTCCAGTTCGTCCAGCGCCTCCTTGGCGCCGGTGAAGGCCACCTGCACGAAACGGCAGCGCACGAAGCGGCAGTAGGACATGCCGATCGCCCCGGCGATCATCGAGCCGCGCGGGTCCAGCAACAGGGTGCGCGGGTCCTCGGCCACGCCCATGTTGCAGCCGTCGAAGGTGGTGCCGTTCATAATCGCCATCACCGCCGGGCCTTCGATCAGGCATTCGGTGAAGGTCTTGCCGTCGATGACGACCTGTCCGGCGTTCATGTGCTGGACGGCCAGCGACGGCAGCCAGACGGCTTCCTTCTCAAACGTGGTGCGGGCGACGATCTCGCGGCCCAGTTTTTCTTCGGGCGACATCTCGGTCTGGTCGGTCATGGGCGTGTTCCAGTTCAGCTGAGGCCCGACGCCGGATTCGGCGCGGCGAAGGCGGAGAAGCCGTAGTGCGCCAGCCAGCGCGTATCGGCCTCGAACATGGGGCGCAGGTCCGGCACCCCGTATTTCAGCATGGCCAGGCGGTCGACGCCCATGCCGAAGGCGAAGCCCTGATACTCGTCCGGGTCGATGCCGCAGTTGCGCAGCACGTTCGGGTGCACCATCCCGCAGCCCAGAATCTCCAGCCAGTCCTCGCCCTCGTTCAGGGTCAGCTTGCCGCCCGAGCGGTCGCAGCGGATGTCCATCTCGGCCGAGGGCTCGGTGAAGGGGAAGTGGTGCGGGCGGAAACGGGCATGCACGTCGTCCAGCTCGAAGAAGCGGGCGATGAAGGTCTCCAGCGTCGTTTTCAGGTGGCCCATGTGGATATCGCGGTCGATCACCAGGCCTTCGATCTGGTGGAACATCGGCGTGTGGGTCGCGTCGCTGTCCTTACGGAAGGTGCGGCCGGGCGCGATGATGCGGATCGGCGGCTTCTGCGACATCATGGTGCGGACCTGCACCGGGCTGGTGTGGGTGCGCAGCACCTTGCGCTCGCCTGTTTCCGGGTCGGGCCTCAGGAAGAAGGTGTCGTGCATCTCCCGCGCCGGATGCTTGGGCGGGAAGTTCAGGGCCGTGAAGTTGTGGAAGTCGTCCTCGATGTCCGGCCCCTCGGCGACCGAGAAGCCCATGTCGGCGAAGACGGCGACCATCTCGTCCATGACCTGCATGGTCGGATGCACCCCGCCCTTGCGGCGCGGGCGGCTGGGCAGGGTCAGGTCGACGCGTTCGGCCAGCAGGCGGGCGTCCAGTTCGGCAGCCTCCAGCTCGGCCTTACGGGCGCTCAGGGCCGACGACACCCGGTCGCGCAGGCCGTTGATGACGGGGCCGCGCTCGCGGCGCTCATCAGGGCTCAGCGCCCCCATGCCTTTCAGCAGGCCCGAGATCGAGCCGGACTTGCCGAGGGCGGCGACGCGGATGTCCTCCAGACCCGCCACGCTCTCGGCCGAGCCGATGGCGTTGATGAGGTCCAGTTCCAGTTGAGCGAGATCGGTCATGCAGGTCGTCTAGCCGTTAGGATCGAAAGCAAAAAGCCCCCCGGCGCGAACCGGAGGGCTTTTGCTTCATCCCATGTGGGAGAAAGTTTTAGGCGAGGGCCGCGCGAACCTTGTCGGCGATGCCCTTGAAGCCGGCTTCATCAGCGGCGATGGCGGCCAGGACCTTGCGGTCCAGTTCGATGCCCGCCTTGTTCAGGCCGTGCATGAACTGCGAGTAGGTGAAGCCTTCGGTGCGGGCCGCAGCGTTGATGCGCTGGATCCACAGGGCGCGGAACGAGCGCTTCTTGTTGCGACGGTCGCGGTAGGCGTACTGACCGGCGCGATCCACCGCGGCCTTGGCGGCGCGGATGGTGTTCTTGCGGCGGCCGTAGAAGCCCTTGGCCTGCTTCAGGATCTTCTTGTGCTTGGCGTGGGCGGTGACGCCCCGGGTGACGCGAGCCATTGTAAATTTCCCTTCGGGAAGCCTCTGACGTTCGCCGCGCGGCGGCTCACTGCATGAGAGGCTTTAGTTCAAATTCTATGCGGTTGAGAGATCGTGTCTGCGTGCGCCGATCAGGCGTACGGCATGTAGGACTTGATCTTCTTGGCGTCGGCGTCGGCCATGACCGAAGTGCCGCGGTTCTGGCGGATGTACTTCGAGTTGTGGCTGATCAGGCGGTGGCGCTTGCCGGCCACGCCAGCCTTGACCTTGCCCGTCGCGGTGAATTTGAAGCGCTTCTTGGCGCCCGACTTCGTCTTCAGCTTCGGCATTTTCACTCTCTTTATTGAGGGGTCTACCGCCCTTCGGGCTACTTGAGCCCCAAGGTCAGATGACCGATTTAAGACCGCCCAGGCATGCCTGTTCGCCCGGCGGTCCGGTACGCGAAGGCGCGGCTTTTACGCCAAGAGCCGCGCAGAGGCAAGAAGAGTCCGCGCTGGCCTTGTCACGCCCGGGCCGAACGACGGCGCACGGCGCGCCCGGCGTTGATCGCCATGGCCGCTGCGGGAAGGGTCAGGGCGGCGCCGACCAGGAAGGGCCAGTCCGGCCCGACCGCCGAATACAGCACCCCGGCGACGATGGGGCCGACGATCCGCGCCATCGAGCCCGCCGCCATGTTCAGCCCCAGCATGGCGCCTTGCCGGTCCGGCGGCGACGAACGGCTGATCAGAGCCGAGATGTTGGGCATGGCCAGCGACATGCCGCATGCGCCGATCCCCATGATGACCGGAATGATCCAGCCGGCGACCAGCGGGAGGCTGAACAGGCCCAGGTCGATCCGCCCCGCCGGGAACCAGGCGACCGGCGCGGCCACCTGAAGCACCAACGACAGGCCGAACAGCAGCATCCCGGCCGCCAGCACCCGCGCCTCGCCGAAGCGCCGCGCCAGCCGCCCGGCCACCAGTCCCTGGTTCACCGCCGAGATCAGCCCCACGATCATGAAGCTGAGCCCCACCTCGCGCGCCGTCCAGGCGTAGCGCTGCTCGGCCCACAGGCCGAAGGCGGCCTCCATCGCCGAAAAGCCCGCCAGATAGATCAGGCTGACCACCAGGACGCGCGAAATCACCTCATCGGTGCGGGCGAAGCTGACGCCCGACAGGAAGGCCGGACGCGGCGCCGCCGGATCCGTCCGCGTGCGGCTCTCGCGCAGGAAGAACATCACGCCCAGCGCCGCCAGCACGGCAGCGCCCGAGGCGGCGAAGATCGGCAGTTGATAGCCGACATGGCCCATCTGCGGCTGGACCAGCAGTCCGCCCAGGCCTGGCCCGACGATGAAGCCCAGACCAAAGGCGGCGCCGATCATCCCCATGCGTCCGGCCCGGCGCTCGGGCGGGGTGACATCGGCGATATAACCCTGGACCGTCGAGATATTGCCCGCGCCCAGCCCAGTGAACAGCCGCACCAGGATCGCCGCCCAGATGGTCGGCGCAAACGCCAGCAACAGATAGCCCAGGGCGTTGGCCGCCAAGGTGACCAGCAGCACCGGCTTGCGCCCGATCCGGTCCGACAGCCGCCCCCAGAAGGGCTCGGCGAAGAACTGACCCAGGGAATAGGCCGAGAACATCAGAGTGATCTGCCACGGCTCGGCCTGCAGGCTCTGGGCGAAGAACGGCAGCAGGGGCACCACCAGGCCGAACCCGACCAGATTGATGAAGACCACCGCGAACAGAACCGCCAGGGTCGGAGCGCCCCCGCCGGGAGCCTTGATCGTCTGCGCCGTCATTCGTGTTTTTCCCGCCGGATAGTAAGACGCCCCGGCCGCAAGGCCGGGGCGTCCATAGTCTTGTCGTTCAGTGCGCGATCAGCGCGGCGCCAGGATCATGATCATTTGGCGGCCTTCCATCTTGGGATGGAACTCGACCTTGGCCTCTTCCTCGAAATCGGCCTGGACCTTGTGCATCAGCTTCATGCCCAGTTCGGGGTGGGCCATTTCGCGGCCCCGGAAGCGGATGGTCACCTTGACCTTGTCGCCGTCGTCGAAGAAGCGATGCATGGCCTTGGCCTTCACATCGTAATCGTGGCTGTCGATGTTCGGGCGGAGCTTGATTTCCTTCAGCTCGACGACCTTCTGACGCTTGCGCGCCTCAGCCTTCTTTTTCTGTTCTTGGAAACGATGCTTGCCGTAGTCGAGAATCTTGCACACCGGCGTTTCGGCGTTGGCGACGATCTGAACCAGGTCCAGGCCAGCCTCTTCGGCGGCCTCAAGCGCGGCGGACAAAGGCATGACGCCCTGTTTTTCCCCATTCTGGTCGATGAGCAGAACGCGGGCGGCGCGGATATCCTGGTTGATGGGCGGCCCGTCCTTTACGGGCGGCGCTTGCATGGGACGGCGAATGGGCGTCGTTTCCTTATGTGATCAGAAGATAGGCGAAATGAGCGGACGAAGGCGGACGGCGCCAGGCGCCATTCTCTTCGAGCGCCGCGAATATGGCGATAGAAGGCCCGGATTTCAAGGCTTCTCGGGGTTAAACCCGTTCGCGACATAGGCGTCGTGCAGCGCCAGCACCCCATCGAACACATGACCGACGCTCAGGTCCTCGATCGGGGCGAACTGGCCGCGCGTCTCGTTCGAGGCCACGGTGCGCGTCTTCGGCCCCCAGGGTCCATAGAGCCACCACTCGGTCGGACCGAACAGGCCCAGCGTCGGCCGCCCCAGCGCCGCCGAGACATGCATCAGGCCGCTGTCGTTGCCGACAAACAGGGTCGCCCGGTCGATGGCGGCGGCCGAGCACAGGATGTCGCCCTTGCCCACGCAGTCGATGCCGCGCGGTCCCGCCGCCTCCAGCGCCGGGGTGGCGGGCGGTCGGTCGCCGGGGCCGCCGACCGGCATGAAGCGCCAACCGTCAAAGCGCGGCTCGGCCTTCAGCTTCTCCACCAGCTGGCCCCAGCGCTCGGCGGGCCACGACTTGCCGGGCTGGTGCGCGATGGGGGCGAGCGCGATGATCGGGCCGGGGCCGGCGCCGCCTGCCAGCTGCGGGTCGATGACGGCGGCCGCCTCGGCGCGCGCCTGATCGTCAAGAAAGATTTCCGGGTCCAGCGGCGTCGCCGAGCCCATCAGGCGCGACACCATCTCGACCTTGCGCAGGCCGGTCTCCCAGCGACGGGTGTAGACGATGCGCCGCTTGGCCGGGATCAGCCAGGCGAGGGCCGAGCCGCGGATGTCCACGACCATGTCCCACTGCGTGCCGCGCACCTGTTTCCACAGATCGAGCCAGTGTCCGGCGGCCTTCTTCTTGTCGAGGATGATGACGCGCTCGACGTTCGGGGCCGAACGGAAGAAGGGCGCGGGCGGCCGGCCGCAGGCGACGGTGATCTGAACCCCCGGCAGCTGGCGCGCGATCTCGCGGATCACGCCCGAGGAGATGACGCAGTCGCCGATCCGGTTGGAGCTGACGAACAGGGCTTTGGGAGCAGACAAGCGGGCGCCTCGCGGCCTCTGTGAACAATCGTCGTCTCTGCTAAAGCCATTCCGCGAGGAATGACAGTCCGAGGAGTTTCCATGTCCGACTTCGACACGCTGGCCCGCCCCGACGGCGAGACCCTGGCCTATAAGGCGGTCACGGGCGACGGCCCGACGGTCATCTGGATCGGCGGCTTCCGCTCGGACATGGAGGGAACCAAGGCCCTGGCGCTGGACGCCGCCGCCCGCGAGCGCGGCTGGAACTACGTCCGCTACGACCACTTCGCCCACGGCGCATCAAGCGGCGACTGGAAACAGGCCGCCATCGGCCGCTGGCGCGAGGACGCGATCGCCCTGATCGACAGTCTTGAGGGGCCGGTGATCCCGGTCGGCTCGTCCATGGGCGGCTGGGTGGCGCTGTTGGCGACGCTGGCGAGGCCGCAGCGGGTCAAGGGGGTGGTGCTGGTCAACCCGGCGCAGGACTTCACCGAAAAGCTGATGTGGCCGGGGCTGGCCGACCACGAACGCCAGGCCATCCTGCGCGACGGCGAGACGGTCATCACAGAAGAAGGCCTCGGCTCCTACGTCCTGACCCGGCGGATGTTCGAGGAGGCCCGCGACTGGCTGCTGCTGGACGGGCGCATCGACATCACCGCCCCGGTGCACGTGCTGCAGGGCCGCGCCGACGACGTCGTGCCATGGCGCCATCAGGTCGAGCTGGCCGAACGCCTCAGCGGCGGCGACCTGCGGCTCGACCTCATCGAAGGCGGCGACCACCGCCTGTCGAGCCCGGCGGAGCTGGAGCGGTTGGTCGACGCGGTGGAGGCGATGCGGGGCTGATTTCCTCCCCATGAAATGGGGAGGAGAAAGGCCTCAGCCGATCACAGAATAAACCGGCTGAGATCCACGTTCTTGGCCAGATCGCCGACCTTCTCGCGCACCTTGTCGCCGTCGAAGGTCAGGGTCTGGCCGGACAGGTCCGACGCCTTGAAGCTGGTCTCTTCCAGCACCCGCTCCATCACCGTCTGAAGACGGCGCGCGCCGATGTTCTCGACGGTGGAGTTGGCGGCTACGGCGGCGTCGGCCATGGCCTCCACGGCATCGTCGGTGAAGACCAGCTCGACCCCTTCGGTCGCCAGCAGGGCCTGGTTCTGACGGATCAGATTGGCCTCGGGCTCGGTCAGGATGCGCTTGAAGTCGTCGCGGGTCAGGGCCTTCAGCTCGACCCGGATCGGCAGGCGGCCCTGAAGTTCCGGCAGCAGGTCCGACGGCTTGGCGACGTGGAAAGCGCCGGAGGCGATGAACAGCACATGGTCGGTCTTCACCGGCCCGTATTTGGTCGAGACGGTCGTGCCCTCGATCAGGGGCAGCAGGTCGCGCTGCACCCCTTCGCGCGACACGTCGGCGCCGCCGCCGCGATCCTGACGCGCAGCGACCTTGTCGATCTCATCCAGGAAGACGATGCCTTCGTTCTCGGCCAGCAGCAGGGCCTCCTTGGTCAGGCTCTCCTGATCCAGCAGCTTGTCGCTCTCCTCGGTGACGAGGGGAGTCAGGGCGTCCTTGACGGCCAGCTTGACCGTCTTGGTGCGGGCGCCGCCCATCTTGCCCAGCATCTCCGACAGGTTCAGCAGGCCGACGTTGCCGCCGCCCGGCACGTCCAACCCCTGCAGCGGCGAGGCGGTGTCGGCCAAGGCGATCTCGATCTCCTTGTCGTCCAGTTCCCCCGCGCGCAGCTTCTTGCGGAAGGCTTCGCGCGTGGCGGGCTGGGAGCCAGGCCCGACCAGGGCGTCGAGGATGCGCTCCTCAGCCATCCCCTCGGCCCTGGCCTTGACGCCCGAGCGGCGCTTGTCGCGCACCATGACGAGCGCGCTTTCCACCAGATCGCGCATGATCTGGTCGACGTCGCGGCCGACGTAGCCGACCTCGGTGAACTTGGTCGCCTCGACCTTGAGGAAGGGCGAGCCGGCCAGCCGCGCCAGACGCCGGGCGATCTCGGTCTTGCCCACGCCCGTCGGGCCGATCATCAGGATATTCTTGGGCGTGACCTCGTCACGCAGGTCGTCGGGCACGCGCTTGCGGCGCCAGCGGTTGCGCAGCGCCACGGCCACGGCGCGCTTGGCGTCGTCCTGACCGACGATGAAGCGGTCCAGTTCAGAGACGATTTCGCGGGGAGAAAGGTCGGTCATGGTTCAGACGGTCCAGAAATACGCACATCAGGCGCTCAAGCAGCAAGCCGCCGCGCGGCGAGCGACAGCGCCCTACAGACTTTCAATGGTCAGATTGCCGTTGGTGTAGACGCAGATGTCGGCGGCGATCTTCATGGCCTTGCGGGCGATCTGCTCCGCGTCCAGCTCGCTGTTCTCGTCGATCAGGGCGCGGGCGGCGGCCAAGGCATAGTTGCCGCCCGAGCCGACGGCGGCCACGCCGTATTCCGGCTCCAGCACGTCGCCGACGCCGGTGACAGTGAGTATCTGGGATTTGTCGGCGACCAGCAGCATGGCCTCCAGCCGGCGCAGATAGCGGTCGGTGCGCCAGTCCTTGGCCAGCTCGACGCAGGCCCGCGCCAACTGGTCCGGATACTGCTCCAGCTTGGCCTCCAGCCGCTCGATCAGGGTCAGGGCGTCGGCCGTGGCCCCGGCGAAGCCCGCCAGCACCTTGCCGTTCGCCAAAGCCCGCACCTTGCGCGCCGCGCCCTTGACGATGGTCGGTCCCATCGAGACCTGGCCGTCGCCGGCGATGACGGTGCGGCCGTTCTTGCGCACCGCCAAGATGGTGGTGCCGTGCCAGTCGGGAAAGTTCGAAGCGGTCGTGTTCATGGCGGGTCAGATGGCGAGGAACCGGCGTCGCCGCAAGACGGCCCGGCGCCGCAGAGAACCGCTCGCCATGCTCATGGCTCCGCTTGCCTCTGGCGCGCCCGCGTGACAGGAGCCCCTCCCCGCACGCGATCACCTGAGTCCGTCTTGCCCCTGCACCGCGCCATCTACGTCAGCGACGCCGTCGGCGACGCCGCGACGAGCCTGCTGGTTCTCGCCGAAATTCTCGGCGCCTCGATCAGAAACAATCGCCGGGACCGCGTCACGGGGGTGCTGATGCGCCACGACGGCCGCTTCCTTCAGGCCATCGAAGGACGCCGCGCCGATGTGGACAGGCTGATGGACCGGCTGCGCGCCGACCCGCGCCATGAGAACATCCGCCTGCTGTCGGACCAGAACACCACAGTGCGCCTGTTCGAGGAGTGGCCGATGACGCTGGTTGAGATGCCTCGTCCCGTCTGGCCGCACATAAGCCGCCCCTCCCTGGATCAGTTGAGCGCGGCCCAGGCCGAGGCCTTGCTGGTCACGGCGTCGCAGGTCCTGGCGCTTCCCGCCTGACGCATCGGCCGGACTGCGCTAGACAGTCCGGCGTGACCCAGCCTTCCGCCCCCGCCGCCCCGGTTCGCTTTTCCGACGAAGAGGTCGAGCGTTACGCCCGCCAGCTGGTGCTGTCCGAGATCGGCGGCCCCGGCCAGCAGGCGCTGAAGCGCGCCCGCGTGCTGATCGTCGGCATGGGCGGAGTGGGCAACCCGGCCGCCCTCTATCTGGCCGCCGCGGGGGTCGGGACGCTAGGGCTGATCGACGACGATACGGTGGCCCTGTCGAACCTGCAGCGCCAGATCGCCTTCACTGCCGACGACCCCGATCGCGCCAAGGTCGAGGCGGGCGCCGAACGCCTCAACGCCCTGAACCCGCACGTCACGGTCCGGACCTTCAACCAGCGCGTCACGCCCGACAGCGCGGCGGCCCTGATGCAGGACTTCGACCTGGCGCTGGACGGCACGGACGACTTCGAGACCCGTCTGGCCGTCAACGCCGCCTGCGTGGCGGCGGGCAAGCCGCTGGTGTCGGGCGCCCTGGGCCGCTGGTCGGGCCAGGTGTCGGTGTTCGAGGGGCGTCCGTGCTATCAGTGCCTGGTGTCCGAGGTTCCGCCCGACGCCGAGACCTGCGCCCGCGTCGGCGTGGTCGGCGCCCTGGCGGGCGTCATCGGGGCGATGGCGGCGCTGGAGGCGATCAAGCTAATCACCGGGGCGGGCGAACCGCTGACCGGCCGCCTGATGCTCTATGACGGGCTGGCCGGAACCAGCCGGGTGGCGAAGATCGCCGCCGACCCCGCCTGCCCGGTGTGCGGGTCAGGTCACGCCTAAACACTGGTCCTGAGCGAATATCTGAGTTGAGTTGGACCTGCGTCCAACTCAACCGATTTCGCTCTAGAGCATCGCCGGGATGACCCGATCCGGCGGGCGGTGGCCGTTCTGATAGGTCATGATGTTGGCGATGACGCGGTCGCCCATGTCCTGGCGCGCCTCGATGGTGGCCGAGCCCAGGTGAGGCAGCAGCACCACGTTCGGACGGCCGATCAGGCCGGGGTGGACCTTCGGCTCGTGCTCGAACACGTCCAGACCGACGCCGAACAGGGCGCGGCGGTCCAGCGCCTCGACCAGGGCCGCCTCGTCGATCAGTTCGCCGCGCGCGGTGTTGACCACGATGGCGTGCGGCTGAAGCCGGGCCAGACGCTCGGCCGACAGAAGGTGGTGCGTCTCCTTCGTCGCCGGGCAGTTCAGCGAGATGACGTCCATCCGCGCCAGCATCTGGTCCAGATCGTCCCACCAGGTCGCGCCCAGCTCTTCGGCGATCATGTCCGGGACGGGTTTGCGGTTGTGATAGTGGACCTGCATGCCGAAGGCCTTGGCGCGGCGGGCCAGGGCCTGACCGATGCGGCCCATGCCGACGATGCCCAGACGCTTGCCCCACAGTTTGCGGCCGCACATCCAGGTCGGGCTCCAGCCCTCGAAGCGCCCGGCCTCGACGACGGCGGCGCCCTCGACGATGCGGCGGCTCACCGCCAGGATCAGACTCATGCCCAGATCGGCCGTGTCCTCGGTCAGGACGCCGGGCGTGTTGGTGACGATGATCCCGCGCCCGACGGCGGCGTCGATGTCGATATGGTCCACGCCCGCGCCGAAGTTGGCGATCATCTTCAGCTGCTCGCCCGCGCCTGCGATCAGTTCGGCGTCCAGCTGGTCGGTGATGGTCGGCGCCAGCACCTCGGCCCGCTGCAGGGCGGCGGCCAGTTCGTCGCGCGACATCGGCCGGTCGGTCAGGTTCAGCTCGGCGTCGAAAAGTTCGCGCATCCGCGTCTCAACGGCGTCAGGCAGGCGTCTGGTTAATACGACCTTAAGCTTGCGAGCGGACATAGGGGACCTGGGTTTTCCACGGGCGGCGCCCGTTCGGAACGGGTCGATATTCGGTGTCTAGCAAAGCTGCGGTCAGGAACAAAAGGGCGCCTCGCGTCGCGGCCCTCGCCGCTGTCCTGGTGACCGGCGTTCTGCTGTCGGCGGGCGCCACCATGCCGGACGGCCGCCCCACCCCGACCGGGCTGGAGGTGCCGCGCTGGGTGACGCTGAAATCCTCGCAGGTGCGGGCGCGTCAGGGGCCGGGCCTCGACTACCGCATTCTGTGGGAATACCGCGCCGCCGGCCTGCCGGTGCAGGTGATCGCCGAGACGCGCGAGTGGCGAAAGATCTGCGACCCCGACGGCTCCGTGGCCTGGATCCACCGCACCGTCGCCTCGGGCCGCCGCAGCGTGTTCAACCGCTCGGACGAGCCTGTGCCCATCCGATCTAGCCGGTCGGAAACCGCCTCGGTCCGCGCCCTGCTGTCGCCGCACGCCCTGGTGTCGCTGGACGAGTGCGAGGACGGCTGGTGCCGCGTGCGGGCGCGCAAGCTGCGCGGCTGGGTGCGGCAAAGGGCCGTCTTCGGCGCCCAGGAACGCGCCCTGTGCAACGCCGCCCGCCCCGCCGGAACCGGCCGCAGCTCCTGATCCCCATATCCACGGCACGGTTGAGCGCGGCCTTCGGGTCGTGTAACCCGCCAGCAACACCTTTCGGAGCTGATCAATCTTGAGCCAGTCGTCGCAATATCCGTCGTCGTTCGATCACGAAGGCCTGCTGGCCTCGGGCCGGGGCGAGCTGTTCGGTCCGGGCAACGCCCAGCTGCCGGCGCCGCCGATGCTGATGTTCGACCGCATCAAGACCATCACGGCCGACGGCGGCGACTACGGCAAGGGCTATGTCGAGGCCGAACTCGACATCAACCCCGACCTCTGGTTCTTCCAGTGCCACTTCATCGGCGATCCGGTCATGCCGGGCTGCCTGGGCCTGGACGCCATGTGGCAGCTGGTCGGCTTCTACCTGGGCTGGATCGGCGGCCCCGGCAAGGGTCGGGCGCTGGGCGTCGGCGAGGTGAAGTTCACCGGCCAGGTGACCCCCGACATCAAGAAGGTGGTCTATAAGGTCCACCTGAAGCGCGTCATCAACCGCAAGCTGGTCATGGGCATCGCCGACGGCGTGCTCGAAGCGGACGGCGAGGTCATCTATACTTGCGCCGATATGCGCGTCGGCCTGTTCGGCGGCGCGGCTCCGGTGGAACCGAGCGCCGCCTGACCCCACTTGATGGACAGCCGCGGCCTACGCGGCGTCCGCAGACTTTGTAGGATTGGAAACACCATGCGGCGTGTCGTCGTCACCGGACTGGGCATCGTCTCCTCCATCGGCACCGGCCAAGACGAGGTCGCGGCCTCGCTGCGCAACGCCAAGTCGGGCGTCCAGCACGCCGCCGACCACGCCAAATACGGCTTCCGCTCCCAGGTCTGGGCGCCGCCCGCCCTGGGTCATACGGCCGAGGACTGGGCGCCGCTGGTGGACCGCCGCGCCGCCCGCTTCCTGGCCAACGGGACGGCCTGGGCGCACATCGCCTTTGAAGAGGCTCTGAAAGACAGCGGCCTGAGCGCCGACGAGATCAAGGACGAGCGCATCGGCCTGATCGTCGGCGAGGGCGGCCCCTCGACCCAGGTCATCCTGCAGGCGGCCCAGACGACCGTCGAAAAGGGCTCGCCCAAGCGCGTCGGCCCGTTCGCCGTGCCCAAGGCGATGGCGTCCGGCCCCTCGGCCGTGCTGGCCACCTGGTTCGAGCTGAAGGGCATCAACTATTCGATCAGCTCGGCCTGCGCGACCAGCGCCCACTGCATCGGCGCGGCCGCCGAGCAGATCGCCTGGGGCAAGCAGGACGTGGTCTTCGCCGGCGGCTGCGAAGACATCGACTGGTCCATGTCGAACATGTTCGACGCCATGGGCGCCATGTCCTCCAACTTCAACGACACGCCCGCCAAGGCCAGCCGCGCCTATGACACGACCCGCGACGGCTTCGTCATCGCCGGCGGCGCCGGCATCGTCGTGCTGGAGGAATACGAACGCGCCGTGGCGCGCGGCGCGACCATCTACGCCGAAGTCACCGGCTATGGCGCCAACTCGGACGGCTACGACATGGTGGCTCCGTCGGGCGAAGGCGCCGAGCGCTGCATGAAGATCGCGCTGGAAATGGCTGGCAATCCGAAGATCGACTATCTGAACCCGCACGGCACCTCCACGCCGGTCGGCGACAGCAAGGAGATGGGCGCGGTCCGCAACGTCTTCGGCGACGACCTGCCAATGATCTCCTCGACCAAGTCGCTGACGGGCCACTCCCTGGGCGCAGCGGGCGCGCAGGAGGCCATCTACTGCCTGCTGATGATGAAGCACGGCTTTGCGGCCGAGAGCGCCCACATCGAAAACCTGGACCCTGAGTTCGAGGGCATGCCGATCCTGCGTCAGCGCCACGACGGCGAGCTGAAGCACGTCATGTCCAACAGCTTCGGCTTCGGCGGGACCAACGCCTCGCTGATCCTGTCCAAGGTCTGATTTTCACCGATCAGAAAAATCTGAAGCGACACGAAAACGCCCCCATTCGGTCCTTCGTCCGCCCGGAAGGGCGCTCACAAAAGCAGCATCGGCCCGTCGGAGCCTGGAGAAGTCCCGGATCCTGAACAGCCCCCCCAGCCCCCCGGATTTTTCCGCGTAAAGGGCCTCGGCGGGTCGATGCTTCCTCCAAGCGACGCCCGCGCCTGCCTCCCCTCCCCCTCCCGGCAGCGCGGGCGTTTTGCTGTCTGCTTCCCTCAGCGCACAAGACTTCGCCCGCGCGACGACAAGGTCACGCGGGCGATGCCGCAGAGCTTCGGACGCCGCCGATCAGGCCAGAAGGTCGATCTCGACGCGTTCGTTTTCGCGCAGGACGATGATCGGCACGACCGCCTCGCCCGCCGCCTGCAGCCGCTGGGCCAAATCCTTCATGTCGGCGATCTCGACGCCGTTCGCCTGGACCACCACATCGCCGGCCTGGAACCCCGCCGCCGCGGCGGACGACCCCGCCTCGACCACGGCGATCTGGGCGCCCCGGCCTGACGTGGGATTGCGCAGGGTCAGGCCGCGGGCGATGGCGGCCTGCGCCCCCAGACGCACAGCGGCTGGATCAGACGGTTCGACCGTCAGCTGGGTCGAGGCCTCGCGACCGTCGCGCAGATAGACGACGGGCATCCGGGTCCCGGCCTGGGCGATGCCCACCGTGGCCTGAACCGACCCGGCGTTGGCCACCGGGCGACCCTGGATACGCGTCAGCACATCCCCCGGCTTCAGCCCCGCCTGCTCGCCCGACGAGCCCGGCTCGACGTCATAGACCACGGCGCCGCGCACGATGTTCAACCCGATCTCGCGCGCCCGCTCGGCCGTCAGGGAGCCAAGGCCCAGACCGACGCGGCCGCGCTTGACCTCGCCCGAGGCGCGCAACTGGTCGACCACGAACATCATGATGCGCGTCGGCACGGCGAAGGCGATGCCGTCGTTGCCGCCGCCGAATCCACCCGACAGAATGGCGGTGTTGATGCCGATCAGCCGTCCCCGGCTGTCCAGCAGCGGTCCGCCCGAATTGCCCGAGTTCACCGCCGCATCGGTCTGGATATAGTCCTCGATGGCGTCGCCCATGCCCGAGCGGTTCAGACCCGAGATGACGCCCATGGTCAGGGTCTGGTCCAACCCCAGCGGATAGCCGACGGCGAACGCCAGGTCGCCGCTGCGCAGGGTGTCGGAATCCACTGTCGTCACCTGCGACAGGCCCGGGGCGTCGATCTTCAGCACGGCGATGTCGGTGGCCTTGTCGGCCCCGATCAGGGTGGCGTCGAACAGGCGCCCGTCGATCAGGTCGACCGTGAATTTCTGGCCATTCTCGATGACGTGGTGGTTGGTGACGATGATGCCTTCGCGCGCGTCGATGATGACCCCCGATCCGCCCTGCGACGGCTTGGGGTTGCGCGCCGAACTGGGACCGCGCGACTGGCCCAGGGTCGTCACCTGCACCACGGCGGGCAGGCTTTCCTCCAGCCCGGCGGCGAAGGTGAAGACGCCGCGCCGGGCGTCATAGGGCATGGCGGCGACCGGCGACTGAACCGCCGCGCTGGCGGCCATCATAGGCGCCGCCTGGGCCATGCCGCTGACGCTGAAGATCGCCAGGGCGGCGCCGGCCAGCAGGCTGTGTTTGGTCATTCCGATTTCCTTCACGCGCCGACCGCCTTGGACCGACAGACTGCCGAGGACCGCCGCCCCGCAGGCAAGACAAACGCGCGACGACGGCAAAAGATCGGCCCGCCGCGCGTTTTCTGCAACGCTTGGATCAGAAGGCGGCTTCGCCGGTGATGGCGCGGCCCAGGATGAGGGCGTGGACGTCGTGGGCGCCCTCATAGGTATTGACGGTTTCCAGGTTCATGGCGTGGCGCATGACGTGCAGTTCGCCGGTGATCCCGGCGCCGCCGTGCATGTCGCGGGCCTCGCGGGCGACGGCGAGGGCCTTGCCGCAGTTGTTGCGCTTCATCAGGCTGATGGCCTCGGGAACCCAGGCCCCCGTGTCCAGCAGGCGGCCCAAGGCATAGGCGCCTTCGAAGCCGAGGAAGATCTCGGTCTGCATGTCAGCCAGCTTCTTCTGCACCAGCTGGCGCGCCGACAGCGGGCGGCCGAACAGGGTGCGCTCGGCCACATAGTCGCGGCTGGCGTGGAAGCAGAACTCGGCCGCGCCCATCGCGCCCCAGGCGATGCCGAAACGCGCCTTGTTCAAGCAGGAGAACGGCCCGCGCAGACCCTGCACGCCCGGCAGGATGTTGGTTTCCGGCACGAAGACGTCGTTCAGGCCGATGTCGCCGGTGATCGAGGCGCGAAGCGACAGCTTGTCGCCGATCTTGCCCGTGGTGAAGCCGTCGAAATCGCGCTCGACGATGAAGCCCCGGATGGTCCCGTCCAGCTTGGCCCAGACGATGGCCAGGTCGCTGATGGGCGAGTTGGTGATCCAGTATTTGCCGCCGTTCAGGCGATAGCCGCCGTCGACCGCCACCGCCGTGGTCTTCATCGAGGCCGGGTCCGACCCGCCGTCGGCCTCGGTCAGGCCGAAGCACCCGACCAGTTCGCCGGCCGCCATCTTGGGCAGGAACTTGGCCTTCTGCTCGTCCGAGCCGAAGGCGTAGATCGGATACATGGCCAGCGACGACTGCACGCTCATGGCCGAGCGATAGCCGCTGTCGATCGCCTCGACCTCTCGCGCGATCAGGCCATAGGCGACGTGCGACGCTTCGGAACCGCCGTATTGCTCGGGCAGCATGGCGCCCAGGAAGCCCATCTCGCCCATCTCGGTCATGATGGCGCGGTCGAAGACCTCGTCGCGGAAGGCGGCGACCACCCGCGGCAGCAGGGCCTCGCGCGCATAGGACCGGGCGGCGTCCTGGACCATCCGCTCTTCGTCGGTCAGACGCCCCGTCAGATCGAAGGGATCATCCCAGCGGAACGTCTGGCCCGAAGATTTCTGGGCGGAAGGGGTGGTGCCGTCGGCCATGTGTCGTCCTCTTGAGCTTGAAAAGGAAGATTCGTCCGCGCCCGCCTCACGCGGGGTTGAAGCGGCGTGACGAAGCGCCCTCTATTCCTGGCGCGGGTTTAGGCCAGAATGCGGCGGCCGGGTAGAGGGACCGGCGCGAACACGCTAGGCTGGCTGCATGTCGAACGCTTTCAATCGTCTGTTCCGCGATCACCCGCGTGAGGTCAACGAGACCTATTTCGAGCATATGGCCGCCTCGTCGCGCTTCGGCCTCAAGCTGCTGCGTCTGGCCGGCTGCGCCTTCATCCACGCCGTCGTGCCGGGCCGTCACAAGACCACGGTGTCCGACGCCATTCGCGGCATGGCCCATGACATGGGCGGCCGCGCCGCCGAGGCCCGCGAATGCCGGATGCGCGACGCGGGCGTCTGGGACGTCGGCCTCTAGGCGTTCAGGGTTGCGACCACCCACAGGGCCAGGCTCAGCAGCGCCACCGCAGCCAGGATCGCCAGGCCCGCCCACTGAAAGGCGCTGAACCGACGCGGCAGGCTGGTGCCGACAAAGCCCGCGCCCGACGCGAACGCCAACAGGGCCAAGCCGCGCGACGCTGCACGGACGGTCGCTTCGGGCGCGTTCAGGTCATCGCCCTCCTCCGTGGCGAACTCTCCGGCCCGCGCGCGTTTCAGCAGGTCGCGCGCCTGATCAGCCTGATCCGCCCGCCCCATCAGGCGGATGCCGAGCGCGCGCTGCATCAAGGGGTCGACCGTGGTCTGGAACCGCTCGGTCACGGACACCTCGATATCGTGCGCCGACAGGAAGGCCGCCGCCAGATCGGCCTCGTAAACATCTTGAAAGCGGGCGATCTCGACCAGGCTCATGCCTTCAGCCTAGCACGCCGGCGCCGCCCGCAAATGAAAACGGCGGGACCCGAAGATCCCGCCGTCGTCACTCGTTCGCGTCGCGCCGACCTTACAGGTCCAGCAGGGCGCGCGCCGGGTCTTCCAGCAGTTCCTTGATGCGGACCAGGAAGGTCACGGCTTCCTTGCCGTCGACGATGCGGTGATCGTAGCTGAGGGCCAGGTACATCATCGGACGGATCTTGACCTCGCCGTTGATGGCCATCGGACGCTGCACGATGTTGTGCATGCCCAGGATGCCCGACTGCGGCGTGTTCAAGATCGGCGTCGACATCAGCGAGCCATAGGTGCCGCCGTTGGTGATGGTGAAGGTGCCGCCCTGCATCTGATCCATGGTCAGGGCGCCGTCACGGGCGGCCTTGCCCAGGGCGGCGATGCCCTTCTCGATGCCGGCCAGCGACAGCGCATCCGCGTCGCGCAGGACCGGAACCACCAGGCCCTTGTCGGTGCCGACGGCGATGCCGATGTCGTAGTGGTTCTTGTAGATGATGTCCGCGCCGTCGATCTCGGCGTTCACGGCCGGGATTTCGTGCAGGGCTTGCACCACCGCCTTGGTGAAGAAGGACATGAAGCCCAGCTTCACGCCGTGGCGCTTCTCGAACACGTCCTTGTACTGGGCGCGCAGGGCCATGACGTTGGTCATGTCCACCTCGTTGAAGGTGGTCAGCTGGGCGGCCGTGTTCTGGGATTCCTTCAGGCGACGGGCGATGGTCTGACGCAGGCGCGTCATCTTCACCCGCTCTTCGCGCGGCTGGTCGGCGCGCGGAGCGGCCGGAGCCGCAGCAGCCTTGGGCGCAGCCGGGGCGGCGGCGCCGATGGCGGCGATAGCGTCGGCCTTGGTGATGTTGCCCTTCGGACCCGAGGCCGACAGCGAGGCCGGGTTCAGGTTGTTTTCCGAAACCACGCGCTGGACGGCGGGCGACAGGTGCGCCGAGGCCTTGTCCTGGCCTTGGACCTGGGCCGAACCCGTGTTGGCCGGGGCGGCGGCCGCAGCCGGAGCGGCCGCAGCAGCAGCGCCAGAAGCGGCGACCGAACCGATCACCTGACCCGGGGTCACGGTGGCGCCGTCGGCGGCGGTGATGGTCAAGACGCCGGCGGCCGGGGCCGAGACTTCCACGGCCACCTTATCGGTCTCGATCTCGACCAGCAGTTCGTCCTTGGCGACGGTGTCGCCCGACTTCTTCAGCCAGGTTCCGATCGAACCTTCGGCGACGCTTTCGCCCATCGTCGGCACGGCGATGTCGACGCCAGCGCCGCCCGAAGCGGCCGGGGCGGCGGCGGGCGCCGCAGCAGCAGCCGGAGCCGGAGCCGGGGCGGCGGCTGCGCCGCCTTCGGTCACAGCGCCGAGCACCGTGCCGGGGACGACGGTGTCGCCCTCGTCAGCGTTGATCGCCGACAGCACGCCGTCGGCGGGGGCGACGACTTCCAGCGAGACCTTGTCGGTTTCCAGCTCGACCAGGACCTCGTCCTTCTTGACGGCGTCGCCGACCTTCTTGGTCCACTTGGCGATGGAGGCTTCGGCGACGGATTCACCGAGGGCGGGGGTGAGGATATCGGCCATCTTCAGTGTCTTTTCGTGTCTGAACTTAACGTGTTTCTTAGGTCAGGCGCGGCGGTCAGGCCATGGCCTCGGCGAGGAAGGTCTCGAGTTCCTTCAGGTGTCGGCTCATCAGGCCCGCAGCGGTCGAGGCCGAGGCCGGACGACCGACGTAGCGCGCGCGCTTGGCCTTCACGTCCAGCTTCTCAAGCGTCAGCTCGAGCCACGGATCGACGAAGGTCCAGCCGCCCATGTTCTTCGGCTCTTCCTGGCACCAGACGAGGTCGGCGTTGGGGAAGCGCGCCAGTTCCGCCGAGATCGACTTGATCGGCCACGGATAGAACTGTTCCAGACGCAGGATGTAGATGTCGTCGCGACCGGCCTTCTCGCGCGCGTCCAGCAGGTCGTAATAGACCTTGCCCGAGCAGACGATGACCTTGCGGATGTCCTTGTCGGCCTTCAGCGTCACGCCCGCCACGTCCGGACGCAGCTGGGCGTCGTCGCGCAGCACGCGGTGGAAGGACGAACCCTCGGCCATGTCGGCCAGGGTCGAGACGGCCTTCTTGTGACGCAGCAGCGACTTGGGCGTCATCAGGATCAGCGGCTTGCGGAACGAGCGGTGCAGCTGGCGACGCAGGATGTGGAAGTAGTTGGCCGGCGTCGTGCAGTTGGCGACCTGCATGTTGTTCTCGGCGCACTGCTGCAAGAAGCGCTCAAGACGCGCCGAGGAGTGCTCGGGGCCCTGGCCCTCATAGCCGTGCGGCAGAAGCATCACCAGGCCGCTCATGCGCAGCCACTTGCGCTCGCCCGAAGAGATGAACTGGTCGATCACCACCTGGGCGCCGTTCACGAAGTCGCCGAACTGGCCTTCCCACATGGTCAGGGTGTTCGGGTCGGCCAGCGAATAGCCGTACTCGAAGCCCAGCACCGCTTCTTCCGACAGGGCCGAGTCGATGACCTCGAAATGGGCCTGGCCCTCGCGCAGGTTGTTCAGCGGGAAGTAGCGCTGCTCGGTCGTCTGGTCGGTGATGCCCGAGTGGCGCTGCGAGAAGGTGCCGCGCACCGAGTCCTGGCCCGACAGGCGGATGTTGTAGCCCTCGTCCAGCAGGCTGGCGAAGGCCAGGCTCTCGGCCGTGGCCCAGTCGATGTTCTCGCCGGCCGACACCGTCTCGCGACGGGTCTCGATGACGCGCTTCAGCGTCTTGTGCACGTCGACGTTGTTCGGAATGGTGGTCAGGCGGTGGCCGTAGTCGCGCAGCTTGTCCGCCGCGACCGCGGTCTTGCCGCGTTGCTGCTGGTCGTCGCCGGCGTCGACGCCCAGGCCCTTCCACTCGCCGTCCAGCCAGTCGGCCTTCTTGGCCTCGAAGGTCTTCCCGGCGTCGAACTCGGCGTCGAGGAAGGCCTCGAAGCGGGCGATCTCGGCGTCGACCTCGGCCTGGGTGATGACGCCCTCGGCGATCAGGCGCTTGGTGTAGATCTCCAGCGTCGAGGGCTGGTTCTTGATCTTGGCGTACATCAGCGGCTGGGTGAAGGTCGGGTCGTCGCCTTCGTTGTGGCCGAAGCGGCGGTAGCAGAACATGTCCACCACCACGTCCTTGTGGAACTTCTGGCGGTATTCGGTGGCCACCTTGGCGGCGAAGACGACCGCTTCGGGGTCGTCGCCGTTGACGTGGAAGATCGGCGCCTGAACCATCAGGGCCACATCCGACGGATAGGGCGAAGAGCGCGAGTTGCGCGGCGCCGTCGTAAAGCCGATCTGGTTGTTGATGACGAAGTGCAGGGTGCCGCCGGTGCGGTAGCCCTTCAGCCCCATCAGGGCGAAGCATTCAGCGACCACGCCCTGGCCGGCGAAGGCGGCGTCGCCGTGGATCAGCAGAGGCGCGACCTTGGAGCGGTCCAGCACCCATTCGGCGTCCGGCTTGCCCAGGTTGACCTCGGCCTCGCGAATGTCGAACGCCTGCTTGGCGCGCGACTTGCCCAGGACGACCGGGTTGACGATCTCAAGGTGCGAGGGGTTGGCGGTCAGCGACAGGTGGACGCTGTGGCCGTCGAACTCACGGTCCGACGAGGCGCCCATGTGGTATTTGACGTCGCCCGACCCTTCGATGTCCGAGGGGACGGAAGAACCGCCCTGGAACTCGTGGAAGATGGCCTTGTAGGGCTTGCCCATGACCGCGGCCAGAACGTTCAGGCGGCCGCGGTGCGCCATGCCCAGCACGATCTCGTCGACGCCCAGGGCGCCGCCGCGCTTGATCACCTGCTCCAGCGCCGGGACCATGGCTTCGCCGCCGTCCAGACCGAAGCGCTTGGTGCCGGGGAAGCGCTTGTGCAGGAAGCGTTCGAAGCCCTCGGCCTCGACCAGCTTCTTGAAGATGGCCAGCTTGCCTTCCTTGGTGAAGGCGTTCTGGGCGTATTTGTCCGGGCCCTCGATGCGCTGTTGCAGCCAGGCTTTTTCTTCCGGCTCGGCGATGTGCATGAACTGCACGCCGATGCTGCCGCAATAGGTGCGGCGCAGCAGCTCGATCACCTGGCGCAGCGAACCGGTCTCCAGCCCCAGCACGCCGTCGAGATAGATCGGACGGTCCATGTCGGCTTCGGTGAAGCCGTAGAATTCGGGCGTCAGCTCCGGGTTCTGAACCGGCGGCTCAATGCCCAGCGGGTCCAGGTTCGCCTGCAGGTGGCCGTTCACGCGATAGGAGCGGATCAGCATCAGGGCGCGGATGGAGTCGTGGGCGGCCGCGCGCACATCGGCGGCCGAAACCCCGGCGCCAGCTGCAGCCGGAGCCGGGCGCGCGCCGGGCTTGCCGGCGGCCTTGGGATCGACCTTGGGGGCGGGCCAGCGACCATCGAACACGGCGGTCTCTTCGGTCGGCTCGGTCGCGCCCGAACGGCCCCAAGAGCCGGCGGCGGCCGACTGCTTCACCAGGTCGGCGTTGTCCTTCAACTGATCGAAGAAGGCGCGCCATTCCCCCGACACCGAGCCGGGGTCCGAGGCCCATTTTTCGTGCAGGTCCTCAATGAAGGCCGCGTTCGCGCCATAGAGGAAGGAGGTCTCGGCAAAGACCTGGTTCAGCCGACCCGCATCGTCCGCCATTTTTCTTTCAATCGTCCCTTTACAACCGCCCGCGCACAGCCGCGCGGAGAGCAGCGCCGTTCATATAGGCCCTGTTTCCTTACTGGTCATGACCGAAGGGAGGCGGAGCGGGTGGAATTTGGTCGATTCCGCAAGAAAAAACGCCTCCGGACGATTCCGGAGGCGTTACAAAAGGTCACACGGCGCGAAAAACGTCCCCGGAACGCGGATCGACTAGACTTTAGTCCAATCCGCCCCCGCTCAGCGCCAAACCCACCCTTGAGTGAATCCGGCGCTCAAGCAGCGAGCGACCGCGTCGCGAGCGTTAGCGCCGCGCCTCCAAAGAGGCGCCGCTGAAGGGCTTTAGCCCTTCAGCACTTCCACCAAGGTCGTGCCCAGACGCGCCGGCGACGGCGAGACGCGGATGCCCGCAGCCTCCATCGCGGCGATCTTGGATTCCGCATCGCCCTTGCCGCCCGAGACGACAGCGCCGGCGTGGCCCATGGTGCGGCCCTTCGGCGCCGTGCGGCCCGCGATGAAGCCGGCCATCGGCTTCTTGCGGCCCTTCTTGGCTTCGTCGATCAGGAACTGGGCGGCGTCTTCTTCGGCCGCGCCGCCGATTTCGCCGATCATGATGATGGACTCAGTGGCGTCGTCGGCCAGGAACATTTCCAGCACGTCGATGAACTCGGTGCCCTTGACCGGGTCGCCGCCGATGCCGACGGCCGTGGTCTGGCCCAGGCCTTCGTTGGTGGTCTGGAACACGGCTTCATAGGTCAGGGTGCCCGAGCGCGAGACGATGCCCACGTTGCCCTTCTTGAAGATCGAGCCCGGCATGATGCCGATCTTGCACTCTTCCGGGGTCAGGACGCCGGGGCAGTTCGGGCCCAGCAGGCGCGAGTTGGAGCGGTCCAGGCGGGCCTTGACGCGCACCATGTCCTGCACCGGGATGCCTTCGGTGATGCAGGTGATGAAGGGGATCTCGGCCTCGATGGCTTCGATGATGGCGTCGGCCGCGCCTGCCGGCGGGACGTAGATCACCGAGGCGTCGGCGCCGGTGCGCTCCTTGCCTTCGGCGACCGAGGCGAAGATCGGCAGGCTTTCGCCGTGCGAACCGGTCCAGGTCTGGCCGCCCTTGGCCGGATGGATGCCGCCGACCATTTGCGTGCCGTAGTAGGCCAGGGCCTGTTCGGTGTGGAAGCTGCCGGTCTTGCCGGTCAGGCCCTGGACCAGGATCTTGGTGTTCTTGTTAACGAGGATGGACATGTGTCTGTGCTCTGAAATCTGTGTGTCTGCGAGGCGGTCGTCGTTAAGGCCGAGCCTTAGGCGATCGCCGCGACGATCTTCTGGGCGGCGTCGTCCAGGTCATCGGCGGCCGTGATGGCCAGACCCGACTCGTTCAGGATCTTCTTGCCCAGCTCGACGTTCGTGCCTTCCAGACGCACGACCAGCGGCACCTTCAGACCCACTTCCTTCACTGCGGCGACGACGCCTTCAGCGATGACGTCGCACTTCATGATGCCGCCGAAGATGTTGACCAGGATGCCTTCGACCTTGGGGTCGGCGGTGATGATCTTGAAGGCCGCTGCGACCTTCTCCTTCGAGGCGCCGCCGCCGACGTCGCAGAAGTTGGCGGGTTCCTTGCCGTACAGCTTGATGATGTCCATCGTCGCCATGGCCAGACCGGCGCCGTTGACCATGCAGCCGATGTTGCCGTCCAGGGCCACGTAAGCGAGGTCCCACTTGGAGGCCTCGATTTCCTTGGCGTCTTCTTCGGTCTCATCGCGAAGGGCGCGGATGTCTTCGTGGCGGTACAGGGCGTTGCCGTCGAACGAGACCTTGGCGTCCAGAACGCGCAGGCGGCCGTTCTCCATGACGATCAGCGGGTTGATCTCGAGCATGTCCATGTCCTTCTCGACGAAGGCCTTGTACAGGATCGGGAACAGCGACTTGCCGTCTTCGGCGGCGTCGCCCGTCAGCTCCAGCGCGGCGTTGATCGCGGCGATGTTCTCGGCGGTCACGCCGGTTTCCGGGTTGATGGCGATGGTGTGGATCTTCTCGGGCGTGGCGTGGGCCACTTCCTCGATGTCCATGCCGCCTTCGGTCGAGACGACGAAGGCCGTCTGACCGACCGAACGGTCGACCAGCAGCGAGCAGTACAGCTCACGCGCGATGTCGGCGCCGTCTTCGATGTACAGGCGGTTGACCTGCTTGCCGGCCTCGCCCGTCTGGGCGGTCACCAGGGTGTTGCCCAGCATTTCCTTGGCGTGGGCGACGGCTTCCTCGATCGAGAAGGCCAGACGCACGCCGCCCTTGGCGTCGGCGCCCAGTTCCTTGAACTTGCCCTTGCCGCGGCCGCCGGCGTGGATCTGCGACTTCACGACATAGAGCGGGCCAGCCAGTTGCTTGGCGGCGGCTTCGGCCTGGTCGGCCGAGGTGATGGCGACGCCGTCCGCAACCGGGGCGCCGTAGCCCTTGAGGACCTGCTTGGCCTGATACTCGTGAATGTTCATGTTGGACCCGCGCCGTTCTGAGGGAGGTTTGTGGAAACTTTGGCCGCGCTTATAGGCGTCGCGCCTTCGCCAGCGCAACCGCCTGTCTGTTTATGGCCTCACAAGGATTTTCTAATGCCGGGCGGCGGCCCCGCGCCGCCGCCGCCCAGACTGTTTTTCAGGCGGTCAGTCGACCCAGTCGTTCTTCAGCGTCCGCGAGGCGCAGATGAACAGGGCCGACGACAGCAGGTAGAAGCCCATGCCGGTATAGATGGCCCAGCGCAGGCTCTCCTCCCCGAAGGTCGGACGCAGCAGGTCGCTCATCCAGCCGAAATAATAGATGCCGACGGCGATCCCCAGCAGGTTGTTGATCAGCAGGAACAGGGCCGAGGCCGTGGTCCGCATCGACGGCCCGCCCAGATGCTGCACCGCCGCCGTGATCGGCCCCAGCCACACCAGGTTCAGCCCCGTGGGGATCAGGAAGATCGCGAAGGCCAGAGCCAGGGAGGCGAAGCCGTTGGGGTCCGAGCCCGGCATGACGGCGCCGACCACCGCGCCTGAGTTCATCGCCAGGATGAAACAGGGCACCGAGATCAGGAAAGCGATCGCCGGCGTCAGCGGATAGGCCGACTTGGACTTCTTGCCCAGGCGATCCGCCATCGACCCGCCCAGCCAGATGCCCGCCACCCCGCCGACCAGGACGATGGCCGAGTAATACCAGGCGGTCTGCGACAGGCTCAGACCGAAGCTGCGCATGAAGAAGCTGGGCAGCCAGGCGGCGACGCCGTAGCCGCACACCGACGAGGCGGCCGCGCCGAACGACAGCAGCCAGAAGCTGGGCTTGGGCGCCAGGGTGCGCACCACCTGCATGAAGGGCGGCGCCTTGGGCGCCTCGACCGGCGCTGCAGTCGGCGCAGAGGGCTCCACGTCCAGGCCGCCGCGCTTGGGATCCTTGACCGTCAGCCGCAGCACCGGGGCCACCAGCACGCCCAGAATCCCGACGACGATGAAGGCGGTGCGCCAGCCGTAGGTCGCCGCCAGCAGGCCGCCCACGAGCGTGCCCGCCGCCATGCCCAGCGGAATGCCGAAGGCGTAGGCCGCCAAGGCCCGCGCCCGCTGCGACTTGGGAAAATAGTCCGAAATCAGGGAATAGGCCGGGGCCACCCCGCCCGCCTCGCCGATGCCCACGCCCATCCGGCAAAGGAACAGAGAGCCGAAGCCGCCCGCCACGCCGCACAGGGCGGTGAAGCCGGACCAGATGGTCAGGGCGCCGGTCATGATCCACACCCGGCTGAAGCGGTCCGCCAGCCAGGCGATGGGGATCGCCAGGGTCGAATACAGCAGGGCGAAAGCCAGGCCGCCCAGCAGGCCGAACTGAGTGTCGCTGAGGTTGAACTCCGCCTTCAGCGGCGCGGCCAGGATGCCGATGATCTGCCGGTCCAGGAAGTTCAGCATATAGATGAGGATCAGGATCCCCAGCACATAGTAGCGATAGCCCGGCGAAGCGGCGCGGGCGTCGACCGCCGCTGCTTCGGCCTTGGCCGCTCCGATCTCACTCATGGACGTTCCCCGACTAGTTTGCTGTCCCGCGACGGTAACGGCCTGGCCGCCCCGCGCCATGGAAAAAAGAAGGGCGGCGGCTCCAGCGAACCGCCGCCCGTGATCAGATGATCAGGCGTTCAGGAGAAAAAACCCGATCAGAACTTGTACTGCAGCGACGCCGTGACGGTGCGCGGCGGGCCGTAGTAGCCGATCAGGGAGTCGTTGTAGGCCGCGCCCGCGAAGTTGTAGGCGCCGACGCGGTATTCCTCATCGGTCAGGTTCTTGCCGTACAGGCCGACGGTCCACTTGTTGCTGGGGTCCGTCCACACGACCGACAGGTCCACCAGGGCGAAGGCGTCCTGGTCCAGCACCGGGTTGGGGAACTCGAACTGGCTGTAGTCATCGCGGTAGCTGACCGAGGGCGTCACCGCCAGCGAGCCGCCGGCCACTTCGCCGAGCCACGTCAGGCCGAAATAGCCGGTCCACTTGGGCGCATTCTGCAGCACGACCAGGTCGGAGATGTCCTCGTACTTCTGGGTGGTCAGGTTGTAGCGCAGGAACTGCTCGAACTTGGAGTCCAGGTAGCCGACGGCGAAGTTGGCCGTCAGGCTATCGGTCAGGATCAGAGAGCCTTCGACTTCAGCCCCGTAGAACTTGGACGAACCGACGTTGTCGACGAAGCTGGCGATGCCGCCCACGGCCGGAACCTGGGTGGTGACCTGCTGGTCCTGGTACTCGTTGTAGAAGACGGCCGAGGCGAAGCTCAGGCGACGGTCGAAGGCCGAACCCTTCAGGCCGATTTCATACGAGTCGACCGTTTCCGGCTGATAGCCGTTGACCGTGTTCGGCGTCAGGATGGCGTCGCCGCGCATGTCGAAGCCGCCCGATTTATAGCCCTTGGAGTAGGAGGCGTAGCCGGTGATGCGATCCGAGAAGTCGTAGGACAGCGAGGCCTTGGGCGTGAACTGATCGAAGCTGTTCGAGCGCGTGTAGTCGGTGCGCAGCAGGATCGGGGCGCGCGCCGTGCCGCCCAGCAGCGGGCTGCGGGTCGCGCCCAGATAGTTGGCGCGGAACACGTGGCCGGTCTTGTCGTCAACCGTATAGCGCGCGCCCAGGCCCAGGTGCAGACGATCGGTCAGGTCCAGGTTGATGTCGGTGAACAGCGCGATGCTGGTCGTCTTCACGTAACCGGCCGTGCCGATGACGATGCCGAAGTTCTGGGCGATGGTGTCGAAGGCGCCCGAGGCGGTGCCGTCCAGGTAGAAGATCCCCGCCACGCCCTGAATCCGGTCGGTGCTGAACAGCGCCTGGAATTCCTGGGTGAACTGGTGGTCGCCGTAGATGGCCGGCACGTCCAGCGTCGGCGCCGGGGTGTTGTCGAAGTCGATCAGGGTGTCGGTGTCGCCCGAGCGATAGGCGGTGATCGACTTGACCGCCCACACGTCGTTGAGGTCGACCTGAGCCGTCAGCGAGACGCCTTCGGTGGTGACCTTGTTGCGGTCGCCCAGGCCGGCGTAGGTGTCATAGACGCTGCCCGGAACGCCGGCGCCGGGGCCGACGCCGGCCTTCTCGCGGTGGCCGTGACGCGGGTTCGAGCGGTCCTCGACGCGATCATAGGCCAGGCGGAAGAAGGTGTTGTCGGTGGGCTGAAACTCGACGCTGACGCGGCCGGCCAGGACATCCTTGTCGTAGTGCTCGGCGCCCGTGTTCAGGTTCTCGCCGTAGCCGTCGCGGTTGTAGCTGGCGACGGCGCCGCCGATGCGCAGCTTGTCGGTCACCGGCATCGAGCCCTGGGCCAGCAGATCGATCTGGTTGTAGCTGCCGTAAGCGCCGCGCAGCGTCAGCTCCGGCGCGTCAGGGGCCAGACGCGACGTGACGTATTTGATGGCGCCGCCGACCGTGTTGCGGCCGTACAGCGACCCCTGCGGCCCGCGCAGGACCTCGATGCGCTCGATGTCGAAGATGTCCAGCACGGCGCCTTGGGGGCGCGCCACATAGACGTCGTCGACATACAGGCCCACGCCCGGCTCGAAGCCCCACAGCGGGTCTTGCTGGCCGATGCCGCGAATGAAGGAAATCAGGGTCGAGTTGGACCCGCGCGCCACCTGAACGGTCGCGTTGGGCGTTTGCTGCTGCAGGGCGGTGATGTCCGAAGCGCCGGTCTGCTCCAGGCGCTCGGCGCTCATGGCCGACACCGACACCGGCACGTCCTTCAGCGCTTCGTCACGGCGGCGCGCGCTGACGATGATGTCGTCGACAGTCGAGGCCTGCGCCTCCATGGCCGGAGCCTGTTGCGCCTGCGCGGCCGAAGCCATCACGCCGAAGGCGGCGCCCGCCAGAAGGGCGGTTTTCACGAGTCTGTTCATTTCAATCCCAATCATGTTTCCGGCCCGATCGACGCTTTTATTCAGCGTTCAATGATTTTCAGCATAGGTGACCGGGTTTCGGCCGGCTGTCAAACGGCCAAGCCTGATTTGCGTCACGGAAAGGCCCTCCCTGTGGCGCCGTTGCACTAACCCCCAAAGCGCGACTAGCTTCCGACCATGACGAAGAGCGACCTGCCGCCGCCCCAGATTCCCCCCTCGCCCGCCGCCCCGGCGCGGCGCGGTCGGCCCAAGAAATCCAAGGCGTCCGCCGTTGGAGAGACCCGCGACGCCATCATGAACGCGGCCGAGGACCTATTTTCCAAGCACGGCTTCTATGGCGTCACCATCCGCGAGGTGGCGCGCGAGGCGGGCGTGGATACGGCCCTGGTCCACTATTATTTCGGGGCCAAGAAGGAGCTGTTCGACTCCGTCTTCAACCGCCGCGCCGAGGTGTGGAACAGCGAGCGCGTCGCCGCCATGGATCGCTACGCCGAGGCGACGGGCCCGGCCATGACGCTGGAAGGCCTGCTCGAAGCCTTCCTGCGCCCGCCTTTCCAATGGTCGCTGAAGGGCGGGCCGGGATGGAAGCACTACGCCGCCCTGGTGGCCCAGACGAACGCCCAGCCTGCCTTCGGCGGCGAGACCATGGCCCGTTATTTCGACCCGGCCATCCGACGCCTGCTTGAGCTGGTCAAACGCATCATGCCGGAGGCGCGGGACGAGCAGCTCTATTGGGCCTGGCACAACCTGTCGGGCGCCCTGACCCTGACGCTGGGCGAGACGGGGCGGCTGGATCGCCTGTCCGGCGGCCTGTGCCGGTCGGGCGACCTGGACAGCGCCTGCGACTACATGGTGCGTTTCGCCGCCGCCGGTTTCCGCGCGGTCTGCGGCCCGTCTCAGGACGGTTAGAGCCAGCGTTTCTTGCGGAAGACGAAATAAGGCAGAGCCGCCGACAGGATCATCGCCCCCACCGCCGCCGGATAGCCGTACCGCCAGTGCAGTTCCGGCATGACGTCGAAGTTCATGCCGTAGATCGACGCGATCAGCGTCGGCGGCAGCAGGGCCACGGCCGCGACCGAGAATATCTTGATGATCTGGTTCTGCTCCAGATTGATCAGCCCCAGAGTGGCGTCCATCAGGAAGGTCACCTTGGAGGACATGGAGACGCTGAGCTCGCTCAGCGCCGCCGCGTCCCGCTGCAGCAGACGCACGGTCTGGCGCGCCTCGCGATCGGCCTTGCTCCCGGCCCGCGCGCCCGACACGGCCGCATGATAGGCCAGCAGGCGCTGCAGGCTGGACAGGCTCTCGCGGATCAGGCCCAGGAAGTCGCCCGCCCGGCCGATGTCGCGGATCACGGCCTGAAGGTTGTGGCTCTCCATCGCCTTGGGGTCGCGCTTGCGAAAGATCATGCGCGAGATGGCGTCCAGCTCCAGCCCCTTGGTTTCCAGGGCATCGGCGTAGCGGTCGATCACCGCCTCGATCAGCCCCATCATCACGGCCTCGCCGCTGGCCAGCCGCTCGCCGGGCTTGTGGGTGGCGTGGGCGATGAAGGTCTGGAAGGAGCGCGGCTGGCCGTAGCTGACCGTCACCAGCCGCCCGCCCTTCAGGATGAAGGTCACCGGCGTCTTGATCGGATCGTGGGTCTCTAGATCCGTCGCCACGGCGGCGATCATGAAGACGCCCCCGTCTTCAGCGTAGAGGCGGGCGGACGGCTCGACATCGTCCATCTCGTCGCGGCTGGGGAGGTCGATGCCCGTCAGGATCTCCAGAGCCGCCGCCTCCTGCGCGGTCGGAGAGACAAGATCGATCCAGCAGGCGGGGCCGTGATCCACGGTCGTATCGAGGCGCACGAGCCGATCGGCCCGCCAGTCATAGGCGTTCAGCATGGTTGCTTCCTTTCGCGAGGGCGCTCGCGCGGAAGCGAACGTCCTCAGAGCGTCGAAGAAGTTGAAGACAGACTTCGGTCTTCGGGGTTCATCTGAGGGTTTCCAAAAAGACGCCGCCCCACGACAGGCATCTGGACGGCGCAGGCGTCTTGACCCGTTCGCAAACCAGGGTCAACCGCCCGCCCCTCCGCCAAGACCCGGCTGAGGCTTCAGCATGACCTTTCCGCCCAGCGCCCGCAAAAGCCCCGCCTGATCGAAATCCATGCGGAAGACGCGACCTTGCGTCCGCAGCCCGGCTTGCCCCTCGCCTCACACCCACGTAAGTCGCAGGGCCATGACCCAGACCACCGCGACCGCCCCGCTGATCTGCCCCTCCATCCTGGCCAGCGACTTCTCCAGGCTGGGCGAGGAAATCCGCGCGTTGGAGGCAGCCGGCGCCGACTGGATCCACGTCGATGTCATGGACGGCCATTTCGTGCCTAACCTGACCATCGGCCCGGACGTGGTGAAAGCCCTGCGGCCCCACACCAGCCTTCCGTTCGACGTGCACCTGATGGTCGCGCCGGTCGACAACTGGCTGGAGGCCTATCGCGCGGCGGGCGCCGACATCATGAGCGTCCATCCCGAAAGCGGCCCCCACGTCCACCGCACGCTGGGCCAGATCCGCCAGCTGGGCGCCAAGGCGGGCCTCGTCTTCAATCCGGCCACGCCATTGAGCGTGCTGGAAGAGGCGGTCGAACTGGTCGATCTGGTGCTGATCATGTCGGTCAATCCGGGCTTCGGCGGTCAGAAATTCATCGAGACCTCGCTGCGGAAGATCGAGCGCGCCCGCGCCATCCTCGACCGCGCCGGATCAAAGGCGCACCTGCAAGTGGACGGCGGGGTGGTCGCCGCCAACGCCGGGGCCTGCGTCGCCGCCGGGGCCGATGCGTTGGTCGCCGGCTCCTTCGTCTTCAAGGGCGGGCCGGACGCCTATGCCGCCAATATCCAGGCCCTGAAGGCCGCCGCCGCGTGAGCCCCCTCGGCCCCTTCGCCCCGCGCGACAGCGACGTCCCCCTGGCCGAAGGGCACATCCCCGGCCTGAAGGGCGCCCCGATGCGGACCCCCGTGCGCCCCGCCTCTGGCGCCCGACCGGACCCGCGCCTGTGGGCCTCGGTCGCCAAGGGGCTGGTGGCGCGCCAGGCGTGGATCGAACTTTACGGCCTGCCCGGCTACGGCCTGACGCTGGGCGGTCCGACCGCCGAGGGTTTCGCCGTCAGCCCGCGCGACTTCCGCCCCCTGCCCGAAGAGGCGCCGCGCCCCCTGCTGTCGGGCAAGCTGACGCTGGCGGGCCTGAGCCTGGACGCCGGAACGCCGACCGAGCTGTGGAATAGCCCGACGCCCAGCCGCGCCTTCGCCGTCGAGCTGCACAGCTTCAACTGGCTGCCCGCCATGATGGCCCAGGGCGATCGCGGCGTGCGCGAAGTCCTGGCCCTGACCCTGGCCTGGCATGAAGTCTTCAGCCGCTGGTCGCCCTTTTCCTGGGATCCGGACATTCTGGCCCGCCGCGTCTATCACCTGGCCTGCGCCGGACGGCGGCTGGCGGGCGCAGCGACCGAGGTCGAGCGCCTGAAGCTGACCGACATCCTGGCCCATCAGGCGCGCCAGCTACTGCGGCCGCCCGGCGGGATCCTGGGCCGGGCCGAGCGCCTGACCGCCGCCGCCGTCGCGGGATGCGCCCTGACCGGCAAGGCCGGCGCCGCCATCCGCAACAAGGCGCTGAAACGTCTGCCCGCCGCCCTGACCGCCACGGTCGCCCCCGACGGCGCCCACGCCTCGCGCGCGCCGGAAAGGGGGCTGGAGCTGCTGCTCGACCTGCTGACGCTGGACGACGCCCTGGCCCAGCTGTCCGAAGTCACGCCCGAGCCGGTGGCCGAGGCCATTTCGCGCCTGACGATGGCCCTGCGCCTGCAGACCCTGCCCGATCGGAAGCTGGCCGTGTTTCAGGGCGGCGGCCCCTCCACGCCTGAGCGCATCGCCGCCGCCCGCGCGCATGACGACGCCCCCGCCGCCCCGCCCAGCGGCGTGGTCGGCGGCCTGCTGCGCGTCTCCAGCCCCCTGCTGACCGTCGTGGTCGATGTCGAGGCCCCGGCGCGCAACGCCTGGTCGGCCGCCGCCTGCGGCCAGCCCGCGGCCCTGGAGGTCGTCTGCGGCCGCGACCGCCTGTTCACCTCGGCGGGATGGACGCCGCGCGCCCTGGACCGACAGGCCCTGCGCCTGACGCCGGGCGCCTCGACCCTGACGCTGGGCGAACAGCCTCTGGCCGAGCCTCTGGCGGGCTGGAAGGGCGAGCTGCTGGGCCCGCGCCTCGTCGGCCCCGCCCTGCACGTCACCCGCCAGCATCAGGAAGGCGACGGCGCCGTCTGGCTGGAGGTCGAGCACGACGGCTGGATGGCGCAGTACGGCCTGATGCACCAGCGCCGCCTCTACATCGACCAGCGGCTGGACGAACTGCGCGCCGAGGAGCGGCTGCACCCGCCCGAAGGCCGCCCCGAAGCGACCCGCGCCATCGCCGCCCCCTACGCCCTGCGCTTCCAGCTGGAGCCGGGGGTGCAGGCCTCGCTGGCCCGCGACCGCCGCTCCATCCTGCTGCGCGGCCCGTCCGGACGCGGCTGGTGGTTCCGCAGCGACGGCCCCGACGTGGCCATCGAGCCCGCCGTCCACATCGACGAAGGCCTGACCCGCCGCTCCTTGCAGATCGTCGTGCGCGGCTCGGCCCGCACCGACGCCGAAACCAAGGTCCGCTGGAAGCTGAGCCCGGCCGGCGCGAGCGGCGATCCGGACTAAAGCCGGTCGAGGCGCTTCAGAAATGCCTCGGCGCCTCCCTCGCTCCCTCCGTCATCCTCGGGCTTGACCCGAGGATCAGGCGCCAATCCAAACAGGCTGGGATAGAGATCTTGCCACTGTGGGTTGGTCTTCTCGATCAGCTCCAGCTTCCAGGTGCGGTTCCAGCGCTTCAGCGCCTTCTCGCGCCGGATCGCCTCGGTGACGAAGCCGTGCGTCTCATCCAGACCAGCGTCTTGCAGCCGTAACGCTGGGCAAAGCCTTCGATGCCGTCCTCCCGATGCTGGCGGATGCGCTCGTAGAGGTTCGAGGTCATGCCGACGTAAAGAACGCCGAGCGGGCGACTGGCCAGAATATAGGTCGCGATGAAAGGGCGGCGCTCGTTCATGGAACCATGAGTGGCGGACAACTCGATCCTCGGGTCAAGCCCGAGGATGACGCAGTGTGAGCAAGACAACGACAACATTCTCCACGTGCCCCCTCCCTTTCGTCATCCTCGGGCTTGACCCGAGGATCGGGCGCCGGGAGCACAGCAACGGCCGCCAAGGGCTGACGCCGTGTCCCGTTGGTGCTAGAGGCCCCGCCATCTCCCCGCCCCAGCCGTAAACGGACGCCGCCCATGCCCGCCGCTCCCGACTTTCCGCCCGCCCCGGACGCGATCAAGCCCGTCCGCGCCCTGATCTCCCTGTCGGACAAGGCGGGGCTGGAGGACGCCGCGCGCACCCTGGCGGGCCTCGGCGTCGAACTGGTCTCGACCGGCGGCACCAAGGCGGCGATCGCGGGCTTCGGCCTGCCGGTCAAGGACGTGGCCGATCTGACCGGCTTCCCGGAAATGATGGACGGCCGGGTCAAGACCCTGCACCCGGTCGTGCACGGCGGCCTGCTGGGGGTGCGCAACGCTCCGGCCCACGCCGCCGCCATGACCGAGCACGGCATCGGCCCGATCGACATCGTCTGGATCGATCTCTATCCGTTCGAAAAAACCGTGGAATCCGGCGGCGGCTTTGAAGCGGCCATCGAGAACATCGACATCGGCGGCCCGGCCATGATCCGCTCGGGCAGCAAGAACCACAGCCACGTCGCCGTCGCCGTGGACGCCGAGAGCATCGGCCTGATCGTCGAGGCGCTGAAGGCCGACGGAACGACCACGCTGGCGCTGCGCAAGCAGTTGGCCGCCCGCGCCTTCGCCCGCACCGCCGCCTATGACGCCGCCGTGTCGTCGTGGTTCGCCGGTCAGCTGGAAGACGCCGCCCCGGCGCGCAAGGCGATCGCCGGTTCGCTGGCGCAAACGCTGCGCTATGGCGAAAACCCGCACCAGACCGGCGCCTTCTACCGCACCGGCGAGAAGCGCCCTGGCGTGGCCTACGCCACCCAGATCCAGGGCAAGGAGCTGGGCTACAACAACATCGCCGACGCCGACGCCGCCTATGAGCTGGTCGCCGAGTTCGAGGCCCCGGCCTGCGTCATCGTCAAGCACGCCAACCCCTGCGGCGTGGCCGTCGGCCACACCCTGTCGGAGGCCTACGCCCGCGCGCTGGAATGCGACGCCGTGTCGGCCTTCGGCGGCGTCATCGCCGTCAACCGCCCGCTGACGGGCGAGGACGCCCGCGCCATCACCGGCATCTTCACCGAGGTGGTCATCGCGCCGGGCGCGGACGACGAGGCCAAGGAAGTCTTCGCCGCCAAGAAGAACCTGCGCCTGCTGATCACGAATGGTCTCCCTGACCCGCACGGCCCGGGCGAGGTGTTCCGCTCGGTGGCCGGCGGCTTCCTGGTCCAGTCGCGCGACCGCTCGCTGATCAAGCCGGAAGATCTGAAGATCGTCACGCGCCGCCAGCCGACGCCGACCGAGATCCAGGACATGCTGTTCGCCTTCACCGTGGCCAAGCACGTCAAGTCCAACGCCATCGTCTACGCCAAGGACGGCCAGACGGCGGGCATCGGCGCCGGCCAGATGAACCGTCGCGACAGCGCCCGCATCGCCGCCATCCGCGCCAAGGAAGCCGGCGAGGCCAAGGGTCTGGCCCATTCGCTGGCTGAAGGCTCGGCCTGCGCGTCCGAAGCCTTCTTCCCCTTCGCCGACGGCCTGCTGGAAGCCGTCGCCGCCGGGGCCACGGCGGTGATCCAGCCGGGCGGCTCGATCCGCGACGAGGAAGTCATCGCCGCCGCCGACGAACGCAACATCGCCATGGCCTTCACCGGCGTGCGGGTGTTCAGGCACTGATAGACCGCTAACGCAGGCGGCGCAGCCGCCTGCTGGCTTGAGCGGGTTTGCAACCTTTAAGGCTGTGGAGGCGCCCCGCGCCTCCCCGACCCTATCGCCGGCGGCCCGCGCCGCCCGCTCCGCGGGGAGCGAGCGGGCTTTGCTGTATCAGCCCTGGGCGGCGTGGCCCTTGCCGCCGTTCGACGGGCGACGACGACGCGGGCGGCGCTGCAGTTCACCGACCGGCTTGGGCTCGGCCGAAGGTGCGGCGCGCACCGACGAACGGGCGCGATCGCCCGCCATCGGATCATAGGCAACCGCCGGACGCTCGGCCGCAGGCGCGCCGTTGCGGCCGCGACGCTGGCGGTGCGGCTGACCGCCGCCGTCATGCTTGACGCCTTCGCGGTGCGGGTTGCGGCCGCCGCGACCACGCCCGCCCCGGCCTTCGCCGTCCGAGCGGCCTTCACGTTCAGGCAGGGTCGCCTTCTTGGCCACGCCCGCCGCCATGATGGAGGCGTCCAGTTGGGCCAGCGCCTTGTCGTTGCGGCGGTCGATCGCGGGGATCTTCTGGCGCGTGACCTTCTCGATGTCCTTCAGCAGCTTCATCTCGTCGCCGGCGACGAAGCTGATGGCGGTGCCGTCCTTGCCCGCACGGGCCGTACGGCCGATGCGGTGGACATAGGCTTCCGGCACATAGGGCAGCTCGAAGTTCACCACGTGGGTGACCTTGTCCACGTCGATGCCGCGCGCGGCGATATCGGTGGCGACCAGAACGCGCAGCTTGCCGTTCTTGAAGGCTTCAAGCGCGCGCTCGCGTTGCGGCTGGCTCTTGTTGCCGTGGATGGCGCCGGCCTCGACGCCGCCCGCCTCCAGATAGGCCGCGACCTTGTCGGCGCCGTGCTTGGTCTTGGTGAAGACCAGGCAGCGCGTATAGGCGGGGTCGGAGAACAGCTCGGTCAGCAGGGCGCGCTTCTTGCCCTGTTCGACCCAGATCACCGACTGCTGGATGCGCTCGACCGTGGTGGCCTGCGGCGTGACCTGGACCTTGACCGGGTCCTTCAGCAGCTCGCCGGCCAGCTTGCCGATCTCCGACGGCATGGTGGCCGAGAAGAACAGGTTCTGACGCTTGGCCGGGATGCGGCTGACGATCTGGCGGATCGGCTTGATGAAGCCCAGGTCCAGCATCTGGTCGGCCTCGTCCAGGACGAAGATCTCGGTCTGCGACAGGTCCAGCGTCTTCTGTTGCAGGTGGTCCAGCAGGCGGCCGGGCGCCGCGACCAGCACATCAAGCCCCTGTTGCAGGGCGCGTTCCTGCGGGCCGTATTTCACGCCGCCGAAGATGACGGCGACGCGGAAGCCCAGGTGGGCGCCGTATTGCTTGAAGCTGTCGGCGATCTGGGTCGCCAGTTCGCGCGTCGGGCTCAGGACCAGGCAGCGCGTGGTGCGCGGCTTGGGCGCCACGCGGTTCTCGGCCAGGCGATGCAGGATCGGCAGGGCGAAGGCCGCCGTCTTGCCGGTGCCGGTCTGGGCGATGCCCAGCAGGTCCTTGCCCTTCATCACGTCGGGGATGGACTTGGCCTGGATCGGCGTCGGCTTCTCGTAGCCGGTTGCGGCCAGGGCGGTCAGCAGAGCCTTGTTCAGGCCCATGGATTCAAAAGTAAGAGTGTCGCTCACGTCTGTCTTTCACGAACGGCGGCGCGCGCGGCTGGACGAACCAGACCTTCACAAAAGGGCGCACGTCGCCTGCCCGAAATCGGGCGGGGAACGGGCGCCGCCCCGCGTGTATGGACGACGTATGAAATCGAATGATCCGGCCGCTCGACAGACAGGCCTTCCGGTCAGGGAAGCCCAAACACGCGCTGGAACGCGCCGGTCACCGCATTGTGCGATGCAGCGCAGATGGACCTCAATAGCGGCCAAGTCAAGGCGAACCCGCCGAAAGCCTACAGCAGGTTGACCGCCAGATTGACCGCCAGGGCCAGGATCACCGTGTTGAAAAGCCAGGCCAGGATGCTGTGGACGGTGGCGATGCGGCGCAGGCGCTGGCTGGAGATCTGCACGTCGGCGGTCTGGTTCGCCACGCCGATGATCAGGGCGAAGTGCAGGAAGTCCCAATAGTCGGCGTCGTCCTCGCCGGGGAACATCAGCCCTTGGCGGTCGCCCTGGCCGGTCCCGGCCGGCGCATAGAATTCATGGGCGTAATGCAGGGCGAAGATGGTCTGCACGAACAGCCAGCTGAGGGCGATGGTGGCCACGGTCAGCGTCGCCGCCGTCGCCGTAGGCTTGCCCCCCGAGGCCGCCATCAAGACGATGACGAAGACGCTGGCCCCCGCCGCCAACAGGCTGAGCGGCAGAACCGCCCTGCCCGCCTGGTCCATTTCCGCCGCCCGCGCGCGGATGGTCGCCACCGATCGGGTTCGGCTGAGCCGCACGAAGGTCAGCAGCAGAAAGGCCGCCACGCCCGCGTCCCACGCGACCGCCAGCCGCATCGGCCAGCCCCAGGCTACGGGCGAAACGGCGCTCGCGGCCGCCATGACCGCCAGGCCCAACCACAGGGCCAAATGCAGACGAAAGAGGCGGGCGACCGACTTCATGACGGCATGATTGCGCGGTTCCGCACGGAACGGCCAGAGCTGAGCCGCCGGAGTTCCGCCATCAGCTCTTCCAGCGCAGCACCGTCTCCTTGATCGGATTGACGAAGGCGCGGCCCTCGGCGCGGCTCTTCAGCCATTCGCGCTTCAGCTGCTGATACCATTTCGCCTGTTTGTCGGCGTCGTCGATCCAGATCAGGGCCGGGTCGTATTTCAGCCCCTCGTTCTGCAGGTTCACCATGCCGCCGTCCTGCTTGAGGAAGGCGACGACGCCCATGCGCAGGAAGGGCTTGGCGATGCCGAACACCCAGTGGTCGGACCAGAAGATCTGGGTGATGCGGGTCTTGGTCTCGCTCACCGGCGTCAGGCAGGTCAGGGCCAGCACCTGCTTGGCGCCGACCTGGATATGCTCCCAGCGGTAGCCCGGCAGGCGGAAGGTGATCTCGGTCGCGGGCGCCCCGCCCAGCACCTTGTACAGGCGGCTGTTCGAGGACGGCGCATGGCGCACCATGGCCCAGCCGAAGTCGACCGGGGCGAAGGTTTTGGCCTTCTCGTGCATGGAATGCTCCGAGCGCCACCACCACTGCTGGTGGACATAGGGGCCGTGGGCGGGGTCCATCAGGCCGACGACAGCGTGGTCGATATGGCTGTCGAAATCCATCGCCTCGACTAGGCGCGGCTGGCCGACGGCGCCGGGGAACAGCGGCGGTTCCTGATCCGGCTCGGACGGGTTGCGCGCGTCGGCCGCCATCCAGACGAAGACCATGCCCTGACTTTCGCGCACCGGATAGGAGCGGACCTTGATGCGGTTCGCCTCGAACGCCTGATCCTCAACCAGCGACGGAATGGCCGCGCACACCCCATCGGGACGGAAGCGCCAGCCGTGATAGGGGCACTCGATCGTCTCGCCCTCGCCCGGCTTCTCGACCAGGCGCCCGGCCGACAACGGCGCCGCGCGGTGGGGGCAGATGTCGCGCATGCCATAGACCTCCCCCGCGCGAGTGCGGCCGATCAGCACCGGCTCGCCCATAATCTCATAGCGCTTCAGGCTGGCCACCGGCACGTCGCGCGCCAGGGCGACGAAATACCAGGCGTCGGCGATGAAGCCCTTGCCGAAAGCGGTCGGCGGAGCCTTGGCCTCGGGGGCGGATACTGGAGCGGGCGCGGCGTCTGCAGTCATGGCCGCCTTGTAGCAGCAGGGACGGTCAGCCGTCCAAAGGCCATTCCCTTCCTCAGCCGATGAATTAATCTGTCTCAAATTCTCTTTGGGAGAGACGCCTTGATCCGCACCGCCTCCACCGCCTTTTTCGGCGCCGCCGCCCTGTTGCTGGCCGCCGCCCCCGCCGTGGCTCAGGACGGCCATGTCAACCGCGCGGCGCACGCCGCCTTCACGTCCGACCGCCTTAGCGTGACGGTCGACGGCCCCGAGGGCGCGCCCGACCTGATCCTGATCCCCGGCCTGTCGTCCTCGCCCGCGGTCTGGCAGGGGACGGTCGATCACCTGGCCGGGCGCTATCGCATCCACCGCATCCACGTCGCCGGTTTCGCGGGCGCCGCGCCTCAAGCCAACGCCCAGGGCGACGCGCCCCAACCGGTCGGCGCCCCCGTGGCCGAGGACATCGCCCGCTACATCCGCGAACAGCATCTGAACCAGCCCGCCGTCGTCGGCCACTCCATGGGGGGCACCATGGGCATGATGCTGGCCGCACGTCACCCCGAGCTGGTCGGCAAGCTGATGGTCGTGGACATGATCCCGTTCATGGGCGCCATGTTCGGCGCGCCCGGCGCGACGGCGCAGAGCGTGACCCCCGTCGCCGATCAGATCTGGACCGCCCAGTCGACCAGCCCGCGCGAGGCCTACGTCGCCCAGGCCACAGCCTCCATCAACGGCATGATCAACACCGAAAGCCGCCGCGAAGAGGCGTTGAAAGACATGCGGGCCAGCGACCAGAAAGTCTCGGCCGCCGCCTTCCGCGAACTGGTGACCACCGACCTGCGGCCTGAATTGGCCAAAATCACCGCCCCGACCGAGGTGCTCTACGTCAAGTTCAACGACGCCCGCATGACCGATGCGATCACCGACGCCATCTATCAGATGTCGTTCGCGACCCTGCCCGGCGCCAGGCTGAAGCGCATCGACGACAGCGCCCACTTCATCATGTTCGACCAGCCCGACGCCTTCCATGGCGCGCTGGACGCCTTCCTGGCCAAGTGAGCCATCCGGCTGCGGATCGGATCGTCGGCCTCTATCAGGACAAGGCGGCGGACTGGATTCGCGACCGGGGCGTCGTGCTGCGCCGGGATGAAGGCGACTGGAACGAAGCCGCCTGGCTGGACCGCTTCACGCAGGGCTGGCCGCGCGGCGCCCGCGTGCTGGACGTCGGCTGCGGCTCGGGCTGGCCCATGGGCGCCGCCCTGCTGGAGCGCGGGTTCGAGGTCGTCGGCCTCGACGCCTCGCCCGGCCTGATCGCCCATGCGCGCGAGACCTTGCCTGGCGGCGACTGGCGTATCGGCGACATGCGCGACGCCTTGCCGGACGACGCTTTTCACGGCGTTCTGGCCTGGCACAGCCTGTTCCACTTGACTCCGGAAGCGCAAACAGCGGTCCTGCCGGCCCTGGCCGCCCGGGTGACGCCCGGCGGCCGGCTGATGTTCACCGCCGGGCCCGCCCACGGCGAGGCGATCGGCGAGTGGCGCGGCGAAGCCCTCTATCACGGCAGCCTGGCCCCTGAGGCGTATCGCGCCGCGCTGACCCAGGCCGGACTGGCGGTTGAGAACGGCGGCGGGAACGGCGTCTGGCTGGCCCGCCGCGCCATTCTTTCGGCGAAATAGGCGCACACGCTGCCGTGATCGAAAACGGGGGCGTTTTCGCCGGCGACGGGAACGGCTAGAGCGAAATCGGTTTGGTTGGACGCTTGTCCAACCAGACTCAGATCTTCGCTCCAGTTAATTCTGGACCATTGTTCTAGGGGCAGTCGATTCCGACTGAACCGAAAATGGTCTAGGGTCCATGTCGCTGGCATAGAGGGATGTTCATGGCGCGCAACGACCGCGGACCCGACCGCAACGAGCAGGGTGGAGCACGCCCGCGCCGAACCGTCGTCGGCCGCCTGTTCTACTGGGGCGCGGTGCTGGCCGTCTGGGGCCTGATCTTCGCCGTGGTCTTCCTGGCCGTCTTTGCGCGCGACCTGCCGGACACCTCCAGCCTGTATGAGGTCGATCGCCAGCCCTCGATCACCTATCTGGACCGCTCCGGCGCCCTGATCGCGGTGCGCGGCACCCAGATGGCGCCGCCGGTCGATCTGGACGCCCTGCCCGACTACGTCCCCGCCGCCTTCGTGGCCATCGAGGATCGCCGCTTCTATCACCACCCCGGCTTCGATCCGATCGGCATGAGCCGGGCCATGGCCTCGAACCTGAGGGCCGGGCGCGTGGTTCAGGGCGGCTCGACCATCACCCAGCAGCTGGCCAAGAACCTGTTCCTGACGCCCGATCAGAACATGAAGCGCAAGGTGCAGGAGCTGATCCTGGCCGTGTGGCTGGAGATGAAGTTCTCCAAGAAGGAAATCCTCGCCCTGTATCTGAACCGCGTCTATTTCGGCGCGGGCGCCTATGGCATCGAATCCGCCTCGCAGCGCTATTTCGACAAGAGCGCCGACAAGCTGACAGTCGGCGAGGCCGCCCTGCTGGCGGGCCTGCTGAAGGCGCCCTCGCGCTATTCCCCGGTGTCCGAGAGCGAGCGCGCCGCGACACGCGCCAACGTCGTGCTGAACGAGATGGTCGAGGTCGGCGCCATCACCCCGGCCCAGCGCGAGGCCGCCGTGGCCGAGCCGGTGCGGGTGTCCAAGACCCTGGCCAGCCAGCACGCCCAATACTTCATCGACTGGCTGGACAAGCAGATCCGCACCCTGGTCGGCGAACCGACCGAGGACATGGTCGTCGAGACGACGCTCGATCTGACCTTGCAGACCGACGCCGAGCGCGCCGTGCGCCGCATCCTGGACCGCGACAAGGGCAAGGGCGTCGAACAGGCCGCCCTGGTCGCCCTGGACGGCGACGGCCGGGTGCGCGCCATGATCGGCGGCGCCTCCTACGGCGACAGCCAGTTCAACCGCGCGGTGGATGCGCGGCGTCAGGCGGGCTCGGCCTGGAAGCCCTTCGTCTACCTGGCCGCCGTGGAGGCGGGCTATACGCCCCAGACCCCGGTGGTGGACCAGCCCGTGACCATCGGCGGCTGGTCGCCGCGCAACTATTCCGGCAATTTCTCCGGCCAGATGACACTGGCCCAGGCCGTAGCCCAATCGACCAACACGGTCGCGGCCTATGTCGCCGATCAGGTCGGGCGCGACAGCGTGGCCCGCGCCGCCCGTCGCCTCGGGATCTCCAGCGAGATCGGCCTGCAGCCGTCCATGGCGCTCGGCGCCGTCGAGGTCAGCCCGCTGGAGATGGCTCAGGCCTATGACGCCTTCGCCAACGGCGGCCGCCGCGTCGACGCCTATGGCATCAGCCGGATCCGCACGCCGTCCGGCCGCGTGATCTATACCCACGGCCCGTCGGAAGGCGGCCAGGCCATCAACAATCCGCCGCTCTATTACATGAACCAGATGCTGCGCGGCGTCGTCACGTCGGGCAGCGGCCGCTCGGCGGCGATCGGCGGGCGCGATATCGCCGGCAAGACCGGCACCACCTCGGATTACAAGGACGCCTGGTTCGTCGGCTACACCGGCGGCTTCGTCGCCGCCGTCTGGGTCGGCAAGGACGACAACAAGCCGATGGCCCGGGTCACTGGCGGCGCGGCGCCCGCCGCCATCTGGCGCGGCTTTATGGAAGCCGCCCTGCCCAAGCTGGCGGTCCAAGCCATTCCCAACGGTCCGCCCCTGCCCGAAGGCTGGATCCCGCCCGATCCGGTCGGCGATCTGATGGGCCAGGTCGAGGACCCTTACGCCGCGGCCACGCCCTACGACGCCCCGCCGCCGGTGATCATCGACGGCCAGGCACAGCAACCGGTCCAGCCGCAACCGGCGCCGGCGGCCCGGCCCGCCCCGCCGCAGACGCCCCCTGCGCCCCAGCAGGAACGGCGCCCGGACGCGCTGTTCTTCTGACCGATTGGGCGCCCTCTGCCTCGTGGCGGGCCGCCTTCTCCCGCGAGGGGTGAAGGAGAAGAGTAAGGCGCTCAAGCCGCGAGCGACCGCGTCGCGAGCATAGCGCGCAAAAAGCAGCCTATCGCGGCGCGCGCTTGGCCAGGATGCGTTGCAGGGTGCGGCGGTGCATGCCCAGGCGGCGCGCCGTCTCGGACACGTTGTGGTCGCACAGCTCATAGACCCGCTGGATATGCTCCCAGCGCACCCGGTCGGCCGACATCGGGTTTTCCGGCGGCTCGGGCGCCTCGCCGGTCGACAGCAGAGCCTTGACCACGTCGTCGGCGTCAGCGGGCTTCTGCAGATAGTCGACCGCGCCCGCCTTGACCGCCGCCACGGCCGTGGCGATGGCGCCGTAGCCAGTCAGCATGACGATGCGGGCGTCCTCGCGCCGCTCGCGGATCATCTCGACCACCTTCAGGCCGTTGCCGTCCTCAAGCCGCATGTCCAGGACCGCGAAGGCCGGGACCGACTGGCGCAGGGCGTCGCTGGCCTCGGCAACCGAACCGGCGACAGAGACGGCGAACCCGCGCGATTCCAGCGCCCGGCCCAGCCGGGTGCGCAGCGCCTGATCATCGTCCAGCAGCAGCAGGGACTTGTCGTTGAGGGCGGCGATCTGGGTCTCGAGTTCGGACATGAAATTCTCCTGAGGTTTCAGGTCGTGCGTCAACGACGCAGGGTCAAGGGCCAAGCTCGCAACTGCGACATCAGGTTCCGCCGCCATCCATCGCCGAGGCGGTGACTTCCAGCGCCTGACGCGCCCAGCGCACGGAGACGAGGGCGCCGCCGGGCTGGCCCTTGGCGGGCGCGCCCGCGCCGACCGAAACCTTGGCGCCGGTCCGTTCCAGCAGGGTGCGGGCGATGAAGAAGCCCAGCCCCATGCCGCCCTGGCTGGGCGCGATGGGGGCGGTGACCGGCGGCGGCGGCGCGCGCCGTCCCCTGCGCGCCGGGCTGGACGCCGAGGCGATCTGGGCCGCCAGGGCCCGGCGGGCCTTGGCCTGCGGACGGCTGGTCACATAGGGCTCGCCCAGGCGCGGCAGGATTTCAGAGGCGAAGCCGGGGCCGTCGTCGACGATGTCGATCTCGATCCATCCTGCGTCCACCACGGCGGTCAGTTGCACCCGCGCCGTGGCGAAGTCGGCGGCGTTCTCGACCAGGGTGGACAGGCCGTGCACGATCTCGGGCAGGCGGCGCACGCGCGGCACGGGCTGGCCGGGCGGCGCCTTCACGGCGATGTCGAAGTCCAGATCAAAGCCCCGATGCGGCTGGGCCACCTCTTCCAGCAGGGCCTTCAGATCGATGTCGGCGAACAGGGCGTCGCCTTCCTGGGGCTGGGCCGACAACTGCTTCAGGATGGCGCGGCAGCGCTCGGCTTGCTGCAGGATCAGGCCGGCGTCCTCGGCGGCGGGACTGCCGGCGGGGGCGTCCCGCAGCATCTCCTTGGCGACGACCTGTATGGTGGCCAGGGGCGTGCCCAGTTCATGGGCGGCGGCGGCGGCCAGACCGCCCAGGGCCGCCAGCCTCTGTTCGCGCTGCAGCACGTCCTGCGTGGTGGCCAGGGCCAGCTCCAGCTTGTCGGCGTCGGCCGCCACCTTCCACGCATAGCCGGAGGTGAACAGCACCCCGGTCACCAGCGCCAGCCCCAGCCCCAGACGGTAGAGGCCCGGCAGCTCCAGATGCTCATGCAGGCGCCACGGCAGGGGCAGGGACCAGGAGAACAGGAAGCCCACGGCGATCAGGGCCATGACGCCCAGAATGACCGCCTGCCGCGCAGGCAGGGCCGCCGCCGCGATCGTCACCGGCGCGACCAACAACAGGCAGAAGGGGTTGGCCAGACCGCCGGTCAGAGCCAGCAGCGTCGCCAGCTGCAGGATGTCGAAGCCCAGCTGGGCGGCGGTTCTCGGCCCGTCCGGCAGGCTGCCGTCGATGCGCCGCGCCCGCGCCATCGTGGCCAGGTTCATCGCCACGCCCGCGCCGATCACCGTCAGGCACTCCCATAACGGCAAGGGGAAGTGCAGGGCGAAATAGGCGGTCAGGATGGCGCAGGTCTGGCCGATCACCGCCAGCCAGCGCAGCACGATCAGGGTGCGCAGCGACAGGCCGCGCCCGCGCCGGGGCAGTTCGGGCAGACCGGCCAGTTCGCCGCCCGCCTGGGCCAGGAGGTGCAGCGGGGCGTGCGGCGGTATGGGGGCTTCTGTCGGGCTCACCCCTCTTCTATAGACCGCGCGAGTGGCGGCTGCACGGTACGCCGTGTCGCGCCCGCCCGATGTTCCGCGTCGTTCCCCTCAAGGAGAGGCCATGCCCCGCCGTCCCGTCATCCTGTTCGCCGCCGCCTGCGCGGTCATCGCCCTGGCGCTGGGCCTGATCACCATGGTGGTGGTCGGCGGTCGTCAACAAGCGGCCCAGACGACGGATGCGGCCACCGGCCAGCCTCTGGTCGGCGGCCCCTTCACCCTGACCGATCAGGACGGGCAGGCGGTCACGGAAAAGATTCTTGAAGGCAAATGGAGCCTGGTCTTCTTCGGCTTCACCTATTGCCCCGACTACTGCCCGACCACGCTGGGCGTGCTGAACGCCGTGCAGGAACGGATGGGCGACAAGGCCAAGGACCTGCAGATCGTCTTCATCAGCATCGACCCTGAGCGCGACACCCCGCAGATGCTGAAGGACTATCTGTCGTCGGACGGCTTCCCCGACGGCGTCATCGGGCTGACCGGCACGCCGGAACAGGTGGCCCAGGTCGCCAGGGAATACCGCGCCTTCTATCAGAAGGTCGGCGAGGGCGAGGGCTACACCATGAACCACGGCCTGACCGTCTATCTGATGGGGCCGGACGGCAAGTTCCGCAGCGCCGTCGCCCACGATCTGGGGCCCAGCCGCACCGTGACCCTGATCGAAAACGCGATGGAGAAGGGCTGATCACCTTTGCCTGAACGCGGCGCGGCCGGGCTTTTTTGCAGCGCATCATCCTGTATGATCGGCGATCCGCATCGGCGGGGGGCCGCACTCGGGGTTTCATGCTCTACGCTTTTCACGAGCTCGCCTACCATTCAGCGACGCCGTTCCGGATCGGGGCCCAGATGGCCCGGCAGTTCTGGACCTCTCCGCTCAATCCGGCGGCGGACACAGCGATCGGCCGCACCGCCTATGCCGCCGCCGAGGTGTTCGAAAGCCTGACGCGCCGCTACGGCAAGCCCGACTGGGGCCTTGAGACGATCGAGATCGACGGCAAGCCCGTGCGCACCACCGAACAGGTGGTGTGGTCCTCGCCCTGGTGCCGCCTGGTGCGGTTCGCCCGCAACATCGGCGACCTGAAACGCGCGGGCCGACCCGCCGCCGCGCCCGCCGTGGTGATCGTCGCTCCGCTGTCGGGCCACTACGCCACCCTGCTGCGCGGCACGGTCGAGACCTTCCTTCAGGACCACGACGTCTATGTCACCGACTGGGCCAACGCCCGCCAGGTGCCGATGCTGGAAGGCCGGTTCGACTTCAACGACTACATCGACCATGTGCGCGACCTGCTGGCCGCCGTGGGCCCGCGCGCCCACGTCGTCGGCGTCTGCCAGCCGGGGCCGCCGGTGCTGGCGGCCTGCGCCGTGATGGCGGCCGAGGACGACCCGAACCGCCCCGCCTCCATGACCTTCATGGGCTCGCCCATCGACGCGCGCCTGTCGCCGACGGTGACGAACCAGCTGGCCGAGGAAAAGCCCTTCACCTGGTTCAAGTCGAACATGATCCACACCGTGCCTCTGCCCTATCCGGGCGTGGGGCGGCGGGTCTATCCGGGCTTCGTCCAGCTCTACAGCTTCATGTCGATGAACGAGGACAAACACGTCGACGCCCATCGCCGCTATTTCGAGGACCTGGTGGCGGGCGACGGCGACGGGGTCGAGAAGCACGAGCAATTCTACGACGAATATCTGTCGGTGCTGGACCTGACCGAGGAGTTCTATCTCCAGACCATCGACATCGTCTTCCAGCAGCACCTGCTGCCGCGCGGCCTGTTGCAGCACCGCGGTCAGACCGTCGATCTGACGGCGATCAAGGACATTGGCCTGGCCACCATCGAGGGCGAGATGGACGACATCTCCGGCGTCGGCCAGACGCAGGCCGCGCACGGGCTGACGCCCAACATCCCCGACGACCGCCGTCTGCTCTACGTCCAGCCCAAGGTCGGCCACTACGGCGTCTTCAACGGCCGCCGTTTCCGCGAGGAGATCTATCCCCGCGTGCGCGATTTCATCGCCCAGAACGAAGCCCTCAGTGTCGTACCGGAACGGTCAGCGTCTGCCGCTTGAGGGCGGCGGCGCCCTGAGGCTGTCGGTCAATCCGCGCGCGCGGCGTCTGTCGATCCGCATCGACGCCCGCGCCGGCGAGGCCGTGGCCGTGGCCCCCAGCGAGCGGCGCCTTGGCGAGGTCGTCGCCTTCGCCCGCACCAAGGCCGGATGGATCGCCGAACGGCTGGCCGCGCGGGTCGAGACCCTGGCGTTTGAACCCGGCGCCGTCGTCACCTGGCTGGGCCGTCCGCTGCGGCTGGAGGCGAGCGGCGGCGCGGGCGCCGCGCGCCTGATCGAGACGGACGAGGGGTCTGTGCTGCGTTCAGGCGGCCAGGGCGAGGCCTTCTCTCGCCGTATCGAGAACTGGTTCCGCCGGGCCGCGCGCGACTTCCTGACCGAACGCACGCAGATCCACCTGAAGACCCTGGGTCAGGGGCCGGTGAAGGTGTCCATCGTCGACACCCGCTCGCGCTGGGGCTCGTGTAGCCCGCACAACCGCTCGATCCGCTACTCGTGGCGCGTCATCATGGCCCCGCCCGCCGTGGCCGACTACCTGGCCGCGCATGAGGTCGCCCACCTGGTCCACGCCGACCACAGCCCGGCGTATTGGGCCGTCGTGGCTCGACTGATCGGGGATCATCGCCCGCACCGCCGCTGGCTGCGCGACCATGGCGCGGCGCTGCACGCCGTGGGCGGGTAAGGAGGCCCTTCTCCCCTTGAGGGAGAAGGTGGCAGGCGCAGCCTGACGGATGAGGGGTGTGAGCGCAGCGGCTTAAGCGGCTGTCGCAGCGCCCGATCGCTAGAACTTCAGACACCGCGCCGACCCCCCTCATCCGAGCGCCTCCGGCGCCCACCTTCCCTCAAGGGGAGGGCGTTATTCCCGCATCGCCCTGAGCGCGCCCAGACGGGCGAAGGCCAGGGTCAGGGCCTTGCGGCGCGCGGGGGCCAGGGGCGTCGCCGGCGCCTCGCGCAGCACCGCCCCGCCGAAGCCGTCGGCCACGATCAGGCCCGGCTCGTCCGGCAGCACGCCCTCAGGGAACTCCGGGGCCACGGCGAAGTAGAAGGCGTCGCAGAACGGCCCGTACTCCTGCCATTTGCGGTCGACGCGATAGTCGTCGATACCCGACTTCACCTCGCAGATGACGATGTCGCCCTTGGGTCCAAGGGCCATGACGTCGGCGCGCCGCCCATTGGGCAGACAGACCTCCAGCAGGGGCGCATAGCCCATGTCGACCAGCAGCCGAGCGGCCCCTCGCGTCACCGAGAGGGTGGTTTCGGGGCGGCTGAAGATCAATTCGAGGTGAAGCGCAGCGGCGGCCATGCGCCTTTATGTTCCCGTTGCGTTCCTACCGCAAGCGCTGCCGGTTCGCCCGCCACTGCTCGCGCGTCTGGCCCCACAGATTGACCTTGTGCTCGTGAAACGGCGGCGGGATCGCGCCCGGCCCGCGATTGGTCGAGCCCAGCCGCTCGGCCAGCTTCTCCGAGGCGCGGTTGTCCGGGTCGATGCAGTGGATGACGTCGGGCCACTCCAGCACGTCGAAGGCGTAGTCCATGGTCGCCGCAGCCGCCTCGAGCGCATAGCCCTTGCCCGTGGCGTCGCGGTGCAGGCTCCAGCCCACTTCCCGGCCCGGCCAGTCATAGGGGTGCAGCGGCCCGATCCGGCCCATCCACAGGCCGGTCGCCTTCTCGATCACCGAGAACATGCCCTCGCCCTGCAGCGCCCACATGCCCGCCACCGAGGCGATGGCGCGCCAAACCTCGTGCCTGGACTGCACCCCGCCGATGAAGCGGGTCGTCTCCGGGTCGCTCATGAAGTCGGCCCAGCGCGGGAAGTCCTCCAGCGTCGGCGGGCGCACGAACAGACGCTCGGTTTCCAGCGTGGGGCCGAGGGGCGAGGTGGGACGCTCGATCACAACAGATACTCCCGTTCCAGGGTGTAGACGCTGCCGTCCCCGGTCAGGACGCTGGAGTAGAGGCCGAAGCGATCCACCCGGATCGGCGGCGACTTCAACAGGTTGTGCCCGGCGATCCAGGCGCCGATGCGGTCGGGGTTCGCCTGGGGCTTCAGATAGGCCAGGGTGACGTGCGGCCGGTATTCGCGCTTCTCCGGCGGGACGCCCGCGCGCTCGCCGGCCGACCGGCAACGCCCGGCCAGGACGTTCAGCGGTTCGGACCGCTCCAACCCGGCCCACAGGGTGTGGCTGCGATGGGCGTCGCCGAAGGCGCCGACGCCGCTCAGGGTGAGCTTAAAGGGCCCCCCGCCCTCGGCGCGGGTCAGCTCGGAGGCCAGGTCGTCGGCCGTGCGCTCGGACGCCTCGCCATAGAAGGCCAGGGTGACGTGCAGGGCGTCCAGCGGCCGCCAGCGGGCGCCGGGCAGGCCGGACTGCCGCCGCGCCAGGGTCTCGGCGACGTCCTCGGGAATGGCGATGGCGGTGAACAGACGTAGCATGCGACCCTTGGTAGCGGGCGGAACCGCCGGCCGGAAGCCCGCTTTTTCTTGCATGGACGCCCCGGCGTGCCGATATTTGAGCCAAAGGTCGGGACCATCCCGCCGAATGGGAGACTTCTTTCGCGATGAGCGATTTCAACAACGGCTATGCGCGCCCGCTTCCGCAGTCGGCGGACATGTCCGTCGACGCCGGCCTGCGCGCCTTCATGCTGGGCGTCTACAACAAGCTGGCGATCGGTCTGGTCGTCGCCGGCGTCCTGGCCTACGTCACCGGCAACGTCCCCGCCGTGCAGCAGCTGCTGTTCGCCCGCATGCCGGACGGCCGCATCGGCCTGACCATGCTGGGCATGATCATCCAGTTCTCGCCGCTGGTCATGCTGTTCGGCTCCATGTTCTTCATGAAGAACCCGACGGCCAAGGGCGTGAACATGCTCTACTGGGCCGTGGTGGCCACCATCGGCGCCGGTCTGGGCGTGCTGTTCCTGCGCTATACGGGCGGTTCGCTGGCCTCGACCTTCTTCGTCACCGCCGCCGCCTTCGCGGGTCTGAGCCTGGTCGGTTACACGACCAAGAAGGACCTCAGCGGCATGGGCACCTTCCTGATCATGGCCCTGATCGGCCTGATCCTGGCCATGCTGGTCAACGCCTTCCTGGTGAAGTCGGGCATGTTCGGCCTGGTGATCTCGGGTCTGGGCGTGCTGATCTTCTCGGGCCTGATCGCCTATGACACCCAGCGTCTGAAGATGACCTACTACGCCCTGGGCGGCGACAAGAACGCCATGGGCGTGGCCACGGGCTTCGGGGCCCTGAGCCTGTTCATCAACTTCATCAACCTGTTCCAGTTCCTGCTGGCCTTCATGGGCGGCAGCCGCGAATAGAGGCTTTTTGAGTGCGCTATGGCCGTGACGCCGTCACGGCCGACTTGAGCGTCGGCCTCAAGCAGCCCGAAGGGCGATAGGCCAAGAAAGAATGAGGCTCCGACGGCGACGTCGGGGCCTTTTTCTTTGGAATTGGCGCCATTGCCTCCGTCATCCTCGGGCTTGACCCGAGGATGACGGCGGAGAGAGGGGTTGAGGCTGACGGCAAGGAGAGGTCGAGGACGAGGGCGAGACCGCCCTACTCCACCACCGTGAACTTGCGGCTGTCGAACACGCGCAGCACCTGGGCCAGATCGCGGCCGCGTTTCAGCACATGGCCGCCCTCGCCGATCACGGCCCACTGGCCCTGCTTCAGGCGCAGGGCGGGGCGTTTCTCGATGCGATAGACGGGCGCGTCGCCGTGGCGGCGGAAGACGGCGAACTCGGCGTGCTCCCTGGCCCCGGCCATGGCGTAGTCGCGCCATTCGCCCGCCGCCACCATCCGCCCATAAACCCGCAGCATCTGGTCCAGTTCGCGGCGGTCGAAGAAGACGGGACCAGCCTGCGGCTGCGCATTCGAACTGTCGGCGTCGAGGCTCATGACGCCAGCTTAGGCCGCTAGCGGATAAACGCCAGCGTCAGCACTCACTTGTCACCCGCCGCGCGCCCGTCCAAAAGGCGGATCAAGTTCTAGATACGGAGACGAACCATGGCGACGAGCGAAGGCTGGGACATGCCCACCGGCGAACTCATGAAGGGCAAGAAGGGCCTGATCATGGGGGTGGCCAACTCCAACTCCATCGCCTGGGGCATCGCCTCGCAGCTGGCCGCCCAGGGCGCCGAGCTAGCCTTCACCTATCTGGGCGAGGGTCTTGAGCGCCGCGTGCGCCCGCTGGCCGAAAGCGTCGGCGCCAAGCTGCTGATCCAGGCCGACGTCACCGACGACGCCTCGATGGACGCCGCCTTCGCCGAGCTGGAGAAGGAGTTCGGCACGATCGACTTCGTCGTCCACTCGGTGGCCTTCGCCAACAAGGACGAGCTGAAGGGCTCCTTCGTCGACAACACCACCCGCGACAGCTTCCTGCTGGCCATGAACATCTCGGCCTTCAGCTTCGTCGACGTGGCCAAGCGTTCGGCGAAACTGATGCCCAACGGCGGCTCGATGATCACCCTGACCTACCTCGGCTCCGAGCGGGTCATCCCCAACTACAACACCATGGGCGTGGCCAAGGCCGCGCTGGAAGCCGCCACCCGCTATATCGCGCGCGACCTGGGACCGAAGGGCATCCGCGTCAACGCCATCTCGGCGGGCGCCATGCGCACCCTGTCGCTGGCGGGCATCTCGGGCGGGCGCGGCCTGCACTCCAAGTCGGCCCAGTTCTCGCTGATCAAGGAAGAGACCTCGATGGAAGGCGTCGCCGGCGCCGCCCTGTGGCTGTGTTCGGACCTGGGCCGCTCGACCACGGGCGAGGTCGTCCACGTCGACGCCGGCTTCCACGCCGTCGGCCTGCCGGACGACATGGAGGGCTGAACCCCCGACTTCATGCGAACACAGAGGGCCGTCGGGCGAACCGGCGGCCTTTTTTGCATCTCCTCCACTACCCGCTCATCCCGGCTGACGCCGAGATGAGCGGAAGATAGGTTTCCGCTTTAGACACGCCGCCGCCCGGCCTAGCTTGGGCGCATGAGTTCCGCGCGCCTGCCTCCTCCCGCCAGTTTTTCCGCCGCCGCGGTGGCCACCGTCGTCGGCTTCGGCGGCACGGTCGCCCTGATCGTTCAGGCGGGACAGGCGATGGGCGCGTCGCCCGGCCAGATCATCTCCATGGTCACCGCTCTGTGCCTGGGCATCGGCCTGCCCGGCGCGGTGTTGAGCTGGCGACTGAAGATGCCGGTCGTGCTGGCCTGGTCGACGCCCGGTGCGGCCCTGCTGGCGGCCTCGACGCTGGGCCTCGGCTGGTCGACGGCCGTGGGCGCCTTCGTCATCGCCGGGCTGATGATGGTGCTGACCGGGCTGGTCCCGGCGCTGGGACGGCTGGCCGAGCGCATTCCGGCGGCCGTCGCCTCGGCCATGCTGGCGGGGGTGCTGCTGCCTTTCTGCCTCAAGCTGTTTCTCGTGTTCCCGACCGATCTGATGCTGGCGGCGGGACTGCTGCTGGTCTTTCTGGTCATGCGTCGGCTGGCGCCCGCCTGGTCCCTGCCCGCCGTTCTGGTCGTCGCCTTCGCGGTTCTGACCGTGCGCGGTCAGGTCGCCCTGCCCGAGGGAACCGGCCTGTTCGGCGCCCTATCGCCGGTCATGCCAGCCTTCGACTGGAAGGCGGCGGTCAGTCTGGCCCTGCCGCTGTATCTGGTGACGCTGGCCTCGCAGAACCTGCCCGGTCTGGTGGTGCTGAGGGCTGCAGGCTACGCCCCGCCCGCCGGAAAGTTGATCTTCTGGGGCGGGCTGACCAGCACGCTTCTGGCGCCTTTCGGCGCACACGGCGTCAATCTGGCCGCCATCACCGCCGCCATCTGCACCGAGCCGGACGCCCACCCTGACCCCGCCAGACGCTGGACCGTGGGGGTGATCTACGGCCTGTTCTATCTGGTCGTCGCCCTGTTCGCGGCGCCGCTGGCGGGCCTGTTCATCGCCATGCCGACCGGCGCGCTTGCCGCCATCACAGGACTGGCCCTGATCGCGCCCCTGACCGGGTCGCTGGGCGCCATGATGAGCGAGGTCAAGAATCGCGAGGCGGCCGTGCTGACCTTCGCCGCCACGGCGTCGGGCATGGCGCTGTTCGGGGTGGGTTCGGCCTTCTGGGGCCTGGCGGTCGGCTTCATCGCCCTGGCGGCGCGTCGCTGGATTGGCGCGCGCTGAACACCCGGCGACAGGGATAGCGGTCGCGAACGCGCAGCCCGAAGAAGCGCCCCTTGGACGACGCCTGCGCCAGACCCTTGGCTACCTCCGGCGGCACGTCGTCGTAGTCGTAGACGGCGCCCGAGACGAAGGTCAGCCGCAATCGACGGGCGGCCTCGTCATAGCGGAAGCGGCGGATGACGCTGGACGGCATAAGGGGAGAACGGCCAGCCGGCGTCTCGGCTCCCCCTCACGCACCCGTGTTCGGCGGGGCATTGACGAGCGAAGCGACTATGTCAGCTTGACCTTGGGCCGACTGGGGCCTGCGAAGTGAGGCGATCATGGCGCACAAGTTCGAGGTCTACCAAGACAAGGCCGGCGAGTTCCGCGTCCGGTTCAAATACAACTCGGAGGTCATCTTCTCGACCGAGGGCTATTCCGACAAGTCGGGCGCCAAGCGGGCCATAGAGTCGATCAAGAAGCACGTCGGCGACGCCCCGACCGAAGAAGTCTAGGTCGGGCGGGGCCGCGGAGTCGCGCCCCCGCCTCCATTTACGCCCGCGCCGGGATCTCCAGCCCGCGCTGCACCGCCGGACGCGCCAGGCCCCGCTTCAGCCAGGCGCCGACGCGCGGGAAGTCGGAAAAGCCGACCAGATCGCCCGCCTCATAGAAGCCGATCAGGTTGCGCACCCAGCCCAGGATGGCGATGTCGGCGATGGTGTAGTCGGCGCCCATGATCCAGTCGCGACCCTCGAGCCTTCCCTCCAGCACGCCCAGCAACCGCTTGGACTCGGCGACGTAGCGATCGCGCGGCCGCTTATCCTCGTACTCGCGCCCGGCGAACCGGTGGAAGAAGCCCAGTTGGCCGAACATCGGGCCGATGGCCGCCATCTGGAAGAAGACCCACTGCAGGGTCTCATAGCGCGCGGCCGGATCGGCGGGCAGGAAGCGCCCCATCTTCTCGGCCAGATAGACCAGGATGGCGCCGGATTCGAACAGGGGCAGCGGCTTTCCGCCCGGGCCGTGGGGATCGATGATGGCGGGAATCTTGCCGTTGGGGTTCAGCGACAGAAACTCCGGCGTCCAGGTCTCGTCCTTGCCGATGTCGACCAGATGGGCCTCGTAGGGCAGACCCAGTTCCTCCAGCAGGATCGACACCTTCACCCCATTGGGCGTCGGCAGCGAATAGAGCTGCAGCCGGTCCGGATGCTGCGGCGGAAACTGACGGGTGACGGGGAAGGCGGACAGGTCGGCCATGGAACGCTCCGGCTGGTGTGACCCTGTCCATGTCGGGAACCGTAAGACGATCCGCAACCGCCCATGCGGCGAATGTCCGCGCGTCAGTCTTCGTCGCGGTCGCTGACTTCGGTCGGGCGGACGATGCGCAGCCAGCCTTCGTTGATGTGCAGTTCCGGCGCCGCCTCGCGGGTGAAGGGCAGGTACCAGGTCGGGCCGCCCTCGGCCGGGGCGATCTCCAGCATGTCGTCGGCGCCGAAGTTCTGGACCGACTTGACCTTGCCCAGCACCACGTCGGCCGGATCACGCCCCTCCAGGCCGACCAGGTCGGTCAGGTAGAACTCGTCCTCCTCCGGCTCCGGCAAGGCGTCGCGCGTGACGAACAGCTTCTGGCCGCGCCGGGCGTCGGCCTCTTCCTTGGTCGCGATCTCCTTGACCCGCGCCACCACGCCCGCCTTGTCCGGCCGGGCCGAGATCAGGGTCAGCGCCGGCTTGCCGTCGGCGCCCAGCAGCGGCGAATAGCCGACCAGGGCCATGGGGTCGGCGGTATAGGCGCTGATGCGCACCTCGCCCTTCACGCCGAAGGCGCCGCCGATCTGGCCCACCAGGATCAGTCTGTCTTCGTTGCTCATACCGGGCTCCGTTTACCGATGCGATGGGGTCCAGATAGCAGAAAAGCAGCGCCCCGAAAGGACGCTGCTTTCCCGTTTCAGCCGGCCGCAGCCGGATGAAAAGTAAGGCTTAGGCCTGCTCTTCGGTCGCCTCAGCGGCGGCTTCGGCAGGCGCTTCAGCCGCAGGGGCTTCTTCAGCCGGAGCTTCTTCCACGGCCGGAGCGGCGGCAGCAGCGGCGGCGGCTTCAGCGGCCTCGGCCTTGGCGGCGGCTTCTGCTTCCAGGCGGTCGGCTTCGCGCTGCGCGCGCTCGGCGGCGCGTTCCTGGGCCTTCTTGCCCGGCTCGGCCTTCTTCGGGTTGTTGCCCTGGACCCACTGGACCTTGCCGGCCAGCGCTTCGTCCTGGCTCTGGCTGATGAAGCGGGCGACGCGGTCGGTCGGCTGGGCGCCCTTGGCGAGCCACTCGGCGATGCGGTCGGCCTTCAGGACGATGCGCGGGGTGGCGCTGTCCTTCGGCAGCATCGGGTTGTAGCTGCCGACGCGCTCGATGAACTTGCCGTCGCGCGGGGCGTGCGAGTCGGCGATGACGATGTGGTAGTAGGGGCGCTTCTTGGCGCCGCCGCGGGACAGACGAATCTTCAGCATTTTCAGTCTCTTTCTAGAAAGGCGTTAGTTCTTTTTGGGGAAGCCCGGCAGACCCGGAAGGCCCCCCGGAAGTTGTCCGCCGCCCAGACCCGCCAGGCGGTCCTGAATGGCTTTCATTTCATCGGCCGAGGGTTCCGGCATCTTGCCGCCGCCCAGGGCCTTCAAGCGGTTCATGTCCGGACCGCCGCCGCCCATGCCGGGCAGGCCGCCCATCATGGAGGCCATTTTCTGCAGGTTCTTGCCGCCGCCCTTGGACAGGGACTTGACCATGTCGGCCATCTGCCGGTGCTGCTTCAGCAGGCGGTTGATGTCCTGGACCTCGACGCCGGCGCCCTTGGCCACGCGCTTCTTGCGGCTGGCGTTCAGCAGGTCCGGCTTCTTGCGCTCGGCCTTGGTCATGGAGTTGATGACGGCCAGTTGGCGGTCGATCATCTTGTCCGAGACGTTGTTCTCGGCCATCTGGTTCTTCAGCTTGGCCACGCCGGGCAGCAGGCCCATGATGCCCTGAAGACCGCCCATCTTCTTCATCTGGTTCAGCTGGCCGGCCAAGTCGTCCAGGTCGAACTGACCCTTGGCCAGCTTGCGGGCCATCTTCTCGGCCTTGGCCTGGTCCAGCTCGCCCGCGGCCTTCTCGACCAGGGCGACGATGTCCCCCTGACCCAGGATGCGGCCGGCGACGCGGCGGGCGTCAAAGACGTCCAGCGCATCGACCTTTTCGCCCGCGCCCAGATATTTGATCGGCAGGCCGGTGACGGCGCGCATCGACAGCATGGCGCCGCCGCGACCGTCGCCGTCGGCGCGGGTCAGCACCAGGCCGGTCAGCGGCAGGCGCTCGTGGAAGGCGGTGGCGGTGCGCACGGCATCCTGACCGGTCAGGCTGTCGGCGACCAGCAGGGTCTCGACCGGCTTGGCGATCTGCGCGACCTCGGCCACCTCGTTCATCAGCCCTTCGTCCAGGGTGATGCGGCCGGCGGTGTCGAGGATCAGGACGTCGAAGCCCTGCAGCTTGGCCGATTGCAGCGCGCGGCGGGTGATCTGGACTGCGCTCTCGCCCGCCACGATGGGCAGGGTCGCGACCTCGATCTGCTGGCCCAGGGTGGCCAGCTGCTCCATGGCCGCCGGACGACGCGTGTCCAGCGAGGCCATCATGACCTTCTTCTTGTCGAACTTCGACAGGCGCAGGGCCAGCTTGGCCGAGGTCGTCGTCTTGCCCGAGCCCTGCAGACCGGCCATCAGCACGACGGCGGGCGGGGTCGCATTGGTGTTCAGCGGAACCGGCTCTTCGCCGCCCAGCATGTCGACCAGGCCGTCATAGACGATCTTGATGACCTGATCGGCGGGCTTGACCGCGCGGATGACGTCCTCGCCGGTCGCGGCCGTCTTGGCGCGGGCGATGAAGTCCTTGACCACCGGCAGGGCGACGTCGGCCTCGAGCAGGGCGACGCGGACCTCGCGCAGGGCCTCCTCGACATCCTTTTCGGACAGGGCGCCGCGTCCGGTGATCCGGTCGAAGACGCCTGTCAGCCGCTCGTTCAGAGCCTCAAACATTCAAACCCTTTCATGCGCCTGGGCCTTGGCCTCCGTGAGCAGCGCCCATAGGCGGGCGACCTCTGCGAACGATCACGTCGACAGAGGCCCTCTCCCGCCTCGTCCTGAAGAAAATCAGGGGTCGTGCGGGTGGAGGCGCAGGTTCAATTGCGCCGGAAGTCGCGGCTTATGGCGGAAAAGCAAGGCGATGTCGACTCCGTTCTCAAGACGAAAGGCGACCGCTCAGGGGGTTGGCGCGTTGCCTCGTGGACTAGCGCACCGGGATCACCCTGATACGGTTTCGCTTCCGGCCTCGCCCTTGAGAGACAATCCATGAGCCAGACTTCGGAATTTCCCCACGACCGCCTCCGCGATGAGGTTCGGCTTCTGGGCGCCCTTTTGGGCGAGGTGATCCGCGACGAGGGCGGACAGGCGCTCTACGACCGGATCGAAGCCGTGCGAAAGGCGTCCGTCGCCTATCACCGCGACCCGGCCTCGGACGATGCTTCGGAACTGGAGCGTCTGCTGGGCGACCTGTCGCTGGATCAGGCCATCGGCCTGACGCATGGTTTCGCCGCCTTCTCCCTGCTGGCTAATGTCGCTGAGGACCGGGCGGGCAAGCGCCGCGCCCAGGCCCAGGCCGAGGCGGGGGAGCGGGCGGACACCCCCGAAGGCGTGCTTAAACGACTGGCCGAAGCGGGCGTCGACAGGGGCGCGGTGCGCGACCTGCTGAGCCAGACCCTGATCTCGCCGGTGCTGACCGCCCACCCGTCCGAGGTGCGGCGCAAGAGCGTTATCGACCGCACGGCGGCGGTCGGCGAACTGCTGGACGGCTGCGACCGCGCTGGGATCGCCTGCGAACCGGAAACGCTGAAGGCGGCCCTGCGCCGTCAGATCGTCATCCTGTGGGCCACGCGGCTGACGCGGGCCTCGGCCCCGGTGGTGCAGGACGAGATCGACATCGTGGTCGACTGGCTGCGGCGCATCTTCCTGCAGGTCGCCCCGGCCCAGCTGGCCGAATGGCGGCGCCTGCTGGAGGCGCCCGACCTGACGCCCTTCGTGCGCATCGGCTCCTGGGTCGGCGGCGACCGCGACGGCAACCCGAACGTCGACGCCGACACCCTGCGCGCCGCCTTCCGCAGTCAGGCCCGCGCAGCGCTCGGCTTCTATCTGGACGAGGTGCACGCCCTGGGCGCCGAGCTCAGCCTGTCCATCGACCTGACCCGCGTCACGCCCGAACTGGCCGCCTTGGCGCAAGGCTCGGGCGACGCCTCCATCCAGCGCGCGGACGAACCCTATCGCCGGGCGCTCAGCCAGATCTACGCCCGCCTGTCGGCCGCCTATCCGGCCCTGACCGGCGAGCCGACGCCGCGCCCGGCCCGATTTAAGGCTCCGCCCTATGACGGCCCCGACGCCTTCCGCGCCGACTTGAACATCCTGCACGACAGTCTGGTGCGGACCCACGGCGCCGTCTTCGCCGACGACCGGCTGACGCGACTGATCACGGCGGCGGACGTGTTCGGCTTCCACATGGCGACGCTGGACCTGCGCCAGAACGCGGACGTGCATGAGCGCGTGGTCGCCGACCTGCTGAAGGTCGCGGGCGTCTGCCCCGACTACGCCGCCCTGGACGAAGCTGAGCGGCTGGCCGTGCTGGCGCGCGAGCTGACCAGTCCCCGCCGGCTGTTTTCTCCCTATGCGGACTATGCCCCCGAGACGCTGAAGGAGCGCGCCATCCTTCAGGCCGCCGCCGAGGCTCTTTCGACGTTCGGCCCGCAGGCGATCCGCACCCACATCGTGTCCAAGACCGACGCCGCTTCGGACATGCTGGAGGTCTATCTGCTGCTCAAGGAAGTCGGCCTCTACGACCCGGCCGACGCGTCCGCCTGCCCCATCCAGGCCGCGCCCCTGTTCGAGACCATCGACGACCTGCGCGCCGCCCGCGCCACATTGGAACGCGTCCTGGCCGAGCCGTCCGCCCGCGCCGTGACCGAGGCGCGCGGGGTGCAGGAGGTGATGATCGGCTATTCGGACTCCAACAAGGACGGCTCCTACCTGACCTCGGGCTGGGAGTTGCACGAGGCCTCGCGCGCCCTGCTGGAGGTCACGCGCGCGACGGGGGTGCGGCTGCAGCTGTTCCATGGGCGCGGCGGCGCCGTGGGGCGCGGCGGCGGATCAAGCTTCTCGGCCGTGCTGGGCCAGCCCGCCGGGACCGTCGCAGGCCGCATCCGCGTCACCGAACAGGGCGAGGTCATCGCCAACAAATACGGCGAGCCGGAGGTGGCCCAACGCAACCTCGACGCCCTGACCTGCGGGACGCTGCTGGCCTCGCTGGGGCCGCAGTCCGACGCAGGCTACAGCGCGCGCTATGGCGAAACGGCGGCGCGCCTGTCGGCCGCCTCGATGAAGGCCTACCGCGCCCTGGTCTATGAGACGCCCGGCTTCGTCGACTATTTCCGCGCCGCCACCCCGATCGCCGAGATCGCCGACCTGAAGATCGGCTCGCGCCCGGCCAGCCGCACCGCCTCGCCCGCCATCGAGGACCTGCGCGCCATTCCGTGGGTGTTCAGCTGGTCGCAGTCGCGGGTCATGCTGCCCGGCTGGTACGGCTTCGGCTCGGCGGTCCAGGGCGAAGACCCGGCCGAACTGCGCGCCATGGCCGAAACCTGGCCCTTCTTCCGCACCGTCATCCAGAACATGGAGATGGTCATGGCCAAGGCCGACATGGCCGTCGCCCGGCGCTACGCCGGCCTGGTCCCCGACCCCGCTCTGGCCGAGCGCATCTATGCTTCTATCCGCGCCGAATGGGACCGCACCGTCGCCGCCGTCCTGTCGATCACCGGCCAGGACGCCCTGCTGGGCGGTCAGCCCGAACTGGACCGGCTGATCCGCCAGCGGATGCCTTATGTCGAGCCGCTGAACCATGTTCAGATCGAGCTGATCCGCCGCCGCCGCGCAGGCGACGACGATCCGCGCGTCAGCAACGGCATCCTTCTGGCCATCAACGGCGTGGCGGCAGGCCTCAGGAACAGCGGCTGAGCAAGGCCGCCTTGCGGCCCTCAGATGACGCGCCGGTAAGGTGACCCATTCTTATGCGAGCGTCGCAAATCAGCCCTTGAACGAACTCCGTTCCGCTTGAAACGCCGCGTGATCTCCCAGCCGTCGTCGCCGCAACGCGACTTTAAAAAGGTTGGAAGCCCATGCTCAGGATCATTTGTTCAGCCGCCGTTCTTTTGGCCTCGGCAGGCGTCGCCTCGGCGGACAGCCGCCTCGCCATCAACGTCCGCGACCTGGCTTCGCGGGAAGGCGCGGCAGCCTTCGACCGCGATGTGATGCGCGCCGCCCGGCGTCTCTGCCAGAGATACAGCGGCGTCGCCCGCATCCGCTGCCTGGGCGGCGTGCGCGACGAGGCTCTGGAGAAACTGCCGCAGTCGGCCCGGCTGACCTATGCGCAGGCGCGCGCACGGGCAGGATGAATCACAGCCAACGCGTCCGCTTGAAGGTGACGTACAGGCCGATGCAGATGGCGACGATGAAGGCCAGAACGGCCGGATAGCCATAGGTCCAGCGCAGCTCCGGCATGTGTTCGAAATTCATGCCGTAGATGCCCGCCACCGCCGTCGGCGTGGCCAGGATGGCGGCCCAGGCGGCCAGCTTGCGGGTGATGACGCCCTGGCGCTGCTGCTCCAGCAGGTTGGACACCTCGAACACCGAGGCCAGGATGTCGCGCAGGCCCGCCGCCCGGCTGGCGACGCGGCGCACATGGTCGGCCACGTCGCGGAAGTAGGGCCGCACCTCGCGGTCGATGCAGGGCAGGTCCAGCGACTGCAGCTTGACGCTGACTTCCTCCATCGGCCCAAGCACCCGGCTGAACTTCACCAGTTCGCGGCGCAGCTGGAACAGGCGGGTGATGTCGGCGCGCGACAGGAAGCTGTCCAGGGCCACCTGCTCCATCTCCAGCACCTTGTCCTCGATGGCGTCGATGATGGGGATGTAGCCGTCGACGATGAAGTCCAGCACTCCGTGCAGGATGAAGTCCGGGCCGTGGCTCAGCTGGTGGGGCGAGGCCTCCAGCTGGGCGCGCAACTGGGTGTGGGCGCGGGCCGAGCCGTGGCGGATGGTGATGACGTAGTTGGGGCCGATAAAGACGTGAGTCTCGCCGTACAGGATGCGGTCGCCCTTGGCCTGGGCCGTGCGGGCGACGATGAACAGTTCGGAGCCATAGACCTCCAGCTTGGGGATCTGGTGCGCCGTCAGGGCGTCCTCGACCGCCAGGGGGTGCAGGTGGAAACGTCGGACCAGGACATCGAACTCCTCGTCCGTCGGCTCATGCAGGCCGATCCACAGGTATTCGCCCTTGGCCAGGGCCAGGCCCTGATCCGTCAGCGGCGCCGCGCGCACCCGCTTGCCGTCCTTGTAGACGTAGGAGGCGACGACGCTCATGGGCGCTCCTTCTTTGGCGGGGCCGCGGTCAGAAGGCTCGACCCTGGCTGCTTCGCGCCGCCTTACGGGTCTCGACCCGACGCGGCCCGTGACGCCGCCAAGGCTTAGCATGAACGCGGGCGCCGTCGAGGCCCCCTCTTCGTCATCCTCGGGCTTGACCCGAGGATCGAGCGCCGAGCCCCGCGACGGGTCATCGTTAAGCAGGCCGACAATCCGATCCTCGGGTCAAGCCCGAGGATGACGGCGTATGAACGAACTAAGAAAAGGCCCGGCGGATCACTCCGCCAGGCCCTCTCTTTGGTTGGGCCGCGGTCAGAAGGCTTTCGCCTTCTCGACCCGACGCGGCCCTAGGCGCTAACGGGCCTCAAGTAGCCCGAAGGGCGGTAGGCCCACTCTTAAGAAGTCGGGAAGCCGCGCACCTTCAGCAGGGCCGCCACGTCCGGATTGCGGCCGCGGAACTGGCGATAGGCGTCGCCGCGGTCGGTGGTGTTGCCCGGCGCCAGGATGATCGACTTGAAGCGGCCGCCGATCTCCGGGTTGAAGACGTCGCCGGACTCTTCGAAGTAGGCCCAGGTGTCGGCGTCCATCACTTCCGACCACAGGTAGGAATAGTAGCCGGCCGAATAGGCGTCCGAGGTGAACAGGTGATTGAACTGCGGCAGGCGGTGCCGCATCACGATCTCCTTGGGCATGCCCAGACGGTCCAGCGAGGCTTTCTCGAAGGCGGCGATGTCGGTCGGCGGCGTCGCCTGCGTGTGCAGGTCCATGTCGACCAGGGCCGAGGACAGGTAGCTGACCGTGGCGTAGCCCTGGTTGAAGGTCGAGGAGGCCTCGATCTTGTCCACCAGCGCCTGCGGCATCGGCTGGCCCGTCTCCACGTGCTTCATATAGCCATCGAGGATGGGCCGGGTCAGCACCCAGTGCTCATGCACCTGCGACGGATATTCCACGAAGTCGCGCGGCGTATTGCCGAACGACGGATAGGTCACCACCGACGAGAAGTAGTGCAGGGCGTGGCCGAACTCGTGGAACAGGGTCTCGGCGTCGTCCAGCGAGATCAGCAGGGGCTGACCGTCCGGCGCCTTGACGAAGTTGTTGTTGTTCGAGGCCAGGATCGGCTTGGAGCCGGTCAGCTGCGAGAAGGACCGATAGGTGGTCATCCAGGCGCCCGAACGCTTGCCCGGACGGGCGAAGTCGTCGGCGTAGAACAGGCCGATCAGCTTGCCGGTGGCCTTGTCCGTGACCTCATAGGTGGTCACGTCCGGCTCGAAGGTCGAGACGGTCCCCTTGGCCAGCGGCTTGAAGACGAAGCCGTACAGGCGCTCGGCCATGTAGAAGGAGGCCGCGCGCACGGCGTGCAGTTCGAAGTAGGGCTTCAGCTCGTTCTGATCGAGGTCGTACTTCGCCTTACGCACCTTCTCGGCGTAGTAGAGATAGTCCCACGGCTCGATGTCGTGACCGGCGATCGCCTTCATGTCGGCGACTTCCTCGGCGACGCGGGCCTTGGCCGGGGCCCAGACGCGTTGCATCAGGTCCATCGCTGCGGCCGGGGTCTTGGCCATGGTGTCCTGCATGCGCCATTCGGCGTGGTTGCCGAAGCCCAGCAGCTTGGCGCGCTGCTGACGCAGGGCGACGATACGGGCGATGGTCGACTTGGTGTCGTTGGCGTCGCCGTTGTCGCCGCGCTTGACGAACTTGGTCCAGACCTGCTGGCGCAGGGCGCGGTCGTCGGCGAAGGTCAGGAAGGGATCGACGCTGGAGCGGGTGTTGATGATGGCCCAGCCCTGGACGTTGCGCGAACGCGCGGCGGCGGCGGCGGCGGCCTTGTTGGAGTCCGGCAGGCCCTTCAGCCCGGCCTCATCAGTGATGACGGTCCAGGTGTTCTCGTCGGCCACGACCTTCTGGCCGAAGCTGGTGAAGGCGTTCGACAGATCGGTGTTGATGCGGCCCAGCTCGGCCTTGCCCGCGGCGTCCAGGGCGGCGCCGTTGCGCACGAAGGCGTCGCGGCTGCGCTCGGCCAGACGCTTCTGCTGGGGGTTCAGGCCTGCGGCGTCAGCGCCGTCGGCCACAGCCTTGATGCGGGCGAACAGCTTTTCGTTGAAGGTGATCTCGTCCGAGGCGGCCGACAGGATCGGCGACAGCTCGGTTTCCAGCACGTCCCACTGCTCGCCGCCGATGTTCGAGGTCATGACGCTGAACACGTTCATGGCGCGGTCCAGCGGCTCGCCCGCCATCTCCATCGCCGCCATGGTGTTGGCGAAGGTCGGCGCCTCAGGGTTGTTCGCGATGGCGGCGATGTCGGCGCGTTGCAGTTCGATGCCTTCCAGGATGGCTTCGCGCATCTTGGGCGCCGTCACCTTGGCCCACGGCGGCACGCCTTCATACGGACCGGTCCAGGGCTGCAGCAGCTCGGCGCGCGGCGCGGTCGCCGGCAGGACGGCGCGGGCGATCCGGGCCTCATCGGCGGTCGTCAGGGCGGCGACGGCGCCGCTCACCGCGTTCTCCACGGCCCCGGCCGAAGCGCAGCCCGACAGGGCGAAGAGGCTCGCGCCTCCGATGAGAAGATGGCGTCTATGCATCCAGGTCTCCCAACCATAGCTGTTTTGGACATCCTTCGGCGCAGGGTCCGAGAGCGTCCCATAAATCCGGTTTAGTCCTAAGTATTGGACGGCGAAACCCCGCAGGTCTAAAGGCCGCTGCATGGCGATAGGCGTTTTCGACTCCGGCGTGGGGGGCCTGACGGTCCACCGCGAACTCACGACCCGCTTTCCGACGCGGGACTTCATCTATCTGGGCGATCAGGCGCACGCCCCCTATGGCGGGCGCGGCGGCGAGGACATCGTCGAACTGACCCGCGCCGGATGCGAGCGCCTGTTCGAGGCGGGCGCCTCTATCGTCGTGCTGGCCTGCAACACAGCCTCGGCCATTGCGCTGCGCCGTCTGCAGCAGACCTGGATTCCGGAGATGCGCGAAAAGCTGGGCCGTCCGATCAACGTGCTGGGCATCATCGTGCCCACCATCGAGGCGGCCACCGGCCTGCCCTGGTCCTATGAGGCCGAACGCAACGGGCGGCTGGAAGGCGAGAAGAAGCAGGCCATCGACGTCACCGGCGTCTTCTGCACCGCCGCCACGGCCATGAGCCGCGTCTATGAGATCGAGATCGACAAGCGCCGCGACGACCTGGCCGTCTTCACCGAGGCCTGCCCCGGCCTGGCGGGCCTGATCGAACTGGGCGCCCCGCCGGAGGAGTTGAAGGTGGTCATCGACGACCACGTCGACGCCTTGCGCCGCCGGATCGGCCGCCATCCGGACAAGGCCGTCCTGGGCTGCACCCACTATGAGATCGTGGCCGACCTGTTCGCCCAGGCCCTGCCGCCCGGCGTCCAGATCATCAGCCAGCCCGCCGCCGTCGCCGACTCGCTGGAGCGCTATTTCGGGCGCCATCCGGAATATGAGTTGGGCTCCTCGGCCCGCCGCGACTTCCTGACCACCGGAACGCCTGGCCCGCAATCGGACCTGGTCGCCCAGTTCTGGGGCGCGCCCCTGACGTTCGAGGCGGCCTAAGACGCCCCGCCGCTATTCCGCCGATCGCGTCGCGTTACGACGCTGGCCGAAGGTCGGCGCCCGCTCCTTCTGCTGCGCCCAGTAGGCCGGGCCGTCGTCCGGCTTGAACATGGTGCGCGGCACGCCGTTGCGGTCGACCACGGCGAAGGTGTTGGTCGCGGCCTGATAGAAGAGGGTGTCGCCGTTGGCGCGCTTCACCGTCTCGGTTCCCTTCGGCGTCGCCTCGGTGAAGCTCCGCACCTTCTGCAGGTAGTCGTCGGCCGAGCGGGCGCCGAAGTCGGCGCCGTTTCGCTCATACAGCCGCTGCACCTTGGCGTCGGCGGTCTCGCGCCGGTTGGCGGTGACGGCGGGTTTGGCCGCGTCCGGCGACGCGGCGGCCGCCGCATCGTCCGGCCCGCTCGCCGAGATCAAGCCGACCGGCTCGGCGGCGCTGCGATCGCGCGTCTCGACCGCCGAACCGCCGCTATCGCATCCCGCCAGAGCCAGAACCGCCGCAGCCAGAGCCGCAGACATCCGCATACGCATGGCGCCCCTCCCGATATCTCTGAAGAACGCAGTTAGGCATGATTTTCATCGCCCGGCAAAGCCCTGTCGCGCAAACGGGGGCGACGTCGCTTTGTCTCGACGCCGTCACGCCACGCCGCTAGACCTTGGTTCATGACCGCACCCTCGCTTTCCAGCGCCCTGGCCGGCCGCAAGGTCCTGCTGATCATCGGCGGCGGCATCGCCGCCTATAAGGCGCTGGAGCTGATCCGCCTGCTCAGCAAGGCGGGCGTCGAAGTGATGACCGTGTTGACCAGAGCCGGGGCCGAGTTCGTCACCCCCATGTCGCTGGCGGCCCTGACCGGCCAGCCGGTCCGACAGGACCTGTTCATGCCGGACGACGAAACCGCCATGGGCCATATCGAACTGTCGCGCTGGGCCGATCTGGTAGTGGTCGCGCCCGCCACGGCCGGGCTGATCGCCAAGGCGGCCAACGGCATGGCCGACGACCTGGCCTCGACCACGCTTCTGGCCACCGACAAGAAGGTGCTGCTGGCCCCGGCGATGAACGTGCGCATGTGGCTGCACCCGGCGGTTCAGGCCAATGTCGCGCGGCTGAAGGGGTTCGACGGCTTCCACGGCACGGCCGTGGTCGGACCGGACGACGGCGTCATGGCCTGCGGCGAGTTCGGGCCAGGCCGCATGGCCGAGCCCCCGGTCATCCTGGACGCCATCGCCCGTCTGCTTGCCGGACCGGATGGACGCCCGCTGACCGGCCGCACCGCCGTGGTGACGGCCGGGCCGACGTTCGAGCCGATCGACCCGGTGCGCGGCCTGACCAACCGCTCCAGCGGCAAGCAGGGCTATGCGGTCGCCGCCGCCCTGGCCGAACTGGGGGCGCAGGTGACGCTGATCTCCGGCCCGGTGGCGCTGGACGCGCCCGTGGGCGTGACCCGCGTCTGGGTCGAGGCCGCCACGGAAATGAAGGCCGCTGTCGACGCGGCGCTCCCGGCCGACATCGCCGTCATGAGCGCCGCCGTCGCCGACTGGCGCGTGGACGGCGTGGCCTCGGGCAAGATCAAGAAGGCGCCGGGCGGGCCGCCGTCGCTGGCGCTGATCGAAAACCCCGACATCCTGGCGGGCGTCTCCGCGCCCGGCCCTCGCCGCCCGAGACTGGTGGTCGGTTTCGCCGCCGAGACCAGCGACCTGGCAGCCAACGCGCGCGCCAAGCTCTCCCGCAAGGGGTGCGACTGGATCGTCGGCAATGACGTCTCGGACGAGGTGTTCGGCTCGGACGGAAACGCCGTGACCCTGTTCACCCGCAATGGCGACGAGCCCTGGCCGCGCCAGTCCAAGACCCAAGTCGCCAGGAAGCTGGCCCAGCGCATCGCCGATCACTTCAAGGCTTGAGACCATGACCGCCCTCCGTATCGAACGCCTGCCCCACGCCGAGGGCTTGGCCCTGCCCGCCTATGAGACCGCCGGTTCGGCCGGCATGGACCTTCGCGCCGCCCTCGCCGAGGGCGAGACCCTGGTGCTGGAGCCCGGCCAGCGCAAATTGGTGCCCACTGGTCTGAAGATCGCCCTGGAGCCCGGGTACGAAGCTCAGGTGCGCCCGCGCTCGGGCCTGGCGCTGAAGCACGGAATCTCGGCGCCGAATTCGCCCGGCACCATCGACAGCGATTATCGCGGCGAGGTCGGGGTCATCCTGGTCAACCACGGCGAGCTGCCGTTCGAGATCAAGCGCGGCGACCGCATCGCCCAGATGGTGATCGCCCGCTACGAGCAGGCGCAGATCGTCGAGGTCGAAGCCCTGGACGAAACCGACCGGGGCGCGGGCGGATTCGGTTCAACCGGGCGTTGATGAAGACTCTACTTTCACATCCTTAGATACTGGTTTAGCGTGGCGGTCATGAACACGCTGGAACAGCTCGTCTACTTCAGCCGGTCACGGCTCGCTCGCGAAGACGAGGCTAAGGCGATCGCCGACATCGTCGATGTCGCGGCTTATTTGAACGCCCGCAACGGCATCAGCGGGGCCCTGACCCTGCAAGACGGCGTGTTCGTTCAGATCCTCGAAGGCTCGCCCAGCGCGCTGGATATCCTCATGCTGCATCTGCATTTCGATGAACGGCATGAAGATATCGAGGTGTTGGTCAGGGACACGATCGAGCGCCGCAGCTTCGCCGCGTGGGGAATGACGGCGCCGTCGCCTCGTCAGTCCGAGGCGCTCCGACACCTGATCGCAGCCCGCTCGCAGGACCTTTGCGCCTGGCGCGCCGCCATGACCGAACTGTTGTCCGAAGCGGCCTGAGGCCGCGATACGATCGCGCTCTAGTCTGTCACGCCTGACGGAAGCCCAGCACGTCCTGCATGTCGTAGAGGCCGGGGCGGCGGTTGCGCACCCAGGCGGCGGCGGCCACCGCGCCCTTGGCGAACAGGCTGCGGTCGATCGCTGAATGCGACAGGGTCAGCATCTCGTCTTCCGAGGCGAACATGACGGTGTGTTCGCCGATCACCCCGCCGGCGCGCAGGGAGGCGAAGCCGATCTTGCCCGGCTCGCGCGGGCCGGTGATGCCGTCATAGGGGGCGCTTTGCAGCTCGGCCAGCTCGCGGCCCCGGCCGTTGGCGGCCGCCTCGCCCAGCATCAGGGCCGTGCCCGAAGGCGCGTCGACCTTGCGCCGGTGATGGGTCTCCAGCACCTCGATGTCCCAGTCGCGCGCGTCGAGCCGCAGGGCGGCGTGCTCGACCAGGCCGATCAATATGTTCACGCCCAGCGAGAAGTTGCCGCTCATGACGATGGCGATCTTCTCGGCGGCGGCCTCGATCTCGGCCTCCTGCTCGGGCGCCAGCCCGGTGGAGCCGATCACCAGGGCCGGACCGCCCGCCTCGGCGCAGGCCTTGGCCAGAGCCACCGAGGCCTCGGGCGTCGAGAAGTCGATGATGACGTCGCACAGCTTCAGATCGACGGTCTCGCCGCGATCGAAACGGGCGGCGACCACCACGTCCTCGCGGGCGTCCAGAACCTGAGACACGGCGCGGCCCATGCGGCCCCGGGCGCCGGAGATGCCGGCGTGGAAGATGTCGCTCACGCGGTCTCTTTCGGATTGTCGGCGTCGCCGCCCAGGATGTCGGCCCAGAAGCGCTTGGCCTTGCCGGCGAAGCTGGTGTTGCGCGGGGTCTGGCTCTCGCCCAGCGACGCGGCCAGTTCAGCCAGCAGCTCCTTCTGGCGGGCGTTCAGATCCGTCGGCGTCTCGACGAACAGCTCGACCACCAGGTCGCCGCGGCCGCGCCCGTTCAGGTGCGGCATGCCCTTGCCCTTGATGCGGACGGTCTTGCCGGTCTGGGCGCCCGCAGGCACCTCGACCGGGGCCTTGCACTTCCCGTCGCAGGCGTCCGAGATCAGGCAGGGCGCGTCCACAACGCCGCCCAGGGCCGCCACCGTCATCGGCACCGGCACCGTGACCAGCAGATCCAGGTTGTCGCGCTCGAACAGTTCGTGCGGCGTGACCGACAGGAAGACGTAAAGGTCGCCGCGCGGCCCGCCGCGCTGGCCCGCCTCGCCCTCGCCCGACAGGCGGATGCGCGAACCGTCGTCGACGCCCGCCGGCACCTTGAGGCTGAGCTTGCGGGTCTTGCGGACCTGGCCGTGGCCCCGGCAGGTGGTGCAGGGGTCGGCGATCATCTCGCCCGAGCCGCCGCAGCGGGGGCAGGTGCGCTCGACCTGGAAGAAGCCGTTGGCCTGACGCACCCGCCCGGCGCCGCCGCAGGTGTTGCAGATGGTCGGCTTGGTGCCCGCCTTGGCGCCCGAGCCGTCGCAGACCTCACAGCTCATCAGGGTCGGGATGGCGATCTCGACCTCGGCGCCCTGATAGGCTTGCTCCAGCGTGATCTCAAGGTCGTAGCGCAGGTCCGAGCCGCGGCGCGGCCCGTGGTTCTGGCGTCCGCCGCCGCCCCGGCCGCCGAAGGCGTCTCCGAAGGCGTCGCCGAAGACCTGGGAGAAGATGTCGTTGATGTCGTGGAAGCCCGCGCCGCCCTGGCCGAACGGGTTGCCCCCGCCCGCGCCGCCACCGTTGACGCCGGCATGGCCGAAACGATCATAGGCCGCGCGCTTCTGCTCGTCGGACAGGACGGTGTAGGCCTCGGAAATCTCCTTGAAGCGGGCCACGGACTCTTCAGAGCCGCCGTTGCGGTCAGGGTGGTGTTCCATCGCCAGCTTGCGATAGGCGCTCTTGAGCGCGGCCGCATCGACCGTCTGCTCGACCCCCAGAATCTCGTAATAGTCACGTTGCGCCATCAGGCGTTCGTCCTCTTACTTTCCCGCCGCTTCAGGCCTCTCTTGATCGGAGGCGCTCCGTTTGCGGATGACCGGCAGCCTGCCTGATGACATGGGCGCCCGGTCCAATGATGCAAGTTTCATGAAACGGCCCCGCCTGCCGTCTGACAAGCGGGGCCGAACATTAGCCAGGCGCCGTCTTAGGCGTCCTTCTTCTCGTCCGCGTCCGAGACTTCCTCGAACTCGGCGTCGACCACGCCGTCGTCGGCCGGTTGGCCCTCGGCGCCGCCTTCAGCCCCGCCCTGCTGGGCGGCGTACATGGCCTCGCCCAGCTTCATCGAGGCCTGAGCCAGGGTGTTGGTCTTCTCGCGGATGGCCTCGGGGTCCGTGCCGTCCTTGGCCGACTTCAGATCGTCCAGGGCCGACTGGATGGTCGCCTTGGTCGCTTCGTCGATCTTGTCGCCGTGCTCGGCCAGGGCCTTCTCGGTCGAGTGGACCAGGCTGTCGGCGCCGTTCTGGGCCTCGACCAGCTCCTTGCGGGCCTTGTCGGCGGCAGCGTTGGCCTCGGCTTCCTTGACCATCTGCTCGATGTCCGCGTCCGACAGGCCGCCGTTGGCCTGAATGCGGATCGACTGCTCCTTGTTGGTCGCCTTGTCCTTGGCGGTGACGTGGACGATGCCGTTGGCGTCGATGTCGAAGGCGACCTCGATCTGCGGCATGCCGCGCGGCGCCGGCGGGATCCCCATCAGATCGAACTGACCCAGGATCTTGTTGTCGGCGGCCATCGGACGCTCGCCCTGGAAGACGCGGATCGTCACGGCCGACTGATTGTCGTCAGCGGTCGAGAAGGTCTGGGCCTTCTTGGTCGGGATGGTGGTGTTGCGCTCGATCAGCGGGGTGAACACGCCGCCCAGCGTCTCGATGCCCAGCGTCAGCGGGGTCACGTCCAGCAGCAGCACGTCCTTGACGTCGCCTTGCAGCACGCCCGCCTGAACGGCGGCGCCCAGGGCCACGACCTCGTCCGGGTTCACGCCCTTGTGCGGCTCCTTGCCGAAGAAGGCCTTCACGGCCTCCTGCACCTTGGGCATGCGGGTCATGCCGCCGACCAGCACCACTTCGTCGATGTCCGAAGCCTTCAGGCCGGCGTCGGCCAGGGCCTTCTTACACGGCTCGATGGTGCGGGCGACCAGGTCGTCGACCAGGGCTTCCAGCTTGGCGCGCGACAGCTTGATGTTCAGGTGCAGCGGGCCCGACTGGTTCATGGTGATGAACGGCAGGTTGACCTCGTACTGGGTCGTCGAGGAAAGCTCCTTCTTGGCCTTTTCGGCCTCTTCCTTCAGGCGCTGCAGGGCCAGCTTGTCCGAGCGCAGGTCGACGCCCTGCTCCTTCTTGAACTCGTCGGCCAGGTAGTCGACCAGACGCATGTCGAAGTCTTCGCCGCCCAGGAAGGTGTCGCCGTTGGTCGACTTCACCTCGAACACGCCGTCGCCGATCTCCAGGATCGAGACGTCGAAGGTGCCGCCGCCCAGGTCGTAGACGGCGATCTTCTGACCGTCGTTCTTCTCAAGACCGTAGGCCAGGGCCGCTGCGGTCGGCTCGTTGATGATGCGCAGGACTTCCAGGCCGGCGATCTTGCCGGCGTCCTTGGTCGCCTGACGCTGGGCGTCGTTGAAATAGGCCGGAACGGTGATGACGGCCTGGGTGACCTTCTCGCCCAGATAGGCCTCTGCGGCCTCCTTCATCTTGCCCAGGGTGAAGGCCGAAACCTGCTGGGGCGAATAGTCCTTGCCGTGGGCCTGGACCCAGGCGTCGCCGGTCGGGCCCTTGACGATCTCAAAGGGCACCATGCCCTTGTCCTTGGCCACCACCGGGTCATCGAAATTGCGGCCGATCAGGCGCTTGATGGCGAAGAAGGTGTTGGCGGGGTTGGTCACCGCCTGACGGCGCGCGGGCTGGCCGACGAGGATTTCGCCGCCGTCCTGAATGGCGACCACCGACGGGGTGGTGCGGGCGCCTTCGGCGTTTTCGATGACCTTGGGGTTCTTGCCGTCCATGACGGCGACGCACGAGTTGGTCGTGCCGAGGTCGATGCCGATGATCTTGGCCATGGGCTTGTCTTTTTCACTCCTTGCGGCGGGCGATGCGGCGGCCTTGGATCAAGCGCCGCGCGTGACCGCCCCCTGATGGGCTTTTGAAATCATGCCGCGCCGGACGCGAGGCCCGGTGCGGCGGTGGACGAGGTCGGCGGACAAACCCCTAACGAAAAGGGGGTTATCGCCGGATTGGCTCGGATATGGGAAAGTCCGCAGGGCCCGCAAGGCCTTGTGTGCGGTTCGGGGCAGATTCCGCGCCTTATGGCGGACAAGGACGCATCGCGCCGCTAAATTCGGCCGATGACCTCGCAAATCCCGCCCCCAGCGCTTCCCGAAACCCCGACCGCCCTGCCCGGCTTTCGGCTGTGGCCCGGCCTGCTGGACGCGGCGGCGCAAGGCGAACTGCTGGCTCAGGTGCAGGCAGGGCTGGACGCAGCCCCCCTCTATCGGCCGACGACGCCCGGCGGACGGCCCTTTTCGGTGCGGATGAGCAACTTCGGCGCTGTGGGCTGGGTGTCGGACCGTCAGGGCTATCGCTATCAGCCCACACACCCGGCGACCGGAGCGCCCTGGCCCGCCATCCCGGCCCGCCTGCTGGACCTGTGGGACGCCCTGACGGGCTGGCCCGACCCGCCCGACGCCTGCCTGGTCAACCTCTATCAGGGCGAGGCGAAGATGGGCCTGCATCAGGACAAGGACGAACGCGACCTGACGGCGCCGGTGCTGTCGGTCTCTCTGGGCGATACGGCGGTGTTCCGCGTCGGCCCGGCCCCCGACGAAACCGGAAAGGGCGGCGCCACCAGCACGGTGCGCCTGGCCTCCGGCGACGTCTGCGCCCTGACCGGACCTGCAAGGCTGGCGCGCCACGGGATCGACCGGCTTCTGGCGGGCTCTTCGCGACTGCTGCCCGACGGCGGGCGGATCAATCTGACGCTGCGGGTCGCGGCCTAGACGGAAAGACTCGACGGCGGAGGGAAAGCCGAGTCACTGTCGCCGCTTCCACAGCGCCGACAGGAGACCCGCGATGACCCTGATCACCCGGCCCGAGGGCCTGAGCCCCGACCAGATCGCCCCCAGCCGCCGCAGCCTGGGCGTGGCGACCGCCGGCGGGCTGTTCTTCGCCGCCTACGCCCCCGCCGCCCTTAGCCAGTCGGCCCAGCCGATCGCCACCGACGCGGCGGGGCTGATCACGCAGGACGCAGCCTATCCAGCGCCTGACGGCTTCAGCCTGCCCGCCTATGTCGCCCGGCCCGAAGGCGCCGGCCCCTTCCCGGTCGTCATCGTCGTGTCCGAGATTTTCGGCGTGCACGAATACATCCGCGACGTCTGCCGCCGCCTGGCCAAGGCGGGCTACGCCGCCGTGGCGCCCGCCTTCTTCGTGCGCGTCCAGGACCCGGCCCCGCTCAGCGACATGCAGGCGATCCAGCGCATCGTCGCCGCCGCCAGCTACGATCAGGTGATGGGCGACATCAGCGCCACCCTGGACTGGATCGGCGCCCAGTCCTGGGCCAAGGCCGACCAGGTCGGCATCACCGGCTTCTGCTGGGGGGGCAAGGTGGTGTGGCAGGCGATGGCCCGCTTCCCGACGCTGGACGCCGGGGTCGCCTGGTACGGCCGCCTGTCGCCCGCCGCCAATGCGAGCGACGAACAGAAGGCGGCGGGCCGCCCCTGGCCCATCGACCTGGCGGGCGAACTTAAGGCGCCGGTGCTGGGCCTTTACGGCGGCCAGGACAGCGGCATTCCCAATGATACGGTCAAGGCGATGAACGAGGCGCTGAAGGCCGCAGGGCGGACCGACAGCCAGATCGTCCTCTATGACGACGCCCCGCACGGCTTCCACGCCGACTACCGCGCCTCCTACCGCGAGGCGGACGCCAAGGACGGCTGGCGGCGGCTGCTCGAACTGTTCGATTCGAAATTGAAGGGCTGACCCTTCTTCCCGCTCACCCCGCGGACGCCGTGGCCCAGTGCTTTGGCCGCAAGCGCCGCGCATGAAGTTCTCACTGGATCCCGGCTTCCGCCGGGATGAGCGGTTTATGTGTTGGCGAATACAAACCGGCCCGACACGCTTGCGCCGGGCCGTCGTCGTTGCAGCAGGCGAAAGCCTCAGGCCTTGGCGTCGAAATTCCCGCCGGTCGTGTTCGGATCGGCATAGGCGCCGCCCGTCGCGGGGCCGGAGCCCTTGGCCGCGACCACCACCATCGCGGCGCGCACGGTCCGGCCGAACAGGGCGTAGCCCGGCTGCAGCGTCTGGATGACGGCGCCGCCCGGCACGGTGTCCGAGGGCTGCTCCATCATCGCCTGATGCAGGTGCGGGTCGAAGGCGTCACCCGGCGCCGGGTCGACGCGGGTCAGGCCGTTGGCCTCAAAGGCCGACAGCAGGGACTTCTGCGTCAGCTCCAGCCCCGTCACCATGGCCGCCGTCGGGCCTTCGGCGTCCTTGGGCGCCGCCGCCAGACCGCGCTCCAGCGTATCGGCCACGCCCAGCAGATCCTTGGCGAAGCGCTGGATGGCGTAGGCGCGCGCGTCGTTCTGCTGCGTCTCGGCGCGACGCTTGGTGTTCTCGGCATCGGCCACGGCGCGCAGGGCGCGGTCCTTCCACTGATCGCGCTCGGCGATCAGGGCGTCGACCACGGCGTTTTCATCGCCTTCAGGCGCAGCTTCGCCTTCGTGGATGTCCTGCTCGAGTTGGTCCCGGGTCTCGTCGTTGATGTCGTTCACGTCTCTTGTCCGTCCAGAATCCGGCCCAGCACCCGGGCGGTATAGTCCACCAACGGTATGACACGGGCGTAGTTCAACCGCGCGGGCCCGATGACGCCGATGGCGCCCAGCACCCGCTGCCGGCCCGACATATAGGGCGCCGCGATCACGGCGGAACCCGAAAGCGAAAAGAGTCGCGTTTCCGCGCCGATATAGATGCGCACGCCCTGGGCCGCGCCGACATCGTCCAGCAGGCCGATCAGCTGTTCCTTCTGCTCCAGATCGTCGAACAGGACGCGCACCCGCTCCAGATCCTCGGCCGCGCGGGCGTCCTGCAGAAGGTTGCCGCGCCCGCGCACGATCAGGTTGCGGTCGTGGCCCGCGCCGCCTGCGCCGCCGCTCCAGGCGGCCAGTCCATCCTCGACCAGACGGGCGGCGGCGGCGTCCAGATCGCGCCGCGCGGCCTCCATCTCGGCCTTCATCTCATGGCGCGCCTCGGCCAGCGGACGGCCCTTCAACCGGGCGCTGAGGAAGTTAGACGCCTCCTGCAGGGTCGAAGGGGTGACGCCCGGCGCCAGGTTCATCAGCCGGTTCTCGACCACCCCGTCGTCGGCGACCAGCACCGCCAGCGCCTGTCCGCCGCCCAAGGCCACGAACTCGACATGGCGCACCCCGGCTTCGCGCACGGGGCTGGCGACGATGCCCGCCCCGCCCGCGAGACCCGACAGCAGCGACGAGGCCGCATCCAGCGCCTCCTCGACATTGCGCCCGCCGCCCTTGGCGCCCAGCACCGCCAGGCGGGCGTCGATCTCGCGCCGCTCCTCCTGACCGATGTCGCCGACTTCCAACAGGCCGTCCACGAATAGGCGCAGGCCCGCATGGGTCGGCGCCCGCCCGGCCGAGGTATGCGGCGAGGCCAGCAGCCCGGCCTGCGTCAACGCCTGCATGGTGTTGCGGATCGAGGCGGGCGACAGGTCCAGCCCGGCGCGCGCCAGGGTGTGCGACCCCACCGGCTCGCCCGTCTCCAGATAGGTCTCGACCACCCGGCGGAAGATGTCGCGCGCCCGCGCATCCAGCGTCGCCAGACCGGGCGAGGGGTAAAGCAGGCTCATGTCGGCGCCCTCCGTCCCGCCGGAACGGACGGGGCAGGCGCCGCAAACAGGTCAGGGCGGGACAGGCTCATGGTTTCAGGATAAGCACGCGCCATCCCGCTTCCAAGGAATTCCCATGCGCCCGTCCGAACGCACCCCTGAACAACTCCGCACCGTCACGCTGGAAACCGGCGTCAACCGCTACGCCGAGGGCTCCTGCCTCGTCTCCTTCGGCCATACCAAGGTGCTGGTGACGGCCTCGATCGAGGAGAAGGTGCCGGGCTGGATGCGCAACAGTGGTCAGGGCTGGGTCACGGCCGAATACGGCATGCTGCCGCGCGCCACCCACACGCGCGGCCGGCGCGAGGCCGCCGCCGGCAAGCAGTCGGGCCGCACCCAGGAGATCCAGCGCCTGATCGGCCGCTCCTTGCGCGCCGTGGTCGACCTGAAGGCGCTGGGCGAGCGTCAGGTGCTGATCGACTGCGACGTGATCCAGGCCGACGGCGGCACCCGCACCGCCTCCATCACCGGCGCCTGGGTGGCGATGGCCTCGGCGCTCAACTACCTCAAGGACGAGGGCGTGCTGACGACTGACCCGATCCTGGACCAGGTGGCGGCCGTGTCCTGCGGCGTGTTCAAGGATCTGCCGGTGCTGGACCTCGACTATGAGGAGGACTCCACCGCCGAGGCCGACAGCAACTTCGTCCTGACCGGGGCGGGCCAGATCGTCGAGATCCAGGCCACCGGCGAGAAGCGCGGCTTCAGCCGGGCCGAGTTCGACCGCCTGTTCGAATTGGCGGAAATCGGCTGCGCCGAGCTGTTCGCCCTGCAGCGCGCCGCCGTCGAAGCCGCCCGCCGATAAGACTTTTCGCGGAGCCGGATCGGGGTCATCGTCGTTGCCAAGGCGAACCCCGATCCGAAAGTCCGCACATGACCCGACTGTCTCTTCTGGCCTGCCTGTCCCTGAGCGGGCTGCTGATCGCCTGCCAGCCGCGCCCCGAACCGGCCACGTCGGCGCCGACGCCAGCGCCCGCCCCGGCCCGCGAACCCGAAGCCCGCCTGCCCGAAGGCCCGGATATGGCGCCCCAGCGCGTACCCATCGACGATCGCCCCTGCCGCGAGACCCTGGGCGAAGCGGCTTCGGCCCGTCTGGTCCAGCGCTGCGTCGCCGTCAGCCCCGCCACGCGCCCGCCCTGCAACGCCGCCAACCCCTGCGACCTGATCCAGAGCGAGATCGACCGCAGTTGCGCGATGTGGACCCGCGACGGCGAAACCGCGCCGAAAGAGTGCAAGAGCTGATCTTCTCCCTCCCCTTCATGGGGAGGGTGGCTGAGGCCGCGAGGCCGAAGCCGGGTGGGGGCGGCTTGGCAAATCAACCGCCGAGGCCAGGATCACCTGGCCCTCCCCACCCGGTCTCCGCTTCGCTTCGACCACCCTCCCCATGAAGGGGAGGAAGAAGGCGCGCTCAAGCAGGGAACCGCCGCGCGACAACCGATAGCGCCCAAAAGAAAAACCCCGGCGGATCGCTCCGCCGGGGCCTTCTTACTTCAGCAATGACGCCGAGGCTTAGTCGCGACGGCGACGGCCGCGGTCGCCGCCGTTGCGGTCGCCGTCACGCTTGGGACGCCCGCCCGTGTCTTCCGACAGCGGAGCTTCGCCGCGCTCAGCGCGCTCGGCGTTGATCTTGTCGGTGATGTCCTCGCCGGTTTCCTGATCGACGACCTTCATCGACAGCTTGGTCTTGCCGCGATCGTCGAAGCCCAGGAACTTGACCTTGACCTCTTGGCCTTCCGACAGGACGTCGGCCGGGTTGGCGACGCGTTCCAGAGCGATCTGGGACACGTGGACCAGGCCGTCCTTGGCGCCGAAGAAGTTCACGAAGGCGCCGAAGTCGACGACCTTCACGACCTTGCCGGTGTAGATCGTGCCGACTTCCGGCTCCGAGGCGATGGACTGGATCCAGGCCTTGGCGGCTTCGATCTTCTCCTGCTCGTTGGCGGCGATCTTGATGGTGCCGTCATCGCCGATGTCGACCTTGGCGCCGGTCTTCTCGACGATTTCGCGGATGACCTTGCCGCCCGAACCGATCACTTCGCGGATCTTATCGACCGCGATCTTGATGGATTCGATCTTGGGCGCGAACTCGCCCAGCTCGGCGCGCGGGGCCTCCATCGCCTTGGACATTTCCTCAAGGATGTGCAGACGGCCGGCCGAAGCCTGCGTCAGGGCCTGCTGCATGATCTCCTTGGTGATGCCGGCGACCTTGATATCCATCTGAAGGCTGGTGATGCCTTCCGAGGTGCCCGCGACCTTGAAGTCCATGTCGCCCAGGTGGTCTTCGTCACCCAGGATGTCCGACAGGATGGCGAACTCGCCCGACGGCTCCAGGATCAGACCCATGGCGATGCCCGAGACCGGACGGACCAGCGGCACGCCGGCGTCCATCAGGGCTAGCGACGAACCGCAGACCGTGGCCATCGAGGACGAGCCGTTGGACTCGGTGATCTCCGACACCAGGCGGATGGTGTAGGGGAAGTCTTCGCGCGACGGCAGCATCGGGCGGATGGCGCGCCAGGCCAGCTTGCCGTGACCGATTTCGCGACGGCCCGGCGAGCCCATGCGGCCCGCTTCACCGACCGAATAGGGCGGGAAGTTGTAGTGCAGCAGGAAGGACTCTTTGTAGGTGCCCGTCAGGCTGTCGATGTACTGCTCGTCCTCGCCGGTGCCGAGCGTGGCGACGACCAGAGCTTGCGTTTCGCCGCGCGTGAACAGCGACGAACCGTGGGTGCGCGGCAGGACGCCGACTTCCGAAACGATGGCGCGGACCTTGTCCAGGGCGCGGCCGTCGACGCGGTGGCTGTTCTCGATGATGTCGCGACGCAGGACGTCGGCTTCGCACTCCTTGAACGCGGCCGAGAACTTCGACGAGTCGACGCCGTCCGGCTTCTCGTCGGTCTTCACCAGGGCCTCGGCGGCCTTCTTCTTGGCGGCGTCCACGCCCGAGCGGCGCTCGTACTTGCCCGGGTGGGCGTAGGCGGCCTTGATCTCTTCGCCGACCAGCGACTTGATCGAGGCGACCACGTCCGAGTGGTCTTCGGCCTGGAAGTCGAACGGCTCCTTGGCGGCGTGCTCGGCCAGGTCGATGATGGCGTCGATCACCGGCTGCATGCCCGCGTGCGCGAACATCAGGGCCTCGAGCATCTTCTCTTCCGACAGCTCCTTGGCTTCGGATTCGACCATCATGATGGCGTCTTGCGTGCCGGCGACGACCAGATCCAGGGCGCTCTCGCCCAGGGTGTCGATGGCCGGGTTCAGCACCAGCTCGCCGTCGATCATGCCGACGCGCGCGGCGCCGATCGGGCCCATGAAGGGCACGCCCGAGATGGTCAGGGCGGCCGAGGCGGCGACCATGCCCAGGATGTCGGGGTCGTTCTCAAGGTCGTGCTGCAGCACGGTGACGATGACCTGGGTCTCGTTCTTGAAGCCCTTGACGAACAGGGGGCGGATCGGGCGGTCGATCAGGCGGGAGACCAGGGTCTCCTTCTCGGTCGGACGGCCTTCCCGCTTGAAGTAGCCGCCCGGGATCTTGCCGGCGGCGAACGTCTTCTCTTGGTAGTTGACGGTCAGCGGGAAGAAATCCAGGCCCGGCTTGGGCTGACGGCCGTAGACGACGGTGGCCAGGACCACGGTCTCGCCGTAGGTCGCCAGCACGGCGCCGTCGGCCTGACGGGCGATGCGGCCCGTCTCGAGGGTCAGCGGGCGGCCGGCCCACTCGATCGTCTTGCGTTTGATATCGAACATGTTTCGTCTTTCGTCTCCCGCGGGCGTATTCCCGTCGGGGGTGTGCGGAGCGTCAGGCCGTTCAGTCCTTAACGGTCCCCGTTGACCTGGCCGCGACGTCGCGGCCGGGCGGGTGATTGAGGACCGGATTCAAGGCCCTCGCGTCGGTTGCGCCGGTCAGACCCGCGGCGCGCGGGAAGCTTGCTACTAATAGCGGAACGAGGCGCGGACGTGACCGCCCGCGCCTCGTGGAGATTATCCGATCCGCAACCGGGGCGCCTTAGCGACGCAGGCCCAGCTTGGCGATCAGCGCCTGATAGCGGGCGCTGTCGGTCTTGTTCAGGTGGTCCAGAAGGCGACGACGCTGCGAAACCTGCTTCAGCAGGCCACGACGCGAGTGGTTGTCCTTCTTGTGCGTCTTGAAGTGCTCGGTCAGGTTGGCGATGCGTTCCGTCAGGATCGCGACCTGCACTTCGGCCGAACCGGTGTCGCCCGTCGAGCGGGCGTTGTCGGCGATGACTTCAGCTTTACGTTGAGCCGTAATCGACATCGGAGGTCCTTTCTTGCCCTATCGCTCGCCTCGCGGAGGCTCGCTGCTTGAGGGCGTTGGAGTTCCTGTCGGCAAGCGGTCGGCCTGCTTCAAGGGAGGTTGAAAACACGGTCGGGTTCAAGCCGACCGGCCCTGAGATTGCCGAGCGCGACCAGGGTTCCGCCCTCGAAGACCGAAACCAGCCGCGAGCCGGCGGCGAGCCGGGCCTTGAGCGTTTCAATCTGTCGGGGGAGCAGAACGATCGGCCGTCCCTGCCTCAAAGAGAGGGCGTCCTGATCCGTCACGGCCAACTCCGGGATGTCGTCCAGAGCGGTCGAAACGGGCAGCAAGCCCTCAAAGGCGGCGCCCTTATGCGCCAACTCTTCCAGAAAATCCAGCGTTACGGCGTTGTCGACCGAGAACGGCCCCACCCGCTCGCGCCGCAGGTCCGAGACATGGCCCTCGGCGCCCAGCATCAGAGCCAGGTCGCGCGCCAAGGATCGGACATAGACGCCCTTGCCCGTCCGCATGGTGATCTCGACGTGATCGGCGTCGGGCGCGGCCGTCACCGCCGCCTCATGAATGGTCACGCGGCGGGACTGCAGCTCGACCTCGACCCCCGCCCGCGCCAGATCATAGGCGCGCTCGCCATTGACCCTTACGGCCGAAAAGGCGGGAGGCGTCTGGTCGATCTCGCCGACGAAGGACGGCAGGGCCGCCGTCACCGCCTCCACCGAAGGCCGCACGTCGGAGCGGGCGATGATCTCGCCCTCGCGGTCGATGCTGTCGGTCGAAATGCCCCAGTGGATGGTGAAGCGATAGACCTTCTGCGCCTCCATCATGAAGGGCACGGTCTTGGTCGCCTCGCCCAGCGCGATGGGCAAAATGCCTGAGGCTAGCGGGTCCAGCGTCCCGGCATGGCCCGCCTTCTGGGCGTTGAACAGGCGACGGACCTTCGTCACCGCCTCGGTCGAGCCCATCTCATAGGGCTTGTCCAGACACACCCAGCCGTTGACGAGATCGCCCTTCTTGCGCCGCGCCATGAGTCAGTCTTCGCCCTGGTCGTCAGCCTGTTCGATGTCGGCGCGCACGCGCGGATCATTGAACAGGCGGTCCATGTGGCTGGCGGCGTCGAAGCTCTCGTCGTGGCGGAATTTCAGGTCGGGCGTGAACTTCATGTCGATGCGGCGGCCCAGCTGGCCGCGCAGGAATTTGGCGTGTTCGTTCAGCGCCTTGATGATGGCGCTCTCTTGCCCCGCCGTCTCGGCCGCCTCGACCCCGGCGCCCAGAGGCTCGACGAAACAGGTGGCGTGGCGCAGGTCCGGGCTCATCCGCACCTCGGTCACCGTGACGGAGACGCCCGCCAACGCCTCGTCATGAATCTCATGCTCGCGCATGACATCGACCAGGGCGTGGCGGATCAGCTCGCCGGCGCGCAGCTGACGCTGCGACGGGCCCAGCGGGCCGCTGGCGTTGCGGGTGTGTTGCTTGCGGGCCATCGGGGCTCCTCCTGCTCGCGCCGCCGGGGATCGGACGCCGGCTCTGAAACGCGAAGGGGCGGGGTCTAGTCGTCTGCGCCGCGCAAGTCCAGCTCCGCCGCGCGCTGTTCGGCGGTTCGCGCCGCCCGCATCACCGCGCCAGAGGTCAGGCTGCGCACCATCGGCATGGGCAGGCCGCCCGCGTTCAGCACCTCGGCCGTCCAGTGGTTGCACAGATGGCCGACCCAGAAGGTCTCCTGGCTGGCGTAGAAGACGGCGTCGTCGTCCGGCCTGCGCGCGGCGATGACCGCTCGCCCCTCCGCTTCCCGCTGGAGCGAGGACGCCACGCGCGCGCGCAAGGCGGTAAAGCCGTCGGACGACAGGCTCAGGGTCGTCCGTATCTCGTCGGACAGAAGGGCGGGATCGGCTGGATCCGGGTCCAGCATGACCACGGACGGATTGCCGCCCGGTTTGAAAAGGGCCCGCGCTCCGTCGGGCAGCCGCCGGCTGATCGGCCCTTGTTCGACATAGAAGGCGGCGTCGCCCCAGCCGATCCGCACCCAGTCGCCGGGCGGCAGGGCTCGCACCGCCCGCGCCAGCGCATCGTCTCCGCCCGCCAGCGCCGCGCGCGGGGCGGCCAGATCGGTGTGAAATCCGTTGTCGAGCAGATGGACGACGATCGCCGCCTGTGCGTCCTGGGGCGGAAACAGCGCCGGATCGCCCGGCCGCTGCGCCGTCCACAGACCAGCCAGCAGACCCAGAAGAACAGCGAGGCTCCAGCGGATCAGCACGCCCGCCTCGCCTTTAGTTGTTGCCGAAGGCCGCCGGAACATCGCGCGCAGGCGAAGAGCCCTGCATCGTCGCCCACTCGCCGCGATAGCTGTAGTTCAGGCTGACGCAGTGGCGGAACTGGCCGTCAGCCCAGCGGCCGACCGTCTCGATCGTCAGCGGATGGCCGGCTCGCACCCGGCCCACGACGATGTAGGCCTCATCGGCGCCCGGACACAGGGCGCGCGACAGGGCGCGGCCGTCGCCGTCGGCCAAGATGCTGTAGACGCCGCCGTCGGCGGCGCCCTGGGGCAGGACGCGCCGGACCTGGTCCGGTCCGCCGCGCTCGAACCGGGCCGAGCCGCGCGAGGTCGAGGAGAACAGGTTCCTCACCGAGGTGGCGCCGAACCAGCCGCGCTCCACCTCCAGCGTCACGCCGCGCGTCAGGGCCTGGGTCGGGCGGTCGCTGGCGTCAAACGACAGGAACCGCGTGTCGGCCACGGCGGGGGACGCGGCCGCGCCAGCCAGCGTGGCGATCAACAGAAGAGACGGTCCAGCACGTGACATTTGCGGTCCATTGTTCAGCGCCCCCCGACGCGATGGCCGAACCCTAAGGCCAACGCAAGGCCAGATGAAGCCTTCAATACGCGGCCGCTGGCGAGGCGGGCGTCGGTCCGGCATGATGCGCGCGCGAGCATACGGATCCCTGCCGAGGCATCCTTTCGCCCGTTCCTCCTCTTCATGATCCGAGCGCCGTGTTCAAAGACCCCTTCGACATCGACAACTACGCCCAGGACCCGGACCATTATCTGGCCGTGCCCTTCGTTCCCACGGAGGAAGACACCGTCGCCGCCATGCTGGCCCTGGCCGGCGTAGGACCGAAGGATCGCCTCTATGACCTCGGCTGCGGCGACGGCCGGATCGTCATCGCCGCCGCCCGCGACCGCGACGCCCACGGCATCGGCTTCGACATCGACCCAACGCGCATCGCCGACGCCATGGAATACGCCGGCTGGGCCGGGGTCGAGCACATGGTCGACTTCATCGAGGAAGACCTGTTCAGCGTCGATGTCCGCGAGGCCACCGTGGTCAGCCTGTATCTGCTGCAGTCGATCAATGTGGAGCTGCGCCCGCGTCTCCTCAGCCAGCTGAAGCCCGGCGCCCGCATCGTCTCGCACGCCTTCGACATGGGCGACTGGCCAGCGGATGAGCGGATCAAGGTCGCCGACGGCTACATCTACAAATGGACCGTTCCGGCCCCGGTCGCCGGACGATGGGACTGGACGCGCGAGGACGGGACGGCCTGCCGACTGGAGCTGGAGCAGACGTATCAACAGGTCACGGGGCGCGCCTGGCTGGGCGAGACGGAGGTCTCGATGAGCGCCGAACTGACCGGCGAACGGCTGGAGATCGAGTTGCAGGCCGACGACGCGGCCCCGGTCCAGCGCTTCATCCTGACCTTCTCGGACGGCGCGCTGAAGTCTGTCGTCGAGGACTAACTGCCAACGCAAGCCAAAGACAAAGGGCGCGGCTTCTTTCGAAACCGCGCCCCTCATGTTTCAGGCCGTGAGGCTCAAACGTCCAGATCTAGGCGTCCTAGTCCAGGGTGCGCTTGATCTCTTCGACGGTGAAGCACTCGATGTAGTCGCCTTCCTTGATGTCCTGGAAGCCCTGGAACTGCATGCCGCACTCCTGGCCCGAAGGCACCTCGTTGACCTCGTCCTTGAAGCGTTTGAGCGTGTTGAGCACGCCCAGCTCCAGAACCACCACGTCGTCGCGGATGATGCGGACGCGCGCGCCCTTGCGGACCACGCCTTCGGTGACGCGGCAGCCCGCGACCCGGCCGACCTTGGTGATGTCGAAGGCCTGCAGAACCTTGGCGTTGCCCAAGAAGGTTTCGCGCTGGAGCGGCGCCAGCATGCCCGAGAGCACGCCCTTAATGTCGTCCAGCAGGTCGTAGATGATCGAGTAGTAGCGGATCTCGACGCCTTCACGTTCGGCCAGATCGCGCGCCTGCTTCGAGGCCCGGACGTTGAAGCCCAGGATCGGCGCCCCGGCCGACTTGGCCAGGTTGACGTCGCTCTCGGTGATGCCGCCGGCGCCCGAATAGACGGTGCGGGCGCGGACCTCGTCGTTGCCCATCTTGTCCAGCGAGCCGACGATGGCTTCGGCGGTGCCCTGAACGTCGGCCTTGATAAGGACCGGCAGTTCCGAGACCTTCTTGGACTGCAGCTTGGACATCATGTCGACCAGCGACAGCGAGCCGCCCGAGACCTGCGTCTTCTCGCGCTTCACGCGCTGACGGTATTCGGTCAGTTCGCGGGCGCGGGCCTCGGATTCCACCACGGCGAAGACGTCGCCCGGCGACGGGGCCTCGTCCAGGCCGAGGATCTCGACCGGGACCGAAGGACCGGCTTCGGGCAGTTGCTCGTTGCGCTCGTTCAGCAAGGCGCGCGCCTTGCCCCAGGCCGAACCGGCCACGACGATGTCGCCGCGACGCAGGGTGCCGCGCTTGACCAGGACAGTCGCGACCGGGCCGCGACCCTTGTCCAGCTTGGCCTCGATGACCACGCCTTCAGCCGAACGCTCGGCGTTGGCGCGCAGGTCCATGACCTCGGCCTGCAACAGGATGGCGTCGGTCAGGCCGTTGAGATTGAGCTTCTCCTTGGCCGACAGCTCGATGATCTGGGTGTCGCCGCCCAGGCTCTCCGAGATGACTTCATACTGCAGCAGTTCGTTGACGACCTTCTGCGGATTGGCGTCCGGCTTGTCGATCTTGTTGACGGCCACGATGATCGGGGCTCCGGCCGCCTTGGCGTGCTGGATGGCCTCGACCGTCTGCGGCATGACGCCGTCGTCGGCCGCGACGACCAGGACGACGATGTCGGTGACGTTGGCGCCGCGCGCCCGCATCGCCGAGAAGGCCGCGTGGCCCGGCGTGTCCAGGAAGGTGATGCGTTGACCGTCGCCCAGCCGCACCTGATAGGCGCCGATGTGCTGGGTGATCCCGCCGGCTTCGCCCGCCGCCACGTCGGTGGTGCGCAGGGCGTCCAGCAACGACGTCTTGCCGTGGTCGACGTGGCCCATGATGGCCACGACCGGGGCGCGCACGTCGCCCGTGTCGGCGTCGTCGGCTTCGGCGATGAAGCCTTCTTCGATGTCGGATTCCGAGACGCGCTTGACGGCCATGCCGTATTCCTCGGCCACCAGTTCGGCGGTGTCGGAATCGATCACGTCGTTGATCTTCATCATCAGGCCCTGACGCATCAGGAATTTGATGATGTCGACGCCGCGCACGGCCATCCGGTTGGCCAGTTCGCCAACGGTGATGGTGTCGGGAATGACCACTTCACGCGGACGGTTGGGCGTTTCGGTCGAACCGCCGCGACGCTTTTCCTTCTCGCGTTCACGAGCACGACGCACCGAGGCCAGCGAGCGCATCCGCTCGACGGCGTCCTCGTCGCCTCCCGCCACCGAGTGGATGGTCAGGCGGCCTTCGCGGCGCTTGGGCTCGCCACGCGTGCGGCTGACGGCCTTGCCCGGCGCATTGTCGCCGAAACGCTTCTCGCGGTCGTCTTCCCGTCCGGCCGGGCGGGCGAAGCCGCCGCCGGCGCGGCTGGGACGGGCCACCTCGGGCTGGGCCGGGGGCTGGTTCGGGGCCGGACGACCGCCAGGACGCGCAGCGCCGGCGGCGCCGGTGCGGGCGCCGGGGGCCGGACGCGGGTTCAGAGCCGAATAGCGGACCGTCTGGGCCGGACGGGCGGGACGCTCGCCGCCCTCGCGGCCGGCTTCACGCGGCGCCGGTTCGCTGGCCTGCGGACGCTCGCCGCCCATGGCCTGTTCGCGGGCCGAGCGGCCGCCGAAGGCGGGACGTTCAAGCGGGGCGCGGCCTTGCGGAATCTTGGGCGCGCGCTGGCCGAAGTTGACGGCCGGGCGCTTGGGCGCAGCGGCCGCGGCCGGCTTCACCGGTTCGGGCTTGGCCTCGACCTTGGGGGGCTCGACCTTGGGGGTCTCAACCTTGGGAGCCACAGCCTTGGGCGTTTCGACCTTGGGCGCAGCAGCCTTGTCCGACGCCGGCGCGGCGGCGCCCAGCTTGGCTGCCTCGACGCGCGCGGCTTCAGCGGCGGCCTTGGCGGCAGCGGCTTCGGCGGCGGCCTTGGAGGCGGCGGCTTCAGCGGCGGCGGCCTGCTCGCGCTCAGCGGCCTCGGCGGCGGCCTTGGCGGCTACAGCCTGGCGTTGCTTTTCAGCCGCCTGCTGGGTGGCCAGAGCGATGGCGCGGCGACGCGCTTCCTGCTCCTCGGCCGACAGGCCTCCGCCCATCGGCTGACGCGGGGCCGCTGAACGCGGCGCGCCGCCTTCGGAACGCGGACGCGCGACCTCGAAGCCCTGCGGACGCTGATGCCCGCCCTGTGCGCCCGCCCGGCGCTTGGTCTCGACGACGACGGTCTTGGAACGGCCGTGGCTGAAGCTCTGCTTCACAGTGCCGGTCGAGACCGAACCCGTCGCGCGCGGCTTCAGGCTCAGCGGAGCGCGCGGCCCCGTCTGCGAAGGCGCGTTGGCAGGAGTCTTGCCGTCGTTGGAATTGTTGTTTTCGTCGCTCATCCGGTCGCTTTACTCAGGGCGGAGAATTCCGCCTTCGCCTGTCTCAATCACCCATAGCAGAATGCGGCCCCGCCTCCGTTGTTTCGGAAACAGGCCCGCCGCCGCTCAAACCCTAAGGCTCTCCATCCGGGGCGTCGCCCCGGTCGTCCTCTGCGCCGTGTTCGGGCCCCGCCCGGTTCCAGCTCTGGGGACAGAGAGGTCGAAATCCCGCCAACCGCTGAACCTCCAGGGTCCAGCGATCAGCCCGCCCGCCTTGCAGCAGGACGGCGTGTATCGCATTTTCCAGCCCAAGGGCCAAACTCAAATCGTCCGCGCTGAAAGCCCCGCAGATTTCGGGGGCGGGCGAGGCGTGTCTGGAGAGGGCCAGAAGCTTGCCGCGCCCGTCGGCCGAGCCGTCGGCGGCTTCGATCAGCCATGCGGCGCGGCCGCTGCGGATCGCCGCAGCGCATTTCTCGAAGCCAGAGATAAGCACGCCTTCGCGCCGGGCAAGACCCAGTTGGTCCAGACAGCGCCGAACCAAGAGCTTTTCGACCAGATCGGGCAGGTCGGCGGCGGGTTTCAGCGGCGCCTTGGCGGCGCGCGCGAACAGGTTCTTCTTGATCGCCGCCTCCAGGGAGGCGCGGTCGGCGGCGACCCACAGGCCCCGGCCCGGCAGCTTGCGCGCCAGATCGGGGACCACCGCGCCGTCCGGGTCGGCCACGAAACGGATCAGGCGAGATTCATCGAGGGCCTGGCGCGACGCCAGGTCCTGACGATCCCTATCGATCAACGTCTCGGACGACCTCATGGACAGCTGCGGCTCCCATCACATGTCGCGGGACTGGTCGTCGAGGTCGACGGCGGCGGCTTGCGCCTCGCCGTCGTCGCTCGCGTCGGCGGCCGGGGCGTCTTCGCCCTCGCCGTCGAGGTCGCCATCGAACTCGCCCTCGAACGTCTCTTCCTCGACGTACTCAGGCTGGGGCAGTTCCGAAGCGTCGATCCAGCCGGCGGCCACGCGCGCCTGCAGGATCAGCATTTCGGCGTCTTCCTGGCTCAGGTTGAAGCTTTCCAGCACGCCGGCGACCTTGACCCGCTCGCCGCCGCGCACTTCGTAGCCGCCGCGGATTTCGTCGGTGGCCAGATCGGCCAGATCCTCGACCGTCTTCACTCCGCCTTCGCCCAGCGCGACGGCGATGGCGGCGGTCACGCCCGGAACCTCAAGCACGCCGTCTTCGACGCCCAGAGCCACGCGCTTGGCGTCCAGCTCGGCCGCCAGACGATCCAGGTGCTCGCGAGCGCGGGTCTGCAGTTCTTCGGCGGTGTCCTCGTCGAAGCCTTCGATCTCCGCGATTTCGTAAGGCTCGACAAAGGCCAGGTCCTCGACCGTGGCGAAGCCTTCGGTGACCAGCAGCTGGGCGATCGTCTCGTCCACGTCCAGGGCTTCCTGGAACAGGGTGGTCCGCTCGGCGAACTCGCGCTGGCGACGCTCGCTGTCTTGAGACTCGGTGATGATGTCGATCTGCCAGCCGGTCAGCTGCGAGGCCAGGCGCACGTTCTGGCCGCGACGGCCGATGGCCAGCGACAGCTGTTCGTCCGGCACCACAACCTCGACGCGGTCGGCCTCTTCGTCCAGCACCACCTTGGCCACTTCGGCCGGGGCCAGGGCGTTGACGATGAAGGTCGGCTCGTCGTCGACCCACGGAATGATGTCGATCTTCTCGCCCTGCAGTTCGGCCACGACCGCCTGCACGCGCGAGCCGCGCATGCCCACGCAGGCGCCGACCGGATCGATCGAGCTGTCGTTCGACAGCACGGCCATCTTGGCGCGCGAACCGGCGTCGCGGGCGGCGGCGCGGATCTCGATCACGCCGTCATAGACTTCCGGCACTTCCTGAGCGAACAGCTTGGCCATGAAGCCGGGGTGGGCGCGCGACAGCATGACCTGCGGGCCCTTGGCCTCCGGGCGCACGTCATAGATGTAGGTGCGCACGCGGTCGCCGATGTTGAACACCTCGCGCGGGATCGACTGGTCGCGGCGCATGATGCCTTCGCCACGACCCAGGTCGACGATGGTGTTGCCGTATTCGACGCGCTTGACCGTGCCGTTGACGATCTCGCCGACGCGGTCCTTGAACTCTTCGTACTGGTTGGCGCGCTCGGCCTCGCGGACCTTTCCGGTCACGACCTGGCGGGCCATCTGCGTCTGGACGCGGCCGAACTCGAACGGCGGCAGGACCTCGACGTATTCCTTGCCGACCTCGGCTTCGGCGTCGCGCTTCACGGCGTCGCGCAGGCGCACCATGGCGCTGTCGTTGAACTCTTCCAGCTCGTCTTCAGGCTGCCAGTCGTCGGCGACGATGGTGACGTGACGCGTCAGGGTCAGCTCGCCGGTCTTGTGGTCGATCTTGGCGCGGATGTCGTGGTGCGCGCCATAACGCGACTTGGCGCCCTTCTGGATCGCCTCCTCGATCGCGTCGATGACGATTTCCCGGTCGATGCTCTTCTCGCGCGCGACGGCGTCGGCGATGGAGAGCAGTTCCAGGCGGTTGGCGGAGATTCCGGTCACGGCCATCAGGCGTCGTCCTTGGTGGAGTCTTGAGTGGAGTCGGAGTTTTCAGCGTCGGGCGCGCCCTCAGACGTATCTTGGGGCAGGCCGTCGTCTTCGGGTTCGCCGCGCGCCGCGCGCAAGGCGGCGCCGCGCTTCAGCAGTTCATCGGTCAGCACCAGCTTGGCGTCAGCCAGCCAGGCGAAGGGGATCAAGGCGGTCTCGTCCTCGCCGTCCAGGTCGATGGCGACGTTCTCGCCCTCGGTCCCGGCGACAATGCCTTTGAAGCGCTTGCGGCCCTCGACCATGCGGTCGGTCTCGAGGCGGGCCTCATAGCCCTCGAACAGGCTGAAATCGATCAGGCGGGTCAGCGGCCGGTCGATGCCGGGCGAAGAGACTTCCAGCAGGTATTCGCCCGCGATCGGATCGGCGGCGTCCAGCACCTCGGACACGGCGCGCGACAGGCGGGCGCACTCCTCGACCGAGATGTCATGGTCCGCCTGGCGCTCGGCCATGATCTGCAGACGACGACGCAGCGTCCCGCCCATCAGGCGCACGCGCACGACCGCCAGCCCCAGGCTCTCGGCCACGGGGTCGATCAGCTCAAGCAGAGCACGGTCTTCGGCGGTCTTGGCCCGCAAACGGCTACTCCAGAAAACAAAAGCGACGGTCCATCCGGGCCGCCGCTTGAAACGACGCCGTTGGACGTCGGTCTAACGATGTGAGCGGTCATATAGGCCAAAGCGGGGGCCGTGTCAGCCCCCGCCGTGGCATTGCCGCTAAGACCCGTCGTCAGGCCTGCTTCACGAACTCCAGGAAAATCGGATCGGTGTCGCCGAGCTTCTTTTCCTCATAGCGGGTCACGACGTGGTCTTCGGGCGCGGCGAACCAGTCGGCGCCCGTCTCGAGGCGCGTCAGGCCCGGCGTGCGCGCCAGCCGCTCCAGCGCCCAGTCGGCGTAGTCCAGCCAGTCGGTGACGAAGCGCACCTTGCCGCCGGGCTTCAGCAGGCGGGCGATCTCCACCGCCGTCTCGTCCTGCAGAAAGCGGCGCTTGTTGTGGCGCGCCTTGTGCCAGGGGTCGGGAAACAGGATCATCACCCGGTCCAGCGAGGCGTCCGGCAGGGCCGTCATCACCGCGCGGGCGTCGTCGGCGTGCAGGCGGACATTCTGAAGCCCGCCTTCCTCGACATGCCTCAGGGCCGAGGCGACGCCGTTCAGGAAGGGCTCGCAGCCGATCATCACCGCCTCGGGATGACGCGCCGCCTGGGCCGCCAGGTGCTCGCCGCCGCCGAAGCCGATCTCCAGCCACGCCGCCTTCGCGCCTGGCATCAGGGCCAGGGGGTCGATCAGCCCCTTGGCCGGGTCCGGCACGGCGATGCGCGGCATCAGGGTGTCGAACAGGGCCGCCTGCTTCGCCTTGATCGGCCGCGACTTGATGCGCCCGAAGGAGCGCAGCGGGCCATGCGCCTTGGCCCATTCGGGACGGTCCGCGTCGGACGGCTTGGGATCGGTCTCGTCGGTCATGGCGCGCGCTCTAGCGGCTAATGCCCGCGCACGCAAAGCCCCCTCGGTGCGGAAGGTTCAGCCCCACGGGCCGCGCGGCGGCGATGCACGACCGTCATCGGTCGTGGGCACGCTGGTCCCGCGGATCGGCGCGGCGGAGGGCGAAGGCGCCACGAAGGCCGCCGCCGGGCGCGTCCTCATGCCCATCTTCGCCCCCAGCTCCATCAGGGCGCGGACGCGGTTGCCGGTGGCCGGGTGGGTCGAGAACAGATTGTCCGCCCCCTTGCCGTTCAGCGGGTTGATGATGAACATATGGGCCGTGGCCGGATTGCGCTCGGCCGGGGCGTTCACTGCGCCGCGCGCATAGGCCTCGATCTTCTGCAGGGCCGAGGCCAGGGCCTGGGGGTCGTTGGCGATCTCGGCGCCGACGCGGTCGGCCTCGTATTCGCGCGCGCGGCTGATGGCCATCTGCACCAGACCCGCCGCCATCGGCGCCAGCAACATCAGGGCGATGGTCCCGATCATCCCGCCGGGGCGCTCGCGGTCGTCCCCGCCGCCGAAGAACATGGCGAAGTTGGCCAGCATGGCGATGGCGCCCGCCACCGTCGCCGTGACCGTCATGGTCAGGGTGTCGCGGTTCTTCACATGGGCCAGTTCGTGCGCCATCACCCCGCGGATCTCTTCGCGCGTCAGCATGTCCAGCAGCCCCGTCGTCGCAGCCACCGCCGCGTTCTGAGGGTTGCGCCCCGTGGCGAAGGCGTTGGGCTGATCGTTCGGAATGATGGTGATGTTGGGCAGGGGCAGGCCGGCGTCCTGCGCCATCTGCTTCACATCGGCGACATAGGCGCGCACCACGGCGTTGGGGTGGGTCTCGTCCACCGGCTGGGCGCGGTACATCTTCAGGACGATCTTGTCGGCGTTCCAGTAGCTGAACAGGTTCATTCCCGCCGCCACGGCCAGGGCGATCGCCATGCCCGTGGCGCCGCCGATCAGATAGCCGATCCCCATGAACAGGGCGGTCATCACGGCCAGCAGGGCGAATGTCTTCAGGTGGTTCATGCGAGCGTTCGAGCGAGCTAACGGGCTTCAGGGGTGGCGTGTTCGGCCGGAACGTCTATTTGAGCCCCAGTATCCCCGCTCTCAAGGCAGGCGACCTGTGACCGAACAGCCCACCCCCCCGACCGAAACCTCTGCCGAGGACGTCTTCAACGCCGACGTGCCCCACGCCACGCCGGAACGCCCGCTAAGCGAGGCCGCGCGCCGCGCCCTGCTGGAAGCGGCCGAACGCCGCGCCGCGGAAGACGACGCCGCCTTGCCCAACGAAGTCGGCGGCCGCAAAGGGCCCGAGCCGACCCGCTTCGGCGATTGGGAGAAGAAGGGCCTCGCGGTGGACTTTTAGGGCGCTGCCGCTCGCCGCACGGCGGCTCGCTGCTTGAGTTTTTTAGTGCGCTACCGCTCGCCGCACGGCGGCTCGCTGCTTGAGCTGACTTAAGACGCCATCTTTCGCGACGAGGGCGCGCTTGCTGCTTGAGTCGGCGACCGCGCTGTCGCCCAGTCTGCGGCTGCCCCAACCCGCGCTGGTTCCCTTGACGGGAGAATAATGAACGCTCCGACGAGATCCGCATTAACCTTTGCGGCCGAAACAAGGAGCGCAGCCATGAAGGCTCTATTCTACGCCGCCGCCGGCGCGGCGATGCTGATCGCCGGCGCCGCCGAGGCCCATCAGGCCGGCGCCCGCTATAACGCCGCCGCAGGCTACGCCCGCGGTCCCGTGGTTCAGAGCCGCGCCCAGACCTGGTACAGCGACACCGGCTGGCAGGGCGGCTACGGCCCCGTCGAGAGGTACGGCTATGGGTACGGCTACGGCGGCGCCGGGGTGCGGCCGCCCGTCGTGGTCGCTCCGTCGCAACCGCCGATCCAGCAGGGCGGCTATGGCTATTCCGGCGTCACCCGCTCCATGCCCTTCGGCTATCCGGTCGACGGCTACGGCCGCTATCCGTGGGCGCGCTATGGCTATGGCGGCTACGGCGGCCAATACAGCGGCGGCCATCCACAGCAAGGCTATTACCACCAGGGCCATCACCAGGGCGCCTACGCCGCCCCGCAGCCCTACCGTTCCGAGCCGATCTACGTCAGCCAGCCGCCCGTCTATGTTTCGCAGCCGCCCGTCTATGTGGAGTCGCCGCCGATCTATGTGCAGCCGGCCCCGGTCTACGTCGAACCGGCCCGCGTCCACGTCGCCCCGCCGCCGGTCCATGTCGCCGCCGCTGACGTGCGCGTCGCCCCGGCCCAGGTCGAAGTGGCCCGGCCCGACGTCTATGTCGAACCGCCGCGCGTCGAGACGGCCCCGCCGGTCGTGAACTTCGATCAGGGCTACTACGCCGTGCCGCCCGCCCCGCCGTCTCCGCCGTCGCCGACCGAGCGGCCCTACCGCCAGGAACGCGGCGAGCGCGGCTGATCACGAAAAAGGCGGCGTCTGCGGACGCCGCCCTTTCTGTTTCACGTGAAGCACGATCCCCTTCGGGATCAGTCCTCTAACCATCAGACCAGCGCAATCTCCTGCGTAATCGCCTGAGCCGCCGCGCGCGGATCGGCGACGGCGGTGATCGGACGGCCGATGACCAGATGGGTCGCTCCCGATTGCAGGGCGCTGGCGGGGGTCGCCGCGCGCGCCTGATCGTCCATGGCTGCGCCGGCAGGCCGCACGCCCGGGGTGACGATCAAGAAGTCCTCGCTGCCGGCCTCGACCGCAATCCGCCGCGCCCGCCCCGCCTCGTGCGGGCTGGAGACGACGCCGTGGACGCCCGCCTCCAGCGCCTGGCGCACCCGCAGCTCCACCAGTTCGGCGGCCGACAGGCTGTGATCGTCCGCCCTCAGATCGTCGTCGGTCAGGCTGGTCAGGACGGTCACGCCCAAGATCTTCAGGTCCGAGCCCGCCGCGCCGCGCGCCGCCGCCGCCATCACCTGCGGCCGGGCGTGGACCGTCAGCAGGTCGCAGCCCGCATTAGCCAGCGCCGCCGTCGCCTTCTCCACCGTCGCGCCGATATCGTGCAGCTTCCAGTCGAGGAACACCTGGGCGCCGGACGCCTTCAACTCGCGCGCCAGCGCCATGCCGTCCGAGGCGAACAGCTGAAGCCCCACCTTGTAAAAGCCGACCGCATCGCCGATCCGCTCGACCAGAGCCCGCGCCTCATCGGTCGTCGGCACGTCCAGGGCGCAGATCACGCGCGGATCGAAAGGACGATTGGGTCGGTCTGCGGACATTTCCAGCTCTCGGCGGCTTGCAGGCGCGCGCGGATGCCCCGATAGGTGGGGCAAGGAGTCGCGGTCGCGCGGCGGGTTTTAAGGGCGGGATGGAGCAATGAACGCGGTCGATCTGGGGGTCAACCTGTTCGTGGCGCTGTTCGCCCTGCTGGACCCCATCGGCAATGTGCCGATCTTCGCGGCGGCCACGGCGGGCGCCTCCCTGCGTCAGCGGATCAGCGTCTCGGCCATGATCTGCCTGTTCGCCGTGGTCTTCCTCGGCTTCTTCTTCTTCACCGGCCTGGGCCTGCTGCAGTTCTTCGGCATTTCGCTGGCGGCCTTCCGCATCGCAGGCGGCATCCTGCTGCTGTTGCTCGGTCTGGACATGGCGCGCGAGGACTTCCTCGCCATCTTCGCCGACGCCGACGCCGCGACCGACGCCAAGGACGTGCGCGGCTACGCCAAGCGCCGCTTCAAGCGGCTGATCGTGCCCTTCGCCATTCCGCTGATGATCGGGCCCGGCGCCATCTCGGCGGTGATCATCAACGCCGGCGAGGCGGCCAAGCTGGGCCTGGTCGGCACCGTCTCCTCCCTGGTCGCCATGATCGCCGCCTGCGTGGTCACCTTCCTGTGCTTCTCGGCCACGGGGCCGATCAGCCGCATCCTCGGCGACGTGGGCATGGCCATTGTGGTGCGGGTGCTGGGCCTGATCCTGTGCGCCCTGGCGATCCAGTTCATTCTGATGGGTCTGGGCGAGGCTCTGCCGGGCATGTTCAGCGCCGGCGTCACCGCCCCCTATCCGGCGGGCGGCCAGTAGCCGCTAGAGGCGGTCCAGCCGCCTGGCGTGGCCGCCGACCATCTTCAGCGCCATCGTGTCGGGCAGCATTCCGCCCAGGGCCGCCAGCACATTGTTCATCACGCCCGGCGTCACGCGCGGGCGGTTCGCCTCGACCGCGTCCCAGCCGATGCGCGCGACGCGATCGGCGTCCATCCACATCCATTTCGGATAGGCGGCCGAGACCTGCTCGCGCGAGCCGTTGACGTCGTGGAACTCGGTATAGGTGTAGCCGGGGCACAGGGCGGTGACGTGCACGCCCGTCCCCTGCATCTCCAGCCACAACCCTTGCGACGCTTTGATCAGGAAGCTCTTGATCGGGCCGTAAAGGGTGTCGCCGCCGGTCGCGGGCATCTGCCCGGCCAGGGAGGCGACGTTCAGCACCCGGCCCCAGCCGCGCGCGGCCATGCCCGGCAGCAGCACACGCGACAGTTCGACCGGCGCGCTCAGCATGACGCGGATCATGGCGGCGTGGTCGGCCGGGTCGGTGCTCAGAAAGCCGGTGGTGCGGCTGAAGCCTGCGTTGTTGATCAGGCCGTCGACGGCCAGGCCCCGCGCCGCGATCGTCTCGACCAGACGGCCAGGCGCGTCAGGGTCAGCCAGATCAGCAGGAAGGACGGCGATCGCGACGCTGTACGCAGCGCCCAGTTCCTCGGCCAGGCTCTGCAGCGGCCCTTCGCGACGGGCGGTCAGGATCAGGTCGTATCCGCGCCCGGCGCAGACGCGGGCCAGCGCCGCCCCTATGCCCGCCGAGGCGCCGGTGATCAGAATGGTGCGGCGCCCCTCCCCCACGGACGGCCCGTCAGGCTGCGTCGGCGTTGGGACAGGACGGATGCGGCGCGAAGGCGCGCAACACCTCAGGATCTTCTTCCAGCAGGTCGGCGATGGTGATCTTCGACAGGGCCGCGCCCGCCGCCTGATCCGCCGCCGTCAGAGCCTTGGCGACCTGACGCGGAATATGTTCGCCGATCGGGCAGCCCTTGGCCCCTGCAGGCGGAGAGCCCAGATGGGCGCAACCGTTCACCGCCCGCAGCACCTCGTCCAGACAGATGGTCTCAGGGCGCCGCAGCAGCCACGACCCGCCAGAGGCGCCCGGACGCGTTGCGATCAGCCCCGCCTTGGCCAGCAGGGCGGTCACCCGGCGGATCACCACCGGATTGGTCGGCACCGAGGCGGCCAGGACGGCGCTCGGCTCGGCCTCGGTCGCCGCATAGGCGCCCTTGTGGGCCAGATAGGCCAGGGCGTGGGCGGCGACGGGAAAACGTTGGCTGTCAGACATCAGTGTTCATGCTCCAGACCGATAGGTAGGCCTTCCGCACCCGTTTCACAAATCGATCTGCAATAATAACTGTTCCAAATGGCGACCGCCGCCCGCCTACTCGGGTCGCGCCGCCGCGACGGCCGCCCGCACGGCAGCGCGCCATCCTGTCAGCAGACGCGCTCTTTCCGCTGGCTCCATGCGCGGCGTCCAGACGGCGGGCGACTCAACAGGCGCGGTCCACAGCGCGGACGTCAGGCCCACCCCATAGGCCGCCAGCCGCGCCGCCCCCATAGCCGTCATTTCCTGAAAGGCCGGGCGCTCGACCTCGACCTCGCAGATATCGGCGACGAACTGCATGGCGAAGGCGTTGGCGGTGACGCCGCCGTCGACCTTGAGCCGTTTCAGCGGCGGCGCGCCGTCCTTCTTCAGGGCGTCCAGCAGGTCGCGGGTCTGGTAGGCCAGGCTCTCCAGCGCCGCGCGGACCATATGCGCCGGGCCGCTGTCGCGCGTCAGACCGACGATGGTGCCGCGCGCCTCCGGCTCCCACCACGGCGCGCCCAGACCAGTAAAGCCAGGAACCAGATAGACCCCGCCGTTGTCCTTCAGCGACTGGGCCACGGCCTCGGACTGGCGCGAGTCCGACAGCACCCTCAGCCCGTCGCGCAGCCACTGGATCGCCGAGCCAGCCGAGAAGATGGACCCCTCCAGCGCATAGGCCGCCTCGCCGCCGGCCGCGTAGCCTAGCGTGCCGAGCAGCCGCGAGGTCGAGGCCACCGGCGCCGCGCCGACATTGGCGACCAGGAAGGCGCCGGTGCCATAGGTGATCTTGGCGTCGCCCGGCTTCAGCGCCCCGTGGCCGACCAGAGCCGCCTGCTGGTCCCCCGCCGCGCCGTGGATCGGCAACGCCCACCCGAACAGAGCCGGATCGGTCTGGCCCAACAGGGCGTCGCAGTCCCTGATCTCGGGCAGGGCCCCGAGCGGCACGCCGAACAGGGCGCACAGGTCCGGGCGCCAGGCGCGCGTCGTCAGGTCCATCAGGCTGGTGCGGCTGGCGTTGGTGGCGTCGGTGACGTGGCTCTTGCCGCCCGTCAGCTTCCAGATCAGCCAGGCGTCGATGGTGCCCAGCTTGACCTCGCCCCGCGCCGCCCGCTCGCGCGCGCCGGGCACGGCGTCCAGCAACCAGGCGTATTTCGAGGCCGAGAAATAGGGATCGAGGATCAGGCCGGTCGCCGCCTGGACCATCGCCTCATGCCCTGCCGCCGCCAGCTTGCCCGTCGCCTCGGCCGTGCGCCGGTCCTGCCAGACGATGGCGCGATGCAAGGGCTCGCCCGTCGCCGCGTCCCAGAGCACCGAGGTTTCGCGCTGGTTGGTGATGCCGATGGCGGCGAAACGGCCGACGCCGCCCGCCTTCCTGACGACTTCGCGACAGGTCTGAAGCGTCGCGCGCCAGATCTCGGCCGCGTCATGCTCGACCCAGCCGGAGTGCGGAAAATGCTGCGCCAGCTCGATCTGGCTGACGGCGACGGCGCTGAACGCGCCGTCTTTCTTTGCGCCTATCGGGCCTTGCCCTACTTGAGGCTGTGACACTTCAAACGCGATCGCCCGCGTCGAGGTCGTGCCCTGGTCGATGGCGAGGATCATGTTCGCATGCATGATGGCACTTATGCAGAGCGCGCGTCCGCGCGTAAGAGGGAACCATGCATACGCCCAGCATCGAAGGCGTCGTCGACGCCGCCCGCCAGATCGCCCCCGCCGCCGTTCGCACGCCGCTGATCGAGCATCCGGCCCTGAACGAGGCCGTCGGCGGGCGGGTGCTGCTGAAGGCGGAGACGCTTCAGGTCGCGGGCGCCTTCAAGTTCCGCGGGGCCTATAACCGCATCAGCCGACTGACCGACGAAGAGAAGACGCGCGGCGTCGTCGCCTATTCCTCGGGCAACCACGCCCAAGGGGTCGCGGCCGCCGCCAAGGCCGTCGGGACCCGCGCCCTGATCGTCATGCCGTCCGACAGCCCGGCGGTGAAGGTCGAGGGGGTGCGCGCCTTTGGCGGCGAGGTGCGCTTCTACGACCGCTGGACCGAGAGCCGCGAGGCCATCGGCACCGAGATCGCGGCGGAACGCGGCTGCGTCCTCGTCCCGCCGTTCGACGATCCCTTCGTCATCGAGGGGCAGGGCACCGTCGGGCTGGAGATGCTGGAGCAAGGGGGCGCGCCGATGGACCAGCTGCTGTGCGGCGCCTCGGGCGGCGGGCTGATCGCCGGCATCAATCTGGTCATGGCCGAACAGAGCCCGGACACCCGCGTCATCGTGGTCGAGCCGGAAGCCTTCGACGACACTCGCCGCTCGCTGGCGGCCGGGATGCGCGTCGGCCATCCCGAGGGCGCGCCGTCGATCTGCGACGCCCTGATGGCGCCCATGCCGGGCGAACTGACCTTCCCCATCAACCAACGCCTGTCGGGCGCGGCGACCGTCACCGACGCCGAGGTCGCCGAGGCCATGCGCTTCGCCTTCCGCTGGCTGAAGCTGGTCATCGAACCGGGCGGCGCCGTGTCCCTGGCCGCCCTTCTGTCAGGCAAGGTCGCGGGCGAGGGCCTGACCACCGGCGTCGTCCTGTCCGGCGGCAACGTCGACCCCGGCCTGTTCAGCGCCGTCATCGAGGGGCGGTTCGAGGGATGACCTCGCTGGCGCGGGCGGGAAGATAGCGGCTAAGCTGACGCCCGTCTCTAAGGGGAGCGTCATCCATGACCAAGGCCAGCGAACTTCAATCCATGATCGATCAGGACGTCGGCGTCAGCCGCTGGTTCGACCTGGATCAGGCGCGCATCGACGCCTTCGCTAGCCTGACCGAGGACGAGCAGTTCATCCACGTCGATCCCGAACGCGCCAAGGCGACCCCCTTTGGCGGGACCATCGCGCATGGCTTTCTGACCCTCAGCCTCGCCTCGGCCATGAGCATGGAGGCCGTCGCCCCGCTGGATGATCTGGTCATGTCGGTCAATTACGGCTTCGACCGCCTGCGCTTTCTCGCCCCGGCGCCGTCGGGATCGCGCGTGCGCGGCCGCTTCAAACTGCTGTCAGCGGAAGACAAGGGCGCCCAGGACGGCATGACGCGTTGGCTGCTGAAGCACGAACTGACCATCGAGATCGACGGCGGCGACAAGCCCGCCCTGATCGCCGAATGGCTGACCATGCATGTGGTGAAGTCCTAGGCCTTTTCCCCCAGACACCTCAGCGCCACCTCCAGATTGCGCAGGCCGTCCTCGCCCGAAACCGCCGCCGTCTCGCCGGTGCGGATGGCGTGGAGGAAGGCCTCGTGCTCCTTCTTGAGCGGTTCGGCGGGCCAGGAATTCAGCATCCGCGTCGAGTAGGAGCCGTCCGGCTGCTGGCCGAAATACTCGGTCACCTGGCGGGTGATCAGATCGGCGACGATGAAGCGGTTCTTGGTCGCCACCTGCAGCACGCGGGTCTTGTAGGGCGTGACCCAGTTGGTGGTGATGTGGGCGATCACCCCATTTTCCATGCGGAACTGCAGCAGGGCCGAATCCTCGCGCGAGGCGTGGGCGTGGCCCAGCAGGGACTGGACCTCGGTCATCTCCGAGCCCGTCAGGTGACGGATGATGTCGATGTCGTGCACCGCCAGGTCGATGACCACCCCCACCTCGCCCATGCGCGGCGGGAAGGGGCCGACGCGGGTGATCTGGATGGAGATGATCTCGTCGCCGTCGATGGCGCGCTTGACCGTCTCGACCGCCGGGTTGAAGCGCTCGACGTGGCCGACCATCAGCACGCGGCTGTTGGCCTTGGCCGCGTCGATCATGGCCTGGGCGTCGGCCACGGTGGCGGCGATGGGCTTTTCGACCAGCACGTGGACGCCGGCGTTCAGCAGGGCCACGCCCAGTTCGGCGTGATAGCGGTTCGGGGTGGCGATGACGGCGGCGTCCAGGCCGGCGGCGACGAAGGCCTCGGCCGTCGTCACGGCGGTCGCGCCATAGGCGGCGGCCACGCCCTCGGCCGTCACGGCGTCGGGATCGAACACCGTCGTCAGTTCGACGTCGCGCAACTCGGCCAGGACGCGGGCGTGGTTGCGACCCATGACGCCGGCGCCGGCGACGCCGATCTTGAGGGGGGTCTGGTGGATGGTCATGCGGATCAGGCCTTGAAGCTGGCGACGGCGGCGATGATGCGGTCCTGCGTCTGTGCGTCGAGGTCCGAGTGCATCGGCAGGCTGATGACCACGTCCTTCAGCCGCTCGGTGACGGGCAGGCCCCCGACGCCGCGCGGGAAATGCTCATAGGCGGGCTGCACGTGCAGCGGGATCGGATAATAGACCGCCGTCGGCACGCCTTCGGCCTTCAGGTGCGCGGCCAGGGCGTCGCGGTCGGGATGCTCGACCGTGTACTGCGCCCAGTTGGAGACATTGCCCGCCGGGACGTCCGGAACCTTGGCGACGTGCGGGCGCAGGCCCTCGTTGTAGCGGGCGGCGGCGGCGTTGCGCCACTCGATCTCCTGGCCGAAGACCTTCAGCTTCTCGATCAGGACGGCGGCCTGGATGGTGTCCAGGCGGCTGTTCAGGCCGATGCGCATGTTCAGGTATTTGGGGTCGTGGTCGAAGGTCCGGTCCTTCAGGTCGACGCCGACCGCCTTGCCGTGGACGCGGATGGAATCCATCAGCTGGGCCAGGTCGTCGTCATTCGTCAGCACCGCCCCGCCGTCGCCGTAGCAGCCCAGCGGCTTGGCCGGGAAGAAGCTGGTGGTGGTCACGTCGGCCCATTTCAGCGGGTGCGCGCCGTCGATCGTGCAGCCGAACCCCTGGGCCGAGTCCGAGATCAGTTTCAGATCATATTTGTCGCAGATCGCCTTGATGGCCGGATAGTCGGCCGGCTGGCCGAACAGGTCGACGGCGATGACCACGCGCGGCGTCAGGCGGCCCTCGGCCTTGATGCCCTCGATGGCGCGCTCCAGGGCGGCCGGATCCATGTTGTAGGTGTTCTCGTCCACGTCGACGAAGACCGGCTCGGCGTCGAACCAGGGCACGACCTCGGCGGTGGCGGCGAAGGTGAAGCTGGGGACAAAGACCGCATCGCCCCGCCCGATCCCCCAGGCCATCAGCGGCAGGGCCAGGGCGTCGGTGCCGTTGGCGCAGCCCAGGGCGTGCTTGGCCTTGCCGAAGGCGGCCAGGTCGGCCTCGAACTGGCGCACCTGCGGGCCCATGACCCAGGCGCCGCCGACCACGGCCTCCTGGACGGCGGCCTCGATCTTGCCGGCGAGGCGAAGGCGCTGGGCCTGGAGGTCGATGAAGGGAATGGTCATTGCGATGTCGCTCTCTCGATAGGGCCGGCGCGGCGGGGGATCGTCTTCCGGGGCGCGGACGCGAAGGCGGGTCGTCTGTGTCAGGCTGCGTCCTACCAAAGCGGCGGGGTGCTGAACAAACCCTCCGGGGTCACTTCGCGTTGCGCGATGCAACGAAAGGGCCGCTTGGCAAAGCCATGGGCGCCGCCTAATCCGGGATCATGCGCTTCGACCCCGCCGCCAAGGAACAGGTTCGCGACTGGCTGTTCGGCCAGGCCCTGCCGCTGTGGGCGCGAGCCGGGGTCGACGCCGACGGACGTTTCTTTGAGAAGGTGGATTTCGACGGGCGGGCCGTCACCGGCGTTCCGCGGCGCACACGGGTTCAGGCGCGCCAGATTCATGTCTTCACCGAGGCGTCGGCGCTGGGCTGGAGCGAGGGCGAGGCCATCGCCCGCGCCGGACTGGACGCCCTGATCGACGGCGCCCGGCGCGACGACGGCCTGTGGGTGCGCGCCACGGACGATGCGGGCGCGGTCATCGACGCCACGCCGGACCTGTATGACCTGGCCTTCGTCCTGTTCGCTCTTGCGGGCGCGCATCGGGTGCTGAAGGACAAACGGGCGCGGCCTCTGGCGCTGGCGACCCTGGCCGCCATCGAGGCGCAGATGGCCGACCCGGAATACGGCGGCTGGCAGGAGGCGCTGCCGCCCGTTCTACCGCGCCGCCAGAACCCGCACATGCACATGCTGGAGGCCTTGCTGGCCTGGCAGGCGACCGCGCCTGATCCTGCGTTCGAGACGGCGGCCCGGTCTGTGCTGGACCTGTTCAACCGGCGCTTCTTCGACCGCGAACACCTGATGCTGGGCGAGTTCTATGGGCGCGACTGGAGCGTGCGCCCGGGGTCCGAAGGCCAGTGCATCGAGCCGGGCCATCACATGGAATGGGTCTGGCTGCTGAGCGAGGCGGCGCGCCTGGGCCTGCCCGATCACGGCGCAGCGGCGCGCGCGCTTTACACCAGCGCCCTGACCTGCGGGGTTCGCGCCGATGGTCTGGCCGTGCGCGAGATCGATCGGATCGGCCAGGTCCGCGACGCCGGCGTGCGCCTGTGGGCCCAGACCGAACTGCTGCGGGCCCTGCATCTGCGCGGCGATCAGGAACGAGCGGCCCGTCTGGTCGACCGCCTGTTCGAAACGCACCTGGCGACGCCGCGCGCCGGCCTGTGGTTCGACGCCTTTGACGCCGACGGCCGGGCGCAGGACGCGGCCGTCCCCGCCTCGACCTTCTATCATCTGATGACGGCCTTCTCGGCCCTGCTGACGGAGCCATCATGAGCCGACCCATGAAACGTCCAGGAGCCTTTCTGGATCGCGACGGCGTGCTGATCGTCGACAGCGGCTATCCGCACCGGCCCGACCAGCTGGTGCTGATCCCCGGCGCCGCCGAGGCGGTGAAGCGGCTGAACGACGCGGGCTATGTCGCCGTCATCGTCACCAACCAGTCCGGCGTGGCGCGCGGCATGTTCAGCGAAGAGACCATGCATGAGTTCAACCGCCAGCTGATCCAGCGGCTCGCCGAGGGCGGCGGGCGCATCGACGCCGTCTACGCCTGTCCCTTTCACTCCGAGGCGGCGGATGAGCGCTATCGCCACCCGCACCATCCCGACCGCAAACCCAATCCGGGCATGTTGCTGAGGGCTGCGGCCGAATATGATCTGGACCTGTCCCGCTCGCTGATGATCGGCGACCAGCCGTCGGACATGGAGGCAGCGCGGCGCGCGGGCGTAGCGGGCCATCACTTCACCGAGGGCGACCTGGATCAATTCGTGCGCGATCTGCTGCCCGGCTGATCGCTATTCCGCATCCGATGAATTAACGTCGTCCGCCGTAGATTGACTGTTCGGAGACGCCCCATGTCGATGACCACCCCGTTGGCCGACCGCTATGTCGAGCGCCGCTGGACTTCGCCCGACGGCCTCAGCCTCTACGCCCGCGACTACGCCCCGGCCGAGGGTCCGGCGCGCCTGCCGGTCATCGCCATCCACGGCCTGACGCGCAACAGCGCCGATTTCGGCGTCATCGCCGGGCTGATCGCGCACAGCGGGCGCCGCGTCCTGGCCGTCGACGTGCGTGGGCGCGGCCGGTCGGACCGGGCGCCCGACCCCATGACCTACACGCCGGACGTCTACGCCAAGGACGTCGTCGCCCTGATGGAGCAGACGGGGATCGAGAAGGCGGTCTTCCTCGGCACCTCGATGGGCGGGCTGATCACCATGGCGCTGACGGCGCTGAAGCCCAAAGCCATCGCCGCCGCCATCCTGAACGACGTCGGCCCCGAAGTCGCCGCCGAGGGCCTGGTCCGCATCGCCGCCTATACCGGCCAGCCGGTCGTGATCGACAGCTGGGACGACGCTGCAGCCTACGCCCGACGCATCAATGAGGCGGCCTTTCCCGATTATACGGATGCGGACTGGGCCGCATTCTCGCGCCGAATCTTCCGCGAGGGGACCGAAGGCGCGCCGGTGCTGGACTACGATCCCGACATCGCAGCGCCGTTCAAGGCGGCCGGGTCCAAGGCCCTGGTCCCCAACCTGTGGCCATCGTTCCGGGCTCTGGCGCGCAAAAAGCCGACCCTGCTGGTGCGCGGCGGAACCTCGGACCTGCTCAGCCCCGCCATCGTCGATAAGATGAAGAAGGCCGCGCCCAGCCTCGCCTACGCCGAGATCCCCGGCGTGGGCCACGCCCCCATGCTGGACGAACCCGAGGCGCGGGCGGCCATCTTCGAGTTTCTGGCGGGGGTGGGCTGATCCTGCCTTCCGTCAGCCGGGACCGCCCGAGGCGCTGCCGCCAGCTGTTGAAACTCCGGGCTCCCGGCGGTCCCGGATAGCCCTGCGGGCTTCCGGGACGACGGGGTCACGAGCTCTCGGGCCTCAAGTAGCGCAAAGCGCGATAGGCCCGCTTACAACGAGCCTCAAGTAGCGCGAATGCGCGGTAGGCCTCTTAAATCAAGCCTTCTTGACGAACTCCGTGCGCAGGACCAGGCCGCGCACCTTTTCGACGTTGGCTTCGATTTCATCGGGATCGCCGGTCAGGCGGATGTTCTTGACCATCGTGCCGCGCTTCAGCGTCACCCCGCCCGAGCCCTTGACCTTCAGATCCTTGATCAGGGTCACGCTGTCGCCGTCGGACAGGATGTTGCCGTTGGAGTCCTTGGTGACGTCGTCGCTCATGATCAGTCCTGCCTGCAATAGAGAGAAGGCCGCCGCTTCCGCGACGGCCCGTCCCCTATGGCCTATTCGCCCTGCCGCGCCTGGGCAAGGGCGATGCGCGCCTGAAGCTGCTCATCCTGAGCCGTGGCGGCGGAAATGGTGTTGAAGCGCTCGATCTCGAGACCCGAGTTCTGGATGGCGGCGGCCATCTGAGCCTGCTGCTCCTCATTGGGCTGGGCTCCGTTCAGGGCGCGGGCGATGCCAGAGATTTCAGCCATGGCGGCGGCGAACTGACGGATTTCGGCGTCCGTCACGCCAGCGCCTACCGAGCCAGGCGCGGACGGAGCGGCGCCAGCCACGGCGGCGCGCGCCTGCAGGACCGGATCCGCCGAGACGGCGGCCGAGATGGCGTTGAAGCGCTCGACGGCCAGGCCCGAGTTCTGCACGGCGGCGGCCATCTGGGCTTGTTGCTCCTCGGTGGGCGTTCCGTTCTGGACGGAGGCGGCCACGCTCGAGACCGTCTTCATGGCGGCGGCGAACTGGACCAGTTCGGCGTCGGTGGGCTCGCCCGCGGGCGCGGGCGCGGCGGCGGGCGCCGGTTCAGCGGCGTCCTGCGCCAGAGCGGGCGCGGAGGTCAGAAACAGGGCGGCCAGAATGGCGGTCGGGGCGGCGGCCGTTGCAAAACGCATGGCGTATCCTTCTCCAGTCCCGAACGCTCAGCCCCTAGGCTGACCCGGACAGGTCCGGGCTCTCCCGCACGACCGGGCTATGTCAGTCTCACAGAGGGCGGGGAGGTCGAAACGCTAACCCGCGTGATGCCGGCGGGTAAACCCCGAAACGGCGCTTTCAACCCTCAGGCGTATTGGCGTCCAGTTCGTCCAGCCAAACCCGCGCCGAGGAATCCGACGGCGCGCGCCAGTCGCCGCGCGGCGACAGCGACCCGCCGGTGACCACCTTGGGACCGTTCGGCACGGCCGAGCGCTTGAACTGGCTGGTCTGGAAGAAGCGGACCAGGAACTTGCGCAGCCAGCCCTTGATGGTCGGCAGGTCATAGGCGACCCGCTCGCCCTGCGGCAGGCCGACCGGCCAGCGTCCCGTCGCCGCGTCGCCCCAGGCCTGATGCGCCAGGAAGGCGACCTTAGACGGCTTGAAGCCGAAGCGGCTGATGTAGAACAGGAAGAAGTCGTTCAGCGCGTAGGGACCGACGATGCTCTGCGTCGACTGGATCGCCCCGTCGGCGCCCGCTGGCACCAGCTCCGGCGAGATCTCGGTAGCCAGAATGGCGTGCAGGGTCCGCGTCGCGGCCTCGCCCACCAGACCACGCTCGGCCACCCAACGGATCAGGTGCTGGATCAGGGTCTTCGCCACCCCGCCGTTGACGTTGTAGTGGCTCATGTGGTCGCCGACGCCATAGGTGCACCACCCCAGCGCCAACTCCGACAGGTCCCCGGTGCCCAGAACGAAGCCGTGGTTCTGATTGGCCAGCCGGAACAGATAGTCGGTGCGCAGGCCCGCCTGCACGTTCTCAAAGGTGATGTCGTGCACCGGCTCGCCGTTCGAGAAGGCATGGCCGATGTCGCGCAGCATCTGTTCGGCGGCGGGCCGGATGTCGATCTCGGCGCCCGTCACGCCCAGCGCCGTCATCAACTTCCAGGCGTTGGACTTGGTCCCCTCGGACGTGGCGAAACCGGGCATGGTGAAGGCCAGAATGCCCGTGCGCGGCAGCTCGAGCCGGTCAAAGGCGCGACAGGCGACCAGCAGGGCTTGGGTCGAATCCAGCCCACCCGAGACGCCGATCACCAGGGTCTTGGACCCCGTCGCCGTCATCCGCCGCATCAGCCCCTGGACCTGGATGTTGAAGGCCTCGAAGCAGTCCTGATCCAGCCGCGCCGCATCGTCCGGCACGAAGGGGAAGCGGTCCAGCGGGCGGATCAGTGCGTCGGCCGGCCCCTCCCCCGCCTCGAACGGAACCACCGTCGCGGCCTCGCCCTCGATCCGGGCGCAGTCGGCGAAGGTGCCGTTGCGTAAGCGGTCCAGACCGATGCGGTCCACGTCCACATCGGCGATCGTCAGATGGCTATGCATCGCGAACCGCTCGCCCTCGGCCAGCCGCGCGCCCAGCTCATGGATGGTCGCCTGACCGTCCCACGCCAGATCGGTGGTGCTTTCACCCCAGCCCGAGGCGGCGAAGACATAGGCCGACAGGGTGCGCGCCGACTGGCTGGCGCACAGCAGGGCGCGCTCGTCGGCCTTGCCGATGACGATGTTGGAGGCCGACAGGTTGCACAGGATGCGCGCGCCTGCGAGCGCAGCCCGCGTCGACGGCGGCAGCGGCGCCCAGAAGTCCTCGCAGACCTCGACGGCGAAGACGAAGCCCGGCCGGTTGGTCGCCTCAAAGATCAGGCCCGGGGCGAAGTCGACACGCTCGCCATTGAGGACGACAGCGTCCTCGCTACGGCTGGCGGCGGGCGCGAACCAGCGCTTCTCGTAGTATTCGCGATAGTTGGGCAGATAGGTCTTCGGCACCACGCCCAGCACCTCGCCCCCGCCCAGCACCACGGCGCAGTTGAACAGGGCGTCGCCGTTGCGGATCGGCGCGCCGATGACGGCGGTCACGCCCGCCTCGTCCGCGACCGCCGCCAAACGGGCGATCCGGCGCTCGACCTCTTCCAGCAGGGCCGCCTGCAGGTGCAGGTCGTCAATGGCGTAGGCGCTCAGCGACAGTTCGGGGAAGACCAGCAGGTCCACGCCCTTCTCGCCCGCCTGACGGATCAGCCGTTCATGCTCCTCGGCGTTGGCGGCCGGGTCGGCGATGTGAACCACCGGCGTGGCGGCGGCGACGCGCACGAAGCCGTGGCGGCTGGGGGCGTGGAAGGAACTGTTCGAGGCCATCAATCCATCCGCTCATCCCGGCGGACGCCGGGATCCAGTGAGAGCCGCCAAGCGCGGCGCCCGATCTCTAAGACCGTTCGATCAATATAGGGTTGCGGCCCGAAGCCAAAGCACTGGGTCCCGGCGTCCGCCGGGATGAGCGGCAGCGGGAAGTTCGTGACCTGCGAACCGCCGTCGGCTAAGGCTCACACCATGAGCGATACGCCCAAAAAAGGCTGGTTTCAGCGGCTGAGCGCGGGTCTGTCCCGATCCTCCAAGCAGATGACCGATCAGGTCGTCTCGACCTTCGTGAAGGAGCCCCTCTCGGAGGAGGCGCTGGAGCGGCTGGAGGAACATCTGATCGAGAGCGATCTCGGCCCCGCCGCCTCGGCCCGCATCGTCGAACGCTTCCGCGCCCTGCGCTTCGGCAAGACCTCTGACGAGCGCGAGGTCAAGGAAGCCTTGGCCGAGGCCGTGGCGGCCGAACTGACGCCGCGTCAGGCGACGTTCGATCCCCTCAGCGGGCCCAAGCCCTATGTGGTCCTGTTCGTCGGCGTGAACGGCTCGGGCAAGACGACGACCCTGGGCAAGATCGCCTCGGACCTGACAGGCAAGGGCGCCAAGGTGATGATCGTCGCCGGCGACACCTTCCGCGCCGCCGCCCGCGAGCAGCTGAAGGTCTGGGCCGACCGCGCGGGCGCTCATTTCGAAAGCCGCCGCGACGGCGCCGACGCCGCCGGCCTGGCCTTCGACGCATACGCCAAAGCCAAGGCGGAAGGCTTCGACGTCGTCCTGATCGACACCGCCGGGCGGCTGCAGAACAAGTCGACCCTGATGGACGAACTGCTGAAAATCGTGCGCGTGCTGAAGAAGGTCGATGCGGACGCCCCGCACGAAACCCTGCTGGTGCTGGACGCCACCGTCGGCCGCAACGCGCTGGAGCAGGAAAAGATTTTCGGCCGCACCGCCTATGTCTCGGGCGTGGTGATGACCAAGCTGGACGGCACGGCGCGCGGCGGCGTCCTGGTGCCGGTGGCCCAGGCCTCGGACGCCCCGATCAAGCTGATCGGCGTCGGCGAAGGGGTCGAGGACCTGCAACCTTTCGACGCCCGCGCGTTTTCCCGATCGCTGGTCGGGCTTGAGGACTGATCCATGACTGAAGCGACTCAGAGCAAACGTCCGCAATGGATCCGGCAGGCCGTCGACTTCGGCGCCCTGGTCGCCTTCATGGCCGCCTATTTCATCACCCGCGACATGATCAAGGCGACGTGGGTGCTGGTCATCGCCTCGATGATCGCCCTGGCCGTCGGCTTCGTGCTGGAGCGGCGCCTGGCGCCCATGCCCCTGATCACCGGCGGCTTCGCCCTGGTGTTCGGCGTCCTGACCATCGTCACCGACGACGACCTGTTCGTGAAGCTGAAGCTGACGGTGCAGAACGGTCTGCTGGCCGCCGTCCTGCTCGGCTCGCTGCCGCTGAAGAAATACCCGTTCAAGGCCCTGCTGGGCTCGGCCATCAAGGTGACCGACGAGGCGTGGCGCAAACTGACCTTCCGCTACGGCCTCTACTTCCTGGCCGTCGCCATCGCCAACGAAGTGTTCCGCAGCCCGACCGCCGTCACCGCCATCTGGTCGGCGCTCAACCTGGGGACGCCCGATCCCAACGGCGTCTGGACCGCCTTCCGCGGCGTGCTGTGGATCGCGGCCTCCATTTTCGGCCTGTCGCAGGTGCCGCTGATCCTGAAGAACATGACCAAGGACGAGGAGCCGGGCCCCGTCTCGCCCGACACGGGCCTTTAGGGTTGGGTCTCACTTCTCCCGTCATCCTCGGGCTTGACCCGAGGATCGGATTGTCCGCCTGCGCGACGTCGGAACGCAAAAGCGCGCCGCTAGGCTCGATCCTCGGGTCAAGCCCGAGGATGACGGAGGCATAGCAGGATTCGATCATCCATTTCCGGGCCTCAAGTAGGGCGAAGCCCGATAGGCCCACCAACAAAGGCCTCAAGCAGCGCGAAGCGCGGTAGGCCTGCTTAAATGTCTTCAAACCGTCAGCGTTTGCGTCGTCAAAGCGTTAAGCCAGACTGTTAGCTGTCGCAGCATCATCCGGCCACGGCCGGTATCGGGCTGTTCGGGAACGAAGACGATGATCAAGTCGGGCAAGCAGGCGAAGATCAAGGGCGGGCTGGCGGAATCGCCGAGCCACCTGATTCACCGGGCGCTGCAGCTGGCGCTGGACATCTACGCCGAGGAAGCCGGGCCGGACGGGTTGACCCAGCGCCAGTTCGCCGTGCTGGAGGCCGTGGCCGCCCGCTCGGGCCTGACGCAGACCGACCTGGTCAAGGCGACCGGGATCGACCGCTCGACCCTGGCGGATCTGGTGGCGCGCATGACGACCAAGGGCCTGCTGGAGCGCGAACGCTCGACGCTGGACGCGCGCGCCAAGGCCGTTCGCCTGTCGCCTGAGGGCGAGGCCGCCCTCATCGCCGCCCGCCCGCGCGTCGAGGCCGCCGACAAGCGGATCATGGGCCTGCTGCCCAAATCCAAGCGCGACAGTTTCCTGGACCTGCTTTGCAGCCTCTCCGACGCCGCCGACGCCGCACCCGAACAAGTCCGCGCCGAGGTCAAGGCGGCGAAGAGAGCCGCCAAGGAAGCCAAGAAGGCGGAAAAGGCCGCCCGCAAGGGCGACGACCGGGTCAGGAAGAAGAAGAAGGGCGCGACCGAAGCCGTTTCAGATGAGCCGCAGACCGACGATGCAGCCGATGTCGTCGTGGTCCCGCTCAAGGGCGCCGCTGAGGTCTAAGTTCTTCCTTTCCGCTCATCCGGCGGACGCCGGGATCCAGTGCTTTGGCGGCAACTGCAGCCCTAGCCGAGCAGCCGACTTTTTTCCGCAGAGCGCGTGGATCTTACTGGATCCCGGCGTCCGCCGGGATGAGCGGCAAATTCTGCCCGCGCCCTAAACCCGAATGTCCAGCAGCGAGCCGGGGCGTTGCAGGCGCGAGGGCGCCGCCGTCTGTTCGACCTGGGCCGTGGCCGTAACGCCCGCTCGCGCCGTCTCCTCAGCCGCAATCGGCGCCGCCAGCCCCATGGCCTGACGGAAGAAGGCCGACTGGGCCGTTCTCAGGGCGTGGGCCGCGCCGCCCGCCTGGGGCGGAAAGGCCGGCCGCTCGGACGAAATCGCGGACATGGGCTGAGGATGCCCGCGCTTCGTCTAGATATGGTTAATGCGCAATTCACCCTGTTTCGGGCGGTCGCCTCAACGCGCTGGAGTGTTCAGGGCGTCGGTCAGCGTCTTCAGATCGGCGTCGGTCAGGATCGGCCCCGAGGACTTGGCGACGATGGTCCCATAGGCGTCGACGGCGAAGCTCTCGGGCACGCCCGAGACGCCCAGGTCGAGCCCGGCCCGGCCCTCGCGGTCGACCAGCACCAGACGATAGGGGTCGCCCAGCTCGTCCAGGAAGGCGTCGGTGGCGACGGGGTCGTCCTTATAGGCCACGCCGACCACGGCGATCCCCTGCTCCTTCAGCTCCATCAGCTGCGGATGCTCCAGGCGGCACGGCGCGCACCAACTGGCGAAGACGTTGACGATCATCGGCTTGCCCACGCCCGCCGTCTTCAGGTCCAGAAGGTCGTCGCTGGCCTTGCCGTCCGACAGGATGGGCAGGACCGTCGTCTCGGGGATGAGCTGACCGACCAGCGCGTCGGGACGATAGGTCGGCCCGGCGGCAGGGTCGCCCGCCATCCGGTCCATCTGCGTCATCAGAAAGACGCCCAGCGCGACCAGAACGACGATGGGCAGCAGGGCCAGCCAGCGCTTCATTTGCGCGCCGCCTCCAGCCGCGCCAGCTCCCGCTTCCAACGGCGGGCGGCGATCAGGGCGCGCGCTGACAGGGCGGCCAGCACCACGGCGCTGATCCCCCAAGCGGGCCAGACGAAGGCGCCGTAGGGGCTCATGTCCAGATCAAGCATGAGACAACTCCATCAGGCTTCCAGCGCCGCGCGGGCGCGAAGGGTCAGAACACGACGGCGACGGACCTCGGTGCGGATCGACGTCAGCCAGATCGCCCCGAACAGCACGGCGTAGGCCGCCATCATCGTCAGCAGGGCGGGCAGGAAGACCGGGTCCACGCTGGTCCCGCCGGAGCGCAGCAGCGACGCGGGCTGGTGCAGGGTGTTCCACCAGTCGACCGAAAACTTGACGATCGGCAGGTTGATCAGGCCGACCAGACCCAGCACCGCCGCCGCTCGCGCCGCCTTGGCCTCATCGTCGATCGAGGCGCGCAGGGCCATGTAGCCGAGGTAGAAGAGGAACAGCACCAGCACCGAGGTCAGGCGCGCGTCCCACACCCACCAGGTCCCCCACATGGGCTGGCCCCACAGGGCGCCGGTGACCAGGGCCAGGGCGGTCAAGGCCGCACCCGGCACGGCGGCCGCCCGCGCCGCCGCGTCGGCCAGCGGATGGCGGAACACAAGGGCGAAGAAGCTGGACACGCCCAGCGCGCCATAGGCCATCAGGCCCAGGCTGGCGGCCGGAACGTGGATGAACATGATGCGGACGGTGTCGCCCTGCTGATAGTCGCCCGGCGCGGAGAAGCTGAACCACGTCCCGAGCAGCAGCAGGCCAAGCGCGCAGATCCACAACACCGGAACCAGGGGGCCGGTGAAGCGCATGAAGCGGTCGGGATTGGCGAGGCCGAACATGGGCCGCCGATTACGCGCCCCAGCGCCCCACGGCAAGCGGGCGGCGCCTTCGACCCTTTGTCGCGGCTCTTAGAGGCTCAGGCCGTGCTGCGCCGCCAGGTCTTTCAGCCCCACCATCGGACGCGGCCCCCAGTGGGCGATGACTTCCGACGCGGCCAGCGAACCCAGAGCCCCGGCCTGCGCCAGAGACAGGCCGCGCGACAGGCCCAGCAGCACGCCCGCCGCGTACTGATCGCCGGCGCCCGTGGTGTCGACGACCTTCTCGACCGGATAGGCGGCGACCTCGACCCGCTCGTCGCGGCGGAACAGGACCGAACCGGCGGCGCCGCGCGTCACGGCCGCCACCTCGGCGATGCGGCCCAGGTGGGCGGCGGCGTGGTCGAAATCCTCGGTCTCGAACAGGGCGTGCAGCTCGGCCTCATTGGCCAGGACGATGTCGGCCGAGGTCTCGATGAACTCCAGCAGCTCGGCGCGCCAGCGATGCACGACGAAGCTGTCGGACAGGGTGATGGCGACCTTGCGGCCCGCCGCATGGGCGGCGGCGGCGGCGGCCTCAAAGGCGGCGCGGGCCGGGGCCGGGTCGAACAGATAGCCTTCCAGATAGACGATGGCGCTGTCGCCGATCACACTCGCGTCCACGTCCGCCGTGGTCAGTTGGTTGGCGGCCCCCAGGAAGGTGCACATGGTGCGCTGGCCGTCCGGCGTGACGTTGATCAGGCAGCGGCCGGTGCCGAAGCCCTTGCCTGCGCCGTCTTCCAGCACGGGAGTGTCGAAGTGGACGCCGACGGCGCGGATGTCGTGGCTGAAGACCTCGCCCAGCGTGTCCTTAGCCACCTTGCCGATATAGGCGGCGCGCCCGCCGAACGAGCCGACGCCCGCCACGGTGTTGCCCGCCGATCCGCCCGAGGCCTCGACCCCGGCGGCCATGGCGTCATACAGGGTCGCGCTCTGTTCCTCGTCGACCAGCTGCATCGAGCCGGGGACCAGGCCCTTGGCTTCCAGGAAGGCCGGTTCGCACGGCGCCAGGACGTCGACGATGGCGTTGCCCAGGGCGCAGACGTCGAAGCGGGCGTTTTGGGCGAAGGCGGGCAGGGACTGGGTCATCTTCGCCCCATAGCGGGGCAGGCGGCCGCGCGCCAGAGCGCCGGCCCCGCCGTCGTGCGAAAAGCGGCCCTTCACGCCGATCCGGCAGCGGCCTAAAGCCGATGGACCTGTTGCACACCGCCCTGCCGGGCCATGCGGAGCCGCGCCCATGACCGACGTCGCCGTCCTGACCCCCGACCCGGCCGACCCCACCTATTCGACTCTGTGGCCGGGCGTGCTGGACCGGCTGGGCGAGGCGCTGGCGACGGCGGGGATCGCGGCGTGGCCGACGCCCTGGACCGACCATGTCGAGAACGCCCGGGCCCTGATGGACTTCCCCCTGGTCCTGCCGCTGCTGGTCTGGGGCTATCATCAGGGCCACGACCGCTGGGTCCAGGCCTGCACGACCTGGGCCGAGGCGGGCGCGCCCCTGGCCAATCCGGCCGCGACCCTGCGCTGGAACGCCGACAAGCGCTATCTGGCCCGCCTGGCGGAAAAGGGCGTCGCCGTGCCCGAGACGATCTTCGCCGACCACGTCGACGCTGCGGTTCTGGAAGCCGCCTTCGCCGCGACAGGCGCCGAGACCCTGATCGTCAAGCCGACCGTCTCGGGCGGCGCCTGGCGCACCCTGCGGGTGGCGGCGGGCGACCTGCTGGACGCGGCCCTGGCCGACGCCCCTGTCGGCGGAACGATGATCCAGCCCTATCTCAAGGCCATCGAGACCGAGGGCGAGACCTCCCTGCTCTATTTCGGCGGCGAACTGAGCCACGTCGTGAACAAGCGCCCCGGCGCGGCGGGCGAGTTCCGCATCCAGACCCAGTACGGCGGACAATACCAGGCGCTGAAGGCCGCGCCTCAGGGCGCGCTCGATCTGGCCGAACGCACCCTGGCCGTCATCGACGAAGACCTCCTCTACGCCCGCATCGACATGACGAAGGGCGACGACGGCGACTGGGTGCTGATGGAGGCCGAACTGATCGAGCCGGACTTCTACCTGGCCGCCACGCCTGAAGCTGGCGCCCGCTTCGGTCAGGCGGTGCGGGCGCGGCTGGAGCGCTAGGCCTACACGCCCATGAAGCTGGCCCGCGACGGGCACAGGTCCGAGATCACGCATCCCGCGCACTTCGGCCGCTGCGCCAGGCAGGTGTAGCGGCCGTGCAGGATCAGCCAGTGGTGCGCCTTGGGCAGCCAGGCCTCGGGCACCACCTGGTGCAGCTGGGCCTCGACCTTGTCCGGCGTCGCCGCGTTGGCCAGCCCCAGCCGGTGCGAGACGCGGAAGACGTGGGTGTCCACCGCGATGGCCGGCTCGATGCCCAGTTCGTTCAGCACCACGCTGGCGGTCTTGCGCCCCACGCCCGGCAGAGCCTGCAGGTCGGCGCGGTTCAGCGGCACCTCGCCGCCGTGCTTCTCGACCAGCATCCGCGCGGCGGCGATGACGTTCTTCGCCTTGGTGCGATACAGGCCGATCGACGAGATCAGCGGGATCAGCCCCTCCTCGCCCAGGGCCAGCATCTTCTGCGGCGTGTCGGCCACGGCGAACAAGGCGCGCGTGGCCTTATTGACCCCCACGTCGGTCGCCTGGGCCGACAGGGCGACCGCCACCACCAGGGTGTAGGGATTGACGAATTCCAGCTCGGTCTTGGGGTCGGGCATGACGCCGGAAAGGCGGACGAAGACCTCCTCCACCCGATCCTCATCCGGCGGCCAGGCGATGATCGCCCCGACGGGGGCCGTCTTCGGCTGGCGCGAGCGCTTGCCGGGCGGCGGGGTCAGGCCGGCCTTCTGAACGGCCTTCTTCTGGCGGGACGCGGATTTCAACGGAGCCATGCCCCCGCTTCGCCTCCCCGGCGCGCGGCGTCAACGTCGCCCCCGCGACACGCTGCGACAAAAAGGCGCGGTTCGGGGTTGTATTCTGGACGTCGCCGTCCATTTTACGCGCGAAATTCCAAGCGAGCTGTCTCCCCATGGCCCTCCCCGCCGCGCTCAAGAAGCGTCTGCCCCTGATCGTCGCCGGCGTCGTCGGCCTCGGCCTCATCGCCGGCGGCGTGGTCTGGTGGCAGGGCAAACAGCGCTGGGAAGCCACCGACAACGCCTTCGTCCAGGCGGACACCGTGGCCGTCAGCCCCCGCATCAACGGCGAGGTGATCGAGGTCCTGGTCAAGGACAACCAGCGCGTCGAGGCCGGTCAGGTGCTGGTCCGGCTGGACGACGCCGACGCCCGCGCCGCCCTGGCCCAGGCCGAGGCCAATCTGGCGGCCCTGAGCGCCGCCGTAGCCAATGTCGACGCCCGCGCCGAGCAGGAACGGGCCACCGTCGCCGCGCGCGCCGCCGCCGTGACCCAGGCCGAGGCCCAGGCCAATCTCGCCCGCGCCGAGGTCGACCGCTACGGCAAGTTGGCCGCCCAGGGCTGGGTGTCGCAGCAGCGCATCGAGACCCAGCGCGCCACGGCCGAAACCGCCCGCGCCTCGGTCGCCCAGGCCCAGGCCGCCCTGACCGCCGAACAGCGCGCCGTCGCCGCCCTCGGTTCGTCCCGCCAGCAGAGCGTGGCCGCCGTGGAGCAGGCGCGCGCCCGGGTCGAACAGGCGAAGCTGACGCTTGAGCGCACGGTGATCCGCGCCCCGGTGGCGGGCGTCGTCGGGGCGCGCGGCGTGCGCGCGGGTCAGGTCGTTCAGGCGGGCGGCCAGCTGATGTCGGTGGTGCCGCTGACGGACGCCTATGTGGTCGCCAACTTCAAGGAGACGCAGGTCGGGCGCATGCGCCTGGGCCAGGCGGTCGAGATCAAGGCTGACGCCTTCCCCGGCCGGTCGCTCCAAGGCCGGATCGACAGCTTCGCCCCGGCCACCGGCTCTGAGTTCGCCCTGATCCCGGTCGAGAACGCCACCGGCAACTTCACCAAGATCACCCAGCGCGTCCCGGTCCGCATCGCGGTCGAGCACGACGACAAGGGTCAGCCGATCGCCCTGCGCCCCGGCCTGTCGGTCGAGGTCAAGGTCGATCTGAAGAGCCAGGGCGGCGCCGCCTTCGCCGAAGCCGCCAACCCGAGCCCCACCCCGTGACCGACGCGGCCGCGTCATCGGCCCCGGCAGCCCAGCCCGAGATCAACTGGACGGTCCTGCTGCTCGGCTTCGCCGGCATGGTCATCGGCCAGTTCATGGCCATTCTGGACATACAGATCGTCGCCGCCTCCCTGCCGCAGATTCAGGCCGGGGTCGGCGCTTCGGCCGATGAGATCAGCTGGATCCAGACCGCCTATCTGATCCCCGAAGTCGTGATGATCCCCCTGTCGGGCTATCTGTCGCGGCTATGGGGCACGCGAAAGGTGTTCCTCGCGTCCTGCTTCGGCTTCCTGATCATGAGCGTCATGGTCGGCCTGTCGTCCTCCATCGAGATGATGATCGTCTTCCGCGCGCTGCAGGGGTTTGTCGGCGGGGCGATGATCCCGACCGTCTTCGCGGTGGCCTTCACCGCCTTCCCACCCGAAAAGCGGGTGACGGCCAGCGTCATCATGGGGCTGATCGTGACGCTGGCGCCGACCGTCGGCCCGACGCTGGGGGGCCATCTGACGGAATGGCTCAGCTGGCGCTGGCTGTTCTTCATCAACGTCTTTCCCGGCGTGATCGTCCTGTTCCTGGTCGGGCGCTACGCCCATTTCGACAAGGGCGACCCCAGTCTGGCCAAGGGCTTCGACTGGTGGGGCCTGATGCTGATGGCGGCCTTTCTGATGGGCCTGCAGTTCGTGCTGGAGGAAGGCGCCAAGGAGGACTGGTTCGCCGACGACCGGATCCTGCTGCTCAGCGTCGTCGCCGCCGTCTGCGGCCCGGCCTTCATCTGGCGCTCGCTCAGCTATCGCAATCCGATCGTGGAGCTGCGCGCCTTCGGCAACCGCAACTTCGTGGTGGGGGTGTTGATGACCTTCATCGTCGGCGCGGCCCTGTTCGGCGGCACCTTCCTGCTGCCGCTGTTTCTGGGCCGGGTGCGCGGCTATTCGGCGGCCGAGGTGGGCACCACCATGGTGGTCTCGGGGCTGGCCATGTTCGCCGCCGGCCCCATCGCCGGGCGGCTGGTGCGGGCGGTGGATGCGCGCATCCTGATGTTCGTCGGCTTCATGCTGGCCGCCTGGGGCATGTGGGACGCCCGAGTCGTGACGGATGAGTGGGGCTTCTGGGAGTTCGCCGGCATTCAGGCCATGCGCGGCGCGGGGGTCATGCTGGCCATGATCGCCTCGCAGCAGGTGACGATGGCCACCCTGCCGCCGCATATGGTCAAGAACGCCTCGGGCCTGGTGAACCTGGCGCGCAACGTCGGCGGGGCCTTCGGCCTGGCCATCCTCAACACCTCCCTGACCCAGAACACCGCCCTGCACATGGCCGAGCTGACCAGCGCCATCGACCAGACCCATCAGGGGGTGCGCGACATGATCGCCGGCATGGCCGTGCGCTTTTCAGGCTCCATCGACCCGCAGGCCTCGGCGATGAAGGCGGTCTATGGCCTGTTGCAGAAACAGGCGACGACCCTGGCCTTCGGCGACGCCTTCGCCCTGCTGGCCATCGGCTGCGCCTGCGCGGGCTTCCTGACCCTGCTGTCCAAGCCCGCCAAACCCAACGCCGCCGCCGCTTCTTCGGACGTCCACTGATGCCCCGCGCCCGCGGCCAGATCGACGAGCAAAAAAGCCAGGCCATCCTTCAGGCCGCCGCCAGCCTGTTCGTCGAAAAGGGCGCGAAGGCCTCGATGAGCGAGATCGCCCGTCGCGCCGGCGTCTCGAAACAGACCCTCTACAACCGCTTCGCCTCCAAGACCGAGATCGGCCGGGACTTGGCGGCCCAGCGCTCGGACGCCGTCACCGCCCCCCTGGCCTCGGGCGCCGAGCCCGAAGCGGTGCTGGCCGCCATCGCCGAGACCCTGATCAGCAAGATCTGCACAGGCGGCAAGGGCGCCGCCCTGCGCGGCGTGGCCCTGGTCTCGCCCGAGGCGCCCGAGCTGGCGCGCGTCATCTATGACGCGGGACCGGGCGAGAGCGTCCGGCGCATCGCCGCCTGGCTGAAGGTCCAGGACGAGGCGCGCCGCCTGAGCGTTCCCGACCCTCTGGCCGCCGCCGAAATGTTTACCGGCATGGCCCTGGGCCACGGCCATCTGCGCTCGGTGCTGGGCCTGCCGCATCCCGACATCGCCGACCTGCCCGCCCGGGCGCGCGACGTCGCCCGCCGCTTCGTCCGCGCCTTCGCCCCGGAATAGGCGATTGCGCCGGATTGGACCTGACGGCGGATCAGCGTAAAGCCGCCCGAAATCCCTTCATTCCGCCCGCCGGAGCCGTTTCCCATGCTGATCCACCTGTCGTCCTGGCCTGAAATCGACGAGCGCCTGAAGTCCGGCGCCCTGTTGTCCAAGACGGTGATCGTGCCGATCGGCTCGAACGAACAGCACGGGCCGACCGGCCTTTTGGGCACCGACTGGCTGTGCCCCGAGATCATCGCCCACGCCGCCGAGAAGGGCGACGACAGCCTGGTCGTCACGCCGACCTTCAACATCGGCATGGCCCAGCACCACCTGGCGTTTCCGGGCACCATCACCCTGCGCCCGTCGACCTTTATGGCGGCGATCGCCGACTGGGTGTCGTCGCTGACGCGCCACGGCTTCGAGCGCATCTATTTCCTCAACGGTCACGGCGGCAACGTCGCCACCATCGAGGCCGCCTTCGCCGAGATCTACGCCGACTGGTCCTTCACGCCCGAGCCCTGCGCCGAGCGCCCGCCCTTCGTGCTGAAGCTGCGCAACTGGTGGGACCTGCCGGGCGTGCAGAAGCTGTGCGAGGACATCTTCCCGACGGGCCACGGCAGCCACGCCACCCCGTCCGAGATCGCCGTGACCCAGGCGGGCTATCCCGACCGGATCAAGACCGCCGCCTATGAGCCGAAGATCGCCCCCTTCGGCCCGATCCGCGACGCCAACGACTATCGCGCCCGCTTCCCCGACGGCCGCATCGGCTCGGACCCGGCCCAGGCGACCCCGGAAAAGGGCCAGCGCATCATCGACGCCGCCGTTCCGGCCCTGATCCGCGATCTGACCAACTTCGCACAGGAAGTCTTGCCGGTCGCCTGAAACAGGCTCAGGGTCGCTGCATGAGCCCCATGCAGAAGACCGCCCGCAACGCCCTGCGCAACGCCCAGGCCGGTCAGGAACTGGCCGAGGCCTCGGCCGCCGTGATCACGCGGCGGCTGGGGATCATGGGCGAGGCGATGGCCGATCCGCTGGGCGCCGATCACGCCGAGCTGGGCCGCATGGGCGCCGAGAAGGTCGAGGCCATGGCGGCCTCGGCCGGGGCGGCCTATGCCGGGGCGATGGATCTGGCCGAACGGGCGGGCCGCGCAGCCGCGCGCGAAGGGGCCGAGGCCGCCGACTGCCTGGCCAGACTGGCGCGCGCCGACACCCCCTTCGCCTTCGCCGCCGCCCAGGGCGACTGGGCGATGGGCGCCTGGAGCCGGGCGATGAGCGACGGCTGGGCCTTCTACGGCGCCGCGCTGAAAGCGCAGGGACAGGCCCTGGCGCCGGTCCACGCCAAGGCCACCGCCAATGCGCGGCGCCTGAAACGCTAGTCGTCTTCAGGCTCGCGCCGGCGTGATGGAACGCCCTGCGGCATCCGCGGATTGCCTTTGCATCGCGGCAAAGGAGATCACTATGGCCGAGAAAGACCCTAAGGACCCTCACCCCGGCATGATGGGCGACGGCACCGAAGAACAGAACCTCAACCAGCCGGGCGATCCGTCCAAGCGGATCACCGAAGAAGAGGTCGACGACGCCTTCACCAAGGATCCCAAGCTGGTGCCGAAGGAATAGGCCGCGCTTACGCCGTCCGAATAACCCCGTCCCGCGCCTCGACCGGCCAGGGCGTCAGCTTGCCGCCTGCGCAGGGCCCGGCGACGCAGGACCCTGACAGCGGCTCGAACGCCGCTCCGTGCCAGCCGCACAGGATCAGCGACCCGTCCGGCGTCAGATAGCGGTCCAGCTCCACCGCGATGGGAAAACCCGCGTGGGGGCAGCGATCTACCCAGCCCGCGACCTGGCCGTCCTTCTTCACCACGAAGCCGTGGAAGAAGGCCTCGCCGATCTGCAGCACGAACCCGCGCGAGCCGGGGTCGGCGATGTCGGCCTCCAGACACAGGGCCACGTTCGGCGGGGTCTTCCAGACCCGCTTGCGCTCCTGCGTTTCAGCCGCCGGACCCTCTTGCGCCACTATTCGCGCTCGGGCTTCAGCGGGCGGCTCATCAGGCTCTCGATGGCCTGATCCACGGTCATCTCGCCGGCCAGCACCGCCGCCGTCGCCTCGCAGATGGGCGTATCGACGCCCAACTTGCGGGTCAGCTCGCGCACGGCGGGCGCGCTCTCATAGCCCTCGGCTACCGAGCGTTTGCCGGCCAGCGCCTGCTCGACGCTCAAACCCTGTCCCAGCGCCAGGCCCAGGCTCATGTTGCGCGATTGCGGGCTGGAGCAGGTCAGCACCAGATCGCCGACGCCACACAGCCCCGCCACGGTCTCGGCCTTGCCGCCCAGGGCCGTGGCCACGCGGACGATCTCGGCATAGCCGCGGGTGATGACGGCGGCGTGGGCGCTGCGGCCCAGTTCGCGGCCCTCGACGATGCCGCAGGCGATGGCCAGGACGTTCTTCAGCGCTCCGCCCGTCTCGGCCCCGATCAGGTCATCGGCGAAATAGGGACGGAAGACCGGGCCCGACAGGGCGCCCGCCAGGGCCTCGGCCATCTCCAGGTCGGCGCAGGCCAGGGTCACGGCGCTGGGCAGGCCGCGCGCCACTTCGGCGGCGAAGCTCGGCCCCGACAGCACGGCGGCGGTGGCCGACGGGATCGTCTCGGCCAGCACGTCGGTCATCAGCTTCAGCGAGCCGCGCTCAATGCCCTTGGAGCACAGGATGATCGGCAGACCCGGCCGGGCGTAAGGCGCAAACGCCGTCAGCGTCGCCCGCATATGCTGAGCCGGCGGCACGGCCAGAATCAGATCGCAGTCGGCCAGATCCGCCAGATCCGAGGTGACGTTGATGGCCGAATCCAGCTCAACCCCCGGCAGGAAGGCGTCGTTCATCCGGCGCGCGCGGATGCTCTCGATCACCTCAGGCTCGCGCGCCTGCAGGATGACGGCCAGACCCGCCGCCGCCGCGCTCTGCGCCAGGGCCGTGCCCCAGGCGCCGCCGCCAATTACGCCTGCAGTATGAAATTCCATATCTTCTCCGGTCCCCCGACCCCCGCAGGGCTTCAGGCCGCTTTAAGCCTTTGCGCCCTTGCGGCCCGTTTTCTTGTGAACAGGATCGACGCTCGCGCGCGTCTCGTCCAGTGGCCATCTTGGCCGGGCGGCGACATCGATGTCCGAGACCAGGCCTTTCTCCAGCCGCTCGGCCCCCGCCAGGGCGATCATCGCCGCATTGTCGGTGCAATAGGCCATCGGCGGCGCCAGGAAGGCGAAGCCGTGCTTCGTCGCCAGATCCTCCAGAGTCCGCCGGATCGTCTTGTTCGCCGCCACGCCGCCCGCCACCACGAACAGGCGATGTTCGTGCGCCTCGGCGTAAGCCTTCATCGCCCGTTCAGAGCGCTCAGCCAGCTGGCGCGCGATCGCCTTCTGCACCGCATCGGCCAGATCCGCCCGGTCCTGCTCCGTCTCGCAGGTTTGGGCCAGGCGCGACGCCGCCGTCTTCAGCCCCGAGAAGGAGAAGTCGCAATCCTTGCGCCCCAGCAGCGCCCGCGGCAGATCAAAGCGCGACCCGTCGCCTGACGCCGCCAGCTTCTCCAACGCCGGGCCGCCCGGATAGCCCAGCCCGAGGGCCTTGGCGATCTTGTCGAAGGCCTCGCCGGCCGCGTCGTCGATGGTGGTGCCCAGCCGGCTCATATCGCCGATGCCGCGCACTTCCAAGAGCTGGCAATGCCCGCCCGAGACCAGCAGCAGCAGGAAGGGATAGGTCGTCTCCGCCCCCAGCCGCGCCGACACCGCATGACCTTCCAGATGGTTGACCGCGATCAGCGGCAAGCCCCGCGCCAGCGCCGCCGCCTTGCCGTAGGACAAGCCGACCATGACCCCGCCGACCAGGCCCGGCCCCGCCGTCGCGGCCACGCCGTCCAGCGCGCTCCAGTCCAGCCCGGCCTCGCTCATGGCCCGGCGCGTCACGCCGTCGATCATCTCCACATGGCTGCGGGCGGCGATTTCCGGCACCACCCCGCCATAGGCCGCATGATCGTCGATCTGGCTGTGAATGACGCTGGACAGCACCTGGGCGCCCGCCGGCGACAGACGCACCACCGAAGCGGCGGTCTCGTCGCAGCTGGTCTCCAGACCCAGCACGGTCAAACCGTCCCGCTCCGGTCCGGTTGCCCCGTCCGCCGCCCTGCTATAGTCCGCGTCCATTGTCATCGGGCGGAGTTAGCGGCCCGCCCCCCCTTTCGCAACGGCGTCTCGACGTGACTCAACCTCTCCTGCGCATCGGCACCCGGCGTTCGCGCCTGGCTCTGGCCCAATCCGGCATGATGCAGCGCGCCATCGGCCGCGCCCTGGGCGTGCCCGAGGCTGAGATCGAAACCCTTGTCCCCCTGGTCGAGATCGTCACCACCGGCGACCGCATCCAGGACCGCCGCCTGCTGGAAGTCGGCGGCAAGGCACTATTCACCAAGGAGATCGAAGAGGCCCTGCTGGACGGCCGCGTCGACGTCGCCGTTCACTCGATGAAGGACGTCCCCGCCGAACAGCCGCCCGGCCTGGCCATCGCCGCCGTGCCCGAGCGCGAAGACCCTCGCGACGCCTTCATCAGCGAGCGCTACGCGACCTTCGCCGACCTGCCGCAGGGCGCCCGCTTCGGCACCGCCTCCCTGCGTCGTCAGGCCCAGGCCCTGGCCCTGCGGCCCGACCTGAAGATCGAGATGCTGCGCGGCAACGTCGACACCCGGCTGAAGCGTCTGCGCGACGGCGACTTCGACGCCGTCCTGCTGGCCTGTTCGGGCCTTAATCGCCTGGGCCTGGGCGAAGTCATCCGCCAGCGCCTGCCGCTGGACGCCTTCCTGCCCGCGCCGGGCCAGGGCGCCCTGGCCCTGCAGACGCGCGAGGACGACGTGAACGCCGCCTGGACCCACGCCCTCAACCACGCGCCCACCGCCCTCTGCGTCGCCGCCGAGCGCGGGGCCATGACCGCGCTGGAAGGCTCCTGCCGCACCGCCATCGGCGCCTACGCCCACATCGCGGACGGCCGCCTGCACCTCTGCACCGAAATGCTCAGCCCCGACGGGTCGGGCCGCTGGACGCGCTCGGGCGAGATCGCCGCCCCTGCCGACCTGACCCAAGCCGACCTTTCCGCCGCCCGCGCCCTCGGTCTCGATCTCGGCGGCCAGGTCCAGGCCGTGGCCGGCGATCAAAAGATCGCGCTCTAGAGCCGTGACGCCGATCCGCCGCGTCTGGGTCACGCGCGCCAAGCCGGGCGCCGCCCGCACGGCGGACCGGCTGACGGCGCTGGGCTTCGAGCCCGTGGTCGTTCCGCTCCTGACGCTCGCCCCCCTGCCCGGCGCGCTGAACGCCGCTCCGGAGCCTGAGGCCGTCGCCGTCCTCGCCCTGACCAGTCCCAACGGCGTCGAGGCCTTCGCTCCCCTGATCCCGCGCTTTCGCGACCACCCCGTCTTCGCCGTCGGCGACGCCACCGCCGAGGCCGCCCGCGCCGCAGGCTTCGCCGACGTGCGCTCCGCCGCCGGCGACATCCACGCCCTCGCCCGCCTGATCGCCGCCGAAGCCCCGCCCGGCCCGCTGCTAGCGCCTGGCGCACGCGAGCCGGCCGGCGACCTGCCCGCCCTGCTGCCCGGCCGCCCGGTCCAGCGCCTGCCCGTCTACGCCGCCTTCGAGACGCATGCGCCCGCGCCCGGCGCCTTCGACGCGGTAATGCTGCATTCCCCGCGCGCCGCCCGCGCCTTGGCGACCGACCTGCCCCGCGCCGCCTCATCCGGCCGCCTGGCCGTCTGCATTTCCGACGCGGCCGCCGCGCCCCTACGCCCCTTTGATTTCACGCAAATCCGCATCGCCGCAGCGCCCGATGAACCGTCGATGCTATCGGCTCTTGGCAAGCCCGCCGCGCCCGTATAAAGAGCCCTCCTCGCTCGCTCGCGCCTCCATACGCGGACGACGCCGGGGCCGCTTTAGCTCAGCTGGTAGAGCACCTCATTCGTAATGAGGGGGTCAGGTGTTCGAGTCACCTAAGCGGCACCACTCTCCATTCACCGCTATGCAACCGCCTTCACGCCTTGCGGCGGCCGTTTGGCCGTCACGCCGCCAGGGCGCGGATGGGGCTAGTAGGGACGAGGTCGCTGGGCGCGAAGCTGCGGATCTCGCGATTGCCGCGATAGAGGTCTATGCGCTCCAGACGCGGCCAGTCGCGCGCGACTTCATTGACGCCACGCACGGCCTCGATCTCCGTGGCACCCGACAGGACGCACAGCTCCGGCGTCATGGCCTCGGGCGTGTGGATCAGACAGTAGAAGACGTCCATCGGCGCACTCCCAACCTTCACTCGCCGTCCCTTGCCGAAGACTGATGACAGGGAAGCGGTTGGAAGTGCGACGCTTTGGAGAAACCCAAACCTGCGGCTGAAGGCAGCCTAGCTGGTGAAGAATTGCTGGGTGCCGTGCGCCTCGATCGCGCCCGCCAGACGGCCCAGGGCGTGGATGTAGGCCGCGGTGCGCAAGGTGACCTGTTTGTCCTCGGCGATGGACCACACGGCGTCGCCTTCAGTCTCGATGATGGTCTTGAGGCGCGACTGCACCTCGTCCAGCGTCCAGTAGTAGCCTTGGCGGTTCTGGACCCATTCGAAATAGGACACCGTCACGCCGCCGGCGTTGGCCAGAATGTCCGGCAGGACGATAACGCCCTTTTCGGCCAGGATGCGGTCGCCCTCGGGCGTGATGGGGCCGTTGGCCAGCTCCAGCACGACCCTGGCCTGAACCGAGCCCGCGTTGCCGTCGTGGATCATGTCCTCCATCGCCGAGGGAGCCAGGACATCGCATTCTACAGCGATCAGTTCTTCCGGCGAAATGACCTTGCCGCCGTGTTCGGCCTGCACCACCGAACGACCGGCCGCCTTGGCCGCCAGCAGGGCGTCCACGTCGAGGCCGGACGCTGCGTAGACGGCCCCGCCCGAGTCCGACACGGCGACGATCTTGGCGCCGATGCTGCGGAACAGGCGCGCCACGTGCTGGCCCGCATTGCCGAAGCCCTGAACCGCCACGCGCAGACCTTCGGTCGGCAGGCCCAGTCGTTCGGTCAGGTGACAGATCAGGTAGAAGCCGCCGCGCGCCGTGGCGTCCTCGCGCCCGACCGAACCGCCCAGGGCGATCGGCTTGCCGGTGATGACAGCGGGCGCCGCCTGACCCTGAATGGACGCGTATTCATCGGCCATCCAGCCCATGATCATGGCGTTGGTGTAGACGTCCGGCGCCGGAATATCGCGATCGGGGCCGATGATGCCGGCGAAGGCCTGGACATAGGCCCTCGACAGCCGCTCCAGCTCCGCCTTGGACAGGCTCTTGGGATCGACCTGCACCGCCCCCTTGCCGCCGCCGTAGGGCAGGTTGGTCACGGCGCACTTCACCGTCATCCAGAAGGCCAGGGTCTCGACCTCCTCGGCGGTGGAGGCCGGATGAAAGCGGATGCCGCCCTTGGTCGGGCCGCGCGTGTCGTCATAGCGACAGCGCCAGGCGAGGAAGGATTTGCGCGACCCGTCGTCCATGCGGATCAACAGTCGGACCTTCATGGTCTCGCGCGGATACTTCAGCTTCTCCAGCACATCGCTATCGATCTGCACGTGGCGCGCCGCCTCGTCGAGACGGGTCAGGGCCGCGTCTAGGATGTTTGGATTCGGCATGTTTGTTCCAAATCTATAGGCATAAGCTCGCCCCCACCGTAGAAACGAGCCAGTTTTCTGACCAAGAAAGGATTTTGCTGCCACATCGAATGTTGCAGCGCAATAGTTCGCGTGCGTCTGCGAGACGCGTCACGCCCGGAAAAAGGCGGCGGGGGCCGCCTGGTCGTCAGGACAGATGCCGTCTTGCACGTATAAGCATATCTTTATATGTCTGAGGACATTGTCGTCACGCAGGAGCCTGCCTTGGCCCGTTCGTCGTTCCTCTTCACCTCCGAGAGCGTTTCGGAAGGCCACCCTGACAAGGTCGCCGATCAGATCTCGGACGCCATCGTCGACCTGTTTCTATCCAAGGACCCCGAGGCTCGGGTGGCCTGTGAAACCCTGACGACGACCAATTTGGTGGTGATCGCCGGCGAGATCCGCGGCCAGGGCATTATGGATACGGAGGGCAACTGGGCCCCCGGCGTCGAACAGGAAATCGAGGATACGGTGCGCGGCGTCGTGCGCGACATCGGCTATGAACAGGACGGCTTCCACTGGAAGACGCTGCAGTTCCAGAACCGCCTGCACCCGCAGTCGGCCCACATCGCCCAGGGCGTCGACGCCGGCGAGGACAAGGACGAGGGCGCGGGCGATCAGGGCATCATGTTCGGCTACGCCTCGAACGAGACGCCGGAACTGATGCCGGCCACCCTGGCCTACAGCCACAATATCCTGAAGGCCCTGGCCGAGGCCCGTCACTCGGGCGAGGAGCCGGGCCTGGAGCCCGACGCCAAGAGCCAGGTGACCCTGCACTACGAAAACGGCCGCCCGGTGCGCGCGACCTCCATCGTCGTCTCGACCCAGCACAAGGCGAACCTGAGCCAAGACCAGGTCGCGGCCATCGTGAAGCCCTATGTCGAACAGGTGCTGCCGGACGGCTTCATCACCGCCGAGACCGAGTGGCACATCAACCCGACCGGCACCTTCGTCATCGGCGGGCCTGACGGCGACGCCGGCCTGACCGGGCGCAAGATCATCGTCGACACCTACGGCGGCGCGGCTCCGCACGGCGGCGGCGCCTTCTCGGGCAAGGACCCGACCAAGGTCGACCGCTCGGCCGCCTACGCCTGCCGCTACCTGGCCAAAAACGTGGTCGCCGCGGGCCTGGCCGACCGCTGCACCATCCAGATCAGCTACGCCATCGGCGTGTCCAAGCCCCTGTCGGTCCACGTCGACCTGCACGGCACGGGCAAGATCGACGAGGCGGTGCTGGAGCGCGAACTGCCCAAACTAATCGGCGGCGCCTCGCCGCGCGCCATCCGCGAGCACCTGGGCCTGAACAAACCCATCTATCGCCGCACCGCCGCCTACGGCCATTTCGGCCGCACGCCGGACGCCGACGGCGGCTTCTCCTGGGAAAAGACCGACCTGGTCGACGCCCTCAAGGCCCTGGCCGCCTGACTCTTCTAAACGGCTGAAAATCCAGCCTGAAACGGGGGCGTCGCGGATCAGTTCGCGGCGCCCTCGACGCATTGGCGGGCCGGCGCCCCAATCCCGCGCTTGCATCGCGGCGCGTCTGGTCCTTTAAGCGCGCCGAACGCCTCCCCCAAGCGTCCCCTGACCCTTGCGTCTCCTGAAAGGATTCCCCGACCGATGAGCAAGCCCGCCCCCAAGAAAGTCGTCCTCGCCTATTCGGGCGGGCTGGACACGTCGATCATCCTGAAGTGGCTCCAGGAGGAGTACGGCGCCGAGGTCGTGACCTTCACCGCCGACCTGGGTCAGGGCGAGGAGCTCGCCCCCGCCAAGGAAAAGGCGCTGAAGCTGGGCATCAAGCCCGAGAACATCTTCATCGACGATCTGCGCGAGGAATTCGTGCGCGACTTCGTCTTCCCGATGTTCCGCGCCAACACCGTCTATGAGGGCCAGTATCTGCTGGGCACCTCGATCGCCCGCCCGCTGATCTCCAAGCGCCAGATCGAGATCGCGCGTCAGGTCGGCGCCGACGCCGTCTGTCACGGCGCCACCGGCAAGGGCAACGACCAGGTCCGCTTCGAGCTGGGTTATTACGCCCTGGAGCCCGACATCCGCGTGATCGCCCCCTGGCGCGAGTGGGACTTCAAGTCCCGCGAGGCGCTGCTGGACTTCGCCGAGAAGCACCAGATCCCGATCTCCAAGGACAAGCGCGGCGAGGCCCCCTTCTCGGTCGACGCCAACCTTCTGCACTCCTCGTCCGAGGGCAAGGTGCTGGAAGATCCGGCCGTCGAGGCGCCCGAGTTCGTGCACCAGCGCACCATCTCGCCGGAAGCCGCCCCGGACACGCCGACCGTCATCACCATCGCCTATGAAAAGGGCGATCCGGTCGCCATCGACGGCGAGGCCCTGTCGCCCGCCGCCCTGCTGACCAAGCTGAACCAGCTGGGCCACGACAACGGCGTCGGCCGTCTGGACCTGGTCGAGAACCGCTTCATCGGCATGAAGTCGCGCGGCGTCTATGAGACCCCCGGCGGGACCATCCTGCTGGCCGCCCACCGCGGCATGGAGTCGATCACGCTCGATCGCGGCGCCATGCACCTGAAGGACGAGCTGATGCCGAAATACGCCTCGCTCATCTACAACGGCTTCTGGTTCAGCCCCGAGCGCGAGATGCTGCAGGCCGCCATCGACCACAGCCAGCAGAAGGTGTCGGGGACCGTCCGCGTCAAGCTCTACAAGGGCAACGTCACCATCATCGGCCGCGAAAGCCCCAACAGCCTGTACGACCAGGATCTGGTGACCTTCGAAGAAGGCGTCCAGGCCTATGACCACAAGGACGCCGAGGGCTTCATCAAGCTGAACGCCCTGCGCCTGCGCGTCCTGGCCAAGCGGGACGGCCGCGAGGGTTAATCGCCCTTCCGAAAACCCAAGCCTACCGGGGCCGGGCGATTCTCAGGATCGCCCGGCTTCTGTCATCCGCGACCCAGATGGAGCCGTCCGGCGCCGTCGCCATCGTCACCGGCGAGCCGCGCGGATGGCGCCCGGCGACCTTGTCCCAGCCCGGCGTCAGCACCTTGCCGTTCACGCTGGGCGCCCCGGCCGGATAGGGCAACGCCCCGCGCGGATAGACGGCGTAGCGCCCGCCGATGTCGGTCAGGGGCCGCCCCTGCCCGTCCGTCTCGACCGCCACGATACGCCCGGCCGCGCGGCGGAAGCCGTGCCAGGTCATCAGCAGCCGCCCCTGCAGCTCGGGGAACATCGCCCCCTCGTAATAGATCAGGTCCAACGGCGCCGCGTGCGGCGGCAAGAGGGCGATCGGCCGTTCGCGCTCATTGCAGCGCGCCTGACGCGCGGGCCAGCCCGGCAGGGGCGTGGCCAGATCGACGCAGTAGGGCCAGCCGTAATGGCGCCCCTGGGTCAGGACGTTCACCTCGTCATAGGGGTGGTTCGGCGTGTCCAGATCGACCGAGTTCTCGGCCTGAAGCACCGTGCCAGACGGGTGCCGCACCAGGGCGATGGAGTTCCTCAAGCCTGAGGCGAAGACGGTGCTGTCTTCCGCCCAGCGGCCGTTCTCCAGATAGGCATGGCGACGCACCTGCGCCGTCGCCGCATCTTCCACGCAGGCCCCGCGCGCATCCGTCTTCGGCTTGCCCGCCGCGTCGAGGCAGCGGTCGCTGGGCGCCCCGACATTGACCAGCAGGTCGCCGTTCGCGTCGAAGACGAAGCTGGACAGCGGGTGGCGGTTGTCGTGCAGACGGTTGTCCGGCAGGTCGCCGATGACGGTGCGGACGCTGGCCTGCGCATCGGCCGCATCGGGGTCCAGCGTCAGGATGCGGTTCATCTCGGACACATAGATGCGCCCGTCCGGTCCGCGCTTGACCGTGTGCGGCATGGACAGGCCGCTCGCCAGCCGTCGCCAGCGCGCCGCGCCGTCGGCCGCAAAGGACAGCCGCCACACCGCCCCCTTGCCCGCCTCCCAGGCGCCCAGGTCCGTGACCAGCCAGTCGCCGCCCTCCAACGGCATCAGGCCGCGCGGCATCCGCGGGCCGTCCTGCCCGCCTCCCCAACCTGGGCCCTGCCAGACCAGCCCCAGACAATAGCCCGGCGCCATCCGCACCTGAGTCGCCGGGCGGCCGTCGCAGTCGCCCTGGACCACATAGCCTCGCGCCCCCGACTGCGCCCGGGCGTCAGGCGCGAACGCCGCCAGCGACAACAGGACGGCGGCGGCGATCAGACGGATTTTCATGACGGTCAGGCCAGGTCCTGGATCTCTTCGTCGGTCAGTTCGCCGGGCACGATGGTGACGGGCAGTTTTCGGCCGGTGAAGGCGGCGCCCTGTTTCAGCACCGCCGAAATCAGCGGGCCGGGACCGCGACCGTTGGCCCCGGCGGCCAGGATCAGGATCTTGATGTCGGGGTCGTCGCCGACGGCCTTGCGGATGGCGGCCTGGGGATCGCCTTCCTCAATCAGATAGACGGGCGGGGCGCCCGAGGTTTCGGCGACCTTCTCGCCCAGCCGGGTCAGCAGGTTTTCCGCCTCTTCGCGCTGCTGACGGCGGATTTCATCGCGGACGCCGGACCAGTGCTCGTCCGATCCGCCGGGCAGGGCGCGCAGCAGCACCACATGGCCCCCGGTCGAGCGCGCACGGCGCGAGGCGTAGGCCAGGGCGGCGCCCAGCTCGGGACTGTCGTCGACGACGACGAGGAACTTCCTGGGCATGGGCCCTCCGGTTCACTGAACAGCAAGGCGCCACCTAAACCGACCCCGCCCCAAACGCCAAGGCCCGCCCGCCTCGCCACACGACGAAACGGACGGGCCCTGATTTGCCGCAGCGAATGGTCGCGCTCCGAAAAGCGCTCAAGCAGCGAGCCGCCGCGCGGCGGCCGATAGCGCCAAAAAGGCGCTCAAGCAGCGAGCGACCGCGTCGCGAGCGTAGCGCGTGACGCCGGGCTCTCGCCCGGCATCACCTTGCTTAAGAAGCCGAAGCCAACACCTCGCGGATCGCTCCATTCGCAATGGTCAGCTTGGCGAAGGTCCAGCCGGAGCCCGAGGTCTCGATCTCGTCGACCGAGCCGCGCAGGGCCTCCACCTGATCCATGCGGGCGCCGATCCAGGCGTCGACCGCCTGTTCCGCGCTTTCCTGGCCGACGCCCGCCGCCTGGGCCGAGGCCTTGGCCACGGCGCGGGTCAGCTGCTGCTGCTCGGTCATCAGGTCCTGGATCAGGCGACGCACCGCCAGGCGATCGAAGTGATCGGCCGACGGCACCGACCCGGCCGCCACGCGCAGGCGGTCGAAGTCGAAGGCGGCGCCGACCTGGTGATAGACGCGGGCCATGGCCGGGGCGTCCCAGCCCAGCTCGTTCGCCAGGTCGCCGATGTCGGCCGTGGCCACCATCGGACGCAGCATGGCGATGTCGCGGGCCAACTCTTCGGGCGCGCCCAGGCCGATGAAGGTCTGGACCCGGTCTTCGTAGCGAGCGTGCTCATAACGCGACAGCACCGCGGGACCCGCCGCGCGCAGGGCGTCGGCGGCCGGCTGGTAGGCGGCGATCATGCCGCCGACCGTCGTCTCGGTGCGGGCCGCGCGGCGCGCCAGCCAGAAGGTCTGGCGGCGCAGGACCAGGGCGATCTCCTGATACAGGGCCGTCTGGGCCTCGGCCGGGATCTTCAGGTCCAGGGCCTCGACCGCCTTCCAGGCCTCATCGAGGCGGAAGACGTGACGCGCGGTCTCGAAGGCCGTGACCATGGCGGCGGTGTCGCACTCCGCCGCCGCCCGCAGGCGGTCGGGGAAGGTCGGCCCGGCCATGTTGACGATCTCGTTCGACAGCACGGTGGCTATGATGTCGCGACGCAGGCGGTGACCCTTCATGTCCTCTTCGAACTGGGCCAGCGGGGTGGGGAAGTAGTCGACCAGCATCCGCTCGAAGAAGGCGTCGTCCGGCGCCGCCGAGGCGACGATCTCGTCGAACAGTTCCAGCTTGGAATAGGCGGTCAGGACCGCCAGTTCCGGCCGCGACAGGGCCTGGCCCTGCAGCTTCATCTCGGCCATGCGGGCGTCGTCGGGCAGATATTCCACCGCCCGGTTCAGCTTACCGATAGAGACCAGGTGCTGCATGAAGGCCTGCTGGGCGTCCAGCGCTGCTGCGCCTTCGGCCTGTTGCAGGGTCAGGGCCAGGGTCTGGTCGTAGTTGTGACGCAGGACGTTGTGCGCCACCTCGTCGGTCATCGACTTCAGCAGGGCGTTGCGGTCTTCGGCCTTCAGGTGGCCCGAGGCGATGGCGCCGCCCAGCAGGATCTTGATGTTCACCTCCTGGTCGGAGGAGTCCACGCCGGCCGAGTTGTCGATGGCGTCGGTGTTCAGACGCACGCCCGCGCGCGCCGCCTCGATGCGGCCCAGCTGGGTCATGCCCAGGTTGGCGCCTTCGCCGATGATCTGGGCGCGGATGTCGCCGCCGTTGACGCGGATGGCGTCGTTGGCCTTGTCGCCGACCTGCAGGTTGGTCTCGCCCGAACCCTTGATGTAGGTGCCGATGCCGCCGAAGTAGAGCAGTTCGGCACGGGCCTTGAGGATGGCCTGCATCAGGGTGACCGGATCGACCGTGTCCGCCTCGATATCCAGCAGGTCCTTGATCTGCGGGGTCAGGGTGATCGACTTGGCCGAGCGCGAGAAGACGCCGCCGCCTTCCGAGATCAGGCTCTTGTCATAGTCCTGCCAGCTGGTGCGCGGGGTCTCGAACAGACGCTTGCGCTCTTCCCACGACGTGGCCGGATCCGGGTTCGGGTCGATGAAGATGTCGCGGTGATCGAAGGCCGCCACCACCTTGGTCGCCTTGGACAGCAGCATGCCGTTGCCGAAGACGTCGCCGGACATGTCGCCCACGCCGACCACGGTGAAGGGCTCGGTCTGGATGTCCTTGCCGACCTCGCGGAAGTGGCGCTTGACCGCTTCCCAGGCGCCGCGCGCGGTGATGCCCATTTCCTTGTGGTCGTAACCGGCCGAGCCGCCGCTCGCGAAAGCGTCGTCCAACCAGAAGCCGTAGGACTGGCTCACGCCGTTGGCGATGTCCGAGAAGGTCGCCGTGCCCTTGTCGGCGGCCACGACCAGATAGGGGTCGTCGCCTTCCCAGGCCACGACATTGGCGGGGCGCACCGGGGCGGCGTCGCCGACGATGTTGTCGGTGATGTCCAGCATGCCGGACAGGAAGGTCTTGTAGGCGCGGATGGCCTCGGCCTGCATTTCCTCGCGCGTGCCGCCGACCGGCAGTTGCTTGGGATAGAAGCCGCCCTTGGAGCCGACCGGGACGATGACCGAGTTCTTGACCTGCTGAGCCTTCACCAGACCCAGGACCTCCGTGCGGAAATCGTCGCGACGATCCGACCAGCGCAGGCCGCCGCGCGCCACCGGGCCGAAGCGCAGGTGCGAGCCCTCGATGTGCGGCGCCCAGACGAAGATCTCGCGGAAGGGCTTGGGCAGGGGTAGGTCGGCCAGTTCCTGACCGGCGATCTTGATCGAGATGTGCGCCTTCGGATGACCCTCGGCGTCGAGCTGATAGAAGTTGGTGCGCTTGATCCCGTCGATCAGGGCCGCGATCCGGCGCAGGGCGCGGTCGTGATCCAGGCTCTTCACGTCCTGCAGCAGGGTCTCGATCTTGGCGTCCAGTTCGGCGACCGAAGCCTCGCGCTCGGCCACCGAACCGCCGTGGGCCGGGTCGAACTTGGCCTTGAACAGCGACAGGATGGCGCGGGCCACGTCGGGATATTCGCGCAGGGCCGCTTCCTGCACCGCCTGCGACGGGTCCAGTCCGGTCTGCTGACGATAGCGGGCCAGGGTGCGGATCAGGGCCGCCTCGCGCCAGTCGACGCCCAGCTCGAGCACCAGACGATTGAAGCCGTCGCTCTCGGTGCGGCCGTTCCACACGGCCTTGAAGGCCTCTTCGAACGGGGTCTTGAGATCGGCGAACACCAGGTCGGCGCCGCGCGGGTCTTCCAGCAGGAAGTCGTGGATGTAGATCGGCTCCTGACCGATCGTGCGCACCACGTGGTCGGATTCCTCCAACGTCTTCAGGCCCATGTCGGCCAAGATCGGCAGGACGTCCGACAGCGGCACGGCCGAGCCGCGACGATACAGCTTGAAGCGGAACTGCAGGTTGGTCTCGTCGGCGGTGCGGAAGGCGCGCACCGCTACAGGCTCGGCGTGGACGCCATCGGCGGCCGCGCCGTCGTTGAGACGGTCGAACTGCTCCAGATCGGCCACGGCCTCGGCCGCGTCATAGCGGTCGCGGAAGGCGACGCCGAAGCCCTCGGCCCAGCGGGCGCTGGTCGGGCCGACGGCGGCCTCGTCGACCCCGGCCTGGCGCAGGGCGCGCTCGAAGCGGTCGATCCAGCTGCGGCCGGCCTCGGCCACCTCGGCTTCCAGCGCCTTGAGGTCGGGGACCGGATGCTCGCCCGGCGTCACGCCGATGATGTAGTGGACGCGGGTCAGCGGCTGGTCCGACATCTGCGGATAGGCGGCCGACACCCGGCCGCCCCAGGCCTGGGCCAGGATGGCGCCGATACGCTGGCGCAGGCCGGCGTCGTAGCGCTCGCGCGGGACGAAGCACAGCACCGAGACGAACCGGTCGAACGGATCGCGGCGCGTGAACAGGCGGATGCGCGGGCGGTCATACAGGTGCAGGATGCCCAGCGCCGTATCCAGCAGCTCGTCCTCGCCGATCTGGAACAGCTCGTCGCGCGGATAGTTTTCGAGGATGGTGCGCAGACGCTTGTGGTTGTGGCTGCCCGGCGCCTTGTCGGCGCGGGCCAGGGCGTTCTCGACCTTGCGGCGCAGCAGCGGCACCTCATGGGCCATGACGTCGTAGGCTTCATGGGTGAATAGGCCGACGAAGCGCGTCTCGCCCACGGCCCGACCCTGATCGTCGAAACGCTTGACGCCGATGTAGTCCATATAGGCGCGGCGGTGCACGCGAGAGCGCATGTTGCCCTTGGCCACCGTGACCGGCTCGCTCTCGTTCAGCTGGGCCTGCATGGCGGGCGTCAGCACGGCCGGCTCATTGGCGCGGCGCAGGACGCGGCGCTCGGGGTCGCTGAGGACGCCCAGACCGTCGGTGGACTGGTTCAGGGGCGCCTCGGCCTCATAGGTTCCGTCGGGGCCGCGCGGATAGTCGTACTGGCGCGCGCCCAGGAAGACGAAGTGGTCGTCCTTGACCCAGCGCAGGAAGGCGAGATTTTCGGCCAGCACCTCGGCGGCCACGCCCACCGGCGGATGGGCTTCCAGGCGGGCGATCTCGGCGCCCATCGCCTCCAGCATGGCGGCGTGGTCGCGCACGGCGGCGCGCACGTCGGCCAGAGCCGCGGCCAGGCCTTCGCCCAGGGCGTCGCGGCGCTCCTGCGGCAGGGGGTCGATGACGACGATGATCAGGGAGTCGCGGCGTCCGGCCTCGACTTCGACGATCGGGTGGAACAGGGCGCGGACGGTGACGCCCGCCTCAGCCAGTTCGCCCAGCACGCTGTCGACCAGGAAGGGGCCGTCGTCCTGCAGGATCAGGACCTGATCATAGCCCGTGTTGACGCCGTGTTCGTCGACCAGAGGACCGACGGTGATGCGGGCGGGCTCGCCTGCCTTGCGGGCCTGGGCGCCGCGCCAGGCGCCGGCCAGCAGGACCGCCAGATCGTCGCCGCCCAGTTCGGGCGTCTCATCGGCGGCGTAGTCGTCGAAGGCCTGGGCCAGCAGCGCCTTTTCGGGCGCTCCCGGCGGCGCCGCAATCCGCGCATAGGCCGCTTCCAGCGCTCCCAAGTCAGCGGGAACGGCGGGAACGATGCGCGAAGCAGCGGACATGACGACAGTCTCAAACGGCGCGGTGGAAAACCGCTGGGGAAAACCGCGGCACCTTAGCGCGCCCGGCGAGAACGGCTAGGCCGCTTGAGCCCCGAAACGCATGGATTTTCAGTGTGCAGCGCACCATGTGGCGCAAGAGGCCCAGTTGTGGACGATTTTGCGAGCCACCCCCACGCAGCGCAGCAGCAAAAGCCCCATTTCCGCCATCTTCTGACGGAAACCGCCCGACGGCAGAGTGTCGACCTAGCCCCAGAAACGAACAAGGCCGTCGAACGATGTCCGACGGCCTGCTCGGTCCGGCGCTCAGGAGGGGGAGGGGAAGCGCCGGCCTCAGACGCCGCGGCCCGGGAGGGGGAGGGGAGGGCCGCGTCGTGTGAGGATGAGATAGGCGGCGATTGCGGCCTTTCAAGGACAATTGAAGGATTATTTCAGGCTTCTATCCTGCGGCGGGACGTCGCGGCCCAAAATCCTTCCGAGCCAGGAAGAACCGCCCTTTGGCTGATTTTCCTTGCCGGGTTTGCGGGCATAGGGCTCGCCGTCGCCCGACAGCAGGACGGCGATCCAGCGCGACCCCTTGAACTCGGCCAGGATGGCCATGGCCATCACCGCCAGCGGCGTCGACAGGAACATCCCCGCCACGCCCCACAGCTTGCCCCAGAAGGCCAGGGCCAGCAGCACGACGATGGGGTCGATGTTCTGATTGTCGCCCTGCATCCGCGGCTGCACCAGATTGCCGACCACGAACAGCAGCACCTGAAGCCCGACGAACAGGACCGCCGCCGGCCAATAGCTTTCGAACTGGACCAGGGCGAACAGGGGCGGGGCGCAGCCTGCGACCGCGCCGCCCAGCACCGGGATAAAGCCGATGATGAAGATGACGAAGGTCCAGAACTCCGCGTTCTGCAGCCCCACGGCCCGCATCAGCACCCAGGCGACGGCGCAGATCATGGCCCCGGTCACGGCCTGAACCCACAGATACCCCTCGACCCCGCTGCGCACGCGCTCGAACACTTCCAGCGCCTCCTGACGCGGGCCGCGTTCGGGGAACATGCCGACCATCTTCTTTCGGAAACCCGCCTGAGACGCCAGCAGGAAGCCCAGATAGATCATGACGAAGAAGGCGCCGGTCGCGGCCCCCTGAACCTGGAAGGCGGCGCTGGTCAGCCAGCCGCGCACGTCGATCCCGGCGATCATGTCGTGAAGGGTCGGCGGATCGCTGAACCCGACCAGGGCGGACACGTCGCGGCTGATCTGGTCGATACGGGGGCCGATGCTGCCCGCCACGCCCGAGGCGTCGGTGAAGAAGCCCGCAGCGCCGTCGACGATGATCCAGATCGACAACAGGAAGCCCAGCACCACGACGAGCAGGGCTGCGGCGCCGGCGAAGCGCGGCGGGATCGGCGTGCGGCGTTCGATGGCCCGCTTCACCCCGTCGATCATGATCATCAGGAACATGGCCATGGCCAGAGGGGTCAGGATGTCCCTGAGCCAATAGAGGGCCGCTCCTGCGGCCACGACGGCGATCAACACCACCGCAGTGGAAGCTGGCGAAGAATGATTGACGGTGATCGGAAGCTTCATGGCGGGACTGTCGTGCTGGCTTGAACCCGCGTCAATCGCTGTAAACCGCCGAGGTTCCGCCTTGCAGCGGCGGCGCGGTCGATTAAGCATGGCTCGCCACGCAGGAGACCCGCTGATGACCGACGCCCCCGCCCTGTTCCTCGGCCAGTCCCTTGAGGGCGCGCCCGAACGCCTGCTGTTGAACCGGGCCAATCGCCACGGCGTCGTGGCGGGCGCCACCGGCACCGGCAAGACCGTCACCCTGCAGATCATGGCCCAGGGCTTTTCCGAGGCGGGCGTGCCGGTCTTCTGCGCCGATGTGAAGGGCGACCTGTCCGGCATCAGCCAGGACGGCGGGCTTGAGAAGTTCGCCGAGCGGGCCGGCAAGATGGGGCTGACGCTGAACGGCAGGTCAGCGCCCGTCGTGTTCTGGGACCTATACGGCCAGAAGGGCCACCCGATCCGCGCCACCATTTCCGACGTCGGTCCGGTGCTGCTGGCCCGGATGCTGGAGCTGAACGACGTGCAGGAGGGGGTGCTGACCGTCGCCTTCCACGTCGCCGACAAGGAAGGCCTTCTGCTGCTGGACCTGGAGGACCTGCGCGCGCTGCTGGCCTATGTCGGGGAGAACGCTCAAGCGATCGGCCGCGAGGTCGGCAACGTCTCGCCGACCTCCATCGCCGCCATCCAGCGGGCTCTGCTTCAGCTGGAGCAGCAGGGGGGCAAGGCCTTCTTCGGCGAGCCGGCCCTGCGGCTTGAGGACATGATGCGCACCGCCCTGGACGGCCGGGGCCAAGTGAACGTGCTGGACGCTACGCGGCTGATGAACAGCCCGCGCCTGTACGCCGCCTTCCTGCTGTGGCTGCTGTCCGAGCTGTTCGAGCAGCTGCCCGAGATCGGCGACCCGGAGAAGCCGCGACTGGTCTTCTTCTTCGACGAGGCGCACCTGTTGTTCAACGATGCGCCCAAGGGCCTGCTGGAAAAGGTCGAGCAGGTGGTGCGGCTGATCCGCTCCAAGGGCGTCGGCGTCTATTTCGTCACCCAGAACCCGGCAGACATTCCCGACAGCGTCTTGGCCCAATTGGGCAACCGGGTGCAGCACGCCCTGCGCGCCTATACCCCCGCCGAACAGAAGGGTCTGCGCGCCGCCGCCCAGAGTTTCCGCGCCAATCCCGCCTTCGACACGGCCGAGGCCATTCAGGCGCTGGGCGTGGGCGAAGCGCTCGTTTCAACTCTGGATGAGAAGGGCGCCCCCACCGTGGTGGCCCGGACCAAGATCCGTCCGCCCGACTCGCGCCTGGGTCCGGCGACCGAGGCTGAACGCGCCGCGACCATGGCCGCCAGCCCGGTGCGGGGCGTCTATGACACGGCGATCAACCGCGAGTCGGCCGAAGAGGTGCTGAAGGCCCGCCGCGCCCAGGCCGACCGTATCGAAGCTGAAACGGCCGCCGCCGCCGCCCAGGCCAAGGCGGCGCAAAAGGCCGCGCGTTCGGCGCCGGCGCCGCGCGCTCCGGCCACGCCCCGTCCCCGCGCGCCGTCCAACCGGCAGACCCCGGTCGAAGCCCTGACCAAGTCCGTGCTGCGCACCGCCGGATCGACCATCACCCGCGAACTGCTGCGCGGCGTTCTGGGCAGTCTGAAGAAGCGCTAAAAGCCTAGCTCAGTTCGACCGGGCGGCCGTCTTTATAGACGTCCGTGACCTTGATCCCGGCCAGCCGGTCGGGATCGATCGTCACCGGGTCTGCATCCAGAAGCACCATGTCCGCCAGCTTGCCCGGCGCCAGCGAACCCTTGCGGTCGTCCTCATAATGCTGCCAGGCGGCCCACAGGGTCATGGCCTTCAGGGCGACCTCGACCGGCACCCGCTCGTCCGGCCCCAGGATGTCGCCCGAGCGGGTGCGGCGCGTCACCGTGGCCGACAGCACGCGCAGGGCGTCGGGATTGGCCACCGGCGCGTCGTGGTGGCTGGTGAAACGCATCCCGCGCCGCCAGGCCGAGCCGCAGGGCGAGATGGCCTCGGCCCGCCGCGGCCCCAGCACGGAATCCCGGTGCCAGTCGCCCCAGTAGAAGGTGTGCATGGGGAAGAAGGAGGGGACGATGCCCAGGGCCTTCAGCTCGTCCAGCTGATCCGTCCGCGTCGTCTGGCCGTGGATCAGCACCGGTCGGCGGTCGCGCGCGCCATGCTTGCGGCTGGCTTCGCGCACGGCGGCGATCATCAGATCGATGGCGGCGTCGCCGTTGGCGTGGACTTCAATCTGCCAGTCGTTGGCGAAAGCCAGGTCGACGGCGTCCAGCGCCTGTTGCTCCGTCACCGCCGGATAGCCGCGCCAGGAGGCGGGCTGGCCCTCGGGCGGGACGAAGTAGGGCTGGGACAGCCAGGCCGTCTTGGCCTGCGGCGAGCCGTCCAGCGTCAGCTTGACCCCGCCGATCCGAAAACGGCCCTGGTAATTTCGCCGGTATAGAGGCGTGGCCATGACGTCGGTCGAGGTCAGGATGTCGGGAAAGGACAGGATGTCGATGGGCAGAGCGCCCGCCTCGGCCAGGCCCGCCATCATGCGGCAGGTATCTGTGGACGAGCGCCCGTCCTGGGCCGTGGTGTAGCCGAAACGGGCGTAGTAGCGCGCGCCCTCGACGATCATCTGACGGTTGGCCTCGGCGTCCAGTCGCGTGAACAGGGCGCCCATGACGGCGAACAGGGCGGTCTCCTCCAGCACGCCGTCCGGCTCGCGCGAGCCGTTCTTGCGCCGGAACACGCCGCCGGGCGGGTCGGCCGGGTCCGCCCCCACGCCCGCAGCGGCCAGGGCTGCGCCGTTGGCCGCGCCCAGGTGCCCCGACTGGTGCAGGAACAGCACCGGCACGGAGTCGGAGATGGCGTCCAGTTCGTCGCGTGTGGGGTGCCTCCGCTCCTGCAGCTGTGAATCGTCATAGCCGAAGCCGATGACCAGGCCCGTGTCACGGACCAGGGCCGCATGACGGCTCATCCAATCGCGCGTGATCCGTTGCAGGGCGGCGATGTCGTTCCCCTCGCCGTCAGGCGCCGGCAGGAGGTTGGCGTAGCGGGCCTGCAATCCCACCATCGAGACATGGCCGTGCGGATCGAAGAAACCGGGCAGCAGGGTCCGCCCGTCAAGATTGACCCGGCGCGCGGCGCGCCCCGCCGCGGCCTGCACCTCCTCCAGCGAGCCGACCGCCACAATAGCGGCGCCGCGCACCGCCAAGGCCTCAGCCGTCGGTCGCGCATCATCAATGGTGCGGATGGAGCCGCCGTGGAAGATCGTCGTCGCGGCGGTCTGAGCCTGTGCAGGGCCGCCGAGCGCCAGGCCTGCCGAGACGGCGCCCGTCATGAATAATCGACGATCCATCGCATATGCAGCAGCCTGCCTCATGACGCTCTCCTGACACCCGTCCACGCCTGTAGTAGCAACCCGCCGCGATATCGAGAGGTTCCTAGCCGCGCGGGATCAGCCGCCACATGCGCAAGGGGTGGCGCACCGCGCCCGCCTCGTGCCCCGCCGCATCGCCCCGGCCGATATAGAGATCCGCACGCACCGGGCCGCGAATGGCCGAGCCAGTGTCCAGCGTCATGACCAGGCCGCGATAGCTGGCGCGGGCGCCGCGCAGATTGCCGCCGTCGGCCTCGATCCAGGCCGCCTCTCCATAGGTCCAGCGCGACGGGTCCACCGCCACTGAGCGCCGCGCAGGCAAGGGCACGCCCGCCGCGCCCGTCGCCTCGTCGCCGTCATCAGGCTTGGTGGTGAAGAAGATGTAGCGCGGGTTCAGCGCCATCACGCGGCGCGCCTCCGGACCGCGATGGGCCGCCAGCCAGGCGCGGATGGCCTCGCCGGACGTGCCGTCGCGCGGCAGCAGGCCTTCATCGGCCATCGGACGAGCGATGCCGACGAACTTCGCCCCGTTGTCGGCGGCGTAGGCGGCGCGCAGCCGGGCGCCGTCGGGGAAGGTCAGGGTGCCCGAGCCCTGGATCTGCAGAAAGAACAGATCCTCCGCCTTCATCCAGGCCAGGACCGACGACTGGGCCGAGCCGGCCTCGATGGCGGCGCGGTCGCCGACGCTGGACAGATTGGCCGGACGGCTCAGCACGGGCGCGTCGAACTCGGCGTCGGGCGTGCGGCGAGCCGGATATTCAGGGGCGAAATAGGCCGTCAGCAGGCCGCGTCCGCCGTCGTCGGTCTGGACCTCGGTCGCCGCGAAACGGCTTTCCAGGAAGGCGCGGGCGTCGCTGGGGTTGGCGCGGGCGACCAAGGCGCGGGCGTCGCGGCAGGTCTCGACCGCGATGCGCGACGGGCCGCAACCGGCGGCATAGGCGCGCAGGGCCGCCAGATGGTCTTCCTCGGCCCAGCCGGGCAGGGCCGCCAGATTAAGCGCGCCCGCAACCGGCGGGGGCGTCGGCTGGTCGACGGGCGGCGTAGGTCCGGGGGTCGGAATCGGGCGCGGCGTGGAGGCGCAGGCCGCCGCCAAAAAGGTCAGGGCTGCGACGCCCGTCCAGGAAAGCGGAGCCGTAAGGAAACGGGCCGCGCCCGTCTGATCGAGGGACGCGGACCGGGCGACCATCAGGCGGTCGCCGGCTCGACGCGGGCCAGGGCCCAGTTGGGGTCGGACGTTCCCAGTCGCCGTTCAAAGGTCCAGATTTCGGCGGTGCGGCGTTCCTCGGTGACGGTCTCGCCGCCCGACGGGGTCAGGGAGCCGCGCACCTCGGCCAGGAAGCGCACCTTGGCCAGGGCGCGGTCGCCCTCGGCGGTGGCCAGCTCAAGATCGGCGCGCGGGGCGTGGACCAGTTCAGCGCTCTCGGCGTCGCCGCGCGCTTCACGGGCGGCGATGCCCGCCTCGAACGAGCCCATGACCTTGTCGGTCAACAGGGGACGCAGGGCCTCGCGGTCGCCCTTGGCGTAGGCGCCCACAATGGTCTCATAGGCCTGACGCGCGCCCTCCAGAAAACGGTGGGGGTCGAAGTTCGGATCACGCGCCTTCAGTCCCGCGATCGCCGCCGTCAGAGCCGGATCGACGACAGGCCCCTTGGGCGCCTCGGCCGCGCCGCCCAGCGCCGCCGGAACCGCAAGCGGTTTCGGATTATCCTCGGGCTGACGGCCGACCTTCTTGCCCAGCACATTATAGAGCTGGAACAGCAGAACCGCCGCGATAACGGCGAAGATCACGATCTGAAAGGTCACCGGCACGGTGGGTTCCTCGAATTAGTCAGGCCGCCTGTCGCACGTCAGAAGGCGCCCCTTAGGCTCTCCTCCCAAGCGAAAAGGCCGGGCGTACAATGTGATTAGGGGTCGATCCGGGCGGGCGCAAGGCGAAGCAGGAGGCGAACGCCGGTCTCGACGTTGCGACACAGGGTCTCGTCATGCTACCGCCGCCCCTCATGCCTGCTCGACGAACGAGCGGGACGCCTCATTTCTGCAAGACGGTTTCCATACCCATGACCGACGCCACGCCGCCCGCCGACGCCAACGGCCAGACGCCCGACCAAGCCCAGCCGCAGGACGGCCAGCCGCAAGGCCCCGGCTTCCGCATCCTGGCCCAGTACGTCCGCGACCTGTCGTTCGAAAACCCCAAGGCGCCGGACAGCCTGCGCATCGACGGCAAGCCCGCCATCGACATGGGCGTCGAGATGAACGCCCAGGGCCGCCCCGACGGCCTGTTCGAGGTCGACCTGAAGCTGTCGATCAAGGCCACGGCCGACGACAAGTCGCCGGTGTTTCACGTGGAACTGCTCTACGGCGGCCTGTTCGCCCTGCAGGGCGTCCAGCCCCAGGACATCGAGCCCCTGCTGCTGATCGAATGCCCGCGCTACCTCTTCCCCTTTGCGCGCCAGATCATCGCCCAGGCGACGGCGGACGGCGGCTTCTACCCGCCCTTCATGGTCGATCCGATCGACTTCGCCGCCATCTACATCGCCCGCCAGCAGCAGATCGCCGGCGCCCCGGTCGAAACCGGCCAGGCTTGATAAAGGGTCGCTAACACGAGGCGTGCGGCACCTCGCTGCTTGAGCGATTTTGGGTCGCTATCGCAGGACGCGCGGCGGCCTGCTGCTTGAGCGACGATTTACGGGGAAGGGGCGACCGAAACGGCGCCCCTTTTTCGCGGGGCGCATGCAGTCAGGCGGCTTCTTCGGTCTCGATCTCGACCGACACGCCGTAGCCCGCCCACAGGCTGAAGTCCTTGATCGTCGCCTTGAGGAAGGCCAGATGCGCCGCCTCTTCCTCGGCTGTGACGAAGGAGGGCAGGGGGCGCGGCCGGGCGCCGTAGGCGGCGCGCACCGCGGTCTCCGCAGGACCGCCGCGCGTCGAGGTCAGGTCCAGCGCCCGCTCCTTGCCGCCGCGCAGCTCCAGATACACTTCGGCCAGCAGGCGGGCGTCGATCAGGGCGCCGTGCAGGGTCCGCTCGACCAGGCTGATCTTGTAGCGCTTGCACAGCGCGTCCAGCGAGTTGGCCATGCCCGGGAACCGCTTCTGGGCCAAGGCCAGGGTGTCGATCCAACGGTCCTGCGGCGGCGGCTTGCGGCCGATGCGGCCGATCTCGAAGTCGATGAAGTTGCGGTCGAAGTTGGCGTTGTGCGCGATCAGCGGCGCATCGCCCAGGAACTCCATCAGGTCGTCGACGACCTCATGAAATTTGGGCGCGTCCTTGACCTTGTCGTCGGTGATGCCGTGCACCTTGATGGCGTCGGGCGGGATCAGCCGTTCGGGGTTGATGAAGCGGTGAAAGGTCCGCCCCGTCGGCAGCAGGTCCTCGATCTCGATACAGCCCACCTCGATCAGCCGGTCGCCGGTCTTGGGATCGAAGCCGGTGGTTTCAGTATCGAGGACGATTTCGCGAGCCATGCCCCTTAATGCCGGGGATCGGCCCCAAACGAAAGAGCGCCGCGCGGCGGCGTCCACGACGGCGACAGGACTGTCCCCACGATCCGGCGCATCTGGTCGCGCGCCGCCTCCAGACCTCGACCCGTGTCGATGAGGAAGTCGGCGCGGGCGCGCTTTTCGGCGTCCGGCGTCTGGCGCGACGCGATGGCGTCGAACCGCTCGCGCGTCATGCCCGGTCGGGACAGAACGCGCTGGGCCTGCACCTCGGGTTCGGCGGTGACCACCACCACGGCGTCGACGGCGGCGTCGCCGCCCGTCTCGAACAACAGGGGAATGTCCACGACCGCCAGACGCGCGCCCTGCGCCCGCGCGGCCGTCAGCGCCTGCGCGCGGTCCGTGGCGACCAAGGGATGGACGATGGCTTCCAGTCGCTGAAAGGCGGTCTCGTCGCGCCCCAGAGCCTCGGCCAGCCGCACCCGATCGACAGCGTCATCCACGACCACGCCGGGAAAGGCCTGCGCCAGCGGCGCCACGGCCGCTCCGCCCGGCCCATAGAGCCGATGAACGGCGGCGTCGGCGTCCCAGATCACCGCGCCTTCCTCGGCGAACATCTTCGCCGTCGTCGATTTTCCCATGCCGATGGAGCCGGTCAGCCCCAGAACGATCATGCGGCGTCGTCCAGATGGGCCATAGCCACGGCGCGCAGATCCAGCGGCGGAGGCGGAACGCCGAAAATCGCCTCGAACGACGGTCCGGCCTGACCGATCAGCATGGCCAGGCCGTCGACCGTGATCAGCCCTCGCGCCTGCGCCGCCGCCAAAAAGGGCGTGAGCACCGGCTTATAGGTCATGTCCATCACGACCGCGTCGGCCTTCAGGACGCTGAGGTCGATGGTCGGCGGCGCGCTCAGGGCGTTGATGACCAGATCGGCCGTCGCCAGCACCCCTTCGTCCTCGGCGACCGCCACCGCGGCGCCCAGATCGGCGGCCAGGGCTTCGGCGCGGCTGCGCGTGCGGTTCAGGATCGACAGGCGCGCCCCGGCCTGAACCAGGGCGCCCGCGACCGCGCGAGCGGCGCCGCCTGCGCCCAGCATGACGACATGGGCGCCGTTCAGCTCAAAGGCCGGCGCCTGTTCCGCCAGGGCGTAAAGCACGCCGGCCCCATCGGCGCTGTCGGCCCGGACGCGGCCGTCTTCAAACACCAGGATGTTGGCTGAACCGGTCGCCTTGGCCGCCGGGGCGATGTCGTCGGCCAGGGCGAAGGCCTGCTCCTTGAACGGCGCCGTGACGTTGAGTCCGTGGATCAGGCCCGCCCGCCCGGCGGCGACCAGGGTGCGGAAACCATTGGGGTCCTTTGGCTGAAAGGCGACATAGGAGCCGTCGACCGCTCCCGCTTCCAGCCAGGCGTTATGCAGGATCGGGCTCAGGGAATGGCCGATCGGGTTGCCCACGACCCCGCCCAGGCGCACCTGTCCCGTGATGCGCGCCGAACGAGCCGCCGGTTCCGTTTCTATCTTCATGACGCAATTACCCCCGCACGCCTCAACTCTGTGAGGACGGGCCATAACGGCAATCCGAGAACAGTGAAATAGTCGCCGTGCACGGCGTCGAAAAGTTGCGCCCCCATGCCTTCGAGCCGGTAGGAGCCGACGCAGGCCAACAGGCCGTCGCCTTCCGCCGCGAGATAGGCGTCCAGAAAGGCGTCGGAGAAGGCCCGGACCTTCATTTCGGCCGTATCCAGCCCGCTCCAGACGACCTGGCCCTTGTGCGCCAGAGCCGCGCCGGAATGCAGATGGTGCGAACGGCCGCGCATGGCAGACAGGCGCGCTCGCGCCGCCTCCAGAGTCGGCGCCTTGGACACCAGCCCGCCGTCAAAGGCCAGGGTCTGGTCCGCCCCCAGCACCCAGGCCTCAGGATCATGACGCGACACCGCCAGCGCCTTGGCCCGGGCCAGCTCCACCGCCAGCTCAGCCGGATCGACGCCCGGCGTCTTCAGCGCGTCTTCGTCCACATCAGCGACTTGGACGACGAAGGGCACGCCGGCGTTTTCCAGCATGGCGCGTCGGGCGGCGCTCTTGGAGGCCAGGATCAGTCGTTCATGAGAGGCCTCGGTCACATCGGGGCTCCCAGCCTGCGGCTGCGCCGCTCGCTCAACAGGTTGATGATGGCGGCGGCGGTTTCCTCGACCGAGCGCCGGGTCACGTCGATGGTCGGCCAGCCGCGCCGTTCAAAGGCGCGCCGCGCCTTGATGGTCTCTTCGCGCACGGAGTCATGGTCGACATAGGCCGAGGCGTGGCCAGCGTTCAGCCCGTCCAGGCGATTGCGGCGGATCTGCACCAGGCGGTCCGGCGAAACGGTCAGACCCACCACCAGCGGGTTCCTCAGCGCCGTCAGCCGCTCGCCGTCTTCCTGACCCGGAACCAGCGGAACATTGGCCGCCCGGATGCCCCGGTGAGCCAGATAGATGCAGGTCGGCGTCTTGGACGTCCGGCTGACGCCGCACAGGACGACATCGGCCTGTTCCAGCTGCTCCAGCGTTCCTTGTCCGTCATCATGGGCGATGGCGTAGTCCAGCGCGCTCATCCGGTTGAAATAGCCGGTATCCAGCGCGTGTTGGGCGCCCACCCGCGCCGAAACATCCGCCCCCAGATAGCGCGACAGGGCGCCGACCAGCGGGTCCAGCGCCCCGATCTGCGGCATCTGCAGCTGACGGCAGCCTTCCTCCAGCTGCTCGCGCAGCTCCCGATCGACCAGGGTATGCAGCACCACGCCGGGCGCCGCTGCGATTTCTTCCAGCACCCGCTCCATCTGCTTGTTGGATCGCACCAGGGCGTAGATGTGCTCGATGGGAATGACGCCGTCGAAGCGGGCGATCACCGCCTTGGCCATCGCGTTCAAGGTCTCGCCCGTCGAATCCGAGACGAGGTGGACATGAAAATAGGTGGCCAGACGCGAAGCGCCGGGAGGACGGGCAGGGCTCATGAGGACGGCGTCTCCTTCTGGGCGACGGTCGGATCATCCCCGCGCCCTGTTGAAAAGCCGGGGCGCCGTTCGTGAAAGACCGGGCGCCGAATCCTGTAGCAAGCCCCGTCGCCGGTCGCGAGCGGGGATCGCGGGCGCCGTTGTTGCGATCGGCGCCGGATTCGTCCGCCTGGGCGCCGAGATTTCATCCCATGCTGTGGGCAGGAGCGCCTGTCCAAATTCGGCGCCCGTAGATTCACCCACAACGGCGCCCAGAGGCAAACCCGAGTCCCGCGGGTGTTTCACGGCTTATCCCCATGACTCACACCCCCGCGGGCGACGGCGCGGAATCTTTCGCCTCGAAACGGGGACAAGACGGAGTCCGACCGGGACGGTCCAGGGTTATCCCCGCGCTCCCCGGCCCTGCTTCCAACCACTAATTCTTTCAATTCTTAAATCTGAATAGGGATTGAGGCTTGGGGGTGTGCATCCTAAAGCCCAAGACATGAGCACGCCCCTTTTGATCAAGGCTCTCCAGGGCCAAACCCTTTCCCGCCCGCCCGTGTGGTTCATGCGTCAAGCTGGGCGCTACCTGCCGGAGTACCGGGCTTTGCGAGCCCAGGCGCCGGACTTCATCGCCTTCTGCCTGAATCCGGAGATGGCGGCCGAAGCGACCCTGCAGCCGATGCGTCGTTTCGGCTTCGACGCCGCCATCGTTTTCGCCGATATCCTGCTGATCCCCGGCGCCCTGGGGCAGAAGGTGTGGTTCGAGGCGGGGGAAGGGCCGCGTCTGGGCGCCTTGCCGTCAGTGCAGTCGATGGCCGATAAGGCTCAGCAGGCTGGAGAGGCCCTCAAGGCCGTGGGCCAGACGCTCAGCCTGGTGCGCGCGGAACTGGAGCCTGAACGCGCCCTGATCGGCTTTGCGGGCGCGCCGTGGACCGTAGCCACCTATATGCTGGACGGCGAGCACCGGACGATGGGCAAGGGCGAGCGCGGTCTGGCGCGGACCTACGCCTATACCCAGCCCGAGATCGTCTACGGCCTGCTGGACGTGCTGGTGGAGTCCACCGCCCACTATCTGAAGATGCAGCAGGACGCCGGCGCCCAGGTGCTGAAGATCTTCGAGAGCTGGGCCGAGGGCCTGCCCGACGATCTGTTCGAAAGCCTGGTGCTGAAACCGCATCAGAAGCTGGTCGCCCGCGCCCGCGAACTGGGCGTCACCGTGCCCCTTATCGGCTTCCCGAGGGGCTCTGCGGCCCTGGCTGAACGCTATGCGCGCGAATGCGAGGTGCAGGGTGTGGCGCTGGACACCGCCTGTCCGCTGGAAGTCGGCCAGCGCGTGCAGAAGATCAAACCCATCCAGGGCGCGCTGGACCCTCTGCTGCTGCGCGCAGGCGGCGAGGCGTTGGACCGCCGCGTCGATCAGCTGATGGAGGCCTGGGGCCAGGGGCCGTGGATCTTCAACCTCGGCCACGGCATTCTGCCGGACGTCCCGATCGCCCATGTCGAGCAGGTGCTGAAACGGATCGGCGCCCAATGAGCCGGACCGCCACGAACGACGAGGGACGACCCAACCGGCGCGTGGCGGTCGTTCTGACCAATCTGGGCGGTCCTGATCGCCCAGAAGCGGTCAAACCCTTCCTGTTCAACCTGTTCAACGATCCGGCCATCATCGGCCTGCCGGAGATCGTGCGCACGCCGCTCGCCCGGTTGATCTCCAGCCGCCGCGAGACCTCGGCCCAGGCCAACTACGCCTTGATGGGCGGCGGCTCGCCCCTGCTGCCCGAGACGCAGAAACAGGCGGAGGCCCTGTCGCGCGCCCTGGCGGACGCTTCGCCGGGCGACGACAGCCGGGTCTTCATCGCCATGCGATACTGGCATCCCCTGACCGAAGAGACAGCGGCGGCGGTCAAGGCCTTCCAGCCCGATCAGATCGTTCTTCTGCCCCTGTATCCGCAGTTCTCGACCACCACGACGGCCTCGTCGCTGAAGAAGTGGACCGAGTGCTACGACGGACCGGGCGAGACCCACGTCGTCTGCTGCTATCCCGACGCGGACGGCCTGATCGAAGCCCAGGTCCGCCTGATCCGGCAGACGCTGGACAAGGCTGAAGGGAAGCCGGTGCGGGTGCTGTTCTCGGCCCACGGCATCCCCGAGAAACTGGTCACCGCGGGCGATCCCTATCAGGCTCAGGTCGAGGCGACCGTGGCCGCTGTGGTCGAGCGGATGGGCCTGAGCGACTGGGCCATCTGCTACCAGAGCCGGGTCGGCCCGCTGAAATGGCTGGGCCCCGCCACGCCGGACGCCATCGAACAGGCGGCCAGAGACGGCGTGGGCGCGCTGGTCGTGCCGATCGCCTTCGTCTCGGAGCATATCGAGACCCTGGTCGAGCTGGATATGGAATACGGCGAACTGGCCCATAAGGTCGGTTGCGCCCCTTATTTGCGCGCGCCGACGGTCAGCGCCGACCCGGTTTTCATCACCGCCCTGACTGATGCGGTCGGTCGGGCGCTGGAGACGCCGGGAACGGCCCCGCAGGGGGCCTCAAGGGGTGGACCATGCGCCCACTTGAAAGCCTGCCCGTCCGGCTGTTCAAAGGGCTCCAGGGCGGCCTGAGGGGAGCGACATGGACTATTACAACCTGGCCCGCGGGCTTCACATTCTCGCGGTGATCGCCTGGATGGCGGGAATGCTCTTCCTGCCGCGCCTGTTCGCCTATGACGCCGAGCAGAACGCCAAGCCTGAACCCCTGCGCGGCGAGATGCAGGCCCTGCTGCGCGTGTGGCAGACGCGGCTGCTGCGCATCATCATCAATCCGGCCATGATTCTGGCCTTCATCTTCGGGGGCTGGCTGCTGTGGCTACGCAGCGGCGACGGCGCCGACTGGTCTTTCGCGCATCAGCCGTGGATGGTGACCAAGCTGATCGGCGTCTTCCTGCTGGCCAGTTGGCACGGCTTTCTGGCGGGGCAGCGCAAGAAGATCGCGGCGGGTACTTCCAAATACTCCGGTCGTTTCTGGCGCATGACCAATGAGATTCCCTTCGTTCTGGCCATCATCATGGTGCTGTCGGTGACGATGGAGTGGAGTTTCTGAGAGCCCTGACGCGAGCGACGCGGTCGCGCGTTGCTTGAGGGCCTTGACCCGCATGGGTCTTTCGTGGTTCCGCTTCGGTGAACCGTGCGGCCGATCCGTGCAGCGCGGTCCCTCTCTTTTCGCGACGCCTGCCGGTTTGAGCCTGCGGGAGCCCGTCGCCCTCCCTCCCAGCCCCTGCGGCTGAAGCCATTACGACCTTTCTGCTCCTGGCCGCCCCTTGGCGTCCGGGCGCGCGAACGAGCACGCCATCATGACCGATACGCCTGAGACGCCGGAAACCGAAGTCACTGAAAATGCAGTGGAAACGCCTGTTGAGCGGCCGCGTCGCACCCTGAGCCTGGGCGGCAGCCGCACGGCGGCGCCGGTCGAGGAGGTAGAGCCCGAAATCGCCGTTCACGCTGTTTCCGACGATGACGACCACGGCGTCGACACCACGGCGGAGGATGACGACGAGGACGATGACGGCGAACCCATCGTTCCCAACGGCCGCATCACGCTTCAGGAACTGAACGAGAAGACGCCGGAAGACCTGGTCGCCTTCGCCGAGGGTCTGGACATCGAGAACGCCGGCAACCTGCGCAAGCAGGACCTGCTGTTCGCCATCCTGAAGACCCTGGCCGACGAAGAGGTCGAGATCATCGCCTCGGGCGTGCTGGAGATTCTGCCGGACGGCTTCGGCTTCCTGCGCAGCCCCGACGCCAACTATCTGCCGGGCCCGGACGACGTCTATGTCTCGCCGTCGCAGATCCGCCGCTTCGGCCTGCGTTCAGGCGACACGGTGCACGGCGCCGTGCGCGGCCCGCGCGAGGGCGAACGCTACTTCGCCCTGCTGAAGGTCGATACGATCAACTTCGAAGATCCGGAGATGGTCAAGACCAAGGTCCTGTTCGACAACCTGACGCCGCTCTATCCCGAAGAGCGCCTGCACATGGAAATCCAAGACCCGACGCTGAAAGACCGCTCGGGCCGGGTCATCGACATCGTCGCTCCGCTGGGCAAGGGCCAGCGCTGCCTGATCGTCGCCCCGCCGCGCGTGGGTAAGACGGTGATGCTGCAGAACATCGCCAAGTCGATCGAGCGCAACCACCCCGAAGTCTTCCTGATCGTCCTGCTGATCGACGAACGCCCGGAAGAAGTCACCGACATGCAGCGCACTGTGAAGGGCGAGGTCGTCGCCTCGACCTTTGACGAGCCCGCCTCGCGCCACGTCGCTGTGGCCGAAATGGTGATCGAAAAGGCCAAACGCCTGGTCGAGCACAAGAAGGATGTGGTGATCCTGCTGGACTCCATCACCCGTCTGGGCCGCGCCTACAACGCCACGGTCCCGTCGTCGGGCAAGGTGCTGACCGGCGGCGTCGACGCCAACGCCCTGCAGCGGCCCAAGCGCTTCTTCGGCGCCGCGCGCAACGTGGAGCAGGGCGGCTCGCTGACCATCATCGCCACGGCCCTGATCGACACCGGCAGCCGTATGGACGAGGTGATCTTCGAAGAGTTCAAGGGCACCGGCAACTCGGAAATCGTCCTGGACCGCAAGGTCGCCGACAAGCGCATCTTCCCGGCCATCGACGTGCTTAAGTCCGGCACCCGCAAAGAAGACCTCATCACGCCGAAGGACCAGCTGGCCAAGACCTATGTCCTGCGCCGCATCCTCAACCCGATGGGCCCGCAGGACGCGATCGAATTCCTGCTCGACAAGCTGCGCCAGTCCAAGAACAACGGCGACTTCTTCCAGTCCATGAACACCTGATACTGGCCCTAGCGCCGCCCGCGCGGCGGGCGGCTGCTTGAGGGCCTGTTTCACGTGAAACAGGAGCGCGGGTCATGAAGCTGAACATTGAGATCGACTGCACTCCGGCCGAGGCTCGCGCCTTTCTGGGCCTTCCCGACGTGACGCCGCTCAACGACCATTTGGTCGCGGAAATGCAGAAGCGCATGGACGCCAACATGGCCGCCATGCAGCCGGACGAATTGATGAAGACCTGGACCAGCTTCGGCGTTCAGGCCCAGGACCAGTTCCGCCGCCTGATGGAAGCCGCCGTCACGGGCGCGCCCAAGCCGTGAGGCTCCTGTTCCCCTCCTTACGAAGTGGGGAGGTGGATCGGCGGCGCAGCCGACGAGACGGAGGGGCCGTTCCCTTCCGCGCTGGCCCCTCCACCACTTCGTGGTCCCCCTCCCCATGGAATGGGGAGGAGAAGGTATGATCGACACCATCTTCGCCCTCGCCACGCCGCCGGGCCGCGGCGCCGTCGCCATCCTGCGCCTCTCCGGCCCTGGCACGGAGGCGGCCCTGTCAGCGCTGGGGGCAGGGGGGCTGACCCCGCGTCTGGCCTCGGTGCGCAGCCTGCGCCACGACGGCCGTCTGATCGACGAGGCCCTCATCCTGCGCTTCGTCGCCCCGCGCTCCTATACCGGCGAGGACTCGGCCGAGCTGCACCTGCACGGCGGCCGCGCCGTCGTCGAGGCGGCCAGCACCGCCCTGATCGCGCTCGGCCTGCGTCCCGCCGATCCGGGCGAGTTCACCCGTCGCGCTTTTCAGAACGGCCGCATGGATCTGGCCCAGGCTGAGGCGGTCGCTGACCTCATCGACGCTGAAACGCAAGCCCAGAAATCTCAGGCCCTGGGCCAGCTCGACGGCGCCCTGTCGGCCGCCTACGCCGGATTTCGCCGCGACCTGTTGAAGGCCCTGTCGCTGGTCGAGGCCGAGATCGACTTCCCGGACGAGGAAGTGCCTGACAATCTGGCGCGCACGGCCGGGCCGGTGCTGGACGCTCTGTCGACCGATCTTCGCGCGGCCCTGGCCGATTCCGATCGCGGGCGGCGGGTGCGCGAGGGCTATCGCATCGTCCTGATCGGCGAGACCAATGCGGGCAAGTCGTCCCTGTTCAACGCCCTGGTCGCGCGCGAAGCGGCCATCGTCACCCCCATCGCTGGAACGACGCGCGACGTGCTGGACGCCGACATCATGATCGGCGGTTACGCCGTCACCCTGTCCGACACGGCCGGTCTGCGCGACAGCGACGATCCGGTCGAGGCCGAGGGCATCCGCCGCGCCCGTGCGCGCGCTGAGGGCGCCGACCTGCGCCTGTGGGTCCGCTCGCCCTCCACCGAAGGCGCCGAGGACCCGGCCGCCGCCTTCCTGCGCCCCTCCGATCTTCAGGTGCTGAACAAGGCCGATCTGGGCGCCGTGGCGCCGGCGCCGGACCTCGAAGCCCTGAGCGTCAGCACGGCGACCGGGCAGGGGCTGGCCGAACTGCATCAGTGGATCGCCGCCCGGCTGGCGCGCGACCTGTCCGGCGCCGATTTCCCGGCCGTCACGCGTGAACGCCATAGACGTCGCCTGGCCGAGGCTTTGGCTGCCGTCGAGGAGGGCCGCCGGGCGCTCGATCTGGCGCCGGAAATGGCCGGCGACGACCTGCGCCGCGCCGCTGACGCCTTGGCTCGGGTCACCGGCGCCATCGGCGTCGAGGACATCCTGGGCGAGGTCTTCTCCTCCTTCTGCATCGGCAAATAGGCCCGGCTTTCGCCTGTTTCACGTGAAACAACGGTTCCTCAGCCGGTGGCGATTTCGGTCCAGATGGACTATGTGAACGCCATGAGTTCGAGCTGCGATCACACCTTCGACGTCGTCGTCATCGGCGGCGGCCACGCCGGTTGCGAGGCTGCGACGGCCGCTGCCCGCGCGGGCGCCCGCACCCTGCTTCTGACCCAGAAGCTGGAGACCATCGGCGAGATGAGCTGCAACCCGGCGATCGGCGGCCTGGGCAAGGGCCATCTGGTGCGCGAGATCGACGCCCTGGACGGCCTCATGGGCCGTCTGGCCGACGTGTCGGGCATTCAATTTCGCATGTTGAACCAGTCCAAGGGCGCCGCCGTGCGCGGCCCGCGCAGCCAGATCGACCGGCGCCTGTACCGTGAGGCTATGCAGGCCGAACTGGCGGACTATCCCAACCTGACCTTGATGGCGGGCACGGCCGAGGGGCTGACCCTGAACGGCGACCGGGTGGTCGGCGTCACGACCGGGGCGGGGGAGACCATCCGCGCCGGCGCTGTGGTGCTGACGACTGGCACCTTCCTCAACGGCGTCATCCATCGCGGCGATTTGCGCATTCCGGCCGGCCGTTATGGCGAGGATCCCTCGACGGGCCTGGCCGGCGACCTGCACGCCGCGGAGCTGATGATGGGCCGGCTGAAGACCGGCACGCCCGCGCGACTGGACGGCCGCACCATCGCCTGGGAGCGGCTGGAGATGCAGGCGGCGGACGACCAGCCCGTGCCCTTCAGCTTCCTGACCGACCGCATCGAGGTGCCCCAGATCGCCTGCGGCGTGACCCACACGACCGAAGAGACGCACCGCATCATCGCTGATAACCTCGGCGAAAGCGCGGTCTATGGGGGCCGGCTGTCCGGGCGCGGCCCACGCTACTGCCCCTCGATCGAGGACAAGGTGGTGCGCTTCGCCGACAAGACCAGCCACCAGGTGTTCCTGGAACCGGAAGGTCTGGATGATCCCAGCGTCTATCCGAACGGCATCTCGACCTCGGTGTCCGACGCGACTCAGCTGGCCTTCCTCCACACCATGCCGGGTCTGGAGCAGGTCGAGGTGTTCCGCTTCGGCTACGCCATCGAGTACGACTATGTCGATCCGCGTGAGCTGACCCCGGCGCTGGAGGTCAAGAAGCGGCCTGGCCTGTATCTGGCCGGCCAGATCAACGGTACAACCGGCTATGAGGAGGCAGGCGCACAAGGGCTTATCGCCGGCCTGAACGCCGCCCGCGCCGCCGCCGGTTCTGATCCGCTGATCCTCGGCCGAGATCAGGCCTATATCGGCGTGATGATCGACGACCTGGTGACGCGCGGCGTGACCGAGCCCTATCGCATGTTCACCAGCCGGGCCGAGTATCGTCTGACCCTGCGCGCCGACAACGCCGATCAGCGGCTGACGCCGATCGGAATGGAAGCGGGTATCGTCGGCGCAGAGCGGGCGAAGATTTGGCAGGAGAAGGCGGACCTTCTGGACGCAGCCAATCGTGTTTCACGTGAAACGCTGTTCACGCCCAAGGAAGCGGGGGCGCTGGGCATCACGGTCAACGCCGATGGTCAGCGTCGCTCGATCCGTGACCTGCTGGCCTTCCCGAACGTGACGCTGGATCACTTCACTGCGATCCACCCCGAAATCGCCGACTGGTCCACCGCAGTTCGCGAGCAGGTCGAGATCGACGCCGTCTATGCCGGCTATCTCGACCGTCAGGCCCAGGACGCCGAGGCGCTGCGACGGGAGGAGGGGCTCGCCCTGCCGCGCGACCTTGACTATGCCGCCATCGGCGCTCTGTCGAATGAGGTGCGCGAGAAGCTGGCTATGATCCGTCCCCTGACGCTGGGGCAGGCCGGCCGGATCGAAGGCATGACGCCGGGCGCGCTGACGGCGCTTCTGGCTCACGTGAAGAAGGTGAAGGACGTGGACGCAGATCTCGCGGCGGTCGTCGCCTGATGTCCGACGCTATCGACGCCTTTCGGGCCCAGACCGGGGCCAGCGACGCCAACATCGCCGACCTGACGACCTTCCTGGCCATGCTGACCGAGGCGAACGAAGTCATGAACCTGGTCGGTCCGGACACCCTTCCGGACTTTTGGAACCGCCACGCCTGGGACAGCGCCCAGCTTCTGGATCTGGCGCCAGAGGCGAAGAGCTGGGCCGATCTGGGCGCCGGGGCGGGCTTTCCGGGCGTGGTCCTGGCGATCTTGCTGAGGGGCAGGCCAGGCGCCCACGTCTGGCTGGTCGACAGCCTCGGCAAGCGCTGCCGTTTCCTGCAAACCATTGTCGACGCCTTGGAATTGCCCGCCACCGTGGTCAACGGCCGGGCCGAGGAGCAGGCGATCACGGTTGATATCGTCACGGCGCGGGCTGTGGCGGCGATGGAGAAGCTGTTGGGTTATGCACAGCCCTACTTCCAACGCGGTGCAAAAGGCCTGTTCCTCAAGGGAGAGAAGGCCGAGGCTGAGTTGAAAGAGGCCCGTCGGGTCTGGCAGTTTGAAGCCGAGCTCGCTGTCTCGCGCAGCGATCCGCGCGGCCGCATCGTTTCACTGAGGGGTCTTCGCCGTGTCCGTTGAGTCCGTTAAGCCGTCCTCGGTTCATCGCACCCGCGTTCTGGCGGTTTCCAACCAGAAGGGCGGCGTAGGCAAGACCACGACCGCCATCAATCTCGGCACGGCGCTGGCCGCGATCGGCGAGAAGGTGCTGATCGTGGACATGGACCCCCAGGGCAATGCCTCGACCGGCCTGGGTGTTCCACGTGAAACACGGCGGGTGACCATTTACGACGTTATCGTCGACGGTCGCCCCGTCGACGAGGCGGCGATCGAAACAGCCGTGCCTGGCCTGTTCATCGTCACCGCCGACCCGGACATGTCGGGCGTCGAGATCGAGCTCAGCCAGTCGGATCGCCGCTCCTATCGGCTACGCGACGCCCTGGCGAAGCAGGGCGGCAACGGTCATTCCCGGTATGACTATGTCCTGATTGACTGCCCGCCGTCCCTGAACCTGCTGACGTTGAATGCGATGGCCGCGGCCGACGCCGTTCTGGTGCCGCTGCAGTGCGAATTCTTCGCCCTGGAGGGTCTGACCCAGCTGATGCGGACCATCGAGATGGTGCGTCAGAGCCTGAACCCGGCGCTGGAGATTCAGGGCCTAGTCCTGACCATGTATGATCGCCGCAACGCCCTGTCGGGCCAGGTGGCGGCTGATGTGCGCGCCCACTTCGGCGACAAGGTCTATGACAGCGTCATTCCCCGGAACGTGCGGGTGTCCGAGGCGCCGTCGTTCGGCAAGCCGGCCTTGATCTACGATCTGAAATGCGCGGGCAGTCAGGCCTATCTGAAGCTGGCGCGTGAACTGGTCGCGCGCGAGCGCCAACGTCGTCAGGCCATCGCGGCCTGATCAACCTGATAAGTAAACGGAAACAGCATCTTGTCCGAACGTCAGCGTGGTCTGGGCCGGGGTCTCTCGGCGCTTTTGGGTGAAAACGCGCAGGAAGCGGTCGCCGTCGATGCGGCCGGCCCGGCGCCCGCGGGCGTGCAGCGCGCGCCCATCGAGGCGCTGAAGCCCAATCCCGATCAGCCGCGCAAGATCTTCGCCAAGACCGATCTGGACGAACTGACGGCCTCGATCCGCGACAAGGGCGTGCTGCAACCGATCCTCGTGCGGTCGCAGCCGGGCGAAGCGGGCGTGTGGCAGATCATCGCCGGCGAACGCCGCTGGCGCGCCGCCCAGGCCGCCCGCCTGACCCAGGTGCCGATCGTCGTGCGCGAGATGGACGACATCGAGGTGCTGGAAGTCGGCGTGATCGAAAACGTCCAGCGCGCCGACCTGAACCCCATGGAAGAGGCCAACGCCTACGCCGTGTTGATGGAGCGTTTCGGCCGCACCCAGGACGCGCTGGCGGGCGTGGTGGGCAAGAGCCGCAGCCACGTGGCCAACACCCTGCGCCTGCTGCAACTGCCCGAGTCGGTGCGCGAGCATGTGGTGCGCGGCGAGCTGTCGGCCGGCCACGCGCGCGCCCTGATCACCGCCCCGAACGCCGAACAGCTGGCGGCGGAGGTCATCGCCAAGGGCCTGAACGTGCGCCAGACCGAGGCCCTGGCTCGTCGTGCGGCCGACGGCCCGAAGACGCCCAAGGTCCGAGCCGCGCCGAACGGGGAGGGCGCCGCCGACATCGCCGCCCTGGAGCAGGATCTGTCCGACGCCCTGGGCCTGGAGGTTTCGCTGGCCGACAAGGGCGGCAAGGGCGAGATCACCGTCAAATACGGCACTCTGGAGCAGTTGGACGACCTGTGCCGCCGCCTGATGCGCGGCTAAGAGGCTCTTTCCGGCGCTGTTCGTGTTAGGGTGGCGCCATGACTGAGAAAACTGAAAAACCGAGCGCCGCAGATGCGCTGAAACGCGCCCTGGCGGCCAAGCAGGCGACGAGCCGCAATACGGGCGCCTTCGGCGGGGCGGCCGGCGCCGCCACGACCGAGAAATCCATGCAGCGCCAGTCTGTGGCGCAGAACAAGCCGGCCTTCCGGCGCGCATCGAAGCGCGGCTGACGCGGCGTCTCCTCCCCACCTTGTGGGGAGGCGGATCGACGCCGAAGGCGACGAGACGGAGGGGCCGCTTGGGTCCGCCGGAGAAGCCCCTCCACCGCTACGCGGTCCCCCTCCCCATTGCATGGGGAGGAAAGCCTAGCCCTCAAGCAGCGCGAAGCGCGTTAGGGCGACGCTTAAAGCCCCATGCGCTTGGCGCGGGCGGCGATTTCCAGCAGCAGGCGTTCGGCGATCAGGGCCTCGGGCATGCCCGTGGTCTTGGTCATGACGTCGGCGGTGTTGACGCTGTCCTGCACCTCGTCGAGCAGTTCGAGGCGCCAGCCGCGCGCCTGGCGCAGCAGTTCGGCCTCCTGTTTCCAGAAGACGCCGGCGGCCTTGGCGGCCTCCTTGGCGCCGGCGCCGTTGGCCTGCAGGATATTGATCCGGCGCAGCTTTCCGAGATGAAGCGAGGCCATGCGCACGGCCATGACGGCGCTTTCGCCCTCGGCCAGGGCGCGGCGCAGGCCCGCCTGCGCAGGGCCGGGGCGGCCGCCGAACGCCTGTAGGGCGGCGTCGGACAGGGAGGCGTCGGGTTCAACCCCGAGGTGGGCGTCCATTTCCTCCACGTCGATGGTGCGGCCGGAGCCGGGGCCGATGTAGAGGATCAGCCGTTCGATCTCCTGGCGCATCAGGCCGCGTTCGCGGGGCAGGCGGGCGACGAAGCGATCCAGCGCGTCCGAGGTCAGGCCCACCTTGTCGGCGCCGAGGGCCTCGCGCGTCATGCGGGCGACGTCGCCGACCTCGTCCTCATAACAGGCGATGGCGACCGCGCCCTGGGCCTTTTCGGCGGCCTTGCGCAGGGCGGATTCGCGGCCTAGCGCCCCGGCCTCGATCACCAGCATGGCGTCGGGATTGTAGGCCCCCTCGGCGTGGGCGCTCAGGGCGGCGGCCACGGCCTTGTCGACGCCGCCCTTGGCGTCGCCCATGCGCACCCGCACCAGACGCCGCCCGCCGATCATGCTCAGCGCCGTCAGCGCCTCTTCCAGCCGAACCGGGTCGCCGTCGATATCGGCTTCGGTCAGCAGGGTGACGTTGAACGGGTCGTTCAGATCCGGCGTGATCGTCTTGCACAGCGTCAGGGCGCGTTCGGTCACGCCCGAGCGGTCCTTGCCGTGGATGACGGCGGCGCGAACGCCGGCGTCCGGCGCCTTCAGAAAGCGGTCGACGTCAGGCCGCCGGGACAGGATCATGCGCCGGCCTTCAACGCCCCGCCAGGACGCGCATCATGTCCAGGCGGATCAGTCGGGCCAGGTCGGCGGCGGCGCGGTCCTCGCCGTCCTGCTGGGCGGCGATGGCGGCGTAGGGCTGGTCGGCGGCGGCGTAGGTGATGGTGGTGGTCTGCACGCCCTTGAGGGTTTCGCCGCCCGCGACGGGGGTCAGGGACCAGGCGGCCCTGACGGTCAGTTCATAGCGGCTGGCGGTGTCGTCGATGCGGCGGCCCAGCGGGCGGCGCTTGTGCTCGACGTCGGTGGCCAGGCGATAGAGCGGCGCCTGGGCGCCGTCGCGTCCGAAGGCGTCCTCCAGCTGTTCGCGCAGGCGATAGCCCAGCCGGTCGTCGGGCGTCGTTACGGCGATGCGCGACAGGGCGCCGCTGACCCCCGCTTCGCCATACAGGGGCGTAAAGCCGCAGCCGGACAGCAGAACCGTCCCGGCCAGCGCCAGCAGGAGACGACGCCCGCTGCGCATCAGCCGGCCACCAGATTGACGATACGGTCAGGCACGACGACCACCTTGCGGATGCTGAGGTTGTTGGCGGCAAGGTAGGCCTGAACCGTCGGATTGGCGAGAGCGGCGGCCTCGACCGTCGCATTGTCCGAACCGCGCGGCAGGACGACCTCGCCGCGACGCTTGCCGCCGATCTGGACGGGCAGGGTGACCTGGTCGTCGGCGGCCAGGGCCGGGTCATAGACGGGCCAGGGCGCGTCCAGAACCATTCCGGCCTCGCCCAACTGGGTCCAGCATTCCTCGGCCAGGTGCGGGGTGAAGGGCGCCATCAGCCGCGCCAGGGCGGACAGGGCGGTCTTCTTCGCCTCGGCGCCCGCCTTGTCGTGCTGGCGGATGGTGGCCAGGAAGGCGTAGAGCTTGGCCACGGCCGAGTTGAAGCGGAAGTGCTCGACGCCCTCGCTGACGGCCTTGATGGCCTTGTGCGTCTCGCGGATCAGGGCGGCGTCCACATCGGCGTTGGCCGGAGCGGCGGCGTCGTATGAGGCGTATTCGCCCCAGACGCGCTGCACGAAGCGGGCGGCGCCCTCGACCCCGCCGGTCGACCACTGGATGTCACGCTCGGGCGGGCTGTCGGACAGGATGAACAGGCGGCCGGCGTCCACGCCATAGGCGGCGATGATGTCCTGGGGCGCGACCACGTTCTTCTTGGACTTGGACATCTTTTCGATGTCGCCGATCGTCACGGCGGCGCCGGTCGACAGGCGGGTGGCCACGCGTTTGCCGTCCACGGTTTCGATGCGGACGTCCGAAGGCTCGACCCAGCGCGGCTTGCCGCTGTCCTCATGGCCGTCGAAATAGGTCTCGTGGACCACCATCCCTTGGGTGAACAGCCCAGCGAACGGCTCCTTTACGTCCATCAGGCCGGCGTCCGACAGGGCGCGGGTGATGAAGCGGGCGTAGAGCAGGTGCAGGACCGCGTGCTCGACGCCGCCGATGTATTGATCGACGGGCAGCCATTTGGCGGCGGCGGCCTTGTTGATCGGCTCGGCCGCCTTGGGATCGGCGAAGCGGGCGAAATACCAGCTGGAGTCCACGAAGGTGTCCAGCGTGTCGGTCTCGCGCCGGGCGGCGGCGCCGCATGACGGGCAGTCGACATGCTTCCAGGTCGGGTGACGGTCCAGCGGGTTGCCGGGCACGTCGAAGGTGACGTCCTTGGGCAGTTCGACCGGCAGCTGGTCGGCCGGGACCGGCACGACGCCGCAGGCCTCGCAGTGGATGACCGGGATGGGGCAGCCCCAGTAGCGCTGGCGGCTGACGCCCCAGTCGCGCAGGCGATAGATGGTCGCGCCCTGGCCCATTCCGGCGGCCTCGATCCGGCGGATGGCCTCGGCCTTGGCGGCCTCGATGTCCAGGCCGTTCAGGAAGTCGGAATGGAAGATGACGCCCGGGCCGGTATAGGCCTCGTCGGCCACGGCGAAGTCGTCGCCCGCGCCTTCGGGGCGGACGACCGGGATCACCGGCAGGTCGTATTTGCGGGCGAAGTCCAGGTCGCGCTGGTCATGCGCCGGACACGCGAAGATGGCGCCGGTGCCGTAGTCGGACAGGATGAAGTTGGCGATCCACACCGAGATCTCGGCCCCGGTGAAGGGGTGGATCACCTTCAGCCCCGTGTCCCAGCCGATCTTCTCGGCCTGTTCGATGTCGGCCTGGCTGGCGCCGCCCTTGCGGCATTCGGCGACGAAGGCGGCGACCTTGGGGTCGGCCTCGGCCAGTTGCTTCGAGATCGGATGATCGGGGGCCAGACCCATGAAGCTGGCGCCGAACAGGGTGTCGGGGCGGGTGGTGTAGATCTCCAGTCCGTCATCGAAACCAGCCGGGGCGGCGCCCGCCCAGGCCCACTTCATCTGCAGACCCTTGGACCGGCCGATCCAGTTCTCCTGCATCAGACGGACCTTTTCAGGCCAGCGCCCTTCCAGCTCGCACAGGCCGTCGATCAGATCGTCCGCATACTGAGTGATGCGCAGGAACCACTGGTTCAGCTTGCGCTTCTCGACCACGGCGCCCGAGCGCCAGCCGCGGCCGTCGATGACCTGCTCATTGGCCAGGACGGTGTTGTCGACCGGGTCCCAGTTGACGACGCCGTCCTTGCGATAGACCAGGCCGCGCTTGAACAGCTCCAGGAACCAGGCCTGCTGCTTGCCATAGTATTCGGGGTCGCAGGTGGCGAACTCGCGCGACCAGTCCAGCGACAGGCCCAGAAGCTTGAGTTGGTCGCGCATCGTGGCGATGTTGGACCAGGTCCAGTCGCCAGGGTGGACGCCGCGCTCCATGGCCGCGTTCTCGGCCGGCATGCCGAAAGCGTCCCAGCCCATCGGGTGCAGCACGTCGAAGCCCTGCGCCCGCTTCCAGCGCGCCACGACGTCGCCCATGACGTAGTTGCGGGCGTGGCCCATGTGGATGTTGCCCGACGGATAGGGGAACATCTCCAGCACATAGTATTTCGGACGGCCGGTGTCGGCGTTGGACACCGAGAAGGCGTCGGCCTCGGCCCATCGGGCCTGCTGGCGGGGTTCGGCTGTCTTGGGCTCGTAGCGGGCCACGGCGTATCCTGAGGTCTCGCCTCAGGCGCGAAGCTTGAGGCGGCCCTGAGGTCTGCGTTGAACGGCGAAGGGGGGGAGAGGCGGCGCCTTAGCGACGGGCCGCGTTGGCGAGGTTGAGCTGGCGCGCCTTGGTCAGGATGGCGTTCTCCAGATCGGTTTCGGTCTGGGCCGCGACCGGGGCCGAAACCCAGCCGCCCGAGGCGTCCTTGACTTCCTTGGTCACGGCGACGTTCAGGGCGTCGGCGCGTAGGCGGCGGTCCAGGATGAAGACGGTCGCCTTGAAACGCTCGTTCGGTGTCTGCGGATTGACGTACCAGTCATAGTTCACCACCCCGCCCCAAGGGTCGGCGCTGGCCAGCGGCATGAAGGAAAGGGTGTCCAGGGTGGCGCGCCACAGATAGGCGTTCACGCCGATGCCCAGCTGGGCTTCCATGCTGGGCGTCTTGGCCTTGGAGCCGCCGCCGACGAAGGGCAGGCTAGAGCAGCCGCCGAGCAGCAGTCCCGAGGCGATCAGGGCGACCGCAGCGCCGCGAACAAGAGCCATTCCATAGTCTCCGTAAAGGGGTGGACGACGTACACCGGGCGCTTCCGAAAGGCCCCCGAGGGGCGATCATCGAAAGAGACCGCGCGCGCACGCGCCGCAGCGACGCTCTATAACACGCTCAAAAGGGGCTATGACAAGGCGAACCGGCGTTCCTGGCCGCCAATATCGACGGCAAAAGGCCGGAACGGCGTGACGCAGGCGCCACAGGGGCCGCCGGAGTCGCCCCGAACCGTGATCGCGGGGCTTCCATGCGTTGACCCCGGGGCGCGAGTCCATATCTTATCCCCAGGTCGGATGGTTCCGGCTCGTCAATAACGGATCGACGGCTCAAGTCGGTCTTCTTGGGTAGGTGGAATGCGTTTCGTCGCCGTCATCGCTGCATGCGCGGGCGCCCTGGCCTTGGCCGGGATGGCGGACGACGCCTCGGCGCAGACGCGCGCCCGCACGCCTTCCGTCAATCTCAGCGATATCGCCGCCCAGTCCTCGACCACGCCTGCGACCCCGGCCCAGCGCCGCGGCCTGCGCTTCAACGAGAACGGCCGCTGGGGCCTGAACTTCAACCTGAACCAGCCGGTCGGCCGCGAAGCCGACTGGGGCGATGTCGAGGCCGGGGCCTATTACCGCCTCAGCCCGCGCCTGCGCGTCGGCGCCGCCGCCAACCTGGCCTCGCCTGAAGTCGACCCGGCCCGCGCGCCCGAAAGCGCCGCCGACCGCCGCGCCGCGCCGCGCGTGCGGCTCGAGACCATCTTCAAGTTCTAAGCCCTAACCGGCGAAAGCCGTCTGGATCGCCTCTACGCCCGCCAGGCCGGATGCCCCCGACGCCGCCAATAGCGGCGCATTGAGCGCCGTGATCCCGCCCAGAGCGTAGACCGGGCAGAGGGCCAGGGCGGCAAGGGCTGAAAATCCCTCTACGCTCAGGGGCGCTTTGACTGAAGAAGCGCCGCCCGCCGGAAAGACCGGCGACAGCACAAGGGCGTGCAGATCGCGCGCCCCCCGCACCGCTGCCGGGGAATGGGCCGCCCCGGTCAGCAGCCAGTCCGGCCGTCGTCCCGACAGGGACCAGGCGGCCGACAGCGCCCGCTCGGGCAGGTGCACGCCGTCCGCCTCGATCTGCTCTGCCAGGTCGGCGTCCAGTCCCACCAGCAGCTGAACCCCCGCCCTGTGCGTCGCCTCGCGCAGGCGCCGTCCGGTCTCTAGTCGATCCGCGGCGCCGAAGTGACGGAAGACCACGCCTGCGCCGGCAGGCAGGCGGGCGGCCGTCTCCCACGGACGGGGCGTGCGCGCCGGGTCGGTGAAGAACAGCAGGGGGGGCAGGGGGCGGCCGCCCTGCGGCGCCGTGCGCGCCAGGGCGCAGGCGGCGTCCCACAGGCTTTGCGCTTCTTCGGACAGGGTGTCAGACAGGGGCATCATGACCGTCCCTAATCCCGCCGCCGCCGTTTCGTCCATCGCTGACCGCTTCGCCCAGGTGCGGGGCCGCATCGCCGAGGCGGCCAAGGCGGCCGGCCGCGACCCGGCCTCGGTGGTGCTGACCGCCGTGTCCAAGACCCAGGGGCCCGAGGCGCTGGAGGCGGCGCTGGACGCCGGCCAGCGCGTGTTCGGCGAGAACCGGGTGCAGGAGGCGCAAGGCCACTGGGCGGCCCGTCGCGCCGCCCTGCCGGATCTGGAACTGCGCCTGATCGGCCCTTTGCAGACCAATAAGGCGCTGGAAGCGGTTGAACTGTTCGACGTCATCGAGACGCTGGACCGCGAACGGCTCGCCGCCGCTCTAGCGGCCGCCATGACGCGGGCCGGGCGGCGCCCCAGCGTGCTGGTTCAGGTCAACACCGGCGCCGAGCCGCAGAAGGCCGGGGTTCTGCCCGACGACGCCGACGCCCTGATCGCCGTCGCCCGCGACCGATACGGCCTGAAGGTCGAGGGGCTGATGTGCATTCCCCCTGTTGATGAAGACCCCACGCCGCATTTCGCCCTGCTGGCCGCGATCGCGGCGCGCAACGGCCTGGGCGTGCTGTCGATGGGCATGAGCGGCGATTATCCTGCAGCCATCGCGGCGGGCGCGACCCATGTTCGGGTCGGTTCGGCCCTGTTCGGGGAACGAAATAAAGCGCCGGCGCCCTCTTAGGACGCAATATCCTGTCCGGCGCCCTTGGCGTTCGGCTCAAGCCTCGCCATTCTAAAGAGACCATGCGCACGCCCAAGACCATTCTGATCATCGACGACGACGACGACCTGCGCGAGGCCTTGGCCGAGCAGCTGGCGCTTCACGAGGAATTCCGCCCGGCCCAGGCCGCGACGGCGACCGACGGCGTGCGTCAGGCCAAGGAGGCGCGCGCAGACCTCATCCTGCTGGACGTCGATCTGCCCGACATGGACGGCCGCGAGGCCTGTCGCCTGATCCGCAAGGCGGGGATCTCGACCCCGGTCATCATGCTGACGGCGCAGTCGTCGGACTCCGACGCCATTCTGGGCCTCGACTCCGGCGCCAACGACTACGTCACCAAGCCCTTCCGGTTCGCCGTCCTGCTGGCGCGCATCCGCGCCCATCTGCGCAGCCACGAACAGTCCGAGGACGCCGTCTTCCAGGTCGGCCCCTATGAGTTCCGTCCGGCCTCCAAGCTGATGGTGGACGACAAGGGCAAGAAGGTCCGGCTGACGGAAAAGGAAACCAACATCCTGAAGTACCTCTATCGCGCCGGGGCCAAGCCGGTGTCGCGCGAAGAGCTGCTGACCGAGGTGTGGGGCTACAACGCCGGGGTCACCACCCACACGCTGGAAACCCACATCTACCGCCTGCGTCAGAAAATCGAGGCCGAGCCGGGTCAGGCGCGGCTGCTGTTGACCGACGCCGGCGGCTACCGCCTCCAGCCCTGATCTGCCCATGAGCGAGCGTCGCCCGACCCCGCCGCTGGTGGCGCTTCGGGCGTTCGACGCGGCGGCCCGCCACGGCAGCTTCCGTGAGGCCGCCGAGGAGCTGGGGGTCACCCCCGGCGCCGTCAGCCGCCATGTGAAGGCGCTGGAGATGCGGCTGGGCCTGCGCCTGTTCGACCGCTTCAACCGGTCGGTGCGGCTGACCGCCGACGGCGTGCGCCTGGCTCAGGGCGTCGCCGACGCCTTCGAGCGGCTCGAAAGCGCCTTGGACGCCGTGCGGCCCGGCCGTTCGCGCCAGTTGCGGATCAGCGCCCTGCCGTCGCTGGCCAGCAAATGGCTTTCGCCGCGTCTGCATCGGTTCAGCGAAGACAATCCCGACCTCGACCTGATCGTCTTCGCCGAGGACCGCATCGCCGACCTGTCCAACGGCGAGGCGGACGTAGCGCTGCGCTATGGCGAAGGCCCTTATCCGGGCAAGGTGGCGCGGCGGCTGGTCAATGAGCGCCTGATCCCGGTCTGCGCCCCGTCCTTCGCGGCCGCGCGGCGGTTGAACCAGCCGTCCGATCTGCTGGACGTGGTGCTGATTCACGAGACCTGGCACGACATGCCCTATGCGAACCGACTGGGCTGGAAGGCCTGGTTCGAAAGCGCCGGGGTCGAGGATCCGCGCGTGAACCATCTGCGCGGCCCCCACTTCAGCCACAGCCACCTGGCGCTGGAGGCCGCCCTGTCGGGGCGGGGCGTGGCCCTGACCTCGGCGCCTCTGGCGGCGGACGAGCTCCGCGAAGGGCGGTTGATCCAGCCGGTCGACCACGCCCTGACCAATGATCTGGCCTATTGGGCCGTGGTCCTGCCCGAACGCGCCGATGAGCCGAAGCTGCGCCGCTTCCTCAACTGGATCGTGGCGGAATCGAGGCCAGATCGGGACGCAGAGCCGGATCAGGTGAGTTAAGCTCACGCGATGCAGCCGAACCGTGGTTTGTCGTTCGCGGTCGCGCTTCCTATCTTGAGGCCGTTCGGATCTCCCCCGCCGAAAGGAACTCAATCATGAAACTCGTGCATCCCCGCGCTTCGGGCTTCTCGTTCGAAGGCGTCGTCGTCTTCACCGGCAGCGTCACCCTGATCCTGCTGGGCGTCCTGGCCGGCGCCGCCCTTTTGGGCGCTGCCTGACATCAGCTCAACGCGGGCGCCATTCGCTGAGAAGGGCGCCCGTGGCTCCATCCTCGAAGGCCAGCCGGTCCAGCCGCAGGGCGGCGACGCAGACCGGACGGCTTTCGGCGTCCTTCTGGACGCAGTGGACGGCCTTTCCGTCCGCAAAGGCGGTCAGCCGCCCCTCCAGCCGCAGCGCATAGCCGCCCGGCGCCGGCGTCGGAGCGACGCCCTTGTCTCCCCGAATGACGTGGACATAGGCCTGGCCCTGGCGGCGGCCCAGGCGCGAGCCGTCCGTCTCGAACACAGCGGCCAGCCCTGAGGTGCGTTCCGTCTGAACGGACGGCTGAGCCGCAGGCGAAACGACACCGTCGGCCTCGGACCTGCTTTCTGCTTCAGCGTCTTGCGCTGGCTGGCGCGCCGTCGGCGCGGTCTCGCCGGGGCGACAGGTTTCCAGCCCGCTCCAGGGACGGGCGATCCAGAAGCCTTCGACCGCTTCCCAGGCACTGGGAGGCGCCGCGTCGTCCGCGCCCGCGGTGACGACCAGGCCGGACGTGGCGAGATCCTCGGGCAGAACTCTCAGCATCAGGCTGCCGTCGTCGCCGCGCACCAGCGCCGGCAGGCCCGGCTGCGTCCGTTCGGCCGGTGCTGCGCCCTCGCATCCGAAAGGAAGGCGCACCGATACGGTCCGTCCGCTCAGGGCCGCGTCGCGGACGCGGCCGTCGGCCGTGGCGGTTCTCGCTTCGGTCAGGGCGGCCAGCAGGGCGGCGCGGTTCAGGGTTGAGTCCAGCACGACCGTGGGCGGGGCAGGCGCCGGAGCTTCGGGCGCGGCGGGCTCGGACGGCTTCTGGCACGACGCCAGAAGGGGCAGGGCGGCCGCTAGGGCGATCGGCGCGGCGAGACGGGTCGTTGTGATCGACATGGAAGCAGCCTAACACGGGAATGACGGATTGGCGCCCCGGCCCGCGAACGGGTCCGGCGTCTGGCGGAACAGGGGCTCTTGCGCGGGTGACGCTGGACCAGATTATCGCTCTTGTCGTCCTGGTCGTCGTGGTCGGGGTGATGATTCATGGACGTCTGCGCTCCGATGTGGTGGCGCTCAGCGGCGCGGCGGCGCTGCTGCTGTTCGGCGTGGTGCGCCCGGTCGAGGTTCAGGGCGCCTTCGCCAGCCCGGCCATTATGGCCCTGGCGGGGCTGTTCGTCATCGCCTACGCCATGGAGTTGTCGGGCCTGCTGGCCTGGCTGATCCGCAAGGCCAAGGGCATGACCCGCCTGTTCGGGCGACACGCCGTGTGGATCGTGATCGGCCTGTGCGGGGCGGTCGGCGGTTTTCTCAACAACACGCCGGTGGTGGTGCTGGCGGCGCCGGTGGTCCGCGACATGGCCCTGTCGCTGGGCCTGTCGCCCAAGCGATTCCTGATGCCGCTCAGCTATGCGGTGATCATGGGGGGGCTGCTGACCCTGATAGGCACCTCGACCAATCTGCTGGTCAGCGACATGGCCCGCAATACGGGTCAGCCGGTCTTCTCCCTGTTTGAAATCACGGGCGTGGGTCTGTGCATCGCCACGGTCGGCGGCCTTTATCTGTATTTCATCGGCTCGCGCGTGCTGGAGAAGACCGCCGCGCGCGATGAGGCCGAAATGGCGGCGCGCCGGGAAGCCGAGGAGGCCGGTAAGGGCAAGCGCAGCCTGCTGTCGTCCTTCCGTCTGCCGTGGCTGATGGAGCAGCGCGCCAGCCCCGGCGGGTCGGGCGATGCGGTGCTGGGCAATGTCGATCTGTATGAAAAAGGCGCTGAGCGGCCGCTGGAGCTGAAACGCGCCCTGGCGTCTCTGGCCGTTTTCGCCGCCGTGGTCGTGGCCTCGGCCTTTGGCCTAGCGCCCATTGCGGCGGCGGCTTTCGCCGGGGCGGTGGCCCTGATCCTGATGCGGGTGATCACCGCCGAGGAGGCCTATGCCGGGCTGAGGCCTGAAATCCTGTTGCTGGTCGCGGGCATGGTGGTCATCGGCTCGTCGCTGGAGGTGACGGGCCTGGCCCAGGCGGGCGCCGACGCCCTGATCGACGTGATCCGCCCCTATGGGCCGTGGGCGGCGCTGTTCGTATTTTACGGGGTGACGCTGTTCGCGACGGACATCCTGTCGAACGCCACGGTGGCGGTGCTGTTCTCGCCGATAGCCGTAGCCATAGCGGCGGCGCTGGGCGTGGATGCGCGACCGTTTCTGGTGGCGGTGATGATGGCGGCCTCGGCCGCCTTCGCCACGCCCTTCAGCTATCAGACGAACGTGCTCGTCTATCAGATGGGCAATTACAGCTACATGGACTTCGTGAAGGTCGGCCTGCCGCTGAACCTGATCACCTGGGCCACGGGCATGGCGGCGATCCCGATCTTCTTCCCGTTCTGAGGCGGCCTTAGATGTCCAGGTCCATCACGACCGGGGCGTGGTCGCTGGGCCGCTCCCATTCGCGCACCGTGTCGAGGATGCGGGCGCTGCCCTTGACCACGGCCGGAGTCAGGCCCGGCGAGGTCCATAGGTGATCGAGGCGCAGGCCCCGGTTTGACTTGCGGAAATCCTTGGCGCGATAGCTCCACCAGCTGGCCAGCTTAACCGGGTCTGGGATCTGATCGCGTAGAACGTCGGTGAAACCGCCCGCGTCCTGAAGCCGGTACAGGGTCTCGACCTCGCCGGGGGTGTGGCTGACCACCTTGGACATGAAGCGGTGGTTCCAGACGTCGTTCTCGCCCGGCGCGATGTTGAAGTCTCCGGCCAGGACCAGAGGCCGCTGGCGATCGCGGGTCTTCATCTCGGCGGTCAGCCGTTCATAGAAGTCCATCTTGTGATCGAACTTGGGGTTCAGCGCCCGGTCCGGCAGATCCCCGCCCGCTGGAATGTAGAAGTTCTGCACCTCCACCCCTTCGACCACGGCGGAGACGCAGCGGGCGTGGCCCTCGCGGCAGACGTCCAGCTTCGGGCTGTCGACGATGGGCAGTCGGCTGGCGATGGCCACCCCGTGCCAGCCCTTCTGGCCGCCGATCCGCAGGTAGGGCAGGCCCATGTCGATGAAGGCCTGACGCGGAAACTGGTCCTCGGTGCATTTGATTTCCTGCAGGCACAGGACGTCCGGGGCGTGTTCGGCGACGAAACGGGCGACCTGATCGATGCGCAGGCGGACCGAGTTGATGTTCCAGGTGACGATGCGAAGGCTCATGACCGGGGGCCTTAGCAGGTCATGCCGCCGGGGTCTAAACGCCACGAAAAAAGCGCCCGGAACAGCGTCCGGGCGCATGAAGTTCGTCTCTCTCGCCGCCAGGCGGGGATGAATCCGTGGCGGGCGGGACGGCCGCCGCCGTCCTGTGCCCAAAGTGTCACGCCGAGAGAAAAAGGTCAAACTGTCACAAATTCGCCCTGCTTCCCTCTCGGCGCCGGATCAGTTGCGCCGGTTTCGCCGGGTGGGGTCGCGCAGCTGGAAAAGGCTGGAGGCCAGGCCGGGGGCGGGCTGCAGAGTCGTCAGCTGCACGCGCGTGCGCGAGCCTTGGGCGTCGGTGATGGTCCACTCCTGCAGACGCACGGGCGACCCGGCGAAAGCCAGGATGACCGATCCTTCGTTGGGGCGGCGCGCGTCGCGGGCGGTGATGGCGAAGGCGCCGGAGTCCATGCGCGTCACGCGGTCGATCTTGACGCCCTGATCCAGCCGGACCTCGCGCGCCAGGAAGGTCGATAGCGGCGTCTGGCCCAGCGGCGCCTGGCGGAAAACGTTCAGGCGCGGGTCCCAGCGGCTGACGTTGTTCCCGTCGGCCACCACCAGCAGGCCTGCGGGCTCGGTGTATTCAAACCGCATCTTGCCGGGGCGCTGCAGATAGTAGCGGCCGGTGCGGCGCTGGTTGTTCGGGCCGGTCTCGACGAAGGTCCCCTGAGCCGTCGTCATGGCGGTCAGATAGGTCTGGGCCTGACGCAGCACGGCCTGATCCTCGGCGGACAGCCCGGCCTGCGCCAGGACGGCGGCGGGCGCGGCGGCGAGCGCCGCTACGGCGGCGGAGCCGAGGCCGAAGGCGCGGCGGGAAATGCTCATGTCTTTTCTTCTCCCGTTCTGAACGGTTTTCGACCCGATGAGGATGAGGACTTCATCCGGCAGGCTGATGACGCCAGCCTGACCATATTCCGGCGCTCCGATGAAGCGGCGTTCATTGTTTAGTGTCCTAGCGCTCGCCGCGCGGCGGCTCGCTGCTTGAGGACGTGAGGCGTTTAAGCGTCGACTGAACCGCAGGGTTCCCAAGCGTGCGCTCGTGATTGGCGCTGAAGCAGCGAGCCGCCGCGCGGCGAGCGATAGCGCCCGGCGGCAAAGCCGCCGCTTCGGCGAAGCCGATCACACCATAGGCGGCGGTCCGGCCAGCACCTCGCGCTTGCCCGCATGATTCGCCGGGCTGACGACGCCTTCCTGCTCCATGCGTTCGATCAGGGTGGCGGCGCGGTTGTAGCCGATCTGCAGACGGCGCTGGACGTAGGAGGTCGAGGCCTTGCGGTCGCGCGTGACCACGGCCACGGCGCGGTCATACAGGTCGTCTCCGGTGCCGCCGCCTTCATCGCCCATGGCGCCGTCGCCGTCGCCGTCAGGCTCGTCGGTGATCAGGTCGAGGTATTCCGGCTCGGCCTGGGCGCGCAGATGCTTGCAGACCTCTTCGACTTCCTGGTCGCCGACGAAGGGGCCGTGCAGGCGGGTGATGCGTCCGCCGCCCGCCATATAGAGCATGTCGCCCTGGCCCAGGAGTTGCTCGCCGCCCTGTTCGCCCAGGATGGTGCGGCTGTCGATCTTCGACGTGACCTGGAAGGAGATCCGGGTCGGGAAGTTGGCCTTGATGGTGCCGGTGATGACGTCCACCGACGGGCGTTGCGTGGCCATGATCAGGTGGATGCCCGCCGCGCGGGCCATCTGGGCCAGACGCTGGACGGCGCCTTCGACGTCCTTGCCCGCGACCAGCATCAGGTCCGCCATCTCGTCCATGACCACGACCAGATAGGGCATGGGCTCGGGGCGGATCTTCTCGCTCTCGTAGACCGGGCGGCCCTGTTCATCGAAGCCGGTCTGGACGGTGCGTTCGAAATGCTCGCCCTTTTCCTGGGCTTCGCGGGCGCGCTCGTTGTAGCTGGCGACGTTGCGGACGCCGAGCTTGGACATCCGGCGATAGCGGTCCTCCATCTCGCGCACGGTCCACTTCAGGGCCACGACCGCCTTCTTGGGATCGGTCACGACCGGCGCCAGCAGGTGCGGGATGCCGTCATAGACCGACAGCTCCAGCATCTTGGGGTCGATCATGATGAAACGGCACTCGGCGGGCGAGTGGCGATACAGGATCGACAGGATCATGGCGTTGACCCCGACCGACTTGCCCGAACCGGTGGTGCCCGCGATCAGCAGGTGGGGCATCCGCGCCAGATCGGCGACATAGGGCTCGCCGCCGATGGTTTCGCCCAGCGCCAGCGGCAGCAGGTGGCTCTTCTTGTCGTATTCGCCCGAGGCCAGAAGGTCGCGCAGGAAGACGGTCTCGCGCTTGGCGTTGGGCAGTTCGATGCCGATGGCGTTGCGGCCCTGAACCACGCTGATGCGGCAGGCGCGGGCCGACATGGAGCGGGCGATGTCGTCCGCCAGGGCCACGACGCGGCCGTGCTTCACGCCGGGCGCCGGCACCAGTTCATACAGTGTGACGACGGGGCCGGGGCGGATCTGGTCGATCTGGCCGCGCACGCCGAACTCCTGAAGCACGCCCTCCAGCATCTTGGCGTTGGCCTTCAGCGATTCCTCGTCGACGGCGCCGCCGCGCTGGCCGGGCTTGGCCAGAATGCCCAGCGGCGGCAGCTCGAAGCCGCCCTCATTGGCGAAGTCGAAGGCCTGCTGATCGGCGTCGCTGCGCACGGGCTTGGGCGCCTTGACCGCCGCGACCTTGGGCTCGGCCGGACGGTTCTGGCGGGCCGAGGGCGGGGCGATGGGGGCGGGGGCCGCGTCCTCCCATGGCGGGGTATAGGCGTCAGGCTGATCGGCGTCGGGCTCGTCATAGGCGGCGGCGACCGGAGCGCTAGAGGCGGGCGCAGGGCCGTCGGCCTCCATCTCGTCCGCCTCAGGCAGACGGTGGCGCGGCTTGCGGGCCGGGGCGGCGGCTTCGGCGACGGCGCGCCGCGCCTTGCCCGGCTTGGCGGCTTTGGGCGGTCGGGCGGCGCGGGCCTCGGCGCCCTTCTGGGCGGCCCAGCCGGCGGTGTCGGTGAAGTCGCGCAGGCGCAGGCCCACGGTATAGGCCAAGCTCCACAGCGCCAGCGCCAGGAACAGCAGGCCCAGAATAATGCGCGCGCCGGGGACCTTCAGCGCGCCCAGACCGTTGGCGGCGAGGCCCGTGACGGCGTCGCCCCACAGCCCGCCCATGCCCGCCGCCAGCGGCCACCTGGCGGGCGCCGCCGGGGCCGACAGGGCGGCCGACAGCAGCAGCACGCCCGCGACGGCGCAGAAGATCTTGAACGGGGTCGGCTGCAGACGGTGCTGCAGGGCGTCGCCGATGGCCACGGCCAGCCCGAAGGCGATCAGCAGCAGGACGGCGGGCCAGGCCGCCAACCCTAGAGACTGCATGATCAGATCGGCGAAGGTCGCGCCTGCGCCGCCCAGCCAGTTGGTCGGCGCCTGCGCCGATGCAGCGTTCCAGCTGGGGTCCGCCGGGTTCCACGAGATCAGGGCCACCAGCAGCAGCGCGGCCAGCATGGCCTGCAGCACCCCCCTGAACCGCACGGCGAAAGGCGCCGCCCAGACGATGCGGGCGGTGCTCCAGACGCGTTGACCGAGCGCGAGGGCGGCGGACATGAAGGCGGACCTCCGAAGACGGGACTCCGACCCCTTGTGCCGTCCAGAAGGTTAAAGCGGCATTTACCAGCTTGGCCTTTGCAAGCCGCGATGAGCCCTTATGTCCCAGTAAGCGCGCGGGCTTGCGGTGGCGTGACGCGCGATAGGGGCCTAGAACATCATCATGAGCGGATCGGACGACTACGACATCATCATCGCCGGCGCAGGGCTGGTCGGGGCGACCTTTGCACTGGCGGCGGCGCAGGGCGGCCTGCGCCCCGTCATGGTGGACCCTCAGCCCTTTGACGCCCAGATGGCCCCGACCTTCGATGGGCGGGCGACGGCGATCTCCTACGCCAACTTCCGCATGTTGAAGGCGTTGGGGCTGGGCGAGGCGCTGGAGCCGCACGCCTGCCGCATGGACCGCATCCTGGTCACGGACGGCCGCCGCCCCGGCGCCGCCAGCCGCAAGCCGTCGGCGTCCTATATCCGCTTCGATGCGGACGAGATCGGCGACCGCAACGGCGGCGAGCCGCTGGGCTATATGGTTGAGAACCGCCGCCTGCGTTCGGCGCTGGCCGAGCTGGTGAACGCTCAGGGGCTGGAGGTCCGCGCCCCCGCCGCCGTGGCTGATGTGGCGGTCGGGCCGGGCCGGGCGACGGTGACGCTGAAAGACGGGTCGACCTTGTCGGCGCCGCTTGTGATCGGCGCCGAGGGCCGCAACTCGACCGTGCGCCGCGCGGCGGGCATCGACGTTTTCGGCTGGACCTATCAGCAGAGCGGCGTCGTCTGCACCGTGCGCCTGGAGAAGCCGCACGGCAACGTCGCCCATGAGTATTTCCTGCCCGACGGGCCCTTCGCCATCCTGCCGCTGACGGAGAACCGGGCCAATCTGGTCTGGACCGAGAGCACCCGCCGGGGCGAGGCGCTGCGCTCGGCCTCGGATGAGGCCTTCCACGCCCATTTGACGCGCCGCTTCGGCGATTTTCTGGGCGAGCTGACGATCGAGGGACCGCGCTTCGTCTATCCGCTGTCGCTGCAACTGGCCGAGGGGCTGACGGCGCCGCGCATGGCCATCATCGGCGACGCCGCCCACGGGGTGCACCCGGTGGCGGGGCAGGGCTTGAACATGGGCCTGAAGGATGTCGCCGCCCTGTCCGAGGTGCTGACCGAGGCCGCGCGCATCGGCGAAGACATCGGCTCGGAGCTGGTGCTGGAGCGCTACGCCCGCTGGCGTCGGTTCGACACGGCGGCGCTGGCGGCGGGGTTCGACGGCTTCGTGCGCCTGTTCTCCAACGACATCGCCCCGGTGCGGCTGGCCCGCGATCTGGGCATGGCGGCGGTCAACCGCATCGCTCCCCTGCGCCGCGCCTTCATGCATGAGGCGGGCGGGGCGACGGGGGATCTGCCTCGGCTTCTCCGAGGAGAAGCTCTGTAAGGGAGGCCCTATCGCTCGCCGCGCGGCGGCTCGCTGCTTGAGGGCTTCTCCTCCCCATGAAATGGGGAGGTGGCGCGGCGCGTAGCGTCGTGACGGAGGGGCCGCTGGGTCCGCCCGGCCTAGCCCCTCCACCGCTTCGCGGTCCCCCTCCCCATTGCATGGGGAGGAAAGATAGAGCTCAGTCCAGCGGGCGGGCGTCTTCGGCCAGCATGATCGGCACGCCGTCGCGGATGGGGAAGGCCAGTTTGGCGCCCGCCGAGACCAGTTCGTTGCGCTCGCGGTCATAGGTCAGGCGGCCGCGCGTGACCGGACACACCAGCACCTCCAGCAGGCGGGGATCGACCGAGACGGGGGTGTTGAAGGCGTCGCTCATAATTTAAGTGCCCTATCGCTCGCGCCGCGAGCGCTTGCTGCTTGAGGGCGCCGGGCGCCCGGATTGCTGCCGCACGGCGCGGCTGTGTGGGTGGCGTTTTAGCGTCTGGAGCTTGCTGAGACTACTGCATCGCCGGACCCGGCTCGTCGTCGTCGGGGGCGACGGCTTCGATGCGGAGCAGGGCGGTGAGGGCGGCCTCGCGGTCGGTCAGGGTCAGGGCCTCCAGCAGAGCCTGTTTCTCGGGCGGATCAAAAGGCAGGCCCATGGCCAGGCTGTTGACCAGCGCCTCCTGCGGGGCGGCGCGGGCGGTGTCCCAGTCGATGTCCAGACCGCGCCCGGACAGATAGGGCGCCAGGGCCGACAGGAAGGGCTCGCGGTCGAAGGCCTCGTCGGGATCGGGCGCGCTCAGGTCCGTCTCATAGGGCTGGAAGTCGGCGCGCACCTGGCGATAGGGGGTGCGCACCTGCATCTCGGTGGCCACGGCGAAGCGGCACACCCCGGTCAGGGTGATCAGATAGCGCCCGTCCGAGGTCTCGGCGAAGCTGGTGATCCGCCCGGCGCAGCCGACGCGGGTCAGGGGCGGGTTCTCGCCCGCGGCGCCGACCGGCTGGATCAGGCCGATCATCCGGTCCCCCGCCATGGCGTCGTCCACCATGTTCAGATAGCGAGGCTCGAACACGTTCAGCGGCAGCTGGCCCCGCGCCAGAAGGATGGATCCCGGCAGCGGAAAGACCGGGATCACCTGGGGAAGTTCGCTGGCCTTGACGTAGCCCTGAGCCATGATCGCGCCGTTAGGAGAACAGAATGGAGGACAGGCGTCGTCGGCCGTCGCGGGCGACTTCGCTGTTGGGGCCGGCGGCCTCGAACACGGTCAGCAGCTGCTTGCGGGCGGCCTGTTCGTTCCAGTCGCGGTCGGCCTGAACGATGGCCAGCAGGTGGTCGACCGCCCCTTTCAGGTCGCCCGCCGAGGCCAGGGCCTGGGCCAGGTCGAAGCGGGCTTCGTGGTCGTTCTTGTCGGCGGCGAGCCGGGCTTCGAGTTCGGCGGTCGCGCCGGTCGGCGCGGCCGAGGCGAGCGACAGCTGGGCGCGCACGGCCTGGACCGCCGGATCGGCGGAATCGGCGGGCGCCATGGCGATGGTCTGGGCGGCCTGTTCGGCGTCGCCCTCGGCCAGGTAGACGCGGGCCATGCCGGCGATGGCCTTCTGGTTGCCCGGCTCCATCGTCAGCACATGAGCGAAGGCCTGAGCGGCGCCGCCCAGATCATTCAGGGTCAGCGACTCCTCGCCCAGCGACAGCAGCTGTTCGACGTCGGTGTTGACGCCTTCGCCGCCGGTCAGCTTGTCGATGAAGGCCTTGATCTGGCTGTCGGGCACGGCGCCCTGGAAGCCGTCCACCGGCTGGCCGTTGACGAAGGCGTAGACGGTCGGGATCGACTGCACCCGCAGCTGGCCCGCATAGGCCGGGTTGGCGTCGACATCGATCTTGACCATCTTCACCGCCCCCTTGGCGGCGCGCACGGCCTTCTCCAGCGCCGGGCCCAGCGTGCGGCACGGGCCGCACCAGGTGGCCCAGAAGTCGACGATGACCGGCTGATGCTTCGAGGCCTCGACCACGTCCTGCATGAAGGAGGCGTCCGTGCCGTCCTTGATCAGGTCGGGCGGGGTGGTCAGCGACGGGTCGGCGAAGGTCATGGTCGGGTCCGCAAGGCAAGACGAAGGAAGGTAACGGATCAGATGGCGTCGGGATGCGTGCGCATCAAGCCGCAAGCGCGCCTTGCCGCATGGGAAGGCGAGGGGATCGGAAAAAACAGAGTCCAATTCGTCTGAATCGTCTGAAATCTCCTTCAACGGGAGAGACAGTCTAGCACAGGCGCAGAGGGGGGATGGTTGATTGCCCTGCCGCATCCTTCTCCCCTTGTGGGAGAAGGTGGCTCGCGTAGCGAGACGGATGAGGGGTGTCGGCGCTCCGTCGCCCCCTCAGGCTGGTTTGTGACGAAAACGCGCTACGGCGGCGTTCACACCCCTCATCCGAGCGCCTGACGGCGCCCACCTTCTCCCACAAGGGGAGAAGGAAACTATAGCCGGTCCATGCGTAGCCAGCGGGCGTCTTTTAAAGGTCCGCAACGGGTCGAAAGTGGGCATAGGCCCCAATCCTTGAAACGGACGCCCGCCTCCACTCAATCCAGGGCGCCAAAGTCCACCACGATCGGGTCGCGGTCCAGAAGGGCCAGGACCTGGCGGAAGCTGTCCTGATCGAGCGCGGTGGTCGCGGTGTTGATCAAGGGATGGAAGTTGACGACAGCGGCCTCCCACAGGCGCCGGTCCAGCACGAAGGTCACGCGGCGCTCCAGGTCGTTGATCAGGCCCAGCGCCGTGACCGAGCCGGGACGCACGCCCAGCGTCTCCCACAGCAGGCTCTCGTTGCCGAAGGACAGGCGGTCCGAGCCCATCGCCCGGTGAGCCCGTTTGAGGTCGATGACCGTGTCCTGGGCCGCCGAGATCAGCCACAGGCGGCCCTTCTTGTCCTTGAGGAACAGGTTCTTGGTGTGGACGCCGGGCAGGGCGGCCTTCAGCTCCAGCCCTTCCTCGACGCGGAAGACGGCGGGGTGGTCGTGGGTGGTTTGTTCGATCCCGTTTTCGGCCATCCAGGCCAGCAGGCGGGCGCGATCGTAGGCGGGATCGGGGGCGGGAGAAGACAGGGTTTGCGCGGCGGCGTCGGTGTTGGCGGTCATCTCGGTCTTGTCGGGCGGGCGGCGAGGGCGATAGGGGAGAGGGGCGACCCTCAGGGTCGTCACTTCATTCGTCAAGCTTGGGGAGCCGCGTCTTGGAACTGGAATGCTATCCGATGAATGCGCGTCCGTGCGACCTGGCGCCGGGCCGCCAGTCGCGCAACTGGATGGACGCCTTCGCCAGTCGGCACCCCTATCGCTGTCTGCCGCTGACCATGGCCAACACCACGGGCTGGGAGATCCTGTGTCCGTTCGGCTTCACCGCCGAGTGGAACGGCGGGCCGTCGCAGAACGACATCACCATCACGCCCGACCGGCCGCAGCCGGAGCTGGACCACTTCGTCACGTCGCACTTCTCGCGCGGGGTGCTGACCATGCACCCGCAGTATCTGTTCCGCACCCCGCCGGGCTGGGGCCTGATCGCGCAGGGGTCGCCCAATCATGTCAAGGACGGCATCCAGCCGCTGAGCGGCCTGATCGAGACGGATTGGCTGCCGTTCCCCTTCACCATGAACTGGATCTTCACGCGGCCGGGCCGGATCCGCTTCGATAAGGGCGAGCCGTTCTGCTTCATCCTGCCGGTCGAGCACCGCAAGGTGGAGGCGTTCGAGCCGGTGATCCGTTCGCTGGAATCCAATCCCGGCATGAAGGGTCAGTTCGACGCCTGGAACCGGTCGCGGACGGACTTCAACACCCGCCTGGCCTCGGGCGATCCCGACGCGGCCAAGGAGGCGTGGCAGCGCTTCTACTTCAAGGGCGAGGTGCCCGAGGCCCTGGGCAAGGCGCCGGCCACCCACGCCAATAAGCGCCGTCTGAAGAACCCGCGCGTGGGGTGAGGCGCGTTTCTCCTCCCCATGCCAATGGGGAGGTGGCGCGGAGCCGAAGGCGACGTGACGGAGGGGCTGCTGGGGGCCGTAGCTTTCGGCGCCTTCGTCTGTCGGCGCGGTCGTCAGCCCCTCCACCGCTACGCGGTCCCCCTCCCCATTGCATGGGGAGGAAAAGCAACGCCCGCCTCCGGTGACGGAAGCGGGCGTTGTCATTTTTCGCGCCCTTCGCCGCTCAAGCAGCGAGCCGCCGTGCGGTGAGCGATAGCGGTCTTTCATGCCGCTCAAGCAGCGAGCCGCCGCGCGGCGAGCGTTAGGGGTCTTTCATGCCGCTCAAGCAGCGAGCAACCCCGTCGCGAGCATTAGCGGCCTACTTAAGAAACCGGCCGGATCACGCGCGGGCCGAGGTTGTTGATGACCTCGCGGGCGTCGAAGGCGTTGACGTCGCCGGCGGGCTTGGGACCGCGGCCCATGACGATCTCGGCCGTGGCCTCATAGCGGTCCACCTGGCGGATGTCGCGGTCCCGGCCCCAGTAGGGGTCCCAGGTGCTCCAGTAGCCGCGCTGGTAGAAGCGCCAGGACGGACCCCAGAAGGGACCGTAGCGGTCGTAGTAGAAGGGGTCCGGCGTCGTGTAGAAGCGCGTGTCGCGGTCGGTGGCGCGGGTAACGGTGGCGAACCAGTCATAGCCGTTCTCGACCGTCAGTTCGGCCGAACGCAGCAGCAGCGACATCTCGACCTGATCGCGCGAGGTGACGGAGTTGCCCGAGAAGCTGACGGCGTAGCGGTTGGCTTCCAGACGCTGCTCGGCGTAGCCGCCGCGCTGGCCGTTGACGCCGGCAGGCTGGTAGGGGGTGGCCGTGGCGCACGCGCCGAGGGCGAGCGCGCCCGCCAGGGCGATCAGCACCGGGGTCTTGCGAAGCTTGATCATGGAAAACTCTCCTTGAGCGTTCACTGAACGCTCTTCGGTCTGAACGACGGGTGAACGGCCAAGTTCCGAAACGCGCTTCACAGACGCGAGACGATCAGGACGGCGGCCAACAGCAGAAGACATCCGACGACTATGCCGAACCCCTTGCGGAAACGCGGCGCGGTCATCTGTCGCGCCAGCGCCGCCCCGCCCAGGCCGTAGCCGCTCATCGACAGCGCATCCATGCCGACGGTGGTGACGGCGAACAGGGCCAGCTGGGGCGCCAGCGGACGGTTGATGTCCAGGAAGGGGGGCAGGACGGCGGTGAAGAACAGGATGGCCTTGGGGTTGGCGATCTGAACCATGAAGCCGTCGATCAGGGCGCTGCGCCCGCGCTTGACCTCGATGTGCGAAGGCTCGGCGGCGGTGGCGAAGGCGCCGCGCAGGGCCTTGACGCCCAGCCAGGCGACATAGAGGGCGCCCAGGACGGCGATGACGCGGAAGACCTGGGGGAAGGCCATCACCAGGGCGCCCAGGCCCAGGGCGGCGGCGCCGAACCAGACCAGGGTGGCGCAGTTCATGCCGACGACGGCGGTCAGGGCGGCGGCCTTGCCCTTCTCCATGCCGGTGGCGACGGCGAAGATGTTGGCGGGACCGGGCGTCACCGCCATCACGGCCATGACGCCGACAAAAGCCAGATACAGATGCGGATCGACGGGAAGCGCGGCCATGAGGCCCTTTCGAGCGCGCCGGGCGCTGCGTCAAGCCGTCGCGGTCATCGGATCAGGTTTCGGAGGGAATCGGCGGGACGGGCGGCGCGGGCGGGACGGCCAGGGCGGCTTCGACCTCGTCCATCGCATCCAGGGCCTGATCCATGCCGTACTGGGCGATCAGACCATAGGTGACCATGTGCTCGGGGTCGGCCTGGGCCCAGGCGCCGTTGGTCGACAGGCCCTCGACCATCGGGGCGATCCCGGCGGTCGCCTCGCGCACGACGGCTTCGATGTCGATTTCAGCCAGGGCGGCCTGGGCGATCTGGCTCGCCTGGCGCGTCGCCTCGGCGGTGAAGTCGGCGACGTGCGGCTGATAGTCCGACCACAGCGCGGCGATGCGCAGGCCCTTCTGGGTTCCGCTCAGGCTGTCGTCGGCCTGGATGCGTTCCGCCCGAGCGCCGAACTCCTCCATCTTCCGCTCGAAGACGGCGGCGGCGGATTCAAGGCTCAGTTCGGCGGAGGTCTTCTGGGTCTCGGCCACGGCGGTCGACACCGGCAGCAGCGCCAGGGCGGCGGCCAAAGACAGGGGAACAAGAGAGAGGGCGCGGACCATGACGAGGCTCCTTCGACGGACGCTGGCAGGGTCCGCCGAAGGGCGCGCGTGCTCAAGTGAAATCGCGGTAAGGCGCCGGGGGAGGGCGCCCTCTCTCCCGTTTGATCAGTCCTGGGCGTCGGGGGCGGCCGGGGCGGTCACGGCCTGGGCCACGGCCTGACGGATCTGGGCCGGAACGGCGCGGATCTGGGCCGGGGCGGCCTCGGCGGCGGCCAGGATCTGGGCCTTGTTCTCGGCGTTCTCGGGCTTCTCGGCGAAGGTGCGGAAGAAGGCGGCCAGTTCGTCGGCGAAGGCGTTGAAGGTCGGCTCATAGCGCGTGATGATGGCGTCGGCGCGCGTCTGCTTGGTCGCCGCGTCCAGAGCCGGGTCCTCGATCACGGCGTCCAGTTCGGCCTTCATGCGCTGGGCCTCGGCGTTGAAGGCTTCGCCCTTGGCCTGGAAGGCGGCTTCCTCGGGCGAGGGGGCGGGCTGGGCGGCGGGCGCAGCGGGCGCGGCCTCCTGGGCGGAGACGACGGCGGGGGCGGCGCAGACGGCCAGGGCCGCAGCAGCGGCGGCGAGGGTCAGGCGGGACATGTGGGGGGCTCCGGCAGGCGACGGGCGCGGCGCCCGTCAAGACTAAGAACTCGCCGGCCGGGAGCGACCGGAGATGGCCGCCACGGTGAGGGCGCCGTCGCCGAAGCGCAAGCGTGACCTTGTATGAAAGCGCTTTTGGGCGGGAAAGCGCGCGAGAGGCAGGAAAGCGCGTGAAGGCTGGCGGGCCGGCCTCTTGAACCCGTGCGCGACAGGGCGCATCTGCGGGCCATGTTCATCCAGACCGAAGCCACCCCCAACCCGAACGCCCTGAAGTTCCTGCCCGGCCGTGAGGTCGCGGGCGAACAGACGCTGGAATACCGCACCATCGACGAGGCGGCGGCCTCGCCCCTGGCCGAGGCTTTGTTCGAGCTGGAAGGCGTCGAGGGCGTCTTCTTCGGCGCCGACTATGTATCGGTCACGCGCGCGGCGGACGGGCCGGAGTGGACAGCGATGAAGGCGCCGATCCTGTCGGTGGTGATGGATCACTTCGTCTCGGGCGCGCCGCTGGTGCGGGCGGGGGCGGAAGCGGCGCCGGATGATGGGGCGCCCGACAGCGAGATCGTGGCCGAGATCAAGGGACTGCTGGACACCCGCATCCGTCCGGCCGTGGCCCAGGACGGCGGCGACATCCTGTTCGACCACTTCGACGAAGACACGGGGGTGCTGCGCCTGCGGATGCGCGGGGCCTGCGCCGGTTGTCCGTCCTCCTCGGCGACGCTGAAGGCCGGGGTCGAGCAGATGATGCGCCACTATGTCCCCGGAGTGACCAGCGTCGAACAGGTCATCTGACGCCTTCGCCGTTCTGTTTCACATGAAACGCTCGCGCCCGGCGGGGCGGCGCGGCATGATGGCGCGATGGCAGGTTCGGGCGAGACATCCGAAGCGCGGGCTCTGGGCGAGGCGCGGGCTCTGGGCGAGGCGCTGGCGGCGCTGCGGCGCGACTGCGGGCTGAGTCAGGCCGAAGCCGGCGCGCGAATCGGCATGACTGGCCAGGGCTGGGGCCTCTATGAAGCCGGCAAACGGTCCAGCCTGTTCCGCCCCGATGTTCAACGCCGGCTGACCGGAGCCCTGGGCGCGACGCCCGAGGCCTTGATGCTGCAAGCGCCGGGCGGTGCCGAGGTCTCGACCGACCGCCCGAAGACCTCCCATCCAGACAATGCGCCGGCGCACGGCCTTTCAGCGCGCGGTCGGGCGTTCGAGGGCGCCGCCTCGGACGTGCGACGGTTGCGGCTGGAGACGGACGAACTGGCGCCCTGGGCGTCGGCTGGCACGGTGCTGGAGTACGCTCTGGGACGTTGGCCGAGACGAGGCCAAGGCTGTGTGATCCAGCTTCAGGACGGCCTGCGCAAGGTCCGGCTGTATGACCGCGCCGACGAGGCGGAGATGGTGGTCTTGGGCGCCGGCGCCCTGGATCGGTCCGAGCGCATCGCGCGATCAGACGTCCAGTCCGTGTCAGCGGTCATCAGCCGCCTGGACGATGCGTGAAACGAAATAGTTGTATTTCATCGGCGGACGTGAAACGCTCTGGTTGAAACGGAGGGGTCATGCCGCGTCGCAGTCATCACATCGACCAGGTCGTCGGCCTGCGCATCGCCACGCGGCGGTCGGCCCTGGGGTGGTCTCAGTCGGCGCTCGCACGGGCGTTGGGCGTCAGTTTTCAGCAGGTCCAGAAATATGAGGCCGGGGCCAACCGGATCTCCGCGTCCCGCCTGCATCAGGCGGCCGCCGCCATGGGGTGTTCGGTCGCCGATTTCTTTCCCGCGCGCCCGGACGCCGAGGGTTCGGAGCCGCTGGTGCATCCGGTCATGGCCAGCGCCGAGGGGCGACACCTGGCCGAGGCCTTTGTCCGCATCTGCGACGCCGAGGCGCGCCGCGCTCTAACCCGCGTGGCCCAGGCTATGGCCGGAGCTTGATGAATCGGCGGGTCCGAAACGGTCGCATCGGCGCCGATTTCGCATTAGGAACAGGACCATGAAGGTCATGGTCATTGATACGGCGCTGGGCGCCTGCGTCGCCGGGGTGTTCGCGCCCGAGGCGGCGAGCGACGCGGTGCGCGCCCTGGGTCTGCGCCGGGAGCTGATGACCAAGGGCCATCAGGAACGGCTGGGCGGTCTGGCGCGCGATGCGGCGGCCGAGGCCGGCGGTTTCGACGGCGTGGATCGGATCGGCGTGACGGTGGGGCCGGGCTCCTTCACGGGGTTGAGGGTCGGACTGGCCTTCGCCCTCGGATTGGGCGCGGCGCTGGATCGGCCGGTGGTGGGAATCTCCACGCTGGACGCCCTGGCCGCTTCGGTTGCGGCGCCGGGTCTGGTCGCCGCCGTGATCGACGCGCGTCGGGGTCAGGTCTATGGGCGGCTGTTCCGCGACGGGGCGCCTGTGGGCGAGGCCGAGGCCTGGCCGCTGGAGACGGCGCGCGACCGTATTTTGGCCGAGGCGGGTCAGGGGGGCGTCCTGCTGGTCGGCAGCGGGGCGACGCTTCTGGCCGAGACCTTCCCAGACCTGGCGGGCGCAAGGATTGAGCCGCTGGCTGCGCCGAGCCCGGAGGCGCTGGCGCGTCTGACGATGGCCGCCGATCCGGCGAGGTCGCCGCCGTCGCCCCTATATCTTCGCGCCCCCGACGCCACCCCGCCCAGCCGCCTGCCGGGCCAGCCGCGCCAGCCCGCTGTATGAGCGAGGCGATCGTCCCGCCGGTCGATCCCGTTCGGCTGTCCGCCGTCCACGCCGAGGCCTTCGAGACGCCGTGGGACGCGGCGGCTCTGGCCGAACTTCTGGCCTCGCCGGGCGTGTTCGCCGTGGCGCAGGACGACGGCTTCATCCTGATGCGCGTCGTGGTCGACGAAGCGGAGATCCTGACCCTAGCGGTGCGGCCGTCGTCGCGCCGGGCGGGCCTGGGCCGGCGTCTGGTCGAGGCGGCGGTGGTGCGCGCCGCCGCCCTGGGGGCCGAACGGATGTTCCTGGAGGTGGCTGAAGGCAACGCCGCCGCCCGCGCGCTTTACGCCCGCTGCGGGTTCGTCGAGATGGGCCGCAGGCGCGGCTATTATTCGCATACGGACGGTCGCCGCGAGGACGCGCTGACGCTGGTCCTGAACTTTCCTCGATAGCTTCCATAAGGCGACGGTCCGGCCTATCTTCGCCGCATGGACCGGATCGAAAAACTCTGCGCCGAGCGCGGCATGCGCATGACCGAGCAACGTCGGGTGATCGCCCGCGTCCTGTCGAACGCCGAAGACCACCCCGATGTGGAAGAACTGTATCGCCGCGCCTCGGCGATCGACCCGCACATCTCCATCGCCACCGTCTATCGCACCGTGCGCCTGTTCGAAGAGGCGGGCGTGGTCGAGAAGCACGACTTCGGCGACGGCCGCAGCCGTTATGAAGAGGCCGGCGACGACCACCACGACCACCTGATCGACACCAAGACGGGCGAGGTCATCGAGTTCTTCGACGCCGAGATCGAACGGTTGAAGACCGAGATCGCGCGCAAGCTGGGCTATGAGCTGGTCGGTCATAAGCTGGAGCTCTACGGCCACGTCATCCCCGGCGCCGAGCCGGTCGAGCGCGAGGGCCTGATCTACAAGCGCCGCCCGCGCGACGAGGTCGAAGACTGATCCCGCCTGAGCCTGACCGGGGTCGCCGCTTGCCGTCGCCGGTTTCGGCGATCATAAGCCGGGCATGACCGATACGCTCCTAACGCCCGTCCTGGAGGACGGCGGCGCGCCGGAAGGCGGGGCCGCGCCCAAGCGCCTGTTCATCAAGACCTACGGCTGTCAGATGAACGTCTATGATTCCGAGCGCATGGCCGACGTGCTGCGGCCGCTGGGGTATGCGCCGACGGACACGCCGGACGGCGCCGACTTCGTCATCCTGAACACTTGCCACATCCGCGAGAAGGCGGCCGAAAAGGTCTATTCCGAACTCGGCAAGCTGCGGCAGATGAAGGAGGAGAAGGCGGCGGCGGGGCAGGGCGGCATGACCATCGCCGTGGCGGGCTGCGTCGCCCAGGCCGAGGGCGAGGAGATCATGAAGCGCCAGCCGGCGGTCGATCTGGTGGTCGGGCCGCAGGCCTATCACCAGCTGCCGGAGCTGCTGACCCGCACCGCGCGGGCGCGCGGCGAGCGCATCGGCGCCGACTTCGCCCCCAATGAGAAGTTCGACGCCCTGCCCGCGACGCGCGGGACCGAGGGCGTGACCGCCTTCCTGACGGTGCAGGAAGGCTGCGACAAGTTCTGCACCTTCTGCGTCGTGCCCTATACGCGCGGCGCCGAGTGGTCGCGGCCGGCCGCGGCGGTGCTGGACGAGGCCCGCGCCCTGGCCGACCGGGGGGTGCGCGAAGTCACCCTGCTGGGCCAGAACGTCAACGCCTATGACGGCGAGGGGCCGGACGGCAATCCCTTTACGCTGGCCAAGCTGGCCTACGCCTTGGCCGACATCCCCGGCATCGAGCGCATCCGCTATACGACCAGCCACCCGAACGACATGTCGGACGATCTGATCGCGGCGCATGGCGATCTGGACGCCCTGATGCCCTATCTGCACCTGCCGGTGCAGGCGGGCTCGGACCGCATCCTGCGGCTGATGAACCGCAAGCACGGGCGCGAGAAGTATTTCGACCTGATCGACCGCATCCGCGAGGCGCGGCCGGACATGGCGCTTTCGGGCGACTTCATCGTCGGCTTCCCCGGCGAGACGGATCGCGATTTCGAGGACACCATGGATCTGGTGCGGCGGGTGAACTACGCCAGCGCCTTCTCCTTCATGTATTCGCCGCGCCCCGGCACCCCCGCCGCGACCATGGCGGCGCAGGTCCCGGACGCCGTGGCCAAGGAACGGCTGCACGCCCTGCAGGCTCTGCTGACCGAACAGCAGGTCGCCTTCAACCGGTCGCTGGCCGGGCGCGTCCTGCCTGTGCTGTTCGAGAAGAAGGGCCGCCACGGCGCCCAGGCCATCGGCCGCTCGCCCTATCTGCAGTCGGTCCACGTCGAGGACGCAGATCAACTGATCGGCCGGATCGTTCCGGTCGAGATCGTCAGCGGCCAGCAGAACAGCCTGTCGGGCCGACTGATCCAGACGAACTGACGGATTCTTCTCAACCCATGCGGCGCGAGCGGCGTTAGGGACACTCACAATCCCCCCAAGCAGCCTCGCACCGCGTGCGAGGCGATAGGGGACCCAACAAGGAGACCTCATGGCGCGCGAGTCCGAGTTCCTGTCCCTCAGCGATGCGGCGTTGCGCGCCGTGATCGGGCCGCAGAGCCGCCACCTGGCCCTGATCGAGGACGCCTTCAAGGTGCTGGTCGAGACGCCGGGCGGCGGGGTGTCGATCAACGGTTCGACGCGGGACCGGGCCCAGGCGCGCCGGGTGATCGAGGCCTTGTCGACCCGCGCCGAGGCGGGCGCCGAGATCACCGAGGCCGACGTGCGCACCGCCCTGGGCGCCGCCGTCACCCAGCCGCGCGCCGAGCCGGCGGGCCGCAGCCAAGGCCGCAGCATGGGACGAAGCGTGCCTGAGGGCGCGGCCCTGCCGGTGGGTCGTCGCGGCGCCATCGCCCCCAAGACGGCGTCGCAGGCGCGTTATCTGGAGATGTTGGGCCGCTGCGAGCTGACCTTCGGCGTCGGTCCGGCGGGCACGGGCAAGACCTTCCTGGCGGCGGCCTATGGCGCCTCCCTGTTGAAGCGGGGGCAGGTGGACCGGCTGGTCATCACCCGCCCGGCCGTCGAGGCGGGCGAGAAGCTGGGCTTCCTGCCGGGCGATCTGAACGAGAAGGTCGATCCCTATCTGGCGCCGATCTGGGAGTCGCTGAACGACATCCTGGGCGTCGAGGACGTGCGCCGCCGCCGCGAGAAGGGCGAGATCGAAGCCGCCCCCATCGCCTTCATGCGCGGCCGGACGCTGAGCCACGCCTTCATCATCGTCGATGAGGCGCAGAACACCTCGCGGATGCAGATGAAGATGGTGCTGACCCGCCTGGGCGAGGGGGCGCGCATGGTGGTGACGGGCGATCCGTCGCAGGTCGATCTGCTGAACCCGCGCGATTCCGGCCTGGCCCACGCCCTGCGCATCCTCAAGGACGTGGAGGGCGTCGGCGTGCAGCAGTTCAAGTCCGAGGACGTGGTGCGCCACGCCATGGTCGAGCGGATCGTGCGCGCCTATGACAGCGACGCGGCGCGCAGCCGCCCCTTCCCGGACCTTGAGGACGACGCCTGATGATCGAGGTCGAGATCGACAGCGAGGACTGGACGCAGGCTTTGCCCGAGGCGGCGGCGATCGTCGAGCGCGCCGCAGCGGCGGCGCTCGGAACGGTCGAGGGCGATGTCGTGGTGCTGCTGGCCGACGACGCGGCGGTGCAGGATCTGAACGCGCGGTTCCGCGACAAGGACCGGCCGACGAACGTGCTGTCCTTCCCGGCGGCCGAGAGCGCCTTTCCCCATCTGGGCGACGTGGTGCTGGGCTACGCCTATTGCGCGGCCGAGGCGCAGGCGCAGGGCAAATCGCTGTCGGACCACCTGAGCCATCTGGTCGTCCACGGCGTCTTGCACCTGCTGGGCCGCGACCACGAGGACGACGCCGAGGCCGAGGAGATGGAGGCCGAGGAGCGCGAGATCCTGGCCGAACTGGGCGTCGCCGACCCCTATGCTGCGGAGAATGGCGCGGCCGAGCATGAGGGCGCCGCATGAGCGGGGCGCTCGCCGCCCGCTTCATGGGCCTGATGGACAACCGCTGGGGCCGGATCGCCTTGGCGCTTCTGGCCGGGGCGGGCGCCGCCTTGGTCCACCCGCCGTTCGGCGTCCTGCCGGGTCTGCTGGGTTATCCGCTGCTGTTGCTGCTGGCCGATCGGGCAGGCGGCATGAAGGGCGGCTTCTGGGTCGGCTGGCTGGCGGGCTTCGCCTATTTCTTCATCGGCTGCTGGTGGGTGGCCGAGGCTTTTCTGGTCAATCCGGCCCAGGCGTGGATGGCGCCGTTTGCGGCCAGCCTGCTGCCGGCGGGCATGGGGCTGTTCTGGGGGCTGGCGACGATGGCCTATCGCTGGATCCGTCCGGCCGGAGCGCGGCGCGTCGTGTTGTTCGCCGCCCTGTTCGCCCTGCTGGAGTGGACGCGCGGCCATGTGCTGACCGGCTTTCCGTGGAATCCGGCCGGCGCGGGCTGGGCGGCCGGATCGGCCATGTCGCAGTTCGCCTCGGTCGCCGGGGTCTATGGGCTGGGCCTGATCACGGTGGCGGCGGTCAGCGCCTTCGCGCCGCTGATGGACGCCGGGCCGCGACGCCCGCGTCTGATCGCGGCGGGGCTGGGCGCATTGATGCTGGGCGGTCTGTTCGCCTTCGGAGCCGTGCGCTTGTCCTCGGCGAAGGTGGTGGAGACACCGACGCTGGTGCGGCTGGTTCAGGCCGATATTCCGCAGGACTATAAGTGGAGCCCCGAGGCCTATCAGGCGATCCTGGGCCGCTATCTGGAGCTGACCGCGCGCCCGGCCGAGGCCCTGCCCGACGTGGTGATCTGGCCCGAGGGCGCCCTGCCGACCACGGCCAACGACCTGTTCTCTTCGTCGGACGCCCAGGCGGTGGCGGCGGCGCTGCAGACCGGACAGACCCTGCTGGCGGGGCTGAGCCGGGGCGAGCCGGACCCGAGCGCTGAAACCGGCGCCCGCTATTACAACAGCCTGTTCGCCCTGCATGACGAAGGGGCGGCGGGGCTGCGTATCGGCCCGATCTACGATAAGCACCGGCTGGTGCCGTTCGGCGAATACCTGCCGCTGGGCGATCTGATGGGCCGGATCGGCGTGCGCAGCCTGGTGCATGTGCCGGCCGACTTCAGCGCCGGGCCGGCGCCCGCGCCGATCAGCCTGGCCAACGCTCCGAGCGTGCAGCCGTTGATCTGTTACGAGGCCTTGTATCCCGGCTTCACCCCCGCGACGGCGGCGACGCGCCCGGCGTGGATCGTCAACGTCTCCAACGACGCCTGGTTCGGCAAGACGTCGGGGCCGCGCCAGCACCTGAACCTGGCCTCCTATCGGGCGCTGGAGACGGGCCTGCCGGTGGCGCGGGCGACGCCCACGGGCGTGTCGGCTATGATTGATCCGTGGGGGCGGATCGTCGAGGGGCGGCGACTGGACCCGGGCCAGGCGGGGATCATCGACGTGCGTCTGCCGCAGCCGGCGCCGCCGACCCTCTATGGTCGCTGGGGCGATCTGGGGTTTGCGATCCTGCTGATGATCATGCTGACGGCGGGGCGTCGTCGCGCCGGAAATGCGGGAGCGGATCGTTAAGCATGATAAGATGCCGGCGGCGCCCCTGTGACGCGAAAGCGCATGACAGGGGAGAGGGCGCGCGGCATGTGGATACCAGTACAACCGGGAAGGGGCTGGAGATGATCAGGCGTTCGGGGACGGAGGGTCCCCATCTGGTGGACCGGCATGTCGGGCGGCGCGTGTGCGAGAAGCGCATCGCCCTGGGCTATAATCAGACTGATCTGGGTCAGGCGCTGGGGGTGACCTTCCAGCAGGTGCAGAAGTATGAGAAGGGCGCCAACCGCATCTCGGCGTCCAAACTGTGGGACATCGCCCGCTTCTTCGGCGTGGATATCGGCTATTTCTTCGAGGGCCTGACCAAGGCCGCTCAGCCGGGCATGGCCGAGGGCGAGGCCGAGCCGTTCGTGCATGATTTTCCCGCCACGCGTCAGACGATCGAGATCGGGCGGCTGGCGCCGCGCCTGTCGTCGCGTCAGCAGAAGCTGGTGGTCGACCTGATGCGCGAGCTGGTCGAAGAGGCCGCCGAGGCCGACTGAGCGCCTCTGGGGAGGGGGTGCCAAGAAAAAAGGCGCGGGAAACGATCCGCGCCTTTCTCGTATGGGCTGCCGACCGGGATCAGGCGCGCAGCGCCGTCTCCGAGGCGATGATCCGGCTGGCGGCGTGGACCACGGCGCCGATGCGCAGGGCGGCCTGGATCTGGACGTTCGGCGTGCCGTGCTTGCGCAGTTCGCCTTCGTGGGCGTCCATGCAGGCGCCGCAGCCGTTGATGGCCGACACGGCGGTGGACCACAGCTCGAAGTCCAGCTTGTCGACGCCGGGATTGCCGATGACGTTCATGCGCAGCTTGGCCGGCAGGGTGGTGTATTCCTGATTTTTCATCAGGTGCAGCGACCGATAGTAGATGTTGTTCATGCCCATGATGGCGGCGGCGGCCTTGGCGGCGTTCATCGCCTCGGGCGACAGAACGGTCGCGGCGTGGGCCTCGATCAGTTTCACCACGGGGCCGACGCCGATGGCGTGGGCCGAGGCCAGGAAGCAGCCCCACTTCTGCTGGTCGTTCAGCACGGTCTCATTGGCGAGCGAGGACAGGTTCAGCGAGATGTCCTTGCCATAGGCCGGGATCAGATCGCGCAGGGCGTCGATGGACATTTTGGTTCCTTTCAGGAAGCGGCTATCGCGCGCGACGCGGTCGCTTGCTGCTTGAGCCGCAAATGGCGTGAAGGGGCGCTCAAGCCGAGGGACGATAGCGCTCCAAGCGCGCTCGAGCAGTCCGAAGGACGATAGCGCCCTAAAAACTAACAAAGGCGGCGACAGTCGCCCGCCGCCGCCTCTGTCGAGGGGCGGCCCGGACCCTACTCACGCGGTCCGGGCCTGGTCGTTGTCGACCTTTGGGCCGGTGCTTAGGCGGCCAGGGTGTCGCCGCCGACCGGGCGGTTGCAGGCGCACAGTTCGTCGGTCTGCAGGGCGTCGACGACGCGCAGCGTGTCTTCCGGCGAACGGCCGACGTTCAGGTTGGTGACATAGACGTGCTGGACGACGTTGTGCGGATCGACGACGAAGGTCGCGCGCAGGGCCACGCCTTCTTCTTCGTCCAGCACGCCCAAGGCGCGGGCCAGCTTGCCGCCGTTGTCGGCGAACTGCCAGATCGGCAGCTTGTTCAGGTCGGCGTGGTCGCGGCGCCAGGCCAGCTTGGTGAACTCATTGTCGGTCGAGCCGCCCAGAACCACGGTGTCGCGGTCCTCGAAGTCCTTGCCCAGCTTGGCGAAGGCGGCGATTTCCGTCGGGCAGACGAAGGTGAAGTCCTTCGGGTAGAAGAAGATGACCTTCCACTTGCCCTCGAAGCTGTCCTGGGTGATCGGCTCGAACGCCGAGGCGCCGTTTTCTTCGTGGCTGTTGAAGCCCGGCTTCACACCGATAATTTTGAAATCAGGCAGTTTTTGACCGACGCCGAGCATCGCGCTTCTCCTAGAGACGAATGATATTGACCGTCGGCTCGCCGGGGAGGGCGAACCGTCGAGGCCATGAGATGGGCCTTGGCGCTGCTTAAGTCAAATCGATCATTTTGCTCATGCGGATAGATTTGTCTTATGATGCGCGCCGTCCGCCGTCGTCTCCATAGAAACGATCGATGGATTTTGATTTCGGCATAGGCGACGCCTATGTCTGGAGCCGCCTCCCCAACAACCAGCGTGACCCATGTCCGTCCTGCCCACCTTGCGCCAGCTGCAATATCTGAAGCTCCTGGCCGAGCACGGCTCGTTCAGCCGCGCCGCCGAGGCCGCCCATGTCAGCCAGCCGGCCCTGTCGTCGGGGGTGCAGGAGCTGGAGCGCGTCCTGGGCGCCGCGGTGGTCGAGCGTACGCGCGGGGCGGTGATCCTGACCGCCGTGGGGGCCGAGGCGGTGCGCCGGGCCGAGGACGTGCTGGCGCGCGCCGAGGACCTGGTCGAGGCGGCCCAGAACGCGGGCAAGCCGCTGTCGGGCCGGTTCCGCCTGGGGATCATCCCGACGGTGGCGCCCTTCCTGCTGCCGCGCACCCTGCCGGGGCTGAAGACCCTGTATCCGGGCCTGCGCCTGTTCATCCGCGAAGACCTGACGCCGCGCCTGATCGCCGGGCTGAAGGCGGGCCAGCTCGACGCCGCCGTCATCGCCCTGCCTTACGACGCGCCGGGGATCGACCACGCCCATATCGGCGACGACGAGATCCTGGCCGCCGCCCCCGTCGGCCATCCGCTGGCGGGCGCCGGGCCGATCCCGGAGGGAATGCTGAAGGCCGACGACCTGATCCTGCTGGAAGACGGACACTGCCTGCGCGATCAGGCCCTGGCGGCGGTCAATATCGAGGCGCCGCGCGGCGAGGACGTCTTCGCCGCCACCTCCCTGCATACGCTGGTGCAGATGGTGTCCTCGGGACTGGGCGTCAGCTTCCTGCCGCAGATGGCGGTGAAGGCGGGCCTGGCCGATAGTCCGGGCGTCGTCGTGCGCCCCATTTCCGAAGACGCGCCGCGCCGCGAGATCGTGGTCGCCTGGCGCGCTGGCTCCAGCCGCGCGGCGGAGGCGCGCCTGCTGGCCGAGGCGCTGAAACTGGACTGAGGCGGGCGAGCGGCGAGGCGCCGCCTTTGACCATTCCGCCGTCATCCTCGGGTCAAGCCCGAGGATGACGGCGGGGTGGGGGGCGGGGGCAAAGAAAAAGGCCGGCGGATCGCTCCGCCGGCCTTCATTCTAGTCTGGTCTAACGCGCTTTCGCGCTGCTTGAGACCTCTTACTTCTCGTCGCCGCGCGCGAGGTTGCGCAGGACGTAGGGCATGACGCCGCCGGCCTTGAAGTAGTCCAGCTCGGTCTGGTTATCGATGCGGCAGCGGACCGGGAAGCGGGCCATCTTGCCGTCCGACGGGCGGAACAGCTCGACCCACAGGTCCTGACGCGGCTTCAGCTTGCCGACGTTGGCGTCGGTCAGGCCGCGGATGGTGACGATCTCTTCGCCCGTCAGGCCCAGCTTCTGCCAGCCGTCTTCCTTGAACTGCAGCGGGACGACGCCCATGCCGACCAGGTTTGAGCGGTGGATGCGCTCATAGCTTTCGGCGATGACGGCGCGGACGCCCAGCAGGCGGGTGCCCTTGGCCGCCCAGTCCCGCGACGAGCCGGTGCCGTATTCCTTGCCGGCGAAGACGACCAGCGGACGGCCTTCCGACTGGTAACGCATGGCCGCGTCGTAGATCGACATCGTGTCTTCCGAGGGGAAGTGCTTGGTGACGCCGCCCTCGATGTCCGGGGTGATCTTGTTGCGGATGCGGATGTTGGCGAAGGTGCCGCGCATCATGACTTCGTGGTTGCCGCGGCGTGCGCCGTAGCTGTTGAAGTCCAGGGCGTCGACGCCGTGGTTGGTCAGGTACTGACCCGCCGGCGAGGCCTTCTTGATCGAACCGGCCGGAGAGATGTGGTCCGTGGTGATCGAGTCGCCGAAGATGCCCAGAATGCGCGCCTCGACGATGTCGCTGACCGGGGTCGGCTCCATCGACAGGCCTTCGAAGTAGGGCGGGTTCTGGACGTAGGTGGAGGTGTCCTGCCACTCGTAGGTCTGGCCGCCGGCGACCTGGATGGCCTGCCAGTGCTCGTCGCCCTTGAAGACGTCGGCGTAGCGCTTGGCGAACATCTTGGGCGTGACCGACTTCTTCTGGATGGCGGCGATCTCTTCCGAGGTCGGCCACACGTCCTTCAGGAAGACGTCATTGCCCTTCTTGTCCTGGCCGATCGGCTCCTTGGTGATGTCGATATGCATGGAGCCGGCCAGGGCGTAGGCCACCACCAGCGGCGGCGAGGCCAGGTAGTTGGCCTGGACGTCGGGGTTCACCCGGCCCTCGAAGTTGCGGTTGCCCGACAGGACCGAGGTGGCCACCAGGCCGTTGTCGTTGATCGCCTTGGACACGGCCGGATCCAGCGGACCCGAGTTGCCGATGCAGGTGGTGCAGCCGTAGCCCACCAGGTTGAAGCCCAGGGCGTCCAGGTCCTTCTGCAGGCCGGCGTCGGTCAGATAGTCGGTGACGACCTGCGAGCCGGGGGCCAGCGAGGTCTTGACCCAGGGCTTGGGCTTGAGGCCGAGCGCATTGGCCTTGCGCGCCACCAGGCCGGCGGCGATGAGCACTGACGGGTTGGAGGTGTTGGTGCAGGAGGTGATGGCGGCGATGACCACGTCGCCGTCGCCCAGGTCGAACTTTTCACCCTCGACGGCGACGCGCGGGGCGTCGGCCGGGCGCGAGAAGACGTCGGTCAGGGCCGTGGCGAAGGCCGGAGCGGCGCTGGTCAGCTCGACGCGGTCCTGCGGACGCTTGGGACCGGCCAGCGACGGCACGACCGTCGAGATGTCCAGCTCCAGCACGTCGGTGAAGATCGGGTCTTCCGAGGTCTCGTCGATCCACAACCCTTGAGCCTTGGCGTAGGCTTCGACCAGGGCGACGCGCGCCTTCTCGCGGCCGGTGGCCGTCAGATAGTCGATGGTGGCCTGAGAGACCGGGAAGAAGCCGCAGGTGGCGCCGTACTCCGGGGCCATGTTGGCGATGGTGGCCTGGTCCTCGATGGTCATGCCGGCGATGGCGGGACCGAAGAATTCCACGAACTTGCCGACCACGCCCTTCTTGCGCAGCATCTGGGTGACGGTCAGCACCAAGTCGGTGGCCGTCGCGCCTTCCGGCAGCTTGCCGGTCAGCTTGAAGCCGACGACTTCGGGGATCAGCATCGGGATCGGCTGGCCCAGCATGGCGGCCTCGGCTTCGATGCCGCCGACGCCCCAGCCCAGGACGGCCAGGCCGTTGATCATGGTGGTGTGGCTGTCGGTGCCGACGACGGTGTCGGGATAGGCGACGGTCTTGCGGCCTTCCTCGGCGGTCCAGACGGTCTGGGCCAGGTGCTCCAGGTTGACCTGGTGGCAGATGCCGGTGCCCGGCGGCACGACGCGGAAGTTGTTGAAGGCCGACGAGCCCCAGCGCAGGAAGTTGTAGCGCTCGATGTTACGCTCATACTCGCGCTCGACGTTCTGGCCGAAGGCGGCGGCGTTGCCGAAATGATCGACCATGACCGAGTGGTCGATGACCAGATCGACGGGGACCAGCGGGTTGATCTTCTTGGCGTCGGCGCCGAGCTTGTCCATCGCATCGCGCATGGCGGCCAGGTCGACCACGGCCGGAACGCCGGTGAAGTCCTGCATCAGCACGCGGGCCGGACGGAAGGCGATCTCGTGCTCGACGGCGCCCTTGTTCTCGATCCAGGCGGCGACGGCCTTCAGGTCGTCCTCGGTGACCGAGACGCCGTCTTCGTTGCGCAGCAGGTTCTCCAGCAGCACCTTCATCGAGCGCGGCAGGCGGGAAATCCCGGCCAGACCGGCTTCCTCGGCGGCGGGAAGGCTGTAATAGGCGTATTTCTTGCGCCCGACCGCGAGGTCCTGGCGGGTTTTGAGGCTGTCGATCGACGGCATGGAGAGTAGTCCTCTGGCAAACGCCGCCCGACAATTCGGTTGCGCCTTCGCGCGCTGGACGTCGGGGCGCACAGGTCCCCGGCGCGCGCGGCGAAAGCCTGCTGCGGCGCTTGCGCATATAGTCCCGCGCGCGTGGGCCGTCCATGTATCCACACCCCCGACGTGGACATTGAGAGAGATTCGCAAGTGCTGACCCGGCTCGACATCGAGGCCCTGAGCCTGTCGCGGGGCGAGCGGCGGCTGTTCCATGGCCTGAGTTTCAGCCTGTCGGCGGGCGAGGCGGCGGCCCTGACGGGGGCCAATGGGGCGGGCAAGACCAGCCTGCTGCGCGCGGTGGCGGGCTTCATCCGCCCGGATGCGGGGGCGGTCGTCTTTCATGACGCCGAGGGCGAGATGGAGGCCGAGGGCGCGCGGCGTTCGGCGCTGCATCTGCTGGGCCATCACGAGGGTTTGAAGCCTCAGCGTGCGGCGCGGCAGGAGCTGGGCTTTCAGGTTGAATGGCTGGGCGGCTCGGCCGAGGCGATGGACGCGGCCGTCGTGCGGCTGAAACTGGGGCCCTTGCTGGATCTGGAGACGCGCAAGCTGTCGGCGGGGCAGAGGCGGCGGCTGTCGCTGGCGCGTCTGGTCGCCGCCCCGCGCGCCCTGTGGCTGCTGGACGAGCCGCTGGCGCCGCTGGACGAGGCCTGGCGCGGCGTCGCCGCCGAACTGATGGCCGAGCATCTGGCGGGCGGGGGCATGATCCTGGCCGCCGTGCATGATCCGCTGCCGGTCGCGGCGCGGTCGCTGGATTTAGGGGGCGTGCGATGAAGGCCGCCCGCGCCCTGTTCGCGCGCGAGCTGTCGCTGGCCTGGGGCGGCGGCGGGGGGCCGTTGCTAGCCTGCGGTTTTCTGTTGTGTCTGACGGCCATCCTGCCGCTGGCGGCGGGGGGCGATCCGCGTGTTCTGGCGCCCGCCGCCTCGGGGGTCAGCTGGATGGCGCTGGCGCTGGCGTCGCTGCTGTCGCTGGAGCGGATGTTCGAGCGGGATCTGGAAGACGGGGCGCTGGACCTGCTGGCGACCGGCCCCCTGCCGCTGGAGGCGACGGTGGGGATCAAGGCGCTGGCGCAGTGGCTGGCCACGGGTCTGCCGCTGGCGGTCGCGGCGCCGGTGGCGGCTCTGGCGCTGGGCCAGCCGCCGGAACTGATCGGCCTGACCGGCGCCTCGGCGGCGCTGGGTGGGCTGGGCTTCGCCTTTACGGGCGCGCTCGGCGCGGCGCTGGCGCTGGGCGCAAGGCGCGGCGGCCTGCTGATCGCCGTGGTGGTGCTGCCGCTGTTCATCCCGCCGGTGGTGTTCGGGGCGGGCGCCCTGACCCGCGCCGCCAGCGGTCAGAGCCCGGCCTCGGCGCTGGCCCTGTTGGGCGCCTATGTGCTGTTCGCCCTGGTGATCGCGCCGATCGCGGGCGCGGCGGCGGTGAGGAACGCGCAGGGCTAGCGCCCCTTCAGCGTCACATACAGCGCCCCGTCGCCGCCGTGGCGGCGGTGAGCGGGGGCGAAGCCGGACACGACGCCGCGCAGATAAGGCCCGGTCAGCCATTCATGCACCGAGGCGCGGATGATCCCGCCGCCGCGGCGGCCCTGGCCGGTGATCACCAGGACCGAGCGCAGGCCGCGCATCTGGCAACTGATGAGGAAGCCGCGCAGCTGGTCTTCGGCTTCGAACCGGCCGAAGCCGTGCAGGTCGATGCGCGCCTCGATCGGATCGCGCTCCCGGGTCAGGCGGCGCTTGCGGCCGGGCTCAAGCTCTTCGGGCGTTGGCTGGGCGCGGGGGGCGGGCCGGGGCGGCGCGGCGTTGGAGGCGCGGGGCACCGAGGCCGGGGTCGTCGAGCGCCCGGCCGAGGCGGGGGTGAGGGCGGCGTTGCGCTTCTTGCCGGCGGCGCCGCGCGCGACGGGCGGCGCCGCCGTCTCAAGCTCGGCTTCAGGCGGGACGACGGCCCCGGGCGTGACGCGGGCGGCCTTGCGCCGCACGGGCGGGGTGACCGTGCTGGCGACCCGCGCCCACAGGCGTTTGTCGTCGGCGTCAGGGGCGGCGTCAGGGGCGGCGTCGGTGCTGGCGGCCGGCGGGCCGCGGCGGGCCACGCTCAGTCCTCGTCGTCGACGGCGTCCGGCGGACCGGGCTCATGGGCCAGCAGGTCGCCGGGCTGGCAGTCCAGCTCGCGACACAGGGCGTCCAGGGTGGTGAAGCGCACGGCCCGCGCCTTGCCCGTCTTGAGGATGGACAGGTTGGCGACGGTCACGCCGACGCGGTCGGCGAGCTCCGTCAGCGACATGCGGCGCTGGGCGAGGATGCGGTCAAGTTGGACGCGGATGGCCATGAGGTGAGCTTTAGCGTGTCCCGGTCAGATCGTCAGTTCGGATTCGCGACGAAGGCGCGCGCCCTCGCGGAACACCTCGGCCAGGACGAAGACGACCAGGACCGAGAAGACGGGGGTGAGCAGGTCGCTGATCCCCTGCGGCTCCATCACCCCGGGCGCCAGACGCGCGGCGACCAGACCCTGAACGATCCAGACGCCGCCGGTGACGACGGCCAGGATCAGGCCGATCTGGCGCAGGCGGCGGACGTTGTCCGGCTGGAACGGATCGCCAAGGGTCAGGGTGCGGAAAATCTTGCGCAGATAACGCAGGATCAGCAGGAAGCCGCTGAAATAGGCGGTCAGGGCGCCCAGGCCGAACAGCAGCAGCGGGCGCGACAACGGCATCTCGCGGCCGTCCGCTCCGTCCGAAACCGTGACGTTCAGATTGTCGAGCGGAATGAAGATGGAGGCGACCCAAAGCAGCAGCAGCAGGCCGGTGACGAGGATCATCACCACATAGGCGACGTCCAGGGCGATCTTCAGCACGCTGGCGATCGAGCCGGGGCCGAGGGTGCGCAGATTGGGCGTGAGCAGATTGGGGTTGCGCCGACGGCGCGGCTTCGACTTCCCGGCGGGGTTCAGATTCGGGAAGCGCATGGGCGGCGTCTCAGGCCGGGGGAACAGGCGCGGTCGCCGCGGCGGGTCCGGCCGACCCGCGCGCGGCGTTATTCTTCGCGGCGTTCATGGCGATCGTCAAAGTCCCCCTCCAACCCGACAGGATCAGAAGCTCTGAACGATCAGGGCGATCGCTGCGGCCGGCAGGGCGGCCAGCAGGAAGGCGTTGCCCAGGCTGTGGGCCAGACGGTCCATCATGTTGGTCTTTCGCATGGCTTGCATATCGGTCTCTCCATCAAAGCACATTTTTTGTGCATTTATGCTGCGCCGCTGGATCGTTGTTGCGATTTGTTTCTCGCGTTTGAACGGTGCGGCCTCCGTTCTTGATAATGAAGATAGGTCATGCCCGGATGAAAGCCAACTTACATATCGTTTAACGATGTTACCATTTCGCAATGGATTCGACGGGAGTAAGGTCGCGCCATGAATCTCAAGCTCATCAAGGGGATGCGGCTCGTCGCCGCCACCCACAATCCCGGCAAGGCGCGCGAGATCGAAGCGCTGCTGGACGGACATTACCGGATCGTCACGGCCGGAGAGCTGAGTCTGCCCGAGCCGGACGAGACCGAGAGCACCTTCGCCGGCAACGCCATGCTGAAGGCGCGCCATGCGGCCCAGGCCTCGGGCGAGGTCGCCCTGGCCGATGATTCCGGCCTGTCCGTCGCGGCGCTGGACGGGGCGCCCGGCATCTATTCGGCGCGCTGGGCCGGGCCGGACAAGGACTTCGCCCTGGCCATGCGCAAGGTCGAGCAGCGGCTGGAGGAGACCGGTTCGCGCGATCGCTCGGCCTGGTTCACCTCGGCCCTGGCGGTGGCCTGGCCGGACGGGCCCTGCGTGGTGGTCGAGGGCCGGGTCGACGGCCAGCTGGTCTTCCCGCCGCGCGGCGACGGCGGCCACGGATACGACCCCGTCTTCCAGCCCGAAGGCTCGGACAAGACCTTCGCCGAGATGGACGCCGCCGAAAAGGACGCCGTCAGCCATCGCGGCCGGGCGTTCGACAAACTCAAGGCGGCGCTGATTGATTGACCGTGGTCCTTCTCCCCTTGGGGGAGAAGGCGGCGTGCGCAGCACGACGGATGAGGGGGCCGTCGGCTCCTGACATTACGAAAGCCTGTCATGCTCAACCCGCCCCCTCATCCGAGCGGCTCCGCCGCCCACCTTCTCCCCCGAGGGGAGAAGGGTTCCATCGCCCTTTACGTCCACTGGCCCTATTGCGCGCGCATCTGCCCCTATTGCGACTTCAACGTCGTGCGCGACCGGGGGCGGAGCGAGGAGCAGGCGGGGCTGGCGCAGGCCATTCTTGACGACCTGGAGGCGCAGGCGGCGCGGGTCGGCCCGCGGGCGCTGGCCTCGATCTTCTTCGGCGGGGGCACGCCGTCGCTGATGCCGCCGGACGCCGTGGCGGCGGTGGTCGAGCGCGCCCGCGCCCTGTTCCCGCCGACGGGCGTCATAGAGGTCAGCCTCGAAGCCAATCCGACCGACGCCGAGGCCGGGCGCTACGCCGCCCTGGCGCAGGCGGGGATCAACCGGCTGTCGATGGGGGTGCAGTCGTTCGACGATGCGGCGCTGAAGTTCCTCGGCCGCGACCATTCCGCCGACGAGGCGCGTCGGGCCATCGCTCTGGCGGGACGGGCCTTCTCGCGCCTGTCGATCGACCTGATCTACGCCCGGCCGGGACAGAGCGTCGCCGACTGGCAGGCGGAACTGTCCACCGCGCTCGATCTGGGGTTCGAGCACGTCTCGCCTTACCAACTGACCATCGAGGGGACGACGGCGTTCGGGCGGGCCGTGGCGCGCGGGGCCTGGTCGCCGCCCGACGAGGATCTCGCCGCCGAGCTCTATGAGGCCACGCAAGCGACGCTCGAAGCGGCCGGGTTCGAGGCCTATGAGGTGTCCAACCACGCCCGCGACGACGCCGCCCGCTCCAGCCACAATCTGCACGTCTGGCGCGGCGGGGATTACCTCGGCCTCGGCCCCGGCGCCCACGGCCGGATAACGCTGGCGGAGGGCCGGATCGCCACCGTCGCGCACCGCCGCATCGGCGACTATGTGCAGGGCGTCGCCGCCCGAGACCCCTGGGCCGAGCGCGAGGTTCTGGACCCCCGCGACGCCGACGAGGAGCGGGTGCTGCTGGGCCTGCGCACCGTTGAAGGCGTGCCCCTGTCCCTGCTGCAGCGGCTGGGCCTGTCAGCGGATGAAGGGAAGTTGGGCGACCTGCTGGCCGACGGCTTCGTCGCTCTCAAGGACGGACGGATCGCCGCCACGGCGACGGGGCGGCCGTTGCTGGACGCCGTGCTGAAGGCGCTGCTGACCTAGACCGCGCCGCGCCGGACTGGCAGGGTCCCGCCGATGTCCGACGCCCCGCTTTTCCCGCCGACCGCCCCGCCCGCGCGCCCCGTTTCGCCGGGCCTCTATCTGGTGGCGACGCCGATCGGGAATCTGCGCGACATGACGCTGAGAGCGCTGGACGTGCTGGCGGCGGCCGATCTGGTGCTGGCCGAGGACACGCGGGTGACGGCCAAGCTGCTGACCGCCTATGGGCTGAAGGCCAAGCTGGAGCGCTGCGACGACCACGCCTCGGCCCGCGCCGCCGAGATCGCCGTCGAACGGCTGAAGGCGGGCGAGGTGGTGGCCCTGGTGTCGGACGCGGGCACGCCCCTGGTGTCCGACCCCGGCTATGTGGTGGCGCGCGCGGCGGTGGCCGAGGGCCTGCCGGTCCATCCGGTGCCCGGCCCGTCCAGCCTGCTGGCCGCCCTGTGCATCGCCGGCCTGCCCGCCGACCGGATCCTGTTCGCGGGCTTCCTGCCGCCCAAGTCGGGCGCGCGCCGCACGGCGCTGGAGGAATTGCGCACCGGCCGTCAGACGCTGGTCTTCTTTGAAAGCGGCCCGCGCCTGAGGGACAGCCTGACCGATATGGCGCAGGTGCTGGGGCCGCGCCCCGCCGCGGTGGCCCGCGAACTGACCAAGCTTTATGAGGAATGCGTGCGCGGCGATCTGGCTGAGCTGGCCGCCGATCCGCGTCTGGACGCGCCCAAGGGCGAGATCGTGGTGGTGGTCGGCCCCGGCGAGGCCGAGACGGCCAGCGCCGCCGACGCCGACGCGGCCCTGTCCGAAGCCCTCACCCGCCTGCCGCCCGGCGAGGCGGCGGCCGAGGTGTCCAAGGCCCTGAACCTGCCGCGCAAGCCGCTCTACAAGCGGGCGCTGGAGCTGAAGGCGCGGTGAGCCCGGCCCCGCCCTCTCGCCTGTCGCGCCCGCCGCCGCCGCCCAAGCGGCCCAAGGCGGGCTGGCGCAAGGCGGTCGGCGGACGGGCGCATCGTCAAGGGCATGACGCCGAGTGGATCGCCGCCCTGTGGCTGATGCTCAAGGGCTATCAGGTGCTGGCCTTTCGCCTGAAGGGGCGGGGCAGCGAGATCGACATCCTGGCACGGCGCGGGCGGGTTCTGGCCGCCGTCGAGGTCAAGCGCCGCGCCACGCTGGAGGCGGCGGCGTTGGCCCTGGGGCCCGATCAACACCAGCGTCTGATCCGCGCGGCCGAGGCGGCGGCGCGCGGGCGGCCGGCTCTGGCGGGGCTGGACCTGAGAATCGACATGGTGACGCTGGCCCCCGGACGCTTTCCGCGTCATCTTCGCGGCGTGATCTCCAGGGGAGCGGATCGGCCTTGACGCGCGAGGAAGCAGAGGCGGTGCTGGCGCAGGCGGGCGAGAGGCCGGACGAGGCCTTTCCCCTGCTGGATTGCGCTATCGCCTGCGCCATCCACGACTATCCGTTCCGCGACGCCGACGGGGTGCGCATCCTGGCCGACCATGCCGCCCAGCGGCTGAAGGAGCGGGCGGCTCAGGAAAGCCCCGATGAGGCCCTGACCGAGGCGCTTGCCGGCGACCTGCGGCTGAACGGCGACCTGCTGAACTACGACCATCCGGCCAATACGGACGTGATCGACGTGGCCGAGCGGCGGCGCGGCCTGTCGGCGGTGCTGGTCATCTTCTATCTGGACGCCGCGCGCCGGGCCGGACTGAGCGCGGCGCCGGTCGACTTTCCCGGCCACGTCCTGTTGCGGGTCGAAACGCCCGAGGGGCCGGTGGCGCTGGACCCGTTCAGCCAGGGCCGGCTGGTGCTGCCGTCGGAGCTGACGCGCCGCGCCCTTCTGGCCGGATTGACGCCGCATGTGGCCGACCGGCTGGACCTGCTGATGGCGCCGGTCAGCGAGCGTCAGGCCCTGATCCGGCTGCAGAACATCCTGTTCAACCGCGCGCTTCACGCCGGCGATTATGAAAGCGCCGAGCGTTCGGCCCTGCGCCGCGCCCTGCTGGACCCCGAGGATCACCGCCCCTGGCTGGACGTCGCCGCCGCCCGCGAGAAGCAGGGCGCCCTGACCGGCGCCATGCACGCCCTGTCGCGCGCCCGCACCCTGGGCGAGCCGCTCGTCGCCTGCGACGTCCGGCTGGACCGGATGCGGCTGCAACTGAACTGAAGCACGGTCTTGCAGCCGAGCTGTCGCGGCCTCAAGTAACGCTCAGCGGCGTCCTTGCTCGGGCGCTCATTCAGCCAGCGCCCGCGGCGCGAGCGATAGCGCCCACCAAAAAGGACACCCCATGCTCAAGGTCGCCATCCAGATGGACCCGCTCGAGGCGGTCAACGTCGAGTCGGACACCACCTTCCTGATGGCCCTGACCGGCCAGGCGCGCGGCCACAAGCTGTGGGTCTACGACTTTCGTACCCTGGCCCTGGAGGACGGCCGCCTGTTCTGCCGCGCCCGTCCGGTGACGGTGCAGCGCAAGCAGGGCGACCACGCCGACTTCGGCCCCGAGCAGCGGCTGGATCTGGCTGAGGACGTGGACGTCATCCTGATGCGTCAGGACCCGCCCTTCGACATGGCCTATGTCACCGCCACCTATCTGCTGGAGCGGGTGCATCCCAGGACCCTGGTGGTCAATGATCCGGCTGAGGTGCGCTCGGCGCCCGAGAAGCTGATCGCCACCCTGTTTCCCGGCCTGCAACCCCCGACCCTGGTGTCGTCCGATCCCGAAGCCCTGGTCGACTTCCACCGCCGTCATGGCGATGTGGTGCTGAAGCCCCTGCATGGCGCGGCCGGGTCGGGCGTGGTGCGGCTGAAGGCGGACGATCCGAACCTGGAGGCCCTGATCGAGATCCACGCGACCGGGTCGCGCGATCCGCTGGTGATCCAGAAATTCATCCCGGCCGTCGCGGCGGGCGACAAGCGAATCATCCTGATCGACGGCGAGCCGGTCGGCGCCATCAACCGTATTCCGGCCAAGGATCAGGTGCGCTCCAACCTGCGCGTCGGCGGCACGGCGGCGCCGGTCGAGCTCACCCCGCGCGACCTGGAGATCTGCGCCGCCATCGGCCCCTATCTGAAGGAACGCGGCCTGATCTTCGTCGGCATCGACGTGATCGGCGACTATCTGACCGAGATCAATGTGACCTCGCCCACCGGCGCACAGCAACTGCTGAACTTCGCCGGGATCGACGCCACCGAGCGGATGTGGGCGGTCATCGAGCAGAGAAAGGCGGCGGCCGCCTGACGGCTGAAAAGCCGCCCACGCGCCTGATCGAACGGCGCTCTTGCAGTTTACTTGAGTTCGTGATTTGTTCTCTTTACCGAGGGAGAGAACACGATGGCGGCTCGAGTGGTGACGGTGGCGTTCGACGGCGTCGATGCGCGCCGGGTCGACGTTGAAGTGCAGCAGGTCGGCTCGCCCGCCGGGGCCTTCGCCATTGTCGGCCTGCCGGACAAGGCGGTGGCCGAAAGCCGCGAACGGGTGCGCGGCGCCTTCGCCGGCATCGGCCTGGCGCTGCCCGCCAAGAAGGTGATCGCCAATCTGGCCCCGGCCGACCTGCCCAAGGAGGGTAGCCATTTCGATCTGCCGATCGCCCTGGCCGTGCTGGCTTCGATGGGCGTGATCGGGCCGGACGCGCTGGACGGCTGGGCGGCGGTCGGAGAACTGGGGCTGGACGGCCAGATCGCAGGCGTCGGCGGGACCCTGCCTGCGGCCATGGCGGTGAACGCCATGGGGCTGGGCCTGATCTGCCCGGAGGCGAACGGGCCGGAGGCGGCCTGGGCGGGAGATGTGCGGCTGCTGGCGCCGCGTTCCCTGATCGGCCTGATCAATCATTTTCGCGGGACCCAGGTGCTGCGCCCGCCCCAGCCGGGGCCGGTGGTGGAGGGGGGCGCCGTGCCCGACCTGCGCGAGGTCAAGGGGCAGGAGGGCGCCAAACGGGCGCTGGAGATCGCCGCCGCGGGGGGCCACAACCTGCTGTTCGTCGGCCCGCCGGGTTCGGGCAAGTCGATGATGGCGGCGCGTCTGCCGGGCCTGCTGCCGCCGCTGACGCCGCTGGAGCGGCTGGAGACCTCGATGGTCTGGTCGGTGGCGGGCCTGATCGAGCGCGGGGCGCTGACGCGGGAACGACCGTTCCGCGCGCCGCATCACTCGGCCTCGATGGCCGCCCTGACCGGGGGCGGACATAAGGCCAAGCCGGGCGAGGCGTCGCTGGCGCACAACGGCGTGCTGTTCCTCGATGAACTGCCGGAATATTCGGCCCAGGCGCTCGACAGCCTGCGTCAACCGCTGGAGACCGGCGAGATCGTGGTGGCGCGGGCCAACGCCCATGTGCGCTATCCGGCGCGCTTCCAGCTGGTGGCGGCGATGAACCCTTGCCGCTGCGGCGTGGGCGGACCGGGCAGGGGCGCCTGCGGCAAGGCTCCGCGCTGTCAAAGGGACTATCAGAACCGTATTTCCGGCCCGATGTTCGACCGCATCGACCTGACGGTCGAGACGCCACCGGTCACGGCCGCCGACATGATCCTGCCGCCTCCGGCCGAGGGCACGGCCGAAGCCGCCGCCCGGGTCTTCGCCGCCATGCAGATGCAGGAGGCCCGCCAGGCCGAGGCCGGGCTGACGGGAATGCAGGCGCTCAACGCCCGGGCGTCGGGCGAGGCTCTGGAGCGTTTCGCCGCGCCGGATCAGGCCGGTCGCGCCCTGCTGATGAAGGCGGGGGAAGCGGGCGGGCTCACCGCGCGGGGCTGGACCCGCACCCTGCGTCTGGCGCGCACCATCGCCGACCTGGACGGGGCGGACGGCGTGCTGCGCCGCCATGTGGCCGAGGCCCTGATGTACCGACGCAGCACGGTCGGCGCCCGTGAGGATTTCGACCGCCAGGTCAGCCGACGCGGCTTGTTTCCCGTGAAGGAAGGCGCAGACGGGCCGAGGCCGTTCGTGTTGAATTAACCCCGGGAGGCCTAGCGTGGCCTTATGGGACAGACCCGCCGCAAACCGTCGCAGAACGCGCTCCTGCCAGCCATGTCCGGCTTGGGAGCGGGGCCGTCCGACGCGCCTGCGGACGGGGCCTCCCCCGAACAGCAGTTCCTGCGGCTGATGAGCCATGAGATGCGCACGCCTCTGAACGGGGTGATCGGCATGCTCGGCCTGTTGTCGCGCACGCGGCTGGACGGGGCGCAGCGCGCCTATGCCGAGGCGGCGCAGAAGTCGGCTGAGCATCTGTTGGGCCTGGTCAACGACCTGTTGGATTACGCGCGGCTGGAGGCCGAGGCGCTGGAGTTCGATCCGGCGCCGGTCGACCTGGAAGGCCTGGTTCGGGGCGTGGCCGAACTGCTCAGTCCGCGCGCCCACGACAAGGGGCTGGAGATCGTCTGGTCGGTGGCCGCCGACGCGCCCGACATCGTCGCCGACGAGGGCCGTCTGCGGCAGATCCTGTTCAACCTGGCTGGAAACGCCGTGAAGTTCACCGACCGGGGCGGGGTGCGTCTGGCGGTCGAAGCGGTGGGCGAACCGCGGGACGGCGCGCCCGTGCGGCTGGCCTTCATCGTTGACGACACCGGACCCGGCGTGCCGCAAGAGGCGCGCAGCCGCATCTTCGAAGAGTTCGGCCACGCCGACGCCTCGGACGCCGCCCGCTTCGACGGCGCGGGCCTGGGCCTGGCGGTGGTGCGGCGCCTGGCCCGCGCCATGGACGGAGCCGTCGTGGTCGAGGACCGCCCCGAAGGCGCCGGCGCCCGGTTCCGTTTCGAAGCCGCCTTCCCGCTCGCGCCCGGCGCCACGCCGCGCGCGCGGCCGCTGGCCAAGCTGGCGGTGGCGATCCGCACGCCCGATCCCTTCGTGCGACGCGCGGCGGCCGACCAGATCGAAGCCTCCGGCGGGCGGGTGGCGCGTCAGGCGCAGGTGACTCTGGTGGATCATGCCGGCGCCGACGTAGGGGCGCTGGCGGCCAAGCCGGTTCAGGGCCAGTCCATCATTCTGCTTCGCCCGAACGAGCGGGATCTGATCAGCCGCTACCGAGCAGCCGGCTTCTGCGGCTATTTGATCAAGCCCTTGCGCCGGGCCTCGCTGTCCGAGCAGGTGCTGGGGGCGCTGGCGCCGCGCCGGGGCGTTGCCGCGCCGCCGGTTCGATCCGGCGACGACGACCGGGTCGCCCATGTCGCCTTCAAGGGCGTGCGGGTCCTGCTGGTCGAGGACAATCCGGTCGGCGCGCTGCTGGCCAGGACCCTGCTGCGTCGCGAGGGCTGCGTCGTTCAGACAGCCGCCGATGGGCATGAGGCGCTGGAGGCGATGAAGGCGGCGCGCTTCGATCTGGTCTTCATGGACATGCGGATGCCGCGTCTGGACGGGCCCGGCGCGACGCGCGCCCTGCGCGCCCGCGGCGACCAGACGCCGATCATCGCCCTGACCGCCAACGCCTTCGCCGAGGACCGCGCCGCCTGTCTGGCGGCGGGCATGGACGACCACCTGTCCAAGCCGCTGGAGGCGGACGCTCTGCGAAGCGCGCTGGCCCGCTGGACGAACGGGGCCAACCGCGCCAAGGTCGCGGCTTCCTGATCTGCCAGTAGTTCGTCGTCCGTATCGCCCGGCGGCGCCCGCCGGAGCCACGTATGATTGATACCAAGACGCCCAACGCGCCTGCCGGACGTTTCGGGGGGCTGGCCGTCTATGGCGAGCGGCGGCCGATGGCCATGCTGCTGCTGGGGTTCGCGGCGGGCCTGCCGAACCTGCTGATCTACGATACCCTGTCGGCCTGGCTGCGCGACGCGGGCGTGACGCTGGAGATGATCGGCTTCTTCGCCCTGGCCACCCTGACCTATGCGTTGAAGTTCGTCTGGGCGCCGCTGCTGGACCGCACCAATATTCCCGGCCTGACGCGCTGGCTGGGGCATCGGCGGTCGTGGATGCTGGCGACCCAGGTGGTGATCATCGCCGGCCTGTGGCTGATCTCGGGCTCCAATCCGCAGACGTCCCTGGGCGCCGTGGCCGCCTTCGCCGTGATGGTCGGCTTCTTCGGCGCGACCCAGGACATCGCGATCGACGCCTGGCGTATCGAGGCGGTGGACGACAGCCGTCAGGGCGCGATGGCGGCGGCCTACCAGCTCGGCTATCGCGTCGCTCAGATCGTCGCCGGCTTCGTGCCTCTGGCGTTGGCGCAGTTCTACAACTGGAACCTGTCCTACGCGATCATGGCCGCCCTGATGGGCGTCGGCGTGATGGGCGTCCTGCTGGCGCCGCGCGAGAAGCAGCACGTCGTGCGCGCCATTCCCGTCTCCGACATTCCGTCCCGTCCCGTGGCCGAGAAGATCGAATGGGTGGTGCGCCTCGGCCTGATCTTCGTCGCGGCGGTGCTGATCGGCACAGGACTGACCGACAAGATCGACGCCTTCGCCTGGGCCTTCGGCGCGGTCCTGCCCGAAGCGGTTCTGGCCGTCCTGAGCGCGGGGCTGGCTGAAAGCGGGGGCGGCGGGGTGTTGATCCAGTTCGCCTGGATCGTGCTGGGCTTCGGCCTGCTGTTCTTCGCCTGCGCGCCGGTGCCGGGCTGGCGCACCCGTCCGGGCGCCTATCTGGCGGGGTCGTTCGGCGCGCCGTTGAAGGATTTCTTCGTCCGCTTCGGCAGGCTGGCCGGGCCGATCCTGGCGCTGATCTGCCTCTATCGCCTGGCGGATTTCGTGCTGAACATCATGAACCCCTTCTACATCGACCTGGGGTTCAGCCTGATCGAGATCGGCGAGGTGCGAAAGCTGTTCGGCGTCGTCGCCATGTCGCTGGGCGTCTTCATCGGCGGCTGGTCCGTCGCCCGCTTCGGCTTGATCCGGACCATGGTGGTCGGGGCCTTCATGAGCCCGGTGTCGAACCTGGTCTTCGCCTGGCTGGCGACCCAGGGGCATGATCTGACCGCCCTGTTCGTCTCCATCGGCGTGGATAACCTCGCCACCGGCTACGCCGGGACGGCGCTGATCGCCTATATGTCCAGCCTGACGTCGATCGGCTTCACCGCGACCCAGTACGCCCTGTTCAGCTCGCTGTACGCCCTGCCGGGCAAGCTGATCGCGTCCCAGTCCGGCAAGATCGTCGAGGCCTCGGCGCGGGCGGCCGACGCCGGGGGACCGTTGGGGGCGCTGAAGGGCCTGTTTCACGCCCTGCCGCCGGAATCTCTGGTCGCAGGCGCGGCCAAGAGCGGGGTTTCACCGGCCGGCCTGGGGGCGGGCTACGTCACCTTCTTCCTGTATTCGACGGTCATCGGCGTGTTCGCCATTCTGCTGGCCTTCTACGTCGCGCCGCGTCATGCGCGCCTGATCGCCGAGCAGAAGAAGGCGGCCGCCCCGGAAGAAGCGCCCGGCGCCTGAAACGCAAAGAGGCGGCCCGAAGGCCGCCTCTGAACGGTGTCGCGATGGCGAGGGGGTCAGTCCTCGATTTCCACCCCTTCGGCGTAGGCGGCGAAGGTGGCGGCGGTCATGATCTCGCCGACCGAGGCGCCCAGGGGCACGATCTGCACCGACTTCTCCAGACCCACCAGCAGCGGGCCGATCACCGTGGCGCCGCCCAGGGCCTGAACCAGGCGGGTCGAGATGGCGGCCGAATGGATAGCCGGCATGACCAGGACGTTGGCGTCGCCGGTCAGACGCATGAAGGGATAGTTGGCCCGCGCTTCGGAGTTCAGCGCCAGGGCCGGGGGCATCTCGCCTTCATATTCGAAATCGACGCCCATGCCGTCCAGGATGCGGATGGCCTCGCGCACCTTTTCGCCACGCGCGCCCGGCGGGTCGCCGAAGGTCGAATAGCTGAGGAAGGCGACGCGCGGCTTGCGGCCCAGGGTCTTGACCGTGGCGGCGGCCTTGACGGCGATCTCGGCCAGTTCGGCGGCGTCGGGCAGTTCGTGGATCGAGGTGTCGGCCACGAACAGGGTGCGCCCCTTGGCCAGCAGGATCGACAGGCCGATCATCCGGTCCTTGACGTCCAGGACGCGGCGGACCTCTTTCAGGGCCATGTTGAAATTGCGGGTCACGCCGGTGACCATGCAGTCCGCTTCGCCGCGCGCGACCATGGCGGCGGCGAAATAGTTGCGGTCCTGATTGATCATGCGCTGGACGTCGCGGCGCAGATAGCCGCGGCGTTGCAGGCGGGCGTAGAGCCAGTCGACGTAATCGGTGTTCCGCTCGGAAATCCGGGCGTTCATGATCTCAATGCCCAACTCATCGAAGCTCAGACCGGCCTCGGCGGCGTTCTGACGGATCAGTTCCTCGCGGCCGACCAGGATGGGCGTGCCCAGTTCGGCCTGTTTGAAGGCCCAGGCGGCGCGGATGACGGATTGCTCCTCGCCCTCGGCGAAGACGACGCGCTGCTTCGGACCCGAGCGCACGCTGGCCTGGATCTTCTGCATCAGGGCCGCCGACGGATCGACCCGCTGGCGCAGGCTGATGCGATAGGCGTCCATGTCCTCGATCGGCTTGCGCGCCACGCCGGTGTCCATCGCCGTCTGGGCGATGAAAGGCGGGATGTACCAGATCAGGCGCGGATCGAACGGCGTCGGGATGATGTATTCCGGACCGAACTTCAGCTTGCGGCCGCGATAGGCGGCGGCGACCTCGTCCGGCACGTCTTCGCGCGCCAGCGCCGCCAGGGCGTGGGCGCAGGCGATCTTCATCTCGTGGTTGATCTGCCGCGCGCGCACGTCCAGCGCGCCGCGGAACAGATAGGGGAAGGCCAGGACGTTGTTGATCTGGTTGACGTAGTCTGACCGGCCCGTCGCCATGATGGCGTCCGAACGCACGGACTTGACGTCTTCGGGCGTAATTTCGGGGTCGGGGTTGGCCATGGCGAAGATGATCGGATTGGGCGCCATGGAGGCGACCATCTCCTTGGTGATCGCGCCCTTGGCCGACAGGCCCAGCACCACGTCGGCGCCGACCATGGCCTCGGCCAGGGTGCGGTGCGGCGTGTCGGTGGCGTGCGCCGCCTGCCATTGGGAGACGTTGTCCCGGCCCTTGTAGATCACGCCCTGACGATCGCAGATGACGGTGTTCTCAGCCTTGACCCCGGCGGCCTTCATCAGGGCGATGGAGGACAGGCCCGCCGCGCCGGCGCCGGACAGGACGACTTTCACGTCTTCCAGCTTCTTGCCGACGATGTGGCAGGCGTTGATCAGGCCGGCGGTCGAGATGATGGCGGTGCCGTGCTGGTCGTCGTGGAAGACGGGGATGTCCAGCAGGTCCTGCAGCTGGGCTTCGATCTCAAAGCATTCGGGGGACTTGATGTCCTCCAGATTGATGCCGCCCCAGGTGTCGCCGATGTTCTTGACCACGGTGACGAACTCGTCCGGGTCCGTGGTCTTCACCTCGACGTCGAAGCTGTCGACGTCGGCGAAGCGCTTGAACAGGACCGACTTGCCTTCCATCACCGGCTTGGAGGCCATGTGGCCCAGATTGCCCAGGCCCAGGATGGCGGTGCCGTTCGAGATGACCGCGACCAGATTGCCCTTGGCGGTATAGTCGTAGGCCTTGTCCGCATCGGCGGCGATGGCCAGAACCGGCACGGCCACGCCCGGCGAATAGGCCAGCGACAGGTCGCGCTGAGTCGCCATCGGCTTGGTCGGGGCCATGGAGATCTTGCCCGGGATCGGATCGCTGTGGAACTCCAGAGCGTCGTCGTCTGAGAAGGTCTGTTTGTCGGTCAATTCGGGCATTTTAATCTCGGCAAGGGCAGGCGCGTCTCGTTCCTAGAGGGTGGGGCCGTCGCCGACAACCGCTGACGCTGGGTCAAGACGCAATGGTCAGGCTTCGGGCAGGAAACCGGCGCCTTCGACCTGGACCGGACCGGTCATGAAGACGTGGTTCGTAGCCTCGTCCCAATCGATGGTCAGCTGGCCGCCATCGACCGTCACCACGGCCTTTCGCCCGGTCAGGCCGCGCCGCGCGGCGGCCGCCAGGGCGGCGCAGGCGCCGGTGCCGCAGGCCAGGGTCAGGCCCGCCCCGCGCTCCCAGACCCGCAACCGAATGTGATCGGGCGACAGGACGTGGGCGAAGCCGACATTGACCCCTTCAGGGAACAGCGGGTGGCGCTCGACCAGCGAGCCGGAGCCGCGCACGAAGGCGTCGTCCTGCCGATCGGTGAAGAAGACCACGTGGGGATTGCCCATAGAAACAGCGCCGGGCGTGTGCAGCACGGGTGCGTCGATCGGTCCGACCTGAAGCTCGATCCCGCGCGTGTCCATCTCTTCGGACAGGGGCACCTGATACCAATCCAGACGGGGGGCGCCCATATCCACCGTGACTTGATGCTGGGCCGCGGTCGTCGACCCTGCGGGATCTCCCGACCCGACGCGGCCTGGAAGAGAGGATGCGGCGCGACGGGCGGTGGTCGGCCCGCTCAGGGTGTCGATCACCACCTCTTCCTTGTCGGTCGCCTCCAGCATCAGCCAGCCGACGCAGCGCAGGGCGTTGCCGCAGGTTTCGACCATCGAGCCGTCGGCGTTCCATACCCGCATGAAGGCGTCGGCCGTCTCGGATGGTTCGATGCCGATCAGCTGATCGAAGCCGCCCAGACCCGCCGCCGGGTCGGCCAGGGCGCGCACCTGGTCCGCCGTCGGGTGGAAGGGTTGCTCGAAGGCCTGGACGACGATGAAGGCGTTTCCGGCGCCGTTCATGCGGATGTAGGGGCGGGCGGGTTCACTCATGATGCTCTTCATATAGGATTTTGCGCCGGTTCATGTATCGCTGGCGACGATGACTTCCGATCAGAGCCAAACCGCCAGACCCGACGGCCTGAGACTGAGGGCGCGCCTGCGTTACCTCTATCACGGCGCCCAGCCGGCGGCGGTGAAGTTCCGCCTGATGGTCATTCTGGTCGATCTGATCATCATCGGCTTCTTTCTGGCGGCGCCGATCCTGAAGGAGGCGGGCTGGGTCTTCTATGTCGCCGACTATTTCATCGCCGCCATCCTGGGGCTGGACCTGGCGGCGCGGGCCTATGCCTATTCCGATGTCCGCGACTGGTTGAAGAAGCCGATCGTCTGGATCGATCTGTTCGTCCTGGCGACCCTGCTGTTTCCGGCCTGGCTGGCCAACTTCGGCTTCCTGCGGCTGCTGCGGTTCTGGAGCCTGCTGAACAGCGACCTGTTCTGGCGCACCATCGGCCGCCGGTTCGACGACACCCGGGTGGAGGAGATCACCCGCGCCCTGGCCGCGCTGATCACCTTCGTCTTCGTGACGACCGGCTTCGTCTACGCCTATTTCCGGGGCAAGGCCGAGCATATCAACGGCTATCTGGACGCGCTCTACTTCACCGTGGCCACCCTGACGACGACGGGGTTCGGCGACATCACCCTGCCGGGCAACTGGGGCCGGGTCATCTCCATCGTCGTCATGCTGGTGGGCATCACCCTGTTCATCCGCCTGGCCCAGACCCTGATCCGGCCGCACAAGGTGAAGTTTCCCTGTCCGACCTGCGGCCTGCAGAAGCATGATCCGGACGCCGTCCACTGCAAGGCCTGCGGCCAGATCCTGTGCATCCCCGACGACGGCGACTGATTTGATCCGGCGGCCGAAGATTACGCGCCGGTAATATGACTGACGCTTGCCCCTCGTCGTCGGCGTCGCCAAGGTGCCCGGCGAAACATTCGTCCGTTGGGGGACACCCATGATCATCCGCACCCTGGCGTCTGTCGCCGTCCTTTCCCTTGCCGCCGGAGCCGCACCTGTCGCCATGGCCCAAGCTTCCGTTTCCACCAGTGTCGCCTCTACCGCGCCGGGCTTCGCGACCAGCGACGCGACCGACCCCTATCTGTGGCTGGAGGAGGTCGAGGGCGAGCGCGCCATGGACTGGGTCAAGGCGCACAACGAGACCTCGCTGGGCGTGCTGCAGGGCGATCCGCGCTATGAGGCGCTGCACCAGCAGGCGCTGGAGCTGGTGCAGTCGCGCGACCGCATCCCCTCGCCGGGCTTCACCCACGACGGCCATATCGACAACTTCTGGCAGGACGCCGAACACGTGCGCGGGATCTGGCGCCGCACGACGCTGGACAGCTATCGCACGGATGCGCCGCAGTGGGAGACGATCCTGGACTTCGACGCCCTGTCGGCGGCCGAGGGCGCCAACTGGGTCTATAAGGGCGCGACTTGTCTGCCGCCTGAAGAGCGCTACTGCCTGATCTCCCTGTCGAACGGCGGCAAGGATGCGGTCACCCTGCGCGAGTTCGACAGCGTGACGCGCACCTTCGTGGAAAACGGTTTCAGCCTGCCGGAATCCAAGGGCGGCGCCAGCTGGATCGACAAGGACACCCTGCTGATCTCGCGCGACTTCGGCGAGGGCTCGCTGACGGACTCCGGCTATCCGCGCACCGTGCGCCTGATGAAGCGCGGCCAGACGATCGATCAGGCTGTCGAGGTCTTCGCCGGCCAGAAGACCGACGTCTCGGTGTCCGGCTACACCCTGCGCGACGCCGACGGCGTGGTGCAGGCGGTGCTGCTGAACCGGGGGATCAACTTCTATGAGAGCGAGACCTGGCGCCTGAACGCCGACGGCTCGACGACGAAGCTGGAGCTGCCGCTCAAGTCCAACATCAACGCCCTGGTCGCCGGACAGCTGGTGGTGACGACGGATCAGGACTGGACCGCGCCGTCGGGTCAGGAATTCAAGACCGGCGACGTCATCGCCTGGGACCTGCAGGCATGGCTGGCCGATCCGAAGGCGACCGCACGTCTGGTCATCCGCCCCGGCGAGCGCGAGGCGGTCGAGGGGATCAACGCCACCCGCAACAAGCTGGTCGTCGCCCTGTACGAGAACGTGCGCGGCTCGGTCTATGTCTACGACCCGGCCGACTGGAGCCGCACGCGTCTGGACCTGCCGCAGAACGTCTCGGTCGGCGTCGGCTCGGCCTCCGAGCGCGACGACAAGATCTTCGTCAGCGTCACCGGCTATCTCAACCCGTCCAGCCTCTATCTGGCCGATGCGGCGACCGGGGCCGTCGATCTGACCAAGGCCCTGCCGGACAAGTTCGACGCCAGCGGCATGCGCGTGGATCAGTTCGAGGCCCGCAGCGCCGACGGGACGATGATCCCCTATTTCGTCGTCCACAAGGACGCGATGGCGCTGGACGGGTCGAACCCGACGCTGCTGTACGGCTACGGCGGCTTCCAGTCGTCGCTGCTGCCCGGCTATTCGCCGACGGTCGGCAAGCTGTGGCTGGAGCGGGGCGGCGTCTACGTCATCGCCAATACGCGCGGCGGCGGCGAGTTCGGCCCGAAGTGGCACCAGGCGGCCCAGCAGGAAAATCGCCAGCGCGCGCATGAGGACTTCCAGGCCGTGGCTCAGGACCTGATCACGCGCGAGATCACCAGCCAGCCGCACCTGGGCGTCATGGGCGGCTCGCAGGGCGGGCTGTTCATGGGCGCCATGCTGACCCAGCGCCCGGACCTGATCAATGCGGCCGTGATTCAGGTGCCCCTGTTCGACATGCTGCGCTTCCACAAGCTGCTGGCCGGCGCCAGCTGGATCGGCGAATACGGCGACCCGGACATCCCGGAGCAGCGCGCCTGGATCGAACAATACTCGCCCTATCAGAAGCTGGCGGCGGGTCAGCCCTATCCGGAAGTCTTCATCCACACCTCGACCAAGGACGACCGCGTCCACCCCGGCCACGCCCGCAAGGCGGCGGCGCGGATGGAGGCGCTGGGCTATCCGGTGCTCTTCTATGAGAACACCGACGGCGGCCACGCGGCCGGCGCCAACCTGCGCGAGACGGCCCGCCGCATCGCCTTGGAATACACCTATCTGACCCGGCGGCTGATGGATCAGCCGGCGCAGCGATAAGACCCCGCCCGCTCACCCTCGCGGAGGCGGGGGCCCAGGCTTGAGCCCCGCGCTCGGCCTGGGCGCGGGCGAGAACTCTGAAGGCGGCTGATCGAGCCAAAGCACTGGGTCCCCGCCTCCGCGGGGATGAACGGAGAAGATTGTGAAAACCCTGTTCCTGTCCGTCGCCTTGCCGACCCTGATGTTGGCCGCCGCCCCCGCCCTGGCCGAGGGCGCGCCTATCGACCCCACGGCCGCCTCGGCCGCGACCCCGCCGCCGCACTTCCCGCGCGACCTGTCGCCCGAAGGGGTCAAGGCCGCCGACGAGCATCTGGCGCTGGAAGAGGTGGACGGCGCCGAGGCCCGCGCCTTTGTCGCCGCCTCCAATGAAAAGGCCCTGGCCGCCCTGACCGGCGACCGCCGCTATGAGCCGTTCCGCCAGCAGGCCGAAGCCATCCTGACGGCCACTGACCGCATCCCCGGCGTCAGCTTCCTGGGCGAGGGCCTCGGCAACTTCTGGCAGGACGCGGCCAATCCCAAGGGCGTCTGGCGCCGCACGACGCTGGACAGCTATCGCACCGCCCAGCCGCAGTGGGAGACCCTGCTGGACATCGACGCCCTGGCCAAGGCCGAAGGCCAGGACTGGGTGTTCAAGGGCGCCAACTGCCTGGCGCCGGACGAGACCCGCTGCCTGGTCAATCTGTCGAACGGCGGCATGGACGCCGTGACGGTGCGCGAGTTCGACCTGACGACCAAGACCTTCGTGGACGGCGGCTTCGTCATCCCCGAAGGCAAGCACCGCATTTCCTGGCTGGACCGCGACACCCTGCTGATCGCCACCGACTTCGGCCCCGGCAGCCTGACGGAGTCGGGCTATCCCTTCATCATCAAGTCGCTGAAGCGCGGTCATCCGCTGGAACACGCGACCGAGGTCCATCGCGGCCAGCAGGGCGACGGCGGCTATGGCGTCAGCCCCCGCGTCTTCCGCGACAAGGCCGGCGCGGTCGAGGCCGTGCTGTTCAGCCGTCCGCTGGACACCTTCCGTTCGGAAACCTGGATGCTGGGCTCGGACGGCAAGCCGCATCAGCTGGCCCTGCCCGAGCGCGTGGGCGTTCAGGGCGTGCTGGACGGCAAGCTGGTCTTTTCGCCCGAGCAGGCCTGGAGCTTCGACGGCCACGACTACGCCTCCGGCTCGCTTCTGGCTCTGCCGTTGGGCATGCTGGGCCAGCCGCGTCAGGACGTGCGCATCGACGCCAAGGCCGCGACCATCTTCGCGCCCGGCCCGCGCCAGTCGCTGCAGAACGTCAGCGTGTTCGAGAACAGCCTCGTCGCCGTCATCGCCGACAACGTCGTCGGCGCGCTGAAGCGCTTCACCCCGACCGCCGACGGCTGGACCGCCACCGACATCGCCGTGCCGGCCAACAGCGCCGTGGGCCTGGGCGACAGCTCCAAGGCCAAGGGGCAGGTCTTCGTCTCGACGCAGGGTTTCCTGACGCCGCCGACGCTCAGCCTCGCCGATGTCTCGACGGGCGCCCTGACCGAGCTGAAGTCGGCCCCGGCCAAGTTCGACGCCTCGACCCATGTGGTCGAGCAGTTCGAGGCGACCTCGACCGACGGGACCAAGATTCCCTACTTCGTCACTCGACCCAAAGACCTGGCGATGGACGGAACCGGCCCGACCATCCTGTTCGGCTACGGCGGCTTCCAGGCCAGCTTCCCGCCCGCCTACAAGCCCGAGATGGGCAAGCTGTGGCTGGAGAACGGCGGCGTCTTCGTTCAGGCCAACATCCGCGGCGGCGGCGAGTTTGGCCCCGGCTGGCACCAGGCGGCCCTGCGCGAGAACCGCCAGCGCGCCTTCGACGACTTCGCCGCCGTGGCGCGCGATCTGGAGCAGCGCAAGATCACCAGCCCGCGCCATCTGGGCATCTACGGCCGCTCCAACGGCGGGGTTCTGACCAGCGTGTCGATCACCCAGCATCCGGAGCTGTTCAATGCGGCCGTGATCGAAAGCCCTCTGATCGACATGCTGCGTTATCAAGAACTGCCGGCGGGCGCGTCGTGGATGGGCGAGTACGGCGATCCGCGCATTCCGGGCGACGCCGAATTCATCGCCCGCTATTCGGCCTATCAGCAGCTGCGGCCGGAGGTGAAATACCCGCGCGTCTACATCACGACCAATACGCGCGACGACCGGGTCCATCCGGGCCACGCCCGCAAGTTCGCGGCGCGTCTGGGGGACCAGGGCCACGATCATCTCTATTTCGAGGACACGGCGGGCGGCCACTCCAACGACGCGGATCCGGTCGCCAACGCCCGCCGCTGGGCGCGCCACTACGTCTATCTGGCCCAACAGCTGATGGATTAATCTGTTCGCCGACACGTCATCCCGCCGCAGCAGAGCGGAGAGCCGGGACCGCCGGAGACGCGACGTCGACGTTCCCGGGCGGTCCCGGATAGCGGCTGCGCCGTTTCCGGGATGACGTTTCCTCTTTTTCCGCTCACGCATTTATGAGCGGCGTTCTCGGGCCGAAGGGATAGGATCGCGCCCATGATGGCACGGGGCCTGTTCAGGTACGGGATGACGGCGGTGGTCGCGGGCGCAGGCCTGCTGGCCGTCGCCGCCGCGCCGTCGCGCGAGCGTGACGCCCCGGTCCAGCCGGTAGTGGTCGAACTGTTCACCGCCCAGGGCTGCGCCGGCTGCCCCGACGCCAACCGCACCGTCGAAAGCGTGGCGGCCGAGCCGGGCGTGATCGTCCTGACCTATGGCGTCGACTACTGGGACTATCTGGGCTGGCCCGACACCTTCGCCCGGCCAGAGTTCGCCGAACGCCAGCGCGCCTATCGTCAGGCGCTGAAGCTGAGAAACGTCTCGACGCCCCAGGTGGTGATCGACGGGCGCCGTCATGTCTCGGGCGCCCGCTCGCCGGAGCTGAAGGCCGCCGTCGAGGCCGAGGCGCGCGGTCGCGGCTGGCCGCCCGAGATCGAGTTCCGCGAGACCGGCGACCGCGTCGGCGTCGGCTCCGGCCGGGCGCCGCAGGGCGGGGCCGAGGTCGTCGCCGTGGTATATCGGCCGGGGCAGCAGACGGTCGAGGTCAAGGGCGGCGACAACCGGGGCCGCGCGGTGACCCACGTCAATGTCGTGCGCGAGGTGCGCCGTCTGGGCGACTGGAACGGACGCCCGGTGCTGTTTCCGCTGCCTGTCGAGGCGGGGGCGGACGAGGGTGTGGTGATCCTGCTTCAGGCCAAGGACGACCGTCGCATCCTGTCCTCGGCGGCGCGGCCGGAACCCGGGCGCGATTGAAGCGCTGACGGAAAAGGTCTAAAGGCCCGCGGCTCTTGATGGGCACGCCTCCTCGCGCGACCCGGAGAACAATGCATGGTCGGGGACACGCCCCGCGGCGACGCCGCGCCTAACGCCAACGCCTCATCCCCCGCCCACGCCCCGCCTCCCGCCGCCGGGGGTTCGCCGGGCCCTGGGGGCAAGGCAGGCCGCCGCGCCCTGATCCTGGGCGCCATCGGCGTGGTGTTCGGCGACATCGGCACCAGCCCTATCTACGCCCTGCGCGAAGCCATCGGCCACGCCCAGAAGGGCGTCGACGGCGATCTGGCCGTCATCGGCGTCGTCTCCCTGGCCTTTTGGGCCCTGATGGTGGTGGTGACGTTCAAATACGTCATGTTCCTGATGCGGGCCGACAACAAGGGCGAAGGCGGCACCCTGTCCCTGATGGCCCTGGCCCAGCACGCCATCGGCCGACGCAGCGCCTGGCTGTTCATCCTGGGCGTCTGCGGCGCGGCTCTGTTCTACAGCGACGGCGTCATCACCCCGGCCATTTCCGTGCTGTCGGCCATCGAGGGCCTGCAGGAGGCGCCGGGTCTGAATGGACGCCTCGATCCCTTCATCCTGCCGTTGGCGGCGGGCATTCTCATCGCCCTGTTCCTGGTCCAGTCGCGCGGCACGGCGGGGCTGGCGAAGTTCTTCGGCCCCATCACCCTGGTGTGGTTTCTGTCGCTGGGCCTGATGGGCGTGGCGCACATCTTCGATGACCTGTCGATCCTGAAGGCCCTGTCGCCCTATTACGGGATCAAGCTGCTGGTCGCCGACGGCTTCCTGGGCTTCGTCATCCTGGGCAGCGTCTTCTTGGCGGTCACCGGCGCCGAGGCGCTGTATGCGGACATGGGGCATTTCGGCAAGTCGCCGATCCGCCAGGGGTGGCTGTTCATCGTCCTGCCGTGTCTGACGCTAAACTATCTGGGGCAGGGCGCCTTCCTGCTGTCCCACCCCGGCGCGGCGAACAACCCCTTCTGGAACATGGTGCCGCAGCTGGTCTACTGGCCCATGCTGTTGCTGGCGACGGCGGCCACGGTGATCGCCAGTCAGGCGGTCATCACCGGCGCCTTCTCGGTGACGCAGCAGGCGGTGCAGCTGGGCCTGCTGCCCCGTCTGGACATCCGCAACACCTCCGAGACCCAGGCCGGCCAGATCTATGTGCCCGCGATCAACAGCCTGCTGATGGTGGGCGTGCTGTTCGTGCTGGTGACCTTCCAGTCCTCGCACAATCTGACGGCCGCCTATGGGGTGGCGGTGACCGGCACCATGATGGTCAACACCCTGATGTCCTTCACCGTCGTGCGGCATAAGTGGAAGTGGCCGATGTGGGCCATCCTGCTGACCCTGGTGCCGTTCGGCTTCATCGACGCGGTCTTCCTGACCTCGAACCTGCTGAAGATCCCGGCCGGGGCGTGGATGCCGCTGGTGCTGGGCGGCGGTCTGGTCATGCTCATGTGGACCTGGGTGCGCGGCACGCAGATCCTGACCGACAAGACGCGCAAGGACAGCCTGCCGCTGACCGATCTGATCGAGATGCTGCGCGCCCGCCCGCCGCACCGCGCGCCGGGCACGGCCATCTTCTTGACCTCGGACGCCGAGGTCGCGCCGGTGGCCCTGATGCACAACCTCAAGCACAACAAGGTGCTGCACGAGAAGAACATCATCCTGACGGTGCACACGTCCGACCGACCACGCGTGTCGGACTTGCAAAGGGTGGCGGTCGAGCCGATCAGCGATGATTTCAAGCGCCTGACGCTGACCTTCGGCTATATGGAGACGCCGAACGTGCCGCGCGCCCTGGCCCTGTGCCGCAAGCAGGGGCTGAAGTTCGATATCATGTCGACCAGCTTCTTCCTGGGCCGCCGGTCCGTCGTTCCCACCGCCCGTCAGGGCATGCCTCTGTGGCAGGACAAACTGTTTATCTTCCTGATGCGTAACGCCGCCAATCCGACCGACTTCTTCCGTATTCCGCCCGGCCGCGTGGTCGAGCTTGGCACCCAGGTGTCGGTGTGAGCGGGGACGCGCCCAAGGGCCGGAGCTCCGCCGCGCGCGGCCGCCGTATCGCCGAAAAGGCGCGCGGCCCGCGCCGTGAGCCGGCGCCGCGCCCGGTCGCGGACGACCCGCACGCCGACATCGGCGTCGAGGCGCGTCTGGTCGCCGGCGTCCTGCTGAACGCGGCGCTGGAGAAGCGCACGGGGCTGGACGAGGCCCTGTCGCAGTCGCCCGCGCGCGACCTGCCGCCGCAGGACCGCGCCTTCGCCCGCGCCGTGGCGATGGCGGCCCTGCGCCGTCTGGGCGAGATCGACCAGATCCTTGAGCGCCGTCTGCAAAAGGCTCCGCCGCTGGCGGTCATGACGATCCTGCGCATCGCCCTGGCCCAGACCCTGGTGTTGGAGACGCCCGCCTTCGCGGCCGTGTCGACGGCGGTGAAGCTGGCCGAGCGCGATCCCAAGACGCGGCCCTACAAGAATCTGGTCAACGCCGTGCTGCGCGGCGTCGGCCGCGACGGTCCCGGCCTGACGACCGCTGAATCCAACCTGCCCGACTGGCTGGCCCAGCGCTGGAAGGCGACCTATGGCCAAGGTTCCCTGATCGGCCTGGCCCTGGCTACGCGGGAAGAGCCGGCGACCGACCTGACGGCCAAGCCGGGCGTCGACCCGGCCGAGCTGGCGGCCTCTGTCGAGGGCGAGGTGCTGCCCGGCGGCACGGTCCGCACCGGCAAGCGCGGCGATGTCGCGTCCTGGCCCGGTTTCGAGGCGGGCGACTGGTGGGTGCAGGATGCCGCCGCCGCCGTGCCCGCGCGCCTGCTGGCCGTCAAGCCGGGCGAGACGGCGCTGGACCTGTGCGCCGCGCCGGGCGGCAAGACGCTGCAACTGGCCGCCGCCGGGGCTGACGTCGTGGCGCTGGACCGCTCCGAGGCGCGTCTGAAACGTCTGCGCCAGAATTTCGAGCGCATGAACCTCACGGCCGAGGTCGTCGCCGTCCCGGCCGAGGACTGGGAGGACGAGCGGACGTTCGACGCCGTCCTGCTGGACGCGCCGTGCACGGCGACCGGCACCTATCGCCGCAACCCTGAGGTCCTGCGCGCCACCCGCCCCGCCGACGTGGCCAAGCTGGCCGATGTGCAGCATCGCCTGCTCGACGCCGCCGCCGCGAAGGTCAAGCCGGGCGGCCGTCTGGTCTATTGCGTCTGCTCGCTGGAGCGCGAAGAGGGCGAGACGCAGGTGATCGCCTTCCTGCGCCGCAACCCGGCCTTCCGCACCGTCGCCGCCGTTCCCGCCGAGGTCGGCGCCCCGGACGAGGCCCTGACGCCCGAAGGCTGGCTGCGCATCCTGCCGTCGCAATGGGCGGAAAAGGGGGGGCTGGACGGCTTCTTCGCGGCCAAGCTGGAGCGGATCGCAGGCTGAGGTCGATGGCGGACGTCCTGAGCAATCGCTACGCCGGTCTGGCCGCCCGGGTCTATGAACTGGACAAGCCGGCCGGCCGATCTTTCGGTGATGTGGAGTTCTACGCCGCGCGGCTGAAAGGATGCGAGGGACCCGTGCTGGAGCCCGCCGTCGGGGCGGGCCGCGTGCTGGTTCCCCTGCTGGAAGCCGGGTTGGACGTCGTCGGCTTTGACGCTTCCGAAGCCATGCTGGAGCTGTGCCGGGCGGCGTGCGCCAGACGCGGCCTGAAGGCGGACCTGTCCGTCGCCCGTTTTGACGACTTCGCCTATGCGACGCGGTTCGGCGCCGCCATCCTGCCTGCCGGATCGTTCCAGCTGATCGCCACGGCGCAGGAAGGTCTGGCGGTGCTGAAGCGTCTTCACGATCATCTGGCGCCGGGCGGGCGTCTGATCCTCGACCTTGATCCGGTCAGCGCCGTCCTGGCGCCGCCGGGGTCGACCCGGCGGTGGACCGACAGGAACGGCGACGTTTTGACCCTGACCGAAGAGCGCGTCGATTCCGATCTGCTGAACCAGACGGTCGTCTCGCATCTGCGCTATGATCAATGGTCGGATGGTCGTCTGACTGCGTCGGAGCTGGAGCTGTTCGGCCTGCGCTGGTGGGGCGTCGAGGAAATGCGGCTGGCTTTGGCTGCGACGGGGTTCGTCGGCATTATCATCTCGGGCGGTTACGAGCATGGACGGCCGCCCCGTCGCGATGACGAAGTCATCACCTTCGAAGCCCGCCGCGCCTAGCTCAGCCGCCGCTCTGCATCAGCGGTCCCGCACCCGCCTCAGTCATCATCATCTTCGATGGCGTGGATCTGATCATCGTCCAGGCCCAGGTGGTGGCCGATCTCGTGGATCAGGACATGGGCGATGATCTCGGCCAGGCCGACGTCGCCGCGTTCGCACCATTCATCGAGGATCGGCCGGCGATACAGGAAGACGCGCGACGGCTCGGGCGCCGGGCCCATGCTGTCCCGCTCACCGATGTGGACGCCGGAATAAAGGCCGGTCAGTTCGAACGGGTCCTCGATCTCCAGGTCGCGCAGGGTGTCTTCGTCGGCGAAGTCGTCGATGCGGATGACGACGTCCCCGGCCGCCTGGCGGAACAGGTCGGGCAGGGCGGCGAAGGCCTCTTCCGCCAGGCGGGCGAAGTCGTCCAGGGAGGGGGCGGTCTGATCGGTCCAGGTCTGGCTCATGGCTAAGGATATCGCCCGGCGCGGCCGGTCCCGCAATCGGCGGCGACGCCGCATCGCAAATCGCGCAATCAGGTTATGGTAAACGCGAATCGGTCGGCGCGCTGACGCTCGGCGGCCGCCGCAGCGACGCATCATCCGGGGACCTATGGCCGAGGCCGACATCGCTTATGCAGCCACCGCAGGGGCGGCCGGTCTGGCGCTGGCGATCAGCGCCTGGACCTGGCGGTTGCGCGCGCGGCTGGGCGCGCGCGAGGTCGAGATCGAGCGCTGGCTGGGCGGCGCCCAGGCCTCGGCGGCGGCCAGCGAAGGGGCCCTGACGGCGTTCGACGACGTGCGGCTGGCCCTGAGCCCGAAGGGCGAGGCGCAGGCGGTGTTCGGTTCGGCCGAGGCCCTGTCGGCGCTGGCGCCCGGCCTTGAGGGGCTGGCGGCGGCGCAAGGCGTGGTCGAGGTCCTGACCGGTCTGCACACCGGGCGCATGGAGGCGCTGGTTCAGGCCGGGGAGGCGTTCGAGACCCTGATGGAGACGCCGCAGGGCGCCTGGGCGGTCGAGGGGCGGCCACATGGGGGGGCGGCCTGGCTGCGGCTGTCGCGCCTGACCGGGGTCGGCGGCGAGGGCGGACTGGACGGCGCCGTGGGGGCGGGGGTTCTGGCCGAACAGTCTCCGGCGCCGACCTGGGTCGTAGACGGGGCCGGGCGGCTGGTCTGGGCCAACAGCGCCTGGCTGGCCGAGACGGGGGCTGAGACCCTGGCCGAGGCGCGCGAGCGGGGGCTCAGTTTCGACCGCGGCGCCGACGGGGTGGTGGCCGAGGCCCTGCGCCTGAACGCGCGTCAGGACGGCTTTCGCTGGACCACGGCGGGCGGACGGCGCCGGGCGTGGAAGATCCTGGCCGAGCCGCTGGCGGGCGGGCGCGGCGCCGTGATCGCTTTCGCCATCGAGATGACCGAGGCCGAGGAGACGCGGGACACCCTGCGCCGCCACGTCGAAGCCCATGACGAGACGCTGAACCACCTGGCCGACGCTGTGGCCATCTTCGGCCCGTCCAAGCGGCTGGCCTTCCACAACACCGCCTTCCAGTCGCTGTTCGGGGTCGACCCGGCGTGGCTGGACGAGCGGCCGACCCACGCCGAACTGCTGGACCGGCTGCGCCAGAAGCGGCTGCTGCCCGAGGTCGTCGACTACGCCCGCTGGAAGGCGGATGAGCTGGATTTCTACGGCGCCGCCCAGGCCTCGCCGGACGACAGCTGGTCCCTGCCCGACGGGCGGACGCTGCGGGTGGTGCGCCAGCCGCACCCGCTGGGCGGCATCCTGCTGATCTTCTCGGACATCACCGGCGAGCTGCAGCTGCGCAGCCGCTACAACGCCCAGATCCAGGTCCAGCGCGCGACGCTGGACAAGCTGAACGACGCCGTGGCCGTGTTCGGTTCGGACGGGCGGCTGCGGCTGCACAACGAGGCGTTCGAGACCTTCTGGGGGGTGTCGGGCGAACGGCTGAACGAGGCGGGCGACTTCGACGCCGTGGCCGCCCTGTGCCGCCCGGTCCTGCCCGACGCGGCCCTGTGGCTGGGGCTGAAGGCGCGGGTCGCCGACCCGGATCCCGAAAGCCGGGTGCCGATCGCGGGCGAGGGCCGCACCGAGGACGGCCGCAGCGCCGCCTGGCAGACCCGTCCCCTGCCGGACGGCGCGACCCTGGTCGCCTTCTCGGACGTGACGGCCCGGCGCGGGCTGGAGCAGGCGCTGGCGGCCAAGGAAGCCGCTCTGGCCGAGAGCCAGGCGCTGAAACGCGAGTTCGTGGGCAGCGTCTCCTATGAGCTGCGCACCCCGCTGACGACCATCGTCGGCTATTCCGAACTGCTGGAGGCGATGGGCGACCTGCCCGAGCGCAGCCGCCAGCACGCCGGGGCCATCCGCGTGGCGGCCAGCCATCTGGCCCGCTCCATCGACGACGTGCTGGACATGGCCCAGATCGACGCGGGCGAGATGGAGCTGACGCTGGGCGACGTGCGGGTCTGCGACCTGCTGGACGAGGCGGCCGAGCGGATCCGGCCCAAGGTCGAGGGCCGCGGGGCGACGCTGAATCTGGCCTGCCCGGCGGGGCTTCAGCCGATCCGCGCCGACGCCCGCCGCATCGCCCAGGCGGTCGATCACCTGCTGGAGCACGCCTGCCGGGCGGTGTCCGAAGGCGGCGCCGTCAGCCTGAGCGCCGAGGCCGGACCGAACGAGGTGCGCATCCGCGTCGAGGACACCGGCCGGGGCATCCCCTATCACCTGCAGGCGCACGTCTTCGACCGCTTCGTGCGGCGCGAGCGCGGCGGGCCGGGCGTGGCCCTGGCTCTGGTCAAGGCCCTGGTCGAACTGCACGGCGGCTGGGCCGAGGTCCAGTCCGAACCGGGCAAGGGCGCGGCCTTCATCCTGCACCTGCCGATCGAGGCCGAGGCGCCGACCGCGGCGCCGGAGCTGCTGCTGGGCTGATATGGCCGGCCAGCCGTGCTAGAGGGCGTGTCCAAGCCTTCCCAGGACGCTTTCATGGCCAACACGCCCCGCCCCCTGCTCAAGACCGCCATCATCTATGATTTCGACGGGACGCTGGCCCGGGGGAACATGCAGGAGGTCAGCTTCATCCCCTCGATCGGAATGACGCCGGCCCAGTTCTGGAACGAGACCGTCCGACCCCGGACCATCGCCGCCGACGGCGACGGCATCCTGATGTACATGCAGATGATGCTGCTGGCCGCGCGCGAGCAGGGCACGCCGGTGACGCGCCAGACGCTGCGCGACCACGGGCGCGACGTGGCCCTGTTCGAGGGTCTGCGCGACCGCAGCTGGTTCGACCGCATGAACGCCTTCGGCGACCAATATGGTCTGGAGATCGAGCACTACATCATCTCGGCGGGCCTGACCGAGATGATCGAGGGCTGCCCCATCGCCGAGGCCTTCACTCACGTGTTCGCTTCGAAATACGCCTATGACGCCGACGACGTGGCGGTGTGGCCCGCCGTGGGCGTCAACTACACGACCAAGACCCAGTATCTGTTTCGCATCAACAAGGGCGTGCACAACCACTGGGAGGACGAGCGCATCAACCGCTTCATCCCCGACGAGGAGCGGCCCATTCCGTTCGACCGGATGATCTTCCTGGGCGACGGCGACACCGACGTGCCGACCATGAAGATGATGCACACCAAGGGCGGCTTCTCCATCGCCGTCTATGATCCCGACAGCACACCGCGCGACCACGACAAGATCCATCGCCTGATCTCGGAGGACCGCGTCAACTTCGTCGCGGCGGGCGACTATCGCGAAGGCTCGCCGGTCGACCTGATCGTCAAGGGTCTGATCGGCCGCATGGCCGTCACCTACGGCCGCATGCCGGCGGATTGACTCTTTCCTTCTCCCCTTGTGGGCGAAGGTGGCAGGCGAAGCCTGACGGATGAGGGGGGTGAGCGCCCGGCCTGGAAGTTTGATCTTCTGCCGGGCTTCAACGGCTCGCCTAGGCGCCGACACCCCTCATCCGAGCGCCTCCGGCGCCCACCTTCTCCCTCAAGGGGAGAAGGGACGACGCTGCCTATCCAGCGCAACCGTCACATCCGCCCGCACCCCGCCGGCCAGCATATGACGGGTGATGCGCTCGAAATGCTGGATGAAGACGGCCAGTTCGGCGCGCCGCGCGGGCGGCAGTTCAGCGAGGGGCAGGCCAATCAGGCCCGCCTCCTGTTCGCAGCGCCAGTCGAGCACCGCGTCGAAGGATGGGGCCTTCAGGAACAGGATGGCGTCGAAGCGGGCGAAAGTTTCGGCGTAGGCGACGGCCAAGGCGGCGTTGGCGGCGCGCCGCCATGTCCCGTCGCCATCGCGTTCGATTTCCAGAGCATTGATCGGCAGGCCCAGCTCCGTCTCAGCCTGCGGCGTCGCGCTCAGACACCAGCCGTCGATCAGCACCGCCGACGGCCGGCCCGCAAACACAGGCCACGATGCTTCCGGCGCCCGGTCGTCCGTCAGCTTGTCGAAGGCGGGCAGGGGCGTGCGGCTGTCAGGCCTCGCGGCGCGCAGGGCGGCGGCCGTGGCGTCCAGCAAGGCCAGATCATGCGTTCCTGGCGGGCCGCGCACGGCGAACAGGGGATGGACCTCGCGAGCGAGGGTCTGGCGTTCCGTTTTCGTCAGATAGACGTCGTCCAGCGACAGATGCGCTGCGCTGAAGCGTTCCGCCGCAGCGCGCGCCAAGGTGGTCTTGCCGGAGCCCTGGGCCCCCGCGATCCCGATCAGGGGGATGTGGTCCGGCCGCGCCTGGGCCGCGATCAGAGACCCGACCGCGTCCAGCAGCCGGGCGTCGACCATGTCAGTGCTGGCTTTGCGGCAGGCGGACGATCAGGCCGTCCAGATCGTCGGTGACGCGGATCTGGCAGGACAGGCGGCTGTTCGGCTCCACGTTCTCGGCGAAGTCCAGCATGGACTCCTCCATCGCCGAGGGACGGCCCGTCTCGGCGGCGAAGTCCGGATCGACATAGACATGGCAGGTGGCGCAGGCGCAGGCCCCGCCGCAATCGGCGTCGATGCCCGGCACATTGTTGCGGATTGCGCCTTCCATGACGGACAGGCCCTTCTTGACCTCGACCGTATGCTCGGTCCCGTCGTGCTCGATGTAGGTGATCTTGGGCATGGAAGCGGTCTTAACCCTGGATGCAGGCTTGGCAAGCCTTAGACCATTATCGGTTCGGAATCCGAACCTAGATCAATGGTACAAAATCAACATCTTGAGCGAATATCTGGGTTCACATGCGATCGCATGTGAACCGATTTCGCTTTAGGACAAGGCGGTCAGTAAAAACCCCCGGCGTCAGCGGCGCCGGGGGCTTTCAGTTTTAGCCTGATCGGCTGGATCAGGCGGCGGTCTTCTTGCGCGACGGCGAGACCATCAGCTTCTTGGTCTCGGCGATCGCCTTGGCCGGGTTCAGCCCCTTGGGGCAGACCTGGGCGCAGTTCATGATCGTGTGGCAGCGATACAGCTTGAAGGGGTCCTCGAGGTCGTCGAGGCGCTTCTGGGTGGCGTCGTCGCGGCTGTCGGCGATCCAGCGATAGGACTGCAGCAGGGCCGCCGGGCCGAGATACTCTTCCTGGTTCCACCAGTAGCTCGGGCACGAGGTCGAGCAGCAGGCGCACAGGATGCACTCGTAAAGGCCGTCCAGCTTTTCGCGGTCTTCCGGCGACTGCAGGCGCTCCTTCTCCGGATCCGGCAGGTCGGACTGGAGGTAGGGCTGGATGGAGTCGTACTGGGCGTAGAACAGCGACAGGTCCGTCACCAGGTCCTTCACCACCGGCTGGTGGGGCAGGGGGGCGATGGTGATGTTGTGCGACGAGCACTCAGCCCAGCCCTTGGTGCAGGCCAGGGCGTTGCGGCCGTCGACGTTCATCGAGCACGAGCCGCAGATGCCTTCACGGCACGAACGGCGGAACGACAGGGTGGGGTCGATCTCGTTCTTGATGTGGATCAGGGCGTCCAGAAGCATCGGGCCGTGATCGTCGGCCGAGACTTCATAGACGTCCCAGCGCGGATCGGCGTCCGTTTCCGGGTCGTAGCGATAGACCTTGTAGGTCTTGACGTTCTTCGCGCCGGCCGGGGCCTTGTGGACCTTGCCGGTCGTGGGCTTGGAGCCCCGCGGGAGGTTGAGCTGAACCATCTGCAATCCTCCTTAGTACACCCGAGCCCGGGGCTCGATGTAAGAGACCTCGTCGGTCATCGTGTATTTGTGCACCGGGCGATAATCGATCTGGACGCCTTCGCCCGGACGCTTCCACGCCAGGGTGTGCTTCATCCAGTTCTCGTCGTCGCGATCGGGGAAGTCCTCGCGGGCGTGGGCGCCGCGCGATTCCGTGCGGTTCAGCGCGCCTTCGATGGTCACCAGGGCCTGCGAGATCAGGTTGTCGTATTCCAGCGTCTCGACCAGGTCGGTGTTCCAGATCAGGCCGCGATCCGTGGTCTTGATGTCGGCGCCGGCGGCCTCGATCGAGCGCAGCTTGGCCACGCCTTCTTCAAGGGTCTTGCCGGTGCGGAACACGGCCGCGTCGGCCTGCATGGCGCGCTGCATGTCCAGGCGCAGGTGGGACGTCGGGGTCGAGCCCGAGGCGTTGCGGAAGCGGTCCAGGCGCGCGATGTGCTGGTCGGTCTGGGCCTTGGAGGCCGAAGGCACGGCCGAGTTCTTGTCCACGACCTCGCCGCAGCGCAGGCCGACGGCGCGGCCGAACACCACCAGGTCGGTCAAGGAGTTGGAGCCCAGGCGGTTGGCGCCGTGCACCGAGACGCAGCCCGCCTCGCCCACGGCCATCAGGCCCGGCACCACGCTGTCGGGGTTGCCGTCGCGCAGCGTCAGCACCTCGCCGTGATAGTTCGTCGGGATGCCGCCCATGTTGTAGTGGACGGTCGGGATGACCGGGATCGGCTCCTTGGTCACGTCGACGCCGGCGAAGATCTTGGCCGATTCCGAGATGCCCGGCAGGCGCGCGTGCAGCACGGCCGGATCGAGGTGATCCAGGTGCAGGAAGATGTGGTCCTTGTTCGGGCCCACGCCGCGGCCTTCGCGGATTTCGATGGTCATGGAGCGGCTGACCATATCGCGCGGGGCCAGGTCCTTCACGGTCGGCGCATAGCGCTCCATGAAGCGCTCGCCTTCGGAGTTGGTCAGGTAGCCGCCCTCGCCGCGTGCGCCTTCGGTGATCAGGCAGCCGGCGCCGTAGATGCCGGTCGGGTGGAACTGCACGAACTCCATGTCCTGCAGCGGCAGGCCGGCGCGCAGCACCATGGCGTTGCCGTCGCCGGTGCAGGTGTGGGCCGAGGTGGCCGAGAAATAGGCGCGGCCGTAACCGCCGGTCGCCAGCACCACCATCTTGGCGCGGAACTGGTGCAGCTGGCCGGTGTCGAGCTGAAGCGCGGTGACGCCGGTGCAGGCGCCGTCCTGCATGATCAGGTCCAGGGCGAAGTATTCGACGAAGAACTTCACTTCCCGGCGGACCGACTGGCCGTACAGGGTGTGCAGGATGGCGTGACCGGTGCGGTCGGCGGCGGCGCAGGTGCGCTGCACCGGGCCTTCGCCGAAGTTGCGGGTCATGCCGCCGAAGGCGCGCTGGTAGATCTTGCCTTCGTCGGTGCGGCTGAAGGGCACGCCCCAGTGTTCCAGCTCATAGACGGCCTGGGGCGCGTTGCGGACCAGGTATTCGATGGCGTCCTGGTCGCCCAGCCAGTCCGACCCCTTGACGGTGTCGTACATGTGCCACTGCCAGCTGTCCTCGCCCATGTTGCCGAGCGAGGCGGAGATGCCGCCTTGCGCCGCCACGGTGTGGGAGCGGGTCGGGAAGACCTTGGTGACGCAGGCGACCTTCAGGCCCTGCTGGGCGGCGCCAAGAGCGGCGCGAAGGCCCGAGCCGCCGGCGCCGACGACGACGACGTCGTATTCGTGATCAATAAGCTCGTAAGCAGCCATGGCGGATCAGACTCCGGCCGGCAGCGGGGCCGAGCCCAGCGCCAGACGCACGATGAAGAAGATGCTGGCGGCTGCCAGCACGAGGAAGACCAGGTTCGAAACCAGGATCAGGCCGGAGCGGGAACCGGCGGGGACGTAGTCCTCGATGATCACCTTCCAGGCCAGGCTGGCGAACAGGCAGAAGACCACCGCCGTCACGGCCGCAAGCCCGGCGTTCAGCGTGCTGCCGAACCAGGCGACGACCGCGCCGTAATCGGCGCCGGCCAGGGTGAAGCCCGACGACAGGACCCACAGGCCCAGCGGCATCAGGGCCAGCAGCGCCAGCTTCTCGACTTTCCATTCCGAGGCGCCGTGGCGCTCGGAGATTTTCACATTGTTCTTGAACTTGGGGGCGGCGCTCACAGCGAAACCTTTCCAGCAGCGAACAGCACGACCCAGAACAGGACGGCCAGGACGATCGGGCCCCAGACGGCGATCTGAGCCAGCAGGTTGGCCGACTTGATGGTCAGGCCGCGACCCGCGTCGTTGATCAGGTGGCGGGCGCCGTTCAGCAGGAAGGAGAACAGCACCCACGTCAGGCCGAACCACATGAACAGGCCGAACGGCGAGCCCGAGACGGCGGCGACCGAGGCGAAGGCGTCCGGCCCCGAGGCGGCGGCGGCGACCCAGCCCAGCAGCAGGACTGCGCCCACGCTGGCCGCGCCGATGGTGACGCGGAACAGGATCGACGCGACCATGGTCATGTGCCAGCGCCAGATATCGGTGAAGGGCGACATCGGTGCGACGTGCCCGTTGGGGTGACGGACGTAGCGGCCCGTCCGGTCGCCAGTTTCGCCCGCAGCCGGGGGAGTGTTCGACATGCGAATGATTCTCAAAAAACCCGAGGAATTTCAGGGCCGGATTGCAGTGCAACAGGCTTTAGTGACGCGGACGGGGGGGTGTCAACGAAGCGGGCCGATTCCCGTCAAGTTCTGCCTGCGAACGCCAATCAAAAGGCTGCGATATGCGACAGCGCCGTTTGGCGCGTCGCCGTCGTGCACGGAACCGCCCCCGGCCGCCCCCAGACCGGGTCAGGCCACAGCGGATCGTCACGGCGACGCCCGACCACGTGAATGTGAAGCTGGGCGGTGACATTGCCCAGGGCGGCGACGTTCAGCTTGTCCGCCGATTGATCGCGCAGAGCGCCCAGTTCGCGCACCAAGGCCCCGGCCCGCACGATTTCTTCGGTGAGCAGGGCGCGCTGGGCGAGCGATAGGTCTTCAAGTTCCACCGCCCCGGCGACGCGGGGCAGCAGGATCAACCACGGGAAACGGGCGTCGTCCTGAAAGCGGATCTGGCACAGCGGCCAGTCGGCGGCGAAGACGGAGGCCGCCTCAAAGGCGGGATCGGCGCGGAAGTCTAAAGGCGAGATCATGGGGAACCGTGACAGCCGCCGGCGGGGGGCGCAACGACGAAAGCCGTATCCCCGAACGCTTGCCGCGACCCGCCGACAGGTCTAGACCGCCGTTCCAGCGACTACCGTTTCGCACACGCAATATCGACTGGAGAGACCTGAATGGCTCGCGCGAAGATCGCCCTCATCGGCGCCGGAATGATCGGCGGAACCCTGGCCCATGTGGCCGCGCGCGAAGCGCTGGGCGACGTCATCCTGTTCGACATCGCCGAAGGCACGCCGCAAGGCAAAGCCCTCGACATCGCTGAAGCCTCGGCCGTCTTCGGTCAGGACGTGGCCCTGAAGGGCGCCAACGACTACGCCGACATCGCGGGCGCCGACGTCTGCATCGTCACCGCCGGCGTGCCGCGCAAGCCGGGCATGAGCCGCGACGACCTGATCGGCATCAATCTGAAAGTGATGAAGGCCGTCGGCGAGGGCATCAAGCAGCACGCCCCCAACGCCTTCGTCATCTGCATCACCAACCCGCTCGACGCCATGGTCTGGGCCCTGCAGAAGTTCTCAGGCCTGCCCAAGGAGAAGGTCATCGGCATGGCCGGCGTGCTGGACTCGGCCCGCTTCGCCTATTTCCTGGCTGAAAAGACCGGCGTGTCGGTGCAGGACATCCACGCCTGGACCCTGGGCGGCCACGGCGACGACATGGTGCCGATGGTGCGCCACTCGACCGTGGGCGGCCTGCCGCTGCCGGACGCCGTCGCCGCCGGCTTCCTGAGCCAGGCCGACATGGACGCCATCGTCGAGCGCACCCGCAAGGGCGGCGGCGAGATCGTGGCCCTGCTGAAGACCGGTTCGGCCTTCTACGCCCCGGCTGAATCCGCCATCGCCATGGCCAAGTCCTACCTGCTGGACCAGAAGCGCGTCCTGCCGTGCGCCGTGTGGCTGTCGGGCGAGTACGGCCTGTCGGACCTCTACGTCGGCGTCCCGGCGATGATCGGCGCGAACGGCGTCGAGAAGATCGTCGAGTTCACCACCAACGACGACGAAAAGGCGATGTTCGCCAAGTCAGTCGCGTCGGTCCAGGGCCTGATCCAGGCCTGCAAGGACATCGAGCCTTCCTTGGCTTGAGGCCAGCGGGCGCTATCGCGCGGCTCGCGGAGCCGCGCTGCTTGAGCGCCAATCAGGCCGCGTCGGGTCGAGAAGGCGACGCCTTCTGACCGCGGCCGGACTAAAAAATGAGAAGGGCCGCGTCTTCGGGCGCGGCCTTTTTTCGTGGGCGTGTTCGCCCACCTGCGTTGACCCCTGCCCCGCCGTCATCCTCGGGCTTGACCCTAGGATCGAGCGTTCAGCGGGCGGGAGGGCGGACAGGGCGCGGGCTAGGACGCCGCGAACAGGTGGATGACCCGATCCTCGGGTCAAGCCCGAGGATGACGGAGGATGGGGGGCTGCGCTTCGGCCGGGATGATGGAAGAGGAAGGGTTAAGCCGCTTCCGCTTCTTCGCGCTGCTCCAGCCAGTCCTCGCTCTGCATCTCGTTGAAGCGCGACACCGTCCGCTCGAACTCGAAGGCGCCGACGCCTTCGACATAGAGGGCTTCCGGCGCGGCTTGGGCCAGGACGACCAGGCGGGTCTTGGCCTCGTAGAGGGCATCGACCAGCGTCACCAGACGGCGCGCCTCGTGGTGGTTGGCCGGGCTGAGCAGGGGCACGTCAGCCAGGAACAGGGTGTGGAAGCGCCGGGCGACGGCCAGATAGTCCTGCGGCCCCAGCGGGCGGCCGCATAGCTCGTCAAAGGTCGCGCGCGCCATGGCGCCGACCGTGCGCTCCAGCTTCACCTCGCGGCCCAGCACCGGCAGGGCGATGGGCTCCTCCGTCTCGCCGCCCTTCAGGTCCGACCACAGGGTCTCGAAGCCCTGCCGGGCCTCGGCGTCCAGCGGCGAGAACCAGACCTTGGCCCCGGCCATGCGGTCCAGGCGGAAGTCGCGGGCGCCGGCCGTCTCAACCACGTCGCAGCGCTGACGGAGGATGTCGATGAAGGGCAGGAAGAGCTGGCGGTTGATGCCGTTCTTGTAGAGGTCTTCGGGCGCGCGGTTCGAGGTGACGGCCAGCACCACCTTCTTCTCGAACAGGGCCTCGAACAGACGGCCCAGGATCATGGCGTCGGCGATGTCCGTGACCTGCAACTCGTCGAAGCACAGCAGCCGGGCCTCGGAGGCGATCAGGGCTGCGATCGGCGGAATGGGGTCGTCGCCCCGGCTGGTCCCAAACACCTCCTTGCGGCTGCGCGCCGTGCCGTCGCGCCACTGTTTCACCAGGTCATGGATGCGCGCCATGAAGGCGTGGAAGTGGGCCCGCACCTTCTTCTGCTCGGGCGTCGAGGAATAGAAGAGGTCCATCAGCATGGACTTGCCGCGTCCGGGCGGGCCCCAGATGTAGATGCCGCGCACGGCCCGCTGGGCGCCGAACAGCCCCTTTTTCGACAGGTCGGTCTCCAGCCGTTCAAGCGCGCCGATCAGGGCGGCCTGGGCCGGCTCGGGCGTGATCACGCCTTCTTCCACGCGGATGTCGTAGGCGTTGCGGATGCGGGAGGTCATGCCCAGCAGATAGCCCCCCGACAGGGCCGGGGAAAGGCGGTCGCCGTTTCCGGCGTCGATTTGGAGGATTCCGGTTGCTTCACGGCTGCGAAGGACCCAAATGCAGAAGCGTTTCTCCCAAACGCCCCCGTACAAAGGATGATTTCATCATGGGCTATCGCGTCGCCGTCGTAGGCGCCACCGGCAATGTCGGCCGGGAAATTCTGGCCATTCTCGAAGAACTGAACTTTCCCGTCGAGAAAATGCACGCGATCGCCTCCCGAAAATCCAAGGGCGTCGAGGTCTCCTTCGGCGATCGCACCATCAAGTGCGAGGACATCGAACAGTTCGACTTCTCCAGCGTCGACCTGGTGCTGATGAGCGCCGGCGGCGCGGTGTCGCGCGAGTGGTCCGAGAAGATCGGCAAGGCCGGCCCCATCGTCATCGACAACTCCTCGGCCTTCCGCCAGGACCCGGACGTGCCGCTGATCGTGCCGGAAGTGAACCCGGACGACGCCAAGCTGGCGCGCAAGAAGAACATCGTCGCCAACCCCAACTGCTCGACCGCCCAACTGGTGGTGGCGCTCAAGCCGCTGCACGACGCGGCCAAGATCAAGCGCGTCGTCGTCTCGACCTACCAGTCCGTGTCGGGCGCCGGTAAGGAAGGCATGGACGAGCTGTGGAACCAGACCAAGGCCATCTACGGCCTGGGCGACGCCACGCCCAAGAAGTTCCCCAAGCAGATCGCCTTCAACGTCATCCCCTACATCGGCTCGTTCCGCGACGACGGCTATACCGACGAAGAGGCCAAGATGTGGGAGGAGACGCACAAGATGCTCGATCCCTCGATCAAGCTGACCGTCACCTGCGTGCGCGTGCCGGTCTTCGTCGGGCACTCCGAAGCGGTGACGGTCGAGTTCGACCGTCCGATCGCGCCGGACGAGGCGCGCGAAATCCTGCGCGATGCGCCCGGCGTCCAGGTCATCGATAAGCAGGAACACGACGGCTACATCACCCCGGTCGACGCGGCGGGCGAGCACGCCGTCTATGTGTCGCGCATCCGCAAGGACCCGACCGTCGAGCACGGTCTGTCGTTCTGGGTGGTGTCCGACAACCTGCGCAAGGGCGCGGCCCTGAACGCCGTGCAGATCGCCCAACTGCTGGACGAGACCGGCGTCATCACCCCGTCGAGCGGCTATCGCACTTTGACGGTCTAAGAAGCCCTAACGCCTTGCGCGCGGCGCGAGGCTGCTTGAGGGCGGTTTGAGCACTCCATGACCCCGCCGCGTCGGCGATGCGGCGGGGATCGAAAGGTTTCCAGCGTGAGCGCGTCGTCTGCTCCTCCTGCGTCCGAAGCCCGCGCCGCCCTGGGTGCGGGCGTATTCTGCTACCTGATCTGGGGGTTCGTGCCCCTGGTGTTCCAGCAGATGGGCCAGCAGGGGGCGGACGCCTGGGAGATCATGGGGCACCGGGCCGTCTGGGGCCTGGTCTGGGCCGCGCTGCTGGTCATGCTGTCGCGCCAGTGGACGCAGGTCATGGCCGTGCTGCGCCAGCCGAAGGTGCTGGGATGGCTGGCCCTGTCCGCTGTGCTGATCGCCGGCAACTGGACCACCTACATCATCGCCGTGAACAACGGGCGGACGCTGGACGCCTCGCTGGGCTATTATCTGAATCCGCTGCTGAACATGGCGGCGGGCGCCTGGCTGTTCCGCGAGAAGATCGACTGGGCCGGAAAGATCGCCATGGCCCTGGCGGCGGTCGGGGTGCTGCTGCAGACCATCGCCCTGGGCCATGCTCCGTGGGTTTCGCTCATCCTGGCGCTGACGTTCGCGGCCTATGGCATCATCAGGAAGCGCGTCTCGGTCGACGCCCAGACGGGCCTCTTCCTGGAGTGCCTGCTGCTGGCCCTGCCGGGGCTGATCTGGCTGATCCACATCGAAACGAGCGGCGCAGGCCACTTTACCCAGTCGGCCGGTTCGGTCTTCTGGCTTCTGTTCGCCGGACCTGCGACGGTCATTCCCCTGGCCCTGTTCGCCTGGGCGGCGCGGCGGATGCCCCTGTCCAGCATGGGCTTCCTGCAGTTTTTGGCGCCGACCATCGTCTTCATCATCGGCGCGCTTCAGGGCGAGGCTCTGGGGCCGCTGCGCATCGCGTCCTTCGTCTTCATCTGGATCGCCGTGGCCGTCTTCGCGGTCGGCGCCGTTCTGAAGGTGCGCCGCGCCTCCGCCACGGCCGAGACCATTGTCGCGCCTGAACCGGGCCTGCTGGACGATCCGGCCGAGGACCGGATGGACGCCATCGGCGAGAATCCGCCGCCCACGCGTTGAGGTCTGGCGTCGTCCCGTCCTAAAGAGAGGGGGATGATGATCCGCTCCCGCCTGCTCTCCGCCCTCGCCGTGTCCGTGCTGATCGCCGGGGGGACCTCCGCCTGCGCTCAAAGCAGCGGCGCCCTTGGCGGAGGCGACGACGTGATCCGCACCGCCCGCGCGGGGGTCGCCCGCGAGGCCGCGCCGTCCGCCGCCCCCGGCGCCCCGGCGACCGTCGCCGCGCCGCCGACCACGGCCGAGACCTTCGATGCTGTCAGCGACGCCCTGGACGCGGCGGCCGCCGCCTGGACCTCGGGACAGGTCGACGCGGTCATGGCCACCTATGTCCACGACGAGCCGCTGCTGGTCTTCCTGGGCGACACCCCGCTGAAGGGGCCCGACAGCGTGCGCGCGGCGCTGGACGCCCGCGCCGCCGAGCCCGGCGGGCTGGGGACGCTGTCCTATGAGTGGTTCGAGACCATGCAGTTCGACGTCAATACGGCGGTGGTTTCAGGGCGGGCGGTGATGACGCGCGGCGGCAAGACCCATCGCGGCCTGTTCACCCGCATCCTGCGCCGCACGGTCGACGGCTGGCTGATCGTGCACGACCAGCTGGCCTGGGGGCCGGAGGCCTAGAGGGCGCCGTAGAGCGCCTCGATCAGCCTCAACGCGCGCGGGTCGCCGATCAGATGCGGCGACTGGCGCGTCATGACATAGGCGGCCGATACCCCCGCCGCCTGGTCGGCGAACGCCATCGACCCGCCCCAGCCGCAGTGGCCGACCGCCTCGGGGTTGGGGCCGAAGATGTTCAGGCCCTGATTGCGGGTGAAGCCCGCCGCCCAGCTCATGTCGAAGGGCAGCACCTTGTCCGGTCCGTGGATGCGCTCGCGCGTGGCCTGGGCGAGCGTTTCCTCCGACAGCACCGCCCGATGGTCGAGCGCGCCGCCGGTGGCGACGACGGACATCATCCGCGCCAGATCCTTGGCCGTGGCGTGCAGATTGGCCGACGGAATCTCCGCCATCCGCCACTCGGTCGAGCCGCGTCCGCCGGGCGCCGAGCCGCGATCCAGGAAGGCGGCCTTCTTGACCGCGTCGATGGCGCCGAGGTCCGGCGCCGCGGCGGGCTTGCGCAGTTGGGCGACGCGGCTGTGTTCGGCCTCGGGCAGGCCGATCCACAGGTCCAGATCGAACGGCTGGGCGAAATCTTCGCGCAGGGCCGTCCCCATAGTCCGGCCGTCGACGATGCGGAACAGCTCGCCCGCCAGATAGCCGATGGTGATCGGGTGATAGCCGGACGCCGCGCCCGGCGCCCACAGCGGCGTCTGGGCCGCCAGTCTGTCGAGCACCGCCTGACGATCGAACCAGATGGCCGGCTCCACGCCGTCGGAAAAGCCCGGCAGGCCGGACTGGTGGCTCATCATCTGGCCGACGGTCAGCTGGTCCTTGCCGGCCGCGCCGAAGGCCGGCCAGTGGTCGGCGACCCGGTCCTCGTAGGACAACAGCCCCCTGTCGACGCAGCGCGCGATCATCAGGGCCATCACCGCCTTGCCGGTCGAAAAGACCGGGACCAGCGTGTCTTCGGCGAAGGGCCTGGTCCCCGCCAGATCGGCCGACCCGGCCCACAGGTCCACCGCCACCTCGCCGTCGATGGTCACGCTGAAACGCGCGGCCAGTTCGTTCAGCCCTTCGGGCGCGTCGGTGAAGTTGGCGGCGAAGGCGTCCTTCACCGCATTGAAACGCGGCGGGCAGACGCCGTGGAGGTCGGGGAGGCTGGTCATGGGTGCGGTTTAGCGCTTTGGCGGCTGCGGGTCACTTCCGAGACGACGCCGAGGCGTTGCGGGCGCCTTCGAACTCGTCGCCCGGCTTCCACGCGGGCCAGTCGCGCGAGTTGGCCAGGTCGCGGCCGACTTCGTACAGCAGCTGAACATCAGCGGCGGCGGCGTCCATCTTCCAGTCGGGCGTCCATTCGTCCGTCGGCTGATGATAGCGATTGGCGACGTAATCGCGGCTGGCTTCGTTGTGGCCTGTGAAGCCGGCGGCGGCGAACAGGGCGGGCACGCCCTTCCTCGCCAGCGGGAAGTGGTCCGAGCGATAGAAGGCCCCCGCGTGCGGCGCCGGGTCGGGGATCAGGCGGCGTCCCTCGCGCGCGGCCAGAACCGCCAGCCGGTCGTCCAGATCGTTCTTGCCCGCGCCGATGACGACGATGTTGGGGTCGATCTCGGTCCCCGGCAGCAGGCTGTCCATGTTGATGTTGGCGACCGTCGTCTCCAGCGGCCAGACCGGATTGGCGGCGTAGTATTCGGCGCCCAGCAGACCGGTTTCTTCCGCCGCCCAGCTGATGAACACGGTCGAGCGCTCGGGGCGCGGCCCCTCGGCGAACAGGCGGGCGATCTCCATGATCCCGGCCACGCCCGTCGCATTGTCCACGGCGCCGTTATAGATGTCGTCGCCGTTCTTGGGCGTCGCGCGGCCATAGGCGTCCCAGTGGGCGCCGAACATGACCGTCTCGTCGGGGTATTTGGTTCCTGGCAGGCGGCCGATGACGTTGCGCGTCTCGACCCGATCGGCCTTCTGACCGAAGTCGATGGACATGGTGACGCCGTCCAGCGCCACGGGGCGGAAGTCCGGCGTGCGCGCCTGATCCTTCAGGGCGGCGAAGTCCAGCCCGGCGTCCCTGAACAGTTGTTCGGCGACGGCGCCCTGAATCCACCCTTGAGCCGCCACCCGCTCCTTGTCGGGGTCGGCGCGGACGATGTCGAACTTGGGCGCGGTCGAGGAGTTCTCCAGCGTCGACCAGGGATAGCCCGCGCCGGGCGTGTCGTGGATGACCAGGACGCCCGCCGCCCCATGCGCCGCCGCGACCTGGAACTTATAGGTCCAGCGGCCATAGAAGGTCATGGCCTGACCGTCGAACTTGCCCGCGACCGGATGGCCTTCCGGCGCGCCGAAGTCCGGGTCGTTGACCAGGACCAGCATGATCTTGCCGGTCAGATCGACGCCCTTGTAGTCGTCCCAGCCGCGCTCGGGCGCATCGACGCCATAGCCGACGAAGACCAGCGGCGCATCGGTCAGGCTGATGCGCTCCACCGGCCGGTCGGACGAGACGATGACGTCCTTGGCGCGCTGAAGCTCGGTCGTGCGGCCCTTGGCGGACACGCTGATGGCGGCGGGGCCGTCCTGACTGGTGCGGCTGACCTGGGCGACCTGCACCCACGAGCCGTTCGGGCCGCCGGGCTCGAGACCGAGCGCCTGGAACTGCTGGCTCAGCCATTCGATGGTGCGGTCCTCGCCAGGCGTGACCGGGGCGCGGCCCTCGAACGCGTCGGAGGCGAGCACGCGGGTCGCTTCGTTCAGTCGGGCCGGGTCGATGCGGCCGGACGGGGCGCCGGCTTGAGCCAGCGCAGAGGTCGAACACATCAGGGCGGCGATCAGGCCGACGGCGGCGGAACGGGCGAGGGTCATGGGCGGGCTCGACATCTGGGAGTGTCGCGCCACGCTGCCCCCTGAGGGCGTCGCTGTCGACCCCGAAAGGCCTCAGCGTCCGTCCAGCCAGGCGCGCACGCCGTCGGCCGCGACGACGCCTGAGGCGAAGGAGGCCTGCAGCAGATAGCCGCCGGTCGGCGCCTCCCAGTCCAGCATTTCGCCCGCGGCAAAGACGCCGGGCCGCGCCTTCAGCATCAGCCGCTCGTCCACCGAGTCCAGCGTCACGCCCCCGGCCGAGGAGATGGCGCGGCTCAGCCCCTGAACCCCGGTCAGGGTCAGGGCGACGGCCTTGATCGGGGCGGCCAGTTCGGCCGGGTCTGCGGGCAGGGGGCCGCCTTCGCGCAACAGGGCGACAGCGGCCGCGTCCAGCCGCGCGGCCTTGCGCAGCCAGTTCGACAGACTGTCCTTGCCGCGCGGTTTCGACAGGCGCTGGGTCAGCGCTTCGACGCTTAGGTCGGGCCGAAGATCGAGCGTCAGCACGGTCGATCCGTCGCGCTCCACCGCCTCGCGCAATGCAGCCGACAGGGCGTAGACGCCGCCGCCCTCGATCCCATAGGCGGCGATCATGGCCTCGCCGCGCACGGTGCGGCCTTGGTGCGTCAGCGCGATCCCTTTCAGCGGCGTTCCGGCGAAGCGGTCGCCGAAGATCGGCGACCACGCGACGTCAAAGCCGACATTGGCGGGCCGGAAGGCGGCCACTTCGGCGCCCGACTGCTCCAGCGCAGGAACCCAGGCGGCGTCCGAGCCCAGCTTCGCCCAGCTGGCGCCGCCCATGGCCAGAATCACGGCGTCGGGCTGCTCGATCCGCTCGCCCTGGGGCGTGTCGAACATCAGGGCCTCGTCTTGCCAGCCGGTCCAGCGCGAGCGGGTGCGGAACTCGACGCCCAGCCCCTCCAGCCGCGTCAGCCAGGCGCGCAGCAGGGGCGAGGCCTTCATCGCCCTGGGAAACACGCGGCCGGACGAACCGATGAAGGTGGGCTGGCCCAGCCCCTCGACCCATTCGATCAGGTCGGCGGGCGAAAAGGCGTCCAGCCAGCCCTTGATGCGGGCCTGCGCGGCGGCGTCGTAGCGGTTCAGGAACGGCGCGAGCGGTTCCGAATGGGTCAGGTTCAACCCGCCGCGCCCGGCCATCAGGAATTTGCGCGCGACCGAGGGCATGCGCTCGTGCACGATCACGCGCAGGCCCGCCTGCGCCAGGCGCTCGGCGGCCATCAGCCCGGCGGGACCGGCGCCGATCACGGCGACTATGGAAGGGGAGGGCGTCATCGCCGTCTTCCTAGCGGGAATGGGCGCCGGGGCCTATGTTGATGGTCATGAGCGTCGCCTTTACCCGAGAAGAAGATCTGGAAGCCACGGCGGCGGACCTGCCGGACCGGCCGATTTCGCCGCATCCCAACCTGGTCACCCCGCAAGGGCTGGCCCAGATCGAAGCCGAGCTGGCGGCCGCGCGGGCGGCCTATACGGCGGCGCAGGCGGCGGGCTCCATCGAGGCCGACCGCACCGCCATGGCGAGGGCGACGCGCGACCTGCGCTACTGGTCGGCGCGGCGCAGCACGGCCCAGCTGGTCGAGGCGCCGCCGGACGGCCAGGTCCGCTTCGGCGATACGGTGACGATCGTGCGCGAGGACGGCCGCACCCAGACCTGGCGCATCGTCGGCGAGGACGAGGCCGATCCCGCCCAGGGCAGCGTCAGCCACGTCTCGCCCTTGGCTCAGGCCCTGATGGGCAGGCGCGAGGGGGATGAGGCGACGGTCGCGGGCCAGGCGGTCGAGATCGTCGCCATCAAGGAAGGCTGAGGCTGAAGGCGGCTTTAGTAGCCGCCCGTGCCCTTCTCCTTGGCCACCGGCTGGAAGTCGCGCACGAAGCGCTCCAGCAGACGGACGCTGTAGCCCGCCGAACCGGCCGGCTTGACGTCATTGGCGCCGCCGAAGGCCATGTTGGCGATGTCCAGGTGCGCCCAGGGCGTCTCGGGTCGGGCGAAGTAGCCGATGAAGTGGGCGCCGGTGCCCGCGCCCGCCCCGCCGTCGCCCGAGTTCTTGATGTCGGCGATGGTCGAGGAGGTGGCCCGCACATAGGACGGATGCAGCGGCAACTGCCACAGGGTTTCGCCCGTCGCCTCGCCCGCCGTCTTCAGCTGATTGGCCAGGGCGTCGTGACGGCTGAACAGGCCCGCATAGTCGCCCCCCAGTGCGCCGCCGACCGAGCCGGTCAGGGTGGCCACATCGACGATGGCGGCCGGGTTCATCGTCGTGTCGGCCCAGACCACGGCGTCGGCCAGCACCAGACGGCCCTCGGCGTCGGTCGAGACGATCTCGATGGTCTTGCCGTTCATGGCGGTCAGGACGTCGGCGGGGCGGATGGCGTTGCCGCCCGGCATGTTTTCCGACAGGGCGGCGACGGCGACCACGTCCACCGGCGCTCCGCCCTTGGCCAGGGCCAGGACGGCGCCGACGACGCTGGCGGCGCCGGACATGTCCATCTTCATATTGCCCATGTTAGAGCCGGGCTTCAGCGAGATGCCGCCGGAATCGAAGGTGATGCCCTTGCCCAACAGGGCCACCGGCCCTGCCGACGGCGCGCCCTGCCCGCGATAATGCACGGCCAGCATACGCGGCGGACGGGCCGATCCCTGACCCGAGCCGAGGATGGCGCCCATGCCCAGCCGCTGCATCGCCGGCACGTCCAGCACGGTGATCTCGACCCCCGGCACGCCGGCGAAGGCGGCGCGGGCGCGCTCGACGAAGGTCTCGGGATAGATGACGTTGGCCGGTTCATTGGACACGTCGCGGGTCCAGGCCATGGCCTCGACCAGAGCCGCGCCGCGACGATAGTGCGCTTGAGCATTGCCAACGTCGTCGGCCACCACGGTCAGGGCGCCGGGCGCCGGGCGGTCGCGGCCGGTGGTGACATAGAGGTCCGATCGGTAGTGGCCGATGCCCAGCCCCGTCGCCAGCTCCGACGCCATATCCGCCGTCAGGCCGGTCGCCAGGGCCGTCAGGGCGCCGGGCTGGCTGTTCAGGGCGCGGCCGGCGACGATCCCGGCAGTCTGGATGTCGGCGGCTTTTGGCGCTTCGCCGAGACCCACGATCAGGATGCGATCCCAGCCGCCGACGCCGTGCAGGTTCAGGGTCTGGCGGGGCTTATAGTCGAAGCGGGCGGCGCTGATGGCCGAGGCGATGGCCTGACGCGTGGCGGCGTCCAGGGACGCGCCGCGCGCGTTGAGCTCAGTCTCCGACGCCAGAGGCAGGACCAGAGAGCCAGACGGCGCAGCAGCGGCGGCGAAGGTCACGGCGCGCGCCTGAGCCGGGGCGGCGCGGGCGGGCCAATCGGAACGCTCGGCGGCGGGCGCGGCGCGGCGCGATTGCGCCTCGGCCGGGACGGCGACGCTCAGACCGGCGGCGGCGATCAGCGCGGCTGCGGCGAAGGACGGAATACGGGTGGTGCGGCGCATCGATCAGGGCCCCCTCTGTGACGATGAAGGCGCCTTTATGGGCGGGACCGTCGCGTGGGAGCAACCGCTCCGCTGACGGAAGGGCGCGACGCCTTGTCGCGCCGGGTCCGCGCGATCGGGAAGGCGCAGCCCAAAGAGAAAGGGCGGGACCTTTCGATCCCGCCCTTCCGTCGTCTGAGCTTTAAGAAGCCGGACCTCTTTAGAAGTCCATGCCGCCCGCTGGACCGACGTCAGTCGGTCCAGCCACTTTGAGTGATGGGCGTCACGATGGACTTCCTTAGAAGTCCATGCCGCCCATACCGCCCATGCCGCCCATGTCGGGGGCGCCGGCCGCGGCCTTCTTGGGCGCGTCGGCGATGGCGGCTTCGGTCGTGATCATGATGCCCGCGACCGAGCCGGCCGAGGCCAGGGCCGAGCGGACGACCTTGGCCGGGTCGATGACGCCCATCTCCACCAGGTCGCCGTACTCCTCGGTCTGGGCGTTGAAGCCGAAGTTGGCCTTGTCCGACTCCAGCACCTTGCCGACCACGATCGAGCCTTCGACGCCCGAGTTTTCCGAGATCTGACGGATCGGAGCCTGCAGGGCGCGACGGACGATGTTGACGCCGGCCGTCTGGTCGGCGTTGTCCACCTTCAGCGCGGCCAGCACCTTGGAGGCCTTCAGCAGGGCCACGCCGCCGCCCGGGACGATGCCTTCGTCGGCAGCGGCGCGGGTTGCGTTCAGGGCGTCGTCGACGCGGTCCTTCTTCTCCTTGACCTCGACCTCGGTCGAGCCGCCGACGCGCAGGACGGCGACGCCGCCGGCCAGCTTGGCCAAGCGCTCTTGCAGCTTCTCACGGTCGTAGTCCGAGGTGGTGTCCTCGATCTGACGCTTGATCTGGCCGACGCGGGCTTCGATGCCGTCCTTCTCGCCAGCGCCTTCGACGATGGTGGTGTCGTCCTTGGTGATCTGGACCTTCTTGGCCTTGCCCAGCATGTCGAGCGTGACCGTTTCCAGCTTGATGCCGAGGTCTTCCGAGATGACCTGGCCGCCCGTCAGGATGGCGATGTCTTCCAGCATGGCCTTGCGGCGGTCGCCGAAGCCCGGAGCCTTGACGGCGGCGACGCGCAGGCCGCCGCGCAGCTTGTTGACGACCAGGGTCGCCAGGGCTTCGCCTTCGATGTCCTCGGCGATGATCAGCAGGGGACGACCCGACTGAACCACGGCTTCCAGCACCGGCAGCATCGGCTGCAGCGAGGTCAGCTTCTTCTCGTGGAGCAGGATGAGCGGCTCCTCGAGGACGGCCTCCATCTTGTCCGGGTTGGTGATGAAGTAGGGCGACAGGTAGCCGCGGTCGAACTGCATGCCCTCGACGATGTCGACGGTGGTTTCGGCGGTCTTGGCTTCTTCGACGGTGATGACGCCTTCGTTGCCGACCTTGGCCATGGCCTGGGCGATCAGGTCGCCGATTTCAGCGTCGCCGTTGGCCGAGATGGTGCCGACCTGGGCGATTTCCGAGTTGTTGGAGACCGGCTTGGAGTTCGACTTGACCTCTTCCAGCACCGCTTCGACAGCCTTGTCGATGCCGCGCTTCAGATCCATCGGGTTCATGCCGGCGGCCACGGCCTTCAGGCCTTCCTGGACGATGGCCTGGGCCAGGACGGTGGCGGTGGTGGTGCCGTCGCCCGCCTTGTCGTTCGCCTTGGAGGCGACTTCGCGGATCATCTGGGCGCCCATGTTCTCGAAGGCGTCTTCCAGCTCGATTTCCTTGGCCACCGAGACGCCGTCCTTGGTCGAGCGCGGGGCGCCGAAGGACTTCTGGATCACGACGTGGCGGCCCTTCGGCCCCAGGGTCACCTTGACGGCGTCAGCCAGGATGTTGACGCCCTTGAGCATCTTGTCGCGGGCGTCGGTGTTGAACTTTACGATTTTAGCGGCCATGCGGGCTGCTCCTATCTAGATGTTTTTACGCGAGAAACCGGAAACCAGGACGCGTCTTACGACAGCACGCCCAGGACGTCGGTTTCCTTCATGATGATCAGGTCTTCGCCGTCGATCTTCACTTCGCTGCCCGACCACTTGCCGAACAGGACGCGGTCGCCGGCCTTCAGCTCCAGGGCGACGAACTTGCCGTCTTCGTCACGGACGCCGGGGCCCACGGCGACGACTTCGCCTTCCTGGGGCTTTTCCTTGGCGGTGTCGGGGATGATGATCCCGCCCTTGGTCTTGGATTCTTCTTCAACGCGCTTGACCAGCACGCGGTCGCCGAGCGGACGAAACGCCATCTGAGTAACTCCCGTTAGGATGTTGGTTTCAGCCCTCGGAGCCCGCGACTTTTGGCAGTCGCCCTCCCCGAGTGCTAACGACCGGGGAGTTAGGCAGGGGAGCCGCAGGCGTCAAGGGCGAGGCGGCGCCAAATTAGGCGCCTGGATGAAGCGAAAATGAACAGAGGCCCCTGGGGTCGTTCAGACAGGCTTCGCTAAAAAGGAAACAACGGATCAACCGGCTTTCGAAAGGAGCCCGCCATGAAGACCCTGTTCAAGATCGGCGCCGGCGCTATCGCCCCTGCTCTGGTTGTGACGATGCTGGCCACGACCCCGGCCGCCGCGCAGAATTATCGTGACCGCGATCGCGACAACACCGGCCGTGACGCCGTTCTGGGCGCCGTGGTCGGCGGCGTCGCCGGCGCGCTGATCGGCCAGGGCGATGGACGCTATGTTGCGGGGGGCGCGCTAGCCGGCGCGGCCCTGGGCGCGGCCTCGAACCGCGGCGACGGCTGTGAATATTACCGCGGCGGCCGCTGCTACCGGAACCAGGGCCATTGGGAGCGTGAGCACGGCATCAATAGCCGCGACGGCTATTATAACGATCGCTATGAACGCAATAACGGTCGCTATGAGCGCAACAACGGGCGCTATTACCGCGATGGCCGCTACTGGAGGAACCACGGCGAGTGGCGCAGCTACCAGAACCGCCGCGATCGCGACTACCGCTACGACCGCCGCTGGTAAGCGGACGGCGCGCTAAGGAAAGGCCCGGTCTCGCGACCGGGCCTTTTTTCGTTGGGAGACGCAGTCCTTGGGCCTGTGCGCGGTCAGCGCGCAGGCGCCAGCCGGCTCAGCAGGGCGGCCGTGGACGGGTCCAGATCAGCCGACGGCGCGCCGCTGGCGACGTCCTTCAACAGGGCCTTGGCCAGAACCTTGCCCAGTTCCACGCCCCACTGATCGAAACTGTTGATGTCCCAGATCACGCCCTCGACGAAGGTCTTGTGCTCATAAAGGGCGATCAGGGCCCCCAGGGCCTGCGGCGTCAGCCGCTCCATCACAACTGTCGTCGACGGGCGGTTTCCGGGAAAGGTCTTGTGCGGCGCCAGGCGGTCGGCCTCTGCTTCCGAGGCGCCCGAGGCGATCAGTTCAGCATGCGCCTCAGCCTCGCTCTTGCCCAGCATCAGGGCCTGGGCCTGGGCCAGGGCGTTGGCCCACAGGGCGGTCGCCGATGCTTTCTCGCAGGTGCGACGGACGACGATGAAGTCGATAGGAACGACCTGCGGTCCCTGATGCAACTGCTGGAAGAAGGCGTGCTGGCCGTTGGAGCCGGGTTCGCCGAAAACGACGGGACAGGTCTGGCGCCCGGCGGCCGATCCGTCGCGGCGCACCTGTTTTCCGTTCGACTCCATCTCCAACTGCTGCAGGAAGGCGGGCAGGCGGCGCAGGGCGTGGGCGTAGGGCGCGACGCTGCGGGCCCCGCGATGCAGGCCGTCGACATTGTAGATCTCGGCCAGCGCCAGCAGCACCGGCGCATTCTTCTCTAGCGGGGCCTCGAGGAAGTGGCGGTCCATCTCGGCGGCGCCGTCCAGAAACGCCTGAAACACCTCCCACCCCAGGGCGATGACGCACGACAGGCTGACCGCCGACCACAGGGAATAGCGACCGCCGACCCAGTCCCGGAACGCGAAGGTGCGGCCGCAGCCGAAGGCCTGCGCCTTTTCCGGCGCGGCGGTGACGCCGATGAAGTGTTTGGCCAGCCCCTCGGCCGGCAGGGAGGCCGCCAGCCACGCCTTGGCGGCCTCGGCGTTGGTCAAGGTTTCTTGGGTGGTGAAGGTCTTGGAGACTACGACGACGAGGGTGGTTTCCGGGTCCAGCCCGACCAGGGCCTCGGCCATGTCGCGCGGGTCGATGTTGGCGACGAAGCGCAGGTCGATGTCCGGGTCCAGCGGACGCAGGGCGTCCCAGATCAGGCGCGGCCCCAGGTCCGAGCCGCCGATGCCGATATGAAGCACCGCCTCGAACCGGCGTCCTGTGGCGCCTGTCTCATTTCCGCACCGCAAAGCTTGGGCGTAGGTCTTCATTTCGGCGCGCACCGCCTCGACCTCGGCCGACACCGGCTCGCCCAGCGCATGGAATGACGCGCCGTCCGGCGCCCGCAGGGCCGGATGCAACACCGCCCGCCCTTCGGTCAGGTTCACGGCCTCGCCCGCGAACAGGGCGGCGCGGCGGCCCTCGACGTCGCAGGCCCGCGCCTGCGCCAGGGCGGCCTCGAACCCGGCCCGGGACCAGCTCTGCTTGGATAGGTCCAGGTGCAGGCCTGCCGCGTCCAGCGTCATCCGCGAGAGCCGGTCGGGGTCGGCGGCGAACTGGTCCTGGATGCGGGACTGCGCGTCCTGACGGGCGGCGGCCTCCAGTTCAGTCCAGGCGACATGCGGCATCTTGGTCTCCCATAGGGGGCCGTGCTCGGAAGCGATCCGCGCTCTGGCCCGGGGTTTGCAGGCTCTGGTTTACGGCTCAGGCCGAGAAGAGTTCAATCCGAGATGGGGTCAAGCTGGATTTCCAGCCGGAAGCCGATTGTCCCCCAGTCCTTTGTGAAAGGCACGCCATGTCCTGCGGAATAGCCCTCGCGGTCGCCCTGATGCTGGCCGATCCCGCCGTCGCCGAAGCCGCCGCCCTGCCGCCCGTCGCCCCCGCGGCTCCGGTGTCGGTGGCGCAGGAGCCTCTGTTCGCCGATCTGGTCGCCCGTTCGGGCGCGCTGAAGTCGATCGTCGACGGCTGGATGGCCTCGGGCGAGGCGGACCGCTCGGGCTTCTTCACCGGCGCGGCCTGGGCGGCGTTCAAGGGGCAGGCGGCGGACCTGGCCCGGCGCGACATGCAGGGTCACCTGATCCTCAAGGAACGCGGCACGGACAACGACCTGAAGTGCATCCTGCGCGGCATCTCAGAAGACATTCCGCTGAAGGTCGCCGCGCTGGAGAGCGCCGCCGACGCTTCGGCCCGCAAGCTGGCGCTGGACGAGCTGTCCTACCTGCTGAACGACAACGTCGAGGTCATCACTTCGCCGCCACAGCCCGAGGCTTGATGTTTGGGCCTACCGCGCTTCGCGCTGCTTGAGGCCCGATGTGGGCTGCCCCGCCTCGAGGAGGGCCGGTGTCCTCGTGAGAAAGGCCGTTCTCAGCCCTCGACCGTCTCCGGGTATTTGATGGCGCAGCCGTAAGGCGCGGCGTAGGCGGTCTGGACCGGGCGTCCGGCCTTGGCGTCGGCCAGGGCGGCGCGGACGAAGTTGTTGGCGCCGTTCAGGTCCTCGACCTTGTTGGTCGGCCGGTCGTCGATGCCGCCGACGTAGATCAGCCGCCCGTCCGGGTCGATGATGCGCATGTCGGGCGTGGTCTTGGCGTCATAGCGCTTGCCGACCTCGCCGGTCGGATCGAGCAGCAGATGGGTGAAGGCGGCCTTGTGCTTGGCCTTCCAGGCTTGCGCCTCCTCGCCCTCGACGAAGCCCTGCGTGCCCGGCACCGAGGAGATGATGGTCAGCCAGACCACCCCGTCGGCCGTCGCCTCGCGCTGCAGGGCCTGCATGGCGCCGGTGTAGTGCTTCTTCACGAAGGGACAGCCTTCGTTGGTCCATTCCAGCACGACCGTCTTGCCGCGGAAATCGGCAAGAGACCGCTGCTGCCCCTGCGCGTCGACCAGGGTGAAGGCGGGGGCCATTTCGCCGGGGCCCGGCGCCTCGGTCGCTTCCGGCGCGGCGGCGGCGTTCTCAGTGCGTTCGGGCGATGCGGCAGGCGGCTGCTGGCAGGCGGCCAGCAGCAGAAGCGAGGCGGAAGCGGCGGTCAGCAGGCGGAACATGGCGGTCTCCCCAGAGATGAAATCAGTCGATGGCGTCCTTCAGCGCGTCGATGACGACGCCTTCGGTCAGAAGTTGCGGCAGGATGCGCGGCTGGGCCCGGCCCGGCACATAGACCAGATAGAGCGGCACGCCCGAGCGGCCGTGGCGTTGCAGTTCGGCGGTGATGGCGTCGTCGCGCCGTGTCCAGTCGCCGACCAGATAGACGGCGTTGGCTTGGTCCAGCGCCTGCGCCGTGCGGGCCGAGGACAGGGCCGTGCTCTCATTGACCTTGCAGGTCACGCACCAGTCGGCGGTGAAGTTGACCAGAACCGGACGCCCTTCGGCGAGGGCGGCCTGAACCGCCTGCTCGGACCAGGGCTGAGACGACAGGCGGGAGGCGGCGGCGGCGCTCTCAGAGGAAGCGGCGGGGGCCTTGCCCGCCAGCACGCCCAGGCCCAGCGCCGCGATCGCGGCCAGCAGAGCGCCGATAGCGGCCGTTCGGGCCTTGCCCGATGCGGCCTGCGCCCGGCCATAGAGCCACAGCGCCAGCGCCAGCATCAGGCCCGCGCCGAAAAGCAGGGCGAGCGCGTCGGCGGTCTGGCGGCCGTAGACCCAGGCCAGCCACAGGGCGGCGCCGTACATGGGGAAGGCCAGCAGGTTGCGCAGGGTCTCCATCCACGGCCCCGGCTTGGGCAGGCGGGCCAGCAGGCGCGGATTGAGGCTGATCAGCACATAGGGCAGGGCCAGCCCCAGCCCCAGCATCAGGAAGACCGCCAGCCCCATCGGCCAGGGCATGAACAAGGCGGCGCCCAGGGCGAAGGCCATGAAGGGGGCGGTGCAGGGGGCGGCCACGACCACGGCCAACACGCCGGTGAAGAAGGCGCCCGCGACGCCGGGCAGGCGCGACAGCGGGCCGTGCCCGGCGCCCTGCAGTCCGGCGCCGATGTGGAAGACGCCCGACAGGTTCAGCGCCACCGCCAGCATCAGCAGGGCCAGCGCGGCCACCACGCCCGGCGACTGCAGTTGGAAGCCCCAGCCCAGCGCCTGGCCGCCCGCGCGCAGGGCCAGCAGGGCGCTCGCCAGCACCAGGAAGGTCGCCAGCACGCCGGCCAGGAAGGCCAGGCCGTCGCGGCGCGCCTCGGCTGGGTCATGGGCGGCGCGGCTGAGCGAGGCCGCCTTCATCGCCAGTATGGGGAAGACGCAGGGCATCAGATTCAGGATCAACCCGCCCAGCAGGGCGAACAGGGCCGCCTTGGCGAAGTCGGGCAGGGCGGGGGCGGCGGCTGTCTGCGCGCCCTCGCCGTCGCCGATCGCGCCGTCGCCTGTGACGCCGGTGAGGGCGGCGCCCGGCTCGGCCGTGATCTCCCAGGCGCCCAGATCGGTGGACAGGACGCCGCTGATCGGTCCCTTCAGCCCATTGGACGTCAGGCCGCGCCCGGCGGCGACGGTCACGGTCAGGCCCTGCGGCCCGCGCTCGCCCGACTGGGCGGCGGCGTGGTCGATCACCCCGCCCTCGAACGGATGGAAATAGGCCCACTTGGGCGCGGCGCCCGCCAACGGGCCGCCGCTGGCCGTCAGCACCAGATGGCCGTCGGCCAGGGCGACGCGCGCTTCGATCCCGGCGGGACGCGGAGCGGCGGCGACCACGTCCTGGATCGCCTGACCGAAGCGCGGGTCCAGCGGCGCCGCGCCCTCGCGCACCGGCAGGTCCAGCGCCAAATCAAGGTCTTCGGGCACGCACATCTCGTCGCTGCAGACGTAGAAGTGCGCGGTGACGCGCAAGGGAAGGCTGGGGCCCGGCGCGGCGTCCGCCGGTATCTCGATCGGGACGGGCAGGAAGACGGCGCCGGAATAGCCGTAGTTCATCAGGCTCTGCAGCCGCTGACGCTCGGGCAGGGGCCACAGGATGTCGCCTGGCGCGACGCCCGCAGGCAGGGACCAACTCAGGGTCGTCGGGCCGCCGGAATCGCCCTGATTGCGCCAATAGGTGTGCCAGCCGGGCTTGATCTGCTGGCGGATGGCGACGACGGCGGTCGAGCCGGGGACGGCCCAGGCGCTCATGGGGACCAGCTCCGCCTCGATCCGCTCGGTGCGCTGGGGGCCCGGCGCAGCGGAGGCCTTGGCGACCGGCGCGGCCCCGGCCGCCAGGGCGTCGCGCAGGGCGACCTCGGACGCCGGGACGCTCGCCGCCGCCGGAAGGGCCGAGGTCAGGCCAAGGGCGAGCCAGGTCAGGAGCAGAAACAGGATGCGCAAGGGAGAGGCCGGAAACAGGGTCAGGGGAAAGGCGCGAGCTTAGACCCTCTAGCCTCGCCTAGCCACGGCCCGCGACGGCGGGCCGCAGCGGACGGCCCAAGGCCTCAGCGCGGGGCGACGACCTCGATCAGCACCTCGGTGCGGCGGCGCAAGGGGTCGTTGACCCCGCCCACGACTGCGCCGTCTGCCCCGGCGGCCTCGATGTCGAAGGCGGGGGCGGGCAGGCCGGCGCCGGCCAGGGCCTCGGCGACGGCGCGGGCGCGCCGTTCGGAAATGCTCTGATTGGCGGCCGCCGTGCCGCTGCGGGCGTCGGCCAGGCCGGTCACCTTGACGTGCTTGATCTGGCAGCCCTGAAGCTGGGTCGCCGTCATGCCGATGGCCATGCGGGCGGCGTCGGTCAGGGTGGCTTGATCGGGGACAAAATAGACTTCGAACCGTTTGTCGGCGCAGGCCGACGGGTCGCTGACCAGATCGCTGCGCTGCTTATAACCGCTGGTGGCGGCGCAACCGGCGGCGGTCAGGCCCAGGGCCATCATAACGACTGCGGAAACACGCTTCATCTCAGCCCCCTCGCGCGCGCCATGCGGCGTGCGCTGCCTTCAGCAAAAAAGGGCGACCCGCGCCGTGCGGATCGCCCTTTCAAGATTGTCCCGAAAACGCTTCGGGCGCCAGAGGCTATGCGCCGGGATCAGTAACGGCGCTGGCCGTTCTCCCAGTAGCACTCGCTCTGGCGGTTGTCGTAGCAGTAGTAGTAGCGGCCCTGATTGTCGCGGTAGCGCTGCTGGTTGTTGCGGTCCTGGCTGGAGCCGCGGATGGCGCCTGCAGCGCCGCCGGCCAGGGCGCCGATAGCTGCGCCCGTCGCTGCGTTGCCGCCGCCGACGTTGTTGCCGATGATGGCGCCGGCCACGGCGCCCAGGCCCGCGCCGACGGCGCCTTGACGGACGGCCTGGCTCGAGCCGGCGCCGCCGCCGTAATACGGGTCGCTGGCGCAGGCGGTCACCAGAAGACCGGCGCCGGCAATGGCGAGAATCGCCTTGTTCATGGTTCTGTCCTTCATCCCTTAGGGGGCACCCCTGAAGCTTCGATAACGCAGGGCGAACAAGGCGGTTCCGAGGCCGAACGGCGTAAGCTTTACTTTGAATCGCGGCGTGGGTTCGCAGAAGGGGAACCGCCCGTGTGCGCAGGCGTTCGCCGCCCATGAACACTGACGCTCAGAACGACGCCTCGCCTGCGCCGAACGCGGTTGAAACCGGAGCGCCGCCGCCCGGCGATGCGGCGCAGGGGCGGCGGCCGCTGACGGGGGAGGTCCGGCTGGAGCGGGTCGTCATCCTGGTCAATCCGCTGTCGGGCGGTGTTGGAGGTCAGGCGGCCGAAGAAGCCGGCGCCATCCTGGCCGAATACCCCCTCGAGGCCGAGGTGGTGGTGCTGGAGGGCGCGCGCATGGCCGAGCAGATCGCCGAGGCGCTGGCCGCCAAGCCGGACGTGCTGTTCATCCTGGCGGGCGACGGGACGGCGCGGTCTGTCGCCGCCCGAGCCGGCGCCGACGGCCCCCTGATCGCGCCCCTGCCGGGCGGGACGATGAACATGCTGCCCAAGGCTCTGTACGGCACTGGCGACTGGAAGAAGGCGCTTCGCCTGGCGCTGGAGGAAGGGGCGCCTTTGGCTGTGGCCGGCGGAGAGGTCGAGGGCGAGGCCTTCTATTGTGCGGCCATCCTGGGCTCGCCCGCCCTGTGGGCCCCGGCGCGAGAGGCCATTCGCGAGGGCAAGCTGAAGATGGCCTGGACCTATGGTCGACGGGCGCTGAAGAAGGCTTTTTCCGGCCGGGTGCGCTATGCTCTGGACGGCGGCCAGAAAGAAAAGGCCGAAGCCTTGGTGCTGATCAGTCCGCTGATCTCCAAGGCGATGCAGAAGAACGACGGGCTGGAGGCTGCGGCCATGAATACGGGGGACGCGGCCCAGGCCTTTCGCCTGGCCGCCCATGCTCTGTTCGACGACTGGCGTCATGATCCCAACGTCACCACGCGCCCGGCGCGCCGCGTCGTGGTCGAGGCCCGTTCGCGCGTTCCGGCGGTGATCGACGGCGAACCCATGCTGTTGGGTCGCGAGGCGGCGGTGCGCTTCCTGCCGCGCGCCTTCATGGCGCTGGCGCCCAAGCCTGCGGCCGCCGAGGATAGCGTCTAGTGGGGGTCGTCCTCCAGTTTTCCGACATTCATTTCGGTTGCGAGCATGAACATGCGGTGGCCGCCGCCGCCGATTACGCCCACGCTGTCGCGCCGGATCTGACCCTGATCACCGGCGACATCACGCAAAAGGGCTTTCCGGCCGAGTTCGCGGCGGCCGGGGAATGGATCCGGGCGTTGCCCAAGCCGGTCTTCGTCATCGTCGGCAATCACGACGTGCCCTATTGGGACGTGATGGCGCGGCTGTTCTGGCCCTGGCGGGCGTTTGAACAGGCGACGGGCCACCCTGCCCACGATCATGAGTTCCGCTCGGATCGCCTGATGGTCCGCGGCGTCACCACCGCGCGCGGCTGGCAGGCCCGTCTTAACTGGTCCAAGGGGGTGATCGACCTGGACCAGACGCGCCGAGCGGCGGACGCCCTGCGCCAGGCGTCGCCAGGCGCCCTGCGGGTGCTGGCCTGTCATCACCCGCTCATTGAAATGATCGGCGCGCCGATGACCGGCGAGGTCAAGCGCGGCGAGCGGGCGGCCCGCATCTTCGCCGACGCAGGCGTCGACCTGATCGTGACCGGCCACGTCCATGTGCCGTTCGCCCTGCCGGTCGACGTGGGCGACAACTGCTCCTACGCCGTCGGCTGCGGGACCCTGTCGCATCGGGAGCGCGGGGCGCCGCCCAGCTTCAACCGAATCGAATGGGATGAGGAGGCCGTGACGGTGTCGGCCGTGGCCTGGGACGGGCGGCGGTTCGCCGATCATCAGACCTGGCGCCTGCCGCGTCGTCGTCCCTGAAGTTCTAGCCCCTGAAGCTCTAGTCCTGAAGCTGGTCCAGCCACGAAAAAGGGCCGCGACGCCAAGGTCGCGGCCCTGATTTTCTAAGCAGCAGCGGGCGCTAGATGCGCGGTCCGCCGCGGCCCCTGATGCCGCCCACCACCAGGGAGACGACGAACAGGATCACCGCAATAATGGCGATGAATTTGGCGATTTCAAACGACATGCCCGAGATGCCGCCGAAGCCGAGAACGGCTGCGACCAAGGCGATGATGAAGAAAATAATAGCCCAGCGAAGCATAGGCGAACCCTCCTTAAGATGTTGACGGGAGCGAGCTTTCGACCACTCCCGTCGTCAGCGCCGCTTGCTTGAAACAACGCGGCGGAGGCTTGGCTGTTCCGTTAGCGTCGACGGCGAACCCTGCTTTTTTCGGTAAAGGCGGCCGCCACCATTGTCGCCAGCGCGGGATTGCGCAGGAAGATGAAGCCGCCGGCGAGGGCGGCGACGGCGCCCAGAACCGGACGCTGCTGGAACAGATGCAGGGCGCGAGCGCCCAAGCCCTCAGGCTCCGCGTCTTCCTCATCATCGTCGTCGCCGCGGGCGCGGCGCACGAACACCAGGGCGACGATCGCAGCGATGAGGGCGAACAGCAACGCCGTCAGGGCGGCGGCGATCACGGGGATCACGACCAGCAACAGCAGGTAGTAGACCGTGGCCCCCACGGCGACCATCGACACGAAGGCCGCGCCGGCGGCGACGAACGTCGCCACCGCGCGGTTGATGAGCCCCCGGCCGATCATCAGCGCCGACGCCCGGCCAGCAGCAAGCCCAGCACGACGCCGACGCCCAGCGCGATGGCCGTCGACTGAATCGGACGCTCCTGCACCCGTTCGACGACATAGCGTTGGGCCTCGTCGAACTTCTCGGCGGCGTCGTCGTAATACTCGCGACCGCGCACCTTGGCGTCGTCGTAGTAGCCGCGCGCCTTTTCGCGCAGTTCCTCGCCCTGCTCGCGCAGGCGCGCTTCGGCCTCGGAGGCCTTTTCCTTCAGACGCTGGGTTTCCTCACGGGCGCCGGCCTTGAGGTCCTCCTTCAGGGTCTTGAGGTCGTTCTTGATGTCTTCACGAGCCTTGGACGTGGCCATGATGCGCGCTCCGCTCCTTGTGTAAGCTTGACGATTAAATAGAGAAGCCCTGCCCGGAACGCCACACCGACGATCAAGGTTCCTGTAGCGAGCGGCTTCCCATCTGGCGCGCCGCGCGCCACGCTTCTAGAACAGCGCCATGACCCAATGGTTGTTCCCTCCCGCTCCGACGCCTTCCTTGCCGATCGACGGCGATCCGCGTCGCCTGCCCGTGCGGCGCATCCTGTGCGTCGGCCAGAACTACGCCGCCCATGCCCGCGAGATGGGGGCCGACCCGGACAAGCCCGCCCCCTTCTTCTTCGCCAAGCCGAGCGACGCCCTGGTCGCGGACGGGGCGGACCCGGCCTATCCGCCGGCGACGCAGAACCTGCATTACGAAGTCGAACTGGTCGTGGCGCTCGGCGAAGACGTGCGGCCGGTCGGTTGGGCCGTTGGCGTCGATCTGACGCGGCGCGACCTGCAGGCCGAGGCCAAGGCCAAGGGGCGGCCGTGGGAGGCGGGCAAGGCGTTCGACCAGTCGGCTCCGTGCGGCGCGCTCAGCCTGACGCCGCCGGCGCCCGATGCGGCCATTGAGCTGAAGGTCAACGGCGCGGTGCGTCAGTCCAGTCGGCTGTCGGACATGATCTGGGACGTCGACGGCGTCCTGTCCAAGGCGGCCGAACTGTGGACGCTGAAACCCGGCGACCTGATCTTCACCGGAACGCCCGAAGGGGTCGGCCCCCTGAGTCCCGGCGATCGGGTCGAGGCGGTCATCGCGGGCCTGCCGCCACTCAGCTTCACGGTGCAATCATGATCCTGCATGGCTACTGGCGCTCGGGCACCAGCTATCGCACCCGCATCGCCCTCAATCTGAAAAAACTGGAGTATCGACAGGCGCCGCTGGACCTGCGCACGGGCGCGCAGAAGTCCGACGCCTACCTCAGGCTCAATCCGCAAGGGCTGGTCCCGGCGCTGGAAACCGACGACGGGCTGGTGCTGACCCAGAGCCCGGCCATTCTGGAGTGGCTGGAGGAAACCCATCCTGAGCCGCCCCTGCTGCCTTCGGACGCGGCGGGCCGGGCGCAGGTGCGGGCGATGGCGGCGTTGATCGGCTGCGACATCCATCCGCTCAACAATCTGCGGGTTCTGAAGGCGGTGCGAGGCCTGACCTCCGATGGAATGGGCGCCGATCAGACGAGTGTGGACGCCTGGGCCGGTCAGTGGATCATCGACGGCTTCACGGCGCTCGAGACCCTGGTCGTGCGCCACGGCGACGGCTGGTGCTTCGGCGGGGCGCCGACTTTGGCGGACTGCTATCTGATCCCGCAGCTTTATTCGGCGCGGCGGTTCCACGTCGATCTGGCGGCCTTCCCCCGCTTGCTGGAGATCGAGGCGCGGGCCGAAGTCCACCCCGCCTTCATCGCCGCCCTGCCGGAAAACCAGCCGGATGCGGATTAAGCGTCTTCGTTCACCAACGACCTTGATTTCGGTCAATCTCCCTTAAGCTTTGAGATGGATGATCGGGGGCGTGAGATTCGCCGTTCCGCCCTCTCCGGCCGACAAACTCGCCATCGCCCTGGTGGTCGAGCCTGATCGGTCTCGCCCGTTGCCGCCCGGCCAGCGGGAGGAGGCGACGCGCCATCTGCTGCAGACCGCAGGCGACGCCGGGATCGGCCTGGTGGCCACCCGGCCCGAAGGCGACGTGGAGCGCATGCTGGGCCAGGCCTGGCCCTTCCCCTCGCCCTTCCGCGTCACCGTGCGCACCGTGCCGCTGGCCGACGGCCTGGACCGGGTCGAGGCCCGCGCCCGCCGCTCGCTGGAGCGTATGGGCTTGCCGCGCGGCGACGCCGTTCTGGTGCAGAACGCCGCCGATCTGGCGGGCGCCGAGGGGCGCGCCCTGTGGGACCGCCTTCAGGCGCTGAAGGATCGCGGCGTCTTCCGCAAGGTCGGCTTCATCGCCACGGTCGAGGACGGCCCGGCCTTGCTGGCGCGCCGCTTCCAGCCCGACGTGGTGCAACTGACCTGCAACATCCTGGATCAGCGCGCGGCGCGGTCCGGCGTCATCGCCGCTCTGGCCAGCCAAGGGATTGAAGTGCATCTGGCCTCGGTCTTTGCGCAGGGCCTGCTGTTCGCCAACCGCGAGAGCCTGCCGCCCGAACTGGCCGCCCACGGCATGGCCCTGTCCCGCACGCGCCGCCGTCTGGCCGAGGCGCGGGTCGATCCGATGCAGGCGGCCCTGGCCTACGCCCTGACCCTGCCGGGGGTGGCCTCGGTCATCGCCAGCGTGGCCTCATCGGCCGAGCTGCGCGCCATCATCGCCGCCTCCCACGCCCCGCGCCCCGACATCGACTGGGACGCCCTGGCCCTGGACGAGACCCCCGCCGCCCTGGCCTCGCGCCCGCGCCTGCGCCTCGTCAGCGCGGCCTGATCCACAAAGCTGTCCACAGGCGGTCCTTCGCCTGTGCATGAGGGGCGCCGCCCGCGCTTGAGGCGGCCGTCCCGATCCGCCACCCTGCGGGTCAGATGAACGCGCCGCTTTCCCACCCCCCCAAGACCTTGGCCAAAACCGACCTCAAGCCCGACGCTGGCACCACGCCGGTCATGGCCCAATACCTGTCGGTCAAGGCTACACAGCCCGAAGCCATGCTGTTCTTCCGCATGGGCGACTTCTACGAACTGTTCTTCGAGGACGCGCAGAAGGCGGCGGCGGCCCTGGGGATCGCCCTGACCAAACGCGGCAAGCACCAGGGCGAGGACATCCCCATGGCCGGGGTGCCGGTCCACGCCATGGACGGCTATCTGGCGCGGCTGATCCGTCAGGGCTTCAAGGTCGCCGTCTGCGAACAGCTGGAAGACCCGGCCGAGGCGAAGAAGCGCGGCTCCAAGGCCGTGGTCCACCGCGACATCGTGCGGGTGGTGACGCCCGGCACCCTGACCGAGGACACGCTGCTGGACGCGCGCGGCGCCAACCGGCTGGCGGCCGTGGCGATCCGCAAGGGCAGGGCCGCCGTGGCGGTGGTCGAACTGTCGGCGGGCGTCGTGGATTCGGTCGCCTGCGACCTTAACGATCTGGGCGCGGCCCTGGCGGCGTTCCGCCCGTCCGAGGTGCTGGTCCCCGATCGCCTGTTCTCGGACGAGACGATGAAGGGGGCGCTGGACGGCTCCGGCGGGGTGGTCCAGGCCATGCCCCAGGCCCTGGCCGAGCCGGTCGGGGCCAAGGATCGGGTGCAGCGGCTCTACGGCGTCTCGGCGCTGGACGGTTTCGGCGCCTTTGAGGAGGCCGAGATTTCGGCCCTGGGCCTGATCGCCGCCTATCTGGAGACGACGCAGGCGGGCAGGATTCCCGCTCTGACCCCGCCGCGCCGCTCGGGCGAGAGCGGCTTTCTCGCCATCGATCCGGCGACGCGCCTCAGCTTAGAGATCGACCGCACCCAAAGGGGCGAGCGCGACGGCAGTCTGCTGCACGCCATCGACCGCACCGTGACCTCGGGCGGGGCGCGGGCGCTGGCCGAACGCATCTCGCGGCCCTTGCGCGATCCGGCGGCGATCAACGCCGGGCTGGACGCCGTGGAGTGGTTGCTGGAGCGGCGCGATCTGCGACGCGACCTGCGCGACGCCTTGCGCGCCTCGGCCGACGTGGCGCGGGCGACCTCGCGTCTGGCGCTGGGGCGCGGCGGGCCGCGCGATCTGGCGGCGATCCGCTCGGGGTTGAAGACGGCGCAGGGTCTCAGCGCCCTGTTCGCCGCGTGCGCCAACGACCCGCTGACTGGGCCGCCGGCGCGGGTCACGGCCTGCCTCGACCGGCTGGCGCTTGAGGGCGAGCTGTCGCACCTGCTGGCCGAACTGGCCGACGGCTTGATGGATGAGCCGCCGCATCTGGCGCGCGATGGCGGCTATGTGAACCCCGGCCATCGGCCCGAACTGGACGCCGCCCGCACCCTGCGCGACGACAGCCGCAAGATCATCGCCGAGCTGGAAGCCAAGGCGGTCGCCGACAGCGGCGTCGCCTTCAAGGTGCGCCACAACGCCGTCCTCGGCTATTTCCTCGAGACCAGCGCCAAGGCGGCCGAAGGCCTGTTGCGCGCGGGACCGGACAGCCCCTTCATCCATCGCCAGACCCTGGCCAATCAGGTGCGCTTCACCACGGTCGAGCTGTCCGAGCTGGACGCCAAGATCAGCCAGGCCGGGCACCGCGCCCTGGCCATCGAGGCCGAGACCTTCGAGGGCTGGCGCCGCGAGGTCGCACGTCTGGCCGGACCGCTGCAGGGCGTGGCCGAGGCGCTGGCCGAACTGGACGCCCACGCCGCTCTGGCCGAATGGGCCGAAGAGGTCGGGGCCGTGCGCCCCCGCGTCGACGACAGCCTGTGCTTCGCCGTCGAGGCCGGCCGCCACCCGGTGGTCGAGGCGGCGGTGAAGGCGCAAGGCCTGCCTTATACGCCCAACAACTGCCAGCTGGCGGGCGACGGCGTCGGCGCCTCGCGCCTGTCCATCGTCACCGGGCCGAACATGGCGGGCAAGTCGACCTTCCTGCGTCAGAACGCGCTTCTGGTGGTGCTGGCGCAGGCCGGGGCCTTCGTGCCGGCGCGGTCAATGAAGCTGGGCGTGGTCGACCGGCTGTTCTCCAGAGTCGGCGCGGGCGACGATCTGGCGCGCGGCCGCTCCACCTTCATGATGGAGATGGTCGAGACGGCCGCCATCCTGACTCAGGCGACGGAGCGCAGCTTCGTCGTGCTGGACGAGATCGGGCGCGGCACCGCCACCTACGACGGCCTGGCCATCGCCTGGGCCACGGCCGAGGCCCTGCACGAGACCAACCGCGCCCGCACCCTGTTCGCCACCCACTATCACGAGCTGGCCCAGCTCGAGGAACGGCTGGACCACGTCTGCAACCTGTCGATGAAGGCGCGCGAGTGGAACGGCGAGCTGGTCTTCCTGCACGAGGCGGCGCCCGGCGCTGCGGACCGCTCCTACGGCGTGCAGGTGGCGCGTCTGGCGGGTGTGCCGACGGCGGTGGTCGGCCGCGCTCGCGAGGTGCTGGAGCGGCTGGAGAATGAAAAAGCGGCGACCGCCCGCCTGGACGACCTGCCGCTGTTCGCCGCCGCCGCTGAACCGCCCCCGCCGCCGATGAGGTCCCTGCTGGACGAGGCCGTCGCCGCCATCGACCCTGATGACCTGACCCCGCGCGAGGCGCTGGAGGCGCTATATCGGCTGAAGGGGATGGCGAAGGGCTAGAACCCCGCTCATCCCGGCGGACGCCGGGATCCAGTGAGAGCTTCGTCCTCCATCGGTAAGGCTGGAGCGGCCAATGTCTAAGCGCGCGCCTAAAGCCAAAGGACTGGATCCCGGCGTCCGCCGGGATGAGCGGGAATAAGAGGGCGTGCTATGCTTCACGCCGTGACCGCCTCGCCCCCGCTCTCGCCCGCTGTTCTCGACGCTGCCTCGGCGCCGGACCCGCGCGCCGCCGTCACCGCGCTCTTGCGTGAAAGCTTCGACGCCGACCGCGCCCGCGCCGCCCGCCGAGCCGAAAGCGCCACCGACGGCGCCGAGGCGGCGCGCCTCTACGCCGAGGCCGCCGACGCCCTGCTGACCACCCTGTGGCGGTTCGCGACCGAACAGGCCCATCCGGCCCCGGACGAGCGGCTGACCCTGCTGGCCGTCGGCGGCTATGGACGCGGGGTGCTGGCGCCGTTTTCGGACCTCGATCTGCTGTTTCTCCGGCCGGGGCAGGCGATCAGTCCGCGCGCCCAGGCGGTGGTCGAGTTCGTCCACTATGTCCTGTGGGATCTGGGGTTGAAGGTCGGCTCGGCCTTCCGCTCCATAGGCGAGACCCTGGCTCTGGCGCGCGACGACATGACCGTGCGCACCACCTTGCTGGAGGCGCGGGTGCTGGCGGGGGATGCAGGCCTGGGCGAAAGCCTGCTGAAGCGGTTCCGTAGCGAAGTCGCCCGCGCCGACCCGCGCCCCTTCATCGCCGCCAAGATGTCCGAGCGCGACGTGCGCCTGCAGAAAACCGGCGCCGTCCGCTACCGCGTCGAGCCCAATATCAAGGACGGCAAGGGCGGTCTTCGCGACCTCAACACCCTGTTCTGGATCGCCCGCTCGCTGGCGCCGGACAGCGAGCGAGGGCAGGCGGCGCTGGAGGGCCTGCTGACCGCGCGTGAGCTGCGCAGCTTCCGCGAGGCGATCGGCTTCCTGTGGCGGGTGCGCATCCTGCTGCATCTGGTCGCGGGAAGGCCTGAGGAGAAGCTGACCTTCGACGTCCAGCCCGAGATCGCCCGGCGCATGGGCTGGCGGGGGCGCGGCGACGAACTGGCGGTCGAGCGTTTCATGCGCCGCTATTTCCAGGTGGCGCGCGAGGTCGGCGCCCTGACCCGCGCCGTCTCGGCCCAGCTGGAGGCGCGTCAGCAGAAGAAGGCGGAAGGGCTGGCGCGCGGCCTGTCGCGGCTGATCCGGCGCCGCCGGGTCAAGCTGGCGTTCGACGGTCTGGCGGTGGAGGAAGGGCGGCTGACCGTCACCGGGCCGAACGTCTTCGCCCGCGATCCGGCGCGGCTGCTGATGCTGTTCGTCGAGGCGGACCGGCTGGACCTGGACCTGCACCCCGACGCCTTCGCCGCCGTGATCCGGTCGCTGACGCTCGTGACGCCCGCCCTGCGGCGCGACACGCGCGCGGCCGAGGCGTTCCTGAGGGTGCTGGCGCATGGACAGCGGCCCTATCGCGTCCTGTCGATCATGAACGAGACGGGGCTGTTGGGCCGCTTCCTGCCCGAATGGGGACGGATCGTCGGCCAGACCCAGTTCAACATGTACCACGCCTATACGGTGGACGAGCACACCCTGCAGGCGGTGGGGATCATCAACGATATCGCGCGCGGCAAGCTGAAGGCGGACCATCCGGCCTCGACCGCCATCGTGCCGCGCATCGCCGATATCGAGGCCCTGATGTTGGCCATGCTGCTGCACGACGTGGGCAAGGGCGGCGACCGGGGCCAGCTGGAAGACGGCGCCATCGCCGCGCGCCGGGCCTGCGAGCGGCTGGGCGTCGATCCGCGCCGGATCGAGCTGGTCGTCTGGCTGGTGCGCCATCATCTGCTGATGAGCGACTACGCCCAGAAGCGCGACGTGTCCGATCCCTCGACCGTGCGCGCCTTCGCTGAGGCGGTGGGAGATCCAGAGCGCCTGCGGATGCTGATGGTGCTGACCGTGGCCGACATCCGCGCCGTGGGGCCGGGCGTTTGGAACGGCTGGAAGGGGCAGTTGATGCGCGCCCTGTTCGAGGCGACCGAGGCCCTGTTCCGGGGCGACGCCGTGACGCGCGAAGACCCTCTGGCCGACCACCCGGCCCTGGTCGAGCGGGCGCGGCGAGAGGGGGCGGCGGTCGAGGCCCTCCCTGCCGAGGGGCCGCTGGAGTCGACCGCCCGCGTGGCTGTGGCGGCGCGCGACCGGCCCGGCCTGTTCGCCGATCTGGCGGCGACCCTGTCGATGGCGGGCGCAGACGTGGTGGGGGCGCGGTTGGCCACGGTCGATGACGGCATGGCGCTGGACGTGTTCGAGATTCAGGACGGGGCGGGCGAACCCTATGGCGGGCGCGAGCCGCGACGGCTGGCCATTCTGGTCAAGGCGATGGAGCGGGCGGTGCTGAAGGGCGCCCGGACCTCGGCCATGCAGGCGCCGCGCGTCAGCGCCCGCCGCGCCGTCTTCGATGTGCGGCCGGTGGTGCGGATCGACGCCGATACGGGCACAAGCGCCGTGGTGATCGAGGTCTCGGGCGCCGACCGCCCCGGCCTGCTGGCCGATCTGGCGCGGACGATTTCGGCGCATGGCTATTCGACCCGCTCGGCCCACGTCGCCAGCTTCGGCGAGCGGGCGGTGGACGGCTTCTACATCACCGACGCGGACGGCCGGAAACCGAAGAGCAAGACGAAGTTGGAGGCGCTGAAGGCGGATCTGCTGGAGGTGCTGGATCGCGCGCCGCAAGGCCCGGCCGGGCGCAGCATCACGCCCGTGCGCGCCAGCGTGCGTGACGTCTCGGATCTGGAAGGCGCACTGGGCCGCAAGGCCGTATCCAGCGGCCCGCAGGCGCGCTAAGGCGTTGCGGGACCGAGCGCAGGAACAGCCGTGAACGACAAGACCGATCCCATCGAACCGGCCGCGCCCATCTCTGCGGCAAATGCCACGGTCGAGCCGGTCGTCCAGCCGCCTGCATCTGCTGCAACAGCCAAGGCGGGCGGAGTGGCGCGCTCTTCGGCCATCTTCAGCGCCATGACCCTGCTCAGCCGTCTGGCCGGGTTCGCGCGTGATCTGCTCATCACGGCGGCGTTGGGGGCCTCGGCGGGACCGGCGGCCGACGCCTATTATACGGCGCTGAACTTCCCCAACCTGTTCCGGCGCATCTTCGCCGAAGGGGCCTTCGCCGCCGCCTTCGTGCCTGCCTACGCCAAGACGCTGAAGAGCGAAGGCGAGGCGGCGGCCGACAAGGTGGCGACCGACGCCCTGGCCGCCGTGGCCGCTGTCACCGTGGCCCTGACCCTTGTCGCCCAGCTGGCCATGCCGTGGCTGATGACCGTCATCAACATCGGCTTTCTGGACGATCCGGCGCGCTTCAAGCTGGCGGTGATCCTGACCCAGATCACCATGCCATACCTGCCTTGCATGGCGATCGCCGCCCTGCTCAGCGGCGTGCTGAACGCGCGGGGGCGCTTCATCGTCTCGGGCGCCTATCCGATCCTGCTGAACCTGATCATGCTGGCCGCCGTCATCCCGGTGAAGGGCGACCAGATCGAGGCCGCCTATGCCGCCTCCTGGGCCGTGCTGGTCGCGGGCGTGGCCCAGGCGGGTCTGTGCTGGTGGGCGGCGCGCCGGGCGGGGGCGAACATCCGTCTCAGCCTGCCGAAGATGACCCCGGCGGTGAAGGCCATCATCATCACCGCCATTCCGGCCGCCATCGGCAACAGCGCGACCCAGATCAACGTCTTCATCTCCGGCAACCTGTCCAGCTTCGTGAACGGCGGCCGCACCTGGCTGGCGACGGCAGACCGGCTGTATCAGCTGCCGCTGGGTCTGGTCGGGGTGGCGATCGGCATCGCCCTGTTGCCCAAGCTGTCCTCGGCGGTCGCCTCCAAGGACCATGTCCAGCAGCAGGCGTCGATGGACGAGGCGCTGATCCTGTCGATGGCCCTGACCCTGCCCGCGGCGGCCGCTCTGATGGCCATGCCCTATTTCCTGATCGACGCCCTGTTCACGCGCGGCGCCTTCCTGCAGGTCGACGCCGTCAACACGGCTCGGGCTCTTCTGCATTTCGGCTGGGGCGTGCCCGCCTTCGTGCTGATCCGCATCCTGGCCCCGGCCTTCTTTGCGCGGGGCGATACGCGTCGGCCCATGGTCTTCGCCCTGATCTCGGTGGCGGTGAACGCCGTGCTGGCCATCGGCCTGTTCAACCTGGGCATGGGGGTGTCCGGCATCGCCGCGGCGGTCAGCGCCTCGGCCTGGACCAATGTGCTGCTGCTGGGCGCAACCCTGTGGCGGCGCAAGCACTACCGGCCCAGCCCGCGCGCCGTCTGGCGTCTGGGCCGCATCGCCCTGGCCAGCGCGGGGCTGGCGGCGGTGGTCGGCGCGGCGTCGTGGGCGCGGCCGATGCTGCAGGCGCCGGTCGCCGACCTGCTGGCGATGGCGGGTTCGAGCCACGGCGCCAAGGAGATCACCCTGCTGCTGGTCGTGGCGGCGGGCGGCCTGGCTTATGTCGTCCTAGCCTTCCTGACCCGCGCCGTGACCATGGCCGAGGTCAAGGGTCTGGTGCGGCGGTCGCGGTGAGCTTGCCCTTCGCAGCCCGAACCGATAAGCGCGAGGACATGGCGCTTTCGGGACGATTTCTCGCTCACGGACGATGGCGCGGCTGATCCGCCGCCCCGGGCTTCCGCACGCCCGCCTTTCGCACGCGAAACCGTGCGCCGACATCCGCCTTTCGATTTCCGAGATCCGCTATCATGACTGACCAGACCCCGGCCCAATACACCGGCCCGCGCCGCATCCTGTCCGGCATCCAGGCCTCAGGCGCCCTGCACCTGGGCAACTATCTGGGCGCGCTGAAGCGCTTCACCGAACTGCAGGAGACGGGCGCGCCCCTGTTCGTCTTCGTCGCCGACATGCACGCCATCACCGTCTGGCAGGAGCCCGAGAAGCTGGCCGCCCAGACGCGCGAGATCGCGGCGGCCTATCTGGCCTCGGGCCTGGACCCGGCCAAGGCCGTCATCTTCCCGCAGTCGGCGGTGCCCGCCCACGCCGAGCTGGCCTGGATCTTCAACTGCGTCGGCCGCCTGGGCTGGCTGGACCGGATGACCCAGTTCAAGGAGAAGTCGGGCAAGCACAAGGAACGGTCCAGCGTCGGTCTCTACACCTATCCGGTGCTGCAGGCGGCGGACATCCTGCTCTACAAGGCGACCGAGGTGCCGGTCGGCGAGGATCAGAAGCAGCATCTGGAGCTGACCCGCGACATCGCCCAGAAGTTCAACAACGACTTCAACGCGCCCGGCTACTTCCCCCTGCCTGAGCCGCTGATCCAGGGCCCGGCGACGCGGGTGATGAGCCTGCGCGACGGGGCGGCCAAGATGTCCAAGTCCGATCCGTCGGATCTGTCGCGTATCAATCTGACCGACGACGCCGACGCCATCGCCAACAAGGTCCGCAAGGCCAAGACCGACATGGAGCCGCTGCCGGAAACGGTCGAGGGCCTGGAAGGCCGGCCCGAGGCCAAGAACCTGGTGGCCATCTACGCCGCCCTGGCCGACACGACGCGCGAGGCGGTGCTGGCCGAGTTCGCGGGGCAGGGCTTCGGCGCCTTCAAGCCGAAGCTGGCAGAGCTGGCTGTGTCGTCGATGGCCAATGTCACCGCCGAGATGCGCCGCCTGATGGCCGACCCGGCCGAGATCGACCGCGCGCTGGCCGCCGGCGCCGAAAAGGCCCGCGAAGTGGCCGAACCGACCATCGCCGAGGTCAAGAAGATCGTTGGCTTCTGGCAGGGCTGATGCTTCTGGGCTGATGCTTGTGGGCTGAGCGGCGGGTTTCGGACGCGGCGATGCGAGTCTCGCTTCCGTCGCCGCGTCCTCGCGCCTAGAGCGTCGAGGCATGAGCCATCCTCTTGATCGGGCGGTGTTCAACGCCCTGACCACGCGTCTGTCGCCCTTCGCCACGCCGGATTCCGGAGCGGCCGCCGTGCGCATCGACCCTGAGATCGGGGTGTTCCTCGCGGCGGCCGACGCGACGCCGGACAGCCGCCGGGCGCTGACCGAGCTGGACCGGCGCCATCCCGGCGGGGGCCTGGTCGAGCGCGAGGACGGGCCGATGGTCGACGTCCTGCCCGACGGCGCCGTGATCGCCGCGCGGGTCGGCCTGGTGCAGATGACGGCGACGGTGCTGACGCCCGCCGGCCCGGCGGGAGCGCGTCTGGACGGCGTCATCGAGGAGCTGGACGAGGCTGACGCGCCGGCCATGCTGGCGCTGGCGACCCTGACGCGGCCCGGTCCCTTCCGCTCGCAGACGCGCAAGCTGGGCCCGTTCATCGGCGTCAAGCGCGAGGGCCAGCTGGTCGCCATGGCGGGGCGGCGGCTGCGGGTGGACGGTTTCACCGAGCTGAGCGGTGTCTGCACCCACCCGGATCATCGCGGCCAAGGCTATGCGGCGGCTCTGTCCCGCGCGGTGGTCGGCGAGATCCTGGCCTCAGGCGAGGCGGCCTTCCTGCACGCCTTCGCCGAGCATGAGGCAACGATCGCCTTCTATCGCGGCCTGGGATTTCAGGCCCGGGCGCGCATGATCTATACCTTGTTGGGCGAGGCTCAGGAGGAGCGGACATGAGCGTGCATCGGGCGACGGTCGAATGGCGCCGAGGCGATCAGCGGTTCAGCGACAACAAATACGGTCGCGGCCATGACTGGCGCTTCGACGGCGGGGCCGTGGTGCGCGGTTCGTCCGCGCCCTCGGCCCTGTTGCCGCCGCCCCTGTCGGACGAGACGGCGGTCGATCCAGAGGAAGCCCTGGTCGCCTCCCTGTCCAGTTGCCACATGCTGTTCTTCCTGGCCTATGCCCGCAAGGACGGCTTCATCGTCGACAGCTATCGCGACGACGCCGAGGGGACGTTGGGCCAGGACGAGCGCGGCAGGGTGTCGATCACCGAGGTGACGCTGCGCCCCTCCGTCATCTGGTCAGGCGACACGTCGCCGGACGCGGCGGCCCTCGCCGAGCTGCACCATCGCGCCCACGACAGCTGCTACATCGCCAACTCGATCCGCGCCGAGGTCAGGATCGAGCCTCGCTGACCTAGGTTGCAGTCTGCAGGAAGGCTCCGAACCGGCGCAGGGCCTCCTCGGTCAGGTCGGGGTGGTGGCGCATCGGCCCGTTGTTGGTCGGTTCGTCAAAGGCGTGGGTGCCGTCGGCGACCCAGCTTTCGACCTGCGCCCCGCCCGCGCGGATCATGGCGTTGACCCGTTCCGCGTTGCGCACCGTGGTCAGGTGATCGCGTCCCGCCGTCAGCGCCAGGACGCGCGGGTGACGGCGCCACGGCTTCATCCGGTTGAAGGCCCAAGGGCCGATATAGGCGTAGGCCAGAAACACGGCCTTGACCCCTGACAGGTCGACGGCGTCCGGGTCGGCGACGCCCATGCGGCGCGGGGCGGGCGTCTCGCTCATCATCTCCATGATGGCCCATCCGCCGTGGCTCCAGCCCGCCAGGGCCAGTTGGGAAGCGTCCACGTCCGGCCGCTGCGACAGGCCGTGGATGGCGGCCAGGACATCGCCGGCCCGCTCATATCCCCGGAACAGCACGCCGGTGCACACCATGGTCAGCGTCAACGCCCGGCCCCAGCCGCGCGGACCATAGGAATCGATGATGGCGGCGCGCCAGCCGGCCGCTTTCGCCGCCTCGGCATAGCGCGGCAGATGGCTGCGCAGACCGCCGCAACCGTGGAACAGCAGGACCGTCGGGCGCGGGCGGTCGTCGTCAGGCCCGACGATCTGCACATGCGGCTGCAACCGAGCCCAGCGAGCGGCGATGGTGTCCATCCCTGCAATCTAGGGCGCCGTTCTTTTCAGGGAAGGGGTCTTGCGCTTGGCTCATTCAGATATATCTGTTGTCGGTTCGATATATCTAAATGAGAAAAGAAGAGATGAGAGGACCCAAGAGGATCGGAAGGCGCGGCCACGGCATGGGCCATGGCGGGGAGCACGGACCCGAGCGCGGCCTGGGTTGCGGCGGCTATGGCCGGACGATGCGCCCGGAAGCCCGGCGGACGGGCGAGGGCCGGATGCGCGGCGAAGGTCACGGACGACGCGGCGGCGGCCGCATGTTCGAACACGGCGCCCTGCGCTGGGTGCTGCTGTCGCTGATCGCGGACAAGCCCAGCCACGGTTATGAACTGATCAAGGCCATCGAGGCGCGAGTGGGCGGGGCCTATGCGCCCAGCCCCGGCGTCATCTATCCCAGCCTCGCGCTGCTGGAAGACATGGGCGCCGTGAACGCCGTCGCCGACGGCGGCAAGAAGCGCTACGCCGTCACCGACGAAGGCCGTCGCCTGCTGGTTGAAAACGCCGAGGCCCTGGCCCACGCCGAGCGCAAGATGAAGGCCTTGGGCGGCCGCGCCGACCGGCCGGCGCGCATCGCCCAGGCTATCGAGGCCTTCCGCGCCGCGACGCATGATCGCCTGACCCAGGAGCCGCCGCTCAGCGAAGCCCAGGTCGAGGCTCTTGCCGACATGATCGAAGCCGCAGCCGAAAAGGTGAGACAGGCATGAGCAACGCCCTGTTGAGACAACCGCGCCGCGTGCGGCATGAGCTGAAATTCCGCCGCGCCCGTGTCCAAGCCGTCGAGCAGTTGACCCCGGTCCTGAAGCGCGTCGTGCTGACCGGCGACGAGCTGGAGGGCTTCTTCAGCCCCGGTTTCGACGACCACGTGAAGATCTTCCCCGTGCCGCGCGGCGAGCCGTTGGCGCTGCCGACGTCGGGGCCAGACGGGCCGGTGTTCCCGGACCCCCGGCCAGTGGCGCGCGACTACACCCCGCGCGCGTTCGACGCCGCCAACCGTCGGCTGACCATCGACTTCGCTGTCGGCCACGGCGGCCCGGCCACCGCCTGGGCCGAAGACGCGCAGCCCGGCGACGAACTGGGCCTGGGCGGGCCGCGCGGATCCTTCCTGGTTCCGACCAGCTTCGCCGAGCACCTGCTGGTCGGCGACGAGACGGCGATCCCCGCCATCGCCCGCCGTCTGGAGGAGCTGCCGAAAAGCGCGCGCGCCATCGCCTGCATCGAGGTCGACGATGCGTCCGGCGAACTGGACCTGCCCAGTCCGGCGGACGTCGGGATCGTCTGGGTCCATCGCAACGGCGGCCCGCGCGGAGGGGCCGAAGCCTTGACGGCGGCGGCGATCGCGGCGGCGAAGCGGATCGACCCGGCCGACGCCTATGTCTGGGTCGCCTGCGAATCCTCGGTCGCCCGCTCGATGCGCGCGGCGCTGCTGGCCGCCCGGCCGTTCAACCCGAAATGGATGAAGGTCGCCGGCTACTGGCGGCTGGGCGGCGTCGGCTCGAACGATGTGATCGAGGACTGAAGGCCAGACACAAAAAACCCCTCCCCCTCGAGCGGGGGGGAGGGGCGTCGGCGCCATCAAACGCGCTCAGGCGAAGATCAGAAGGCCCAGCGGGCGCCGATCGAGGCCACCAGGGCCGAGCCTTCGGCCTCGCCGCGCAGGTGCGAGGTCACGGCCGCCGGGGTGCCGGCGTAGAAGGCGCGGTCGTCCTGGATCGTCGAGTCGCTGAAGGCGATGTAGGTCAGGCCTGCATCGAAGGTCACGCCCGGCGTCACCTCGGTCGAGCCGCCGACCGAGAACAGCCAGCGGTCGGCGTCCGGAATGCGGGCCGTGCGCAGGCTGTCGCGGGTCGGGGTCGGGTCATAGCCGACGCCGGCGCGCAGGGTGGTCTTGTCGCTGAGGGCGTAGTCCAGGCCGATGGCGCCGGTGGTGACGTCCTTGTAGTCTTGATGGATGACGTCGCCGCCGTTCGGATATTCGACGGTGATGGCCTGGAACTCGGACCAGCCGATGCGGTTGACCTGGGCGTTCAGCGTCAGCTTGTCGTTGACGGCGTAACGCACCGAGGCCGAGGCGAACCACGGGGTGTTGAAGCTGGCCGTGCCGCTGGTGGTGACGCTGTTGGGCGCAAGGGGGCCGGTCAGGGCGATGGCGATATCCCCGTCCAGCTCATGCTCGATCTTGGAGCGGTAGGACAGGCCGAAGTCCCACGGGCCCTTGTGGACCTGGGCGCCGACGTTCCAGCCGAAGTCCCAGCCGTCGCCTTCCAGCGAGGAGGAGCCGTCCGGCAGCAGGGGCGAGACCGACGGCATGGCCGAGGTCAGCTTGGCCTTGACGTACTGGGCGTTCAACCCGGCGCCGACGTCCAGCCAGTCGTTGACCTGATAGGCCAGGGTCAGGCTGGCGTCGCCCGAACGCAGCTCCGAGGTCAGGGCGTCATAGCGCGCGAAGGAGCCCTGCTCGTACTTGGTGGTGAAGTTGTACGGGGCCGCCACCGAGACGCCCAGGGCGAGGCGGTCGCCGATCGGGGTGGCGAAAGCGAAGTTCGGGACCAGGCCGCTTTCGATCGGGTCGACCTCGGTGTTGCGCGGGTTGACCACCGGCACGTCCACGCCGCCCGGATAGGTGACGTAGGAACCGGTGTTGCGCACCTCGGAGTCGATCTTGATGGCGTGCAGGCCGACGGAAAGTTCGCGACCGCTGCGCGCGATCGAGGCGGGGTTCCACCACAGCGAGCCGACGCCGCGATCGGCGGCCTCGCCGGAGAAGGCGCGGCCGGCGCCGCGCACGGACTGTTCCTGCAGATAGAAGGAGCCGGCGAGGGCCGGGGCCGCCACGCCCGTCATCAGGACGGTGGTCAGAGCCAGGCCGCCGAGGCGGGCCATGTTCCTGGGGGTCATTTACGCTTCACCTATGTCGAGGGCCGGCCATTGAAAAGCGGACGGCCTTTGTTCGGGGAGAGCCGCCACGCCGCCATCACAGCGTCCGTGTCATGAAAGCGTTGCGTCCAAGGCTGGTGTCGGACGGCTTCCCGGCAAAAGCGTGGCGCAAAAGGTGCGCAATTTCACACCTTAGTGAGGTGACGTAAGGGCAATTTCGATGCCTGCCGAACGCAGGTCGTCGGCTAAATCGTGTTCGGCTGCGTCAACTTCCGGCTGGTTCCTCCCGCGGATGACCAGTTGGGTGCCGATCTCGCTGGGCTTATGGTCCCCGCTGAAGCCGAAGGGATAGGAGCCGAAGGACAGGTGCGGCCGCGCCTCAGCGGCGGCGCGCAGGATGTCGGCCACCGCGCCTTCGCCCACGCCGGTGACGCGAAGGCTGCGGCTATGCACCGGGGAGCCGGTCTTCAGGCGCGGCGCCACGTCGTCGAGCATGGCCTCCATGATCTTGGGCACGCCCGCCATGACGAAGACGTTGTCGACCTGAAAGCCGGGCGCGCCGCTGACCGGATTGGCGATCAGGACGCCGCCTTCGGGCACGCGGGCCATGCGGCGGCGGGCGGCGTTGAACTCGCCGAGCGCATAGCGGCGCTCGAGGATGGCGAGCGCCTCGGGGTGTTCGCTGACCGGCACGCCGAAGGCCGCGCCGACGGCGTCGGCGGTGATGTCGTCATGGGTCGGGCCGATGCCGCCGGTGGTGAAGACATAGTCGTGCGCGGCGCGCAGGGCGTTCAGGGCCGCGACGATCTGGTCCTGACGGTCGCCGACCACCCGGGCCTCCATCAGATCGACGCCCAGCGGGGCCAGGAAGCGGGCCAGGGTGTTCATATTGCTGTCACGGGTGCGGCCTGACAGGATTTCGTCGCCGATGATCAGGACGGCGGCGGTGGGGGAGGGCGAGAGCTTGGACATGGCCCCTACATAGGAAACCAAGGCCCCTGCGTCAGCGGCGAACCCTGACGGGCTTGAGGTTTTGTGCTAGTCTGACCATCTGAAGTCCTGAAAGCCGTTTCTTCGCCCGGTCCGCCTGATTGCGGAGCGCGCCTCCCCGAAAGCCAAGCATGTACGAGACCCCCGACCTGGAAACCGACGTCTTCGTCCGCAGCCACGAAATCCGCATATATGACGCGGAAGGGTTCGAGGGCATGCGCAAGGCCGGCCGCCTGGTCGCCGAGGCGCTGGACATGATCGGCGAGCATGTGAAGCCGGGCGTGACCACGGGCGAGCTGGACGATCTGGTGCGCGAGTTCACCCTGGACAACGGCGGCACGCCCGCCTGCCTCGGCTACAAGGGCTACACCAAGACGGTCTGCACCTCGATCAACCACGTCGTCTGCCACGGCATTCCCGGCGACAAGGTCCTGAAGGAAGGCGACATCGTCAACATCGACCACACCGTCATCGTCGACGGTTGGCATGGCGATTCGAGCCGCATGTATGCGGTCGGCGAGATCAACGCCCGCGCCAAGCGGCTGATCGACGTCACCTATGACTCGCTGGATCTCGGCCTGGCCCAGATCAAGCCGGGCAACACCTTCGGCGACATCGGGTTCGCCATCCAGAAATTCGTCGAGGCCCAGCGCATGAGCGTGGTGCGCGACTTCTGCGGCCACGGCATCGGCCGGGTCTTCCACGACAGCCCCAACGTCCTGCACTACGGCCGTCGCGGCGAGGGCGCGGTGCTGAAGCCGGGCATGTTCTTCACCGTCGAGCCGATGGTGAATCTGGGCAAGCCGGCGGTGAAGGTGCTGTCGGACGGCTGGACCGCCGTGACCCGCGACAAATCGCTGTCGTCGCAGTGCGAACACTCGATCGGCGTGACCGAGGACGGGCTGGAAATCTTCACCGCCTCGCCCAAGGGCCTGTTCCGCCCGAAATTCTGAGCTAGTCTCCCCCTCGGGGGAGGCTGATGCTCGATCAACCGCCAGAAAAATCGTCGGAACCCAAGGCCAAGCCGCACCACGCCGGTCATCGCGAGCGGCTGCGCGAACGCGCGCGCACGGCGGGCCTGCATCATCTGCCCGACTATGAGCTGCTGGAGCTCTTCCTGTTCCGCAGCCAGCCGCAGGGCGACGTCAAGCCGGTGGCCAAGGCCCTGCTGACCCGGTTCGGATCGCTGGCGGCGGTGCTGGCGGCCTCGGTCGAGGATCTGATGACGGTCAAGGCCGAGGATTCGCGCGGTCGGGCCAAGGGGGTGGGCGCCGAGACGGCGCTGGACCTGGCCGCCCTGCATGAAGTCTCGCGCCGGGTGGCCAAGGAGGAGGCGAACCGGCGCACCGTCATCTCGTCGTGGACGGCGCTGCTGGCCTATGTGCGCCTGTCGCTGCAGCATGAACCGCGCGAGCAGTTCCGCGTCCTTTACCTCGACAAGAAGAACCAGCTGATCCTCGACGAAATCCAGAACCGGGGCACGGTCGACCACGCCCCCGTCTATCCGCGCGAGGTGGTGCGCCGGGCGCTGGAGCTGTCGGCCAGCGCCATGATCATCGTGCATAATCACCCCTCGGGCGATCCGACACCCAGCCGGGCGGACATCGACATGACCAAGCAGGTGATCGAAGCGGCGCGCGCCCTCAGCGTCACCGTGCATGACCATCTGATCGTCGGCCGCGAAGGCGTGGCCAGCTTCAAGCAATTGGGACTGATGTGACTGTGCTTTCGACTGAGCGTTTGACGCTGACGCCCGTCGCCGCGGGCGACATGGACGACCTGACCGCCCTGTGGGCCGACGCCGATTTCACCCGCCATATCATGGGGCGCGGCCTGTCGGAGGAGGAGGTCTGGTTTCGCCTGCTGCGCGATGTCGGCCACTGGCAGGTCAAGGGCTATGGCAACTGGTCGATCCGCGAGACGGCGACGGGCGCCTATGTCGGCAGCGTCGGCGTGCTGGACTATCGTCGCGACATGACGCCGCCGTTCGATGCGCCGGAGCTCGGCTGGGGCGTGGCGCCGGCCTTTCAGGGGCGCAGCATGGCGCGCGAGGCCTTGCAGGCGGCGCTGGCCTGGACGGACGAGCACAGGACTGAGCCGCGCACCGTCTGCATGATCTCCCCCGACAACGCCGCCTCCATCCGTCTGGCGGAACGGGTCGGCTACCGCCCCTATGGCCATGCCGACTACAAGGGCTCGGTCGTCACCCTGTTCGAGCGGGTCAAAGGCGGGCCGACCGAGGCGGTCGGAGGGGCGGCTGACAGGACCGGCGGGGCCGGGTAAGCTTTACATTCTCGGGCCGGTTCGCCGCCCCGTCGCCTTCCGGAGTGCTTTTCCCATGCCTATGTCCGCCGACGATCTTCGCGCCCATCTGACCGAGGCCTTCCCCGACGCGGACATCGCCATCGAGGATCTGGCCGGCGACGGCGACCACTATCGCGCCCGCATCGTGTCCGAGGCGTTTCGCGGTCTGAACCGGGTGCGCCAGCACCAGCTCGTCTATGCGGCGTTGAAGGGCAAGATGGGCGGCGAACTGCACGCTCTGGCGCTGGAGACCTCGACCCCGGCCGAGGCGGGCTGACCCATGCGCTATCGCCCCTTCGGCGTCTCGGGGGCGGCTGTCTCCAATCTGACCTTGTGCCTGGGGGCGGATGCGGCGGCGCGCGGCGGGGCGCATGTGCGCCAGATGATCTTCGCGGCGCTGGAGGCGGGCATCAACGCCTACCATTTCGACAGCGCCGATCCGGCGCTGCTGCGAGCGGCGGGCGAGGCCCTGGGCCATGTCGAGCGGCGTCTGGTCATCGCCAGCGTGAGCCTGGGCGTCGGGCGTGATTTCTCGCCGATCAGCCTGGGGCGCGAGATCGAGCAGGGACTGCACGCCTCCGGTCTGGGCTGGTTCGATCTGGCCGTGCTGGACCGCCCGGGCGAGAATGAGCTGCCGCAAGCCGCCCTGACCGCGCTGAAGGCGATCCGCAAGGCGGGCCATGTGCGGATGCTCGGCGTGTCGAGCGATGAGGCGGTGAGCGACCTCTATGTCTCGACCGGCGCCTTCGACGCCCTGTTCACCCCCTTCCACGCCAATATCGAATGGCGGGTGCGCGCCCGGATGCGGGCCGCGCTGGAGCGGCAGATGAGCCTGTTCGTCTACGGCTATTTCCCCGACAGCCTGTCGACCGAACGAAAGGCGGCCGAGGCCGGGGCCCCCAAGAAGCGCGGCCTGTTCGGCCTGGGCGGGCGGGCGCCGGTCGAGGAGACGCAGCGCGGCTCCTTCGCCTTCCTGCACCAGACGCGCGGCTGGACCGCCGAGGCCATCTGCCTGGCCTACGCCCTGACCGACCCGGGCGTGTCGAGCGTCCTGATCCGGCCGCGCGACCGAGCGGAGCTGGAAAAGCTGGCGGCGACGCCGGAGCGCGACCTGCCCGCCGGTCTGTCGGCCCAGATCGAGATGGCGCGCGTCGACGCCTTGGTCTGACGCCGCCCTTTCAGGCGCCGATGGCCGAGAAGGGACCGTTCAGAAAGCCCGGCTTGCCGTAGGCCAGGGGGCGGCCGTCCTCGGCCACGACGCGGCCGCCGGCGGCTTCCAACACCGCCTGGCCCGCAGCCGTATCCCATTCGCAGGTCGGGCCGGTGCGAGGATAGGCGTCGTAGCGGCCCTCGGCGATCATGCAGAACTTCAAAGAGGAATCCATGCCCTGCCAGAGCCGGCAGCCGTTGCGGCCGGCCAGGCGTTCGGCGTCTTCGTCGCTGATGCTGTGGCTGACCAGGGCGGTGGCGTCCTGAGGGCGCTCGCGCACGCGCGCCGGTTTCCAGGCCTCGCCAAAGGCGCGGCGTTGGGCGCCTTCGCCCGGCGCCACGGAGCGCCAGGTCAGGGCAAGAGCCGGCGCCGTCACCACGCCGGCGACCACGGCGTCGCCGCACACCAGGGCGATGTTGACGGTGTAGCTTTCACGTCCCTGGATGAAGCCTTTGGTGCCGTCCAGCGGGTCGATCAGCCAGAACCACTGGCCGACCGAGGGGGGCAGGCCGTCGGCGGCGGCGGCCTCTTCGGCGACGGCCTGAACCTGGGGCCAACGGGCGGTCAGACGTTGCAGGATCAGCGCCTCGGCGGCGCGGTCGGCAGCGGTGACGGGGCTGTCGTCGGCCTTGATCTCGGCCGTCGTCCCGGCGCGCCAGTAGGGCAGGATCAGCTGGGCCGCCTCTTCGGCGATGTCGGCCAGGGCGTCGGTCAGCCGTCCCGAGACGAGATCGTCTTCAAGTTCGGCGAAGGCGGAGGGGGAGGCGGGGACAGTCATGCCGCACCCGATAACCCATGCGGCCGGTTTCAAGAACCGGCAAATCAGGCCACCTTGGCCTTAACGATTTGCAAACCTTGCCGCCGAACGCCGTGTCCGACCTGACTTCATCGCCCTCCCTCGCCGACCTGCCCGACGCCAGCCTGCCTGTAGACGGGGCGGAGCTGGCCGCCTTCATCGCGGCCAAGCTGTGCCATGACTTCATCAGCCCGGCGGGCGCGGTGATGTCGGGTCTGGACCTTCTGGACGACCCCAGCGCCCAGGACATGCGCGACGACGCCCTGGGGCTGATTCGCCAGAGCGCGGCCAAGATGGTGGCCCTGGTCCATTTCGCCCGCGTGGCCTTTGGCGCGGCGACCTCCAGCGAGCAGTTTTCCGGCGCGGAGCTGCGTGGCCTGCTGACGGGCTTGACCGACGGCGGGCGGGCGACGCTGGACTGGCGCGTCGGCGAGGAGGTCTTCAGCAAGCTTCAGGCGCGCGCCCTATTGAACTTGGCCTATCTGACGGTCGGCGCCCTGCCGATGGGCGGAGCGGCCACGGTCGCCGTGCGTCGCGAAGGGGGCCAACTGATCCTGATCGGTTCGGCCGAGGGCGCGCGGGCGCGGCTCAAGGCCGAGGCTCTGACCGGGCTGAAGGGCGAGCGTCTGACGGAGGGTCTCGCCGGGCAGTGGATTCAGCCCTATTGGCTGTGGCTGACGGCCTGCGACGCCGGGGGGCGGCTGGAGACGACGGTCGAGGACGGCCGTGTCGCCCTGATCGCCCGCCTGCCTCTGGCGGACTAGACCAACCTTACGTTAACCGGCGTCAGACCATTCTGGCGTGAATATCGTCGTTATTCGCTTTTCGCGAGAATGAGTCCCGTGGACGCCAAGACCTGTCTGATCGTCGATGACAGCCGGATCATCCGCAAGGTGGCCCGGCGCATCCTCGAAGACCTCGCTTTCGAGGTGCAGGAGGCGGCTGACGGCGCCGAGGCGCTGGAGGCCTGCGTCGGCGCCATGCCGGACGTCGTGCTGCTGGACTGGCAGATGCCGATCATGGACGGGATGACCTTTCTGGGCCGTCTGCGCGCCCTTCCGGACGGGCGGGAGCCCAAGGTGCTGTTCTGTTCGGTCGAGACGCGCGCCGACCGCATCGCCGAAGCTTTGTCCGCCGGGGCGGACGAATATGTTATGAAGCCGTTCGACGGCGACATCCTGCAGTCCAAGCTCGCCGAAGTGGGAGCGATTCAGACGCCGTCATGACGCCGGAGGATTTCGACCGCCTTCAAGCTCTGCTGGCCTCGCGCGCGGGATACCGCCTGTCGCGAGAGCGGATGCAGCTGGCCGAGCATCGGTTGGGACCGGTCGCGCGTCGTGAAGGCTATCACAACGTCGAGGCCATGCTGGCCAGCCTGTGGAGCCGCCCGGTGGCGTCGCTCGGCTGGGGGGTGATCGAAGCCCTGCTGAACGCCGAGACCTGGTTCCGGCGCGACCGGGCGGCGTTCGAGGTGCTGGAGCGCGAGTTGCTGCCCGCCCTGACGGCGGCGCGCGGCGGGCCGGTGCGGATCTGGTCGGCGGGCGCCGGATCGGGTCAGGAAGCCTATTCGCTGGCCATCGCCGCCCTTGAGGCCGGGGCGCGGGTCGAGGTGCTGGCCACCGACCTGTCGCGTCAGGCGATCGAGAAGGCCCTGTCGGGCCTCTACAGCTCCTTCGAGATCCAGCGGGGGTTGTCGGCGCGGACCATGCTGCGCTGGTTCGAACAGGTGGACGATCACTGGCGGGCGCGGCCGGAACTGCGCGCAGCCGTCACCTTCAAACGCGCCAATCTGCTGGACGCGCCGGCTGACGAAGGGCGGTTCGACATCATCTTCTGCCGCCACGTGCTCGGCGACATGACGCCGGAGCGCCGGCCGCGTCTGCTGGACGGGCTGGAGCGGGGGCTGGTCGATGACGGTTGCCTGTTCCTGGGCGCGGACGAGCGCCCCGACGGCGACAGCGTCGCCTTCAGGCCCGTGGCGGGACGGCGCGGCCTCTATGTGAAGTCGCCCTCGGCCTATCGCCGGGCGGCCTGACGTTCAGGAATGACGCTCAGGCCTGCAGCAGGCCCTGCGCCGCGACGGCCTTGACGCCGGGGCCGGGGACCTCGGTGAAATCCAGATCGGCCACGCCGAAATACTCCTGCTGGTTCAGGGCGCACCAGTCGGTGGTGACGATGCGGATCGTATCGCGCTTCTCGTCGCCCTGGACCGCGCCATAGACAAAGTCGCCGGTGCGTCGCGCGAACGGCATGACGCGGTCCTGATTGGCCAGGGCGGTCAGTTCGCTGAGACGCGCGGCCGGAACCTCGGCGGCCATCAGCTTGCCGTCGAACCGCACCACGGCGTCGAAGGCGTAGCGGCTGATCGGCCCGGCGGGCAGGCCCGTTCCTAGAGTCGTATGGCCGATAAAGCCCGCCTGGGCTCCGGCGAAGCGGGCGAAGGCGGCGGCCACGGCGCGGCCGGTGTCGCCCAGCGACAGGGCGGCGGGACTGGTCCCCAGGACGGCGCGTTCCTGCGCGCTCAGATGCTGCGCCAGCGTCGCGCGGATCAGGGCGGCCAGAGCCGGGTCGGCGGGACCGTCCAGGGCGACGCTGCGCGACTGGGCCCGCACGCTTCCATCGCTGAGATAGTCGGCCGCCGTATAGGCGTTGTTCCACGATCCGGTGTGGGCGTAGAGGCCGCGGCCCCGCGGCTCCTGAAACAGCAGGTGGTTGTGTCCGCCGATCATCAGGGCGCCGTCGGGCAGGGCGGACAGCATCCCCCGGTCGCCCGCCACCCCGGCGTGGCTCATCACCAGCGTCAGGTCGGCGCCGTCCAGAAGCGGCGGCAGGTGGGCGCGCGCCCAGTCGGTCGGATCGGGGATCGACAGCCAGTCGCGGCTGTTCTTGGGATAGGTGTTCAGCGAATTCGTGCCGAAGCCGATGATGCGCAGGCGCCGCTGGCCCAAGGCGATCTCGGTCGCCGCCGGGGCGTAGGGCTGACCGGTGCGCGCGTCGATGATGTTGCTGATGACGCTGATCCCCAGGCCCTGCATCCGGGCGACCACGGCGTGCAAGTCCGGCGTCAGATCATTGTCGTGGTTGCCCAGATTGACCACCGTCGGCGCGATGGATGGCAAGGCGGCCAAAAACGCCCAGTCGATCGCGCCTTGGGACCGCACCGAGACGACGTTGCCGTGCTCGAAGATGTCGCCGTCCAGGGCGATCAGGTGCGGAACCGACTGGCGGCGGACTTCGGCGCGCAGGGCGGATAGAACCTGGGCGCTGCGCTCATAGGCCGAATGCAGGTCGGACATGGCCAACACTCGGGCCACAACTCGGGCGCGCGCGCGGCCGACATCCGGGGCGGACTGATCGGCAGCGAACGCGGGCGTTGCGCCGATCAGGGGCAGGGCGGCGACGCCTGCGAGGAAACGTCGGCGGGAGGGGGCGACGGGGGGCATGAGCGTCTCCTGCGGCGTTCAGCAAGGGTCGGGCGCAGCCGATCTGCTTTGCATGTCCTGCCGCAGGGCTCAATGTCACAACCGGGTCGGGAAGGAATCGAACGCCGGTTTCCCTCGGCCTGTGTCCCTGTCGCGAAAGGTTCATGCGGGGCGGGGCTTCTGGGCTGGAAACAGCTCGGCTTCGGGCCTAGGGGCTGCGGCGAATTAACCCGCCCAAGATCATCAAGAAGGGGATATCTCGATGACGCGTCTCTCGGTTCTCGCCGCCTCCGCCAGCGGTCTGGCCCTGCTGCTTTCCACGCCGGCTTTGGCCCAGTCCGCCGATGTTCAGGCCGAACAGGCCGCCGCGGTCGGCGACATCGTCGTCACCGCCCAGCGCCGCAGCGAAAGCATCCGTGACGTACCCTTCGCCGTCACCGCGATGAACACCGAGACGCTGAACGCCGTGAACGCCGGCGGCGGCGACATCCTGCAGCTGTCGGGCCGGGTGCCCAGCCTGCAGGTCGAAAGCTCCAACGGCCGCTACGCCCCGCGCTTCTACATCCGGGGTCTGGGCAATGTGGACTTCGACTTCACGGCGTCTCAGCCGGTGTCGATGGTGATGGACGAACTGGTTCTGGAAAGCGTCTATCTGAAGGGCTTCCCCCTGTTCGACGTGAAGCAGCTGGAAGTGCTGCGCGGACCGCAGGGCACCCTGTTCGGCCGCAACACCCCGGCGGGCGTGATCAAGATCGATACTGTTAAGCCGGGCGACGACTTCACCGGCTTCGGCTCGATCACCTACGGCAACTATGGTTCGACCCGGGCCGAGGCGGCTGTGACCCTGCCGGCGTCGGATACGCTGTCGGTCCGCGTCGCCGCCCTTTGGAACCACCGCGACGACTATATCAACAACGCCTATGACGCCCCCTTCGCCAAGAAGGACGGCAAGGATCTGGGCAATTTCGATGATGTGGCGGGCCGCATCCACGTCGCCTGGACCCCGACCGACCGCCTGTCGACCCTGCTGACGCTGCAGGCGCGCGACTATGTGGGCACAGGCACGATGAACCGCGCCAACGTCCTGACCAAGGGCTCGAACAAGCTGAACGACAACTTCGACCGCGAGACGGTCTGGTATGACGGCGGCCGCAACAACTTCCAGAAGCAGCAGACCACCTCCCAGGCGTTGCAGGTCGCCTATGATTTTGGCCCGGCGACCCTGACCGGCGTGGTCGGCTCCTTCCAGGGCTGGTCCCAGGGCGACGGCGATATCGACGGCGGCGTCTCGGCCGGCGCACCGGCGGGCGCGGGTTACAAGACCCCGTTCCCGGTCGAGTCGGGCACCCTGTCCAGCGACCTGCTGCAGAACACCTATGAACTGCGCCTGTCCTCGAACGGGGCGGGCCGTCTGGGCTGGCAGGTCGGCGCCTTCTATTGGGACGAGCGTATCAACCTGGTCTCGGGCACGTTCGACGGCGTCGGCGGCATCATGCCGACCAAGGTCACCGACATCGTGCAGAAGTCGGACTCCTGGTCGGTCTTCGGTCAGGCCAACTATCAGGTCACCGAGGCCCTGAAGCTGACCGGCGGCCTGCGTTACACCGACGACAGCCGCGACTATCACGGCCGCATCGTGGTCGGCACGCCCGCCAATGCGCAAGGCCAGGTCTCGGTCGGCGACGAGCAGGTCAGCTGGGACGTCAGCGCCCTGTATGAGGTCAATGACAGCCTGAACCTGTTCGCCCGGGTGGCCAGCGGCTATCGCGGCCCGTCGATCCAGGGCCGCAACCTGCCGGTTCTGACCACGGCGGATTCGGAAACCGTCATGTCCTATGAGACCGGCTTCAAGGCCCGCCTGTGGGACGGCCGCGCCCGTCTGAACGCCACGGCCTATCTGTATGACGTCAAGGACATGCAGTTCACGGCCATCGGCGGCATCGACAACTCCAACCGCCTGATCAACGCCGACAAGGGTCAGGGCTATGGTCTGGAGATCGACGGCGACGTCTATCTGGGCGCGGGCTTCACCCTGGCGGGCGGCGTGGCGTGGAACCACACCGAGATCAAGGACAAGGACCTGCTGGTCGCCATCTGCGGCAACCATCTGTGCACCATCACCGATCCGATCGTGAAGGTCGGAACGAGCGACCGCGCCAGCATCGACGGCAACCCCTTCCCGCAGGCGCCGGAATATTCGGCCAACCTGACCCTGTCCTACGTCCGCCCCATCGGCGACGATCAGGAGCTGTTCGCCTCGACCGACTGGGTGATGCAGAAGGACTTCAACCTCTTCCTCTATGAGGCGGTCGAGTTCCGTCAGGACGCCAACTTCGAAGGCGGCCTGCGCGCGGGCTGGCGCGACCTGAACCGCGGCCTGGAAGCCGCCGCCTATGTCCGCAACATCACGGACGAGGCCAATGTCATCGGCGCCATCGACTTCAACAACCTGACGGCCTTCGTCAACGAGCCGCGCATGTACGGCGTGGAGCTGTCCAAGCGCTTCTAAGCCGCTAAGGCGGATCGCATCGGGAGGGCGGCGACGGGGCGACCTGTCGCCGCCCTCTTGCCATCCGGCGTTCGCTTGGTCCTACTGCCGCTCGGATCGGGGAGGATCTCTCATGCGGCTGGCCCTGCTGTTCGGATCGCTGACGCTCGCCTTCTTGCTGGCGGTATGGACCACCCAGGCGCCGACGCCCCGACCGGCGGACGCGCCCGCCGTCGCCTTCTCGGCCGCGCGGGCGATGATCGACGTCGAGCAGATCGCCCGCGCCCCGCACCCGGTCGGGTCGCCCGAGCACGTGCGGGTCCGCGCCTATCTCAGCGCACGGCTGACGCAGCTGGGGCTTGAGGTCAGCGAGCAGGCGGGGCCGTTGTCGCCCGCCTCGGTCAAGCGGCTGGCGCGTGCGGGCGGCGATCCTGGCGCGGCGAACAATCAGGCGATCAATCTGGTCGGCGTCCTGCCCGGAAAAGACCGCAGTCAGCCCGCCGTCATGCTGATGGCTCATTACGACACCGTGGTCGGCTCGCCCGGGGCGGCCGACGATTCCGCCGGGGTCGCCGCCATTCTGGAGGCGGTGCGGGCGCTCCAGGCGCGCGGCCCGGCCGAGCGCGACCTGGTCGTCCTGTTGACCGATGCGGAGGAACTGGGTCTGGACGGAGCGCGGGTCTTCTTCGGCGGCCATCCCTTGCGCGACCGCATCGGGGCGGTGGTCAACCTTGAGGCGCGCGGCGGCGGCGGCCGCGCCGCCATGTTCGAGACCGGGCGCGAGGCCGGGCCGACGGTCCAGCTGTTCCGCCGCGCGGCGGCCAAGGCCGACGGCGGGACCACCGCCACCTCCATCGCCGCCTTCATGTATGAGCGGATGCCCAACGGCACCGACTTCACCGTGCCCAAGGACCGGGGGATCGGCGGCCTGAACCTGGCCTTCATCGGCCGCCCGGATCAGTATCACGCCGCAAACGCCACGCCCGCCAATCTGGATCAGGGCGCGGTGCAGCACCTGGGCTCTCAGGCGCTGGAGGCGGCCGACGCCTTGCTGCGTGCGCCCAGCTTGCCGGGCCGGGGCGAGAACCTGGTCTATGCCGACATCTTCGGCCGCTGGGTGATCGCGCATAAGCAGGCGACGGGCTGGGTCTTGCTGGCTTTGGCGGCGGCCTTGGGCGGTTTCGCCGCCTGGCGGGCGCGGCGAGGGGCAGGGCTGACGGCGAAGCAGGTCGGTCTGGGCGCGCTGGACGGGCTGTGGTTCCTGACCGGCGGCGTCATCCTGCTGCAGGCGACGCGCCTGCTGGCCGGACCGATGTCGAGCCGCCCCGCCTCGCCCGACGTCTATTACACCCTGCTGCGCCGCCTGCCGTGGATGGAGGCGGGGGCGGCGCTGGCGGCGCTCGCCCTGGCCTTGGTCCTGCTGACCGGCGCGCGGCGGGCGCGGCCGCGCGTGATCGGCGCGGCGTTCGCCGTCCTGACCGCCGTCGTCCTGCTGGTCGGCGGGTTCAGTCCGGTGATGCTGGGGCTGGGCGTGGCCGCTATCATCCTGTCGCTGTGGTCAGGGCGCGCCGAGTGTTCGGCCTGGGGCGGTTGGTTGGGCCTCATCGCCCTGATCTTCGCCTTTGGTTGCGCCTTGCAGGGCGCAGCGCCTGAAGCGGCCCTGCTATTCGTCTGGCCGGTGTTGCTGGCCGCGACGGCGGCGGCTCTGGCGGCCTTGATCGACCCTGACCTGACGCGGCCGCTCGGCCTTCTACCCGTCTCCGTGGCGACCGTGCTGGGCGGCGCCTGGCTGCTGGCGATCGGCCACTTCGTCTTCCTGGGCGTCGGGATGGACCTGCCGGGGGCCTTGGCCGTGGTCGCCCTGCTGGTCCTGCTGTTCGCCCGGCCCCTGGCGCCGGGCGCGAAGGCGGCGCGCCTGGTGCTGTTGGCGGCGGCGGCCTGCCTGATCGCAGGTGTCGGACTGAATGTTTCGGCGCGACTTCTGGCGCCGGCGCCCGCTGTGGCCGAGGCGCTGCCCTAGCGTGCGGACGCTGGCGTCCGACCGCGCGACCGTTTATCGCAGCCGATCATGAGCGATCCCGTCCTCGTCACCGGCTCCGCCGGCTTCATCGGCTTCCACACCGCCCGGCGCCTGCTGGAGCGGGGCGAGACCGTTATCGGCCTGGACAACCTCAACGCCTATTACGATCCGGCGCTGAAGCAGGCGCGCCTGGCCCAGCTTCAGGCCCATCCCGCCTATCGCCACCATACGCTGGATCTGGCCGATCGCGACGGCGTCGCCGCCCTGTTCGCCGAGCACCAGCCGCGCCGGGTGGTGCATCTCGCCGCCCAGGCGGGCGTCCGCTACAGTCTGGAAGCGCCCGAGACCTACGTCGATTCCAACGTCGTGGGCTTCCTCAGCATCCTCGAGGGCTGCCGCGCGGTCGGGGCGGCCCATCTGGTCTTCGCCTCGACCAGTTCGGTGTTCGGCGCCAATCGCGCTCTGCCCTTCTCAGTGCGCCAGCCCGCGGATCATCCGCTGACCGTCTATGCGGCGACCAAGCTGGCGAATGAAGCGATGGCCCATTCCTACGCCCACCTGTTCGGCTTTCCGGCGACGGGCTTGCGCTTCTTCACCGTTTACGGACCGTGGGGCCGGCCGGACATGGCCCTGTTCAAATTCACTCGAGCGATTCTGAAAGACGAGCCGATCGACGTGTACGGCGAGGGGCGGATGAGCCGCGACTTCACCTATGTCGACGACATCGTCACCGGCGTGATCGCCGCGCTCGACTGTCCCGCCGCCATCGACCCGACATGGGACGCGACTGCGCCCAATCCGGCCACCAGCGGCGTCGCTCCCTGGCGCATCCTGAACCTGGGCGCGGGCCGCCCGGTGCCGCTGATGCGCTATATCGAGGTGCTGGAGACCAAGCTGGGCCGCAAAGCCAAGTTGAACCTGATGCCGATGCAGGACGGCGACGTGGCCGACACCGAGGCGGACGTGACCGACACCCTGGCCGCCCTCGACTACGCGCCGTCGACGCCGGTGGAAGAAGGCGTCGCCCGCTTTGTCGACTGGTACTGCAACTTCTATCGCGAAAACTAACCCTGGCCGCCCGGTGCGCATTTGTCCGAGGCGGCGGTTTCGGGCTTACGGCGTCCCATGGTCCAGTTGGCCATCATCCGCACCTTGGGGTTGGGCGCGCACCATATCTCGCCGCTGTCATTGATGGCGGTGACCCAAATCAGATTGTGCTCCTGGCCATAATCGATGACGGCGAAGGCATAGCCGGCCCCCTTGTCCTGAACGTGGATCGGCAGCGGCGGGTCGAGCTGGGTGAAGGTCATGGCGTATCCTGTGGGCACAGGGAACGCTTCGTTTTCTCCTAGGTTGCCGCCGCCGCCTGCTTAGCGAACCACTGCTGCTAAGGCGGGCCCGGCACACCGCTTAGGCTGTTGGCTGTATCTGCCTGGGCTTCCCGCCACTTGGCAGGACGGAGCCTTGGTGGAGCCGAGGGGAGTCGAACCCCTGACCTCGTCATTGCGAACGACGCGCTCTACCAACTGAGCTACGGCCCCGACCGACAGGCAGGGGCGGGAAATAGAAGGGACAACGGGGGCGTGTCAACGGGCCGCGCACGAATCCTTGGCGATCGGCGGCCGGGCCGCTAGAAGCGGCGGGAACGTAGCAGGAGTTTCTCATGGGTTTTGCCCTTGTCTGGCTGGTGAACGCCGTCGTCACCTTGATGATCTGGTGCATCATCGCCTCGGCGATCCTGAGCTGGCTGTTCGCCTTCGACGTGGTCAATCCGCGTAACCGTTTCGTGGGTCAGATCGCCTATGTGCTGGACACGGTGACCCGCCCGATCCTGGGGCCGATCCAGCGGGTGGTGCCGCCGCTGGGCGGCATCGACATCACGCCGATCATCGCCCTGCTGGCGCTGCAGTTCCTGAGCGTGCTGTTCAACCGGACGGTCGCGCCCATGCTGATCATGTCGCTGGGCTGAGGTCGAGGTTGGGGCTGGGGCGCCGTTGAACCGGAGTCACGGCCGGGGGGATTCAGCGGCTGGCGCTCATTTCCGCCCTTGCGCGGCGCGAGCGGGCTCCTAAGGTGCCGACGACAGGTTACTGGCGGACCGTATACAGTGCGTAATTCATGACTACCATCAGGACAGTCGCCGTCATCGGCGCCGGGCAAATGGGTTCGGGCATCGCTCAGGTGGTGGCCGCCGGCGGCTATGAGGTGAAGCTGTACGACATTGCGTCGGATCGGGTGACCCTGGCTCTGGGCGAGATCGCGGCCAGCCTGGCGCGTCGTGCGTCGCGCGGCCTTTCGAGCGAGGCGGAAGCCCAGGCGGCGCTTCAGCGCATCACCGCCGTGGCGACCCTGGCCGAGGCGGCCAGGGCGGATCTGGTCATCGAGGCCGCGTCCGAGGAAGAGGCGGTCAAGAAGGGCGTCTTCACCGAGCTGACGCCGCTGTTAGGGCCGGATACGCTGCTGGCGTCCAACACCTCCTCGATCTCCATCACCCGCCTGGCTTCGGTGACGGATCGGCCCGAGCGTTTCATCGGCCTGCACTTCATGAAGCCGGCGCCGACGATGAAACTGGTCGAACTGGTGCGCGGCATCGCCACCTCGGCCTCGACCTTCGAGACGGCGGTGGCCTTCGCCGAGAGCCTGGGCAAGATCACGACCGAGTCCGAGGACTTCCCGGCCTTCATCGTCAACCGCATCCTGGTGCCGATGATGAACGAGGCGGTCTATGTGCTGTACGAGGGCGTGGGCGATGTCGCCTCGATCGACAAGGCGCTGAAACTGGGCGCCAACCACCCGATGGGGCCGCTGGAGCTGGCGGACTTCATGGGGCTGGACGTGGCCCTGGCGATCATGAACGTGCTGTATGAAGGCCTGGCCGACAGCAAATACCGCCCCTGTCCGCTGCTGGTGAAATATGTCGAGGCCGGTTGGCTGGGCAAGAAGAGCGGGCGCGGTTTCTACGACTATTCCGGCGAGACGCCGGTCCCGACCCGCTGATGGCCGGCGCTTTTCCCTCCCTGCCGGGTCTGAAGCGCGTGGCGCCGCGGCGCGGCGCGGGCGCCCTGATCCCGGCCGCCCTGGCGGCCGCGGCCTGGCCCCCTGTGATCCTGACCCTGTTCATCTGGCCGCCCGAGAACTGGTGGTCGGGCGTGGACACGGACTGGCGGCTGGTGTTGCTGGCGGTCGGACTGATCGCGGCGCCGGTCGGGCTGTGGCTGCTGCTGAACAGCCACGCCAGGACGGGCCGTCCCTCGACGCGGCTGGGGGTGATCGGCCGCTTCACCGTGTTCGGCGGCCTGCTGGCGGCGGCGATGCAGGCGACCATGGCTGTGATTATGGCGACCTTGGCGGGCGCTGCGTCGCAGAGCCTGGTTCAAGGCCTGGGCGCGATCGAGACGGCCCTGCTGATCTATGGGGTGGCGGGACTGCCTTTGGCCGTCATGGTGGGCGTCAGCTATGCGCTGTGGGGCGGCCTGTGCGTCGCCTGGCTGGGCTTTGTCCCGGCGCCCGTGGTCAAGAACCGCATGGGCGTGCTGCAAGAGCGGGACGTTACGGGGATTTAACGTGAACTGTCGCGTTGGTCCCGCCTAAGCCTCCAGTCTTCACGCAAAGGACAGGGGCGAGCATGAGGGATCAGGTCGCGGCGGCGCCGCCGACGCCGGTGGCGGCGGTCCACCGAATCGTTACGCTGGACGTGCTGCGCGGGGCGGCGGTTCTGGGGATTCTGGCGGTCAACGCGGCGGCCTTCGCCCTGCCGATGCTAGCGATCGAGATGAGCAGCGGCCCGTCGCCATTTCCAGCCGAGGCGAACGCTTCGGGCGTGGCGCAATGGATCATCGCCGTCTTCTTTCAGCAGAAGTTCGTCACCCTGTTCTCCATGCTGTTCGGCGTCTCGATCTTCCTGGTCGGCGGCGAGCGGGGCGATGAGGCGAAGGAGCGCGTTCTGCGTCGCCGCCTGCTGTTTCTGGCCCTGTTCGGCCTGATCCACGGCGCGGCCTTCTGGTACGGCGACATCCTGCTTCTTTATGCCTGGTCCGGCCTGTTCGTGATGACCATGCGGTCGATGCCCGCCGGGCGGCTGATCTGGATCGGGGCGGGGGTCACGGTGGTCCTGGGGACCCTTCAGGCCGGTCTGATGTTGCTTATGGCGAACTTCCCCGAGGCGATGAGCAGCGAGGCTTCGGACGGGACGGTCGCCGCCTCCATCGCGGCCTATCAAAGCGGCTGGGCCGGCGCCGCGCTGGAGAACCTGAAGACCTGGGCCATCGCCCAGGGGATGAACCTGCTCATGTATGTGTTTTCGACTGTGCCGCTGATGATGCTGGGGCTGGGCCTGTTCAAGGCGGGCTTCTTCCACGGCCGGATGTCCATGCGCGTCTATGTTTCGCTGATGGCCGGCGGGGCTGTCGTCCTGGCTCTGCTGGCCGGGCTGGAGTGGATGGAGATTCAGGCGGGGGCTGAGGTCGAGGCGACCGGCGGCTGGGCGATGGCGGTCGGTTCGTATCCGCTGATCATCACCCTGGGCTATGCTTCGGCGCTGATCCTGGCGACGACGCGCGGGGTGGGCTGGCTGCGCAAGGCTCTGGCCCCGGTGGGGCGGATGGCCTTCACCAACTATCTGACCCAGACGCTGATCATGGCGACGATTTTCTACATGCCCTGGGGGCCGCGCCTCTTCGGCGAGGTCGACTATCCGATGCAGTGGGCCATCGTCGTCGGCGTCTGGGCGCTGCAGCTGATCTGGTCGCCCTTGTGGCTGTCGAAGTTCACCATGGGACCGTTCGAATGGCTGTGGCGGCGTTTGAGTTATGGGCGCGATCTGCCGCTGCGCCGCGCGGCCTGAGGGCGGATGGGGCGGCTCGGGGCGGACTGTTAGTTGCGGCGGCGTATCTGATGGCTTAATCGCCGCCTCATGACCGACGAAGCCTCCAACCGCCCCGAAGCCCGCGCCCCGCGCGGGTTCGCCGACCGTCGCGGCCGCGACCTGACCGCCGAGCGCCGCATCGTCGCGCGCGTGTCCGAGGTCTATGAGCGCTGGGGCTTCGAGGCGCTGGAGACCCCGGCGTTCGAATACGCCGACGCCCTGGGCAAGTTCCTGCCCGACGCCGACCGTCCGAACGAGGGCGTCTTCGCCCTCCAGGACGACGACGATCAGTGGATGGCCCTGCGTTACGACCACACCGCGCCGCTGGCCCGCTTCGCCGCGCAGACCTGGGAGACCCTGCCCAAGCCGTTCCGCCGCTACGCCTATGGGCCGGTGTGGCGCAATGAGAAGCCGGGGCCGGGCCGCTTCCGCGAGTTCTGGCAGTGCGACGCCGACACCGTCGGCTCGGACCGGCCGGAGGCCGACGCCGAAATCATCGCCATGGGCTGCGAGGGCCTGCGCGCGGCGGGCCTGGCGGCCGGGCAGGCGGTGATCCGCGTCTCCAACCGCAAGCTGTTCGACGGCCTGTTCGACGCGGGCGGAATCGCCGATCCGGTGCAGCGGCTGACGGCCCTGCGCGCCGTGGACAAATACGATCGCCTGGGCGTCGAGGGCGTGCGCCTGTTGCTGGGCGAGGGGCGTCTGGACGAGTCCGGCGACTACACCAAGGGGGCGAACCTGCCCGCCTCGGTGATCGGCGCGATCGAAGCCTTCCTGGCCTCGGCCGAGACGCCGGGGCTCAGCCGCGCGGGCGTGCTGGACGCCGTGTCCGGCGCCGCCTTGGGCGCCGCTGGCGAAGAGGCGCTGAAGGAACTGGCCGCCATCGACCGCGCCCTGACCGCCATGGGCGTGGCGCAGGACGACGTGCGGTTCGACCCGACCATCGTGCGCGGGCTGGAATATTACACCGGCGCGGTGTTCGAGGCCGAACTGCTGCTCGACACCAAGGACGAGAAGGGCAGGGCCGTGCGCTTCGGCTCGATCGGCGGCGGCGGGCGCTATGACGACCTGGTGTCGAGGTTCACCGGTCAGTCGACGCCGGCGACGGGCTTCTCCTTCGGCGTGTCGCGTCTGGCCTCGGCCCTGCGGGCGGCCGGACGCGGCGCCGAGGACGCGACGCGCGGGCCGGTGGTGGCCATCGTCTTCTCGGAGGACGACATGCAGCACTATCTCGACGCCGTGTCCGAACTGCGCGCCGCCGGCATCCCGGCCGAGCTCTACCTGGGCCGGGCGGGGATGAAGGCGCAGATGAAATACGCCGACCGTCGCGGGGCCCCGGCCGCCGTCATCCTGGGCGGGGACGAGATCGCCGCCGGACAGGTGACGATCAAGGATCTGGACGCCGGACGCGCCCGCGCCGCCGCCATCGCGGACAATGACGCCTGGAAGGCCGAGCGTCCCGGACAGCAGACCGTGGCGCGCGGTCAACTGGTGGCCGTGGTGCGCTCCATTATCGAATGACCTTCGATAATATCCATGACGACGTCGTGACTTATCAACGTTTAGTCATAAAAGCGCAGGCTTTCGGCGCGCGCTTGGTTGACGCACCCCGGCCAATGGCGTCATTTGGTCTCACTCAAGAGGCGCAGCGGCGAGCCGCAGCGACATCTTGAAGGCGTTTCGGGGAGGAAACGTCCGCTCCTGAGAGAGCGTGAAGGCCCGCTGCGATGTATCCCCCGCAGCGGGCTTTTTCATGCCTGAAGCTCGACAATTATCGAAGAGTGTTTGAGAGCGCGCGCTTCGGCGCGGCGGCCATGAAAAAAGGGCCGGAGCGTTGCGGCTCCGGCCCTCTTCATTCAGCAGGCGGCGTCCTTACCAGATGCGGACGCGATCTTCCGGGGCCAGGTAGTATTTGTCGCCGGGCTTAACGCCGAAGGCTTCGTACCAGGCGTCGATATTGCGCACCGGGCCGATGACGCGGAACTCGGCCGGGCTGTGCGGATCGGTGGCGATCTGGTTCTTCAGCGCGTCCTCGCGGTACTTCGATTGCCAGACCTGAGCCCAGCCGTAGAAGAAGCGCTGGTCGCCCGTCACGCCGTCGATCACCGGCGCCGGCTGGCCCTTCAGCGACAGGTGATAGGCCTCCAGACCCACCGCCGTGCCGGCGGCGTCCCCGATGTTCTCGCCCATCGTCAGGCCGCCGTTGACGTGGAAGCCGGGCAGGGGCTCGAACTCGTCATACTGGGCGCCCAGGCGCGCGGTCAGGGCCTTGAAATTGGCCTTGTCCTCTTCGGTCCACCAGTTGCGCAGCACGCCGTCGCCGTCGGACTTGGAGCCCTGATCGTCAAAGCCGTGACCGATCTCGTGGCCGATGACGCCGCCGATGCCGCCGTAGTTGACGGCCGGGTCCGCGTCCGGATCGAAGAAGGGCGGCTGCAGGATGGCGGCCGGGAAGACGATCTCGTTATTGGCCGAGTTGTAATAGGCGTTCACCGTCTGCGGGGTCATGCCCCACTCGTCCTTGTCGACCGGCTGGTCCAGGCGCGACAGGCGATAGTTCCACTGGAACTGGCCCATGCGCTGGCTGTTGCCGAACAGGTCGTCGGCCTTGATCTCCAGGCCCGAATAGTCTCGCCACTTGTTCGGGTAGCCGATCTTGACGGTGAATTTCTGCAGCTTCTCCTGAGCCGCCGCCTTGGTCTCGGCGCCCATCCACGTCAGGTTGTCGATGCGGTGCGACAGGGCGGTGCGCAGGTTGGCGACCAGCTCTTCCATCTTGGCCTTGGATTCGGCCGGGAAGTATTCGGCGACGTACAGACGACCCGCCGCCTCGCCCAGGGCGCCTTCGGCGAAGCTGATGGCGCGCTTTTCACGGCTGCGCTGTTCGGGCTGGCCCGACAGGTCGCGCGAACGGAACTCCCACTGGGCGTCGGAGAAGCGCTTAGACAGGGCGCCCGCCGCATCGTCGGTGGTGTGGAAGGCCTGCCAGGCCTGCAGGGTGGCCACCGGCGTCTGGGCGAAGACGGCGGCGATCTTGGGCATGGCCGTGTTCTGACGCACGATCAGGCGGTCGATCGAGCCCAGGCCGGCGGCGTTGAAATAGCCGGCCCAGTCAAAGCCCGGCGCATCGGCGGCCAGGGTCTGGATCGAGTATTCATTATAGGTCTTGTCGCGGTCGCGGCTTTCCACCGGCGTCCAGTGCGCCTGGGCGATCTGGTCTTCCAGGGCGATGATGGCGGCGGCCGAGCCGGCGGGGTCGTCCCAGCCGATGTTGGTCAGCATCCGCTCGATATAGGCCTGGTACTTCTCTTTCTTGTCGGCGAAGCGGGCGTCCAGATAGTAGTCGCGGTTGGGCATCCCCAGGCCCGACTGGCCCGTGGCCACGACGTAGCGGTTCGGGTTCTTCTGGTCGATGGTGATGCCGGTGCCGAAGAAGGACGATCCGACGCGGCCCTGGGTCTGGCCCATATAGGCGGCGATCTTCTCGTGGGTGTCGGCGGCGCGGATGGCGGCCAGGAAGGGCTGCAGCGGTTGGGCGTCCAGCGCCTCGATGCGCGCCTCGTCCATATAGGAGCGGTAGGCGTCGGCGATCTTCTGCTCGTCGGATCCGGCCGCCAGATCCGTGCGGCCAGCCAAATCGTGAATCAGTTCCTTCATCCGGTTGTCGGACAGTTCGCGCAGCAGGGGGAAGGAGCCGTAGGAGGTGCGGTCCGACGGGATGGTCAGCTTGTCGAAGGCGGCGCCGTTGGCGTAGCGGAAGAAGCTGTCGCCCGGCCTCACCGAGGTGTCGCGACCGTTGAGGTCGAAGCCCCAGGTCCCGTATTTCGGCGCCTCGGTTCCCTGCCAGCCCGAAGCGCCGCCTTCGGCGGCCGGGGTCTGGAACAGTTCGAAGACGGTGCAGACGTCGTCGATGCAGGCATGGTCATGACCATCGCCCGCCAGGGCGGCGCCCGGCGCCAGAAGGGCGACAGCGGCGACGCCTACAAGCAGTTTCTTCATCAAGGTTTCCTCGTTTTCAGCCTCGTGGCGTCAGGTGCGAACCCTAGGCCGGAAGCGCAGGCCCCTGTCTTAAAAAAAATTCATCCAGAGGGCGAGGGCTGGGCGGAGGCGGGGACCTTAGAGGCCGCCGGATACGCGCCGAAGCTGCAATAGAGGTCTGTAAGAGTAAAGTTTCGCCGAGCAGGCGCCTGTCATTGTAACATGGTGCGGCGGGTATTCGTATAATTGCGTAGTCTTCTTGATTGCGCTGCAAGGGTCCGGCAGAGGTTTTTTCGAGATGTGACCCATTTTGGTCATTGTTCGGTGATGAAAGTTCGCCCTTAGTTTCAGGGGCGCCCGTCGTCTTCAGGTTCGGGCCGGGTCGAACGACGCGGTCCGGATTGGCGAGCGCGCCGCCCATTTAAGCCCAGAGCCACCTGTTTATGCGCGTGCCCTCCCCCTCTCTTGCCGAAACCGTCGAAAATGTCGCTCCTCCGCGGATGAATCGCCGTCAGGCGGCGAAGGTTCGCACACGCCTCAAGGTGCTGGATGCGGCGCGGGCCCTGTTCGCAGAGCGCGGCTATGACGCCGCGACGATTCGGGACATCGCCAAGGGCGCCGGAATGTCGACCGGCGCGGTTTTCGCCAACTTCCAGGACAAGGCGGAACTGTTCGAGACGGTCTTTTCCGAGGAAATGGAAGGCCTGCTGAACGACATGCGGACCGGGGCTGCGGGCGTTGAAGGCCGCGTCACGGATCGGCTGACCGCCGCCCTGACGGCCGGTTATCATCGCTCGCTGGGACATCTGCCGCTGATGCAGGCGATGATCGCGCGCTCCTGGTTCCAGCCGGAAGACGCCGATCAACGGTCGCGCGCGTTCGTCGGGCCGCTCGTGCTGTGGATCCAGGATCTGCTGCAGGCGGCTGTCGGCGAAGGCGAACTGCGCCAGGACATCGACCAGACCCTGTTGCCGCGCATGATCTGGGACACCTTCATCTCCAACTTCCGTTACGCCGCCTATGACGGCTGGGGCGTCGAGGAACTGACTCCCCATGTGCGCCAACAGCTGGATCTGATCCTGTCGAGCCAGATGGCGCGCCAGTAAGGTCAGAGGGCCGAAGTCTGTAAGGGCCGTTCGTCATGAGGCGAGCGGCCCTTTTTTCATGCGCGTCGCCCAGGCGCGCCGCCTTCCTGGGGCGCGACGGAACGTCGCGGCTGTTCGCGTGTTGCGTCTTTCAAGGCCAAGCTGCGGGAACAGGAGGGGCGAGATGCCATCCATCGAGCGCGGACGCGGATTCGGCAGCGTCCTGGTAAGGCTTCTGGGCATTGTCATCGCCCTGATCGGACTGACGCTGACCATTGGCGGGGGCCAGCTGATCATGCTGGGCGGATCGGCCTATTATCTGATCGTCGGCCTGTTGATGATCGTGTCAGGCGGACTTCTGGCCCTGCTCAGACCCTCGGGCGCCTGGCTCTATGTCGCCATCTTCATCGGCACCGTCGTCTGGGCGCTGTGGGAGGTCGGGCTGAACGGCTGGGCCCTGGTGCCGCGCGTGGTGGCGCCGCTGGTGCTGCTGATCGCCGTGGTTCTCAGCCTGCCGGTGTTGAAGCGCGACGGAGGCGGCGGTCGGCTGGCGCTGAGCGGGCTGGCGGCCATTGTCGTCCTCGGCCTGATTTCCGGCGTGGTGGTGGCTCAGGCCAACAAGGCCAGGGTGTTGAGCCCCGTTCCCGGCGCTGAGAACGGGGGCGCGGGCGACCCGGCGGTGCTGAAGGTCGGGGCCGACTGGCCGGCCTGGGGCGGTTCGGACAGCGCCCAGCGCTATTCGCCGCTGAACCAGATCACCAAGGACAATGTGAAGGGGCTGCAGCGGGCCTGGACCTTCCGCACAGGCGACCTGCCGGATGAGCGCTGGGGCGCCGAGACGACCCCGCTGAAGATCGGCGACACCCTCTATCTATGCTCGGCCCGCAACCGGCTGTTCGCGGTCGATGCGGCGACGGGCAAGCAGAAGTGGACCTATGATCCCAAGGTCGCGGACGATCAGATCCCCTACACCGCCGCCTGCCGGGGCGTGACCTACTACGCCGCGCCGAATGTGGATGCAGCCCAACCCTGCGCCACGCGCATCATCGAGGGCACGCTGGACGGACGGCTGGTGGCCGTGGACGCCCGCACGGGCGCGCCCTGCGCCGGGTTCGGAACCAACGGCGAGGTCAACATCAAGCACGGCATGGGCGACCCCTATCCGGGCATGGTGTCGATCACCTCGGCCCCGGTGATCGTGCGCGGGGTGGTGGTGACCGGCCATCAGGTGCTGGACGGCCAGAAGCGCTGGAACGCCTCGGGCGTGATCCAGGGCTTCGACGCCATGACGGGCGAGCTGCGTTTCGCCTGGGACATGATGCGTCCGGACATCACGACCCTGCCGCCTGAGGGGGAGACCTATACGCCCGGCACGCCCAATATGTGGACCACGGCGACAGCCGATGAGGCGCTCGGCCTGGTTTTCCTGCCGATGGGCAACTCCTCGGCCGACTACTATTCCGGGTTGCGCCGGCCAGCGGAGAATGAATATTCGACCTCGCTGGTCGCGCTGGACGTGACCACAGGCAAGCCGCGCTGGCATTTCCAGACGGTGCGCAAGGACGTCTGGGATTACGACCTGGGCTCGCAGGCGACGCTGGTCGACATGCCGGTCAACGGGACCCTGGTTCCGGCGGTGATCCTGCCGTCCAAACAGGGCGACCTCTATATTCTGGACCGCCGCACCGGCCAGCCGCTGCACAAGGTGGAGGAGCGCCGCGTGCCGCAGGGCGGCGTCGAGCCCTCGCAGCGCAGCCCGACCCAGCCCTTCTCCCTGTTTCACACGCTGAGGAAGGCCGACCTGACCGAGCGTGACATGTGGGGCATGTCGCCGATCGACCAGATGGTCTGCCGCATCCAGTTCCGTCAGGCGGCCTACGACGGCTACTTCACCCCGCCGACGGCGGATCGCTACTGGATCCAGTATCCGGGCTACAACGGCGGTTCGGACTGGGGCGGGGTGGCGGTCGATCCGGCGCGCGGCGTCATCGTCGCCAACTACAACGATATGCCCAATCACAACCGCCTGGTGCCTCGCGCTGAAGCCGACCGTCTGGGCTGGTTCCCGCGCGACGACCCCCGCTACATCGAGCGCGAGAAGGAGGCGGCCAACCGCGGCGGCAACCTGTCGAAGTCCAAGGCCGAGGGCGCGGGCGACCCGCAGATGGGCGTGCCCTACGCCATCGACGTCAATGCGGGCTGGCGGGTCAAGTCCACCGGCCTGCTGTGCAAACAGCCGCCCTATGGCGGGATGCGGGCCATCGATTTGAAGAGCGGCCGCACCCTGTGGGATCGTCCGTTCGGCACGGCGCGCAAGAACGGACCGTTCGGCATTCCCTCCATGCTGCCGCTGGAGATCGGCACGCCGAACAACGGCGGCTCGGCAGTGACGGCGGGCGGGCTGATCTTCATCGCCGCCGCGACGGACGACCTGATCCGCGCCATCGACATCGAGACGGGCAAGACGGTGTGGTCGGACGTGCTTCCGGCGGGCGGTCAGGCCAATCCGATGGTCTATGAGCAGAACGGGCGCCAGTATCTGGTGATCATGGCCGGGGGCCATCACTTCATGGAGACGCCGCGCGGGGATTATGTGATCGCTTATGCGCTCCCGGAGCGGAAATAGGCGCTCGCCTCTCGCTCCACGTCCCGGGGAGGGTGGTCGCGAAGCGACCGAGTGGGGAGGGCATGGTGATAAGGGCGCGGCGCTTGATGTGTCAGCGCCTGAATAGCCTTGCCGCCCCCACCCGGCTTCGCCCTGATGGGCTCAGCCACCCTCCCCGGGACGGGGAGGGAAAGGCGTGGCGTTTGTTTCAGGGCCGCGTCTGCCCTTCGCCGCGCACCACATATTTGTATGTCGTCAGTTGCTCCGCCCCGACGGGGCCGCGCGCGTGCAGCTTTGAGGTCGAGATGCCGATCTCGCCGCCGAAACCGAACTCGCCGCCGTCGGCGAACTGGGTTGAGGCGTTGATCAGGACGATGGCGCTGTCGACGCCCTCGGCGAAGCGTCCGGCGGCTTTTTCGTCGGTGGTGACGATGGCCTCGGTGTGGCCCGAGCCGTATCGGCGGATGTGGTCGAGCGCGCCGTCGACGCCGCCCACCACGCGCACCGACAGGATCGGCGCCAGGTATTCTGTCGTCCAGTCTGCCTCGGTCGCCTCGGTCATGCCCGGGACGAGGGCGCGCGCTTCGGCGTCGCCGCGCAGTTCGCATCCGGCGGCGGTCAGGTCGGCGGCCACGGCGGGCAGCAGGCGCTCGGCCGCCGCACGGTCGACCAGCAGAGTTTCGGTCGCGCCGCACACCGAGACGCGGCGCATCTTGGCGTTCAGGGTCACGCGGCGGGCGACGTCCAGATCAGCGCCAGCGTCCAGATAGGTGTGGCACAGGCCCTCAAGGTGGCCCAGCACCGGCGCCTTGGCCTCGGCTTGAACGCGGGCGACCAGGCTCTTGCCGCCGCGCGGGATGATCAGGTCGACGGCGCCGTTCAGGCCAGCCAGAATGGCGCCCACGGCCGCGCGGTCGGGCACGGGCACCAGCTGGATCGCGTCGACGGGCAGGCCGGCCTCGGCCACGGCGCTGCGCACCACGGCGGCGATGGCGCGCGACGACTCCAGGCAGTCCGAGCCGCAGCGCAGGATGGCGGCGTTGCCCGAGCGCAGGCACAGGGCGGCGGCGTCGGCGGTGACGTTCGGGCGGCTCTCATAGATGACGGCCAGCACGCCGATGGGGGTGCGCACACGGGCGATGTCCAGACCGTTGGCCGGGGTCCAGCGCGCCATTTCACCGCCGACGGGATCGGGCTGGGCGGCGATGGTCTCGACGGCGACCGCCATGCCCTCGACGCGAGCGGGGGTCAGGGCCAGGCGGTCGATCAGGGCCTCGGACAGGCCGGCGTCGCGGGCGCGGGCCACGTCGCGGGCGTTGGCGGTCAGGATGTCGGCTTCGGCGGCGCGCAGGCCTTCGGCGAGTCGATGAAGGGCCTCGGTGCGGGCGTCCGGCGTCGTGGCGCGTAAGGACTCGGCGGCGGCGCGGGCGCGGCGACCCATGTCGATCATCATGTCCAGCATGGCGGCGTCGAGGTCGCTCATCGGTCCTCCAGAACCAGGTCGTCGCGGTGGATGACGACCGAGGGGCCGCGGTAGCCCAGCAGGCTTTCGATGGCGTCGGAATGACGGCCGCGGATCAGGGCGATCTCCTCGGCGGCGTAGGACGCAAGACCGACGCCCAGTCGCGCGCCGTCAGGCCCGGTCAGGCGCACGCTGTCGCCCTTGCCGAAGTCGCCGCTGACGGCGACGACGCCCGAGGGCAGCAGGCTTTTGCCGGCCTGGAGGGCGGCGACCGCGCCCGCGTCCAGCGTCAGGGCGCCGCCGGGCGCCACGCTGCCGGCGATCCACTGTTTCCACGCGGCCAGAGGCGTGGCGGGCGCCAGGATCAGACTGGCGCGGGCGCCGTCCAGCACCGCCCTCAACGGGTGGTCGGTCAGCCCCGAGGCGATGACGGTGGCGCATCCGGCCGACGCGGCGATCTGGGCCGCCGCCAGTTTGGTCGCCATGCCGCCTGTGCCGACCCCGGCCTGAACGTTGGCGCCCGAGGCCATGGCCAGAACGTCGGGCGTCAGGCGCTCGATCAGGGGCAGGTGGCGGGCGTCCGGATCGCGGCGCGGATCGGCGGTGTAGAGGCCGTCCACGTCGGACAGCAGGACCAGCAGATCGGCGCGAGACAGCTGGGCCGCGCGCGCGGCCAGGCGGTCGTTGTCGCCGTAGCGGATTTCTTCGGTGGCGACGGTGTCGTTCTCATTGACCACAGGGACGACGCCGTGGGCCAGCAGGGCCTCGAGCGTCGCGCGGCCGTTCAGCCAACGGCGGCGCCGCTCGGTGTCGTCGCGGGTCAGCAGGACCTGCCCCGCCATCAGGCCGTGGGGCGCCAGCGCGTCTTCCCAGGCGTGCATCAGCAGGGACTGACCCACGGCGGCGGCGGCCTGCTTGTCCTGCAGACGGCTGGGCGAGAGGTTGAGCCGACCGCGCCCCAGAGCCACGGCGCCGGAGGAAACGACGATGACGTCGCGGCCCTGGCGGCGCAGTTCGGCGATATCGGCGGCGAGGCTGGCCAGCCAGTCGGCGGCGACGGCGCGTCGATCGGCGTCGAACAGCAGGGATGAGCCGATCTTGACCACCACCCGGCGCGCCTGGGCCAGGGCGGCGGCAGGGGAGGCGGCGCTCTGAGAGGCTTCAAGGAGAGGCGCGGAGGAGGTCACCCGGTCTCCCTACCGCAAGATCCTCGACGGAGCCAAGATTGTGGCGAGGATTATTCGACCGAGCCGTTAAAAATCGCGACGATAATGAATAATATTTAATGATTGTTGCGGGTGACGGAAGAAGCGGCAAAGAAAACGCCCGGCGGGCGAACCAGCCGGGCGTCTCAGTGTCAGCTTGAGGCCTGAGGTCAGGCTTCGGGATCGGGCGCCTGATCCCACCCGCCCGCCAGGGCCTTGAATAGACCGATCTGATAGGTGGTGACCTGGGCTTCCGAGGCGGCCAGGGCGGCGTCGGCGCTGGCCAGGGTCCGCTCGGCGTCGAGCACCGTCAGGAAGCTGTCGGCGCCGGCGTCGAAACGCAGGCGCGACAGGCGCGCCGCCGTGGCCGCCTGATCCCGGGCGGTGCGCAGGGCCGTGCGGCGGTCCAGTTCGTTGGCGTAGGCGCTGAGCGCCGTCTCGGTCTCCTGCAGCGCCGTCAGCACGGTCTGGTCGAAGGTCGCCAGGGCCGCGTCCGACTGGGCGCCCGCCTGTTTGATCCGCGCCCGGGCCGCCCAGACGTTGGGGAAGGACCAGGAGATCAACGGGCCGACGCTGAAGCGCATATTGGCGCTCTCGCCCAGGTCCGAGGCGTCGAGCGCCGTCGAGCCCAGCGACCCGCCCAGACGGATGCTGGGATAAAGGCCCGCGGTGGCGACGTTGACGCGGGCGGCGGCGACCGACAAGCGGGCTTCCGCCTGACGCACGTCGGGACGACGTGCCAGAAGGGCGGCGCCGTCTCCGACCGGGATCGGCTGCGACAGTTGCGGCGGCGACTGGCAGGCGCGGGCCGCCTCGCTGGCCTCGGCCGGGGTGCGGCCGGTCAGCGTCGCCAGACGGAACAGGGCGCCGTCGCGCGCCGCCCGCAGGGGCGGGAGGCTGGCGCGGGTCTGCTCCAGGGCGGCGCGGGCGCGGGCCACGTCCAGGCCGTTGCCGGCGCCCCCGTCCAGCAGACGTTGAGTCAGATCGACGGTCTGGGCCTGCAGGTCGATGGTCCGCTCGGCGACGGCGATCTGGGCGTTGGCCGAGCAGGTGTCGGCGTAGGCCCGGGCCGTTTCGGCGGCGACGGTCACCCGCACGACTTCCAGCGCGGCGGCGGCGGCGGCCACATCCCCCCGCGCGGCGCGGATGGAGGACTCCACCCGACCGAACAGGTCGATCTCATAGGCCACGTCCAGGCCGACATCGTAGGTGTCGACTTCCGGCAGCTTAGCGCCGTTGGCCGTGGGCACGGTGTCGGTCGAGGCCCGGCTGCGGTTGTAAGCGGCGGAGGCCGTGGTGGTCGGGAACCGGCCCGAGCGGGCTTCGGACAGCGAGGCGCGGACGGCGCGCAGATTGGCCGCGGCTGCCTCCAGCTCGTTGTTCTCGGTCAGGGCCTGCTGGATCAGACCGTCCAGCGTCGGATCCTGATACAGCCGCCACCAGTCGTCGCGGGCCGCCTCGGTCGAAACCGAGGCGGATTGCGAGCCGATGAAGGCGCCCTGGCCTTCGGCCGGGATCGTCGGGAGCGGCGCCTTGGGGCCCACCGCGCAGGCGGCGAGCAGGGCGGCCGACCCCGCGGCGGTCAGCAGAGTGCGGAGTTTGCCGTTCATTTTACGCATCTCCCTGGCGCGGAGCGGCGGGAGCCGGTTCCGGGCCGTCGGGGTCAAAGGGGTCGTGCGGCGTGGAGCCGAAGCTGGTGGGCAGCTCGCGCTGCTTGCCCGGCGCCTTGGGCAGCTTGCCCGCCATCCAGCGACAGATGACATAGAAGACCGGGGTGAAGATCAGACCGAAGAAGGTCACCCCCAGCATTCCATAGACGACCGCGATGCCCAGCGCGTTCTGCATCTCCGAGCCGGGGCCGGAGGCGATGGCCAGAGGCAGCACGCCGAAGATGAAGGCGAACGAGGTCATCAGGATCGGACGCAGGCGCTGACGGGCGGCCTGAACGGCGGCCTGCCAGCGGTCGAGGCCTTCGTTGTCCTCGGCCTGTTTGGCGAACTCCACGATCAGGATGGCGTTCTTGGCGGCCAGGGCGATCAGGACCACCAGACCGACCTGGGTCAGGATGTTGTTGTCCAGACCATGCAGGTTCACCCCCAGGATGGCCGCTAGGATACACATGGGCACGATCAGGATGACCGCCAGCGGCAAGGTGAAGGCCTCATAGTTGGCGGCCAGCACCAGGAAGACGAACACCACCGCCATCAGGAAGATGATGGTCGAGCCGCCGGCCGCCGCCTTCTCCTGCAGGGCCAGTTCGGTCCATTCGTAGCCGAAGCCCTCGGGCAGGGTCTTGGCGGCCAGTTCCTCCATCGCGGCGATGGCGTCGCCGGTAGACACGCCCGGCGCCGCTTCACCCTGCAGTTCCGAAGCCGGGAACAGGTTGTAGCGGACCACGCGCGAGGGGCCGGAATCGTCAGCTAGGGTCGCCACCGAACCGATCGGCACCATGCCGCCAGAGGCCGAACGGACCTTCAGGTTGGCGATGTCGGCCAGCTCGTCGCGATAGGCGGGCTCGGCCTGGGCGGTGACGCGGAAGGTGCGGCCCAGGAAGTTGAAGTCGTTGACGTAGGTCGAGCCGAGGTAGGTGCCCAGGGTGCTGAACACGGTCGACGGCTGAACCCCCATCAGCAGAGCCTTGTCGCGATCGACGCTGGCGGCGATGCGCGGCGAGCCGGTGTTGTAGAGGCTGAACACCTGCTGGACCTCATCCGGCATCTGGGCGGCGGCGCCCATCATGGCGAAGGTCGCGCCCTCCAGAGCCTTGAAGCCCGAACCCGAGCGGTCCTGGATCATCATCTTGAAGCCCGAGCCGGTGCCCAGACCCTGAACGGGCGGGGGCGACAGCATGAAGATGCTGGCTTCCTCGATGACGCCGGTCGCGCCGCTGAGCGCGCCGGCCAGGGCCGATGCCTCCAGCGCTGGGGTGGTGCGCTGGTCGTAGTCGTTCAGCTTGATGAACATGGTCGCGGCGTTGGACGACATGGAGAAGCTGGAGCCGTCCAAACCGGCGAAGGCGGTGACTTCCTGAACGCCGTCCGACTTGCGGACAATGTCGACCGCCTTGTTCATGGCCGCCTTGGTGCGTTCCAGCGAGGCGCCCGGCGGCAACTGCACGACGCCGATCAGGATGCCCTGGTCCTGCGCCGGGATGAAGCCGGTGGGCGTGTCGGCCATGCGCCAGCCGGTCAGGGCCAACAGGGCGGCGTAGATGACCAGCATGACCGTGACCATGCGGATCAGCCGAGCCGTCAGGCGGCCGTAGCGGTCCGACACCCAGTCAAAGCCTTCGTTGAACTTGGCCCCGGCCCAGCCGAGGTAATAGGCGACCGTGCCGATCAGGCCCGGCTTGCGGCTCTCGTCGTGGTCCTTGTGCGGCTTGAGCAGCAGGGCCGACAGGGCGGGAGACAGCGTCAACGACACCAGCAGGGAGATCAGCGTCGCCGAGGCGATGGTGACGGCGAACTGGCGGAAGAAGATGCCGGGGATGCCGGGCACGAAGGCGGTCGGCACGAACACCGAGGTCAGCACCAGGGAGATGGCGACCAAGGCCCCCGACACTTCCTGCATCGATCGATAGGCGGCTTCCTTGGGGGTCAGGCCCTCGCGGATGTAGCGCTCGACGTTCTCGACCACGATGATGGCGTCGTCAACGACGATGCCGACGGCCAGAACCAGGGCGAACAGCGACAGGGAGTTGATCGAATAGCCCAGCGCCAGCTGCACCGCGAAGGTGCCGACCAGGGCGACCGGGATGGCCAGGATCGGGATGATGGCCGCGCGCCAGGTCTGCAGGAAGACCAGGATGACGATCATCACCAGGAAGACGGCTTCGATCAGCACGTGTTCCACGGCCGAGACCGAGGCGGCGACGTATTCCGTCGGGTTATAGGGGATGGCGTATTTTACGCCCGGCGGGAAGTCGGCCTTGATGGCGTCCAGCTCGGCGATGACCTTGTTGGCCGTCGACAGGGCGTTGGAGCCGGGCTGCTGGATGATGGCGACGCCGACGCCGCGCTGGCCGTTGAAATAGCCTTCGACGCCGTAGATTTCCGAGCCGAGTTCGACGCGGGCGATATCGCTGACGCGGGTCACGCGGCCTTGGGCGTCGGTCTTGAGCACCACCTTGCCGAACTCTTCCGGGGCCGCCAGACGGCCCTCGACCTGAACCGGCAGCTCGAAGGCGGCGGCGTTGGTCGGGAAGGGGGGCTGGCCGATCGACCCGCCCGCGGCCTGGACGTTCTGGGCCTGCAGGGCGGCGATGATCTCGGGCGCGGTCAGGTCGCGCGCGGCCGCCTTGGCCGGATCGATCCAGATGCGCATGGCGTAGTTGCCGCCGCCGAAGACCTGGACGCCGCCGACGCCGTCGATGCGCAGCAGGCGGTCGCGGATGGTCGACTGGGCCATATTGCCCAGATAGTCGCTGTCGATGCCCGGATCGTCGGACGTCAGGGAGGCCAGCATCAGGAAGCCGGTCGACTCCTTGTTGACGATGACGCCGACCTGACGGACCTGCGCCGGCAGGCGCGGCTCGGCCAGGGCGACCCGGTTCTGAACCAGCACCTGAGCGGTGTCGAGGTCGGTGCCCGGCTGGAAGGTCACGGTCACGCTGACCCGGCCGTCCGAGGTGGACGACGAGGTCATGTAGAGCATGTTCTCGACGCCGTTGATCTCTTGCTCGAGCGGCGCGGCGACCGTTTCGGACAGGGTCTCAGCCGAGGCGCCCGCGTAGGAGGCGCTGACGCTGATCGTCGGCGGGGCGATGTCCGGATACTGCGCCAACGGCAGCATCGGCATGGCGAAGGCGCCGACCAGGGTGATGAAGACCGAGATCACGATCGCGAAGATCGGTCGGTCGATGAAGAAGCGGGAGATGTTCATGAATCAGGTTCCGGCCCGTGAGCCTCCTCCTCAGCCGGCGCTGGCGACGAAGGTGGCGGACGAGGCGACGGGGGCTGAGGTCACGGGGGCGTCGGCCTTGGCTTCCTCGGCCTTGATGGTCCCGTTCTGGGCGGTGACCTTCTGGCCCGGACGGGCGCGCTGAAGGCCGTTGATGATGACGCGGTCGTCGGGCGTCAGGCCCGTGCGCACGACACGCAGGCCGTTGGCGATCGGTCCCAGCTGGACCGGCTTGGCGCCGACCGTGCCGTCCTTGGCGACGACATAGACCACCTTGCGCGGACCATCGGTGACGACGGCGGCGTCAGGCACCAGCATGGCGGCGTAACCGCCCGAGCCGGCCAGTTGGGCGTGACCGAACATGCCCGGCTTCAGGAAGCCGTCGGCGTTCTGGACCACCGCGCGCAGGCGGATGGTGCCCGACGACGCGTCGATGGCGTTGTCGGTGAAGTCCAGCGTTCCGGTGCGGTCATAGGCGGTCTCGTCCTGCAGGCGGATGCGGATCGGGGCCGACCCGTTGCGGGCGTCGCGCTGATACTTCAGCGCCAGGGCCTCGGAGCCGTCGAAGACGAAGTAGATCGGCGAGGACGAGACGATGGTGGTCAGCACGTCGCCGGCCGAAGAGCCGCCGCCGATCAGGTTGCCGGGGTCGACCCGGCGGTCGGACACGCGGCCCGAGATGGGGGCGGTGACGCGGGTGAACTCGACGTCCAGCTGACGCGCGCGAATGGCGGCGTTGGCGGCGGCCATGGCGGCCTCGGCGGTCTGGACAGCGCCGCGCTTGGCGTCGACCTCGGCCTGGGACACGGCCTGAGAGGCCAGCAGGCCTTCGGCGCGGGCCAGTTCCGTGCGGGCCAGCGTCAACTGGGCCTGGCCCTGGGCCAGCTGGGCGCGGGCGGAAGCCAGGGCGGCCTGGGCCGGGCGCGGATCCAGGGTGAACAGCAGTTGGCCTTGGCGCACGAAGTCGCCGTCCTTGAAGTGGACGGACTGGATGTAGCCGCCCACGCGGGCGCGCACATCGACGGAGCGGGTCGCTTCGAAGCGCCCGGTGAACTCGTCCCAGTCAACCACCTGTTGCGACAGGGGCGTGGCCACCGTGACGGGGGGCGCGCCCTGGGCGGGCGCCTCCTGGCCCTTGGAACAGCCATAGAGGGCGGCCGCCATCATGACGGACGCGGCCGCGATCTTCACCGTGCGCATCGGCGCATTCTCCTTGGGAGTCGTTTTTTATCCACAGGACTGTGCGCTCATTGGGGAGGAGGCGTCCAGTCAACACCGGCTGACTTAAAGACGCTGATTGCTTCGCTTGTCAACGCCTGATGACAAGGCCATATAGTCCGTAAGGTTTATTGGAGTGCGCCCAATTGGTCCTTTGCGACGTTCCCCGGCCGCGTAACGCCAACGCCACCCGCCAGGCTATCCTGGAAGCGGCGCGCGAACGCTTTTGCGCTGAAAGCTATGATGACGTCGGCATGCGCGACGTGGCGCGCGACGTCGGCGTCGATGCGGCGCTGATCAGCCGATACTTCGGCTCCAAGGAAGATCTGTTCGTGGCCGTCTTGGACAGCTGCAAGAACGGGCGCGATCTGATGGATGGGCCGCGCGACGACTTCGGCCAGCGCCTGGCGCGAGAGATCGTCTATGGCGAGGCCGCGGCCTGGGCGCCGGACGACGGAAGCGGCCGCATGCGAGGCCTCTTGATTTTGCTGCGTTCCATCGGTTCGTCCAAGGCGATGGACGTGGTCCAGCACACCACCAACAGCCGCTTCTTCGAGCCCCTGACCCAGTGGATTGGCGGTGAGGACGCCCCGATCCGGGCGCGTCTGGCGGCGGGGCTGATCATGGGCATGGCCATCAGCCGGGAGCTGTCGGACGGCTTCTCCAACCTGGACGAGGCGCAGAAGACCTCCCTGGCCGGGCGCATGGCCGACGCCCTGCAGGGCCTGGTCGACGGCTGACGTGAAAAGAGGCGGGCTGACGCCCGCCTCTCGTGGTTCAGACGCTCTAGACCGTCAGGCCCAGTGCATCGGCACATGACGCGCCGCCGCCCAGTGGATGGCGCGGATGGCGTCGACGATGGCGCGGGTGGCCGAGACCGTGCCCAGCGCCCCGCCCAGATCGGCGGTGACGGCGCCCGAGGCCAGGACGGCCGCGACCGCCGCCTCGATGGAATCGGCTTCATCCTCCAGCTGGAAGCTGTGGCGCAGCATCATGGCGGCCGACAGCACCATGCCGACGGGATTGGCCAGGTCCTGTCCGGCGATGTCCGGCGCCGAGCCATGGATCGGTTCGAACAGGCCGGGTCCATTGGCGCCCAGCGACGCCGAGGGCAGCAGGCCGATGGAGCCGCCCAGCACCGAAATCTCGTCCGACAGGATGTCGCCGAACATGTTCTCGGTCAGGATGACGTCATAGTCGCGCGGCTTGCGGATCAGGTGCATGGCCATGGAGTCGACCAGGGCGTGCTCCAGGGTGATCTGCGGATATTCCTCGGCATGGATGCGGGTGACGACCTCGCGCCACAGGCGGCTGGTCTCCATGACGTTGGCCTTGTCGACCGAGGTGACCTTGCCGCGGCGCTGCTCGGCGGCCTGGAAGGCGGCGCGGGCGACGCGCTCGATCTCCTCGACCGTATAGACGCACAGGTCCGAGGCCGAGGTTTCAGTCCGGGTGCGCTCGCCGAAATAGACGCCGCTGGTCAGTTCGCGGAAGACGATGAGATCGACGCCCTCGACGATCTCCTTCTTCAGCGGCGAGCGGTGGGTCAGCGCCGGCGAGACCTGCAGCGGGCGCAGGTTGGCGTACAGGCCCATCGCCTTGCGGATGGCCAGCAGACCTTGTTCGGGGCGCACCGGGGCGCCGTCCCACTTGGGCCCGCCGACGGCGCCCAGCAGCACGGCGTCCGAGGCGATGCAGGCGGCCTTGGTCTCTTCCGGCAGGGACTCGCCGACGGCGTCGATGGCGGCGCCGCCGATCAGGTGTTCGGTGAAGTCGAAGCGATGGCCGTAGATATCGCCGATGCAGGTCAGCACCCGCTGGGCGGCCAGGGTCACCTCCGGCCCGACGCCGTCGCCGGGCAGGACGACGATGTTGAAGGTGCGGGCGGCGGCGGGCGTGTCATGGGCGGTCATCAGGCGGTCTCCGGCTGATAGGTGTCTTGGCGCAGGCGTTCGTAGGAGGCGACGTAAGGCAGTTTCGACTGAAGCCAGCCGAGGGCGTCGACGCCGTCCAGCAGGCACTGGCGGGCGAAGGACTCGACCTTGAACGGCCCGGCCGGGGCGTTGCCGCGCCGGATCTCATTGGCGTCCAGATCAATCGTCACCGGCTGCTCCGGGTGGGCGGCCAGATCGTCCCAGACGGCCTGATCGACGACGATGGGCAAAAAGCCGTTCTTCAGGGCGTTGGAGGTGAAGATGTCGGCGATCTCGGTCGAAATCACCGCCCGGAAGCCGTAGTCGAGCAGGGCCCAGGGCGCGTGCTCGCGAGAAGAGCCGCAGGCGAAGTTCGGCCCCGCCAGCAAAATGCGGTGCTCGGTCGGGTCGATGCGGTTCAGCACCGATTCCGGCTTGGGCGACCCGTCGGCCTCATAGCGCCAGTCATAGAAGGCCTGGGCGCCCAGGCCTTCGCGCGTCGTGGTCGTAAGGAAGCGCGCGGGGATGATCTGGTCGGTGTCGATGTTGGCCTGACTCAGCGTCAGGGTCTTCGACGTCAGAACCTTGAAAGCCTCAGGCATGGATGAGGGCCTCCAGATAGGCGCGCGGGTCGGTCAGCACTCCGGCCACGGCGCTGGCGGCGGCGGTGGCGGGGCTGGCCAGGATGGTGCGGGCGCCCTTGCCCTGACGGCCCTCGAAATTGCGGTTGGAGGTCGAGACGGCCAGCTGGCCGGGCGCGACGAAGTCCCCGTTCATGGCGATGCACATGGAGCAGCCGGGGATGCGCCATTCGGCGCCCGCCTCGGTGAAGACCTTGTCCAGACCTTCGGCCTCCGCGTCGCGGCGGACGGCCTCCGAGCCGGGGACGACCAGCATCCGCACGCCCGGCTGGACCTTGCGGCCGCGCAGGACGTCGGCGGCGGCGCGCAGGTCGGGCAGGCGGCCGTTGGTGCAACTGCCGATGAAGACCACGTCGACCTTGTGGCCGGTGGTCGCCTCGCCAGCGGTGAAGCCCATGTAGTCGATGGCCTTCTGGTCCGAGGCCGAGCGTGGTTGCGGCACGGGGGCGCCGACGGGGGCGCCTGCGTCCGGCGTGGTGCCCCAGGTGGCCATCGGGCGGATGGCGGCGCCGTCCAGCACGACCTCCTTGTCGAAGACCGCGCCGGGATCAGTGGCCAGAGCCAGCCAGTCGGCGGCGGCGGCTTCATAGTCGGCGGGGACATGGCGACGGCCGCGCAGCCAGTCGATGGTGGTCTGGTCCGGGGCGATCATACCGGCGCGGGCGCCCGCCTCGATCGACATGTTGCACAGGGTCATGCGCCCTTCCATGTCCAGCGCGCGCACGGCCTCGCCCGCATATTCAATGACGTAGCCGGTGCCGCCGCCGAAGCCGATGGCGGCGATGACAGCCAGCGCCACATCCTTGCCCGAGACGCCGGGGCGCAGGCGCCCGTCGACGGTCACGCGCATGGCCTTGGCCCGGCGTTGCAGCAGGCACTGGGTCGCCAGCACATGGCCGACTTCCGAGGTGCCGATGCCGAAGGCCAGCGCTCCGAAGGCGCCGTGGGTGGCGGTATGGCTGTCGCCGCAGACGACCGTCATGCCCGGCTGGGTCAGGCCCAGTTCCGGCCCCATGACGTGAACCACGCCGCGCTGGTCCGAGCCCCAGCCCGCCAGTTCGATCCCGTGGCGGGCGCAGTTGACCTCCAGCGTCTCGACCTGTTTGCGCGCCTGTTCGGTGACATAGGGCAGCGTCCCGTCCGGCCCGGCGGGCAGGGTGGGGGTCGAGTGGTCCAGGGTGGCGAAGGTGCGGTCGGGGCGGCGGACCTTCAACCCGCGCGCCGCGATCTCGGAAAAAGCCTGAGGCGAGGTGACTTCGTGAACCAGATGCAGGTCCACATACATGACGCCCGGCGTCTCGGCGGTTTCCGGCACGACGACGTGCCGGTCCCAGACCTTCTGATACAGGGTCTTGGGTTGGGCTTTAGGCTGGCTCATGCGCGCGCTCCTTGGCCGAGGCGGCGGTCGCCTCGCCGATGGGCTCCAGCCAGCCGAAGCGGTCGGGCGTCGTGCCGTCGAACAGGCCGCGGAAGGCCTTGTTGACCGCCCTGGTCACCGGACCGGGGCCGCCTGCGCGGGTCATGATGCCGTCGATGGAGCGGACGGGGGTGATCTCGGCCGCCGTGCCGGTCATGAAGACCTCGTCGGCGACATAGAGGGCTTCGCGCGGCAGCACCTGTTCGCGCGCCTCATAGCCCAGGCCGCGCGCCAGCTTCATCACGCTGTCGCGGGTGATGCCCTGCAGGATGGAGGCGGCGGCGGGCGGGGTCATCAGCACCCCGTCCTTGACGATGAACAGGTTCTCGCCCGCGCCCTCGGACAGCAGGCCGTCGGCGCCCAGGGCGATGCCTTCGCCGAAGCCGCGCACGCGCGCCTCGCGCCCGATCAGATAGGAGGACAGATAGTTGCCGCCCGCCTTGGCGCCCGCCGGGACGGTGTTCGGCGCCACGCGGTTCCAGCTGGAGATGCAGGCGTCGACGCCCTTCTCCAGCGCCTCTTCGCCCAGATAGGCGCCCCAGGCGAAGGCGGAGATCATCACATCGCTGCGGATCGTCTCGGCCGAGGGGCTGACGCCCATGCCGCACTCGCCCAGGAAGGCCAGCGGGCGCAGATAGGCCGAGCGCAGGCCCTCGGCCCGCACCACGTCCTTGCAGGCCTGAACCAGCTCGTCCTCATTATAAGGCATGGGGAAGTGGTAGATGCGCGCGCTGTCGAACAGGCGGCGGATATGGTCGGTCAGGCGGAAGCCGCACGGTCCGTTCGGCGTGTCATAGACGCGGATGCCCTCGAACACCGAGGTGCCGTAGTGCAGGGCGTGGCTCATGACGTGGACGGTGGCGTTCTCCCACGCCGTCAGTTCGCCGTTGATCCAGATGTTCTTAGCCAGCGGCTGCATAGGTCTTGTCCTGTTGGGGGGCGGTGGCGGCGATGATGGCGGTCAGTTCGGCGTCGTTGATCTCGCCGATCTCGTCGGCGCGGCGCTTGAAGCCGGCGAAGACCTCGGCCAGGCGCTGGCCTTCCAGGGCGTGGCCCAGAGCCTCGGCGCGCTTGCCGACGGCATGGCGGCCGGAGTGTTTGCCCAGCACGAAATAGCTGCCCTCGAAGCCCACGTCCTCGGGGCGCATGATCTCGTAGGTGCGGCTGTCGGCCATCATGCCGTGCTGATGGATGCCCGCTTCGTGGGCGAAGGCGTTCAGGCCGACGATGGCCTTGTTGCGGGCGATGACGCTCTCGGTCACTTCGCGCAGGGTCTCCGAAGAGCGGACCAGATGGCGGCTCTCGGCGGCGACGGTCACGCCATAGCGGTCGGCGCGGGTGCGCAGGGCCATGATGACCTCCTCGATGGAGGCGTTGCCGGCCCGTTCTCCGATGCCGTTGATGGCGCCTTCGATCTGACGGGCGCCGCCTTCGACGGCGGCCAGGGAGTTGGCGACCGCCAGGCCCAGGTCGTTGTGGGCGTGGGACGAGAAGATGATGTCGGCGTGACGCGGGCGGATGATCCCGTCCAGATAGGCGAAGCGCTGGCGCGATTCCTCGGGCGTGGCGTAGCCGACGGTGTCCGGCACGTTTAGCGTCTGGGCGCCCGCGTCGGCGGCGGCCATCAGGGCCTCGGCCAGGAACTCCGGCTCGGTGCGGAAGGCGTCCTCGGCCGAGAACTCCACGTCGTCGAACAGGGAGGCGGCGTATTCCACTGTGCGCGAGATGGTGGACAGCACTTCATTGGTGCTCATGCGCAGCTTGGCCGAGCGGTGGATGGGGCTGGTGGCCAGAAAGACGTGGCAGCGACGATGCGATTTCGGCGCAGGGGCCAGGGCGCGGAAGGAGGCGTCGATGTCTTTCTCGTTGGCGCGCGACAGGGAGGCGAAGACCGGCCCCTCGATCTCGCCCGCCACGCGGCGGATGCATTCCTCATCGCCCGGCGAGGCGGCGGCGAAACCCGCCTCGATCACGTCCACGCCCAGGTCGCGAAGGACGTGGGCCATCTTCAGCTTGGCCTCAGCCGACATAGAGAAGCCCGGCGCCTGTTCGCCGTCGCGCAGGGTGGTGTCGAAGATGATGACCCGGTTGGGATCGGCCGCAATCTCGGCGGTTCTGGATACTCGGTCTACTCGGGACATTACGCGGCCTCGGACTGGAAGGTTTGGGCCTGGATGCGCGCGACGCCGATCAGGCGGTCGATCTGGCGGCCCAGGGTGTCGATGGAGCGGGCGGCGTCGCGCCCGCGAACGGTCAGGGCGATGCGGCGCATCGCGCCTTCATCCGCCATGTTGATGCCGTCGATGTGGAAGCCCCGGCGCTCCACCAGGCCGATGAGACGCTGAAGCGAGCCGTCGGCCCGGTCGATCTGGATGTGAATGGTGTCGCTCATGCTCATGCGCCTTCCATCATTTCAGCGTTGTTCTTGCCCGGCGGGACCAGCGGCCAGACGTTTTCCTTGGGGTCGATGACGACGTGGGCCAGGCAGGCGCTCTTGGCGGCCAGCAGGCGGGCCAGACCAGCCTCGACCTGATCGCGGCGGTCGATGCGGAAGGCCTCGACGCCGAAGGCTTCGGCCACCTTCACGAAGTCCGGGTTGTCGGACAGGTCGATCTCTGAATAGTTCTCGGCGAAGAACAGCTCCTGCCACTGGCGCACCAGACCCAGCGAAGAGTTGTCCAGCAGGACGATTTTCAGCGGCACGCCATAGCGGCGCAGGGTGGCCAGCTCCTGGACGTTCATCATGAAGCCGCCGTCGCCGGCGATGGTGACGACGATCGCCTCGGGGTCCGCCAGTTGAGCGCCCAGACCGGCGGGCAGGCCGAAGCCCATCGCCCCCAGACCGCCCGAGGTGATGTGGGCTTCAGGCCGCGCGAAGCGGCAGTGCTGGGCGGCCCACATCTGATGCTGGCCGACGTCGCAGGCGGCGACGAAGCGGTCGCCCGCCATTTCGGACAGCTGCTTCAGCAGAGCCGGGGCGTAGACGCCTTCGCCCGGCGCGTCATAGCGGGCGGCGTGACGCTCGGCCGCCGAGGCGCAGCGGATGACCCACGGGTCGATGGCCAGAGGGGCGGCGGCCATGCGCGCGGTCAGGGCCTCGATGGCCGGGCGGATCTCGCCGCCGACGGCGACGTGGGTCTCGCGCAGTTTGCCGATCTCCGAGGCGTCGGCGTCGAAGTGGACGACGCGGGCGTGGGGGGCGAACTCGGCCAGCTTGCCGGTGGCGCGGTCGTCGAAGCGGGCGCCCATGACGATCAGCAGGTCGGACGCCTGAACCGCCTCATTGGCCGCGCGCGTTCCGTGCATCCCCAGCATGCCCAGGAAGCCGGGCGCGTCGGTCGGCACCGTGCCCAGGGCGTTCAGGGTGGCGACGGCGGGAATGCCGGTGGTCTCGGCGAAGGCGCGCAGGGCCTCGGTCGCGCGACCGATCTTCACCCCGCCGCCGATGTAGATCAGCGGGCGCTCGGCGGCGCGGATGAAACGCTCGGCCTCGGCGATGGCGTCGGGATCGGCGGCGGCCGTCTCATTGGGAATGTTGAAGCCGAAGGGGGCGACCGTTTCGGCGAACTGCACATCCTTGGGCAGGTCGACCAGCACCGGACCGGGGCGGCCCGAGGCGGCGATGTGGAAGGCCTGTTCGATGGCGGCCGGAATCTCGGCGGCGTCACGGACCAGGATGGAGTGTTTCACGATCGGCAGGGTGACGCCCAAGATGTCGATCTCCTGGAAGGCGTCGGTGCCCATGACCCCTTGCGGGACATTGCCGGTGATGCAGACCATCGGCGCTGAATCCATCATGGCGTTGGCGATGCCGGTGATCAGATTGGTGGCGCCGGGGCCCGAGGTCGCCATGCAGACCCCGACCCGGCCGCTCAGGCGCGCATAGGCGTCGGCGGCGAAGGCGGCGGCCTGTTCGTGGCGGACCAGTATGTGCTTCAGGGACGAGCCGGTCAGGGCGTCGTAGATCGGCATGATGGCGCCGCCGGGATAGCCGAACACCACCTCTACGCCCATCCGCTCCAGGCTGGAGACAAGCAGGCGCGCGCCGGTCATGACGGCCGGGGCGGGGGGTGTTTTCAGGGCGGGCGCGGCGGCGCTCATCGGATCAGTCTCTCTTTATATATAGAGGTTCAGGCGGCGGCCTGTTTGGCCGTCTGCAGCCAGGCCATGCGGTCGCGCAGACGGGCGCCGACCTGTTCGATCTGGCTGGCGCGGTCCTCGGTCAGCAGGGCCTCGTATTTCGACTTGCCCGCCTCGTTCTCGGCGATCCATTCGCGCGCGAACTGGCCGCTCTGGATCTCGTCCAGCACAGTCTTCATGCGGGCGCGGGTCTCGTCGGTGATGACGCGCGGGCCCGAGGCCACGGCGCCCCACTTGGCCGTTTCCGAGATGAAGTGGTGCATCTTGGAGATGCCGCCCTCGTAGAACAGGTCCACGATCAGCTTCAGCTCGTGCAGGCATTCGAAATAGGCGATTTCGGGCTGGTAGCCGGCCTCGACCAGGGTGTTGAAGCCCTGGATGACCAACTCCTTGGCGCCGCCGCACAGGACGGCCTGTTCGCCGAACAGGTCGGTCTCCGTCTCTTCGCGGAACGAGGTCTCAAGCAGGCCGCCGGTCGCCCCGCCGATTCCCTTGGCGTAGCCCATGGCGCGATCGCGCGCCTGGCCGGTCGCGTCCTTCTCGATGGCGAACAGGGAGGGGACGCCGCGGCCGCGCGCGAACTCGCGGCGGACCAGATCGCCCGGCCCCTTGGGCGCCACAAGGATGACGTCCATGTCGTCGCGCGGGGTGATGCGGTCGTAGATGATCGAGAAGCCGTGCGCGAACAGCAGGGCCGAGCCCGGCTTGGCGTTCGGCTCGATGATGTCGCGATAGATCTCGTTCTGGATCATGTCGGGCGTCAGGATGGCGATGATGTCGGCGCCGCGAACGGCTTCGGCGGGCTCGGCCGTGGCCAGGCCGTCTTCGGTCGCGTGCTTCCAGCCCGTGCCGCCGTGACGGACGCCGACGATCACGTCGTGGCCCGAATCCTTCAGGTTCTGGGCGTGGGCGCGCCCTTGCGAGCCATAGCCGATGACGGCGATGCGCTGACCGGCGATGGCACCCGGTTTGATGTCTTCATTGGTGTAGATGGTGATGGCCATGGGAGGCGGTCCTTAAGAAGCAGCGTTTTCGGTGGAGCGAGCGGCCAGATCGGCGGGGATCTGGGCCGGCGGCGGATTGGGAATGGTCACGGCCCCTTGCGAGGCGGAGGCGACGGCGGCGCGGTACTTTGCGAAAACGCCTTGCGCCGGGCGGATACGGTTGGGGGCGAAATCCGCCCGGCGCGCCTCCAGATCGACGAGCACGTCGATCCTTCGGTTGGTGACGTCGATGACGATCGGATCGCCATCGCGAATGAGAGCAATGGGGCCGCCCGCCGCCGCCTCGGGCGAGACGTGGCCGGCGACGAAGCCGTAGGAGGCGCCCGAGAAGCGGCCGTCGGTCAGCAGGGCGACGTTCTCAACCTTGCGGCCCTTCAGGGCGGCGGTGACCTGCAGCATCTCGCGCATGCCGGGCCCGCCCTTGGGGCCTTCGTAGCGGATGATGATGACGTCGCCTT
>NZ_CP116770.1:367500-2407500 GCF_029636725.1 Brevundimonas sanguinis
AGCAAGAGACTCGAGTAGGGCGGGACACGTGAAATCCTGTCTGAACATGGGGGGACCACCCTCCAAGCCTAAGTACTCCTCTACGACCGATAGTGAACAAGTACCGTGAGGGAAAGGTGAAAAGCACCCCGACAAGGGGAGTGAAACAGATCCTGAAATCGGAAGCCTACAAGCAGTCGGAGCCGCCAAGCGCGGTGACGGCGTACCTTTTGTATAATGGGTCAGCGACTTCATATGTCGAGCAAGCTTAAGCCGTTAGGTGTAGGCGCAGCGAAAGCGAGTCTGAATAGGGCGCTAAGTTCGACGTATGACGACCCGAAACCAGGTGATCTATCCATGAGCAGGATGAAGGTAAGGTAACACTTACTGGAGGTCCGAACCCGTGAATGTTGAAAAATTCTGGGATGACTTGTGGATAGGGGTGAAAGGCCAATCAAACCTGGACATAGCTGGTTCTCCGCGAAATCTATTTAGGTAGAGCGTCCGACGAATACCCTGGGGGGTAGAGCACTGGATGGTTGCGGGCTGCGCGAGCGGTACCAATACTAACCAAACTCCGAATACCCAGGAGTACTATCGGGCAGACACACGGCGGGTGCTAACGTCCGTCGTGAAAAGGGAAACAACCCTAACCATCATCTAAGGCCCCCAAGTCATGGCTAAGTGGGAAACGATGTGGGATTGCTTTGACAATCAGGAGGTTGGCTTAGAAGCAGCCATCCTTTAAAGAAAGCGTAACAGCTCACTGATCAAGCGATCCTGCGCGGAAAATGTAACGGGGCTAAAGCCATGCGCCGAAGATATGGGTTTGCAGTTTACTGCAAGCGGTAGCGGAGCGTTCCGTAAGCCTGTGAAGGTCAACCGTGAGGTTGGCTGGAGGTATCGGAAGTGAGAATGCTGACATGAGTAACGATAAACAGTGTGAGAAACACTGTCGCCGAAAGACCAAGGGTTCCTGCGTAAAGCTAATCTGCGCAGGGTTAGTCGGCCCCTAAGGCGAGGCTGAAAAGCGTAGTCGATGGGAAGCAGGTAAATATTCCTGCACCAGCTGGAAGTGACGGATGGCATAAGTCGTCGGGGCTTATTGGATTGTTCCCGGCGGTGGCGTCGTCCCTGGAAATAACTCCAGCAGAGACCGTACCCGAAACCGACACAGGTGGTCAGGTAGAGCATACCAAGGCGCTTGAGAGAACTGTGCTGAAGGAACTCGGCAAATTGCACGCGTAACTTCGGAATAAGCGTGACTCACCCTGGGCAACCAGGACTGAGTGGCACAAGCCAGGGGGTAGCGACTGTTTAGCAAAAACATAGGGCTCTGCGAAGCATCAATGCGACGTATAGGGTCTGACGCCTGCCCGGTGCCTGAAGGTTAAAGGGAGGAGTGAAAGCTCCGAACTGAAGCCCAGGTAAACGGCGGCCGTAACTATAACGGTCCTAAGGTAGCGAAATTCCTTGTCGGGTAAGTTCCGACCTGCACGAATGGCGTAACGACTTCCCCACTGTCTCCAGCACAGGCTCAGTGAAATTGAATTCCCCGTGAAGATGCGGGGTTCCCGCGGTCAGACGGAAAGACCCTATGAACCTTTACTATAGCTTCGCCTTGGCGTTAGCGACCGTATGTGTAGGATAGGTGGGAGGCTATGAAACCGGGGCGCCAGCTCTGGTGGAGCCATCCTTGAAATACCACCCTTACTGTCGTTGACGTCTAACCGAGGGCCGTTATCCGGTCCCGGGACATGGCGTGGTGGGTAGTTTGACTGGGGCGGTCGCCTCCCAAAGTGTAACGGAGGCGCGCGATGGTTAGCTCAGACCGGTCGGAAATCGGTCGTCGAGTGCAATGGCATAAGCTAGCCTGACTGCGAGACTGACAAGTCGAGCAGAGACGAAAGTCGGCCATAGTGATCCGGTGGTCCCGCGTGGAAGGGCCATCGCTCAACGGATAAAAGGTACTCTAGGGATAACAGGCTGATTTTGCCCAAGAGTCCATATCGACGGCAAAGTTTGGCACCTCGATGTCGGCTCATCACATCCTGGGGCTGGAGCAGGTCCCAAGGGTACGGCTGTTCGCCGTTTAAAGTGGTACGTGAGCTGGGTTCAGAACGTCGTGAGACAGTTTGGTCCCTATCTGCCGTGGGTGTTCGAAGCTTGAGAGGATCTGTCCCTAGTACGAGAGGACCGGGATGGACATACCTCTGGTGGACCTGTCGTGGCGCCAGCCGCGCAGCAGGGTAGCTAAGTATGGAATAGATAACCGCTGAAAGCATCTAAGCGGGAAACTAACCTCAAAACAAGGCTTCGCTGAGGATCGTGGAAGACTACCACGTTGATAGGCCAGGTGTGGAAGCGCGGTGACGTGTGAAGCTTACTGGTACTAATAATCCGATCGGCTTGATCGTTTCTCAGCAAAACTCATTCGATTTTTACGTGTCGAAAACAAAAAACGATATCTTCTCATTTCATTCGTGTGTGTCGGGTTGACCTGGTGGCTCTGTCGGAGGTTCCCCACCCGATCCCATTCCGAACTCGGTCGTTAAGCCCTCCAGAGCCGATGGTACTTCGTCTTAAGGCGCGGGAGAGTAGGTCGCCGCCGGGTCTACCCGACACACATGAATGATATCTCGAACCCTTCTTCCTTTACACGCCGCCTTGCCGCGGGATGGAGCAGCCCGGTAGCTCGTCAGGCTCATAACCTGAAGGTCGCAGGTTCAAATCCTGCTCCCGCACCCAAATACAAAACCCCCGAAGCTCATGCTCCGGGGGTTTTTGCTGATCTATGCCCTCTCTCGACCCGACAGGCTCGATCACAGGGGAGCGCCGCAGAGCTATTCGGGCGTCGGTGGGACGTCCGCTTGGTTTAGCAGTGCAGAACGACCATTCCTGGCGCTGTGGCATCATTCGTTCTGGCGACGGGCATGGAGGCGATCGCTGCGACGGTGTTGCGCGGAGACCGCGTGGCGACGGATTGGGTTCTGACGGCCGAAGGTTGGATCGATTTCGGCTCTGAGGTCGGCCAAGCGAGCGAGTTTTGGGCCCTGCCGCGTTCGACGGCTCGTCGGGCGAAGCCGGTCAGCCAGAGCGGGGCCGAGCTTTTTCAACCATCCTTGCGCGGCGACGCTGCGACGAGTCTTGCGTTCGACCAAAAAAGCGCTGCGGTGACGCTGGACCTGCTCTGATGTGGAACATATCATGAACTCATGGCTCAGATCGATCTTCGACGAAAGCTGGCGGTTCTGGCGGACGCCGCCAAATACGACGCCTCTTGCGCCTCGTCCGGCACCACGAAGCGCAACTCCCTGGGCGGGCGCGGGATCGGCTCGACCGAGGGCATGGGCATTTGTCACGCCTATACGCCCGACGGTCGGTGCGTCAGCCTGTTGAAGATTCTGCTGACCAACTTCTGCATCTACGACTGCGCCTATTGCATCAACCGGGTGTCGTCGAATGTCGAGCGGGCGCGCTTCACGGTGCAGGAGGTCGTCGACCTGACCCTGGCCTTCTACAAGCGCAACTATATCGAAGGGTTGTTCCTATCGTCCGGCGTGATCCGCAACGGCGACTATACGATGGAGCAGCTGGTCGAGGTCGCGCGGCGCCTGCGCGAGGATCATTACTTTCGCGGCTATATCCACCTGAAGCTGATCCCAGAGGCGGACGCGCGGCTGGTGGAGCTGGCGGGCCTCTATGCCGACCGACTGTCCGCCAATATCGAGCTGCCCCGCGACGAGGCCTTGGGCCGTCTGGCCCCCGAGAAGGACGCGCGGACGATCCGCAAGGCGATGGGGCAGGTGCGGCTGAAGCTGGAAGAGGCCAAGCCGGAAAAGCGGGACCGTAAGCGCCCGCCGGCCTTCGCCCCGGCGGGGCAATCGACCCAGTTGATCGTCGGCGCCGACGGCGCGCCGGACACGGAGATCATGGCCCGCAGCGCCGCCCTTTACGGCGGCTATGGCCTGCGCCGGGTCTATTATTCGGCCTTCAGCCCCATTCCCGACGGCTCGAGCCTGCTGCCCCCGACCAAGCCGCCGCTGATGCGTGAACACAGGCTCTATCAGGCCGACTGGCTGATGCGTTTCTACGGCTTCACTGCGCCCGAGATCGGGGAGGGGACCGACGAGGGCATGCTGGATCTGGCCGTCGATCCCAAGCTGGCCTGGGCGCTGCGGCGCCGCGAAGCCTTCCCTGTCGACGTGAACCGGGCGGCGCGCGAGACCCTGCTGCGGGTGCCGGGGCTCGGGGTGAAGGCGGTAGACCGTATCCTGTCCGTGCGGCGCCATCGCACTTTGCGGCTGGAGGACGTGGGTCGGCTGACGCGGTCGATCGAGGCGGTGCGGCCGTGGATCACGGCGCTGGACTGGACGCCCGGCGGTCTGACGGACGCGGCCGACCTGCGCGCGCGCCTGGCGCCACAGCGCAAGCCCGAGCAGTTGAGCCTGTTTTGATGCGCACGGCGGTCCTGGCCGATCCGCTGGACTTCGACGGCTGGCGCGAGGCGGCGCGGCGGCTGCGATTGGCGGGGGTTGAGCCGAGCCGGGTGAAGTTCGCCGTGGGCGCGACTGCGGGCGGCCTGTTCGATGAGGGCGGCGCCCTGCCTGAGGTCGAAGGCGCTTTCACCGCGCCGCGCGCGTTCTTGGAAACGGCGGCGCAACTGATCCAGCATCGGTCCGAGGATCGCTTCGACCTGATGTATCGCCTGCTGTGGCGGCTGAAGGATCAGCCGAACCTGATGGCCGTCCTGTCCGACCGCGACGTGGCCGAGGCGGCGGATCGGGTGAAGGCGGTGCGCCGCGCCGCCCACAAGATGAAGGCCTTCGTGCGCTTTCGACAGGCGCAAGACGAGGCGGGCGAGCGCTGGGTCGCGTGGTTCGAGCCCGCCCATCGGGTGCTGCAGGCGACGGCGCCCTTCTTCGCGCGCCGGTACAGCGCGATGCGGTGGTCGATCCTGACGCCGGACGGGGCGGCGCACTGGGACGGAACGCTTCTGACCTTCGGCCCGCCCGCCGATCAGTCCCAGGCGCCCGCCGAGGACGCGGTGGAGGATTTCTGGCGCACCTACTACGCCTCGACCTTCAATCCGGCGCGGCTGCGGCCTCAGGCGATGCGGTCGGAAATGCCCAAGCGTTACTGGAAGAACCTGCCCGAGGCGGCATTGATCCCGGAACTCACCGCCGCCGCGTCGGTTCGCACGGAGGCTATGGTGAACCAGGCCGCGCACACGCCCAATGACAGGTTCCAGCGCGTTCGCGCGCCGTCGGTGGATCGCGCGGCGACGGATGATCTGGTCCCCGAAGGCCTGGACGAGCTGGCGCGCGGCGTTCAGGGATGCCGCCGCTGTCCGCTGTGGCGCGACGCCACCCAGGGCGTTTGCGGCGAAGGACCGAAACGCGCGGCCTTGATGGTCGTGGGAGAACAGCCGGGCGATCAGGAAGACCTGGCCGGTCGGCCCTTCGTCGGCCCCGCCGGGCGTCTTCTGGATGCGGCGTTCCAAGAGGCGGGACTGGATCGCGGCGACCTCTACCTCACCAATGCGGTCAAGCATTTCAAGCACGAGCCGCGCGGCAAGCGTCGGCTGCACAAGACGCCCAATGCGGGGGAGGTGCAGGCCTGCCGCTGGTGGCTGGATCATGAACGGCGCCTCGTCAGGCCGGAGCTGATCCTGGCTCTGGGCGCGACGGCGGGGCTGGCGGTGCTGGGACGAAAGCCCGCCGTCCAGGCCGAACGCGGCCGCGTGCTCACGACCGAGGACGGCGCGCGGGTGCTGCTGACGGTGCACCCGTCCTACCTGCTGCGCCTGCCCGATCCGGCGTTGCGCGCCGAGGAACGAAGGCGTTTTCTGGCTGACCTGTCCGTCGCCCGAGACGCGCTTAAGAGAACGGACGCTAAACGGGCTTGAAGTTTTTGCCCGCGCCCATATCGTATACGATTGTGTTGCGGGAGAGCGATATGAGCGTGTTTGAGGCCCAGGAAACGGTCGCCTTGTCGATTGACGAGGTGTTCGCCCTGTCGCGACGGGTGCTGACGGGGGCGGGGCTGTCCGTTCCGCATGCCGAGGCGGTGGCGCGCGCCATCACGGCGGGCGAGCGGGACGAGTGCGCCTCGCACGGGCTCTATCGTCTCCCCGGCTGCGTGATGACCATTCGCTCGGGCAAGATGTCGCTGGACGCCGAGCCGGTCATCACCGACGCCTCGCCCGCCCTGGTGCGCGTCGACGCCCGTTACGCCTATTCCCTGCTAGCCTTTGAACGAGCCGCTCCGCTGTTGGCGCAGAAGGCCAAGGAGGTCGGGGTGGCGGCGCTGGTCATCAACAACTGCTTCCATTTTTCGGCCCTGTGGCCCGAGATCGAACACCTGACCGGCATGGGCGTAGCGGCCCTGGCCATGACCCCCAGCCATTCGTGGGTGGCGCCGGCGGGCGGCAAGCGCGGCCTTCTGGGCACCAATCCGATCGCCTTCGGCTGGCCGCGTCCGGGGCCGCACCCCTATGTCTTCGACTTCGCCACCAGCGCCATCGCGCGCGGCGACATGGCGCTGCACGACATCGCCGGCAAGCCGATCCCCGAGGGCTGGGGCGTCGACGCCGAGGGGCGGCCGACGACCAATGCGCGCGCGGCTCTGGACGGCGCCATGCTGACCTTCGGCGGGCACAAGGGCTCGGCCCTGTCGACCATGATCGAACTGATGGCAGGCCCGTTGATCGGCGATCTGACCAGCCGCGAATCTATGGCCTTTGATGACGGCGCCAAGGCGGCGCCGATGCATGGCGAATTGATCCTGGCGTTTGATCCCGACCTGATGGGCGGCGGCGATCCCGAAGCCAACGCGGCGCGGGCCGAGGCTCTGTTCGCCGCCTTCGCCGACCAGGGCGCGCGCCTGCCGTCGCAGCGCCGGTACGAGGCCCGCGCGCGCAGTCTGGCCAACGGCGTGCGCACGCCCAAAGTCCTGTACGACCAGATCATGGCCCTTGGGTTCTGACCGCGGCGGCAGGCCGAGCAGGCGTGGGAGCGGATTTTTTAAAGGTCCTCCAGGGCCTTGATCGGTCACGGCTTCCAGCCTAATCATATACTGTATACGAAATAAGCAAGCTCGGGAGGGAGCAGCACATGGCGGGAATGAAGTTGGATTGGACCGGGGTGATTCCGGCGGCCACCACGCAGTTCAATGAGAGCCTGGGGGTCGATTTCGACTCCACCCAAAAGGTTCTGGACGGCCTGATCCGTGATGGCGTCGACGCCATCATCGTCATGGGCACCGTGGGCGAGAACAACTCGCTGGAGCCTGAAGAAAAGCGCGCTGTCCTGAAGGCGGCGGTCGAGGTCGTGGACGGCCGCGTGCCGATCATCACCGGGGTCAGCGAACTGACCACGGCGCGGGCCGAGGCCTACGCCAAGGACGCCGAAGACATCGGGGTGGACGCCCTGATGGTGCTGCCGGCCATGGTCTATGTGCCGACGCCGGCGGAGCTCGAGGCGCACTTCCGCGCCGTGGCCGCCGCCAGCGCCCTGCCGAACATGCTGTACAACAACCCGCTGATGTATCGTCAGACGCTGAACAACGACGATCTGCGCCGTCTGTCAGACGTGCCGAACATCGTCGCCCTGAAGGAAAGCGCCCCGGACTCGCGCCGCATCACCGACATCTTCAACGAGCTGGGCGACCGCTACTCGGTCATGGTCGGCCTGGACGACGTGGCGCTGGAAGGCATGATCCTGGGCGCCAAGGGCTGGGTCTCGGGTCTGACCAACGCCTTCCCGGAAGAGTCGGTGGCCCTGGTCAAGGCGGTTCAGGCCGGCGACATCGCCCGCGCCCTTGAGATCTATCGCTGGTTCATGCCGCTGCTTCACCTGGATTCGGTTGCGGATCTGGTCCAGTCGATCAAACTGTCCGAGATGATCATGGGTCGCGGTCACGAACGGGTCCGCATGCCGCGCATGCCGCTGGCCGGCGCCCGCCGCGCCGAGGTCATCGCCATGGTCGAAAAGGCGGCGGAAACGCGCCCGATCGGCTCGGGCAAGGCCATCAAGATCACCTGATCCGGAGCCCAGATGCGCGACGTCTTTTTCTGCATCGACGGTCATACCGCCGGCAACCCGGTTCGCCTGGTCGCCGGCGGCGCGCCCCTGTTGTCAGGGGCCAGCATGGCCGAGCGGCGGCTCGACTTCCTGAGCCGCTACGACTGGATCCGCACCTCCTTGTGTTTCGAGCCGCGCGGCCACGACATGATGAGCGGCGGCTTCCTGTATCCGCCGACCCTGCCGGACGCGGACGCGGGCATCCTGTTCATCGAGACCAGCGGCTGCCTGCCCATGTGCGGCCACGGGACGATCGGCATGATCACCTTCGGGCTGGAGCATGGCCTGATCCGGCCGCGCACGCCGGGGCGGCTGAAGATCGAGGTCCCTGCCGGCGTTCTGGACATCGCCTATGAGACTGAGGGCGATAAGGTGACCTCGGTGCGCATCCGCAACGTGCCGGCCTATCTGGCGGCGCAAGGCATCGAGATCGACGTGCCGGGCCTCGGCTCGCTGAGCGTGGACGTGTCCTACGGCGGCAACTACTACGCCATCGTCGAACCGCAGGGCGCCTACACGGGCCTGGACGACCTGGGCGCCAGCCGCATCATCGAACTGAGCGGTCTGGTGCGCGAACGGGTGCGGGCGGCCTTCCATCCGGTGCACCCGGACGAGCCTTCGATCAACGGCGTCAGCCACGTGCTGTGGGCCGACAAGCCCAAGGGCGACGGCGCCGACGGCCGCAACGCCGTCTTCTATGGCGACAAGGCCATCGACCGCAGCCCCTGCGGCACCGGCACCTCGGCGCGGCTGGCCCATCTGCACGCCAAGGGACGGCTGAAGGTCGGCGACGCCTTCGTCCACGAAAGCTACATCTGCAGCCGGTTCATCGGCCGGGTCGAAGCTGAAACGACCGTGGGCGACCACAAGGCCATCGTGCCCTCGATCGAGGGTTCGGCGGTCGCCACAGGCTTCAACACCATCTGGATCGACCGCAAGGATCCCTTCTGGGCCGGCTTCCAGGTCGTCTGAGCGACTGGCCGTCGTAATTGCGCACGGCGCACGTTATGGCTGGGCCGGGCGACCGGCCCAGCCTTTTTCGACTCGATGAACCGCATGGCCGCATCTCCGTTTGAAGTCCGCACCCTGTCCGACCGCCTGATGGAGGTCGTGCGCGACATGATCCTGTCGGGGGCGATCGCGCCTGACGTGCCGATCCGGCAGGACGCCCTGGCGGCCGACCTGAACGTCTCAAAGATTCCTCTGCGCGAAGCGCTTGTGCGGCTGGAGCAGGACGGACTTGTGGTGTCGCACCCCAACCGGGGCTTTTTCGCGCGCGGCATGAGCGCGGCCGAGGTCGAGGAGATCTTCGAACTTCGCCTCAAGCTGGAGCCGGACGCGGCGGCCGAGGCCTGCCTCGTCGCGGATGAGGCCCGGCAGGACGAGGCTCTGCAGGTGCTGGCGCAATTGAATGCGGCGGCGGCTGGGGGGATGCCGACGGTCGGCCCTCTGAACCGCGCCTTCCACATGGCTCTGGTGCAGCCGGGCAAGCGCGCCCTGACCGCGGAAATCACCACCCGCCTCCACGTCATGGCCGACCGCTATGTGCGCAAGCATCTTGAGCACAAGGGGCGCCATCTGACGGCCGAAGCCGAGCACCAGGACATCCTTCAGGCCTGGCTGGCCCGCGACGCCGATAAGGTGCGCCGTCTGGTGGCCGACCACCTGCAGCACACCTTGTCCGACCTGCGCGAGGAGTTCGCGCAGGTCGACGGGCAAGGCTGATCTACAACCTTGCCCGGCGCAGCCTCAGCCCTGTTCGGCCGGGACAGGCTGCTGACGGGCCTTCAGGGCGGTCATCAACAGATTGACGGCCGCGTAGAGCACCACCACCACCACGCCCCAGCGCAGCACCGTCAGCGGCAGGGAGGTGATGACGAAGGCGGCCAGCAGCACCGCCGGTATCCCCCCGATGGCCATCCCCAGCACCAGCCGCAGATCGATGCGTTCGCTCTTGATGAAGTGCAGGCTCGACACCGGCATCAGGAAGGCGCAAGCGCCCATCATGATCGGGAAGGCCGCCGTGGGGTTCATGCCCATCAGGCTGAGCATGATCAGCGAAGGCGCATAAAGGCCGATGCCGAAGCTCATCAGGGCGCCCATCAGCACATGGGCCAGGACGGCGATCAGGAACAGGTTGCCTGTCAGGGCGACCGCCTCTCCGCCCGCGGGCATCAGGTTCAGATTGGTCATGGCGTAAAGGGCGGCGGCGATCAGCAGGGCCGCGCCGACCACGATCTGAACCGCGCGCACCGGCAGACGCAGCACGATGGGCGCGCCGATGACAGCCCCCAGGATGGAGGCGCCGATGCAGGCGATCAGCAGCACCGGATCGACCTGGATCAGCTTCATGAAGACCAGCCCCTGCATGACCGTCGGCAGGCAGTGGCCGGCGTTCAGCACCGCCGGAAGAAAGCTGTCGGGCACCAGTTTGCGGAACCGCAGCCAGGCCGTGGTCGGCGCAAAGGAGCCGATGCCCAGCGCATCGAAGAAGTTGGCGACCGCGCCGATGGCTATGCCTTCGGCCTTGGGTTTCAACGCCCCGCGCGCCTTGGCGGTGCGGACCAGTTGGACGGCGTAAAAGGCGGCCAGCAGCGCCAGCGCCGTCAGCAGAACGGCTATAATCATGATGTTTCCCTCCCCCGAGGTCCTCGCCGCCCTTTACGAGCGATCCGAGGAATGAAAGAAAACATGACTAGAAATCAGATACAATATACATTCGAGCCATGACCTTTCTTCCGCCCAGCGCCCCGCCCATCACCGTCGCCGAACGACAGGACCGCGTCGCCGCCCTGGCCGCGCGATTGAGAGCCGATGGGCTGGCGGCCCTGCTGGTCGGGCCCACGGCGTCGCTGCGTTATTATACGGGACTGGACTGGCATCCGTCCGAGCGGCTGACCGGCGCGCTGATCCATGCTGACGGCCGGGTCCAGTACATCTGTCCCCGGTTTGAGCTGGACAAGGTGGCCGGGCTGACGGCGGGCGCCGTCGCGGGCGACATCCTGACCTGGGAAGAGGAAGAAAGCCCCTACGCCCTGGCGGCGGCCAGCCTTCCCGAGGGCGGCGTGCTGGCGATCGACGATCAGGCGGCGGCCTTCATCTGGCTGGGCCTCAGCCGCGTTCTGGGGGCCGAGCGCGTCACGGACGGCGGCCCGCTGATCGTCGCCCAGCGCAGCATCAAATCGGCGGCCGAGATCGCCCTTCTGACCCGCGCCAAGGCCATCACTCTGGAGGTCCAGCGCCGCACCCGTCACTGGCTGAAAGCGGGCGTCCTCACGTCCGAGGTCAAGGCCTTCATCGACGCCGAGCACCGCGCCCTTGGCGGTGAGGGCGGGTCTTGGTTCTGCCTGGTCTCCTTCGGCGACGACACCTGCCTGCCGCACGGCGGCGAGGGCGACCGCGCCCTGGCGGCGGATGATGTGGTGCTGATCGACACCGGGACCCTGGTGGACGGCTATCACTCGGACATCACCCGCACCTATGTCTTCGGCCAGCCGACGGAGGACTTCCGCCGCGTCTGGGCGCATGAGCAGGAAGCGCAGGCCCGCGCCTTCGCCGCCGCGGCCGTGGGCGCCCCCTGCGCCAGCGTGGACGCCGCCGCGCGGGATTATCTGACCGGCCTCGGGTATGGCCCCGACTACCGCCTGCCGGGCCTGCCGCACCGCACCGGCCACGGCATCGGTCTGGACATTCACGAAGCGCCCAATCTGGTGCGCAGCGATGTTACGCCGCTGGCGCCCGGCATGTGCTTCTCGAACGAGCCGATGCTGGTCATTCCCGGCCGGTATGGCGTGCGCCTCGAAGACCATTTCTATATGACCGAGGCCGGGCCGGTCTGGTTCACCGAGCCGTCGCATAGTCTGGACGACCCGTTCGGAGAGGACGCGGCGGCATGACGACAGCCCGGCGCTGGGCCGTCGTCGGCGGGGGGCTGGTGGGGGCGGCGACGGCGCTTCGCCTTCAGGCGGCCGGTTTTGAGACGACGCTGATCGACCGGGGCGACTCGCGACGCGGCGCCTCCTTCGGCAACATCGGCCACATCGCCGCCGAGCAATGCGAGCCCATGCCCTCGCCTGCGACCCTCAAGGGCGCCGTGGGGCGGCTGTTCGCCTTTGGCGGGCCGCTGGACTTCCGCGCGCGCGATGCGTGCTTGTGGGGGCCGTGGGCGCTGCGGTTCCTGGCCGCGTCGCGTCCGGCGGCGGTCGCTCACGGCGCCGAGGTCCTGGCGCATCTGCTGGACGATCCGGTCGGCGCCTGGATGCGTCTGGCCGCTCTGGCCCAGGCGCCCGAGAGCCTGATCCGGGCGACGGGCCACTCGGTGGTCTGGTCCACGCCCGAAGCGGCCCGGCGCGGGCTGGCCGGTTGGAGCGCCGCGCGCACCGGCGGGGCGCGCTTCCGCGTGATGGAGGCGGAGGAACTGGCCGCCTATGACGCCGTCCTGCGTCAGCGTCCGGCGGGCGGCATCCGGTTCACCGGCACGGGTCAGGTCAGCGAGCCGCAGGCGGTGCGCGACGCCCTACGGGCCGCCTTCGCCGCCAAAGGCGGGCAGACGGTCCACGCCGATGCCGCCGCCATCCGGCACGTGGCCAACGCCGCCGAGGTCGCCCTGTCGGACGGAACAGTCATCGACGCCGATCGCGTCGTGGTCGCGGCCGGGGCCTGGTCGGAGCGCCTGATGCGGCCTCTGGGCGTGCGGGCGGCTCTGATCGGCGAGCGGGGCTATTCGGTGCAGTCGGCCCAGCACGACTGGCCGGACGACCTGCCTCTGACCGTGTTCGAGGACCGGGCCCTGGCGGTCGCCCGCTTCGACGGGGGCCTGCGCGCCTCCAGCCATGTCGAGTTCGGCGCCCCGTCCGCCCGGCCCGATCCGCGCAAGTGGCGCAGCATCGAGGCGCATCTGCGCGACCTGGGCGTGGCCTTCTCGGCCCAGCCTGACCGGTGGTGCGGCCCTCGGCCGACTCTGCCGGACTATCTGCCCGCCATCGGACGGCTGAACGCTCACCCTCAGGTGCACTACGCCTTCGGTCACCAGCATCTGGGCCTGACGACGGCGGCGCGGACGGCGGAGATCATCGAGCAGATGGCGCTGGGCCGCCCCGCGCCTGCCTGGACCGAGGCTCTTAAGATCGAGCGCTTCGGCTGAGATTCCGAGGGCGCCGATGGCGTGGCGAAGGGGCGAGACCGGGCCGTACCGTACAGCCCCGCAGGCGTTCGTCGCCCTGGCTCGAGTCTGTTCCTGGTTGAGGCGATCCACGGCTAAACCGGCCGTGAGGTCGCGGCGCTGCGGCAAGGCGATGGCCGAACCGCTCCTGCTACGGTCACAATCGCGCCAACTCGTCGCTTTGACGCAAGGGCGTCATTTCCCTTAGGAAAAAGTCTGGCAAAACGAAAAGGCGCGATCCGCAGTCTTTCGGGCGCCGTCCCACAACCTATCGGAGATGATCGACACGCCCGTGCCCGCCAGCTTCCTCCTGCTCGTCATTCTCGTCCTGCCCTTCATCGGGGCCATGATCGCCTCGGGGCTGCCGCGTCACGCGCGGACCTCTGCGGCCATTCTGTCGTGGATCATCGCCCTGATCAGCGTCGGCTGTCTGGCGGTGCTCTGGCCGCGGTTCCAGGACGGGGAGGTGTTGAAGCTGACGCTGGCGTGGCTGCCGTCCCTGGGGGTGAACCTCACGATTCGCCTGGACGGCCTGTCATGGGTGTTCAGCGCCCTGATCCTGGGGATCGGCGCGCTCGTGGTGCTTTATGCGCGCTACTACATGTCGCCGAAGGATCCGGTGCCGCGCTTCTTCTCCTTCCTGCTGGCCTTCATGGGCGCGATGCAGGGCGTGGTGCTGTCGGGCAATCTGATCCAGCTGGTGGTCTTCTGGGAGCTGACCAGCCTCTTTTCCTTCCTGTTGATAGGTTATTGGCACCAGAACGCCTCGGCGCGCGAGGGCGCCCGGATGGCGCTGACCATCACGGCCACCGGCGGGGTGGCCCTGCTGGTCGGCATGATCCTGATCGGCCGCATCGTCGGCAGCTATGAGCTGGACGCCGTCATCGCCGCGCGCGACGTCATCCTGGCCAGCCCGATCTACCCGGTCGCCCTGGGGCTGATCCTGATCGGGGCCCTGACCAAGAGCGCCCAGTTCCCGTTCCACATCTGGCTGCCGCGCGCGATGGCGGCCCCGACGCCGGTCAGCGCCTATCTGCACTCGGCGACGATGGTGAAGGCGGGCGTCTTCCTGCTGATGCGGTTCTGGCCCGTCTTCGGCGAGACCGAGATGTGGTATTTCGTGGTCGGCGGCCTGGGCCTGACGACCCTGCTGGTCGGCGCCTGGTGCGCCATCTTCCAGCACGACCTGAAGGGCCTGCTGGCCTATTCGACCATCAGCCATTTGGGCCTGATCTGCCTGCTGCTGGGGCTGGGGTCTGACCTGGGCGCCATCGCGGCCATCTTCCACACTATCAACCACGCCACCTTCAAGGCCTCGCTGTTCATGGCGGCGGGCATCATTGACCACGAGGCCGGGTCGCGCGACATGCGCAAGCTCAGCGGCTTGATCCGCTTCATGCCGATCACCGCCACCCTGGCCATGGTCGCCGCCGCCGCCATGGCGGGCGTGCCCCTGTTGAACGGTTTCCTGTCCAAGGAGATGTTCCTGGCCGAGGCCCTGGCCAGCACTCAGACCTCGGCGCTGAACCAGGCCCTGCCGGTGCTGGCGACCCTGGCGAGCGCCTTCAGCGTCTTGTATTCGCTGCGCTTCATCCACACGACCTTCTTCGGGCCGCCATCGACTGAGCTGGACCGCGTCCCGCACGAGCCGCCCGGCTGGATGCGGCGTCCGGTCGAGGTGCTGGTGGCCCTGTGTCTACTGGTCGGGGTCTTCCCGGCGGTCACCGTCGGCCCCTTCCTGCGCAGCGCGGCCGTGACCATGCTCGGCTTCGACCTGCCCTATTACAGCCTGGCCCTGTGGCACGGCTTCAACCTGCCGCTGCTGCTCAGCGTCATCGCCATGGCGGGCGGCATCGGCCTCTATGTCGTCTTCGGCAAGGCCCTGAACGCCAATCCGCGCGGCGGTCCCTGGGGCATGAAGCGGCTGAACGGCGGCTATCTGTTCGAGCGCTCCCAGGTCATGTTGATGGACCTGTCGCAATGGATCGTGCGCCACCTGGGCGCGCAGCGCCTGCAGCCGCAGCTGCGCCTGATCCTGCTGACGGCCTTGCTGTCGGGGGCCGTGGCGGCGGCGGGCGGCTTCGTGTTGACCTGGCCCGAGTTCCGCGTGCCCCAGGCGCACAACCTGGCCTTCGCCGCCCTGTGGCTGGCGGGGGGCGCCTGCGCCCTGGCCGCCGCCTGGCAGGCCAAATACCATCGCTTGGCGGCCGTCATCCTGATGGGCGGGGCGGGGCTGGCCAGCTGTCTGACCTTCGTCTGGCTGTCGGCGCCGGATCTGGCCCTGACGCAGCTGGTGGTCGAGGTGGTGACGACGGTGCTGCTGCTGCTGGGCTTGCGTTGGCTGCCCAAGCGGCTGGCTGAAATCCATGTCCCTGAGTCGGAGCGGCGCCGCGCGCTTTGGCGCCGTCGTCTGGACCGGGGCATCGCCATCTTCGCCGGGGCGGGCGTGGCGCTGATCTCCTGGGCCGTCATGGTGCGTCCGCCGGTCGAGGGCGTGTCGCGCTTCTTTATCGAGAAGGCCTATGAGGAGGCCGGCGGCCGCAACGTCGTCAACGTCATTCTGGTCGACTTCCGCGCCTTCGACACTTTCGGCGAGATCACCGTCCTGGGCGTCGTCGGCCTGACGGTGCTGGCCTTGCTGCGCCGCTTCCGGCCGGCCAGCGACAGCCTGTCCCAGCCGATACAAAAGCGCGTTCAGGATGCGTCTGACCGCGCCCGCGAGGGCCGCAGCGAGGGCGACACCCTCAGCGACACCATGATGATTCCCGGCGTGGTGATGCGCTGGCTCTTCCCCTTCATCATCCTGTTGGCGGTGCACCTGTTCCTACGCGGGCATGACCTGCCGGGCGGGGGCTTCGCGGCGGGGGTGGCGCTGTCGATCGCCTTCATCCTGCAATATATGGCGTCCGGCGCCCGCTGGGTGGAGGAACGGCTGGAGATCCGCCCCATCATCTGGATCGGCGTCGGCCTGCTGATTGCGGCGGCCAGCGGCGCCGTGGGATGGATCTTCGACCAGCCCTTCCTGACCTCCTATTTCCAATACGCCGACCTGCCGCTGCTGGGCCGCGTCCCTCTGGCCAGCGCCGTCCTGTTCGATCTGGGCGTCGTGGTCCTGGTCGTGGGCGCCACCGTGCTGATCCTGGTCGCCCTGGCGCACCAGTCGCTGCGCCGCGCGCGCATTGAGGAGGCCGAGGCCGAAGCGGACGCCGAGCAGAAGGGAGGGGCGCAATGACCCAGATCGTCGTGGCCCTGGCCATCGGCGTGCTGACCGCCTCGGGGGTGTGGCTGATGCTGCGCCCGCGCACCTTCCAGGTGATCATCGGCCTGTCGCTGGTCTCCTATGCGGTCAATCTGTTCATCTTCTCCATGGGTCGGCTGCGTTCCGGCGCGGCGGCCTTCACCCGCGAGGGCGCCGAGGACCCGGCCCTCTACGCCGACCCGACGCCCCAGGCCCTGGTGCTGACGGCCATCGTCATCAGCTTCGCCCTGACGGCCCTGTTCCTGGTGGTGCTGCTCGCCTCGCGCGGCGAGACCGGCAGCGACCATGTCGACGGCCAGGAGGCGTCCGAATGACTGATTGGCAGGAACATCTGATCATCGGGCCGATCGTGCTGCCGATGGTCATCGCGGCGGCCATGCTGCTGTTCGACGAGCGCCGCCGCCTGCTGAAGGGCGGCCTGAGCCTGTTCGCCATGGCCGCCATCCTGGCCATGGCCCTGGCCCTGCTGCACGAAAGCGCGACCGGGGCGGCGGGCGGGGGCGACACCGCCCGCGTCTACCAACTGGGCGACTGGCCGGCGCCGTTCGGCATCGTCCTGGTGGCCGATCGTCTGTCGACGCTGATGGTGGCCCTGACCAGCGTGCTGGGCGCCTGCTCCATGATCTTCGCGCTGGCGCGGTGGGACCGGGCCGGGCCCCGTTTCCACGCCCTGTTCCTGCTGCTGGTCATGGGCGTCAACGGGGCCTTCCTGACCGGCGACCTGTTCAACCTGTTTGTCTTCTTCGAGATCATGCTGGCGGCCTCCTATGGCCTGGCCCTGCATGGTTCGGGCGAGGCGCGGATCCGCGCGGGCCTGGCCTACATCGCCGTCAACCTGACGGCGTCCATGCTCTTCCTGATCGGGGTCAGCCTGATCTACGGCGTGACCGGCACCCTCAACATGGCCGATCTGGCCGTGCGTATTCCCCAGATCGCCGCGGCCGACCGCGGGCTGTTCCACGTCGGGGCGGCGATCCTGGGCGTGGCCTTCCTGACCAAGTGCGCCATGTGGCCGTTGGGGTTCTGGCTGACCACCACCTATTCGGCGGCCAGCGCCCCGGCGGCGGCCGTCTTCGCCATTCTGTCCAAGGTCGGCGCCTATGTGATCATCCGCCTCAGCTTCCTGCTGTTCGCGCCCGACAGCGGCGCCTCGGCCGGGTTCGGCCAGTTGTGGATCCTGCTGGGCGGGTTGGCGACCATCGGCTTCGGCACGGCAGGCATGATCGCGGCGCGCGACCTGTCGATCGCGGCGGCCTATGCCGTCATCGTCTCTTCGGGCACGGTGCTGGCGGCGGTCGGGACGGGCAACGTCGATGTCCTGGGCGGGGCGGTCTTCTATCTGGTCGGCTCGACCCTGGCCTGCGGCGCCCTTTTCATGCTGGCCGAGGTCCTGAACAGGGGCCAGGACCTGGGCGCCCGCTCGGGCCGCGCCGTCTTCGACGATGAATATTTCGACCCCTTTGACGACGAAGAGCGCAATGAGCCAGGTCTGGTCATTCCCGCGGCGGTGGCGGCTTTGGGCGGAGCCTTCCTGATCTCGACCCTGATGATCGCGGGCCTGCCGCCGCTGGCGGGCTTCATCGGCAAGCTGGCCATGATGGAGGCCCTGTCGGGCCTGGGCGGCTGGGCCGGCTATGGGGTGATCATAGCCCTGTCGCTCGCCTCGCTGGGCGCCCTGATCGGTCTGACGCGGCTGGGCATGGCGGCGCTGTGGGCGCGAGACGACGACGCCGAACCGGCGATCGTGGTCGGCGCCGCCGAGGGCGTGGCCATTGCGGGCCTGCTGGCGGCCTGCCTGTTTTTGGCGATCTTCGGCGAGGCGGGCTTCGCCTATGCCGACCACACGGCCGATTGGCTGGTGCGGCCTGACGCCTATGTCCGCGCAGTGCTGGGAGGCGGCGCATGATCCGGGCGGTTCTGCCTCACCCCATACTGTCGCTGGGACTGTTCGGGGCCTCCCTGCTGCTCAGCGGCTCGACGGCGGCGCCGTCGCTCGCCCTGGCCCTGCTGATGGCCTTGGCGGCGCCGCAGATCATGCGCGTTCTGGATGTTGAGCCGGTGCGGCTTAAAAAGCCGCTGACCCTGCTGAGCTTCGCCGCAGTCGTCGCCTGGGACATCGTTCGCTCGAACTGGGAGGTGGCTCTGGTGGTGCTGGGGCTGAACGCCTCGCGCGACAGCCGCGTCTCGGGCTTCGTCCATATTCCGCTGGAGATGCGCGACCGCTATGGCCTGGCGGTCCTGGCGGTGGTCATCACCAGCACGCCGGGCACCATCTGGGTCGAATATGAGGACGCGACCGGCGTGCTTCTGCTGCATATCCTCGATCTGCAGGACGGCGACGACTGGGCGGAGCGCATCAAGAACCGTTATGAACGCCGCCTGATGGAGATCTTCGAATGAGCGGCGCCGTCTTCTACTGGGCGCTGGTCCTGGCGCAGTTGTTCCTGGCGGCCGCCGGCCTGATCGGCGTGTGGCGCATCGCCAAGGGCCCGCGCGCCCAGGACCGCATCCTGGGCCTCGACACGCTTTACCAGGCGGGCATGTTGTTGGTCGTCGCCTTCGGGGTGCGGACGGGAACCCAGCAGTATTTTTATGCGGCGGTGATCATCGGCATGCTGGGCTTCACCTCCTCGGTCGCCCTGGCCAAATTCTTGATGCGCGGCGAGGTGATCGAATGAGCGGTTTTCCGGCCAACGTCCCGGCCTGGGCGGCCCTGCTGGCGGCGGGGCTGGTGCTGTTCGGCGCCGGGCTGACCTTCATCGGCGCGCTTGGCCTTGTGCGGCTGCAGACCTTCTACGAGCGGGTTCACGCCCCGACGCTGGGGGCGACGCTGGGCATGTTCCTGGTCTTGTGCGGCTCGGTGATCTATTTCACGGGGGCCGAGGGGCGCTTCATGCCGGTCGAACTGCTGGCGGCGATCTTCTTCACGGCGACGACGCCGGTGACGCTGATCATCCTGGCTCGCGCCGCCCTGTTCCGCGACCGGACGGATCGATCCGGCGACGGCGTGCGCGTGCCGCTGGAGGGCGAGTGCGCGGGCGTCGTCCGCACGCCTCCTGACCTGGTTACTGGTCCTCGTCGAAACGACGCGCCACAAGGTCGGTAAGGGCGGCCACGGCCTGGGGCGCGTCGCGCCCTTCGGCCTTCACCTCGACATCGCAGCCGATCCCGGCGCCCAGCATCAGCAGGCCCATGATCGAGCGCGCGTCCACGCTAACCCCGTCGCGCGTGACGTGAATCTCGGATTCGAACTCCGAGGCCAGTTTGACGAACTTGGCCGAGGCGCGAGCATGCAGGCCGCGCTGATTGCAGATGTTCAGGGTCGCCGTGGCGATGGCGGCTGGATCGGCGGCGTCGCTCATTTCTCGCCTGCCAGCACCCAGGAAGCGACCGAGATGTATTTGCGCCCGGCGTCCTGAGCATGGGCCACGCAGGCCTCCAGGCTTTCGCGGCCGCGCACGCTGGCCAGCTTGATCAGCATGGGCAGGTTCAGCCCGGCGATCACCTCGGCGCCGGTCTGCTCCATGACCGAGATGGCCAGATTGGAGGGGGTGCCGCCGAACATGTCGGTCAGCAGGATGACGCCCTCGCCCTCATTGACGGCTGCGGCGGCGTCGACGATGTCGCGGCGGCGCCGCTCCATGTCGTCCTCGGGGCCGATGCAGATGGCGGCGACGCCGCGTTGCGGTCCCACCACATGCTCCATCGCCGACAGGAATTCAGAGGCCAGGCCCCCGTGGGTGACGATCACCAGCCCGATCATATAGGCTTCACCAAAGACATCCCCAGCCCGCCTTCGCGAGCGACAAGCCTTGTTTCATAGGGCAATCGCGGCCCGGATCAAAGAGCGGGCGGCGCCATCTCCGAAACAGCGTTAAGGGCGGCCGCCGCGACGGCCGCCGCCGAGGCCGGCCGCGGATCCAGATCGAGCTGAGGCAGGAGCACGCCCTCGATGACCCGCCACGTCGGCTGGGGCAGGCGCTCGACCGGCTCGCGCGTCAGGCGCAGGGCCAGGGCAAGCCGGGTCGAGGGGCGAAAAGGCCGGCTGACGATGCCGACGCCGCGCACCTCCATCCGCCCGGCGATGGTGTCGGGAACAGAGGCGTAAAGCGCGCCGCGACAGGCGAAGACCTCCACCCAGTCGTCGCCGACCAGCCGCCATCCGTTCTGCATCAGCCGCAGCGCCAGGTCGCTCTTGCCTGCGCCGGACGGCCCCTGGATCAGCACGCCGCGCCATCCCTTCGACGTGCGGGCGGCGACGACGCTGGCGTGGACAGGCTGGCGGGCAGGGGTCATGCGCGCTTGCCGACGGCGGGCAGGCTGACTTCAAAGCGGGCGCCCAGAACGGACCCGTCTTCGCCCTTGCGGTTCTCGGCGCGGACCCGGCCGCCGTGGGCGTCGACGATCTGGCGGACGATGGACAGGCCCAGGCCTGAGTTGGCGCCGAAGGCCGTGCCCTTGGGCCGCGAGGTGTAGAAGCGCTCGAACACCGTCTCCAGGTTTTCAGCCGGGATGCCCGGGCCGTCGTCGTCGATGCGGATGCGCAGCGGCAGGTCGGCCGGGCTGTCGTCGCGGTACAGGCTCACACGGACCTCGCCGCCGGCGGGGCTGAACGAGCGGGCGTTGTCGATCAGGTTGCGGAACACCTGGCCCAGAGGCACGTCGCGGCCCATGACGCGGGCGTTGTCGGTCGCCGTGACGAGCCGAACCGCCGGTTCGTCCGGCTTCCGACCGGCCTCATAGACGCCGATGATGTCGCCCAGCAGATCGTTCAGGTCGATGGCGCGCGGCCGGTCGCGTGACAGTTCGGCGTCCAGGCGCGAGGCGTTGGAGATGTCGGTGATCAGCCGATCCAGACGCCGGACGTCCTGCTGCAGCAGATTGGTCAGACGCGCGCGCTGCTCATCCGTCTTGACCAGCGGCAGGGTCTCCAGAGCCGAGCGGATCGACGTCAGCGGGTTCTTGATCTCGTGGCTGACGTCGGCGGCGAAGCGTTCGATGGCGTCCATCCGGGTCGACAGGGTGTCGGTCATCGACTCCAGGGCGCGGGCCAGATCGCCGATCTCGTCCTTGCGGTCTTCCAGATCCGGCAGGGAGATGGCGCGGGCGCGTTGCAGGCGCACCTGGTCCGCCGCCGCCGACAGCCGCATGACCGGCCGGGCCACGAACAGGTGCAGCACCAGGGACGCCAGCAGGTTCACCGCCAGGGCCACCAGGGCGAAGGGCATCAGAGCCCGCCGCTGGGCGTCCAGGGTGGCGTTGACGTCGCCGGCCTCCAGCGTCAGCACGCCCAGAACCTGTTGCACATGGCGGACGGGCAGGGAGACGGAGACGACCCGCTCGCCTTCCTCGTTTCGGCGCAGGGAGGCCTGGGGCGCGCCGGTCAGAGCCCTCTCGACTTCGGCTGACAGCTCGGCGTTGGCCCGGGCCAGACGCGCGGTCTCGCGCGGCGATGGTTCGGCGGGGGCCAGAGCCGTTCCCGCCGGGTGGGCGGGCGGCAGGGGCGCGCCTGGAATGGTGTCGCTGACCCGGAAGGAGTCGGACACCTCGATCCCGTCGATGTCGAACAGGCGGGCGCGCTGCCCAGCCGGAATGAAGTTGTCGCGCAGCCACAGGGCGGCGGCGCGGTCGTCCAGCATGGGATAGGGGTCGCCTTGGGTGATCCCCAGTTCGCCCAGAACGTTGGCCAGAAGCTCGGCCTGAACGCCGAGGGATTCCTGACGCGCCTCGATCAGCCCTCGCCGCCATTCGTTCAGCAGCAAGGCGCCGCCGAACAGGATCAGCAGGCTGAGAAGATTGAGAGCCAGGATGAACCCGCCCAGGCGCGATCCGCCGAAGCGGAATCGGCGCCGCGCCCGGACGGTTTCAGGTTCAGCTCTCGCGGTAGCGGTATCCGACGCCATACAGGGTCTCGATAGCGTCGAACTCAGGGTCGACCATGCGGAACTTCTTTCGCATCCGTTTCACATGGCTGTCGATGGTGCGGTCGTCGACATAGACCTGATCGTCATAGGCGGCGTCCATCAGATTGTCGCGGCTCTTCACGAAGCCGGGGCGCTGGGCCAGGGCCTGAAGCAGCAGGAACTCGGTGACGGTCAGCTTCACCGGCTTGCCGTCCCAGGTCGATTCGTGGCGCGCCGGGTCCATCGACAGCTTGCCGCGCTTGATCGCCTTGCCGGCCTCAGCGGCGGCCGGGTCGATCGGGTCCAGGCCTTCGACGCCGGCGCGGCGCAGCAGGGCCTTCACGCGTTCGATCAGCAGACGCTGGCTGAACGGCTTGTGGATGTAGTCGTCGGCGCCCAGGTTGAAGCCGAGGATCTCGTCGATCTCCTCGTCCTTGGACGTCAGCATGATGACCGGCAGGCTGGAGGTCTGGCGCAGGCGGCGCAGCACTTCCATGCCGTCCATGCGCGGCATCTTCACGTCCAGGATCGCCAGGTCCGGCGGGGTGGTCTCCAGCGCTTCCAGGCCCGAGGCGCCGTCGTGATAGGCGGTCACCGTGTGGCCATGGCTTTCCAGAGCCAGGGAGACGGAGGCGACGATATTCTCGTCGTCGTCGACCAGAGTGATGTTGGCCAAGGGCTTCTCCTTAGTGCGGGCGGGGAACGTCCGGTCCGCCGTCGTCTGCACAACGCACGGCAAGCGTAACTGTTCTACTCGATCGCGGTGACTTTACGTTCACACAAAATGGAGCGCGTCGTCGCGGCTTTCAACCGCTGGAGGCGAAAGCGAAACCCGAACTTAAGCTTGGGGCCGCAGGATAAGCGTCTGTGCTTGCGAAGGGCGTCATGGCCGGACCTGTTCATTACGAAATCTACATCCGCCGCACGGCGCCGGCCGACTGGTCCCTGCATCAGGCGGTGGAGGATCGTCGTCAGGCCGTCGACGCCGCCGAGGCGCTGTTGCGCGACCGTGAGGCGGTCGCCGTGCGCGTCACCAAGGAGACGCTGGACCCCGACACGATGGAGTTCGCCAGCGTCATCATCCTGACGCGCGGCGCGCCGGAACTGTCGCGCAAGCGTCCGCCCGCCGTCGACCACCGCGGCCCGGCCTGTCGCGGCGTCGGCGACCTGTACGCCCCCCATGCGCGCGAGACCCTTGGCCGCGTGTTGGAGGACTGGCTGAACCGGCAGGGCGCGACCGCCTTCGAACTGCTGCACCGGCCCGACCTGGCCGAGCGGCTGGAGGCGTCGGGGGTCGAGCTTCAGCACGCGATTCAGAAGATCGCCGTGCCCGAGGCGCAGGCCATCCCCGGCCAGTCGGTGCACGACCTGATGCGCCACTATCAGCGCCTGGCCGAACAGGCGATCGAGCGGCTGCTGACCGCCGGGCGCAAGAAGCAATTTCCCAGCTTTGAGGATCGGCCGGTCGCGACGACGGCCCTGGCGCTTCAGGGCGCGGCGGACCGGGCCTTCATCATGGGCGGAGCGGTGGCGGGCGCCCTGCGCGGCCTGCCCGGCGCGCGGGCGCGGGTCGAGCGGCTGATGGATATCTGCGATCAGGCTCCGGCCGAAGGCGCGCCGCGCGCCCTGGTGCTGGTGCCGGTGGAGCAGATTCTGTGCGAGCTTCTGGGCTCCCGTCACGGTCTGACCCAGGTGCTGGGTCCGGGGCTGGATCAGGGCGCCAGCCTGGCGGCGGTGGTGCGCATGGCCGCCCCGCGCGAGGTGGACGCCGTCCTGGCGCAGGATGCGCGCCTCAGCCTGCTGGCCCCGCCGATCGAGGGGCCGGTGCGGCGTCTGGGCGAGCGGCTGGCGGCGGGCGAGTTTCCCCTGCTGGCCGCCTCGCTTGCGCGCATGGTGCTGCGCGAACTGATGAGCCAGCGCCGCCTGCGCCCCGGCGACGCGGTCGGCGAGATCGAGATCCTGCGCGTCCTGGCGATGGCGCTGACGGCCACGGCGGGGCGTCTGCTGACGCTGGAAGAGGTGCAGACCGCCTTTATCGAGCGGTCCAAGGCGCTGGTCGCGGCCGACTTCGTCGCCGCCTATGTCAAGGATTGCGCCAGCGTCCTGTCCGAGGCGGAGCGGCTGACGCGCCTATGCGAAAACGTCACCGGCGGCGCCAACAAGCGGGCGGCCGCGCGCTGGCTGGACGCCTGCGTCGTCTCCCTGCGCTTTGAGACCGAGATGCGGACCCGCATGCCGGGCGCGACGCCGCCCGGGCAGCGGCTGATGGCCCTGGCCGAGCTTCAGCGCGGCGTGCGCAAGGCCGGATTGTCCGAGCGTGAGACGCAAGGGGTGGTCGAAGCCCTCGGCGCCGTTGGCGGCGCGATCGAGGCCGACGCCCGGCTGACGGCGCAACTGGCCCGCGCGCCGGCCCCGGTCCCGCAGAAGCTGGCGGTGCTGCTGCGTCTGGCGGCGGGCGAGACGGGCCCCAGCGGGCCGGTCGCCGAGCGCGCCCGCGCCGAGGCGGTGCGCCTGATGCGCGCGCCCGACGCGCGCGCCGCCCTTAGCGCCGAGCCGCAGGCGCTTCAGGCTCTGCGCCCTTTGATGCAGGCGGCGGGGCTGGCGGCCTGACCGCCCTGTGGCTTCAGTCAAAGATGTCGAAGATATCCAGACGCTTCTTCTTCTTGCGGTACTGATAGTCGTCGTCGCGGCGGCGGTCGTGGTCATAGCGGTCGTCGCGTTGACGCGGCGGCTCGCGATAGGTCGGCTGGCCGCCCCAGGGTTGTTGGGACGGTTGCGGCGGCGGCGCATAGGCCTGGGGCGCGGGCGTGGCGGCGCGCCCCTCGTCACCGGCGGCGGCCATCAGCTTCTCCAGTTCGCCGCGATCCAGCCAGACGCCGCGACAGGTCGGACACATGTCGAACTGTACGCCATGGCGGTCCAGCGTCTGCATCGGCGCATTGTCGTTCGGGCACATCAACAGGGGCATCGTCATCCTCTTTCGTCGTTGAAGGCGGTCCGACATCACGCCGCCGAAGCGCCGCCAGAGGGGCCCGTCCCGCTACGTCAAAGAGGTAGGGCGCGTCCGCGCGCGCGACAACGCGCCGCGTCGCCGCAGGCTCTATTTCACCGGCTCAGCAGCTCTGACCCGCGGCCCAGCCCGACGACCAGGCCCACTGGAAGTTGTAGCCGCCCAGCCAGCCGGTCACGTCGGCGACCTCGCCGATGAAGAACAGGCCGGGGACGGTCTTGGCCTCCATCGTCTGTTGGTCCAGGGCGGCGGTGTCGACCCCGCCCAGCGTCACTTCGGCGGTGCGATAGCCTTCGGATCCGACCGGCTTGACCGTCCAGGCGTTGACCGCCTCAGCCAGGGCCCGCAGCTTCTTGTCGCCGACTTCCGCCAGTTTGCCCGACAGGTTTTCGCGCGCGCACAGGGCCTCGGCCAGACGGCGCGGCACGACGTGGCCGACGGCCGTGTGGACCGCCTGCTTGCCGTTCTCGGTCTTGGCGGCCAGAATTTCAGCCGCCGCTTCGCGGTCGGGGGCCAGGTCCACGGTGATCGCCTCGCCCTCTCGCCAGTAGGAGCTGATCTGCAGGATGGACGGCCCCGACAGGCCGCGATGGGTGAACAGCAGGCCTTCGCGGAAGACGGTCTCCTTGGCCGGACGGCCCGCGCCCGCATCCTTGGGCGCCTTGTGGCGCACCACGGCGTCCACCGACACGCCGGCCAGCGGCTTGAGCTGCTCCAGCAGTCCCGGCTCGAACGTCAGGGGAACGAGCGCGGGCCGGGTGTCGGTGACGCGCAGGCCGAGGCGCCGTGCGACCTCATAGCCCCAGCCGGTGGCCCCCATCTTGGGAATGGACTTGCCGCCGCTGGCCACGACCAGCGACGCCGCCGTCACGCGCGAGCCGTCGTCCAGATCGACCTGAAACCGCTCGCCCGCGCGCTCCACCGTCTTGACGCCGACGCCCAGCGACAGGGCGACGCCCGCCGCCTTCATCTCGTCCGTCAGCATGCGGATGATCTGCTTGGCGCTGTCGTCGCAGAACAGCTGGCCCAGGGTCTTCTCGTGCCAGGCGATGCCGTGGCGGTCGACCATCTTGATGAAGTCGTGCTGGGTGAAGCGCCGCAGGGCCGACAGGGCGAAGCGCGGGTTCTCGCCCAGGAAATTGGCGCCGCTCGTCCCCAGATTGGTGAAGTTGCAGCGGCCGCCGCCCGAGATGCGGATCTTTTCGCCCGGGGCGCGGGCGTGGTCGATCACGCGCACGCGACGGCCGCGCTTGCCTGCCTCGATGGCGCACATCATGCCGGCCGCGCCGGCGCCGACGATCAGGACGTCTATGTCTGAAGACTTCATCGCCCCGCCCTAGCAGGGGATCGCGCGCGAAGCGACCGTCAGAGGCCCAGCATGGCTCGATAGGTCGGATGCACCTGATCGGCGTATTCCGGGTGCTTCTTCAGATAGCTGGAGAAGAAGGTGCACGTCGGCAGGATCAGCAGGCCCTTGTCCTTCAGATCGGCCAAGACGTGTTTGGCCATGCGGCTGGCGATGCCGCGCCCTTCCAGCGGGACCGGCACGAGGGTCTCGGTGATCAGCCGCCCGCCCGCGACCGGGTTGTAGATGACCACGGCGGTCTCGCCGTCGACCTCCAGCTCGTAACGCTTGGCGTCTTCGTTGTCGCGGATTTCGGGGTCCAGGCTCATGTCGTGATCCTTACTTGAAGAAGGGGTTTAGTGCGCGCCGTCCCAGTTCGGGGCTGCCTTGGCCTCGACGTCCAGGGGCACGCTGAGATCGACGACAGGCAGGGCGGCGCCTTCCATGATGCGGCGGATGACGGCGATGGCGCGGTCGGCCTCGGCCTCGGGGGCCTCGAACACCAGTTCGTCGTGGACCTGCAGCAGCATGCGGGTTTGCAGACCCGCCTCGGCCAGGGCGCCGGGCATGCGGATCATGGCGCGGCGGATGATGTCGGCGGCGGCGCCCTGGATCGGGGCGTTGATGGCCGCGCGCTCGCCGAACTGGCGCTCGGCGCCGGACTTGGAGTGGATGGCCGGGATGTGGATGCGCCGCCCGAAGACGGTGGTGACGAAGCCCTGCTCCTTCACCAGCGCCTTGGTCCTGTCCATGTAGGCGCGGATGCCGGGGAAGCGCTCGAAATAGGTCTTGATGTAGGCGCCGGCCTCGCCCTGGTCGATGCCCAGCTGGGCGGCCAGGCCGAAGGCGCTGATGCCGTAGATGATGCCGAAGTTGATGGCCTTGGCCCGGCGGCGCGTCTCGCTGGGCATGCCCTCGACCGGCACGCCGAACATCTCGGACGCGGTCGCCGCATGGATGTCGAGGCCGCTCTTGAAGGCGCGCTTCAGCTCGGGGATGTCGCCGATGTGGGCCAGAAGGCGCAGCTCGATCTGGCTGTAGTCGGCGCTGATCAGCACATTGCCCGGCGAGGCGATGAAGGCCTGGCGGATCTGCCGGCCGGTCTCGGTGCGGATCGGGATGTTCTGCAGGTTGGGATCGGACGAGGCCAGGCGCCCCGTCGTCGCCGCCGCCAACTGATAGGAGGTGTGGACCCGGTTCGTCTGCGGGTCCATCGCCGCCACCAGGGCGTCGGTATAGGTGCCCTTCAGCTTGGACAGCTGGCGCCAGTCCAGGATGGTGCGGGGCAGGGCCTGCGTCTGGGCCAACTCCTCCAGCACGCTGGCGTCGGTGCCCCACTGGCCGCTGGCGGTCTTCTTGCCGCCCGGCAGGTTCATCTCGCCGAACAGGATCTCGCCGATCTGGCGCGGGCTGCCGACGTTGAACGGGCGGCCGGCCAGTTTGTGCGCCTCTTCCTCCAGCTCGGCCATGCGCTGGCCGAAGGTCGAGGACAGGGAGCGCAGACGATCCGGATCGACGCGAACGCCGGCCCGCTCCATGTCGGCCAGAACGGCGGGCATGCCGCGCTCCAGCGCCTCATAGACGCTCGACAACCCCTCGGCCGCCAGGCGCGGCTTCAGCAGGCGATGCAGGCGCAGGGTCACGTCGGCGTCCTCGGCGGCGTAACAGACGGCCGACTTCATCTCCACGTGCTTGAAGCTCTTTTGGCTCTTGCCGGTCCCGGCCACGCTCTTGAAGGTCATCGGCTCGTGGCCGAGGTGCAGCCGCGCCAGCTCGTCCATGCCGTGGCCGTGCAGGCCCCCCTCCAGCACGTAGGAGATCAGCATCACGTCGTCGATCGGGGCGACGCGCACGCCGCGCCGGGCCATGACGGCGAGGTCGTATTTGATGTTCTGGCCGACCTTCAGCACCGATGGGTCTTCCAGCAGCGCCTTCAGCCGGGCCAGGGCCGTCGGCTTGTCGATCTGCTGCAGGGGCGGGCGCGCGTCGCCGCCGTCGCCGAAGTCCAAGCCGCCGTCGCCGGTCGGCTCATGTTCGTGCGTCAGGGGGATGTAGCACGCGTCGTTGGGCCCCACGGCCAGAGACACCCCGCACAGCCCGGCGTGGGTCGAGGACAGGGCGTCCGTCTCGGTGTCGAAGCCGACGACGCCCGCCGCCTTGGCCCGCGCGATCCAGCGGTCGAGGTCTTCCAGGGTCTGCACGCATTCATAGCGATCATGATCGATCGCCTGGGGCTCGGCCGGGGCGGCGACTTCGGTCTGGCCATAGCGCGGCGTAGCCACCGGGACGCTTGGCTGGCGCGCGAAGGTCGAGCCTTCCTTCTGCGGCGCCTTGCCGTCGCCGACGCGGCGGGCCAGCGAGCGGAACTCCATCATCTCCAGGAAGGCGGACAGGGTCTCGGGGTCCGGGTCGCGGATGACGAAATCGTCGATCGGTTCGGGAATCGGCGCGTCGCAGGTCAGCTTGACCAGTTCGCGCGACAGGCGGATCTGATCGGCGAAGTTGATCAGGGTCTCGCGGCGCTTGGGCTGCTTGATCTCGCCGGCCCGGGCCAGGAGCGTATCGAGGTCGCCGTACTCGTGGATCAACTGGGCCGCCGTCTTGGGGCCGATGCCGGGCGCGCCGGGCACGTTGTCGACGCTGTCGCCGATCAGGGCCTGGACCTCGACCACCTTGTCGGGCGTGACGCCGAATTTTTCAAACACGGCTTCTTCGTCCAGGCGGCGATCTTTCATCGGGTCGTACATGACCACGCCGCCCCCGATCAGCTGCATCAGATCCTTGTCGGAGCTGACGATCACCGCCTCGCCGCCCGCGTCGCGCGCCTGGCAGGCGTAGGTGGCGATCAGGTCATCGGCCTCGTAGCCGGCCATCTCGACGCAGTGGACGCCGAAGGCCTTGGTGGCCTCGCGCACCAGGGGGAACTGCGGGACCAGATCCTCGGGCGCCGGGGGACGGTGGGCCTTGTACTGGTCATAGAGATCGTTGCGGAAGGTCTTCTCCGAATGGTCGAAGACGGCGACCAGGTGCGTCGGCCCATCCTCGCCCTTCATGTCGCGGATCAGCTTCCACAGCATGTTGCAGTAGCCCTGCACCGCCCCCACGGGCAGGCCGTCCGACTTGCGGGTCAGCGGCGGCAGGGCGTGGTAGGCGCGGAAGATGTATGCCGAGGCGTCGATCATCCACAGCCGCAAGGGCGGCCCGTCTTGAGTGAGGGGGCGGGCGGGGATTTCGGCGGTCGCGTCGGTCATGGCGCGAACATAGGGGGCGGAAGGCGCGGCGTCATCCGCGCTTCTTTCCTCCCCACGCCGTGGGGAGGGGGACCGCGGAGCGGTGGAGGGGCTTTGCCACAGCCGAACCAAGCAGCCCCTCCGTCACGGACGCTATCGCGTCCGCGCCACCTCCCCATTTGCATGGGGAGGAGAGCTCCCGCGCTTACGGCTGCCAGCCGCCCGGCGTTTCGGGAATGACGTCCGCGCCCTCGTCGGTGACCTCGCCGCGGGTCAGTTTGACCTCGGCCCAGGCGGCGCGCAGCAGTTCGGTCACGCCCTCGCCTGAGACGCCGGACACCAGCATCGGGCGACGGCCCGCGACCGCCTCCAGAGCCGCCGCCTTCTCCTCACGAGCCTCGGGCGTCAGGGCGTCGATCTTGTTCAGGGCCAGGATCTCGGTCTTGTCGGCCAGGCCTTCGCCATAGGCCTCCAGCTCGCCGCGGATGATGCGGTAAGCCTCGACCACATCGTCCTGCGTGCCGTCGATCAGGTGGATCAGGCTGGCCGAGCGCTCGACGTGGCCCAGGAAGCGGGTGCCCAGGCCTGCGCCCTCGCTGGCGCCTTCGATCAGGCCGGGGATGTCTGCGATGACGAAGCGTTCCGACGGGCTCAGGTCCACCATGCCCAGGTTCGGCGTCAGGGTGGTGAAGGGATAGTCCGCCACCTTGGGCCGCGCCGCCGAGACGGCCGACAGGAAGGTCGACTTGCCGGCGTTGGGCAGGCCGGCCAGGCCGATGTCAGCGATCAGCTTCAGCCGCAGCCAGATCCAGCGCTCCTGGCCTTCCTGGCCGGGGTTGGCGTGGCGCGGCGCCTGGTTGACCGGCCCCTTGAAGCGGGTGTTGCCCCAGCCGCCGTTGCCGCCGGACAGCAGCTTCACCTTCATGCCCGGCTCGTCCAGGTCGACGAGCACGGTCTCCTTGTCCTCGTCCAGCACCTGGGTGCCGACGGGGACGCGCAGGACCACGTCCTCGCCCTTGGCGCCGTGCATCTGGCGGCCCTGGCCGTGGTGGCCGGTCTGGGCCTTGAAATGCTGCTGGTAGCGGAAGTCGATCAGGGTGTTCAGCCCATCGGCCGCCTCGACCCAGACGTCGCCGCCCTTGCCGCCGTCGCCGCCGTCCGGGCCGCCGTTGGGAATGAACTTTTCACGACGGAACGAGACGGAGCCCGCGCCGCCGTTGCCGGAGCGAATATAGATCTTGGCCTGGTCGAGGAACTTCATGGGCGCCTTATGGCCCAGAAGCGCGGCGAATTACAGGCGGGTGCGATCTTAGCCGCGCGCCCAGACGCCGAAGGGGTCGCGCCACGACAGGCCCAGCGCCTTGCCGACGGCCGGATGGGTGATCTCGCCCTTCAGCACGTTCAGACCGCGAGCCAGGTGCGGATCGGCGCGTAAGGCCTCCAATCCCCGGTCCGCCAGGGCCAGGCCATAGGGCAGGGTAGCGTTGTTCAGGGCTTCGGAGCTGGTGCGCGGCACGGCGCCGGGCATATTGCCGACGCAGTAGTGGATGACGCCGTCGACCACATAGGTCGGATCATCGTGGGTCGTCGGGCGCGAGGTCTCGAAACAGCCGCCCTGGTCGATGGCGACGTCGATCAGCACGCTGTCCTTCTTCATCGACGACAACTGGTCCCGGCGCACGAGGGTCGGAGCTTCTGCGCCCGGCGTCAGAACGGCGCCGATCACCACATCGGCCTTGGGCAGTTCCTCCTCGATGGCGTGCAGCGAGGAATAGCGGGTGATGACGCGCCCGCCGGTCACTTCGTCGATATGACGCATCCGGGGGATGGAGCGCTCCAGCACCACCACCTCGGCGCCCAGACCGACGGCCATGCGCGCGGCGTTCAGCCCCACGACGCCGCCGCCCAGCACCAGCACCCGCGCGGGCGCCACGCCGGGCACGCCGCAGAACAACAGCCCCATCCCGACCTTGTGCTTCAACAGGGTCTCGGCCGCCGAAAAGACCGCGATCCGTCCGGCCACCTCGGACATGGGCGCCAGCAGAGGCAGCCCTCCATTGGCGTCCGTCACCGTCTCATAGGCGATGGCGGCGCAGCCCGAGGCCAGCAGGGCCTTCGTCTGTTCGGGATCGGGCGCCAGATGCAGATAGGCGAACAGGATGTGGTCCGGCTTCAGCAGGGGGAACTCGGCGGGCTGAAGCTCCTTGACCTTCACGATCATGTCGCTGTCGGCGAAGACGGCCGCGGCGGCGGGGGCGATGCGTGCGCCCGCCTTCTCGTAGTCGGCGTCCGTAAAGCCCGCGCCCAGGCCGGCTCCGGTCTCCATCAGGACGGTATGGCCGTGGGCGACGTATTCACCGGCGGCGGCCGGCGTCAGGCCGACGCGATGTTCATTCGTCTTGGTTTCTCGGGGGGAGCCGACGCGCATTTTTCTTTCACTGTCCTGACCCCTGCGTGGGGCGCGCGGACGCTAAACAAGCAGGCCGTGCGGCGCCAGCGAAAAATAAAACCCCGCGGACACAAATGTCCGCGGGGCGAAAACTCCGGCCTGATGAGGGCTGAAGCGCTTAGTTCTTGGCGTCGCGAGCGGCGCCTTCGACCGCCTGGCCAGCGGCCTGGGTGTCCTTGCCGACGCCCTGAATGGTGTTGCAGGCGGCGGTGGTCAAAGCGGCGGCGGCGACGGCCAGAATGATGATCTTGCGCATAGGAGGCTCCTGTTGGTTCGGGCTCCGCGCCCGTCCTGCATACAACGCTACGCTTGGGGCGGGGTTCCGCTAAGACGAAAGGCTGCGACCTCTCGCACCTGGGCTGCGTCGCGGGCTTCGGGCGTGACAAAGGTCAGCCGCGCGATTGAGCCGCCGCCCGGCGCGGGAATGATCCGGGCCTCGCCGCGCAGTTGCTTGGCGAAGGCCATCATCAGAGTGCGGCCGACGCCCGCCTCGACGGCGTCGTCCAGTCCGGGGCCGTCGTCCTCGACCTCCAGCACGCTGGTGTCGCCATCGACCTTGAAGCGCACCTTCAGCTCGCCGCCGCGGCCGGCGAAGGCGTGTTTCTGGGCGTTGGACACGGCCTCGACCAGCCACAGGGCCAGGGGCGCCAACTTGTCCGGGTCGATGATCAGCGGGTCGGCTTCGATGGACGTCGTCACCAGGGGGCCGCGCACCGCTTCCCCGGCGATCAACTGGCCGACCAGTTCGCGCAGGAAGGTGTCGGCGTCGGCCTCGCGAATGTCCTCGCTCTGGTAGAGGACGCGATAGATCTGGGCCAGGGCGGTGATGCGCTGTCGCGTGTCGCCCAGCGCCGCCCGCGCGCCCAGATCGGTCACCGCCCGTTGCTGCATGGACAGCAGGGACGAGATGATCTGCAGATTGTTTTTCACCCGGTGGTGGATTTCACGCAGCAGGGCGTCCTTCTCCTCCAGCGCATCCAGAATATCCCTGTCGCGACGGGTGATGGTCTCGCCCAACTGGCCCAGGGTGCGGGCCAGGGTGCGGATTTCGGCCGGGGCGTGCTCGGCCTGGAGCGGGCGAATGGAGAAACGTCCTCGGGCATAGATGGCGGCCACCCGTTCCAGATAATCCAGCCAGCGCACCACGATCCGCTCGGACAGCAGCATGACGGCGGCAAAGGCGGTCAGCCACGCCGCTAGCGGTAGCAACAGCGTGCCGAACGGGTTCAGCCGCGCCCAGGACAGCAGTCCCGGCGCCGGCGCCGACAGCAGGACGAAAACATCCTGCCCAGCCAGAGGCGCGCCTCCATAGACATGGCGTCGTCCCTGGGCGTCGCGCGCTTCAAACATGACGACGGCGTCGGCGCGCGCCCGGTCGGTCCAGCCGTTCGCCTCGGCCGCGCGTTTCAGCGCGAACGGCCGCGGATCAGTGGCGATCAGAATGTTTCCGGCGCCATCCGTCAGCGCCGCCTCCGACCCGGCGGGCAAGGCGGGATCGCGGATGTCCGGCTGGAGCACGCTCAGCGGCACCGTGGCCGCCATCGCGCCTTGAAAGGCGCCCATCGGGCGTTCCCAACGGACGGCGACGATCAGGGATTCGCCGTCGGCCGAACGCTGCATCACCACGTCTTCGCCGCGCTTCAGGCGCTGGTGCCAGGTATCCGGCGACACGTTTTGTTTCGTCTGCCCCTCGCTCTCGCTGCGCGAGGCGCAGACCGGCGCGCCCGTGGCGCTGTAGCGCGCCAGGCTGGTGATCCCCTCCATCCGCGCAGCGAGGGCGGTAAGGCGAGCCTCGCAAAAGAAGCCGCCCCCTTCCGGCGTGAGAGCCTGCAGCAGCACCACGGTCGAGCTGATCCGGGCCTTGGCGTCCGAGGCGCTGCGTTCGGCCGCCAGCTGCAGGTCGAGCCGACGCTCCTGCTCCTGCTTGCGGAACTCGGCCTCGGTCTGGATCACGCCGAGCAGCAGTATGGGCAGCAGGCCCAGGGCCATGGCCAAGCCCAGGCGGAATCGGATGCCCTGGACGCGACGGCGCCCGAGCTTGCGGCCCAGAACCCGGCCGACACGCACCGCTATTTGCGCCCGGCGCCGCTTAATCTGTCCGCGTCGGCCAGGATCGAGCGCATGGCGTCGCCCGCCGATTGGCCGTCGCGCGCATAACCGCCGCGCTCCAGCGTGGCCTGCAGGGCCTTGCGCGCGCGCGACACCCGGCTCTTCACCGTGCCGACGGCGCATTGGCAGATTTCCGCAGCTTCTTCATAGGCGAAGCCGCCCGCGCCCACCAGGATCAGCGCCTCGCGCTGTTCTTCCGGCAGTGACTTCAGCGCCTGACGCAGTTCGTCCAGCGCCACCGGCGCCTCGGGGTCGTCTACGGCGATCAAGGTGCGTTCGGCGGCTTCCTGGTCCAGCTGGGTCTGACGCCACGAGCGGCGCTTTTCGGAATAAAACTGGTTGCGCAGGATCATGAAAGTCCAGGCCTTCATGTTGGTGCCCATCTGATAGCTGGCGCGGGCGTCCCACGCCTTCATCATGGCTTCCTGAGCCAGGTCGTCGGCGGCCGTCGGGTCGCCGGTCAAGGTCCGGGCGAAGGCCCGCAGATGAGGGATTAGGGTGACGAGTTCAGCCTTGAACGCGTTGTCGTCTGATGACGAGGGCCGGGCGGCGGGGGTCGTGGTGGTCACTGCCCCTCCTTGGCGGATGCGCCCTGATCGGCGCGGCGAAGGATTTCCAGAAATTCGTCCGGCACGGGCTCGTTGACGACTTCGTCGAACATATGGCGCAGCTTAACGCCGATGGCCTGTTGACGCAGACGGACCTCTTCGAGATCGCGTTCGTCCGAGTTGGACCCGCTGATACGCGCGGGGGTGTCCTTAGGTTCAATCATGGAGTTTCCGGCCGCCGCCCAAGCCTTGTGAAGTCGTTCATAGAGACGCAAAACGCCGCCTCTCCAATAGAGTTCCTACGCCGTTGCTATTTTATGCTCAAGCTGGACGAAGCCCACGGAACCGTGGCGTCTCTGATACGTTAAGGTCCGTCTAAGCCCGTCTCGTCAGTGGAGGCGGGCGCAGTCGGGGATCTACATATGAGCCTTTTGGCCAGACTTGCGCCGCATCTGCCCTATGTTCGCCGTTACGCGCGCGCCCTTACCGGCGATCAAAGCACGGGCGACAACTATGTCCGCGTCGCGCTTGAAGCCCTGGCGGCGGGCGAGCGTCAACTGCCCGCCGACATGACGCCGCGGGTGGCGCTCTACCATGTCTTCCACACCATCTGGTCGAGCACCGGGGCCCAGCTGGAAAGCGGCGGCGTCTCCGAAGCCGACGACGCTTCGCGTCGGCTGATGCGCATCGCGCCCCAGTCGCGACAAGCGTTCCTGTTGACCGCGCTGGAAGGCTTTACGCCGTCCGAGGCCGCCCAGATTTTGGCCGTCGATCCGCGCACGGTCGAGCGCCTGATCTCTGAAGCTCAGTCCGACATCGACGCCGAGTTGGCCACCGACGTGTTGATCATCGAGGACGAGGCCATCATCTCGGCCGACATCGAAAGCCTGGTGAAGGAGCTGGGCCACCGCGTCACCGGCACCGCCACCACCCACGACGAGGCTGTGGACGCCGTTTCGCGTCACGCGCCGGGACTGGTTCTGGCGGATATCCAACTGGCGGACGGCTCTTCGGGCATTGACGCGGTCAAGGACATCCTGCGCAAGTTCGATGTTCCGGTCATCTTCATCACCGCCTTCCCGGAGCGGCTGCTGACCGGGGAACGGCCCGAACCCACCTTCCTGATCACCAAGCCCTTCCAGCCGGAAACGGTGAAGGCGGCGATCAGCCAGGCGCTGTTCTTCCATCCCTCGCGCCAGAAGGCGGCCGCCTGATCCACGGCGGCGCCCCCGACGCCTTTTCAGGGGCTCCGCTGCTGCGGAGCCCCTTTTTGGTGCAAGATCAGGCGGCGGGAGAGGCGTCGACCGGCGGCGGCGCCGCTTCCGGGCCGGCGCTGCGGGCGGTGCGGTCGGCATCCACGACCGGCGGCGGTTCAGGCGTCATGCTGGCCTCCTCGGAGGTTCGACGCAGGCCGGCGTTGTTGACGGCCCATATGCCCAACAGCAACACGGCGGCCGCCCCCGCCGATACGATCAGCAGCATCAGGATGCGACGCCCGCCGCGGCCCTGGCGCACATATTGGGCCTCCACGGGGTGGTGAGTCTCTACGGCGTCGGCCGAGTGCGAATGCGGGTCTTGATGGCTCATGGGCTCGCCTCCTTGTCGCGGTTTGAGAACCTGTAGGGCGAACGTCGCCGTCGCTCGGCCGTTCCTTCGACGCCGGGACGCGAGCCCCTCGCCCGGGTCGGGAACCGAGTCGCAAGTCCGTCGTTATTCGATCGCCGAGGGCTATTCCCCCGGGCCGACCTGACCGTCGGTCTTCGCCCTCGCCTCATTCTCGATGATGCGACTCCTGGCGGATCCTCAAAAAGGGTCCGCCTCTTTTTTGCTGGGCGGTCACGCGTCTGCGTTCGGCGGCTTGCTCTGCCCGCGGGAGGCGCCACTATGGGTCCTGAAAGAAAACCCTGATGAGAGACAGACTGATGAGCTTGCGCAACCGGCAGTGGATCCTGCGTCGCCGCCCGCAGGGGCTGATTCAGGATGGGGATCTGGAACTGGTCGAAAGCGTCGTGCCTGATCTGAAGGACGGAGAGGTCCTGGTCCGCACGATCTATCTTTCGATCGACCCGACGAACCGCACGTGGATGAACGATTCCGAAGGCTATCTGCCGCCGGTGGGTCTGGGCGACGTCATGCGCGGGCTGACGCTGGGGGTGGTCGAGCAGTCGCGCGGCGAGCGGTTCAAGGAAGGCGATCTGGTCACGCCTCTGTCCGGCGCCTGGGCCGACTACGCTGTCGTGCCCGAGGCGGGGCTGCGGCCCGTCCATCGTGCGCCGGGCCTGCCGCTGACCGCCAACCTGTCCGTGTTGGGCATGACCGGGATGACGGCCTATTTCGGCGTCACCGACGTGCTGAAGGCCAAGGCGGGCGAGACCCTGGTGATCTCGGCGGCGGCCGGGGCGGTCGGCTCCATCGCCGGCCAGGTGGCCAAGCAGCGCGGCTGCCGCGTCATCGGCATCGCCGGCGGCGCCGAGAAATGTCGCTGGCTGACCGAGGAGCTCGGCTTCGACGGCGCCGTCGACTACAAGAACGAGGATGTCGGCGACGCCCTGGACCGGCTGGCTCCCGACGGCATCGACCTCAATTTCGAGAACGTCGGCGGCGACATCATGATCGCCGTGTGGAACCGGCTCAAGGTGCACGGCCGCATGGCCGTCTGCGGCCTGATCTCGGCCTATAACGCCACGCGGATGCCGCCTTCGCCCAATTTCTCGCGCATCATCACCCACCGTCTGAACGTGAAGGGCTTCCTGGTCCTCGACTACGCGCACCGCGCCAAGGAGATGATCGCCGAAATGGGGCCTTGGCTGGCCGACGGGAAAATTCAGTGGAAGGTCCACGTCGATGATGGTCTGGAAGGGGCGGTCGGCTCGCTGAATCGCTTGTTCACCGGCGACCATGACGGCAAGCTGATGGTCCGGGTGTCGGAGGAACCGGCGGCCTGAGCGAGGAACGACCGCGCATGACCGAACCTCTGCACGTCCATTTCGAGGATCTTGAGATCGGCCAGGTCATTCCTCTGGGCGCCTGCGCCGTCGATGCGGCGGCGCTGGACCTGTTCGCCGAACGCTTCCTGCCGGGGTGGGACGTCGCCTATGGCGCGCCCGAAGCGATGGTCTACGCCCTGTGGAGCCGCCTGTCCGCCGATCGCATGGGCGGCTGGGCGGGGTCCAAGACCCTAGGGGTCGACGGGCTGCGCTTCCTACGCAATCCGCCGGCGGGCGAACTGCTGCGCGGCCGGCTGACGGTGATGGGCAAGGACCCGGTCGGCGACGAGAAGGGCGTGGTCATCGCCCAGCAGGACATGCTGGACGAGGCCGGGCGGCTGGTCTTCTCCTGCCTGACCCGCGCCCTCGTGGCCCGCCGCTAAACCCATCTCCTGACAAGAAACGCCCCGCCAGCAATCTGACGGGGCGTCTTCATTTCATTGTTCATCGGGCCGTCGCGCGAACGCGCGTCGGCCCGATTTAATCAAGCGTTGGCGGCGACCGGTTGCTGGGCGGCGCGGGTCAGGGCCATGGCGATCAGGCGGTCCCAGCCCAGCAGCGACACCAGGTGGGCGTAGATCTGGCCCAGGGCGCCGTTGTCGCGCAGTTCGGCCAGCTTCTCGACCGGCAGGGCCTTCAGCTTGTCTTCCGATACGGCGAAATATTCGGCGATCTTTTGCGGCGCGCCGGCGGTGCCGTCGGCGTTGCGCGGGGTGAAGGTGGCTTCACGCACCTCGAACAGGTCCAGTTCCGTCAGCAGGTTGATGAAGGACTCGGTGCGCACGCGCTCCTGCTCGAAGTTGTTGCAGAACTCCATGCCGAAGTTGACGTAGCCGCTGGGCTGGCCGTTTTCGAACAGCGGCGTCTCGCCGCCTTCGACCACGAAGGGAGCGGCGCGGTCGATGCACAGCACCATGCGCTTCTGCTCTTCGTCATTGGCGAAGACGAAGGGATAGCGGCGGACATAGGCCGGGATATAGGCGTCGGGCCGGAAGTCGCCGTTCTCGATGAACAGGTTCTCGCCCTGGTTCAGGCCCATGGCGGCGACGGGCTGCTTGGCGTCGCCGACGAAGATGACCGGATAGGACAGGGCGGCCGGGGCGAACTCCGTCACCGTCAGCGGCACGACGTGGGTCTGGGCCACGAAGGCGTAGGGTTTGTCCGCGGGCGTCACGCCCAGCTTGCCGTGCACGTCGGCCGACAGCGGCTCCGGCTGGGAATAGAACAGGACAGTGCCCGACAGGGGGCTGTTCGCTTGGGTGGCGTCGGTCATGAAATAGGGTCTTCTGAACAGAAAGGACGGCTCTTCTAGCCCATGCCCGAGGCCGCCGCAAACGCCGCGGTTTGGCCACAATGGGGCCTGATCGGGCCTGCGGCGCGCGGTCCCGGTTGCGGCGCGGCTCAGGACCCCCTAGCTCTAGCTCATGGGCGACGCCTGCGATCATGATCACATCGACAGCCGACCCGGCGCCGCCGAGGTCGAACGGGCGATCGCCGCCGTCGAGGCGCGCTTTTCGGCCGACGGCGACCGCATGACCGCTCCGCGCCGCCGCGTGCTTGAACTGCTGCTGTCGGCCGCCGAGCCGGTCAAGGCCTATGACCTGATCGCCCGTTATGGCCTCGATGGTCAGGCCGCCAAGCCGCCGACCGTCTATCGCGCCCTCGAATTCCTTGAAAAGCGTGGGCTGGCCCACCGCATCGCCTCCATCAGCGCCTATGTCGCCTGCACGGCCGACGCCTGCGCGCCGGGCGGCCATGCGGCGGCCTTCCTGATCTGCGACTGCTGCGGCGCGACCGAAGAGGTGGCGGTCCCCGGCGCCGATGTGATCGCCCAGGCGGCCGCGAACGCGGGCTACGCGATCGACCGCACCACGATCGAGGGCCACGGCCGGTGCGGCGCCTGCCGCATCGCGGCCTGATCCGGATGGACGCCCTGGCCCTGTCGGCCCCGCGCCGGATCAGCGTGCCGATCGACAATCGCTGGGGCGCGGGCGACATGGCCGTGCTGGACTTCGGCGATCCCAAGCGGCCGGTCGACCTGATCTTCGTCCACGCCAACGGCTTCAACGCCCTGACCTACCGCTCCCTGCTGCAGCCGCTGTCCGGCGCCCTGCGCATCTGGGCGCCGGATCTGCGCGGTCATGGCCGCACGCGTCTGCCCGCTCTCCCCGACGGCCGCCGCAGCTGGAAGGATCATCGCGACGACCTGATCTGCCTTCTGGAGGCGATCGACGGCCCGCCTGTCGCCCTAGCCGGCCATTCCATCGGCGGGACCAGCGGCCTGATGGCCGCCGCCGAGCGCCCGGATCGGGTCTCGCGTCTGTTGCTGCTGGACCCTGTCGTCTGGCGCCGCGAGATGGTGTGGGCGATGAACCTGCCGCTCGCGGGCCTGCTGTCCCAGCGCTTCCCCATCGTCGCCAACACCCTGCGCCGCCGCGCCCTGTTCGACAGTCGTGAACAGGCCATGAGCGCCTATCGCGGGCGCGGCGCCTTCAAGGGCTGGCCGGACATGATGCTGGCCGACTATCTGGCTGATGGTCTGGTCGAGACCGATTGCGGGCTGGAGCTGGCCTGCGCCCCGGCGTGGGAGGCCTCCAACTACGCCGCCCAGGCGCACGACCCCTGGCGGGCCCTGGCGAGCTATCCAGGCGCTGTGAGAATCCTCAAGGCGGAGACAGGCGCCCTGTGCGCCGTCGCCCCGTCGTCGCGCCGCCCGAATGTCGAGGCCGAGACCGTGGCGGGGGGCGGTCACCTGTTCCCCATGACCCATGCCGAGCTGACGCGCGACGCTCTGCTGGACCTGGCGATCTGACAGCCGCGCCATTCGGTGCTAGGCCTTGGCGGCGATGACCTCCGCCGCCCTGACCTCATCCTCTGACACGGACTGGCCGCGCCTGCTGCTGGGGACGCTGATCGGCGCCGTGCTAGGTCTGCTGTTGCTCGGCGTGGTTGTGGCGGCCTGGTGGCTGGGCGTGGCGCGGCACGATCTGCAGCGCCTGACCGCGTCTCAGGGGTTGGAGGCGCGGCTGGAGCAGGCGGCGGGTCCCGCGGCCTTCGGCCTCACACCCGTCTATGTCTACGACCCGGACGGCGCGGGGCGGGACTGGCTGGCGCAGACGGCTCCGCTGTGGGAGGCGCAGGGGCATGAGATCCGCGCCATCCCGGTCGGCGCCGATGAGGCGCTGGAGAGGGATCTGGCCCGCCTGGCCCATCGCTGGGCCGAGCCGCCGCGCCGACCGCTGATCCTGTGGCGCGAGGGCGAGGATCTGGTTCTGTGCCGTTGCGACAGCCCCCGCGCGCGAACCCAGGCGCGTCAGGCGCTCGAGGCCTCGTCGTCTGACGCAGAACCCGCGCTGACCGCCCCGGCTGCGCCGCCGACCGCGCGCCGACCGCCCCTGCCGCCGACGCCGAAATATCCGACGCTGGGCCCGCCGCCCAGGACCGAGGCGAGCGCGCCGCCGCCGCCAGCCGCCGCCGCTCCAGCGCCGCGCGCGACCCCGACGCCGCGGCTGCCGGGCGATCCGGCCCCGGCTACTGCCGCACCGGCCGCGCGGGCGACGCCGCCTGCCTCAGCCCCGGCGCCGCGCGGCGAGCGTCAGCCGCGCCGCACCGATCCGCCTGAGGCCCGCCGCGACGCCGACAGCCTGTTCTTCTAAAGGTTTAGTCCAGCCGGGCGCAGGCGTGGATCAGCCGCTCGACGTCTTCCTGGCTCTGATACAGGCTGAAGCCGAAGCGGATGACGTCGTCGCGCACATCGGCGATGACGTTCATCTCCTGCAGGGCCGCCTTCCAGCGGGGAGCGTCGGCGTGGCGCAGGGCCAGGAAGCGGGCGCGGGGCGCCTCGCCGTGGACCGGATTCAGAATCTCGGCCTGTGACAGGCCGCCCGCTTCTGCGCCTTCAATCGCCGCCTGGAACCGCGCCTGCAGGCCGCGCGCGTGGTCGGCGATCATCGCTGTGGTCAGGCCGTGCTGGTCCAGCATCGCGCGCACCGCGTTGAAGCGGTAAAGGGCGCTGGCGTCGAAGGTGGCGCCCCAGAAGCGGCCGCCGTCGGTGCGGTACTGAACCCCGCCGGGCGGGCCTTCCAGATGGCCGAACTCGGCGAACCAGCCGGTCACGACGGGGCGCGGCCCGAAGCCGGGCGGGGCGTGCAGGAAGCAGGCGCCTTCGCCCGCCATGGCGTATTTATAGCCGCCGGCGAGATAAAAAATCTTGTCCGCCACGGCCGACAGGTCGGTCGGCGTGGCCATGAAGCCGTGGTAACCGTCCACCACGACCCACGGTCCGGCCGGGTCGGCCAGGTCCGCCAGTTCGGCGATCCGCTCGAACAGGCCGCCGGTGCGGAAGAAGACCTGGCTGACGAAGATCAGGTCGTGCCCGCCCGCCCGCGCCGCCGCGACGAACCGCTCGGCGAAGGTCTCGAACGGGGCCAGGGGCACGCGGGTGACGACGGCCTGACCGGCCTCTTCCCAGCGTTCCGACTGGCGGCGGAAGGAGTGGAACTCGCCGTCGGTGGCCAGGATGCGCACCGGCGCCGTGTCGACCGCCGAGACGATGCGCAGCAGGATGTCATGGGTGTTCGGCGCGAAGATCAGGCTGTCGGGCGAGGGCAGGCCCAGCTCGCGCGCGACGTGGCCTTGAGCCTCGGGGATGACCTCGCCGAAGATCAGGTCCCATTTGCGATCAGCGAAACGGTTGGCCTCGGCCCAGGCGCGGACCTGGCCGTCGAAGCTGGCGTCGGGCCACAGGTGGTGGCTGTGGGCGGCGAAATGCAGGCGTTCGGGGTCGAGGCCGAGCGCGCGAGAGAACAGGGGCTTGTAGTTCATGAGGGTACGCTAACCCGCATGGCGGCCGGCGTCACCGGGCAAAGAAAAAGGCGGGCCGCCTTCGCGAACCCGCCTCTCTCAACCCAGTCTTTCGGCGCTCAATCCGCGCGCGTCAGCGCGCCTTTAAACCAAACTACCGTGGCAGTGCTTGAACTTGCGGCCCGAGCCGCAGGGGCAGTCGGCGTTGCGGCTGGTGCGCTCCCAGTCGGCGGGCAGGGCTTCGACCGGCAGTTTCGAACGATCATCGCCGGTCAGCATGCCTTCCGGGTTCTGGGCCATCGGGTTGGCCATTTCGTTCTCGCCGGTGCCGGGGTTCAGGTGGATTTCCTGGAACTCAGGCATTTCCATCGGCGGCGGCGCCTGAAACTGGAACTCGACCGTCATCAGCCAGCGCGTGACGTTGTGGCGCAGGTCGTGCAGCAGGGTCTCGAACAAGTTGAAGGCTTCGGTCTTGTATTCGTTCAGCGGGTCGCGCTGGCCGTAGCCGCGGAGGCCGATGACGCCGCGCAGGTGGTCCAGGTGGACCAGATGCTCGCGCCACTGCATGTCGATCATCTGCAGCATGAACTGCTTTTCGAGGCCGCGCGTCTGATCGGCGCCGATCAGCTCCAGACGTTCGGCGGCGCGGGCGTCGGCGGCGACGGTGATGCGCTCTTCGATCTCTTCGTTGGAGACGCCTTCTTCGGCCGCCCAGTCATGCAGCGGCAGTTCCAGGCCCAGCGTTGAGCGGACCTTTTCGTCCAGGCCGTCGATATCCCACTGCTCGGCATAGGCCTTGGGCGGCATATAGCGTTCGACCAGGTCGTTGATCACGTCGCTGCGGAAGTCGGCGACCAGTTCCGACAGATCGGTGGAGTCCATGAACTCCTGGCGCTGTTCGAAGACGGCCTTGCGCTGATCGTTCACGACGTCGTCGTACTTCAGCACGTTCTTACGCATGTCGTAGTTGCGGGCTTCGACGCGCTTCTGGGCCGTTTCGACGGCGCGGTTCAGCCACGGATGGCTGATGGCCTCGCCTTCGGCCACGCCGAACTGGCGCATGATGGCGTCCAGGCGGTCGCCGGCGAAGATGCGCAGCAGGTCGTCTTCACACGACAGGTAGAATTTCGAGGTGCCGGGGTCGCCCTGACGGCCGGTCCGGCCGCGCAGCTGGTTGTCGATCCGGCGGCTTTCGTGGCGCTCGGTGCCCAGGACGAACAGGCCGCCGGCGGCCAGAGCCTTCTCCCTGGCGACAGCGATCTCGGCCTTGAACTCGGTTTCCTTGGCGGCCAGCGCCTCGGGCGGGACCTCCATCGCCATGTTGCGCTGTTCCTGGACCCAGCGCTGGATCCGCATGTCCAGGTTGCCGCCCAGCTGGATGTCGGTGCCGCGGCCGGCCATGTTGGTGGCGATGGTCACCGCGTGCGGCAGGCCGGCCTCGGCGACGATATAGGCTTCCTGTTCGTGCTGGCGCGCGTTCAGGACATTGTGCGGGATGCCGCGGCCGGTGACGTACTCGATGTCATAGGCCAGGTCGCCGACCTTCTGGGCTTCCTTCTCACGGCCTTCGTATTCGGGCTTCAGCTTGCGCGAAACCTCGACCTGATAGTCGTAGTCCTTCAGCAGGTCGGACAGTTCTTCGGACTTCTCGATCGACACCGTGCCGACCAGGATCGGCTGGCCGCGCACATAGCAGTCGGCGATCTGAGCGGCGATGGCGCGGTTCTTCTCGGCGAAGGTGCGGTAGACCTCGTCGTCGTAATCCTTGCGCAGGATCGGACGGTTGGTCGGCACTTCCAGGACGTCCATCTTGTAGATGTCGAGGAACTCCTGCGCCTCGGTCGCCGCCGTGCCGGTCATGCCGGACAGCTTTTCGTAGAGGCGGAAGTAGTTCTGGATGGTCACCGAGGCCAGGGTCTGGTTCTCGGGCATGATCTTGACGTCTTCCTTGGCCTCGATGGCCTGGTGAAGACCTTCGGACAGGCGGCGGCCGGTCATCATGCGGCCGGTGAATTCGTCGATCAGGACGATCTCGCCGTCCTTGATGATGTAGTCCTTGTCGCGCTGATAAAGGGTGTTGGCGCGCAGGGCCTGGTTGGTGTGGTGGACCAGGCTGACGTTGGCCGGATCATACAGATCGACGGTGTCCTCGGCGAAGTGGCCGCCCTGTTCCAGCATCTGCTCCATACGCTCCGAGCCCAGCTCGGTCAGCAGGGCCTGACGCTGCTTCTCGTCGAGGTCGTAGGTGGCCTTGTCCTTGACCAGTTCCTTCACCAGGGCGTCGACGATCTTGTACAGGTCCGAGCGGTCCTCGGTCGGGCCCGAGATGATCAGCGGCGTGCGCGCCTCGTCGATCAGGATGGAGTCCACTTCGTCGACGATGGCGAAGTGGTGGCCGCGCTGCACCATCTCGCGTCGGTCGTAGACCAGATTGTCGCGCAGATAGTCGAAGCCGAACTCGTTGTTGGTGCCGTAAGTGATGTCGGCCTGATAGGCCATCTGGCGCTGACCCTGCGACAGGCCGTTGACGATCACGCCGACCTCCAGGCCCAGGAAGCGATAGACCTTGCCCATCTGCTCCGCGTCGCGGCGGGCCAGGTAGTCATTGACGGTGACGACGTGGACGCCCTTGCCCGCCAGCGCGTTCAGATAGACCGGGGCCACGGCCACCAGGGTCTTGCCTTCGCCGGTCCGCATCTCGGCGATGCCGCCTTCGTGCAGGATCATGCCGCCGGCCATCTGCACGTCGTACTGACGCTGGCCCAGCACGCGCTTGGAGGCTTCGCGCACGACGGCGAAGGCCTCGTTCTGCAGCTTGTCCAGGCTCTCGCCGGCCTCGATGCGATCCCGGAAAGTCTGCGTCATCATGCGCAGCTCGTCGTCAGAGAAGGCCTCGAACTTAGGTTCTAGGGCGTTGATCTTCTGGACCTGGGCCTGGAAGGCCTTGACCTTGCGGTCGTTGGAGGAACCGAGAAGTTTCTTGGCGAAGCCGAGCATGGGCGATCCGGGTCAGGCGGTCGAGCGGCTGAAGGCTCTGAGAAAGACAGGTTTCGCCCGGTCGGGAGGCCGCGATCACGCCAGCCCCAGGCCTTCCCTGCAGTCAGGGCGCGCGAAGGGCCGCGCATACGATCGAAAATCCCTCGACTTGGGCGCAGGCGGGACTTAAGCACCGCCCTTACCCCTGTCAACGCGAGGGCCTTTTTAAGGCGGCGCCGCGCAGGCGCGAACGGTCGCCCCGGCGACCTGTCCCCAGACCCTTGCCCGGAGCGTCCGATGCGAGCGCGGCGTCCCCTCACCAGCCTGTTTCTGGTCGCCGCCGTCGGGCTGGCGATGGGCGTGGCCGCCTGCGGGCGCGGCGGCGACGAGGCTGCGCCGGAAAAGAACGACCGGGTGGTGGCCAGGGTCAACGACCGCGCCGTCTGGGCCTCGGACGTGCGGCGCGAGGCGGTGGCTCAGGGGCTGATCGGCGAGGACGACCCGCTGGATGTCTCCTCCGAACTGTTTCGCCGGGTGATGGACGAGGTGGTGGATCAGAAGCTTCTGGCCGCCGAGGCCGAGCGTCGCGGCCTGGATTCCAGCCCGGCCGCCCAGCGTCGCCTGCAGGCCGTGCGCGAACGCATCCTGGGCGACATGCTGGTGGAAAAGGTGGTGGCCGGCGCCGTGTCCGAACAGGCGGTTGAACGCCTCTACGCCGAACAGCAGCGTCTGGCGCGCGCCACCGAAGAGGTCCGCGTGCGTCTGATCCTGGCGCCCACCAGGGAGCAGGCCGACGCCGTTCTGGGCGTGCTGGGGCAGGGTGCGGCGTTCGAGGCCGTGGCCGCTCAACGCTCCATCGACGACGCCACCCGCTATTCCGGCGGCGATCTGGGCTATTCGACGCTCGACGTTCTGCCGGGGGCCTATGCGACGGCCCTGCAGGGCAAGACGCCGGGCCAGGTCGTCGGTCCGATCCAGACCGAGACCGGCTGGGCCGTGCTCAAGGTCGAGGATCGACGCGTCGAGACGCCGCCGACGCTGGAGCAGGCCCGTCCCCAGATCGTCCGCTATCTGACCTATGAAGGCGTGCGCCAATTGCTCGAGCAACTTCGCGGCAAGGCCGAGGTGGAAATCACCCTGAACGACGCAAAGGCGTCTTCGCCTGCCTCCACGCCCGCCGATAAAGTCACCGTTCCTCCCGCCGCCGGAAACGCCACATGAGCCAGCCGCCCAAGTCCGCCTCGACCGGCAAGAAGATCGAAACCGTCATCGAGAAGGCTCTGGACCCCCTGGCCTCGGCCCTGAAGCGCGCGGCCCAGTCGGCCGGGTCGACGCCGACCAAGGCCTCTGCGCCCGGCAAGCCGGGACTGATGATCTCGCCGCTGGCCGTGCCCTTTCCGGCCATCGCGCCGATCGGCGGGGTCGAGATCGCGACCGCGCGCGCGGGCTTCTACAAGCATGAGCGCGACGATCTGGTGGTCTTTCACTTTCCCGAAGGCGCGTCGTGCGCCGGCGTCTTCACCCGGCACAAGGTCGGCTCGGCGCCGGTCGACTGGTGCAAGCGCCAACTGGACGCCGACAAGGGCGGCGAAGAGGTTCGGGCGCTGATCGTCAACGCCGGTTGCGCCAACGCCTTCACCGGCAAGGCGGGCGCGGATGCGGCGCGTCGCACGGCCTCGGAGTTCGCCAAGCGCTTCGGTTGCCGCCAGCGCGACGTCATGCTGGCCTCGACCGGCGTGATCGGCGTGGTGCTGGACGACAAGAAGATCACCGCCCGCCTGCCCGAGGTTCAGGCCGGTCTGAAGGCCGACAACTGGGCCAGGGCCGGCCTGGGCATCATGACCACGGACACCTTCCCCAAGGGCTCCTACGCCGAGTGCGAGATCGAGGGCGTCAAGGTGAAGATCGCCGGCATCGCCAAGGGCTCGGGCATGATCGCGCCGGACATGGCCACCATGCTGGCCTTCATCGTCACTGACGCCGACATCGCCCCGCCGGTGCTGAAGGCCCTGCTGAACCTGCACGTCCGCACCACCTTCAATAGCGTGACGGTAGACGGCGACACCTCGACCAACGATACGGCCCTGCTGTTCGCCACGGGCGCGTCCGGCGCGCCGCGCATCGGCCGCGTCGGCGACCGCCGCCTGAAGGAGTTCTCGGCGGCGCTGGACGCCGTCATGCTCGATCTGGCTCACCAGCTGGTCAAGGACGGCGAGGGCGCGACCAAGTTCGTCAAGGTCACGGTGGACGGCGCCGCCAGCCCCGCCTCGGCCCGCAAACTGGCCAAGTCGATCGCCGACAGCCCCCTGGTCAAGACCGCCATCGCCGGCGAGGACGCCAACTGGGGCCGCATCGTCATGGCGGTGGGCAAGACGGAGGAGGCTGTCGACCGCGACCGTCTGGCCATCCGTTTCGGTCCCCACGTCGCCGCGGTCGACGGCGCGCCGTCGCCTGACTACGACGAGGCGGTCATGAGCGCCTATATGAAGAACGACGAGATCGACATCACCGTCCATGTCGGCTCGGGGCGCGCCTCGGCCACCGTGTGGACGTGCGACCTGACCAAACGCTACATCGAGATCAACGGAGACTACCGCTCGTGAGCGAGACGCCTGCCGTTCCTACCGTCCTGGTCGTCGCTGTCGCCCTGATCGATCCGGACGGCCGGGTGCTGATCGCCAAACGCCCCGAGGGCAAGCAGTTGGCGGGCCTGTGGGAATTTCCCGGCGGCAAGGTCGAGCCGGGCGAGCGGCCCGAGACGGCCCTGATCCGCGAGCTGAAGGAAGAACTGGGCATCGACGTGAAGGAGGCCTGCCTGGCCCCCTTCGTGTTTACCAGTCACGCTTACGAATCGTTTCACCTGTTGATGCCACTGTATCTGTGCCGGCGCTGGTCCGGCGTGGTCGAGGCGCGCGAGCATGCGGGCCTGGCCTGGGTGAAGCCGAACAAGCTGTCGGCCTATCCCATGCCTCCGGCCGATGAACCGCTGATCGCCTGGCTGCGCGATCTGCTCTGACGGGCCGACGACAGGGGAGGCCAGGCGTGAAGGGTTTCATTCACCGGCTGCTCCGCGATGAAGGCGGTGCCACCGCCGTCGAATACGGCCTGATCTGCGGCCTGATCGGCATGGTCGTCCTGGCCGCGCTGGGCGCCTTCTCCGGGCGGATGGAGGCGGTCTACGGCAAGGTCAGCCAGTTCGTGCTCGCCGCCGGGGGCTGACGCTCAGCCTTCCTAGCCGGTCTGCTCCCTGACGCCCAGGGCATCGGCCAGACGCGTCTTGGCCGAGCCGCGTTTGGCGGGCTTCTGCTGGCTCTCATGCGGCGCCCATCCGGCCAGATGCACCATCTCGAAGGTGGCGGGGATGCGGCCGTCGGCCTCGGCGTGGCGCTCGGCGTAGAGCTGGGCCGCGCGGGCCAGAACGGCGCGGCTCAGCGGCCGGATCGGCCCGGCCAGCACATTGGTCTCGCCCATCGCCCGCAGGTCGCGCATCAGGGCGAAGGGGTCGCCGTAACGCACCGTCACCCGGTCCACATCGGTCACCGGCAGGGCGAACCCGGCCCGTTGCAGCAGCGCCGCCCCGTCGAAGCCGTCGGCGAAGGGCGATACGCGCGCCTGCGCTCCGCCGTTGACCTCCAGCTCCGCTTCGGTCAGCACCCCGCGAAGTTCCTTCAGCGTCGCCGCGCCGAACAGGCTGGCGACGAACAGGCCGTCCGGTTTCAGCGCGCGCCGAATCTGGCTCAGCGCGCCCGGCAGGTCGTTGGCCCAGTGCAGGCCCAGCAGGTTGACGATCAGATCGGCTGAGCCGTCCTCCAGCCCCAGCGGCCCGGCGCCCGGCGCGGCGCGCTCGGCCGTCGAGCCGACGGCGCGGACCTCAGCCACCCGTTCGCGCGCCGGGCTGTCGGCCAGGGCGCGGGCGAAGACGCCGGGGTGGGGCGACAGGTCGACGGGCGTCTGAAACTCGCGCAGGATCACCTCCAGGCTGTTCACCGCATTGTCGGCGGCGCGCAGGTGCAGGAAGTCGGCGCCCCCGAAGCGTCGCTCGGCGCGGGTCAGGCGCGCGGCGCGTCGGGCGGCGTCGAAGATGATCGGGGGACCAGAGGAAGGGGAGGGGGCGCTCATGTCGGTTCAGGATGGGGGCTGGCGAGGTCGATTGAAAGGCGTCGGGGGGCCTTTAGCATCCGGCGCGCGCGATGCGGGGCGGGGCCTGCTGGATATTTTGTTGCCGCCGCTGGCTCACGACAGCCGCGAGGCGGCGGCGTCGGCCGGCCTTTCGCCCGACGCCTGGAGCCGGGTCGCCTTTCTGGAGGCGCCGGTGTGCGACGGCTGCGGCGCCGCGTTTGAATGCGACGGCGGCGACTTCGCGGCGGATCGGTGCGCGGCCTGCATCGCCAGCCCCTACGCCTTCAATCGGGCGCGGGCGGCCTGCGTCTATGACGACGCGTCGCGCGGGATCATCCTGAAGTTCAAGCACGGCGACCAGCAGCAGTTCGCCCCCCTGTTCGCCCGCTGGATCAGCCGCTCGGCCGCGCCCCTGATCGAGACGGCGGACGCCGTAGTCCCTGTGCCCCTGCATCGCGCCCGCCTGCTGTCGCGTCGCTTCAATCAGGCCGCCGAGATCGCCCGGCCGCTGGCCCGCGCGGCGCGGCTCGACTACCTGCCCGACGCTTTGATCCGCGCCCTGCCGACGGCCAGCCAGGGCGGCAAGTCCGCGCGCGGGCGGCGGCTGAACGTCAAGGCGGCCTTCGCTGTGACCGAGGCCGGACGGCGACGCATCAAGGGACGGCGCCTGCTCCTGGTCGACGACGTGCTGACGACGGGGGCCACCGCAGAGGCCTGCGCGCGGGTCATGATGGAGGCCGGAGCGCGCGCCGTCGACCTGGCCGTCATCGCGAGGGTGAAAAACGCGCGAGAACCGCCTAAATGAAAGAGAACCTTCCCCTCAGCCTTTAGGAGTCTCCCTTGGCCGAAGTCGTTCTCTACACCAAACCCGGCTGCCCCTACTGCATCCGCGCCATGGCTCTGCTGGACAGCAAGGGCGCGGCCTATACCAACATCGTCGCCTCCAACGACCCTGAGAAGAAGGCCGAGATGGTCCAGCGCTCGGGCGGCGCCGCCACCTTCCCGCAGATCTTCATCGACGGGAAACACGTCGGCGGCTCGGACGACATCCACGCCCTGGACCGCAAGGGCGAGCTGGACGCCTTGCTGGCGGCCTAGGTGACCGACACGCTCGACATTGCGCTGATCCAGACGCGGACGCCGGCGACGGCGGCCGCAGGGCTGGCGCATGTCGAGCCCCTGATCCGTCAGGCGGCGGCCGGGGGCGCGCAGCTGATCCTGACGCCTGAGGGGACCAATTTCCTCGAACAGCGCCGGGCCTTCCGCGACGCCGCCCTGTCGGACGAAGGCGCCGATCCGGCTGTGCTGGGGCTGCAGGCGCTGGCCGCCGAACTGGGCGTCTGGCTTCTGGTCGGCTCGGCCATTGTCCGTTCGGGCGTGGCGGACGACCCGCGCGCCGCCAATCGCTCGCTGCTGATCGACCCCGGCGGGACGATCACGGCGCGCTATGACAAGCTGCACGTCTTCGATGTCGACCTGCCGAACGGCGAGACCTATCGCGAAAGCGCCTCGGTGCGGCCCGGCGAGGCGGCTGCGGTCGCCGATACGCCCTGGGGCGGTCTGGGCCTGACCATCTGTTACGACCTGCGGTTTCCGCACCTGTATCGCGCCCTGGCCAAGGCGGGCGCGAGCCTGATCGCCGTTCCCGCCGCCTTCACCCGCCCGACCGGCGAGGCGCATTGGGAGACGCTGCTGCGCGCCCGCGCCATCGAGACGGGCGCCTTCATCCTGGCCCCGGCCCAGGGCGGCGCGCATGAGGACGGCCGCCAGACCTGGGGCCGCTCCCTGGTCGTCGGGCCGTGGGGCGAGGTCATCGCCCGGCTCGACCACGACGAACCGGCCGTGCTTCACGCTCGGTTGGACCTTTCCTCTGTGGAGCGGGCGCGCGCCTCCGTGCCGGCCCTGCGCCACGACCGCGACTTCGACCTGCCCCTATGATCCGTTACGCCCTTTGCTGCGACCACGACCACGGCTTCGAGGCCTGGTTCGGCTCTTCGTCCGACTATGACGATCAGGCGGCGCGCGGCCTGGTCGAATGCCCCTTCTGCGGTTCGACAGCCGTGAGAAAGCAGATCATGGCCCCGGCCGTCTCGGGTACGAAAAAGACCGCGCCGTCGACCGACGCCCTGAAACCTGAAGCTCTGAAGCAGATGCAGTCGATGATGATGCAGGCGGCGCAGCAGGTGCGCGCCCACGTCGAGCAGAACTTCGACTACGTCGGCGACGCCTTCGCCCGGGAGGCCCGCGACATCCACGAAGGCCGCAGCGAAAAACGCGAGATCTACGGCGAGGCCACCCCCGCCGAGGTCAAGAAGCTGAGGGACGACGGCGTGCCCTGCGCCCCCCTGCCCAGCTTGCCGCCCGACCCCAAGAAGGCGAATTAGTCGCAGTCTTTCGCTGGCGACGCACGGTGCGCGGTCGCCTATGTCGGGCGCGGAGGGGTTTGACGCCAACGGATGAATGGAGCGTGCAATGGCGATTCAACAGGGCGAAGCTGAACGCCCGCTATCCGAACTGAACTGGCGGGCCATGACGCCGGACGACCTCGACGGCGTGGTCGCGGTGGCCCAACTGTCCTTCCCCGATCATCCCGAAGAGCGCGCCTGTTTCGCCAACCGGCTGGAGCTCTATCCTCAGGGCTGCTTCGTTCTGGCGGCGCCGGACGGAGCGATCATGGGCTATCTGGTCGCCTATCCGTGGAAGGTGAATGCGGCCCCGGCGCTGAACGTGCTGATCGACGCCATCCCGACCGACGCCGAGGTGGTCTATCTGCACGACCTGGCCCTGCACCCCGATACGCGCGGCGGCGGCCACACCCGCCCCATCATCGAGCGTCTGGCTGATCAGGCCCGGGCGGACGGCTGGCCGTCGGTGGCGCTGGTCGCGGTCAACGACGCATCAAGCTTCTGGTCGCGCAACGGTTTCGAGGTTCAGAACCCGCCCGGCATGGCCGCGAAGCTGGCCAGCTACGGCGACGACGCCCGCTACATGGTCCGGCCGCTCTGAGCGGTCAGGCGTCCCGCGTCGCCATCATCATATAGTTGACGCCCACGTCGTCGCCCTCGCTCCAGCGGTCGTTCAGCGGGTCGTAGGCCAGGCCGTAGGGGCCGGTGACGCTCAGGGGCTCCCCGTCCAGCATGGCGCGCAGTTCCTCGGGCTTGAGGAACTGGCGCCAGTCGTGGGTGCCCGCCGGCACCCAGCGCAGCACATATTCCGCCGCGACCTTGCCCAGCAGCAGCCCCTTCAGCGTGCGGTTCAGGGTGGCGACGATCATCAGGCCGCCGGGCTTGATCAGCCTGGAGCAGGCGCGGATGAAGGCTTCCGGATCGGCGACGTGCTCGATGACCTCCATGGTCAGGACGACATCGAACGGTCCGGCGCCCGCTTCGACCATCTGCTCCACCGTGGCGGCGCGATAGGCGATGTCCAGCCCGACCTGTTCGGCGTGGGCGCGGGCGGTGCCGATGTTCTCGGACGAGGCGTCGATGGCGGTGACGTCAAAGCCCATGCGCCGCATCGGCTCGGCGATCAGCCCGCCGCCGCAGCCGATGTCGATCAGGCTGAGGCCGTCGAACGGCGCGCGCGCTTTTACGTCGCGCTGGAAATGCTCCGCCGCCCGATCCCGCACGAATTTCAGCCGCGCCGGATTGAAGCGATGCAGGGGGGCGAAGGGGCCTTTGGGGTCCCACCACTGCGCCGCCTGGGCCGAAAAGCGCGCCACATCGGCAGGATCGATGCTCGGCCCTTCGGCACGATCGGTAGCAAAGGGTGAAAAACCCTCATCGCTTTGGGGTTTGCGCGGATCAAGGCTGTCGTTAGAAGCGGGCATGGGCTCAGGCATGGACCGCCTTCGCCCGCCATGCAAGCAGGGGGATCAGGCGCAGGGATGACGCGGGCCGACACGAACCGGTTGGTGATGAAGTTCGGCGGCACCTCCATGGCCGACCTGGAACGCATCCGTCGCGCGGCGCGCATCGTCGCCGCCGAGGCCTCCAGAGGCAAGGGCGTGGCCGTGGTCGTCTCGGCCATGGCGGGCAAGACCAATGAGCTGGTGGCCTGGACCGACGGCGTGGGCGCGGCGGCGCCGGGCTTGTACGCCGACAGCGCCCTGTCGGACGACGAATATGACGTGGTGGTCGCCTCGGGCGAACAGGTGACCTCGGGCCTTCTGGCCCTGACCCTGCGCAACATGGGCTTCAAGGCCCGCAGCTGGATGGGCTGGCAGATTCCGATCCTGACCGACGACGCCCACGGCCGCGCCCGCATAGAGGACGTGCAGGGCGACGTGCTGGGCGCCGCCGTCGACGCGGGCGAGATCGCCATCGTGCCGGGCTTTCAGGGCGTGACCCGCGACGGCCGCATCACCACCCTGGGCCGGGGCGGCTCGGACACCTCGGCGGTGGCGGTGGCGGCGGCGCTGGGCGCGCCGTGCGACATCTACACCGATGTGGACGGCGTCTATACGACCGACCCGCGCATCCAGAGCCGCGCGCGGCGTCTGGAGAAGGTGTCCTACGAAGAAATGCTGGAGATGGCGTCGCTCGGCGCCAAGGTGCTGCAGACCCGCTCGGTCGAGCTGGCCATGCACAAGCGCGTGCCGGTGCGCGTCCTGTCCAGCTTTATCGAACCGGATGAAAACGGAAACCTGCCGCAACACGCCGGCACCCTGATTTGCGACGAGGATGAGATCGTGGAAAAGCGCATCGTTTCCGGCGTGACCATGAGCCGGGACGAAGCCCGGATCACGCTTTTGGGCCTGTCGGACCGGACGGACGCCCCGGCCGACGTCTTCACCCGCCTGGCCGAGGCCGAGGTCAATGTCGACATGATCGTGCAGAGCCAGGCCCGCACCGAAGGCGCGGTCAACCTGACCTTCACGACCGGCCGCCGCGACGCGCGCCGCGCCGCCGACCTGATGATGGCGGCCAAGGCCGAGATCGGCTTCGAGGAGCTGCGGGTCGACGACGACGTGGCCAAGGTGTCGGTGATCGGCGTCGGCATGAGAAGCCACGCGGGCGTGGCCCAGACCATGTTCCGCGCCCTGGCCGACAAGGGCGTGAAGTTCCAGGCTATCTCGACCTCTGAAATCAAGATCAGCGTTCTGATCGATTCGGATTATGCAGAGTTGGCGGTGCGTGCGCTGCACGCAGCCTACGGACTGGACGCGGAAAGCTAGGATAACGGACGCGCCGCCCTATCTGAACGGATCGGACGGTTAGGCGGGAGAGACCATGGTAAAGGGCGCAGCAGTGACGGCGAGGGGGCCACGCCTCCTGTTGCGCCAGATCCGCGAGGCCCTGGCCGGGCCGGGGGGCGGCGCGCCGGCTCAGACCCGGCTGAACATGGTGGTGCGGATCATCGCCCGCTCGATGGTGGCCGAGGTCTGCTCCATCTATCTGCGGCGCGCCTCGGGCGAGCTGGAGCTGTTCGCCACCGAGGGGCTGAACCCCGAGGCCGTCCATAACACCCGCCTGCGCCCCGGCGAGGGGCTGGTCGGCGAGGTGGCCCGCACGGCCGAGCCGCTGAGCCTGTCGGACGCCCAGTCGCACCCCAGCTTCTCCTACCGGCCGGAAACGGGCGAAGACCCCTATCACGCCTTCCTCGGCGCGCCCCTGCTGCGCGGCGGCCGGGCCATCGGCGTCCTGGTCGTCCAGAACCGCGCCGCTCGTCGCTATGACGAGGAAGAGATCGAGGACATCCAGACCATCGCCATGGTCCTGGCCGAGACGGTGGCCTCGGGCGAGCTGCTGGCGCTGGAGGAGCTGCGCGACGTCGAGGTGGCACCTCATCGGCCCGAACGGCTGCGGGGACAGAAGTTCGCCGAAGGCCTGTCGTTCGGTCGGGCGGTGCTGCACGAGGCGCCGATCGCGCCCGAACAGCTTCTGGCCGACGACCCGATCGCCGAGGAGGTCCGGCTGAAGGCGGCGCTGGACGGTCTGCGCACCAGCATCGACGCCCTGCTGGAAGGCAGTCAGGGCAAGCTGGGCGGCACCCCCTATGAGGTGCTGGAGACCTATCGCATGTTCGCCGACGACCGGGGCTGGAACCGGTCGCTGGAGGAGGCGGTGCGCTCTGGCCTGACGGCCGAGGCCGCCGTCGACCGCGTTCGTAACGAGCACCGCGCCCGCTTCGCCAATGCCCGCGATCCCTACATCCGCGAGCGTCTGCACGACTTCGAGGACCTGGCCAACCGCCTGCTGCGGCTGATGGCGGGCGACCATCCGGGCCAGCGCGACCTGCCCGACGACGCGATCCTGGTGGCCAAGAATCTCGGTCCAGCGGACCTGCTAGAATATCCGCGCCACAAGCTGCGCGGCCTGCTGCTGGAAGAAGGCTCGGCCGCCGCCCACGCGGCCATCGTCGCCCGCGCCCTGCAGATCCCCTGCGTCGGCCGCCTTCAGGGCCTGCGGGACCGCCTGACCGAGGGCGATCAGGTGATCGTCGACGGCGAGACGGGCGAGGCCTATCTGCGGCCGCGTCCGGACATGCTGGCGGCGGTCGAGAGCCGCATGGCCGTGCGCGCCCAGCAACGCGCCGAGTTCGACCAGCTGCGCGACACCCCCGCCGTCACCAAGGACGGCAAGCGCATCGTGCTGCTGACCAACGCCGGTCTGGCGGTGGACCTGGAGAATCTGGACGCTACGGGGGCTGAGGGCATCGGCCTGTTCCGCACGGAGTTCCAGTTCATGGTCTCGGACGAACTGCCGCGCTTGGACTCGCAGACGGCCCTCTACAAGCTGGTGCTGGATGCGGCGGGCGATCGGCCGGTCACCTTCCGCACGCTGGATATCGGCGGCGACAAGGTCCTGCCCTATCTGGACAATGAGCGCGAGGAGAACCCGGCGCTGGGTCGGCGCGCCATCCGTCTGGGGCTGGATCGTCCGGCCCTGCTGAGGATGCAGCTGCGCGCCCTGCTGACCGCCGCCGCCGGCCGCGAACTGCGCGTCATGTTCCCGATGATCGCCACGGTGGACGAGTTCAGGGCCGCGCGCGAACTGGTCGACATCGAATGCGACTGGGCGCGACGTCGGGGCCGCCCGCTGCCGTCCCTGCTGCGCGTCGGGGCCATGATCGAGTGCCCCAGCCTGCTGTGGCATCTGGACGCCCTGCTGCCGCTGACCGACTTCGTCTCGATCGGCACCAACGACCTGATGCAGTATATGTTCGCCTCCGACCGCACGAACCCGCGGGTGTCCGAGCGTTATGACGCCCTGTCGCCGCCCTTCCTGCGCGCCCTGGCCGAGATTCAACAAAAGTGCGCCGACAGCGCCACGCCCGTCTCCGTCTGCGGCGAACTGGCGGGCCGCCCGCTGGAGGCCTTCGCCCTGATCACCCTGGGCTACAGCCGCCTGTCCGCCCCGGCGGGCGGGGTGGGGCCGGTCAAGCGCATGATCCTGTCGGCGGATCTCAATGCGGCGCGACGGGGGATGAACGTCCTGCTCGGCTCCTCGGCCGGGTCGGTGCGCGGCGAGATCGAGTCGCTGGCGCGCAAGCTGAACGTGGAAGTCTAGGAAAGCTGCGCCGCTTTCCCGCGTTGCCCGCGCTCCTCGCCTCGTCTAAGCGGGGATGACGGGCGCACGGCCGCCTGGCGTGACGGAACCCCGACCCTATGGACCAGGATCGGCAAGCCGCGTTCGACTTCGACGCCGACGCGACGCTGGATCAGACCCCTGAGCCGACGCCCCAGCCGGCGCCGGAAGATCCCTCGGAAGATTCCCTGGGCGCGACTTTGCGCGCCGCGCGTCTGGCCTCGGGCCTGTCGATGGCCCAGCTTTCGACCATGACGCGGGTGCATCCGCGTTTCCTGACGGCGCTGGAGCAGGCTGAGTACGCCGCCCTGCCGTCGCGCATCTTCTCGATGGGCTATGTGCGCGCCTATGCGGGCGCCTTGGGGCTGGACGAGCTGAACGCGGTCGAGCGGTTCAAGCAGGAATATCCCGATGCGGCCGTGCCGTTGCAGCCGCCGACGGGCGCCGCCCTGCAGCAGATGCGCCAGAACTCGCCCAAGATCTTGGGCGTCATCGGCGCCTTTCTGGCGGTGGTGGTCGGCTGGAACGTGTTTCAGCGGCTGAACCGCATCGAGGCGCCGCACCCGTCGGATCTGGTCGCCGTGCCCAAGGACTGGGCCGAGCAGGCCGACCGCCAGCGCGACCGCGCCCTCTACCTCGGCGCCCCCCGGGCCGCCCCGCCGGATCAGACCACGCCGGCCATGTACATCACGCCGGGCCTGGAGGCGCAGCTGACCGGCATCGACCCGGACGACCCCAACGCCGCGCCGCCGCCGGCCCCGCCGGTGCAGGCCGCCTTCAACCCGCGCGGCGCCATCTACGGCGCCTCGGCCACGGTGTCGCAGGTCACGCTTCAGGCCCGCAAACCCGCCATCCTGGTTATCCGTCAGGGCGACGGCCGCATCCTGTTCGCGCGCCAACTGGCGGCGGGCGAGGCCTGGCGCGCGCCGCCCGGCCTGTCGGCGACCATCGACACGCCCGATCCGGAGGCGTTCGACGTCTATCTGAACGGCGAGCATGGCGGCGTCCTGCCCGCGCCTCAGTCGCCGCTGGGCGCGCTGAACAATCGCGCCCAGGCCGCCGCGCGTGAATCCGAGGCGCGCGCCGCCGCCGCCGTCGAGGCCCGCGCCCGCGCCGCCCAGGCCGCTGCGGCGGCCGCCGCAGCGGCGGCGCCGGGACCGCAGCCGTATCAGCCTGCCGCCGCCCCGGTCGCCCAGCCGCCCGCCGCCTGATCTGATCCTTTGGCTGCGACGACGATCTTTCGTCGTCTGTCGTGGTTTTGCCGTCCGTCCTGTCCTATGTGTACGGCGTCATGAGCGACCACAGTTCCGAACTCGGCCACGTCCGCCCCTGGCGCCACATCGAGCGCCGCAAGAGCCGCCAGATCATGGTCGGCTCCGTTCCCGTCGGCGGGGGCGCGCCGATCAGCGTCCAGTCGATGACCAATACGCCGACCGCCGACGCGGCGGCGACGCTGGAGCAGATCCGCCAGCTGGAAGAGGCCGGGGCCGACATCGTCCGCGTCTCCTGCCCGGACGAAGAGTCGACGGCGGCCTTCAGCACCATTGCGCGCGAGGCCCGCGTGCCGCTGGTGGCCGACATCCATTTCCATTACCGCCGGGGCATCGAGGCGGCCCAGGCGGGCGCCGCCTGCCTGCGCATCAACCCCGGCAACATCGGCTCGATCGAGCGGGTCAAGGAGGTCGTCCAGGCCGCCCGCGACCACGGCTGCTCCATGCGCATCGGCGTCAACGCCGGGTCGCTGGAGAAGGAGTTGCTGGAGAAATACGGCGAGCCCTGCCCTGACGCGATGGTCGAAAGCGCCCTGAACCACGCCCGCATCCTGCAGGACCTGGACTTCCACGAGTTCAAGATTTCGGTGAAGGCGTCCGACCCCTTCCTGACGGTCGCCGCCTATCAGCAGCTGGCCGACGCCATCGACTGCCCCCTGCACCTGGGCGTGACCGAGGCGGGGCCGCTGCGCACCGGTACGATCAAATCGGCCATCGGCATGGGCAATATGCTGTGGTCGGGCATCGGCGACACCATCCGCGTGTCCCTGGCCGCCGATCCGGTCGAAGAGATCAAGGTCGGTTTCGACATCCTGAAGTCGCTGGGCCTGCGGCACCGGGGGGTGAACATCATCGCCTGCCCGTCGTGCGCCCGTCAGGGCTTCAACGTGATCGAGACGGTGGGGATTCTGGAAGAGCGGCTGGCGCACATCTCGACCGCCATGTCGCTGTCGATCATCGGCTGCGTCGTCAACGGGCCGGGCGAGGCCCTCTATACCGACGTCGGTTTCACCGGCGGCGGCAAGGGGGCGGGCATGGTCTATCTGAACGGCAAGATCGCCCACAAACAGGCTAACGACGGCATGATCGAGGAGATCGTCGCCCAGGTCGAAGCCAAGGCCGCCGAACTGGACGCCGCCCGCGCGGCTCCCGCCGCCCTCAACGCCGCCGAGTAATCATGAAACTCTACATCACCACCCCGTCGCCCTTCGCGCGCAAGGTGCGCATCGTCGCCCGTGAAAAGGGTCTGGCCGACCGTATCGAGGAGATCGTCGTCGATCCCTACGGCAATGCGCCGGAGCTGCTGTCGACCAATCCGGTGGTGCAGGTGCCGACCCTGATCGCCGAGGACGGCCTGCCGCTGAACGACAGCCCGGTGATCGCTGAATATCTGGACGCCCTGGGCGCCGGCCCGCGTTTGCTGCCCGCCGAGGGGGCGGAGCGTCTGCGGGTCAAGCGGCTGGAGACGCTCGGCAACGCCGCGCTGGAGATGGGCGTCAAACTGGTGCTGGAGAAGCGCCGCCCCGAGCAGGAGCGCTCGGCGTCCTGGATCGAGCGCTGGACCGTCAATATGGGCCGCGCCCTGGACGCGCTGGAAGCCGCCGCGCCGGACGCCCAGGCGCTGGACATGGGCGTGCTGACGGCGGGCGTCGCCGTCACCTGGATCGGCTTCCGCCACCCGGACTACGACTGGAAGACCGGGCGCCCGAACCTGGTCGCCATGCAGACGGCGCTGGAGCAGCGGCCCAGCTTCATCGACACCTATCCCGTCTGAGGCTCAGTCGTCCCCGTCGAACGCGGCGAGAAGGCGGTAACGCAGACGGGTGTTGTCCGCCTCCAGAACCTCCAGCCGGGCGCCGCGAAAGCCGATCACCGCGCTGTGGGCCAGGTCGTAGTCGAGGCTCTGGGTCTGGGGCGCGCTGTCGCCCATCGTCTCGCGATAGAGGAAGCGCACCTTGCCGTCGGCCCGGCCGTGGTAGATCAGCTCGCGTCGCCGCGCGTCCTCGTCGGCCTCTTCGATACGGATATCGCGCACCTGGGGCGTCGCGTTCCAGGTCAGGACGCACTGGCCCGGCGTGATGAAGCCGCGCACCGGGCCTGAGCCGTCCTTGGCGCGGCACAGCCCGCCGGAGGCGTAGGGCACCGTTCCGAACAGCGGATCGCGGGCGGTCATCCGGTCGGAAAAATAATAGATGTGGCGGGCGTCGCTCTGGCGCGCCGCCAGTCGGCCCGGCGCGATGGTGAAGCGTTTTCTCAGCACCCCGTCGCCCCAGCTCAGCTCATTGGCGAGGGCCAGACCCGGCAGGCTTCGGCTCCGTCCTGTCGCGACCGCCGCCTCCCCCAGTTCGATGGCGGTGACGGCCCCGAGAGCGGGCTGATCGATCTGTTCGATCTGCGGCGGGATCGTCTGCGTCGAGGCGCAGCCGGACACCAATCCCCCGACCATGACGCCGATCATCCATACGCGCATTCGTCGCCCCCCGGCCTAGTGTAGGGACAGTCGGCCAGCCGCGCGATCGGCTGTCAATGACCCGCGTTAGGTCAGGAGCTGATAGCCCTGGAACGCCGCCAGCACGATCAAGAGCCCGCCGACGGCATAGGTCAGCACCTTGCGCGGCACCTTCTTGACGATCAGGCCGGCGAAGGGGGCGGCGATCAGCCCGCCGACGACCAGTCCGCCCACAGCGGCGGCGTGATTCTGAAGGGCCCCGGCTTCTTCCCAGTGGCCGGTGACCAGGGCCCAGACGAAAGTGGCCGAGACGGCGACGGTCAGGAAGAACTCGGCCGTGTTGACCGTGCCGATGGCCTTGCGCGGCTCGTGCCCGGCGCCGACCAGGGTCGAGGAGACGGTCGGCCCCCAGCCTCCGCCGCCGATCGCGTCCAGAAAGCCGCCGACCAGTCCCAGCGGCCCGGTGATCCAGGCGGGCAGGCGGCGGTGCGGAATATCGTGCCCGGCCCGCCACAGAATCCACACCCCGATCAGGGCCAGATAGGCGACGATGAAGGGCTTGATCACCGCCGCTTCCAGCCCGGTCAGCACATAGGCGCCCAGCACCCCGCCGATCACCCCGGCGACGGCCAGCGGCGCCATCAGCCGCCATTCGACGTTCTTGTGCCAGGCATGGCTGCCCGCCGAGGCGGCGGTGGTGAAGACTTCGGCGGCGTGGACGCTGGCCGACGCCGTGGCCGGGGGCACCCCCAGCGCCAGAAGGACGGACGACGAGATGACTCCATAGGCCATGCCGAGCGCCCCATCGACCGCCTGGGCCAGGACGCCGACCAGCAGAAACAGGAAGAAGGTTTCCATTCAGCGCCTCAGCCGGGGATTACGGACCATCAGGCGCAGGTCGCAGCCGGTCTGGCAATGGCCTGCGCGAGGGCCCCTGCCGGGCGTCAGGCCCCCTCCAGCCGGGCGATGGCGTCCAACACGTCGCGCCCGCTGTAAGGTTTGATCACCATGGCGGCGGCCAGCTCGGCGTTGTGCGCCGCCGCCGTGACGTCGCCCGACAGGAAGATGACGGGCATGCCCCAGCGTGATTTCAGCTTGCGCGCCAGGTCGACGCCGGTCGCCTCCCCCGACAGATTGATGTCCAGCAGGGCCAGGTCGATGGCGTGCAGGGCGGTCGCCGCCTCGGCCGCTTCGGCGCTGTGGAAGGGGCCGATCACGCGATGTCCGGCGGCGTCCAGCGCCTCGGTCAGATCGGCGGCGGCGTCGGCGTCGTCCTCGACCAGCAGGACGGTCCGGGGCTCGACCGGCGTGGAGGCCGCCGTCGGCTCCCGCGGCGCCTGCCGCACCAGGACCGCGCGGACATAGGGCCACAGTTCGGCGGCGGGCCGCTCGGCGTCCAGGTCGAAGATGTTGGCCAGCGCCTTCAATTCCTTTTCGGCGGCGGGACTTATGGAAGGTGAGCCCGGCGTCAGCAGGTCGTCGTAGAGCGCGCACAGGCGCGCGACATCGGCGCCCGGCGTGATGCCCGCCGGCGCCCCTTCAGGAGGTTTGTGATGTGTCATGCCCTGTCTCCACTTCGGTTCCAGCCCGTTAAAGTCGAGGTGGAGCTAGGGCGCTTGCAGGTGCGAAGAAACCGAGCTGACGGGTTTGTGACGGCGGTTCACAATCGCTCCATGAGCGCGTGTAGAGGCGTTTTTATCGACACGGCGCGGCGGCGCGGGTAAGGCTCCGCCCTCGTTTTCCTCTGCAAGGACACGCCGTTGCGACTGCCCCAGGCCCGGCTCGATCAGGTGCTCGACCGCTTCCATCAGGTGGAGGCCCGGATGGGCGCCGCCACGGACGGCGCCGAGATCGTGCGCCTGTCGAAAGAGCACGCTGAACTCAAGCCCGTGGCCGATGCGGTTCAGGCCCTGGCGCGCGCCCGCGCCGAGATCGAAGACCTGAAAGCCATGGCCGCCGACCCGGAAATGGCCGCCCTGGCCGGCGATGAACTGGACGCCCTGACCGCACGCCTGCCGGAACTGGAGCGCGAGGTCGCCCTGCTGCTGGCGCCGCGCGACGCCGATGAGAACGCCTCGGCCGTGCTGGAAGTGCGCGCCGGCACCGGCGGCGACGAGGCGGCGCTGTTCGCCGGCGACCTGTTCCGCATGTATTCGCGCTACGCCTCCACGCGCGGCTGGCGCGTCGAGATCGACAGCGCGACCGAGGGCGATGCGGGCGGTTTCAAGGAAATCATCGCCACCGTCAGCGGCGAAGGCGTGTTCGGTCGCCTGAAGTTTGAAAGCGGCGTCCACCGCGTCCAGCGCGTGCCGACCACCGAGGCGGGCGGGCGCATCCACACCTCGGCGGCCACGGTCGCCGTCCTGCCCGAGGTCGAGGACGTCGAGATCGAGATCCTGGATAAGGACATCCGCATCGACACCTTCCGCGCCTCCGGCTCGGGCGGCCAGCACGTCAACAAAACGGATTCGGCGGTGCGCATCACCCACCTGCCCACCGGCATCGTCGCCACTTCGTCGGAGAAGTCGCAGCATGTGAACCGCGACAAGGCGATGAAGAACCTGCGCATCCGCCTGTACGACATGCAGCGCCAGGCCAAGGACGCCGCTCGTTCCGACGCGCGCAAGTCGCAAGTCGGCTCGGGCGACCGGTCCGAGCGCATTCGCACCTACAACTTCCCGCAAGGGCGCGTGACCGATCACCGCATCGGCCTGACCCTGCATAGCCTGCCGCAGATTCTGGAAGGCGACTTGGCCCCTTTGCTGGACGCCCTGATCGCCGAGGATCAGGCCGCTCGCCTGGCCGATCTGGAAGCTGAGTTCGCTTAGGACCAGGAGCCACGCCTCTCCCTCCCCGTCCCGGGGAGGGTGGTCGGAGCGAAGCGGAGGCCGGGTGGGGAGGGCTGGGCGATCCGGGCGCCACGAACAGCCTATGCGCCTTGATCGCCCGGCGCCTGAATAGCCTAGCCGCCCCCACCCCGCTTCGCCCTGACGGGCTCAGCCACCCTCCCTGGGACGGGGATGGAGAGGCGCGACGTGACGTCAGCGCCGCCGCTTCAGCACCCGGTCGCCCAGGCTCTCGGCGTATTTCAGCGTATAGGCCAGGGCGGCGGGGTTGCCGCGTCGGGCCCCGACGGAATCGGCCATCACCGCGCCTCGCTCGCCGATGGGCAGGGGCGGACCGATGGTCGTATCCTGGGCTGTCTGGTGTTCGATCTCGGCGTTCAGGCGCGCGCCCATCAGGATCACCTGCACCGAGAACCAGGTCCACAGCAGGAAACCCATGGCCGCCGCCAGCGGGCCGTAGGAATCGGTGCGCACGAAGTTGGTCAGGAACCAGCTGAACAGGAAGGAGACCAGCAGGCTCATCGTCGCTGCGAACAGGGCGCCCGGCGTCAGCCAGCGCCACCGCGCCCGCGCCCGGCTCGGCCCCAGCCGATAGATCAGGGCCAGCGCGCCGACATAGCCGAAGAACAGCAGGGGCCAGCGCAAGGGGGCCAGATAGGCCCATTCGTCCTGAAGCCCGAACACCGCCAGCACCAAGGGCACGCCGACCACCAGGGCCGAACTCAGCAGCACCGCCGCCATCGCCGAGACGGTGAAGGCCATGCACATCAGGTTGTAGACCACGATGTTGCGCCGCTCGACCTCATGGTAGGCGAGATTCAAGCCGTAGAAGAGCGTCTTGATGCCCCCGTTCGCCGCCAACAGCGTCAGCAGCAGGGTCCACACCAGGGTGAAGGTCAGCTGGCCGGTGGAATTGCCCGCCAGCCGCGTCATCTCAGCCCCCAGGAACTGCGCCACGTTCGAGGGCAGAATCTCATAGAGGAAGCTGAGCTGGCCCCAGGCGTCGGTCGGATCAGCGAACAGGCCGTAGATGGTGACGAAGGCACCCAGCGTCGGGAACAGCGCCAGCAGCATGAAGAAGGTCACGCCTCCCGCCACGAAGCCGACCCGGTCGCCGAAATAGCCCATCACCGTGCGCCACAGGATATCGACCCAACCCTTGTGCGGGATTTGCAACGGCCGCTGGGCCAGGCGACCGCGTCCCGGCTCCTTGTCGTCATAGTCCTCGGGCGTCGGATCGCGCGGCGGCAGGACGTCGGGGCGCGCCGGCCGCAACTCAAGGCCGAAGCGATGGCCTTGCGTATAGAGCAGGTGGGCGGCGGTGGCTCCGGTCGCCAGTCCGCCGGCCGCAGCCGCCAGATAACGCACCAGGCCGCCGCCGCCTCTCGTCGAGGAACGAGACGGGCGACGCCTTGAACGGCGACGGTTCGATTTGAGCCGGTCGTGAATCCCCATTCGCCCCTCAACGGCTACGCTGCGATGCCGTTCCGTCTTGAAATCGCGCGCCGCAGACCCCAATCACCGGGAATGCCCGATCAGAACACCCAACCGACCCTGCTGACCGCCTGGAAAGGCGCGCAGGCCCGCCTGAAGGCCGCCGGCATCGACAGCCCCTCCATCGACGCCCGCCTGCTGCTTGAGGCGGCGACCGGGGCGGGGCGCGTCGACATCCTGACCGATCCCTATCGCGCTCTCAGCGAAGAGCAAACCCGCGCGCTGGACGCCATGGTCGATCGCCGCCTGCGCCGCGAGCCGGTGTCGCGCATCCTGGGCCGCAAGGGCTTCTGGAAGATCATGCTGAACGTCACCCCCGACGTGCTGAGCCCGCGCCCGGACACCGAGACGGTGGTGGACGTCATCGTGCGCGCCTTTCCGCCGCACTCGACCTTCGAGATGGCTGATCTGGGCACCGGGTCGGGCGCGATTCTGCTGGCCGCCCTGGCCGAGCGGCGCGGCGCGCGCGGCGTCGGCACCGACATCTCGACCGAGGCCATCGCCGTGGCGCGGGAGAACGCGGCCAATCTGGACCTGAACAACCGCTGCACCTTCATGCGAACGGACTGGGCGGCGGGTTTCGCCGACGCCAGCTTCGATCTGGTGGTGTCCAACCCGCCCTATATTCCGACCGGCGACATCGCCGGCCTGGATCCCGAGGTGCGCGAGCACGACCCGCATCTGGCCCTGGACGGCGGGCCGGACGGCCTGCAGCCCTATCGCGACCTGGCGCCCGAGATCGCCCGCATCCTGCGCCCCGAGGGCGTCTTCGCCGTCGAGATCGGCTGGGATCAGGGCGAGGCGGTCAAGGCCCTGTTCGAGGCGGCCGGCTTCACCGACGTCAAGGTGGTCAAGGACCTGGCGGATCGCGACCGCGTCGTGACCAACGGTCCGGACCCCCGCGTGGGCCCCATCCCCGAGGTCGAAGCGCCGCTGCAATAAAAACCCTTGGAAAGCGGCGCGCCGCGCGCTAAGTCCGTGTTGTTCCCATCCAAACGCATCCTTTTCGGGCAGGTTTGCTCGCTTAAGCGCGTCTGGGTCCAGTGACGGTCGCGCCCCTCAGACGGACGCGGCGGACCACGGGGAACACACGGTTTTCCGAACAGCTCGCACCGGGGATAGGCCCCGAACGAACGGAACGACGAACAGGGTCCCGCCCGTCCTCTTCGACGGCGGCCCGCACCAGCACGGTAAGCTCCGATGAGAGATTTCAAGGGCATGAAGCGTCAGCGCGGACGCAACCGGAAGCCCGGCGGCGGCAACAACGCCAACGCCACAAATCCGAACCGCTCGTGGGACTCGCAAGGTCCTGAGAACATCAAGGTCCGGGGCAACGCCCAGACCGTCTATGAACGCTATATGCAGCTGGCGCGCGACGCCGCAGCCGCTGGCGACCGCGTTCTGGCCGAGAACTACACCCAGCACGCCGAACACTATTTCCGCGTCCTGCGCGCGCTTCAGCCCCAGCGTCCGGTTAGCGAGATCGCCCAGCGCGAACTAGCGGGCCAGGGCTTCGACATCGATTTCGAGGACGAATCGGGCGCTCAGGCCGCCGCCATCATCGCCGCTCAGCAGGCCGAGGAGCGCCGTGTGGAAGACGAGGCGCGCCGCCAGGCCGAGCGCGCCGACCGCGAGGCCAACCGCGACCGTGACCGCGATCGCGACCGTGACCGCGAGGGATCGGACAACGGCGCCGACGCCGAAGGCCGCGAGGGCGGTCGCCGCGAAACGCGTCGGGAGCGCTGGGAGCGCCGGCGTGAGGAGCGCAACCGCCGCTTCGAGAACAATGAAGGCGAAGGCGACGCTGCGGCCTCTGGCGAAGATTCGGCGCCGGGCGAGGACCAGCCGATTCAGAGCGCCGAGGCGCCGGCCGTGGTTGAAGAAGCCCCGGTCGAGCGTACGCCCCGCGCGCCTCGTGCTCCGCGACGTGCGCGTGCGGCGGCCGAGGACGATGCGGCTCAACCGACCGATGACGCCGCCGCTCTGCCGGGCTTTCTGACGCGGCCGATCGCGGCCGAAGAAGCGGCCTCCGCCGAGGATGAACCGGCCCCCGCGCCCAAGCGTCGCACTCGCCGCAAGGCCGATGCGGTCGCCACGGACGAAGAAGGCTGAGGCCCGTTTAAACCGTAAAGGTTGCGCCTACAGACAAATACAACCTTTCGTCGTCATCCTCCTCTCTATGGGAGGAAGGCTGATGGAATTGCTCGTCTTTGTAGTCGCTCTCTGTCTGGCGACAGGCGTCGCCGGGGTCCGGCTGTCTTTCCGAGCGCATCGACGCATCGGCGCGGTCCAGCGCGTTCATGACGGCCAGCTGGAAGGCGCCCGTCGCCGCGTCGCCCAGCTCGAGGCCGCTCTGACGCAGTCCGATGCGGCGCGCCTGCGTGCTGAAGAAGAGGCCTTTCAGGGCCGTCGTCGCCATGCCGATCTGATCCGCGTCGTCAGTCGCCAGATGCGCACGCCGCTGGAGGGCGTGCTGGGCTTCTCGGATCTGCTGCGGCTGAACGCAGGGGGCGAGCCGCTCAGCCATCGCCAACGGCAGGCGGCCGAACGCATCGGCGAAGCGGCGACGCGCCTGCTGACGCTGGTGGAGGGCTTGAGCGCGCTGGCCGAGGCCGAACGGCCGGCGACGGGCCGGCTTCAACGCGTCGATCCCCTGTTGCTGGCGCACCGCGCCTGCCTGCCCCTGCTTCAGGAGGCCGAAGCGGCCAAGGTGTCGCTGGCTCTGCCCGAGCCTCAGGCCGGGCTGACCGCGATGGCGGATCCCGAACGCCTGATGCGCGTGTTCGCCGATGTGATCGCGGGTGCGGTACGGCGCAGCGACCCCGGCGGCTCTGTGGATATCCTGGCGCGCCGTCTTGGCGGCGAGGTCCAGGTGACGGTTCGCGACAACGGTCCGGGCCTGTCGTCGGCGCAGCTTGAAACCCTGTTCCAGCCGCTCGCCGCCCATGCCATCGCCGCTGTCGGCGAAGAGGGCGCTCGCTCATCCTGGCCGGGACTGGCCGCCGCCAGGAGCCAGTTGCAAGCCATGCAAGGGCGTCTCGAAGGCGTCAGCGCCGAGGGGCGGGGCGCCGCCTTCATCATCAGCCTGCCTGCCGCCGACGCGGCTTCGACGGATGGGGCGCCGAATGCGGATCGCCTGTTGCCGGAGCTGTCGCGGCTGCCGCACGGCGTGGTCCTGTATGTCGCCAGGGACAAGGCCGCCGTCGCCCTGATGCGCCGCCTGGCGCAGGACTTCGGCGGCTTGCAGCTTCATGTCGCGGACTGCGCGGCCAAGGGTGCGGCGATGGCGCGCGACCTGCGGCCGGACGCAGTGGTGATCGATCTGGATCTGGCGGCGGACGGCGGCGCGGCCTTCCTGACGGACCTGCGGAGGGACCCGGCCATGCGCTCCACCCCCGTGCTGGGCGTCAGTTCGGATCCTGAGGTTTCCAGGGCCGCGGACGTGGCCGAGGTGCTGCACCGCCCGGTCTCCGTGACGGGGTTGGCGCAGGCGTTGACGCGCGCCCTCAGCGGACCGCCCGCGATGCGCGCCGCTTCATAAGTCGCGGCTCAGGGTTGACGCGGAGGGCTGCGACGGCTTCCTAGAGAAATGGGGCTTTCGATCCCGTTCGTCAGGGAAACCCGATATGCAGCGCGCGCCCGTTGACTTTTTCCGACCAACCGTTGTCCGCACCGGTCTGGCGGCGCTGTCGCTGTCCGCCCTGCTGGCGGCGTGCGCCACGACCCTGCCGCCGCCCCCTCCGCCTCCGCCGCCGCCTTCCATTCCGGCCGCGCCGGACGCGCCGACGGGCGCCGTGCTGGCGGATTGGCGCGGCGTCATCACCGCCGCCGATCGTGATCGTTATCAGCGCCGGGCCGCCGCCTGGTCGCTGGCTCTGGAGCAGTCCAGGCGTCAGACAGGTTCGGGCGACCTGGCGTCGCTGGGCGACCTGATCGACCCGGCCGCGACGCGGGCGGGCGTGACGCCGCCTGAGGGCGCCTATCGCTGCCGGACGGTCAAGCTGGGTTCTCAGGGCGGCGACGGCGGTCTGGGCTATGTCGTCTACGGCTGGTTCGCCTGCCGCATCGAGAACACCGCCCTGGGGCTGAAGCTGACCAAGCTCAGCGGCTCGCAACGTCAGGCGGGCCTGCTGTTCCCCGAGAATGATCGTGAAATGGTCTTCCTCGGCTCGATGGCGCTGGCGTCGGAGCCGGCCGCCCGCGCCTACGGCCAGCGGCCCGAGCGCGACATGGTCTCGGTGCTGGAGCGGATTGGCGAAAGCCGCTGGCGGCTGGTGACGCCCTGGCCGGCCAATGAGTCCAATCTCGACATTCTGGAGCTGGTTCCGGCCCCGGCCGCAACGCCGAAGCGCCGACGCTGATCGGCGTCGTCATGATGCTTGACCGCAGGCGGCTCTCGCCGCCACCTTGCCCGTCTCTTTTGCTTTAGCTTTTCAGGACAAGCCCATGCGCGGCGTCGGCCTCACCGTTGGATCCATCGTCGGCGTCGTCGCCGTCCTGGCGATCGTGCTGATCGGATTTCCGACCTACAACGTCTACTCCAAGCAGATGGCCGGCCGCGCCGCCTATGAAGAGGCCGTGCAGAACCGCCGCATCCGCGTGCTGGAAGCCCAGGCCGCCCTGGACTCGGCCAAGCTGACCGCCGCCGCTGAGATCGAGCGCGCCAAGGGCGCCAATGAGGCCAACCGCATCATGGCTGAGGCCCTGGGCGGCCCAGAGGCCTATCTGCGCTGGTCCTACATCAACATGCTGCAGGAGACGGCCGGTAAGGACGGTCGCCAGACCATCTACATCCCGACAGAGGCGGGCATGCCGATTCTCGAGGCGGGGCAGCGGCCTGCGCGCTGACCGAGGCCCTTCTTCCCTTGTGGGAGAAGGTGGCATGCGCAGCATGACGGATGAGGGGTGATGGCGGGCGGCTTCAAGGTTCAAACGTGTCGTCGCCCCACATTCTAGGCGAGGCGCCCACACCCCTCATCCGGCCCTGACGGGCCACCTTCTCCCACAAGGGGAGAAGGGACCTTTTTTCAGACCCGCGTCAGCCGCAGGTCTTGATAGTCGTAGCTGAAGTCGATGTCGGGCGAGACGCCCTTGACCGTGGCGGTCGCGGGCTTGGCCGTGGCGATCGCAAAGGTGATGAAGGCGTCCTCCTCGCGCTTGTCGGCGAAGCGGGTGCGGAACGTCTCGCCGTCATAGGGCTCCAGCCAGCCCTGCAGCGCCGGGGTGTGGGTGAAGCGCAGCCACAGGCCGGACTTGCGGTTGCGGCCGCGACCTTCGGTCTTCGGCTCGATGACGATGTCGCCGTACCAGGGGTCGCGCCAGGTTCCGGCGTAGGCCTCCAGCGGCATGGAGGGCGGCGCGCCCGCCGCCTGTTTGGCGTCGATCTCGACGGCGGCCTTCAGCGATTTCTCGACCCCCTCGGCCTCGATGCGTTTGGAATCGGCGATCCAGTCGACGTCGACCTTGTTCATGGCGATGTCGGACAGGCCGGAGCGCAGGGCGCGCAAGAGGAAGCTCTCCTCGGCGTTGGTGAAGACGGAAAAGCCGATCTTGCGGCCGGGGATCAGCACCGTGGCCGAGATGCCGCCGGGCGAGCCGCCGCCGTGCGTCGCCAGCCGCTCGCCGCGATAGTCCTGCACCTGCAGCCCCATGGCGTAGGTCGAGGCCACTGCCCGATTGGGCAGGGCCGCCGTCGGTCCGTTGGACGAGGAGACGACGATGTTGGGCTTGTACATTTCCCGCGCGGCGGCTTCGGAGAACAGGCGCGAGCCGTCGGCCAGCTTGCCGTCGTTCAGGCGCACGGCGATCCATTTGGCCCAGTCATGGGCGCTGGCGCAGATGCCGCCCGCCGCCGCCGCCGAATCCCAGTTCCACACCTCGACGATGGAGTCGGCGATCTGGGTCATCGGCCCCTGATAGCGCAGGGGCGGCCCGACGCGGCCGTGGGGCAGGGCGGACTTCGCCGGATCGGCTAGGCGGGCTAGGGGCACGCTCTCACTCATGCCGACCTTGTCGAAGATGCGGGTCTGGACGAAATCCTCCCACGACAGGCCCGACACCTTCTCGATCACGGCGCCCGCGACCACGAACATCAGGTTGCAGTAGTTGTAGCCTTCGCGAAAGCCGTCCTTGATCGGCACGAAGGCGGCCTGGGCCAGGACCTCGGCGCGGGTCCGGTCGCTATTGGGCCAGAACAGCAGGTCGCCGGCGCCCAGGCCGAAGCCGGCGCGGTGGCTCAGCGTATCGCGCACGGTGATGCGCTCGCCGACCATCGGGTCCGACAGGGTGAAGCCGGGCAGATAGGTCTTGATCGGCTCGTCCCACTTCACCTTGCCCTCGTCGACCAGGATGGCCAGGCAGGCGGCGGTGACGTTCTTGGAGTTCGACGCGATGGCGAACAGGGTGTGCTCATCGACCGGCTCGGCCTTGCCCTGGCGGCGCACGCCGTAACCCTTGGCCAGCACCGTCCTGCCGTCGCGCACCAGGGCCAGGGACACGGCGGGCTGCTCCGGCCAGGCGGCCATGCAGCGCTGCACCCAGGCGTCGGCGGCGGCGGCGATCTCCTCGTCAGAGCGCGTATCGGCGCTGGTCTGGGCCCAGCCGGTCGTCGGCAGGGCCGCGCCCGTGGCGGCGACGGCGGACGAAATCAGCGCCGCGCGGCGCGACAGGCGGATCGACATCAAGAACGCTCCCGAAGACTGAGCGGCGACGCTACCGCCGCCCGTCTCCGGGGCCAAGGGGGAGTCTGACCTAGGCGGCCAGCCGCCAGCGTTGCAGGTGCTCCAGCACGTCCGCCACGATCTGGGCGCGGGTGAAGCCGGTCACGTCGCGCGGGCGGGCGCCGTCGCCGGTCACGGCGCTGAGCCGCCACTCCAGCGCCCGGCGGCTTTCGGGCGCTTCCAGCGCGGTGAGGGCGGGGCGAGGTCGCGACCGGGCGCCCAGTCGATAGAGGAAGTCCCGTCCGTTGGCGTGCTCGACCCTCAGCCAGACGCCGTTCTCGTCGCTCTGCACTTCGCTGTTCTCCAGCCCCTCGGCGGCCACGGCGGCGCGCACCTCTTCCAGCGCCGGGGCGCCGTGGCGTGCGATCTGGCGATCAATATCGCGGCGGCTGGCGGGGGCTAGGATGCGCTTGAGCTGTTCGCGCAGCGGCGCCGCGTCGGTCTCGACGGCCTCGCCCTTCAGGTCGGCGTTCATCTGCCGCGCCAAGCCGAAACAGGCCAGGATCATGATGACGGCGAAGGGCAGGGCCGCCACCAGTGTCGCCGCCTGCAGGGCGCCGAGCCCGCCGGCCAGCAGCAGCAGGGCCGCCGCCAGCCCCTGCACCAGGCACCAGTAGATGCGCTGCCAACGCGGCGTGTCCTCGGCGCCGCCCGAGGCCAGGGTGTCGATCACCAGAGAGCCTGAATCCGCCGAGGTGACAAAGAAGACCGCCACCAGGGCGATGGCCAGGACCGAGGTGATCGCCGTCCCCGGCAGATACTCCAGGAAGCGGAACAGGGCCGTCGACAGGTCCGCCTGCACCGCCTCGGAAATGGCCCCGGCCGCCACGCCCAGGTCCAGGCTCATGGCCGAATTGCCGAAGACCGTCATCCACAGGAAGGTGAAGGCCGACGGCACCAGCAGCACGCCGATCAGGAATTCCCGAACGGTCCGCCCGCGTGAGATGCGGGCGATGAACATGCCGACGAACGGCGACCAGGCGATCCACCAGGCCCAGTAGAACAGCGTCCAGTCCGCCATCCAGGCGCGTGGCTCATAGGCGTAGAGGGTGAAGGTGCGGACGAAGAAATGATCCAGATAGAGGCCGAAATTCTGCACATAGGCCCGCAGCAGGAACAGCGTCGGCCCCGCGATCAGCACGAACAGCATCAGGCAGACGGCGATGACGAGGTTCAACTCGGACAGTCGCCGCACCCCTTTGTCTACGCCCGTCAGGACCGAGATCGTCGCCGCACCCATGACCACGGCGATCAGCCCGACTTGCATCATCACATGGCTGGGCACGCCGAAGACGTAGTTCAGTCCCGAGTTCATCTGCGCCACGCCCAGCCCCAGGGAGGTGGCGATGCCGAACAGCGTGCCGCAGATGGCGAAGATGTCGACCGCATCGCCCAGCCAACCATTCACCCGCTTGCCCAGTAGGGGATAGAGACTCGACCGCATGGTCAGGGGCAGACCCTTCCTGTGCGCGAAATAGCCCAGGCTGAGGCCGACCACGGCGTAGATGGCCCAGGCATGCACGCCCCAGTGGGTATAGGTGATGACCATGGCCTCGCGCGCGGCGTTCAGCGTGCCGGGCTGGGCCTCGGGCGGGGCGATGTAGTGCTGAACCGGCTCGGCGACAGCGAAATACATCAGGCCGATGCCCATGCCCGCCGCGAACAGCATGGCCAGCCAGGAGACATAGGGAAAGTCCGGTTCGGCGTCGTCCGGCCCCAGCTTCAGCCGTCCGGTCGGCCCGACGGCCAGCACCGCCACAAACAGCAGGAAGCCGGCCACCGAGGCCACGTAGAACCAGCCGAAGGTGTCGATGACCCAGGCCTGGGCGCGCCCGAACAGAAGGTCGGACGTAGCGGGCGCCATCAGGGCGAGCAGCAGCAGCCCGCCCGCAATCGCGCTGGCCCCCCAGAAGACGCGGGGGTTCATCTTGGTCGTCAGCATGGGGGCCAAGCGCCCGGCGAAGCTTATTGTTCCAGCCCTTCGCCGACCCTGCTGCAGATCAGGCCCCAGGTCAGGGTTGAGGACAGGCGCAGGAACCGGTCAGGCGGCGCAGATGAGAGGAGGCGAGGGCGGCGCCGCCCTCGCGACGGCTCACCTCTCGAACACTTCGACCCCGATCAGGCCGTCGGTGGCCAGCCAGGCGCGCTTCATGCCCTGGCTATTGTAAGGGGCGGCGATGTTCCCCTCACGGTCCAGGGCGATCAGGCCGCCGTCGCCGCCCAGGGCGCCGATGCGGTCGATCACGCTCTGAGAGGCCTCGGCCAGCGACTGACCGGCGGCGACGCCGAAGGCGGTGCGGGCGGCGGCGGCGACGCGGATGAAATATTCGCCCTGGCCGGTGCAGGAGACGGCGGCGTGCTCGTCGGCCCAGGTCCCGGCGGCGGGGATGGGGGTGTCGCCGACGCGGCCCGGCATCTTGCCGAACGCGCCCGCAGTCGAGGTGGCGGCCGCCAGACGGCCCTGGCTGTCCAGCACGCAGCAGCCGACGGTGCCGTGGCTCAACATGCTGGGCGGATGGTTGTCTTCGCCCTTGCCGGCGCCGGTGAACCAGGCGGCGGGGTCCTCCACGCGCGCCAGGCCCTGTTCGGCGGCGAAGCGGGCGGCGCCGCTTCCGGCCAGCATGACGTGGGGGGTGCGGTCCATCACCGCGCGGGCGGCGACGACCGGGTTGCGGAAGCCCTGCAGGGCGGCCACGGCCCCGGCCTTGCCGGTCGCGCCGTCCATCAGGCTGGCGTCCAGCTCATATTCGCCCGCCAGATTGGGCGAGGCGCCGCGCCCGGCGACGTAGAGGCCGGAGTCTTCGAGCATGACGACGGCCTCGACCGCCACGTCCAGCGCCGAGGCGCCGGCGTCCAGCCGCGCCTTCATCGCCTCGACCACCTGGCGCATGTTGGCGACCTCGGCGTCGTAGTTGCGCTCGCGCCGGGCCCCGGCGCCGCCGTGAAGGATGAGGGCGGGTTTCGCCATGATCGTCTCCTCAGAACCTGTTCGGCCTCTTTGCATCGGGCCGCAGGCTGATTAGCGTCGCTGGCGTGTCGGCGCCATGGCCGGCGGGGGTGGCTGAAGAGAGTTCCTAATGCGCGCAGTCCTGTCCAAGGCTCCTGGCGGCCCGGAATCGCTTGTCGTCGAGGAGGTCATGGACCCCACGCCCGGACCGGGCGAGGTGGTGATCGAGGTCAAGGCCGTAGGCGTCAACTATCCCGACGCCCTGATCATCGCCGACAAATACCAGTTCAAGCCCGAGCGCCCTTTCGCGCCGGGGGCCGAGGTCGCGGGCGTGGTCGACGCTGTCGGCGAGGGGGTGAAGGGCGTGTTCCGGGGCGACCGCGTCGTCGCCGTGCCCGGCTGGGGCGGCATGGTCGAGCGGCTGAAGGTCAGGGCCGAGACCCTGATCCCCATTCCCGAGGGCATGGACTATGAGACCGCCGCCGCCTTCATCATGACTTACGGCACCAGCTATTACGCGCTGAAAGACCGGGCGCAGCTGCAGCCGGGCGAGACCCTGCTGGTGCTGGGCGCGGCGGGGGGCGTCGGCGCCGCCGCCGTCGAGCTGGGCAAGGCGATGGGCGCGCGCGTGGTCGCCGCCGCCTCGACCAACGACAAGGTGGAGTTCGCGCTGGAGTTGGGCGCCGACAACGGCCTGATCTACCCCTCCGGCCCGATGGACAAGGCGGCCCAGAAGGCGCTGTCGGGCGAGTTCAAGCTGGCGACCGGCCGCGACGGGGCGGACGTGGTGGTCGACGGCGTCGGCGGCGACTACGCCGAACCGGCCCTGCGCGCCATGGACTGGAACGGGCGCTATCTGGTGGTGGGCTTCCCGGCGGGGATCCCCTCCCTGCCGTTGAACCTGACGTTGCTGAAGTCGGTGTCGGTCATCGGCGTCTTCTGGGGCGCCGCCGCCGCCCGCGATCCCAAGGCCCACGCCGCCAACATGGCAGAGCTGATGCAGCTCTACGCCGAGGGCAAGATCAAGCCGCGCGTCAGCCGCACCTTCCCGCTGGAACGCGCCCATGAGGCCATTCAGGCGCTCAGCGACCGCACGGCCGTCGGCAAGATCGTGGTGAAGGTCGAGGATTGATCGGAGCATCCTTCTCCCCTTGCGGGAGAAGGTGGCCCGTCAGGGCCGGATGAGGAGTGTGAGCGCGACATTCAGGTGATTGATGCAGAGGGACGGCGACAGGATTTCAGACCGGTCGCAGACACCCCTCATCCGAGCGCCTCCGGCGCCCACCTTCTCCCACAAGGGGAGAAGCGGCTTATTCCTCGTCCTCCCGGAGACGTTTCAGCGCCTGCGCCGCCTGATCGTGATGGCGCGGTTTCAGGTGCGCGCCCAGGGTGGCCAGCACGGCGGCGATCACCGCCGCGTCGTCGGTGAAGCCGATGCCGGCGAAGATGTCGGGAATGGCGTCCACCGGCATGACGAAATAGGCCAGCGCCCCCAGGATCAGGCCCTTGGCCGCCAGCGGGGTCTTGGGGTCCTGGGCCGCGTACCAGGCTGCGACCGCCTGCTGGGCGAAGGGGATGCGGGCGGCGGTGCGCCGCATCTTGGGCCAGAAGCCCTTGCGCACGCGCAACTCGTTCACCTTCTGCACGGCGGGAACCAGGGCCTTGTCAGGATTGATGGCGTCATCAGGCGACATTCCGTTGGTCTTTGCGGTCATGGCCGCTAAATCCTCGCACTAGCACTCGGTTCAATCGAATATAGGACGACTTCCATGAAACTCGACGCTTCGATCGCGGCGGTGGTGACGGGCGGGGCTTCGGGCCTTGGCGAAGGCACGGCGCGCGCCCTGGCGGCCAAGGGCGTCAAGGTCGCCCTGTTCGACCTGAACGAAGAGCGCGGCGAGGTCATCGCCCAGGAGATCGGCGGCGTCTTCTGCAAGGTGGACGTGACTTCGGACGACAGCGTCGCCGCCGGCTTCGCCAAGGCGCGCGCCGCCCATGGCCAGGAGCGTCTGACCGTCAACTGCGCCGGCATCGCCACCGGCCAGAAGACCGTCAGCCGCAAGAAGGACACCGGCGAGATCCGCGCCCACGACATGGCCCAGTTCGAGCGCACGGTCTCGATCAACCTGTTCGGCACCTTCCGCGTCCTGTCGCAGTCGGCGGCGGGCATGGTCACGTTGGAGCCGATGGAAGACGGCGAGCGCGGGCTGATCGTCAACACCGCCTCGGTCGCGGCCCAGGACGGCCAGATCGGCCAGGCGGCCTATTCGGCGTCCAAGGGCGGCGTCTACGCCATGACCCTGCCGATCGCGCGCGACCTGATGAACGAGGGCGTGCGGGTCAACACCATCCTGCCGGGCATCATGTGGACGCCGATGATGGCGGGCATGGATCAGAAGGTGCAGGACGCCCTGGCCGCCATGATCCCCTTCCCCAAGCGCCTGGGCACGCCGGCCGACTACGCCGCCCTGGCCCTGCATCTGGCCGAGAACACCTACATCAACGGCGAGTGCATCCGTCTGGACGGGGCTATTCGTCTGGCACCTCGCTAAGGCGAGGAGCGGAAGGCCGCTAACGCTCGCCGCGCGGCGGCTCGCTGCTTGAGCGGGTCGGGCGCGTAACGGCAGGCGGCGGCGCTTTGAAGCGGCCTCCGGGCGTCCTTTCGGGCGTTTCGGGGGCCGTTTTCGTGTGAAGTTTCAGGGCTGTTCGAAAAAAATCGACGGATTGGACGAAAATCGAAAAAGGGGCTTGCGCGATCCGAAGCGGGTCCGCTATACGCCCCTTCCTCGACGGGGAGCAGCACATCGCTCCCAACGGAGTGCGGGCGTAGCTCAGGGGTAGAGCATCACCTTGCCAAGGTGAGGGTCGGGCGTTCGAATCGCCTCGCCCGCTCCAGTCGAAGCGTGGAAAACGGGGTCCGGCCGCAAGGTCGGGCCCCGTTTCGCTTTTCCGCCCATTGTGTTCAGCCTGCATGGCCGCGCGCGCGATCGCGGCCTATATGGAGCCTGGCGGTTGACCCCGCCGGGAGCGGCGCTAGTGTCCGCGCCGCTTCCTTCCCAGCGCATTTCGTATCCAGCGCCAGACCGATCAGAGGACCTCATGGCCGACGCCGCTTCCCAGACCTACGACGTGGTGATCATCGGGGGCGGGCCGGGCGGCTACAACGCCGCCATCCGCGCCGGCCAGCTGGGCCTGAAGGCCGCCCTGGTCGAGAAGCGCGCCACGCTGGGCGGCACCTGCCTGAACGTCGGCTGCATGCCCTCCAAGGCCCTGCTGCACGCTTCGGAGCTGTATGAGGCCGCCAACGTCGAGTTCGCCGGCATCGGCATCGAGGTGAAGCCCAAGCTGAACCTGGCCCAGATGCACAAGGCCAAGGACGACAGCGTCGACGCCCTGACCAAGGGCATCGAATTCCTGATGAAGAAGAACAAGGTCGACGTGGTGAAGGGCTTCGGCCGCATCGCGGGTCAGGGCAAGGTCGAGGTCGAAGCCGAGGGCGGCGCCAAGACCACGCTGGAGACCAAGAACATCATCATCGCCACCGGCTCCGAGCCGACCCCGCTGCCGGGCGTCGCCTTCGAGGACGGCAAGGTCATCGACTCGACCGGCGCCCTGTTCCTACCCAAGGTGCCCAAGCATCTGATCGTCATCGGCGCGGGCGTCATCGGCCTTGAGCTGGGCTCGGTCTGGCGCCGCCTGGGCGCCCAGGTCACGGTCGTGGAGTTCCTCGACAAGGTCGGCGCGGGCATGGACGGCGAAGTCGCCACCGCCTTCCAGCGCGGCCTGACCAAGCAGGGCATGACCTTCCGCATGGGGACCAAGGTCACCGGCGCCCAGACCTCCAAGGACGGCGTCGAACTGACGCTGGAGCCGGCCAAGGGCGGCGAGGCCGAGACGCTGAAGGGCGACGTGGTGCTGGTCGCCATCGGCCGCCGCCCCTACACGCAAGGCCTGGGGCTGGAGACGGTCGGCGTCACGCCGGATCAGCGCGGCTTCATCGCCAACGACCACTTCAAGACCTCGGCGCCGGGCGTCTGGGTCATCGGCGACGTGACGCACGGCCCGATGCTGGCCCACAAGGCCGAGGAAGACGCCGTGGCCGTGATCGAACTGATCGCGGGCAAGCCGGGCCACGTCGACTATGACCTGGTGCCGTCGGTGATCTACACTGGCCCGGAAGTGGCCTGGGTCGGCAAGACCGAAGAGGCGCTGAAGGCCGCGGGCGTCAACTACAAGAAGGGCAAGTTCCCCTTCGCCGCCAACAGCCGCGCCAAGATCAACCACGAGACCGACGGCTTCGTGAAGGTGCTGGCCGACGCGGCGACCGACAAGGTCCTGGGCGTCCACATCTACGGCCCGCAGGCCGGCGAGCTGATCGGCGAGGCGTGCATGACCATGGCCTTCGGCGGCTCGTCCGAGGACATCGCCCGCACCTGCCACCCGCACCCGACCCGCTCCGAAGCCGTCCGTCAGGCGGCCATGGGCGTCGAAGGCTGGACCATGCAGGCGTAAGCCTCCGGCTTCCGTTTGAAGTCAGAACGGCGCGCTCCGCATGGGGCGCGCCGTTTTGTTTGGAAGGGCGTCAGGAAGCGCGATCATGGCCGTCTGGCCCCCCGGGGTCACCCGCGCGGGTGCGCCTGCGAATAGGCGGCCAGCAGGCGGGCGGCGTCGACCTGGGTGTATTTCTGCGTCGTCGACAGGCTGGCGTGGCCCAGCAGTTCCTGGATCGAACGCAGGTCGGCCCCCGCCCCCAGCAGGTGGGTGGCGAAGCTGTGCCTCAGCGCGTGGGGCGTCGCGGAGGCGGGCAGGCCGAGCCGCCCGCGCAGCCGCTGCACCGTCGCCTGCACATGGCGGGCGCTCAAGGGACCGCCGCGTCGGGCGCGGAAAAGGGCCTGATCGGCGTCGATGACGAAGGGCTGGAGCGCAAGATAGGCGTCGATCGCCTCGCGCACCTGCGGCAAGACGGGGACCATGCGCGTCTTGCCGCCTTTGCCGGTGATGCGAAGGCTGTCCGGCAGGGGGGCGTCCGACCGCGTCAGCGACAGGGCCTCCGAAATCCGCAGGCCGCAGCCGTAGAGCAGGGTCAGGACGGCGCGGTCGCGCGCCGCCTCCCACGGCTCCATGTCGGGGTCGGCCTCGGGTTCATGCAGCAGACCCTTCGCCTGATCCTCGCTGATCGGTCGGGGCAGGGAGGGCTTGACCTTGGGCCCGCGCACCAGGGTCAGTTGCGGCGTCGCCACGCCCAGCCGTCGGTCGAGGAAGACGTGAAAGCCCCGGATGGCGGCTAGGGTCTGGCTGAGCGAGCGGGCGCTCAGCGGGCGCTCGCCGCTGCGGCGCTCGGCCAGGTGGGCGCGCGCCTCGGCCGCCGTGACCGAGCCGAGCTCGGCCGCGCTTTGCGGCCCGCCGCGATGGCGCTCCAGAAAGGCCAGATACAGCCGCCCGATATGGCCATAGGCCTCGAGCGTGCGCGGCGACAGGCGGCGTTCGTGGGCGAGATGCTCCAGCCAGGCGGCCAGAGCGTCCTGCGAAGTCATGGAGGGGGCGGTCAGGCTTCCAGCGGCCATCGCTCGGCCATGCGTTCGACGACGCGAGCGACGAAGGCCACCAGTTCGCAGCCCATGGCGGGGGTGAAGCCGTCGTCCTCGGCCGAGCCGAAGGCGCACAGAGCCGGTCGGGGCAGGCTTTCGCCGGGCGCGCTCAGGCTCATCCGCACCAGGGCGACCGAGGCGACTTCGCCCTCAGAAGGGCCGAACAGGCTGAGGCCGGTGAAGTTGGGGCCGAGCCAGTGCAGGCCGTCCTCGCCCAGCAGGGCGTCGACGCGGCCCGGCTCCAACGCCTTCCAGCCGAAGGGGACGGCGCCCGGCTTCTCGATCGCCACGGCGGCGCCCGCCAGACCGAACCGGCCCTGCGCGACGGCGTCCAGATGGCGCGCCAGTTCAACGTGGGTGCGCGCCTCCATCAGGTCCAGGGCGGCGACATGGGTCTGGGTCTGGGCGGCGAAGTTGGCGCGGGCGATCTCTTCGATCAGCTTGCGCGCGCCGGCCTCGCGCTGGGCCACGGCCTCCAGCCGCGCCAGGGCGGCGCGGCCGAAGTCGACGACGTTGCGGCCGGTGGCGGCCAGGCCCAGCTCTTCCAGCAGGGCCCGGTCGTCCAGCAGGTGTTCAGCGTGATCTTCCAGCCAGGCGCGCACCTGCGGCCAATGAAGGCCCGCGGCCGGGTCGGCAGAGAGGTCCAGGGAAGTGCTCAAGCGGGACCTCTCATCGGGTCAGAACTACAGAATCGGCGTCACAGGATGGACTGACCGGTCTTGCCCCAGTCCGCCAGGAAGGCATCCAACCCCTTGTCGGTTAACGGGTGCTTGACCAAGGCCTTGAAAACGTCGGCCGGAATGGTCGAGGCGTCGGCGCCGGCCAGCGCAGCGGCGGTCACATGGTCCGCATTACGCACCGAGGCGGCCAGGATTTCCGTGCTGAAGTCGTGGATGTCGTAAAGGGTGCGGATGTCTTCCAGCAGGCCCACGCCGTCGGCGCCGACATCGTCCAGGCGACCGACGAAGGGCGAGATGAAGGTCGCGCCGGCCTTGGCGGCCAGCATGGCCTGGGCGGCCGAGAAACACAGGGTGACGTTGGTCTTGATCCCCTTGTCGGCGAAGGCGCGGGTGGCGCGCAGGCCGTCCCACGTCAGCGGCAGCTTGACCACGACGTTGGGGGCGATGGAGGCCAGCTTGTCGCCCTCCTTGACCATGGTCTCGAAGTCGGTGGCCACGGCCTCGGCCGAGATCGGCCCCTCGACCAGGGCGCAGATTTCGGCGATGACCTCGGCGATGTTGCGACCCGACTTGGCGATCAGGCTAGGATTGGTGGTGACGCCGTCCACCATCCCGGTGGGCAGCAGGTCCTTGATGACGGCGACGTCGGCGGTGTCGAGAAAGAGTTTCATGGGGAAGAGTTCTAACCCTGACCAACGCGAAGGGCGACTCCCCTTTTCCTCCCCATTTTATGGGGAGGGGGACCACGTCGTGGCGGAGGGGCCTCTGTCAGCAGAACCAAGCAGCCCCTCCGTCGCGGCCGCTGCGCGACCGCGCCACCTCCCCATGAGATGGGGAGGAGAAGCCGCGTGAAGGTCGCCTCCGTCCTCATCCCCCTGCCGGTGCCGGAAGCCTTTGACTACGAAGTCCCCGAGGAACTGACGGTCGTGCGCGGCGATCAGGTCGCCGTGCCGCTGGGGCCGCGCCTGATCCGGGGGGTGGTGGCCGAAGTGTTCGAAACGACCGGCTCCAACCGCAAGCTCAAGGCGGTCGAACAGGTGCTGGACGATCCGCGCCTGCCGGAACGCACGCTGGACTTCGTCGAATGGGCGGCGCGCTGGACCCTCAGCCCGCCCGGCGAGATGGCGGCGACGGCGCTGAAGGGCCTGCGCGCGCCGCGGCCCCGGCCCGAGCGGCGGGTGCGGCGTGTCGAGGGCCGCAGTCCCGCCCGCCCGACGGCGGCGCGCACGGCGGTGCTGGAGGCCCTGGGCCAACGATCCATGCCCGGCCCCGATCTGGCGCGGGCGGCGGGCGTCTCGTCCGGCGTGGTCAAGGGCCTGGTCGATGAAGGGGTGCTGGAGCCGTTCGAGGTCGAGGCGGTCGCCGCCTTCGACCCGCCCGATCCCGACCATGCGCCCGCGACCCTGAACCCGGATCAGGCGGCCTCGGCGGCGGCCATTGCGGACGCTGTGGCGGCGGGCGGCTTCGCCCCTTTCCTGCTGGACGGGGTGACGGGCTCGGGCAAGACCGAGGCCTATCTGGAGGCGGCGGCGCGGGCGCTGCGGGCCGATCCGACGGCGCAGGTGCTGATCCTGCTGCCCGAGATCGCCCTGACCCAGGCGGTGATCGAGCGCATCACCGCCCGCTTCGGCGTCGCCCCGGCCGAATGGCATTCCGGCGTCGCCCCGCCGCGCCGGCGACAGGCGTGGGAGGCGGTGGTCTCCGGCCGCTGCAACATCGTCGTCGGCGCGCGCTCGGCCCTGTTCCTGCCCTACGCCAACCTGAAGCTGATCGTGGTGGACGAAGAGCACGACGGCTCGTTCAAACAGGAGGAAGGGCTAGTCTATCACGGCCGCGACCTGGCCGTGGCGCGGGCGCGGATCGAGGGGGCGACGGTCGTCCTCGCCTCGGCCACCCCGTCGCTGGAGACGCTGTGGAACGCCCATCAGGGGCGGTATCGCTGGCTGAAGCTGGCGGCGCGACACGGGGCGGCGGTCCTGCCCGAGATCGGCCTGATCGATCTGCGCGACTGTCCGCCGGACCCGCAGACCTGGCTGTCCGCACCTTTACGCGAAGCCATCGGCGAGACGCTGACGCGCGGCGAGCAGAGCCTGCTGTTCCTGAACCGGCGCGGCTACGCCCCGGTGGTGCTGTGCCGGTCGTGCGGGCATCGGCTGACGGCGCCGGATACGGATTCCTGGCTGGTCGAGCATCGCTACACCGGGCGGCTGGTCTGCCACCTGACCGGCTTCTCAATGCCCAAGCCCAAGACCTGCCCGTCGTGCGGGGCCGAGGATTCGCTGGTCCCCGTGGGGTCGGGCGTCGAGCGGGTCGAGGAGGAGGTGCGCCAGCTCTTCCCTCAGGCGCGCACCGCCGTGTTCAGCTCGGACACCGTGCCGGACGGCAAGTCGGCCCGCGCCCTGATACAGAGCATGGCCGACGGCGAGATCGACATTCTGGTCGCCACCCAGGCTGCGGCGAAAGGCCACAACTTCCCGCGCCTGACGCTCGTGGGCGTGGTGGATGCGGACCTGGGCCTGCGCGGCGGCGACCTGCGCGCGGCAGAGCGGACCTATCAGCTGCTGGCCCAGGCTACGGGCCGGGCGGGGCGGGCGGACAAGCCGGGCCGCGCCCTGCTGCAGACCTGGACGCCCGAGCATCCGGTGCTGCAGGCCCTGGCGGCGGGCGACCGCGACGCCTTCGTCGAGGCCGAGATGGCCGAGCGCGAGGCGGCCTCCCTGCCGCCGCACGGCCGTCTGGCGGCGCTGATCCTGTCCAGCGAGAACGCCATGGCGGTCGAGAAGGTCGCCCGCGACCTGGCCGAGGCCATCCCCAACGCCGAACGGCTGGAGGTCTATGGTCCCGCCGACGCGCCCCTGGCCTTGGTTCGCGGGCGGCGCAGGAAGCGGCTGTTGGTGCGCGCGGATCGCGACGTGAACCTGCAGGCCTTCCTGCGCGCCTGGCTGGCTCGGGTGAAGGTCCCGGCGTCCGTCAGACTGACCGTGGACGTGGATCCGTACAGCTTCTTGTAGGGCGCGCTGACGCCTACCCGCTCTCCGTCATCCTCGGGCTTGACCCGAGGATCGAGCAGCGGGCGCGCTCACCTCTCCAAAGTCGCGCAGGGGGATGGACCGATCCTCGGGTCAAGCCCGAGGATGACGGTGGAGTGAGGGGCAAGGGCGAGAGCCGCGCCTACCTCGGCCCGGTCAGCCGGATCTCGAACAGGGCGGGCCAGTTCTTGCCGGTGACGAACAGGCGGCGGCTCTTGGCGTCCCAGGCGATGCCGTTCAGCACGTCGTCGGCCGGATCCTGCACCGGATCCTTGAGCAGGCCGGTCAGGTCGATGACGCCGACGACCTGGCCGGACGCCGGGTCGATGCGGACGATGAAGTCGGTCTGCCAGACGTTGGCCCAGACCTCGCCGTCGATCCATTCCAGTTCGTTCAGTCGGCTCAACGGGCGGCCGTTCAGGGTGACGACGACGCGGCCGGTCTCGGCTTGGTTGTCGAGGTCGAGAAAGCGCAGGGTCGCCGATCCATCGGACAGGATCAGGCGCGTTCCGTCGTGGGTCAGCCCCCAGCCTTCGCCCGCATAGGCGAAGCGGGAGACGGGCTTCAGGTCGTCCGCATTCCAGATGAAGCCGACGCCGTTGATCCAGGACAGGGAGAAGACGCGCCCGTCCTTCTCGGTCAGGCCCTCGCCGAAATACGCGGGGTCGAGTTCATGGCTCTGAAGCACGACGCCGTCCTCGAGCCGCACGCGGCGCACGCTGGACGGGTTGCGGCCGGTGCTTTCGATCAGCACGCCGTCGCGGATGACCAGCCCCTGGGTGAAGGCGGCGGGATCGTGGGGAAAGGCCCGCACCACCTCATAGCCGTAGACCGGAATCGGCGCGGGCGCTGGGCGGGCGGGGGAAGATGCGGGGGCCGGCCCCGGCGCCTGCGCCGCCGCCGGCGCGCAAAGCGCCAGCAGAAGCATCGCCAGGACCGGCCCCACGCCCATGTCTTAGACGCCGGGCTCGGCGGTTTCGGCCTTGTTGAGGGCGGCCCGCGCGGCTTCCTGGGCCTGGGCCTTTCTGATCTGGGCGTTGCGCGACCACATGTTCAGGCCTTCCACCAGGGCCGAGAAGGCCATGGCGGCGTAGATATAGCCCTTGGGCACATGGACGCCGAAGCCGTCGGCGATCAGCACGGCGCCGATCATCAGCAGGAAGCCCAGGGCCAGCATGACCACGGTCGGGTTCTTGTCGATGAAATTGGCCAGCGGATCGGCGGCCAGCAGCATGACGGTCACGGCGGCGATGACGGCCACCATCATGATGGGCACGTGTTCGGTCATGCCGACGGCGGTCAGGATCGAATCGACCGAGAAGACCAGGTCCAGCAGGATGATCTGGAAGATGGCCGCGCCGACGTTGTTGAGGACGACGTCCTTCTTGTCCTTCTCCAGCAGATCGTTCGACGGGGTGGTGTCGACCGAGTGGTGGATCTCCTTCGTGGCCTTCCACAGCAGGAACAGGCCGCCGGCGATCAAGATCAGGTCGCGCCAGGAGAAGGCGGTGTCGAAGGTCTCGCCGTGGAAGCCCAGGTCGAACACGGGCTGGGTCAGGCCGACGATCCAGCCGATGGTGGCCAGCAGGCCCAGACGCATGATCAGGGCCAGGCCGATGCCGATGCGGCGCGTGCGTTGGCGATGCTCGGGCGGGAGCTTGTTGGAGAGGATCGAGATGAAGATCAGGTTGTCGATCCCCAGCACGACCTCCATGACCACCAGAGTCACGAGGGCCGCCCAGGCGGCGGGGTCGCTGAGGAGCGGGGTTATGCTTTCAAGCATCGGGTTTCCAGGATGTGATGGTGAGCATAAGCGGTAACGGGGCCGTGAGGTTGCATCAAGCGGTCGTGCGCGGCGTCGTGGTCGCACCCCCCGGCACATCGGTCACCAGGGCGCCGGGCCCGCCCCCCGCCATGACGGCCGCGCGGACCGCCGCGTGGCTGGCCAGGCTCTGGGCCTCGACATAGATGCGGCCTGCCTGGGGGTGGGCGGCGCGGATGCGCTGCTCCAGCCGCGCCACGGCAGCCTCGACATCGGCGGCGCTGAGCCGGTCGTCGAAATCCAGGCTGAGGGCGACCAGGATCTCGTTGGGTCCGAAATGCATGGTGCGCAGGTCGTTCAGACCCTCGACGCCCGGCTCGGAGCGGGCGATGGCGGCGATGCCGGCCCGCGTGGCTGGATCGGCGGCCTCGCCGGTCAGCAGGCTCTGGCTCTCGAAGGCCAGGAAGCCGGCGGTCAGGGCCAGCACGACCCCGATGGCCACGGAGGCGACCCCGTCGATGACGGGCAGGCCGAAGACGTGGCTGGCGACCACCCCGATCAGGGCGATGACCAGGCCGGTCAGGGCGGCGGTGTCCTCGAACAGCACGGTGAAGACGGTGGGGTCCTTGCTGTCGCGCACGGCGGCCAGCAACGGGCGGCCGCCGCGCTGGCCGTTGAAGGCCCTCAACGCCACCCACCAGGAGCCGCCCTCGAACAGCACCGCCAGCCCCAGCACCAGATAGTTGACCCAGGGGTTCTGGATCGGCTCGGGCGCGCGGATGCGCTCGAGCCCGTGCAGGATCGAGATGACCGCCCCCAGGCCGAAGATCAGGATGGCGACGACGAAGGTGTAGAAATAGAGCTGAAGCCCGTGACCGAAGGGATGGCGCTCGCTGGCCGGCCGCGCGGCGCGGCGCAGGCCGATCAGCAGCAGGACCTGATTGCCGGTGTCCACGGCCGAGTGGATCGCCTCGCTCATCATGGCGGCCGAGCCGGTGAACAGGGCGGCGGCGAATTTCGTGATGGCGATGGCGGCGTTGCCCGCCAGGGCCGCGAAGATCACCTGCTTGGATGTAGAGGCGGCCATGACGTCCCGCTTCGGTTCGACCAAAGGAGCGCGGGTGCGGCGTTATCGTTCCGCGCCCCTTGGTTGCGGCTTGCGGCCTTGCATGGTATCAGCCGCGCGGCTTTAGCGAAGGGCGTATCGAAAGATGCGTCCCCAGCGTGCTTTCTCAAAGCATATCAGGCCCTTGACTGGCGCAGGCGACTGCGGCCGGTCTTGCGACAATCGCTTCAGACGCGGACCAATATAAGTGGCGGACGATTTCAGGACGACGGAAGTCGGCGGACGGTATGCACAGGCGCTGTTCGACCTGGCGGATGAGACGGGGGCGCTGGACGCCGTGCGCGCCGATCTGGCTTCGCTGAAGGCGGCCTGGATCGACAGCGCCGACCTGCGCCGTCTGGCGACCTCGCCGCTGATCTCTTCGGATGATCAGGCCAAGGGTCTGGCGGCCATCGCCGACAAGGCGCAGTTCACGGCCACGACGCGCAACTTCCTGGGCCTGCTGGGCCAGAACGGCCGCGCGGCGGACCTGCCGGGCGTGATCGCCGCCTTCGAGGCGCTGTACGCCAAGAAGACGGGCGTGGTGGCCGCCGAGGTGACTTCGGCCGTGGCTCTCAGCGCCGCTCAGACCAAGACGATCCAGAGCGAGCTGCGCGCCGCCCTGGGCCGCGACCCCGAACTGACCGCCCGCGTCGATCCGTCGATCCTGGGCGGCCTGAAGGTCAAGGTGGGCTCGAAGCTGTTCGACGCCTCGCTGAAGACCAAGCTCGACCAGATGACCTTTGCGCTGAAGCGCGCCTAAACCCCGAATTTCAGTTCAAGCCGGGCCAGCGGGCCCGCACCGAAGACGAAAGCCGAAAGAGCCAATCATGGATATCCGCGCCGCCGAAATCTCGGCCATCCTCAAGTCGCAGATCGCCAACTTCGGCGTAGAAGCCGACGTTTCCGACGTCGGCCAGGTGCTGTCGGTCGGCGACGGCATCGCGCGCATCCACGGCCTGGACAACGTCCAGGCGGGTGAAATGGTCGAGTTCACCAAGGCCGGCGTGAAGGGCATGGCCCTGAACCTGGAGCGCGACAACGTCGGCGCCGTGATCTTCGGCGCGGACGCCGCCATCGCCGAGGGCGACGACGTGCGCCGCCTGGGCGAAATCGTGGACGTGCCGGTCGGCAAGGGCCTGCTGGGCCGCGTCGTCAACCCGCTGGGCGAACCGATCGACGGCAAGGGTCCGATCCAGTTCACCGAGCGTCGCCGCGTCGACGTGAAGGCCCCCGGCATCATCCCGCGTAAATCGGTTCACGAGCCGATGCAGACGGGCATGAAGGCCATCGACACCCTGATCCCGGTCGGCCGCGGCCAGCGCGAGCTGATCATTGGCGACCGTCAGGTCGGCAAGACCGCCGTCGCCATCGACACCATCCTGAACCAGAAGACGGTCAACAAGTCGGACGACGAGTCGGCCAAGCTGTACTGCATCTACGTCGCCATCGGCCAGAAGCGCTCGACCGTGGCCCAGATCGTCAAGACCCTCGAAGAGTCCGGCGCGCTGGAATACACCATCGTCGTGGCCGCCACGGCGTCGGAACCGGCCCCGCTGCAGTTCCTGGCTCCGTTCGCCGGCACCGCCATGGGCGAGTATTTCCGCGACAACGGCATGCACGGCCTGATCATCTATGACGACCTGTCCAAGCAGGCCGTGGCCTACCGCCAGATGTCGCTGCTGCTGCGCCGTCCGCCGGGCCGTGAAGCCTACCCGGGCGACGTCTTCTACCTGCACAGCCGCCTTCTGGAGCGTTCGGCCAAGCTGAACGAAGACTACGGCTCGGGCTCGCTGACCGCCCTGCCGATCATCGAAACCCAGGCCAACGACGTGTCGGCCTACATCCCGACCAACGTGATTTCGATCACCGACGGCCAGATCTTCCTGGAATCGGACCTGTTCTATCAAGGCATCCGTCCGGCCGTGAACGTCGGCATCTCGGTGTCGCGCGTGGGCTCCTCGGCCCAGATCAAGGCCATGAAGCAGGTCGCCGGTTCGATTAAGGGCGAGCTGGCCCAGTATCGTGAAATGGCCGCCTTCGCGAAGTTCGGCTCGGACCTGGACGTCTCGACCCAGCGCCTGCTGGCCCGCGGCGCCCGCCTGACCGAGCTGCTGAAGCAGCCGCAGTACTCGCCGCTGGCCGTCGAGGAGCAGGTCGTGTCGATCTACGCCGGCACGCGCGGCTATCTGGACGGCATCGCCGTTTCGGACGTCGGCCGCTTCGAGAGCGAACTGCTGGCCCGCGTTCACGCCAACCACGCCTCGCTGCTGGAAGGCATCCGCACCAAGAAGGCCCTGACGCCCGAGCTGGAAGCCGAGCTGAAGGACATCCTGGCGGCCTTCGCCAAAACCTTCGCCTGATCGTTCGGCCCTGTAGTCAAAGGAAGAGCAGAGCCGGATGGCTAGCCTCAAGGAAATGCGCGATCGGATCGGAAGCGTCAAAGCGACGCAGAAGATCACGAAAGCCATGCAGATGGTCGCCGCGGCCAAGCTGAAGCGCGCCCAGGAGCAGGCGGAGAACGCCCGCCCCTATGCGTCGCGGATGGCCTCGGTCATCGCCAACCTGGCGGCGGGCGTCGGCGACGACGGCCCGCGCCTGATGACCGGAACCGGCGCCGACCAGAAGCACCTGGTCGTCGTCGCCACGGCCGACAAGGGTCTGGCGGGCGGGTTCTCGACCAACGTCATCCGCGCCGCGCGCGATCACATCAACAGCCTGATCGCCAACGGCAAGGACGTCGAGATCGTCGCTGTCGGCCGCAAGTCGCGCGACCAGCTGACCCGCCTGTTCGGGGACAAGGTCGTCAAGACTTTTGAACTAAGCGAACATAAGACGGTGGGCCTGCATTCGGCCCAGCCGATCGCCGAACTGCTGGCTGAAAAGTTCGAGGCGGACGAGGCCGACAAGGTCACGCTCTTCTACAGCCAGTTCAAGTCGGTGATCTCTCAAGTCCCGTCGTCGCGTCAGCTGGCCCCGGCCGAAGTCGACGCCGACGCCTCGGCCGACGCCGGCGCGCTCTATGAGTACGAGCCGTCGGAAGAGGACATCCTCGAGACCCTGCTGCCGCGCAACCTGACGACGCAGATCCTGGCCGCCCTTCTGGAAAACCAGGCCGGCTTCTTCGGCGCCCAGATGGCTGCGATGGACAACGCCACGCGCAACGCCGGCGACCTCATCAGCGCCTTGACGCTGCAGTACAACCGTTCCCGCCAGGCCCAGATCACCACCGAGCTGATCGAGATCATCGCCGGCGCTGAAGCGCTCTGATCCCGACACAGCCGACATTCGACACGGATAAACCCCGATGACCGACACCACCGCCCCCAAGAAACCCGCCGCCAAGAAGCCGGCCGCCAAGAAGGCCGCTCCGGCCGCCGCTCCCGTCGCTGTCGCGGGCCAGGGCAAGATCGCCCAGGTCATCGGCGCCGTCGTCGACGTTGAGTTCACCGGCCACCTGCCGGGCATTCTGAACGCTCTGGAAACCCAGAACGTCGACCAGAAGACGGGCGAGCCCTTCACCCTGGTCCTGGAAGTCGCCCAGCACCTGGGTGAGAACATGGTCCGCACCATCGCCATGGACACGACCGAAGGTCTGACGCGCGGCCAGGCCGTCGTCGACACCGGCAAGTCGATCATGGCTCCGGTCGGCCCGGGCACGCTCGGCCGCATCATGAACGTCGTCGGCCAGCCGATCGACGAAGCCGGTCCGATCAAGACTACCGAGTTCCGCCCGATCCACCGCGAGGCGCCTTCGTTCGAAGAGCAGTCGACCTCGTCGGAAATCCTGGTGACGGGCATTAAGGTCATCGACCTGATCTGCCCCTACACCAAGGGCGGCAAGACCGGCCTGTTCGGCGGCGCCGGCGTCGGCAAGACCGTGACCATGCAGGAACTGATCAACAACATCGCCAAGGCGTACGGCGGTTATTCGGTTCTGGCCGGCGTGGGCGAACGCACCCGCGAAGGCAACGACCTGTATCACGAGATGATCGAGTCGAACGTGAACGTCGCCGGCGGCGGCGAAGGCTCCAAATGCGCCCTGGTCTACGGCCAGATGAACGAGCCCCCCGGCGCCCGCGCCCGCGTCGCCCTGACCGGCCTGGCCCAGGCCGAGTACTTCCGCGATGAAGAGGGCAAGGACGTCCTGCTGTTCATCGACAATATCTTCCGCTTCACCCAGGCTGGTTCGGAAATGTCGGCTCTGCTGGGCCGCATTCCCTCGGCCGTGGGCTATCAGCCGACGCTGGCCACCGAGATGGGCAACCTGCAGGAGCGCATCACCTCGACCAAGAAGGGCTCGATCACCTCGATCCAGGCCATCTACGTCCCGGCTGACGACCTGACCGACCCGGCGCCCGCCGCTTCGTTCGCCCACTTGGACGCGACCACGGTTCTGAACCGCGACATCGCCGCCCAGGCCATCTTCCCGGCCGTGGACCCGCTGGACTCCACCTCGCGGATCATGGACCCGCTGGTCATCGGCGAAGAGCACTACACGGTCGCCCGCCGCGTTCAGGAAATCCTGCAGCAGTACAAGGCGCTGAAGGACATCATCGCCATCCTGGGCATGGACGAGCTGTCGGAAGACGACAAGCTGGTCGTGTCGCGCGCCCGCAAGATCCAGCGCTTCCTGTCGCAGCCCTTCTTCGTGGCCGAACAGTTCACCGGCTCGCCGGGCAAGTTCGTCGAGCTGGCTGACACCATCCGCTCGTTCAAGGCCATCTGCGACGGCGAATACGACCACCTGCCGGAAGCCGCCTTCTACATGGTCGGCGCCATCGAAGAGGCTGTCGAGAAGGCCGCCAAGATGGCTGCGGAAGCCTAAGTCATGGCCGGTAAGCTGAACTTCTCCCTCGTCGCCCCGGAACGCGAAATCTTCGCCGGTTCGGTCGATCAGGTCGATGCGCCGGGCGTCGAGGGCGACTTCGGCGTCCTGCCGGGCCACGCGCCCTTCATGACCACCCTGCGCGAAGGCGTGGTGACCGTCTATGACGGCGCCCAGCGTCGCCGCTTCGAGGTCAAGGGCGGCTTCGCCGATGTCAACGGCGAAGGCCTGACCATCCTGGCCGAAGAGGCCTCGGAGCTCGTCGCGAACTAAGGTTCGCGCGGCTGACACGATCAAAGGCCCCTCGCTCTGGCGGGGGGCCTTTTGTTTTGGGCGATGTACCTCTGCCGTCATCCTCGGGCTTGACCCGAGGATCCAGCCGTCCGCCCTGCGGAACCTTGGCCAGGTGGGAGCGCGTCCCGCACTAGATCCTCGGGTCAAGCCCGAGGATGACGGCGTGAAAAGGGGGAGGAAGGCGACTGCTGAGCGCCTAGGCGGCCCACTCTCCGAACGCCCGCGCCACCTGCTCATAGACCGGCCGCTTGAACGGCACGATCAGGCCGGGCGCTTCGTCCAGCCGGCCCCAGCGCCAGGCGTCGAATTCCGGTTCGCCGTGCGCGTTCAGGTCGATCTCGTCTTCGGCGCCGGTCAGGCGGAAGGCGAACCACTGCTGGCGCTGGCCCTTCAGGCCTTTCCAGCTCTTGGGACTCGGCAGGCCTTCGGGGAAATCATAGGGAATCCAATCCCTCGTGCGGCCCAGAAGGGCGATGGAGCGCACGCCGGTCTCCTCGTGCAGTTCGCGGCGGGCGGCGGCCTCCAGGTCCTCGCCGTCGTCGACGCCGCCTTGCGGGAACTGCCAGTTCCACGGCTCGGGCGTGTCGGCGCGGCGGCCGAACCAGACCTGGCCGGCCGGGTTGAACAGGACGACCCCGACGTTGGGGCGATAGAGGGACAGATCGATGCTCATGCCCTTCGCATACGCCGCCGTCTCGATGCGGGCTAGGCGTCAACGTCCGGGAAAGGCGCCGCGACTAAGGTCGCCGCATGGACAGACGTCATCTGATCGGCCTGACTTTGAGCGCCTTGACGCTGGCGGGCGCGGCGCAGGCTTCGCCTGAGAAGAGCGGCGGCGGCAAGGGCGGCTATCTGTCCTTGCCCACCGCCACGGCCACGGTTCTGCGCCGCGACGGGCGGCGCGGGGTCATGACGGTCGAGACCGGGCTGGACATCGCCGACGGCGCCCTGATGGAGCGGGCGCGCCTGTCGCAGCCGCGCCTCAGCGCCGCCTATAACGAGATCGTCCGCATCGCCGCCGAGCGGCTGCTGCCGGACGCGCCGCCGAATGTCGAATGGCTGGTGGTGGCGTTGCAGCACGCGACGGACGCGATCCTGGGCAAGCCGGGGGCCAAGCTGCTGCTCGGCACGGTGATGGTGGGCTGACGCGTTCTTCAGGGGCCTATCGCCCTGCGGGCTGCTTGAGGCCGGGTCGTCAGTCCTGCGTCGGATCCGGGCGGCTGGCGTCGCCGTAGGTCATGGCCAGGAAGACGTCTTCGAGATCCGGGTCCTCGGTGGCGATGTCCTTGATGGTCACGCCCGCAGCGCGCACCGCCGCCAGCACCTGTTCGACGCTGGACTCGCCCGTGCGGTAGGTGACGACGAAGGCGCCGTTGGCGCGCGGGGCGACGTGGAAGCCGTTCAGGACCGGCAGGGTCTCGGGCGCCGTCTCGGGCGTCACCACCACGTTGCGGGTGTCGAGACGTTTCAGCAGCTGCTGCGTCGGCTCGCAGGCCACGACCTCGCCCCGGTTGATGATGGCGATGGTGTCGCACAGCTCCTGGGCCTCTTCGAGGTAGTGGGTGGTCAGGATCACCGTCACCCCCTCCTCGTTGATCTTGCGGACATAGTCCCACAGCTGGCGGCGCAGCTCGACGTCCACGCCCGCCGTCGGCTCGTCCAGGATCAGCACGGGCGGATTGTGCACCAGGGCCTTGGCCACCATCAGGCGCCGCTTCATGCCGCCGGACAGGGCGCGGACATAGGCGTTGGCCTTGTCCGACAGGCCCAGGGCCGCCAGCAGTTCGTCCGAGCGGCGCTCGTTGGCGGGCACGCCGTAAAAGCCGGCCTGGACCTCCAGCGCCTCGCGCGGGGTGAAGAAGACGTCGGCGACGATTTCCTGCGGCACCACCCCCAGGGCCGAGCGGGCGTCGCGCGCCTCATGGTCGATGTCGCGGTCCCAGATGCGGACCGTGCCCTCGGACTTGTTCACCACTCCGGCGATGATGTTGATCAGGGTCGACTTGCCCGCGCCGTTGGGCCCCAGCAGCCCGAACATCGAGCCGCGCGGCACCGTCAGATCGACCCCGCGCAGGGCGGTCTTCGGCGGCGACTTGCGCGAGCCCTTGTAGGTCTTCTTCAGCCCCCTGACCTCGATGGCGTTGACGGGCAGGGCGGGGGCTTGGGTCATGGCGCGGACTTCGACTCGGGCAGGGAGGGGCGAACGGCATAGGTAGGGGGCGCGGCGCCATTCGCCAAGGCGTCGTTGCGACGGTGAAGACAAGGCCGCGAGACGATATGTAAAAGTCGCTTGACGCCGCCCTCAAGGGTGTCTAGCTTACTTGTCAGAAAGACAACTTCGCTTGGATAAGGAAACGCCATGACCCCCGCCATCGCCTCCCGCAAAACGCTGACCCGCACCCGCCTGATCGGCTTTATCGCCATGGGTTTCTGCGCCGTCGGCTACGTCGGCTTCGCCCTGGCGCTGGGCGCCGGCAAGATGGAATACCTGCCGATGACCCAGGCGGCGATCATCGCCGCCGTCGCCGCCGTGGTCGGCGAGGTCGGCCTGTGGGTCGGCGCCGGCTGCCTGGGGTTGACCCTGTTCAAGAAGCGCAAGGCCCTGTTCGACAAGGTGATGGGCCGCAAGCCCGCCGCGTCGGACGTTTGACCTGAGGTTCCGGTCCGCCTAGGAACGGCGCAAAGCCTCTCCAGACCGGACCGGATCATGCCTCCCCGTCATCTCGAAGCCGTCATTCCTCCCCCCGAAGAGATCGTCGTCTCGACCAAGCGCGTCGCCTGCGACGGCGGCGGCGGCGCCCTGGGCCACCCGCTGGTCTATATGGACATGGGCGAGGACGACTTCATCGAGTGCGGCTATTGCGACCGCCGCTTCGTGCTGTCGGCGCACCCGCAGCCGGAAAACGAATACCTCGACCCGGCGGCCCGCCCGCCCGAGGCGCACTGAGGCGGGACGATGCGTTTTCTGCACACCATGGTCCGGGTGAAGGATCTGGACGCCTCGATGCGCTTTTACTGCGACCTGCTGGGTCTGCAGGAGACGCGCCGCGCCGACTATGAGGCCGGGCGTTTCACCCTGGTCTATCTGGCGGCCCCTGCGGACAAGGCGCGGGCCAAGGCCGAGAAGTCGCCGGAAGTCGAGCTGACCTACAACTGGGACGATCAGGATTACGACGGCGGCCGCAACTTCGGCCACCTGGCGTTCCAGGTCGAGGACATCTACGCCGCCTGCCAGCGCCTGATGGACGGCGGCGTCGTCATCAACCGCCCGCCGCGCGACGGCCACATGGCCTTCGTCCGCTCGCCGGACGGCATCTCGATCGAACTGCTGCAGGCGGGCGAGCGCCTGGCTCCGGCCGAGCCGTGGGCCTCCATGCCGAACGTGGGCGCCTGGTGAGGCCTGCTCTCCGTCTCCTGCCCGCCGCCTTGGTCCTGACCCTGGGCGCCTGCGCCATGGTGACCGAGACCAATCCTGCGCGGACGGCCACCGACATGCTGCTGGTCAACCGGGCGGCCGACCGCGCGGTCGAGGGGCTGACCCTGCCCATCCCCCAGGGCGCGCGCGTCTTCGTCGACGAAACCTATTTCCAGGCTGAAAACGCCCGCTATGCGCTGAGCGCCATCCGCGCCGCCCTGTCGGAAGCCGGCTACGCCATCGTGCGTGAGCGCGGCGAGGCCGACGCCATCTTCGAGGTGCGCGCCGGGGCCCTGTCGCTGGATCAGTTGCGCCGGGTGGTCGGCATCCCCGACATGCGGGTGCCGATCAATGAGAGCCTGAACGTCGTCTCCATCCCCGAGGTGTCGCTCTACTCCAACCGCGACCGCATGGGTGTGGCCGAGTTCTCGGGCTTTCTCTACGACGCGCGCACCGGCATGCCCCTGGGCGCCGTCACACCCATGATCGGCCAGTACAAGATCCGCAGCCACAAGGCCTTCATGATGCTGACCTGGGGCCAGCAGCTGGCCCAGCCGGGCGAGCGCGATCCGGGGTCGAGCTGGAAGGAATTCTAGGGCGGGGCCAAACCGCCCTTGCGCCGCTCGGTCCGTTCGCGGAGCGAGACAGGCGCGTTCGGCCGTGTTAGGGCGCAAGTGAGCATAAGGCGTTCCGGCCGCGCTCATTGTTCGCCGCCCGCCGCAAGAGACGCCCTTGTCCTTCTTCCACGCCGGTCCTGCGCCGAAAGGCTCCGGTCTTCGCCGAGGCGCCCTGCGCGACGGGCTGGACCTGGCGCCGGGGATGAAGGTCGGCCTGTTCGGCGGCTCGTTCAATCCGGCCCACGACGGCCACGCCCATGTGGCGGCCACCGCCATGCAACGACTGGGGCTGGACCGGGTGGTCTGGCTGGTCTCGCCGCAGAACCCGCTGAAGTCCGCCCATGAGACCGCCCCCCTGGCCGAGCGGATGGCCTCGGCGCGGGCGGCCGCGGCGACGGTCGGCCCGGCCATGATCATCTCGGATTTCGAGACGCGGGCGGGTACGCGCTGGACCGTGGACACCCTGCGCGCCATCGTCGCGCGCCATCCGGGAGTGCAGTTCGTCTGGCTGATGGGGTCTGACAATCTGGCGGATTTCCACCGCTGGCGCGGTTGGACCGACATCATGCGGCTGATGCCCGTGGCGGTGATCGCCCGGCCCGGCAGCCTGCTGGACAGCCGCACGGCGCCGGCGGCCGTGCGTTTCGCGCGGTATCGCGTGCCGATGGCCCAGGCGGGCCTGCTGCCCAGCCTTGAGGCGCCGGCCTGGACCTATCTGTCGGCGCCCCTGAATCATCGCTCCTCGACCGCTATTCGGGCCGCGCGGGCGGCGCGAAGCGAAGAGTCGCCGCCAGCCGGGTGACCTTTCGCGCCGGGCGTGCTATAGTGGGCTTTTAGTAAATCGCCTTGGAGCCCTCCGCTGACCCCCTCGACCGCGCACGATGCGCAAGACGCCGTTTCCAATGCGGCGCACGAAATGGACCTGATGGATTCCGTCCATTCCGAAGACGGTCAGGCCGAGGACGGCCCCAGTAGCGACGAGTCCGGCGATGGGCGCCAGCCTCTGCCGGTCGGCGCGACCGAGCTGGAACAGGCCATCCTCGCCAAACTCGACGAAGACAAGTCTCAGGACATCGTCCTGATCGACCTGCGCGGCAAGAGCCCGATGACCGACGCCATGATCGTGGCTTCGGGTCGTTCGCACCGCCACGTCGGCGCCATCGCCGATCACCTTCTGCGCCTGTTCAAGGAGCAGGGGCTGGGCAAGGTGAAGGTCGAGGGCCTGCCGCACTGCGACTGGGTGCTGCTGGATGCGGGCGACGTCATCGTCCACCTGTTCCGCCCCGAAGTGCGCACCTTCTACAACATCGAGAAGATCTGGGCCGTCGACAGCGCCCACCGCGGCGGCCCCGTCCGCGGCTGAACCACCTGACGGCGGGCTGACCTCATGAAGCTGGCGATCGCGGCCATCGGCAAGCCGGGCCGCGGTCCCGAGGCGACTCTCGCCGAGGACTACGCCCGGCGCGCCACCCTGTCGGGGCGGGCGCTGGGCCTGGGGCCTCTCGAACTCATCGACCTAGAGCCGAAGAAGCCCGGCAAGGCGCCGGAGGCCGAGCTGCTGCTCGCCGCCGCCGAGGGCGCGCACCTGATCGCCTGCGACGAGCGGGGGCGGACCTATTCCTCGCGCGCCTTCGCAGAACATGTGGCGGCCCTGCGCGACCAGGGCGAGCGGCGCCTGGTCTTCGTCATCGGCGGGGCGGACGGTCTGGACGAAAGCGTGCGCCGCGCCGCGCGTTCGACCCTCGCCTTCGGCCCGCAGACCTGGCCCCACGCCCTGGCCCGCGCCATGTTGGCCGAACAGCTGTATCGGGCCGTGACGATCCTGGCCGGTTCGCCCTATCATCGCGACTGATGCGACGCGGGGCCGTTCTTCTTCTGACCTCTTCCAGCCTGCTGCTGGCCCTGGCCGGGCCGGCGGCCAGCCAGCGCGCGGGCCAGGCCAACGCCGAGCTGACCCGGCTTCAGGCCGAGTATCGCGACGAGACCGCCCGCGCCCGCCGCCTGCGCGCCGAGGCCGCCGCCGCCGCCGAGGAGATCGTCGACCTGGACCGCCAGCTGCGCGACCTGCGCCGGGCCGAGGCCGAGGACGACGTGCAGCTGGAGGCGCAGCGCGCCCGGCTGAAGGAGCTGGCCGAGCGTGAGGGGTCGCTGGTCGCCGCCCTGTCGCGCGAGCGCGCGGCGCAGGGACGGCTGCTGTCGGCCCTGCAGATGATGAGCCGCAAGCCGCCGCCGCCCCTGCTGATCCCCGCCGATCAGGCGGTGGACGCCGTGCGCGCCTCCATCCTGATCCGGGCTATCACGCCCGACCTTCAGAAGCGCGCCGAAACCCTGGTCGAGCGTCAGGCCGAGATCGGCCGCATCCGCCGCCTGGCCGCCCTGTCCAGCGAGCGCCTGTTCACCGTCGAGAGCGCCCAGAACGACCGCCGCGCCGAAATCGAGGGCCTGACGGCGCGCAAGACCGCCCTGCGCTCGGTGCTGAGGGCCGAGGCGGCGCGGGCCGAGCGCGCGACGCGGGCGCTGGAGGCTCGCATCCGCGAACTGGGCGGGCAGACGCCCCAGGTGGCCGAGGCGCCCGAAGCGGCGCCCGCCGCCCGCCTGCCGGCCGGGCGCAGCCGCCTGACCCCGCCGATCGCGGGGACGCCCTCGCAACGCTTCGGCGGCCGTTCGGCCGGTTGGAGCTGGCGCTCCAGCCATGAGGCGGTCGGCGCGCCCGCGGCGGGCCGCGTCGCCTACGCCGGGCCGCTGAAGGAGTGGGGCGAGGTGGTGATCCTGGACCTGGGCCCCGGCTGGCGCGCCGTGATTGCGGGGCTTGACCGTCTGGAGGTCGAGACGGGCCAGCGCGTGGCCGACGGCCAGACCCTGGGCCGCACCGGCGAGGACGGCGAGGCCTATTTCGAACTGCGCCGCCAGGAACGGCCCATCGATCCGGCGCCGTGGCTCCAGTAAGGGGGCCAACCGCGCGAAATTCCTTTCAAATCGGCGCGGACGCTGATTGTATCGGCCGAACTGTCGCGCGCGCCGTTTGCGGCGTCCGCGCCGCCCTGGACGACCGGAGCCGAGAGCGGATCCGATGGAAAGAGACCGAATGCGTAAACTGCTTCTCGTGGGCGCCGCCGCCCTGGCGCTGGGCGGATCGGCGGCGGCTGTCGCCAGCCAGACTCCGCGCAACGAGACCTTCCGGATGCTCGAGATGTTCGGCGACGTGCTGGGCATCGTCGAGCAGGCCTATGTCGTTCCGGTCGATAACAAGAAGCTGATCGAGGCCGCCCTGCAGGGGATGATGACGGCGCTCGATCCGCATTCCAACTACCTGCCCGCCAAGGGGTTCGACGACCTGCGCGAACGGACCTCGGGCGAGTATTCGGGCGTCGGCCTGACCATCACTTCCGAAGGCGGGCTGGTGAAGGTCATCTCGCCGATGGACGACAGCCCGGCCGGGCGCGCCGGGGTTCAGGCGGGCGACGTCATCAGCGCCGTCAACGGCCAGAACGCGGCGGGCCTCAGCGTCTCCGAGGTCTCTGACAAGCTGCGCGGCGCCACCGGCACCAGCGTCACCGTCACCTTCCTGCGCGACGGCGAAGAGCCGCGCGAGGTCGTGCTGACCCGCGAGGTCATCAAGGTCGAATCCGTCACTGGCCGTCTGGAAGGCGACTTCGGCTACCTGCGCGTCTCCACCTTCAACGAGAACACCGGCCGCGAGCTGACCGAGACCATCGAGCGGCTGAAGCGCGAGAAACCTGGCCTGAAGGGCTATGTGCTGGACCTGCGCAACAACGGCGGCGGGTTGCTGACGGCGGCCATCGACGTGTCCGACGCTTTCCTGGAGCGCGGCGAGATCGTCAGCCAGCGCGGCCGCAAGCCCGAGGATATCGAACGCTACGCCGCCAAGCCGGGCGACCTGACCGGCGGCCTGCCGGTGGTGGTGCTGATCAACTACGGCTCGGCCTCTGCGTCCGAGATCGTGGCGGGCGCCCTGAAGGATCAGGAGCGGGCGACGGTCGTCGGCCTGACCAGCTTCGGCAAGGGGTCGGTGCAGACGGTGATTCCGCTGCGCGGCGGCCGCGACGGCGCCCTGTCGATCACCACGGCGCGCTACTACACGCCGTCCGGTCGCTCGATCCAGAAGATCGGCATCGAGCCAGACCTGGAAGTGGCCCGTTCCGAGGCCGAGGCGCGCATCGTCTCGCGCTCCAGCTTCATCTATTCCGAGGCAGCCTATTCGACGGCGCTGGACTCCTCCATCGGGGCCGAGCGCAAGGGGCCGCACACCCCGCGCGAGGCGCCGGGCGCCGACTACGCCAAGGACAAGGACTATCAGTTGGAGCGGGCGCTGGACGTGCTGCGCGCCGGCGGCGACCTGACCAAACTGGCCGCCGCGCCCGAAGGGATCGTCATCACCGAACCGGGACAGGACAAGGTCGAGACGGCCGAGACCGACACGCCCAAGGTCACGGTCGCGCCGAAAGACCCCCCGGCGCCGCGCGCCCCGGAAATCACGCCGGGGAACCAGCCGAAGAGCGACTGAGGCGCGGCCCTCGAACGTGGTGAATGCGCCGTTAGGGTTTCTTAACCGGCGCAGGGCTTAACTGAGGCTGAGGGGCGCCGCGCCTGTGCGGCGCCTGCAAGCTCGAGCCGCCATCCTGACCATGTTCGCCAAGCGCCAGTCCGCCCTAGCCGCCGCCGCAGGCGCGCCGCCGGAGCCCCGGTCGCGCGTCGCCATGGACCCGGTCCTCAACGCCCTGAAGAAGCCGCCCGTCGCGGCGGGCGCGGCCGGGGTCTTCGTCATCGGCGCGGCCGCCCTGTTCGTCGCCGTTCTGGGCGATCCGCGCGCCGGCGCGCCGACGGCCAGCGCGCGCCTCGAGCGTCCCGCCGCCGCCGACACGGCCCCGACCGGCGCCGAAGCCTTCGGCTTCAGCGGCCTGGACATCTATCAGGACCTCGGCCCCATCGACCCGGCCCTGATGGGCGAAGCGGGCGGCGCTATGGGGGGCGAGGCCCTGATCACCCTGCCGGACGGCGCCAGCGTGGCTTCGGGCCAGGGCTTCAGCGCCCCGGTGCGCGCCCCGTCCAGTCCCTTGCCCAAGGCGCCGATCGCGGGCCTGTTCCAGCCCGGACCGAACGGCCCCCTGCCGCGCATCGCCGCCGACGGCCGCGTGCCGGCCCAGGCCTACGCTCGGCCCTTCCGCTCGAACGGCAAGCCCATGGTGGCCCTCGTGGTCGGCGGTCTGGGTCTGAACAGCGCCACCACCCGCGCGGCGATCGAACGTTTGCCCGCCGAGGTGACCCTGTCCTTCGTGCCTTACGCCGAGGGGCTTCAGACCTGGATCGACATGGCCCGCGCCCACGGCCATGAGGTGATGATCGAACTGCCGATGGAGCCCACCGGCTATCCCGACAACGACCCCGGCCCCTACACGCTTCTGTCCAGCGGCGGCGCTGACGACGTGGCGGTCAAGCTGGACTGGCTTCTGGCGCGCGCCACGGGCTATTTCGGCGTCACCAACTATCTGGGCGACCGCTTCGCGACCTCGGACGAGAGCATGGGCGCGCTGATGACCCATCTGCGCCAGCGCGGCCTGGCCTTCCTTGACGACGGCTCGATGCGCCGCCGCCCCGGCGCCTTCGCCCGCGCCAGCGCCGACCGCATCATCGACGAGGAACAGAGCCCCGCCGCCATCCTGCGCCAGTTCAACGCGCTAGAGGCCGCCGCCAAGACCAACGGCGCGGCGCTGGGAACCGGCTTCTCCTACCCCGTCACCGTCGAGGCGGCCGCCCGCTGGACGGCGGGCCTGGAGGCGCGGGGCCTGCAGCTGGCCCCCGCCTCTGCGATGACCCGGCGGCCGGGGCGCTAAGGCGGGGGCTGCTTCTTCGGCTAGGCGAACGGCGTGATGTCGACTAGGGTATCGATGTTCTTGTCGGCAGGAGGTCTGGGAAGTGAGCAGCTTTCGTATGGGCGCCCTCTGGGCCGCGCTGGTGTCAACGGGGCTGGCCTCAACGGCCTTGGCGCAGGCGCAGCCTGACGTCACGGTCCTGCCTGAAGTCGCTGTGCAGGGCCGGGCGACGCCTGAGGCTGTGCGTGACTTCGTCGGTCGAGTGGCGGCGCCGTCTCCGGGCCGCCCCCTGGCGCAATGGCGCGGGCCGATCTGCCCTGGGGTGGTCAACTTGGCACGCGAGCCCGCCCAGGCGATCATTGATCGCGTGAGCCGGACTGCGGCAGGCCTGGGGCTTCATACAGGCAAACCGGGCTGTGAAAGCAATCTGGTCGTGGTTTTCGCCGAAGACGGCCGCGCGACGGCTCAGAGTTTGAACCAGGCGAACCCCCAACTGTTCCGACAGAATGTCACCGGTTGGGATGCGGGCCGGGGGGCGTTCCGCGCTTTTCTGGCGGACGAACGGCCTGTGCGCTGGTGGTCTCTGAGCATCCCTACAGATCCAGATACGGGGCAGCGCGGGGTGCGGATGCCCGGCGAGAGAGGCGGCGTAGTTGTTGACGGAGAAATCGCCGGAATCCTGAACTGCAACCAGCACGACTGCGCCATTGGCGCTGCACCCATCATAAAGCGCCGCCAGGGCAATACGCGGCTTGACGCGGCCGTGGTGGAGACGCTTTTCAAGGTGATTGTCATCGTTGACATGGATTTGATCGGTTCCGTCAATACGACGCAGCTGGCCGATTACGTTTCCATGATCGCCCTGGCGCAGATCGACGCCAGCGCCGACACGACAGGGTTTGATACGGTCCTGAACCTCTTCTCCGGGAGCCTTCCTGCCGGACTGACCGAATGGGACAGATCCTATCTTGCGGCTCTATATGCGCCTCGCGCGCAGAGGCGCTCGGTGTCGGCGCAAGCTGAAGCGGTCGCTGAAGTGATGACGCGAAGCGAACTGACTGCGCGACGCCAGCCCTGAAGACGGCGCAAAATCTCGGCCCTGAACGCGTCGCCGTGTTACAGATCGAGCATGAGCACTGACGACGATCACACCCCCGCCGCCGAACCCGCGGACGCTGTTGCCGGCGAGACGCCTGTTCAGCGGGCTCTGCGGCTCAAGAAGGCGGCGCTCGAGGCGCGGCCGAAGCGGCCGCGCGGCGGGCGTTTCCAGCGTGAGCAGGCCGCCCGCATCAAGAGCGGGGCGGCGCGGCCCTGGATGAGCAAATAGCGGCTCCGCCCTCCCGGCCGAGGATGGCTGAGGAGGAGGGGGGGCGGCGAGCCCTAAGCCCGCGCCTCGATCTTCAGCGGCATGGGCTTCAGGTCCAGCAGGGCGAACAGTTTGGCGTCGTCGTCCTCTTCCGGGTTCGGCGTGGTCAGCAGCTTGCCGCCGACGAAGATGGAGTTGGCGCCGGCCAGGAAGCACAGGGCCTGCATTTCCGGCGTCATGCCTTCGCGGCCGGCCGACAGGCGCACCATCGACTTGGGGCAGACCAGACGGGCGACGGCGACGGTGCGGACGAACTCGATCGGGTCGATCTCGCCTTCCTTCAGCACCCGCTCGCCCAGCGGCGTGCCGCCGACGGGGACCAGGGCGTTGACCGGCAGGCTGTCGGGGTGGACGGGCAGGGTGGCCAGGGCGTGCAGCAGGCCCGCGCGGTCGCGGCGCTTCTCGCCCATGCCGACGATGCCGCCGCAGCAGGTCGACATACCTGCGTCGCGGACGTGCTGCAGCGTCTCCAACCGGTCCTGATAGGAGCGGGTCGTCACCACCTCGGCGTAATACTCCGGCCCGGTGTCGAGGTTGTGGTTGTAGTAGTCGAGGCCCGCGTCCTTCAGCTGTTTCGCCTGGTCGGCGTTCAGCATGCCCAGGGTGGCGCAGGTCTCCAGCCCCAACGCCTTCACGCCCGAGATCATGGCCGCCAGCTTGGGCGTGTCGCGGTCCTTCAGCTCGCGCCAGGCGGCGCCCATGCAGAAGCGGCTGGCCCCGCCCGCCTTGGCCGCCATGGCCTCGGCGATGACGGCGGTGGGCTCCATCAGCTTTTCAGCCTTCAGCCCGGTCTTGAAGCTGGCCGACTGCGAGCAATAGCCGCAGTTTTCGGCGCAGCCGCCGGTCTTGACCGACAGCAGTTGGGATTTCTGGACCTCGTTCGGGTCGAACCAGCGGCGGTGCACGCTCGCCGCCTCGAACACCAGCTCCATGAAGGGGCGGGCGAACAGGGCCTCGACCTCCTCCAAAGTCCAGTCGTGACGGGGGATCGAGAGATCGCGGGCGGGTCGGATCGAAGCGTCGTCAGCCATGGGGCGACGGCTTAGACGACTTGCGGCCGATCCGCCAAGCCTGTCTTGGCCGCACGATGTTGCGCGAGGCGCCCGTCAGGCGACAAGACGCGGACCCGCCGCGCTGGCGACCGGACGGTCCAGGCGGAAGCGGCCGACCTGTTGGTTCAGGCTGACAGCCTCATTGGCCAGCTGACGGGCGGCGGCGGTGGCCTCCTCGGTCATGGCGGCGTTCTGCTGGGTGATGTCGTCCATCTCGCCCATGGCGCGGCGGACGCGGGCCAGGCCTTCCGCCTGTTCCTGAGCCGAGCCGGCGATGCCGCCGGCCAGGCCGTCGACGGCTGTGACCTTGGCGCCGATGCGCTCCAGCGCCGCGCCGGTGCGCTCGACCAGATCGACCCCGCGCGCCACCTGGGCCGAGGAGGTGGAGATCAGGGTGCGGATCTCGCCTGAGGCTTCCGACGAGCGCTGGGCCAGGGCGCGCACTTCCTGGGCCACCACGGCGAAGCCGCGCCCGGCGTCGCCCGCGCGGGCGGCCTCGACCCCGGCGTTCAGCGCCAGCAGATTAGTCTGGAAGGCGATCTCGTCGATCAGGCTGGTGAAGCGGGCGATCTCGGCCGAGGATTCAGCGATGGCGTGGATGGCGGACACCGCGTCGCCGACCACCTGGGTCGTGTGTTCGACATCGGCGCGGGCGGCGGCCAGGGCCTCGGCGGTCTGGCGCGCGCCGTCGGCGGTGGCGGCCACTTCGCGGGCGATGGCGTCGGCTTCGTTGACGGTCCGCTCCAGATTGGCGGCCTGACGCTCGGTGCGGCTGGCCAGATCCTCGGAGGCGACGGCCAGCTGGCTGGAGCCGGCGCTCAAGCTCTCGACGCTGTCGGCCACGGCGCGCACGGCGGTGCGCAGGGCGCGGGTCGCGGCGTGGAAGTCGTTCTGCAGCGAGCGATACTGCTCGGGGAAGGTCTGGGGGATGGTCACCGACAGGTCGTTGTCGGCCAGGCTGTGGAGGGCGGCGCCCAGCGCACGCACCACCTCGGCCTGTCGCGCCTCGGCGGCGTCATGTTCGGCCTGAACGCGGTCGCGCTCTTCCTGCAGGGCGTCCAGATAGATGGAGATGGCCAGGTCCATGTCCAGCATGACCCGCTGGGTCAGTTCGGCCACGGCCTCGGCGGTGATGCGGTCATGTTCGCGGCGATTGGCGAACAGCTTTTTCGGCCGCTCGACGATGGCGCGGGTCAGGTGGGCCAGGATCACGCTGTAGCCGCCGATGTACCAGCGGGGCTCCAGACCGATGCGGGCGTGAACCCGGCCGATGGTGCGCACCGAGGCGGCGTAGTCCTCGTCGGCCCGGCCGTCGATGATGGCGTCCCAGTGGCGTTGCTGGGCGTTGCTGGCGGCGCTGATGTGGCCTTCGTCGCGGAAGAAGCGGCGCATCTCAGGCTCGGCGCGCACCTTGTCGTAGAAGGCGGCCAGGGCCAGAGGCGCGTTCTTGCGCAGCACGCCGGAAACGGCGCTGTAACCGGCGGACGGCCGACCCAGACCCATGAAGTTCATGCGGCGGTCGATCTCGTGGGAAGCCATGACGCGATACTCACTGCAACGGCAGGGCGGGGGAGAGCCCTTAATACCCCTTGTCATCAAGAGGGTATTGGCCGGGTTAAGCCGCGGATGCGTAGATTCCCTTAATGGGCGGGCTCAAATCGCTGTGGGAGGCCGAGGTGGTCAGCGCCCTGGCCCGATTCATATAAAGACATCCTTATGTCTTGATTGCTCCACCCGCCGCGTCGCGCTATAGCGGCGACAATCCCCTGATAGTGGCCGAAAGACATTCCAGCATGACCGACTACATCGTCCGCGACATCTCCCTGGCCGATTTCGGCAACAAGGAAATCGCCATCGCCGAAACCGAGATGCCGGGCCTGATGGCGCTGCGCGACGAATACGGCGCGTCCCAGCCGCTGAAGGGCGCCCGCATCGCCGGCTCCCTGCACATGACCATTCAGACGGCCGTGTTGATCCAGACGCTGGAAGCCCTGGGCGCCGAGGTGCGCTGGGCTTCGTGCAACATCTTCTCGACCCAGGACCACGCCGCCGCCGCGATCGCCGCCGCCGGCACGCCGGTCTTCGCCTTCAAGGGCGAGAATCTGGTCGAGTACTGGGAATACGCCCACAAGATCTTTGAATGGGCCGACGGCGGCTATCCGAACCTGATCCTGGACGACGGCGGCGACGCCACCCTGCTGTGCGTGCTGGGTCCGAAGGCCGAGAAGGACGCGTCGGTCCTCGACAATCCGCAGAACGAGGAAGAGGAAGCCCTCTTCTCGGTCATGAAGCGCTACCTGAAGGAGAAGCCGGGCTTCTACTCGGCCATCCGCGACGCCATCGGCGGCGTGTCGGAAGAGACCACCACGGGCGTGCACCGCCTGTATCAGATGGCCGAGCGCGGCGAGCTGCCCTTCCCTGCCATCAACGTCAACGACAGCGTCACCAAGTCAAAGTTCGACAACCTGTACGGCTGCCGTGAATCCCTGGTCGACGCCATCCGTCGCGGCACCGACGTCATGCTGTCGGGCAAGGTGGCGGTGGTCTGCGGCTACGGCGACGTGGGCAAGGGCTCGGCCGCTTCGCTTCGCAACGGCGGCGCCCGCGTGATCGTCACCGAGATCGACCCGATCTGCGCCCTGCAGGCGGCGATGGAAGGCTATGAGGTCCAGACTCTGGAAGACGTCGCCGACAAGGCCGACATCTTCGTCACCACGACGGGCAACAAGGACGTCATCCGCGTCGAGCACATGCGCGCCATGCGCAACAACGCCATCGTCTGCAACATCGGCCACTTCGACTCGGAAATTCAGGTCGCGGGCCTGAAGAACTTCAAGTGGGACAAGATCAAGGACCAGGTCCACCACGTCGAGTTCCCGGACGGCAAGAAGATCATCCTGCTGTCGGAAGGCCGTCTGGTGAACCTGGGCAACGCGACCGGCCACCCGTCGTTCGTGATGTCGGCGTCCTTCACCAACCAGACGCTGGCCCAGATCGAACTGTGGACCAACGCCGCCAAGTACGAGAACAAGGTCTATACTCTGCCCAAGCACCTGGACGAGAAGGTCGCCTTCCTGCACCTGGCCAAGCTGGGCGCCAAGCTGACGACGCTGAATCAGGACCAGGCCGACTACATCAACGTGCCGGTCCAGGGCCCGTTCAAGCCGGAACACTACCGCTACTAAGGCCTGCGGAAGGTCTGAAAAGCAGAACCCCGCGCTGGCGACAGCGCGGGGTTTTTCTTTCCTCCCCATGCAATGGGGAGGTGGATCGGCGGCGTAGCCGACGAGACGGAGGGGCCGCTTGGTTTCGCCTCGGCCTTCTTTTCCGTCCCGCTGTTCAAGCCCCTCCACCCCTTCGGGGTCCCCCTCCCCATTTCATGGGGAGGAAAGCGGCGCTCAGTTCACGCCGCGATGTCGCGCGGATCGAACTCGTCCGGCCCGCGGCCCATCAGGCCGGTCTCGAAGTCCATGAAGATGTCGATCAGCTCGTCCACCCCCACCGGCGGCGCCTTGGGGTTGAAACGGAAGCGCCAGAAGCTGACGATGTGCTGCACCGCGCCCAGCTGATCCCCCAGCCGCGTGAACAGGGCCGGCGCCTCCAGAAGAAAGTCGCGGAACGCCACCGGATTGCCCTCGCGCGTCAGGGCCGCATAGGCGTCGTCGTAATAGCGCAGCGTCCGGCTGACCTCGTCGCAGGTCTTCATGATGCGCGCGCGCAGGACGCCGCGTCCGCGTTGAATATATTCGGCGGCGGCCCGGTCGCTGGGGCCGACGGGCTGCACCGTCACTACCTCGTCGGCGACATTGACGATGTCGGCCATCAGGCTGCTGAGCGCCCATTTGTAATAGAGGAAGCCCTTCCAGCAGAAGACGCCCTCCTGATACTGCTCAGGCTCCAGCTTCAGCGTCAGGCGCAGGGCCTCCAGCCGGTCGCCGGGCGCGTTGGACAGGATCTTCGCGGCCATGCGGGCGGTCGAGCCGGCGGCCACGACCCCGTCGCCGATGCTGAGGGTCACCAGGGGCTCGATTTCGAGTTGGACGAACTCCAGCATCCGCTCCAGGTCGGCGTCGCTGAGGGCGAAGTAGCAGGGCGCGGCGTCGACATTGCCGCGCCTCAGTTGCTCGCGCAGCAGGAAGGGGTCCAGCGACGGCAGCCGGTCCATCAGCCGCAGGGTCTTCAGGTCCGGGTGATCGGCGTCGACGCCGAACGCTTCATGCATGGCGCGTTCAAAGCCGATCTGATTGACGAAGATGAAGCGGCCGCCGGTCTTCAGGTCGGTGCTGTCGATCGGCACCACGATCTTGGTCGCCACCTGCCGCCGGCCGGGGAAGGCGTCCGTCTCGTTGCGGCGCAGGCGGTGCTTGATGATCAGGGCGCGGTTCAGCGCAGGCGTGCGGAACATCGGCCGCTCGGCCCAGCCCTCGGTGTCGCCGTGTTCGTCATAGACCTTGAGCAGGTTCAGCACCCGCGCCGTCGAGGCGGTGCGGCGTAGGTGTTCGAGATTGCGGATGGCGCGATCGGTCATGCCGCCATTGTGCTCGCCAAAGGTGACCAACGGCTTAGTTTGCTGACGTCAAAAAAACGGGCCGCTTCCCGGAGGAGGCGGCCCGGTCAGTCGGGGAGGAAACTGAAGCGGGTTTAGAAGGTCGTCGTCACCGATACCCAGAGGCGGCGCGGTTCCTGATTGTTGGCGTATTCCGGCGAATAGGCGACCGGCGTCCCATAGGGAGCCAGGCGCACGAAGTCCTTGTCGAACAGGTTGTAGACCGCCGCATTCAGCGTCACCCGGTCGTTGACTTCGTACGAGCCGCCGATGTGGAACAGCTCATAGGCCTTGAAGTCGCCCAGGGCGTCGCGGGCGGCGCCTTCGCCGCGCCAGCGCTCGGAGCGATATTCGCCGCGCACCCAGGTCGACAGGCGGTCGGTGGGCCGCCAGCGCAGCTGGGCGTTGACCATGTGTTCGGGCGTGTCGGTCAGGCGCTGGCCCGCCCGGGCGCCGGACTTCTGCTCGCTGTCGGTATAGGTGTAGTTGCCGTGCAGGCTCCAGGCTTCAGCGAAGCGCCAGCGGGCGGCGACTTCCAGCCCCTGGGTCACGGCCTCGTCGATGTTCACGCTCTGGCCGAACTCCTTGATGGCGGACCAAAAGCCCACGTCGGCGCAGCCCGTCTTGGAATAGGTCCCGGCGTCATACTGGGCCTGGGTCAGGCCGAAGGTGCAGTTGGCGATCGGTTGGCCCGAGGCGATCTTGTCCTCGAAGTCGTTGCGGAAGATCGTGGCGTTGGCGCGGAAGGTCGAGGCGTTGTCGAAATAGACGCCGAACTCATAGGCGGTGCTGGTCTCGGGCTTCAGTCCCGGGCTGCCGATCAACGGCAGGGCGCCCTGGCGGCCGAACCCGTTGATGCCGGGGGTCAGCTGCTCCAGGCGCGGGGTCTTGTAGCCGCCGCTGACGCCGCCCTTCAGCGTCCACTGCTCATTGGCGTTCCACACCAGATAGGCGCGCGGGCTGACATGGTCGCCGAAGCTGGAGTGGTCGTCGTAACGAAGGCCGACGGTCAGGGCCAGATCATCGCGCAGCCGCCATTCGTCTTCGGCGAACAGGGCCCATTGCTCGAAGACGAAATTGCCGCTGGCCACGCCGTCGGTCATTTCGGCGTCCATATACTGGCCCCCGACGGTGAAGGTGTGGTTGCGCCACTGGCTGTTCAGCTTGGTGTCGAACAGGGTGGTCGTCGTCTCCAACGTGCGGTCGCCGCCAGCGCCGGAAACGCCGCGCGGGATCAGACGGCCCAGCGTCTCGGTCTTGTTGTGCGACAGAGTGGATTCCAGCGTGCCGAAGCTGAAGCGCCAGTTATGGGCCAGCAGGTATTGCTCGCGGTTGAACTCCAGGAAGTCCTTGTAGCCGCCGGCGACCGTGTTGGTCCCCATCTGACCCCTGGCGTTGTCGTACCACTGGCTGGCGGCGTCGACGTCCAGCCACAGGTCGTGGTCTGTGTTCGGCGTCAGGCTGAGGCGGGCGCCCAGGGTCCAGATCTCATAGGCGGTGGCGCTGCGGCCGAAGCCGGCGACCTCGACCTCGTCGCCGTTCACGTCGCGGTACTTCAGGTTGGACTGCTCGCGCTCGGCCCAGGAGCCGCGCAGGGCCAGGCCGAGGCGGTCGGCGATCAGCGGACCCGAGGCGTAGCCGTTCACACCCCAGAAGTCGCCGAACTCGCTGTCGCCCTGCAGCGTATAGTTGGCCGAGGCCGAGCCGGTCCAAACCTGCCCGACCTTGCGGGTGATCAGATTGATGACGCCGCCCATGGCGTCGGAACCATAGAGGGTGGCGACCGGCCCGCGCACCACCTCGACCCGCTCGATGGCCGACACCGGCGGCAGGAAGCTGTTGGCGGTTTCGTTGAAGCCGTTGGGCGTGACGCTGCCGGCGGTGTTCTGGCGGCGGCCGTCGATCAGGATCAGGGTGTAGTCCGGGCCCATGCCGCGGATGTTGATGGTCTGGCCGCCCGACTTGCCGACGCCCGAGCCGGTGTCCACGCCCTCGATGTTGCTGAGGATTTCGGCGATCGATGTTGCGCGAATCTCTTCGATCTCCTGGCGCGGCAGCACGCTGATCGAAGCGGGCGCCTGAGTGATCCTCTGTTCGAAGCCGGATGCGGTGACGACGACATCGGCGACCTTGTGCGCCTGATCCATCCCGTCGCCGCTGTCCCTGGCCAGGGCCGGCGCGGGACCCGCGACGGTCATCAGGGCGGCGGCGGTCAGCAGGGACGAGCGGCGGGAGATGCGGAAGCAGGACATGGTGGGAAGGGCCTTAAGAAATGAGAACGCTTCTCAACAGCGTTCGCATCTGTCTGGCAACCGGGGTGTGCGAATAGGTCGCATTTGCGCTTGTTTCGGACCCGACTGGCGCGCCAATGCGGGTGGGCCTAAAGAGGCGGTCATGGACATCATCGACATCCTGATCCTCATCGCCGTGGCCGCCGTCGCGATCACCCTTGGCCTGGGCCTGTACAACCTGCAGCGCGGGGGCGAGGGCGCCGGCGTCCGGTCCAACAAGCTGATGCGGTGGCGCGTGGCCCTGCAGGCGGTGGCGGTGCTGCTGCTGATGATCGGAATGTGGCTGAAACGCACGCACGCGGGCTGAGGCCGGCGCCGACGAAAACAGGGGAGGGCGCGCCATGGTGACGCTGAACAAGATTTACACCCGCACCGGCGACGCCGGTCAGACGCGACTGGCCTCGGGCGCGCCGGTGTCCAAGACCGATCTGCGGGTCGAGGCCTATGGGACGGTGGACGAACTGAACGCCGTCATCGGCGTGGCGCGCCTGAACAGCGGCCAGAACGACCGCATCGACGCCATGCTGGGCCGCATCCAGAACGAGCTGTTCGACCTGGGCGCCGACCTGGCCACCCCGCTGGAGCCTGCGCCCAAGTGGGAGGCGCTGCGCATCATCGCCTCTCAGGTCGAGCGTCTGGAAAGCGAGATCGACTGGATGAACGGATGTCTCAAGCCGCTGGACAGCTTCATCCTGTCAGGCGGTTCGCCGCTGTCGGCGCATCTGCATCTGGCGCGCACCGTGTGCCGGCGGGCCGAGCGCGACGCCGTGCGCCTGGTGGAAAGCGGCGAGACGGTGAACCCTGAGGCGGTCCGCTATCTGAACCGCCTGTCGGACCACCTCTTCGTCGCCGCCCGCCGCGCCAACGCCAACGGCGCGGGCGACGTGCTGTGGCGCCCCGGCGCGACGCGCTGAGGCTGAGCACAGACTGAAAAGCCGGAGGCCTTAGCGTCCCTGCAGCGCCTTGACCCGCTCGCGCTCGGCTTCGGTGGCGGCGGCGCGGGCGCGTTTGTCGGCGGCGATCTGGTCTTCCAGCTTGACCAGGTCGCGGTTGGCCTCGGCCGAGGCTTCAGCGCGCGACATGCCCTCCGGCCGTTTGGTGATGTCGGGGATGTAGACGGGCTGGGCGCAGATGCGCGTCTCCAAGTCGTACCAATAGCCCTTGGCCGTACAGCGATCGCCCGGATCGACCCAGAAACGCTGCAGGATGAACACCCCCGCCAGCGTCACAGCAAACAGGCTGAAGAAGATAAAGCTGAGGCGACGGATCGTCAGGAAGCGTTTCATGCCGGTCTCAATAAATCAAAAATGCGGCCGCGACACCACCGCACTTCACGTAGCGTTACGTTGACAGGTCGGCCTCGTCGGTCCAATCCCTCGACCGACATTTCGATGACCAAGTGGATAGGCTCATGAAGGTACTCGTCCCGGTGAAACGGGTGATCGACTATAACGTCAAGGCCCGCGTCAAGGCGGATCAGACCGGCGTCGATCTGGCCAACGTCAAGATGAGCATGAACCCCTTCGACGAAATCGCCGTCGAAGAGGCGGTGCGTCTGAAGGAAGGCAAGGAACATCATGCCGCGGGCACGGCGACCGAGATCGTCGTCGTCTCCATCGGCGTGACCCAGGCTCAGGAAACCATCCGCACGGCCCTGGCTATGGGCGCCGATCGCGGCGTTCTGGTGCAGTCGGACACGGACCTGGAGCCGCTGGCCGTCGCCAAGGTGCTGAAGGCGGTGGTCGACGAAGAGAAGCCGGATCTGGTCCTGCTGGGCAAGCAGTCGATCGACGGCGACAACAATGCGGTCGGCCAGATGCTGGCCGCCCTGTTGGACTGGCCGCAGGCCACCTTCGCCGGCAAGCTGGTGATCGAGGGCGGCAAGGCTGTGGTGACGCGTGAAGTCGACGGCGGCCTGCAGACGGTTGCGGCCGAACTGCCCGCCGTCGTGTCGGTCGACCTGCGCCTGAACACGCCGCGCTACGCCAGCTTGCCGAACATCATGAAGGCCAAGAAGAAGGAGATCGCCGTGAAGGCGGTCGCCGATTACGGCGTCGACACGGCCGACCGCCTGAAGGTGCTCAAGGTGACGGAGCCGCCGAAGCGTTCGGCGGGCGTCAAGGTCGCCGATGCGGCCGAACTGGTTTCCAAGCTCAAAGACGCAGGGGTTCTGTAATGGCCGTTCTCGTCATCGCCGACCACGACGGCTCGGCTGTTCGCGACACCACCCACAAGACCGTGACGGCCGCCCTGGCGCTGTCGTCGGACGTGGACGTCCTGGTGCTGGGCAAGGACGCCAAGGGCGTCGCGGACGCCGCCGCCAAGATTTCGGGCGTCCGCAAGGTCCTGCTGGCCGAGGGCGACGCCGTCGCTCACGGTCTGGCCGAAGCGGTCGAAGCCACTGTCCTGCCGCTGGCGGCGAGCTATGACGCCGTTCTGGCCCCCGCCACCACGGACGGCAAGAACTTCGCTCCGCGCCTCGCCGCCAAGCTGGACGTCGCGCCGATCTCGGACATCGTCGAGGTCGTCTCGGGCGACACCTTCGTCAGGCCGATCTACGCGGGCAACGCGCTGGAGACGATCCAGTCGGCCGACGCCAAGAAGGTCATCACCGTGCGCCCCACGGCCTTCGCCGCCGCCGCTGAAGGCGGCTCGGCCGCGGTCGAGAGCGTCGCCGCCGGCGAAGCGCCCAAGACCGCCTTCGTCTCGGAAGAGATGGTCAAGTCGGACCGCCCCGAACTGGGCGCCGCCAAGATCGTCGTCTCGGGCGGCCGCGCCCTGGGCTCGGCCGAAGAGTTCCACGCCGTCATGGACCCGCTGGCCGACAAGCTGGGCGCCGCCGTCGGCGCCTCGCGCGCGGCGGTCGACGCGGGTTACGCCCCGAACGACTATCAGGTCGGCCAGACCGGCAAGGTCGTGGCCCCGGCCCTGTACATCGCCATCGGCATCTCGGGCGCCATCCAGCACCTGGCCGGGATGAAGGACTCCAAGGTGATCGTCGCGATCAACAAGGACGCCGACGCCCCGATCTTCCAGGTCGCCGACTACGGCTGGGTCGCCGACTACAAGACCGCCGTGCCGGAACTGATGGCCGCTCTGGGCTAAGGGCAGTCGTCACGCTGAGTTGGAAGCGCGCCGGGCGAGAGATCGTCCGGCGCGTTTTCTTATCCGCCTTCTATATCCGCTCATCCCGGCGGACGCCGGGACCCAGTAAGAGCTGCGCGCTCAACGGTGGAGATATCCGCAAGCCTGCGCGGCGCCTGAGGCAAAGCACTGGATCCCGGCGTCCGCCGGGATGAGCGGGAAGGTTAGCTTGGCGCTCTCGCGTGAATGGGCCAAACACGTCCCATGACCGCCCGCATCCCCGTCAAGCTGACCCCGCGCGCCTCGGCCGATCGCATCGACGGTTGGGACGTCGACCCGGACGGCCGCCCCGTGCTGAAGGTCCGCGTGCGCGCCCAGCCGGTGGAGGGCGAGGCCAACGCTGCCCTGACCGCCTTCCTGGCCAAGGCGCTGGGCGTGCCCAAGCGCGACGTGACCCTGGCGCGCGGCGGCCAGTCGCGGCTGAAGATGATCGAGGTCGACGGCCTGACCGACGCGGAGGTCCGCGCCCGTCTGCCCGCCGATTGAGCGCTTCGCTGACTTTGCCGCGAGCAACCGCTTTTAGAGCTTTACCCTGACGGAAACAGGCGATTGTATACGCGCCATTGTTTGCCCGCCGTTCGCGGGCGCGAGGGGGCTCGCCCATGTTGTTCAGTCGCCTGCGGGGTCCAAGCCTCGCTGTCCTCACCTGCGCGCTCGGCGCGCTCAGCCTTTCGGCCTGCGCTACGACCGGCGAGGCGTCGCCCAAGACGCAGACCGCTTCGACGTCGTCGGCCTCCAAGGACCGCACGATGGCGCCGGGGCTGGACGGCTGGGCCAATCAGGACCCCTATCCCTCGACCTATCGCGGCCTGCCGCGCCAGAACATGGCCATCGTCGGCGCCACGGTGCTGACCGGCGCGGGCCAGAAGATCGAGGGCGGCGTCGTCGTCGTCACCGACGGCCGCATCGCCGCTGTCGGCGGCGCGGACACCCCGGTCCCGGCTGGTCACCAGGTGGTCGACGCGCGCGGCCGCTTCGTCACGCCCGGCATCATCGACATTCACAGCCACCTGGGCGTCTATCCCTCGCCCGGCGTGCAGGGGATGAGCGACGGCAACGAAGCCACCAACCCGAACACCGCCCAGGTCTGGTCCGAGCACTCGATCTGGCCCCAGGACCCCGGCTTCAACGCCGCCCGCGCGGGCGGGGTGACGACGGTGCAGATCCTGCCCGGCTCGGCCAACCTGTTCGGCGGTCGCGGCGTGACGCTGCGCAACGTGCCGTCGGTGACCATGCAGGGGATGAAGTTCCCGGGCGCCCCCTACGGCCTGAAGATGGCCTGCGGCGAGAACCCCTCGCGCGTCTACGGCGGCCGCAACCAGTCGCCCGCCACCGGCATGGGCAATGTCGCCGGCTATCGCGCCGCCTTCATCTCGGCCCGCGACTACAAGGACAAGTGGGACAAGTGGCGCGAGACCGGTCAGGGCACGCCCCCGACCCGCAACCTGCAGCTTGAGACCCTGGCGGGCGTGCTGGACGGGTCGATCCTGATCCAGAACCACTGCTACCGCGCCGACGAGATGGCGGTCATGCTCGATGTGGCCAAGGAGTTCGGCTACAAGATCACCACCTTCCACCACGCGGTCGAGGCCTACAAGATCGCGCCTCTGCTGGCGCGCGAAGGCGTCTGCGCCGCCATGTGGACCGGCTGGTGGGGCTTCAAGATGGAGGCTCTGGACGGCATCGAGGAGAACGCCGCCCTGACCGACGCGCCCCAGGGCTCGTGCGCCGTCATCCACTCGGACGACGCCGAACTGATCCAGCGCCTGAACCAGGAAGCCGCCGCCGCCCTGTCGGCCGGTCGCCGCGCCGGGATGAACATCGCCGAAGAGCACGCCATCAGCTGGATCACGCTGAATGCGGCCAAGTCCATCGGCATCGACAAGGAGACGGGCTCTCTGGAAAGCGGCAAGCGCGCCGACGTGGTGATCTGGAGCGCCGATCCCTTCTCCATCTACGCCCGCGCCGACCAGGTCTTCATCGACGGCGGACTGGCGTTCGACCGTCAGAACCCCGCCTTCCAGCCCGTGTCCGATTTCGAACTGGGTCAGCCCGGCTTCGGCCTGTCCGCCGCTGGCGTCGCCCAGGGAGCCCGTTGAACCATGCGTATCAAAACTCTCCTCGCGGGCGCTGTCGCGGCCCTGGCCCTGACCGGTCCCGCCCTGGCGCAGGACGTCGCCATCACCGGCGGCCAGGTGCTGACCGGAACCTCGGTGATCGAAAACGGCACCGTGGTCATCCGTAACGGCAAGGTCGTCTCGGTCGGAACCGGCGCGGCCCCGGCCGGTCTGCGGGTCATCGACGCCCGCGGCAAGGTGGTGACGCCGGGCTTCGTCGCCGTGGATTCCGGCCTCGGCGGCACCGAGGTCGGCTCGGTGCGCGGCTCGAACGATCTGGCCAACCGCGCCAACACCCTGACGGCGGCCTTCGACCTGTCCTACGGGCTGGACCCGTGGTCCTTCACCCTGCCGGTGGCGCGTCTCGGCGGCGTCACGCGCGCCGTCGTCACGCCGCAGCACGGCGGTTCGGGCGGCGGTCACAGCCATGACGACAGCGACTTCGCCGGCGCCGGGGCGGGCGGCTTCCAGACGCCGGGCCTGTTCGCGGGTCAGGCGGCGGTCATCAAGCTGGGCGGCGCCGACATCCTGGTGAAGCCGCGCGTGGCCATGGTCGCGCCCTTCGGCGAGGCCGGCAAGGCGGTGGCGGGCGGCGCGCGTGGCGCCGAGTTCGTCCTGTTCAAGGAGACCCTGGCCGAGGTGCGGGCCTACGCCCGCAACAAGGCCGCCTATGAGCGGGCCGACATGCGCGCCCTGTCGCTGTCGCGCGCCGATATGGAGGCCCTGATCCCGGTGGCCGACGGGCGTATGCCGCTGATCGTCACCGTCAACCGCGCCTCGGACATTCAGCAGGTGCTGCGTCTGGCGCGCGAGGAAGGGATCAAGATCATCCTGGACGGCGCCGCCGAAGGCTGGCTGGTCGCCGACGAGATCGCGGCGGCCAAGGTTCCGGTCATCCTGCACCCGACCACCAATCTGCCTTCGAACTTCGAGATGCGGGCGGCTCGGATGCAGAATGCGGCGGCCCTGAACGCGGCGGGCGTGGTCATCGCCCTCAAGGGCAATGAGGGCTCGGCCCACCGCGCCCGCGATATCCGCTACAACGCCGGCAACGCCGTCTCGCACGGCCTGCCCTTCGCGGCGGCCATCCAGGCGATCACGGTCAACCCGGCCCGCATCTTCGGCTTCGACGGCCAGTTCGGCGAGTTGAAGGCCGGCGCGGCGGGCGACGTCGTGGTCTGGTCGGGCGACCCGCTGGAGCCGCTGAGCCAGCCCTCGGCCGTGCTGATCGACGGGGTGGAGCAGCCGCTGCAGGCGCGCAACCTGCTGCTGCGCGACCGCTATCGCACCGGCGGCGAAGGGGCGATGCCGCCCGCCTACGGCAACTGAGGCTTCAAGCCTGACGACAGAGGGGCGCTGCGGGAGACCGCGGCGCCCTTTGTCATTGCTTTCGACTTCCGTTCATCCCGGCGGACGCAGGGACCCAGTGAGAACTCCGCGCACAGCGGTTTCCAATGTCCAGCTTGAAGCCAAAGAACTGGGTCCCGGCGTCCGCCGGGATGAGCGGGTTTGTAGGCCCGAGCGCTACTGCGCTGTCAGTCCGCCGTCGATCTTGAACTCCGCTCCGGTCACGAACTTGGACTCGTCCGAGGCGAGATACAGCACGCAGTAGGCCACGTCGTCCGGTTGGCCGATGCGCTTCAGCGGGATGCCGCGCGCCAGCCTCTCATGGGCGCTCGCCTCGTCCCCGCCCGCCATGGCGACGAAGGGATCGAGGATCGGCGTCTTGATGAAGACCGGGTGCACCGAGTTGGCCCGCACGTTCCAGCCTGCCTTGGCCGCTTCCAGCGCCACCGTCTTGGTGTAGAGCCAGACCGCCGCCTTGGTGGCGTTATAGGCGCCCATGCCCGGCGCCGCCGCCAGTCCCGCGATGGACGAGATGTTGATGATGGACCCCGCGCCCGAGGCCCGCAGCGGCGCCATGGCGTGCTTGCAGCCCAGCATGACGGATTCCAAGTTGATCGCCTGAACCTTGCGCCAGTTCTCCAGCGTGTCTTGCTCGGCCCACAAAAGCTGGCCGCCGATCCCAGCGTTGTTCACCAGGATGCTGAGCCCGCCCATGTCCTCGACCGCCGCGCCGACGACGCGGACCCAGTCGTCCTCGCGCGTGACGTCGTGTTCATAGGCGAAGGCCTTGCCGGGGTGGTCGGCGTTGATCGCCTCGGCCAGGGCGCGGACGCCGTTCAGCTCCAGATCGCTGAGCGCGACGTTGGCGCCCTCGCGGACCAGCATCCGCGCCATCGCCTGGCCCAGCCCGCCAGCGGCGCCGGTGATCAGGGCCGCCTTGCCCGCGACGCGGCCCGATCGGGGGGCCGTCACTCGACCAGGCCCTTGACCGCCTCGTCGATGAAGCGGGCCATCGCCACGTCGCGCTCGGTCACCCCGTCGGCGTCATGGGTGGTCAGCAGCACCTCGACGCGATTGTAGACGTTCGACCACTCCGGATGGTGATCGACCTTGTCGGCCAGCAGGGCGACGCGGGTCATGAAGCCGAAGGCGGCGTTGAAATCGGCGAAACGCAGGGTCCGCGCGATGGCCGGGCGCGGATCGTCGGCGCGGCGCCAGTCGGGCAGGCCCGCCAGAACTTCGGTCACGTCGAGGGCGGCGGTCATGGGCGTCTCCTTATGCTTTCGTCAGGCGTATCGCGCGCCCAGTGACGCGACAAGCCGTCAGCCTGCGTCAGATGCGGCGCTTCCCCGGATGACGGCGAGGGCGGGAGGCGTTACACCCGCATCCATGACCCAGGCCGATCCCTCCTCCGACGCTTCCGGCAAGACCTCCTCCTTCGGCTTCCGCGATGTGGACGCCAAGGAAAAGGTGCAGATGGTGCGCGGCGTGTTCAACTCCGTCGCCTCCAACTACGACCTGATGAACGACCTGATGAGCGCGGGCGTCCACCGCATCTGGAAGGACGCCACGGCGGCCAAGCTGAACGTCAGGCCAGGCGAGGTTGTGCTGGACATGGCCGGCGGCACCGGCGACATGGCCCGCCGCTATTCGAAGATGGCCCGCGCGGCGCAGGACCGGCGCGGCGGCGAGGACGCCACCGTCATCGTCATGGACTACAACGCCGAGATGATCCTGAACGGCGTGGCCAAGGGCGGCGAGCCCGAGATGGCCTGGGGCGTCGGCGACGCCATGCACTTGCCGCTGCCGGACGCCTGTCTGGACGCCTATTCGATCAGCTTCGGCATCCGCAATGTGGCCGACATTTCGCAGGCGTTGCGCGAGGCGCGCCGCGCATTGAAGCCGGGCGGCCGCTTCATCTGCCTGGAGTTCTCGCGCCCGACGACCGGCGCGCTGAGGAAGGCCTATGACGCCTGGTCCTTCCACGCCATTCCGCGCATCGGCCAACTGGTCGCCAAGGACCGCGACAGCTATCAGTACCTGGTCGAGAGCATCCGCCGCTTCCCCGATCAGCAGACCTTCAAGCGGATGATCGAGGAGGCGGGCTTCAGCCGCGTCAGCGTCACCAACCTGTCGGGCGGGATCGCCGCCATCCACCACGGGTGGGCGATCTGAGCCGGCTGACCTTCAACGCCCCGCCGCCCAAGCCCGAGGCGCAGCCCGTCCGCCATCCGGTCGGCGCCGCCCTGCGCATGATTCGCTGGGGCTGGGTGCTGGCGCGCCATGACGCCCTGATCCCGCGCGAGGCCAACCCGCTGCTGCCCGCCTGGGGCCGCCCCTTCGCGCAACTGATTCAGATGCTCGCCAGCCGCAGACACCGCGCCGGGCGGCCCGGCCAGCGCGTGGGCGAGGCCTTCGAGCACCTCGGCCCCGTCGCCATCAAACTGGGCCAGGTGCTGGCCACCCGCGCCGACATCTTCGGCCTGCAGTTCGCCCAGGACCTGGGCCGGCTGAAGGACAAGCTGCCGCCCTTCCCGCTGGAGGAGGCCAAGCGCGAGATCGAACGCTCGCTGGGCCGTCCGGTCGAAAGCCTGTTCATTGATCTGAGCGAACCGATGGGCGCCGCGTCGCTGGCGCAGGCGCATCCGGCCTGGCTGGCGGACGGGCGCAAGGTGGCGGTCAAGGTCTTGCGCCCCGGCGTGGAGCGCCGCGTGGCCCAGGGGCTGGACGCCATGCGTCTGGGGGCCAAGCTGGTCGATCGCTTCGTCGAGCCCGCCCGTCGGCTGGAGCCGCGGGCCTTCGTCGAGATCATCGCCCAGTCCTTGCAGCTGGAGCTGGACATGCGGCTGGAGGCGGCGGCCGCCTCCGAACTGGCCGAGGTCATGGCCAAGGACGGCTATATGTCCGCGCCCGCCGTCGTCTGGGACGGGGTGGGCAAGCGGGTGCTGACCCTGGAATGGGCGTCCGGCCTGCCGATGACGGACCCGGCGCTGGTCCAACTGCCGGGCCTCGACAAGGACGCCCTGGCCGACAAGGTGGTGCGCGCCTTCCTGGTTCAGGCGCTGGACCATGGCGTCTTCCACGCCGACCTGCACGAGGGCAATCTGTTCGCCGACGCGCCCGCGCAACTGACGGCCATCGACTTCGGCATCGTCGGGCGGCTGGGACCGGCCGAGCGCCGCTACCTGGCCGAGATCCTGTGGGGCTTCATCAGCCGCGACTACGATCGCATCAGCCGGGTCCACTTCGAGGCCGGTTATGTCCCGCCGCACCATTCGGTCGACACCTTCGCCCAGGCCCTGCGCGCGGTCGGCGAGCCGGTGATCGGCCGCCAGGCCAGCCAGGTGTCGATGGGCCGCCTGCTGGGCCAGCTGTTCGAGATCACCGCCCTGTTCGACATGCATATGCGCCCCGAACTGGTGCTGTTGCAGAAGACCATGGTCTCGGTCGAGGGGGTGGCGCGCCGCCTCAATCCCGATCACGACCTGTGGGAGGCCGCCAAGCCGGTGGTCGAGCGCTGGATCCGCCGCGAGCTGGGGCCGGCGAACCAAGCCAAGGAAGCGATGGACGAGGCCGTGGCCGCGCTGAAGGCCCTGTCGCGCCTGGTGCAGAACCCGCCGCCGTCTCAGACGTTGGTGATCGACAAGGCCGGAACGCGGCCCTGGGTGGTCGCCGCCGTCACCGTCGCCGTATGCGCGTCGGCCGCCGCCTTGGTGCTGACGCTTTGGCCGATGATCGTCGCCTGACGTTTCTTCGGAGCCTGCGCATGAAGACCCTTTCTCTGACCGCCGCCCTGATGGGCGCGACCCTGCTGGCCGCCCCGGCGCTGGCGCAACAGGCGCCTGCACAGCCTGCGACTGGCCCCGCGACTGGTTCGGGCGCAGCAGCGGCCACCCTGCCGCACGCCTTCGAGGGCGACGCCGCTCCGGCTCGCCCGCAGGCCGCTCCGGCTGCGCCGACGACGGCGATCGCGCCTGACATCGCTCGCTCAGAAGAGGCCTTGCGCGCCGTGATCGCCGCCATGCAGGCCGGTCAGATCGACTACACGGTGTTCACCCCTGACATGGCCGAACAGATTCGCGCCCAGTCGGGACAGGTCGCGCCGCTGCTCCAACAGTTCGGCCCGCTGAAGTCCATCTCGCACCTGGATCAGCAGAACGGCGCCGACGTGTTCCGCGTCATATTCGAAAAGCAGGCCACCGACTGGGTCATCGGCTTCGACGAGGAAGACCTGATCGCCGCCCTGCTGTTTCGCCCGGCTGCGGACTGATCAGTCCAGCGACGGCTTGCCGCGTCCGCTCTTGATCGAGGACCGGCTGGACTTGGCCTTCAGTCGTCGCTCTTTGGACGCCCGCGTCGGGCGGGTCGGCACGCGATAGACCGGCTTGATCGAGGCCTCGGCGACCAGGGCCTCCAGCCGCTCGATGGCGTCCGCCTTGTTGCGTTCCTGGGTGCGGAAGCGCACGGCGCTGATGACGATCACCCCGTCCAGTGTCAGGCGGCTGCCCGCCAGCTTCATCAGCCGCGCCTTCACCGGCTCAGTCAGGCTGGGCGAGTTCTTGACGTCGAACCGCATCTGCACGGCGGTGGAGACCTTGTTGACGTTCTGGCCGCCCGGACCGCCGGCGCGGAAGAAGCGGAACTCCAGCTCCTCCTCGGGAATGCGGCTCATGACGCCTCGCTTGACGCCTCTTTGCGCGCCCGCACCACGGCGGCGTCCAGCGCCTGCAGGAAGCGCGAGCGGTCGGCGGCCGAGAAGGGCGGGGGGCCGCTGGTCGGCACGCCCATGGAACGCAGGTGCTCGCCGATCATCCGCCCGGCCAGGGCCGAGCCGATGGAGTCGGTCGTGAACGGCTGGCCGTTCGACTTCAGCGCCTGGGCGCCCGACTTCAGGCAGCGGTCGGCCAGGGGAATGTCGGCGGTGATGACGATGTCGCCGCGCTTGGCGCGCTCGGCGATCCAGTCGTCGGCCACGTCCGGCCCGGCGTCGACGACCACCTGTTCGATCAGCGGCTCGCGCGGCGTGTTGATCCAGGCGTTGGACACCACGAAGACCTTCAGGCCGCAGCGGCGAGCCACGCGGTACACCTCCTCCTTTACGGGGCAGGCGTCGGCGTCGATGTAGAGTGTGGTGGCCATGGAGGGCTTATGGCCCGGCTCGGCGCGAGGGAGAAGACCGCCTGATGCTGGGTCGCGGTCAGAAGGCTCCGCCTCCTCGACCCGACGCGACTTTCTCCTCCCCATGCAATGGGGAGGTGGATCGGCGGCGCAGCCGCCGAGACGGAGGGGCCGCTTGGGTCTGCTGTCGCAAGGCCCCTCCACCGCTAGGCGGTCCCCCTCCCCACGGGTGGGGAGGAGAAAGCATGGTCAGGCTTGGCCGTCGCGCAGGCGCTTCAGGTCGGGCGCCAGGGCCTCGTCCGTCAGCATGGCGATGGCTTCCTCGACGGTGACGATGGTCTGGGCCTGGGAGCCGAAGCGGCGGATGGCGACCTTGCCTTCCTCGGCCTCCTTGCGGCCGACCACGGCGATGGCGGGCACCTTGGCGACCGAGTGTTCGCGGATCTTGTAGTTGATCTTCTCGTTGCGCAGATCGATCTCGGTGCGCAGACCCGCCGCCCGGAACTTGGCCAGAACCTCTTCGGCGTAGCCGTCGGCGTCCGAGGTGATGGTCGCCACCACGGCCTGGGTCGGCGCCAGCCACAGCGGGAAGGCCCCGGCGTAGTTCTCGATCATGATGCCGATGAAGCGCTCGAACGACCCCAGGATCGCCCGGTGCAGCATGACCGGGCGGTGCTTCTGGCCGTCCTCGGCGATGTAGGTCGCGTCCAGACGTTCCGGCAGCACATAGTCCAGCTGGATCGTGCCGCAGGTCCATTCGCGGCCGATGGCGTCCTTGACAATGAAGTCCAGCTTGGGCGCATAGAAGGCGCCGTCGCCCTCGGTGATGACCGGCTCGGACCCGGCGGCGCGGGCGGCCTCCAGCATCTGGGCCTCGGCCTTGTCCCAGAAGGCGTCGTCGCCGGCGCGCTGCTCAGGACGGGTGCCCAGGCTGATGTATTTGGTCTCCATGCCCAGGTCGGCGTGGACGCTGCGGCACAGCTTGATGAACTCGGCCGTCTCCTCGACGATCTGGTCCTCGCGGCAGAAGATGTGGGCGTCGTCCTGAGTGAAGCCGCGCACCCGCATCAGGCCGTGCAGCGAGCCCGAGGGCTCATAGCGGTGGCAGGCGCCGAACTCGGCCATGCGCAGCGGCAGTTCGCGATAGGAGCGCTGGCCCTGATCGAAGATCTGCACGTGGCCGGGGCAGTTCATCGGCTTGAGGCTGAGGGTCTCGCCCTCGACCGTCTCGCAGACGAACATATTGGGGCGATACTTGTCCCAGTGGCCCGAGGCCTCCCAGAACTTGCGGTCCAGCACCTGCGGCGTCTTGACCTCAACGTATCCCGCGGCGTCGAGACGGCGGCGCATATAGGCCTCCAGCACGCGCCACAGCACCCAGCCCTTGGGGTGCCAGAAGACCATGCCCCGACCCTCTTCCTGCATGTGGAAGAGCTCCATGGCGCGGCCCAGCTTGCGGTGGTCGCGCTTCTCGGCCTCCTCGATGCGCAGCAGATAGGCGTCCAGGTCCTCCTTGGTCGCCCAGGCCGTGCCGTAGATGCGCTGCAGCTGGGCGCGGTTGGAATCGCCGCGCCAATAGGCGCCCGCCAGCTTGGTCAGCTTGAAGGCCTTGCCCACGAACTTGGTCGTCGGGAAGTGCGGCCCCCGGCACAGGTCGGCCCATTCGCCCTGCTTGTAGACGGTGATCGTCTCGCTCTCGGGCAGGTCGCGGATCAGCTCGGCCTTGTAGGTTTCGCCGACGCCCTCGAAGTGGGCGATGGCGGTGTCGCGGTCCCAGACCTGACGCTCCAGCGGGGCGCCACGGTCGATGATCTCGGCCATCTTCTTCTCGATCTTCGGGAAGTCGTCGGTCGAGAAGGGCTCGTCGCGGGCGAAGTCGTAATAGAAGCCGTCCTCGATGGCCGGGCCGATGGTGACCTGAGTGCCGGGGAACAGCTCCTGCACCGCCTGGGCCAGAACGTGGGCGGCGTCGTGGCGGATGGTCTCCAGCGCCTCGGGATCGTCGCGCATCAGCAGGCGGAAGTCGCCGTTCCCGTCGATGACCCGGTCCAGGTCGCGCTGCTCGCCGTTCCAGACGACTAGGGCCGCCTTCTTGGCCAGCGAGGGCGAGATGGCGGCGGCCACGTCGCGGCCCGTCGAGCCGGCCGGATACTGACGCACGGCGCCGTCGGGGAATTTCAGTTCGATCATGACGGTCGTTCTTTTTCGGTCTTGGCGGGCGGAACGGGATCATAGCCCGAACCGCCGAAGGGATGGCATTTACAGAGGCGCCGCACGGTGAGCCATCCCCCCCGCACCGGACCGTGCCGGATCAGGGCGTCGCGCCCGTAATCCGAACAGGTCGGCATGAACCGGCACTGCTGGCCGATCAGGGGGGACAGCGTCAGCTTATAGCCCCGATGGGCCGCGCGGACGCTGCGTTCGTAGAGAGACATCTGTCCCTTCGCCGGGGGCTCTGTTGCGGGTTCGTCGCGCTTATCCCTCTTCACAGCAGGGGGATCAACCGACGCACCGTTCAGGCCGCGCCGGCGAGACGAGTTCGCGTATCGCTGTGGTGTTTGGCCAACGCCTGCTTGACGGCGTCCAGCGTCGCCTCCAGCGCCACCATGGTCGAGGCGTGGCGGGCGGGATAGTCGGCGACCTGTTTCAGCACGCGCAAGGCTTCGAAGCGGCCCTCGGGGCCGTCGCCGCCGGATTTCAGCATGGCGGACATGGCGTCGCGCGCGGCCTCGATCTCCTGAACCGAAGCGCCGAGGACATGTTCGCCGACCACGCCCGCCGCCGCCTGACCCAGGGCGCAGGCCTTGACCGTCTGAGCGAAGTCGCTGACGCAGCCGTCGGCGTCCAGCGTCACGTCAATGATCGCCTTCGACCCGCACAGCTTGGCGACCCGTTCGGCCGAGCCTTCGGGCGCAGGCAGGCGCCCGCTGTGCGGCAGGTTGGCCGCCAGCGACAGAATGCGCGCGCTGTAGAGGTCGTCGATCACGGGATGAAGATAGGCGTTTGGAGGCGGAAGGTGAAGAGAGGCTGCGAACGCGACGCCTCTCCCTCCCCGTCCCGGGGAGGGTGGCTGAGCCTGAAAGGCGAAGACGGGTGGGGGCGGCAAGGCTATTCAGGCGCTGAGGCCGGGATCGCGTCGAGGCCAGGATCGCCTGGCCCTCCCCACCCGATCTCCGCTTCGCTCCGACCACCCTCCCCGGGACGGGGAGGGAGAGGCGTCGAGCGCGTTCTATCCGCCTTGCAGCGACGACCATGTGCGCGCCGTTGGCGAAGTCTCCGCGCTCGCCGCCGCGCCCCCCTGCATCCGCGCGGCCAGCCAGCGCAGGTTCTGGTCCGCCGCCTCGGGCGGCAGGTCGCGGCGCAGGATGGCCTCGGCCTCGGCGGTCTTGCCCTGCAGCCCCAACGCCAGGGCCAGGTTCTGGCGCACCTGCAGGCCGGCGCCCGGCTGGGCGGCGGCGCGGCGCAACAGGATCTCGGCCGACGGCGCGTCGCCCTCGCCGATGCGGGCGATGGCGGCGTTGGTCAGGACGTCGGCGTTGTCGGGCGACAGGCGCAGGGCCTCGGCCCAGGCGGCCTTGGCGTCGTCGGGGCGGCGCACCTGCTGATAGGCCACGCCCAGCAGCGACAGCGGGCGCCAATCGCGCGGCGCGGCGGCCTTGGCCTGTTCCAGCGCGGCGATGCCGTAGAAGGCCTGGCCGCGCGCGATGTGGGCGCGCCCGACCTCCAGCATGGCCTCGACATTGCCGGGCTGGACGACCAGCACCCCTTCCGCCGTCTCGGCGGCCTGATCGAACTGACCGAGTTCGCGCAGGGCTTGGGCCAGCTTGACCCCGGCGACCGGGTCCATCGGGTTGAGCTGCTGCTCCTGGGTCCAGAACACCGAGCGGCTGAGGGCGTCGGCGCGGTCATAGCCCGCGCGCGTGGCGGCGTCGGCGGGCGCGCGGGCTGCGGGCGCAGTCTGGCTCAGGGCCGGGGCGGCGAGGGCCAGAAGCGTCAGGCTGACGGTTGCGACGAGGGCGGCGTTGCGCGACATGGAAGGGTCCGTGGCGGTTCAGCCCCTAGGGTCGCGCCGACGGGTCAAGGTTTGGTTAATCGACGTTAAGCGTCGGAAAGGTCCCCCTATGTCCCCTCAGTCCGAACTGCTGATCGCCGCCGCCGAGGCCGCGCGCCCGCTCCGCATCGTGAAGTCTGGCGCGGCGCTGGAGGGACGGATCGCCGCCTGGGCCGAGGCCAACGGCTTCACCGGCAAGTCGGGCCAGCTGCTGGTCGTCCCCGGCGCCGACGGCGCGCCGGAGCAGGCCCTGTTCGGCGCGGGCGAGACTTTCGATCCCATGACGGCGCGCGGCCTGCCGGCGCGCCTGCCTGCGGGCGACTGGCGACTGGAGGGCGTCGAGGGAGAGGCGGCGCATTCGGCGGCCCTGGCCTTCGCGCTGGGGAGTTATGTGTTCGACCGCTACAAGGCGCGGCCCGAGCGCGGCCGTGCGCGGCTGGTCGCGCCGGAGGGCCTGGACCTGACGGCGACGCTGAACATCGCCGCCGCCTGCGCCCTGACGCGCGAGATGGTCGACACCCCCGCCGCCGACATGGGGCCGCTGCAGCTTGAAACCATTGCGCGCGAGATCGCCGAGGCGGCGGGCGCGAGCCTGACCGTCACGACGGGCGACGCCCTGCTCGAAGACAACTATCCGGCCGTTCACGCCGTCGGTCGCGCCGCCGCCCCGCACCGCGCGCCGCGGGTGCTGGAGATCGGCTGGAACCTGGACCGGGCGGACCTGCCGCTGGTGGCCCTGGTCGGCAAGGGGGTGGTGTTCGACACCGGCGGCCTGGACCTCAAGCCCGCCGCCGGGATGCGCAATATGAAGAAGGACATGGGCGGCGCCGCCCACGCCCTGGCGCTGGGCCGCCTGATCATGCAGGCCGAGCTGCCGGTGCGTCTGGTGGTGCTGGTCGCGGCGGTCGAGAACGCCGTGTCGGCCGACGCCTTCCGGCCGGGCGACATCCTGAACAGCCGCAAGGGCCTGACCATCGAGATCGGCAACACCGACGCGGAAGGGCGGCTGATCCTGGCCGACGTGCTGACGCGGGCGGGCGAGCACCAGCCGGACCTGACGCTGGACTTCGCCACCCTGACCGGCGCGGCGCGCATCGCGCTCGGTCCCGAACTGCCGCCGCTCTACACCGACGACGACGCCCTGGCCGAGGGCCTGCTGAGCGCGGGCCGGGCCGTGGGCGACCCCCTGTGGCGGATGCCTTTGTGGGCGGGCTATCGCGCCTCGCTGGACAGCGAGATCGCCGACGTGCGCAACGATTCCGCCGCCTGGGCCCAGGCCGGGTCGGTGACGGCGGCCCTGTTCCTGCAGAAGTTCGCCCCGACGGCGGGAAGCTGGGCGCACATGGACGTCTTCGCCTGGAATCCGCGCGCCCGACCCGGCTGGCCCGAAGGCGGGGAGGCGCAGGCGATCCGCGCCTGCTTCCGCTACCTCAGCGACAAATTCGTCAAATAGCCAAGGCTGTTAACGCCCCCTTTGGGATCGACGCCTAGGGTCGGCGGTTCGATTTGTACGAGCCGTCGAGAGACCGCCGCTTGACCCATGTCCTGGCCCTGCTGCCGCCTGGCGCGCCCCTGATCCTGCGGGACGGGGATCGTGTCGTGCTGGCCGAACAGGCGCTGGAAGGTCTGATGCGGGCCGAGGCCTATCGCCCGACCGATCCCTCTCACTGCCGCCTGCCGGTCGCCGATATCGTCGCTGACGACGGACAACGCATCGACCAGCTGCTGTTCGGCGAGGCCTTTGACGTGTTGGAGCGTCGCGAGGACCGCGCCTGGGGCCGGGCGCGGCGGGACGGCGTGGTGGGGTGGGTGTCGCTGGCGGCTCTGGCCTCCGGCGCGCCCCCGGCGACCCGGCGCGTGGCGTCCGTTTCCGCCGCCTTGCCGCTGAACGCCCTGGTCGGCGCAGACGCGCACGGCCTGTCCGAGGCTGATCTCGAATCTGTCGGCGCCTTCGAGCGCGATCTGGTCGCTGTGGCCGAGCGGCTGCTGGGCCGACCTCACGCTCTGGGCGCGCGGTCTTCGGTGGAGACCGACTGTTCCGGGCTGGTGCAGCAGGCTCTGTTCGCCTGCGGCCTGCCCGGCCCGCGCCGTGCTTCAGAGCAGGCCGAAATCGGCCGCGCCGTGCCGCGAAACGGCGTCCGGCGCGGCGATCTGGCGATCTGGCTGTCCTCGGCCGAGGGCGACTGGACCGGCCATTCCGCGCTGATGGTTGACGCTGAGCGCATCATTCATGCGACCGGCGCGCGCGGCGGCGTGGTGATCGAGACCTTGGCCGAGGTCGAGGCGCGCCTGACCGCCGACGGCTTCGCGTCTGCGATCTTCCGTCGGGTCTGAACCCTCCACCTGATCCCTGAAACGAAGAAAGGCGACCCGAGGGCCGCCTTTCCGTCGTCTACTGTCCGTCAGCCTCAGGCTTGCGGCGCCGGGTTCGTCGCTTGAGTCGCGGGGGCGTCGGCCGGGGCCTCTGCCGGAGCCGAACCAGCTTCGGTGGCCGCGGCGCCTTCAGCGGCCGGGGCTTCGCCTTCGGCCGGGGCGGCGGCGCCCGGTTGGCGCGCGGGGTCCGGCGCCGGGATGGCGTAACCGCCCGAGCCTTGCGTGCGCAGCCAGGCGATCAGGTTGATGCGGGTCTGCTCGTCGCGAATGCCGGCGAAGGACATCTTGGTGCCCGGGACATAGCGGCCCGGCGCGTTGATGAAGTGATCCAGCTCGTCGTAGTTCCAGGTCGGAGCCTCGGCCTTGTGCTTGGCCATGGCGTCCGAATAGGCGAAGCCGGCGCGGTGCATGACCGGGCCGCCGACCAGGCCGAACAGGTTCGGGCCGATGCCGTCGGCGCCGCCCGAGTTCACGGTGTGACAGGCCTGGCAGCGCGCGAAGGCGGCTTCGCCGGCGGCCAGGTCGGCGGTCGGCAGGACCGTGCCCCAGTCGATCGGCAGGGCGGCTTCAGCCGCGCCCGCGGCCGATTCATCCGGCGCGTCGACGAAGTAGCCCATCTTTTCGGGCTGCTTGGTGTGGTAGACCATGCCCGAAACCTGCTGGACCACCAGGATCGCAAAGGCGGTACCCAAGCACGCGCCCATAATCTTGTTCCACTTCAGATCGCCGCTCATTCCGCGTCGTCGCATCCCGTCTCTAGATGAGCCCCGCGACCGCAAAGCGGCGCTTAGGCGTATTCTTGCGTGGGCGTCTCTTACACGCTAGCGCGACCTTCGCAACCGGCCCGGACGTTTCCGGGCGTTTTCAAGGCGCTTGGCGACCATGAAACCCCTGATAATGATACCCGTTCGCATGGCCGCCACCCGTTTGCCCGGCAAGCCCCTGGCTGACATCGGCGGCAAGCCCATGATCGTGCGCGCTTGGGAGCAGGCGTCGCTGTCGGGCTTCCGCGTGGCCGTGGCGGCCGGCGATCCCGAGATCGTCGCGGCGGTGCAGGGGGCGGGCGGCGAGGCGGTGCTGACCGATCCGGACCTGCCCAGCGGTTCGGACCGCATCCTGGCGGCGGCCCAGGCGGTCGACCCCGACGGCGCCCATGAGGTGGTCATTAATATTCAGGGCGACATGCCCTTCGCCTCGCCGGGGCTGGCGCAGGCCTGCGCCGAGCTGCTGGCGCGCGAATCAGCCTGCGACATCGCCACCCTGGTCGCGGCCGAGGCGGATGTTTCGGATCGAACCAATCCTGACGTGGTCAAGGCGGTCCTGGCCCTGCCGCAAGGCGCGACGACGGGCCGCGCCCTGTATTTCACCCGTTCGACCCTCTACGGCGACGGACCCGTCTGGCGCCACGTCGGCATCTACGGCTATCGCCGTCAAGCCCTGGCCCGCTTCTGCGCCGCCCCGCCCTCGCCGCTGGAGACGCGCGAGAAGCTGGAGCAGCTGCGCGCCCTTGAGATGGGGCTGCAGATCTGGGCCTCGGTAATCGACGAGGCGCCGCTGTCGGTGGACAATCCGGCGGATCTGGAGGCGGCGCGAGCGTTGGTCTGACTCTCTCCCTTCTCCCCTTGTGGGAGAAGGTGGCTCGCGCAGCGAGACGGATGAGGGGTGACTACGAGGCGGCGTGAAGATTCGGCTGCCACGTCGCCCCATCATTTTCCAAGCGCGACGCCGACACCCCTCATCCGAGCGCCTCCGGCGCCCACCTTCTCCCACAAGGGGAGAAGGGTCCTATTCCGCCGCCCAGCTTTCCAGCAGCCGCCGGGCGATGGCGTAGGGCGGCGGGGCGTGGATGGTCGGGTGGGTCTCGTCCAGGACGGCGCGGGCCTCGGCCTTGGTCAGCCAGGCGACAGCCTCCAGTTCGGTCTGGTCGGGGGCGGCCTCGTCGGTCGTGACCTCGGCGATCAGGCCGATCATCAGCTGAGCCGGGAAGGGCCAGGGCTGGCTGGAGTGGTAGCGCACGTCCAACACCGTCAGCCCGGCCTCCTCCATCACCTCGCGGGCGCAGGCCTCCTCGATCGCTTCGCCCGGCTCCATGAAACCCGCCAGCGCCGACATCCGGCCTTCGGGCCAGGCGGCCTGACGGCCCAGCAGGCACAAGGGCTCGGCGCCGCCCTTGTAGATCGGCAGCATGATGACGACGGGGTCTACGCGGGGAAAATGCTCCGTCCCGCAGGCCGGGCAGACGCGCTTCCAGCCGCCGGACGCCTGATCGGTCGCCTTGCCGCAGGCGGCGCAGAAGCCGTGGCGGCGGCGCCAGTCGAACAGGCTCTTGGCCGTGGCGGCGATGCCGGCGTCGGCCTCGGGCAGGACGAGCGCCGCCTCGCGCATCTCGACGAAGCGGCCCAGGCCCCCGGCCGGTCCGCTGGTCGGGTCGATGGATCCCTCGAACTCGGCGGCGAACACCGGCGCGCCCTTCCACAACCCCAGGAAGACGTCGCGGTCGCGCGCCAGGTCGCGCGCATGGCCCAGCGACAGCCAGACCAGCCGCTCGGCGCCGTCATGCGGTTCGATCAGCGGCCGCCCCTCCCACAGGATCATGGCCAGGGCTTCGGGATTGGCCTCCTGTTCGGCCAGCCAGGCGGCGTCGTTGCGAAGGTCGCCGGAGCGGTCGAGCGGATTGCCGGAAAAGGCGTGACGGTAGGGCATGGCGCTTCATACTCCCGACCGCCCGCGCAGGGGAGGGCTTGATTCCCGCGCCGTCCGCCGTCATATCCCCTCTCGGAGATCGCGGGCGAAGGCTTCGCCAACCTGGTCAGGGCCGGAAGGCAGCAGCCACAACGAATTCCCCTTCGGGTCGCGGTCTCCACCCTCTTCTTTTTTAGTGCGCTATCGCTCGTCGCGCGGCGGCTCGCTGCTTGAGCGCGTTTTCGCGCACCTCCCCTCGTCTAACCCGCCGTCATCCTCGGGCTTGACCCGAGGATCGAGTGAGGCGGCAGGCGGCGGCATGGAAAACCCGTCGTGCAAGCTTCACGGAACCGGGCCGCGCTTCGTTCGCTGAAACAGCTTCATCCCTCATCAGGAGCAGGCGAATGAGCATTCTCGGCAAGATCCTCGGCGGCGTCTTTAAGAAAAAGGAGGCGACGCCTGCTGCGCCCGCGCCTGAAGCGACGGCCCCGACCCTGGCGCCCGCGCCCACCGCAGCCGCCGTCGCGCCCCAGCCTGCGCCCGAGGTCGATGTCGCCGGCATCCTGGACTTCATGAACGAGCAGCGCGACCAGAAGCTGAACTGGCGCACCTCCATCGTCGACCTGATGAAGCTGGTCGGCCTGGAATCGTCGCTGGCCGAGCGTAAGGAGCTGGCCGACGAACTGGGCTACACCGGCGACAAGTCGGACAGCGCCAGCATGAACATCTGGCTGCACAAGCAGGTAATTCAGAAGATCCGCGATAACGGCGGCCAACTGCCCACCGATCTCTGAGTCCCGATTAGGCGCGAGGGGGTGCGCGACCGCATCCCTTCGCGCTAAGACAGGGCCATGAGCGACGCCGATCACAGTCTCGATGGTCCTCCGTGGGAGGAAGACGCGCCCGAAGTCGAAGAGCGCGACCCCAACACCAGCGACATGTTCGGCGCGCCGCCGCCGGCCGCCGCGCCTGAACCGGCGCCGGAGCCCGCGCCCCAGCCGGCGCCCCAGCCTGCGCCCGCTCCCGCCCCGGCGCTCGTCGAGCCGACCTCCGGCGAGGGCGAGGCCTACACCGTCCTGGCCCGCAAATACCGGCCGCGCGCGTTCGAGGATCTGATCGGGCAGGAGGCGATGGTCCGCACCCTGACCAACGCCTTCGCCACAGGCCGGATCGCCCACGCCTTCATGCTGACCGGGGTGCGGGGCGTCGGCAAGACCACGACCGCGCGCCTGCTGGCCCGCGCGCTCAACAACGAAACCGAGACCATCGACAAGCCGTCCCTGGCGCTGAGCCTCACCGGCCGGCACGACGCCGCCATCATGGCGGGCCAGCACATGGACGTGATGGAGATGGACGCCGCCTCGCACACCGGCGTCAACGACATCCGCGACATCCTCGAAAGCGTCCGCTACGCGCCGGTCGAGGCGCGCTACAAGGTCTATGTGCTGGACGAGGTCCACATGCTGTCGACGCAGGCGTTCAACGCCCTGCTGAAGACGCTGGAGGAGCCGCCGCCGCACGCCAAATTCATCTTCGCCACCACCGAGATCCGCAAGGTGCCGGTGACGATCCTCAGCCGTTGCCAGCGCTTCGACCTGCGCCGGGTCGAGCCGGAGGTTCTGGTCGGCCATCTGGGCCGCGTCGCCGAACGCGAGGGCATGAAGATCGAGCAGGAGGCCCTGGCGCTGATCTCGCGCGCCGCCGAGGGCTCGGTGCGCGACGGCCTGTCGCTGCTGGATCAGGCGCTGGTTCAGGCTGAACGCGGCGCGGTGGTCGAGACGGCCACGGTGCGCGACATGCTGGGCCTGGCCGACCGCACCCAGACCATCGCCCTGTTCGAACAGACGATGGCGGGCAAGACGGCCGAGGCGCTGACGACCTTCCGCACCCTCTACAGCTACGGCGCCGATCCGGTGCAGGTGGCCAACGACCTGCTGGAGCACTGCCACGCGGCCTCGGTCGCCAAGATGCTGGGGCCGAACGCCACCCGCCTGCCCGGCGATCAGGCCCAGAAGCTGGCCGCCCTGGGCGCGGCGATCTCGGCCGGAACCCTGTCGCGCACCTGGCAGATGCTGCTGAAGGCGCTGGACGAGGTGCGGCGCGCGCCGAACCCCGCGGATGCGGTGGAGATGGCCATCGTGCGGCTGGCCTACGCCGCCGACCTGCCGGGGCCGGAAGAGGCGCTGAAGGCCATCCAGTCGGGCGGCCTGCCCGGCGGCGGGGCCGGCCCGCGCGGCGGCGGTTCAGGCGGGGGCTCTGGCGGGGGAGGCGGCGGCGCCTCGGCCATGCTGGCGGCGCGGCCGATGGCGGCGCCCGCCCTGCCGGACCCGCAGAGCTTCGAGGCCGTGGTCGCCCTGATCGGCGAGAAGCGCGAAATCACGCTGCAGATGGACGTGGAGCGCTACGTTCGCGTCGTCAGCTTCCGTCCCGGCGCCATCACCTATGAACCGGCCGAAGGCTCGCCCCACGACCTGGCGCGGCGTCTGGCGGGTCGTCTGAAGGAATGGACCGGCCGCACCTGGCTGATCGCCGCCAACGGCCAGGGCGGCGGCGAGACCCTGATCGAGGTCGAGAAGAAGGCCCGCGCCGCCCGCCGCGCGGCGGTCGAGGCGGACCCCTTCGTGGTGTCGATCATGCAGGCCTTCCCCGGAGCCGAGATCAAGGAGATCGTCACCCTGGCCCCGGCGGTCGAGATGCCCGCCATCCCCGAGGACGGCGAGGCGGGCGACGACGACTGAGTTTCTCCTCCCCACTGCGTGGGGAGATGGATCGGACGCGGAACGGCCGAGACGGAGGGGCGTCTGGGTTTCGCCGTCGTTAAGCCCCTCCACCGCTTCGCGGTCCCCTCCCCATAAAGTGGGGAGGAGAGGGATGCCGCTTACAGAATCTGCGCGGCGTCCTCGAAGTCGAGGCGGGGCGAGCGGGGGAACAGGTTCTCGTCCGTGCCGTAGCCTAGGTTCATGATGAAATTCGGCTCGACATTGCTGTCGGCGAAGAACTCGGCCTTCACGCCCGCCGGGTCGAAGCCCGACATCGGCCCCACGTCCAGACCCAGCGCCCGCGCGGCGATGGTCAGATAGCCGCCCTGCAGCGAGGCGTTGCGGAAGGCGGCCTCGCGTCGGCCGGCCTCGTCTAGGAACCAGTCGCGCACGCCCGGGGCGTGCGGGAACAGCTTGGGCAGGGTGTCGTGGAAGTCGATGTCCTGGGCGATGATCAGGTTGACCGGCGCGGCCAGGGTCTTGGCGCGGTTGCCTTCGGCCATGTGCGGGGCCAGGCGCGCCTTGGCTTCTGGCGAGGTGACGAAGACGAAGCGGGCCGGGGTCATGTTGACCGCCGTGGGGCCGAACTTGGTCAGGTCGTAGAGCTTGCGAATCAGGTCTTCGGATACCGGCCGGTCGCTCCAGCCGTTGTGCGTGCGGGCTTCGGTGAACAGTCGGGCCAGAACGGCGTCGGAGACCGGAACGTCACGGTTGGAAAGGGCGTCAAAGGCCATTAGGGCTTCTCCAGAAACTAATTAGCAACTCCATGTGTGGCTAATTAGGGAGGGGCCGCGGACGCGTCAAGGGATCGGCCGGCGATTTCTCAGCGAATAGCCGCAAGGCGCCGCGACACGCTTTCTTCGCGGGGGTCTGGAGCCGGGCGGCGCTTGATCCTATCTAGGGGGCATGAAAGATCTCAACGCCCTGATGCAACAGGCCCAGGCGATGCAGCAGAAGCTGCAGGACGCCCAGGCGAAAATGGCCGAATCCACCGCCGAGGGCACCTCGGGCGGCGGCCTTGTCACCGTCGCCCTGAAAGGCCCCGGCGAAATCACCTCGGTGAAGATCGACGACAGCCTGATGGCCCCCGGCGAGGGCGAGATCCTGGCCGACCTGATCGTCGCCGCCCACGCCGACGCCAAGCGCAAGCTGGACGAGATCAACAACGCCCTGATGCGCGACGCCGCCGGGCCGATGGCCGGGATGAACATCCCCGGAATGCCGAAACTCTTCTGATGGCCGCTTCCGCCGGGCCGGAAATCGAACGGCTCATCAGCCTGCTGGCCAAGCTGCCGGGCATGGGCCCGCGCTCGGCCCGGCGCGCGGCGCTGGCCCTGTTGAAGCGGCGCGAGCAGTTGCTGGTCCCGCTGGCGGCGTCTCTGGCCGAGACGGCGGCCAAGGTCGTCAACTGTTCGGTCTGCGGCGCGCCCGATACGCGCGATCCCTGCTCGGTCTGCTCGGACCAGACCCGCGACAACGCCCTGATCTGCGTGGTCGAGGAGGCCGGCGCCCTGTGGGCCATGGAGCGCTCGGGCGCCTTTCGCGGCAAGTATCACGTGCTGGGCGGCCTGCTCTCCGCGCTGGACGGCGTCGGCCCCGAACAGCTGCGCATCGCCGAACTGATCGGCCGGGTCAAAGGCGGCGAAATGGGCGGCGGCGAGGCGAGGGAGGTCGTCCTGGCCCTGCCCGCCACGGTCGACGGCCAGACGACGGCCCATTACCTGGCCGAGCGCCTGTCGGCGGCGGGGGTGCAGGTCACCTCCCTGGCGCGCGGCGTGCCGGTCGGCGGCGAGCTGGACTGGCTGGACGACGGCACCATCATCCAGGCGCTGCGGGCCCGGCGGCCCGCCTGAACCGGATCCCGACGGGCGACTTTCTTCCGTTCCCGACTCCCGCTAGGAACGGAGCATGAACACGCTCGAACTCATCCTGCTGGTCGTCGCGCTGATGGCGGGCGGCGGTTTCCTGTGGGCCTACATGGGCTGGCAGAAGACGAAGGGGGCGCTCGACGCCGCCGACGCCCGGCTGGAGCTGATGGAGGAGAGCCGGGACTCCATGGCCGAGTTCCTCAAGGCTCAGGCTTCGCAGTCGGCCGAGGCCGTGGCGGCCAAGCTGGTCGCCCGCGCCACCGAGACCTTCCAGGCCCAGGACCGCGTCGCGCGCGAGCGCATGGAGGCTCAGCTCAAGCCCGTCTCGGAGACCCTCGCCAAGTTTCAGGAGCACGTCACCGCTCTGGAGAAGAGCCGCGCCGACGAGACCGGCGGGCTGAAGGAGCAGCTCAACCTGTTGATGGCCGCCTCCACCGCCACCCGCGACGAGGCGCGGCGCCTGACCGAGGCCCTGAAAGGCAACACCGGCCGGCGCGGCCGCTGGGGCGAGCAGACCTGCCGCAACGTGCTGGAAGCCGCAGGCATGGCCGGCCGCTTCGACTTCGAGGAGCAGAACTCCTCGGCCAATGACGAGGGCCGCCAGCAGCGCCCGGACTTCATCGTCAAACTGCCCGGCGGCGGCATGTTCGTCATCGACGCCAAGGTCTCCCTGGCCTTCCCTGACGAGGCGGACGGCGACGAGGAGGCCCAGGCCCGCGCCATGTCGCTGCGCACCGCCGCCAGCATGAAGACCCACGTGCGCCAGCTGTCGTCCAAGGCCTATCAGGACCAGTTCAAACCCAGCCCCGACTTCGTCGCCATGTTCGTGCCCGGCGACGCCTTCCTGGCCGCCGCCCTGGACCATGAGCCGGACCTGATGACCACGGCCATGGCCTCGCGCGTGGTCATCGTCACCCCCACCACCCTGTTCGCCTTGTGCAAGGCCGTCGCCTACGGCTGGCGCGCCGAGGAGCAGGCCCGGAACGCCGAGGACGTCGCCCGCCTGGGCAAGGAGCTCTACAAGCGCCTGTCGGTGATGGGCGGCCACGCCGCCTCGGTCGGCAAGGCGCTGGACGCGGCAGTCGGCCGCTACAACCAGTTCGTCGGCTCGCTGGAGAGCCAGGTCATGGTCTCGGCCCGCCGTTTCGAGGACCTGAAGGTCGACCACGAAGGCAAGGAACTGCCCGAACTGACCGCCGTCGAACAGTCGCCCCGCGCCCTCAGCCGGCCGGAGCTGCTGAACGCGCCGGAATGACACCGGGTGTGACAAACACGCTTGACGTGGTGCGCTGGGACTGACAAACAAACTTGTCTGTTTCTGCCTGAGAGCGCCGATGTCGTTCAAATCGTTCAAGCCGCTTGGGATTCGCGGCGCCCTGCTGGTGTTCGCCGTTTCTCTAGGCCTGGGGCTTATCGGCGGCGTCCTGGGCGTGATCCTGTCCGACCGGCCCGGCGTGGGCGGGTTCGCCATGACCGCTGTGATGCTGAGTCTGGTGATGGCGGGGGCGCTGCTGATCTGCGTCTGGTGGTGGCGTCATCTCGACGAGGCCGCGCGCGAGGCCCACAAATGGTCCTGGTTCTGGGGCGGGACCAGCGGCATGGCGGTCGGCGCCGTGCTGTTGATGGTCCTGTCGCTGCGGCGCGAAGAGGTCGTGCTGCCGCAATGGGCGGGCGAGACGCCGCCGGAACTGCTGTTGACCGGCATGATGGCCATTCTTCTGTTCCAGCTCGCCGGCTACGGCCTGGCCTGGGCCTGGTGGTGGCTGGGACGCCGATGAGGAGGACGCCGTGAAGAACCGCCTCAAGGTATTGCGCGCCGAGCGCGACTGGAGCCAGGCGCACCTGGCGCAGGAACTGGGTGTCTCGCGCCAGACGGTGAATGCGCTGGAGACCGGCCGCTACGACCCCTCCCTGCCGCTGGCCTTCAAGATCGCGCGGCTGTTTGAGATGCCCATCGAGTCCATCTTCATCGACGAAGAGGGCTGACGCGTCTCCCTTTTTTCCTGCGACTTAGGAGCCCGACCATGATCCGCCGCCTCTGGAGCCGCGCCTGCGCCTGCGCCTCTGTCTCCGTCGTCGCCCTCGGGGCCGCCCTGCTGGCGCCGAGCACGCCCGCCTTCGCCCAGGCCGCGCCCGCCGCCGTCGATCCCGCCGCGGTGGTGGCCGCTCCGGCCGGATCCGGCCCGCGCCTGTGGGTGGTGAAGGACGAGGATTCGACCCTCTATCTGTTCGGCACCGTCCATGTGCTGAAGCCCGAGACGCCTTGGGGCAGCGCCAAGCTGGACCGGGCCTTCGCCAGCGCCGATGAATACTGGTTCGAGATCGCCGATCTGAACGATGCGGCCGGCGCCGTGCCGATCATTCAGGCCAAGGGCGTGTCGCCGGACCGCCCCCTGTCCAGCCTGCTGACGGCTGAAGAACTGGCCGACCTCGACGCCGCCGCACGCCAGGTCGGCTCCACGGGGGCTTCGCTGGATCCCTTGCGGCCCTGGTTCGCGGCCCTGCAGTTGGCGATCGCCAGCATCACCAAGGCCGGCTATCTGCCGCAAAACGGCGGGGACCAGGTGCTGCACGCCCGCGCCGCCGCCGCCGGCAAGCCGATCAAGGGCTTTGAGACGATGGCGCAACAGATCGGCTTCATCGCCGACATGTCCGAAGAGGCGCAACTGGCCATGCTGCGCTCCGGCTTGAAGGAGTTCGAGCAGGCGCCCGAGTTCCTTGGCCGCATGGTCGGCGCCTGGTCGACCGGCGACGTCGACAGCCTGGACGCCCTGATCGGCCAGGAGATGAAGGCCCAGTCGCCTGAAATGTACGACGTCATGCTGACGCGCCGCAACGCCGACTGGACCCGGCAGATCCTGACCTTGCTGGAGGGCTCGGGCACGGCCTTCATCTCGGTGGGCGCGGGCCACCTGGCAGGCGCCGACAGCGTCCAGACCATGCTGGCCAAGCGGGGCGTCAAGGTCGAGGAAGTGCGCGACTAGGGCCGTCGCCAGATCTGAGAAAAATCAGGGGCCCGGTTCGCCGGGCCTTTTCTTTTGCTCCGCGCCCTATATCTTCCGCGCTCGCTTCGGCGATGCGGGTATAGTTCAGAGGTAGAACGTCAGCTTCCCAAGCTGAATGTCGCGAGTTCGATTCTCGCTACCCGCTCCAACACCTCCCAGCGCTTTCTCCAGCATGCAGAGCTTCGACGCAGCGGCAGCGCGCGCGAGTTGTTGAGCGCCTTCATTCTCCTTTAAGTTGTGTTGCGCATGATCGCTGCTCAGTCAGGAGCGCGACGATGCAGAAGGCGTGTGGTTCTGGTGTAGCGGGTAGGCGCACAGGCGCGGCGGCGATCGAGTTCGCCATCGTCGGTCCCTTCTTTCTGCTGCTGGTCGTGGGCATGATCGTTTACGGCGGCTGGCTGTGGATGGCCCATTCGGTTCAGGCGGCGGTGTCGGAAGGCGCGCGCGCGGCGGTCGCCGGGCTCGATCCCGCAGAGCGAGAGCAACTGGCCCGTGACGGCGTCGAGGGGCATCTGCGCAATCTGGGGTTGAGGGCCGCAGACGCTTCTGTAGAGACCAGCGTTGACGGTCGGTTTTTCCGCGTCGTGGTGGCCTATGACGCCGCTCATCACCCTCTGATGGCCCTGGCGCCCCTGACCGTGTCGCCGCCCAAGGTCATCCGTCGCGCCGCCGTCATTCAGATCAATGAGGTCTGATGTGAACGGGGCGGACGGTCTGCGGCGGGCGATCAGGCGTCTGGGACGCAACCGGCGCGGCGGGGTGACGATCATGTCGGCGGCCTTCGGCGCGCTGATCTGCGTCAGCGCCGCCCTGGCGGTCGATGTGGGAATGGTGGTCCTGAAGGGGCGTGAGCTGCAAGGCGCAGTCGATCTGTCGGCCTTGGCGGCCGCGGGCTCGCTTCAGCGCGCCGAAGCGGCGGCGGAGGCGACGGCGCGCGCCAATCTGGCGGATATCGCGACCTTAAGCGTGCAGACGGGCGTCTATATGCCGGACCCCAGGCTGAAGCAGTCGCAGAGGTTCGTCGCGGCCGAAGGGCAGGTCAACGCCGCGCAGGTGACGGCGACGGCGCCCGCCCCCTTGTTCTTTAGCCGCGTCGTTCTGGGGCGCGATGCGGTGTCGATCACCAAACAGGCGACGGCCGCGCGGCCCGGCGGCGCGCCGACAGCCCTGTTCTCGATCGGGTCGCGGCTGGGGTCGGTGGATGGGGGGCTGGCCAACAGCCTGTTGTCGGGCCTTCTGGGAGGCCGGGTGTCGCTGACCCTGATGGATTACAGAAGCCTGCTCGACGCCCAGGTCAGCCTGCTGCAGTTCTCGGACGCGCTGGCGGCGGATCTGGGGGTGACGGCGGGGGACTATGACGCTTTGCTGAAGCATGAGGTCGAGACCGGGCGTGTCCTGCGCGTGCTGGAGCGGATTGCAGGCGCGGGGCCCAGCAGCGCGCTGGGCAAGCTGACGAGCGCGCCCGCGGACGCCCGTTTGAAACTCGGCGATCTCATCGGCGTGGAGGCCGACGCCCGTCAGGGACTGCGTGAGCGGTTGAACGCCCAGGTGTCTGTCTTTGACCTGCTGATGGCGACCCTGCAGACGGCGAACAAGGAACGCCAGCTGGCGCTGGATGTGGGCGCGCGGCTTGGCATAGCCGACCTGGATGTCGTGCTGGCTATAGGCGAGCGACCGAACCGGTCGCCCTGGCTGACGGTGACCAGCAGGGGCGAGCCGATCATCCGCACGGTCCAGACGCGGCTTTATCTTGAGGCGACGACCGCCAAGGCCCTGTCGGATCTCACCGCGATCAAACTTCCTGTCCTGATCGAAGCGGCGAGCGCGCAGGCGCGGCTGAAGCAGATCGACTGCGCCCCAGGGCCCGGTGCAACGCTGGAGGTCAAGCCCGGCGTGGCGCGGGCGGCGATCGGCGCCGTCGACAAGACCAAACTGCGCGACTTCAAGTCGAAACTGACCGTCACGCCTGCGCCTCTGGTGTCGGTCCTGGGGCTTCTCGGCATCAAGGCGGCCAATGTGACCGGCCGGGCGGACATAGAGGCGGCCGACCCTGATTGGCGCCAGGTCCGTTTCACCGCCGTCGATATCGCCGCGGGCGAACCCAAGACGGTGGGCTCCAAACAGTTCGGCCACGGGGTGATCGCGAGCCTGCTGACCAAACTGGACCTGAAGGTCGAGTTGCTGGGAGGACTGATCAGTCTGCCGGTCAGCGAGCTGTTGGGGACCGTCCGCGGGCTGCTGACGCCGCTAGGTCCCGTTCTGGACGGGGTGGTTCAGCCCCTGCTGGAGCTTCTGGGCGTGCGTCTGGGCGAGGCGGACCTGCGGGTCCACGGCGTGCGGTGTCCGAATCAGGAAGGCGCGCCGCAACTGGTCGGTTGAGGCGCGACTGTCGCCCGGTATCAGCCTTCGGCGGGACGCAGGCCGTTGGCGGCCTGTTGCACGGCGGCGGGGCGGCGCTGGCCGCCGGCGGCGATGATGCGGTCGATGCGGGCCTTCTCGGCGCGGAAGGCGTTCAGGTCGGCGCCCGCCAGGACGGTGCCTTCCTGGGTCTTGATGCCCGAGGGATTGATCCGCTGGCCGTTGCGCCAGATTTCGTAGTGCAGGTGCGGTCCGGTCGAGGCGCCGGTCGAGCCGACATAGGCGACGACCTGGCCCTGAGTCACGCGCTGGCCCGCGCGCATGCCCGAGGCGTAGCGCGACAGGTGGCCGTAGCCGCTTTCCAGGCCGTTGGCGTGGCGGATGCGCAGCCAGTTGCCGTAGCCGCCCCAGCGGCGAGCCTCGACCACCACGCCGTCGGCGGGGGCCACGACCGGGGTGCCGGTCGATGCGGCGAAGTCCATTCCCTGGTGCATCTTGCGATATCCCGAGATCGGGTGGGTGCGGACGCCGAAGTTGGAGCTGACGCGGCGGAAGTTCTGCAGCGGCGTGCGCATCATGGCGGTGCGCGTGTTCTTGCCGGTGGCGTCGAAATACTGGGCCGTCTTCGAGCCGGCGGGCTGGAAGCGATAGAAGGCGTGGCCCTTCAGCTCGGCGTAAAGAAGCTCGCCGGTTTCGACGGTGCGGCCCGATTCGGTCACCTTGCGGTCGAAGACCAGGGTGAATTCGTCGGCGGCGCGCACGTCGCGCTGCATGTCGAACTTGTGGGCGAACAGCTGGCTGGCGCGGCGCACCACGGCCGAGGTAGCGCCCAGTTCGCGTGCGCTGGCCGACAGGGAGCGCTGAACCTTGTCGTTGGCGACGACGGTTTCCTCGGTCACCTTTTCATCCAGCGAACGCAGGCGAAGCGCGCCGTCGAAGCTGCGCGACACGGTCAGCTGGCTGGCCGGGCCGGTGCGCATGGTCAGGCCGATCAAGCGGGCGTCGCCCATGCCGCCGCGCGGCTTGGACACGGCGGTTTCAAACTTCAGGCCGGCGCGCAGGTCCTTGAGGTCAAAGGCGCTGGCGACGGTGTCGGCCACGGCGCGGGCTTCTTCGGCGCCGACGCCGGTGCGGCGCACGGCCTGTTCGAACGTCTCGCCGCGACGAATCTGTACGGGAATGGCTTCGGGGGTGGTCATGCCGGCAGGAGCGGCGGCGGCGGCGTAGGCCTGGGCCTCAAGAAATTCGATCTGTTCCGCCGTCAGAGGTGGAACCTCCTCGGCCTTCACCTGTTCAAACCCTCGACCCGCCAGCAGGGCGATGCCGACGGCGGCGCAGGTGGTCAGCAGGTGCGGCGCAAGCCGAACGGGCTGGCGGCGTGGATCGAACTGAGCCATGGGTCCCCGGCGAATCAACGACGCGTGCTGCGCCAGACCAGTCGAAATTAGGTCACGCCGGACGTCCCCGACCGACAGTGAAGCGAGCCGTATAGCCCGGCTGATCCATGATGGGAAGCGGTCAGGTTACATTCGGTTAACTTGGCGGGGGGTTGATGAAGTATTTCGACGTTCGCTGCGGTCCTGTCGTGAATCTTCGCCATTTTTAGGGTCTGATCGTCGTGTAGTGGCGACGATGACACGGTAGAGTTGTCGCAAGGCAACGACTGTCATCGTGGCGCATTTTGTGGCGTTGTCGCCTTCAACCGTTAGATGATGATCGTTCCGCGACCTTGACCGAAGACGCCGATCCTTCCTCGCCGCGCGAGCGACCTCGCAAGCCTTCCGCTGTGCGGACCCTGATGAAGGGCGTCGGGGTCGCCTTGATGGTGCTGCTCGTGCTGGCGGCGGCGCTTTATCTGAACCGCCGGGCGGCGGCGCGCGAACTGCTGGTCGGCTGGCTGGAGCGCAAGGGCGTCGACGCCGACGTCGAGGTCGAGCGGCTGGAGGTCAACGGTTTCGTCGGCAAAATCTCCATCGGCGATCCCAAGAACCCGGACTTCAAAGTCGAGCGGGTCGAGGTCGATTACGCCCTGGGCTTGCCCTGGTCGAAGGCCGGGCTTGGGGTGACGCCCAGTCGGGTGCGGCTGGTGCGGCCGATCGTCCGCGCGGCGTGGAAGGACGGCAAGCTGTCGCTGGGCAGTCTGGACCCTCTGGTCGAAGAGTTCACCGGCAAGCCGCCCAAGCCGGATTCGCGCGCGCCCCTGGTCATCGTCGAGCGCGGCCAGGCGCGTATCGACACGGAATACGGCCCGGTCAATCTGCTGGCCGACGCGCGCATCGACAACGGAAAGCTGATGCGGTTGTCGGGCCGGATGCCGGCCGCCTCGCTCAAGAGCGGCGGGATCGAGGCGCGCGGTCTGGGCGGCGTGATCGAGGCGACGACGACCGGCGACCGGCTGGCGATCCAGCTTGATCTTCAGGCCGAACGCTTTGCGGCCCAGGATCGGGCGAGCGGCGAGGGCGCGGTCCTGCATCTGAAGGGCGACCTGCCTTATCCGGACATGAAGACGCGGCGCGGCGACGGGCGCGTCGCCCTGACCGGCCGGTTCACTGCGGATGCAGCCGGCGGGGCCGGCGTCAACAGCCGCGCCGTCAACGCCGACCTGGCCTTCGATGGTCAGGTCGCGGGCTGGATCAATCGATATGATCTCAAGGGCAAGGGCCGCTTGGCGACCACGGCGGGCTCGGTTACGGCCGAGGGGCTTCAGGCGCGCGCGCTGGATCTTGGTCTGACGGACGCCGAAGTGGCGGTCGCCGGGGGCGTGGAGGCCGACAAGGCGCGCTGGTCGGTGACGACGCGCGCGCGCCTCAACGTCGGGGCGGGCCGCGCAGGCGAGACGCGGCTGGAGGGCCTGAGCCTGAGCTCGGCCAGCGTGCGCGCGGGCGGCCATGGCGACGCGCTGGAGGTGCAGGGGCCGGTGGCGCTGCAGGCGCGATCCGTGCGGGCCAAGGACTTCAGCCTGCGCGGCGCCAGCGGCGCGCTGAATCTGGACATCGTGCGCGACGCGGTGACCCGGATCGATGTTCAGGGCGCCCTGAAGGCCGATCATGCCGCCGTGACCTCGCTGGGGGCGGCGACGGCGGACGACCTGCCGGAAATGGCCGCCTTGAAGCGTGGGCTGGGCGACTTCGCCCTGAACGCTCCGCATATCCGCCTGTCCAGCGACAACGCCGGACTGGAGCTGACGCTTCCCCAGCCGATCACGGCGCGCCCGGCCAACGGCGGCGAGCTGCGGCTGGAGGCGCATCATAAGCCCCTGTTCGCCTCGGGCGAGGGCGCAAGCGGGGGCGGGGCTCTGAGCCTGACCTCCACGCGCGGCGGCGGCCTGCCCGACGCTCGCTTTGAAGGGATCGAGTGGCGTCTGACCCGCGGCGGCTTTGCGGCGCGCCTCAAGGGACGGGCCGGGCTGGACTTCGGCCCGGCGCGCGACATCGCCTTCAGCACCCAGGGCGAACTGGCTTCGTCGGGCGGGCGGCTGACCTACACCGCTCACGACTGCATCCCGCTGACGGTCGGCAAGCTGGACCTGGGCGAGAACTCGGTCGAGGCGATCTCGGGCCGGATCTGTCCTGGCGACGAGCCGCTGATCACGGCCCAGGGCGGGGCCTGGCGCGCGCGCGGCCGCCTCGCGGACGTGCAGGCCACGGCGCCGTTTCTGGAGATGCGGTTTTCGCAGGCGGAAGGCCGCCTGGCCGTCGACGGCGCCGCCAAGGGGCTGTCGATGCGGGCCGCGATCTCCAAGGCCCAGGTTTCCGACGTCGCCGACCCGGCTCGCTTCCTGCCGCTTCAGGCCAAGGGCGAGGCTCAGTTGGCCGGTGAGGTCTGGACCGCCGGTTTCGATCTCACCCGGCTGGGCCATGAGGTCGGTCGCATCGACCTGCGCCACGACGGGCGCCTTCAGGCGGGCGGGGCGGCGATTGCCGCGCCCAACCTGACCTTCACCGAGCACGGCCTACAGCCGGCCGATCTCAGCCCGTTGGTGGCGGACTATGTAAAGTCGCCGGTCGAGGGCTCGGCCGGGTTCGAGGGGCGGTTCGACTGGACTGCCGAGGGGGCGACCAGTTCCGGCGTCCTGACCGTGCCGGATCTGGATTTCACCAGCCCGGCGGGCAAGGTTCAGGGCCTGAAGGGGCGGGTGGAGTTCACCAGTCTGACGCCCCTGATCACCGCGCCCGATCAGACGCTGACCGCCGATCGGGTGCAGACGGTGACGCCGCTGACCGATTTCCAGCTGACGTTCGGCCTTGACGAAAAAGCCCTGACCATCGGCGGCGGGCGGATCCAGGCGGCGGGCGGGCGCATCAGCGTCGAGCCCCTGTCCCTGCCGCTGACGCCGGGCGAGGGCTGGGGCGGGGTGATCGTGGTCGAGGGCGTGCAGCTGAACGAGCTGCTGAAGAGCGCCAATCTTCAGGACAAGGCGGAGCTGGACGCCGTGGTGTCCGGCCGTCTGCCCTTCACCTATGACCCCAAGGCGGGCTGGCGCATCGTCGGCGGCGTGCTGAACGGGGTGCGGCCCGGCCGTCTGTCGATCCAGCCGGAGGTGTTCGACGATCTGGCCGCCGGCGGCGGGGCCAACTCGGCCGACCTGCCGCCCAACACCATGCAGGATCTGGCCTATCAGGCCATGCAGGACCTGGCGATCAGCGACCTGACGGCCGAAGTCAACAGTCTGGACGAGGGGCGCCTGGGCGTGCGCTTCCGCATCAACGGCCGCCATGATCCGCCCCAGCGCGAGCAACTGCGGCTGACCTTCATGGAGCTAATTCGCCGCGACTTCATGAACAAGAAGCTGAATCTGCCGTCCGACACGCCCATCGACCTGACGCTCGACACGACGTGGAACGCCAACCAGATCGTCTCGGATCTGCTGGAATATGCTCGGCGCGGCGAAGCGCCCGTCCTGACGACGGATGAGCAGCCTTGATCGCCGGCTTCGCTTTGTTCAGAACCCGTTCACTCGCCGCAGCGTTAGATGGCGGTGACTTCCAACGCCGCCTTCGGAGATCGGCCCCATGATCAGCAAGCGTCAGATCGTCGCCATGCTTGGCCTTAGCGCCGTCAGCCTGGCCGCATGCGCGCCTACGGTGAACATCAAGTTCAGCGAGCCGCTGCAAATCTACGCCAAGCTGGACGCCGATATCCGCATCAAGCTGGATCAGGAACTGCAGAACCTGCTCCGCGAAAACCCCAACCTGTTCTGATACGAAAGGGGGCTTTGACATGACGAACCGCAAACTCTTCGTGGCCGTGGCCGCAGTGGCCGCCCTGGGTGTCGCCGCCGGGGCCGCCATGGCCCAGACCGCTTCGCAGAAGGCTCTGGTCGACCGGGCCAAGGCCGCCGGCGCGGCGGGCGAACAGGCCGACGGCTATGTCGGCGTGCGCACTTCGGTCGACGGCGACACCCAGGCCGCCATCAGCGCGACCAACGCCGGCCGCCGCCAGGCCTACGCCCGCAGCGCTTCCGAGGCGGGCACCACCGCCGATGTAGCCGGCGCCCGGATGTTCGAAACCCAGCTGCTGCCGCGCATCAGCTCGGGCCAGTGGTACAAGAACGCCCAGGGCCAGTGGGTCCAGCGCTGAGCTGAGCTATGACCACGACCTTTAGAGGCGGGCGACTGGTCCGGCTTCTGCGGTCGCTGGTTCTCGCCGTCTCCATCTCGGCCGTCAGCACGCTTGGGCTGGCGGCCTATTGGCGTCTGATCGGCGGCGGCCAGATGAGCCTGCACGGCTGGATCGCCATGGGGCTGGGCGTGCTGGGCACGGTCGGCCTCGCCTGGGGGCTGATGGCCCTGGCCTTCCGCTCGGATCGCGACGGCTGGGACGATCGGGTCGATAACCATCTGGACCCCGGCATCGAAGGCTCCGAGGACCGCAAGGACGAAGACCTCTATTATTGACCGCTCAGGCCGCCGCTTCGGCGCTGTCGGTCAGGGCGGGCAGGAACAGGCCGCGCGTCAGCGCCGCCACCACCGGCACGGCCACGGCGTCGCCCATCAGCTTCAGCGCCGCGCTTTCGCTGGCAGGCAGGCGATAGGCCTCGTCCACCCCCATCAGCCGCGCCGCCTCGCGCCCGGTCAGGCGGCGCAGGGCGACCCGGCCCCCGTCCACGATGACCACATACTGTCGCGATGACCCGCCCGACGGCGTGCGCAGACAGCCCGCCAGCCCGTCGAAGCGCAGCTCCAGCCGTTGCAGCTTTCGCCCGTCCTTGGTCCGCACCCGGCGGAAGGCGGCGCCGACCCGCCGTTCGCCCGAGGCCTGAAACGCCTCCAGCCGCGCCCGGTGCAGCGGCGACAGCATGGCCAGCAGGGTCTGCGCCTCCGCCTCGTCGAAACAGGGAACGTCCGGCTCCAGCACCGCCGCCAGATCAAGGTTGCGGCGCGGCGGCGTCTCCAGCCGCCACCAGGCCCAGTTCGCCTTCAGGGGCGCGGGCAGCCGCGCCCAGGCGGCGGTCAGGCGCGGCGAATGGAAGGGCAGGGCGGGGCCTTTCAGGCGCGGCCCCTCGACCCCCCGCATGGCGATGATGAACAGGCGCGGCCGCGACTGGGGCAGCCACAGTTCCGCGTCCAGCTCCAGCGCCCCGACCGTATAGCCCGCCTCGACCATGGCCCCGCACACGGCGGCGAAGTCCTGGCCCTCGCCCGAGGTCAGCAGGCCGACGACGTTCTCCAGCACGATGACGCGGGGCGCGCGGCCCTCGGCGTCCAGCCCCTGCATCAGCTTCCAGAAGCCCCAGAAGGCGCCCGACCGCTGCGCCTTCAGACCTCCGCGCGCGCCGGCCAGACTGACGTCCTGACACGGCGAGGAGGCCCAGCACAGGTCCGGCGCGCCGGGCACTTGATCGGGCGTCACCGCCCAGACGTCGCCGTGGATCAGCGGCGTGTCCGGGTGGTTGGCGCGAAAGGCGCGCGCCTTGGCCGCGTCGATGTCGTTGGCCAGGACGGTGCGGAAACCGGCGCCGTCCAGATGCAGCCCCAGCCCCGCCAGCCCGCCGCCCGCAAAGAACTCGCAGGCCGTGAAGGCGGCGCCTGAGTCTGTGGCGGGTGCGGGACGAATCGGCATGGGGCCACATTAACCCAGCCGCGCCGCTTTGGCGCCTGTCTTGACGAGGCGGCGGCAAAGCCTGACCTTGGCCGACGAAGCTCAGAAAGGATCGCCCATGCGCGCCGTATTCCTGTCAACCGCCGCCCTGTCGCTGGTCCTCGCCGCCTGCTCCCAACCGGCCCAAAAGGCGCCGGAAGCCGCCAAGGCCGAGTCGCGCGTCCTGGCGGGAGTCGATCTGGACCAGCCGGTGCGCGTGCTGGGAACCGAGCCCTTCTGGGCCGTGGAGATCACGCCGCAGGGTCTGACCTATTCCGGCGTCGACCGGCCGGAGCAGAAGGCCGCGAACCCCGGCCCGACGCTTCAGGGCAATCTCGTCAGCTGGACGACCAAGACTGAAGCGGGCGCCGATCTGACCGTCACCCTGACGGCGACCGACTGCTCGGACGGCATGAGCGACCGCACCTATCCGCTGACCGCCAAGGTCGAGATCGGCGGCGAGACCCTGACCGGCTGCGCCGCCGCCGTCGCCGCGATCGAGCGCGCGGGCGAGAGCGGCCGCGTAGAATAAGGTCAAGCTGGCGCCGGGCTTGCACTGATCCCCTCAGCGCGGCCGGGCTGTCCCCGGTCGGTTCACCGACCAGGATGGTCCCATGACGCCCGCAGCGACGCCGATCGACATCCGTCCCCTGACTTCGCTCAGGTTCCTCGCGGCCCTGTGGGTCGTGGTCTATCTGATGTGGCCGAACCTGGCGGTCGGCGGCATGCCCGCCCTGGCGGCCAAGGGCTATCTGGGCGTCGAACTGTTCTTCGTCCTGTCGGGCTTCATCCTCAGCCACGTCTATCTGCAGGCCTTCGGCGAGAAGCGGTTCGGCTACAGAAGCTTCCTGTGGGCGCGCATCGCCCGCATCTATCCGCTGCACCTATTCACCCTGTTCGGCGTCATGGCCCTGGGCCTGGCGGCGACGGCGGCGGGCATGGCGATCGATTCCGGCATCCTCAGCTGGAAGACCCTGCTGCCCAATCTGTTGATGGTCCACGCCTGGGGCTTCGCCGGCGAGGCGGGCTGGAACCATCCGTCCTGGTCGATCTCGGCCGAGTGGTTCGCCTATCTGACCTTCCCCATTTTCGCCGCCGCCGCATGGAAGCTGCGTGATCGGCCGTGGGTGGCGACGGGGGCGGCGGCCCTGTTGCTGGCCGCCCTCTATGTCGGGTTCGAGCGCGTCGCCGGCTATCGCCTGACCGAGGCGACGTTCAAATGGGGGGCGCTGCGGATCGTGCCCTGCTTCGCCTACGGCTGCGCCCTTTATCTGGTCTATCGCCGCGCGCCCCTGCCGCGCGCGGGCTTGCTGGCTGCGGCAGCGGCGGTCGTGATGGCGTTCAGCGCCGCCCTGTTGAGCTGGGACGGGATCACTGTCCTGTCGGGCGGTCTTCTGATCCTGGCCCTGGCCAGCATTCCGGCGAGCAAGGCGGGCGTTCTGGGCTCGGCGCCCGCTGTCTATCTCGGCGAGATCAGTTACGCCGTCTATATGCTGTGCGCCCCGTGGCAGATACTGGCGGTCAATGTGGTGGCGCGTCTGATCGGAGCGGAAGACAAGCAGCTTCCGCTGGCGTTGTGGCTGGCGATCATCGCGGGACTGATTGTCGCCGCTGCGATTGTTCATCGGCTGATCGAGCGCCCGGCCCGCAGTTTCCTGCGCGGATGGGCGAAACGGCGTCGATCATCTGTGGATCGACAGGGGAAACAGTCGGAAACAGTTCTTCAACATTCTGATCCTATCGTCTAAGGCTTGTCCGCGTTCAGTCGGGAGCACGCCAGATGATGAAACGGCTCACAGCCGCCGCCCTTGCGGCGACCCTTGGGTTCTTCGCCTTCAGCACCACCCCCGCCCAAGCCGGCGACCCCTATTGGCAGTGCGTGACCTTCGCGCGCATGTTCTCGGGGATTCAGATTTTCGGCGACGCCTGGACCTGGTGGCGTCAGGCCGTCAGCAAGTTCCGCACCGGCGATGCGCCTGAGACCGGCTCGGTGCTGGTGTTCCAGCCCCACGGCCGCATGAGCGCCGGCCACGTCGCCGTCGTCTCCGACGTCCTGACCGACCGCGTGATCCGCGTCACCCACGCCAACTGGGGCGGCAGCCGCGGCAAGGTCGAAGAGAACGTCACCGTCGTCGACGTCTCCTCCTCGGGCGACTGGAGCCGGGTGAAGGTCTGGTACAACCCGATCAATGATCTGGGCACCACCGTCTATCCGACCTACGGCTTCATCTATAACGGCGCCCGCGACGCCTTCGCCAACGGCCGCCAGATGGCCGCCAACGCCGTCGCCGACGACCGCGCCGCCAACTAAGGCCAGGGCGCGGCCGCGTTGAAAAAGGGTCTGGCCCCGCCCGGCTGATCGGGCGATAGCTGGCTCATGACCGACGCAAACGACATTCGCGGACACGCTATCGAGACGGCTAAGCACGAGCCGCAGGGCGTGACCTACGCCGGCTATCTGGCGCTTGACGACATCCTGTCCGCCCAGAAGCCGCGCTCCGACCAGCATGACGAGATGCTGTTCGTCATCATCCACCAGACCAAGGAACTGTGGCTCAAGCAGATCCTGCACGAGGTGGCCCTGGCGCAGACGCTGGTGCGCGCCGGCGATCTGGTGCCCGCCTACAAGAGCCTGGCCCGCGTCAGCCGAATCCAGTCGGTGATGACCCAGAGCTGGGACATCCTGGCCACCATGACGCCCGCCGACTACCTGAAGTTCCGCGGCGACCTGGGCGCCAGCTCGGGCTTCCAGAGCGATCAGTTCCGCCGTCTGGAGACCATGCTGGGTCTGAAGGACCCCCGCTTCCTGCGCTTCCACGCCGAGCGCCCGGCTGCCCATGCGGCGCTGAAGGCGGCGCTGGAATCGCCCAGCCTTTATGACGACGCCTTGCTCCAGCTGGCCAAGGCGGGCCTGCCGGTGCCCGACGCGGTGCTGAACCGCGACGTCAGCCAGTCCTATGAGGCGAACGAGGGCGTCGAGGCCGCCTGGCTGGAGGTCTATCGCGACACCGAGCGCTGGTGGCCCCTGTACCAACTGGCCGAGAAGCTGGTCGATCTGGACGACGCCCTGCTGACGTGGCGGCATAAGCACGTGGTCACGGTCGAGCGCATCATCGGCCGCCGCCAGGGCACGGGCGGCACCGACGGCGTGGGTTACCTGGTCGAGACCCTGAAGCGCCGCTGCTTCCCGGAACTCTGGTCTCTGCGCACCAAGCTGTAGAGCGCGGGCAGGTCGGCAACCTTCGCTGCTGGCAGGGATTGAACCTGTGAAACGGCCAAGGGAGGTTTCCGATGAGCGGCAACAGTCACGACATCAAGGTCCTCAACGGTCTGGTCGAGGGGCTGATCGACAGCGCCCAGGGCTATCATGAGGGCGCGGTCAACGCGCCCGGCGAGGCCTATCGCGACTGGTTCGAAGGGCGGGCGTCCGAGCGCCGCCGCGTGGCCGAAGAGCTCAAGGCGGCTGTGCGCGAGCGCGGCGGATCGCCGGAGGAGGATCGGTCCATCCTGTCCAAGGCCCAGCGCGCCTTCAGCGACATCAGCCACGCCCTGCTGCGCAACGAGGTCTCAATGATCGACACGGTCGAACGCGGCGAGGATCAGTTGAAAAGCCGGTTCGAGCGGGCCCTGGCGGACGAGGCCCTGTCGGCCACGACCAAGGAAAGCATACGCCGCGCCTATGGCGAGGTCTGCGCGGGCTCTGATCAGCTCAGCGCGTTGAAGCACAGCCTCGCGGGCGTCGGCCCGCGCTCAAGCAGCGAGCCGCCGAGCGGCGAGCGCTAGCGCACTCCACCCGCTCAAGCAGCGAGCCGCCGGGCGGCGAGCGGGAGCGCACCAAACCAGCTCAAGCAGCGAGCCGCCGCGCGGCGAGCGGTAGCGCCCTCAAAGAAGAGCACTAAAAAAGCCCCGGCGTTTCCGCCGGGGCTTTTGATCTTCAGCGCGAAGCCGAAGCCTGAAATCAGGCCTCGTCGCCCGCCTTTTCGACCGTTCCGGTGGCCGGGACGGCGACCTTGCGGGCCGTCTGGCGCTCGGCGATCCGGGCCGACTTGCCGCGACGGTCGCGCAGGTAATACAGCTTGGCGCGACGGACGACGCCGCGACGCTTCACTTCGATGGAGTCGACGTTCGGCGACAGGATCGGGAAGCGACGCTCCACGCCTTCACCAAACGAAATCTTGCGGACCGTGAAGGTCTCGTTCACGCCGCCGCCGTCACGGGCGATGCAGACGCCTTCGAACGCCTGGATGCGTTCGCGCTCGCCTTCCTTGATGCGCACGTTGACGCGCAGGGTGTCGCCCGGCTGGAAGTCGGGGATGGTCTTGCCTTCGAGCAGGCGGGCTTTTTCTTCGGCAGCGAGCTGCTGGACGATGTTCATGTCATTTCTCCGGAGCTTGTTTGCTCTTTACCTGTAAGTTGGCGAGATGCCGCTCCCAGAGATCCGGGCGCCGCTCCCGCGTCGTCGCTTCCCTTTGCTCCTGGCGCCATTTGGCGATCTTCTTGTGATCGCCTGACAACAGGACTTCCGGGATGTCGTGGCCCTCGAACGTCCGCGGCCTGGTGTACTGCGGATGTTCAAGCAGGTCGTCCTCGAAGCTCTCGGTGGACAGGCTTTCCGCCGCACCCAGAACCCCCGGAACCAACCGGACGCACGCCTCGATCGCCACCATGGCCGCCGCCTCGCCGCCGGCGAGCACCGCGTCCCCGACGGAGACCTCCTCGAACCCCCGGGCGTCGAGCACCCGCTGGTCCACCCCCTCGAAACGGCCGCACAGCACGACGATGCCGTCGGCCTTGGCCCATTCCGTCACCCGCGCCTGCGTCAGGGGTCGACCGCGTGCGCTCATGTACAAAAGCGGCCTAGGCGGGCCTTCCAGGCTGTCGAGAGCCCTGGCCACCACGTCCGCTTTCAGCACCTGACCGGGACCGCCACCCGCAGGGGTGTCGTCCAGGAAGCCGCGCTTATCTTCGGAAAACGCGCGAATGTCCAGCGCCTGCAGGTCCCACAGCCCCTTCTCGCGCCAGGCGGTGCCGATCAGCGACACCCCCAGCGGTCCAGGAAAGGCCTCGGGGAACATGGTCAGGACGGTGGCGGTAAAGGGCATGGGCAGCCTCCTAGCCCTTCTCCCCTCGGGGGAGAAGGTGTCATGCGTCAGCATGACGGATGAGGGGGCGGGCGGATGAAGGCGAGACGTTAGCCGCGCGTGCGCTGAAACCTCCCCCTCATCCGAGCGCCTCCGGCGCCCACCTTCTCCCCCGGCGGGGAGAAGGAAGACTTAGGCCGGCTGGCCGCCGCCCTTGGCGATCCAGGCGTCGACCAGGTCGCCCAGCACGTCCAGCGGCACGGCGCCCGAGCCCAAGACCACCGTGTGGAAGTCCTTGATGTCGAACTTGTCGCCCAGCGCGGCCTCGGCCTTGGCGCGCAGCTCCTCGATCTTCAGCTCGCCGATCTTGTAGCTGGTCGCCTGGCCGGGATTGGTGATGTAGCGCTCGACCTCCTTCTGGATGTCGCGCTCGGACAGCAGGGAGTTGTGGCGGAAGTAGTCCATCGCCTCCTCGCGGCTCCAGCGCTTGGCGTGCAGGCCGGTGTCGGTCACCAGACGCACCGCGCGCCACAGCTCGGTCGAGAGGCGGCCGAAGTCGGAGTAGGGGTCCTGATAGAAGCCCATCTCCTTGCCCAGGCGCTCGGAATACAGGCCCCAGCCTTCGGAATAGGCGCCGTAGCCGCCGAAGCGACGGAAGCTGGGCAGGTGCTCCATCTCCTGCGCATAGGCGATCTGGAAGTGGTGGCCCGGCGCGCCCTCGTGATAGCTGATGCCCTCGATCTGGGGCTTCAGCACCTGGGTCATGTCGGACAGGTTAACGTAGTAGATGCCGGGGCGCGAGCCGTCCGGCGCGGGCGAGTTGTAGAAGGCGATGGAGGCCGTCGCCTCACGGAACGGCTCGACCGCGCGGACCTCCAGCGGGGCCTCGGGCAGGTTGGAGAACCACTGCGGCGCCACGGCCATGACCTGGGCCACGAAGGCGCGGGCGTCGGTCAGATAGGCTTCCTTGCCCTCCGGCGTATTCGGATACTGGAACTGCGGGTCGGTCTTCAGGAAGGCGAAGAAGTCCTGCAGCGTGCCGGTGAAGCCGACCTGGGTCTTGATCGTCTCCATGTCGCGCTGGATGCGGGCGACCTCGTCCAGTCCGATCTGGTGGATCTGGTCGGCGGTCAGGTCGGTGGTGGTGGAGAGCTGCAGGCGCGCGTTGTAATAGGCCTCGCCCTGCGGCAGGCGCCACACGCCCGCGTCGCTGTCGGCCTGGGTCCGCACCTGGTCCAGCGCGGTCAGGACGGTGTCGAAGCCGCGCTTGTAAGGGCCGGTCAGGGCCGTGCGCGCCGAGGCCAGCAGCCGGTCCTTGGTCGCCTGATCGGCGTCCAGGGCGGCGATCTTCTTCTGGAAGTCGGCCCAGACCGGGTTGTCGGCGCCGCCGTCGAACGGGGCGCCGGCGATCACCGCGCGGGTGTTGTCGATCGACGGCGCGAACACGAAGCGCGGCGAGACCACGCCCTTGGCGGCGCGCGCGGTCAGGGTGTCGGCGACCTGGCCCATGTAGCGCTCGGCGGCGTTCAGGCGGGCGACATAGGCCTCGGCGTCCGCAACGCTTGAGATGCGGTGGTTGTTGATCAGGAACACCGGCAGGCCCGTGGTCGGATTGCCGTTGGCGGCGAACTGGAAGCCCCAGTCGCGCCACTGGTTCGACAGGCGCGCCTGCTGCACCCCGTGCTCGAACAGGCGCCAGGACAGGCGGCTCTGCTCGCTCAGCTTGGCCGGATCGAACTGGGCCTTCATCTGCGCCAGCTGGGCTTCCTGCAACGCCAGCGAGCGTTCGGCGGCGGCGTCGGAGACGTCGTCCAGCTTGTCGTAGTCGGTCTTGCGGCCCAGCGAGGTCATGCGCTGGGGGCTCAGCGCCACGCGCGCCTCGAAGGCCTGTTCGAAGAAGGCGTTGAGCCGCGCGTCCTCGCTTTGGGCCTCAGCGGGCGCAGCGGCGGGCGCCGCCTGCGCCATGACGGCGGGCGCCGCGGCGCAGAGCGCCAGGACGGCGACGGATGAAATCAGAAGACGACGCATGAGAAAGACCCCCCTCGGTACAATAAGGGGCGCACTCTTTCGCGAAGCGTGGCGGGACGCAAGCCGCTAAGGGGTCGCCCTCTTCCGCCGAGAGAGGGTTCAGGCGCCGCGAAGTTGCGTGATCGTCCGTCCCGGGGCGATCTGTTCGGCGTCGGTGATCAGGTGAATCAGCGCCGGGCGCCCGCCCGCCGCCGCCTCGCGCGCCGCCGCCAGAGCCGCCGGGAAGTCGCCGGTCGCCTCGCAGCGCACGGCGAAGGCGCCGAAGGCCTCGGCGAACTTCACGAAGTCGGGGTTCTTCAGCTCGGTGGCGATGACGCGGGCCGGGTATTCCCGCTCCTGGTGCATGCGGATGGTGCCGAAGGTGCCGTTGTCGACGACGACCACGACGACGCCGAGGCCGTATTGGGCTGCGGTGGCCATCTCATTGGCGCTCATCATGAAGTCGCCGTCGCCGGCGATGCAGACGACCTCGCGCGACGGATCGACCGCCTTGGCCCCCAGCGCCGCCGGATAGCCGTAGCCCATGGCGCCCGAAGTCGGGGCCAGCTGGGTGCGGCGGGCCTGATGGCGGTGGAAGCGGTGCAGCCAGGCGGCGAAATTGCCTGCGCCGTTGGTGATGATGGCGTCCTCGGGCAGGGCCTCGGCCAGATGGGCGATAACCTCGCTCATGTTGACGGCGCTGTTCACCTCGATGGGCGAGGAGAAGGCGAGGAAGTCGGCGTGGGCCGCCGCGCCCTGATCGCGCCAGGTCCGCCCCGGCTCTATGGCCGACAGGGCCAGGGCGGCCAGCGCGTTGTCCGCCGCCGCCGACAGGGCGGGGGCCCAGACGCGGCCCAGCTCCTCCGGACCCGGATGGATGTGCACCAGGGTCTGCGCCGTCTTCGTGCGTTCCAGCAGGGTGTAGCCCTGCGTCGGATTCTCGCCCATGCGGGCGCCGATCACCAGCAGCAGGTCGGCCTCCTTGACCCGCGCCACCAGCTTGGGGTTGGGCCCCAGGCCCAGGTCGCCCGCATAGCCGGGGTGATCGTTGCGGATCAGGTCCTTGCGGCGGAAGGACAGGGCGACCGGCAGCCCCAGACGCTCGGCCCAGCCGGAAATCGCGTCGGTCGCTTCATCGCTCCAGCCCGAGCCGCCGAGGATCAGCAGGGGACGCTCGGCTTGGCTCAGGCGCTCGCGCACCTGTTCGACGAAGGCCGGGTCCAGCGCGGCCTTGGCGGGCATGACCGGACGGACGGGCGCCGGGCCGCCGTTTTCGTGCAGGATGTCCTCGGGCAGGGCGACGACGACCGGGCCCATGCGGCCCTGCTGGGCGACGGCGAAGGCGCGCTCCACGACCTCCACCGTGCGCTGCGGGCTTTCGATCTCGGTCGCCCACTTGGCCAGGCCGCCGAAGACCTCGCGATAGTCGACCTCCTGGAAGGCGCCGCGGCCCCGGTCGGTCAGGGCGATCTGGCCGACGAACAGGATCATGGGCGTCGAATCCTGATGCGCCGTGTGCACGCCGATGCTGGCGTGGGTCGCGCCCGGCCCGCGCGTGACCATGCAGACGCCGGGACGGCCGGTCAGCTTGCCGTAGGCCTCTGCCATGTTGGCGGCGCCCGCCTCGTGGCGGCAGACGATGACCTCGATCTTGTCGCGCACGTCGGCCAGGGCGTCGAGCACGGCCAGATAGCTCTCGCCCGGCACGCAGAAGACCTTGTCGACCCCGTTCATCACCAGGGTTTCGACCAGACGGCGGGCGGCGGTGTCAGAAGCTTGCGTCATGCTTTGGCCGTTAGCAGATCGGAGGATATGTTGGCCATGCAACCTTACGGCCAAGCTTCACGTTGAAGCGCTCTATCGTTCTACGGGGATTTCATCATGCGCAAGCTCATCGTTCTGGGCGTCATCGCCGCCGCCCTGACCACCGCCGCCTGCAACACGGTGTCGGGCATCGGCCGCGACCTTTCGGCCGCCGGTCAGGCCGTCACCTCGGGCTCGGAACGCGCCAAGAGCTGAGGCGCCCGCTGGCGCCCGCTGGCGCCCGGCGCCATGTTTTACCTTCCGGCGGCGAACGGGTCAGAAAAACCGACTAACGTGACGCCTCAATCGGAGGAATGAGCATGGGACTTCTGGACAATATCCTGGGCGGTCTGGGCGACGGCGCGGCTGGGGGCGTGGCCGATCTGCTGAAAAGCCAGGGCGGGGTGTCGGGCCTGACGGAAAAGTTCGGCCAGAAGGGGCTGGGCGATGTGGCGGCCTCGTGGGTCGGCAAGGGCGGCAACGCCCCGATCAGCGCCGAGCAGATCGCCGCCGTGATCGGCTCCGGCCCCATCGCCGACTTCGCCAAAAAGCTGGGCGTCTCGCCGGAACAGGCCAGCGCGACGCTGGCCGCCGTCCTGCCCCAGGTCATCGACCGCCTGACGCCGGACGGCACGGCCGCCGGCGCTGACGACATGCTGGGCGGTCTTCTGAACAACCTGCCGGGCGGCCTCAGCGGCGCCCTGGGCGGTCTGTTCAAGCGTTAAAGGCGAGACGCCAAAAGCTGCCCTTTTTCTCTCCGTCATCCTCGGGCTTGACCCGAGGATCGGACTTTCCGCCTGCTCGACGGTGGCCGGCTAGGGCGACAGTTGCGGGGCCTCTACATGCCGCTGCAGAGCCGACGGCTCGATCCTCGGGTCAAGCCCGAGGATGACGGCGAGCAGGGGCGAGGCGTCAGGCTTCCGTCTCATAGGTGACGCCCGTCAGATATAGCCCATCTGACGGCGCCACCGGACCGCAGCGCGCGCGGTCCCTGGCCGCCAGGGCTTCGGCCAGGTCGGCGGGGCTCCAGCGGCCCAGGCCCACTTCGACGAGGCTGCCCGCCATCGAGCGCACCTGCCGATGCAGGAAGCTGCGCGCCTCGAACACCAGATGCACCTCTTCGCCGACGCGTGCGACGCGGGCCACGTCCAGCGTTTTGGTCGGACTGGCCGCCTGACAGGCGGCGTCGCGGAAGGTGGTGAAGTCGTGCTGGCCGATCAGATGTTGCGCCGCCGCGTGCATGGCCTCGACGTCCAGCGGCTTCTTGACGTGCCAGACCCGGCCCCGGTCCAGCGCCGGGCGGCCGGGCCGGTTCAGGACGCGATACAGGTATTTACGCCCGGTCGCGGTGAAGCGCGCGTGCCAGTCGTCGCTGACGGGCGTGCAGTCCAGAACCGCGACCGCTTCCTTCACCAGATGGGCGTTCAGGGCGTTCATCACCGTCTGCGCCGGCCACTCCTTGTCCAGATCGACATGGCAGGTCTGGCCCGTGGCGTGGACGCCCGTGTCGGTGCGCCCGGCGGCGGCGATGCGCACGCTCTGACCGCTGAAGGCCGTAATCGCCGTCTCAATAGCGCCCTGGACGGTCGGCTGGTCGGTCTGAGCCTGAAAGCCGTTGTAAGCGGAGCCGTCGTATTCGACCGTGAACCGATACCGGGGCATTATCCTTGGGGGCCGCGCTCAGAAGGCTCCGCCTTCTCGACCCGACGCGCCCCGTCCAGCACGGTTCCGGCGGGGAGGGGAAAGCCGCGCAGCATTTCCTCGGCCGATTGCGCGGCCTTGCCCGGACGCTGCACGCGGGTCAGGCGCACCGCGCCGGTTCCGCAGGCGACCGTCAGGGCGTCGTCCAGCACCTGACCGGCCGGGCCTTCGCCGTCGGCCAGAGCCGACATCAGGGCCTTGATGCGGACCGGCTCGCCGTCGGCCTCGACCTCGAACCAGGCGCCGGGGAAGGGCGACAGCCCGCGGATGTGGGCGTCCACCTCGGCCGCCGGGCGGGTCCAGTCGATGCGGGCTTCGGCCGAAGTGATCTTCTTGGCATAGGTCGGCTCGCCTGCCTGCTGCGTCTCGGTGAAGCCGCCGCGTTCGATGGCGGCCAGGGCGCGCGGCCACAGGGCGGCGCCGACGTGAGCCATGCGGTCGCCGAGGCTGGCGGCCGTGTCGTCGGCGTAGATGTCCATCAGTTCCGACAGGATGATGGCGCCTTCGTCCAGGCCCTCGCTCATCCGCATGATCTGGGCGCCGGTCTGGCGATCCCCGGCCATGATGGCGCGCTGGATCGGGGCGGCCCCGCGCCAGCGCGGGAGCAGCGAGCCGTGCAGGTTGAAGCAGCCCAGGCGCGGCGCATCCAGCACCTCCGCCTTCAGGATCTGGCCGTAGGCGACGACGCAGGCGGCGTCGAGGTCCAGGCTCTTGAAGGTGTCGATGGCTTCAGGGGCCTTCATGCTTTCGGGCGTGAAGACCGGCAGGCCCATGGCCTCGGCGAAGGCGTGAACCGGCGACGGCGTCAGCTTCTGGCCCCGGCCCTTGGGGCGCGGCGGTTGCGAATAGACGGCGACGATCTCGTGCCCCGAGGCGATCAGCTCGGCCAGCGACGGCACGGCGAAGTCGGGGGTTCCCATGAAGGCTAGGCGCATGGGCAGGCCTTTAGACCGTGGGGCCGATTACATCCAGCGGGTATAGACGCCGCCGCCTTCGTCCCACTCGCCGCCCGCGTCCAGCGCGTCGTCGAAATCGAGCAGACGGTCGACGATCAGGCCCGCCACCACGCCGACGGCGGCGACCGCCACCAGGGTCGCCAGGCTGGCGACGCCGACCTTTTCGTTGCGGGTCAGACGGCGACGCTCTCTCTGATCGATGATGCGGGTCTTGCGGGACATCAGGCGGCCAACCTCGCTTGTTTCTTGACCTTGGCGACCGCGCGGTCGCGACGCAGGCGCGACAGGTGGTCGATGAACAGGACGCCGTTCAGGTGATCCAGTTCATGCTGGAAGCAGACGGCGTAGAGGCCCTCGATCTCTTCCTCGATCGTCTCGCCCTGATAGTTCAGATAGCGGACGCGCACGCGGGCCGGACGCTCGACCGAGTCGAAATAGGTCGGCACCGACAGGCAGCCTTCCTCGTAGGAGAACATCTCCTCGGACGCCCACAGGATCTCGGGGTTGACGAAGAAGCGCGGGTTGCGGCGCTCCAGCGCCTCTTCCTCGGTCTGCGGCTCGTCGGAGGCGCCTTCGACGGGCTTGTCGCCCAGGTCCATGACGACCACGCGGGTCAGCTCGCCGATCTGCGGCGCGGCCAGGCCGATGCCGGGCGCGTCGTACATCGTCTCCAGCATGTCATCCATCAGGGCGCGCACGGCGTCGGTCACCCCGCCCTCGACGGGCGCGGCGACGGTCTTCAGGATCGCCAGATCGGCGGCGTTATCGATAGTCAGGATGCGACGAATGGCCATGCGGGGGAGGTAGGGCCGCCGCCCCCGAACGTCAAGAATTTCCGACTGTCGCGCTGGGACTTCCAGCCGTCCTCAGGCGGGCGGCACTTCGCGCGGTTTGCGGTCCTGGTCGATGGCCACATAGGTGAAGACGCCCTCGGTCACGCGGACCGACAGGGCCTCGGCCTGGCCGCGCGCCCGCTTCCAGGCCTCGACATGCACGCGGATCGAGGTGCGGCCGACGCGGATGATCTTGGCGTAGGTGGACACCTCGTCGCCGACCGACACCGGCTGGTGGAACACCATGCCGTCCAGCGCCACGGTGGCGCAGCGGCCGCCCGCGCGCTCGAACGCCGGGGTCGCTCCGGCCAGGTCCATCTGCGCCAGCAGCCAGCCGCCGAAGATGTCGCCCTCGGGATTGGTGTCGGCCGGCATGGCGATGACGCGGCCGACGGGCTGGCCTTCAGGCAGGGTGGCGATGGGCTTTTCGTCGGACACGGCGATTTCTCGATCAGGCGAAGGGGAGGGCGGATTTCATGCGCCCTTGGGCTTCAAGGCGCAAGTTCCGTGCGGCCAGGCTCACCAACGCGCGGCGAATCTCAGGATGGCGGGCAGGCTGGCGAACGGCGTCGAGCCGTGATCCTCGTCGGCCAGGATGGACAGGGCCGCGCCGGCGGCCCCCGCCAGATCGCGCAGGTTGGAGACCATGCGCCGCGCCAGATGCGGGCCGGGCAGGCCGGGCGCCTCCTCCTGCGCGCCGACGGCCAGGAACAGTTCGCTTTGGGCCTGCGACGGCTGGGCGTCGATGACGGCGGGGTTCCACCAGATCGACGGGCTGAGGGCGGCGAAGCGGGCGAAGGGCGCCGAGCGGGCGCGCGCCTCCAGCACGAACTGGCCGGACATGGAGTGGCCCATCAGAACGGCGCGCGTCGGGTCGGCGCCATGCTGGACCGCCAGCGGCAGGACATCATCGACCAGTCGGCGCAGCAGGCCGGCGCCGCGCGGGGCAGGCGCGCCGTCGCCCCTGTCGGGGCCAGGCGTAAAGGCGAAGGCCCCCACACGCTCGGCGCCGGGGGCCAGGGCCACGCCCATCACCATCATCGGCCCCACGCGCGTCTTTTGCGGGCGGCGGGCCAGGCGGCGCGCGCACTCGGCGGCCGCCGTGAAATAGGCCTCGCCCTCCAACACGATCAGCAGGGGCCAACCCTCAGCCGGCGGCTCGCCGTCGGGCGCGCTCAGCCACAGGGTCAGGCCGGGCGCGTCGCTCTCGGCGGCCAGGCTCAGGGCGCGGCAACCGCCGGACAGGGGCGGCGCGGAGGGCGAAAAGACGCAAGCGGCGGAATCCATGGCTTCACCCTAGCCCATCTCGGCCCCGAGATGTATTGCGACGCAGTCGCTGAATGGAGTGTGCTGTTGGCGAGTCTCGAACCTGTCGCGTCCAAGGCGGCCTCCAGCGCCACGCCCGACGCGATCGCGGCCTATGGGCGCGACGTGCGCTTACGGTTCCTGGCCATCGGCGGGCTGGCGGCTCTGGCCCTGTGCAGCCTGCTGCTGGACGTGGTGACCGGGCCGTCGTCGATGTCGCCTCTGACGGTGCTTCAGGGCGTGTTCGACCCGTCCAGCCTGTCGACGGCCCAGCAGGCCATCGTCTGGCAGGTGCGCCTGCCCTACGCCCTGATGGCGATGATGGTCGGCGCCGCACTGGCTCTGGCCGGGGCCGAGATGCAGACGGTGCTGAACAATCCGCTGGCCAGCCCCTTTACGCTGGGCGTGTCCTCGGCCGCCTCCTTCGGCGCCTCCCTGGCCATCGTGCTTGGGGTGGGGGCCAGCTTCATCGGCGCCGACTGGCTGGTGCCGCTGAACGCCTTCGTCTTCGCTTTCGGCTCGGTGCTGGCGCTTCAGGCCCTGGCGCGGATGAAGGGCTCAGGCGTCGAGAACATCGTCCTGTTCGGCATCGCCCTGGTCTTCGCCTTCAACGCCCTGACGGCGCTGGTGCAGTTCCTGTCCTCGGCCGAGGCGCTGCAGCAGCTGGTGTTCTGGACCATGGGCTCGCTGTCGCGCGCCACCTGGGGCAATGTCGGGGCGCTGGGCGTGGTGCTGGCGGCTGTGGCGCCCTTTTCCCTGCTGTCCTCGCGCGGCCTGACGGCGCTTCGCCTCGGCGAGGACCGGGCCATGAGCTTTGGCGTCGACGTGAAGCGCCTGCGCTTCCTGTCCCTGCTGCGGGTCAGCCTGCTGTCGGCGACGGCCGTGGCCTTCGTCGGCGCCATCGGCTTCATCGGTCTGGTCGGGCCGCACATCGCCCGCCTGCTGGTGGGCGAGGATCACCGCTTCTTCCTGCCCGCCAGCATCCTGTCGGGGGCCGTCATCATGTCGTTGGCCTCGGCGGCGTCCAAGATCATCGTGCCCGGCGTGCTGATGCCGGTCGGCATCGTCACCGCCGTGATCGGGGTGCCGGTCTTCCTGGTGCTGATCTTCCGCAACGGAGGACGGGCATGAGCGGGCTGGACATCCAGAACCTCAGCGCCGGCTATGGCGGCCGTCCCATCGTCGAGGACCTCAGCCTGCCGCCGCTCAGCCCCGGCGAGGTGGTGTCCGTGGTCGGCCCGAACGGCGCGGGCAAAAGCACCTTCCTGCGGGCCCTCGCCGGGCTGATCCCGGCCAAAGGGGCGATCCGGCTGGATGACGCCGAGCTGACCGGCCTGTCGCTGGCCGATCGGGCCAAGCGCGTCACCTACATGCCCCAGACCCTGCCGCAGGGCGTGGCCCTGAGCGTGCTGGAGACGGTGGTCGCCTCGATCCGCGCCACGCCGCTGGGCGGCGCCAGCTTCACCGACCAACAGGCGGTCGAGCGCGCCTATGAGGTGCTGCAACGCATCGGCGCCGAGGCTCTGGCCGGGCAGCGGCTGGACCGGCTGTCTGGCGGCCAGAAGCAGCTGGCGGGCCTGGCCCAGGCCCTGGCGCGCGAGCCGCGCCTGCTGCTGCTGGACGAACCGACCAGCGCGCTCGACCTGCACTATCAATTGCGCGTGCTGGACCTGGCGCGTGAAGCGGCGGCCGAGCGGGGCATGACGGTGATGATCGTGCTGCACGATCTTCAGGCGGCGGCGCGCGTCTCGGACCGGATCGCCGTCATGGCCAAGGGGCGGCTGGTCGCCTTCGGGACGCCCGACGAAGCCGTCACGCCCGCCATCCTGGCCGAGGTCTATCGCGTCTCGGCCCGCGTCCAGCGCTGCGATCGCGGCGTGCTGCAGGTGATGATCGACGACGTGCTGACGAGCTGACCAGTCAGCGTCATCCGACAAAAAGGCCCGGCTGCTTCTGCGGCCGGGCCTTTCCTTATGGGCTCACATCAGGATCAGGGCCGGATCAGCGTCACCACGTCGCCGGTCGGGTCGACCGGGACCGGCGTGCCGGCCGGGGCGCCGCGCGGCAGGCCGCGCGCCTTGTTCGAGACGTAGACGGCGTTGGTCGCGCGATCGATGGCGATCGTCTGGGGGAAGGTGCCGGTCTCAAGGTTCGCCTTCACGGCATAGGTGTCGGAATCCAACACCGTCACCGTGCCCGCCTGACGGTTGGCGACGTAGATCTGCTTGACCGCGCCGTTATAGGCGACGCTCAACGCGCCCGCGCCGGTGGCGACCTTGTGGATCAGGGCGCCGGTGTCGGCGTTCAGCACCGTCAGCTCGCCCGACTTCTGGTTGGCGACGAACAGGCGGCGGCCTTCGGAATCGACGGCGACGTTGATGGCGGAGTCGCCGTGCGACGGCCATTTGCCGACCGTCTCGCCGGTAGCCAGGTCGATGGCGGCGACTTCGTTGCTGGTCATGCCCGTGACGTAGAGGCGGTTGGTCGCCGGATCCAAGGCGGCGCCTGTCAGGCCGCCGACCGTGGCGGTGATGGTGCGATCGACCGTGTTGGTCGCGCCGTCGATGACCCAGATCAGGTTCGGCTTGGCGGCGTCGCCCGCCTCGCCGCCGACGACGCTGACGTAGACCTTGTTGTTCGCCTCATCGACGACGACCTGGCGGACGTGAGCGCCTTCTTCGTCGCCGTTGCGAATGGTGGAGATGACTTCGCCCGTGCGGGCGTTGATGGCCGTGACCGCGCCCGCGCGGGTGTCGGTGCCGTACAGGACCTGCGTGCGGGTGTTCAGGTTCAGGCCGTAGAGCGGATTGGCCGAGACGTCGACCGAGGACTCCGGCGCCAGGCTCTGGCCCTGCAGGCGAACGATCTGGGCCTGATTGGCGCCGCGCGGGCCGACGGCGGCGACATAGAGGTCGTTGTCGGCCGGGTTGAAGACGATCTCATAAAGGCCGCCGGGGGCGACCTTGACGGTCTTCTCGATCGTCTGGGCCGAGGCGGTCGACGCGATCGCCAGGGCGGCGAAGGCGGCGACGGTCATCAGGCCGTGGCGCAGGGTGGTCATGGCGGTTCTCCGTGGTGAAATCAGGCGGCGGAATATCAGGCAGTGGGGACCAGATCGGTCCAGTAGTCCCCGCGATAGGGGACGGCCAGGAAGTCCTTGTTGATCGCGTCCAGCGTCGCGCGCGGGTCCAGATCGGCGAACAGCTCGGGCTGGATCCACTTGGCCAGCACCTCTGTGGCGACGATGTCGATGGGCGAGTTGATCAGCTGGTGCGACAGGCCGTGCACCTTGCCCTCGCGCACCGCCTTCAGGGTCGACAGGCCGCGCCGCCCGGCCCCGCGGCGCAGCGAGGCGCGCGAGGTCTCGGCGTCGTATTTCGGGCCGACGACGAAGCCGCCGGTCTTCTCCAGGTGCGGGCCGCCGGTGGCGATGTAGATGTCGGGATCGCGCTCGACCACGAACTCCAGGTTCAGCTTGCCGGACGGCTGTTTCAGCACCTCGGCGCCGATGTTGCGGGCGCCGACGAAGGTCAGATAGTCGCCGATGTTCCCGGCCCCGACCGAGTTGCAGCAGTCCGGCCCGTTGCCCGCGTGGGCCTCAAGGAAGACGGTCGGCTTCTGCGCGTCCGTCAACCCGGCGACGCGCTCGGCGATGGTTTTCAGCTTCGCCGCGCGGAAGGCGTTGTAGGCTTCGGCCTGTTCCTCGCGGCCGATCATGGCGCCCAGCAGCGACAGGCTGCGCGGCTGGTTCTCGAACGGGTGCTGGAAGAAGTCGATATAGGCGACGCGCACGCCCGCCTGCTCCAGCTGCGCCGTCTGGGCGTCGGTCGGTCCGGAATCCAGCGACACCAGGGCGACCTGCGGCTGGGCGCCCAGCACCGCCTCGACGTTGAAGGCGGCGGCCGAACTGGGCGTCTTGGGCAGGCTGGCCAGCGCCGGGGATTTCTCCAGATAGGCGGCGTAGATTTCCGGGCTGAGTCGGTTCACGTCGCCGGCCCAGGCGGCCAGCAGGCTGACCGGATCGGGGTGGATCAGCGACAGGGCGATCAGGAAACGGCTGTCGTCGATCGACAGCTTCGTCACCGGCGGGGTGATCGCCACGGGTCGGTCGCGCAGGTCCGTCAGCAGCGACGACGGTGCGGCCTCCTCACGCCGCGCGCAAGCGCCGGTTCCGGCGGCTAACAGGGCGGCCGCGCCCAGCAGAAGGGCGCGACGGCCCGGTTTCAATGGGGTCGCAGCTCCGGTCGTCAAGCGTCTCATTCCCATGCATCGTCAAGATGGATGGGATAGTAATAATCACTCGCACTTGCAAGCACATTGATCGGGCATGCTGACGCACGGGGTCCGCCGCGCGAGGGCTCGGATCAGGGGGCGGGCGGCGTCGGCAGGCTGGGCGAAGGCGCCTCGGCCGCGGGCGTAGCCGAGCTCGCCGGCGTCCCCACCAGGAAAGGCCCCAGGGCGAAGGCGGCCGCGGCGGCGCCCGCCGACAGGGCTAGGACCGCGACCACCACATAGGCGGTCATGGCGCGCGCGCGACGGCGGCGGGAACCGCTCGATCTGACGTGCGTGATCAGCACATACTGTCGATTGCTGAAGGCCTCGGAGCCCACGATGTTATGCTGGGACAAGAATACGCTCCCGACTGTCCTGTAGCGGACGAGTCAGAGAGCGGCCCGATAAGGCCAAAGGATGGCGAACGCCGGTCGGATTTTGTAATTCGCCTGCGTTGTCAATGGCCAAGGTTGACGTTGATCGCGCGTCCGCCGCGGGTCTGGACCCGTCGCATCACCACCACGATCTCGTCTCCCGCCTTGACCGGGGAGATCAGGAACCAGCCGCCGTCCGGCAGGCCGGTAAAGCGGAACCCGTTGTCGGTGCAGGCTTCCGCGCGCTCGAACGACCGATAGTCCGCGCCCTGTTCGCCGGCGGAGCGGGCGCGCACCACGGCGGCCGGCACGGCGGCGCGATCGGTCGATCCGTACAGGCGCTGCATGCGCGCGCGGGTGTAGGGGGTGTCGGGGATCAGACCGACATTGCCGACGCACTGGAAGGCGCGGCCGTCCTGAATGAATTCGACGCGGCCGTTGATCGAGCCTTGGCCGGCGCGGGCGGACCAGGCGAAGTCGTCGGCCGTGAACACGGCCGGGCCGCTGGTCCCGCCGCCCATCGGCGTGGTGGCGCAGGCGGCCAGCGTCAGGCCGGCGAGGGCGACGGCGGCGAGGGCGATGCGGCGCGGGCGGCGCGCGTTCGAGGGGCGGTCGGTCATCGTGTGTGGGCTCCGGCTTTGCTCGATCAGGCGTGTTCCGGCATGAGCCCCGTCGCAGGGGTGAGTCAAGGTTGCCCGCCGCCGCAGCCTGTTCCACAAGAGGCGCAGCAGACCGGACGACAGAGGCCGGCCACAGTGTTTTAGGGACTTCATGACCGTCACCATCGACGACATCCGCGAGGCGCAAAAACGCATCGCCGGCCAGGTCGACCGCACGCCCGTCCGTTATTCCCGCCGCCTATCGCAACTGACCGGCGCCGAAATCTGGATCAAGTTCGACAATCTGCACTTCACCGGCAGCTTCAAGGAGCGCGGCGCCCTGAACCGGCTGATGCAGCTGACGCCGGACGAGAAGAAGCGCGGCGTCGTCGCCGCCTCGGCCGGCAACCACGCCCAGGCCCTGGCCTACCATGGCGGCCGCCTCGGCGTGCCGGTGACCATCGTCATGCCCGAGGGCACGCCCTTCGTGAAGGTGGACGGCACCCGCGCCCACGGCGCCAATGTCGTCATCCACGGCCTCGACTTCTCGGCCTCGACCGAGGAGGCCAAGCGGCTCCAGGCCGAGCACGGCTACGTCTTCGTCTCGGCCTTCGACGATGAAGGCATCGTGGCGGGGCAGGGGGTCTGCGGCCTGGAGTTCGTCGAGGACGCGCCCGATCTGGACGCCCTGATCATCCCCATCGGCGGCGGCGGTCTGATCGCCGGCAGCGCCATCGCCGCCAAGGCGATCAAGCCGGACATCAAGATCTTCGGCGTCGAGGCGGCCCGCTATCCCTCCTTCACCGCGCGGCGTCGCGGCGAGCCGGCCAAATGCAGCGGCCAGACCATCGCCGAAGGCATCGCCATCAAGGCGGTGGGCGAGATCCCCTTCGCCCTGGCCGACAGCCTGATTGACGAGGTCTTCGTCTGCGAAGAGGCGGATTTCGAAAAGGGCGTGGCCCTGCTGGCGACGCTGGAGAAGACAGTGGCCGAGGGCGCCGGGGCCGGCGGCCTGGCAGCCATCCTGGCCAATCCCGAGCGCTTCAAGGGCATGAAGATCGGCGTCGAACTGACCGGCGGCAATATCGACGCGCGCATGCTGGCCGTGGTGCTGAACCGCGAAATGGTCCGCGAGAAACGCCTGATCGTCTATCGCATCCTGGGCGACGACCGCCCCGGCATGCTGTCGGCCATGGCCGCCGTGATCGGCGGTCTGGGCGGCAACATCATCGACGTCGTGCACAACCGGCTGGCGCTGGACGTGCCCGCCAAGGGCGCCGAGTTCGACATCATGGTCGAGACCCGCGACGCCCGTCATGCCGAGGAAATCGGCGCCGCCTTGAAGGACCAGGGTTATGAACTTCGCATGGGCTAAACGCCCCGCCGTCGCCGCCCTCGCCGCGACCGCCCTTTTGGCTCTGGCCGCCTGCGGCCGCCCGGCCGCCGCGCCCGAGGACCTGGCCAAGAACGCCGCCGAATCCGCCGCCTTCATGAAGCAGAACGCCTCCGAAGAGGGGGTGAAGACCCTGCCGTCCGGCCTGCAGTACAAGGTCGTGGCCTCCGGTCCGGCGGGCGGCGTCAGTCCCGACCGCAACGACCTGGTCAAGGTCGACTATGAGGGCACGCTGACGGACGGCACGGTGTTCGACAGCTCGTTCAAGCGCGGCGCCCCGGCGGTCTTCTCGCCCGAAGGCGTGGTGCCCGGCTGGACCGAGGCCCTGCAGATGATGAAACCGGGCGACGAGTGGATCCTCTTCCTGCCGCCCGAGCTGGGCTACGGCGAGATGGGCGGCCCGCCGATGATCCCCGGCAACGCCGTGCTGGTGTTCCGCCTCAAGCTGCTGGACGTGGCCCCCGTGCCCGGCGGCGGCCGAGGCGTCGGCCAGGCGATGGGGTAAAGCGTCTTCCTTCTCCTCTTGGGGGAGAAGGTGGGCGCCGCAAGGCGCTCGGATGAGGGGTGTCATCGCGGCGGCCTAAAGGTTTGATCACGCCGTCGCCGCATCCTTGCTGAATGTCGCGTCGACACCCCTCATCCGTCTCGCTGCGCGAGCCACCTTCTCCCTCAAGGGGAGAAGGGCTCTAGATGCGTTCGCTGATCTTGATGGCGGCCTTGCAGCCGACCTTGATGACGCTGCTGAGCAGGCGATAGGCGGGCGCTTCGCGGCTGCCGTGCTCGATGGCGTGGTCGTGGTGAGCCAGTTCCTCTTCGCGGAACTTGGTCAGTTCGGCGGCCAGTTCGGGGTCGCGCTCGCGGACCTCCTCGATCTGGTCGGCGTAGTGTTTCTCGATGACGCTCTCGACCGCCTCGGTGCAGGCGTGGGCGGCCTTCTCCGAAATCAGGGCGGTGCCGGCGCCCAGCGCCGTGGCCGCCAGCTTCCACAGCGGGATCATGGCCGTCGGGCGCACCCGGTTTTCGGTCAGCAGCGCCTCGAAGCGGGCCAGGTGGACGGCCTCGTGCCCTTCCATCTCGGTCAGGTCGGCGGCGATGGCGTCCTTGCCCTTGCGGCCTTCCAGCACGGCGCGCTGGGCGCGGTAGATGTGGACCGCGGCGAACTCGCCCGCATGATCGACGCGCAGGATTTCGGCCAGGCGCGCCTTGTCCTGACCGACGCCGGGGCGCGGCAGGGGAATGCGGCGGGCGGCGGCGATGTCTTTAGCGGATTGGGTCATGACGCCCCTTCTTAGCTCTTGGGCGCGCGCGCGTCCTTGGGACGTTTCGCCGCCAGCAGGCTGATGATAGCCAGCGCCAGGGAGATGACAAAGTTCCAGCCCGCCATCGACAGGCCCGCAAAACTCCACGGCGCGTCGCCGCAGGAAACGAAGGCCGTCCCGCCGCCCGTCCCGTCGATCAGCGCTGTCAGCGCCGACAGGTCGATCGAGGTCGAAGGCGCGGCCATGCAGGTCGCGGGCAGGCTCCACCACTTCAGCTCGCCCCCGGCGTGATAACCCGCCGTGATCGCTCCCGTCAGGAAGACGACGGCCAGCAGGAAGGAGGCGATGCGCGGCGTGCCCCGGCTGGCCCGGCTGAACAGGGCCCAGAAGGTGGCGGCCCCGGCGATGGCGACGGCGGCCCAATAGACCTCGCGCTGCTTCAGGCACAGGCTGCACGGCGGCAGTCCGCCGAACCGCTCGAACGCATGGGCGGCGCCCAGCATGGCCAGGGCGGCGGCCAGGGCGAAGGCCGTCCACCAGCGGGTCAGCAATTTGTAGATCGCGCTCATGTGCGCCTCACAGGAACCGGGCGCCCCTCATAAACCGTGCCGGGAGCGGCGTCGATCAGTGTCCGATAAGCTTGACCATAAAGAAGGCGCCGATCAGCAGCGCCAGGAACAGCACGGTGAACAGGGCCAGACGCTTTTCCACGATCGCCAGCATCGGCGGCCCCCAGCGCTTGAGCACGAAGGCCACCAGGAAGAAGCGGGCGCCGCGCGTCACGACGCACAGGGCGATGAACAGCGCCAGATTGAACTGGAAAATGCCCGAGGCGATGGTGATCAGCTTGAAGGGGATGGGCGTCAGCCCCTTGATCAGGATGACCCAGGCGCCGTGCTGCTGGAACAGGGCCTTGGAGGTCTCGAAGGTGTCGGCCTTGCCCAGCCAGGCCAGCATCTGCAGGCCGACCGGCTCCAGAAAATAGCCGATGGCGTAACCCAAAAGGCCGCCCAGCACCGAGGCGATGGTGCAGACCGTCGCATAGAAATAGCCGCGCTCGGGCTTGGCCAGCACCATCGGCGCCAGCATCACGTCCGGCGGAATCGGGAAGAAGGAGCTCTCGGCGAAGGAGACGACGGCCAGCGAGCGGGTGGCGTGACGATGGCGGGCCAGAGAGAAGACCCAGTCGTAGAGCTTGCGCAGCATTCAGGCGTCCTGATCGAGGCCCCCGCCTCTTGTCATCCCGCCCGATAGCAGGCTGCGCCGATGCGGGCGAGAGGTCAGGGCGCGGCTGCGACACCGGAACGTGCGCCCTTTCCGCTGAAACCCGCCTTGCGCCCCATGCCGCCCCGCCAGTAGGTTCCGCCCCAATCAGCGGCCGCGCCATCACGGTCCCGGCCGCGCCAAACCATAAGAGAGAGGAGACGCGTCATGCAGGACGCCGCCAAACTCGACCAGGAAAACCCCCTTGGCGTCGACGGCTTCGAGTTCGTCGAATTCACCGGCCCCGAGCCCGAGGCGATGATTTCGCGTCTGGAGCTGATGGGCTTCACCCCGACCCATGTGAACCCGGCCAACGATGTTGTGCGCCTGAAGCAGGGCGACATCACCATGCTGGTCCATCGCACCCCCGCCGGACAGGCGGCGGACTTCGCCAAGGATCACGGCCCATCGGCCAACGGCATGGCCTTCCGCGTCGCCGACGCCAAGGCCGCCTATGAAGGCGCGCTGGCGCGCGGCGCCCGCGCCGCCGAGGGCGTGCATGGCGGGGCGCTGGCGCACGACTACCCCTATGTGCTCCAGGGCATCGGCGGCAGCCTGCTCTACGTCATCGACCAATATGGCGAGACCGGCTCCCTCTATGACGCCTGGGACGAGATCGAGGGCTGGGAAGAGGCCGAGCGCAAGAACAGCGTCGGTCTGGAGATCCTGGACCACCTGACCCACAACGTCCGTCGTGGCGAGATGCGGACCTGGTCGGGCTTCTACAACTCGGTGTTCAACTTCGAGGAGCAGAAGTATTTCGACATCAAGGGCAAGGCGACCGGCCTGTTCTCCCAGGCCATGATCGCGCCCGACCGCGCCATCCGCATCCCGCTGAACGAGAGCCAGGACGAGAATTCCCAGATCGAGGAATTCATCCGTCGCTACAACGGCGAAGGCATCCAGCACATCGCCCTGACGACCGAGAACATCTTCGAGACGGTCGAGGCCATGCGCGCGCGCGGCGTCGAGTTCCAGGACACCATCGAGACCTATTTCGAGCTGATCGACAAACGCCTGCCGGGCCACGGCGAGGACGTGGAGCGGATGCGTAAGAACCGCATCCTGATCGACGGTTCGGACGAGGAAGGCCTGCTGCTGCAGATCTTCACTCAGGACACCTTCGGCCCGATCTTCTTCGAGATCATCCAGCGCAAGGGCAATGAAGGCTTCGGCAACGGCAACTTCCAGGCCCTGTTCGACTCGATCGAGCTGGACCAGATCCGTCGCGGCGTCATCAAGGTCGACGCCTGAATGCGGTTCCGGCCGCCGCACTGGCTGCCCTGGCTCGGCCCGCTTCTGGCGGCCGGCGCCGGGGCGCTCGCGGGCGAATACTGGCTGGGGGGCGGGTTCTGGATGGTCCTGATCGCCGCCCTCGTCTGCGGCTTCGCTCCGATCCTGGCCTATCGCGTCTGGCGACGCCTGCATCAGAAACGCTAGCCTTGCTCTCCTCCCCATGGAATGGGGAGGGGGACCGCGAAGCGGTGGAGGGGTCTCTTCAGCGGAACCAAGCAGCCCCTCCATGTCGTCCGCTACGCGTCCGATCCACCTCCCCATGGAATGGGGAGGAGAAACACACTGGGGAGCTTGAAATGAAGTCCATCGCCTTCGCCGCTGCTGCGGCCGCCGCCGTCCTGGCCGCGCCGGCCCTCGCTCAGGAGGGGCCGACCTGGTCGCTGGCCATCCACGGCGGTGCGGGCGTGATCGAGCGCGCCCAACTGAGCCCCGAGCGCGACGCGGCCTATCGCGCCGGGCTGCAGGCGGCGCTGGACGCCGGTTCGGCCGTGCTGGCGCGCGGCGGCTCCTCGCTGGACGCGGTTCAGGCCGCCGTCGAGGTGATGGAGGACAATCCCCTGTTCAACGCCGGGCGCGGCGCCGTCTTCACCTCGGCGGGCAAGAACGAACTGGACGCCGCCGTCATGGACGGCACGGACCTGAACGCCGGGTCCGTCGCGGGCCTGACCCGCACGCGCCACCCCATCGCCGCCGCTCGCGCGGTGATGGAGAAGTCGCCCCACGTCATGCTGATCGGCGAAGGCGCCGAGACCTTCGCCCGCTCGGCGGGTCTGGAAGAGGTCGGCCCCGGCTTCTTCTTCACCGAAAGCCGCTGGCAGGCCCTGCTGAAGGCCCTGCGCGACGCCGGCCAGCCCCTGCCGCCGCGCCCCGAAGGCGCGCCGGCCGAACCGGCCCGTCTAGGCCCGGCCGCGCCCCTGGCCTTCAACCTGCATGAAGCCCCGCTGGACGAGCGCAAGTTCGGCACCGTCGGCGCTGTGGCGATGGACAGCCAGGGCCGCCTGGCCGCCGCCACCTCGACCGGCGGCATGACGGCCAAGCGCTGGGGCCGGGTCGGCGACGTGCCGCTCATCGGCGCTGGGACCTACGCCTCCAACGCCGACGGCTGCGCCGTCTCGGCGACGGGCTCGGGCGAATACTTCATCCGCGCCACCGTGGCCCGCGACATCTGTGCGCGCACCGCCACGGGCGCCTCCGTGCAACAGGCGGCCGACGCCGAGATCGCCGAGGTCGGCTCGATCGGCGGCGACGGCGGGGTCATCGTCATGGGCAAGGACGGCGTACACGCCTTCTCGATGAACACCTCGGGCATGTATCGCGGCGCGGTGTCCTCGACCTCGCCCGCGCGCGTCGCCATCTACGGCGACGAAGAAGCCGCGCGTTGACGCCCATGAAGCCGGGCAGGGGCGATCATTCGGGCGTCGTCGTGCCGCCGCCCGCCATCTATTTCGCCTTCCTGCTCGGCGGCTGGGGGTTGGGCCAGTGGCTGGGCGAGCCGTCGCTCGGTCTGGCGACAGAGGTTCGGCGCGGCCTCGCCCTCGTATTGATCTTGGGCGGCCTGCTGCTGGACGGGGCGGCGGCGGGCTATTTCCGCCGCCTCGGCACCCCGCCCGAGCCGTGGAAGCCGACGACGGTGCTGGCCACCGGCGGCCTCTACCGTTTTAGCCGCAACCCGATCTATCTGGGGTTCGCCATCACCTATCTGGGGCTGGCGGTCGCCATGGACAGTCCGATCGCCCTGGGCCTGCTGATCCCCTGCCTGATCGTGGTCGACCGCTTCGTCATCGCCCGCGAGGAGCGCTATCTGTCCGCCCGTTTCGGCCCCGAGTACGAGGCCTATCGCCAGAAGGTCCGTCGATGGCTGTAAGCCCTGAAACGCCCGAACCCCACGCCGACGAACTGTCGGAAATGGCCATAGAGGAGCTGGACGCCGCCTGCGCCCTGCGCTGGGTCGAGATGAAGGCGATCACCCCCTGGGGCGACACCTATGAGGGCATGGCCCCGTCCGGTCGCGAGGTCGAGGTCGAGCGTCGCTATCTGTGGGCGCACGACCCCGTCGGCGCCATCATCATCGAGGTCGAGGTGCGCGACCCGGCCAAGCGCACCGGCGCCGAAGCGCGCGCCGTCATCAGCCCGCCGGGCGTCCAGACCGTCTGACGCGCCTGCGCCCCTCGCGCAGACTTCCCTCCGGCCCTGCTTCGGATTAGCTTCAGCTCATGAAACTCGCCTCGCTCAAGCACGGCCGTGACGGCCGCCTCGTCGTCGTCTCGAATGACCTGAACTGGTTCACGGACGCCTTCCTGATCGCGCCGACCCTGCAGGCGGCGCTGGACGACTGGGAGCGGTGCGAGCCGCTGCTGCGCGCCCTGGCCGAAAGCCTGGAGCATGAAGCCGTGCCGCGCGGCCGTTTCCGCGAGCACGAGGCCGCCGCCCCCCTGCCGCGCGCCTATCAGTGGGCCGACGGCTCGGCCTACGTGAACCACGTCGAACTGGTGCGCAAAGCCCGCGGCGCCGAGATGCCTGAGAGCTTCTGGACCGATCCGCTGATGTATCAGGGCGGCTCCGACGGCTTCCTGTCGCCGCGCGACGCCATCCCGCTGAAGGACGAGGCCTGGGGCTGCGATCTTGAAGCCGAGATCGTGGTCGTCACCGGCGACGTAGCCCTGGGCGCCACGCGCGAAGAGGCCCTGGCCTCGATCCGCCTGGTCGGCCTGGTCAACGACGTCAGCTTGCGCAACCTGATCCCGGGCGAACTGGCCAAGGGCTTCGGCTTCGTCCAGTCCAAGCCAGCCAGCGCCCTGTCGCCGGTCTTCGTCACGCCCGATGCGCTGGGCGACCGCTGGAAAGACGGCAAGCTGTCCGGCGCCCTGCTGGTTCAGGTCAACGGCCAGGACTTCGGCCGCGCCGACGCGGGCGTCGACATGACCTTCGACTTCGGGACCCTGATCGCCCACCTGGCCAAGACCCGCGCTCTGGGCGCCGGAACCGTCATCGGCTCGGGCACGGTGTCGAACAAGGACGCCGACGGCGGCCCCGGCAAGCCGGTGTCCGAAGGCGGTCTGGGCTACAGCTGCATCGCCGAGATCCGCACCGTCGAGACGATCCAAAGCGGCGCCGCCAAGACGCCCTTCCTCAAGCACGGCGACACCGTCCGCATTGAAATGCTGGACGACAAGAACCGCACCGTCTTCGGCGCCATCGAACAGACGGTCGAGCCGGCCTGAGCAACCCGATAAAAACTGGCGACGGCTGCGCTTCATCGATTGACGCGACCTCAGCCGTCGCTAGATTGCGCCGCCTTGAGCCAGGCCGTGCCGGTGTGGTGGAATTGGTAGACGCGCCGGACTCAAAATCCGGTTCCGCAAGGAGTGTCGGTTCGAGTCCGACCACCGGCACCACCGGCCCCTGAGCCGGCTTCCAGACAATATCCAAATGTTCCGTCGCGAAGGCGTTCGCGGCGCAGCTTGCGCGCGACTTGCGCATTCAAGGCAAGACAGCCCTTGAACAACCGGACACCCGTGTCCACTTAGCGCGCCATGACCCGTCCGTTGCGACAAGACGCCGCAGAACGTCGTGAGAAGCTGCTTCAGGCGGCGCAGGCCGCCTTTGCGCGCGACGGGCTGGATGCGCCGCTGCACCTGATCGCCGAGCACGCGGGGGTCGGGCGGGCGACCCTGTATCGAAACTTCGCCGATCGCTCCGAGCTGGCCCTGGCGGTTTTCCTGAAGCAGATCGACGACCTGGCGGGGCGCACCCGCGCGCGGCTGGACGATCCGGACGTCTTCATCTGGTTCCTGGAGCAGATGACCCGGCTGATGCTGGACAGCGCGGGCCTGTCCAGCGCGATCCGCGATCTGAAGGACGAGGCTCTGGCCCCGATCCGTCAGGGTTTAAAGGCCGCCGGCGCCGAGGCCCTGGCCGTGTCCCAGGCGGCGGGGCGGGTGCGGCCGGATCTGAGCGTCGAGGATATCCGCGTCCTGGCCCTAATGCTGGGCGCCCCGTCGCGGACGGCGCCGGCGAAGGCGCGCGAGGCGCTCAGCCTGCGGTCCCTGGCCCTGGTGCTGGACGCGGTGCGGCCGCGTGGCGAGGCCGCATGAGCCGCCGTCACTGGGACCTGCCGTGGGAGGATTACCTCGCCACCCTGAAGCCGCACGAGCGGCCGGTCCTGCCCGGTTCGCCCGCGACGCCGGATCACACGACGCCCTGGCGGCTGGCCTACGCCTTCGTCGGGGTGCTGGTGGCCCTGACCGGCAGTCTGGGCAACGCCGCCGTGACGGCCGACCTGCCGCAACTGGCCGGGGCCCTGGGCGTGACCATGACCGAGGCGGCCTGGCTGCCCGTGGTGTTCGTCATGACCAACGCCTGCATGAACCTGCTGCTGGTCAAGTTCCGCATGCAATACGGCCTGCGCCTGTTCACCGAGATCATCCTGGTCGTCTTCCTGGCCACGGCGGCGGCGCATCTGTTCCTGGAGGATTTCGGCTCGACCCTGGTCGTGCGCGGCGTGGCCGGGATGGCGGCGGCGGGGATGTCGACCCTCGGCATCCTCTACATCATCCAGGCCTTTCCAGCGCAGCACCGGCTGAAGGGCATTATCATCGGCGTCGGCCTGTCCAGTCTGGCCATTCCGCTGGCGCGGCTGGGCGTCATGCGCCTGCTGGATCTGGATCAGTGGCGGGCGTTCTACATGTTCGAGCTGGGGTTGGTGCTGGTCGCCCTGCCCGCCGTCTTCGCCCTGAAGATGCCGCCGTCGCAGCGTGTGCGCGTGTTTGAGAAACTGGACTTCGTCACCTTCGCCCTGTTCGCGCCGGGGGTGGCCCTGCTGACGGCGGTGCTGGGGCTGGGGCGCGTCGTCTGGTGGACCGAGGCGGCGTGGATCGGCTGGGCCCTGGTCGGGGCGATCCTGCTGCTGACCGCCGCCGCCCTGATCGAATACAACCGGACCAACCCGCTGATCGACCTCAAGTGGCTGGCGGGCCGGGACTTGGTGCGGCTGCTGCTGGCCATCCTGCTGGTGCGGATCGTCCTGTCGGAACAGACCACCGGCGCGGTCGGCTTCCTGCAACAGATGGGGCTGGTCCCGCAGCAGATGCAGGGCCTGTTCCTGGTCATGCTGGTCGCCACGGCGGCCGGGACGCTGGTCAGCGCCTTCACCCTCAATCCGATGAAGCTGTGGAAGCCGATCTCGATCGCCCTGGTCATGATCGCCGTCGGCGCCTTCATCGACAGCCACGCCACCGTGCTGACGCGCCCGACCCAGCTCTATTTCAGCCAGGCGCTTCTGGCCTTCGCCGCCGCTTTCTTCATCGGCCCGACGATGATCCTGGGCTTCGGCCAGGTGCTGCAGGGCGGGGGCAAGAACATGGTCAGCTTCATTGTCCTGTTCTCGATCGGCCAGAACGTCGGCGGACTGATGGGCTCGGCCCTGGTCGGCACGATCCAGACCCTGCGCGAGAAGTTTCACTCCAGCCAACTGTCCGAGAGCATCGGCCTGGGCGATCCGGAGACCGTGCTGCGCCTGCAGCAGTTGGGCGGCGCCTACGCCCACGTCATCGGCGACGCAGCCCAGCGTCAGGGCGCGGCCCTGCGCCTGCTGCAGCAGCAGGTCAGCCAGCAGGCCCAGGTGCTGGCCTACAACGACGTCTTCCTGCTGATCTCGGGGGCCGCCGCGATCGGCGCCGCCTGGGTCGCCCTGAACCACTACCGGCCCAGGCTGGAGGCGCGCCGCGCCGCCCGCCTGGCCCAGACGCAAGCCTCCGACGCCGCCGCCTCCGTCGCGGCGGCCGTCGATTGAACCGGACAAGACCATGACCGACGCCGCCCCCCCGCCGTCCGCTGCCGCCGCGCCTCCTGCGTCCCCTCCGTCTGGGCCGACTCCTGCCGCGCCGCCGCCGTCCAACGGTCGTCGCGTGATGTGGAGCGTGGCCCTGATCGCCATGGCGCTGGTGGGGATCGGCCTGATCCTTCACGCCTGGCGCCTGCCGCCCTTCCCGGGCGGGCCGCAGACGACGGACAACGCCTATGTGCGCGGTCAGGTGACCATCATCAGCCCTCAGGTCAGCGGCTATGTGACCTCGGTCGAGGTGCAGGACTTCCAGACGGTGAAGCAGGGACAACTTCTGGCGACCATCGACGATCGCATCTATCGCCAGCGGCTGGAGCAGGCGCAGGCCTCCCTGCACGCGGCCGAGGCGGCGCTGGCCAACTCCGCCCAGAGCCAGGCCTCGGCGCGCGGATCGGTGGCCCAGACGCGCGCCGCCATCGCCGCCGCCCAGTCGGCCGTGACCAAGGCCCGCGCCGACGCCACGCGGGTTGGCGCCCTTTTCGAGGGCGGCTGGGTCGCCCAGGCCCAGGTGGACACGGCCCAGAACGCCCTGCGCGCCGCCGAGGCCCAGCTGGCGCAGGCCCGCGCCGCCGAGGAGGTGGCCCAGACCGGCGTCACCTCGGCCGTGGTCGGCAAGGGCTCGCTGGAGGCCGCCGTCGAGAACGCCCGCGCCCAGGTGCGTCTGGCGCAGATCGATCTGGACAATACGCGCATCACCGCGCCGCGCGACGGCCGGCTGGGCGAGGTGACCGTGCGTCAGGGCCAGCAGGCCGCGGTCGGGACGCAGTTCATGGCGCTGGTCCCCGACGTGGTCTGGGTCACGGCCAATATGAAGGAGACGCAGATGCGCGACGTGCGCGTCGGCCAGCCTGTCGAGATCACGGTCGACGCTCTGGGCGGTCGCGTCCTGACCGGCAAGGTCGAGCGCATCTCGCCCGCGACCGGCTCCGAGTTCAGCGTCATCCGCCCCGACAACGCCACCGGCAATTTCACCAAGGTGGCCCAGCGCATCCCCGTCCGCATCGCCGTCGATCCGGGGCAGGAGGGCGTCGAGCGCCTGTCGCCCGGCATGTCGGTGACGGCCCGGATCAAGGTGAAGGACTAGGCGGCGGGCGTTAGACTCGGCGCAAAAGGAGCGCCTGACTTTTTGTTGCAGTGCGGAAAACTTCGCCGGTCCGGGGTTGCGTCAGCCTGACGCAGGCCGCATCTGGAGCCGATGACCAGCGCCCCTTCTCCCGCGATCAAGACTCCGTCCAAGGGGCCGGGCTTCGCTGAATTCGTCTGCCTGATCGCCGTGATGATGGCGCTGAACGCTTTGGCGATCGACGCCATGCTGCCGGCCTTGCCGCACATCGGCGAGGATCTGGGCGTGACCAATGAGAACAGCCGCCAGTGGGTGATCACCGCCTATCTGCTCGGTTTCGGCGTGGCGCAGCTGTTCTATGGGCCGCTGTCGGACCGTTATGGGCGGCGACCGGCCCTGTTCGCGGGCATCGGCGTCTATGTCGTCTTCAGCATTCTGGCGGCCTTCGCCCATACGTTCGACATGCTGATCCTGTCGCGGATCGGCATGGGGATCGGCGCGGCGGCGACGCGGGTTCTGGCCGTGTCCATTGTGCGCGACCGCTATGTCGGACGGACGATGGCGCGCGTCATGTCGCTCAGCTTCCTGGTCTTTCTGGGCGTGCCGATCATCGCGCCCGCGATGGGTCAGCTGGTCATGCTGGTGGCGCCCTGGCCGTGGATCTTCGGCGTCTTCGCCCTGTCGGGCGGGGCCTTCCTGATTTGGGCGGGCCTGCGTCTGCCCGAGACGCTGCATCCCGAAGACCGGATGCCGATCGACATCAGCCGGATCGCCGCCGCCTTCCGCTTCGCCTTCACCCACCGTCAGGGCATGGGCTACACCCTGGCCATGACCGTCATCAGCGGGGCGCTGTTCGGCTTCATCAACTCCTCGCAGCAGATCTTCTTCGACGTGTTCAAGGCGCCGGGCCTGTTCCCGGTGGTCTTCGCCCTGGTGGCGGCGGGCATCGCCGTGGCCTCGATCATGAACGCGCGTCTGGTCGAGAAGCTGGGCTCGCGCCTGATCGCCCACGCCGCCCTGATCGGCTTCATCGGCTTCAGCGTCCTGCACGCCGTGATCGCCTGGCTGGGCCATGACAGCCTGTGGATGTTCGCCGCCATGCAGGCCTGCAAGATGTTCTGCTTCGGCTTCATCGCCGGCAACTTCGGCGCCATGGCCATGGAGCCGATGGGCCATATCGCCGGCACGGCCTCTTCGGCCCAGGGCTTCATCTCCTCCATCGGCGGCGCCCTGCTGGGCTTCGCCATCGGCCAGCAGTTCGACGGCACGACGGTGCCGATGACGGTCGGCTTCGCCCTGCTGGGCGTGGCGGCTCTGGCCCTGGTTCTGGCGGCCGAGCAGGGGCGGCTGTTCAAGGCCCGCCATCTGCCGCCGGTTGTCGCCGAGACTTGATCTTTCGGCCGCGAGGGAGCCTCTTCGGGCGCATCTGAATACGGAGCGTTCGATGACCCTGAAGCTGGTCGGGCGGGTTTCCGCCCTCGCTATAGCCGCCGCCCTCGCCACATCCCTGGGCGCCTGCGCCACGACCGGAGACACGATGCCGATGTCGCCTCTGGTTCCCGCCGCGTCGGTCCTCCCGAGCGATTACGTCAACGACGCCCACTCCTACGCGCGGCCGGCCGAGGCGCGGGTGACGCATGTCGACCTGGACCTGGCTGCCGACTTCGCCGCCAAGACCCTGTCAGGCAAGGCGACGCTGGACGTGACCGGGCGTCCCGGCGCGACCGAGGTGGTGCTGGACGCCAAGATGCTGGACATCAAGGCCGTGACCGACGCCGCCGGCCGTCCGCTGGACTGGAGCCTGGGCGCCGCAGATCCGATCAAGGGTCAGCCGCTCAGCGTGCGCCTCCCGGCCTTCCGCGGCGGCGAGACGCAGAAGATCGTCGTCGCCTATTCCACCCGCCCCGACGCCTCGGCCCTGCAGTGGCTCAGCCCGCAGCAGACGGCGGGCGGCCAGAAGCCCTATCTGTTCAGTCAGGGCCAGGCGATCCTGACCCGCACCTGGATCCCGACCCAGGACAGCCCGGGGATTCGTCAGTCTTACAGCGCGCGGATCACCGCCCCGGCCGACCTGACCGTGGTCATGGCTGCTGAGCAACTGACGCCGAACGGCGAGGCGGCCGGCGCCGGGACCAAGGCCTGGCGCTTCAAGCTGGACAACCCCATCCCGCCCTATCTGATCGCCGTCGCGGTCGGCGACCTGGCCTTCGCCCCGTTCGACGCCCGCACCGGCGTCTGGGCCGAGCCCAGCCAGCTTCAGGCCTCGGCGCATGAGCTTCAGCCGACGGCCCAGATGGTCGATGCGGCCGAGGCGCTTTACGGCCCCTATCGCTGGGGTCGCTACGACCTGCTGGTCCTGCCGCCCAGCTTCCCCTTCGGCGGCATGGAGAACCCCATGCTGACCTTCGCCACCCCGACCATCATCGCCGGAGACCGCTCGCTGGTCTCGCTGGTGGCGCACGAGCTGGCGCACTCCTGGTCGGGCAATCTGGTGACCAACGCCACCTGGGACGACTTCTGGCTGAACGAAGGCTTCACCTCCTATTTCGAGAACCGGATCATGGAGGCGGTCTACGGTCGCGACGCCGCCGTTCAGGAACAGGTGCTGGCCTGGGACGGGCTGCAGGACGAGCTGAAGACGCTGGCCGCCGCCGACACCCGCCTGCATCTCGAACTGGCGGGCCGCGATCCCGACGAGGGCATGAACACCATCGCCTATGACAAGGGCGCCGCCTTCCTGCGCACCATCGAGCAGATCGCCGGGCGCGAGCGGTTCGACGCTTGGCTGCGCGGCTATTTCGAGCGCAACGCCTGGCGGCCGATGACGTCGGAGCGATTCCTTGAGGACATCCGCACGCATCTGATCAAGGGCGACGCGGGCCTGGAGCAGAAGCTGCAGCTGAACGCCTGGGTCTATGATCCCGGCCTGCCGTCCAACGTCCAGGCGCCGGTGTCGCGGGCCTTCGAGCCGGTCGATGCGGCGGCCGAGGCCTTCTACGTCGCCAAGGGCCCGGCCTCGGCCGTGCCGTGGAAGGACTGGAACACCCAGCAGCGCCTGCGCTTCCTGTCGTGGCGGCCGCAGGGGCTGGCGGCGGGGGCCGACTGGCTGACCCCGGCGCAACTGGCCGATCTGGAACGCACGCTGAAGCTGGACAGCGAGGGCAACGCCGAACTGACCTTCGCCTGGCTGCAAGCGGCCCTGGCCAACCGTTACGAGCCAGCGGCGGCTGTGGCCGAGCGCTTCCTGACCAGCCAGGGGCGGCGCAAATTCGTCCTGCCCCTGTTCCAGACCCTGTGGGCCGAAGGCGACTGGGGCCGCCCGATCGCCACGCGCATCTACGCCAAGGCGCGGCCGCTGTATCACCCGGTGACCAGCAACTCGGTCGATCAGGTGGTGGGCCGCCCGTAAGCTAGAGGTTCACCACCTCGACGCCGTCTTCGCGGGCCAGCCGGTCGGCGAGGACGGCGCGGTGGCAGCCGCAGGCGTCGGCCTCGAAGCACAGCAGGGCGACGCGCTTTTCGCCCGCGACATGGCGCAGTTGCTGGAAGGCCGCCTCGGCGTCGGGTTCCTGCATATGGGCGTTGAAGATCGCCTGCATGGTCGCGACGTCGCCGTTGCGCGCCGCGTCGCGCCCGGCCTTGGGCGTGCCCAGGGCGCGCAGCTGCAGATATTCGAGCCCTTCCGCCTTCAGGCTTTCGCCCAGCACGGTCTTGGAGAAGCCCGCTATGCGGGACGAGGCGACGGCGCGCACGTCGGCCACGAGCTCGACCCCGGCGGCCTTCAGCCGGTCGAGAACCTGGGCTTGCGTCGAGCTTTCGTAGCCGATGGTGAACAGTTTCATGCGCCGATCATGCGACGGCGGCGGCTTGACGCCAAGCGCGGCTGCGGCTCCCTTGGCCGCGACTGGAGGCGCTGATGACCCGAACCCTGAAGACGACCCTGCCGCTGGTGGCCGCGCTGTTGCTGGCCGCCGCGCCTGCGGCCTACGCTCAGAACCTGTTGATCCGGGGCGGGACTATCCATACCGGCGTCGAGGCCCAGCCGACGGCCGAGGTCGTGGTCGTGCGCGACGGGCGCATCGCATATGTCGGCGCGGCGAACGGCGCGCCGTCCGCCGAGGGGCTGGAGGTCGTCGATCTGAAGGGGGCGACGCTGTTTCCCGGCTTCACCGACGGCCACGCCCACCTGGACGGCATCGGCTGGCGCGAGATGACGCTGAACCTCGAAGGCGCGGCCTCGCTCGCCGAGGCCATGGCGCGCCTGACGGCCTGGGCCGAGGCGCATCCCGAAGGCGTCATCGTCGGCCGCGGCTGGATCGAGACCCACTGGCCCGAGAAGCGCTTCCTGACCGCCGCCGATCTGGACGCTGCGGCGCCCGGCAGGGTGGTGGTGCTGAGCCGGGCCGACGGCCATGCGCGTGTGGTCTCCAGCGCGGCTCTGGCGGCGGCGGGGATCGATGCGACGACGCCGACCCCGTCGGGCGGAGAAATCCTCAAGGACGCGAACGGACAGCCGACCGGCCTGCTGGTCGACGGCGCCATGACCCTGCTTGAAGGCCTGACGCCCGAGGCCGACCCGGCGGCGGCGCGCGAGGCCTATCGCGCCGGCTTCGGCGTCTATGCCCGCTATGGCTGGACCGGCGTTCACTTCATGAGCGCGCCGTGGAAGGACGTGCCCCTGCTGGAGTCGATGGCTGAGGCGGGCGAGGCGCCGCTGCGGGTCTACAACGCTATAGACATGGGCGATGCGCGCGCCCTGATGGCGGGCGGGCCGCGCGACGCGGGCGACGGGCGCGTCATCACCCGGGCGATCAAATTCTACGCCGACGGCGCCCTGGGCTCGCGCGGGGCCAAGCTGTTCGAGCCCTATGCCGATCGGCCCGACACCTCCGGCCTTATGCTGGCCTCGCGCGACGAGGTCATGCCGCTGTATCAGCAGGCGCTGCGCACCGGCATTCAGATCGCCACCCACGCCATCGGCGATCAGGGCAACCACGACGTCGCCGCCTGGTATGAAGAGGCCCTGCGCTCGACGCCCAAGGCCGAGTGGAAGCTGGCCGACCCGCGCTGGCGCATCGAGCACGCGCAGATCATCCGGCCGGCCGACTATCACTATTTCAACGACCTGCCGATCATCGCCTCCATGCAGCCCAGCCACGCCATCGGCGACCTGCATTTCGCCGCCGACCGCCTGGGCGACGCGCGGTTGGACGGCGCCTACGCCTGGCATACGCTGGTGGAACGCGGCGTGATCGTGGTCGGCGGCTCGGACGCGCCGGTCGAGCGCGGCGACCCGCTGATCGAGTTCTACGCCGCCGTGGCGCGCCGCGACCTGAACGGCTTTCAGGGGCCGGACTGGCGCCCGAACGAGGCGGTGGACCGGTCGACGGCGCTGAAGATGTTCACCCTATGGCCGGCCTACGCCAGCTTCCGCGAGAATGAGCTGGGCACGATCGAAGTCGGCAAGCGCGGCGACTTCACCGCCTTCGACATCGACCTGATGACCGTCCCCGCCGCCGACATTCCCAAGGGCCGGGCCGTGCTGACGGTGGTCGACGGACAGATCGTCCACCGGGCCGACTAGGAGGGATTGATCGCGCGGAATCCCGCCCTTCTCGTTGCGGGGCGTGGCCGCTTCGGTTAAGCCCCGCGCATAGGATTTTATCTCCGGCCGGGTCTGCGGCCGGGGCTTGGCGTTTGGAGCGTCTGAGATGGCTGATTTCGCCCCCGGTCTGGTCACTGTGTTCGGAGGCTCGGGCTTCATCGGGACCCAGGTGGTGCGCGCCCTGGCCCGTCGCGGCTGGCGCGTGCGCGTCGCGGCCCGCAACGCCAAGAGCGCGCCCGTGCTGCACATGGCCGGCGACGTCGGCCAGGTTCAGGTCGTGCGCTGCGACATCACCGACAAGGCCGCCGTCGCCGAGGCCGTGCGCGGCGCCGACGCCGTGATCAACCTGGTCGGCATCCTGTTCGAGACCGGCGGCCGCAAGTTCCAGACCCTGCACGTCCAGGGCGCGACCAACGTCGCCGAGGCGGCTGCGGCGGCGGGCGTCAAGCGCCTGACGCAAATCTCGGCCATCGGCGCCGATGCCAACGGCAAGGCCGACTACGCCCGCACCAAGGGGGAGGCCGAGGCCGCCGTGCGCGCCGCCTTCCCGGGCGCGGTGATCGTGCGTCCGTCGATCGTGTTCGGTTCGGGCGATCAATTCCTGAACCGCTTCGCCGCCATGGCCAGCTGGTCGCCGGTCCTGCCGCTGATCGGCGGCGGCCAGACGAAGTTCCAGCCGGTCTATGTCGCCGACGCCGCCGAGGCCATCGCCCGCGCCACCGTCGCCCCCGAGGCTGTGGGCCAGACCTATGAGCTGGGCGGACCGTCGGTGTGGACCTTCGAGGACATCCTGAAGTTCATCCTGCGCGAAACCAACCGCAGGAACATCCTGCTGCCGCTGCCCTTCCCGGTGGCGCGCATGATCGGCTCGCTGGCCCAGATCCCGGCCATGATCGGCCTGGCGCCGCAGCTGACCAAGGATCAGGTGACGCTGCTGGAGACGGACAACGTCGTCTCTCCGGGCGCCAAGGGCCTGGCCGACCTCGGGGTCGAGCCCTCGGGCATCGAGGCCATCGCCCCGGGTTATCTGTGGCGCTATCGCGCCGGCGGCCAGTACGCCGAAAGCCCCGCCGCCTGATTTCCAGCGCCTCGGCGGCGCCTGACGCGCGCCTTTTTTCCTCCCCATGAAATGGGGAGGGGGACCGCGAAGCGGTGGAGGGGCAGGCCCGGCCCGAAGCCGCCCCCCCGTCTCGGCGTCTACGCCGCCGATCCACCTCCCCACGGCGTGGAGAGGAAATGGCCTACAGCGCCCCCGTCGCCGCCAGGCCGATGATGCCGACGACGCCGACCGCGATCCGCCACCAGGCGAAGGGGCCGAAGCCGCGCTTGGACACGAAGTCGAGCAGGAACCGGACCACGGCCAGGGCCGAGATGAAGGCGGCGATGAAGCCGATGGCGATCAGGCCGAAATCGCTGAAGTCCAGCACGTCGCGGTTCTTGAACAGGTCATAGGCCACCGCCGCCCCCATGGTCGGCAGGGCCAGGAAGAAGCTGAACTCGGCCGCCGACCGCTTGTCCGTGCCCAGCAGCAGCCCCCCCGCGATGGTGGCGCCCGAGCGCGACACGCCGGGGATCATGGCCAGGCACTGGAACAGGCCGATCAGGAAGTAGACCCGGAACGGATAACGGTCCGCGTCCAGATAGGCCGGGATCTTGTTCATCCGGTCCAGCCACAGCAGCAGCACCCCGCCGATGATCAGGGCGACGCAGATAACCAGCGGCGTCTCGAACAGCACCGTCTTGATGAAGCCGTAGGCCAGAAAGCCGATCACCACGGCGGGGGCGAAGGCGACCAGCAGGCCGATCAGAAAGCGCCGCGCCTCGGCGTCGAAAGGCCAGCGCGTCGCCAGCGTCCACAGTCGCTTGAAATAGACGCTGATGATGGCCAGCAGGGCGCCCAGCTGAATGACGATCTCGAACGTCTTGCCGGTGCTCTGAAAGCCAAGAAAATGCCCCAGCAGCAGCAGGTGGCCGGTGGACGACACCGGAATGAACTCGGTCAATCCCTCCACCAGACCCAGAAGGATCGCCATCAGCCAGTCCGCCATGAATTCTCCGTCTTGTCCGCCAGGTCCGGGGGTCGGGTCGCGCCGTGCGGCGTCGCGTCCGCCTTCCTTAGCGTCCCGGGCATCGCGCCGCCATTGGCGCGGGCGCGGTTTTAGGCGACAAGGTCGGGAAATGACCGTCTCTCCCCTCGACGCCGCCCACGAGACCACCCGCCGGATCACCACCCTGTCGGTGGCGACGGCGGTCCTGCTGATCGTCATGAAGGCCTTCGCCCTGGGGGCGTCCGGCTCGGTCTCCATCCTCGCCAGCCTGGCGGATTCGACGCTGGACCTGATCGCGTCGCTGGCGACCTTCGTCGCCGTGCGCTGGGCGGCCCTGCCGCCGGACGATTCGCATCGCTATGGCCACGGCAAGGCCGAGGGCCTGGCCTCCCTGGTGCAGGCGGGCATGGTGCTGGCCTCCAGCGTCTTCATCGGCTGGGAGGCGGTGCAGCGCATCTTCGACCCGCGCCCCGTCACCTCGGGCGGATGGGCGATCGGCGTGGTCGTCTTGTCTATCGCCATCACCGCCGGCCTGGTGTGGATGCAGAAGCAGGCGGTGAAGAAGACCGGCTCCCTGGCGGTGGCGGGCGACCGCGCCCACTACGCCGCCGATCTGGCCGCCAACGTCGTGGTGCTGATCGGCGTCGTCTCCGGCGCCCTGCTCAAGGCGCCCGGACTGGATGCGGCGGCGGGTCTGGTGGTCGCGGTCTGGCTGGCCTGGGGGGCGTTGAATCTGTTGAAGGGCGCGGCCGATCACCTGCTGGACCGGGCCGCCTCGGACGCGGAGCGCGCCGCCATCGTCGCTGCGGTGACTGAGGACGCCCGCATCGCCAACGTCCACCAACTTCGCACCCGCATGGCCGGGCAGGCGCTGATGGTGCAGATGCACGTCGACCTGGACCCCGATCTCAGCCTGAAGGCCGCGCACGACATCACCCTGGACGCCGAAAAGCGGGTGTTACAGGCCTTTCCCCACGCCGACATTCTGATCCACGCCGACCCCCGGGGCGCGGCAGAGCCGCACGGCGGCGCCTTCGCCTCGCCGCGGCCTGAGACGCCGGATCGCGATGCGCCCCCATCACCCCGCTCTGAAGGGCCCTCAACCGAAGCGTCCCCGTCTGGATCGCGGGCGCCCCAGGCGCCGGACTCGCCTTCGGCGCGGGTCGGCCCCTGGTCCTGAGCCCTGCGACAATCGCGCGCGGTAAACGGAGCCTTAACGGGCGAGGGCGCATTGAAGGCGGACAATGTCCACGCCCGCCGTCCTGTATCATTTCGCCTTTCACCCGGCTTCGCGCACGGCGCGGCTGGCGCTGGGCGAGGCCAAGGTCGAGTACGGCGAGGAGTTGGTCCGCCCGTGGGAGGGCGACTGCCCCCTGTTCGAGATGAACCCTTCGGGCATGCCGCCGGTGCTGAGCGTGACCGAGAAGGGCAGGAGCCTGACCCTGTGCGAACAGGACGCCATTCTCGGCTGGCTGGAGGACCGCTCCAAGGGCGACTTCCTGCTGCCGTCCGACCCGGCCGAGCGGGCCGAGGCGCGGCGTCTGGCGACCTGGTTCAGCCGCCGTTTCACCGATGAGGTCGACGCCGTCCTGCTGCATGAGCGGATGGAGAAGCCGCTGTTGCGCATGGGGCCGCCCGACGCCCGGATGCTGCGCGAGGGGCGCGAATTCCTGAAGGGCCACCTGACGGTTCTGGAGCCGCTGGCGGCCGGCCGCGAGTGGCTGGCGGGGCGCCGGCTCAGCCAGGCCGACCTGATCGCGGCGGGCCATCTGTCGGTGCTCGACTATTTCGGCGAGATCGCCTGGGCGTCCTGGCCCTCGCTGAAGCTGTGGTATTCCAAGCTGAAGTCGCGCCCCTGTTTCCGCCCGCTGCTGGGCGACCGCTTCCCCGGCGTCCACCCCGCGCCCTGGTACGCCGACCTCGACTTCTAACCCTGCGCAGGGCTAAAGCGCCCTCATGGCGGCCGATCCCCGCATCTTCATCCGACAGCGCGCCGCCGAACTGGGCTTCGGCGTGTGCCGCTTCGCCTCGGCCAGCGATCCGTGGAGCGCGGGCGAACGGCTGGCCTATTTCGTCGATGCGGGCCGTCACGGCGACATGGGCTGGATGGAGACGACGCTGGAACGCCGCGCCCACCCCACCGCCATGTGGGACGGCGCCCGAACCGCTATCGTCCTGGGCATGAACTACGGCCCCGACGAAGACCCCCGGCCAGAGCTTCAGGAGGCGTCGGCGGGCTACATCTCCGTCTATGCGCGCGGCGACGACTATCACGAGGTCATCAAGGGACGGCTGAAGATCCTGGCCGGTCAGATCGCCGCGCGGCTGGGTCAGGAGGTCAAGGTCTTCGTCGACACCGCCCCCCTGATGGAGAAGCCGCTGGCGCAGCGCGCGGGGCTAGGCTGGCAGGGCAAGCACACCAATCTGCTCAGCCGCACCCACGGCAACTGGCTGTTCCTGGGGACCATCCTGACCGCCGCCGAGATCGAGTCGGACGCGGCCGAGAGCGAGCACTGCGGCCGCTGCACCGCCTGTCTGGACGCCTGTCCGACCAAGGCCTTTCCGGCGCCGTTCCAGATCGACGCCCGACGCTGCCTCTCCTATCTGACCATCGAATATGCGGGCGCCTGGCCGCGCGAGTTCCGCCTCGCCACGGGCAACCGCATCTATGGCTGCGACGACTGTCTGGCGGCCTGTCCGTGGAACAAGTTCGCCCAAAGCGCGTCGGAGGCCCGGCTGCAGGCGCGCGACGCGCTGAAGTCGCCGCCGCTGATCGATATCCTGGCGCTGGACGACCCCGCCTTCCGCGCCCTGTTCACCAAGAGCCCGGTCAAGCGCATCGGCCGCGACCGCTTCATCCGCAACGCCCTCTATGCGGCGGGCAATTCCGGGGACGCTGCGCTGGTCGCGCCGGTCGAGGCCCTGCTGGACGACCCCGCCCCCGTGGTGCGCGGCGCGGCGATCTGGGCGCTGGCGCAACTCGCGCCCCAGCGGTTCGAGCCGGCTCGTGAAACGCGGCGGGCGAACGAAACAGACGAAGAGGTTCGCCAAGAATGGTCCTTCTCCCCTTGAGGGAGAAGGTGGGCGCCGGAGGCGCTCGGATGAGGGGTGTCGGCGCGACGTTCAAAGCTTGAGGGCGCGCGCTTGAGTTCAAGCGGCAGGGCGAACGCGTAGTCACCCCTCATCCGTCAGGCTTCGCCTGCCACCTTCTCCCACAAGGGGAGAAGGATCACTCGACATCAAACGCCAGCAGCAGCGTCTTCTGCGCCGGGTTGGCGTTGTCGTCGGACAGGATGTAGAGGCGCACGCTGTCGCCCCTCGTCTCGGCGGCGATCCCCTCGAAATTGTCCGTCAGTCCCGGCAGCTTCAGCTCGACCAGCGCCGGTCCCAGCGTCCCGTCCGCATCCATGCGGCGCACACGGGCGCGCACGTCGAAGGGCGGGCGCCATGAGCGTTCCACCGCGAACCAGCCGCCGCCGCGCGGATCGCGCTCAAGGCCCGTCAGGCGCCAGCTGTCGGCGGGCGGGCTCGGCCGGGTCACGACGCGGCAGCCTTGCGTCGAGCAGTCCCACACCCCGCCGCCTTCCCCCCCGACGCGCCAGCCGCCGGGCGCGCTCGCCAGCGCCTCCATGCCTTCGTTCAAGGGAAAGTCCGCCGCCGGGTGCGGCTGCGCCCGCGGCTGCGCGCGCAGGGCGTCCAGCCGGCCGTAGCTCCAGATGCGGTGCTCGCGTTCGAAGCTGACCAGCACCTCGCCGTCGTCGGTCAGGGCCAACCCTTCGGCGTCGCCCATGCGTTTGTCGGCGATCGGGTCGCCGTCGGTCAGCGTCAGCCGCCGCACCCGCAGGTCATGCAGTCCCGTCAGCCTGCCGTCCGCATCCAGCTCCAGCCGCCCGCGCACCAGATCGCCCGAATCCGACACGGCGACGAAGCCGCCATCGCCCGTCAGCTTCAGATCCGACAGGCCGTGCAGGGTGGAGGCGGGCGCGGCGACCAACTGCACCCCGCCCGCATAGCGCACGCCCTTGGCCAGCCTGGCCCCGCCCGGCCAGCCCAGATCGACCTGCCGCGTCGAACCGCCTGCGGGCGACCAGCCGTCGGCCGTCGCTTCGGGCGTCCAGGGATGGGAGGTCGCCGCCGCCCCGGCGCAGGCGGCCAGGGCGAGGGAGATCAGGGCGGCGACATAGAGGCGCCGGTTCACGCCGCGCGCTTGTGCGAGGGCCGTCCCGTCCTGGCGCTGACGGCCTTGGGCTCGGCCTCGAACAGCTCGGCCAGCTTTTCGGTCATGGCGCCCGCCAGCTGCTCCACATCGACGATGGTCAGGGCGCGGCGATACCAGCGGGTCACGTCGTGGCCGATGCCGATGGCCAGCAGTTCGACCGAGCTGCGCGTCTCGATCTTCTCGATCACCTGACGCAGGTGCTTGTCCAGATACAGGGCCGCATTGGCCGACTGGGTCGAATCATCGACCGGCGAACCGTCCGAGATGACCATCATGATCCGCCGCGCCTCGGGCCGGGCCAGCAGGCGGTCGTGCGCCCATTCCAGCGCCTCGCCGTCGATGTTTTCCTTCAGCAGGCCTTCGCGCATCATCAGGCCCAGGTTCTTCTTGGACCGGCGCCAGGGCGCGTCGGCGCTCTTGTAGATGATGTGACGCAGGTCGTTCAGGCGGCCGGGGTTGGCGGGCTTGCCCGCGCTGATCCAGGCCTCGCGGCTCTGTCCGCCTTTCCAGGCGCGGGTGGTGAAGCCCAGGATCTCGACCTTGACCCCGCACCGTTCCAGCGTCCGCGCCAGGATGTCGGCGCAGACCGCCGCCACCATGATCGGCCGCCCGCGCATCGAACCCGAGTTGTCCAGCACCAGGCTCACCACCGTGTCGCGGAACGGGCTTTCGCTCTCCATCTTGAACGACAGGGGGCTGGTCGGATCCGTGATGACGCGGGTCAGGCGCGCCGTGTCCAGCATCCCTTCCTCAAGGTCGAACATCCAGCTGCGGTTCTGTTGCGCCAGCAGGCGCCGTTGCAGCTTGTTGGCCAGGCGCGACACGACGCTGCCCAGGGTCGACAGCTGGGCGTCCAGCAGGGCGCGCAGCCGGTCCAGCTCCATCGGGTCGCACAGGTCGGCCGCGTCGATGACCTCGTCGAAGGCGGTGGTGAAGGCGTGATAGACCTCGACCGCGCGGCCGTCGTCCTGGGTCTGCTGATGGTTGGGGCGGTCGCCTTCGCTCAGTTCGGGAGCCTCTTCCTGGCCCTCGCCGTCCGTTTCGCCCGGCGCGCCGTCGGGGCGGGCGGGGCGCTCGTCGTCAGCGGACTGATCGTCGGCCGAGCCGTCCAGGGATTCGCCCCCGTCGCCGCCGTCCTGTTCTTCCTGTTCGTCCGGTTCAGCCTGGTCTTGATCCTGCTTTTCGGCGTCGTCCTCGCCGTCTTCCTCCGACTCGCCGCCATCGGCGTCGCCGGGGTCGAGGTCCAACGCCCGCAGAAGGTCCTTCAGCCGCGCGCCGAAGGCCGCCTGATCGTCGCCGGACGCCGCCAGGGCGTCCAGTTCCGCCCCCGCCTTGGCCTCCAGCTCGGCGCGGACCCGGTCCAGCATGGTCTTGGCGCCGTCGGGCGCGGGCTCGCCCGTCATCCGCTCGCGCAGCAGAAGGGCGGCGGCCTCGGCCACCGGCACCTGCTCCGCCTGGGCGCGCAGGGCGCCCGACTTCTCCAGCCGGGTCAGTAGCGCCGAATCCAGGTTGCGCCGCACGCCCTTCAGCTCGCGCGCGCCGACGGCCTCGACGCGAGCCTGTTCGACGGCGTCGAACACCTCGGCGGCGTTGATGTCGGTCGGACGCAGCCGCGCATCCAGGCCTGCGTCGTGATTGGCCAGGCGCAGCGCCAGCCGGTCGGCCTGACCGCGCAGGGCGGCGCTCTCGGGCCCGCGCGGATCGCGCGGCGGGTGCGGCAGGGTCAGCACGCCGCCGGACAACCTCGGCCCGTCCGAGCCGAAGCGCACCTCCAGCTCGGCCTGTTCGGCCAATGCTCGCGCCGCGTGCGACAGAGCGCGTTTAAAGGTCTCGACGGGGGTCTCTGCGGCGGCCATGCGCCACACATAGACCATGCCGCGCCGGGGGGAAGAGGCGAGACGCCCTACTTGGCCTTCACCCGGACGTTCATCGCGCCGTTCGGCCCGGCCTTGACCTCGAAACGGCCGGTGGCGCGGATCAGGTCCGACAGTTTCACATGGCCGTAGGTGCGCTGGTCGAAGTCGGGATAGGCGTTGCGCAGCCGACTGCCGATGCCGCCCATCGCCACCCAGCCGTCGCCGTCCTCGTCCATGTCGGCGATGGCCTTGGCGATCAGACGCCCGGCTTCGGACGGTTTGCGGCGAGCGGGGGCGGGGGGCGTCGCCGCGGCCTCGTCATTGGTCTCGGGCGACGGGACCGTCAGATTCTCCGTATAGATGAAGCGGGTGCAGGCCTGACGGAAGCTCTCGGGCGTCTTCTGTTCGCCGAAGCCATAGACCGGGACGCCCTGTTCGCGGATGCGCGCGGCCAGCCGGGTGAAGTCGCTGTCCGACGACACCAGGCAGAAGCCGTCGAACCGTCCCGAATGCAGCAGGTCCATCGCGTCGATGACCAGGGCGATGTCGCCCGAGTTCTTGCCCTTGGTGTTCTGGAAGTTCTGCTGCCACTGGATCGCCCAGCGCGGCAGGACGTCGATCCAGCCCTTCAGCGATGGGTTGGCCGCATCGCCGTAGATGCGCCGGGCCGAGGCCTCGCCCAGGGTGGCGATCTCGCTAAAAAGCGCCTCGGCGATCCGGGCCGAGGCGTTCTCGCCGTCGATCAGCACGGCCAGGCGCGGGGCGCGGGCGGAAGGGATCAGGGCGTCGGTCGGCATGGGGGCTCCGGCGAGGGGAGGGGACGAGGAAGGCTCGCCCTGTCGGCCTCTCGGGTCAACTGCAAAGCAAAACGGCCGGCGGGTCGCCCCGCCGGCCGTCTCGTTTAGGTCTGGATCGAAGCGGCTTACTGGGCCGGCTTCGGCGCCTCGGCGGCGCGCACCTCGACCGGCAGGCCCAGGGCGTCCAGCTGCGGCTTGACCACCGCAGCGTCGCCGACCACGACCCAGACGAAGCTGTCGGGCTTGATCGCGGCGCGGGCGGCGGCGTCCATCTGTTCGGCCGTCAGGGCGTTGATGCGGCCCGCCAGCGTCTCCTGATAGTTGTCCGGGCGGCCGTACAGGGCGTTCGAGCGCAGGGCGTTCAGCACCTGGAACGAGGTCTCATAGCTGCCCGACAGGCCGCGCGTGTCGCCCAGGACGGTGCGCTCGCGCTCGGCCTGCGTCACGCCGTCGGCGGTCAGGAAACGCTCGTACTGGCCGATCAGGGCCGCGATCGACTCGCCGGTGCGGTTGGCCTGCACCGGGGCGTTGACGATGTAGGGCGAGCGTTGCTCCTGGGCGACGACATAGCCGCGCACCCCGTAGGACCAGCCCTTGGTCTCGCGCAGGTCGGCGTTGATCCGCGACAGGAAGTCGGCGCCCAGGACCGTATTGGCTGTGGTCAGGGTCAGCAGATCGTCCCTACCGGACACCGGCAGAACCTGACCGCCATAGATCAGCGACTGCGGCGATTGCGGCCGGTCGATCAGCACGATGCGGGCCGAGGTCTGGGGCAGGGCGGCGTCGAAGGCTTTAGTCCCCTTCGGCGTCGAGGGCGCGCGCCAGTTGCCGAAAGCGGCTTCCAGCTGCGGCTTCAGCTCGGCCAGCGGCAGGTCGGACACCACGAACAGCTTGGCGTTGTCCGGACGGATCCAGCGCGCGTGTTCGGCCATCAGGTCGTCGCGCGTCAGGCTGCGGATCACCGCTTCGTCGCCCGTGCCGCTGAACGAGCGGCCATAGGGGTGGGTCTCGCCAAAGAGCAGCGGCGGCAGGGCGCGGCCGGCGATGGCGGTCGGTTGCGTCTTCTCATTGGCCAGGCCGGCCAGGCGCGTCGCGCGCAGGCGCTCGATCTCGGCCGGGGCGAAGGCCGGGTTGCGCACCACGTCCGATAGCAGGGCCAGCGACGGCTGCAGATTGGTCGTCACCGCCGACAGATTGGCCACCGTGCGATCCATCGACGAGCCGACGGAGACGCTGGCGCCCAGACGCTCCTGCGCCTCGGCCAGGGCCTTGGAATCACGCGTCGTCGTGCCTTCCTGCATGACGTTCAGCATCAGGGTGTGGGCGCCCAGACGGTCGGCGCGGTCGGCGGCGACCCCGGCGTCGAACTCCAGCGCCACGCGCGTCACCGGCACGGTGGTCGAGCGGGCGTAGACGATCTCGACGCCGTTCGACAGGGCGGCGCGCTCCACGGCCGGGAAGACGACGTTGGACACCTGGCCGATGGCCGGGGCGGGATCGCGGGCGACGCGCTGGATCGGCTCGGCCGGGGTCGGGGTCGCGCCCGACGGGGCGGCGGCGGCCTCGACATAGGCCTCACGCTCGCCCGGCATGACGATCTGGCTGTAGACCGGGCGGCTCAGCCACTTCTTCATGGCCGCCTGGACCTGGGCCGGGGTCACCGCCGCATAGGCCGCCAGCTCCTTCTTGTAGAAGTCCGGATCGTTGGCATACAGCTGCCCCTCGGCCAGGACCGAGGCCTTGCCGTTGGCCATTTCCAGCCCCTGGATGCGCTGCGAGGCGTAGCGCGTGACCACCCGGTCGATCTCGTCCTGGGTCGGGCCGTTGGCGATCAGGTCGGCCAGCACCTCGTCCATGCGCTTGGCCACGGCGTCGGCGTCGGCGCCCGGCTTGACCATGGCGGAATAGCTGAACATGCCGACGCGCTGGAACACCTGGTTGCCGGCCGAGACGCCCGAGGCCGTCTGCTCGTCGCGCACCAGGACGTTGTCCAGACGCGAGCTGGCCAGGCCGCCCAGCACCGAGGCGCCGACGCTCAGCGGCACGGAGTCCGGATCGCCCAGGCCGGGCACGGCCCAGGTGCGGCTGATGCGGGTCTGGGCCACGCGGTCGTGCAGCACCTGTTCGACCGGCGCCGCCAGGGTCGGCACGGGGGCCGCCGCCGGGGTGTTGACCGGGCCGCGCGCGATGGAGCCGAAATACTTCTGCGTCAGTTCGCGGGCCTTGGCTTCATTGATGTCGCCGGACAGGACCAGGACGGCGTTGTTCGGGCCGTAGTTCTGGCGGAACCAGTCGCGCACCGTCTCCATGCTGGCGGAATCCAGGTCGTCCATCGAGCCGATGGTCGAGTGGCGATAGGGGTGGCCCTCCGGGAACAGGGCTTCCAGCGTGGCGTAATAGGTCATGCCGTAGGGCTGGTTGTCGCCCTGGCGCTTCTCGTTCTGAACGACGCCGCGCTGCAGATCCAGCACCTCCTGGCTGACCTGGCCCAGCAGATAGCCCATGCGGTCGGATTCCAGATAAAGCGTGTATTCCAGCGCCGGGGTCGGCACCGTCTGGAAGTAGTTGGTGCGGTCGAACCAGGTCGTGCCGTTCAGGCCCGTGGCGCCGGCCGCATTCATCGTCTGGATGTGGCTGGAGGGCGAGTTCTCCGACCCGCCGAACATCAGGTGTTCGAACAGGTGGGCGAAGCCGGTCGAACCCTTGGGCTCGTCCTTGGAGCCGACGTTGTACCAGACCGACACCGCCACGACGGGCGCCTTGCGGTCCTCGTGCACCAGCACGGTCAGGCCGTTGTCCAGCTGGAAGCGCTGCCACGGAATGTCGACGCGGGCGATCAGCTCAGACACCGGCGCGCCGCGCAGAGGCTGGGCCTGGGATTGGGCCTGGGTTGCTGTAGTCGCGGCGGCGGCGGTCGCGACGGGCGCGGCCAGAACGGGCGTGCTCACGGCCAGAAGGGCGGCGAGGGCTACGGAAGAGGCGGCAAGGCGCATGGTGTTTGGTCCCCAACGGATCATGTTGGGCCGGACCTTAGCCGCGTAAACGCATCCCGCAACGCGGCACATCGTTACATGAACGATTGTTCATGTTCGGCATCCCGGCCTGCGCGGCGTCGGTTCGGCCGCAAACAGCCGCTTCGCTTCAGGCGCGCTTGCTGGGCAGGAAGGGCGAGAAGGTGATGACGGTGAAGGTGTCGCGGATGTGCGGACGCGTCTGCACCTGCTTGGTGACGAAGGTGCCGATGTCGGCGTCCTTGGACAGCTGGAACTTGGCCAGCAGGTCGTGCTGGCCCGATGTCGAATAGACCTCGCTCACATTCTCGACATTGTCGACCAGATCGGCCGCAACATCGTTCGCAAAGCCCAACTCGCATTTGATGAAGACGAAAATGGCGGTCATCATGGCCTTCAAGCCTCCCGTTCAAGCGGAGGTCTCTAGCGGATGGAGACGACATGGGTAAGGCTTTGTCGCCCGAGGCGACGCAGAACGAACGGGCCGCGGCCTATGAGGCGGCCTATAACAACCGCGCCCGCGTGCCGGGCCACCCCGCCATCCTGGACCGCTGGCGCAAGGAATCGCTGCGGGTGATCGACGCCCGGCGCCCCGAGACGATCGAGTACGGCCCGTCCGAGCGCCAGAAGATGGAATGGTTCGACGCCGGGCCCGGCGCCCCCGTCGCCGTCTTCATGCACGGCGGCTATTGGCAGGCGCTGGACCGGGGCTGGTTCGCCTGGGTGGCGCCCGCCCTGCTGGAGCACGGGATCAGCGTCGTCGTGCCGGGCTATGACCTGGCGCCGGGCGTCTCGGTCGGCAAGATCATCAGCCAGATGCGCGACGCTACGGAGTTCGTCCGCGCCCGCAGCGGCAAGCGGCCGCTGGTGTTCGGCCATTCGGTTGGCGGCCATATGGCGGCGGGCATGTTGTCCGAAGGCCGGGCGCGCGCGGCGCTGGCGATCTCGGGCGTGTTCGATCTGGAGCCGCTGATCCACACCTCGCTGAACGACGCCCTGGGCCTGGATGCGCCGGTCGCCCGCGCCCTGTCGCCGATCCACTGGCCCGCGCCGAACGGGGCGACGCCCGGCGGCACGACGCTGGACTGCTGGGTCGGCGGGGCCGAGAGCAATGAGTTCGTTCGCCAGAGCCGAGAGATGGCCGCCGCCTGGGGCGGAAAGGGCGCCGACACCCATGTCGAGATCGTCGACGGCGCCGACCACTTCACCGTGCTGGACTCTCTGGCCGATCCCGACAGTCCGATGGTCAAGCGTCTGGTGGAACTGGCGACCGCCGAATAGGCTTCGATCTGTCAGGCCGTAAGGAGTTTTCATGCGTCACGACCGCCTCGCCGTGCTGACCGCCATCGAGACGCAAGGGGTGGTGCCCGTCTTCTACCATCCCGACGCCGAGGTCTGCGCCCAGGTGATCCGCGCCTGCGCGCGCGGCGGGGCGCGCGCGGTGGAGTTCACCAATCGCGGCGACTTCGCCTGGGAGACCTTCACCGCCCTGTCAAAGGACTTCGCGCGCACGGACCCCGACATCATCCTGGGCGTCGGCTCGATTCTGGATGCGCCGACGGCGGCCCTCTATCTGGCCTCGGGCGCGCGGTTCGTGGTCAGCCCGTGTCTGGTTCCCGAGGTGGCGCAGGTCTGCAACCGCCGCATGGTCGCCTATGCGCCGGGCTGCGGTTCGGTGCGCGATATCTCTGAGGCGCAAGAACTGGGCTGCGAGATCGTCAAACTGTTCCCCGGCGCCTCGGTGGGCGGGGCGGACTTCGTCAAGGCGGTGCTGGGGCCGATGCCGTGGACCAAGATCATGCCGACCGGCGGGGTCGACCCGGACGAAGCCTCCATCCGCGACTGGTTCGGGGCGGGCATCGTCGCGGCGGGCATGGGGTCCAAGCTGATCACCAAGGCCGCCATCGAGGCGAAGGACTGGGCCGGGATAGAGACCCAGGTGCGCCAGACGGTTGAGACGATCGCGGCGTTTCGGAAGAAAGGCTGACCCTCTCCCTCCCCGTCCCGGGTGGCTGAGCCTGAAAGGCGAAGCCGGGTGGGGGCGGCTGGGTCATTCAGTCGCCGAGCCCAGGATCGCCTGGCCCTCCCCACCCGGTCTCCGCTTCGCTCCGACCACCCTCCCCGGGACGGGGAGGGAGAGGCGTCGCGCCTATATTGCGCTCAAGCAGCGAGCCGCCGCGCGGCGAGCGCTAGCGCACAAAAAAGACCCCGCCGTTTCCAGCGGGGCCTCTTCTATTCAAACGCCTTCGCCGATCAGGCGGCGGCTTCGTTCTTGGCGGCCAGCTTGGCCTGGTGGGCGGCCATGCCGGCGGCGATCAGCTCGGCGGCTTCGCCCGCGTCGCCCCAGCCGTTGACCTTGACCGACTTGCCCTTCTCCAGATCCTTGTAGCGGGTGAAGAAGTGCTCGATCTGCTCGATCAGGATGGCGGGCAGCTGACGATAGCTGGAAACCTCGGTGTAATAGGGGTTCAGCTTGTCGACCGGCACGGCCAGGATCTTTTCGTCGCCGCCGGCCTCGTCGACCATCTTCAGCACGCCGATCGGGCGCGAGCGGATGACGCAGCCCGGCACCACCGGCGTCGGGTTCAGCACGATGACGTCGCAGGGGTCGCCGTCGTCCGACAGGGTGTGCGGCACGAAGCCGTAGTTGCCCGGATAGTACATGGCGGTGTGCAGGAAGCGGTCGACGAACAGGGCGCCGGAGTCCTTGTCCATCTCATACTTCACCGGCAGGCCGCCCTGCGGGATCTCGATGATGACGTTGATGTCCCACGGCGCGTTGGGGCCGACCGGGATGGCGTCGATGTTCATGGTACGCTCTTATTGCAGGTGCGAACGGGGGAGAATTGACGCGCGTGATAAGCTTTGCGCGTCTTTACGGCAAGCGTCGCGGCGATCACGCTTGCCTTGCGCGGGCCGACGTGGCGTCAATCAGGCATGAGTCTGTTTGATTGGATCGCCCTGTTCGTCTTCGTCATCGCCTGGTTGGGCTATGGCCCGCTGATGCGTCTGACTGCGCGCCGCAGCGGCTCGCTCAACGTGGACATGCTGTCGGTGCGCGACGCCTGGATGCGCGCCATGACCCACCGCGAGATGCGGTTGATCGACAGCCAGCTGCTGGGCCATTCGATCAACTCGGGCTCCTTCTTCGCCTCGACCAATCTGCTGCTGATCGCCGCCGTGGCGGGCGTGCTGTTCGGGGGGGAGGCGGCCCTGCGCGGTTTCGCCGCGGTCGGCGCCGAGGCCGTCACGCCGCGCCTGATGGAGGCCAAGCTGGCCCTGGTGCTGCTGTGCCTGGCGCGCGGCTTCCTCGACTTCATCTGGGCGCTGCGCCAGCTGAACTACACCGTCGCCCTGATCGGCGCCGCGCCGGAAATCCATGAAGAGGCCGACCGCGTCGCCTATGGCCGGGCCGTGGCGCGGGTGCTGAACCCTGCGTTGGCCAACTTCAATCAGGGCGTGCGGGGCTATTATTTCGCCCTCGCCGCCGCGGCCTGGCTGTTCGGGCCGCTGTGGCTGCTGCTCGGCGCAGTGTCGGTGTTCGCCCTACTGGCCTGGCGACAGCTGGCCTCGCCCGCCGCCTCCGCCATACGTCAGGCCCGGCGTCTTCTGGAGCAGGCCTAGCTATCTCGCAGGTGCGAGATAAGCGCCGATGACGACCCCGTCCGGCGCTCCGCGTCGACCGTGAACTCCGTAACATCCCGTGATTGCATAAGGCCGAAACGGCCCTTGTTTTTTTGTGCGCTGCAAACTAACTTCTTTTTCGACGCTTTCGAGCGTCTTGCCCTTCCTGGGCGTTTCCTCCCTATAGACTTTCAAAGCCGCGCCGTTTGGCGCGGCTCTTTTTTTGTCCTGGGACCCGCAGTCAGACGCGCCAGTCGGCGCACAGCTCGGCGATCACCCGCCGCAGCGCGGAGCGGCAGCGGCTCCAGCCGGGGGAGGGGGCCCAGGCGGCCTCATCCCAGTACAGCCCCCGGCTCAGCTCCACCTGAATGGCCTCAAAGCCCTCGTCCGGCCGTCCCCACCGCTGGGTCGCATAGCCGCCGGCGTAGGGCCGGTTCAGCCCCACCGTCAGCCCCTGCGCCTCGAACAGCCGCCGCAGCCGCCGCGTCAACGCTGCGTCGCAGCTGCTCCCATGCCGGTCGCCCAGCACCACGTCCACCGCGCCGCCTGTCGCCCGCGCAGGCATGGAGTGCCAGTCGACCAGCACCGCCCGCCCGGCGTGCGATCGCGTCGCCCGCATCATCTGCTCCAGGGCCGCGTGATAGGGGGCATGAACCTGCGCCACGCGCGCCTCGGCCTCGCGCACCGTCAGGCGTCGGTCGTACAGAGGCGTCCCGTCCCCCGCCAGGCGCGCCACCACGCCGTATCCGGCCAGAGCCTTGGCGGTGGCGGGACTGTCGTCCGCGTCGATGATCAGGTCCGGATCCCACTCGTCCGGCGCCCGGTTCAGATCGACATAGGCCCGGCCGAACCGCGCGGCGATCACGGCCGCGCCTTGCTCGGGTCCGCAGTCGATCAACTGGTCCACCGCCGCGTCCTCGGCGCTGCGCACGGCGCGGACCGAGGCGGATGCGTTCATGGCCGCCGGATACACGTCGCCCGAATGCGGCGAGGCGAACACCAGCGGCGTCGCGCGCCCGGCGGCGGCCGGCGCGATCCAGAAGGGCGACTGAGACGCGTCCATGTTTCGCCCATAGCCTGCTTCGCGCGCAAAGGCGCGTCCGGCGAGCCCGCCGTTCGTCTTCATCGCCGGTTTACCCGGCCCGCCTAGTCTGGCGACTGAATTCCAACGGTTTAGACTCGATCATGGCGCGCATTCTTCTGGCCGAAGACGACAACTCCCTCCGCGGCTTCCTGACCCGCGCGCTTGAGCGGGCCGACCATGAGGTCGTGGCCTGCGAGAACGGCGACGACGCCATCGACGCCCTGGACCAGGGTCCCTACGACCTGCTGCTGACCGACATCGTCATGCCCGGCGCCGACGGCATCGAGGTCGCCCGTGTCGCCGCCGCCCGCCAGCCGGGCCTGCGCATCATGTTCATCACCGGCTTCGCCGCCGTCGCCCTCAGCGCCGCACAGGCCTCGCCCCAGGCCAAGGTCCTGTCCAAACCCGTCCACCTGCGCGACCTGGTGACCGAGGTCGAGCGCATGATCGCGGCTTAAGCGAAAGAAAAGTCGAAGAAAGGCGCAGAACCCCCTTGCGGCCTGCGCAAACTGCGGGTTATAGACGCCGCCTTCCCGCCCACCGGCCCAACCGCCGAGGGGCCGCAGAACAGGCGGACGCGTAGCTCAGCGGGAGAGCACTACGTTGACATCGTAGGGGTCACAGGTTCAATCCCTGTCGCGTCCACCATTCTTTTTCCCTTATAGAACAAGCTCTAAGCTCACCGCCTTGCTGCGTAGCAATTGAGCCTTGAAGCGCTGCTACCCAGAATGCTCCCCGGAATGGGGGCCTGATAGACGGGTAGGGGCGCGCGCCGCACGATTCAGCTACACCGCCGCGCCATGACACCCGACCAGTTGAACGACGCCCTCGACGCCATGGCTGCAGCCGCCGGCGACGACCCCCAACCTGGCGCCCGGCCTGATCACAGTTGAGAGCGGCCATTGGGTGAACGTGCTGTCGGCAGTACGCGCTACCTGCGCGGCGCTGAACGACGGGCTGCGCCACCGCAACATGGTGATCCACGTCGGATCGCAACAGGAAACGAAGGTGCTGACGCGCGCGGAAGCGGGAGAGCGGGGCGCGCCCTATCGCGACCTGGAGCCGAGAACCTGATGATCACAAGCGGCGGTTTGAAATGTCCGCTGAGGGTGGAAAGCTGCCATTACTATGACTCCCATGAGCGTAGCATTGCCATTGCCTTCTGGAAGGTCGCTTCAAGCGCCGGGATTTCATCATCCTTCAATTTGATCGTGAGAGCCAAGTCGTCAACGCCGAGTGTCGCTGAACAAAGACCAGAGCGACCTTCTGTTTCCATCTTGAAGCAACTTATAAAGGGGGTGTTCGCGCCAGAAGATGTATTCGGGCTGTAGGTCCAGAACGTATCGTCACCATTCCTGAGCCACTCATGGCCTTGCCATTCTATTGGCTTCGGGCTGCAAATTGTTTTTGAAACGTATCCACTTCCATTAGCCCGCCGACATACCTCTGCCCTGCCTTCAACCACGACAAGTATCCGTCGTCGTAAATCGGCTTCAGGATTGAGAATGAAGATGAACCCTTCGTCTTTCGGCTCAGGCAGAAAGAACGGAAAAGAACTCCCAGGAATTAGATAAGCGACGGGAACATCATAACGATGACCAGAGACTTGATGATGTCCATTGGTGCAACTGACCAAAAGCAGGGCCGTCGCGCCGACTGCGAAGCTGAAAGCTGACGATTTTTGGCGGGCAGCACCCATAGCCCAATAATAACGGTTCTCGGAAAAGTCCGCTACAGGTCGCAAGCGGCCGTTTACTCCTCGACCGAAAGTCTACGCCCGAAAACGCAGAAAACCCCGCCACCCGGTGAAGGGCGACGGGGCGTATAGCGGAGCCTTAGAGGCTCGACGCCTTGCAATCCGGCCTCTAAGCCCCATTTAGGATAGGAGCCTCGGCTCAATGCCCGTCTGAGTGCCAATCTGGCAGACGGGACGTGCCCGTCAGCCAGGCCTGGGCGGAAGTTCAGGCGGCGGCGGGCAACTCAGGCCCTTCAACCCCATCTCATCGAAGAACCGGCACAGGCGCCCGACCTGCGCCCAACCCGCCTCGCCCCAGGCCTCGATGGCGTTGTCGTGCAGCTCGCCGGCGATCCGGCTGGTCAGCACATCGTCGGGCGGGACCGGCTTAGGCTGGACCCTCAAGTCCTCGACAGGCGGGCGGGATGCGCCCAGCGTCCCGCAACTGGCGACACCGGCGCCTAAGCTCACGCTCATCAGGCACGCCGTCAGGAAGGGCTTGCGCGGCATGGTCTCTCTCCTCTTGCCGGTTGCGGATCGTGGTGGTGTCGGTCAGGCGCTCGCTGGCCGCCGCTTCCCGGGCGGCTGACGCCTTCGCCTCGACCTTGGCTTGCTCGGCCGCCTGACGGTCGCGAACGCCCTCAGCGCCCCTGCGAGCGCAGTAGCCGCCGAAGATCAGGAAGGCGGTGAGGAGGGCAATGGCCAGCCAGGTGGTCGGGGCGAGGGCGCGGCCGAGGCCGAGGGCCAAGGTCAGCATGTCCGCCACTCCCCATTGGTGAGGAAGCCGTGCCACTCGCACCCGCCCCGGAATAGGACCGAAGGCGTAAGCGTCGGGTGCTCACGGTTGCCGTCCCAGTCCCAGCGCGGCTCGATGGTGTTGGTCTCGACCGGCAGATATCCCTCACGCTTGCGGCCGCAGGGGCAGATGAAGGCGATCCCGCCGACGCTACCGTCTGGATATGAACGGATCTCCACCGCGCCGGGCGTGTCGTTGTGGTGGTCGATGTCCTCGACAATGAAGCCGGCGATCATCGCGCGAGCTCCCAATGAGGGCTGTCCGTCTCGCCCCGCTCGCGCGGCTTGCCGTTGCGGTTCCAGTCGGCGCCCCAGCGGATCGCCACGCCCAGCTCGGCCGACGCCGCGAACATGGCCTCGGCGATCGCGTCGAACTTCGGGACCCGAACCGGCCCTTCCCAGTCCACCGGGAACGGGATCAGATCGACGGTGTGGTCATAGCCCGTCTGCGCGTTGACGAAGTGGTTGCTGGTCAGCGTCCAGGTGACCTTGGGGCCGGGCTTCGTGCGGCCCTGCGCGTAAAGCTCGCGCTGGCGCTGGGGCGTCCGAACGCCCTCCAGCACCGAGAAGTCGACGGACGACAGCTGGATGGCCCGCTCGACCACGCGGATGAGGTCCGGGTGCACGCCAGCGAGCCGGGCGCGCGATTGCGCACCAAGGCGAAAGGCCATCATGGTCTCCAGTTCAGATTGTGAGGGTCGGATTTGCGCTTTCCGCCAATCGCGGTTAGGCGATGCGTCTGCTTAGGGGAGAGGCGATTTGAAGAAGCTGATTGCGACGACTGTCATGATTGCAGCATTACTGTCGTGCGCAGGCACCGCTGCTGCTGGAACCTATCAGGGCGTTGCAAGTCATGACGGTACACAGTGGGGGATTTCTTGGAGTAATGTTTGGCCAACATGCTCATTTAAATCTCTATCTTCTTATTCACCTTCTGTAGTATTAGCTACTATTGACGGCGTCGATAGAGATTTAACTAGATATAATATCGGTGTTAATAGCATAACCGGCAAGAATTATTTGACATTCCTGCCGAGCCCTCCTGGCGTCTTGAATGAGATGACATTTCAGGGCCAAGACTCATTTCAGTGTGACGGCCACACTTTCCTTCTTCCTGGATATGTCGCTCCCACCGCCATTCCCACCATGTCCGAATGGGCGATGATTTTGCTGGGCGTCTTGCTGGCTGGCGGTGCGGCGCTGATGATCCAGCGGCGGCGTCCGGCGGCCTGATCCCCACTCTGGTTGCGCCCGAAGTAGAAGCCGAGGATCAGCAGCATCCCGTCCTTGAACATGGACGCCACCAGCATGACAGCGTCGGCATAGCGCTCGGCCACCATGTCGCCCAGCCAGGCGATCATCGGCAGGAACAGCAGGTTGCCGGCCAGGAAGCCGAGGGCGAGGATCGTCGTGGTGCGCGGCAGGTTGATCACCTGAGGCCACCAGCGGGGCGGTTTGCGGCTCATGCTCCGGCTCCGTTTTTGATGCTGATGCCCGCGACGAAGGCGGCGATGCCGGCCAGCAGCCACGGCGCGGTCTGACGCAGCCAATCGACCAGGGCCTTGGCGCCCTTCTGCTGATCCCGCGTCCCCTCCAGATCGTCGATGCGCTTGAAAGCGGCCGACAGGCGGTCGTTCAGGGCCTCGATCTGGCGCTCGTACTCGCGCGCCTCCAGCTTGATGACCCGCTCGCGCACGTCATCGACCTTGGCGTTCATCCGCTCGACCTGACGGCCAAGGGCTGACACCGCGTCGGTCAGACCGCGCATGGCATGAATTTCGGCCATGCTGACGGCCTCCGGCTTGGTCACCGGAGTAATGATCTCGTCGCCTGCGGACATGCGGGCTCCTACGCGATGGGTTTGGAGAAGAGACGAACCGGGTTCATCAGGCAGCCGGTTCGGCCGGTTCCGCCTGAGGCGGCTGCGGCAGCTCGAAGTTCTCGGCCAGTTGCCCGGCCAGGAATCGGGCCTGCGCGCCGCTGTTCGCGAGACGGTCGGGCAGGCCGCCGTGCCAGAGCGCGAACCCATCCAGATCCGACGTCTTCATGGCCACGACCTCGGCGCTGATGATCATCAGCTTGTCGATGATGGCCTGCACCTGGGCGTTCCGGGCATCCAGCAGTTGTTGTGCGTCGGGATAGGGCGTACCGCCCTCGGAATTGTTTTGCGTAGTCGACATTATGCGCTCCTTTGCTATGCGCCGAAGTAACCAGACACGTTGAAGTGGTCGATGAAATCGCCAGTGTTCTGGTTGTAGAGGTAGGCATCAAAGCCGAAGCTGCGTCGGCCGCCCGTCGTATTCAGGACCACGGCGAAGCGGATGCTGTCGCCGTTATAAACGGTCACGTAGCTGGTGCCGTTGTACAGCTGCGTCGTCAGGATATCGCCGCGCTGGGTCTGGCAGGCCATGACGCTGTCGCGGATGGGAACTGACACGGAGTAGTTGGCGATCTGAACGACGACAGTAACCGGCTGATTGATGCCCGATACCGACTGATAGTTGTTATAGGTGTAGTAACCGCCGTCGTAGGTATCGAACCAGATATTCCCGAAATCCATGTGGTTCAGGGAAGAGTCGGCGACATTATAGTTCGTCGTTATCAACCGTCAGCGTTAGGCGGCCGCCCGTCAGGCTGACGTGGCCCACGCTTTCGTTCCAGAAAGCGATGTCCCACTGCCCCCCACCGCCGCCCGCACGAGGTGTCGCCATAGGCGTAATAGTAGACCCAATCGCCGTTGTTCACGGTGAAATCGACATACCGCGTGGCCGATCGCCGAGAGTCGATCTCGGCCACCTTCGTCCACGGCCCATTCGGCCCCGGCCCTTAAACGTAGGTGACCGCCGTCGTCAGATTCCCCGAATAGTTGAACCGCTCGACCCGCAGCGTCACGGTGCGGTTGATGCCGGTGAACTGAACGACGCTCTCGACGCCATGGCCGCAGCCGCCGGCCATGACCCCGACCTGGCGCCCGGCCTGGTCGCCATAGAGGCCGATCATTGGATCCAGGTCTTGTCGGCCGTGCGCGCAGGCTCGGGTTTGCACGACGGCCTGCGCCACAGGGAGATTGTGATCCACGTCGGATCGCAGCAGGAAACGGAGGTGCTCGCGCGCGGTGAGGCGGGAGAGCGCGGCGCGCCGTTCGTCCGGCGTCTCGACCAGCGCCCTGTTCGCTTTTTCAGCGCGCCGTCGCCGTCTGCAAGATTTCGTAAAGAGGTCCGGCTCTACGCAGATATCCAACCAGCAGGGAGCGCGAGCGATGGGGACGGGATGCGAGGGCTGCCGCGACGGCGCCGGGTTCGATCTGCCCTTCTCGATGGCTTTCCAACCCATCGTGGATATCGCCAACCAGACGATCTTCGCGCACGAGGCCCTGGTGCGCGGCGTCGGCGGCGAAGGCGCCTATTCGGTTCTGAGCCGGGTCGCGGACGACAACCGCTATGCTTTCGACCAGCAGTGCCGGGTCAAGGCCATCGAAATGGCCACCGCCCTGGACCTGCCGCGCGACGGCGCGCGACTGTCGATCAACTTCATGCCCAATGCGGTCTATGAGCCGCGGGCCTGTATTCGCCTGACCCTGGCGACGGCCATGCGCACCGGCTTTCCGCTCGACCGGATCATCTTCGAGTTCACCGAAGACGAGAAGCTGGACGCCAACCACCTGCTGAATATCCTGCGCACCTACCGCGCCATGGGCTTCAAGACGGCGATCGACGATTTCGGCGCCGGTTATGCGGGTCTGGGCCTGCTGTCGAAATTCCAGCCCGACATCGTCAAACTGGATATGGAGTTGATCCGCGACATCGACCGCGATCAGGCCAAGCAGAAGATCGTCAAATCCCTGCTGGGCCTGATGGCCGACCTGGGCATTCAGACCATCTGCGAAGGCGTCGAAACCCAGGACGAGCTGCGGGCGCTGGAGGATCTAGGAGCCCACCTGATCCAGGGCTACGCCCTGGCCCGACCGGCGTTCGAGAGCCTGGTGAACGCCGACGCCCTGACCTCCATGCAGGCGCGCCAAGTCGCCTGAACCTACAATGCGACAACTGATCTACGTCAGCAGGGTCGTTCCCGGCTTGCAGGACGAAGACGCCTTGCTGCGATCCATCCTCGAGGTCTCGGTCCGAAACAACACCGCCGTGGCGGTGAGCGGCATGCTGCTGCGCCATCGCGACCATTTCTTCCAGGCGCTGGAAGGGTCGGCTGCCGCCGTTGAAGCCATCTATCGCCGGGTGCGGCGAGACCCGCGCCATCAGGACCTCAAGCTTCTTCAGGACGCGACGCCGACATCCAGAAGTTTCGCCGGCTGGGCGATGTGCGGCCACAATATGGGACCGGCAGACAATGAAATCCTGGAAGTCCTGGCGCTGAGACGCGGGTTTGATCCGCAACGAATCAGCGGTCCTGGCGCCTTGTCGCTGTTGAGAACCGTGCACGCTGTGCAGCAGCGCGTAGACCTACGGGCCCAGGCGGCGGTCGTTATTGAAGCTTGAACCATCGCACCGGGTCTCTGCCCGAAGCCGGACTCTTACGCGGGGCCGCCTGCGGTTATCAGTGCTGGACGAAGGCGCTTCGGACGCTTCGGCGCCGACAAGCTACTGAAAACTCATAGAGCGCCCAGGTTGTCATCGTGGGGTCAAAGGTTCAATGCCTGCCCGCCGCCATTCTTTACAAGCCGTTGGATAGCCTGAGCGGCGCGAGGCTTGCTTCGCTGAAGCGTGATTCGCCTCTGGCGGCCTGCGGCGGGTTTTTCGCCAGCTCAGAATCTCTTGCTCGCTCGCGCCGTGTTTTCTTCGGGTATCGCACCGGGACTCATTGATCCGTCCGGGATTATCGCGCTGCCGCCCGGTTTACATTCGGTCCAGCTTGCCGCCCAATCCCCCATTGGGCGACGCTTGTCCGCGCGCCTGGCTCTCGAGGGGAGCCGTGACGCTTATTGGGGGTTGAGGATGAAGAAACTGCTTGTCGCCGCAGTGTCGGCGCTGGCTCTGGCTGGGCCGGTCATGGCCCAGGACGCGGCGCCGGCCGGGGCGCGCTCGGACGCGGCGCGTGAGCGCGGCGAGGCGGCCATTCCGCCGCCCGTGATGTCCGAGACCCGCCACACCGGCGTCTTCGGCGGGCAGCGCATCGCCTATCGCGCCATCGCCGGCGAGACCTATCTGAAGGACAAGGACGGCAAGCCGCTCGCGGCCATGGTCTCCTACAGCTACATCAAGGAAGGCCCGAAGGATCCGAACCGTCCGGTCACCTTCCTGTGGAACGGCGGCCCCGGCTCGGGCTCGCTGTGGCTGCACATGGGCGCCTTCGGGCCCAAGCGCGTGGTCGTGCCCTCGGACGCCAAGGATGACGGCGCGGCGCCGTTTCCGATCATCGACAACCCCGAGTCCCTGCTGGACGTCACCGACATCGTCTTCATCGACCCGATCGGCACCGGCTTCAGCCGCGCCCTGGGCAAGACCGATCCGGCCGACTACTGGGGCGTGACCAAGGACGCCAAGTCGATCGCCGAGTTCATCCGCATGTGGCTGAACACGCATGAGCGCTGGAACGCGCCCAAGTTCATCGGCGGCGAAAGCTATGGCACCACCCGTTCGGCCGCCGTCATCAATGAACTGGAAGGCAGCTACACCGACGTTTCGATCAACGGCATCCTGCTGATCTCGTCGATCCTGGACTTCAGCCTGGCCGCCGATGCGCAGGGCAACGAGCTGGGCTTCGTCACCAATCTGCCGTCGATGGCGGCCACGGCCTGGTATCACGACAAGGTGCCGAACAAGCCCGCCACGGTGGAGGAGTTCGTCGCCGAGGCCCGGGCCTGGGCCATCGGCCCCTACGCCACGGCCCTGCTGAAAGGCAACGACCTGACGGCGGAAGAGCGGGCGGCCATCCTGCCGCAGCTGTCGCGCTACACCGGCGTGTCCCAGGCCTATCTGAGCAACGCCAACCTGCGCCTGTCGCCCAGCCGCTTCTACAAGGAGCTGCTGCGGGATCGCGGCCTGACCATCGGCCGTCTGGACACCCGCTACACCGGCGTCGACTACGACAACGCCGGCGACCGCCCCGACAACGACCCCAGCTTCTACGGCATCGACGGCGCCTATACCGCCGCCATGAACGCCTGGGCGCGCGAAGGGCTGAAGTATTCGCCTGACGTGGTCTATTCCTCGATCGGCGGCACCCGCAACTGGGACTGGAACCTGCCGACCGCCGGGCGCGGCGGCGCCGAGTATCTGAACGTGGCCCCCTATATCGGCCGCGCCCTGCGCGAGAACAGCGCCCTGCGCGTCTGGGTGGGGCAGGGCTACTACGACTTCGCCACGCCCTTCTTCGGCGCCGAATATTCGCTGAACCGTCCGGGCTTCCCGACCGACGGCCGCATCGAGTGGCACTACTACCACTCGGGCCACATGATGTACGTGCGTGAAGACGACCTGAAGAAGCTGTCCAGCGACATCCGCTCCTTCATCCGCGCGCGCTAACCCAGCGTCCGCCAAGGCAGAAGACGCCGCCCGTTCCTGATGCAGGGACGGGCGGCGTTTTTTGTCGGCTCCCGAGCGGAAGCTCCAGGGCCTGTGGGCCTTGCGGTCTGATCTTGGGCCCCTTGCGCGTCAGCGTCGTGGCGCAAAGCCGCGCGCCGTGCTACGCGCGCCGGACCATGACGACGCCCCCTATCGAACGCATCCGCAATTTCTCGGTGGTCGCCCACATCGACCACGGCAAGTCGACCCTGTCCGACCGCCTGATCCAGTTCACGGGCGGCCTGACCGCGCGCGAAATGTCCGAGCAGGTGCTCGACAACATGGACATCGAGAAGGAGCGCGGCATCACCATCAAGGCGCAGACCGTGCGCCTGAACTACAAGGCCAAGGACGGGCACGACTACGTCCTGAACCTGATGGATACGCCGGGCCACGTCGACTTCGCCTATGAGGTGTCGCGCTCTCTGGCGGCCTGTGAAGGCTCGATCCTGGTGGTGGACGCCTCGCAAGGGGTCGAGGCCCAGACGCTGGCCAACGTCTATCAGGCCATCGACAACAACCATGAGATCGTCCCGGTCCTGAACAAGATCGACCTGCCCGCCGCCGAGCCGGAGCGGGTCAAGGCCCAGATCGAGGACGTCATCGGCCTGGACGCCTCGGACGCCATCGAATGCTCGGCCAAGTCGGGTCTGGGCATCGAAGACGTGCTGGAAGGCATCGTCGCGCGCCTGCCGGCGCCCAAGGGCGACATCAACGCTCCGCTGAAGGCCATGCTGGTCGACGCCTGGTACGACCCCTACCTGGGCGTGGTGCTGCTGGTACGCGTGTTCGACGGCGTGCTGAAGGCGGGGATGCGCGTCAAGATGATGCAGACCGGCTCGACCCATCTGGTCGATCGCGTCGGCGTCTTCCTGCCCAAGAACACGCCCGTCGAGCAGCTTGGCCCCGGCGAGGTCGGCTTCATCACCGCCCAGATCAAGGAAGTCGCCCACGCCGCCGTCGGCGACACCATCACCGACGAGAAGAAGCCGACCGCCGAAGCCCTGAAGGGCTTTAAGGAAGTCCAGTCGGTGGTTTTCTGCGGCCTGTTTCCGGTCGACGCCGCCGACTTCGAGGACCTGCGCGCCGCCATCGGCAAGCTGCGCCTGAACGACGCCAGCTTCACCTATGAGATGGAGAGCTCGGCCGCCCTGGGCTTCGGCTTCCGTTGCGGCTTCCTGGGCCTGCTGCACCTGGAGATCATTCAGGAGCGCCTGAGCCGCGAGTTCAACCTCGATCTGATCGCGACGGCGCCGTCGGTCGTCTACAAGATCGGCCTGCGCGACGGGACCGAGATCGACCTGCACAACCCGGCCGACCTGCCGGACGTCATGCAGATCGAGACCATCAGCGAGCCGTGGATCAAGGCCACCATCCTGACCCCCGACGAATACCTCGGCGGCGTGATCAAGCTGTGTCAGGACCGTCGCGGCAGCCAGATCGAGCTGTCCTACGTCGGCAGCCGCGCCCTGGTGGTCTACGAGCTGCCGCTGAACGAAGTGGTGTTCGACTTCTACGACCGGCTGAAGTCCATCTCGAAGGGCTACGCCTCGTTCGACTATGAGATCACCGACTACAAGGTCGGCGACCTGGTGAAGATGTCGATCCTGGTCAACGCCGAGCCGGTGGACGCCCTGTCGATGCTGGTGCACCGCGCCCGCGCCGAGACGCGCGGCCGCGGCATGGTCGAGAAGATGAAGGAGCTGATCCCTCCGCACATGTTCACCATCCCGATCCAGGCGGCCATCGGCGGCAAGATCATCGCCCGCGAGACGGTGCGCGCCCTGCGCAAGGACGTGACGTCCAAGTGCTACGGCGGCGACGCCACCCGCAAGAAGAAGCTGCTGGAGAAGCAGAAGGCGGGCAAGAAGCGGATGCGCCAGTTCGGCAAGGTCGAGATCCCGCAGGAAGCCTTCATCGCCGCCCTGAAGATGGACGAGGACTGACGGCCGAGCCCGCCCTCTTCATCCCTGTTCGCACAAGGATGATGCCGGGGCGGGTTTGATCCAAGGCAAAGTCATCCCCCTCGGGGTGACGCTGCGATGCGGATCGCTTACATCTCTCGCCAAGGGAGAAACGATATGACGCGATCCAACGCGCCCGCCTATCAGAGCGGCTTCGCCAATCACTTCGCTACGGAGGCCGTGGACGGCGCCCTGCCGGTCGGGCGCAACTCGCCGCAGCGCCCGGCGCTGGGCCTTTATGCCGAACAGCTGTCGGGCACCGCCTTCACCGCGCCGCGCGACCACAATCTGCGCAGCTGGCTGTATCGCCTGCGGCCCTCGGCCCAGCACGGGCCGTATCAGCCGTTCGCGCAGGGCCGGGTGCGGTCCGGCCCCTTCACCGAGACGCCGCCCAATCCCAACCGGATGCGTTGGGACCCGCTGCCCATGCCGGATCAGCCGACCGACTGGGTCGAGGGGCTGACCACCTATGGCGGCAACGGTTGCGCCGATTCCGGCACGGGGGTGGGCGTTCACCTCTATGTCGCCAACCGCTCGATGGTTGACCGGGTCTTCTACTCGGCCGACGGCGAACTGCTGATCGTGCCGCAGCAGGGGACGCAGCGTTTCGTCACCGAGATGGGTCTCATCGAGGCGGCGCCGGGCCACATCGTCGTCATTCCGCGCGGCGTGCGTTTCCGCGTCGAGGTGGACGGTGAGGCGCGCGGCTATGTCTGCGAGAACTACGGCGCGCCCTTCCGCCTGCCGGACCTGGGCCCCATCGGCTCCAACGGCCTGGCCAATCCGCGCGACTTCGAGACGCCCGTCGCCTGGTTCGAGGACGTGGACCGCCCGACGCAGTGCGTTCAGAAATACGGCGGCCAGCTGTGGGCCACGACCTTCGATCACAGTCCGCTGGACGTGGTCGCCTGGCACGGCAACTACGCCCCCTGCCGCTATGACACGGCGCGGTTCAACACCATCGGCACGGTCAGCTTCGACCACCCGGACCCGTCGATCTTCACCGTCCTGACCTCGCCCAGCGACACGCCCGGCACGGCCAACTGCGACTTCGTCATCTTCCCGCCGCGCTGGATGGTGGCCGAGGACACCTTCCGTCCGCCGTGGTTCCACCGCAACGTCATGAGCGAGTTCATGGGGCTGATCTTCGGCGAGTATGACGCCAAGGCCGGCGGCTTCGCGCCGGGCGGCGCTTCCTTGCACAACCGCATGAGCGGCCACGGCCCCGACCAGGCCAGCTGGGACGGCGCGACCAAGGCGGACCTCAAGCCGCACAAGATCGAGAACACCCTGGCCTTCATGTTCGAGACCCGGATGCCGATCCGCACCACCCAGTGGGCTGAACAGACTCCGCTGATGCAGCTCGATTACGACGACTGCTGGACCGGGTTCCAGAAGGGCGCGGCCGGCTGAGGCCTGCCGGGCCAGCCTGAACTTTAGGCGCGAAAAAGCCCCCATCGCCAGCGCGGTGGGGGCTTGATCATTCTGGACCGTCTTTTAGTTCGACGGGGCCGGCGGATTGGTGCTCGGCGAGGTGTTCGGCGTATTCTCGGTGGTCATGCCGCCGTCGGCGTTGCCCGCTTGTTGCTCGATGCGGTCGGCCTCGGCGTTCAGGGCGCGCTCTTCGGCTTCATTCGGCGTGGCGGCGGCCTGAGCTTCCAGGGCGTCGGCCTTCTGTTCCGCAGCCCGGTCGGCGGCGCTTTCGCCGCAGGCGGCCAGGCCGGCGAAGGCGGCGATGGAGACGGCGGTCAGAACGAGTTTACGCATGGTGTTCCTCCAAAGGTTGAGGCCCGAGTAACGCGTCGTCCTCACATTCGGTTCACGCCTCCGTGATCATTTTTATCGCTCTTGTGCGAGCGCCACGCGCGCGGCCCCCAGCAGGGCGGCGTGTTCGTGCAGGATCACCTTCGTTGGGATGGCGGCCATATAGTCCTGGAACCGCCCCTTGCGCTCGAACCGGCGACGGAAGGGACTGGCCTGAATGAAGGGCAGGATGCGCGGGACGATGCCCCCGGCGATATAGACCCCGCCGCGCGCGCCGGTGGTCAGGGCGATGTCCCCCGCCACGGCCCCCAGCATGGCGCAGAAGCGGGCCAGGGTGGCGCCGCACGGGCTGTTCGGATCGTCCAGCGCCTGGGCGGTGATCTGGGCGGGGTCGTCGATATGGGTCTCGCGGCCGTCGATCTCGGCCAGGGCGCGATGCAGGTTCAGCAGGCCGGGCCCGCAGATCAGCCGCTCGATCGACACCCGTTCATAGCGGCGACGCAGGATGCGCAGAACCTCGTCCTCGACCGCGTCGCCGGGGGCGAAGCAGGCGTGCCCGCCTTCGCTGGCCAGGGCGGTCTGCCGCCCCTGGGCGTCGCGCGCCAGGGCCGATACGCCGAAACCCGTGCCGGGTCCGACCACGGCGAGAGTCGCGTGCGGATCGCCTTCTTCCGGCCCGCCCAGGGGCGCCAGCCGATCCGGCGGCACGACCGGCGCGCCCCAGGCCTGGGCCTCGAAATCGTTGATCAGCCGCACCGGATCGAGGCCCAGCGTCTGCAGCTCCTGCTCCGACACCCGCCAGGTCGAGTTGGTCATGTCGATGGCGCCCTGCGCGACCGGCCCCGCCACGGCGATCACCCCGCCGCTGGGCCGAACCTCGCACCCGTCCAGATAGGCGGCGACGCCCTCCAGAAAGGTCGGGTAGGTGCGGGCGGGAAAGCTGTCGAAATGCTCCAGCACCGTGCGGCCCTCGACGGTGCGGGCCAGGGCGAACCGGGCGTTGGTGCCGCCGACGTCGCCGACCAGAAGCGGGGCAGAGGTCATGCTTTCCTGCGTCATGCGTCCACCGCGCGATCGACCAGGTTCGGATCGGGCGGGCCGTCGTCATGGCCGTTGGCGCCGATGGGGGCGCTGAAACAGACGCTGGCGCCTTGCTCGGCCGTCGACACCGCCTGGCGGAAGGCGCCGAACAACTCGCGCCCATAGCCCCAGGACGAGCCCTCTGCATGGACGCGTGAGCGGGCGGCCGCAGGACGAGCCTTCAGGTCGCCGGCGCCGACCGTGGTCAGCACCCCCGCCTCGGGATCCAGCTGGATCACGTCGCCGTCGCGCACATGGGCCAGAGGCCCGCCCGCCAGCGCCTCGGGGCTGACATGGATGGCGGCGGGCGTCTTGCCGCTGGCGCCCGACATGCGGCCGTCGGTGACGAAGGCGACCTTGAAGCCCTTGTCCTGCAGCACGCTGAGCGCGGGCGACAGGCTGTGCAGTTCGGGCATGCCGTTGGCCTTGGGGCCCTGGAAGCGCAGCACCACCACCACGTCCCGGTCCAGCTTGCCGTCCTTGAAGGCCTGAAGCGCGTCTTCCTGCGTCTCGAACACGGCGGCGGGGGCCTCGACGATGCGGTTCTCAGGCTTGACCGCCGAGATCTTGATCACCGCCCGGCCGAGGTCGCCCTGCACCAGCCGCAAACCCCCCTCGCGGTCGAACGGGTCCGAGGCGGGCCGCAGGGTGGTCAGGTCCAGGCTCTCCTTCACCGTGTCGCGCCAGACCAGTTCGCCGTCCTCCAGCCGAGGCTCCTTGAAATAGGCCTCCAGCCCCTGGCCCATAATGGTCGTCACGTCGGGATGCAGATTGCCCGCCTCGACCAGCTCGCGGGTGACGAAGGCCACCCCGCCCGCCGCCTGAAAGGCGTTCACATCGGCCGAGCCGTTCGGATAGACCCGCGCCAGCAGCGGCGTGACCGACGACAGCTGGTCCATGTCGGTCCAGTCGATCAGCACCCCCGCAGACCGGGCCATGGCCACAAGGTGGATGGCGTGATTGGTCGACCCGCCGGTGGCCAGCAGGGCGACGATCATGTTGACGATGGTCTTTTCCGACACGACGTCGGCCATCCGGCCGCGCCCCTCGCGCGCCAGCTCGATCGCCCGCTTCGCCGCCGCCGCCGTCAGGGCGTCGCGCAGGCCGGTGTCCGGGTGGACGAAGGCCGTCGACGGCATATGCAGTCCGGCGACCTCCATCATCATCTGATTGGAGTTGGCCGTGCCGTAGAAGGTGCAGGTGCCGGAAGAGTGGTAGCTGGCGATCTCGCTCTTCAGCAGTTCGGCGCGGTCGATCAGCCCTTGCGCGTATTCAGCCCGAACGCGGGCCTTCTCGGCGTTGGGGATGCCGCTGGGCATCGGCCCGGCCGGGGCGAAGACGACGGGCAGATGGCCGAACGCCAGCGCCCCCATGAACAGGCCCGGCACGATCTTGTCGCACACCCCCAGCATCAGGGCCGCGTCGAAGGCGTCGTGGGTCAGCGCCACCCCCGTCGACATGGCGATGACGTCGCGGCTGAACAGGCTCAGCTCCATGCCGGGGCGCCCCTGGGTGACGCCGTCGCACATGGCCGGGGTTCCGCCCGCGACCTGAGCCGTCGCGCCCGCCTCGCGCGCGGCCTGGCGGATGATCCCGGGGAAGCGCTCGAACGGCTGATGCGCCGACAGCATGTCGTTATAGGCGGTGACGACGCCGAGGTTCGGCTGGGCGCCGGTCATCGCCGTCAGCTTGTCGGCCACGGTCTGGCCGGCGAAGGCGTGGGCCCAGTTGGCGCACGACAGCTTGGCCCGGCCCGGCGCTGTGCCTGTCGCGGCGTCCATGCGGCGCAGATAGTCGGCGCGGGTCTGTCGGCTGCGTTCGACGATACGGGCGGTGACCTCGGCCACCACAGGATTGAGCGCCATCACTCGGCCTCCGTCCAGAGCACTTTAAGGGGAGCGTTCGCCGCGATCAGGGCGGCGATGGGGTTGACGGCCGGATCGCCTGCCGCCTCACGCTCGAATACGGCGCGCTTGTTCGCGCCCGTCAGCGCCAGCACCACGCATCGAGACCCGGCCAGCCACGGCAGGTTGAGCGTCAGCCGCTCCTGCGGCGGCGCCGCGCCGTCGCGCCCGGCCGGCACGCCATAGACGGCCGGCTTCAGCCCCGGCGTCAGCAGGGTGGTCAGCGTCGGACTGCCGGGGAACATCGAACAGATATGCCCGTCCTCGCCCATGCCCAGCAGGACGGCGTCCAGCGCCCGCCCTTCGGCCGCCAGCGCCTGAGAGGCGAGGGCGGCCGCCCGATCCACCGTCACGGCGGGGCTATAGAGCGGGACGAACCGCGCGCCTGCGGCGGGGCCGGTCAGCAGCGCGCGCTTCAGCAGGGCCGCGTTCGAATCCGGCGAGGCCTCGGGCACATAGCGCTCATCCACCAGCGTCGCCGTGACCCTGGCCCAGTCGAGATCTGCCTGCGCCAACCGCGCATAGATGGGCGAGGGGGTCGACCCGCCTGACCCCGCGAACAGGGCGCGCCCGTCGGCCGCAAGCGCCTCCGCCAGCGCTTCGGCCAGCCGGTCTGCGGCGGCCTCGGCCCAGGCCTGGCGGGTGGGAAAGTTCCGGATCATGCCGTCACGCTCCTTCTCCGCTCGGGGGAGAAGGTGGGCCGCAGCGCGGCTCGGATGAGGGGGACGTTAGCCCCACACTCCGCCGTCTTGCGTGATAACACAGCCCCCTCATCCGTCCTGCTTCGCAGGCCACCTTCTCCCTCGAAGGGAGAAGGAGAGAAGTTGAGCTTCTTCATCGCACGTTCCACTTCCGCCCAGTGCGCGACAGCAGCAGGTCCGCCGCCTCCGGCCCCCAGCTTCCCGCGTCATAGTCCAGCGGCCGACACTCCCGGCACGACCAGGCGTCCGCCACCTCGTCCACCCATTTCCACGCCTGCTCGGCTTCATCTCGGCGCACAAACAGGGTGGAGTCGCCGTGCAGGGCGTCCAGCAGCAGCCGCTCATAGGCGATGCGGCGACGCGGAGCCGCGCCGTCCTTCCCATCCTGCCCCCACGACAGGCTCATCTGGATCGGCTGAAGCTGCATCCGCTGCTCCAGCCCCGGCTTCTTGTTCATCACCGACAGGGAGATGTCCTCGTCCGGCTGCAGCTCGATCACCAGCCGGTTGTCGTAGATGGCCCCCCGCTCTCCGTGGCCGAAGATGGAGTGGGGCACCGGCTTGAACTGGATGACGATCTCGGTGCGTTTCTCGGCCAGCCGCTTGCCGGTGCGCATGAAGAAGGGCACGCCGGCCCAGCGCCAGTTGTCGATATCGGCGCGCAGGGCGACGAAGGTCTCCGTGTCCGACGGCTGGCCGCGCTCGGCTTCATAGCTCTCGACCGACCGGCCCTCGATATCTCCAGCCCTATACTGGCCGCGCACCGTCACACGCTCGGCGTCCTCGGCCATGATGGGGCGAAGCGAGCGCAGCACCTTCACCTTCTCATTGCGCACCGAGTCGGGGTCCAGGTCGCTGGGCGGCTCCATCGCCACCAGACACAGCAGTTGCAGCATATGGTTCTGCACCATGTCCCGCAGGGCGCCGTATTCGTCGTAATAGGGCCAGCGGTCGCCGACGCCGACCGTCTCTCCGACCGTGATCTGCACATGGTCGATGGTCAGATTGTTCCACAGCGGCTCGAAGATGGCGTTGCCGAAACGCAAGGCGATCAGGTTCTGCACCGTCTCCTTGCCCAGGTAGTGGTCGATGCGGAACACCTGCCGCTCGTCAAAGGCGTGGGCCACGGCGTCGTCGATTTCGCGGAAGCTCTCCAGATCGCGCCCGACCGGCTTTTCCAGCACGATGCGGTCGTCGGGCCCGGCCAGACCGGCCGTTTTCATGGCCGTGACGATGCGGCCGTACAGCGACGGCGACACCGCCAGAAAAGCCGTGATCGCGCCCTCGCCGGCGCGGGCCTTCAGCGGCTTCAGGCTGTCGGCGTCGGTGGCGTCTACGGCCATGTATTCCAGCCGCTCAGTCAATCGCCGCCAGCTGTCTTCGCTCCAGGCGTTGTCGGCTTCGGCGCGCGGCTGCACCGCCTCGCGCACCTTTTTTAGATAGGCCTCGGTCGTCTCTTCGGTGCGCGCGGCGGCGATGATCTTCAGCCCGTCCGGCAGCAGGCCGTCGTGATCGAGGAAGTACAGCGACGGCAGCAGCATCCGCAGGGCGAGGTCGCCCCCGCCTCCGAACAGTATCAGCGCCGCCATTCAGGTCTCCTTCGCTTCAGGCCGACCCGCACAGCGGGCCGTCAGCCTTGATCTTCAGCCGGTTCCGCCCGCCGGGTCAGAACGTCCAGCACGTCCTGGAACACCATGTCACGGGCGTGCAGAAGCACCAGCAGGTGATAGATCAAATCCGCCGCCTCGCTGGCGAGTTCCGCATTATCTCCCGCCGCCCCGGCCAGAGCCGTCTCGACGCCCTCTTCGCCGACCTTCTGGGCGGCGCGTTTGGGGCCTTGCGCGATCAGCCGCGCGGTCCAGCTGTCGTTGGGATCGGCCTGCGCGCGGACATGGATGGTGCGCTCCAGCCGCCCGATGCGGCCCAGGCCGGGCGCGTCCTCCTCGCCGAAGCAGCTGATGCGGTTCAGATGGCAGGCGTTGCCGACCGGGCGCACCTTCACCACCACGGCGTCGCCGTCGCAATCAGGCGTCACCGAGACGACGTTGAGGAAGTCGCCCGACGTCTCGCCCTTCCTCCACCGCCCGCCGCGCGAGCGCGAGAAGAAGGTGGCCTGCCCGCTGTCCAGCGTCTCGCGCAGCGCCGCCGCGTCCATATAGGCCAGCGTCAGCACCTGCAGCGTGTCGGCGTCCTGCACCACGGCGGGTATCAGGCCGTTTCCTTTGGCGAAGTCGATCTGGGAAATGTCGAACGTCGTCATATCCTCACCTCCACGCCTTGCGCGTCCAGGTAACGCTTGAGATCGGGAATCGAGATCGCGCCCGAGTGGAAAACGCTCGCCGCCAGCGCGCCCGACACGTCCGCCTCCACGAACACGTCCCTGAAATGCTCCACCGCCCCGGCCCCGCCCGAGGCCACCAGCGGAATGGTCAGCCGCCTGCGCGCCTCGGCCAGCTGAGCCACGTCATAGCCTTTGCGCACCCCGTCCTGATCAATGCAGTTCAGCACGATCTCGCCCGCGCCCAGCCCCTGCGCCTCGACGATCCAGTCCATGGTCAGTCGCCCCGCCCCGCGCCGCGCGTTTGGATCGCCGGTGTATTGATGCACCCGCCATTCGCCGTCCTGAAAGGCGCTGTCGACCCCGACGACGACGCACTGGCGCCCTAGTCGCTGGGCCAGCTCGCCGATCAGTTCGGGCCGCTCCAGCGCGGGGGAGTTGATCGACACCTTGTCCGCCCCGTGGTCGAGACAGCGCGCCGCCTGCTCGACGTTACGGATGCCGCCGGCGACGCAGAAGGGAATGTCCAGCAGCCGGGCGATGTCCTGCACCCAGCCATAGTCCAGCGTGCGTCCTTCGGGGCTGGCGGTGATGTCGTAAAAGACCAGTTCGTCGGCGCCCTGATCGCGATAGCGCGCGGCCAGTTCGGCGGCGTCGCCCATGTCGACGTGGCCCTCGAACCGCACGCCCTTGACCACCCGTCCGTCCTTGACGTCCAGGCAGGGGATGATGCGCCGGGCGGTCATCGGACCGCCCCTATGCAGAAATGGGCGGTCATCCCGCGACGGCCCTCAGCGCCTCGGCCACGGTGAAGCGGCCGGTATAAAGGGCGCGGCCGGTGATGGCCCCCGCGCAGCCGATGGCCTTGGCCGCCCTCAGATCGTCCAGGTCGGCCACCCCGCCCGAGGCCTGGATCTCCAGCTCAGGCCGACGGCGAACGGCTTCGGACAGAAGGTCCTGGTTCAGGCCCGTCAGGGCGCCGTCGCGACCGACGTCGGTAATCAGGATGTGGCGCAGCAGCCCCGCCGGATAGCGCTCCAGCACGCTCCACAGATCCACGCCGGACGACTGGGTCCAGCCCTTCAGCGCGGGCACCGGCAGGCCGTCCTCGTAGCGGACGTCCAGGGCCAGGGCGATGGCTTCGGGGCCGAACTGCTCCAGCCACTTCAGCACCAGATCCGTATCGGTGACGGCCAGCGAGCCGACGACGACGCGGCTGATCCCGGCCCCCAGCAGGTGTTCGATATCCTTTTCCGAGCGGACGCCGCCGCCGGACTGGACCTTGATATCCACGGCCCGGGCCATGTCGCCGATCAGCGCATACTGACGCGCCTCGCCCGCCTGCGCCCCGTCCAGGTCGATGACGTGGATCCACTCGGCCCCTTCGGCCGTGAAGGCCGCCAGCCGGTTGGCGGGATGGGAATCGTAACGGGTCACGTGATTGAAATCGCCGTGCAGCAGGCGAACCGCATGGCCGTCGATCAGGTCAATGGCGGGATAGATGATCACGCGGGCAACTCCAGGAAGTTCTTCAGAATACGCGCTCCGGCGGCCGCCGAGCGTTCGGGGTGGAACTGGCAGCCCCAGCGGTTGGCGCTGTTGACCACCGCGGGCACGGGCAGGCCGTAGTCGGCTGCGGCGATGGTGGCGGGTCCGTCAGGGCAGACATAGCCGTGGACGAAATAGGCCCAGTCGCCGTCCTCGATCCCTTCCAGCAGCGGATCAGGCCGACGGAGGCTCAGCCGGCTCCAGCCCATGTGGGGCGAAGGACGCGACGGCGCGGGCGCGATCGCCCCCACCCGGCCGGGGATCAGGCCCAGCAGGTCGGCGCCGCCGTCCTCGGCGCTGGTCTCGAACAAGAGCTGCTGACCCAGACAGACGCCCAGCAGCGGGCGAGGAAAAGCGCGCAAGGCCTCGACCAGACCCAGCGCCTTCAGTCGCTGCATGGCGTAGCCTGCCGCGCCGACGCCGGGCAGGATGACGCGCTCCGCCTCGTCCATATCGGCCGGATCGTCGGTGATCCGCACCCGCGCGCCCAGCCGCTCCAGCGCGAACCGCACCGAGGCGACATTGCCCGCCCCATAACCGATCAGGGTGACGTTCATCGCCCTTCTCCTCCGCCGTATTTCCCTTCTCCCCTCGGGGGAGAAGGTGGGCGCCGGAGGCACTCGGATGAGGGGGCTGCGTCCGCAGGCGACAGGGCGGAGGGTGACGTCGACGTCCCCCTCATCCGTCTCGCTCCGCGAGCCACCTTCTCCCCCGAGGGGAGAAGGAAAGCGGCGGCCGCCATCACAGCACCCCCTTGGTGCTGGGCACGGCGTCGCCCTCGACCCGGATCGCCTGACGCAGGGCGCGGCCCAGGGCCTTGTACACGGCCTCGGTCTTGTGGTGGTCGTCGTCGCCGGTGACACGGACGTGGACCGCCGCGCCCAGATTCTCGGCCAGAGACCGCACGACGTGGGCCGTCAGGTCGGTGCGATAGCCGCCCAGCATCGGCGTGGCGAACGTCCCCTCGAACACCGGATAGGGCCGCCCCGACAGGTCGATGGAGACCGACGCCTCGGCCTCGTCCATCGGCAGGACGAAGCCGTAGCGGCCGATGCCGCGCCGCTCGCCCAGCGCCTGTTTCAGCGCCTGGCCCAGGGCGATGGCGCAGTCCTCGATGGTGTGGTGCGGATCGATGTGCAGGTCGCCTTCGCACGCCAGACGGATCGAGAACCCGCCGTGCGCCGCCACCTGTTCGATCATGTGGTCGAAGAAGCCGACGCCGGTTTCGATTGTCACCGGCCCGGCGCTGTCCAGATCGACGGCGCAGACGATGCGCGTCTCCTTGGTGTCGCGGATAGCCTGACCGGTGCGGTTGCGCCGCGCGCCGGGGGCGGCGGCGCCGAGCGCTGTCAGCAGGCGGTCGTTGACCTCGCGCTTCAGCGAGACGGGCAGCCGCAGCCGCTCGCCGGCCAGATCGGCGCGCAATCCGTAGCGGCGCAGGGCCTCGAGCGCGCCCTCCGGATCGGAGGGTCTGGCGACGATCACCGGTCCCACGCCGGCCTCCAGCGCCATGATGCGCGAAAGGGCCTCGGCGACGCGGGCGCGCTCGCGGCGCACGGCGCTGATGCGTTCGGCCGTCTCCATCATCCGCGACGGGTCCAGCGCCTGCATCGCCAGCCGCACCGAGACCTCGGGCAGGGCGTAGGGCTCCAGCGCCTCAGCCAGCCGCGCCAGCGTCTGCGCCTGCGCGAGCGCGGCCCCGACCCGCGCCCCGGCCAGGCCATAGGCCAGCGACAGGCTGCGCAGCACGATCAGATTGGCGTGGTCGTTGACCACCGCCGCAGCGGACGGCGCCTCGGCGAACTCGACCATCCCTTCATCGACGACCAGCAGGGCGGGAGCGATGCGCTCGGCCATCTCGGCTGCGGCCTCGGGCGAGCTGAGGGCGCGGATGACCACGGCGGCGGTCCCGGCGTCAGCAGCCGGGCGGGCGTAGAGGGCGGCCAGTTGCGCATAGGGCTCGGCGTCGGGCGCCTGCACCTTCAGCCCGTCGCGCGCGGCCAGGCGCCAGACTAGCTCCAGCCCGTGCGTCAGCCCGCGCGTCGGCAGCGCCTGATCGGCGTCGACGCCATAGAGCGCGGCCATGCGGGCCGCCAGCGCAGCGGGCTCCCCCGGATAGCGCTCGAGGCCGTCGCCGCCCGAGACGAGCGGCGGATAGGGGGCGGGCAAGCTCATGACCCTTCTCCCCTCGTGGGAGAAGGTGGGCGCCGAAGGCGCTCGGATGAGGGGGCTGTGTCCACGCGCGAGACGGATGAGGGCGAAGCCAACGTCCCCCTCATCCGACCTGCTCCGCAGGCCGCCTTCTCCCTCAAGGGGAGAAGGAAGAAATCGTTGGTCATCCCGCGCTCCTCAGATCGGCCGCCCGGGCGTGGGCCTCCAGCCCCTCCAGCCGCGCCAGGGCGGCGGCGACGGGGGCCAGCGCTGCGGCGCCTTGTTCGGTGACGGTCTGCACCGACATCGCAGTCATGAAGCTGGCGGTGGTGACGCCGCCCAGCGTCCGCGCCGCGCCGTCGGTCGGCAGGACATGGCTGGGTCCGGCGGCGTAGTCGCCCAGCGTCTCGGCCGCCCACCGGCCGACGAAGACGGCCCCGGCGGCGGTGATCTTGTCGACCAGGGCTTCCGCATCCTCCACCTGGATCGACAGGTGCTCGGGACCGTAGAGGTTCGCGACCGCGCACGCCTCGGCCATGTCGCGCACCCGGATGGCGCGGGCCTCGGCCAGCGACGCGCGGGCGATGGAGGCGCGCGGCAGGCTTTCGACCTGTCGTTCGACCTCGGCGATGATCTCGCTCAGGGCCGTGCCGCTGTCGGACACCAGGATCACCTGGGCGTCGGCGTCATGCTCGGCCTGGCTGAGCAGGTCGGCCGCGACGATCTCGAAATCGGCGTCGCGGTCGGCGATGACCAGCAGTTCCGACGGACCCGCCGGCAGATCCTGCGCCGGGCCGCCGGGCAGGGAGGCGGCGTAGCGCTTGGCCTCGGCGACATAGGCGTTGCCGGGACCGAACAGCTTGTCGACCGGCGCGATGACGCCGTCCTCCAGTTCGGCGCCGAAGGTCAGGGCGGCGATGGCCTGCGCCCCGCCCAGCAGCCACAGCTCGTCCAGCCCCGCCTCGGCGGCGGCGGCGATCATGGCGGGGTGGACCGAGCCGTCCTTGGACGGCGGGGTGACGGCGACGCGCCGCCCCACGCCGGCCACGCCCGCCGGTATGGCCAGCATCAGCAGCGATGAGAACAGAGGCGCCGTCCCGCCCGGAACATAGAGGCCCGCCGAGCCGATCGGCCGCCAGACCAGCTTGGACTTCACGCCGGGCGTGGTCTCGATGAAGGCCGTGTCCTCGGGCTTCGTCGCCTGATGAAAGACGCGCACATTGTCGGCGGCGACGCGCAGAGCGCGGGCGGCGGCGGGCGGCAGGTCGCGGCGCGCCTTGGTAGCGGCGGCTTCCGTGATTTCGATGCGGCGCGGCGCGGCGCCGTCCAGACGCGTGGCCCAGTCGGTCACGGCCTCGCCGCCGCGCGCCTGCACGTCGTCGAAGATCTCGCGCACCACGCTGGCGACAAAGCTCTCGGTGCGGCGCTGCGGGCGGGCCAGGGCGGCCTTGCGTCCGTCGGCGTCCAGTTGGTTCCAGTCGATACGCTTCATCACATCATCTTCTCGATGGGCAGGACCAGGATGGCCGACGCCCCTTCGGCCTTCAGTTTCTCCAGCGTCTCCCAGAAGACGGCCTCCTGGCAGACGGCGTGGACAGCCACGGCGTCGTCGCGCCCCGACAGGGGCATGACCGTCGGCGACCCTGCGCCGGGCAACAGGGCGGTGATCCGATCCAGCGCCGCGCGCGGGGCGTTCAGCATCACGTATTTGGCGCCCTGAGAGGACACCACGCCGGCCATCCGCTCGACGATGGAGTCCAGCAGGTGTTGAAGCCCCGCCTCGGGCGGCGTCGGCGCCTTGATCAGCACCGCCTGACTGTCCAGCACGGTGTCGCGCGCCATAAGCCCGTTGGCCTCCAGCGTCGCCCCGGTCGAGACCAGATCGCAGATGGCGGCGGCCAGCTTCAACCGCGGGGCCACCTCGACGGCGCCGCGCATGGTGACGATGTCGGCGTCCACCCCCGCCTCATCCAGAAAACGACGCAGAATCTTCGGGTATGAGGTGGCGATCCTTAAGCCCTGCAGCGACGACGGCCCGGCGTAGTCCAGCGCCGGCGGCGTCGCGATCTTCAGCGTGCAGCGGCCGAAGCCCAGCGGCATGACGACCTCGGCATTCGGCCCGCCGTTCTTCACTTCCTCCAGCACGTTCTCGCCGACGATGCCTAAGTCGCAGACCCCGTCCGCCACGAAGGTCGGAATGTCGTCGTCGCGCACCCGCAGCAGGTCGATCGGATAGTTCTCGATCCGATACAGCAGGTCGTTGTTGCCCTTGACCACGCGCAGGCCCGCATCGCGGACCAGGTCGAGGCTGCGTTCGGCCAGGCGGCCGGATTTCTGGACGGCGATGCGCAGCCGCCCCTGAACCGTGCTCATGATGTCGTCTCAGGCTTTCAGTCTGTCCAGCACCAGCCGATAGCCCTGGTGCGGCATGTCCTTCAGGGAGCGCGCGACCCGCACGACAGTGGTCGGGCTGGCCGGCGCCTCGGCGGCGATCTCGCGATAGGTCTTGTCCCCGGCGTCCAGCATCCGCGCCACCTGCCACCGCTCGGCCATGGCGCGCAGCTCGGCCGGGGTGCACAGGTCGGCCAGAAAGGCGTCCGCCTCCTCCCGCGTCTTCAGCGAGAGCAGGGCGTCCAGCAGGGCGGTCTTGGCGGCGTCGGTGCTCATGGCGCGTTCCATTATGCTGTAACAATGGAACGGTCAAGGGGGAAAAGTTGACCTCCGTCTTTCCTCCCCATGACAATGGGGAGGGGGACCACGAAGTGGTGGAGGGGCCATGCCGCCGACCGTCGAAGCCTATCGTCGTGCGGCAGGAATGCGTCGCTCCCTGACGCCGCCCGAGGCGCGGCTGTGGGCCTGCCTCAAAGCCGGCGGCCTGGAAGGTTTGAAGTTCAGGCGTCAGCATCCCATCGGCCCTTACATCGTCGACTTCTACTGTCCTGCGTCCCGTTTGGCGGTTGAAGTTGACGGCGCAACTCACGACGACCCGGACCAGATCGCCCACGATGCGCGGCGAACCGCATGGTTGAAAGCGCAGGGGATTGAGGTTCTGCGCATCCGGGCCACGGATGTTCGGGATCATCCTGATGGCGTTCTGGCCGTGATCCTGCTTCACGCAACGGGGCGGTAGAGAGCCCCTCCACCACTTCGTGGTCCCCCTCCCCATTGTCATGGGGAGGAAAAGCCTGACCGCCACTCGCCACTCGCCGCTCGCCGCTCTATCTGTCCGCCATGACCAAGGTTCTGATCATCGGCGCGGGACACGCGGGGGGCTCGGCGGCGGCGCTGCTGAGGCAGTATGGCTTCGAGGGCGAGATCGTCCTGGCGGGGCAGGAGAGCGCGCCGCCCTATCAGCGACCGCCCCTGTCGAAAGCCTGGCTGAAAGACGAGGCGGGTCTGGAAGACCTGCTGCTGCGCCCCGAGAGCTTCTACGCTGAGCAGAACATCGACTTGCGCACCGGCGTCACGGCGACCGCCATCGACGCGGGCGGCAAGACCGTGACCTTCGCTGACGGGACGGTCGAAGCTTACGACGTGCTGATCCTGGCCACCGGCTCGACGGCGCGCAAGCTGGCCATCCCCGGCGCGGATCGGCCGGACCTGCTGGAGCTGCGCACGCTGGAGGACGCCGAGCGGCTGAAGGCGGTTCTGGCGCCGGGCAAGAAGCTGGCGGTGGTCGGGGGCGGCTATGTCGGGCTGGAGGCGGCGGCCTCGGCTCGCGCCCTGGGCGCCGAGGCGGTGGTGATCGAACGCATGGACCGGGTGCTGGCGCGCGTAGCCTCTCAGCCCCTGTCGGCCTTCTTCACCGACCTGCACAAGACGCACGGCGTCGAGATCCTGACCGGCGTGGAGGTCGCGGGGTTCGAGGATGCGGGCGTGCGGCTGGCGGATGGGACGCTGATCGCGGCGGATGCGGTGCTGGTCGGCGTCGGCGCCTTCGCCTGCGAGGCTCTGGCGCGCACGGCGGGACTGACGTGCGAAAACGGCGTAGTGGTGGATGAGACCGCCCGCACGCGCGACCCGCACATCTACGCTATCGGCGACGTGACGCGGCGGCCCATCCCGGTGCACGGCGGCGTCATGCACCGGCTGGAGAGCGTGCCCAACGCCCTGGAACAGGCCAAGCAGGCGGCCAGCGCCATCGTCGGCCGCGCCGCCCCGGCGCCGGAAGTGCCCTGGTTCTGGTCCGACCAGTTCGACGTCAAGCTGCAGATCGCCGGCGTGCCCTTCGACGCCGACCGACAACTGGTGCGCGGCGATCCGGCCAGCGGCGCCTTCTCCGTCTTCCATCTGGCGGGGGAGCGGATCGTGGCGGTGGAGGCGGTCAACGCCCCCGCCGACTTCATGGGCGGACGGCTGCTGATTGGTAAGGCGGCGCCGGTCGACGACGCCTTGCTGGCCGACCCGGCGGTGTCGATCAAGGCGGTGGCCAAGCCCCAGGTGTGACCTGCGTGTGACACTCGCTTCGCAATTGAGATTTAGTCGCAAGAGTCAGATTGTCGCACCCGGAAAAGGTGCTAATGCGAGCCGGTCTCAATAATAGATCGGTTCCTCCCCCATGTCCGACGTCCGCCCCGACGCTCGCCCTGACGCCCGCTCCGCCGCTCTCAAGGCGCTTCTGTTCGCGTCCAGCGCCGCCGGCATGTTGTGCGCCGCCCCCGCGATGGCGACGGTCGCCGATGAGGCTGCGCCCTCGGACGGCGTGATCAGCCAGGACGCGACCCACCTGGGCACGGTGGACGTGCACGGCCACCGCGTGAAGCGCGAGCCGAAGGACCCGCAGTTCGTCGCCCCCCTGGTCGACACCCCGCGCACGGTGACGGTGATCCCGCAGCAGATCATCGAACAGACGGCCGCCACCTCGCTTCAAGACATCCTGCGCACCTCGCCGGGCATCACCTTCGGCGCGGGCGAGGGCGGCCAGCCGCTGGCCGACCGGCCGTTCATCCGGGGCCAAGCCTCGGGCAACAACATCTTCGTCGACGGCGTGCGCGACACCGGCGGCCAGCAGCGCGAGGTCTTCAACCTGGAGCAGGTCGAGGTCATCAAGGGCGCCGATTCCGTCTATTCGGGACGCGGCTCGGGCGGCGGCAGCATCAATCTGTCGTCCAAGGCGCCGCGCCTGACCAACTTCGTCAACGGCTCGGTCGGGGCCGGTACGGACGACTATCTGCGCGGCACGGCGGACGCCAACTGGCAGGTCGGGCCGACCGCCGCCATGCGCCTGAACCTCATGGCCTCGCAAGGCGACGTGCCGGGCCGCAACGGGGCGGATTTCGACAAATGGGGCGTCGGGGCGTCGATCGCGGCGGGTCTGGGCACGCCGACGACCGTCACCGCCAGCTACTACCACCTCGACAGCAATCAGCTGCCTGACTACGGCGTCCCGCTCTACACCAAGCTGGGCGGGGCGACGGCGCCGCGTCCGGACGCCTCGGGCGTGCTGGACGTCCCCTCCGACAGCTTTTACGGCCTGAAGGCGCGCGACTATCTGAACAATACGGTCGACAGCCTGACGCTGGAGGTCGAGCACCGCTTCAGCGACAATCTGGCCCTGCGCAACGTCACCCGCTACTCGCAGACGCTGAACGACTATGTCGTCACCAACCCCGGCGACGGCGGCGCGGCCCAGCTGGTCGACGGCGTCTGGTGGATGAAGCGGGGCCTGAAGTCGCGCTGGAACCCGGCCGAGACCCTGGCCAACGTCACCGACCTGCACGGGTCCTTCCTGACCGGTTCGATCAAGCACGACTTCGACGTCGGCGTGGAGGTGTCGCGCGAGAAGAACCGCAACGCCTCCTATACGGTCACGACCCTGACCGGCGCCGCCTGCCCGGCGCCGCTGACGGGGCTGGACTGCACCCCCGTCTATGCGCCCAATCCGAACGACCCGTGGACGGGCACGAAGACGCGCGGTCTGGTCAGCCGGGCCGACACCGATTCCGTGGGCGTCTACGCCTTCGACGCCATTCACCTGAGCGACCGGCTGATCGTGAATCTGGGCCTGCGCTGGGACGACTATTCGGTCGAGGGGCTGAACGCCTCGGGCACGGTGACGGCGCCGGTCTATACCGCCACGCGCGGCGACTGGGACTTCGTCAACTATCAGCTCGGCCTGGTCTATAAGCCGACGGCGAACAGCAGCGTCTACGCCGCCTGGTCGACGGCCTCGACGCCGCCGACCATCTCGGCCGGGGATCAGAACACGGGCACGACCAACGGCAGCGCCAACTTCGTCGCCACCGTTCTCGACCCTGAGGAGACCGAGAGCTTCGAGATCGGCGCCAAGGCCAATCTGTTCGGCGACCGTCTGGCGTTCAGCGGCGCCCTGTTCCACCTGACCCGCAAGAACGCCGCCATTCTGGTGGCGCCGGACCGCTATGAGCAGGCGGGCGAGGCCAGGGTGCAGGGTCTGGAGCTGGGCGTCTCGGGCAACATCACCGACAACTGGCAGGTGTTCGGCGGCTACACCTGGATGGACTCCGAGCTGGTGCGCGGCGCCTACAACAGCATCAACGTCGGCGATCCCCTGGCCAATACGCCCGAGCACAGCGCCAGCCTGTTCACCACCTACCGCGTCCTGCCGAAGCTCAGTCTGGGCGGCGGCGTCTACTACGTGTCCAAATCCTGGGGCGGCAACCAGGGCGGAGCCGGCGGCGGGGCCAACCGCGTCTATGCGCCGGAATACACCCGGTTCGACCTGTTCGCCGCCTACGACATCAACGAGCGCGCCTCGCTGCAGCTGAACGTCCAGAACGCCGGGGATGAGGACTACATCATCCGCACCAACGGCGTGCACCACGCCGACGTCGCCCCGGCGCGCCAGGCGATCCTGACGCTGAACGTCCGCTACTAAGAGGCCGCGTTTCACGCCATCCTGTCGGCCCCGCGCTTTCACAAGTCGCGGGGCCGATATGTCTCCAGACGGTGAGAGAGCCATGCTGCTGCACATCCCCGACGTCTTCACCAAGGCCGAGGTGAAGGCGCTGCGCCGGACCCTGGACGCCGGTCCCTGGGCCGACGGCAACATGACCTCGGGCCATCAGTCGGCGACGGCCAAGAAGAACCAGCAACTGCCCGAGGACAGCCCCCAGGCGCGCGAGGTTTCGGCCCTGGTGGTCCAGGCGCTGAACGCCAATCCGATGTTCGTCTCGGCCGCCCTGCCGCACACGATCTTTCCGCCCCTGTTCAATCGCTATGAGGGCGGCGGCGAGTTCGGCACCCACGTCGACAACGCCATCCGACAGCGGGGCGAGCACCGCATCCGCAGCGACCTGTCGGCCACCCTCTTCCTCTCCGAGCCCGAGGACTATGACGGCGGCGAACTGATCATCGAGGAGATGTACGGCACCCAGTCGATCAAGCTGCCGGCGGGCGACCTGGTCCTGTATCCGTCCAAGAGCCTGCACCGGGTGACGCCGGTCACGCGCGGCGCCCGCGTCTCCAGCTTCATGTGGCTGCAGAGCCTGATCCGCGACGACGCCGACCGCGAAAGCCTGTTCCGCCTCGACGTGGCGATTCAGCGCGTGAACCTGGACAAGGGGCCCAAGGATGCGGCCGTGATCGAACTGACCGGCGTCTATCACAACCTGCTGCGCCGCTGGTCGGAGGTGTGACGCCTCGGCGCGCTCAGGCCGCCTTCGCCGCCTCGCCGCGCGACAGCGCCAGCCGGATCGCGTTCAGCAGGGCGTCGGGCTGGATCGGCTTCTGCACCACCCCGTCCATCCCCGCCGCCAGATAGGCCGCTTCGTCGCGCGGATCGGCGTTGGCGGTGAGGGCCAGGATGGGCAGGGCGGCGGCGGGGCAGGGCTGGGCGCGGATCGCCCGCGTCGCCGCCACCCCGTCCATCACCGGCATCTTCACATCCATCAGGATCAGGTCGAACGGCGCGGCGGCCGCGCGCTCGACCGCCTGGCGCCCGTTCTCGGCGGTCTCATGGGTGCAGCCGAACAGCTCCAGCACCTTGCCGGCGACGAAGCGGTTGGCGGCGTGGTCGTCCACCACCAGCACGTGCAGCGTCTCATGCAGCGTCGGCGACGCCTGACGATCCTCGGCGCGGCGGGCGTCGCGCTCCGCCAGCGGCAGATGCAGTTCGAAGCCGAAGCGCGCCCCGCCCTGCGGCGAACGCTCCACGGTCAGCGCGCCGTACATCCGCTCCACGATCTGGCGGCAGATGGCCAGGCCCAGCCCGGCGCCGGCGCCCTGCCGTCCCGCCTCGCCGGTGTTGAAGGGCTCGAAAATGGCGCGCGCCGCCTCGTCGCTGACGCCGGGGCCGCTGTCGTCGACGGTCGCGGACAGCCGCACTCGTCCATCATCCAGCGCCGTCGCCAGCCGCACCGCGACCGATCCGGCCTCGGTGAACTTCAGTGCGTTGCCGATCAGATTGTTCAATAGCTGTTTGAGCCGCATCTCATCGCCGACGACCCATCGCGCGGCCGTCAGCTCCGCCTCGACCTGCAGCTCCAGCGCCTTCTCCTCGGCGCGCGGGCTCCACAGGGCCGACAGGTCTGCGGCCACCGACTGCAGGTCCAGCGGCGCGGGCTCCAGCGTCAACATCCCCGCCTCGGCCCGCGACATATCCAGCGCGTCGGTTAGCAGCCGCAGCAGGCTGGCGCCCGAATCGAGGATGGTGCGGACGTGGGGCCGCAGGTCGTCCTGCGTCAACTGCCGCTCCATCAGGGCGGCGACCCCCAGAACGCCGTTCAGGGGCGTGCGGATCTCGTGGCTCATCACGGCCAGGAATTCGGACTTGGCCCGGCTGGAGGCACGGGCCTCGGCCTCGGCCCTCACCAGGTCCTGGGCCAGATCAGCCATGGCCTCGGCGCGGCGTTTGTGGATGGCCACCCCGGCCTGGAGCACGTGCAGGCCCGCCCCCACGCCGACGTAACGGCCGCGCGAGACGACGATAAAGCCTTTCAACAGCGCCCCCAGCCCGGCCGCGTCCATCGACTGGAACAGCAGGTCGGCCGAGGCGTCGGCCTCCACCACCATCGGCGCCGCGTCCATCAGCGCCGAGATCGGGCGCCGGACATACAGGGCGCGTCCGAACTCGGCCGCCAGCTTCAGGGTGAAGGCGTTGCGCTCGATCAGGCCGACGGGGCGCCCCTCGGCGTCGGCCACGGCGATGACCAGGGTTTCCGGCTCGGCCTCGAACCGGGCCAGAGCCTCTGCGCCCAGGGCGTCGGGCGCCATCGGCGCCGAGGCGTCCACGAAATCTCCTATCCGGGCCATTTCCCAGCCGTCTCCTGCTTCTTGCCGGAGCAGGGTTAGGCGAGGCGGCTTAACAGCCGCTTTGCCGGAAATGAATGTTTTGCAAGGCTAATTTGACGGGTGGTCCGACGGCGGACAGTCAGATCCGCGCCAGCAGCTCGGCCGCAAAGGTCGACAGGCTGTCGTCGCGCGCGCCCATGACCACCACCCGGTCGCCGGGCCGGGCCATGTCCACGATGCGGTCGCCGCAGTCGGCGCGGGTCGCCAGCGCCTGCGCCCGACGTCCCGCCGCGCGCACGCCGGCCGCGATGTCCTCGCTGCCGACGCTGCGGTCGGTGGTGCCGCCGTAATAGACCGGCTCGGGCATCAGCAGCACGTCGTCATGCCGCATCAGCCCGGCGAAGCCCTCGATGAACTCCTGCTTCATCAGCTTCAGCGGGCCGAAGCCGTGCGGCTGGAACAGGATCAGCAGCCGCCCGTCAAAGGCGTGCAGGGTCTTCAGCGTCGCGGCGATCTTGTCCGGGTTGTGCGCGAAGTCGTCGATCACGGTGACGCCGCCCTGCGTTCCGACCACCTCCAGCCGCCGCCGGATGCCGCTGAAGGTCTCCAGCGCCGCGACCGCCTGATCCAGGCCGACGCCCAGCGCCCGAACCGCGCCCAGCGCCGCCAGAGCATTGGCGACATTGTGCGCGCCCGGCACGGTCAGCGTCACCGCTCGCGCCGCCTCGCCGCGCACCCGCAGCTCAAACGCCATGCCGGTCGGCAGGGGCTGAAGGTCGTGCGCCGACAGCTCGGCCTCTTCCTCGCCCAGCGCAAAGGTGATCGCCTTGCCGGGCGCCAGCGTCTGCGCCAGCGCCGCCGTCTCGGGATTGTCCAGGTTCAGCACCGCCGTTGGCGCCCGGCCGACGAAGCCGCCGAATAGCTCACGCAACTCCTCCATCGACTTGTGGTCCAGCGAGATGTTGGAGACCACGGCGACCGTGGGGTCATAGCGGGCGATGGAGCCGTCGCTCTCGTCCACCTCGGCCGCGAACAGATCGGGACCGCCGACCAGGGCGCTGGCGAACGGCTGGTCGGGCGTGGCGAAGTTTTTCATCACCGCCCCGTTGACCACGGTGGGCGCGCGCCCGGCCTGATCCAGGATCCAGGCGATCATGCCGGTAATGGTCGACTTGCCGCTGGTGCCCGCCACGCCGATCGAGGTCGGGGCTGCGTTGAACAGTTCGCTGAGCAGTTGGGGCCGGGTCTTGATGACGGCGCCGACCCGCCTGGCCGCGCCGATGTCGGGCACGGTGTCCTCGACCGCCCCGGTGGCGACGACCACCTGATCCTTGCTGATCACGCCCGATCCGTCCTGTGGGTGAAGGGCGACGCCGTGGGCGCGCAGCCAGTCGAACTTCTCGGGCGTGCGTCCCTGATCCAGCGCCCGGTCGGAGCCTGAGATGCGGCCGCCCTGCGCCTGAACGATCATGGCCAGCGGCATCATGCCGGAGCCGCCGACGCCGCAGAAGAAGTAGTCTTTGTTCATCGGCTTGATTTCAATGCGGGAAACCGGGGAAGGTCCGGCCTGACTAGCACGCAAGACGCTCAAGGCCATCCCGTCCATGCAGACCAGACCGTTCCGAATCGGCGTCGTCAACGCCAGCTCCCGTCTCGAACTGGCGCGGGGCGAGGCGATCCGGGCCTGGGCGGCGGCGCAGTGGCCGGACGGGGCGGTCGAACTGGTGCTGCACCCGGCCCTCTATGACGTCCACGGTCATTTCGGCGGCGACGACGCCACCCGGGCCCGCGCCTTGGTCGAGACGGCCAACGACCCCGACATCGACGCCGTCTGGTTCGCGCGCGGCGGTTACGGCGCCTGCCGCATCGCCGAGGCGGTGATCCCCGAGCTGACCGCCCGCGCCTGGGCCAAGCGCTATCTCGGCTATTCGGACGCGGGCAGCCTGCTGGCGGCGCTGTATCGCGCGGGCTTTCCCCATGTGGCGCACGGGCCGATGGCCTCGGACGGATCGCGCCATGACGCCACGGGCCTGCGCGCCGTGAACTGGCTCAGGTACGGCGACCCGGCCTCGCTGGAGCCGTCCCTGCGGAGCGACCCGCGGCCCGCCGTCGGCTTCAACCTGACCATCCTCAACGAACTGGTCGGCACGGCGATCGAGCCGGACCTGACCGGCCACGTCGTCATGCTGGAAGAGGTGTCCGAGGCGCTTTACCGCGTCGATCGGATGATGTTCCATCTGACCGGCCAGGCCTCGATCCGCCGCATCGCCGGCATCCGTCTGGGCCGGGTGTCGGACGTGACGGCCAATGATCCCGAGTTCGGCCTGACTGCCGAAGAGATCGTGCGCCACTGGTGCGTGCGCTCCGGCATCCCCTATCTGGGCTCGGCCGACATCGGCCATGACCGGGACAACAAGGTCGTGCCGTTCGGCCCGCGCGGCTGAGGCCCAAGCTGCCTTTCAGGATTCAGCCCTTCAGGATCAGCCCGTCCGGCCGCGCCTCAAAGGCCGACAGCCGGCCCAGGAAGCTCATTCCCAGCAGGGCGGCGGGCATGTCGCGGTCGATCACCAGGGCCTCGACCGAGGTCAGCTCGACCCCCGCCACCGACACGGACGTCAGCAGCACCCGCGCGGCGGGCGTCTGGCCCGAGGCGGTGTTCAGGGTCTGGTTGAAGTCATGCGGTTTCAGCCGCACGCCCAGCCGTTCGGCGTCGGCGCGGCTCAGCGTCACCGCGCTGGCGCCGGTGTCGACCAGCATCCGCATCGGCCGCCCTTCGACGGTCGCCTCGGCCCAGTAGTGACCATCGGCCGCGCGCGTCACCGACGGCGCCTCCTTCAGCGCCACGGCGGCGTAGGCCTTGGCCGGCCCTTCCCACCACATCAGGGCGCCGGCGCAGGCGCAGGCCGACGCCAGGGCGGCGGCGAAAACGACAGCAGAGCGCGGGTCAAAGCGGATCATGAAAGCGACTATGCCGCCGGGGTCTTCCCATGCGGTGAAGCGACGTGGCGAACGAAAGGTTGACGCCGGACCGGTGATCGCCGCCGGCTCACTCGCCCAACAGCCTGGGGTCGATCCGGCTCTTGCGGCCCGGCAGGTCGGCCATGACGTCGGCGCGGCCCTCGTCGGTCATCCGGCTCCAGGTCGCGATCTCCTGCAGCGTGCGCAGACAGCCCAGGCACAGGCCCGAGGCGCCGTCGACGGTGCAGACCATGACGCAGGGGCTGGCGATGGCGCGGGGCGGGGAGGGGGCGGAGGCGTGGGACATGGTTCGTGACGGTATCGCAACAATGAGTCCGAGAACGGACTATAATTTCTTGACTTTTCGCGCCAGGCGGCTATAGTCATCCTCGACGCGAAACGACTGACAGGGTGAGAGTCCCGAAAAGCACGACGTGTCTTCTTTCATCGTTCAACGAAAGGAGACGCCAAAAATGAACGAAAACAAAGAGCGTAATCTCCAGCACGCCATGATGTCCTTCGCCCTATTCGGCGGGATGCTGGTGAACACGAAGCAGATGAACGGCGCCGGCGACCGCGTGGTCAGCCACCCGTCCAACTTCGTACCCATAACGATCAAACGGCCGCGCGCGTAGTCGCGAAGACTGGAAGATCCAGCCAGAAGCCCCGGTCAGAACGACCGGGGTTTTTCAATTCCGCCCTTGCCATCGCCGCGCGCCCTGGCCGAAACCGACGGCTTCACCGGCAAGGAGGAAGCCCGCCATGAGTCTGATCGTCGAAGAGCGCAAAGGCGCGGTCATGGTCTGGACGCTGGACCGGCCCGACCGGCTGAACGCCCTGCCGGACCTGGAAGACGGCGAGGCCTTCGCCGCCGCCTGCGACGCCGTTAACGCCGACCCCTCGATCCGCTGCGTGGTGATGACCGGGGCCGGACGCGCCTTCTCGGCGGGCGGCGATCTGAAGGCTATGAAGGACCGCCGCGACCTGTTCGAGGGCTCCGGCGTCGCCATCCGCGAACGCTATCGCCGCGTCGTCCACCGCATCGTGCGCGCCCTCTATGGGCTGGAGGTCCCGCTGATCAGCGCCGTCAACGGTCCGGCCATGGGGCTGGGTTGCGACATCGCCGGTCTGGGCGACATCCGCATCGCCTCCGAACGCGCCAGCTTCGGCGTGCCCTTCATGAAGCTGGGCATCATCCCCGGCGACGGCGGCTCATGGCTGCTGCCTCGGAACATCGGCTACGCCCGCGCCGCCGAACTGCTGTTCACCGCCCGCTCGATCGACGCAGCGACGGCCGAGCAGTGGGGCCTGGTCAACCGCGTCGTCGCCCATGAGACGCTGATGGACGAGGCGATGCAGACGGCGGACCAGATCGCCGCCCAGCCGCCCCAGGCCCTGCGCATGGCCAAGAGCCTGCTGCGTCAGGGCCGCGACATGAACTTCGACCAGATGCTGGAGCTGTCCGCCGCCATGCAGGCCCTGGCCCACCTGACCGACGACCACATCGAAGGCGTGAGCGCGGTGCTGGAGAAGCGGGCAGGGGAATTTACGGGGAACTGAGTTCCTCTCTTCCGCTCATCCCGGCGGACGCCGGGGCCCAGTGAGAGCCGCGTGCACAAGGTCTGCGGTCCTTGTCATTGCGCTTGAGGCCAAAGGACTGGATCCCGGCGTCCGCCGGGATGAGCGGGAGAGTATACGCCAACAAAAAAGGGGCCCCTCGCGAGGCCCCTTTTCCGTTTTCATCCCGACCCGATGTTACGCCCGGGCGGGGGCCTTCATGGCGCGCGTGGCGGGCACGCCGGTCGAGGCGTTGTCGCGCTTGGCGCCCGCCGTTTCGCCCGGCTTCATGAACTTGACCAGCACGCGCTGGCCGATCAGCAGCGGGGCCTCGTCGACGGCGACCACCACCTCGACCACGCGCTCGTCGGTGCGTTGCGACGGGTCGTCCGAGGCCAGCTTGCGGGCGCCGAAGACGGCGGCGCGGCGCAGCACCTTGCCGACATAGACCTTGGTCGGATCGCCCTCGGGGGTGATCTCGACGGCCTGATCGACGCTGACGTTGGGGATGTCGGCCTCGACGATCTCGGCGCGGGCGATGCGCGGGGCGGCGGGCTCCAGGTCGAACATGTTCGACACGTTCAGGGTCGAGGCGCCGGCGCCGGGGTTGGCGTAGCGGCGCACGATGCGGCCGTCGGCGGGCGAGCGGATCACTGTCAGCTCGACGTTATAGGCGGCCTGATCGCGGCGGGCGCGGGCGGTCTGCACGGCGGCCTGCTGCGAGGCGAGGCGGGCCTGGGCCTGGGCGATGGCGTCGCGGGCCTGATCCATGCGCTGAGCGGCGACGAAGTTGGTGGCGACCAGTTTCTGCAGCCGGTCGTGCTCGCGCTGGGCGGTGGCGATGTCGACGTTGATCATGCGCAGCTGGCTTTCGGCCTGGGCCAGATCGGCCGCCGCCGTCTGCAGCGACAGGCGCGGCTCGTCGTCCTCCTGACGGGCCAGGATCTGACCGGCCTTCACCAGGTCGCCTTCCTGCACCAGGACGTCTCGCACCACGCCGCCGCGACGCGCCGCGATCTGGATGATGCCGCCCTCGATGTCGATCTTGCCGTTGGCGATGGCCGAGTAGGGGCTTTCGACCTTCTTGTCGGCGGCCTGCGCCAGTTCAGCCTTCTTGGCGGCGCCGGCCTTCTGCATCAGGCTCAGGCCGATGACGATGGCGATCACCAGCGCCAGGCCGATCCAGAGCCATTTGTTTTTCAGGAATGCGGGCATGGGGGTCCTCAAGGGGATCGGGGTCAGTGCGACGCCAGGATGGCTTCGGGATTGGGGGTGCGGCGCTGATCGTCGATGATCACGCCGTCTTCGATGTGGATCACCCGGTCGGCCCAGGCTTCCAGGCGCGGGTCGTGGGTCACGCAGATGACGGCCGCGCCGTGTTCGGTGGCCGCCCGGCGCAGCAGTCTGATGACGACCTGGCCGTTCTCGCCGTCCAGCGCCGAGGTCGGCTCATCGGCGAACAGGATCTGCGGGTCCTTGGCCAGGGCGCGGGCGATGGCGACGCGCTGCTTCTCGCCGCCGGACAGGGCGGCCGGGCGCTGGTGCAGGCGATGGCCCAGACCGACCTCTTCCAGCGCCAGGGCGGCGCGCTTCTTGGCCTTCTCCGGCGACAGGCCCTGATACTTCAGCACCGTCGTCACCTGCTGCAGGGCGCTGAGCGCCGGGAACAGGTTGAAGCCCTGGAAGATGAAGCCGCAGTGATCCAGCCGGAACTTGTCGATCTTGCCGCCCGATAGCTTCCACAGGTCGTCCACGTCCAGGGCGTCGACGCGCCCTTCCTCGGGCCGCAGCAGGCCGGACAGGGCGGCGATCAGCGTCGACTTGCCCGAGCCCGACGGGCCCATGACCATGGTCAGGTCGCCGTGGCGGGCGTCGAAATCCACGCCCTTCAGCACCTCGACATAGGACCGGCCGGACTTGAAGCGCTTGACCAGTCCCTTGGCTTCCAGGGCGAACTCGCCGTGCCTGCCTTGAACTTTCGTATGTTTGTTCATCGCAGCAGGTCCGCAGGTTGGCTCTTCTTCAGGATGCCCATCGACAGGAAGCCCGACAGCATGGAGATGGCGATCAGGCCGCCGCCGACCACGATCAGCAGCATGGGCGGCAGGGCGATGATGACGGCGTTGGACAGGGCCAGCAGGGACAGCAGCCAGGTCAGCAGGATGGCCGCGCCGACCCCCACCATGCCGACCCAGAAGCTCAGCTCCATGACGATGCGGCGCAAGCTGCCCATGCCGACGCCCAGGGCGCGCAGAGAGGCGAACTCCTTGATGTTGGCCATGATCGCCCCGCGCAGGGTCTGCCAGGTGATGGCCACGCCGATGATGATGCCCAGCACCACGCAGCCGCCGATGATGATGACCAGGATGCCTTCCTCGAACATGGCGCCGGCGTTGGCGTCGGCCAGTTGCTGGCGGGTCCAGGCCTTCCACTGGCCGTTGCCCATGGCGTTCAGCTGGGCCACCACGACCTCGGCGCGGGCCGGGTCCTTGATCTTGAGCATCAGCGGGCCGACGCGCGGCCCCTCGAAGGCCTGGCCCAACATCCGCAAGCTGTCGCGCGACATGACGATCGTCGGCTGCATCATGTTGGGATAGCCGCGCAGCACGCCCACCACGGTCACGGTCTGGCCGTTGAACAGGGCCTTGTCGCCCAGCTTGACGCCCAGCGGCGTCAGGGCCGTCTCGTCCACCGCCACGGTGAAGGGCTGGCGCAGGGCCTCGACCAGTTCGTCCGAATAGTCGCGCGGGATGGTGACCGAGCCGGGCGCGGTGTCGATGATGTTGACTAGGACGCTCTTCTGGCGCGGCGCGCCCTGCTTGGCGCGATCGGCGGCCGTGGCAGTCGGGTCGACGTTCTTGATGTTCTGGAAATTGCCGCCCGACATGTCGAGCGTCTTCACCTCGACCACCTCGGGGTGGTTGTAGGCCAGCGGGACAAAGCGTCGCGGCATGCCCATCGGCCCGCTGAACAGGGCCTTGGCTCCGGGCTGCATGATGAAGATGTCGGCGCTGGAGCGCTCGATGGCGGCGGTGAATCCCTTGCCGATGCCGATGAAGACCCCGGTCATGGCCAGCACCAGCAGCCCCGACAGGGCGAGCGCCATGACGGCGGCCATATAGCGGCGCCACTCAAAGAGCAGCGTGGATAGCGCGAGCGACATGACGCGTATTCATTCCCCTGACTTGCACTGTTATCTGACGCTCTGGCCGCGCTTGGCCAAGTTAAATCGGGGTAAGGCTGGCTCGGCCGGATTTGTTACGGGGCTTGAGGGGGCGCCCCTCGCGGGTTTAGTGACGACTTCAACAGCAAGGCGTGGGCGTGGTGTCCCGCCTCTCGGAGACGCCTATGTCGGTTCGCCGCACCCTTTCCTTCACCGCCTCGCTGGCCGCCCTCGGCATGGCCGCCGTGGTGGTCAACGCTCCCGCCTCGGCCGCGCGCGCCGACGAGGGGATGTGGACCTTCGACACCTTCCCGATCCAGACGGTCAATGAGAAGTACGGCACGCGCATCGATCAGGCCTGGCTGTACCGCGTCCGCAACGCCGCCGTGCGCCTGCAGGGCTGCTCGGCCTCCTTCGTCTCGGGCGAAGGCCTGATCCTGACCAACCACCACTGCGTCATCTCGTGCGTCCAGGACCTGTCGACGGCCCAGAACGACTACGTCAAGAACGGCTGGATGCCCGCCACGCGCGAGGAAGAGAAGACCTGCCCCGGCCAGACGGCCGAGGTCCTGACCGACATCACCGACGTCACCGACCGCGTCCTGGGCGCCGGCTCGGGCCTGGAAGGCGCCGCCTTCGTCGCCGCCCGCTCGGCCGAGATCGACAGGATCCAGAAAGAAGCCTGCGGCGACGACCGCAAGCTGACGTGTCAGGTCATCAGCTTCTATCGCGGCGGCAAATACGCCCTGTACAAGTTCCGCAAGTATGAGGACGTGCGTCTGGCCTTCGCGCCGGAGTTCCAGGCGGCCTTCTTCGGCGGCGACCCGGACAACTTCAACTTCCCGCGCTACGCCCTCGATGCCGCCTTCCTGCGCGCCTATGAGGACGGCAAGCCGGTCGCCTCGCCCAACCACCTGAAGTGGAACCCCAACGCCCCGACCGACGGCGAGCCGACCTTCGTGGCCGGCAACCCCGGCTCGACCTCGCGCCTGCTGACCATGAGCCAGCTGGAGCGCCTGCGCGACCAGCAGATCCCCATCACCCTGATCCAGAGCGCCGAACTGCGCGGCCGTCTGGTCGAGTATTCGACCCTGGGCGAGGAAGAAAAGCGCGTCGCGCTGGACCCCATCTTCGGTCTGGAGAACAGCTTCAAGGTCTACTACGGCCAACAGGGCGCCCTGACGGACCCCGCCTTCATGGCCAAGAAGCGCCAGGAAGAGGCCGAGCTGCGCCAGCGCGTCGCCGCCGACCCGGCCGTGGCCGAGCGCATCGGCGACCCCTGGGGCGATCTAGAGAAGGTGCAGGCGAAGGCCCGCGACCTCTATCTGCCCTATCGCCAGCTTGAGGCGAATGCGGGCGGCGGCTCGACCCTGTATTCCTACGCCCGCGCCATCGTCCGCGCGTCTAAGGAGCGCGCCAAGCCCGTCGCCGAACGCCGCGCCGGCTACGCCGACAGCGACATCGCCGCCCTGGGCCGCCGCCTGGCCTCGGACGCCCCGATCCCGGTCGGCGTCGAGGAGATCCAGCTGTCGCACTGGATGCTGAAGACCCGCGAATACCTGACGGTCGACAGCGCCGATGTGAAGGCCATGCTGGGCGCTGAAAGCCCCGAAACCATCGCCGCCCGTCTGGTGCAGAGCCGCCTGATCGACCCGGCCTTCCGCGCCGAGGCCCTGGCCATGACGCCGGAGCAGCTGGCCGCCTCGGGCGATCCGATGATCGCCTTCGTCCTGGCCAATGACGACGCGGCCCAGGCCGTCCGCACCCAGTGGGACGCCGGGGTCAACGCCCCGACCGCCCGCGCCGCCGAAAAGGTCGCCCAGGCCCGCTTCGCCGTCTACGGTGACAACCTGTATCCGGACGCCACCTTCTCCTTGCGCCTGTCCTACGGCCAGGTGAAGGGCTGGACCTATCGCGGCGTCACCGTGCCGTCCTTCACCTACATGGGCGGCCTGTATGAGCGCGCGACCGGCGCCGAGCCGTTCAACGCGTCCGAGCGTTTCCTGGCCGCTAAGGACCGGATCAACAAGGACGTGGTCTACGACTTCGTCTCGACCAACGACATCATCGGCGGCAACTCCGGCTCGCCGGTGATCAACGCCAAGGGTGAAGTGATCGGCGCCGCCTTCGACGGCAACATCCACTCGCTGGGCGGCTCGTTCGGCTACGACGGCGAGCTGAACCGCACGGTGTCGGTCTCGACCGCCGCCGTCACCGAGGCCCTGCGCAACGTCTACAACCAGCCGCGCCTGCTGCGCGAACTGGGCGTGCGTCGCTAAATAAAGGCGACTTTCTCCTCCCCACATCGTGGGGAGGGGGACCACGAAGTGGTGGAGGGGCCTGCGACAGCAGAACCAAGCAGCCCCTCCGTCTCGTCGGCTTCGCCGCCGATCCACCTCCCCGTCGCCATGCGATAGGGAGGAAAAGTTACGCCCCCGTCTGACGCATCGGCCTGCTAGCTTTCTTCCCGCCGATTTCAGACTATTCAGACGAATTAGACTCTGTTTTTTCCTCGCCGGAGTCTGAATCAGGAGCTTCTCATGCGTCACATGCTGTTCGCCTCGGCCGCCGTCCTGGCCTTCGCCGCCGCCTCTTCCGCCAAGGCAGAGGAGGGCATGTGGACCTATGACAACTTCCCCATCGCCCGCGCCAATCAGACTCTGGGCACGAACATCGATCAGGCCTGGCTGGACCGCGTGCGCCTGTCGTCGGTGAAGTTCGGCGGCTGTTCGGCGGGCGTCATCTCGGCCGAGGGGCTGGTGATGACCAACAACCACTGCGTCTCGTCCTGCGTCGCCAACCTGTCGACGCCGCAGCTTCAGTATAACGAAACGGGCTTCACCCCCAAGAGCCGCGAGGAAGAGCTGCAATGCCCCGGCGCCTCTGCGGAAATCCTGACCGACATCACCGACGTCACCGAGCGGGTCCAGAAGTCGGGCGCCGGTCTGGACGGCCAGGCCTACACCCAGGCGCGCGAGGCTGAGGCGGGCCGCATCGAAACCGAAAACTGCGGCGACGACGCCAAAATCCGCTGTCAGGTCGTCAGCCTGTATCGCGGCGGCCAGTTCAAGCTCTACAAGTTCCGCAAATATTCGGACGTGCGTCTGGCCTGGGCGCCGGAAGACCGCGCCGCGACCTTTGGTGGCGATCTGGACAACTTCTCCTTCCCGCGCTTCGCCATCGATGCCGCCTTCATCCGCCTGTATGAAGACGGCAAGCCCGCCGCGACCCCGACCCACTTTACCTGGAATCCGAACAAGCCGACCGAGGGCGAGCCCGTCTTCGTCACCGGCAACCCCGGCTCCACCCAGCGTCTGCTGACGCAGGCCCAGCTGATGACTATCCGCGACGTGGTCCTGCCGCTGGACCAGCTGATCGCGTCCGAACTGCGCGGCCGTCTGATCCGCTATTCGGAAGAGGGAGAGGATCAGGCCTTCATCGCCATGGACCCGCTGTCGGGCGTCGAGAACACCTATAAGCGCGGGCGCGGCCGGATGGCCGCCCTGATCGACCCGGCCTTCATGGACCAACTGGCCGGGCAGGAAACCGTCTTCCGGCGCGGCGTGGCCGAGAACGAGGCCCTGTCGGCCGAGGTCGGCGATCCCTGGGCCGTTCTGACCGATGTTCAGCCGATCGCGCGCGAGCTCTATGCCCCGATGGCCCTGCTGGAAGGCGGCACCGGCATGGGCACCACCTCGGTGGCGGGCGGCTCGCCCCTGTTCCAGTGGGCGCGAGCCATCGTGCGCGGGGCGCAGGAGCGCGCCAAGCCGTCCGACCAGCGCCTGGCCGAGTTCGCCGACAGCCGCCTGCCGGGCGTCCAGTCCGGCCTGTTTGCCGCACGCCCGACCTATCCGGCGCTGGAGCAGGTCCGTCTGGAATGGTGGCTGTCCAAGACGCGCGAATGGCTGACCGTCGACAGCCCACATGTCCGCACCCTGCTGGGCAAGGAGAGCCCCGAGGGCCTGTCCGCCCGTCTGGTCGAAGGCACCAAACTGGCCGATCCGGCCGTGCGGCGCGCCCTGTGGGAAGGCGGCCTGCCCGCCGTCCAGGCCTCGACCGATCCTCTGATCCAGTATGTCCTGGCTATCGACGCCGACGCCCGCGCCGTCCGCACCGACTGGGAGAACCGGGTGCAGGCGCCGACCGACCGCGCCTCGGAACAGCTGTCGGCCGCCCGCTTCGCCGTCTTCGGCGACGCTGTCTATCCCGACGCCACCGGCACCCTGCGTCTGACCTACGGCCGGGTCGAGGGGACCGACGTGCCGGGCCAGCGCATCCCGGCCTTCACCACCTTCGCCGGCCTGTGGGATCGGGCGACCGGCGCCGAGCCGTTCAACGTCGCGCCCAAACTGTTGGCCGCCAAAGACCGCATCGACCCGAACGCGGTGATGAACATGGCCGTCTCGTCCGACACCATCGGCGGCTCTTCGGGCTCGCCCGCCGTCAACGCCAAGGGCGAGATCATCGGCGCCAACTTCGATTCCACCGTCCTGACCCAGCGCAACGCCTATGGCTATGACCGCAACGTCAACCGCAGCGTCATCGTCACCACCCAGGCCGTGACCACGGCCCTGCGCGACGTCTACGGCATGGATCACCTGATCGCCGAACTGGGCGCGGATGCGCCCAAGGTCGCCCCGCGCCGGGCGCGCCGTTGAACGGCCCGGTCTTTCGACCTGCGGCGCCGGACGACGTTCCGGCGCTGCGCGCCCTGATCGAAAGCGCCTATCGCGGCGACAGCGCCAAGGCCGGCTGGACCCACGAGGCCGACCTGCTGGAGGGCCAGCGCACCGACGAGGCGGAGTTGCGCGACATCCTCGCCGACGCCTCGCGGATCATCCTGCTGGCCGAGGTCGACGGCGCCCTGATCGGCTGCGTTCAGGTCGCGGATCAGGGGCGGGGTCTGGCCTATCTGGGCCTGCTGACCGTCGATCCGGCGCGTCAGGCGGGCGGTCTGGGGCGCCGCCTGATCGACGCCGCCGAGGCGGAAGCCGCCGCCCGCTTCGCCGCCACGCGCATGGAGATGACCGTCATCCGCCAGCGCGTCGAACTGATCGCCTGGTACGAACGGCGCGGCTATCGCCTGACCGGCGAAACCCGCCCCTTCCCGCTGGACGACCCCCGCTTCGGCCTGCCCCGCACGCGCGACCTGGCCTTCGTGGTTCTGGAGAAGGCGCTTTAGATCAGGAGGGAAGGGCGCAATTTTCGTTCTCATAAGGGTTGGTCTGGCCTAGACGAGCACACGCTTCGTTTCTTTTTTTGACGCCTGACCGAGATCATCGTGCAAGACACCGTCCGCCGCATCCTGACCGCCCGCGTCTATGACGTGGCCGAGGAGACCCCCCTCGATCCGCTCAAGCGGCTGTCGGCCCGCCTCGGCCGGACCGCCCTGCTGAAGCGCGAGGACCTGCAGCCGGTCTTCTCGTTCAAGATCCGCGGCGCCTACAACAAGATCGCCGCCCTGAGCCAGGCCGAGCTGGCGCGCGGCGTCATCTGCGCTTCGGCGGGCAATCATGCGCAAGGGGTGGCGCTGGCGGCGGCGAAGCGCGGCGCGGCGGCCACCATCGTCATGCCGACCACCACGCCCGGCATCAAGGTGGCGGCGGTCCAGGGGCTGGGCGGCCAGGTCGTGCTGCATGGCGAAAGCTTCGACGACGCCTACGCCCGCGCCCGCGAGTTGGAGAAGCAGACCGGCGCCGCCTTCGTCCACCCCTTCGACGATCCCGACGTCATCGCCGGGCAGGGCACGGTCGGGCTGGAGATCCTGCGCCAGCACGCCGATCCGATCGACGCCGTGTTCATCCCCATCGGCGGCGGGGGGCTGGCGGCGGGGGTGGCGGCCATCGTCCGCTTCCTGCGGCCCGAGACGCGGCTGATCGGCGTCGAACCCGCCGAGGCCCCGACGATGAAGAGCGCCATCGAGGCCGGGCGCGTCGTCGATCTGGATCAGGTCGGCCTGTTCGCCGACGGGGTGGCCGTGCGCCGCGCGGGCGACGAGACCTTCCGCCTGTGCCGCGATCTGCTGGACGAGATCGTCCTGGTCGACACCGACGCCATCTGCGCCGCCGTGAAGGACATCTTCGACGACGTGCGCGCGGTAGCCGAGCCGTCGGGCGCCGTGGCGCTTGCCGGCCTCAAGGCCTGGGCCGCGCGCAATCCCGGATCGGGGGCGCTGGTCGCGATCAACTCGGGCGCCAACGTCAACTTCGACCGCCTGCGCCACGTCGCCGAGCGGGCCGAGATCGGCGAGGGCGCCGAAGCCCTGTTCGCGGTCTCCATGCCCGATCGGCGCGAGGACTATCACCGCTTCCTGCGCAGCCTGGACGGCCGCTCGATCACGGAATTCAATTATCGCTGGTCCGGCGACGGCACGGCGCAGATCTTTGTCGGCGTAGCCCTGCGCGACGGCGCCGCCGAGCGTGAAAGCCTTCTGCGTCGCCTGACCGCCGACGGCTATGCCGTCGTCGACATGAGCGACAACGAGACCGCCAAGCTGCACGTGCGCCACATGGTCGGCGGACGCACCATCGGCCTGCCGCATGAGCGGCTGCTGCGCTTCGAGTTCCCCGAGCGGCCGGGCGCCTTCCTGCGCTTCCTCAACAGCCTTCAGCCCGCCTGGGCCCTGACCCTGTTCCACTATCGCAACCACGGCGACGACGCGGGCCGGGTACTGGCGGGCGTCAGCGTCCCGCCGGATCAGGCGGCGGCCCTGACGACGGCGCTGGACGACCTGGGCTATCCGTACGTCGACGAGACGGACAACCCGGCCTGCCGCCTGTTCCTGGATGGGGCGGCCTGAACCCCGGCGCCGTCCCGGAAGCGGCGCAGCCGCTGTCCGGGACCGCCAGAGAGGCGAACGGCGAGGTCTGGGAGGTCCCGGCTCTCCGCCTCGCCAGCGCGGCCGCAGCCGGGATGACGGGCGTTATGTCACGCCCGGCTGATCGCCTCGGCCACCTCATCCGCCGGGCGGCCGGTCAGGTCCTTGGCGATTTCGCCGACCAGCAGGCCCTCCAGCGTCTTGTGCCAATGCTTGCGCAACTGGCCCAGGGTCTTGGGCGCGGCGACGACGGCCAGGGCCTCGAACTTGTTGGTCAGGGCCATGTGGTTCAGCGCCTCGGCCACGCCCATGGCGAAGCCGTCCTCGGCCTGGGTGTCGTTGTCGGGGTTGGCGTCGCTGGAGCGGCGGCCCGGCGCGCCGGACAGGCGTTCGGGGATTTCGGGAGTCGCCATCGGCTTGAGCTGGATGTCGAGGTTGTGGCCGGTGTTGCGGAACAGGCTCAGCTTCTCGCCGTCGGCGACGGCGACCAGAGCCCCGTTGGGCAGGTTCATATCAGACTCCACATATGAGCGCCGAAAGGAAAGGGCGCTGTCAGTCCAGCGCAAACGTCCCCTGTCCCGTTCCATCATCAGGGCCAAGCTGCGACGCTTCGTGCGCCAGAAGCCAGCGCTTGCGCTCCAGCCCGCCCGCGTAACCGGTCAGGGTTCCCTTGGCGCCGACGACGCGGTGGCAGGGCACGATGACGCCGATCGGATTGGCTCCGTTGGCCAGCCCCACGGCGCGCACCGCGGCGGGCCTGCCGATGGCCTGCGCCAGTTGGCCGTAGCTCCAGGTCCGTCCCGCCGGAATGGTGCGCAGCGCCGCCCAGACCGCGCGCTGGAAGTCGGTGCCGCCGGTCTTCACGGCGAGGCTGTCCAGCGCCGTCAGATCGCCGTCGAAATAGGCGATAATGGCCTTCCGCACCGCTTCGGGCGCGCGGCCGGGCGTCAGCCGCACCTCGCCGTAGTGGCGGGCCAGCAGCGCTATCATCCGCGCCTCATAGTCGGTGAAGTCGAAGGCGCGCACGGCCCCCTCCACGTCCGTGACCAGCAGCACCTCGCCCACCGGCGTGGCGATGCGGTCCAGGGTGAAGGCTTCAGGCTGCGTCTTTTTCATCGTCGCTCTCCATGATCGCCGCGCCGTCTACGCCTGCCTCGCGCAGGTGCAGCGCGCCATAGGCCCGCCAGGGTCGCCATCGCTCGGCCCGCGCCGCGAGCCTGTGATCTTCAAGCCGGTCGCTGGCCATGTCGCCCTCATCGTCGATCCAGGCGCCCGGCAGGCGCAGGCCGGGCCGCGCCGCGACCAAGGGCGCCAGAACAGGGTCGAGCGACAGGTCGCGCCGGATGGCCTCGGGGTCGGCTGGCAGGTCGAACAGCCGCCGCACCCGCGCCAGCACGCCTGGCAGGGCCTTGAGGTCGTCCAGCGCCGCCGTGACCGCCAGGCGGTTCCCGTCCTCGAACCGGGCCGAGACCTCACCCGTCGCCCCGTCCGTCACGGGCGTCAGGACGCGCCGCCAGATGCGCTCCTCGACCGTCTCGCCCCTCGCTTTCAGGGCCGCCAGCATGGCCTCGATCTCATAGGGCGGGCGATAGGGCAGGCTCAGCCGCACGCCCCCATCCCAAGGCCGCTCGGTCCGCGCCCGCAGCGCCGACGGGGGCCGCCCATACAGGGCCTGAAACGTCTCGTTGAAGCGGCGCACGCTGCCGAAGCCGGACGCCATAGCGACTTCGGCCATGGGTAGGTCGGTCTGGTGGATCAGGGCCTTGGCCAGCAGGACGCGGCGGGTCTGGGCCACGCTGACCGGGGCGGCGCCCAGGTGCTGGCGGAACAGGCGGCGCAAGTGTCGCTCGCCTACCCCCAGCCGCGCGGCCAGGGCGTCGACGTCGCCCTCATCTAGCGCCCCCGCCTCGATCAGGTTCAGCGCCCGGCTGACAGTGTTGGACGTCCCCCGCCACGCGCCCATATCGGGCGCGGTTTCCGGCCGACAGCGCAGGCAGGCGCGGAAGCCCGCCTCCTCGGCCGCCGCCGCGCTGATGACGAAGCGCATGTTCTCACGCTTGGGCGTCCGCGCCGGGCAGACCGGGCGGCAATAGATTCCGGTGGACTTCACGCAGGTGAAGAAGCGCCCGTCGAAGCGCGGGTCGCGCGTCAGGACCGCCCGATAACAGGCCTCCTGATCCAGCGTGTCGCGGGCGTTGTCCATGCCCGCACCTTGCGCCTGAGATGATGGCCTGTCTCGCGGTTTTCGGACATGACGGCGCCGCAGCCCGGCAGATCACACCTCGCGCGTCGTCGCGAGCCGCCAGATATAGGTCGCGATGTTGACGACGAAACTGATCGCCATCACCGCGAACACCCAGGTCAGCACCGTACCCAGCGTCAGGGCCGTCCCCTCCAGATCGCGGCCCGCATCGTTCACCGCGCGCAGGGCGTCCAGGCTGATGTTCGTCGCCCCGCCCTCGACGCGGGCGCTCGCCGCGCCCTGGGTCAGGGTGAGCCACCAGCCCGCATCAAACAGTCGCCACAGCACCCAGAGCGCCGCGCCCGCCAGCGGGATCTTCAGCAGCAAGGTCAACCGCCCCTCGCGCCCGCGGATCAGGCTGACCGCGTCCACCGCCATGCCGCCGACGGCCAGGGCCAGGATGGGGCCGTAGAGGACCGCCCACACCGGCGCCGCCTCGATCCCGACCGCGCCGCTTCTCAAGGAGAACTCGCCCAGGCCCGGAAAGCGGATCACGCCGATCCACCACATCACGAAGACGCCTCCGACGATCAGCGAGGCCAGCGCCTCCAGCCCCGGCTTGTCGTTCGCCGTCACGCCCCACACGCGGGCGCCCTTCGGCAACCACTCCGCCTTGGCCTTCTCAGACCCCGACAGCGAGGCGCCCCACTTCGCCGGATCGGCCAGGCCGAAGGCCGACAGGTCGCGCACCCGCCATTTCGTCAGCCAGGTCGGCTTGATGTCATAATGCTCCAGGATCGCGCCGGCCAGGGTCAGCGCTCCCAGCAGGGTCAGCCCCCCGGAGAAAAAGCCGTGGAAGGCCTGGCTGATCGCGCGTCCGAAATCAGCCGGAGCGCCCAGTACGCTGACCAACAGCCCCAGCGCCTGAACGGCCGCAATGACGATCAGCCCCGCCTTGGCGCCGAACAGCCAATAGGGAAACAGTTCCGGCCCGATCAGGCTGTCCGGACCCTTGCGATAGCGGGCGGCGACGATCAGCGGGTGGCCGATCTCATGCAGGATCGCCTCCTTCTCCTCGTCGCTCAGGGCCCGGCCCAGCTCCTCTTCGCGCGCCTCGACGCGGCTCAGGATCAGGTCGCGCAGCTCGGCGATGATGTCCTCGCGGTCCTCGGTCGGCAGCTGCGCCGCCACGGCCTCCAAATAGCGTTCGATGATGTCCATCGCGCCCTCTCCCGTCCCTTCAGAGAATTCGTTCCAGCGAGGCGTTGATGCCGCGCCATTCCTCGGTCAGGGCGGCCAGCATTGCCTCGCCCCCCGGCGACAGGACGTAGAAGCGCTTCTTGCGCTTCTCCTCCTCGCGCCATTCGCTGGTCAGCAGTCCTTGCCCCTCCAGCCGCCGCAGCAGGGGGTAGAGGGTGGATTCCTCCATCTCCAGCCCATCCGCCGCCAGCGCCTGACGCAGGGTGTAGCCGTAGCGTTCGGTCCGCAGGCAGGCGAGCACCGCCAGGACCAGCGTCCCGCGCCGCAGCTCCAGCCGCATCGTCTCGAACAGTTCCCGATCCACGCCGTCGCCTCACCTGTCGCCACATAGTGTGTGACACACAGTGTATGCGACATACTGTGCGCCATAGTCAATACAGGATGTCCCGCCGCTTCCTTCACGGCAGCCGCAAGGCTAAGTTGGCCGCTCCGTAGGGGGAGTATTCTGAATGTCGTATCGTCGCCGCGTCGCCTGTTCCTTGCTGGCGCTCAGCCTGGCCCTGGGCGCCGCGCCTGCACTGGCGCAACAGACGCCGCCCGCGCTTCAGGCCGTCGTCGGCCATGACAGCGGCGAGCGCATCACCCGCTCGGCTGATGTGCGCCGCTATTTCGAGGCGCTGCGCGCCGCCAATCCCGACCGCATGGTCATGGGCGACTACGCCCAGTCGTGGGAAGGCCGCCCGCTGTTCTGGGCCGCCGTCGGCTCGCCGCGCAACATCGCCCGGCTGGACGCGATCAAGGCCGCGACCAACGCCCTGGCCGACCCGCGCAAGACTTCGCCCGAGCAGGCCCGCGCCCTGATCAACGACACCCCGGCCATCGTCTGGATGGCCTATTCGGTCCACGGCAATGAGATCAGCCCCGCCGACGCCGCCCTGGCCGCCGCGCGCCGCCTGACCGACAGCCTCGACGCCGAGGCGCAAGGCTGGCTGGAGAACGTCGTGGTCGTCTTCGTCCCGACCCAGAACCCCGACGGGCGCGAGCGCTTCATCAACAGCTTCGAGGCGGGCCTCGGCGCCCAGCCCAACGGCGACCCCCTGTCGGCCGAGCGGGCCGAGCCCTGGCCGTCGGGCCGCTTCAACCACAATCTGTTCGACCTGAACCGCGACTGGTTCATCCAGTCCCAGCCGGAGACGCAGGGGCACTCGGCCCTGATCCGCGAATGGCGTCCGCAGGTGGTGGTCGATTCCCACGAGATGGGCACGGATTCCAGCTTCTTCTTCCCGCCCGAGGCCCAGCCGCTGAACCCGTGGATCTATCCGCCGATCCTGGACGCGCGCGAGCGGTTCGGCCGCAACACCGCCGGACGCTTCGACCAAGCCGGGCTGGACTATTTCACGCGCGAGACCTTCGACGCCTTCTATCCCGGTTACGGCGACGGCTGGCCCGCCTATTTCGGCGCCGTCTCCATGACCTATGAGCAGGGCTCGTCGCGCGGGTTGCTCGCGCGCCGCTCGTCGGGCGAGATGCTGACCTACGCCGACACGGTCAAGGGCCACCTGACCGCCACCCTGTCGACCATCGAGACCGCCGCCCGCGACCGCGAGAAGCTGCTCAGCGACTTCTACGCCTTCCACCGCGACGGGATTTCGGGCGGACGCGGCGCCTACGTCCTGTCACGCTCCGCCGCGGCCGACCCGGCCGCCGCCGACAAGCTGGCGGGACTGCTGGTGCGTTCGGGGCTGGAGGTCGGACGCGCGACCGCATCCTTCTCCGCCTGCGGCCAGACCTATCAGGCGGGCGATTACATCGTGAATCTGTCCCAGCCGCAGCGCCGCATGGCCGAGACCCTGCTGGCCAAGGACGTGCCGCTGGACCCGAAATTCCTGGCCGAGCAGGAGGCCCGCCGCGCCCGCGGTCTGGGCGATGAGATCTATGACCTGACCGGCTGGTCGCTGCCCCTGCTGTTCAATGTGCCGAGCCAGCGCTGCCCCGGCGCCCCGTCGGTCCAGACGGCCGCCGTCGGCCCCGAACTGATCCGCCCCGCCGCCGTGGCCTCCGGCGACGCGACCTACGGCTACGCCATCCATCCGGGCACGGCGGGGATGCGCTTCCTGACGGCCGCCCTGACCGACAAGCTGCCGGTCCGCTCCGTCGAGGAGCCCTTCACCCTGGACGGCCGCGCCTATCCGGGCGGGACCTTTATCGTGCCGCGCGCCGGGTCGCCCGCCGACCTCGACGAGCGCGTCCGCCGTCTGGCCGCCGGCAGCGGCGCCCAGGTGACGCCGCTGGCCACCTCCTGGGTCTCCAGCGGTCCCAGCGTCGGCTCGGACAAGGCGACGCTCATCGCCGCCCCGCGCGTGGCCATGGCCTGGGATGACCCGACCGAGCCGGAATCGGCCGGATCCATCCGCCATGTGCTGGAGCGGGAATACGGCTGGCCCGTCACGGCGGTGCGCACCCGCCGCCTGGCGAACGCCGACCTGTCCCGCTACCAGGTGCTGATCCTGCCCTCGGGCGGCGACTATAAGCAGATCCTCGGCGAGAGCGGCGTCGCTAATCTGCGCGCCTGGGTCCAGGCGGGCGGCGTCCTGATCGGCGTCGGCTCGGCCAGCCGCCTGCTGACCGATCCCGATTCCAAGCTGCTGGAGAGCCGCCGCGAGAGCGCCGCCTCCGGCGACGGCGACAAGGACAAGAAGGACGGCGGCAGCGAGATCGCCACCGACGCCGAATACCTGGCCCTGACCGGCCACCACGGCGGGGCGCCCGATCCGGTCGCGGGCGTCCTGGCCAGCGCCGTGGTCGACAATGAACACTGGCTGGGCGCGGGCGTCGCCCCGACCCTCAGCGTCATGGTGCGCGGCTCGGACATCTACACCCCTCTGGCCCGCGATCAGGGGACCAACGTCGTGCGTCTGGCCGGACCGGATCAGGTGCTGGCGTCCGGGCAGCTGTGGGCCGAGAACCGCCGCCAGCTGGCCTACAAGCCCGTCGCCATGGCGTCCGAAGTCGGGCGCGGCCAGGTCGTCGCCTTCACCCAGGACGTCACCATGCGCGCCTTCCTGGAAGGGCTGAAGCCGATGTTCCTGAACGCCATCTTCCGCGGCCCGGCTCACACCTCCGGGACCAAGGGAAACTGACGGGGGTGAAGGGGAGGGGCCTCAGCGCCCCTTCCTGAACGCCTCGGCCTTTTCGGCCGCCGCTTCCCTGCGCCAGCGTTTGGGGGCGGACTTGTCGACCTCCTCGCCCGCGCCGGTGAGGGCTTCGTTGGCGAATTCGAGGTCGAGGAGCTTCATCTTCTTGATCTCGTCGCGCAGGCGGGCGGCTTCCTCGAACTCGAGGTTGGCGGCGGCTTCGCGCATCCGGCCTTCCAGATCCTTGAGCGCGGCCTGGAAGTTGGAGCCGATGAAGGGCTTGGCTTCCTCGGCGACGCCGGGGCGGGTCAGGCGGTCCAGGTCGCGCGACTCATAGGGGCTGTCGAGGATCTCCTTGATGTCGCGCTTGACCGTCTCGGGCGTGATGCCGTGTTCGAGGTTGTAGGCCTGCTGCTTCTCGCGGCGGCGGTCGGTCTCGGCGATGGCGCGCTCCATCGAGCCGGTCATGCGGTCGGCGTAGAGGATGACGCGGCCGTCGACGTTGCGCGCGGCCCGGCCGATGGTCTGGATCAGGGAGGTCTCGGAGCGCAGGAAGCCCTCCTTGTCCGCGTCGAGGATGGCGACCAGGCCGCATTCAGGGATGTCGAGGCCCTCGCGCAGCAGGTTGATGCCGATCAGGCAGTCGAACGAGCCCAGGCGCAGGTCGCGCAGGATCTCGATGCGCTCCAGGGTGTCGACGTCGGAGTGCATGTAGCGGACGCGTACCCCCTGTTCGTGCATGTATTCGGTCAGGTCCTCGGCCATCTTCTTGGTCAGGGTGGTGACCAGGGAACGGTAGCCCGCGCGGCTGGTGGCCTTCACCTCGTCGATGACGTCGTCGACCTGGTTGCGGGTCGCGCCGGAGACGGGGCGGATCTCGACCGGGGGGTCGATCAGGCCGGTTGGGCGGATGACCTGTTCGACGAAGACGCCGCCGGTCTTGTCCAGCTCCCAGGCGCCGGGGGTGGCCGAGACGAAGACGGTCTGGGGCCGCATGGCGTCCCATTCCTCGAACTTCAGCGGCCGGTTGTCGATGGCCGACGGCAGGCGGAAGCCGTACTCTGCCAGGGTCGACTTGCGGCGGTAGTCGCCGCGATACATGGCGCCGATCTGGCCCACGGTGACGTGGCTCTCGTCGACGAACAGCAGGGCGTTGTCGGGGATGTATTCGAAGAAGGTGGGCGGCGGCTCGCCCGGCGCGCGGCCGGTCAGCCAGCGGCTGTAGTTCTCGATGCCGGCGCAGGAGCCGGTGGCCTCCATCATCTCCAGGTCGAAGCGGGTGCGCTGCTCCAGCCGCTGGGCCTCCAGCAGCTTGCCGTTCTCGACCATCCAGTCGAGCGTCTCCTTCAGCTCGGCCTTGATGCCGGTAATCGCCTGATTGAGCGTCGGGCGCGGGGTGACGTAGTGGCTGGCGGCGTAGACGGTGACTTCGTCCAGCGCATTGGTCTTCTTGCCGGTCAGGGGGTCGAACTCGTCGATGGCCTCGATCTCGTCGCCGAACAGGCTGATGCGCCAGGCGCGGTCTTCAAGGTGGACCGGGAAAATCTCGAGGGTGTCGCCGCGCTTGCGGAACATGCCGCGCTCGAAATGCAGGTCGTTGCGCTTGTATTGCAGGGCGATCAGGTCGGCGCGCAGCTTGGCCTCGTCGATCTGGTCGCCGACCTTCAGGCCGAAGGTCATGGCGGTGTAGGTCTCGACCGAGCCGATGCCGTAGATGCAGCTGACCGAGGCGACGACGATGACGTCGTCCCGCTCCAGGATCGCGCGGGTGGCGGCGTGGCGCATCCGGTCGATCTGCTCGTTGATCGACGAGTCCTTCTCGATGTAGGTGTCGGTGCGCGGGACGTAGGCCTCGGGCTGATAGTAGTCGTAGTAGCTGACGAAATACTCGACGGCATTGTCGGGGAAGAAGGCCTTGAACTCGGAATAGAGCTGGGCCGCCAGCGTCTTGTTGTGGGCCAGGATCAGGGCCGGGCGCTGGGTCTGTTCGATCACCTTGGCCATGGTGAAGGTCTTGCCCGAGCCGGTGACGCCCAGCAGCACCTGTTCGCGTTCCCCGTCGTTCGCCTGGGCGACCAGTTCGGCGATGGCGGAGGGCTGGTCCCCCGCGGGCTGGTATTTCGTCTCTAGCCGGAACGGGATGCGCTTCTTGTTGGTCGGCCGGTCGGGGCGGTGAGGGACCCAGTCGGCAGGCGCGGCGGGCGCTTCCTCGGGCGTCAGGCGCGGACCGCTCACCGGCGCGAACATCGGCGCACGACCGTGATCGAAGGCGACGGGCGCCTCGCTGAGACCGGGATTGGGCGTGTGCACGGGCTTGGTCAGCTTCGGGGACGGTGTCGCGGGAGAACGGGCCATGAACATCAAGGTAATGCCTGCGCCTGCGCGACGCTAGGGCGAGCGGAACGGCGATTTCGATAAAGGGCGGCGTCTGAAACGGCGATTTCCCGGTTGTGCGATTGGGGCCGTATCGCCAAGGTCCGCGCCATGAGTGAGCTTCGCGACGTCTTCATCACTGGGACCGGCGCCGTCCTGCCCGGCGAGCGGATCGGCAACGATCGGATGGAGGATTTCATCGGCCGGATCGGCGGGCGGCCGTCCGCTGTCGGGCGCCGCGCCCTGCGCTGGAACGGGATCGAAGGGCGGCACTACGCCCTGAACGAAGACGGGGCGCCGTTGCACTCCAACGCCTCCATGTGCGCCGGGGCGGTGCGGGCGGCGCTGGACGCAGCGGGGCTGAGCCTTGGCGACCTGCAGCATCTGGGCGCGGCGGCGACGCAGGGGGACTATCTGGTGCCCGGCCACGCCAGCGCGGTTCAGGCCGAACTGGGCGCGGGGCCGCTGGAGGCGTTCAGCTATCAGTCGGTCTGCGCCAGCGCCCTGATGGCGGCCAAGGGCGCGTGGCTGAGCGTGCGCGCGGGCGAGGCGGATGTCGCCGCCGCCTGCGCCGGCGAGTTTTCCTCACGCTGGTTCCGACCCGCCTTCTATGAGGGCACGGCGCTGGTGGACGAGAAGGGCCGGGCGCGGATCGAGGCGGATTTCCTGCGCTTCACCCTGTCGGACGGGGCCGGCGCCGTGGTGATGGAGCCGAGGCCCAAGCCCGACGGCCTGAGCCTGAAGGTCGAGTGGATCGACATGACGTCGCTGGCCGGGCGCTTCGATCCCTGCATGTGGGCCGGATCGACGCCGGAAGCGCGCGCCGACATGACCAGCGCCTGGAGCCACGCAGGCCCGGCGGCGGCCCATGCGGCGGGGGCGGTGGCCCTGCTGCAGGACTTCGAACTGCTGAAGATCGTCATTCGCGCCTGGATCGGCGTCTGGCTGGAGAAGGTGGATGCCGGGCGCATCGTGCCCGATCAGGTCGACCATCTATTGTGCCACTACTCCGCGCGGTCGCTGCGTCAGGAGATCGTCGGCCTGCTGGAAAGCACCGCCGCCATGATCCCGGAGGAGAAGTGGTTCACGACGCTGCCGGACAGCGGCAATGTCGGCTCGGCCTCGATCTGGGTCATGCTGGACGCCTTCCTGAAGTCGGGGCGCGGCAAGCGTGGAGACAAGGTGCTTTGCATCGTGCCCGAGAGCGGGCGGGCGATGATCGGCTTCATGATGCTGGAGATTGTGTGATGGCGGAACTTGGGGCCGAGGCGGCGGTGGCTGATACCTTACGGAAGCTGGCGGTCGTCTTCGCCGACTTTGAACAGCGGCTGGAGGCGACGCCGCTGATCCGCAAGCTGACGCGCGGGCGGTTCGAGGTCGCCGACTATCACGCCTTCCTGATCAACCTGCGCCAGCAGGTGAAGGACGGGGCGCTGTGGATGAGCCGGGCGGCGTCGAATATCGGCGAGGACCATCTGGAGCTGCGCTCGACCCTGATGCGTCATGCGGTGACGGAGCATCGCGACTTCCGCCTGCTGGAGGCCGACTTTGTGGCGGCGGGCGGGGCGCTGGGCGACATTCAGTCGGCGCCCAAGAACGTGGGGTCCGAGGCCCTGTCGGCCTGGATGTTTCATGAGGCGTCGAAGCCTGATCCCTTCGGCCTGCTGGGCGCCATGTTCATCATCGAGGGGCTGGGCTCGATCAAGGCGCGGCCGTGGGGCCTGAAGGTGCAGGAGCGGCTGGAACTGCCCGACGAGGCGGTGCGCTTCCTGCTGTATCACGGCGACAACGACGCCGAGCACATGAAGGAGTTTGAGGAGATGCTGGGCATGGTGCTGCCCGATCCCTTCATCGCCGAACGCATCGTCACGACCGCCAAGGTCACGGCCCGTCTCTACGCCCTGCAGATCGAGGAGATCACGGCGTGAGATACTACAAGCCGGGGGAGGATCCGTTCGACCCCGCGCGGTTCGATCCCAAGGATCCCGATCCGTGGATGGCGCTGTATCTGGATCACAGCCTGCCGATCGACGACGGGGCCAAGCGCGACCTGTTGCTGGGGGCGCGGTCGCGCTCGCGGCGCTGGCTGTTCCCGGTGGCGCGGCCGCTGGTGTTCCTGTTCTTCTGTCTGGTGAAGGTGCTGCGGGTTATTTCGCCCAAATACCCGAACCTGAACGGCCTGCTGCACAAGACCATCCACTGGGGGTTGCGGACCTTCGCCACGCCCGAGGCCAACCGGGTGATCCTGCGTCACTTCCACGTCGGGTCGGAACTGACCGCCTTCGTGCGGGAGAACGCGGGCGTGGGCGACAAGGTGACGAAGTGGCCGCTGACGCCGACGCGGCTGAAGGACATCGAGCCGGACCTGTTCCTTCAGCACGATCTGAACATCTTCAACTTCGTCATCGAGCTGAACGCCGCCCTGCGCGCCGAGGGACGAGAGCTGACGCCGCCCGAACGCATCGACTTCTCCATGATCTCGGACGAATTCCCGCCGTTCGAGGAGTTTCCGCGCAAATGGCACAACTTCGTCGACGTGCAGACGGCGGTGGAGTTCTACACCCCGATCTACGCCCTGATGCTGCCGAGGGACGACTTCGTGCGGGCGTCCAGCTCGCTACAGCTGGATGAGGTGATCGCCATCTACATCGCCCGCATCCTGGGCACGAGCTACCACATGGCCTTCGTCAAGAACGGTCATCCGCTGGTGGCGCTGTCGACGCTGCAGGCGGGCTATCGGCTGATGATGCACGGGCTGGATTCAGAGGCCATGCACGGCTGGCTGCGGGTGATGAAGGCGCGCCAGGCGGCGGGCCTGCCGCTGGACCCGGCCAACTCGGGCGCGCCGCATTAAGGCAGGAGGCGGTCGCCGATTTCCGCTGGCGCCCGGCGCGGCGGCTGCTAGCGTGGCCGGATGAAATCGGCGCGTTCCTTTCTGACCTCTCTCAGCACGCTTGTGTTGCTGTCGCTTGTGCTGGGCCAGGTCGCCGGGGCGGCGGCGCAGCGCTGGGGCCTGCCGGGCGGGCATGTTACGGCCGACCTTATCCAGGCGCTGGGCCAGCTGTGGCTCAATGCGCTGAGGATGACGATCATCCCGCTGGTGTTCAGCCTGCTGGTGACGGGCATCGCCTCCATCGCCGATGCGGCGCGGACCGGGCGGCTGGCGCTGAAGGCGGTGGCCTGGTTCGGGGGGCTGATCGTCTTTGCGACCATGTACGCCGTCGCGGCGGCCTATGGGCTGCACGCCCTGTGGCCGATCGACCCGGAAGGCGCGCGCCTGCTGCTGGCCATCAAGCCGGAAGGGGCCGAAGGCCTGGGCGCCGGGGCGCCGTTCAGCGAGTTTCTGAAGACCATCGCCCCGTCCAACCCGATCCGCGCGGCCGCCGAGGACGCCATTCTGGGCATGGTGGTGTTCGCCGTCTTCTTCGGCTTTGCGGCCTCGGGGCTGCCCGAGCGGCTGCGCGTGCCTCTGATCACCTTCTTCGAGGCGGTAGGCGAGACGATGATCGTCATCGTCCGCTGGGTGCTGAGCGTCGCGCCGCTGGGCGTCTTCGCCCTGTCGATCGGGGTGGGGCTGACGGCGGGGGCCAGCGCGGCGGGGGTGCTGCTGCACTATGTGGCGCTGATCTCCATCGCCTGCATCGGCATCGGCCTGATCTTCTATCCGCTGGCGGTCATCTTCGGCCGGGTGTCGCTGGGCCGGTTCGCCCGGGCGGCGGCGCCGGCGCAGGTGGTGGCCTTCTCGACCCAGTCGTCGCTGGCCAGCCTGCCGGTCATGGTCGAGCGGGCGGTCGACGAGCTGGGCGTCAAGCGGGCGACGGCGGGCCTGGTCCTGCCGCTGGCGGTGGCGGTGTTCCGCATCACCAGCCCGGTCGCCAATCTGGGGGTCGCCATCTACTGCGCCCACCTGTTCGGGCTGGAGCCCTCGGCGGGCCAGCTGTTCGCCGCCATGCTGACGGCGGTGCTGATCTCGATCGGCACCGTGGGCCTGCCCGGCCAGGCCAGCTTCTTCGCCTCCATCGCCCCCATCTGCATCGCCATGGGCGTGCCGCTGGAGCTGCTGCCGCTGCTGTTGGCGGTCGAGGTCGTGCCCGACATCTTCCGCACCCTGGGCAACGTCACCGCCGACCTGGCCGTGGTCCGCATTGTTCAGGGCGGCGAGGCGGCGTCGGACTGAACGCCTCTAGTCTTCCATCGCCTCAAACATGGCCTCGGCCTCATCGAAGGTGTCGTAGTCGAGGCGTTCGGGCGGGCGCACGATGACGAAGCGGGTCAGGACGGGGGCGGCGGGCTCGGGACGCCGGTCCCACTGCCAGAAGGTGCGGTCGAGCCGGCTTTGCAGAAGGGTCCACTCGCCTGCTTCTCCCTGAGGCGGCTTCGGCGGCGGAACGGTCTGTCTCATCAGCGTCTCCCTGTGCGGCGACAGCAAAGCGCGGCTGGACCGCAGTGTCAAAGAGCGTAACGCAAGCGGAACCGTTGGCGGCGGTCGTGATTGATGCGGCCTTGGCGCAACATGCGGCGCCGTCCTTGCAGCTTGGCTGCAGATGGGATGCGACCCTAAGGCGAAAATGAGGCATGCTGTCGCCAGGAGAATATGCGATGACCAAGTCCAGCAATGAATCCGACGCCCGCGCCGCCCTGCGCGTGGTCTCCTCGCCGGAAGCCGAGGTCTATGACCTGATGCGCGCGCCCGAAACCACCGCCGAACGGGTCAAGCGCCTGCAGGCCGAAGCCCGCGCCCTCGCCCTCGAGCAGGTCGAGGCGCTCGAAGCCGCCCTGTGCAAGGCCGCCGACATGGCCAAGGAGATCGCCGACGGCGGCGACGCCTATCCGGTCGGCGCCCGCGAACTGGCCGCCCGCCTGGTTGCGGACCTGCCTTCCAAGGCCGAGACGATGAAGGCCATCGTCGCCAAGAGTCATCCTTGATCTAAGGGCGCTACCGCTCGCCGCGCGGCGGCTCGCTGCTTGAGCGCGCGAAGCGCCAGGCTGCGTCGGGTCGAGAAGGCGGAGCCTTCTGACGCAGCCCACTACGAACCGAGTACGTCTTCGTACTCAGGATGGCGTTTCAGCCAGGCGACGGCGTAGCTGCAGTGGGGGATCAGGGTCAGCTTTTCGGCGCGGGCGTGTTCGGCCAGGGCCTGCATGAAGCGGCCGGCGGCGCCCGTGCCGCGCAGGGCCGGGTGGGCCTCGACGTGCAGGATGATGCGGGCATGACCGCGCACGGCGTATTCGGCCCAGACGGGATGCTCGGTCCCGTCAGAATCGGCGAATGTCTGCTGGAAGCGGTGGTCGGCGGCGTGGTCTTTGAAGGCGGACACGAAAGGCTCCTCCTGAAGGGGTCTCAGATCAGGCCGGCCGATCGTTCAACAGGGCCAGCAGACCCAGAACGCTTTTCACCGTGAACCAGATCGACACCAGCAGCAAAAGAAGTCCGAACAGCAGAAGGAACGGAATGCCGATCAGGAAGGCCGAAGCCACGGCGCTGACGGCCACCAGCACCCACAGGATGGCGCTGATCCAGAACACCGACCAGAACAGCTTGATCTGCGCCTCGACATGCTGGGCCGCCAGACCCGTGGCCGAGCCGCGCGTGATGTAGGCCACCACCAGACCGACCAGCACCAGCACGTTCGCGCTGGGGATCGACAGGATGTAGAGGAGCCACGCCACGATGGCGCCGTCGCGGCCCGCAATGGGGGCGGCCGGGTTCTGCTCGCTCATGAAGGCGGTCCTTTCAGTAGAAGAGGCGGCGGGGCTCAGCGATAGGGCGTCCGTTCAGCAGGTCCTTCAGCCCCAGAGCGCCGCGCACGATGGTCCACACGGCCATGATGAACAGGACGAAGACGCCGACGTTGACCAGGATCAACACCGCGCCGGCGATGATGGCGCAGACGGCGGCGAGAAGGGTGCGCTGCTGAAAGATGAAATGGCTGCGCAGAATCGGATCGACCGGCGCGGAACGGCGCCAGACCCGCAGCAGCCCGACCGCCGCCGCCACGCCGAAGGTCGGCGCCGCCAGCAGGATCAGCGCATAGCCGACATAGAGCCCGGACAGGTCAGCCGAAACCTCGCCGCCGCTGTTGCTGGTGTAATCGCCGGACTGGACCATCGGAACCTCTTGTCAGAGCGAGATGATGGCGGGACGGAGGGCCCCGCGCAACCAGCCTCAGCGCGAATAGGCGACTTCGCAGGCGGCGGCCGCGGCGTCGGGAATGGCGCCTGGCTTTTCGACCCGCACGATGACGCCCAGCACGCGGGGATCGGCCAGGCAGGCGACCGCCGTGCGTTCGGCGAAGGTTTCGATCAGGGCGATGTGCGGTCCCGCCGCCAGTTCGCGCACGATGCGGGCGACGCCGTCGTAGTCCAGGGTGTCGGCCAACCGCTCGACCGGCGCGTCGCCCAGGTCCAGCTCGACGTCCACGACCAGAGGCTGGAGCCGCCCATGCTCGTGGTCATAGAAGCCGATGGAGGCTTCGACCTTCAGCGCCCGCACCATGACCTTCAGGCCCAGGCGGCGCGGCTCCGCGGAGGGCAGAGGGGTGACGACGGCGCTCAAGACCAGGTCTCCGGCGGCAGAAGATCATTGATGCTGAAATCGGCCCGGTCGCACCAGGCGCCCAGCGCCCACGCCCGCTCGGCCTCAGTCAGGCCGCGCGTCAGGACGGTGTTGGTCGGCGTTTCCTCGATGGCCAGCTCGGCCAGGCGGAACGGCAGGCCCTCGGCTTGCAAGATGGCTTCCAGCTTGCGCCACAGGGCGATGACCAAGGCCTCGGTCGTGGGGTCGCCGTCGACCGTCAGCACCTGGTTGAGCCGATGCGGCTCATGCTGCTGGAACCAGCCGAGCAAGGGGTCGGCGCGGTTCAGCTGGAAGGCGTGGTCCAGGCTGCGGTCGACGAAGCCGTGCCAGCGCGCCTTCAGCCGTTCGAAGGAGGCCGCATAGTTGGCGCCGCCGAAGTCGATCTCGGCCGTCGGCTCCAGCGTCACGGTCACGAACTCGTTGTGCCCATGCGGCACGGCGCACTTCGACCCCGCATCGGCGATCAGCCGGTGCGCCATCGAGAAGCGGCGAGTGAAACGGACAGCGGGCATGAAGGTCTCAGGATGAACGGCGGCAGCTAAAGCACCAACCTATCGGCAAATAAAGGTCATGTGGCGGCGAACGACGCCGCCGCTGACGGCTCAGGCGAACTCCAGGTCGCGGTCGCGGCGGGTCAGGGACGCCCCGGCGTCGACCACCAGATTCTGTCCGGTCAGGCTGCGCGCGGTCAGGATGAAGGTCAGGGCGGCGGCCAGATCCTCGACCTGGACGGGCCGTTTCAGCGGCGTGGCCTCGGCCCCGGCCTGATAGTCGGCCTCGGGCCACCCGGCGGAGGGCAAGGTCAGGCCCGGCGCAATGCCGCAGACGCGGATGCGCGGCGCCAGGGCCAGCGCCAGGGCGCCGGTCATGTGGGCGATGCCGACGCGGCTGACGGTATAGGAGAAGAAGTCGGGGTTCGGCGCCGTGACCTTATAGTCCAGCATATTGACCACCACGCCTTCGTCCGTCTCGGGCAGGCGGGCGGCGAAGTCGCGGGTCAGGGCCAGCGGCGCCAGGACGTTGACCTCGTGATGAAGGCGCAGATCCGCCTCCTGAAAGGTCTTCAGCTGATCATAGACGAACAGGGAGGCGTTGTTGACCAGCACCCGCAACGGTCCGAAGGCGAAGGCCTGATCCATCAGGGCGGCGCGCGCGCCGGGGTCCGTCAGCTCGGCGTGAACGGCGACCGCGCGCTGTCCAATGGCCTCGATGGCCTGAACGACGTCACGCGCGCCGTCGGCGTCGGAACGATAGTGGACGACGACGTCATAGCCTGCCTGAGCGGCCGCCTTGGCCAGCACCGCCCCGATCCGGCCCGAGGCGGCGGTGACAAGCGCTGCGCCTCTCGACAAGGGCGGCGAAGGGGCGTCGGCGCGCCCGGACTCAGTCAACCCGGCCGAACTCGTAATAGTTGACGGCGGCGATGACGGCGATGAAAACGAAGATGGTGGCGATGGCCAGCATGGTGCAGCTCCTGATTTTGTCCCCGAATAGGGGCAAGCGCGCCCCTGTTCAAGCCGCCCGACCGCAGCCTATCGTGCGCGCATGGCGAACTGGCGCACGCGCATCGAACCCTTCACCCGGCCTTTGTTCTTCGCCTGGTCGCGTATGAGCCGGGGCATGACGCTGGGCGTGCGCGGCGCGGCGGTCGACCCAGAGGGCCGGGTGCTGCTGGTCAAGCACACCTATCTGGAGGGCTGGTGGCTGCCGGGCGGCGGGGTGGACAAGGGCGAGACGACGCAGACCGCCGTCATCCGCGAACTGCGCGAAGAGGCCGGGCTGATCGTCCGGGGCGAGCCGCGCCTGCTGTCGGTCCACGCCAATGAACGCTTCTTTCCGGGGGACCATGTGCTGGTCTTCCGCATCGACGCCTTCGACCTGACCGAGCGGACCAGCCACGGCGAGATCGCCGAGATCGGCTGGTTCCATCCCCACGCCCTGCCCGACGACGCCACCCGCGCCACTCGCGCCCGCCTGGCCGAGATCTTCGGCGGCGCCGCGCCCGACCCGAACTGGTGAGACAGCCGATGCAGCTTCCCGTCCTCGCCCTGCTGGCCATGGTGCTAGGCGGCGCCGCCACCGCCCTGCAGGGGCCGACCAATGCGCGGCTGGCCAGCGCGGTCGGATCGCCAGTCAATGCGGCCTTCGTCTCCTTCTTCGTCGGTACGGTGGCGCTGGGGCTGCTGGCGATGGCGTTGCAGACGCGGCCGGACGTACAGGCGATGAAGGCTCTGCCCGCCTGGGGCTGGATGGGCGGTCTGTACGGCTGCGTCTTCGTGGTGGCCGCCGCCTGGGGCGTGCCCAAGATCGGCGTGGCGCTGACCATCACCCTGATGGTGGCGGGCCAGCTGGCGCTGAGCCTGATCCTCGACCACTTCGGCGTTATGGGCGTGCCCCAGCAGCCGCTCAGCCTGACCCGCATCGCCGGGGTGGCGCTGGTGATCGGCGGGGTGCTTCTGGTCCGGCGCGGCTGAGCCTATATCCCGGCTGATGACCGATCCGACGCCCGATACTCCGGAAACGCCCAACTCGCAGGCGAACGCCCTTCCGCTTCAGGCCGCCGAGCTGATCGCGGACGAGGCCCGGCGCGCGCCCGACAAGCCCGGCGTCTATCGCATGTACGGCGAGGACGGCGCCTGCCTCTACGTGGGCAAGGCCAAGTCGTTGAAGAAGCGGGTTGTTCAATATGCGCAAGGGCGATTCCACACCCAGCGCATCGGCCTGATGGTGTCGCTGACCCGCTCGATGGAACTGGTGGTCACGGCGTCCGAGACCGAGGCCCTGCTGCTCGAATCCAACTTCATCAAGAAGCTGAAGCCGCGCTTCAACGTCGTGCTGAGGGACGACAAGTCCTTCGCCGAGCTGATGATCCGGCGCGACCACCGCGCGCCCCAGGTGCGCAAGCATCGCGGCGCCCATACGATACCCGGCGACTATTTCGGCCCCTTCGCCTCGACCTGGGCGGTGAACCATACGTTGAACACCCTGCAGAAGGCCTTCCTGCTGCGATCCTGTTCGGACAGCGTCTATGAGACCCGCACCCGCCCCTGCATGCTGCACCAGATCAAGCGCTGCTCGGCGCCCTGCACCGGCCTGATCTCGCTTGAGGATTACGGCGATCTGGTCACTGAGGCCGAACAGTTCCTGCGCGGCAAGTCGCGCGCCGTCATCGGCCGTCTGTCGCAGGAGATGCAGGCGGCGTCGGACGATCTGGACTTCGAGACCGCCGCCCGCGTGCGCGACCGGATCCGCGCCCTGTCGGCCATTGCGATGGAAAGCAGCATCAACGCCGACGGCGTGGCCGAGGCCGATGTCTTCGCCCTGCACGCCGAGGGCGGCCAGGCCTGCGTCCAGGTCTTCTTCTATCGCGCGGGCCAGAACTGGGGCGGGCGCGCCTATTTCCCGCGGGTGGACAAGAGCGACAGCGACCCGGAAATCCTCGCCGCCTTCCTGGGCCAGTTTTATGAGGACAAGCCGATTCCGCGCCTGATCCTGTCCAACGTCCGCCCGCACGAGCTGGAGTTGCTCGAGGAGGCCTTCAGCATGAAGGCCGAGCGGCGGGTCGAGATCGCCCGCCCCTTGCGCGGCGGCAAGGCCAGCCTGGTCGACCACGCCCTGACCAACGCTCGTGAGGCGCTGGGCCGCAAACTGGCCGAGAACTCGGCCCAGTCGAAGATTCTGGACGAGGTGTGCGAGGCCTTCGGTCTGGACGCCCGGCCCGAGCGGATCGAGGTCTACGACAACGCTCACATCCAGGGGACCAACGCCGTCGGCGGCATGATCGTCGCGGGGCCGGACGGCTTCCGCAAGAATCAGTACCGCAAGTTCAACATCCGGGGCGAAGACCTGACGCCCGGCGACGACTACGGCATGATGCGCGAGGTCATGCGCCGCCGCTTCGGACGGCTGGTGAAGGACGAGGAAGCCGGCGAGGCGGTCGAGCGCCCCGACCTGCTGCTGATCGACGGCGGGGCGGGCCAACTGGCCGAGGTGCTGGCCGTCATGGCCGATCTGGGCGTCGACGACATCGCCGTGGTCGGCGTAGCCAAGGGACCGGACCGCGACGCAGGCCTGGAGAAGTTCTTCATGCCCGGCAAGGCGCCCTTCATGCTGCCGCTGAAAAGCCCGGCCCTCTACTACCTGCAACGCCTGCGCGACGAGGCGCACCGCTTCGCCAACGGCGCCCACGCCAAGCGCCGCTCGATGGACATCACGAAGAATCCGCTGGACGAGATCGAGGGCGTCGGACCGGGACGCAAGAAGGCTTTGCTGCACGCCTTCGGCTCGGCCAAGGGGGTCAGCCGCGCCTCTGTCGCCGACCTGGCCAAGGTGGACGGGGTCAGCCACGCTCTGGCCGAACGCATCCACGGCTTCTTTCACAAGTCATGAGAGACGAAGATTTCGGGTTGAGCGACCGCGCGTCGCGGGTTTAGGAACGATCTCATGATCTCCGAGCTGACCAAGGGCTACCATCGCTTCCGCGCGAACCGGTGGCCGTCTGAACACGCTGAATACGAGGCCCTGGCCGCCAACGGCCAGAAGCCGCACACCCTGGTCGTGGCCTGTTCCGACAGCCGCGCCGACCCGGCCCTGATCTTCGACACGGCGCCGGGCGAGCTGTTCGTGGTGCGCAACGTCGCCAACCTGGTCCCGCCCTATGAGCCGGACGGCAAGCTGCACGGCGTCTCGGCGGCGCTGGAGTTCGGCGTCAATGTTCTGAAGGTCCGGCACATCGTCGTCATGGGTCACGCCTCATGTGGCGGGGTGAACGCCATGCTGAACGGCGCGCCCGCCAACTGTCAGGACTTCGTCGCCCCCTGGGTCGAACAGGCCGCCCCCAGCGTGCGGCGCGCGGTCCAGGCCCTGCCCGACGAACAGGTCGAATGCGCGGCCGAGGAAGCCGTGGTGCGCCTGTCGCTGGACAACCTGCGCACCTTCCCCTGGATCGCGGAGAAGGAGGCGGCGGGCGAACTGAAGCTCAGCGGCCTGCACTTCGGCATCGCGCTGGGCATTCTGTCCAAGCTGACGGGGCCGGGACGGTTCGAGCGGCTGGACTGACGCCAGCCCCGCGGCTTACCCCGCCCTCGCCTCTGGCCGCGAACCATGGCACACCGGGCGTGTTGCAACGGAAGACGTCATGGCCCCTGCCTACAAAGCCATCCCCAACATCCTGACCGGCCTGCGGCTGGGGGCGGGGATCCTCATGTTCCTGCTGCTGGCGGGGGCGACCAGCGGCTTCCCCTTCGTCTCGGCCTGGCTGAGCCCTGACGACCAGTTCGCCATGTACCGGACGGGGTTCTGGATCTTCGTCATCGCCGCCTCGACAGACTGGATCGACGGCTACCTGGCTCGCCGCTGGAACGCCGAGACGCGCTGGGGAGCCATCCTGGACCCCATCGCCGACAAGATCCTGGTCACCGGCGCCGTGCTGGGCGTGCTGACCAGCGGTTCGGTGCAGCAGATCATCATCCCCTGCGGCCTGATCCTGTTCCGCGAGTTCGCCGTCTCGGCCCTGCGCGAAACCATGGCCGGGCGCATCAAGCTGCCGGTCACCCTGGCCGCCAAGTGGAAGACGACGCTGCAGATGGTGGCTCTGGGCTGCCAGCTGTTCGCCCGCAACTGGGACGGTTGGGGCTTGCCGTTCGACTATCTGCCAGCCTTCCAGCTGTTCTCGGACGCCTTGATCTGGCTGGCCGCTATCGTCACCCTGTGGACCGGCTGGCAGTATTTCAGCGCGGCGCAAAAGCAGATGCGCGACCTCTAAGCCGCCCAGTCTCTCCACCTAAGGCAAGCCAAGCTTTCGCCCCGCCCATCAGGCGGCGGCGTCCTTTTCCCTTGCGCTGTGTGCGGAACGGCCTACATTGTTCCTGCTTATGCTAAGTTTGAGCATAAGTCGGGGCCGTGCAGACGGCCGTTGCAGGAGTAGGGATGATGGCGGACGGCGCTTTCGGTCTGTCGAGGGAACTGGCGGAAGAGACCGCTCCGGTGTGGGACAAGGTCAAGGACTTCGTCACCCCGCTGGAATGGCCGCAACAGGCCCGGTTGATCAGCGAGATCAACCGGCTGAAGCGCGAGCGCGACGCGGTCATCCTGGCCCACAATTACATGACGCCGGAGATCTTCCACGGGGTCGGCGACTATGTCGGCGACAGCCTGGGCCTGGCCAAGGAGGCGGCGCGCTCGGACGCCAAGGTGATCGTTCAGGCGGGCGTCCACTTCATGGCCGAGACGTCCAAGATCCTGTCGCCGGACAAGACGGTGCTGATCCCCGACCTGCGCGCGGGCTGTTCGCTGGCTTCCTCGATCACGGGGGCGGACGTGCGGCTGATCAAGGAGCGGCACCCGGGCCTGCCGGTCGTCACCTATGTGAACACCACGGCCGATGTGAAGGCCGAGACCGACATCTGCTGCACCAGCGCCAACGCCGTTCAGGTGGTGGAATGGGCGGCCAAGGAGTGGGGCGTCGACAAGGTCATCCTGATCCCCGACGAATATCTGGCGCGCAACGTCGCGGCCCAGACGACCGTGGGCATCATCGCCTGGGCGGGTCGCTGCGAGGTGCACGAGCGCTTCACCGCCGACGACATCAAGGAGATGCGCGCCGCCTATCCGGGGGCCGAGATCCTGGCCCACCCGGAATGCCCGGAAGAGGTGCTGGCGGCGTCGGACTTCGCCGGGTCGACGGCGGCGATGATCGACTATGTCGCGGCGCGCAAGCCGAAGCAGGTGGTTATGATCACCGAGTGCTCCATGGCCGCGAACGTCAAGGGCGACGTGCCAGGCGTCGACTTCATCGGCCCGTGCAACCTGTGCCCGCACATGAAGCGCATCACCCTGGAGAACATCCGCGACTGCCTGCGCGACATGAAGTTCGAGGTGACCGTGGCGCCCGAGATGGCCGAGCGCGCGGCCCTGGCCGTGCAGCGGATGATCGATCTGCCGCCGCCGTCCAAGCCCGCGCGCTATGACCTGGTCAAGGCGCGGCATCATGTCGATGTGGAGCTGATCTGATGGCCCTATCCGCAATCCTTCTCCCCTCGGGGGAGAAGGTGGGGCGCGCAGCGCCTCGGAAGAGGGGGCTGCCTGATAAATGCTGGACGTCGAAGGGGTGGCGAGCGTCCCCCTCGTCCGTCCGGCTTCGCCGTCCACCTTCTCCCCCGAGGGGAGAAGGATGAGCGTTGAGGGGCCCTGGGGCGCGCGCGACGGGTCGACGCCCCCGCCTGTGCGAACGCCGGAGCGCGAGACTCCGCGCTACAGCGCGCGTCACGACACGCCGCGCGAGGACAAGGGGCAGCACCCGGTCTGGGCGGTGGTCTCCACCCTGTTGATGGCGGGTTTCCTATGGTTCCTGACCGGCAGCTGGGTCGTGGCGGGGGCGGTCCTGTTCGGCCTGTTCGTGCACGAATACGGCCATGTGCTGGCGATGAACCGCGTCGGCATGGGTCCGGCGCGCATCTACATCATTCCGTTCCTGGGCGGATTGGCGAAGGGTCAGCGCGCGCCGAAGAGCGAATGGCACGGGGTGCTGGTGTCGCTGGCGGGGCCGGCGTTCGGCCTGCTGGCGATGATCCCCTTTGTGGCCGTGGGCGTGACGATGAAGTCGCCGGAGTGGCTGATGGGCGCCTTCTTCATCGCCATGATCAACCTGTTGAACCTGCTGCCCGCGCCGCCGCTGGACGGGTCCAAGGCGCTGGGGCCGGTGCTGACCCGGGTGCATCCGCGGCTGGAGCAGGTCGCCCTGCTGGCCGTCGGCGGACTGGCCGTGTGGTGGGGGCTGTCGACGGGGCGGCTGATCCTGGCCGTCTTCCTGGGGCTGGCGGTGATCGGCCATCTGAAGCGCGGCGTGTGGCGGGCGGCTTGGGGACAGCTGAGTTGGCCCGAGGCGGGGCGAAGCCTGGGGCTGTATCTGCTGACGGCGGTGGTCTGCGCGGCGGCGGCGATCGGCGCCCTGCTGCCCCTGACGGGCGGGGCGGTCGAGCCGGCCTTCGAGATGGGGCTGCGTTTCTTCGGGGTGGGAGGCCGCTAGGCCATGGCGCGCATCCGTCATGACGGGCCCCTGATCATCGGCGGCGGGCTGGCGGGCCTGTCGGCGGCGCTGGAGGCGGCCGAGGCGCTCGGTCCGAACGGCAAGGTGCTGGTGGTGACGCCGGAGCCCTTGCTGAACGCCTGTTCGTCGGCCTGGGCGCAGGGCGGGATGGCGGCGGCCCTGTCGCCGCACGACAGCGCGGCCTTGCACGCCAAGGACACCGAGGGGGCGGGCGCCGGTCTGGTCGAGGCTGAGGCGGCGCGCGCCCTGACGACGCGGGGGCGCGAGACGGTCGAGTGGCTGGCGGCGCTCGGCGCGCCGTTCGACCGCGACGCCGACGGCGGCTTTTCCGTCAGCCTGGAGGCGGCGCACAGCCTGCCGCGCGTGGCGCGGGTCGGCGGCGACGGCGCCGGGCGCGCCATCCTGTCGGCCGTGGTCGCCGCCGCGCGGGCGGTGAAGGGCATCGAGATCTGGGAGGACGGGCGGCTGCGCGGCTTGATCCGCGACGTCGACGGCCGGGTGCGCGGCGCGGTGATCGAGCGGCGCGGCGGCCAGGGACATGGAAGGCTGGACGAGGTGTTCGCGCCCGCCGTGGTCCTGGCGACCGGCGGGATAGGCGGCCTGTTCGAGGCGACCACCAACCCGTCCGCCCTGCGCGGCGAGGGGCTGGCGCTGGCCTATCTGGCGGGGGCGGAGATTCTCGACCCCGAGTTCGTGCAGTTTCACCCCACGGCCATCGATGTGGGCCTTGATCCGGCTCCGCTGGCGACCGAGGCCCTGCGCGGCGAGGGGGCGCGGCTGGTCGACGGAGGCGGAGCCTTCCTGCTGGGCGATCATCCCGACGCCGATCTGGCGCCCCGGGACATCGTGGCGCGGGCAGTGCACGCGGAGCGCATCGAGGGGCGCGGCGCCTTCCTGGACGCGACCCGGGCCGTGGGCGAGGCCTTTCCGCATGAGTTTCCGGCCGTCTTCGCCGCCTGCATGCGGGCCGGGCTGGACCCGCGCGTCTGCCCGATCCCGGTGGCGGCGGCGGCTCACTATCACATGGGCGGCATCGTCGCCGACGACGAGGGGCGAACGACCGTCCCCGGCCTGTTCGCCATCGGCGAGTGCGCGGCGACGGGGGTGCATGGGGCCAACCGGCTGGCGTCCAACTCCCTGCTGGAAGCGGGCGCCTTCGGACGGCGCGCGGGCCGGGCGGCGGCGGCGGAGGTTCAGCCCGAGCGGCGGCCGCTGGCGGCGGTGCAGGCGATGACGGATCTGCTGCCCGAGGCTCTGGCGACCTTGCGCGCCGCCATGACGCGCCATGCGGGCGTGGTGCGGGACGAGGCGGGGCTGACGGCGCTGCTGGCCCTGATCGACGACCTGGCGAAGGCGCATCCGACGGCGGCGTGCCTGACGGCGGCGCGGCTGGTGGCCCAAGGGGCGCTGAACCGACGCGAGAGCCGGGGCGGCCACTATCGCCGCGACTTCCCCGACAGCCTATCGAGGGCCGAGCACACGCGGATGCGCGCGGCGTCGGCGCGCGACGAAGAGGCCGAGGCGGCGACGCTCGCCGCCTTGGCCGCCGTGATCTGAATGACGAAGGACGTTTCCGTGACTCGAACCTTGCCGGACCTGCTGATCGAGCCTGTGGTGCGCATGGCGCTGGCCGAGGACCTGGGACGCACGGGCGATGTGACGGCCCAGGCCTGCATCCCCGAGGACGCCCGCTTCGGCGCCGTCTTCGCGGCGCGCCAGGCCGGGGTGATGGCGGGCGGGGCGGTGGTGCGGATCGCCGTCCATGCGCTCGACCCTCAGGCGACGGTGACGGTCAAGGTCGCCGACGGCGAGGCGTTCGAGGCGGGGGCCGTGCTGGTCGCGGTCGAGGCGAACGCCCGCGCCCTGCTGGCGGCCGAGCGGACGGCGCTGAACCTGCTGGGCCGGATGTGCGGCATCGCTGCCCTGACGCGGACCTATGTGCAGGCGGTCGCAGGGACGCACGCGCGCATCGCCGACACCCGCAAGACCACGCCGGGCCTGCGCGCGCTGGAGAAGCATGCGGTGGCCTGCGGCGGCGGGCTGAACCATCGCTTCGGCCTGGATGACGCCATCCTGATCAAGGACAACCACGTCGCCGTCTGCGGCGGGGCGGGCGAGGCGGTGCGCCGCGCCAAAGCCTTCGCCCCGCACCTGATGAAGGTCGAGGTCGAGGTCGACGGCCTGGATCAGCTGGACGAGGTGCTGCCCGAGCGGCCCGACGTGATCATGCTGGACAATTTCAGCTTGGACGACATGGCCGAGGCGGTGCGGCGGGTGCGGGACAGCGCCTTCGGGCCGGTGGTGCTGGAGGCGTCAGGCGGGGTGAACCTGACCACGGTCGCGGGCATCGCTGCGACCGGCGTGGACGTCATCTCCGTGGGCGCGTTGACCCATTCGGTGATGCAGCTGGATATCGGCCTGGACGCCGATTGAGCGGACACGGACCGGGGTTTTTCGGGGAACGGGCCCCGCGGGGGGCCGTTCTCATGCGGCGGGAGGGCGCGACCTCGAAGGAGCGACGCCATGACCAAGGTTCCACATCCGCCCCCGGAGCAGCGCAGCTTTGCCGACCGCGGCCATCGGCCGATGGATGAAGCCGCAGCTGGACGACGCCACAGGGCGGAAGGCGTGCAGTCCGACCAACCCGGCGACGCCGACGTCAATCTGGGCCAGCAGGGGCGCTTCGGCAATCTGCATCAGAACCTGACCACCCGCCGCATGAGCCATCCGTAGGAGGGATCAAGCCTCGGCGCTGACCGAGACCGGAGCGCCCGGCTTGGGCGACGGCGCAGCGCTCCCCGAGCTGGACGGCGTCGGCGGCGGAGTCTCGGCCTTGCCTGAAGCCAAGACCTCGCGCGCCACGACGGCGGTGTAGGCCACGGCGCCCGAAGCGTTGCGGGCGGCTTCGACCGGATCGAGGCTGGCCTGCACCAGGCGGGGTGCGGCCTCGGCCGGACCCGACGGACGCGGGTTGTAGGCGAAGGCCTGGCTGGCGCCCGAACGACCGCCGAAGCGATAGAACAGGTGATCGCCGACCTGATTCACGCGGATCAGATTGTTGCGCCATGACGGCGAGACGGCGGTGGTGTGGAAGTGGGTGGCGTTGCCCACGGCGCTGAACACCTGGCCGGACAGGGCCTTGGTCGCCACTTCGCGGGCGCGGTTCCAGGCGCTGCGGTTGACGGCGCCGCGCATGGCGCCGTTGCAGGTGAAGCTGAACTGGCAACCCGTGCCGCGGTTTGCGCCCTGATAGACGACGGCGCAGACCGTCTTGGGGAAGGCGGGGTGGCGGGCGCGGTTCAGCACCACCTGGGCCACCGCCTTCATGCCGTCGCGGCCTTCGCCGCGCGCTTCATAATAGACGGCCTGGGTCAGGCATTCCAGGTCGCGCGATTGGTCCAGCGCGCCGTCGAGGCGGAAGGGGCGGGCGGCGGACATCTTGGTCGCGCCGGCGGTTTGCAGGTTGGCGCGGCGCAGGCCGTCCTGGCCTTCAAGCTGTTCCAGGCGGGCGGTCAGCAGCTCGGCCTGGCGGTCGCGTTGGGCCGAGCCGGCGACGGAGTAGGGGTCGTGGCGGTGGGCGATGGCAAGGGCGCTGGCGTCCAGTCCGCCGGCCGCTTCGGCCAAGGCTTCCTGAGTATAGGCGCCCTGCAGGCGCTCGGCCTGTTGGCGCACGGTCGAGGCCTGGGCGGCCAGGCCGCCCAGATAGGCCCCTCCGACTGCGAGGCCGACCACGCCGCCGAACACCGCCGCGGCCGTCGTGGGGCGCAGGCGGAATGAGCGGGCGGCGTGCATCAGCGCGCGCGTCTGCGAGGAGAAAGACAAAGGCGTAGTCCTGTACAACAGGGCGAGGATGCCGCCCCCGTAGTTCCCGAACCCTGGCGACAAGGACGCGTCGCGCTTCAAGCGGGTCGGGTGAACGCCGACTGAACGCCGGCCCTCGAAGGCGGGCCTTTATCCATTGGTTTATGGCCTCAATGTGACTGATTCGCTAGAATCACAATTTCTGCAGCATCCAGAAATTGTCTAAAAGTCATTATTTTCACTGTTTTAAATCATGACGAAATTGCGCGCCAGACCTTCTTGCGAATACCGTATTGAGATGTTGACTGAAGATTTGGTGGGCCGCATCGGATTGTCGAATAAGCTATTTGAGGGGGTGTGACATCTTGGATGACAGAGTCGTGCCTTAGATGGGAACCGGGCGGTAATTTTCGCGTTCCAAGCTGAGCTATTTCAAGGAGTTGACCCCATGACCCACATCGTATCTCGTCTGGCCGTTCTGACGCTAATCGGCGCCGGCGCCCTGGCCCTGTCGGCCTGCGGCCATACCGTGGAACAGAAGGCGGCGACCGGCGCCGTGGCAGGGGCCGTGGTCGGCGGTCCGGTCGGCGCGGCTGTCGGCGGCGCTGCAGGCGCTGCGGTGGGCCACGCTCAAAAACCGCACTAACGACGCGCCTCTTCGTCGCGAACCGTGGTCGAGAGGCGTCAGTCGCATTAAATCCCATGAAATCGGGCTGTAGAGCTTGATTTCGGCGCGAAATTCGGCTTTGCCCTCCCGCCGGGCCGAGCGTGTTGAAACGCGCTCATCGCCCCGTCTTGCGGCCGTCGCTTCTCCGATCGGCCCCATTCGCCGTTTCCATTCGCTATCAAGGACACCCGCCTCTCAGCATGCGCGACCTCAAGAACACCGGCTTCAACGACCGCCTGTCCGCCCAGAAAGACGCCAAACAAGCCCTGCTGGCCCGGTTCAAGCCAAAGCCGATGGTTCAGGACCCCGAGTTCGAAAAGCTGGCCGCCAAGCGCGCCGCCGAGAAGGAGGCCCTTCGCCAGCAACACGAACTCGCCAAGGCCGAACAGCGCCGTGAGAAGGCCGAGAAGGACGCCGCCCGCCTGGCCGCCGACATGGCCGCCCAGGAAGAGGTGGACGCCGCCAAGCGCGCCGCTCGCAAGGAGCGCAAGCAACTGACCAAGGAAGAGCAGAAGGCTGCTCGCGACGCCCGTTACGCCGCCCGCAAGGCGCGCAATCGCTGATTATGACGGTTCGTGCCCCTTCCTGACCGGGAAGGGGCGACGCTGACGCCGCTCTGACATGACAGGCGCGAAGATTCCTGCGATGTGACGCCGCCGGCCCCTTGGAACGCGGGCCAGACGACCTAACTGCAAGGCTGATCTTCCCCAGCCATGCGAACAGGAGCCGTCATGAACGCCATCGACACCGGTCTGAAGCCCAAGGAACGCGCCGACGTCGCGCGCGAACTGTCCAAGGTTCTGGCCGACAGCTACGCCCTCTATCTGAAGACGCACGGCTATCACTGGAACGTGCGCGGGCCGGAGTTCTTCAGCCTGCACAACCTGCTGGAAGAACAGTACCGCGAGATCTGGGCCGCGCTGGACGAGATCGCCGAGCGCATCCGCGCCCTGGGCGAGCTGGCGCCGCAGAGCGCCGCGGCCTTCGCCAATCTGACCTCGATCAAGGACGGCGATCCTGAGAAGGATTCCGCAGCCATGCTCAAGGAGTTGGTCAAGGACCACGGCGTGGTCATCGCCACCGCCCGCGCCGCGCTCGACGCCGCCGATGAGGTCGGGGACGAAGCCTCGGTCGACCTGATGACGGTGCGGCTGGCCGCGCACGAAAAGGCCGCCTGGATGCTGCGCTCCAGCCTCGGCGACCGATAGCAGGCTGACGGATCGCCGGGCCGCCTCAAGGAACGGTAATCTTCGCGTCTGAAAAGCGCCGGATTGAGCGGTCATGCAGATCGCTGGTTTCCGGCGCCGTCAGGCGTCGCTATACGGACAGCGCATGATCCTCGGCCGCCTCACGCCGCTGAAGACGACTGGACGCCGCGCCCTGGCTGCGGCGCCCGCCGCCATGGCCGTGACCCTGGCGGCGATGGGCGTGGCCATGTCGGCCAGCTCGACGCCCCGCCCCGACATCGACCGCACGGCCGAGGCCCTGGCCCACGCCACCGGCGGCGACCTGGGCCCGAACGGTCTGGCGGCCGTGATGGCGCGCATGGACGCGGGGCAGCTGGCCGTGGCGCGACGGCACGACCCGGCGCTGGGCCTGCCCGAACTGTATGGCCTGACGCCCGGCTGGGAGAGCCTGACCTTGGGCGGCAAGCCCAGCCTGGATCAGGGCGTGGCCGGCGTCGCCGCCCAGCAGTTGAACGCCGCCATGCCCAACGCCCTGGGCGCGCTCCAGCCCGCGCGGCCCTTTGTCTTCCGCCCCGCCGATGAGGCGTCGCGCCGGCGCGCCCTGCGCTGCCTGACCCAGGCGGTCTATTATGAGGCGGCCTTGGAGCCGACCGAGGGGCAGGAGGGCGTGGCCCAGGTCGTGCTGAACCGGGTGCGCGATCCCAACTATCCCTCCAGCGTCTGCGGCGTCGTCTATCAGGGCGCCGAGCGGACCACGGGTTGCCAGTTCAGCTTCACCTGCGACGGCTCCCTGGCGCGCGGGCCGGTGCGCTGGGCCTGGGACCGGGCCGAGCGGGTCGCGGCTCGCGCTCTGAACGGCCATGTGGCCGAGCGCGTGGGCACGGCCACGCACTACCACGCCGATTACGTCCACCCCTGGTGGTCGCCGACCCTGGCCAAGATCACTCAGGTCGGGGCGCACATCTTCTATCGCTGGAAGGGCGCGGCCGGAGAGACGGCCGCTTTCGTCAACGCCTATGCGGGCCGGGAGCCGTCGATCGACGAGGCGCGCTTCGCCCAGTCGCGCGTTTTGCTGGCCACGGCGGCGGACAGCGTCGAGGAGGCTCTGGCCGGCGCCAAGTCCGGCGAACTGCGCACGGTCGAGATCGACGGCCAGACCCGCGTGGTGGGGATCGCCAGCCTCGGCGGCCGTCGGCAGGCCAGTAAGGACGAGATCGCCGCCATCAACGAGCGGCTGAAGGCCTTTGAAAGCGGCGCCGTCCCCAGCGTGACCGTAACCGCCCCGCCGCCCGCCGGCGTCACCCCCATGGCCGTCGAAGAGGTCGGCAAGCCGCAGGGGTGAGAGCGTGGTTCACCAGGCGCCGATCTTCTCGGCTTCCTTGTGGCTGATGGGATTTTGGGCGGCCTTGTGGTCTTCCTCGGCCAGGAAGCGGGCGGCCTCCAGCGCAGCCATGCAGCCCATGCCCGCCGCCGTCACGGCCTGGCGATAGACGTCGTCTGTGACGTCGCCGGCGGCCCAGACGCCTTCGATGGCCGTTGCCGCCGTGCCCGGCTTGACGACAAGATACCCGCCGGCCTTGGTCTCCAACTGACCCTGGAACAGCTCTGACGAGGGCGCGTGGCCGATGGCGATGAAGACGCCGTCGGCGGGGATTTCGCTAATTTCGCCGGTCTTGACGTTCTTCAGGCGCACGCCGGTGACGTTGCGGGCGACGCCGTCCACGACCCCGACAATCTCCTCAACGGCCGAGTCCCAGATCACCTTGATCTTGGGGTGGGCGAACAGGCGCTCCTGCAGGATCTTTTCGGCGCGGAACTCGTCGCGGCGGTGAACCACGGTCACGATCTCGGCGAAGTTGGTCAGGAACAGGGCTTCCTCGACCGCGGTATTGCCGCCGCCGACGACCACCACCTGCTTGCCGCGATAGAAGAAGCCGTCGCAGGTGGCGCAGGCGGACACGCCGAAGCCCTGATATTTTTGCTCGCTCTCCAGCCCCAGCCACTTGGCCTGGGCGCCGGTGGAGATGATGACCGTCTCGGCGAGGATTTCCGCGCCTGAATCGAGCGTCAGGCGGAAGGGGCGCTGGGACAGGTCGGCTTGGGTCACGATGTCATGCAGGACTTCCGTGCCGACATGTTCAGCCTGGGCCTGCATCTGCTGCATCAGCCAGGGGCCCTGGATGGTCTCGGCGAACCCGGGGTAGTTCTCGACGTCCGTGGTGATGGTGAGCTGGCCGCCAGGCTGAAGCCCGGCGATCATCACCGGGTTCAGCGAGGCGCGGGCGGCGTAGATGGCTGCGGTCCAGCCGGCGGGGCCGGAACCGATGATGGCGACGCGGACGTTACGAGCTTGGGTCATGGCGCCTATTTAGGCGCTGATTCCCTGAAGCGCGATCCCGGTTCGACATTTCACCCCCTGCGGCGCCGAGAGCGCGTCAGGCGTGCGCCAGCTGGCCTTCAGAACTGCGGGCGGCGCGCAGGTTCTCCAAGGTGTCGGCGACGTCGGACAGGAACGCCTCACGGCGCGCGGCCGCTTCGGCGGGGTCGGTGCCGTTGCGCATGACGCGGCCGTTGAAAACGGCGGCCTCTTCGCGGATTCGGGCCACCAGTGCGGCGAGGTGTCCCTTGCCCTTATGTTGGTCCATGACTTGGGCGTGGTTGTCGGCGTCTCGCAGACGCCGGGCCAGAGCATCATCGATATCCTGTCCCAACTCGGCGCGGCCAGCCATCTGGCTGAAGTCGTGGGCGTACATCCGGATGAAGTTTTCTACGATCAATTCGAAGCGTCCTTTCGGTGGAAAAAGAGCCACAGAGTTCAAGGCGCGGTCGGCCGCCCAGCGGTTCCGCCGTCGGATGGGGGGCCGGGTTTTGCCTTGATGCCTACATATGGGGATGGCGAGGGCGTTTCGCCACCCTAGCCGGGCGGGTCCCCAGACTCAGCGGGTCTGCAGGGCCGTCAGGATGGCGCGGGCGGCGCGTTCCGTCTCGTCCAACGGCGCATAGGTCCACGGCGTCAGCGCCCCGTCAAAGGGGCGGGCGGCGCCGCGCGCCTGAAGGTCGGCGTGCAGGCGGGCGAACTTGCCGGGCGCCTTCTTCGCGACCATCGGCAGGATATGGACGGGCTTGCCGGTCGAGGCGGCCTCGGCGGCCATGTTGGCGCTGTCCTCGGTGACGAGGATGTGGTCGGCGGCTTCGAGCATGGCGAACAGGGGGTTGTCGCCCTCGCCGTCCCAGATCCAGCCGGGCAGGGCCGACAGGCGCTCGGTCATCGCCGCCTTGGCGGCTTCCGGCGTGCGGCGCGAATAGGTCAGCAACAGGGAGCCCTTCGCAGCGGCGACGGCTTCGGCGATGCGCTCGGCCAGATCGGCGGCGTGAGCAGGCGGCAGGTCGAAGGCGGCGGAGGTTCCGCCGATCATCACCGTCACGCGCGGATGGGGCAGGGGGGCGATGCGCGCGGCGAAGGCGGGCGCCGCCTCGGCCAGTCTTTCGCGCGTGATGCGGTGGGGGCTGCCGGTGATCGACAGGACGTTGGGGCCGCTGAGGCCGTCATGGGCGGGGGCGACGATCAGGTCATAGCGGTCGTTACGCCACCGCGGGTCCTGGGTCTGGACGACGAAGGTCTCGCCGCTGCTCCAGTCGCGCACACGCGCCGACAGGGGCAGGCTGGCGCGGCCCGTGGCGATCCACAGGTCCGGCCACTGGGTCACGGTGCGGGGATCGAAAGACCCCGGCGCCAGCATGGCGGGGGACTTCAGCGCCGACGGCCACCGGTCGAAGGCGGGGCGCCAGCGGACCTGCTTGGTCTCGATCTGCGCGGGGGTCATGCGGGCGACGGCCTCGGCCAGGCCCAGGGCCTGGTTCTGGATGCCGGTTCGCCCGTCGGAGACGACCCAGATGGCAAGAGGGGCGCTCACCCCTCTCCCTCCCCGTCCCGGGGAGGGTGGTCGCGCAGCGACCGGGTGGGGAGGGCCGGGTGATACGAACGTGGCGCTTGAATAGCCAAGCCGCCCCCACCCGGCCTCGCCTGCGGCTCAGCCACCCTCCCCGGGACGGGGAGGGAGAGGCTTTGTGTTACTTCCACTCGACCTTGAGGATCTCATAGGCCTTCACGCCGCCGGGCGTGTTGACCTCGACCACGTCGCCGACCTCCTTGGAGATCAGGGCGCGGGCGATCGGCGAGGCGATGGAGATCTTGCCCAGCTTCACGTCGGCCTCGTGTTCGCCGACGATCTGGTAGACGCCTTCTTCCTCGGTGTCTTCGTCCACGAAGGTGACGGTGGCGCCGAACTTGACCTGGTCGCCCGACAGTTTGGACACGTCGATGACCTGGGCGCGGGACAGCTTGTCCTCGATCTCGGCGATCGAGCCCTCGATCCAGCCCTGACGCTCCTTGGCGGCGTGATATTCGGCGTTTTCAGACAGATCGCCATGCTCGCGGGCTTCCGCGATGGCGGCGATCACGCTGGGTCGCTCCACCGACTTCAATTGCTTGAGTTGGTCGTCGAGGGCGCGATAACCCTCGGCCGTCATCGGCACTTTTTCCATTGTGTCGTGAGTTTCTTGCTACGCCCGAAGACAGATGAGAGACGGTTTGGTGCACCGCGGCCACGGGGGCGTCGCGTGACCGGCCAAAGAAGGTAGGGCACCCCGCGCCCAAACTCAAGATGGGCCAGGCAGGTCGCTGGACGTTGTTCGTCGCGGCGGACCAGCGCAAGCCGCGCTTCGCCGCCCCTTCTATTCGCTAGACGGCGGCCGTGGCAGACGATCCTTACCAAAGGCGCGGCGTAGGGCCGTCCAGGCGATAAAGCCCAGCGCGGCCAGCGCGAGCAGCATGAAGGCGCCGGAGACGACGGCGACGCCCGTCGCGACAAAGGCGATGATGAAACAGACGGCCGAAAACAGGGCCGCGATCACTTGGATTACAGACAGGCGCATGGGGGTGTTAACGCCTCACGGATCGCCGGGTTGCGACTGAGTTCAGCGCCGGGGCCTGCGTCGCGACGCCGGGGCCGCCTTGACCGCAGGCGCGTCTTCAACGGGGCCGTGACGGCGCTTCCACAACTGCCAGGCTATCCCCGCCAGAGCGATCTTGCCCATGTGGCGGCCCATCATCGCGCGGCCGCGACGCGACAAAAGCAGACTGCTCACCAGGGTCGGCAGGCTAGGCAGGAACATGGGCGCGTCTCCGGACGGAAAGGGAATGTTCCTGCCTCAACGACCAGGACGCCGCCCGGTTCATCAGCCTTTACCGTTTCGGCATCAGGGCCTCGGCGGCCAGGACCGAACCTTCCACGCCCAGGGTGACGGCGGGCTCGGGCGTGATGCGGAACAGGCCTGAGTGGTGGCCCGGCGCGCCCTTAACCTGATCGGCCGGGGTGCCGCCGACGCGGAAGTAGACGCCCTTCACCCCCAGTTCCGGGGTGACGAACTCGGCGAAGTCTTCGGCGCCCATGCCGGTGCGCGGATTGTCGATCAGGACGCCGTCGCCCAGACCGGCCGTCAGGGCCTCGCGGACGCGGGCGGCCGTCTCGGCGTCATTGATGGTGGGCGGCGTGTTTTCCAGCGGCGATCGTACGACGGTCGGCAGCTTGTCTTCGGGCACGCCCAGGGCGCGGGCGGTGTTCGCCGAGATGCGGTCGATGCCGTCCAGCAGCTTGGCGCGAACTTCGGGGCTGTCCGAGCGTACGGTCAGCTGCATGTCGACGCGGTCGGAGATGATGTTGTGCTTGATGCCGCCCTTGATGGCGCCGACCGTGACCACGGCGCCCTCCAGCGGGCTGGTCTCGCGGCTGCGCAGGGATTGCAGCGCGACCACGATATGCGAGGCGACCAAGATCGGATCGACCCCCAGGTGCGGGGAGGCGCCGTGGGTGGCGACGCCGTGCACGGCGATGTCCACGCTGTCCGAACTGGACGAGGTGATGCCCAGCGGCACGCCGATCCGGCCCGTCGGCGTGTCGGACGAGACGTGGAAGGCCAGGGCGTAGTCCGGCTTGGGGAAGCGGGAGTAGAGGCCGTCCTGCACCATGGCGCGGGCGCCGAAGATGCGTTCCTCGGCCGGCTGGGCGACCAGGACCAAAGTGCCGGACCAGTTGGCCTTGCGCGCCTGCATCTGGCGCGCCGTGCCGACCAGGGCGGTGATGTGCACGTCGTGGCCGCAGGCGTGCATGACGGGCTTCTCCACCCCGTCGGTGTCGACCTGACGGGCGGTGGAGGCGTTGGCGAGGCCCGACTTCTCCTCGACCGGCAGGCCGTCCATGTCGGCGCGGATCATGACCGTGGGGCCGGGGCCGTTGCGCAGGACGGCGACCACGCCCGTGCCGCCGACGCCGGTGGCGACCTCATAGCCGAGAGCGCGCAACTCCTGCGCCATGCGGGCCGCAGTCTGGACTTCGAGACCCGACAGCTCGGGGTTGCGGTGGAAGTGGTCGAACAGGGCGCCGAGGTTGGCGTCGTAGTCGGCCTTGACGGCAGCCTTCAGGGCGGCGTCCTGCGCCACGGCGGGCGCGGCGCCTGCGGCCAGAACGGCGGCCAGAACGGCGGTGAGCGTGGTCTTCTTCATGATGGCGTCCCCTCCAATGTCACGCACGACCTTAGCCGCTGGTGGGGATCGGGCAACCGGGGAAGGGCGTTCCCCGCCGTCATCCTCGGGCTTGACCCGAGGATCCAGCCGTCCGCCTGCATGAAGTCGGCAAGGAAGAGCGCGGCGCTGCACTGGATCCTCGGGTCAAGCCCGAGGATGACGGCGGAAGGCGGAAGGCGGAAGGCGGAAGGCGGTGGGGGGAAGCGCGTGAAGCCGCCCCTCCACCGCTTCGCGGTCCCCCTCCCCATGAAATGGGGAGGAAAGGAAAAAGCCCCCGCTGATCGCTCGGCGGGGGCTCTGTTCAACTCGAAGCCTGGTCTCAGTTGTAGCTCTGGATCGGACGCACATCCATTTCGCCGTGGCGGACGGCGGCGATGCCCTGGGCCGCGGCCAGCGAACCGGCGGCGGTGGTGTAGTAGGGGATCTTCATCATCAGGGCCGTGCGGCGGATGGAGAAGCTGTCGGCCAGGGCCTGCTTGCCGTCCGTGGTGTTGAAGACCAGCTGGACTTCGCCGTTCTTCATGGCGTCGACGATGTTCGGACGGCCTTCCAGCACCTTCTTGACCAGGCCGACGTCCAGGCCCTGCTCGCTCAGATAGGCGTGGGTGCCGCCGGTGGCGATGACGGCGAAGCCCTGGGCCAGCAGCGTCTTCACCGCCTCGACGATGAAGGGCTTGTCGGCGTCCTTGACCGAGACGAAGGCCGTGCCCTCGGTCGGCAGGATGGTGCCGCCGCCAGTCTGCGACTTGGCGAACGCGCGGGCGAAGGCAGGCGCCAGGTCGGCCTCGCCCTCACGCTTCCAGTCCAGGCCCATCACCTCGCCGGTCGAGCGCATTTCCGGGCCCAGGATGGTGTCGACCCCGGCGAAGCGGGCGAAGGGGAAGACGGCTTCCTTGACGGCGATATGGTCCAGTTCCTTGTCGACCAGGCCGAAGGACGCCAGCGGAACCCCGGCCATGACCTTGGCGGCGACGGCGGCGACCGGCTGGCCGATGGTCTTGGCGACGAAGGGCGCCGTGCGGCTGGCGCGCGGGTTCACTTCCAGCACGAAGATGCGCGGGTTCTCGCTGTGCGGCTCCTCGATGGCGAACTGCACGTTCATCAGGCCGCGCACCTTCAGGGCCTTGGCCATGGCGGCGGTCTGGCGCTTCAGCTCGGCCACGGTCTCGGGGCGCAGGGAGAAGGGCGGCATGGAGCAGGCGCTGTCGCCCGAGTGGACGCCGGCTTCCTCGATATGCTCCAGCACGCCGGCGACGAAGACGGTCTCGTCGTCGCACAGGGCGTCCACGTCCACCTCGGTGGCGCGGTTCAGATAGTGGTCGATCAGCACGGGGTCGTCGCCCGAGACGCGCATGGCCTCGTGGACGTAGCGGTCCAGCTGCTCGCGGTCGTGGACGATCATCATGCCGCGGCCGCCAAGCACATAGGACGGGCGCAGGACGACCGGATAGCCGACTTCCTCGGCCTTCTGGGCGGCTTCCTCGGCGGAGCGGGCGAGACCGTTCGGCGGTTGGATCAGGCCGATCTCGTTCAGCATCTGCTGGAAGCGCTCGCGGTCCTCGGCCAGGTCGATGGAGTCGACGCTGGTGCCCAGGATCGGCACGCCGTCTTCCTGCAGCGCATGGGCCAGCTTCAGCGGGGTCTGGCCGCCGAACTGGACGACCACGCCGATCAGCTCGCCCTTGGAGCGCTCGACGTCGATCAGTTCCAGCACGTCCTCGGCCGTCAGCGGCTCGAAATACAGGCGGTCGGAGGTGTCGTAGTCGGTCGAGACCGTCTCGGGGTTGCAGTTGACCATGATGCTCTCGACGTCGATGTCGGCGAAAGCGAAGGCCGCGTGGCAGCAGCAGTAGTCGAACTCGATGCCTTGGCCGATGCGGTTGGGACCGCCGCCCAGGATGACCGCCTTCCTGCGATCCGAAGGGGCGGCTTCGCAGGCCGGGACCTGGCCCAGGGCCCCGGTCTCATAGGTCGAATACATATAGGCGGTGGCGCTGGCGAACTCGGCGGCGCAGGTGTCGATGCGCTTGAACACCGGGCGCACGTTCAGGGCGCGGCGGGCCTTGCGGACCTCGCCCTCGGTCTTGCCGGTCAGGGCGCCCAGGCGGGCGTCGGAGAAGCCCTTGGCCTTCAGTTTGCGGAAGTCGGCCGCCTCGGTCGGCAGGCCCTGGACGCGGACATGGCCCTCGGTGCGCACGATGTCGGCGATCTGGCGCAGGAACCACGGTTCATACGAACAGGCGGCGTGGACCTCCTCGACCGTCAGGCCGTGGCGGAAGGCCTGGGCGATGACGCGGATGCGGTCGGGCGTCGGCAGGCCCAGGGCGCGGATCACCGCCGCCTTGACCGAGGCGTCGTCCTCAGCCCCGGTCACGCCGTCGATCTCGATATCGTCGAAGCCGTTTAGGCCGGTCTCCAGTCCGCGCAGGGCCTTCTGCATGGATTCCTGGAAGGTGCGGCCGATGGCCATGACCTCGCCGACCGACTTCATCGCCGTGGTCAGCGACGGCTCGGAGCCCGGATATTTCTCGAAGGCGAAGCGCGGGATCTTGGTGACGACGTAGTCGATGGCCGGCTCGAAGCTGGCCGGGGTGACCATGGTGATGTCGTTCTTCAGCTCGTCCAGCGTATAGCCGACGGCCAGCTTGGCGGCGATCTTGGCGATCGGGAAGCCGGTGGCCTTGGACGCCAGCGCCGAGGAACGCGACACGCGCGGGTTCATCTCGATGACGACCAGACGGCCGTCCTTGGGGTTGACCGCGAACTGGACGTTCGAGCCGCCCGTCTCGACCCCGATCTCGCGCAGCACGGCGATCGAGGCCGCGCGCATCATCTGATATTCCTTGTCCGTCAGGGTCATGGCCGGGGCGACGGTGATGCTGTCGCCGGTGTGGACGCCCATCGGGTCGATGTTCTCGATCGAGCAGATGATGATGCAGTTGTCCGCATGATCGCGGACGACCTCCATCTCATATTCCTTCCAGCCCAGCACCGACTCTTCGATCAGCACTTCGGTGGTCGGCGACAGGTCCAGGCCCCGCTCCACGATCTCGTGGAATTCCTCGACGTTGTAGGCGATGCCGCCGCCGGTGCCGGCGAGCGTGAACGACGGGCGGATGATGGCGGGCAGGCCCACGAAAGCCAGGGCCTCGTCGGCTTCCTCGATGTGGTGGATGGCGCGCGAGCGGGGCGATTCCAGACCCAGCTTGTCCATCGCGTCGCGGAACTTCTGACGGTCCTCGGCCTTGTCGATGACCTCGGCCTTGGCGCCGATCATCTCGACGCCGTGGCGGGCCAGGGCGCCCGAGGCGTTCAGCGCCAGGGCGGTGTTCAGCGCCGTCTGGCCGCCCATGGTGGGCAGCAGGGCGTCCGGCTTCTCCTTGGCGATGATCTTCTCGACCATCTCGGGCGTGATCGGCTCGATATAGGTGGCGTCGGCCACCTCCGGGTCGGTCATGATGGTGGCGGGGTTCGAGTTGACCAGGATGACCCGGTAGCCTTCCGCCTTCAGCGCCTTGCAGGCCTGAACGCCGGAATAGTCGAACTCGCACGCCTGGCCGATGACGATCGGACCGGCGCCGATGATCAGGATGGACTTGATGTCTGTGCGCTTGGGCATCGGCGTCTACTCAGTTCGTCACGACCGCGCACTCCCAGCCGTCGTAGTCGAGCTGGAAGGCCGCGGCCCAGGTTTGCATCATGGCCGACACAGGCGCAAACGACGCCTCGTCGACCGGCATGGTGGTCTCCAGGACTGTCATGTCGCCCTGGCCCCGCGTCAGGAAGCCCGCACGGCGGGCCACCTCGCACAGGTCGCCGTGCGCCTCTTCCTCGCCGTAGAAGTAGAACAGCGTATGGCGCGGGGTGATCCCGCTGTCGCCCTGCTCTGCGAGCGCGGCGCGCACCATGGCGTCCTTTTCTTCATGACTGGTCAGGGCGGCGGTCTCCACGCGCGCAGACGGCCGGGCGCGAGCGCTGTCGCGGCCGATCCGTTCGGGTTGTCGGTTAAGCGGCCCGTTTAGAGAGGAGGGGGCCGGGGGGCAAGGGCTTATCCCCCCCGAGCGCACAAGAAAAAGGGGCGGCCCGTAAGGACCGCCCCCAGAGTTTCAAACCTCGTCCGTCCTTTAGAAGGGACGGAAGTTCAGGCCGACGAAGAAGCGACGGCCGTACGGGTCGAAGTTGGAGTAGATGGTGGTGCCCAGGATGTCGCGCTGTTCGGCGTCAAACAGGTTCACCACGCCGGCGCGCAGCGTCAGGTCTTCACGCACGTTGTAACGCACGGTCAGATCGTGACGGACGAAGTTGCCGGTGTCCATCTGGTCGGCCAGACGCGAGTCCGCGTTGTTCACGAAGTCGCGGGCGCGGACGATGTTGGTGGCGGACTGCCAGTCGGCGGTCCAGTTCACGTTCCAGATGTCGTTCGGACGCCAGGACAGCGACGAGGCCATGCGGACGCGCGGGTAGGCGTTGGTGCCGCTCAGGCCGATGCTGGCCGCCAGTTCGTTGTAGTCCGACGGATCCGCCTCGTTCAGGTACTGCTTCTGCTCGATCAACCACGAGCCTTGCAGACGCCAGTCGAAGGAGCCCCAGTTCTTGCCCCAATCCGCGGTGTCCCACGAATAGTTGGCGCCGAAGTCCAGACCGCGGGTTTCCAGGGCCGCGTAGTTGAACGAACGCTCGATGAAGCCGCCGATGGGATCGCCCGAGGGGGCCCCCATGCCGAACGGAATGTTCGGGTTGTTGCGGAAGATCGAGTTACAGGCGTCCATGTTCAGTTCGGCGCCGCTCACGCAGTTGGCGGCGATGCCGGCAGCCGACACGGCGGCGATGACCTTGTCGATGCGGATTTCATAGTAATCCAGCGACAGGGTCAGGCCCGGGACGTAGCTCGGCTGATAGACGGTCGAGAAGGTGAAGGATTCCGACTCTTCCGGCTTCAGGTCCGGGTTGCCGCCCGAAACGCCGGCGATGCCCGAGGTGTAGTTCGGACGGAAGTCGTCGGTGTTGGTGGCGGTTGCGCCGGCGAAGTCGAACGACAGGCCCTGCTGTGCGGCCAGGGCCGTACAGTTCTTCACGCGGTTGGCCTTGATCTCCTGGTCGTCCAGATTCGCGATGTTGGCCGTGGCGCACGGGTCGCTGAAGTTGTTGGCGAACGTCTGGCCGTAGGGCGAGTAGTTCTCACCCAGGTTCGGCACGCGGACCGAGGTGTTGAAGCTGGTCTTGAAGGTCAGATCGCGGATCGGACGGTAGACCAGGTTCACGCCGTAAACGTCGACGTTGCCGACGGTCGAATAGTCGGCCCAGCGGTACGAGCCGCTCAGTTCGGCGTATTCGCCCATGAAGGAGTCGCGGAACAGCGGCACGGAGACTTCCGCGAACAGTTCCTTGGACTCATAGCTGACTTCCGGGAAGTCGGCGCCGGTGTTCAGGAACAGCAGGCGGTCGCCGGCCGTGGAGCTGCGGCCGACGGCCGAGGTGGTTTCCTTGCGCCATTCGCCGCCGAAGGCGAAGCCCAGGTTGCCGGCGCCCCAGAAGTCCCACAGCTCGGTCGAGATCGAGCCGAGGAGCTGGTGCTGCTCGTTCATTTCCTCGACGCGGACGAAGGCGTCCACGTAGTCCAGAGCTTCGGCCGACTGGTTGCCGGCGCCGAAGATGTTCAGCGGGGTGCACTGGGCGATGGCGTTGCGGCCATACTCGGTTTCACGCAGGTCGCCGCCACGGACCGGGTCATACAGACCAGCCTGGATGACCTGGCCCTTTTCGTTGACCTCACGCATCGGCACGCCGCGCGCATTCAGCAGGGCCGAACGGCAGACGACGGCGCCGGCGGAGCCCAGCAGGCCCGTCGTGTCGACCACGGCGTCAGCGGCCAGGGCCATGCGCTGCACGTCCACGCCACGCTCGATGTTTTCGATCTCGACCTTGCCGTAGGTGTAGCCCAGATCCCACGACAGGGACTTGGCGAAGCCGATCGGGCCGTGGTCGCCGTCGAAACCGACGACGTAACGTTGCAGGTCACGGGTGTTCTTCTGCGAACGCTCGGGGCCGAAGAAGCTGTGACGCGCGATCGGCAGGCTTTGCGAGCCGATCAGCTCGCCGGCGTTCTGGGCCGTCGGCGGGGCGTAGATGTCGATCTTGTTGTTGGCGATCGCGCTCTTCATCGACTGCGGCAGGAAGGCGTTGTCGTCCCAGCGCAGGTCGAAGGCCGAGGTGGCCCAGATCGAGTTCGTCTCGCCGGCGCCATAGGAATCGTTGTCCAGGTCGACGTCGAAGAACGTCGGCTGGCCGCGCATGAAGGTTTCCTCGGTGATGTATTTGGCCGAGGCGTGGAAGTTGATCGAGTCGGTGACCTTGAAGTTGGTCCCGACCTGATAACGCTGCGATTCCGATGCCGGAATGCGGCTGTAGCCGGCGACTTCGCCGATCGGCATGCCGTCGCCGCCGATGTTGTACGGGCGGTTGATGCCGACGTTGCCGACGCGTTGACCGAAGTTGGCTTCACGGGCCGCGCCGCCGTCATAGACGAAGGTCTTGCCCGGCATGATGCCGTAGCAGTTGGCGGCGTAGGTGAAGTCGCCGTCCGAGAAACAGTTCTGGTACGGGACGTTCGGGTTGGTCAGGTCGCTGGGACGCTGCAGGTTTGCCAGGGTGGTCTGACCCCACGGCAGGATGTCCAGGCGGTTCAGGCCGTAGAAGACCTGGGCGTCCAGACGGCCGTCATACGAATTGTTCGTCGGGTCGGCGTCGATGGCCAGGCGGGCCGGGCCGCGACGGATCCAGTCGATGTCCATCGAGTCGACGTTGTCGATCTTCTCATACTCGGCGTGAGCATAGACGTTCAGACGGTCGTCGAAGAAGTTCTTGCCGATCAGGCCCGAGATGCGGCGGGTGGCTTCGCCGTTGTCGTTGATCTGGCCGTAGTTGGCGTCGATCTCCAGGCCTTCGAAATCCTTCTTGAGGATGAAGTTCAGCACGCCCGAGACGGCGTCGGCGCCGTAGACCGACGAAGCGCCGCCGGTGATGATCTCGACGTTCTGGATCAGCAGACGCGGGATGGCGTCGACGTCGACCGACAGTTCGCCGCCCGAAGAGCCGACGTGGCGACGACCGTCGACCAGCGTCAAGGTGCGGTTGGCGCCCAGCGAGCGCAGGTTGGCCAGCGACAGGCCGCCGGTGTTCAGGCTGGAGCCGGTGGTGTCGGACGGCACCGTAGAGTTCTGCAGAGCCGGGATGGTGGCCAGGTAGTCGATCAGGCTGGTCTGGCCGGTCGACAGGATCTCTTCCTGCGTAACCTGGATGATCGGGGTCGGCGCGTTGGCGGCGCTACGACGGATACGCGAACCGGTGACGACGATTTCGCCGACTTCAGTGGCTTGGGCGTCCGACGCGGGCTGTTCAGCGACCTGGGCCGAAGCAACGCCAGCGGCGGCGATGGCGCTGATCAGAACAGTGCTGCCCAGCAAACGGGAGCGGGTAATACGCATACAGTTAAGCCTCACATTGCGACACGGTACGAACCATGATCCGCCACAGGATTGCCTCAACCAGATGAGGTCAAGTTGCATCGCTCGCATGAGGGCCGAAGTACGACGGTAATGTTGCCGTGTTGCAAATTTGGGACGAAATCTGCCCAATAATGACGAGATAACGGCACGTTATTGTGACAAATGGGGCGAACTGTGTTTGAAAGTGGGCCAGGCAACCTGGTTATGGGTCGACTGTCTGAAGCCAGTCTGACACTTCATCGAAACGGCTCAGGCTGACGAAACGAGGATGGCCTTCGGGGGCTTCGGCCAGCTCGTGCGCCCATGTGATCGGGTATGGGATATGGATTCCCCAGGCGCCGGCCTCGATGGCGGGCAACACGTCCGATCGAATGGAATTGCCGACCATTGCGGCGTCGGCGGGAGCGACGCCGTGACGGGAAAATACCGTTTGGTAAGTTCGCCGGTCCTTTTCCGACACAATTTCGACGCCCGAGAAGTAGTCGCCCAGTCTTGAGGCGGCGAGCTTGCGTTCCTGGTCCATCAGGTCGCCCTTCGTGATCAGAATGAGGCGGTAGCGCGTCGACAGATCGGCGACTGTCTCGGCGACGCCTGGCAGCGTCTCGACCGGGTGGACCAGCATTTCGCGCCCGGCGGCCAGGATTTCCCGCACGATGTGGGGCGGGGCCGAGCCCTCGCACAGCTCCATCGCCGTCTCCAGCATCGACAGGGTGAAGCCCTTCACCCCGTAGCCGTAGAGCCGCAGGTTGCGCCGTTCGACCTGCGCCAGGCGGTCCATCATCACCGGCTCTTCGGCATGGTCGGCCAGCAGTTCGGCGAACCGCTTCTGGCTGAGGCGGAAGAGAGTCTCATTGTGCCAGAGGGTGTCGTCGGCATCGAGGCCGACCGTGGTGATGCTCATGGGGGGCGTCGTCCAGGCGCGAGGGGGCTGCCCGCTTCCTAAACCCGCGTGGATGGCGAAGGTAGGGCGTCATCGGTCCAGAGACGGTTCAGCGGCGTATTCCCGGAGACAGGCGCGCGCGAAAGGCGAAAGACATGAGGACGGGTTCGGCGATCATCGTGGGGGTGTCGGGCGGCGTGGGGAGGGCGCTGGCGCAGCAGCTGGGTCAGGCGGGCGACCGCGTGGTGCACGGCCTGTCGCGTACGCCGGCGGCGCCCATCGAGGGCGTGACGCACGGCTATCTGGATCTGGAGGACGAGGCCAGCATGGCCGCCGCCGCCGCGCGCATCGCCGGGGGTCCTGCGCCGACCCTGGTCATCGTGGCGACCGGGGTGCTGCACTCTGGCCAGACGCCCGAACGAAGCTGGCGCGAGTTGTCGGCGGAGCATCTGATGCGCGACTATCGGATCAACGCCGTGGGGCCGGCTTTGGCGGCGCGTCACTTCCTGCCCTTGCTGCCGCGCGACGAGCGGGCGGTGTTCGCGGCCCTGTCGGCGCGGGTCGGGTCAATCGGCGATAACCGGCTGGGCGGCTGGCACAGCTATCGCGCGTCCAAGGCGGCGCTGAACATGATCCTGAAGACCCTGTCGGTGGAACTGGCGCGCACCCATCCGCAGGCGGTGGTCGCGGGCCTGCATCCGGGCACGGTGGACACGGCCCTGAGCGCGCCCTTCCAGCGCGGGGTCAAGCCCGAGAAGCTGTTCTCGGCCGCCTTTTCCGCCGCCAGCCTGCTGACGGTGATCGAGGGGCTCACGCCGGCCGACAGCGGCGGCGTATTCGCATGGGACAGCGCGCGAATTCCCGAGTAAAGGGCGCGTATGAGCCAACTGGACGTCCTGCCTGAACCGTCGCGCCGCATCGGCTGGGGTCTGGCCGCCCTGGTGGTGGCCGGCAATATGATCGGATCGGGCGTCTATCTTCTGCCCGCCACCCTGGCGCCGACCGGCAGCAGCAGCCTGATCGGCTGGATCGTCTGCGGCGTCGGGGCCGTGACCCTGGCGCTGGTGTTCGGCGGTCTGGGGCGAATGCAGCCCGAGGCCGACGGCCTGTCGGATTTCGCCCGGCGCGGTCTGGGGCGGTTCCTGGGCTATCAGACGGGACTGGCCTATTGGGCGGCATGTCTGACCGGCAATGTCGCCGTGGCGGTGGCGGGGACCGGCTATCTGGCCTTCTTCTTTCCGGCGCTGAAGGAGCCCATGTGGGGGGCGCTCAGCAATCTGGCGCTGATCTGGCTGACCACGGCGGCCTATGCGGCCGGGTCGAAGACGGCGGCGCGCTTCGGGGCGATCACCCTGGTGCTGGGGCTGATCCCCATCGGCCTGGCCATCATCGCCGGCGTCATCGCCTTCAGCGGCGACACCTTCGCAGCGTCGTGGAGCCCGGCGGGCGAGCCGCTGATGAAGACGGTTCCGGCGTCGCTGGCCGTGATCTTCTGGGCCTTCCTGGGCGTCGAGAGCGCCGCGGCCCTGTCCAGCCAGGTGAAGAATCCGGCGACCGATGTCGGCCGCGCCTCGCTTGGCGGGGTTTTGCTGGCCTTCGTCGTCTATGTGGCGGCCAGCGTGGCGGTGTTCGGCGTCATCCCGGCCGATGTCCTGGCCCATTCCACCAGCCCTTACGCCGATCTGGTGGCGCGGGTCATGGGAGCCTCGGTGGCAGGCCTGGTGGCGGCCTGCGCCGTCATCAAGGCGACCGGCACCATCGCCGGCTGGACCATGATGGGCGGCGAGACGGCGCGCGCCTCGGCCGAGGCCGGGTGGCTGCCGCGCTGGTTCGGCGGAGCGCAGAAGGGCAAGACGCCCCTGTCCAACCCCCTGATCAACGGCGTCATCATGAGCGCCATGGTGATCGCCAGCGCCCAGCCGACGCTGGGCCAGCAGTTCGGCGTGCTGATCGGCGTGACCTCGGTGCTGACGCTGTGCCTTTACGCCCTGTGTTCGGTGACGCTGTGGAAGCTGACGACCAAGCCGGGCTGGCGTCTGCTGGCCGTCGGCGGGGCGGTGTTCTCGGCCTTTGCGGTCGCGGCGGCGGCGGGCGGGTACATCTGGCCCAGCGTCGGCTTCTTCGCCGTGACCAGCCTGGCCTGGTTGTGGGTTCGCAAGCGCCAGGGGCGCTTCCAGACGGCATAATCGCAGGCCGTGTTGACACGGCCCCTTCATCTCTTTAGCGACCCCGCCGTTTGTCCGCCCGTATTCACTGCTAGGAGCCCTGCGCCATGACGACTCAAATCCTGTCCGGCGCCACCGGCGTCCTCGTGCTCGCAGATGGAACGGTGCTGTCGGGAATCGGCGTCGGGGCGACCGGATCGGCCGTGGGTGAAGTCGTCTTCAACACCGCCATGTCGGGCTATCAGGAAATCCTGACCGATCCTTCGTACATGAGCCAGATCCTGGCCTTCACCTTCCCGCACATCGGCAACGTCGGCGTGAACCTGGAAGACGTCGAGCAGATCGGCGAGGCGCCTGAGCGCGCCGCGCGCGGCGTCATCCTGCGCGACGTGCCGACTGAGCCGGCCAACTGGCGCGCCACTGGAAGCCTGGATGGCTGGATGGCGTCGCGCGGCGTCATTGGTCTGGCCGGCGTGGACACCCGCGCCCTGACCCAGCTGATCCGCGAGAAGGGCGCCCCGCACGCCGTCATCGCCCACGACCCGGACGGCCGGTTCGACCTGGAGGCCCTTACGGCGCGGGCCCGCGACTGGAAGGGCCTGGTCGGCCTGGATCAGGCCAAGGACGCCTCGACCACCCAGGCCTTCGAATGGACCGAGGGCGCCTGGGAATGGCCGACCGGCTACGCCAAGCCTGAGGCGGGCGACAAGTCGGTGGTCGTCGTCGACTATGGCGTCAAGCGCAACATCCTGCGGGCCCTGGCCTCGACCGGGGTGAAGATCACCGTGGTCCCCGCCTCGACCACGGCCGAGGACATTCTGGCCCGCAACCCCGACGGCGTGGTGCTGTCGAACGGTCCGGGCGATCCGGCTGCGACCGGCGAATACGCCGTGCCCGAGATCAAGAAGCTGCTGGATAGCGGCAAGCCCCTGATGGGCATCTGCCTGGGCCACCAGATGCTGGCCATCGCGCTCGGCGCCAAGACGCTGAAGATGGAACAGGGCCACCACGGCGCCAACCACCCGGTCAAGGATCTGACCACGGGCAAGGTCGAGATCGTGTCGATGAATCACGAGTTCTCGGTCGACGGCGCCAGCCTGCCCGAGGCGGTCGTTGAAACACATGTGTCGCTTTTCGATGGCACAAACTGCGGCATCGCGATGAAGGACCGTCCGGTGTTCAGCGTGCAGCATCACCCGGAGGCCTCGTCGGGTCCGACCGACAGCCTCTATTTGTTCAAGCGTTTCGTGGATTCCATGAGGGCGTAAATGGCTTCACCGGCGGCGAAGTCGGCCTATCTGGGCTGGGTAACCGCCGCGATCGCGGGCGAGAGGGGGGCCTCTCCGACCTTTGCGGCGGCTGAGCATGATCTGATCCTGGGCTACGCCACCGGCTATGAAGCGGCCGATGTGGCGGTCTTTGTGCGTTCCCTGCGGGCGGTCTACGCCGGGCCCGTCGTGCTGGTGACGGATCAGGAGCCGGCGCTTCTGGACTTTCTGGCGCAGCATGGCGTGGAGTCTGCGCCGCCGCCTTCGGCCTGCAACGGCGTCTGGCGTCCGCATCCCGTAATGCAGCGCTTCGCCGCCTTCGACGCCCTGATGAGCGAGCGGCCCTGGGCGCGCCAGGTGTTGCTGACGGACGTGCGCGACGTGGTCTTTCAGGCGCCGCCGTTCGATCCGCCGCCCCAGAAGCTCGAGTTCTTCGTCGAGTATGACGGCGGGCTGAAGGGGCATGCCTTCAACATGAAATATCTGCGCGGCGTCGGCGGCGAGGCCGTGGCGCGCGCTTTGGCGGACAAGCCGTGCGTCTGTGTCGGCACCGTCGTGGGGCCGCGCGCGTGCATGATCCGTTTTTGCCGCACCTTGTTGATGCTGGCGGCCATCCCCCGGTCGGAGATCGGCGGCGCCTTCGGAGCGGATCAGGCGGCGTGCAACATCGCTCTGCACCTGGGCCTGATCGAGGGAGAGACGCGGCCCAACTACGGCCGGATCGCCACCGTCGGCCTGACGCCCGGCGACGCGCTGTCGCTGGACGGGACGGGCCGGATCGTGAACCCGGACGGCGGGGTCAGTCCGATCGTGCACCAGTATGATCGCCACCCGGCGCTGATGGCCGCCATGCACGAGCGCTGGGGGCAGGGTTTCGAGGCGCGCGAGCGGCGTCGGGGCAAGAGCCTGTCCGAGCGGGGGCGCAAGCTCAGAGATTCCGTGGCGCGACGCCTGCCGGAGCTGCGCTGAGGCGTCCTAGGGCAGGAAGGCCGGTTCGGCGCGACGCAGGGCGGCGGCCTTGCTGACGGCGACGCAGGCCGCATGCAGCCAGTAGTCGGCGTCGTCGCTGCGGTTCTCCTGACGCCGGAGCAAGCCGCGTTGGCGTCGCAGGGCGGCGTTGGCCAGCAGGCGGGCGTGTAGCGCGCGCGGGTTGAGCAGGGGAACAGCGGGAGAGCCGGGGACGGCGACGGCGTCGGGGCCTTGGGGCTCCACCGCCGGGCGGGCGATGGCGATGAACATGGAGAATACCCATCTGAAAACGGCGGTGGTCGCGGTCTGCGACGGGGCCGTCCGGCAAGCGTCTCCGTTTCTCGGAGACGTTAGAAGAATCCACAGATGCTGTGGATAGTTCCGCTGTTATACGAGAAATATTGTTCGTAATCAGATGGTTGTGGCCGCATTGCGGTCAATATAGTTAATGAAGTCCTAATGTGTCGGGGGAGCAAGGACCACCGTGGCCGGCGCCCGCTCCCCGGATCGACGGCCTGTGGGGCGCGGTTCGGACGGGTCGACGCGCCGGTCGAAGGCGCGGCCGGCCAGGGCTTCCGCCTCGCCCGTCTGGAACAGCGCGGTCATATGAGCCTGTGTGAAGTCCAGGGTGATGGCCTCGGCGTGGTCAGGGATGGCGGCGACCGCCAGCGTCAGGTCATAGCGGCGGGCGAACTGGGTGATGGCCGTCAGATCCGAGCGTTGCAGGGCCTTCATCATGGTGTCGAAGCTGCGGGCGGCGATGCTGATGGCCGAGATGCGCGAGACCTCGAAGCGCGGGTCCCATTTGCCGTTGACCACGATCCAGATGCGGGCGTCGTCCAGCGGGCGGACGTTCGGCGCGTCCAGCAGCAGGGCCTGGGGCACCACCAGGAAGCTGGACACCGTGCCGCCGTCCACGTGCAACTCCTGAATGCGGCGCCCCTGATGCTCGACATTCAACAGCACGGGCGGAAAGGCGCCGGGGATGCTGGCCGAGGCGATCAGCACATTGACGAACAGCAGACGCGAGGCCTCGTCGTTTTGCTGGGCGATGGCGCCCATGTCCCAGACGACCTGGGTCTGGGTGTCCAGGCTGGTGGTCGAGACGTAGAGGCGACGGCCCTTGCGATGCTCCTCGGCGATGGCGGTCAACAGCTCGGGCGAGATGTTGTTCAGCACCAGGTTGGTCAGAGGCTCGGGCTTGAACACGCCCGGCAACGTCAGGGCCAACAGGCCGCGCGATTTCAGCAGATCGTCCGTCTGTCCGCTGGTGTAGGCGTGCTCCAGCGCCGCGTCGAACCGAGGGCCGGCGAAGACGAAGGGGGCGATCAGGGCGCCGGTGGAGACCCCGGTCACCACCTCGAACTGGGGCCGGTCGCCGGCCTGGCTCCAGCCGACCATGACGCCAGCGCCATAGGCGCCGTTGGCTCCGCCGCCTGACAGGGCCAGGATGTCGAACGTCCCGTCCGTCGCTGCGTTCTGGGCCCTGACCGTCTCGCGCACGAAGCGGTCGCGCGCGTCTGCAGTCAGGAAGTCGTAGCGCCACGGCGGGCTGGCGGCGGCCAGATCGGCGGCGTCGAAGGCCGGGCGCGGGATCGTCTGGCAGGCGCCGAGCGTCAGCAGAACCGCCGGCAAGAGCATCAGGATCAGAAGACGAAGACGGCGCATGGTCGCAAAGGCTCCGGCGAGGCTTGAATGAGTTAAAGCCCAGACGCTCGCCCGAAGGAAGTCAGCGGTTGTCCCCGCACTTATCCCCAGGCGAGGTTTTGCTCGGGGGCCGTCCGGTCGGCGCAGCGGCGGGGGCTGGCTTTCGCCCGCCATCGGACGGCATAGGTCCAAGGTGCGATTTGACGAGCGGTTCATTGAAGAGCTGAAGGCCCGCCTTCGGCCGTCCGACATCATCGGGCGGACGGTGAAGCTCAAGCGTCAGGGACGCGAGTTCGTCGGCCTGAGCCCCTTCTCGAAGGAGAAGTCGCCGAGCTTCTTCGTCAATGACGACAAGGGCTTCTTCCACGACTTCAGCTCGGGCAAGCACGGCGACGTCATTACCTTCCTGCAGGAGACGGAGCGGCTCAGCTTCGTCGAGGCGGTCAGCCGACTGGCGGGCGAGGCGGGGATGCAGCTTCCTGCCGAAGACCCCCATGCCGCCGAGCGCGAACAGAAGCGTCAGGGCCTCGCCGACTGGATGGACCTAGCCCAGAAGTGGTTCGCCGCCAATCTGCGCCGCAACGTCGGCAAGGCGGCGCGCGACTATCTGGAAAAGCGCGGCCTGCCCGAGGATCAGTGGGAGCGCTTCGGCCTGGGCTATGCGCCCAACGACCGCGAGGGGCTGAAGCAGGCGCTGGTCCAGCGCGGGGCGCGGCCGGGCGATCTGGTCGAGGCCGGGCTGCTGATCGCGCCCGAAGGCGGGGGGCAACCCTACGACCGTTTCCGCGACCGGCTGATCTTCCCCATTCTGGATGCGCGCGGGCGCATCGTCAGCTTCGGCGGCCGGGCGATGAACCCCGACGACCGGGCCAAATATCTGAACGGGCCGGAGACGTCGCTGTTTCACAAGGGCGCGACCCTCTACGGCCTGCCCGAGGCGCGGCGGATCATGGGGGCCGAGAGCCGGGGCGAGCAGGGGATCATCGTCGTCGAGGGCTATATGGACGTCATCGCCTGTCACCGGGCGGGGCTGCCGGCTGTGTCGCCGATGGGCACGGCCCTGACCGAAGAGCAGATGGCGGTGCTGTGGCGCGTGTCGTCCGAGCCGGTGCTGAGTTTCGACGGCGACGCAGCGGGCCTGCGCGCCGCCTATCGCTCGATCGAGCGGGCCCTGCCGCTGCTGAAGTCTGGCAAGTCCTTCCGCTTCGCCCTGCTGGAGGGCGGGCAGGATCCGGATGATATCCTGAGGGACAAGGGGGCGCCGGCCCTGCGCCAGGCCATGGCGTCCACGCGGTCCTTCGCCGAGGTGCTGTTCCGCCGCGAGGTCGAGGCTGAACCGCTGGACACGCCCGAGCGCAAGGCGGGGCTGAAGGGGCGGCTGCGACAGGCGGCCAATGCGGTGCAGGACAAGGATCTGGCGGAGCAATATCGCCGCGACCTGTTCGACCGTTTCGACGCCCTGTTTCCGCGCCAGCCGCGGCCGCAGCCGCAGGGCGGTCGACCGGGGCCGGGCGGGCGCTGGCGCGGCCCGCCGCCGCTGCAGGGGCAGACGGCGGAGGGCGCTCAGGCCATGCAGGCCCTGTTCCGCTCCATAGAGCCGATCGCGGCGGCTCTGGCGCACGGGGCGTTGGACGACCCGGAGCGGCTGGACGACCACATGGAGGCGGTGGCCCGCTATGGCTTCGGCGATCCGGCGTTGGACGGGCTGGCGCAGGAGATGGTGTGCCTGCGTTTCTCAGGCCGGACCCTTGACTCCGCCGCCCTGCGCCGCCATCTGGCCCAATCGGGTCATGACGCCATGTTGCGCGAGGTCGAGAAGGCGGCGGCGAAGTCCGGCGCGCCATTCCTGGCTACAGACAAGCCCCTCGGCGAGGCGAGGACCCGGTGGTCGCAGGCGTTCGACGCTCTGACCCGCGCAGCGGCGTTGGACGAGGCGCTCGCTTCGGCAAAGTCGGAGGCCCACAAGGCTTTCGACACCTCGGCTTTCGCTCTGGTGAAGGCCGAGCGCGATGCGTTGCGACGGGCCATCAAGACCGGAACGATTTGGGAAGACTCGGCTTCTTCGTAGTGAACGAAGTTGTCGGGCGTTGTATTTTCGCCGCAGGGGCCTGATCACCCCCCGTCGGCCGTGGAGACAGACTGAATGAGCGCGCAGACCGAGACGCAGGACGCCGAAACCAACGCCGACGGGCCCCTGCTCGATCTCACCGACGCCGGGGTGAAGAAATTCATCCGCCAGGCCAAGACGCGCGGCTATGTCACGATGGAGGAGCTGAACAAGGTCCTGCCGTCCGAGGAAGTCACGCCGGACCAGATCGAAGACATTCTGGCCATGCTGTCGGAGATGGGCGTCAACGTCGTCGAAGCCGAAGAGGACGCCGCCGAGGCGACCGGCACCGACGTGGCCGCCGCCGCCGAGACCTCGGTCGCCGAGGCGCCCGCCAAGTCCGCCTATGACCGCACTGATGACCCGGTGCGGATGTATCTGCGCGAAATGGGCACGGTCGAGCTGCTGAGCCGCGAGGGCGAAATCGCCATCGCCAAACGCATCGAGGCCGGCCGCGACGCGATGATCTCGGGGCTGTGCGAAAGCGCCCTGACCTTCGAAGCCATCATGGTGTGGCGCGAGGAGCTGGCCAACAACCGCATCCTGCTGCGCGAAGTCATCGACCTGGACGCCACCTACGGCATCCTGAACCCCTCGTCCCTGCCGCATAACCAGCCCGCCCCGGCCCAGCCGACCGGCGAGCCGGACGGCGACGGCGAAGAGGATGACGAGGACGATTTCGACGACGGCGGCGCCATGTCGATCTCGGCGCTGGAAGCCGAGCTGCGCGACGGCGTCATGGAGGTGCTGGACGCCATCGCTCTGGACTTCGGCGAGTTCCGCAAGTTGCAGGACAAGCTGGTCGAGGCGCGCCTGAAGGGCGATGTCCTGACCGCCAAGGACCAGAAGACCTATGAGTCCTTGTCGACGGCGATCTCGGACCGCCTGAAGACGATGAAGCTGAACAACGCCCGCATCGAGGCGCTGGTCGAGCAGCTCTACGCCATCAACAAGCGTCTGATCGGTCTGGAAGGTCGCCTGCTGCGTCTGGCTGACGGCTACGGCATCTCGCGTCCGGAATTCCTCAAGGCCTATTTCGGCTCGGAGACCGACCCCAACTGGGCCGAGCGCATCAAGGAGATGGGCGTCCGCTGGACCAAGTTCAGCGAAAACGAGACCAGCCAGATCGCCGACATCCGCAGCCGGATCGCCGCTGTGGCGTCCGAGGCCGGGGTGCCGATCGACGACTATCGCCGCATCGTCCAGATGGTTCAAAAGGGCGAGCGCGAGGCCCGTCAGGCCAAGAAGGAAATGGTCGAGGCCAACCTGCGCCTGGTGATCTCCATCGCCAAGAAATACACCAACCGCGGCCTGCAGTTCCTGGACCTGATCCAGGAGGGCAACATCGGCCTGATGAAGGCGGTCGACAAGTTCGAGTACCGCCGCGGCTACAAGTTCTCGACCTACGCCACCTGGTGGATCCGTCAGGCGATCACCCGCTCGATCGCCGACCAGGCGCGCACCATCCGCATCCCGGTGCACATGATCGAGACGATCAACAAGATCGTCCGCACCCAGCGCCAGATGCTGCACGAGATCGGCCGCGAAGCGACCCCGGAAGAGCTGGCCGAACGCCTGGCCATGCCGCTGGAGAAGGTCCGCAAGGTGCTGAAGATCGCCAAGGAGCCGATCAGCCTTGAGACGCCCATCGGCGACGAGGAAGACAGCCACCTGGGCGACTTCATCGAGGACAAGAACGCCATCCTGCCGATCGACGCCGCCATCCAGTCGAACCTGCGCGAGACGACGACCCGCGTGCTGGCCTCGCTGACCCCGCGTGAAGAGCGCGTCCTGCGGATGCGCTTCGGCATCGGCATGAACACCGACCACACCCTGGAAGAGGTCGGCCAGCAGTTCTCGGTCACGCGCGAACGCATCCGGCAGATCGAGGCCAAGGCCCTGCGCAAATTGAAGCACCCCAGCCGGTCGCGGAAGCTGCGGAGCTTCCTGGACTCCTAAAACGATCAAAGGGCGGCTCCGACGGAGCCGCCCTTTTTTCTCCTCCCCATGACATGGGGAGGTGGATCGGCGGCGAAGCCGTCGAGACGGAGGGGCTGCTCGCTTCCGCTGTCGCAAAGCCCCTCCACCACTTGGCTGCTCCGCGCCGCCCTTCGGGTCGTGGTCCCCCTCCCCACGATGTGGGGAGGAGAGCACCGCTTTACTGCTTCTCGTCGAAAACCGTCTCGAACCCGCCCCACATCATGCGCTTGCCGTCGAAGGGCATGTCCATGTCGGCCATGGCGGGGTCGTTCGGCATCTTGGCCCAAGCGTCGTCGGCGGTCTTTTTGTCGGGCCAGATCAACCAGGAGAAGACGACCACCTCGCCATCTTCCAGCTTCACCGACATGGGGAAGCTGGTGACCTTGCCGTCGGGCACGTCGACGCCCCAGTTTTCGACATGGGCCAGGGCGCCGTAGCCCTTGAACAGCGGCCAGGCGACGCGGGCGGACTCGATGTAGCGGTCCTTGTTCTCGACCTTCACGGGGGTCAGGAAGCCGGTGATGTAGGTCATTTTAGCTCTCCTTCGGAGGGTTGGCCCCTATCGCTCGCCGCGCGGCGGCTCGCTGCTTGAGGGGCGGGGCGGATAGTCGGGGCAGGCGCAGGCTCAGGCTTGGTGGAAAGCGACAATTCAGGTCGGGTCGAGAAGGCGGAGCCTTTTGACCGCGGCCCGCTAGGAAGAAACCGCATCAGCGGCGGCGTCCAGGGCGCTGATGTCGATCTTGTGCATGGTCATCATGGCCTCGAAGGCGGCCTTGGCGCGGGCGGGATCGGGGTCGTCGTAGAAGGCCATAAGGCGGCGCGGCGTGATCTGCCAGCTCACGCCCCAGCGGTCCTTGCACCAGCCGCAGGCGCTTTCAGCCCCGCCATTGCCGACGATGGCGTCCCACAGGCGGTCGGTCTCGGCCTGATCGTCGGTCATGATCATGAAGGACACAGCCTCGGTCTGAGGGAAGATCGGGCCGCCGTTCAGCCCCATGTAGCGCCTGCCGGCCAGGGTGAACTCCACCACCAGTTCGGCGCCTTCGGGATTGGACGGATTGTCGGCGGGGCTGGCGACGACGCGGTCGATGCGGCTGTCGGGCAGGCCGAGCGAGACGTAGAACTCGGCCGCCTTCTTCGCCTGGCCCAGATCGTACCAGATACAGGGAATGATCTTGTCGCTCATGACACGCCCTCCTGCGGCGAGAGATTTTCGGCGACCTGGGCCAATTGGTCGGCGGCGGCGCCCCACCCGGTCTCGAAGCCCATGTCGCGGTGGGTCTGCATGGCTTTTTCGGTCCAGTGGCGGGCGCAGGCCGTGTAGCGCGTGCCGTCCCCTTCGGGCTCGAAGGTGTCGATGCGGACGAAGTTCATGTCGCCGGGCTGCGGGATCCAGCCCTCGGTGAAGGCGCCGGTGGTCACCAGGCGGCGACCCGGCTCCACCTCCAGCACTACGCCGCGATACTCATGCCGCTCGCCCTCGGGCGACTGCATGACGACGTCGGCCCGCCCGCCGGGGCGCAGGTCGTGGTCGACGGACACCGTGCTCCACGGGCGCGGGGTGAACCATTCGGTCGCGTGCCGGGTCCAGGCCCGCCACACCCTCTCGGGCGGGGCCTGGATGAAACGGCTGACGCTGAGTTCGTAAAGCTCGCTCATGGCTCAGCCCCCGCCGACCTGGGAGGCGAAGCCTTCCGGACCTTGCGCGGCGGCTTCCGGGTCCATCCACATGATCTCCCAGATGTGGCCGTCGGGGTCGGCGTAGCTGCGGCTGTACATGAAGCCGTAGTCCTGTTTGGCGCTGGGGTCGGCCTGGCCGCCGGCCTGGGTCGCGCGCTCGACCACGGCGTCGACGGCCGCGCGGCTGTCCTCGGACAGGCAAAGCAGCACCTGGGCCGTCTTGTGCGCGTCGGGGATGGCGCGGTCGGTGAAGGTCGCCCACTTTTCATGGGTCAGCAGCATGACGTGGATGGTCTCGGAAAAGACCATGCAGGCCGCCGTCTGGTCCGAAAACATCGGGTTCATCTTTGCGCCGACCGTCTCATAGAAGGCGACGGAGCGCGGCAGGTCGGCGACCGGCAGGTTGACGAAGATCAGCTTGGGCATCGGCGGGTTCCTCCCTCTGCGCGGCCCTCCCTCCCCGGACGGCCTGCCCTGTAGTGTGGCGATTTCTGCGCCTCGATGTTATGTTAGTCAACTATGAAGTTAGAAAAAGTAACTACTGAGCCCTTGTCCCGAGCCCGTCGGTATCACGACGCCTGCGGGGCGGCGCACGGGCTGGACCTGGTCGGCGAGCGCTGGGCCTTGCTGGTCATCAGAGAACTCATGATGGGGCCGCGTCGTTTCAGCGATCTGCGAAAAGACCTGTGCGGCCTGTCGGCCAATGTGCTGACGCAGCGGCTGGAGGGGCTGGAGGCTTCGGGCGTGATCCAGCGCCGCAAGCTGCCGCCGCCCGCCTCGGTCCAGGTCTATGAGCTGACCGACTGGGGCTATGAGATCGAGCCGGTCTTCATGGTGCTGGGTCGGTGGGCCGCGCGTTCGCCCCTGCACGACCCGACCCTGCCGATCAGCGCCGTCTCCGTCATGCTGTCGTTCAAGACCATGTTCGACCCGGCCCGCGCCCAAGGGGCAACGATGCGGCTGGGCTTTGTGCTTGGCGAGGACCCGATGGTCGTGACGGTCGCGGGCGGCGTCATCGACGCCGTCCGCGGCGACGTCGAGGGTTGCGATGTGGTGGTGCGCGCCCCGGCTCGGGCCGTTGCGGCTTTCGTTTACGGCAAGGCCCCGCTGCAGGCTCTGGAAGGCGAGGGGGCTATGGCGGTCGAGGGCGATCGGGCGGTGTTTGAGCGGTTCGTCGACTTCTTCCACCTGCCTGCCAAGGCAGGGTAGGGGGCCGCCCTATTTGCCGCTCCGGTGGTGAACGCGGGTCGATTTGTAAAAATCGGCCGCACCGCGGCCGTTATTCGTGTATAGGGAGCGCCTTTCCCGACGCCCGGCAGGCTGCGACGCCTCGCCGGGCGCGGCCGTTTAACGGTCGCCTCATCTGAATTTCCAGGCCCTTCATGCCCTTTCCCGCGATCCATCCCGCGCTTGACCGCGCCTTGCTGAACAAGGGCTATCTTGAGCCCACCCCGGTCCAGGCGGCCGTGCTGGAAGGCCACGGCGAAGGCGATCTGCTGGTCTCGGCCCAGACCGGCTCGGGCAAGACGGTGGCCTTCGGCCTGGCCGCGGCGCCGACCCTGCTGGGCGAGGACGAGCGGTTCGGCCAGGCGGACACGCCGCTGATGCTGGCCATCGCCCCCACGCGCGAACTGGCGCTGCAGGTCGCGGCCGAGCTGGAGTGGCTCTATGCCGAGGCGGGCGCCAAGATCGTCACCTGCGTCGGCGGCATGGACGCCCGCAAGGAGGCCCGCGCCCTGAACTACGGCGCCCACGTCGTCGTCGGCACGCCCGGCCGTCTGAAGGACCATATCGACCGCGGGGCGCTGGACCTGTCGGCCGCCCGCGTCGTCGTGCTGGATGAAGCCGACGAAATGCTGGACATGGGCTTCCGCGAGGACCTGGAATACATCCTGGAACAGGCGCCGGAAGAGCGCCGGACCCTGCTGTTCTCGGCCACGATCGCCCGCGACATCGCGATCCTGGCCAAGCGCTATCAGAAGGACGCGGTGCGCATCGACACCGTCGACCGCAGCCAGCCGCACAACGACATCGAATACCGCGCCATGCGCATCGCGCCGAACGAGATCGAGCGCGCCGTGGTCAACGTCCTGCGCTATTTCGAGGCGCCGGGGGTGCTGGTCTTCTGCTCGACGCGGGATTCGGTGCGTCACCTTCAGGCCTCGCTGCAGGAGCGCGGCTTCGCCTCGGTGTCGCTGTCGGGCGAGATGGGCCAGCGCGAGCGCAATGAGGCGCTGCAGGCCCTGCGCGATCGCCGCGCCCGCGTTTGCGTCGCCACCGACGTGGCCGCGCGCGGTCTGGACCTGCCCGACCTGGGGCTGGTGATCCACGCCGAACTGCCGATCAACAAGGCGACCATGCTGCACCGCTCGGGCCGCACCGGTCGCGCGGGCAAGAAGGGGATCTCTGTCCTGCTGGTCCCGCACAGCCGTCGCCGCAAGGCCGAGATGCTGCTGGGTTCGGCCGGGGTCGAGGCCGTCTGGTCCGGCGCGCCGACCGCCGAGGAGATCCGCGCTCAGGACGAACAGCGCCTGCTGGCCGCGCCTGTCTTCGCCGAGGAAGGCTCGGACGAGGATGCGGGCCTGATCGAGACGCTGGTCAAGGAGCGCACGCCGGACGATCTGGCCCGCGCCCTGCTGGTGCTGCTGCGCAAGAACCTGCCGGCGCCGGAAGACCTGAGCGATCCGGGCGAAGGCCCGCAGCGCAAGCCGCGCCGCGAACGCGATGCGGTGGGCGGCGACGACTACGCCCCCGCCCCTTGGCCGGGCGACCGCCTGCAACCGGACGAGGTCCGCTGGTTCCGCCTGGACATCGGCCGCAACCGCAACGCCGACCCGAAATGGCTGATCCCGCTGATCTGCCGCATCGGCGGCGTGACCAAGCAGCAGATCGGCTCGATCCGCACCTTCCCGGAGGAAACGCGCTTCGAGATCGCCCTGAGCCACGCCGACGCCTTCGCCCGCTTGGCTGAGATGAGCAAGGAAGAGGCCCGCATCACCCCGTCCGAGGCGCCGACGCCCGGGTCGATGAAGGGCGCGCGCAACCGCAATGCTGAACGGGACGGCGACGCTCGCCCCTACGCCAAGAAGCCCTTCCGCCGCGATGAGGACGGCCAGAGCCGTCCGCCGTTCAAGAAGAAGCCGTGGAGCCCTGACGGCGACGCGGCCCGCAGCGCGGATGGCGAACGCCCCTTCAAGAAGAAGCCCTATGCGCCCCGCGCGGATGCGACGCCGGGCGAAGGCGGTTTCAGCAAGAAGCCGAGCTTCAAGGACAGGAACGACAAGAAGCCGTTCACGCCCAAGCCGGGCTTCAAGGGCAAGCCGGACTTCAAGGCGGGCGCCAAGCCTTTCGCCAAGGGGCCGAAGGGCAAGCGGGCTTAAACACCCGCGGTTGTTTCCGCCATCCCGGCCGAAGCCTCTCTGGCGAGGCGTAGGCCGGGGACCGCCCAGGGGGCTGATGTTCGTATTCCGAGCCGTCCCGGATAGCGGCGGCGCCGCTTCCGGGATGACCGGAAGAGGGGCTCTCTTGCCCCCGGCGCGATCCGGGGGCAGGCTGGGGCCATGAGCATCGAGCAACCCCAAGGGCGGTACGCCTCGTTCGAGGCCTTCTACCCCTATTATATTCATGAGCATTCCAACCGGACGTGCCGCCGCATCCATGTGGTCGGGACGGGGCTGGTGATCGCGGCGTTCGTGGCGTTTGTGGCGACGCGCAACGCCTGGTGGCTGCTGGCCATGCCGCTGGTCGGCTACGGCTTCGCCTGGGTCGGACATTTCTTCTTCGAGAAGAACCGGCCGGCGACGTTCAAATATCCGCTGTGGAGCCTGATGGGCGATTTCCGTCTGTTCCTCGAGACGGTCAGCGGCAAGCGGAAGTTCTGACTGACGCTTTCCTCCCCATGCAATGGGGAGGGGGACCGCGAAGCGGTGGAGGGGCCGGGACGGCGAGTCCTGTGCAGGCGGTCAGTTTTTAGGTCGCGGAACCAAGCAGCCCCTCCGTCACGTCGCCTTCGGCGCCGCGCCACCTCCCCACTGCGTAGGGAGGAGAACGAAAAAGGGCGGCCGGTTCGATCCGGCCGCCCTTTTTGTCGTCAGGCTCAAAGGCCTTAGTTCGAGGCCGTTTCCCACGCCGGGGGGCAGCCGTCGAAATCGCCCGCGTCGGCGATGGTCAGGGTCTTCATGTTCAGGGTCCGGGCCTGCTGCATCGAGCCGCGGCCGTGGCCGGTGTAGAGGTCGACCTTGGCGCCCTTGATCGCGCCGCCGGTGTCGGACGCATACCAGTAGCCGTCGTGCACCGTGCCGTCGCTCATGCGCAGACCCACGGTCTCGCGGATGAACAGCTTGGTGCGGCGCGGGATGACGCGCGGGTCGACCGCGACCGTGCGCATCGGAATCGGTCGGCAGCCCAGGGAATCGTTGCCCGTCGCTCCGCCGCCGCCGGCGTGATAGAGGCGGGCCGAGGCGCGCCAGTCGGGATCGCCGGCCATCAGCTCAAGCTGTTCGGCCGACAAATCCGCCGTTTCGACGGGTTCGATGGAACCAGGGGCCGTCGCGGCGGCTTCTACGATTGCGGCGTCGCGGACGACGGCGGTTTCGTACGGGACAGGCTCTCCGGACCCGGAGAAGGCCATGGTCCACAACATGGCAAGCGCGGCGGCCGTGCTCAACATCGTTCAAACTTCACGCAGCACCGGTCCCGACACGCTCCGGCACGGCGGTTTTTGACGGCCAATTACGGCGCAATTGCGGCGAATGAGATCAGTGGCTGTATCGATAGTGGATAAGGCGCAAATGGGGCCAGTCTATCGCCGGTCGGTCTCAGACTATCATGACTATATCATATCAGTATTGGTCCGATTTAAGTTCTATACTTTGGAGGGCGTCTGCGTCGTTAACGACTTGATCGGTCTCGCTAACACTTTATTGGCAAGAAAAGCTGGCGATAACGACAAGATAACGGCGGCGTGATGGGCGCTTCGGCTGTCGTCCGGGGCGGGTAGAGGCGGGCGCGGGAATGGGATAAGCGGTCGTTTCCCCTTCTGAAATTTCCGATGGCGTCGCCCCATGAACCGACAAGTCAAACGACTGATGATTTCCGCCGCCGCCCTCATGCTGGTCGCGGCGCCCGCCGTTCAGGTCGAGGCGTGGGGCAGTTCGGGACACCGGGTGATCGGCGTGGCGGCGATGCGCCACCTGCCGGGCGATCTGCCCGCCTTCCTGCGCACGGCCGGGGCCGCCGCCGACGTCGGCGAATATTCGCGCGAGCCGGATCGTTGGAAGGGCGGGGGGCAGCCGCACGACCGCGAGCGCGACACCGCCCATTTCGTCGACATGGACGATCAGGGCCGGGTGATGGACGCGCGCGGCATGACCATGGCCGATCTGCCGCGCCTGAAATCGGAATACGACGCCGCCCTGATCCGCGCCGGTCTGGACGTGGATAAGGCGGGCTATCTGCCCTACGCCATCATGGACGCCTGGCAGAACCTGGAGCGCGACTTCGCCTATTGGCGCGTGCTGAGCGCCGCCGAGGCGCGCGAGCCGGACCTGGCCAAACAGGCCTGGTACCGCGCCGACCGTCAGCGCCGCGAGCAGTTGATCCTGCGCGACATCGGGGTGTTGAGCCACTTCGTCGGCGACGCGGCCCAGCCGCACCACACGACCATCCACTTCAACGGCTGGGCCGGCGAGACCAATCCGGAGCGTTTCACCACCTCGCGCCGCACCCACGGGGACTTTGAAGGCGCCTTCACCAGCCGAACCCTGCGTCAGGATGCGGTCGAGGCGGCCATGATCCCGATGAGCATCGAAGGCTTCGACGTGCGGGCCCGCACGGCCTCGCACCTGAACGCCACCCTGGCGACGGTCATCCCGTTCTATCGCATGGAGAAGGCGGGCGCGTTCAAGGATGCGGATCCGCGCGGCGCGGTCTTCGTCACCGAGCGGCTGGCGGCGGGCGCGTCGGAACTGCGCGACTTCGTGTCGGCCGCCTGGCGCGTGTCGGCCAGCAGCAGCATCGGCTGGCCCGCCGTCAAGGTCGCCGAGGTCGAGGCTGGACGGGTCGATCCCTGGACCTCGATGGTCGGCGAAGACTGATCTCAGGCGAAGCGCGATTGATTCGCGCCGCGGCAGGCGGCACATCAGGCCGGTGAAACAGAGCCTGATCATTGATTGCGACCCCGGCGTGGACGACGCCACCGGGTTGCTGACCGCCTTCGCCTCGCCTGACCTCGACCTGCTGGCCGTGACTACGGTCGGCGGCAACGTCAGCGCCGCCAAGACCGCCCGCAACGCCCGGATCCTGCGCCAGATCGCCGTGCGCGAGGACGTGCCGGTCTATGCCGGCGCCGAACGGCCCCTGCGCCGCGCCCCGGCCGGGGCGGGCGAGTTTCATGGAGCTGAGGGGCTCGGCGACCTGACGCCGTTCGAATCCGTGGCCCCGGTCCCCGAGGGGACGGCGGCGGGCGCCATCGTGCAGCAGGTGATGGCGCGTCCTGCTGGCTCCGTGGCCGTGGCGGTCATGGGGCCGATGACCAATCTGGCGCTGGCCATGCAGGCCGAACCGGCGCTGGCGGCGCATCTGGGGCCGGTGGTGGCCATGGGCGGCGCGCGCGCAGAGGGCGGCAACATCACCGCCTCGGCCGAGTTCAACATCTGGGCCGACCCGGACGCGGCGGCCGAGGTCTTCGCCTCCGGCTGCCGCATGATCGTCATGGGGCTGGACGCCACCCACCAGGTGCGCGCGACGGAGGAACGGATCGCGGCCATAGAGGCCCTGCCCACGGCCTCGGCGAGGACGGCGGCGGCCATGCTGCGCTTCTCCCAGCGGGTGGAGCGTCGGATCGTCGGCTGGGACGCCGGGCCGCTGCATGACCCCTGCACCGTGGCCTGGCTGTTGAAGCCGGAGTTGTTCGAACTGGCCCCCTGCCGAATCGCGGTGGAGACCGAAAGCGAGCTGACCCGCGGCCACACGGCGGTCGAGTTCCGCGTCGAGGCGGCGAACGCCAACCACTTCTGGGCGACCAAGGCCGATGCGGCCGGAATCTTCGCCCTGATCACGCAGCGGCTGGGAGAAGGCGCATGAGGATCACCGTCGTCGGCTCGATCAATCTGGACTTCGTGGCGGCCGCGCCGTCTCTGCCGGCGCCGGGCGAGACGGTGACGGGAGCCAGCCTGTCCCGCCATCCCGGCGGCAAGGGCGCCAATCAGGCGCTGGCGGCGCGTAGGCTGGGCGCCGAGGTCAGTCTGATCGGGCGCGTGGGCGATGACGAGATGTCCGGCGCGGCGGTCGCCTTGATGCTGGCCCATGGCGTCGACCTGTCGGGGGTGGAGACGGACATTGCGGCCCCCACCGGGGTGGCGTTGATCACCGTCGATCCGACCGGCGAGAACCAGATCACCGTGGCCGCCGGTGCCAACCACTTCGCCACGCCGGAACAACTGCCTGCGCGCATCGAATGCCCGCTGATCGCCCAGCTGGAGCTGCCGATCGAGACGGTCGAGGCGGCGGTTGGGCGGGCGACGGACTTCGTCTGCGTCAACCTGGCGCCGGCCGCGCCGGTGTCGGAGGCGCTGCTGCGCCGGGCCGACCTGCTGGTGGTCAATGAGACGGAGGCCGCGTTCTACGGCGACGCCCTGCACGTCGGCGGGGGCATGGTGGTCGTCACCAAGGGCGCGCGCGGGGCGGTCATGTATCGACGCGGGGTCGAGATGGCCTGGGCCACGCCGCCGCGCATCAAGGCCGTCGATGCGGTGGGGGCGGGCGACGCCTTTGTCGGGGCGATCACGGTCGCGCTGCTGGAGGGCATGACGCCGAACGACGCGCTGCATTTCGCCTGTGCGGCCGGGGCGCTGGCGGCGACCCGACCGGGCGCGCAGCCGTCGCTCGGCGACCGCGCTGAGGTGGAAGCCCTGTTGGGGAAATAAAACAAGCGCCGCCTTTCTCCCTCCCCGGCCCGGGGAGGGTGGTCGCAGCGAAGCGGAGACCGGGTGGGGAGGGCTTGGCTATTCAGTCGCGCGCCCTCATCACCAAGCCGCCCCACCCGGCCTCAGCCATCCTCCCCGAGACGGGGAGGGAGAAATCTGAGCCTTAGTCCCGGTCGTACAGACGCATGACGGCCAGGGCGCCGATGGTGGTCAGAACCCCCAGGGCGAAGGCGCCGACCAGGGAGCTGGTGGCGGCGGCGGTGGAGACCGTCACCGGGCGCTTTGCGTACCATTGTACGATCTCGCCGGCATGGGCGTGGTCGATGCCTTCGTCATAGGCGTCGTCCAGATAGGTGTCGTCAGCGGCGGCCATCGGCGTCTCCCAATCATGCCCGCGCTTAATCCCCGGCGCGGTTCGGCGGTTCCCCTCAGGTGACAGAAGGGAGCCTGTCCATTAAAGGACCTGCCCCAACTTACAAATTCCTGTCGGGTGAGACCATGGCCGGCCATTCGAAATTCAAGAACATCATGCACCGCAAGGGGCGCGCCGATGCCGTGCGCTCCAAGCTCTTTTCGCGCCTGTCACGGGAAATCACCGTGGCGGCCAAGTCGGGCATGCCCGACCCGGCGATGAACCCCCGGCTGCGCCTGGCGGTGAACAACGCCAAGGCCGAATCGATGCCGAAGGACAACATCGAGCGCGCCATCAAGAAGGCGTCGGGCGGCGAAGTCGATGCGATGGAGGAGATCCGCTACGAGGGCCGCGGCCCCGGCGGCGTCCAGGTCATCGTCGAAGTCCTGACCGACAACCGCAACCGCGCCGCTTCGGGCGTGCGCTCGGCCTTCGCCAAGAACGGCGGGGCGTTGGGCGAGAGCGGCTCGGTCACCTTCATGTGGGACCGGGTCGGCAAGATCCATTACCCCGCTGAAGCGGGCACCGAGGACGCCGTCATGGAAGCCGCCATCGAGGCGGGCGCCCAGGACGTCGAGAGCGATCTGGTCAAGCCGGACATCTATGAGGACGCGCCGGGCCACACCATCTGGACCGCCTTCGAGGACCTGAACGAGGTCGCCGAGGCCATGTCCAAGGTTCTGGGCGATCCCAAATCGACCTCCATCGTCTGGAAGCCGCAATCGGAAATCGACCTGGCGGGCGACTCCGTGGGCGTCCTGTTCAAGCTTCTGGACGCGCTGGACGCCGAGGACGACGTGCAGCAGGTCTATTCCAACGAGAACATCTCGGACGAAGACGCAGCCAAATACGCGGGCTGATCCCTAGCTGCAGTCCGCAGACCAATCTGAATCGGGCTCGGCGGCCCTGAGGCCGTCGAGCGTCGGGATGCGCCGTTCCGCGTCCGCCGTGATCGTCAGGGTGGACCAAGCGGCGCCTGTCGGCGCCTCGCGTCGATAGACGGTCATGGCGAAGGGGACGTGTCCCGCCGCCTCGACGCGGTAGACGGTGTTGGATTCGCCGGCGCCGAAGGCGTAGCAACCGACCGGGACGACGCGAGCGCCGCGCGTCCGCAAGGCCTCCACGACCTCATAGGGCACGGGTTCGCCGACGGCGGTCCAGCTCAATTCCAGCACAGCGCCCGGTGCGCGACGCGCCACGGCCTTCACCGGTCCGATCGCGCCTTCGAACGCCTGGGCGCCAGGGCGGGCGGGCAGCCAGCGCACGGCGGTGGTCCGCGCCTTCACGTCGGCGGGATCCAGCGCGGCGGGCGTTCCCTCGACGAAGGGCGCCAGGATGGCGTCGACCAGGGGATTGGAGCGCGTCACCGCCGGCCAGGTTTCGGCGCAGTAGGAGTCGGCCCAGTTGACGCCAGGATTCTGCGCCAGGGCGCGCTCGCGGCAGCGGCTCATGAAGTCGGCGCGAGCATCTTGCGGGAATGAGGCGGCGGGCGCGGTGGCGCTCGCGGCGGCCGCCAGGCTCAGACCGGCGATGACAAGCAAGCGAAGGATACGAGGAGACATGGGACGGCTCCGACGTTTGTTCCAAGCCGCCATTATGCCTCAATTCTCGCCGGCGCGGGAGCCGGGAACTCACAAGCGTCACCGCGGCTTCTAGAGGGTCAAGCCTGGCCGCTAGGGAGCTTTACGCCATGGATATCACCCAGCTGATCCTCGACGACCACGCCGAACAGCGGCGTCTCTTCTCGCTCATCGAGCAGATCGACGGCAAGGACGTAGAGGCGCTGGAGGCGGTGTGGGGGCGGCTGTCGGCGTTCCTGGACGCCCACGCCGAGGCCGAGGAACAGCATTTCTATCCCCAGTTGCTGAAGCTGGGCGAGGGGGCCAACGACGCCGAGGACGGGACGGTGGAGGGCGAGACCGAGGACGCCATCGAAGACCACAACAAGCTGCGCGACGCAGTCAAGGCCGTGGCCCAGCACAAGGTCGGCAGCAAGGCCTGGTTCGAGGCGGTGGGCGAGGCCAACGTCGTCAACTCCAAGCACATGGGCGAGGAAGAGCGTCAGGGGCTGACGGATTTCCGCATCAACGCCGACCTGAAGACGCGTCATGAGCTCGGCGTGCGCTACGCCGCCTTCCAGGCGCGTCACATCACCGGGGTCAAGCCGGTCAACAAGGACCCCGAAGCCTACGTCGAACAGCATGGTTGACGCGGCCTGGCTGGAAACGATCGTCCTGCCCATAGCCGGGGCGCTGGTCGCCGGCGGCGCGATCGGCTTTGAACGCGAGTGGCGGGGCCGGGCCGCGGGGTTCCGCACCCACATCCTGGTCAGCCTGGCGTCGTGCCTGTTGATGCTGGCGGCCATGACGCAAGCCGATTGGGCCTTCCGGGCCCTGCCGGACGAGAACATCGTCACCGACCCAACCCGCATGGCCCACGGGGTGCTGACCGGGATTGGTTTCCTGTGCGCAGGCGTCATCTTCCGCACGGGCTTCTCCATTCACGGTCTGACGACGGCGGCGTCGTTGTGGATCACCTCGGCCATCGGCTTGCTGTTCGGGGCGGGGCTGTTCGGTCTGGGCGCGGCAGGGACGGTGATTACGGGCCTGATCCTGATCTCGCTCAGGGTGGTGAACGCGCGCCTGCCGGATCGCACCCTGGCGGACGTGGAGGTACGATGGCGCCGCGACGCCCCCTCGCCGGAGGCGGAGGTCGAGGCCGCCCTGCGCGCCTTGGACCCGGCGCCTGCCCCCGATCGCTTCGAGCTGATCGACGAGGGCGCTGTGGTGCGCCGCAGCTGGCGCGTCCGCATCGAGGGCGAAGGCGCGCTGAAGGCCTTGGCGGCGCGGCTGTCGGCCCTGCCTTCCGTCTGCGGCTATGTGCTGGATCCGCGCGACGACTGACGACTTGCCGGGCGCCCCGGCGCGGTTCAACCTGAACGGTCGTTGGGAGCGGTTAAGACATGGCGATTGACTGGGGCGTGACGCATTGGGACGTCGAGGATCTGAGCCTGCTGGCGCCGGCGGCGGCGGCCATGATCGCAGGCGGCCTGATCGGGATCGAGCGGACCTATCACGGCCATCCGGCGGGGTTCCGCACCCATATCCTGGTCTGCATGACGTCTTGCGTGCTCATGCTGGCGGCCATGCACCAGGCCAGCTGGGGGTTCGTCGCCCTGCCGGAGCAGCGTCTGGTGATCGACCCGACGCGCATGGCGCACGGCATCCTGACCGGCATCGGCTTTCTGTGCGCCGGGGTGATCTTCCGCGAGCGCTTCTCGGTGCACGGCCTGACCACGGCGGCCTCGCTGTGGACCACCTCGGCCATCGGGGTCATGTTCGGCGTCGGCCTGTGGAAGCTGGGACTGATCGCGGCGGGGGCGACCCTGCTGGTGCTGGCCATTCTGCGCTTTCTGGATGCGCGCCTGCCGCACGTTGGCGTGATGGACGTCACCCTGCGCTGGACGCGCGGCGCGGCTCCGGACGAGAAGGTGCTGCGCGCCTTGCTGGCCGACAAGGGGTTGAGACCGACCCGCATCGGCCACGTCGTCAGCCCCGACGGCCTGATCCATGAACACCACGTCAAGGCGCGCGGACCCATGCCGCTGCAGGTCGACGCCCTGTCCAGCGTCCTGGCCGAACAGGCAGGCCTGGCGGGCTTTTCAGTCATGCCCCGAGACGACTGAGCGGACGACTGAGGCTGACCGCCCAGCGCCCGGTCATTGTTCGCTAACCCTCTTTGGGGCAATAGGAACGGATGGCGAACGAAACGACTCGGATCCTGGGGCTGGACCCCGGCCTGCGCCGCACCGGCTGGGGCGTCATCGAAAGCGAGGGCAGCCGCCTGCGCTGGATCGCGCACGGCGTCGTCGCGCCCAGCGAGAAGGCGCCCTTCTCCGAACGGCTGCTGCATCTGTTGGAGCAGGTCGGCGAGGTCTGCGCCGCTTATGATTGCGACGAGGCGGCGATCGAGGAGGTCTTCGTCAACGTCAATCCGGCCTCGACGCTGAAGCTGGGCCATGCGCGAGCGGCGGTCATGCTGGCCCCGGCGCGGGCGGGCCTTTCCGTCGCCGAATACGCCCCGACCCTGATCAAGAAGGCGGTGGTGGGGGCCGGTCAGGCCGACAAGAGCCAGATCGCCTTCATGGTGAAGCGGCTGCTGCCCGCTTCCGGCGAAGTGAAGGCCGACGCCGCCGATGCGCTGGCCGTGGCCGTCACCCACGCCCACCATCGGCGGTTCAAGACGATAGCAGTGAGAGGGGCGGCATGATCGGTCGTCTGCGGGGTGTTCTGGCCGAGGTCGGGGAGGCGGAATGCCTGATCGACTGCGGAGGGGTGGGTTATGTGGCGACCTGCGGGGCGCGGACGCTGGGCCGCCTGCCGGCGCCGGGCGACGAGACCACCCTGTTCATTCACAGCCAGTGGAGCCAGGATCAGGGGCCGCGCCTCTACGGCTTCCTGACCCGCGACGAGCGCAAGGTCTTCACCCTGTTGCAGACCATTCAGGGCGTGGGGCCGAAGGCGGCGCTGGGCGTGCTGGACGTGCTGCCGCCTGCCGAGCTGGCCGCCGCCGTCGCGCGTGAGGACAAGGCCGCCGTGGGCCGCGCCAACGGCGTGGGGCCAAAGCTGGCACTGCGCATCGTCACCGAACTGAAGGGCAAGAGCCTGACCGACGGCGTCTTCGCCCCGACTGCGCCGGGCGTCCACGCCGAGGCCGCCGTCGCCGCCCCGCCGCCGCCCAGCGTCACGGGCGAGGCGGTCGCCGCCCTGCTGGGCCTGGGCATCGCCGAGGTCAACGCCCGCCGCGCCGTCGATCACGCCCTGATCAAGCTGGGCGAGGAGGCCGAACTGCCCCTGGTCATCCGCGCGGCCCTGCAGGAGCTGGGACGATGAGGGGCGCCCTCTTGCTTCCTTCTCCCTTGAGGGGAGAAGGTGGGCGCCGGAGGCGCTCGGATGAGGGTGCTGTGTCCGCGCGCTCTTCCAGCCGTCGTTCAGCTTGCCGCCGGGCTCACCCTCATCCGTCTCGCTTCGCGAGCCACCTTCTCCCCTCAAGGGAGAAGGCGAAATGACCGACGACCGCATCATCTCGCCCGCGCCCGCGCCCGGCGAACAGTACGATCGCGCCCTGAGGCCCCAGACCCTGTCCGAGTTCGTCGGCCAGTCGGCGGCCAAGGGCAATCTGAAGGTCTTCATCGACGCCGCGCGCGGCCGTTCCGAAGCGCTGGATCACGTCCTGCTGTTTGGGCCTCCGGGCCTGGGCAAGACGACGCTGGCGCAGATCGTGGCGAGAGAGTTGGGCGTGGGCTTCCGCGCCACCTCCGGCCCCATTCTGGCCAAGGCGGGGGATCTGGCGGCGATCCTGACCAACCTCGAACCGCGCGACGTCCTGTTCATCGACGAGATCCACCGCATGGCCCCGCAGGTGGAGGAAATCCTCTATCCGGCGATGGAAGACCATGTGCTGGACCTGATCATCGGCGAAGGGCCGTCGGCGCGCAGCGTGCGCATCGACCTGGCGCCCTTCACCCTGGTCGGGGCGACGACGCGGGCGGGCCTGCTGGCGACGCCTCTGCGCGACCGGTTCGGCATTCCGCTGCGGCTGGAGTTCTATACGCCCGAAGAGCTGACCGCGGTGATCCGGGGCGCGGCGCGTAAGATGGGCGCGGCCATCACCGAGGACGGGGCGATGGAGATCGCACGCCGGGCGCGCGGCACGCCGCGCATCGCCGGGCGCCTGTTGCGCCGGGTGCGGGACTTCGCCGACGCGGAAGGGACGCCTATCGACCAACTGGCCGCCGCGCGGGCGCTGGCGCGGCTGGAGGTGGACGAGGCCGGACTGGACAGCCTGGACCGCCGCTTCCTCAAGGCCCTGATCGAAAACTATGGCGGCGGGCCGGTCGGCATGGACACGCTGGCGGCCGCCATCGCCGAGGCGCGCGACGCGGTCGAGGACGTGATCGAACCCTATCTGCTGCAGCAGGGCTTCATCCAGCGCACGCCGCGAGGCCGGATGGCCTGCGCCAGGGCCTATGAGCACCTTGGGCTGGAGACACCCGCCGCGCCGCCCGCCGCCGCCCCGGACCTGTTCGGCAAATAAGCCGCGACTGTTTCGCAACAGGGCTTCACCTCGGCGGCGAAGCCGGTCATCCTCCGGTTTCCCAGAAGGAGGCTGGCCTTGGCCCATCCCCGCAGGATGAACCGGATGATCGTCGCGCTAGGCGCGGCTGTCGTGGTGCTGGGCGGGTTCAGCCTCTACGCCGTCAATCAGGGCGCGCGCTTCGGGCCGCGTCAGACGACGCCGGCGGAGCGGGCCTTGTCTCAGGTGTGCGAGCAGATGGGGGCCGAGGCCGAGGTGCGCTATGTCGAGGCCGGGCGCGGCCGGGCGGCCTGCGGCTACGCCGGGCTGAAGGGCCGCAAGGAGGCGGTGGCCTTCGTCTCGCGGCCCAACCGCATCCTGATGAGCCACGATCCGCTGACCGGCGAGTTCGCGACGCTGAAATCGCGCTATTGTCCGGGGTTCGACGCCCCTGTTCCCGCCGCCGGCAAGAGCTGACCGACCATGACCGATCAACCCAGCGCAGGCCGTTTCGACGGCGGCGACCACCTGTTGCCCGTGCGCGTCTATTATGAGGATACGGACTTCACCGGCCTGGTCTATCACGCCAACTATGTCCGCTATTTCGAGCGGGGACGGTCGGACTTTTTGCGTCTGGCCGGGGTGGGCCATGCGGACCTGCTGGAGCAGGATGAGCCGCTGGCCTTCGTCGTCTCGGACCTGACGATCAAATATCTGAAGCCGGCGCGCATCGACGACGCCCTGGTGGTGCGCACCCGCTATGAGGCGATCAAGGGACCGCGCCTGATCATCCGCCAGACGGTCGAGCGGGACGGAGAGGCCTTGTGCCGGGCGGATGTCGTCGCCGTCTGCATCCACCTGGACGGACGGCCCCGGCGGCCGACAAAGCGGCTGGTGGAACTGGTGACGCCCTGGCTCTCAGGGACGGAATAGGCGCAATTTCTCCCTCCCCTTCATGGGGAGGGTGGCTGAGGCGAAGCCGAAGCCGGGTGGGGGCGGCGAGGCTATTCACGCGCCGCGCCTTGCATCACCCGGCCCTCCCCACGCGGTCGCTGCGCGACCACCCTCCCCATGAAGGGGAGGGAGAGGTGGAGCGCTTGTTTCCTCAATAACGAGGTTGTCACCCTTTCGCCTGATGACGCCGGGCGCGACGCCGGTTAGACCGCCGCCATGAAACCGCCATGTCCGCCCGGTGCAACTGGCGGACTGATCGGACCCTTCGCCAAGGACCACGCATGACACCGCCCGTCGACGCCTCTCTGCTGAACCCCATCGAGCTGTTCATGACCGCCGACTGGGTGGTGAAGACGGTGATGATCGGCCTGGCCGTGGCTTCGGTCTGGTCCTGGACCATCATCATCGACAAGGCGGTGCGTTTCTCGCGCATGAACGCCCGCGCGACCGAGTTCGAAAAGCAGGTTGAAGGCGGCCGCTCGCTGGAAGAGGTCGCCGCCCAGGCCGGGCCGCAGCCGGCCGACCCGCTGCCGCGCATGCTGGTGCTGACGCTGCAGGACTGGCGCGAGGCGCGCGCGCGCGGCGCCATGACCGACACGCAAGGCTCCATGCTGATCGCCCGCATCGACCGCGCCCTGGATTCCGTCATCGCCCGCGAGAGCCAGAAGATCGAGAACGGCCTGGGCGTGCTGTCGGTGGTCGCCACCGCTTCGCCCTTCATCGGCCTGTTCGGGACGGTGTGGGGGATCATGAACGCCTTCGACAGCATTGCGGCGGCGGGCAACACCAATCTGACCACCGTGGCCCCGGCCATCGCCGAAGCCCTGTTCGCCACGGCCATCGGTCTGGCGGCGGCGATTCCGGCCTATATCGCCTTCAACGCCTTCTCGGTGTCGGCGGGCAAGTTCACCGGGCGTCTGGAAGCCTTTGCGGACGATCTGCAATCGGCCATCGCCCGTCGTCTGGGCGCGCCTGCGACCCCGCCGCCTCCGCCCCCGCCGCCGTCTGCGGACCTGAACCTGCGCCGGGGCGCCTGATCCATGGCCCTGGGTGGAGGAGGCGGCGGAGAAGCGCGCGGACGCGGCCGTCGCCGTAGCCGGAAACGGCCGCTGAGCGAGATCAACGTCACGCCTCTGGTGGACGTCATGCTGGTGCTGTTGATCATCTTCATGATCTCGGCGCCGCTGCTGACGGTCGGGGTGCCGCTGGAACTGCCCAAGACCGAGGCCAGCGCGGTCGAGACGACCGACAAGCCCGTCACGGTCAGCATCGACCAGAACGGCGCCATCTTCATCGGCGAGGGCGAGGTGCGCTGGGAGCAGCTGGCCCTGCGCGTGGCTGAAGAGGGCGGCGACAAGGCGCGCGAGAAGCCGATCTTCATCCGCGCCGACGGCCGCGCGCCGTATCAGGCCGTGGCGCGGGTGATGGCCCGCCTGTCGGCCTCGGGCTTCACCAAGCTGAACCTGATCACCGACACCGCCGCCGACGAGCCGACGGAGGGCTGACGGACCTTGCGCCGCCCCAGTCCCGCCATCCTCGGCTCCATCGCCCTGCACGCGGGGGTGGTGGCGCTCGCCCTCGTGTCATGGTCGTCTAAGGACGAGATGAAGCCGCTGGTGAACTCGGTGCCGGTGTCGATCGTCTCTGATATCGAGATCGCCGCCGCTCCGGCCGACAATCCGCAGGAAGAGCCTTCGCCCGACGACGGCGAAACGGCGCCGGTCGAGACCCTGCCGGAACCGACGCCGCCGGAACCTGAGCCGAGCCCGCCAGCGCCTCAGCCGCAACCGCGCCCGACGCCGCCCGCGCCGCGCCCGACGCCGACGCCGCCGCAGAAGAAGGCGCCGACGCCCGCGCCCGCGCCGACCCCGCGTCCGACGCCGACTCCGCCAGAAAAAAAGGCGCCCACCCCTACACCGCCGCGTCCTACGCCCGCTCCGCCCGAAAAGAAGGCGCCCGCGACGCCGGCGCGCCCGGCGCGCCCGGCGCCGGGTCTGGACCTGGACGCCCTGGCCGGACCGCCGCGGCCGACCCAGAATTCCGGCCGTCCGGCCGCGGGCCAGCAGGGAGCGGGCGCCGCGCCGCGCGCCACCGGCCCGCAATTGGCCGCCCTGGGCGCCCAGGTGACGCCGAACTGGAACATCAACTGCGACATGCCGGGCATGGACGATCTGGTCATCCGCGTCACCGTGCGCCTGAGCGCCGACGGCCAGATCATCGGCACGCCGCGCCTTCAGGACGTGCAGAACGATGCGACCTGGCGGGCGGCGTCCGACGCAATGCAGCGGGCCTTGCGGGCGACCTCGCCGTTCACCGTGCCGGACGGTTTCCAGGCCCAGGACGTGCCCTTCCGCTTTGAAACCAAGCGCCAATGCGGGAACCGTTAGGGGCTAAGGCCGTCTATCACCCCAAAGTCGCCCAAATCCTTGTGAAGCTGGCGATTGTCGGTCGCGCCGATGCTATGAGGGGCGACCGGGCCCGACCCTGTCACGATCTGCGAAGGAATGACCCATGCGCCTGAACCGTTTTCTCGCCTCGGCCGCTGCGTTGGCGTTGACCGCCCCTCTGGCGCTGGGCGGATCGGTGCAGGCCCAGTCGACGGCCCCCTCGGCGGCGCCGATGCAGGACGTGGTGGTCGATGAGGGCGTCCTGCGCCCGCTGCAGATCGCCGTCGCGCCTTTCACCGGCCAGAACGGCTCGCAGATTTCGGGCGTCATCAGCGGCAATCTGAAGCGGTCGGGCTTCTTCGATCCGCTGAACCCGGCCAGCTTCGTCGAGACGGGCCTGACCCTAGCCAATGCGCCGAACTTTCCGCAGTGGACCTCCATCGGCGCCCAGGCGGTGCTGTACGGCGGCGTGACGCCGCGCGCGGACGGTCGGATCGACGTGGGCTTCCGTTTGTACGACCCCTATCGCCAGTGCCAGCTGGTTTCCTACCAGTTCACCGCCACGTCGGAGCAGTGGCGCCGCATCGCGCACAAGATCTCGGACGTGGTCTATCAGCGCCTGACGGGCGAAGCGGGCTTCTTCGATTCGCGCGTCCTGTTCGTGTCTGAAAGCGGCACCCAGCTGAATAAGCTGTCGCGCCTGACCATCGTGGATCAGGACGGCTACAACCCCGTCTTCCTGACCCAGGGCGACGAGGTGATCATGTCGCCGCGCTTCTCGGCCTCGAACCCCGATGAAGTGACCTATGTGGCCCTGGGCAGGGACTACAGCCGCATCTACCTCTACAATCTGTCGACCGGCCGCCGCGAAAGCCTGGGCGAGTTCGACGGCCAGGTGCTGGCGCCGCGCTTCTCGAACGACGGATCGAAGATGGCCTTCTCGATCATCCGGGGCGGCAACACCGACGTCTATGTGATGAACCTGCGCAGCCGGCAGCTGTCGCGCCTGACGACCGATCCGGGCATCGACACCTCGCCCTCGTTCAGCCCCGACGGCAATCAGATCGTCTTCACCTCGGACCGTTCGGGCTCGGCGCGCCTCTACACCATGCGGGCCGACGGCTCGGGCCAGCGCCCGATCAGCCGTGGCGGCGGCCTCTACACCGCCCCGGCCTGGAGCCCGCGCGGCGACCTGATCGCCTTCACCAAGCAGCAGGGCGGCCGTTTCCACATCGGCGTGATGAAGTCCGACGGCACCGGCGAGCGCATCCTGTCGTCCTCCTATTTCGAGGAAGGTCCGTCCTGGGCGCCGAACGGCCGCTATATCGCCTTCGCGCGTCAGAGCCCGGGCGGCGACACCCGTCTGTGGACGGTGGATCTTTCGGGCCGCGTCGTGTCGCAGGCGGGCTATGACGGGCGCGGTTCCGACCCCGCCTGGTCGGGGCTGCTGGATGCGCCGCCGGTCAATCTGGGCATCGGTCAAGGCCCGGATTCCTGCCCGGCGTAACGCGGATTCGCCGTCGCTGCGTCGGTAGCGGAGCCATTGCCATAAACTGTGCGTTATCACCGCTAGCGTACCGCTGCGTAGCGCTGTAGCAGCCGTGAAATACAGCTAAGCTAGAGGCATCGGCCTCGAACCGAATGAGAAGGAGAATTACATGAACGCCTCCACCCTGATCCGGCTCGCCGCCGTCGGCGTGGCCGTGACCTGGCTGGCCGCCTGCACCAAGCCCAAGGTCGAGCCCGCCGTCCCGACCGAATCCCCTCCGCCCGCCACCGGGCCGCAGTATCCGACCGCGCCGAGCACCCCGGTCACCGGCGGCAACGTCGGCGCCGCCGCGCCGGGCTCGGAACAGGACTTCGTCGTCAACGTCGGCGACCGCGTCTACTTCGACCTGGACTCCTATTCGGTCCGTTCCGAGGCCCAGCCGCGTCTGGACGCCCAGGCCGCCTGGCTGGCCCGCTACCCGCAGGTGACCGTCCGCATCGAAGGCAACGCCGACGAGCGCGGCACGCGCGAGTACAACCTGGCCCTGGGCGCCCGTCGCGCCGAGGCCATTCGCTCTTACCTGATCAGCCGCGGCGTCGCCGCCAGCCGCATCGACACCATCAGCTTCGGCAAGGAACGCCCGATCGCTGAAGGCTCCAATGAGGCGGCCTGGGCCCAGAACCGCAACGGCCGCACGGCCATCGTGTCGGGCGCCCCGCGCTAAGCGGCAGGCGAAGAACTGAGGGATCGAGGCGTCGGCGCAAGCCGGCGCCTCTTTTCTTTGCGCCCAGTGAGGATCAAAGTCCGCCTTGAAACGGGGAGAGGCGCGCTATGGATCTGGAGGCGGCAGGCGGGGCCATGACGGCAGGCGTCATCGCTGGAGCGATCGAGAAGCCGACCGGCCAAGCGGGTCAGCCTCGTAGCGTGTGCGCCGACTGCGGCGCAGAGGTCACGAGCCGGTTCTGCTCCAACTGCGGTCAGCCGGCCCACGTCCACCGCACCCTGCTGCATCTGGGCGAAGAGCTGCTGCACGGGGTCATGCATTTCGACGGCCGGCTGTGGCGGACCCTGCCGCTGCTGATCGTCAACCCTGGGCGGCTGACGCGCGAGTGGGTTGAAGGCAAGCGGACGCGCTATGTGTCGCCGCTGGCGATGTTTCTGTTCACCCTTTTCGTCATGTTTTTCGCGCTCAGCTTCATGCCCGAGCGGGAGGTGACGTTGGCGTCCTTGCCGCAGCAGATCGAGGCGCAGAAAGAGGCCGTGACCGCCGCCGAAGCGGCTGTCGCCGCCGCGCGGAAAGAGGCGGACCTCGCACAGACGGCTTCGCAGCCCGTTGACGGATCGCCCCCGCCTGTCGACAGCGGCGCTCGGGCGGGGGTGGCCGCCGGCGTGCTGGCTGCGGCCGAAGCGGGGCTGATCACCGAGAAGGCGCGACTTGAGCGCCTGCAGAAGGACGCCGTCGAGGGGCGCAAGGACGGTCTGGCTCCGGGAAGCTGGCAGGCTCAGGTGGCTGATATGGCCGCAAGCGCCGGAGAGGACGGCAAGACCAACGGCCTGACCAAGACGATCGCCAAGAAGCTGAAGAACCCTGACCTGGCGCTCTACAAGCTGCAGCAGACCATTTACAAATTCGCCTTCCTGCTGGTGCCGTTGTCGATCCCGTTCGTGGCCCTGATGTTCCTGTGGAAGCGAGGCTTCACGCTCTACGACCATGGGGTCTTCGTCCTTTACTCCCTGACCTTCATGTCGCTCTTGTTGATGGCGGTCGTCGTCGTGGCGACGACGCTGAAGGGGGCGGGCGGAGCCGTCGGCGTCATCGCGGCCCTGATCGTACCGGTGCACATGTTCGCCCAGCTGAAGGGCGCCTACAGCCTGTCGGTCTTCTCGACCCTGTGGCGGACGGTCGTGCTGTTGATCTTCTGCGAGATCGCGGCGACGCTGTTCATCGTCTCCATCCTCTATCTAGGCTTCGGACATTGATCTGGGCCTTGCCGTCGCCGCAAATCGGTGGGACGACAGAGCCATGCTGAAGACGCCTTTCCGCCTTACGAAACCCGCCGTCCTGACGGCGATCGGCCTGACGTTGATCGGGGGCGCCGTCGTCGCCCAGGTCCAGCCGATGGAGCCGATCCAGTGGGACAAGCGCCGCCTGGACCAGCTGGATCGCAACGTCCGCCGTCTTGAGCGCGCCCTGACCCAGCGCAACGCTGCCGGAGAACCCGTTCTGGTCGAGCTGGACCCCGAGGTCGTGGCGCTGCAGGGGCAGGTCTCGATCCTAGAGCGCCGTCTGGGCGACGTGGAACAGACGTTCCAGCGCATGAACGCCGACAGCGAGCGGCTGACGTTCCAACTTGACGAGGCGACGCGCGAGAATACGCAGTTGAGCCGTCGCCTGCGCGATCTGGAAGGCCGGGTCGAGCGCGCCGAGAAGGCTGCTGAGGAAGCCGCTGAACTGAACGGCCCGGTGGTCGCCAACTCGCCGACCGGCGACGCGGCTCAGGACCTGCAGGCCGCCATGCGCCTGGCGGGCGAGGACGCCGTGCGCGGCGGCCGCGCGCTGGAGACCGTCATCGTCACCTGGCCGAACACGCCCCAGGCGCGCGAAGCCAACAGCCGTCTGGGCGACCTGCACGTCGCCGCGCGCGACAACGCCGCGGCGGTTCAGGCCTATGCCGCGGCCCTGAACGGCTGGCCGCGCACGCCGTGGGCGCCTGAGACGACGCTGAAGCTGGCCGAGGCCCTGCGCGCCACCGATCGCGCGACCCAGGCCTGCGGCGCCCTGACCGAGTTCGGCCGCCGCTACGCCGAGGCGGCCACGGCGGCGCAGAAGACCCGCGCGACTCAGCTGCGGACGCGCGCCAGCTGCAGCTGATGAGCGATCTCGCCGGCCGGGTCTTCGCCCGGCTGGACGCGCGTCTGAACCACATTGGACCTGAGCCGGTCGCCCTGGCCCTGTCGGGCGGGGGCGACTCCATGGCCCTGCTGGACCTCGCCGCCGAATGGGCGCGCGCGAGGGGGCGGGGGCTGCTGGCCCTGACGGTCGATCACAACCTCAATCCCGACAGCGCGGCCTGGACGCGGTTCGCCGCCGAGGCAGCGCGCGCGGCGGGCGCCGACTGGCGCGGTCTGGTCTGGGCGCAGGCGCGAGGCGGCGCCGGGCTTCCGGCGCGGGCGCGGGCGGCGCGCCACGCCCTGCTGGCCGAGGCGGCGCGGGATGCGGGGGCGCGCGTCATCCTGACCGGCCACACCGCCGATGACGTCGCCGAGGGCGAGTGGATGCGGGCCGAGGGCGCGACGCTGGGACGCCTGCGCCGCTGGTCGCCGTCGCCCGCCTGGCCTGAGGGGCGCGGGCTGATGCTGCTGCGTCCGGTGCTGGAGGAGCGGCGCGAGGCGTTGCGTGATCATCTGCGCGCGCGCGGACTGTCGTGGCTGGAAGACCCGGCCAACGCCGACGTGCGCTATGGACGAGGCCGGGCGCGGGCGGCCCTTTCTAAAGCCCTCCCCCTCGAGAGGGGAGGGGTGTGCGGGGGTGTGGACGCTGTGGCTTCCGCTCAGGCGGGGGTGACGGCGCCGTCTCTTGAGGCTCCTTCCCAGGCCTCGCGCGCCCACCCCCATCCCCGGCCCTTTCCTCCTCAAGGGGGAAGGGGGAGTGCCAGCGATCAGGCATGGGCCGGGGTTTTGCCTCTGTCGCGCGACGCATCCGCCTCGGCGCTGGCCGCCGTCCTGCTCTGTGCAGGCGGAGGCGCGACGCCGCCGCGCGGGGACCGGCTGGCGGTTCTTCAGTCCCGGCTGGCGTCCGGAGAGGATTTCACCACCGTCCTGTGCGGCGCCCGCATCGAGGCGTCCGGCGCCCGCGTTCGAGCGATGCGCGAGCCGGGCGAATGGCGGCGTCGTCCAGTCGCGCCGCTCGACCTGACGCCGGGCGTCGCCGCCGTCTGGGACGGGCGCTTTGAGATCACGACCGATCGGACCGGTCTGCGCGTGGAGGCGGCGGCCGGGCGGTTGGCGCAACTGTCGGATCAGGAGCGGGCGGCCTTGTCTGGTCTGCCGCCCGCCGCCCGGGCCGCCGCACCGGTGCTGATTGACGGCGCGGGGCGGGCGCGGCTGGCCTGGCGCGCGGCGCAGGTCAGGGCGCTGGGCCTACGCCGATTGGCCTTGGCTCTGCCTCCCGCCGAGGGCGAAACGACGCAGGAAGCCGGACTCTTTCAAACCCTTCATGGCGAAACGCCGCCGTCTGACCTATTTTCAGGCGAAGACTGCTGATCGACGAGCCCAGCGCGGCCCTGTCGAGGAACCGAGGACCGAATGAACCTGCGCAATTTCGCCATCTGGGCCGTGATCCTGTTGGGACTGGTGAGCGTCTACGCCGCGATCAGCCAGAACGGCGGCCCGGCCATGCCCGGCGCCAAGGACGGCGCCGCCGGACGCCCTGAGACCCTGACCTATTCGGAGCTGATGACCGCCGTAGAGGCGCAGCAGATCAAATCCGTGGTCGTGCGCGGCGACGCCATGACCGGCGAGAAGAAGGACGGCGTCAAGTTCAACGCCGTGACGCCGGTGCCGAATGTCGACCTGCTGAACCAGATCCGCACCAGCGGCGGCGACGTCGAGGTCAAGAGCACCCGCCAGCCGTGGTGGTCGGGCCTGCTGGGCCTGCTGCTGCCGGTGGCGCTGATCGTCGCCTTCTGGCTGTTCATCATGAACCGGATGCAGGGCGGGGCGAAGGGCGCCATGGGCTTCGGCAAGTCCAAGGCCAAGCTGCTGACCGAACACAAGGGCCGCAAGACCTTCGACGACGTCGCGGGCGTGGACGAGGCCAAGGACGAACTGCAGGAGGTCGTCGACTTCCTGAAGGACCCGGCCAAGTTCCAGCGTCTGGGCGGCAAGATCCCCAAGGGCGCCCTGCTGGTGGGCCCTCCGGGCACCGGCAAGACCCTGTTGGCGCGCGCCGTGGCGGGCGAGGCGGGCGTGCCCTTCTTCTCGATTTCGGGTTCGGACTTCGTCGAAATGTTCGTCGGCGTCGGCGCCAGCCGCGTGCGCGACATGTTCGAGCAGGCCAAGAAGAACGCGCCGTGCATCATCTTCATCGATGAAATCGACGCCGTGGGTCGTCACCGGGGCGCCGGCCTGGGCGGCGGCAACGACGAGCGCGAGCAGACGCTGAACCAGCTGCTGGTCGAGATGGATGGCTTTGAGGCGTCCGAGAACATCATCCTGATCGCCGCGACCAACCGTCCCGACGTGCTGGACCCGGCCCTGCTGCGCCCGGGCCGCTTCGACCGTCAGGTCGTGGTGCCCAATCCCGACGTCTCGGGTCGCGAGCGCATCCTGCGCGTCCACATGAAGGACGTGCCCCTGGCCGCCGACGTCAACGTCAAGACGCTGGCGCGCGGCACGCCGGGCTTCTCGGGCGCGGACCTGGCCAACCTGGTCAACGAGGCGGCCCTGATGGCGGCCCGCAAGGACCGCCGCATGGTCACGCACCGCGACTTCGAGGACGCCAAGGACAAGGTCATGATGGGCTCTGAGCGCAAGTCCATGGCCATGAACGAGGAAGAGCGCCGCCTGACCGCCTATCACGAGGCCGGCCACGCCATCGTCGCCATCAACGTCAAGATGGCCGACCCGGTGCACAAGGCGACCATCGTCCCGCGCGGCCGGGCGCTCGGCATGGTGATGCAGTTGCCGGAAGGCGACCGCTACTCCATGAAGTTCCAGCAGATGATCGACCGCATCGCCATCATGGCCGGCGGCCGCGTCGCCGAAGAGTTGATCTTCGGGCCGGAGAGCATCACCTCGGGCGCCAGCTCGGACATCGAGCAGGCCACCAAGCTGGCGCGCGCCATGGTCACGCGCTGGGGCTTCTCGGAGCGTCTGGGCACCGTGGCCTATGGTGAGAACCAGGAAGAGGTTTTCCTGGGCCACTCGGTCTCGCGCAGCCAGAACGTCTCTGAAGAGACGGCCCGCATCATCGACGAAGAGGTCCGCCGCATCGTCACCGAAGGCTGGGAAGAGGCGCGCCGCATCCTGACCGACAAGGCGAGCGACCACGAGAAGCTGTCGCAGGCCCTGTTGGAATACGAAACCCTGTCGGGCGACGAGATCCGGGACCTGCTGGAAAAGGGCCAGCCGCCCAAGCGGGATGAGGAAAACGACACGGTCGCCGGCCCGTCGCTGTCCGTCCCCGCCACGCCGGAGGACGAGCCTGCGGCGCCGGCTGAACCGGCTCCCGCGGTCTGAACGGCGATATAGCAGCCACGAAAAAGGGGCGCGTCCGATGGGCGCGCCCCTTCTTTAATTCAGGCCTCGACTTAGTTCGCTGGCTCGGGGTCTTCCAGCTTGACCAGGGTCAGCTTGCGCGCAGCGCCGGACGGATCAGGCCACGTGATGGACTGGCCTTCCTTCAGGCCGATCAGGCCCGCGCCGACGTAGGACAGGATGGAGACGCGACCGGCGTCGATGTCGGCTTCCTTGGGCAGGACCAACTGGACGCGCCGCACTTCGGGGCTGTGGTCGTCCGAATAGTGCAGCCAGCGGTTCAGGGTCACGACGTTCTTGGGCATGGCCTTGGGTTCGCACACCTTGGCGCGGTCCAACTCCTGTTGCAGCAAGCCGGCGGGGCCTGAGCCGGGCAGGTCGCCGACCAGGCGGTCCAGGGCGTCGAAGTCGTCGCTGCGAAGCGTGATGGCGGGCAGGGCGCCCTTGCGAGGGGTGGTCATGGAACGTCTCGTTCTCGAAAAAAGCGATAGGGCCGACGCGCTCAGGCGGCTGAGGGGCCGTCGTCGTCGGGTTGATGGTCGTCAGGATCCGGCGCGAGCGGCGGCCCGCTGTCGGGCGCGCTAGGGCGCCGGAAAGGAATAATCTCGGCCCCGCCGGCGTCGGGCTGAGGTGCAGCCGGCAGGCTGTGGTTATGAATTTCGGTGGTCATGGCGCAAAGTCTCTTGGTCCGGTCGCCGACCGGCCTGTTTCTGCGATGATAAAAAAAGGGAACCGAAAGCGTGCAACGGGGTCCCGTAGCGGGCGCCCGGCGCGGGCGCGCGCGTGGCAGACCGCTACGGGTTAAGAGCCTTCGACGCGGCGTCCCGCGTGGGTGAGGCGTCGAGCCTGGCTGACGAAGCGTTTCATTGCCGTTAGAGGCTGAACCCCAGCGCAGCGAAAGTCAAACCGGCGCTCGCGGAGTCATCGTCGCATGAGCCTTCAATCCCCCGTGAAACGGCCCCTGGTCATGGGCATCGTCAACGTCACGCCCGACAGTTTTTCCGACGGGGGGCGGCTGACGACGCTGGAGGCCGCGCTTGAGCACGCCCTGCGATTGATCGCGCAGGGCGCTGACGTGCTCGACATCGGCGGCGAAAGCACTCGGCCGGGCTCTGATCCGGTCGGCGAGGACGAAGAGGCGGCCCGCACCCTGCCTTTGATCGCCGCCCTGCGCGCGCGCTGGGACGGGCCGATCAGCATCGACACCATGAAGCCGGCCGTGGCCCGCGCCGCCGTCGCCGCCGGGGCGACGATGTGGAACGACGTCTCGGCGCTCGGCCATGCGCCCGACAGTCTGTCCGTCGCCGCCGAACTGGGCTGCCAGGTGGTGCTGATGCATATGAAGGGCGCGCCCAAGACCATGCAGGACGACCCTCGCTATGACGATGTGGTCGCCGAGGTCACGGCCCATCTGGCCGCTCGCGCCGCAGCGGCGGTGGCGGCGGGCGTGGCGCGCGACAGGATCTGGCTGGACCCCGGCCTCGGCTTCGCCAAGACGACGGCGCACAATCTGACGCTGACGGCGCGATTGGAGGCTTTGGTCGCGCTGGGCTTTCCGATCCTTTACGCGGCCAGCCGCAAACGGATGATCCAGGGAGTGGACGCGACGGCGCTGGATGCGGCGGATCGGCTGGGCGGTTCGCTGGCGCTGGCGTTGGAGGCGGCGCGGCGCGGCGCACGTATGGTGCGCGTCCACGACGTGGGCGAGACGGTTCAGGCCTTGCAGCTTCAGGCGGCGGTCGAGGGCGCGGCTGGAAACTAGGGCTTAGAGTTTAGGCTTCCAGCTCGGCAGGACCTGATCAGGGAACCGGTCCAGGATAAAGGTCGGCTCGATGGCGCGCTCCAGCCAGATCTTGGCGCCCGCCAGCGCCAGGGTGAAGCCTTCCATCGCTTCCAGCGCCGCCTTTACCCCTGCGTCGGAGGCGGGAAAGCCGCGGTTTGAAACCTCGACCCAGGTCGCCGGGCCGCGCTCTTCGAACGTCCATTCCACTTCGGTCGGATCGTCGTCCAGATTCCAGTCGATCAGGATGCGGCGATTGGGCTCCAGCGCCTTCACCAGAACGCGCGTGGCGACGCCGTACATGCCCCAGGTCCAGGTCAACTGGGCGCCGGGCGACATCCGTCGATCTGCGTGGGTGAACCAGAACCACGAAGTCACGCCCGGCTCGGTAAAGGCCTGGTAGACTTCGTCGGCAGGCCGACGGATCAACATCCCAGTCTTCACCACAGGAGCTTCCATAAAGCCCTCTCTATCATAATTCCGGCATGGCAACGCTTATACGGCTGCAGTTGTTGCGGAAATTTTACCAGATTTTGCCAAAAACCCCACAGAACGTTGCAATAACTTTGTGCGCTCACTTGCTTTCTCGGTAGCATCGTTCATTTGGGCGTTGTTTTAGCACAACCTTTCCATCCTGGCCGCCTGAGCTGAAAGTGCGGCGCCTTTCGATGCGTGATCCCTTGTCTGACGCTTCGCCATCAGCCATGCAGCCGTCATGTCCTGGTTGCTGTCCTTGAATCCCTGGTTGGTCCTCGTCGTGGCGGGGCTTTTCGAGGTGGGATGGGCGTCCGGCGTCAAATACGTCGGCCTTCAGCGACCGTTGGTTTCGCTGGGCGTGGCGCTTGCCCTGGCGGCGAGCATGATCGGCCTGTGGGCGGCGACCCAGAAGCTGCCGGTAGGCACGGCCTATGCGGTCTGGACCGGCATCGGCGCGGTCGGGGCGGCGGCGCTGGGGATCGCCGTCTATGGCGAGCCGGCGACGGCTTTGCGGGCCGTCTGCATCCTGCTGATCGTGGCGGGCATTGTCGGGTTGAAGCTGTTTTCGGGGGCCCACTGATGACCTCTCTCGTCGAAGCGGCGACGAAGCCGCTGGGCCGGGTGCTGATCCTGGCGGGATCGGACTCCGGCGGCGGCGCGGGCATACAGGCGGATATCAAGGCCGTGACCATGCTGGGCGGGTTCGCCGCCACGGCGATCACCGCCATCACCGTTCAGAACACCCTGGGCGTTCACGGCGTGCATCCTGTGCCGCTGGACGTGATCGAGGCGCAGGCCAGGGCGGTCCTGGACGATATCGGCGCGGACGCCCTGAAGACCGGCATGCTGGGCTCGGTTGAGGTGGTCGAAACGGTCGCCGGTCTGATCGACTATGCGGGCGGCGTGCCAGCCGTGGTCGATCCGGTGATGATCGCCAAGGGCGGCTCGCCTCTGCTGGCCGAGGCGGCGGTCGAGGCGGTGCGGCGCCTGATGGTGCCGCGCGCGGCCCTGCTGACCCCCAATGCGCCCGAGGCCGAGGCCCTGACCGGGATCGCGGTCCTCGATCTGGACGGTCAGCGCCGCGCCGGCGAAGCCTTGCTGGCGATGGGCGCTCGCGCGGTGTTGATGAAGGGCGGCCATGTGCCCGGCGAGACGGTGACCGACCTGCTGCTGACCGCCGACGGCGAGACGGTGTTGGAAAGCGAGCGGGTGCAGACCCGCCATACCCACGGCACCGGCTGCACCCTGGCCAGCGCCTGCGCGGCGGGCATCGCCAAGGGCCTGCCCCTGACGACGGCGGTGGCTGAAGCCTGGGCCTATGTCGCCGAAGCCATCCGCCGCGCGCCGGGACTGGGGCAGGGTCATGGCCCGCTGGATCACGGATGGCCCCTGCGATGAGCGTAGAGGGGGTGACGACGGCTGCGGAGCTAGAGACCCGCCTGACCGAGATCGTCCGAGCCAATGCGGGCTTGATGCATGTGCTGGGCGTGATGCGCGACCTGGACCTGCCGGACTGGCGGCTGTTTTCGGGGGCGGTCTACCAGTCGGTGTGGAATGAGCGGACCGGCCGGGCGCCGGGCTATGGCGTCAAGGATTACGACATCGGCTATTTCGACCGCGACACCTCCTGGGACGCCGAGGACGTGATCATCAAGCGGGTCGCAGCGGCGTTCGCGCCGGAGTTTCGCGACATCGTCGAGGTCCGCAACCAGGCGCGAGTCCATCTGTGGTTCGAGGGCAAGTTCGGCGAAACCTATGAGCCGCTGACCTGCACCGACGAGGCCCCGGCCCGCTTTGTCGCCCCGGCCTTCGCCCTGGGGGTGCGGCTGGAGAAGGACGATGCGATCAGCGTCGTCGCCCCCTTCGGCCTGCAGGACGTGTTCGACATGGCGATCCGGCCCAATCCCACGCGAGGCCTGGCCAAGGGCTGGGACCGGGTGATCGCCAATGCGCGCGGGCGCTGGCCCGAAATCACGGTGATCGAACCGGTATAGAATAAGGGCGCGACCCTTTCGGATCGCGCCCTCGGCAGAGCCCCTGACAGGGAGGGATGAGGCCCTGATGCTGAACCGTCTCAGTAGCGACGGTTGTTGTGGTCGCGGCGCTCCAGCCGGATCTTGGCCGACAGGCGGTCATAGCGACGATCCAGGTCCTGGCGCTCCCAGCGGGTCAGGCCGCCACGGGTATAGTTGCGCTCAAGACGGACCAGGCCGTCCAACTCATCCTTGAGGCGCGAGGCTTCGCGTGAGCTCAGCTGGCGGGTGCGGACGCCCTGGTCGATGCGGCGGTCCAGGTTGTATTTGCGCTGGCTGACCGACTGCCAGCCGCCATAGTTCTGCTCATAGGCGGGACCGCGCGAGGGGCCGTGACGATCATAGGATTGCGCCGCGGCGGGCAGGGCGGTCGCGGCGACCGTGGCGGCCAGGACGGGGATCAGCAGGGTCTTCATGATCGAACTCCTTCGGGTCTTCGCAACCGATCGGGCTGCGTTGACCTCACAAGACCACGCTGAGCCTGATCCCCGCCTGAACGGCGCGTTTCAGCCGGCGTTCATCAGCATGAGAACTTTGTCATCTCCTCGGGCGGGAGGCGGTTCCGATCAGGCGCGAGGGCGACAGCGACGGAGATTCCTCGGGCGCGCGTTCCTTGTTCAGAGGAACAGCGATAGACTGCACGTTCAGCCGCCGTTCAGAGGCCCCTGTCTAGAAGACGAGCATGATGCGTATTCGAGCCCTCCTTCTGGCCGGTCTGATCGCCATCGTCCCCCTGACGGACGCGGCGGCCCAGTCGCGCGGCCGTGATCGGGACCGCGACGAAAGCCGTTCTCAGGATCGTCGCGAGGCGCCCCGCAACTATCCGGGTCAGGGGCTGCGTGATGAGCCCCGGTCGAGCCCGCGCGCCAACCCGGGCGACGTCGCCCGTCGCGTCCAGTCGGGCCGCCCCGGCCGCATGCTGGGCGTGCAGGAGCGCGGCGGCGACTATGTGGTGCGCTGGGAGTATCCCGGCGGACGCGTGTCGGACATACAGGTTGACGGCCGATCCGGCCGGGTTCGCGGAGACGACTGAATGCGGGTGCTGCTTGTCGAAGACGACGTCGATCTGTCGCGCCAGTTGAAGACCGCCCTGACCGACGCCGGCTACGCCGTCGACCACGCGCCGGACGGCGAGGAAGCCTGGTTTCTGGGCGACACCGAACCCTATGACGTGGTGGTGCTGGACCTAGGCCTGCCCAAGATCGACGGCGTTTCGGTGCTGGAGCGCTGGCGCCGCGAAGGCAAGGCGACGCCGGTGCTGATCCTGACCGCGCGCGGCGCCTGGTCGGACAAGGTGGCGGGCTTCGACGCCGGGGCTGACGATTATCTGACCAAGCCCTTCCACACCGAGGAGCTTCTGGCCCGCCTGCGCGCCCTGCTGCGCCGCTCGGCCGGTCATGCGGCGGCGACCCTGACCTGCGGGGGGCTGAGGCTGGACCCGCGCGCAGCGCGCGCCACGGTCAACGGGGAACCGCTGCGGTTGACCTCGCTGGAATACCGGCTGCTGCACTATGTGATGATGCATCAGGGCCGGGTCATCAGCCGCACCGAACTGGTCGAACACCTGTACGATCAGGACTTCGACCGCGACTCCAACACCATTGAGGTCTTCGTCGGCCGCCTGAGAAAGAAGATCGGCGCGGACCGCATCGAGACCGTGCGCGGGCTGGGCTATCGCCTGTCGCCGCTGGCGGGCGAGAGCGACGCGGCCTGATCGCTCGCTGATGACCGAGCCGATCACCGAGGCCGAGATCAAGTCTGGGGCCGATGGCGCCGAGCGTTCGTCGGCCCGGCGCGAATGGGGTCGGTGGTTCGGGCGGCCCGGCCGTTCGCTGACGCGGCGTCTGATCTGGCTGGCCGCCGCATGGATCCTGGTCGGCTTGGCGGCGGCGGCGGTGGTGCTGACGGCCGTGTTCCAGGAATCGGCCCTGCGCCGCCTCGGCAACACCCTGAGCGACACCATCGACGAGACCGTCGTCGCCTCCGTCATCACGCCCGAGCGCGAGGTGTTCGTGGGCGAAATACGGGACGCCCGCACCCAGCGCCTGCTGTCGGGAAAATACTGGATGGTCGCCGAGCCGGGGCCTCAAGGCGCGCTGCATGTGCTGGCGCGCTCTGCGTCGCTGGCCAATGCCGACTTGGAGTACGCCCCCGATCTGTCTGACCGCCTGCGCAGCGCTTTCGGTCAGACTATCAGCTACAACGCTGAAGACGGCCCCAAGGGCGAGCCGCTGCGCATCGCCGCCAGCATGAAACAACTGCCCGGCCGCCAGCAGCCGGTCGTCTTCTTCGCCGGGATCGACCGGTCCGACGTCGACGCCGACACGCGCCAGTTCGCCACCGTGACCTGGATCGCCATGTTGCTCTTGGGCGCCGGCCTCGTCGCGGCGGTGTTCATTCAGGTGCGGGTGGGCCTGCGCCCGCTGTTCGATCTGGGCGACGAGATTTCCAATGTGCGCCAGGGCCGCTCGCACCGGGTCGAGGGCGACTATCCGCTCGAGATCCAGCCCCTGGCTGAACAGGTCAACCGCCTGCTGGCGCACAACCAGGAGACGGTCGAGCGCCAGCGCACCCACGTCGGCAACCTGGCCCATGCGCTGAAGACGCCGCTGGCCGTCATGCTGGCCGAGGCGGGGACGCAGGAGGGGGTGCTGCCCGACATGGTGCGCAAGCAGACCAAGGTGATGCAGGATCAGGTCGACCACCACCTGCGCCGCGCCCGCGCCGCCGCCCGCGCCGCCCACGGCCTGGGCGAACGCACCGACGTCAGCGAGGTGCTGGACGAGATGGCGGTCATGCTGGAGCGGGTGTTCGAACAGAAGGGCGTCGAGATCGACTGGCGCGCTCCCGACGACCTGGCCTTCCTGGGCGAGCGTCAGGACCTGCAGGAAATCTTCGGCAACCTGCTGGAGAACGCCGCCAAATGGTGCCGCCGCCGGGTGCGGGTCTCGGCCGGTCCCTCCATGCCAGGCCAGCTGATCGCCGTGGTCGAGGACGACGGCCCCGGCCTGCCCGCCGACCAGCGCGACACCGCCCTGAAACGCGGCACCCGCATGGACGAGGACACGCCCGGCACGGGCCTGGGCCTGTCGATCGTCGACGAACTGACCCGCGCCTACGGCGGCCGCGTCACCTTGGGCGACAGCAGCCTGGGGGGGCTGAAGGTGGTGCTGGAGCTGCCCGCCGCCGAGGGGTGAGGGACAAGCGGCTGTTGCGCAGGTCTGGGACGGGTGGTTTCCAGACAGGCCGCTTGGGTATTCTAAAGTCCAGAATGATCGTCGGGCGACAGTGCTTGCCGCCCGACTCACTCTTATCCGATTAGGCGCAGACGAGCATTTTCAAAAGCATGGCCATCATCATCACAAGCACGGCGTGACAACTCCTGAAAGCCGATGCTGGCGTAGAAATTCATGGCCTGCTGATTGTCGGTGTAAACCTCAAGCTCGAGCTCACCAGCAAGGTTCAGAGCATGTGTTATGAGATGACGGCCTATACCACGCCCTTGCTGGGCGGGCGAAACGAATATTCCCCCGATGAAAGTATCGAGCAGGCTTATAAAGCCGCTAGGCTCATCGTCAACGCACGCTACCCACGTCTCGGCATTAGGCAGATACTCGTTTTCGATCAGAGTTTGTTGATCACGCAAGCGCTGTTCGCCGATAAAAGGATGAGCCAATAGGGAAGCATCAAGCCAAATGCGCGAAAGCTTTTTAAGATCGTCTTCTGGCACATATGGCCGGATCACGACGTCATCGTTCTTCATGAGAACTCCGAAGAATAGATATGCAAAGAGGCACGGCGACCATCCTTTGGCGCCGACGCGAGACCGCTATTTGCGGTCAGGATTGTAAGCCCCTGCGCATAAATCTCCTTCTGATATATATTGGGTTCTAAGGTTGCTGCGCGCACTTGGTCAATGGCGGCAATGGGTCGATTACAGTCCCCGACCTAGGCTCCGAGGGCCGATTTCGGCTCGCAGATCGGACGCGTTCGCCATTCATCCTCAAAAGCCCTTGTTAACCCGCGTCGGGCCACCCTTGGGGTCTTGGCCGGTATTTGAGTGGGGCCGGAGGATGCGTGGATGGCGGACCTGTCGGTCGCCCAGCGGGCCGCTCTGGCTCATTTGATCGAACGGTGTCCGGACCGGGCCCTGCCTCAGTTGCTGGGGCTGGCGGGCACGATGGCGGGGGATCGGGCGGCCGCCCTGCGCGAACTGGTCGAGGTCGAGCAGCTGGATCGCCGCCGCCGCGAGGTCGCCTTCGGTCCGCTGGCGCCGCTGTTCCGGGCGCGCGCCGATGCGCTGGAGGGGCTGAGCTTTCCTGCCGGCCTGCCCGCACGGCTGTGGCGCGTGGCGACGCGAGGCGAGCCGGAGCTGTTGCCGCAACTGGACCGTGACGACGACCTGTCGCGCATGGTCGCCGACCGCCTGTGCCACAGCGCCGCCGTGGTGCTGCGCGATGCGCCCGAGGCCGTGTGGCCCGGCGCCGCGCCCGACCGCATCGAGGCGTTGGCGGCGTGTCTGGACCTGGCGCCGGTGGCGCGGCGGGCGTTGCCGCATCTGTCGGCCTGGAACGGGCGGCCCAGCGGCGCCGAACTGGCGGAGCTGAAGCTGGCCCTGCGGCAGGCCTCCTCGGCCGGGCCGGGCGGGGTCGAGCGGCTGCTGGAGATCCTTTTCGCCCATATGGCCGAAGCGCGGATGATGCTGCGGGTGCTGGCCCTGATCGGAGCGTCGGGGCGCGAGGCGACGCCGGGCCGCGACGAGGCTGATCTGCTGATCGACCGCATCATATCGGCGCTGGCCCATCGCGCGGCCGACATCGCCGCCCAGAGCCTTGAGGACGACGTACAGGGCAGGCGGCTGACGGCGGCCCTGACCTGGTGCGCCGAAATCCTGACGGAAATCGACGCCGTCCTGCCGCTGCGGCCCGACAGCGCTTGGGCCAAGGCCGTGCGTCAGGCGCGCCTGAGGATTGCGCTTCGTCTATCTGAGCATTTCGATGCGGCCGAGAAGGCGCTGGATGCGGTCCTGCCGGTCCAGCGCACGCCTCTGGTTGGACGGATGACGCGGCCGACGCCTTTGTTGGCCGAGGCGCCCGATCCTCAAGCGGCGGCGCGCGCGCGGGTTCTTCTGACGCTGACGGGTCAGGTGCGGCCCATGGCGGCCGTCTTCGGCTGCGAGGCCGAGCGCCGTCAGACCGCCGAGGCCCTGACGGGACGGCTGGCGACCTGGGCTGATGAGGCGATCGAGCAGTTGAACGACGGTCAGGCGCCGGATGAAGGCGTGGCCCGCAAACGGATCGGCCTGACCGCCGAAATGCTGGGCCTGCTGGGCGCTAAAGACGCGTCGCGCACCGTGCGGAGGCGGCTGGCTATCGCCAGATCAAACACGGGTGCGTCGTCGCGCGCCTCGCCTCCGGCCGCCTGATCCGCTACAGCGGCGGCCATGACGATCTTCTGGATCATGACGGCGCTTGTGACCGCCCTGGCGGGGCTGGCCGTGCTGTCCGCCGCCCGGCGCGGGGCGCAGGCTGAGAGCGTGGCCGACCGCGATGCGGGCGCGCTGGAGCTGGCCGAGCTGGACCGGCTGAAGGCGCGCGGCCTGCTGGACGAGGCGGGCTGGACCGCTGCGCGGGCCGAGGCGGGGCGCCGCCTGCTGGCCGCCCGTCGCGCGGATCGCCGCCCGGTCGCCGGGCCGCGCGACCGTTATTGGGTGCTGGGCGGCATCGCGGCGACGGCCGCGGCGACGCTGGGCCTCTACGCCGTCTTCGGCGCGCCGGGCATGAAGGATCAGGCCTACGAAACGCGGGTGCGCGCGTGGGCCTCGGCGCCTGAGGCGCTGGAGCCCGCTCAGGTCGCGGCGGTGCTGGGGCAGGTGGTCAAGGACCGGCCCGACGACCGTCTGGCCCTGACCATGCTGGGCGCCGCCCGTTTCGAGGCCGGCGACCCCATCGGCGCGGCCTCCGCCTTCCGCCGCGCCCTCGCCATCCAACCGGAGGACGCCCAGAGCTGGGCGCGGCTGGGCGAGAGCTTGGTGCGCGCCAACGGCGGCGCGGCCGACGGCGACGCCGAGGCGGCCTTCCGTCAGGCGGTCAAGCTGGACCCGGATCAGTTGGGCGCGCGCTTCTATCTGGGCGACGCGGCCCTGGCGCGCGGCGACCGGGCCGAGGCCGAGGCCATGTGGAGCCCGCTGATCGCCGTGCTGGCTCCGTCCGACCCGCGCCGGAGCGAGCTGCAGACCCGTCTGGCCGAGGCCGCGCGATGACGCTTTGGCCCATCCTGAACCTAGGCCCTATATGCGACGGCGTTTTCGCCGTCCCCGGATCGTTGACATGAGCTGGTTGCCCAAATCCCCCAAGGCGCGCCGTCGCCTGTGGGTCGTCATCGCCGCGGCGCCCGTGCTGGCGCTGGCCGTCGGCCTGTCGCTGTGGGCGATGAAGGACAATGTGACCTTCTTCTACTCTCCTTCGGAAGTGACGCCGCAGAAGGTGCCCGCCGGGCAGATGATCCGTCTGGGCGGTCTGGTCGAGGCGGGCAGCGTGACCAAGGCCGCAGACGGCTCGGTCGTCTTCGTCGTCACCGACAAGGGGGCGACGGCGCAGGTGATCTATCACGGCGACCTGCCCGACCTGTTCCGCGAGGGGCAGGGCATCGTGGCGCAAGGGTCGTTCCGCCCCGACCGCGTGTTCGAGGCCAGCCAGGTGCTGGCCAAACACGACGAGACCTACATGCCGCGCGAAGTCGCCGACCGGCTGAAGGAAAAGGGCGAGTGGCGGCCTGACGAGGCGGGGGCGCCCGCCGTCGCCGCGCAGCAGGGGACTTAAGCCTTGATCGTCGAACTGGGCGCCTTCGCCCTGATCCTGGCGCTGGCGCTGTCGGTCCTCAGCCTGGCGCTGACCACGGCGGGGCGGCTGCGGCTCAGCCCCGTGCTGGCGGGCGCCGGCGGCGGCGCCATGCTGGCCTCGGCCGGGGCGATACTGTTGGCCTTCGGCGCCCTGATCTACGCCTTTGTCGTCTCGGATTTCTCGGTGTCGAACGTGGCCATGAACAGCCACACCGACAAGCCGGTCTTCTACAAGGTCGCCGCCGCATGGGGCAGCCATGAGGGCTCGCTGCTGCTGTGGTGTCTGGTGATGACGGTCTTCGGCGGGGCGCTGGCCCTGGCGCGCGGCCTGCCGTTCGGGCTGAAGACCTCGGCCGTGGCCGTGCAGGCGGCCCTGTCGAGCCTGTTCCTGGCCTTCGCCGCCTTCACCTCCAACCCCTTCTTCCGGCTGGACCCGGCCCCGGTGCAGGGCGCGTCGCTGAACCCCCTGCTGCAGGACCCAGCCTTGGCCGTGCATCCGCCGCTGCTGTACGGCGGCTATGTCGGCTTTTCCGTCTGCTTCTCGCTGGCGGTCGCCGCCCTGATCGAGAAGCGGGTCGATCCGGCCTGGGGGCGCTGGGTGCGGCCGTGGGCGCTGGCGTCGTGGGCGCTGCTGACGGTCGGCATCGCGCTCGGCTCCTTCTGGGCCTATTACGAGCTGGGCTGGGGCGGCTGGTGGTTCTGGGATCCGGTCGAGAACGCCAGCTTCATGCCGTGGCTGGCGGGCGCGGCCCTGTTGCACTCGGCCATCGTGACCGAGCGGCGAGGCGCGCTGGCGGGTTGGACGGTGTTCCTGGCGATCCTGGCCTTCACCTTCTCCATGCTGGGCGCGTTTCTGGTGCGCTCGGGCGTGCTGACCTCCGTCCACGCCTTCGCCGTCGATCCCCAGCGGGGGATGGTGCTGCTGGCCATTCTGGGCGTGGCGGCGGGCGCGGCCTTCATCCTGTTCGCCCTTCGCGCCCCGGCCATCCGCTCGGGCGCGGCCTTTGCGCCGATCAGCCGCGAAGGCGCGCTGGTGCTGAACAACCTGTTCCTGACGGCGGCGGCGGCGACGGTGCTCTTGGGCACCCTTTATCCCCTGATCCTAGAGGCTGCGACCGGCGCGACCATTTCGGTCGGCCCGCCCTATTTCAACGCCGTCTTCAACCCGCTGATGATCGTCGCCTGTCTGATCCTGCCTGCCGGGCCGCTGCTGGCGTGGAAGCGAGGCGATCTGAAGGGCGCCCTGCAGCGCCTTTGGCTGGCCGCTGGCTTGGCCTTGGCCGCCGCCGTCGCCGCCTTCTTCCTGTTCGAGCCCAAGAAGGCGCTGGCCGCCGCAGGGCTGGGCGTCGGGGCGTGGCTGATCCTCGGCGCGCTGGCCGAACTGGGCGTGCGGACCAAGGCCCTGGGCGCGCCCTTGAGCGAGACTCTGCGCCGCGCCAAGGGCCTGCCGCTGGGCGCCTGGGGCATGGCGTTGGCCCACGCGGGTCTGGGCGTTTTCATCCTGGGCGCCGTCGTCGAGACCAGCTTCAAGGCCGAGGCCGCCGCCGCCCTGCCGCTGGGCGGGGAAGTCGCCGCCGGGCCGTGGAAGGCGCGGCTGGACGCGGTGCAGGTCATAGAGGGGCCGAACTATCTGGCTGAGCAAGGCCGCCTGACCATCATGTCCGTCGACGGCCGCGCGCCTGAGCGCGTCATCACCGCCGAGCGTCGCTTCTTCCCGGCGGGCGGCCAGACGACGACCGAGGTCGGCCTCGACTTCCGCGGTCTGGACGACGTCTACGCGGTCATGGGCGACCGGGCGGCGACCGACGACGGCGAGCGCGCCTGGATCGTGCGCATCTATTACAACCCGTGGGCGCGGTTGATCTTCCTGGGGCCGGCGCTGATGGCGCTGGGCGGTCTGATCTCGCTGCTGGACCGTCGCCTGCGCGTCGGGGCGGGTTCGCGCGCGAAGAAGGCCGCCAAGCCGGTCGAGCCCGTCGAGGCTCAGGCATGAGGCGCGCCGTCGCCCTGTTCGCCGCCGCCCTGCTGGCGAGCGCCGCGCCCGCTCTGGCCGAGCCGCCGCCCGCGCCCGACCGGCCGCTGACGGACCCGGCGCAGGAGGCCCGCGCCCGGGTCCTGTTCGGCGACATCCGCTGCGTCGTCTGTCAGCATGAATCGATCGCCGACAGCCCGGCAGGCATCGCCGCCGACCTGCGCGGATTGGTGCGCGAACAGATCGCGGCGGGAAAGACCGACGCCCAGATCAAGGACGACCTGATCCGTCGCTATGGCGACTATGTGCTGTTCCAGCCGCCGGTGCGGATCGGCACCTGGTTGTTGTGGTTCGGCCCGTTCGCCCTGGCGGCGGGGGCGGGGATTGTGCTGGTCCTGCGCGCACGCCGTCGCGGGCCGGGCGACGCCGCCCCTCTCACGGCGGAAGAAGAACGCGCCCTGGCCGAGTTTACGGCTGACGACGAAAACGCCTGAAGCTTTCCATTCGGCAAGCCTTTCGCCGCCTTCCTGACGCAGACGCGCCATACGCCGAACGATGATCGGGAACAATCATCGCGACGGCGTGCATTGGCTTGAGCCGTAACGCCCTATATCCATGTGCGAACGGAGCTTTCCGTATCCGCCAGTAAAGACTGCAAGGACGACGATGCTGAAACGCAAGGAGTTCATTCTGGGGGCCGCTGTCGGCCTGACCTTCGCCGCCGCTGCGACGGCGGGCGGGGTCATCACCTGGCCGGGCGCCGAAGCCGCGCCTGCCGCCAAGGTCGGGCAGCTGGTTCCCTCCGCGGGGGCCGGAGCCTTGGCGTTCGCCCCCCCGCAGGGCGCGCCGCTCAGCTTCGCCGACATCTTCCAGCAGGTCGCCCCCGCCGTGGTGCAGATCGATGTGAAGACCCGCGTCCAGCGCCCACGCGGCGGCGTGTTCCAGATTCCGGGCTTTGGCTCCATTCCCATCCCCGGCGCGCCAGGCGGCTCGGCGGAAGGCGAGGAAGACAACACCCAACTAGCCGCCGGCGCCGGTTCGGGCTTTTTCATCTCGGCCGACGGCTTCATCGTCACCAACAACCACGTCGTCGAGAACGCCGAGGAGATCTCGGTCAAGCTCAGCGACGGCCGCGAACTCAAGGCCAAGCTGATCGGCCGCGACGAAGGCACCGATCTGGCCGTCATCAAGGTCGAAGGTTCGGCCTTCCCCTTCGTCAGCTTTGAAGAAGCCGCCGAGCCGCGCGTCGGCGACTGGGTCATCGCCGTGGGTAACCCCTTCGGCCTGGGCGGCACGGCGACGGCGGGCATCGTCTCAGCCAAGTCGCGCGACATCGATCCAATCGGCTACAACGAATATCTGCAGATCGACGCGGCCATCAACCGCGGCAACTCCGGCGGTCCGACCTTCGACATCTACGGCCGCGTCATCGGCGTGAACACGGCGATCTTTTCGCCGTCGGGCGGCTCGGTCGGCATCGGCTTCGCCATTCCCGCGACCACGGCCAAGGCCGTCACCGACAAGCTGATGCGCGGCGAGACGGTCCAGCGCGGCTATCTGGGCGTGCAGATCCAGACCCTGTCCAAGGAGGCGGCCGCCGCCCTGGGCCTGAACGAAGACGTCAAGGGCGCCTATGTCGCCGAGGTCACGGCCGGCGCGCCGGGCGAGCGCGGCGGGATGCAGATCGGCGACGTGGTCGTCAGCGTCAACGGCGAGGCGGTCGATAGCTCGACCGAGCTGACTCGTCGCGTCGCCCGCGCCAAGCCTGGCGATACGCTGCGGCTTGAAGTCCTGCGCGATGGTCGACGCCAGACCCTCAACATCCGCGCGGGCACCCGTCCGTCGGAAGCCGAGCTGAACGGCGATCAGGGTTCAAGCGCCCAGCAACCCGGCGAAGACGGCGCGGCTGTCGGCCAGTCGATCGAAGGCATGACCGTAACGCCGATCACCTCGGCTCTGCGTCAGCGCTACTCCATCCCCGACGACATGCAGGGCGTGGTGGTCACCGCCGTCGCTCCGCGTTCGGAAGCGGGCAAGATGCGGATGCCGGTCGGCACGGTCATCCAGCGCGCCAACAACCGCGTCGTCCGTTCAGAGGCGGACCTGAAGGCGGCGGTGGATGAGGCGCGCTCGGCGGGACGGCCGGGAGTCTTCCTGCTCATCCGGGTGCAGGGAACCAACTCCTCGGTGGTACTGCCCTTCGCCAAGTCTGAATAAGGCGTAACTCACGGGATCGGCGGCGATGCGCTAACATCGCCGCCGAATCTTTTTTGGGAGGCTGCATGCGTATTCTGGTGGTTGAGGACGATGCTGAAGCCGCGACCGCCATGGTGCGCGGCCTGAGCGAGGCCGGGCACGAGGTCACCCACGCCGTGGACGGCGCCTTCGGCCTGCTGGAATCGCAGAAGGGCGGCTACGACGTCTATGTCGTGGACCGCATGATGCCGCGCCTGGACGGCGTCGGCATGGTCGAAACCATCCGCAAGGGCGGCGACCAGACGCCGGTGCTGTTCCTGTCCGCCCTGGGCGAGGTCGAGGACCGCGTGACGGGCCTGAAGGCCGGCGGCGACGACTATCTGGTCAAACCCTACGCCCTGGCCGAACTGGTCGCCCGGGTCGAGGCCCTGTCGCGCCGACGCGAGACCGGCGGGGTCCAGACCGTGCTCAAGGTCGGCGACCTGGAGATGAACCTGATCGCCCGCACCGTCCACCGCGACGGCCAGGAGATCGACCTGCAGCCGCGCGAGTTCCAGCTGCTGGAGTTCCTGATGCGCCACGCGGGCCAGTCGGTGACGCGCACCATGCTGCTGGAGAAGGTCTGGGAATACCACTTCGACCCTCAGACCAACGTCATCGACGTGCACATCAGCCGCCTGCGCTCCAAGATCGACAAGGGTTTCGACAGGGCCATGCTGCAGACCGTGCGCGGCGCGGGGTACCGGCTGGAGGCGTAAGGCTCACAGTGCTTCTCCCTCCCCTTCATGGGGAGGGTGGCCGGCGCAGCCGGTCGGGTGGGGAGGGCTTGCAGATCATGGCGATCATCGCCCGAGCTCGCGCCATGCGAAAGGCGCTGACGCCCCCAGAGGCGCGCTTGTGGGTGCAGTTGAAGTTGTTGCGCGCTCAAGGGTTTCATTTTCGGCGGCAGGCGCCGTTTCGCGGCTATTATCTCGACTTCGTCTGTTTCGACCGGCGCTTGGTCATAGAGGTCGACGGCGTCACCCATACGGTCGAGGCGCGGGCGAACAGGGACAAGATGAGGGACGCCGTGCTGGCAGGCGAAGGGTTCACGACGCTGAGGTTCGACAACGCCGCCGTTCGCGATGATCTGGACGGCGTGATGGGGGGCATAATGGGCGCGCTTGAAGCCCTCCCCACCCGGTCGCTGCGCGACCACCCTCCCCATGAAGGGGAGGGAGATAAGCCAAAGTGAAACTGCCCTCCCTTTTCCGCCGCACGCCCTTTCGGCTGACGCTGCTGTTTCTGGCGCTGTTCGTGGCGACGGCCAGCGCGGTGCTGGCCTATGTCTATTTCGCCTCGGCGTCAGAGGCGCGGATGCGGGCGGAGGCCAGCGTTCAGGGCGAGATCGACAGCCTGACCGCCATCTATCGCACACGCGGCCGAGACGCCCTCAATCAGGCGCTGGTCGAACGGGCGATCCGCAACGGGCCGTATCTCTACGTCTTCAAGGACGCCGAGGGCCGCATCATCACCGCCAACATCACCGACGTGCCCGACGGGGTGAAGCCGGGGCAGTGGGACAGTTTCCGCCTGACCGACACGGATGAAGACGGTCGCGTTCGGCGCCGCCAATCGATCGGCATCGACACCCCGCTGTCGGGCGGCGAACACCTGTTCGTGGGCGAGGACATCGGCGACATCGAAGCCTATCTGGCGCGGCTGACCCAAGCCCTGTGGGGGGCGATGGTCATGGTGCTGTTGCTGGGCGTGGGCGGCGGACTGTGGATCAGCCGCAGGGTCGAGCGGGTCATGGCCGGGCTGAACCGCGTGGTCACGGCGGTGCAGGAGGGCGACCTGAAGGCGCGCGTGCCCATCCGGCATTCCGGCGACGAACTGGACGAACTGGCCGAGGGGCTGAACGGGATGCTGGACCGGCTGGAAGGCTCGATGGCCTCGATCCGACATGCCGGCGACGCCATCGCCCACGACCTGCGCACGCCGCTGAACCGGATGAAGGCCAAGATGGAGGTGGCCCTGATTGACGCCGAGGCGGGGCGGACCTCGGGCGTCGACGCCCTCAGCGTGGCGCTGGACGAGGCTGACGCCCTGCTCAAGACCTTCAACACCGTCCTGGCCATCGCCCGCCTTCAGTCGGGCGGTTCGCCCGAGCCGAGGGTGTTCGACGCCGCCGATCTGGCCGCCGACATGGCCGAGCTTTACGAACCGGCGGGCGAGGACAAGGGGCTGGAGTTCGCCGCCGAGATCGAGAAGGGGCTGTTGATCGAGGGCAACCAGCCCTTCCTGGCCCAGGCCCTGGCCAATCTGATCGACAACGCCATCAAATATACGCCCGAGGGCGGGGCTGTGATGTTCCGCGCGCGGCGGCGCTCGTCCGGCGATGTAGAGCTTTCGGTCACCGACAACGGGCCTGGCGTGCCGGACGAGGATCGCGAACGGGTGCTGCAACGCTTCGTGCGGCTGGACAACAGCCGCACCGAGCCGGGCTCGGGCCTGGGTCTGTCGCTGGTCACGGCGGTGGCCGAGGCGCACGGCGGCCGCATCCAGCTGGACGAAGGCCCGGGCGTCTATGACGGGCGCGGGCCAGGCCTGCGCGTGGCCCTGATCCTGCCCCCCGCGACGCACCCGCCCGAGGCCGAGGCGTGAGCCAAGGTCTGGCGGCGCGGTTGCAGCCCTGCGGCCCCGCGCGCGACGCACAGGCGGCGGCGCGCCTGCATGAACGACTGATCGAGGCGGCGGAGGCCGATGGCTGGCGCGCGACGCTGGATGCGGCGTGGGGGGCCTTGCTGCCGGTGTTCGCCGCCTCGCCCTATCTGGCCGGGCTGGCGCGGCGCTGGCCGGATCGGTTGCGGCGGACGCTGGACAGCGATCCCGAGGCGCGGCTGGCGGAGATTCTGGCGGCGACTGAAGCCGTGGCAGGCGCGCCGGACGAGGCCAAGGCGCCGCTGCGTCATCTGAAGGCGGAACTGCATCTGCTGACGGCCCTGTGCGATCTGGGCGGAGTCTGGGATCTGGATCAGGTGACGGGCGCCCTGTCGCGGTTCGCCGACGCGGCGGCGCGCGCGGCGCTCAGAATACTGGCCGACGACTGGCGCAGGCGCGGGCGGCTGATCTCGGCGCCCGACGACCCACGCGGGCCGGTTCCGGGCCTGTTCGTCCTGGCCATGGGCAAGGGCGGGGCGTTCGAGCTGAACTATTCCTCGGACATCGACCTGTCGCTCTTCTACGAGCCGGAGGTATTGGAGGCCGCCCTGTCCGAGGGCGTCGAAATGCAGGGCTTCGTCAACCGCCTGGCGCAGGGGCTGACGGCCCTGTTGGCCGAGCGGACGGCCGATGGATACGTGTTCCGCGTCGATCTGCGGCTGCGGCCCGACCCGTCCTCGACCCCGCCTGTGGTCGCGGCGCCGATGGCTCTGGCCTACTATGAATCCGTCGGCCAGAACTGGGAGCGTGCGGCCTTCATCAAGGCCCGCGTCTGCGCCGGCGACGCGGCCGAGGGCGCCGGTTTCCTGAAGGCGCTGGTCCCCTACATCTGGCGCCGCAGTCTGGACTATCAGGCGGTTCTCGACATCCAGTCGATCAAGAAGCAGATCCACGTCCACAAGACCGGCGAGGGGCTGGAGGCGGCGGGCGCCAACCTGAAGCTGGGTCGCGGCGGCATCCGCGAGATCGAGTTCTACGTCCAGACTCAGCAGCTGATCCTGGGAGGCCGCAACCGCGCCTTGCGCTCGCCGCGCACGCTGGAGGCGCTGGACGCCCTGACCAAGGCGGGCCACGTCAGCCCTGAGGCGCGCGACGAACTGCGCGCCGCCTATGTCGAGCTGCGCGCGCTGGAGCATCGGGCCCAGATGCTGGCGGACGAACAGACGCATATCCTGCCCGTCGATCCCGACCGCCGCGCCGATGTGGCGGCTCTGGCCGGACAGGGCGATCTGGCGGCCTTCGACGCCGGGATCGAGCGCCTGCTGGTGCGGGTCAACGCCCGCTATGGCGAACTGTTCGAAGGCGGCGAAGACCTGTCCTCGCCCTATGGCAGCCTCGTCTTCACCGGGGTGGAGAACGACCCCGGCACGCTGGAGACGTTGGCCCGCATGGGCTTTTCCGAGCCCGCCAGCGTGTCCGACACGATCCGCAGCTGGCACCACGGCCGCATTCAGGCGACGCGGACGGCGCGGGGGCGCGAACTGTTCACCCGGCTGGCGCCGCAACTGCTGACGGCGGTGGCCAAGACGGGGGCGCCGGATGCGGCCTTCCGCCGGTTCGCCGTCTTCTTCGCAGGGCTGAGTGCGGGTGTGCAGGTGCAGGCCCTGTTCCTGAACCAGCCCAAGCTGTTCGAACTGGTGGTGGAAGTGATGGCCTTTGCGCCACGGCTGGCCCGGATGCTGGGGCGGCGTCCGCAGGCGCTGGACGGGGTGCTGGACGCGCGCTTCCTGACGGATCTGGACACCGACTCGGGCGTCGTCGCCCAGCTTCTGGCCGAGGCCGCCGCCGCAAGCGATTTCGAGGAGGCGATGAACGTCGTGCGTCGCCAGCATCGCGAGCAGGTCTTCCGCATCGGCATGCACACCATCACCGGCCGCGCAGGACCGGAGGAGGCGGGACGCGCCAACACCGATCTGGCCGACGCCTGTATGCGGGCGCTGGCCCCGGCGGCCCTGAAGGAGGCCGAACGCCTCGGCGGGGCGCTGGCGGGCGCAGCAGCCGTCGTCGCCCTGGGCAAGGCGGGCTCGCGCGAGATGTCGGCGGGCTCAGACCTGGACCTGATGACCGTCTATGCGGCACCGCCCGAGGCCGCATCCGCCGGGCGCGGCTGGAGCGCCGAGACCTTCTACGGCCGCTTCACCCAGCGGTTTATCGCCGCCCTTTCCGCCCATACCGCCGAGGGCGGCCTGTATGAGGTCGACATGCGCCTGCGCCCTACGGGGTCTAAGGGGCCGGTGTCGGTGCGGCTGGAGACCCTGCGCGCCTATTACGCCGAAGAGGCCGACACCTGGGAGTTCATGGCCCTGACCCGCGCGCGCGTGGTCTGGGCCAGCGATGAGGCGTTCGGCGCCGAGGTCACGGCGGCGCTGGAGGAGGCCTTGCGGCGGCCCAGGGACGCGGCGCAAACCGCGCGCGAAGTGCGCGCCATGCGCGATCTGATGGAGCGCGAACGGGCGGCTAAGGGGTTCTGGGATCTGAAGCTGTCGGCGGGGGCTCAGGTGGACGCCGAGTTCGTCGGCCAGTACCGCCAGCTGATGGCGGGGGCGGCGGGCCGGCCCCTGACCGTCTCGACGCTGGAGGCGCTGAAGGACGACCCCGTGCTGGCCGACAGCTGGCGCATGCATCAGCAGCTGTCGCAACTGACCGCCTGCGCCTTTGAAGATAAAAACGACCCCGATGAGGAGCCGCCAGGCTTTCAGCAGCGTCTGGCCGCAGCGGTCGGGGCGCCGGATTTCGACACGCTGAAGGCGCAGCTGATCGACCTGCGGCTGCGCGCGCGGCGGGCCTTTGATTCGGTTCTGCCGCCGATCAGCGACGGAAACTGATCCGGTCGCCGTTCTATCTCTCGACAGGGATGCTTTCGGGGCGGCTTCGCCCCAGGAGACCATCGAGATGAAGACCATATTCGCCGCCGCCGCCGTATCCGCCCTCATGCTGACGCTGGGCGGCGCCGCTGCGGCGCAGACGACGCCGGAAACAGGACGCCAGGCGCGCATGGCCCAGTCTGCGGGTCAGCCGATCAGCCAGGCTGACTTCGTTCAGAGACGCGTCGAGCGGTTGCGCGCCGCCGACGCCAACGGAGACGGTCAGGTGACGGCCGAAGAAATGCGCGGCCATGCTCAGGCCCGCCGCGCCGAACGTCGCGCCGCCCAGTTCGATCGCCTGGACGCCGATAAGGACGGCTCCATCAGCCGCGCCGAGTTCGTGGCGCCGGGTCCGCAGGCGCGCGGTGAAGGCCGTATGGCGAGCCATGCACGAGGCGGCATGAAGCAGAGGCGCATAGGCGGGCGCGCCGCGCGCGGCGGCGCCGACCGCTTTCCCATCGTCATCGCCGAAGCGGAGCGCAAGGCGACGGAAAGCTTCGCCCGCATGGATGCGAACCGCGACGGGATGCTGAGCGTCGAAGAGCGCCGCGCCGCCATGCAGGCGGGCCGCGCCCAGATGCGTCAGAAGCGCGAGATGCGCCGGATGCAGCGTCCGTCGGCCGAGCGCCCGCAGGGGACGGCGTCGCCTTCGGCGCCCGTTTCGGAGTAAGGTGATGTCGGGGACGGCGGCTGGACCGCTCGCCCTTGTTGCAGCCAAGCAAAGAGGCGTGATTGGCGAAGGTCGCCGACCCCGACGAGGACCTGGTGAAGCGCGTGGGCGCGGGCGATCCTGCCGCCGTTCAGGCCATGGTCGCGCGCAAGCTGCCGCGCATGTTGTCGCTCGCTCAGCGGATGCTGGGCGACGCGGCGGAGGCTGAGGACGTGGCTCAGGAGGCGATGCTCAGAGCCTGGAAACAGGCGCCGCGCTGGACGCCCGGTCAGGCGCGCTTCGACACCTGGCTGCATCGCGTGGCCCTCAACCTCTGTTACGACCGCCTGCGCCGCCGCCGCGAGATCGCGAGGGACGTCATGCCTGACCATATCGACGACGGCCCGGCGCCGGACCGGGGCCTGCTGGCCGCGGAGACGGGCGCCCAGGTTCAGGCGGCCCTGTCGCGCCTGCCCCCGCGCCAGCGCGAGGCCATCGTCCTGTGCCACTATCAGGAGCTGGGCAATATCGAGGCCGCCGCCCTGATGGAGATCAGCGTGGAGGCGCTGGAAAGCCTGTTGTCACGCGGGCGGCGGGCCTTGCGGACGGCGCTGGCGGACATCGCGCCGCAGGGCGTCGTGAAGGCGACGGGGAGATAAGGGCTGAAGATGACGACGATGGACCTGGAACGTTTTGAGCATCTGGCCGACGCCTATGGCGCGGACCTGCGCCGCTGGCCCGAAGCGGAGCGCGAGGCCGCGCGCCGGTTGTTGGTCGCCGATCCGCGCGCAGGGCGGGTTCTGGGCGAGGCGGACTTGCTGGACGCTTTTCTGGATGCCGCGCCGCGTCCGGCGCCGTCGCACGCCCTGCGCGAGTGGGTCATCGCTGATGCGGCGGGCGCCCATCTTGGGCGGCGCCGAGGGCTGTTGGGGCCGTTCGCGTGGATGTCGGGCGCAGGCTGGGCCGCCGCCGCCTGTGCGGGCGTGGCCTTCGGCATGGTGCTGACCAGTCAGATGACTGCGGAAATCCGGGCCGACACCGTCTTGTATCAGGCCAGTCTGACGGCGCCGGACGACGCTGAGATCCTGGCCGCTGGCCTGGGGGGATAGGAATGAACAAGGGTCTGAAGATCGCCCTGGCGGCCTCGGTCGCGCTCAACATCTTCGCCGTTGTCGGCGGGGGCACCGCCTGGGTGCTGTCGCGCAAGGCGCAGGAGCAGGCGGCGGAAGGGCGCCGGCCGGGCCGCAGCGAGCCCGTCTGGGCCGTGGTCGAGGCCTTGCCGCCCGCCGTGCGCGATCAGGTCAAGGGCGAGCTGCGCGCCAGCGCCCTTGAGGCGCGGCCAGACTTCGAAGACGCCCGCGCCGCGCGGCGCGAGGCCATCGCCATGACGGCGTCAGACGGCTTTGACGCAGTGGCGGTCGCCGCCCTGCTGGAACGCTCGCGCGCCTCGGAGATGCGCGGGCGGGCGCGGCTGGAAGCCGGGGCCGTCGAGACTCTGGGGCGGCTGTCGGCGGCCGACAGAAAGGCCCTGGCGCCGATCCTGTCGCGTCATAAGTCGAAAGCGCGCGACAAGGGCGCGGCGTCCGACACGCAGCATCCGGCGCACAAGGCGGGCGATCCGGCGGGTGATCAGGCCGCGCGCTGAACCCGCTGAACCGGGCCGTCCACAGGCTTCATGGCGCCTTGCGGGGCTTTGACGGGCAGGTCGAACCAGACGGTGGTGCCGCGTCCCGGCTCGCTGTCGATCGTCATCCGGCCGCGATGCAGCTCGATCAGCGACTTGGTCAGGGCCAGGCCGAGACCCGTGCCCTGCGTCGATTTGGAATGCTGGCCTTCGACCTGTTCGAACGGCTGGGCCAGGCGCGCCAGGTCGTCCGCCGAGATGCCGATGCCGGTGTCGGCCACGGCGATGCGCACCGTCTCATCGTCTCTGGGAACCACGCTGACCCGCACCGCCCCGCCCTCGGGCGTGAACTTCACGGCGTTTGAGATCAGGTTCAGCAGGACCTGTTTCAGGCCGCGCTGATCGGCCTCGACGCGCAGGCCCTCCGGACAGGACAGGGCCAGCCGCAACTGGGACTCCAGGGCCTTGCCGCGCATCAGCCGCACCGCCTCGCCGCACAGCACGTCCAGCGCCACCGCCTCATAGTGCAGGGTCAGCTTGCCCGCCTCGATCTTGGCCATGTCGAGGATGTCGTTGATCAGGCTGAGCAGGTGCTGGCCCGAGGCGTGGATGTCGGCGGCGTAACCCTTGTAGCGGGGGTCGCCCAGCGGCCCGAACATCTCGCCCGCCATGATCTCCGAGAAGCCGTTGATGGCGTTCAGCGGCGTGCGCAGTTCATGGCTCATATTGGCCAGGAACTCGGACTTGGCGCGGTTGGCGTCTTCGGCGCGGGTCATGGCGACCTCATATTTGCGCGCGAGCAGGGACAGCTTGTCCTGGCTGGCCTCCAGCTCTTCAACCATGGCGCGCAGTTCATCGGCGGCGCGGCGGCGCTCGGCCTCCTGGCGGCGGACGACGGTGATGTCGGCGCAGATGACCACCGTGCCGCCGTCGCCAGTGAAGCGTTCGGCCATCTGCAGCCAGCGGCCATCCTTCAGCTCGACCTCGCGTACGCCTGCGCGGCCTTCGACGGAGGGACGCTCGGACTTGATGGCGTCGGCGGCGATGCGGTTCAGCTCGTCCTTCAGCGCGCCGCGCCGAACGACGCCGGGCGGAAAGGCGAAGGCGTCCTGAAAGCCCTGATTCCACAGGATCAGGCGGCCGCGTCGATCGAACAGGACGAAGGCGTCCGACACGCTCTCGATCGCGTCGCGCAGCCGACCCTCGGCGGCCTGGGCCTGCGCCTTGGTGCGGCGCGCGTCGGTCACGTCCAGCGCCACGCCCATCAGGCTGACGAAGGCGCCGTCGCGGCGCGGCTGGCGCGACTGGCCGCGCGCATCGATCCAGCGGACGCCGCCCGATTTCAGCGGAATCGGGAAGGCGGCCTCGAAGGCGCCGCTGACGGCGGCTTCGTCCAGGGCCTGATGCAGCACGTCGCGATAGGAGGGGTGGACGCGCTCGATCAGAGCCTGGGTCGTCAGCCGCGTGCCCTCCTCGACCTCCAGAAGGGCGGCCATATAGTCGGACAGGACCATCTCGCCGCGACTGATGTCCCACTCCCATATGCCGCAACGAGCGGCCTCGACCGCCACGCGGAAGCGCCGCTCGGTCTCGGCCCAGCGACGGCCGGCCCGCATCTGGCGGCTGTTCTGAACGGCGATGACGGCCAGCATCAGCACCACGAGCAGCAAGGGCCCGGCCAGCATCCAGGCGTCTTCCAGCCAGGCGGCCAGGCCGTGGGCCCGGGGCAGGGCGGCCACCACGGCCAGTCCGGTGTCGCCGATGGGCGCGACGGCGGCCGAGCGCGCCTGTCCGTCCGGTCCCTTGACCGCGCGGCCCGGCTCGGCCGGGGTCTGGCCCGCCGGCATGACCGACAGGGTCACGTCCCTCAGGCTGGGCTTGAGTTCAGGCAGGGGCGTGCGGGCCAGCAGGATCGCGCCGCCGCCCGCCGTGACGCTCTGGGTCATGCCGTCCTCGCCCAGCTGGACGGCGGAGATAGCGGCGGCGGGGGCGGACAGGCGCGCGCCGCTGGCGGCCAGAATCTGGCCCTGCGGGTCCACGATCATGAAGGCGGCTTCGGGCGCCAGACCGCGCGCATGATCAAGGGCGGCGGCGGGCTGAGCGGGCGTCTGGTTCAGGGCCCGCGCGCCCGCGCGCAGGGCCAGGGCGGCGCGGTTGGCCTGGGCCTCGACCTGCGAGGCGGCCAGGCGCGCTTCAAGGCTCAGCGCTTCGATGCGGGCGGCCTCGGCCTCGCGGCGGGGCCGGTCGGCTTCGCGCAGGACCAGCAGGGCGTAAGCCACAAGCGCAATGGCGACGGCGAGCGCAAGGATGCGCGCCCAGGGAGCGGATCGCGCGCCCTGTCGGTCCGTGGCCCTGCGGCCCGGCCCATAGCTGCGCCGCTCTATGCCCTGCAAAAGGCGACCTCCTGTGCCGATTCAGCGAAGAATCTAGGCTGTGTCGCCGACTCCTGTCGAGGGTCGGCGGCCGGGAGGGGGCCTCAAGGCTGCGCTTGGCCGCTAAGCCTCGGTTTCGAAAGGCGGGGCGGCCTCGCCGGGCCCGGGTTTCGAGGCTTCGGGCGGAGGGGCGAGCACGTCGGTGATCCGACGCAGCACCGTCTGGGCCCGGCGCGCCAGGCGCACGGTCTCGGGCGGGGCGTCTTCCGGGGCCTCGGCCACCGACGCCAGCAGCTCGCGCGCCAAATCCATCAGGTCAGGCGCGGCGGCGATCAGGCGGGACTGGAACTCGATGCGCTGAGGATCGCGGTCGTATTCGGCGCCGGGCACGCGCCAGCCGCCCCAGTCGGCCTTGTCGGTGACTACGACCGGATAGCTGCCGGGGAAGGGATGGTGGGCGCAATCGGCGGCGTCCTGCCACTTGTTGCGCGCGCGGAGGATGCGCCAGTCGCCTATGGCTGTGGCCGCGCGGTCCTCAGCGGGCAGTTGCAGCTCGGCGCCGGCGAATTCACGCCCCAGACCCACGTCGTAGGTGATGCGGACGGGCTCGTCGAAGCCCTTGGCCCAGACCGGGTTGACCTTCTCGACCTGGGCCCAGACGCCGACGCTTTCGACCCAGACCTTCTGGCCCTTCTGGAACTGGGCGCGCGCCATGCCGGTCTCTCCTGAAAATCAAAGAGGCAGCATGGCGCGTCAGCTGTTATCGCGGGGTTCCGCGACATGGTTAGCGGGCCTTAAAGCCGTCAGCCGGGGCGGGAAATCTCTTCCAGCGCCTCTCCGGCGTAGCGTTCCTTGACCCGCGTGGACAGGTCGCCCAGCGACACCACCCCGACCAGGCGGCCGTCCTTGTCCACCACCGGCAGGCGGCGGATCTGACGCGAGGACATCAGGTCCAGGGCGACCTTCAAATCATCGTCGGCCCGCACCACAAGGGCGTCGCGCGACAGCACGTCCAGCACCCGCGCGTCCGGCCCGGCCCCCGAGGCTACGCCGCGCACGACGATATCGCGGTCGGTCAGGGCGCCGATCAGCCGGTCGCCGTCGGCCACCGGGATAAAGCCGAAGTCGCCAGCCGCCATGCGTCCGGCGACGGCCTGCAGGGTGTCTTCGGGGCGGGCGACCTGCACGTCCTTGCTCATCACGTCGCGAATCTTCATGGCGTTCTCCCGGTGAAAGGGGCTCGTGGCGGCCCTGCGGGGAAACCCGCGCGCGAGGCGTGCAGTTCCACCGCAGGCGTGTTGGCGACGTTCGCCAGGACGCCCGCTATCGTGATCGATCGCGGCGCGCCCAATATGTTAGCGGAGGCGCAGCCTGGCGGCCGAGCTTGTGTGTGATAGGCAGGGGGGCGACGCGCCCTGCGTCAGGCGAACCGGTGAAATAAAAGGCGGACTGATCGGGCATGGCGAACATCGACCTGGCCAAGCGGGCTTATGACCACGGCTGGCGCCTGGACCCCATCGTCCGCAGCCTGCTGGACACCGACTTCTACAAGCTGCTGATGCTGCAGCTGATCTGGCGGCGGTTTCGCGACGTGCCGGTGACGTTCTCGGTCATCAACCGCACGACTTCGGTGCGCTTGGCCGAAGAGGTGGACGAGGCCGAACTGCGCGCCCAGCTGGACCACGCCCGCTCTTTGCGCTTCACCAACCGCGAGCTGATCTGGCTGGGCGGCAACACCTTTTATGGGGTGAAGTCGATCTTCAGCCCGGACTTTCTGGCGTGGCTGGCCGAATATCGTCTGCCGGAATACGACCTCTCGCGCAGCGCCGACGGCCAATACCGACTCGAGTTTTCGGGGAGCTGGGCCGATGTCACCCTGTGGGAAATCCCCGCCCTGTCGATCCTGAACGAGCTGCGCAGCCGCCGGGCCTTGCGCCGAATGGGCCGGTTCGAACTGGACATCCTCTATTCGCGCGCCAAGACCAAGCTGTGGAGCAAGATCGAGCGCCTGCGACAGCTGGAGCCGCTGTCCCTGTCCGACTTCGGAACGCGCCGCCGCCACGGCTTCCTGTGGCAGGGCTGGTGCGTCGAAGCGCTGAAGGAGGGGCTGGGAAGCGCCTTCATCGGCACCTCCAACGTCCTGTTGGCCATGAACAACGACCTTGAGGCCATCGGCACCAACGGCCACGAACTGCCGATGGTGCTGGCGGCGATGGCGGGCGAGGACGAGGCGGCTCTGCGCGCCGCGCCCTATCGGGTGCTGGAGGAATGGCGCGCCGCCTATGACGGCAATCTGCTGATCGCGCTGCCGGACGCTTTCGGCACGCAGGCGTTTCTGGACGACGCGCCCGACTGGCTGGCCGACTGGAAGGGCTTCCGCCCCGATTCCGCTCCGCCGATCGAGGGCGGCGAGATCATCATGAAGTGGTGGGCGTCCAAGGGCCGCGACCCGCGCGAACGACTGCTGGTCCTGGCCGATGGGCTGGACGTGGACGGCATCGAGGCGGCCCACGCCCACTTCAAGGGCCGGGTGCGCACCAGCTTCGGCTGGGGCACCAATCTGACCAACGACTTCCGCGACTGCGCGCCGGTCGAGGCGCCTGAACTTCTGCCCCTGTCGCTGGTGTGCAAGGTGACGCAGGCGGCGGGCCGCCCGGCCGTCAAGCTGTCGGACAATGTCGAAAAGGCCACCGGCGACCGCGCCGAGATCGAACGCTATCTGCGCGTCTTCGGCGAGGCGGGACGGGGGCGGCAGGCCGTGCGCGTCTGAACGGAACCGCCAAGCTTGGCTGGGCATTGACTCGCCAGCGGCCGTGGACGCGGCCCTTACCCAGCAGGACGCCTGTCATGACCACCTATAACGTCGGCTACATCATCGGCAGCCTGGCCAAGGGCTCGATCAACCGCAAACTGGCCAAGGCGCTGGTTCGATTGGCGCCGGACAAGCTGAACATGAGCGAGATCAGCTTCGCCGACCTGCCGCTCTATTCCTCTGACTACGACGCCGACTATCCGGCCGTCGCCAACGACTTCAAGGCGGCGATCAAGGGCTCCGACGCCATCCTGATCGTCACGCCGGAATACAACCGCTCCATCCCCGGCGGGCTGAAGAACGCGCTGGACTGGGCCAGCCGGCCCTATGGGACCAATGTCTTCAAGAACAAGCCGACGGCGGTCATCGGCGCCTCGCCCGGCGCCATCGGCACGGCGGTCGGTCAACAGGCCCTGCGCCCGATCCTGGGCTTCCTCCAGGCCCCGCAGATGAACGCGGTCGAGGCCTACATCCAGTTCAAGCCGGACCTGATCGACGATGACGGAAACGTCAGCGTCCCCGGCACCGAACAGTTCCTGCGCGACTATATGGAAGCCTTCCACCAGCATATGGCGCGGGTGCTGACCGTCCTGCCGCGCGGCGCCTGAGGGGGCGTCAGGCGTCCAGCGACCAGACCCGCGTGCGCTTGACCTCCTGGTCCTCCAGCTCGCGCGTCGTGGGCACCCGGTATTCCGCCAGCAGGCTGAGCCCTTCCTTAGGGAAATAGGTGCGGCCGGGGTCGCCGACCAACACGCTTGTTCCGGCTGAGCGCGCCTGCTTCAGCCATGCCAGCATCGCCTGCGCCATCGGCCCCTCATAGAAGACGTCCCCGGCGCAGATCAGGTCGAACGACGCAGGCGGCGCCTCCAGCAGATTGTCGGCGGTGAAGGCGATCTGGACGCCGTTGGCCTGCGCGTTCGCGGCCACGGCGGCGGCGCAGAAGGGGTCGATGTCGGCGGCCAGGACCGAGGCGGCGCCGGCCTTCATCGCCGCGATCCCGACGAGGCCCGATCCAGCGGCCAGGTCCAGCACCCGGCGCCCCGCTACAGCCTCCGGATGGTCCAGCAGCCAGCGCGCCAACGCCTGTCCGCCCGCCCAGGCGAAGGCCCAGAACGGAGGCGGCAGGCCCATCTCGCCCAGCTCTTCTTCCGTCAGGCGCCAGATGGGCGTGACCTCGTCTGCCAGCCACAGGGCGATTTCGGGCGTGTGCGAGACGGGCTGAAGACGGGTGTTGTCGCGAATGAAACGGGCAGGGTCGGCGATGCGCCTAGTCGAGCTCACGGGCGCCCTCGACGACGGCCTGATAGACCAGCGACCGGTCCGGCCCGCGCGTCATGTGCAGCAGCACCCAGGTCGAACCCTTGCGCGCCACGATCACTCTGACCTGATCGTTGAACACGCCGTCGGCGAACCCGGCCGGGGCCACGGTGTCGCTCAGAAGGATCAAGGCGCTCATGCCGGAACCGCAGCGGGCGATGCCGGTGCAGGCGAAGACGGTCTCATAACCGCCCTCGCGCAGGGCGTCTTCATAATGCCGCGCCATGTCGATCGGCGCGACGGCAGGGCGCACCACATAGTCCAGGTGGCTGATCTGGCCCTGCATGCGAAGGGCGCCTTCAGAAGCGGCGCCTTCGGCCACGGCGGCGGTCGGCAAGGTGATCTCGGCCACCGACAACTGCCGCCAGGCGCGAATGCGCGCCCCGTCGAGGCGCGGCAGGTCCCTGTAGTCGCGTGCGCCGCGCACGTCTTCCGCGTGAAATGGCGCGGGGGCGGAGGCGACCGCTGAAAGCGGCGCGGCTGTCGACAGGAAAGCGGCGACGAGGGCGAGGAGACTACGCATGAGGGCAAGCTAGGGGGCGCCGAAGCCTCTGGCAATAAAGTCAGCACAGGCTGATAAAAAGTCAGGTTGACATGACATAAGGCTGGTGTCAGGTTTTCGTGACATAAAGTCAGGAGCACCTGCTATGCCGGCCCTTTCTAAGCAACACGTTCCGGCGGGACGCCGCTACGTCCTGCGCACGTTAGGCTTTATGGCGGCCTATGTGGCGATCTGCGTGGCGATGATGACCACGGACATGTTCGATGGCGTCATCGGCAGGCCTGTCGGTTGGGCGCTCGCCGCTATGGTCGTCGCCCCCGTGGTGGGGCAAATCTGGGCCACCCTGGCCCTGATGCGCGACAGCGACGAGTTCGTGCGCATGGTCACGGCCAAGCAGTTCATCATCGCCTCGGGGCTGGCGATGGCGGCGGCGACCTTCTGGGGCTTCGGCGAGAGTTTCGCCGGGGCGCCGCATCTGCCGGCCTGGCTGATCTATCCGCTGTTCTGGGCTGCGTTCGGCCTGGTCTCGCCCTTCATCCGGTCATCGAACTGATGAAGAACAAGCTGAAACTGCTGCGCGCCGAGAGGAACTGGACCCAGGAGCAACTGGGTCAGGCGCTGGGCGTGTCGCGCCAGGCGGTCAATGCTTTGGAGACTGAAAAGCACGACCCTTCGCTGGACTTGGCCTATCGCATCGCCGCCCTGTTCGAACAGCCGGTCGAGGACATCTTCGAGAACCCGCATGCCTGACGCATCAAGTCAGGATAACCTTACTTCATAATCGCCCGCGTCACCGTCACCGGGGGAGACGTGGGCGCACGGCGACGGCGCCGGGCGTGACGCTGAAACGCGTCGACGACGCCCGGCGCTTCATCATGATCGACCAACGGGAACGATGGGGCGCCCTGATCAGGCGGCCGGCGCTTTCAGGCGCAAGTCCTCGGTCACGTCGCCTGCCTTGGTCGGGGCGCCTGCGAACTCGCCGGCATACTCTGGCGACAGGGCGCTCTGGAAAGCCGACAGCGGCAAGGTCAGGTAGTAGGCGCCCTCGACATAGGGACCGACCGCATAGGCGTCCAGCAGGAAGGTCAGGCCCCCCGCCTTGCCCGGCGCGGAGCCCGGAGCCAGCGTCACGGCCACGTCCTTCAGCTTGGGACAGGTCCACGTTCCGCTGGTGGTCGAGACGGGCGTGGCGCCGGGGCGTTTGGTCTTGGCGGTGTTCACCGCCTGGCACAGGGCGCGCTCCAGATTGGTCTTGTCGGCCTTGTCGGCGAACAGGTCGGCGGCGGCGATGCGGCGGCCCTCGCTCTTGTCCCACAGCAGGCCGGTGGCGACCGTGTTCGGGTGGGCGCCGCCCGAATAGTCGAAGTCGGTCCGCATCAGGCTGAACAGGCGGCCGGTCTCGATCGGGGCGCCGTAGACGATGGTCTTCTCATACGGGGGCATGCCTTCGGGCGAGCCGGCCTCGGTGCGGTCGGCCTGGGCGCCCTCGGCGTATTCCTTCAGCTTGGCCACCTCGTCGCGGTACAGCGGAGTGTACAGCGCCGGATAGGACAGCACGGCCTCCGGCAGGCTCAGGCTGACCTTGGCGTAGGGCGTGGCGCTGTCGTACTTCAGCGGCCCTTCGACGGCGTGGGCGGAGGCGGCCGGCGCGGCCGGGGCCTCCTTCTTCTCATTGCGCTGGCACGCGGCGAGCGAGGCCGCGACGGCGGCGGTGACGAGAAGGACGCGAAGGGGGCGCGAAGGGATCATGCCGGGCTCCTTTGGAACGGTTCGATCAGAAAGCTAGGCCGTTGAACGCTATGGCGGCCAGAAGGATCAACCCCGCATCGCGATTTGATTTGAAAAGACGCAGGGACAGCTTCGGATCGTCCGGCCGCAACCGCCGCACCTGCCAGACGAAATGCAGGGCGTAGAGCGCCAGACCGACATAGAAGACCGGCCCCAGGCCCGCGACGTAGCCCGCCGCCCCTGCCAGGGCCACCGCCAGGATGTAAAAGACGGCCACGCCTTCCTTCACTTTGCCGCCCAGCGCCCGCGCCGAGGACTTCACCCCGGCCATGACGTCGTCCTCGATGTCCTGCAGCGCGTAGATGGTGTCGTAACCCAGGGTCCAGAACAGCCCGCCCGCATAGAGCAGCCCCGCCGACAGGGCCAGGTTCCCCATGCGGTTCAGACCCTCGGCCATCCAGTAGTTGTCGCCGCTGACCTTCACGCTCAGGACATAGAGCCAGCCGAGCGCGAACAGCCCGCCCGTCGCCGCCGCGAAGCCCAGCAGGGCGCCCCAGTTGAAGGTCAGGCCCAGCCAGGCCTGCGGCCACCAGGTGATGCGCTTCATGAAGGGATAGGCCGCCACCAGCCCCAGCGACAGGGCGCCCAGCAGCACCGACATCAGGTTCATCGTCAGCAGGATGCACAGGCTGATGAGGCTGAGGCCGCCGACGAAGGCCCACGCCTGCTTGACGCTGATCTGGCCTGCCGGAATAGGCCGCAAAGCGGTGCGCGCGACCTGGGCGTCGAAGTCGCGGTCGACGATGTCGTTCACCGCACAGCCCGCCCCGCGCATCAGGGCGGCGCCGATGGCGAAGCCGACGACCAGCCACAGCTCATAGCCGCCGAACGGCCGGTCGTACTGGTTCAGCGCCAGCATGATCCCCTGCCATCCAGGCAGCAGCAGCAGCCACGTCCCGATCGGCCGGTCGAAGCGGCCCAGCTTCAGCCAGGGCTTCAGACGCTCGGGCGCATGCCGATCGACCCAGTTCTGGCCAGCGGCGTCGGGAAGCGGGGCTGTGTTCATGCCTCTGGTCTTAGCCCCCAAGGCGGCGCGGGGTGAAGAGGCTGCATCAGATCGCCGTTGCATAAGGTCTTTCACCGGCCAGACAGGCGAGGGGATCGGAGAGGCCGGGCTTGCGCGCCCGAGCCGTCCAGATCAGGGTCGTGATCGGGAACAGCAGCCGGGCGGACAGGACGGATGACGACGCGCACAAGAGCTCCTTTACCGTGGCTGCTGCTTTTGACCTGGATGGTGCTGCTGGGGGCGGCCGTCGGGGGCTTTCTGACGGGGGAGTTCAGCGTCACCTTCGTCGGCGTCGGGACCTTTCTGCTGACCCTGGTTCCCTTCTGGCTGGCGCCGCGCGTGGGGCTGAATCTGCCGATCGGCTTCGTCACCGCCATCGCCGTCTTCCTGTGCGCCACCCTGTTCCTGGGCGAACTGGGCGATTTCTACGAGCGCTACTGGTGGTGGGACGTGGTGCTGCACGGCGGTTCGGCCGTGGCCTTCGGCCTGGTCGGCGCCCTGCTGATGCTGATGCTGGTGCAGGGAAGCCAGCTGAAGGCGGCGTCCCTGACGGTGGCCTTCTTCGCCTTCTGCTTCGCCGTGACCATCGGCGCCCTGTGGGAGATCTGGGAGTTCATGCTGGACCAAGTGTTCGGCCTCAACACCCAGAAGTCCGGCCTGGTCGACACCATGTGGGACCTGATCGTCGACGCCATCGGCGCCCTGATCGGGGCGGGCGCCGGCTGGGCCTATCTGAAAGGGCGCGAAGGCGGGCCGCTGGTGCGGGCCATGCGCGCCTTCGTCGACAGGAACCGGCGTCTGTTCGGCGGCTGACGACGCCTATTGCGCCAGTCGCCCCTGCGCCGCATCGGCGGAAAAGACGACCGCAGGGTCCGGTTCGCGGCATTCCAGACCGGGCCGGTCCAGACGGCGCAGGACGTGGCGCATGATGTTCAGCCGCGCTGTCTTCTTCTTGTCAGTCGCCACTACGGTCCAGGGGGCATAGTCGACATGGGTGCGATTCAGCATTTCATCGCGGGCGGCGGAATAGGCGCTCCAGCGGGCCTGAGCCTCGGCGTCCAGGGCTGAGACCTTGAAGCGTTTCAGCGGATGGTTGACGCGCTCCTCCAGACGGCGGGCTTGTTCGTCGCGGCTGATGTCCAGCCACAGCTTGATCAGCAGGGTCCCCGACTGGGTCAGCATCCGCTCGAAGTGCGGAGCGTCGTGCAAAAAGCGCTCGTGCTGCGCGGGCGTGCAGAAACCCATGACCGGCTCGACCCCGGCCCGGTTGTACCAGGAGCGGTTGAAGATCACGATTTCCCCCGCCGCCGGCAGATGGGCGGCGTAGCGCTGGAAATACCATTGGGTCGTCTCGCGCTCGGTCGGCTTGGGCAGGGCGACCACCCGCGTCTGGCGCGGCGCCATATACTCGGTCATCCGCTTGATCGCCCCGTCCTTGCCGGCGGCGTCGCGCCCTTCGAAGACGATGACGACCTTCAACCCCTGTTCGATGGCCCAGGCCTGGGTCTCGACCATCTGGATCTGCAGGGCTTCGAGGATGTCGGGATAGTCGTCCTTGGCCATCGGCGTGTCCCCGTGTCGTGATGTATCGACCTTGCGGCTATTTCGCCGGACGCGCCAGAGCCGGCCGGCTTGAAGGATCAACGCGCGGTTCGATGCATTGGCCCCCTATGGCGACGCGTGCGACCCCTGTTGCGGATCTGTGGAGCGGACTATGGGCGGCGATCCTGGCCGCCTGCGGCTTGTTCGCGCTCGTGGACGCCTTCGCGCCGGCTCAGGACCTCCCCTGGAAGCCTCTGGACCTGCGTCAGCCGATCGGCGCGGCGACCGCCGCCAAGCTCGCGGCGTTGGAGGTGTCCGACGCGGACACGGCGCAACGCGCCGATCAACTGACGGCTCAATGCCTGACCCTGCTGCGGCAAGCCGGCGTGACCGCGTCGCGGGTCCCGGATCAGGATGACGGCGGCTTCTGCGTGGTGCGCGGCGCGATCAGGATTTCCGGCGGCGAGCAGACGCCGCTCAATCCGGCGGGGGTGGTCATGCGCTGCCCCATGGCCGCGCGTCTGTTTCTGTGGGATCGCGAGATAGTGCAGCCGGCGTCGCGCGACATCCTTGGGTCGCAGGCGACGCGGATCGACAACCTGGGGACCTTCGCCTGCCGCCGAGTCTATGGCTCGCGCGATGCGGCCGCGCGGCCCAGCCAGCATGCGCGCGCCAACGCCCTGGACGTCAGCGGGGTAAGGCTTTCGGATGGCCGCCGGGTGTCGGTGGCGGAGGATTGGGACGGTTTGGGGCCGACAGGACGCGAAGGCGCAATCTTTCTTCGGCGTCTGCGCGACGGCGGGTGCAAGTTGTTCAAAAATGTCCTGACGCCGGACTATAATGCTGCGCATCGGGACCACTTTCATCTAGACGCCGCCGCCACAGGCGTGTGCGCAAGGACCCGAGATTAACTGTAAAGGCGGTCGTTCCAGATTCGCTTTACAGTTGACCGCTGTGGATAGTCGGGTGACAACATCGGCGCAGTCCGGATTTCACGTGGGGTCCAAACCCGCGTCTTGCTCCTTCGCCTGAACGAGCTTGTCCAGATGGGCTGACGGGCGATCCTGCAAGGACGTCCGCCTGGAAAAGCGCGTTTACGGAGACGCAATATGGCGACCGGCACGGTCAAGTGGTTCAACCCCACCAAGGGCTTCGGCTTCATTCAACCCGACACCGGCGGCTCGGACGTTTTCGTCCACATCACCGCCGTTCAGAAGGCTGGTCTGGTGGGCCTCGATGAAAACGCCAAGGTCGAATACGAGCTGGAAACCCAGCGCGGCAAGACCTCGGCTGTGGACCTCAAGGTTCTCTAAGGCCAAGAATCCTAAAGGATTCTACGAAGAGACGCGGAGGGCGACCTCCGCGTCTTTTTTGTTGGGCGCTTGCCGTGAACTCATGGCGTCAGCTCCGCCCGCAGGCGATCCGGCGTCAGGCCGCTCGCCCGCAACTCGGCCAGGGTGACGGAGCGGTCGCGCTTGGCGTAGCGGCGGCCGTCCGACCCGGCCAGCAGGCGGTGGTGTCGATAGACGGGCGCAGGCCAGCCCATCAGGGCCTGGATCAACCGCTGGATATGGGTCGCTTCGAACAGGTCCTGGCCGCGAATGACATGGCTGACCTTCTGCAGGGCGTCGTCGTGGGTCACCGCCAGATGATAGGCCGTCCCGGCGTCCTTGCGCGCCAGCACCACGTCGCCCGCCGTCTCCGGCCGCGCCTTGATGCGGCCGGTTTCGCCGTCGGGGCCTAAGCCTTCCTCGATGAACTTCAAGCCGTCCCAGGCGGCGCCGCCCAGCGCCTCCCTGGCGCGATCCAGCGACAGCCGCCAGGCGAAGGGGCGTCCTTCCGCCAGCAGACGCGCTTCCTCTTCGGCTGGGTGCGGGCCAGGCCGGGCGGCCTCTGCCGGGCCGTGGGGCGCATCGCCGATGGCGTCCAATATCTCCTTGCGGGTGCGGAAACAGCGGTAGAGCAGGCCGCGCCGGTCCAGCGCCTCGACCACGGCGGCGTAGTCGGCCAGGTGATCGGACTGGCGCCGCACCGGCGTCTCCCAGTCCAGCCCCAGCCAGGCCAGGTCCTCGTAGATCCCGGCTTCGAACTCGGGCCGACATCGCGTCGGGTCGATGTCCTCGATCCGCAGCAGGAAGCGCCCGCCCGCATCCTTCGCCGCCCGCCAGGCCGTCAGGGCCGAGAAGGCATGGCCCTTGTGCAGGCGGCCGGTGGGTGAAGGCGCGAAACGGGTGACGAACATGGCGTCGGCGAAACGGGTCAGACCCGCTTCAACGCTCCTGCCTTCTCCGCCTGATCTACGGCGGCGCGGATGTCGGCCTCGGACACGAAGTCGAACTGGGCGATCAGATCTTCAAGGCTGAAGACGTGCTGCGACAGCGCCCAGTGCATGGCGTGGGCCACAGGCCCGGCGTAGGCGGGGGCCGTCATGGCGGTGCGGCTGTAGCGGGTCAGCGCTTCGCGATGGGGCAGGGTGAAGCGGTGGGCGCGCGGCGTCAGCCGTTCCTGCGCCATGGCGATCTCATCGCGGAAGGCGGATGAGGCGGCCAGTTGCGCCAGCCTCTGCCCCAGGCCCGCCAGGTGCTGCTGCAGGGCGCGCCCGCCGTCCTGACCGGATGGCGGCAGATAAGCCCGGAAGGCGGGGTCCTGCATGGCGGCCTGTTCCAGCAGGTTGAAAAGGATGCGGCCATGCAAGGCGGCGATGGAAAAGGTGACGTGCAGCGAGGCCGCGTCCTGGGCCAGGGCGTCGTGGTAGCAGCCGCGCGGCAAGTAGAGCACGTCGCCCGGCCGCATCATCACCTCGGCCAGCAGGCGGCCCTTGGTCTGGTCGAACCAGCGGCGCATGTCGCCGACGTCGGACGGCATCTCGACCGGGGCGTCAGCGCGGTTCTCATAGATGCGCCACAGTTTCTCGCCCTCGGTCTGGACGGCGAAGACATCGGTCAGGTCGAAATGGGCGCCGAAGGCCTGCACCCCCTTGAACGAGCAATAGATGTTGGCGCCCGCGCTGGCGGCGAAGGTGCGGCTGAGGATCGAGGACAGTTCGGCGATCGGCTGGGTCAGATCCTGCACGTCGCCGGCGATCAGGCTGGCCCCCTCGGCGACGAACAGCGCCACCTTGGCCGGATCGGGGCGGAAGGCCGGCCCGGATTGGGTCTGGACGGTGCGGCAATAGCGTTCGGGCGGCACGGGCTGGGTGTTCTGCACCAGTTTCAGGCTCTGGGCCGTCCAGATCGAGGGCTGGTTCAGCAGGCCGTTGAACGTCGACCAGTCCAGCAGGGCCCGCTTGGCGGCGCCTGCTTCCGCGGGGATATGCAGCGGTTTTCGGCCGTGGAATTCGGCGAAGAAACGATCAGGCGTGATCGGGTGGAGAAGATCGTCCAAGGTACGCATGGCGCGATGCTAAAGCGGCGCCGTTTTTCTGTCGATACGATCCCATGGCCCTTGCTCCGTCTCCCGCCTCCGTCGCCGCCGCACGCGAGGCTCTGGCCGCCGCCGATCCAGCCCTGGCGCGCGCCCACGCCTCGACGCCCGTGTTTGAATGGCGGTTGAGGCCCGGCGGCTATGAGGGCCTGTTCCGCATGATCGTCGAGCAGCAGGTCTCGGTGGCGGCCGCCGCCTCGATCTGGAGACGGGTGGTCGAAGGGCTGGACGGGCAGGTGACGCCCGAGGCGGTTCTGGCGCGCGATGTCGAGACGCTGCGGAGCTTCGGCCTGTCCGGCCAGAAGGCGAAGTACGGCCATGAGATCGCCCGCGCCCAGACCGAGGGTCATATCGACTTCGACCATCTGGAGCGGTTGGACGACGCCGAGGCCATCGCCGCCCTTGTGGCCATCAAGGGGGTGGGGCGGTGGACGGCCGAGACCTTCCTGATGTTCTGCGAGGGGCGACAGGACGTCTTCCCCGGCGGCGACGTGGCCCTGCAGGAGGCCATGCGCTGGGCGGACCGCGCCGAGGACCGTCCAAATGAGAAACAGGCCTACGCCCGGGCCGAGATCTGGCGGCCGCATCGCGCGGTGGCGGCGCATTTGCTCTGGGGGTGGTATGGTGGCGTTCGGCGCGGCGAAATCGCGCTGGACGAGGGCGCCTGATCCTCGTCTTCATGAAGGCTGGGGGCGACCCCGAAGACGGCGCCGGGCGGCGCCCTGGGGATGATGACGATGTTGGAGCCGATCGCGGGCGCAGACCTGGTTCGTCCGGCTGCGGTGCTGCCGCTGCTGGATTTCGCGGGCGTGGCCGTGTTCGCCGCGACCGGCGCCCTGGCCGCGTCTCGGGCCAAGCACGATGTTCTGACCTTCGCCTTCTTCGCCGCCGTCACCGGCATGGGCGGAGGCACCCTGCGCGACCTGTTGATCGGGGCGCCGGTCTTCTGGGTGCATGACTGGGTCTATGTGGCGGTTTGTCTGGCGGTGGCGGTCGGCTTCTGGCTGCTGGGCGCGCGCTCGTGGCGGTTCCGGGCCTTGCTGTGGCTGGATGCGGTCGGGCTGGCGGCCTATGGCGTCATGGGGGCGGCCAAGGCGGCGTCCTATGGCGTGACGCCGTTGATCTGCATCGTCATGGGCGTGCTGACAGCCTGTTTCGGCGGCATTGTGCGCGACGTGCTGGCGCACCAGCCCTCCATCCTGCTGCGGCGCGAGCTGAACATCACCGCCGCCCTGGTCTCGGCGGCCCTGTTCGTCGGGCTGAAGGCCGTGAGCCTTCCCACATGGCCCGCTGTGGCGGTGGCTGTCGTGGCCGGGTTCGGCGTGCGGGCCGGCGCTCTGAAATGGGGCTGGAGCCTGCCCGCCTTCCCAACCGCCGCTTCGCGATATTGAACCCAACTGACGAGAACGCAGATGAAAGACCTTCCTGCCGCCTATGCAGCCGCGCCCCGTTGGCCCTTTGGCGACAGCCCTGAACTGGCTGATGAATTGCTGACCCTGGTGCTGGCCGGCGGCAAGCGCGCGACCTGTTCGTCGCTGGCGTCGTGCGAGGCCGACATCATGCCGACCGTGGGCGAGGTCAGCGTCATTCTGGACGGCGCCGGCGTTCCTCGCTGCGCGATCCGTACGACCGAGGTCGAGATCATGCCCTTCGAGCAGGTTAGCGAGGACTTCGCCCGGGCCGAGGGGGAGGGCGACCTGAGCTACGAATGGTGGCGCGACGCCCATGAGGCCTATTTCCGCCGCGAAGGCACCTGGACGCCGGGCATGAAGGTGGTCTGCGAACGCTTTGAACTGGTCGAGGAGTTCTGACCCCCGCGTCACGAAAACGCGCCGTATCTGTCATGGCGATGCGGGAGAATCAGGCGTAGGGTTTCGCCATCAGACCAAGGAAGGAGACGTGTCTTCAGTCCTGTCGCGTCGATAACCCCCCGTAGCTGCGGGAGGGCCTGATGCAGGTCCTGACCCGTCCGCCGTCCGGCTTTCCAGCCCTGGTGCTGAACGCCGATTTCAGGCCCTTGTCCTACTTCCCTTTGTCGCTTTGGCCCTGGGAAGAGGTGGTCAAGGCCGTGTGGCAGGATCGCGTCGACGTGGTCGCCACCTATGACAAGGTCGTCCGCAGCCCGTCGCTGGAGATGCAGCTCCCCAGCGTGGTCTGCCTGAAGTCCTATGTGGACCAGGACCGCAAGCCGGCCTTCACCCGTTTCAACGTCTTCCTGCGCGACGGTTTCGCCTGTCAGTACTGCGGCGAGCCGGGCACGTCCCAGGACCTGACCTTCGATCACGTCATCCCGCGCTCGCGCGGCGGGCGCACGACGTGGCAGAACATCGTCGCCGCCTGCGGACCCTGCAACCTGAAGAAGGGCGGCCGCACGCCCGGCCAGGCGCAGATGCCCCTGCGCCGCACCGCCCACCAGCCCAGCGCCTGGCAGCTGCAACAGGCGGGACGTCGTTTCCCGCCGCATTTCCTGCACCAGAGCTGGCTCGACTATCTCTACTGGGACATCGAGCTGGAACCCTAGGCCGGGCGGCATGAAAAAAGGCCCGCCGAGGCGAGCCTTGAAGTTTTCAGCTCCAGAAGCGACGGAAAGCGAATGCTTCCCGTCGCCCTGTTTGACCTTCGTTCTGATTAGAACTTCAGACGCAGGCCGAAGGTGTAGTAGCGGCCAATCGCATCATAGGTCTGCGGGAAGGTGTTCCCGTTGTTGGACGCCGTGGTGCCGATGTTGGAGCCGACCTCGGGGGGCGCCTCGTTCAGCAGGTTGTTGACCGTCGCCGTGAAGCGCACGGTTTCGGTGAGGTCCCAACGCGCGGTCAGATCGAAGTAGTTGTAGGCGTCGATCTTGGCGTAGGGGGCGTACCAGTTGCCGGTGCCCGGCTCGACCACGGCGCCGTCCAGGTGACGCCACTGCAGCGAGGCGGCGTAGTCGCCCAGCGACCAGGTCGCACGGCTGGTCCAACGCTGCTTCAGGCGCGGCTCGCCGCACGAGGTCGAGTAGAAGCCGACGCAGTCGCGCAGGATCGACGACGGGGTGGCCTGGCTCTCGTTCTTGGTGACGATGTTGCCGTTGACGCTCAGGTCGATCCGGCCGACGTCGCCGAAGCCGTAGTCCGACAGTTCGACGCGATAGTTGGCCGCCAGGTCGAAGCCCGACACCCGCTCATTGCCCAGGTTGGACAGCAGCAGGGCCACGCCCGGGGATTCAACGCCGTTCAGCGTGCCGTTGGCCGTGTTGCGGCCGATCAGCTGACAGAACTCGTTGAACGTCAGGCTCGGGTTCAAAGCCGTGCTGTAGCAGCCCTGGATGACGTCATTGACGCTGTTGCTGCTGACGGTCTTGTCGATCTTGATGTCGTAGTAGTCCAGGCTCAGACGCAGGCTCGGCACGAAGGCCGGTTGCCAGACGGCGCCGATGGTCCAGGTGTCGGCTTCTTCCGGACCCAGGTTCGGGTTGCCGCCGGTGAGCACGTTGACCTGGCCCGAGTTCGGCGGCGCGACGAAGCCGACGGCTGCGGTCGGAACGCCCGTCAGACGGCACAGGTTGCTGAGCGTGCCGGCCGAGGTGGCTTGGCCTGCGTTGATGCTGGCGCCTTGGCAGGGGTCGACGGCCAGGTTGCTCAGGCCGGTGACCTGCGGGTTGAACAGCTCGCCGATGTTCGGGGCGCGGGTGGCGCGCTGGAACATGGCGCGGACGCGGACGTCCTCGATCGGCGACCAGTCGCCGCCGATCTTGTAGCTGCCGTAGTCGGTCTTGGCGCCCGAGGCTTCGAACTCGGTGTAGCGGTAGCCCGCTTCCAGGTTCAGGCTCTGGACGAAGGGCAGGTTCTCGACCAGCGGGATCGACAGTTCGGCGAATGCTTCGCGCATTTCGAACTGGCCTTCACGATCCGGAACCGGCGCCCCGGTGCCCAGGACTTCGCCGTTGATCTGGGACGGAGCATCGGCGCGCGTGGCGGCGCCGGAACGACGCCATTCCAGGCCGAAGGCCGTCGCGATCGGGCGGGCGGCCCACGGGCTGCTCAGCTGCTCAGGCAGGACGCCCGAGATCGAGCCCGAGATCACATCCTGGTCGATCGAGGTCTTATTGATCGAGGCCAGGTTGATGTAGTCGATCATCGCTTGGGTGATCGAGCCTTCGGCGCCGAAGACGTTGATCGGCACGCAGCCGGCCACCGGGGTGGTGGTGCCTGGAGCGATACACTGGGTGGCCGAGGTCGTGTTCAGCGCATTGCGCAGCTTGGACAGCGAGCCCCAGTCACGACGCGTCACCAGCTGCTCGGTCTCGCCGTGCGAGGCGTAGACGTCGTAGTTCCAGCTGGCGCCGATGTCGCCGCGGATGCCGGCCAGCAGTTGAACCGTCTTGTTCTCATAGTCCACCGGGCGGCTGCCCATCTCGGTGAAGCGGCGGTTGATGGTCAGCGGAACGATGGTGGAACCGGCGGCGCCGGGGACGCAGCTGGCGGCCGGGATGCCGCGCGCCGCGCAGAGCTGCTGGCGCATCGGTTCAGGGATGAGCGGGTTGCCGATCGGCACGCTGTAGGTGTTGCCGAACGTCCCGGTCGGAGCGTTGTCCAGGGACACGTCGCTCTGGACGTAGGTCAGGTGGCTGTAGACCTCGGCCGCGGGGCTGATCTTGTAGGATCCCAGGGCGTTGATCTGATAACGGCTCAGCGGCGTCTGATACAGGTTGAACGGGTTGTAGTTATAACCCGCCGAGTTGTAGCCGGGTGAGCCCGCGCCGATCAGGGCGCCAGTGGCCGGATTGATTTCGGCGCCGGACGGCAGCGGTGTCCCGCCAGCGACGGGCGTCACGCCAAAGCGGCCGGGGACCGAGGTGCCCGAACCGAGCGGAGCGCCAGTGTTCGACGAGCGCGCGACCAGGCCCCACGGACGCTGATCCTGATACAGCGGGTCGGTCTTGGTGTAGCCGAAGCTGACGACGGCGTTGCCGCGGTCGTCGGCGAAGTTGCCGCCGATGGTCAGATCGACTTTACGACGGATGGCGTCGTTTTCTTCGGACATGCCGTAGGATGAAGCAAACTCCACCCCTTCGAAGTTGTCCTTGAGGATGAAGTTGACGACGCCGGCGACGGCGTCAGCGCCGTACACGGCCGAGGCGCCGCCCGAGACGACGTCGATGCGCTCGACCAGCGCCACCGGGATGGTGTTGGTGTCGACGACGCCGGCCAGGTTGAACGGCACCACGCGGCGGCCGTTGATCAGCACCAGCGTACGGTTGGTGCCCAGGCCGCGCAGGTTGATGGTCGCGCCGCCGCCCGAGCCGTTGTTGGTGGCCGAACCGACAGCCGGAACGGCGGCCGGCAGGTCCTTGACCAGTTCTTCGACCGCGACCGGTTGCTCCAGGGCGATCTCTTCGGCCCCTACCGATGAGATCGGGCTGGCCGCCTCATAGCCCGGCTGGCGGATGCGCGAGCCGGTCACGACGATCGCGCTGACCTCGGACACTTCCTCGCTGACCGATTGCGCCATGACAGGCGTGGCCGCCATGAAGCCCAGCGCAGCTCCCCCGATTATTGTCGTTGCGAGCAACTGCTCGCGCATAAATCTCTTTTTCAAAAGAGGCCCCCATTGAAGAACGCGCGCCCATTATTGCTGAAGGTTCTTCCCCAGCCTGGGCCGCTACCGTACGTCACAATCGTCGACGTGAGCTTAGCTATAGCCATATGGCAGCGCCCGGAAAAAGCCATGTTTAGGTCCAGAAGTCGAGTCTTGCCTTTTTTGCGCTTTATTTTCGTCGCTTTGACACATTTGCCACATTCTGGCGGCCCGCGCGGGTGGCGGCCCGTGCGGCGGCGCAAGAAGGACGGATCGCTCTAGCCCCGGTAAACTGCCTGGAGGCGACAGGCGTGCGTCGAGCCTGTCGTGGGATTGGGGACGATGGGAACTCACATCCGCCGTCTTTCGACAAAGCGGCGCAGCTAGCCTGGCGCGCTTGGAGGTCCTGCTCAAGGCAGGACAACGGGCGCCCTGGCCGGTGCGAGTGTCGCGCAGGCGCTAGTTCGTCTTCGCCTGCGAGACTTTCCACGCCTCCAGATATTCTAACCGTCTCAGTAATTTCGAGCCGGGGTCCAGCAGGATGTGCGCGCTTTCGGGGGCGGTGAAGGTCGCGCGGCCGTCGGTCATGGGCAAGGCGAGCGGCTCGCCGTCCACCTCGACCTCGACCGGCAGGGGGAAGGGGCGGCCGTTTCCGGTCTTCCACTCCAGAGTGACCTGATCGTCCTGCCGCGACATGACAAGGTCGGGCAGGGCGGCCTGGTAGAGGTAGGCGTCGAAGAACCAGCCCAGGTCGCGGCCGGTCACCTCATTGACGATGGCCATGTACTCGCGGGTCGTGGCGTAGCGCGGCTGGAAGTTCCCCGGCTTGGGATCGGCGCGGCCATAGACCAGGCGGCGCAGGCTCTCATAGAAGGCGTCGTCGCCGATGTAGAGGCGCAGGGTGTGGGCGATCAGCGCGCCCTTATAGTAGAGATCCAGCGCCGGGCCGGTCTTGTCGTCATAGACGGTCGCCGCGTCCTGCGACTGGCCGGACACGACCGGGAAGCGGTTCGCCAGGGTCAGCCGCATGGTCTGAAGTTCGGCCTGCATGGCCCGCTCGCCGTTCAGCCAGCGGGCGTAGAGGGGCTGCATATAGGTGCCGAACCCTTCGTGCAGCCACATGTCGTCCCAGTCGGCGTTGGTCAGCTGATTGCCGAACCATTCGTGCGCCAGTTCGTGCTGCAGCAGCCAGTCGTAGCCCTTGCCGTCCAGCTTATAGCCGTTGCCATAGGCGTTGATGGTCTGGTGCTCCATGCCCAGGTGCGGGGTCTCGACCACCCCCATCTTCTCGTTGCCGAAGGGGAAGGGGCCGATCGTCGCCTCATAGAAGTCGAGCATCTGCGGGAACTCGTCGAACAGGCGCTGCGCCTTGGCCGGATCAGCGGATGCCAGGCGCCAGAAGCGCAAGGGAATCACATTGCCGAACCGGCTTTGATAGTCGGCGGCCATCTCCACATAGGGGCCGACGTTCAGGCTGATGGCGTAGGTGTCGGGCTGGCGCGTCGTCCAGTTCCAGGTGGTCGTGCCGTCGCCGTTGTCGCTCTTGCCCAGAAAGCGGCCGTTGGCGGGGGCGCTGAGGCTTGAGGGGACGGTGATGTGCAGGTCGACCCGCTCCGGCTCGCCCTGCGGATGGTCGATGCACGGCCAGAACAGATCGCAGCCCTCGCCTTGGACCGCGCTGGCGATCCACGGCTGGCCGTCGGGCGTGGTCGTCCAGACGAAGCCGCCGTCCCAGGGCGCGCGCTTGGCCTGATGCGGGCGGCCGGCATAGGCGATGCGGACGCTGGCAGTCTCCCCGGTCTTAAGAGGGCGGGGCAGGGGGATGGTCAGCCGCCCCTCGGGGTTGGACCAGTCGGCGACCGCCTGACCGTCCACGGTGACGGCGGCGATGGCGAAGACGGCGTCCAACTCGACCACGACCGCCGCTGTCGACGCTGTGGCGGTGAAGTCTAGAACGGCGACGCCTTCCAGCGACTGCGTCTCGGGCAGCAGTTTGAAGGACAGGTCCGCATTGTCAAAACGCAGGGCCAGTTGTTCAGGCGTGCGCGGCGTGCCGCTGGACAGGGTGAAGGCCGAGGTTTCGCGCGCGGCCTCCTGCGCGACAGCGGGCCACGACAGCAGGGCCGAGGTCAGGATAAGGGCGGCGAAAGGGCGCAAGGCTGAGGCTCCGGCAGGACGAGCCGTGAGGGTAGCGGGAGCGCGCGCAAAAGAAAAAGGCCGGTGTTTCCACCGGCCTCTTCAAAATCCGTCAGCTGACGCCAATCAGGCGGCGGCTTGCTCGGCCAGCTTGGCGCGGACCTGACGCTTGATGCGCAGGGCGGCGATCGACAGCTGCTCGTCGCGCGCCTTGACGATGAAGGCGTCCAGGCCGCCCTTGAAGTCCAGGGTGCGGAGCGCGGCGTTCGAGATACGCAGCGAGAAGGTCTGGCCCAGAGCGTCCGACTGAACCTTGACCGTCTTCAACGACGGCAGGAAACGACGCTTGGTCTTGATGTTGGAGTGGCTCACGTGATTGCCGACCATGGGGCCGATACCGGTGAGTTCGCAGCGACGCGACATCTGAAGATCCTCAAGGTCACATCCGCAATACCGGCGCGGACGCATGAAACAGGGGCGCGGCAAGCCAAGGAGGCCTGCGCGAGAGGGGGCCGTATAGAGGAATGAATCGTCGGGCGTCAAGGCCGGAGTCGTGGCGCAGTACGCGTCGAGTCATTGTGAAGGCGAGGGATCACCTTCGTTCAGCAGCCGTTCAAGCCCTGACTATATAGAGAACCCCATGATGAGTCCCATGAACGGCAAATCCATGAAGACCCTGCCCAACCTGGCCAAGCTGATGGCCGTCGCCGCCCCCATGGTCGCGGGCGCTGTTATGCTGGCCGCGCCCGCGTCGGCGCCCCAGGCCCAGTCGGCCGCCCAATCCGAGGTCCTGCCCGGTTATTGGGAATACACTACGAGCGTGATGGGCGCTCGCGACACCGAGCAGAAATGCGTTCGTCCCAGCGAGATCAACCGCTTCTTCGGCGGCCTGTCGACGCGTAAATGGCGCTGCACCTACCCCACGCGCGAGGTCGGCGACGGCAAGGCCCGCTTTGAAGGCAGCTGTCAGGATCGCAAGGGCCGGCGCATCAACGTGCGTCTGAACGGGACCTATGAGGAGCAGGCCTTCCGCTTCAACGGTGGCGCCCAGCTGGCGCGCGGGACGCCCTACATCCCCGCCAGCATCACAGCGCGGCGGCTGGCCGCCCAATGCCCGGCCGGTGCGGAGTATTTCTAAACTCAGCGGTTCGACCCAAAACAAAAGGCCCGGCGTCGCAGCCGGGCCTTTTTCATTATCGGCGGGCGCCTTGGATCAGGCGGCTTCAGCCTCTTCGGCCGCAGGAGCCACCGGCTTCTTGGCGCTGAGCGACTTGCCCAGCAGAGCCATGGCGGCGTCCTTGTCGATCTTGTTCGCAGCGGCGACTTCACGGGCCATGCGGTCCAGAGCCGATTCATAGAGCTGACGCTCCGAATAGGACTGTTCCGGCTGGGTGTCGGCGCGGTGCAGATCGCGGACCACCTCGGCGATCGAGATCAGGTCGCCCGAGTTGATCTTGGCTTCATATTCCTGAGCGCGACGCGACCACATGGTGCGCTTGACGCGGGCGCGGCCCTTCAGGGTCGTCAGGGCCTTGGACACGGTGTCGTCGGCGGCCAGGGTGCGTAGACCGGCGGTCTTGGCCTTTTTGGTCGGGACGCGCAGGGTCATTTTTTCGTGCTCGAAGGTCACGACGTAGACCTCGAGCGCCATGCCGGCGACTTCCTGAGTCTCGATCGCGGCGACCTTGCCGACGCCGTGCGCGGGATAGACCACCGCATCGCCAACCTTGAATTCCAGACCGGTCTTGCTCGTCATGTCATTCCTTTCCCGAACCGAAGGGCGAGATCTCCGCCGTGTCTTTCAAAGCAAAATCCGCCCGTCCGCCGGGCAACGAGCCGGGCGGTTGAGCGGAGGTGGTATTGTCAGACGCGAAAAAGGATCACCGAACCTCTGGCCGACCCCGTCCTCGCGGCGAGGTTCTGTCGTAAATGCGGGCGGCGCGCAGACTTGCGGTACCGCCCGTTTCGAATAGGGAGGAACCTATCATAAAATTAGGAAATCTCAAAACATCCACAGGGCCGTCGGCGACGACTGGCACATTGTGACTGCAATGTGGCGCGTTCTTAGGAGCCTTTGCCCGGCTTGGGGCTGAAATACTTCTCGAACTTGCCCGTTTCGCGCTCGTACTGCTCGCGGTCCGCTGGGGGGACGCCCTTGACCGTGATGTTGGGCCAGACCTTGGCGTATTCGGCGTTGACCTGCAGCCACTTGCCGTCCGGTTCGTCCTCAGTGTCGGGGACGATGGCGTCGACGGGGCACTCGGGCTCGCACACGCCGCAGTCGATGCACTCGTCAGGGGCGATGACCAGGAAGTTCTCGCCCTCATAGAAGCAGTCCACCGGACACACCTCGACGCAGTCCATGAACTTACATTTCACGCAGGCGTCGGTGACGATGTAGGTCATGGCGTTTCGGGCGGGCCTGTGGCAGCGAGGAGGTCGAGGGCGGGCACATGGCCCCGACGGAACCAACTGTCAACCGACGGCGCTGTTGCAACGCTGTTCAGGCCCGACGGCGCCGGGCCGCGCTTCCTTTCGCCAACGCCGAATCATCATCTTCCTGGAGGCAGCCCTATGACTTTCAATCAAGGTTTCATCCCTCGCTCGGCTCTCGGCCGCCTCGGCGCCGCCGGCGTGGCGCTTAGCCTGCTGACAGGCGGCGCGGTCGTCGCCCAGGCCGCCATGACCAAGGTCCCGGCCGAAGTGCAGGCTGGCGACTACAAGCTGGATTCCGCGCACGGCAAGATCACCTGGTCGGTCGATCATCTGGGCTTCTCGACCTATGTCGGTCAGTTCGTGAACGTGCAGGCCGAGCTGAAGTTGGATCCTGCTAATCCGTCCGCCAGCACCCTGACCGCCAACATTCCGCTGACGGACGTGGCGTCCAACTCCGACGGCCTGAACAAACACCTGCAGACGGCGGATTTCTTCGACACCGCCAACCATCCGGTCGCCACCTTCCGATCGACGCGGATCATGATCGACGCCGACGAGCCCGGCGAGGCGACGGTTCACGGCGATCTGACGTTGCGCGGCGTGACCCGCCCGGTCGTGATGGAGGTCGAGTTCAATCAGGCTGGTCCGACGCGCGGCGGCTACAAGGCCGGGTTCGACGGCGAGGCGACGATCAAACGGTCCGACTTCGGCATCAACTTCGGCCTGCCCGCGCTGGGCGACGAGGTGAAGCTGCACATCGAAGGCGAGTTCGTGAAGCCGCAGGGCTGAGTTCTCCTACCCATGGAATGGGGAGGGGGACCGCGTAGCGGTGGAGGGGCTTCTGCGCTTTAGGAGGCGGCCCCCCCGTCTCGTCGGCTGCGCCGCCGATCCACCTCCCCATGGAAGGGGGAGGAGAGGGGTTAGTCCAGCGCCTCATACAGGGCGCGCGCTTCCTCTGGCGGGCCGCGCCTTTCGCCCGTCTGCACCACGCGCACGGCGACCAGCCGCCCGCCCTGGGCGAACAGCACCTCGTCGCCGGGGTGAACGCTGCGGCTCGGCTTGTCGAGGCGCGTCTGGACGCCGTTGTGCGTCAGCCGGATCGCGCCCTTCTCGACCATAGAGGCGGCCAGGCTGCGGGTCTTGGCGAAGCGCGCCCGCCACAGCCAGAGGTCGATGCGACAGCTCTCCACGCTCATTCGGCGGTCTTGCCGGCCGCCGCTCTGCGGGGGCGTCGCCGGGGTCTGCGCGCCGTCTTGGGCGTGGCTGAGGGGGCCGGGCGCGCCAGCTGGGTCAGCTGGGCGAGGGCGGCGAAGGGCGAATCCTTGGGCGGCGGCGTGGGCGTGCCGGGGCGCGGCGCCCGCTCGGCGCGCGGCGTACGCAGGGCGGCCTGGATCGCCTTGGCCTGATCCGCCGTCCAGCCGAGCGCATCCAGCGCTTCTGCTGACAGCGGCTCCTTGCCCGCCGCCCGCGCCGCGTCAGCGAGAGCTTCCAGCGCCTCGACCGGCGCTGTCCAGCGGTCGACCGCGCGTCGGCCGAAGGCGGACAGAGCGCGCGCCGAGGGCGCCGGCTCCGGCAGGGGCAGCAGGCCCTCGCCTGCCAGGCCGTTGGCCGCCTCGCGGGGCAGAAAGGCCTGGGCCAGCGCCGCGCCGCGCGGCTTCGTCACGCCCGGCAGCCAGACCGAATGGGCGCCGACGCGGATGGCGAAGGTCTTCAGCGTGCGCCGCTCATGCTGGCTCAGCGCCGCCAGGTCGCGCTCGACCTCGCGTCGGGGGATCAGGCCGCCCGCCTCGATCAGGCGGAAGGCCAGGCCGCGCGGCAGGCCGGTCAGGGCGCCGCTCTCGATCGCATGGCGCAGCCGTTTCAGCGGCTTCAGCGCGCGTCCGGCCTCGCCCGCCAGCCAGGCCTCCATGCGCCGCTCGGCCCGCTCGCGCGCCGGCGCCGGCCCCAGCTCGCCCAGCAGCCGCACGCGTGGCGAGAAGGGGTCTTCGTTGACGATGCGGCCGGTCAGGGCCCCGGTCCACAGAACTCCGCCGTCGGGCGTGACGCCGAAGGCCGCGTCCTCGTCCGCCGCCAGTCGTCCCAGCCGCCGCGCCACCTCGGGCCCGACGGCGCGCGTCGCGGCCTGTCGCAGCGCCCGGTCGGCCAGGGCCGAGCCGCCCGCGTCGACGGTGAAGCGCACCCCGTCCAGATGGCCGACCACCTCGCCCTCGACCGTCACCTCGCCGTCGTCGGCCACGCCCGCCAGCACGTCCGAGCGCACATGCAGCGCTCGCATCAGGGCCGCCGTGCGCCGGTCGACGAAGCGCGCCGTCAGCCGCTCGTGCAGCACGTCGCTGAGCCGCTCCTCCAGCGCCTTGGTCTTGTCGCGCCACTCCTGCGCGCCCGCCATCCAGTCGGGCCGGTTGGCGATGTAGCTCAGCGTCCGCACCCCCGACAGCCGCGCCGAAAGCTGGTCGATCTGGCCGTCGTCGCGGTCCAGGTCGTTGAAACGCGGCGCCACCCAGTCCTCGGTCAGCCGCCCGCGTCGGCTGGTCAGGGCGGTGAAGATCTCCTTCGACAGGCGGGCATGCTCGTCCAGCGTCGTCTTCTGGAAGTCCGGCAGCTGGCATGCCTCCCACAGCCGCATCAGGGCGCCGCGCGAGCGGGCGATCTTCCTGACGTCCTCATCGACCGCAAAGCGCCGCAGCAGGGTTTCGTCCAACGCCTGGGCCGTCAACCGCAGTCCATGACGGTCCGGCGTCAGCGTCAGCGAGCGCAGCAGGTCGGGCAGGGTGTCGAAGTCCAGCCGCCCGCTGCGCCATTCGGCCGCCTCGACCGGATCGAAGCGATGCTCGACCACCTGTTCGACCAGATCCTCGTCCAGCTCTTCGGCCTCGCCCGTGACGCCGAAGGTCCCGTCGCGCAGGTGCCGCCCGGCCCGCCCGGCGATCTGGCCGATCTCGGCGGCGTGCAGCCAGCGCGTGCGCCGCCCGTCGAACTTCCGCAGGCCCGCAAAGGCCACATGGTCCACGTCCATGTTCAGCCCCATGCCGATGGCGTCGGTGGCGACCAGGAAGTCCACCTCGCCCGACTGGAACAGCTCGACCTGGGCGTTGCGGGTGCGGGGGGAAAGCGAGCCCATGACTACGGCCGCCCCGCCCCTCTGTCGGCGCAGCAGCTCGGCGATGGCGTAGACCTGCTCGGTCGAAAAGGCGACGACGGCGCTGCGGCGGGGCAGGCGGGTCAGCTTCTTCGACCCGGCGTAAGACAGCGTCGACAGACGCTCGCGGGTCACGATCTCCGCATCCGGAACCAGCGACCGCATCAGCGGCGCCATCGTCCCGGCGCCCAGGAACATGGTCTCGAACCGCCCGCGCGCGTGCAGCAGCCTTTGCGTGAAGACGTGGCCCCGCTCGGGGTCGGCGACCAGCTGGATCTCGTCCACCGCCAGGAAATCGACCGAGCGCTCCAGCGGCATGGCTTCGACGGTGCAGACGAAGAAGGCGGGGCGCGGCGGGACGATCTTCTCCTCGCCCGTGATCAGGGCGACGCAGGCCGCCCCGCGCCGCTTGACGATCCGCTCATAGATCTCGCGCGCCAGCAGCCGCAGCGGCAGGCCGATCATGCCCGAGCCATGGCCCAGCATTCGCTCCACCGCCAGGTGGGTCTTGCCAGTGTTGGTGGGGCCCAGGATCGCCGTGACGCGCGATGGAGCCATGCCTGCGGACCGATCGCTCATGACCCGCCCAAGGTGGCGAACCCCGCCCGCTTGCACAAGCGGGACCGACAGGAAGAAAGCGGAAGCGAGGAATGGTAAGCGGAACCTTACCGCGCCCTGGAACACGGGCGAAACGAATCATGACCGAATCGGCGACGTTCACCGATTCAGGCTTTGTTCCCTACTAGGGATAGTAGCTTAACGCGCCTTAACCACAACGCCGAACCCTCGCGCGATCGTCGCCGAGCGCTCCGTTTTCGCAGGGGCTTCCCTGACGCCTCAACCTCCTTTAGGCAGACGCGCGTGGCCCCGTAGCTCAGCTGCATAGAGCAAGGCTTTCCTAAAGCCGAGGTCGGAGGTTGGAGTCCTCCCGGGGTCGCCATTGTTTTGGAATAAGATGTTGTTTTCGGGGTGAAATCCTGACGGCCGTTCAGGTCTGCCCCACAATTTACCCGCGTGTCGGCACTTCTGGTTAGCGGTTCACGCCGCCGTCCTGAAACGAAGAAAGCCCCGCCACCCGGTAGGGCGACGGGGCGTAGCGGAGCCTGAGGCTCGACGCTGGGCGCTTCCGAGATGGGATATCCCATAACGGAACAACTTCAATGGTTTACCCCGGCCTCAAGCGAGCCCACCACGGCCGTCCTATTCGCTCGACGGCCTGGGCGTCCCTCGCTTCACACGCCCGCACAATCCCGATCGCGTCCGCCGTTCGGCCGTTGGCTGTCCGCAGGGCGCCGGTCTGCGCCACCCCGAACGCCATCCAATCCCGCTCGTCGGAGGGCTCCGGCGGAAGGGCGGCGGACGGGACAGGCTCAGTCCACCCGACCGGGATCAGTGCGGAACACGGCGCACTGTGCATCACGGTAATCGGAGAGCTGGCACACCCTGCGGCGAGCAGCATCAGCGGCAGCATTGCGATCAGGCGCATGGCGGATTTCCTTTTCAGCCTGGGTGACGATGGAGGCGGTGGATTGGTCGCGGACGTCGGCCCGGTCGCGAATGGCGCTGGCGTCCTGCGCGGCGGCCGTCCGGCCCTCGGCCAGGGTCTTGCCTGCGTCTGACTGCCGAGCCCTGTCAGCGGCCTTCTGGCGGTCATCGGCGACGCACGTGGTCAGAAGGATCAGAGCGAGCGCTAGGCAAGCGACGGCGAGCCAGCCGGTGGCGGTGATGTCGCGCAGGCGGATCATCGCGCCCATTCCCCGGTCTTCTTGTGCAGCCAGGTCAGGAACTGGCCGACGGTCTTGCCCTGCAGGATCGAGGGGTTGGCTTTGGTCGCCTCCGGCCCGGCAATCAGGTCAGCGCGAGCGTTGACGTCCGACCCGATCACCTTGGCGGCCATGCCTGCGCCGAAGAAATGCGCGGCGTAGAGCGAAGCCTTGTTGATGGGGATGCCCTTCGCCTTCAGCACCGCCGCGTTCTTGGCGGTGAAGGTCTTGGCGCGGGCAAGCTGCTCCTCTGGCGATGGCTTCAGGCCGCCGAAGGCCGGGCGCAGCGTGGGCCCCCATTTCCCTCCCTCGCCAATCCACGTCGACCGGATGAACTGATACAGGCCGGACGCGCTGGACGATGCCGCTTGCACATAGGGGCGGTCGGCGCTCTCGATCTTGGACAGCATTGGCCAGTAATCGGCTGGGATCTCGCTGGCTGGCACGGACGGCAATGTGGCGCCGGCCAAGGCCGCCAACTCACGCAGCTTGGCCTCCGTGTCCCTCCCGGCCCAGCCGTCTTCTGTCAGCCCGAACGTCCGCTGAAACAGGCGCACGAAGTCGTCGTCGCTCATGATGCTCATGGCGAGGTCTCCAGTTCAGATTGTGGGGGTTGGGCGGCGGCGACTGGGCACCGGAACAGGGGGTGTGCAACGCTCTTCGAGAGCGGGGTAATCTTGCGGTCAGTCCAAAGGAGACCGCCATGAGCGACGCCGAAGCCCAACGCCAAGCGCATAATCAGATCGCCACCCTGGCAATCGAGCGGGAGCGAGCCGGGGGCGTTACAACGCGCGCCTGGAGGTCAGAGGCAGCCTATGCGGTCGCGCTGGCGCGAAAGGCGGGCGTAGATAAGGAAGTGATTGCAAACTTCGTGGAGGACCGGTCGATCCTGGTTGTTCCGGTCTAGCTGGCCTCTGTCTTCGCCCTGGCGATCTCGACATCGGCCGACTGCTTGCCGGTCTTCGCCACCTCCCACGCCTTGCCGATGTAGAGCGCGCCGACGCCTGCGAAGACGCCGCCGATGAAGATGGCGCCGTCGTTCCCGTTCTCGACCCGATAAGCGATGACGATGGTGGCCCAGGACGCGGCGAACGACGTGGCGATGATGGCGAACGGCCTGGCCAGATCGCCGATGAAGCTCTTGATGCGCTCAAGCCGGGTGGCGGGCGGCTGGATAGGGGTGTCAGTCATGCTCCAGCTCCGTTCTTAATGCTGATGCCCGCGACGAAGGCGGCGATGCCAGCCAGAAGCCACGGCGCGGTCTGACGCAGCCAATCGACCAGGGCCTTGGCGCCCTTCTGCTGATCCCGCGTCCCCTCCAGGTCGTCGATGCGCTTGAAGGCGGCCGACAGGCGGTCGTTCAGGGCCTCGATCTGGCGCTCATATTCGCGCGCCTCCAGCTTGATGACCCGCTCGCGCACGTCATCGACCTTGGCGTTCATCCGCTCGACCTGACGGCCAAGAGCTGACACCGCGTCGGTCAGACCGCGCATGGCATGAATTTCGGCCATGCTGACGGCCTCCGGCTTGGTCACCGGAGTGATGATCTCGTCGCCAGCGGACATGCGGGCTCCTACGCGATGGGTTGTGGGTAGGGACGAACCGGGTTCGTCAGTCTTCGTGGGCAGCCTCAGGTGCGGGCGTCGGCTGCAACGCCTGGACACGCGCCTGAGCGGCGGACAGGCCGCTTTCCATCGACGTCACGATGCGCTGGAGCATTTGCTTCGTGCCTTCTGCGCCGGGCGTGCCGAGAGGGCGAGGGAGGTCGTCTACGCTGGCGGCGATGGCGGCCTTCAGGTCAGACAGAAAGGCGGTCCCGGCCTTTCCTTCCAGCAAGGCCACGGCAGCGCTGGCGGATGGCAGGCGCGCGGCCTTGGCCGCTTCGGCGGCTGCGGACATGGCGGCCTCGGCGGCGGCCAGCTTTTCGGCGTCGGTCAGTTCGGTCATTGGTTGTTCCTTTGGTTACAGGGGGCGCAGTGCGGTGATGTCGATCTGGCCCGCCGCGTTGCTGACGTTCACGGTGCCGGGGGAGTCGGCTCGCCAGTCGACCCCGTAGGTCACGGCTCCGCTCTTCGTAGCCGCGCCCAGCAGTGGCTTGGCGTCGAACGTGCCGGATTCCGAACTGGCGAAGAAGGGCACGGCGGGGCCGATGTTCGATCGCCCGGCGGCATCCTGCTCCCATAGCTGGAGGAAGCCGCCAGCCGTGGTCGATCCTGCGGGCGAGATCATGAACAGTGATGGCGAGACAACGGCCTGAACGATGTTGCCCGCCGCAGCGCTCGAAACCGCCCCAGACGCGAGGAGCGTGTAAGACGTTCCCGATGTCGCCCGACCTGAGAAGTCGATGATCTTGCGGCCAGACGATTCGCCGCCCAGGATTTTCGATCCTCGGTAGACCTCGCCGTCCGTCCCAAACGAAAAATATCCGTTCGTGCGCGTCGCGGATGCCGCGTTGATAGTGTCAGGGCCGAACCAGAGCACCCATCCGTTGCCCGGACCCACGATAAGGCGGCGACCACCTAGGTCCACGTAGACGGGACGGGGGAAGAACACTTCTCCCCCAATGGCCTGCATAGCGACCAGCGGGTCGCCGCCGGGGATGCTATTCAGCAGCGCCACGACCGGGGCTGCGAGCGCTGCGTACCCACCCGCCGTGGATGACACAAGCCGGAGGAAGGCAGGCAGGCCACCGGACGCGTTGGCAAGCAGTTCATAGGACGCCAGCGCCTTCTGGTTCTCCAGGTCGATGATGGCGAGGGACTGCTCGGTGACCGTCGCGGCCAGCACTGTGGCGGAGTAGTCATCCGAGAAGTCCGTCGCGACGGAACCGAAGTTGACCTTTATGGCCCACACCGGAAGTACGCCGCCCGGAGGCGGCACGACAACCACGCGGAATCCCGTGGCGCCTGCCGGGGCCGTTGAGGGCGTCGTAGAGCGGCGACGGACATCATAGCCGCCCGCGCCCGAAGGAACTGGCGCCGCATCCACGAACCCGCCCGGCGTCACATACTGCAGGCGGACGTGACCGCCATCGCCCAAAGGGGAGGACACGAAACCGAGGCTGTGTTGATCGCCTGGCGAAGCAGGATAGACCTGCGAGACCATATAGCCGTAGACGACGAAAATCCGGCCTGCCAGACGGTCGTCATCTACATAGGACGCCGGGCTGCCCTCCTTGATCCAGCCTCTAAACGCGCCGGCCCCGCTCGGATTATCGATGAGGTTGGGCTTATGTGTCGACCGGGCCGTAAGCTGGCCGACAGCCTCCGCCCGCGCCGTCGTCTCATTGGCCAGGGCGTTTTCAAGGTCAATGATGTCGGCCTCGGTGTGCGCCGTCCGTGCGGCCAAGGCATCGACGGAGGCGACGCTGGCCTTGTTGTTCTGCAGGTCTAGATCGACAGACTTCAGGCTTTGAATCTGACCAAGCAGAGACGGCGCGCCCTCGCGAGCGGCCAGAACCTCCCCCTTGAGGGTGCTGTATTCGCTGAGTGCGACCTTGCCGTTCTCAAGGTCTACCAGCGCCAGCGCTTGAGCCGCGTTGACAGCTTCGACATCGTTGATGCGCAGTCGCTGTGCGTTCAGGGCTTCCGAGGTGGCCTTTCTGGCCTCAAGATCGGCGGTGACCTGTTGCAGGCCCGTGATATCGGCCTCAAGGCTCTCCGTTCGCACCCCAAGCGCCGAGACGGCCTGTACGCTGGCCTTATTTTGCTGGAGGTCGAGATCGACGGCCTTAAGGCTCTGGATTTTACCCAGAAGCGAAGGCGATCCGTCACGCGCTGATGCCACCTCCCCCTTCAAGGTGTCGTATTCGCTGAGTGAGACCTTGCCGTTCTCGAGGTCCACCAGTGCGAGAGCCTGCGTCGCGTTGACAGCCTCGACATCGTTGATGCGGACGATCTGTGCGTTCAGGGATGCGACCGACGCCTTATTGGTCTCCAGGCTCTGTGTCTGCGTCTCCAGAACGCCAGCCCGATTATCTAGGACCACTATGTTGCCGTAGAGGGATGCGTCCGCCGCCTCCAGATCAGCGCGCGTCTGCCCGAGCGTACTGGATAGTTGCGCGTCCGCCGCCTCCAGATCAGCGCGCGTCTGCCCGACCAGCTCCGACACGTTGAAGATGTCGCCGAAGGCCGCCTCGATGTCGCTGCGGATGCTGACGATGGTCGGGGCGGTCGGGGTGATGTCGCCCGCGATCAGGTCGCCCGCCACGAACCCGCATTTGATAGACGGGTCGCTCTTGGCGCCGTTCTTCGCGACGTACTGGAGCGAAACGCAATAGGTCTGACCCGGCGTCAGCCCGGCGACCTCATACCGCCCATCAGCCCGCGGCGAGCCCTCATAGCCATCGGTCCAGGGACCCGAGGCGGTGGGGCCGTGCTTGATGATGACAGCCACGATGTCCGTCGTCTCGACCGGCGCCTCAATGACGAAAATCGGCTGCGACACGCCGCCGTCGCCCGGCGGCTTCGGCAGGACGGTCCAGTCTTCCGCAGCGGGCGGCGGGACGTACTTGGGATCGACAGCCGACAGGCTGGGCGACGGTGCCGGTTGCGCAGCCTGACCCAGCGCCCACGCGTGCTTGCCGTCGCTCTCGGAGCGCAGTTCGAGCGTCACGCTCGCGGCCTGATGGTTCGTCGTGGCGCGGCGGACGATGAACTTCTGACCAGCCAGCGCAAGTTCAGGCACGTCCACCGTGATGCATGCGCCCGGATGGACGTGCATCAGGTGGACCTTGGACGGCAGGGTCGCCGTCAGACCCTCGCGCAGGTTGGCCAGGTCATAGGCGGCCAGCTGCCCCGCCTGCTTGGCGTTGCGGACGTGGGTGTACTCGATCTCCAGCGAGCGCGGCTCGCCCCGATCCTCGTCGCGATAGATGGAAGACGTGACCTCGCCGGCCGGGACGTACTGCCAGCCGTTCGCCTCCGACTTGTAGCGCGGGATGATGGTGTTCTTGCGCTCGCGGCGCGGCGTCAGCGGCCGGATTTCGGCCTGACCGATCAGGTCGTCGCGGGTGTAGGTGTAGGTCGCGACGCGCGGGGCGTTGACCAGCACGCTGATCTGCGCGCCGCGGCTGATCGGCTCGCCGCCGCCCGCCTGAAGCATGGCCAGCAGGGTCTGGAACTTGCCGTCGCCCGTCGACCACTCGCCCGAGATCGTCCAGCCGTTCGCGTCGGCGATGTTGGCGCCTTCCACGAAGGCCGGAATGTCGATGGCGCTGTCCGGCGCTCCGATGCCTGCGATCCGCTTCGTGCGGTCGATGGAGCCGTCCAGGTTGAGCTTGAAGTGACCGCGGCACCAGGCCAGGGCGTGTACATAGGGGCTTTCGCTCCACTCCCACGTCCGCCAGTCATCGCGGCGCTGCGGGCCATTGCCGCCCGGATAGGTCGAGTCCTTGCGCGGGTCCCACAGCTTCATCCAGCGGCCGATCCAACGCGGATCAGGCACGCCGTTGGTGAAGACATCCCGGTCCTCCGGGTTCTTCGCCAGCACCATCGTCCAGAAGGAGAAAGCGGTCTGCGGCGCGGCGTGCTGCGTGCCCCAGCCGGTCAGGCCGGGATTGCCGTACTTCAGTCCCGTCGGCGGGAGCAGCGCCGCATCGCCGGGGAAGCCCAGCGTCGTCCGCTGCCACATGTCGGCGGCGTAGAAGCCGGTCGCCTCGTTCTGCGGGCCGCTGAAAGTGACGGTCGCCCCGTCCGCCTCGAAGCGCGGAACCTGATCGATCGGTCCCAGCGACAGGGCAACGCCCAGCGACAGCGCGACGTTCTTGTAGCCCCAGGTCGCTTGGAAGACCTTGTTGCCGCCCAGCGCGGTGTAGCCCATGGCGCCCCGGACCGGGGCCTTGGGGTCGGGCTTGAAGTCGAGCGTGGTGCCGCTGGACGGCGTGTTGGGACGCAGCAGCGCCGCTGAGGCTGCGGATAAGCCCAGCATCACGCCGCCCTTCACGATGGCGCCGGCCAGCGCGTATGTGCCGCCCATGCCGAGCGCACCCACGGATCCGACGGCGCCGAGCGCCGTAGCCGTGACCGTGACCGCCGAAGTCCAAGCGGTAGCAGCCCAGGCGGCGGCGGCGGGGAGAAGCTGCGGCATTACACCACCCTCCAAGCCGCCACGTAGTCGTGGATCACAACCTCGCCGCAGACCCCGTCAAGGAAACCGAGAGCGTTATTCCGGTGAAGGCGGATCGCCATGGCGTCCCCCATTCCCCCCGCACCGGGACCGCATAGAATGTCGCCTGTGCGAGCCTCAGCCGGAGCGTCCCAGCGCGGGAAGTGCTGATCCATAATCTCGGCTAGCGAGGAGACGCCTAGCTTCTTCAAAGCGCGACGCGCGCCGACCGGCGTGGAATAGGCGCCTGCCTTCAATAGGGACGGCTTGAAGCCGAGGCCTTTCAGGTGGAACGCCAGCATCCGGGCGCAGTCGGTCGATCCCAGGACCAACGGCCGGCCGTTGAACCGGGCGAAGGTGGCGTTCGTGGCAGCCACCCGCATCTCCAGCTCTGTCATTTGATGGCCTGCTCGAAACCAGAGCCGGGGCCGCCGCCGATGGAACCGTTGCCGCCCCCATATGACCCGCCCGAGCCCGAAGACGGGCCGTTGTAGCCCCAGAACAGCTTCTTGCCGGCGTTGGTGACGTGCTGGAACGCGCGGGCGTTGGAGCCGTAGAGGTAGGTCCAGAAGGCGTCGTTCCAGCGGTGGCCCTCGTTATCGTCGAACAGGCGCTCCCAGATCGTCGCCAGCTCCAGTTCCAGCAAGGACGAGTTCTGCGCGTGGTTGAAACCGGCGTCGTCCAACTCACCGACGAAGCGCACGTCCGGCTCGCCGATGACCTGGCCCGTCTGCCGATCGATGGCGGCGGCGTAGATGGTGACGGGCGAGCCTTGGGCGCTGGGCGCGGTCAGGGCCGCGATGGCGGCATTGCCGGTCGGAAGCAGTTGCACGGTCTGCCGGGGCGCCTCCGTCCCCTCGGCCTCGGTGAACTCGCCAAAGCCGGCGATCCTGCCGAAGTCGGCGTCCTCGGCCGTGAACACCTTATCGCCCCATCTCGCGAAGCCGGAGCCGTCCAGCAGCCGGATCGTTCGGCCGGGCAGTTCAATTTCGAGGAAATGGGCCAGCAGGGGATTGCGGGCCTGGAGCGCGGCCAGCATGGCCGGAGACATGGACATCAGGCGCGCTCCTTGATGGTGAAGCGGAACGGCAGGTACTTGGACCGGCTCGTGTTCCAGGCTTGCTCGTTGCCTTGGACGAACCCCTCGATCTTGGGCTCGAAATCCAGGACGGTTCCGGCCGGTGGCTGGCGCCGCAGCATCGGCTCGATCTGCAAGGTCGCCGTGCCGCCGCCGCCGACGGTCACGTCCGCAACGGCGACCTGGTAGAGGTAGGACTGCCCTCCGATGACGAGGCTGAAGAACTTGCCCTCCTTGATCACGTCGCCGGGGATCAGGCCGCTGACAGGCAGCGACGTACCCGCCGATCCAGCCGAGGCGACAACCGGCGCCCCATATGACCGGGGCTTCACGCCCGGCTCAGGGAAGGCCAGCCGCACCGTCTCCTTCAGGCCGCGCACCAGCCGAGACAGGTACTTCATCCCATGCTCGGCGTACTCGGCCGGATAGGTCTCCACGTCGATGGCCCAGCGGTCGCCCATGCGCAGCACCTTCGACTGCGGGCCGCCCAGGATCGGGTCCTGGTCGACGCCGAAGCTGACGTAGCGAGGAACCGCCTCCTTGATCGGAGGGCAGGCAGGAAGTTCGATCATCCGACAAGGCTCTGTCTGCGGCGCATATTGGCGGTGCGCTGTTGGTCCTGGACGGTGGCGACGCCTTGCACGGTCGTCTGGACGCTGATCGGTCCAGACACTTCGGCGACGCGGGCGGAGAACATCGCACCCTCGTCCACCACCAGTTTCACGACGGCAGGCTGGGTCGCCGGCATCGCGCGCAACTGCGCCTGGCCGGTCAGCGCCCCCATCGCGCGGACGGCGTGCGCCGGAATGACCGATGTGCCTTTCGGCAGGTTGGCCAGCACTTCGCCCTTGTGGACGTAGGACAGGCCGCCGGGCGCGCTGCGCGTACCCGCCGAGAAGCCGGGGATCAGGTTCCTGAGAGCGGAACCGATCATCGACCCGATCGAGTTTCCGCCGCCCTGGCCGCCGGTGATACCGGAGAACAGGGTGGCCAGCAGGTCTTCAAGGTTGTCGAAGGCGGCGTCGCGGAACTTCCTACCTGCCGCCTCCGCCCAGTTGTCGGACGCCAGCACGTCCACGAAGTCCCGCGCCATGTTGCGGGCCTGATAGTTGCGCTCGCCGTCGCGGGCGGCGACGTCCAATCCACCGCGGTCTTGCTCAGCAATCCCGCGCGCTGCATCGCGGGTGAGGCCTGGACGGAGAGACAGAAGTGCGTTGATCCGCTCTTCAATCCAAAGCTCACGTTCTTTGGCCTGAACGGCGACGGGATCGCCCCGAAGACGGGCTAATTCGGCCTCATAGCCGAGGCGATCGAGGAGTTGATCGTTCGAGCGCTGGTTAGCAGCCTCAAGGTCGTCCAGGGCCTTCTGGTTGCCTTCCCAAAGGATTGCCAGGCCCCTCGCCGCGTCCTCTGCGGCTGCAACCGCTCCGACGTGCGCCTTTGCAGCCTCCTGGGCATTCGAGACGCCGGCATCCGTCAGTTGTTTCGTGAGGTTGAGAACATCGAGTTCGCGTTGTTTGGCACGCGCGGCGTCATCGTTCCCCTGCGCTCGAAGCAATTCGATCTGGCGCTGAAGCGATAGCAGCTCCCGTTGGCGGGCAAGCTCTTCAGGCGAAGGGCCCGATGCCTTTGAGCCCTTCTTCCCCTTGCCGTCAGAAACGCCTCCACCCCCGCCAGCGGGCGAAAATTGCTCCAAGGGCGTGTTGAGCATCCTGTTCAGGTTTTCAGTCAACGCGCGCACGGTCGCCGTCTGGCCGGTCAGGTTTCTGAACTCATCAGAACTCACTGTCCGTTGGGCGGCCGTGAGAGATGCTTCGCCCGTGGGGCGGCCATAAGCGTCGACATAGGCGCTAGCAGGGGCGGCGGCCCGGCCCTGATCGTTGCGCTGGCGCCGGGTGTAAGCCTCCTGCGTTTTGCTGAGGGTCTTATTGGCCTCCTCCAAACGCAGGCGGGCAGTTTCAATAGCCTGAGCTTTCGCGCCAGCCGCGGCACGGAAGTGGGCGTCTGCCAGCTTGTGAACCTCTCCGGTAAGACTGGCGGCCCATGATTGTGTTGCCGTTATCTCGCCCTTGAGGCTTGCCGTCTGTTCTGCAGCCAGTCCCGCTTCCCGTGCTTGGCGAGCAACCTCGTCCGCCAACTCCTTCGCTTCGCGGGCGGCCCGGCCTGAGTTGACAGCAAGCAGAGCGACGCCTGCAGCTAGACCGGTGATAGCCAAGCCAATGGGGCCGCCGAAAAAGGCCATCGCGGCGGAAAGCCCCCGCATCGAGGCGGATCCGGCAGCGCCAGCGACCGAGAGCCGCGTGATGCCGCCAGCCGCCACGCCAGATTGCAGCGCCGTCGCCATCAACTGGACGTTCGTCAAGGCAATCTGCGCTCGCAAAGCTGTAAAGCTGACGATCCCGGCTCCGATGGCCCGTGACGCGAGCGTTGTGCCAATGACTGTCGCGGCGACAGTCACGGCGTCCCGCACCGTGTCCAGATTGCGGGCGAGGACGAGGATCGCCTGCGCCATTCGCTCGGTGATCGAAAGACTGGCGTCAGTCTGTCCTACGAACCGGCCAAGCTCGTTGTTCAGGGTCTGCAGAGCAGAGCTGACCGTGACCGTGGCGGATCCCGCCTGGGTCTCCACCGCTCTCAGGCCGATCAGCGCTGCATTGAAGAACTCGCGCGAGCTAACCTTCCCGTCCTTCACGGCTTTGGTCAGGTTGTTGATTGACCCGCCGAAGCGATCAGAACCGTTCGCCACCGCCTGAAGCAGTACGGGCATCTGATCGATCAAGGAGTTGTATTCCTGGGCCTGGACATTGGTGCCGCCCAGAAGCTGGCCTAGCTGCAGCAGAGCGCCGCTCGCTTCGGTGGCCGACGTTCCCTGGACCTTCAGGGCCGCGGAGGTGCCGGATACTAGGTCGAGAAGCTGCTGCTCGCTGGCGCCCAGATTGTCCCTCGCCATAGTAGCGCGCTGATACAGCTCTGCGGTCGCCGCCACGGCGATGCCGTTGCGGTTGGCCGTCTCGTACAGGCTATCCTCGACCCGCTTAAGCGCCTCGCCTGCGAGGCCTGTGGCTTTCAGGCGGTTCTGGAGCGAGGTGTAGGCGTCGGCATACTTGATGACCTGCTGGGTAGTGAAGGCCGCAGCCAAACCAGAAGCAAGCCCCGCCATCTCGCGCTTGAAGCTGTCGCCGATGGGTTTGAACATCTGCGGCGCGGCGGCTGCCGTTTCGCTTTTGATCTTTTTCAGCGCCTGCTGAGTCGCGTACTGCGAACCGTACAGCGCCTTGTTGATCTTCTTCATCTGCGCTTCGAACTGAGCCGCATTGGCTTCAACTCGGACAAGCAGGCGGTCAATTTCTTCGGCCACTGGCGCCTCCGATAAACGCTGCTACTTTGCGCGGCCTTGGCAGGAGGATGCGCTGTGGAATTTATTTGGATCGGGATCGGGGCGGTTGTGCTTGCAGGAGTGATCGGCGCGATGGTCGCTGGGTCCCAGATCGGAAGCCTTCAGCAAAAGTTCGCGGCGCTGGGCGATCTTTCCGGACGGTCCCGTGCTGAAATCATCAGCTCCGTGGGCGCGCCTCAATCGGTCAGCGCTGTAGGGGACGGAAAAACGCTACTGCAATGGCAGATGGTCAACCAGGCGGGCGGTTATCACATCGCTCTCCTGTTTGACGAAAATGACCGGTGCGAGGGCGTCACACATGAGTCTGCCCAGTAGCGCCACGGCCTATACCCCAGCCTTTACCGCAGCCTCGAACTCAGCGTCAGACGGTGCAGCACCTTTGTCATCGCTGCCGTTGGCCTTCCGCCAGCCGCGATAGGCGGCCATCAGCTGCCAGATGGAGCAGCGGCCGACTTCCTGCGGCGTGAAGCCGAGGGCGCCCCCGATTTCGTAGAAGTTTGCGAACCGGAGCTTTCGTCGGGGGAGCGGTCGCTCTCCCCCTCCGTCTCCCCCGACGCATCGTCCTCGTCCGGCGCACCGAGCATAGCCGCCGCCAGGATCGCGGAGACCAGCGTCTTGTGTGAGGCCAGCGCACCGGCGGCGGCATAGCGATCAATCATCGCGCGAGCGCGCAAAGGCTCCATACCGCCGCCCTTCAGGCCAAGTCGGAGCGTCTCGCGGATATCGGCCACCCGCCACCGGCCCTCGGTGACGCGCAGAAAGACCTCTTCCGGACCGGCGTCGGTCAGTTCCTGCAGCTCTTCCAGCTCCGCGATATTGAGTTGGAAGTCATGTTTGCCGTCGCCGAAGGCGCCGGTGAAGCGGGCGGCCCGGCTCATTACGGAACGTCCGCGCTGATGGTCGGGGCATCGGCCTGAACCAGCGTCACCGAGGCCGTGGCGTATTCACGCGCCTGGCCGGTGATGTTGAATTCGGTCAGGATGTACTCGCCCGCAACCCTCCAGACACCCGCCTGACGCACGCGGATATTCAGCACCGTCCCGATACGGTTCAGCCAGGTCAGCGTGGACGACGAATGCAGCTTGCCCTCGCCTGAAATGGTGCTGTCGGTGTTGTCGACGCGACGAACCGTTTTGTCCGGCTTCGACGGATCCGTGCAGTTCGGCACGGTCTGTTCCGTCACGTTCGCCGTCATGTTCAGAGCGCGCGATCCATTGATCAGGCAGTCATGGGCGAAGACTTCGGGATCGGCGCCATCGCCGATCTGCACGAGGATCGACTCGCCGGAGACGACCTCGACGTAGTTGTCCGGCATGGCGGACCCTCCTTGTCGTGAAGCCCGCTAGGGGCGGTTGGCCGGCGGATGCCGGGTTTGTGTCAGGCCGTGGCCTGAAGGTCGTAGCGCAGGCGAATGATCGCCCGGCTGGTCAGCCCGTCTGCTTCGCGCTGATAGATCACGCGCTCGACGCGGCGCATGACGATGCGGAAGCCTGTGACGGTAAGGTCGGCGTCCAGCGCCTTCGCAGCCGCAGCGCCTAGTCGCTTCACCTCGGGATAGCCGACGGCCACAGACCAGCAGTCTACGTCCATGAAGCAGGTGACGAGGCTGTGGCAGGCGTCGCTATCGTCGACAGACTGCGAGGCGCCCAGAGTGATGTAGCTTGGCCCCGGTTCCGCCGGTGCGCGATCAAAGACTCGACCGGCGATGATGGCCGAAACAGAGGGATCAGATTTCAGGACGGCCACGGTCGCGGCCTGGAGGGGAAGCTGGGCGTCGATCATAGGCCCGCCTCCTTCTTGATCGCACGGCGCATCGCTGCGGTGATCCGGCGCTTCACTCGTTTCTGGCTGGACCGAACGACAGGATAGAATGAAGGCGAGGGCTCGACATGGCGACCGTTGCTGGCCTTGTGCCCAAGTTCGACGCGGGCCGCTTTTGGGCGCCCTTTGGCATCCTTGGCGTCGCTGATCACGACATAGCTGACATCCCCGAGGCGGCCTTCTTCCACGTGGATATGATCGCGCACCTTCTCGCCGTCGTTCGGTTCATCCGCCCGCGGGGCGATCGATCTCATCTGCGCGGCCATCTCTTCGGCCTGCATGAATACTTCCTGCCCTGCCGCCTTGCGAACGGCCGGCGTCATGCGGGCCAGCTTGCGAGCCAGACGCTCGACGCCTTCAAGGCCACCTTTAGCCATCGACCACCCCGGACTTCATCTGGATCAGAAGCCAGGCGCGGTCCCCGTCCATGTCGCCGATGAAGACGATATTGAAGGTCCGACCGGCATCACGTGTATCGACCGCGCGGTCGCCAGTTCGCAGAGAGCGCGTACCGCTGTCATTGCGGACCCAGCAATCCCATGAAGCCGTGCCGGAGACGCGCCCGGCCTGAACGGTTTCGCCGCCCCGTGTCGGGGTCAGGCTGCAGGCGCGCGAAATGTCCAGATCGACCCAGCCCTGAATCGGATTGCCGTACCCGTCATCCCCCTCAGAGCGCCGCTGGAACTTGACCCGATGGCGAAGGTCGCCGGCGCCCTTAGGCTTCGGCACTGGTCTTCTTCGCCTTCGGCAGCGATCCACCCTTGCGGCCGTCGCCGTCGTGGTCGAGCGGGTCCGGGGCGATCTCCACCGCCTTGCCCGCTTTCACAGCGGCCTCGCCGCATTCCCGGCGGACGGTATAGGCGCCGTCCTTCTCGGCCCCGCCAGTCGGGGAGAAAGCGATCAGCACGCGGGGCTCTTCGCTCGGGGTGTAGTCGTAGGGTTCGGTGAAGCGAACGCGCATGGCGGGTCTCCTCAGACGCGAATGATGCGGTAGGGGCGCAGCAGGTTCTCGACCGCCGGGTTCAGGGCCACGATCGCGCCGATGATGATGGACTCCCGCGAGTTGTAGAGCCCGGCCATGGTCAGCAACGCCGCCGCCTTGAAGGCGGGCTCCGCGCCCTGCGGCACCAGCTTGCGGTCGCAGAAGTCCAGACAGGACAGAACGGCGGCGTCGGCGTAGCTCTCGATAAGGCTATCGTCGTCGCTGTGATCAATCCGCAGGTGCTGCTTGGCCTCGGCCAGGTCGAAGAGCGGGCCGGCCGTCAGGACGACGACGTTCAACATCAGGCGGCCGCCTTGTTGGCCGGCTTCGGTTCGGCCTTGTTCGCCGGCGCCGGCTCAGCCTTGTTTTTCGGCGACGGCGCGGCTTTCTCGCCGGGCGCCTGTTTGCTGGCCAGGCCGCGGTCGATCAACTGCTCGGCCAGGGCCTCGTCGTCGACTTCGAACGCCTCGCCGGCCAACAGGGGATCGGGCGTCTTCACGGACGTGATCTGCACGGTATCGAGAGCATAGAGTTTCATCGGTGTTCTCCTTGCCGGAACGGTCGGTGATCGGCCGCTCGGGAAAAGAGGCCCCGGCCGAAGCCGGGGCGCTCAGCATCAGCCGCCGGTGGCGGTCGAAGCGGTGATGGCCGCAGCCAGGTCGCCCTTGATGAAGGCTTCCGGGCGGTAGACGGCCATGGCCAGACGTTCCTCGGCGCGGATCGTGACCAGGTTCTTGCGGAAGTTGTCGCTGTCCTCGGTCGAGATTTCGACGTTGGCTTCTTCGCGGTCGAAGATCTGCGCGCCCAGCTTGAAGGCGCCGGTCAGGAACTTGCCGACGGTCATGGCCGGGGTCTCGACCACTGGCAGGCGCCACAGGGTGGACGGACCGCCGTTGACCGGATTGCCGATGATGTGCCGGCCGGTCGAGTCCTTGACCAACTCGATCTCGGCCCAGTTGGTCGGGTGCAGGACGTGACCGGTCGGGGGAAGCTCGGCCAGGAACGCCTGCAGCATCGCCAGGCGCAGCACGTCGATGCTGGTCACCGGGCCGGGGAGGGTCGTCGGAGCGGAGTACGCCGTCGCCTGAGTGTAGATGCCGTTCAGGTCGGTGCCGGTGCCGCCGCCGTTCAGCATCTGGCCTTCTTCGACGTACTCCAGGCCGTAGCGCAGGCGCCCGTCGATGTAGGACCGCAGTTGCGGCACGTCGTCCAGGATCTGCTTCGTCGCCAGAACCCAGTGGGCGATGGTCGTGACGGGCGTGGTGACGATGTCGAACTTGATCTCCGACTGCGGCTTCGTCGAGCCGGAGGTTTCCGACACCGTCGCAGCGTTGTTCGTGAAGCCGGTTTCCTTCACGTATTGGATGGCGTTCGACGCGGTGTCGCCCGGCGTCAGCAGGTCGCGGATGGTCATGCGACGCTGGGCGGGCGTGATGATGCCGTCCACGCGCTGGGGCACGATCAGGTCGCCGGCCGAACCGTTGGCGTCGGTCGTCAGGGACGAGATGATCGCCTTGACTGCGATGCTGACCCGGCCCTTGCCGCCGCCGGCGATGAAGCTCTTCAGCTCATCGCTCTCAGCGACCATCTGACCGGCCGACTTCTGGCGTTCGTCGTCGCGGCCGGTCGGCTGGGTCATCTTCTGTTCGATGACCGACAGGCGCTCGCTGATCTCGTTGTGCTTGACCAGTGCCTCGTCGGCCTTCTGCTTGGTCTCGTCGGTCACCTTGCCCAGGTTCTTGACCTCGGTCTGGGTGGTCTCCGCGACCTTCTTCACGTCGTCGGCGGCCTGCTTCAGGTCCTTGACGAGGGTTTCCATTTCTTGAGCTTCGGACATTGGGGTCTCCATCAGGTCCGGGGGTTGAGGAAGCCGTCCAGCGCCGCCCGCAGGTCGGTCATGGCTGATTTGACGGCTGGATCGATGCCCCCGGACTCACTCCGGATGGCCTTGGCGTACCCGTGGGAGGCAATGCCTGCCCGCAGGGCTTTCGGGACCCCTAGATCACCCAGGATGTCCTCGAACTCTTTGGTGCTGGGCGGCTCGCCGTCGCGCAGTCGCCGCACGAAATCGGCGGCGCGCTCTGCCTTCACAGACGTGACCGTCGCCTTGTCGTTCGCCGGGAACGACACGATGCTGACCTCTCGCAGGTCCAGCTTCTTCAGGCGCCGGTTGTTGCCGTCAGGCTCGGCGGCCAGTTCGCGGTAGCCGATCGACAGGCCGCGAATGGCGCCTGCCTTCAGCATGATGTGGGCTTCGTCAGCTTGCTTCACGCCAAGGAGCAGACGCCCTTCGCACCGGAGGCCGCGCTGGTCTTCTTCCATCAGTGTCCAGACGCCGATGGGCTGCCAGGTGTCGTGCTGCCACAGCATCATCGGCATGGTCTTGGCCTTGGCGTGCGCGCGCAGGCTGGCGGTGAACGCGCCGGGCTCGACGATCTCGCCGTAGCTGTCAGCGTTGCCGAAGATCGAGCCGTATCCGGCGAACGTGCCGTCATCCCCGACCTCCTTGAGGTCGAGGTCGAAGTCCTTGGTCTGCATCTAGGGAGGCCTCCTACTCGGCCGTCAGCGCCGGCATGTCGCCAATCGGCTTGCCGGGCATCTGCATGGTGATGGGGACGTTCTGCATCTGCATGCGCGGGACATCGCCGCCTTCCACCGGAGGCAGCCCCTCGCGACGGCGCACCTCGTTGATGGTGGTCCAGCCGTTGCGCAGGCCAGACTCGTAGAAGGCGGCGCGACCCTCGCTATCGCCTCGGAGAAGGCCCTCTAGGTTGAACTCGACCACGATGCCGGCCGCGCGGTCCGCCGGGGTCAGCAACTGTTTCATGATGGCCTGCTCGATGCGCTTCAGGCGCTTGCGCAGGGCGAACTTCACGAAGCCTTCGGTCTGGTCCTTTAGGCCCGTCCCCCAAGAGGTAGATTTCTCGGTGTGGCCGACCATGTGCGGCGGCACGCCGAAGAAGCGACAGACCTCTTCAACGCCGAAGCCACGCGATGCCAGGAGCTGGGTGTCTTCGGGCGAGAAGCCGAGCGTCTGAACCGTCGTGCCGCCCTCCGCGATGAAGGGCCGCCCGTCGTTGATGGCGCCGGTGAACTTGTCTTCCAGCGCCTTCTCAAGCGGGTCGCGCTGTTCCTTCTTCAGCCACTCTTTGAAGGAGAGAATGATGCCGGGGCGGGCGCCGTTTCTGAAGGTCCGGGCCGCGCTCAGGTTCGCGGCTGAAGAGACGCCGAAGACCTGCCGGCCAAAGGCAATGGTTGATAGCCCACCGAGCGGAGATCCGCCGAAGCCCCGCACGTGCAGGATATTCTCGGCGGGCTCGTCGTAATGCTTGCCGTCCTCGCTCCAGGTGTAACGCAGGTCGCCCGATGATGTCCGCCGGACCGAGGGCCTGGCGATGGGGGATAGGCTGACGATCCGGTCGCCCAGCCTGCCGATCCGGGCATGCATGTTGCCCCGCAGTTCGAGAGCGGCGACCCCGCCCTCGAAGAAGTCCATGGCGGTCTGATCCAGGTTCGGACTGTCGTGAAGAACCCGATACAGCGGATGGTCCTTGGCCACGGTCCGGTCGCCCTTGGCGTCGGTGCGGTAGACCATCAACGGCAGCGAGGCGATCGTACCTGCCAGCAGGTTGACGCAGGCCCACGCCGCCGAGAGGTTCAGCACCGTCGTCTCGTTGACCGGCACGCCCGCGTCGATGTCGCCGACGCGGCTGCGTTGCTCGGTCAGCGACAACCTTTCACGCGTGTCGCCCTTGGCGCTGAACGGCCAGAGCGCCCGAAGCATCAAGCCGGCACCCCCAGGCTGGCGAGGTAGTCGTTCCATCCCGCCTCCTTCTTCTCGGCATACAGCGCGGCGCCGGTCGCCATCGCCAAGGTGACAAGGCCGTCGATCCGGCCCCGTGAGCGCTTCTTGTCGAAGGCCCGGTTGTTCTGCCCGTCGTGGTCCAGCGCCGCGTTCGCCGCGCACATGTAGGTCACAGGGGATGCGTCCACCGTGATGGCCTTGGTCAGGATCGCGTCCTCAAGCCGCTCGACCGAGCGAGGCATGCAGAGTTGTCGATCCCCGAACACGACCCGTTTGCCCTGGCCGTGCGCGATCAGCTTCAGGCCCTCGCCCTCCGGCTCGTCCGGCCCTTTCCAGCGCCACACCGGAAAGCCGATGTCGTCGCAGGCGTCGATGAAGTCGGCGATGCCGGCCGGGTCGAAGGCCAGGAACTGGACGTCGTGTTCGGCGACGAGCTGGGCGACTTCGGCGGCCGCGAAGGTCTTGTCGATCACCGCGCCCGGCACAGCTGTCAGGTGGCCAGCCTCAACCCACTCTTCGTAGGGCGCGCCGTCTTCCTTGGCCCGATCCGCCAGTCCGTCCCGCGTGGTCCAGTACCAGGTCTTGGCGTAGAGCTTCCCGTCCTTAAGCCAGATCGCCGTCAGGGCGGTCAGGTCGTTCTTCTTCGACAGGTCCAGCGACAGCCAGCAGGGGCAGCCCCTGAAGTCGTCCGGGTTCACCTCGCCCTGGACCGCCGCCCAGGCCGCCTCATCGATCCAGAAGTCGACGGCGCCGGTCGGGATGCCGAAGTAGAGGCGCCGCACCGACATGGCCGTCGAAAGCCGCACCTTCGCCGTGTTGACCTCGCCGCGGATGTTCTCGACCGGGAAGGTGATGCCGAGAGCGGGCAGCGACTTCACCCACGCCGCCTCGTTGTCGAAGATCGTCTCCCGATCCGCCTTGTCGACGCGAGCGATGAAGGCGAATGCCTCGTCATCCTTCACGTCGCCCTTGAGCACCTTCTGGAAGAAATCGCTGTAGGCCGTGCCCACAATCTGCGTCGTCGCCGGGGTGTTGGTCCCCAGCAGCATCATGGCGTCGCCCGGCATCTTCGCGATGGCGCGCTGCCAGGTCTCGATCGAAGCACCCGACTTGAACTCGTGGATCTCGTCGGCCAGCACCGCCGTCGGCCTGGGACCCGAGATCGCCTCGCCGTTCGCCAGTGACTGAAACTTTGATCCGGTCTCCGGGTGCTCGATCTTCCAGGCGTTGTCGCCTTCGCCTCGGATAATCGCCTCGCCCCTGCTGACGAGACTGTCGGTTTCGTCCTCCGGGGTGTCGGGGATGTTGGCCCGGCACATGGCCACGCCGTCCTTGAACAGCACGTTGGCCGTCGCCCGATCCTGCCCGATCGCATAGACCTCGGAGCGCTTCACCCCGTGCCAGCCCATCAGGTAGAGGCCGATGCCGGCCATCAGTGGCGACTTCGCCTGCCCCTTTCCCGTCTCGAGCCACGCCTGCCGGAACCGAAGCCGGCCGCTCTGCATCTTCCAGCCGAACAGCGACCCGACCGTGAACTGGTGCCAGGGCAGCAGCGTGAAGGGTTTGCCCTCCATCGCGCCGGCCGTGATCGACAGCACCGCGGGGAAGAACCCCAGGGCGCGCGCCGCCGCCGCCTCGTCGAAGTAAAGCCCACGCTTCGCCCCGTCCTTCAGGTCGCGAAGGTGACGCTCGGCGGCCTGTTGAGCCAGCTCCCCTGAAACGATCCGGCCGGCGACGACATCAGCAGCCCACCGGCTCGTCGGGTCACTTGGCGACTGTGAGATACGCGTCGGAGGCACGGGCGGTCCTCGCCTTCTTCTCGACCTTCGCGGCAGCGGCCCGGCGGCGCGGCGACAGGCCCAGCTCTGCTTCCAGACGCTCGGCGTCCGACCCGGCCTCCCGCATGGCTGTGAAGTGTGGGCTGATCCGCGCGATGGCCTTGGGGTTGCCCCGCTTCGGCTTCGACACAGCCCCATGCTCGGCGACTTCACGCGAGCAACGATCGAAGATCACGTAGGCCAGAACCAGCCGCTGGATCGCGTGGCCGTTCGACGGCGACAGGATGCCCCTCTCGCGCATCTCCGCGGTGATCCGGCGCCAGTGTTCACCAGCGGCCTCGACCTCCAGGTCATCCGTCAGGAGCATGCGCCAGTGCGGCTCCGGCACGATGTCGCCCGTCCCCGGCACTACGTTCATGCAGCATCACCCCTACGGGGTGCCTCCAACTTTTATGTTTGAAAATCCATTTCGGTGCGAACGGACCTTGGCCGCCGGTGTCCGAGCGACGGGCTCTGGACTTTCGACGCCCCCCCTCCCTCCTGCGAGCGGGTGGCATCAGGCGGGGGCGGGCCGGTTCCACGGATGGTTCGGGTCGAGTGGCCGGCCGTCCATGCCCACAGGGCTGACCTGGCGCTGGCCGAACTGCTCTCTAGTCCTGATGGTGTGGCAGTCCGCGCAGAGGCAGCGGATGTTGTCGTCGGTGTCTGGGCCGTTCTGGCTCAGTGGGATGATGTGGTCGGGCACCGTCGAGGCGGTAATGATCCCCTTGGCCATGCAGTCCCTGCACAGGGGCTCGGCGGCGAGGCGGCGCTTACGTTGCTCTACGCCTCTGCGGCCCCTTAGGCGCTGGGTGCCTTGGGAGGCGATGTGGTCAGGACGACGGGCCATCGCTCCGCCTCCAATCTCTTCGGACGTGACCGACCTTCCCCGCATTCACCGGCCCGGAGACCGCCGCGTCACGGGTGCTTTCTCAGCCTAAGGTCAGCCGTGGTTACGCTGCCCCGTCCGAACGAGGCCCAGCGGAGGAAGACGCGGTTGAAAGAGGGTTCGCCACTCGCTCTCCGGCTTTGCGCTAGATTAACGGTGCTGTGTGTCCGGTGCGGTGGCGAGGGTGGTGCCGTCGCGAGGAGTCGAACCCCGGACCTCCCGCTTATGGGGCGGGCGCTCTAACCGGCTGAGCTACGAAGGCGGAGAGTAACCCGCCCGGTGCGCATCGTTGAGAGGCGTGGCGGGTGTTGTTGTGGGTCTGCGAGGATGTGCAGATCGCATCTTTAGCGGTTTCGCGCCTGCCTCCAGCTCATGCTGGACCCTGTATCGCCGCCGCTCGCAGATTGGTGTCTGCAAGGCCAAGGTCTCGTCCCACGCCAATGGCGCTGTCCGTCTCGCCTCAGTCTCGCAGATTGGTGTTGCCCATCGGGCGAATAAGGTGGCCGGTGTTTCGGCAAGCCAACGGCATGCCTACTGTCCCGTTTCGTCTGCCGCCCAACCCCTCCGCGCTCTAAGCGATTTCTGGTCGCTCGCTACTTTGGGTTGGCTCCGCTCCGAGAATCTAAGACCAGCCAGCTTGTCGGAAGCGCCTGTGCTGGAATGACTACACCCGGCGATCAACCCGGGCGGCCCTCAGATACGCGAGGGTCTTAAGGCCAACCGGCTCCGCAGGGAGGGTTGGGACCTGAAACGGCAAAGGCCCCGCCGAAGCAGAGCCTTTCTGTGGGCGCGCGAAGCGACCTTGGCTTTTGTCCCATCGTTCGGATTAATCGTCAATCCCTTGCGTGAACAAAAATAGAAACGCCCTACATGCTGGGTCAGGCCGCCTTTCTGATCTCGGCGCGCGTCCTCATGAGGCCGGCGATATTCTCGCGCGTCCACAGCAGGCTTTCCGCCGCGCATACCACCCGTTCCCCCTGCCGCTGTTCGTTCCGAACGCCTGTCACGCGCCGCACGACCTCACGCCACCGGGACTGCAAGGCCTCATCGGGCCGCAGCAGTCCAAACAGCAGGCGCGCCTCCCAAGGTCGAAGGCTGGCCTCGACAACCTCCAGCACCTTGCTCGCCTCGATCATGCGCTGTGAGATGGCCTGTCCTGGCGCCCCCTCGCTGGACGCGCGGATGAAATCCGGGCGCCGCTCCTGAGCGTTCTCGCCGTAGGCGTCCCGCATCAGCTCCTCCAGCCAGTTCACCGCCTCGCGGGCCTGGGAATGATCCCTCAAGAGGGTCGAGAAGCAGTCTACGCGCCGGGCGGAAAGGAGCTTCTTCGTTCTCGGGTCCAGGTTGATCTCCACGTCGCCTTGGGCTTTCAGGCGCTCGATCTCCCTGCGGTTCTCTTCCCGCTCCAGGCGATGACGCGCCGCTGCTTGCGGATCGGTCGGCTTCTTGCGCTTAGCCATTGGTCTTCGCCCTCCCGTCTTCCACGCGGATCGTCCGCTTAAGCTCGTTTGTGACTGCCTCGACCGCTTGGGCCGTGGGCTTGCTGGCCATCTGTCCGGCCTTGGCTGGCGTCAGGTGGCCCGCCTTGTTCGCCCGGCCCGCTAGATCGCAGAGGATCGGGTAGAGGACGCGGGTCAGGTTGTGGTCGAGCGGGGTCATGCCCTCTGTCGCTCCATCAGTGCGCGGGCCTCGGCGCTGATGCCGGTCTCGTCCACCTTGGCCTGGGGCGGGCGGACGCGGCGGGCTCGGGTGCGCGCCAGCATGTCCATGCCGGCCAGCTTGCCGAGGGTGTCGTCCAGCAGGGCGCGGACCCTCTCGGCGGGCATCCGTTCGGCCTCCGGGATGGTTTTGGGCGCCTCCCAGGTCGCCGCCTTCTTTGCCCGGTGCGCCGCCATCCGCAGGGCCGTGGCGTGGGGCTCGGCCAACTCTCTCAGCTCAGCGGGCTTGGGGAAGAACTTGCCGACGCGCTGCCACTCGGCGACCGCCCGGTCGAAGGCCATCCGGGGCAGGTCGCACAGGGCGTCCTTGTAGGCCCGCCAGAACGATGCAGCCTTGGCTTGCTCGCCCAGCCCGAAGATGAGGACCAGCGTCCCCAGCGACCGTTCCACCTCAGCCTCTCCGACCGGCTCGGTCAGGATTTCAAGCTGCCGGTGGCAGGTAGCGGCCTGCGCTCTCAGCGCCGGGATCGAAGCGATCTCCTCGATCTGGCTCGACGGCCCCGTGGCGAGAAGCCGCCATAGCTCGGGCGATATCGTCAAGGTGGTCAAGCTTGGAGGGGCGATGGGCGTCAGGGCGGTCATGTCGGGGTTTGCTTTCGGCGGCTCGGCGGATCCAGTTTCGGAAGGTGGCGGACCAGTCGAGCTTTCGGCCCTTGGCTCCGGGCACGGCCCGCCAGTAGTCGTGGAACTTCTCGATCTCGATCACGGTGCGCTGCTCGCCGATCTGCTCAGCGGCCCTCAGCACGTCGTCGGGATCGGGCGTCCATTGCGGAGGGAGGCGCGTCGCGCGCTCCCTAGGTTCACCTGACGTATCCCCTGACGGTTCAAACGTAGTGAGCCCGGACACCATGGCCGGTTGGTTTGGACAGGATGGCCGGTTGGTTTGGACAGGATGGCCGGTTGGTTCGTCGCAGGCGGACACCATGTCCGGTTGCGCGAAAGCGGTCAGAAAGATGCTGTCGGAGGTGCGCGAACCATCGCGGCGTCGGCGTTCGATCCGCGTGATGATCCCTCGCTGCTCAAAGCTCTCGAGAATGCGTCGGACCGTGCGCTCGGAGCAGGCGGCCTGCTTGGCGATGTTCTCCTGGCCCGGAAAGCAAACGCCCGCGCCATCGGCATAGTTGGCGAGGACGAGAAGGACGGCCTTCTCGCTCGCGGTCTCCACGTCGAAGGACAGAGCCCATGTTATGGCCTGAACGCTCATGTCAGGCGGCCATCTGTCCGGCGTCGAAAACTGTAGACGCCGGGCGCTTACGGATGGCGCCGGTCACGCTGACAAAGCGATCCTTGACTGCGGTGCGGCCACCCCCGGCAATCAGGCGATGCTCTTTGCAGTAGGTGTCGCCTTCAGGGGTTTCGGCGCAGCAGGCATGGAAAGAGCCGCGCTCGCCCAGGGGCCAGGCGCACTCGCGCCCCATGCGCTCCATGAACGGTCGAGAGGTGTCCGTGTAGGCCCACAGAGACGCGGCGCGCTCTTCGCGGAGACGGCGAGCCGCCTCTCGCTGTTCGGCCGCCGCCGCCGCCGCTGCCTGAGCTGCACGGCGCAGGTGGGAGTAGTCCCTACCCTTGGCCTTGGCGCGCTGGGCGGGATAGCTCCTCACCGGCAGGCCCATGGTGCGGGCCTTCGATCCGATGCGGTTCTTCGTCCAGCCCGTGCGTCGGCTGATCTCGGCGGGACCGTGTCCCTCATCCCAAAGGCGGCGCAGGGTGGCCTCTTCCTCGGGGGTCCATGCGGGCATGAAGGCGCCCTTGGGCTTGATCGTCCCCAGGCGGCGACCCATCGCGGCCCATCGATCTGCCGTGTTGATGTGGACGCCCATTATTTCGGCGATCTTGCGGGTGCTGGTCCCAGCCTCCCAAAGAGCGATGAACTGAGGATCGTCGTGCCGACTGGTCGGGCGCCGCTCTTGCCTGATGCCCCAGACCCGCAAGCGTTCACTCATGGTCGAGATGCTGACGCCGTAGGACTTGGCGATGCTGGTGATGGTCTCGCCAGCCTGATAGCGTTGGATGATGTCGGCCCTCCGGTCTTCCTCCATCCGCGGCCGGTTGGCGTTGCGCTCCTCGTCGCTGCGTTTCAGTCGAAGCCTGTCGATGCGGCCGTTGATGGCGTTGTAACCGCGCCCGACCTCAAACTGCTCAGCCATTGCGGCGGCGATCTGGCGGATCGTTTTTCCAGCCTGCCACTGCTCCGTGACGAAGGCGTCTTCTTCGGCGGTCCAGGTCTTGAGTTTCATTCCGGTGATCTCGCTCTCAGGCGGCCAGAGGCGGCGAAAGCCGCTGCTCAATGGCCGCGATAGTTTCAGGGGTGATTTCGTGCCCCACGCCCCAGATCGACTTGATCGTGGGGTTCAGGCCGAGGGCGCGGAGCTTCTTGCGAAGCTTGCAGACGAACACGTCCACGATCTTCAGGCCGGGGCCGTCGCCGTTCAGTTGTTCGAACACAGCCGCGTAGGCTTGCAGCCGATCGACGCGGCGGCGCTGGACCAGCAGCGACAGCACGGCGGCTTCCTTGGCGGTCAGGCCTAATTCAGTCTGGTACTGGTTGACCGTTGCCGAGCTTTCCCATGCGGCCAGCTTGGCGCGGAGGGCTTCGTTTTCGATCTCAAGGGCTTCGATGCGATCACTCATGTCCGAGCCTCGTCATAGGCCCGCTCTGCACGGATCAGGCGCTTGTTGGCCTCGCCTGCTTCCAGTGCGGCGTGAAGGATGTCCCGCTGCCTTTGGCGGATGTTGCGGATCGGCTTGTGGTCCACGCGGGCGGCGGCGATCTCTTTGCGGATCGAAGCCTGAAAGCGGCGCCACGCCAGATAGGAGCGGAAGGTGTCCAGCATCACAGAACCCTCCGACCAGCGGTGATCAGGGTGTGCAGGAACGACAGGACGAAGCCCAACATCAGACGACCCTCCCGTCACGAACGCGCACGTCCGATCCGACCTTCACGGGATGGTCAGAGACAGCCTGACCGGGGCCAGCCTTGGACTTGAAGATGACGAGGTATTTCTCGTCCCGGCGAAGGGTGCAGGCGGTGACGTTGACGGTGCGGGTCATCACGCAGCCCCCACAGCTTTGATCACGTCAGCCGCCTGCGCCTGAACTTCCAGCGCCTTGCCGACGATCTGGCTGCGCTCCAGCGGGGTCACGACGCCATCGGCCTCGGCTTGACGCACAACCTTCTGAAGGTCCGCCGCCGCCTCGGTCGTTTCGCTGGCCTGGGTCGTGGCGCAGGCGGGGGCCCCGCCATCTTCCATCGTCATGCGGATCAGGTCGATCAGCGTCTGCTTCTCGGCGTCGTTCGCGCAGTCGAGGAAGCGGTGCAGAGGCAGCGTCGTGTCGGGGTGATTCTCGCTTTCGTAGAGGCTCCAGGCCCCCTTGTTCGACAGGCCAGCGGCCAGCGCCGCCATTTCCGTCGAGCCGATGCGCTTGCGGATGCGCTTCGTCAGCGCCTTGAGGACGGGAACACTCATCGCTTGTTCTCACAACGTTCGTGGTGGATTGTTTCGGTGACGCTTGCCTCGCCCTGGGCGACAAAGGCCCCATGGACAGACAGGCAGAGGCCGCGACGGGCGGCGTGGTGGTGTTCGTGGATTTCCGGGCGCGGGTGGCGAGCTACGCGCCGCTCGAACGCGAGAGCCGCATGGACTGGATGGCCCTCGCCCATGACGCCGAGGCGCGAGCGCAGACCGCTCGAACGAAGCGCCAGCGTGACCTGTTGATCCGCTGTGCCCTTGAATACCGAGCCAAGGCCCGGAGTGTCTGAGGTGGCGCACTCACGGCGAGCGGGCCGGGGGGTTGCCCGCTCGCCGTGGCGCCCTACGGTGGAGGTTCCACAACCCACCGGAGAACTGAAATGCGATCCTCGCAAGAAATCGACGTGCGAAAGCTCACCGAACTGCTTCAGGCCATGGAGGCGTTGCTTACTGACCTGCTCGCGGACCATCCTACGCCCCCTGCTGATCGGGGCGCTCGGATGGAGGCGGAGCTTCGGGTTCCGTACGGAGTTCGGCGGCACGCGAATACGCTTCTGGAAAACGCGCAACGGCTGCGGCAGCATCGCGCCCAGTCAGACAAGCCAGCGTGACGAGCGGGGGGCTCCCCCTTCTGACGCTCTCAGCCTGACGCCCTTCTTCCTGAGCAATCGCGTAGTCCAGCGCTGCGGCTGCGCGTCGCCTCAACTCGTCCTCAGCCTGCCGGACGGCCTCGATCTCTTCGCGCACGATGCGGCGCACGTCCGCCTCGGTAAGGGGGGCTTGGTGCTTCATGTCTGATGGTTCCCAGGTCATGGCGTCAGGCTCCGCGCTTCCGCAGGGCGGTATCAATCGCCCTGAGGGATTTGAGGCTGGGCTCCGTTCGGCCTGCGCTCCACCTCCACCAAGTGGTCTGCGAAAGTCCCGTCTCGTGGAGGATTTCACGAACTGGCACCGAGCCTTGTCGGGCGCGGACCATCAGTTCGTTGAACTCGGGCGCGGGCGCGCTCTTCGGCGTCTTCTCCAGGCGCTGGTCGGAGCCGCAATCTTGCTGCTGAAGAGCGAGCACCTCCTCCCGGACGATCCGGCGGATTTGCGTCTCGATCATCGCGGAGAGGTGGTGAATGTCTGAGCCGGTCATATCTTCAGGCCCTCTGTCCGGTCAGCAGCTCGGCGGCCTTCACCTTGCCGCGAGACAGCTTCTCGATGAGGAAGGCGCGTTCGGCCGAGGGCTTATTGATGCCCCGGCGGATGCGCGACACTTGGGACTGGGTGCAGGACAGCTTGTCGGCAAGCCATTGGTCTCGGACGCCCTGCTTAGACATCCAGTTCGCCAGCGGAGTGAGATTGGGTTCGCTCATTCCTCAAATATGCACCAGACGCATATTCTAGGTCAAGAGCTTCATGCATGTAAGGCGCTGAACGAGCGGGCCGCCAGCGCGCATAATATGCGTATGGCGCAGAAACCTCACCCGAAGCACTTTCTCCGCGAGTGGCGGAAGCATCACGGGCTTTCGATCGACGCGTTGATCGAGCGCATCAAGGCCAACGTCGAGGGCCGTGTCCTTGCCGAAGGCGAAGAAGGCGACATGAAGCGGCTGGGCCTCTCTCAGCCCAACATCAGCCGGATCGAGCGCGGGGACATTCCCTACAACCAGACGATCCTGGAGTTGATCGCCGAGGTCTACGGCGTCGACGCCGCCTCCCTCATCATCCGAGACCCAAGCGACCCGGACGGCCTATGGTCGATCTACGACCAGATCAAGCCGGAGGAGCGGACGACCGCTTTGCGCGTCGTGGAGGGGGCGCTCAAGGGTTTTAAGCGCACAGGCACGGACGGATAAAATATTCACTGCCGAATGTCGGGCGGCGAGGGTTTTGCAGGCGCAATTGGAAACGGCGGCCCCGCAAGGAGCCGCCGTTCTGCATTTACGGCTTGGCCTTATTCGCCGTAAGCGATGGGCGCCAGCAGGTGCGTCGGGACGCTCAACTTCACGCTGGCGTTGGCCGGGTTGTCGCATTGCTTCTCGTTGTAGATCGGCATGAGGTGCATGCGGCGCTGCTCTACGAGTTGCTGGGCGTCGCGGGCGTTCAGGTAGTTGCCGGCGGCGGCGGGCCAGAACAGCAGCACGGCAGCGACGTTTGCCGTATTCACGCCCTTGTCGCTGTCAGCGTCGCGCTTGATCGCGTCGAGCTTGGCAAACTCTTCCTTGAGCTGGGCGCAGGTCAACATACGGTCGCCCGGCTGCATGACGCTGACCTTTTCCGTCGTGGTGCAGGCGGTAAGGGCCAGGCCAGCGCAAAGGGCTGCGGCGATAGAAATGTTCTTCATAAGGGATGCCCCGAAAATATCGCGCCCAAACCCCCTGCCTGAGCGCATAACGCCGGGATATCACAATGCTAGGCAATGTCTATATATTGCCGCAATCAGGTATCTGGCGTCTCACCCGCACGCGCAATCATCACCGGGTCCGACCAGAAGTCGGCCTCTGGGCAGCCCGTCACCCTGAAGACGATCACCCCGTCCTCATGCGCCTTCATGGCCCGCGCGGCCCGGATCGCGGCGTCTCGGCTCAACAGCCGCCGCAGGTGTCCCTTCCTCAGCCCCTCCGCTGAACGACGATAGGGCTGAACGCAAAAAATCGTCCTCATCATGAGGCCCAAGATTCCCGCGTTATATGCAGGAGTCGAGGGTTTCGGCGTCGCCCTACGACCGTTCTCGACGCATCTTATATGCGTGGCATGCATTTTCTTGTTGACGGCTAATATGCGTCTAGTGCATATTCCCCTCATCAACGAGGGAGGCCGCCGTGGCCAACGCCATCAACCAGAAAGAAGCCAAGCGCATCGCCTACGTCTCCGCCGAGCGCGCTGAGCGCCTGGCCGAGTGCGAAGAGCGCGCCGCCCGCGAGAAGACCCGCGCCTATGCCGCCGAGTGGTCCGAGCCCGGCCCCGATCCGCTGTCGCCTGACAAGCGCGCTGCCCTGAACGCGGCCATGGCGCTGTGTGACCGGGCTTTCGGCAAGGGCGCTGTCGTCCCTGCCTCTCGGATGGAGGCGGCTTGATGGTTTCGAAGCTCCCTTCGGCCAGCGTCTATGCCGCCTCTGCCGCAGCTATGCAGCTCGCCTATGACGTAGCGGCCCTGTCCAGCAATCTGGCGCTGGCCCGCGACGACGACACCGGCACTTACGCCGATGAATGCCGTCGCTGCCTAGCCAAGATTAGCGCCTCGACGGCTCTCATCGAGAGGGCTGTTCAGGACATGCCGCGCCTCAAGTCGGAGGCCGCGTGATGGCTCACACCGACTTCACCGCCCGCAACGGCTCCGTCGTCGACACCTGGGGCGTGGCCTACACGCCTGCCGAGGCTGAGACCCGCGTCGCCGTCATGGCTTCGGTCGCACTCGACCCTGCCTACGACGACGAGTTCGCAGAGGCCGGTATCCGCCGCATCGCCGAGCTGATCCGCGCATCCCGCCAAGCCCAAACCCAACTGGAGGCCGTGTCTTGACCGACTTCTACACCGCTGGAACCCCTGTCTATCAGGCCGCCAAGAAGACCGACCAGTCGAACGGCTGGGGCAGCGACTTCCGCCCCTCCCGGCCTAGCCGTTCGGTTCAGTGGTGGATGGGCAACGTCGCCTCTGCCGCCGCCTGCACCCTGTTCGTGGCCTTTGTCGCGGCTCTGCTGTGGAGCGCGTCGTGACCCTTCAACCCCTTTCCTCCGCAGCCAGAGCCGGGGCGGGTTCGTCCGCCGCAAGGTCCGCCAACAACGGCGCCCCGGATGCGGAAGTCATCAACGGCGAGATCGTGATGTGGGTGGACGGCCGACGCCGCTCTGTCCGCCCCTACACCGCCTGGTCGGAATGGCTGTGGCTGCACGACAGCCCGGTCCCTGAAACCCGCGAGCGCGCCAAGACCATCCGCGCCGCCCTGGATCAGATCGGATACCTGCAATGATCGATTTTGCAGCCCTGACGGCTCCGTTCCCGGCTGACGCTGTGTCCTGGCGCGTTGGATCGACCAACCGCGAGAAGACCAAAGGCATGGCGCTGGCGTTCATCGACGCCCGCGACGTTATGGACCGCTTTGATGCGATCTGCGGCCCCGGAGGGTGGCAGTGCCGCTACCCCCACGCCAACGGCAAGACCGTCTGCGAGATCGGCCTCAAGCTGGGCGACGAATGGGTCTGGAAGGCGGACGGCGCCGGTGACACCGACGTGGAAGCCGAGAAGGGCGCTCTGTCTGACGCCTTCAAGCGGGCCGCTGTGCGCTGGGGCGTCGGCCGCTACCTCTATGCCCTGCCGTCGCCGTGGGTTGAGATTGAGGCTTACGGCCGCTCCTACAAGATCAAGGACAGCGAAGTCCGCAAGCTCACCGCTACGGCTGGTCGCGCCGTCACGGACGCACCCCCCGCACAGCCAAGCGCCGCCGTCACCGCCGCCAAGGCCGCTATCGACCTGTGCAAGTCGGAAGACGAGCTGAAGCGCTGGTTCAGCGACAACGAGAAGGCGCTCGCAAGCTTCTCGGCAGCCGACACCGCCGCCGTCCGCAAGGCCTACGGCGAACGCCTCGCCCAGGTCCGCCCCAACACCCCCTTTGACCAATAGAAAGCAGCCTGACCATGAAGGCCATCACCATTGCCGGTCGCCTGACCAAGGACGCCGATCTGCGCACCACAACCGGCGGCGATCAGGTCTGCGGCTTCTCCGTCGCCGTCGACGACCGCTCGGGCCGCGAGAAGACGACCATGTTCTTCGACTGCTCCCTGTGGGGCAAGCGCGGGGAGGCCTTGAGCCATCACCTGACCAAGGGAACCTCCGTCACCGTGTCGGGCGACCTCGGCAAGCGCGAGCATGACGGCAAGACCTACCTAACGGTGCGCGTGAACGACGTGACGTTGCAGGGCGGCAAGCCCCAGGGGGATGCGGGCCAGTCCCGCACCGGCGGCGGCGGGTCTTCGCCGCAGCAAGCCTATGATTTATCAGACGATATTCCTTTCATCCGCATGGCTGCCGACGGAGAGGCGTGACCGATGACTGCCGCCCATCAACTGCATGTCGAGTCCTCCAAGGCCAAGGTCCTTGCCGCAGCCCTGCGTGCCCAAGGCTTTCTGGACGACGAAGACCTGATCGCTGACACCATCGAAGGCGAGACCGATGCTCTTGAAGCGGTGTCGGCCGTCCTCCGCTGGAAGGCTGAGCAAGACGCGATGGCCCTGGCCCTCAAGACGCATGAGGGCGACCTGGTGGCCCGCCGTCGTCGTTTCGAGGAACGCAGCGCGGGCGCCCGTGTGGCTATCGCCGCCTTCATGGACCAGTGCGGCCTGACGAAGCTGGAGCGCCCGGAGGCGACCCTCTCCTTGCGCCAGGGCAACCCGGCCGTGGTCCGCTCGCCGGACTTCTCGGCAGACGTGCTGCCGGATGATCTGGTGCGCACGAAGCGCGAGCCCGACGCAGCCGCCATCAAGGCCGCGCTGGAGGCTGGTCGCGAGGTTCCTGGCGCCGTCCTGTCGAATGGCGCGCCTGTTCTGACGGTGAGGGTCCGATGAACCATCCCACCGCCTTCACCTGGGACGCCGAAGCCTGCGTCATGTCCCCCAAGTGGCCCCGTCTCGCCGCCTCTCGCTTTGAGGGTGGCCGGGACTACCTGCTGGCCGACGTAGAGCACCGCTCGGACGCTTCCCATCGCCACGAGTTCGCTTGGCTGCGCGAAGCCTGGAACAGCCTGCCGGAACATCTGGCCGACGAGTTCCCGACGACGGAGCACCTGCGCAAATGGGCGCTGATCCAGGCCGGGTTCTTCCACGAGACGATGATCGACGCCGGGTCGAGCGCGGCCGCCCTGCGTGTAGCCTCCTACGCCCGGTCAAAGGACGAGTTCGCCCATGTCGTCGTGCGTGGTCATTTCGTGGTCGAGCGGACGGCCAAGAGCCAGTCCATGCGCGCCATGGGCAAGGCTGACTTTCAGGCCTCGAAGACCGCCATCCTCGAAATCGTCGCCGGCCTGATTGGCGTCGAGCCCGCCACCCTCCAGCGCCAGCAGGAGGCCGCATGACCCCCGCCGCCCAGATCGAGAAGCGCCGCCCGCTCACCCGCGCCGAGTTCGGTCAGTTGATGATCGACCAGGAGGGCCGTTGCGCCTGTGGCTGCGGCGAGAAGCTCCAGCCCATGACCGAGGGCGTCATAGACGAGCACCTGCGCGCCCTCGCCCTGCTGGGCACCAATGCCCTCGAAAACCGCGCCCTCTACCGCAAGCCCTGCGCCCGGAAGAAGACGGACGAACAGGACACGCCCCGCATCGCCAAGGCCAAGGCCCAAGGCGGCGAGACCGGCCAATACGCCCGCCGCCAGAAGCGCGGCCACGGCTCCATTCAATCACGCGGCTTCGACAAGACCCGGACCAAGCGGTTCGACGGCTCTGTTGTCGCGCGCCCTCAGAAGGCCCACGACCATGCCTGAATCAACCAAGAGCCCGGCAGAGGTGCTGAAGGCGGCTGCTGACCTGCTGGAGAAGCCGGGTGCGTGGACGCAGGGTGCTTACGCGCGCGACAGTTCGGGCAAGTCGGTTGGGCCTGATAGCCAGCTTGCGGAGTGTTTCTGCGCCCTAGGGGCAATCAGGCGATCTGGGAACTACGCTGACGACGTGAATCCGGCGGCCATGGCTTTGGGAAGGTCTATCGGCTTTCGGGTTGGCGACTGGAACGACGCCCTTAAGCGCACCCAATCCGAGGTCGTCGCCGCCCTTCGCGAAGCTGCCCGCCAAGCCTCCATCCGTGGGGGTGAGGCATGAGCGGGGTGAAGCATACGCCGGTCGAACTGTGCCCGTGGTGCGGCGGGAACGCCAAGTGCAACGAACTGCGCCGGGGCAACTACCGCCGCGAGGGCGATAACTACCAGGTCGTCTGCAACAAGTGCCGCGCTCGCGGCCCGCTGGTTCAGGACAGCCGAGCCGAAGCCATCGCGGCATGGAACCAACCCGCCCGCGCCCGTGGTGAGCAGGACGGGGGTGGTCATGTCTGAGACCGGCGAAACCTCCGCGTCCATGAACCAACGCCTGGACGAGATGGCGTGGCCCAAGGTGCTTGGGCTGCTGCGAGCGGGGGCGGTCCTGTTCCGTCCAAGCGGGATGCGGGACTACTACACCTGGCCTGCTCACCCAGGCGCTGGATACGTCTACGCCGAATGTCTGACGGCGAGCGGTGTGAAGCGCCGGGCAGCTGACGGCACCCTGATCAGCAGCGGCGTCGATCGCTACAGCCTGAACCCCGAATGGGTCGAGCCGGAGCCCGCGCCTCCGGCCCCGGCACCGACAGTCCCCGACGAACAGCCCGACCTGTTTGGAGCCGCAGCATGACCTGCGCCGCTTGTGAAGCTGGACGCCTCAACGCCAAGGCGGCCGGTCACAGCGACTGGCGTGAGGGCGTCTGCTGGGACCACGCCGCGTTTGACCTGGATAGCCCGGAAGGCCGTGCCCTGATGGCCGATCTGCCGTCCGAACCGCAACCCGATCTCTTCGGAGGATCAGCATGAGCGCCCAGGCCCTCTGGAACCTGCACGACGCCCTCATGGCCGGCGAGTGCCCGAACGACTGCCCCGACTGCGGCGCTGACGAATGGTCGCCGTCTGCGGAGGCTTTTGAAACCACTGGCCGCCTGGTCTGCGAGCATTGCGCGGACGCGGCGATGGAGGCCGTCGATGCGGCTGCTTGATCTGTTCTGCAACGCAGGCGGGGCAGGTGCGGGCTATGCGCGGGTCGGCTTCGAGGTGGTGGGCGTCGATCTGCATCCGCAGAAGCGATACCCCTTCGCCTTCATCCAGCACGACGCGTTGATGCTGGATCCGCGCTTTCTGGCGGCGTTCGATGCGATCCACGCCTCGCCGCCCTGTCAGGGCTATACGGCGCTGCGCCACGCGCCGGGTGCTAAGGGCGCGCCGATGCTGATCGAACAGGTGCGGGTGATGCTGCGCGCGACCGGCCTGCCCTACGTCATCGAGAACGTGGAGGAAGCGTCCTGGGCGATGGAAAGCCCCATCACCCTGTGCGGCTCGATGTTTGGACTGGGCGCCCAAGGCTGCCAGCTCCGACGCCACAGGCTGTTTGAGAGCAACATCGCCATCAGTCCGCCGTCGCCCTGCAAGCACGACGATCGGCCCGTCATCGGCGTCTATGGCGGGCACGCCCGGCGCCGGGCGTTCTCTGCTGGCGGGCGCGGAACGCGCGACGTGTGGGAGGGCGGACACCGCGCTGCCATGTCCCAGGCCATGGGCATGACCTGGGCCACCTGCGCCGAGATGAGCGAGGCGATCCCGCCCGCCTACACCGAACACCTTGGGCGCCAACTGATGGCGCACCTGCAATCCCGGAGGATCGCAGCATGACCACCCCTCGCGTTACCGTGCCGGTTGAGCCGCTTTGGATGATGCACGTCATCGGGCCGGACGACATTTACCCGGCTCCAGACCATGCTACCGCTGTCGAATGGTGCGCCTATCTCAACAGCGAGATCGCTCCGAAAGTCCCCAGTGTCCTATGCGTCGCGGTTCCAGCGATCTGGACCGGGACCGCCGAAGAGCACGCCGAGGGCATGCCTGAGGCAATCAGGGGGTGGTCGCGACCTCCCGCAGCCCCCGCGCCGGAAGGCGGGGCGGTATCGAAGGCCTGCGTCGATTTTCAGGAGGCCATTGACGACTTCGAGGCCGACGTTGCCGACGTCATGGCAGAGGGCTCGGAGCGCGCTGACCTTTGGGATCGAGAGATCACGGTCAACATTGACGCGCTGAAGACCGTCATGAGCGCCGCCCTCGCCACCCGCGAGGAAGCCCCGGCAGAGGATGATGCGCGCCGTAAGCTGATCCAGTGCATCGAGCAGTGGGACGGCGAAACAGAATACGACGCCGACGACCTGACGTCTCTGGCAGACAGCATTCTTCACGCTTTCAACGGCCCTCCGGTCGTGCTTCGTGCCGATCCGGTCCAACTGTCAAGTAATCCTTGTCAGTTGGCGGTCGCGACGAGCAGCGAGGCGTCGCCGTGCCCGTTCTGTGGATGTGGGATGCGCGTGAACTACGACCCTGAGAGCGAAATGTATGGCCCGGATGGCGATCATTTGCCCGGTTGCATCATTGGCAACTGGGACTTGCACGAATACGCATTCCGACCAGACGCGCTTGCGGCGTGGAACTCGCGCGCCCTCCGCGCCCAGCCGCCAGCCCGCGAGGACGCGCAGCCGGTGGGGATTGTAGACGGACTTATCGGCCGTCTGAACACGGCAGAGCTGGACGACGGAACACCCCTCTACACCCACCCCGCCCCCGACGCGCTGCGGGTAGCCGTGGAGGCGTTGGAGGAGATAGCCGACACGGACCCTGACGACGGAACCTCATGGTTTCACGAGCGCGCCAACCAAGCCCTCGCCGCCCTGCAAGCCGAACAGGGGGCGAAGTGATGGTCGCTTGGTCTCACTACCAGAACGACTTCGACGCCATGTCGGACGCAGAGATCGAATACGAAACGCGCCGGTCTCAGGATCAGGTGGACGAAGCCGAGGACTGGCTTGAAGCCGTTGCGGCGTGGAAGGCGGCAGGCAAACCACGAACGAAACCGCAAGCCGAACAGGGGGCGAATTGATGGCTGACCTGAATGCAGACAAGGGGCTGGCCAACGGCTCATGCAATCGAACTGCTTGCCAAGCGCCGCTCTCGCACGAGCCAACGCACCAGTTCATGGATGGCATCTTCACCGGCGGCCCGCGTCTTCACTACTGCGCCACATGCGCCGCTGATTTTGACGCATGGGATCGTAGGTCCGGCGACATGGTCCGCATCTCGCGTGAACCCAAGTCTCGCGCCACCCCCTCGGATAAGGAGGGCGGGGAGTGATCTGCAATCTGTGTCGAGGAAGTGGCTCGCTCGTCTGCGCGTGGCCGCTCGAGTGGTGGACCTGCCCGAAGTGCAAGGGCCACGGAGCAACCCAGCAATTTGGGCCTGCCGTTATCGGAGAAAAGCCCCAATGACCCACCCCCTCACCCCGCGCGAGAAGGTGCGGAAGGCCATCATCGACGTGATGAAGCCCAAGGACGCGGACATCACGCTTGGCCGTGTCGACACCTGCACCGACGCCATCCTCACCGCCCTCGCCTCATCCGGCGATCATGCGGAACTAGCGCGGGCGATTGACCGCCTGTTGCCCATCACGATCCAGAACACGCCCGACTACGCGGAAGTGTCGTTCGGGGAGTGCCGCGCTCAAGCCATGACGATGGAACCCGAGACGTGGCTCGCCCTCAACCAACTGCCCGCCCTCATCGCAGAGGTCGCGGCGCGGCGGGGTGAGCGGGACGAAGCCGTCCAGGTCATTGAAGCCGAGCGCGAGGACAGAGAATTGGTCGAGAGCAGGTTAACCGCCCGAGCCACCGAAGCAGAGCGCAAGCTGGCTGAGGCGGTGGGGCTGTTGCGGGAGGCGCGCGACGAAATCCAGGCTCATGCCGACGGCGCGACGCCGGAGTGGCAGCGCCGCGTCTATGAATCGTCTCGCGCCGACTACGCGCAGGACATGGATATTCCAAACCGCATCGACGCATTCCTCAGCAAGGAGGCCGAACGTGGGTGAGTGTCCCTGCTACACCTGCATGAGGACCAAGACCGACCCTGAAACGGGTTGGCCTCTGACCGCCATGCGCTTCATCGTCTGCCCGGACTGCGGCAACAAACGCTGCCCGAAATCGACCCATCACGACAACGCCTGCACCGGATCAAATGAGCCTGGTCAAAAGGGGAGCCGATACCAATGACTGACCCTATGGAACTGGTGGGGCGGCTGACACAGAGGGCCGCTGACTACCGAACTGGCGGTCCGTCGTCAGAACACACCGCCATCATGCTTGACGAAGCCGCCGCCTGCATCCGCGAGATGGTGGAGTGGCGGCCTATTGAGACGGCTCCGAGGGACGGGACGCACATTCTGATAGCGCCTCATATGGACGTGGCATTGTGGGATCACGGCGCGGAGCGCTGGATCACAAACGTCATACCGCTCAATTCCGACCGGACCATTGCGGACGACTGGAGAGCCCGTCCCGTCATGATGTTTGAGCAGTATGCATCGAACTGGGGAATTGAACCCACCCACTGGCTCCCCCTCCCTCCAGCACCAGGAGCAGAAGCATGACCGCTGACTGGCAAGAGATAGCTACAGCCCCGGAGGATGGCCCGGCCTTTCTGGTCCGCACCGACCGACGCAACGTCTACGTCGTCTTCCGCCGTTCGGATGTCGGCTCGTCGTTCATGCACTTCGTTCCGGGCGTGACACGCGAGATGACTGAGCTTGCTCTCGGGTGGATGCCCTGCCCCGAGACGCCAGACGATCCGCGAGGTGTCGTTCAATGACCGCTGACCTCATCGCTAGGCTGGAGGCTGCCGAGGTGGGAAGCCGGGAGCTGGATGCGCTTATCTGGCTGCGCTTCAACCGACCTGAATATTCGGGCGGCGTGAAGGCGCTGGAAATGCGCGGCTGGTATGACGGGCGCGGCCACATGATCCTTGAAACGGACACGGGCGAGGAAGTGGCTGATGATCTCGGAATTGGCAACTACACCACCTCCCTCGACGCCGCCCTCGCGCTGGCGGAGAGGGTGTTGGGCGAGGACCAGGCGCTAGAGATTCTAGCCGATGAAGCCCGTGCGGCTCACGAGGACACCATCAACGGGTGCCTCAAGCGCGTGCCGATCGACGTCTGTATCAACGCCATCCTTCGCGCCAAACAGGGAGAGGGGGAATGACGAACGTCGTCCAGTTTCCGCAAAAGGTGAGCGAGGACGAGATCGTCACCGTGAAGCTTGAGGATCTCTTCGCGATCCTGACGAAGCGTAAGACCCTTGCCGACATCAAGTGGGAACAGGCCCACGAAGCCCGCATCAAGGAGTTGATGGACATGGGCGTCGAGCGCCTGCGCCACCTCTGGGACAACGTGAGCGACGACACGTCCTTCTACGAAGGAGAGTTTGGATCGCACGACTGTGCGGACATTCACACCGCGCTCAACCGGCTGGGGGATGGGTATTACTGTGCCGTCTGAACCTATTCGCGTCGTCGCTGCCGCGCACCGCATCCGCTTGACGCCGGAGGACACGGGCGATCCGCGCGCCGTCCCGGTGATCATCAGCGCCCCTCCGCCCGCTCGCCATCACAACCTGTTCGCTATCCAGCCTGACGGCCCGTATCCGACCGGCGGTGACAGTGGGTTCCTGCTGTCCGACGGGTCGTTTGCGACCCGAGAGGAAGCAGCGCGGATTGCCGTTGATGCTGGTCAGGTCCGTCCGAACGACATGCACGTTATCGGATCGCTCTATTCGGAGGACTTGTGGTGATGACCCCCATCGTCCTGATCTGCGCCACCAACAACGCCCGCCTCAGAGGAAAGGGGATTTGGCAATGAGCGTCGCGAACGACAACCTTTCCGACCGCCTGGCCTTCGGAGTGGAGGAGGCCGCCACCGTGATGAGCGTCGGCAAGTCCACTATCTGGCGCTGGATCCACGGCAAGAAGGTGCGCACCGTCAAGCTCGGCGGCCGGACCCTCATTCCCCGCGAGGAGCTTCTTCGCCTTCTGGAGCCGGAAGCGGCCTGATGAAGTCGGCCCAGTCCTGCATAAGCCGCCGACGCTTCGCCAGAGCGTCCCGGCGGCGATAGGCCCGCTCTGTGTCTGATCCAACCATATGCGCCAGGGCGGCTTCCGCCACTTCGCGCGCGTGGTCGGTCTCATCGCCAGCCCAGTCCCGGAAGGTCGATCGGAAGCCGTGCGGCGTCGCATCGATCTTCATCCGGGCCAGGAGGCTGTCCATCGTCTGATCTGACATGGGCCGCCCCTTTCTGGCGCCGGGGAAGATGAGTTGGTCGGGCTTCGGCTCGCCGACCCGCACCCTGTCCAGCACCGCCAGCGCCTGGGGTGTCAAAGGAACGCGAAAATCACCCTGGCCGACCTCCTTCATCTTGCCGGCCGGTATCACCCATACGTCGCCCTCAATCTCGCCCCACAAGGCGAAGCGCGTCATGCCCTCGCGCGCGGCCGTAAGGATCGTCCACTCCAACGCCCGGGCGGACATGGCGGACTGCGCGGCGAGCCGCTCCATCACTTCTGGGGCCTCGTCGTAAGGCACGGCCCGACGGTGCGCGACGCCGACCGGCTGCTTGGGCAATAGGCGCTCAAGGTGTCCTTTCAGTCGGGCCGGGTTCGCGCCCTCCCGCCACCCCTTGACGGTCGACGCGTCCAGGAGCGTTTCGATCCGCTGGCGCAGTTTTCGACCGCTCTCAGGGCGGGATCGCCACAGCGGCTTGACCACATCCATGACGTGTTCCGTCGTCACCAGATCGATCGGCACGTCCCCTATGTCCTTGGCGTAGACGAGGAGGCTGCGCTGCCAGTGCGCCTTGGTGTCTCTGCCGCGCCAGCCAGGGGCCAGCTCAGTTATGATCCGCTCGGCTGCTTCGGCGAAGCGGGGAGGGGGTTCCTTCGGCTTCTTCTGGTCCTCACCCCGGGCCACGGCCCGTTTGATCTTCTCGGCTTCCTCGCGCGCCTCCGCCAGCGAAAAGACGGACAAGCTCCCGATCCCGAGTTCCCGGCGCCGCCCACGAATGGTGATCAGCACAGCCCATCGCTTAGCGCCGCTCGGGTCCACGACGAGATAGAGCCCCCCGCCGTCGGCGTGACGGCCGGGCTTCGTTTCTGTCTGGACCTTTCGCGCGGTCAGCCTGTTGACGGCTCTGGCCACGATTTACCCCACAACCCGCCCCACAGGCAGACGCGGGATTGCGTGGCAGCGAGTGGGGTGACATGGGGCAACTAGCCCGGCCAGCGACCGCTCTACAAGGCTTCCAGCCGGGAAAAATGGGGCCGCGCGAGACTCTATGGGGCGAAACTTCCAGTCCTCCCGGGGTCGCCATTCCCTTATTCCGTGGGTCATGGGGCGCAGGCGCGTGGTGTCGGCAGGGCCTTGGTCTGCGCTAGGCTGTGAACCTCAATCCTCACCCGTGCGTCCTGCTGTTGGGCCGTGGTGTGTCGAGCGGTGTTGACCTTCCCTTGATGGGAAGGTTTAGCAGTGTCGTCGTCAAAGGTTTGCGAGGACGACGCCATGGCCGCCGAAGGCTTCAGAACACTGGATGTACCCGTGCTGGGCATGACCTGCGCCAGCTGCGTGGGTCGGGTCGAAAAGGCCATCCGCGCCGTGCCGGGCGTCACGCACGCGCAGGTCAATCTGGCCGCCGAGCGGGCGCAGGTGTCGCTGTCGCCTGACGGTTCCGCCGCCGCCGTGGCCGCCGCGATCAAGAGCGCAGGCTATGAGCCGATGCAGGAGGAGGTCGCCTATCCTGTGCGGGGCATGACGTGCGCGTCCTGTGTCGGCCGCGTGGAAAAGGCGCTGGCCGCCGTGCCGGGGGTGCTGTCGGCCAGCGTCAATCTGGCGACCGAGCGGGCGACCGTGCGCTTCCTGTCGGGGACGACGACGTTTCAGGATCTGGCCGCCGCCGTGGAACAGGCCGGCTATGTGCTGGACACGCCCGAGGACGCCGGGCCGGACGCCAGCGACCGCGAACAGGCCGCCCGCGACGCCGAGATCAGGAAGCTGGGCCGGGCGGTGCTGATCGCGGGCGCGGCGACCCTGCCGCTGTTCGTGCTGGAGATGGGCTCGCACTTCGTGCCGGGGATGCACCACTGGATCGGCGAGACGATCGGCGCCTTCAACTGGAAGGTCATCAGCTTCGTGCTGGCGACCTTCGTGCTGTTCGTGCCGGGGATCATCTTCTACCGCAAGGGCGTGCCCGCCCTGCTGCGCTGGGCGCCGGACATGAACTCCCTCGTCGTGCTGGGCGCGACGGCGGCGTGGACCTTCTCGACGGTGGCTACGTTTGCCCCGCAGTGGCTGCCTGCGGGCACGGCCAACATCTATTTCGAAGCGGCGGCGGTGATCGTCACCCTGATCCTGGTCGGGCGCTGGATCGAGGCGCGGGCCAAGGGCCGCACGGGCCAGGCGATCCGTCGGCTGATGTCGCTTCAGGCCAAGACCGCGCGTGTGGTGCGCGACGGCGTTGAGCAGGACGTGGCCGTCGATGCGGTCAAGGTTGGCGACGTGGTCGTGGTTCGCCCCGGCGAGCGGGTTCCGGTCGACGGCGTGGTCACGGACGGGGCCTCCTTCGTCGATGAATCCATGCTGACGGGCGAGCCGATCCCGGTCGAGAAGACCGCCGGCGCCGACGTCACGGGCGGCACGCTGAACACCACGGGCGCCTTCCGTTTCGAGGCGCGTCAGGTCGGCGCCCAGACTGTGCTGGCCCAGATCGTCCGCATGGTCGAGGCGGCGCAGGGCGCCAAGCTGCCCATTCAGGCGCTTGTCGACAGGGTGACGGGCTGGTTCGTGCCCGCCGTCATGGCCATCGCCGCCCTGACCTTCGCCGTGTGGTTCCTGTTCGGGCCGGATCCGGCGCTGGGCATGGCCCTGGTCGCGACCGTGGCCGTGCTGATCATCGCCTGTCCGTGCGCCATGGGGCTGGCGACGCCGACCTCCATCATGGTGGGCGTGGGCCGAGCGGCCGAGCTGGGCGTGCTGTTCCGCAAGGGCGAGGCGCTTCAGGCCCTGCAGGGCGTGGACGTCGTCGCCTTCGACAAGACCGGCACCCTGACCGAAGGCAAGCCGACGCTGACCGATCTGGTCACGGCCGAGGGCTTTGACGAGACGACGGTGCTGGCCCAGGTGGCGGCGCTGGAGATCCGTTCCGAGCACCCGGTGGCCCGCGCCCTGGTCGCCGCCGCCGAGGCCTGCGGCGTGACGGTGATCGAGCCGCAGGACTTCGCCTCCATCCCCGGCAAGGGGGTGACGGGTCTGGTCGAGGGCGCGCGCGTCGCCGTCGGCGCCGACCGCTACATGGCCGAGCTGGGCTGCGACGTGGCCGTGTTCGCCGAGGCGGCGGCCCGTCTGGGCGATGAGGGCAAGACGCCGCTCTACGCCGCCGTGGACGGTCGACTGGCCGCCATCATCGCCGTGGCCGATCCGGTGAAGGCGACGACGGCCGAGGCTATCGCCGCCCTGCACGAGCTGGGGCTGAAGGTGGCGGTCATCAGCGGCGACAACCGCCGCACCGCCGCCGCCGTGGCGCGTCGTCTGGGCATCGACGAAGTTCACGCCGAGGTCATGCCGGACGGCAAGGTGGCGGTGATCGAGGCGCTTAAAAAGGGCGGGCGCAAGGTCGCCTTCGTCGGCGACGGGGTGAACGACGCCCCGGCTCTGGCGGCGGCGGATGTCGGCCTGGCGGTCGGCGGCGGTTCGGACGTGGCGATCGAGAGCGCGGACGTGGTCCTGACGGGCGGCGACCTGCGCGGCGCGGTCAGCGCCATCGGCCTGTCGCGGGCGACGATGAACAACATCCGCCAGAACCTGGCCTGGGCCTTCGGCTACAACGTGCTGCTGATCCCGGTGGCGGCGGGGGTGCTGTATCCGGTCTTCGGCCTGATGCTGTCGCCCATGCTGGCGGCGGGGGCCATGGCCCTGTCCAGCGTCAGCGTGGTGCTGAACGCCCTGCGCCTGCGCGCCTTCAAACCCCATATCGGCAGCGCGAAGGGAGCCGCGCGATGAACATCGGCAAGGCCGCTGAGGCGACCGGCGTCTCTGCTAAGATGATCCGCTATTATGAGGCGCAAGGGCTGATCCGCCCTGCGGACCGCACCGAGGGGAATTACCGCGACTTTTCAGAGCGCGACCTGAACGACCTGCGCTTCATCCGCCGGGCGCGGGGGCTGGGCTTTTCAATTGAGGAGATCAGCCGCCTGCTGTCCCTGTGGCGCGACGAGGCCCGGTCCAGCCGCGAGGTCAAGGCGATGGCGCAGAAACATCTGGAGGATCTGGACGCCCGCATCCGTGAAATGCGCGAGATGGCCGACACCCTGCGCCACTTAGCCCAATGCTGCGTCGGGGACGAACGTCCGGACTGTCCCATCCTGTCGGATCTGGCGGGCGCATCGGCCGGTCAGAAACAGCGCGCGGACTGAAGCTGAACGTCAGGATGACAACGGCGGCGCCCCTCGCGGGACGCCGCCGTTTCTCGTTCCAGCCGGGGCAGGAGGCCGGAGCGAATGGCTAGACCCTTTGCGGGTCAGTCGGAATCGACCGCACCCAGAACAAGGGTCCAGATTTATCTGAAGCGAATATCTGAGTTGAGCTGGACATGCGTCCAACTCAACCGATTTCGCTCTCGGCTGTTAGGCCAGAACCATGATGGCGACGCGGCGGTTCTGGGCGCGGCCTTCACGGGTGTTGTTGGGGGCGACCGGCTTGGCGGGGCCGTAGGAGATGGTCGCCATGCGGTTCAGGGCGATGCCCTGATCGCTCAGGAAGCGACGCACCGCTTCGGCCCGTTCCTGGCCCAGACGCTCGTTGATCTGGTCGGTGCCGGTCGAGTCGGTGTGGCCCTGGATCTCCAGGTACACGTTGGCGTTCTCGGCGCGCAGGCGCTGGACCAGTTCGGCCAGGCGCTGCTCGGCTTCCGGCGACAGTTCGGTGTGGTTGACCGGGAATTTCACCGAGTCGTCCGACAGAACGACTTCGTACAGGAATTTGCCCTGGGCCAGTTTGTGCGCGGCGTTGGCGCGGGCCAGGGCTTCGCCCGCCGTGCCTTCGACCTGCGTCAGATGAGCGTCGACGCCGTCGACGCGCTCGTTCACGACCTGGACGTTGTCGCGGACGAACCGATGGCTGGCGCAGCCGCTGACGGCGATGCCGAGAACGGCGACGGCGCCGATGACAGCGGTCCTAGATGCCAAATTGATCAAATCAAGTCTCCTTCGTGCCCGGCCCAACTCCGGGGATGTTACGCGCCGCACCGATGTCGGTTGCAAAACGGCGGAGCAAAGACGCGCGAAGAAGTGAAAAGGTTCAGCTTGACTGTAAAAAAATATAAAGAACCGACGTTCTTGTTATTCTCCCTTCCTCGCCAGACGCCTTTTTCCTGACGTTCTCAGGTGATCAGTTTCTCGCGATCTGAACGGCGAGGAGCCTTGTTGCAAATGTCACCATCGGGCGTTCGCGGAACCTGCAGCGGAACAGGCGTCAGGTAGTGAGGCGGGCGTCGAGGCGTAAACGGTCCGGGGTCCTGCCGGTTGCGGCCAGCATCGCGGCGCATGGCCTGATCCTGGCGATGATGATGACGGCTCCGGTCAAGCCCGTCGTCGCGCCGCCGCCGCCGCCGCCGGTCGAGGTGATCCTGATCGAGCCGCCTCCGCCCGCGCCTTCAGAGCCGGCGCCGGGCGATGCGCCGGCGGGAGGCGCCGAGGCCGCGCCCGCGCCTCAGCCTGAACCGGCGCCTGCCGCCCCCGCGGTTGCGACGCCCGTTCCGGTTCCGGCGAAAACGCCCCAGAAGGCGCGGACCGCTGCCCCGACGCCGCCGACGCCTCGCCCCCCTCGTCCGACGCCTGTGGCGCCGCAGGTTGAGCCGCTGCCGATCTCGGCGCCGGAACCCAGCGTGTCCTTCGTGCTGTTGGGAGACGGCGCGCTCAGCGGCGCCTTGACCGCGGGGCAGGGGACGGGCGGAGGCGGCGGGACGGGCTCCGGGTCGGGCGGCTCGGGCGGCGGCTCCGGTTCAGGCGCAGGGGGCGGTTCGGGGCAGGGATGCGACATGGTCAAGCGCATCCAGAACGCTCTGCGCAATGATGCGCGGATCAACGCCGCGATCGGACAGGCCTATCGCACCTCCGGCGCCTCGGGCCGGGCGATACTGATGTGGAACGGCGACTGGCTGCAAAGCCCCGGCGAGGCAGGCAAGGGGCTGGCCGGGGTGCGACAGGCCATTGCCGTCACGGTCGGTTTCTCGCCGCGCGCCTGTAAGGCCGAGACCGTGAACGGCTATGTATTGCTGACGCTCAGCGACCAGCCGGGCGCGCCGCGCGTGGCGCTGGGCAGCGGCGGACGCTGGCGCTGGTCCGACCTGCTGTCCCTCTAGCTGGGCAGGCCGAGCGGGCCGTAAAGCCAGGTCAGCCAGGCGCCGATGGCCAGAAAGACGCCGAACGGCAGGCGGTCGGTCCCGGCGACGGGGCGGCGCAGGACGACCTTGGCTGCGACGACGCTCAGGCCGCTCAGGGACGCCCACAGCAGCACGCTGGGCAGGCCGATCCAGCCGACCCAGGCGCCGATCGCGCCCAACAGGAAAGGATCCCCCCCGCCCAGCCCGTCGCGACCGCGCAGGCGCTTATAGATAAAGGCCAGCAGCCATAGGCCGCCGAAGCCCGCCGCCGCCCCGATCAAGGGCGTCTTCAGCGGGCCGACCAGCGACCATTGCAGGCCGCTCTGCACATTGGCGGGGTCCAGCGCCACGGCCGCGAACAGGCCGCTGAGAAACAGCGGCAGAGTCAGGGCGTCCGGCAGCCAGAAATGCTCGGCGTCGATGATGGCGATCAGCAGCAGCTGCCAGCCCAACACCGCGCCCGCCAGCGCCCAGGCGGGATCGTCGAAGCGCAGCGCCGCCCAGACGCCGATGGCGGCGGCGGCCAGCTCGATCAGGGGATAGCGCACAGGAATGGCTGCGCCGCAGTCGCTGCACTTCCCGCGCGTCATCGCCCAACTGACGACCGGGATCAGCCGCCAGGGCTTCAGGGGGCGCCCGCATGACCCGCAACGGGAGCGCTGCACGACGACGTCCTGGCCATTAGGCAGACGCAGGCTGACCAGGCCCAGAAAGCTGCCCACGATCAGTCCCAGGCCGCCCATCAACGTCGCCAGCATGCGCTTCCCTCTGTCTTCTTATCCAGTCTCGGCCCCTAGTGCGGCGATCCCCCGACGACATGCAATGGAAATGCTGAAACGCAAAGGTTGTGTCGCATCGCGGCGACACCTAACGACCTATCCGTCGGGGGCCTCGCTGAAGACTGGACGCGCGACCTTTCAAATGGATATTCGGGTTTTGTGACCATAGTTTCGGCGATCGACAAATTGACGCCGCGCGAACGGGAAATTCTTCTGCTCGTAGCGGAACGTCTGGGCGACAAGGAGATCGCCCAGCAACTGAACCTGTCGCCCCGCACCGTTCAGAACCACCTGCATCGCGCCTATGAGAAGCTGGGCGTTTCCGACCGCCAGCAGGCGGCCCGCCTGCTGAGTAATTCCTACTCACGGCAATCGCCGCCCCTGTCGTCCGAGCCGTTTCTGGGCTCAGAACATGGCGTCCTTGCAGGTTCTGAACGTGTCGAGGACGGGAAGACACCCTGGCCGGTTCCCTTCTATGGGAGCTATGTGCGCCTGGGGCGCTGGCGTCGGCCACGCACGGTCGGCGGCTCTGTTCTGCTGTTGATCCTGGGCGGGGCGCTGGCGTGGATTCTGCTCGCAGCCGCTGCGATCAGTTTAATTCCTCCCGTCCTGGAGATGATCCATGGCCTGCGCTGACGCTTATGATGGGCGGAGATGCGCATGATCAAAGGGATTTAAGCGCCTGACGACTGATCGGGCCGAGCGGAGACGTCGATGACCCCTGTGCAGCTCGCACTGCAGTTCGCATTGCTGGCGTTCAGTCTGGCGGGCCTTTTCCTGCTGCTCTGGCGGGGACGGACCTTGGACCGTGCTGCCGCCGGCGTCGTCCTGATGGCTCTGACCTTGTCCTACGCGGTCGATGACGCGAGCCCGCAGGGGTTTGAGTTCGGCGTGGTCATCATCGATACGACGGCCTTCCTCGCCCTGTGGTTGATCGCCGAGCGGGCGGGGCGGTGGTGGATCGTGATGGCCGCTGCACTGCACCTGGTGTCGACCTTGGTCTACGTCGCGCCGTTCTTGACCTCGACCAGCCTGGCCTGGGCCGCGATGACGCTGATCTGGGTCCTCTGGTTCCTGACGTCACTGACATTTTTCTTCGGCGTCTGGGAAATCGAAGCCGCCCGACGCTTCGCCTTTGGGGGGCGACATGGCTCAACAGTGGACGATGGAGGCGGCCCGCGCGCTGCTCCGTCAATGGAATGACAAACGGCTTGAGGCCTCCGTTCGTGCGGGGGGGCTGATGGCTGAACTGGGGGCGCTTGAGGTCTGGCTGCTGGAGCAGCGGCCTGAGACCCTGGCCGAGGCGGAGCGCCTCTTGGACCTGATCACATCACACGAAAGCGGCGGCGGGCGCGGGCTGGAGCAGCTGTGCCGCATCGGCGGCGGCGTTCGTAACGACGTCGACGCCCATCGCAGCCGGGTGGAGCACAGCTTCGCTCCGCGCGCCTCGGGACCGCTGGCGGGGCGCGCCTAAAAGTCATCATTTGATGATGGTCGGCCAGGGTTTCGTCCCGCCGACCGGACTGTTACAGCCGTTGACAGTCCGCGACGAAGCCTTGCGCCGTCGCTCCGCAAAGCGGTTTTTCCTCCCATGAATTTCGCCGTTCGCGCCGCGTCTCTCGCGTCCGCCTCTCTGTCCGTGCTTGCTTTCGCCGCGCCTGTTATGGCCGAAGCGCCTATCGACACCGGCCCGACCCAGGTGTCCGAGATCGTGGTGACGGCCGAGCGCCGCGAGGCGCCGCTGGCGGCGACGCCGTTGTCGCTGACAGTGGTGAGCCAGCCCCTGCTGGACGGCGTCGGCGTGCGCGACATCAAGAATCTGCAGATCCTGGCGCCGGGCCTGATCGTGGCCTCGACCTCGAACCAGACCTTCACCACCGCCCGCATCCGCGGCGTCGGCACGGTGGGCGACAATCCGGGCGTCGAAAGCTCGGTCGGCGTCATGATCGACGGCGTTTACCGCCCGCGCAACGGGGCGGCGCTGGGCGATCTGGGCGAGGTGGAGCGCGTCGAGGTGCTCAAGGGCCCGCAGGCGACCCTGTTCGGCAAGAACACCTCGGCGGGCGTCATCAACGTCGTCACCGCCGCCCCGTCGTTCGACGCGCGCATGGCGGGCGAGGCGACCTTCGGCGACTATGGAACGCACGGCGGCTCCGTCTCCCTGACCGGCCCGATCGTGGACGAGGTTCTGGCCGGGCGGCTGTATGTCGCCGCGCGTCGCCGCGACGGCCTCTATGACGTGAAGACGGGGGATGGGCCGCGCACCTCGACCGACGATCAGACCGAACACTATGACACCGTGCGCGGGCAGCTGCTGTGGCGCGCCACGCCGGACCTGACCGCCCGCCTGACCGCCGACTGGACCGAGCGTGACGAGCGCTGCTGCGTGGGCGTTCAGCTGGTGACAGGCGCGACGGCGCCCCTGCTGGCGACCTTTGCGCCCGACGGCGGCGTGGCGGCGACGCCGAAGCCGTGGGATCGCGTGGCTTATTCGAACCGCGACACCAACACCCGCATCCGCGACAAGGGTCTGGCGCTGCACCTGAACGCCGATCTGGGCTGGGCGACGCTGGAGAGCACCTCGGCGGTGCGCGACTGGCGCGGCGTCATCAGTCAGGACTGGGACTTCACCTCGGCCGATCTGGCCTATCGCCCGGACGACGGCAGCTGGTCGAACCGCTTCCGCACCCTGACGCAGGAGTTCCGCCTGTCGGGCCAGCGCGGAAAGCTGGACTGGTCGGCGGGCGCCTTCTTCGCCGATGAGAAGCTGACCCGTCGCGACAGCCTGCTCTACGGCGCCGATTACGAGGGCTACGTCAGCCGCCTCCTGTCGCGCTCGGCGTCGAACCCGCTGGGCGACCCGAACTACGTCTCGACCCTGACCGGCCTGGCTGTGGGCCAAAGCTTCGTCGAGGGCGAGGGCCAACTGGATCGCTATTGGCAGGCGGCCCGCAGCGCCGCCCTGTTCGGCCAGGTCTCCTACGCCGTGACCGACCGCCTGACCCTGACCGGGGGCCTGCGCCGCACCCATGAGACCAAGGAGATGACGGCCGCCTATCACAACACCGACGGCGGGCGGGCCTGCGCGGCGGCGCTGGCCAATGGCGTCACCAACGCCACCTTGTGCCTGCCGTGGTCCAATCCGGCCTTCAACGGCTTGAGCCAGTCTGAGACGGTCAAGGACGAGGCCTGGACCGGCCTGGCCCGCGCCGAGGTCCAGGCGGCCGAGGGGACGCGCCTGTACGCCTCCTGGTCGCGGGGGCGCAAGAACGGCGGCTTCAACCTGGACCGCGGGCAGACCAATCTGGTCCCCGACGCCTCGCGCGCCTTCCCGGCCGAGAGCGCCGACGCCTTCGAGGCGGGCATCAAGAGCGTGATGCTGGACCGACGCCTGCTGGTCTCGGCCGCCGCCTTCCGCCAGACCTATGACGACTTCCAGCTGAACACCTTCCTGGGCACGACCTTCCTGGTTCGCTCCATCCCCGAGGTGCGGGCCAAGGGCGTCGAGGCGGACTTCATGTTCCTGCCGTTCGAGGGCCTGTCGCTGCAGGGCGGCCTGACCTACGCTCAGACGGAGTATGGCGACGACGCCGTGCCGGGCCTGCCGCTGCTGGCGGGCCAGCGGATGAACTTCGCCCCCCTGTGGAGCGGATCGCTGGCCGGAACCTATGAGCGGCCGGTGACGGCCGGCTTGACCGGACGGGTGACGTTGGCGGCCAAATATTCGTCGGAATACAACACCGGCTCGGACCTCGATCCGGCCAAGAGCCAGCCGGGCTTCTGGCTGGTGGACGGCCGCGTCGCCCTGGCGCGGGACGATGCGTGGAGCGTCGAGCTGTGGGGCCGCAATCTGTTCGATCAGGACTATCGCCAGGTGGCCTTCGGCGCCCCGTTCCAGACGGGCACCCTGGGCGCCTTCCTGGGCGCGCCGCGCACGGTGGGCGTGACCCTGCGGGTCATGCGCTGAGGCCATGAAAAAAGGACGCCGGCGATGCTGGCGTCCTTTTTAAATTCTCGGTCGGATCAGTCCTTGTCGCGGGCCGCAGCCTTGGCCGCGCGCTCGGCCTGGCCGCGCCAGCCATAGCCTTCGCCATGTTTGCCGACGCTGACGAAGGTCGCCTCCTCAGCCTTGTGGAAATACTGCTCGGACACCATCCAGCCCTTGAAGGGGCGCAGCACCGACAGGCACATGGCCGCCAGCACCGGGAAGGTCACCAGGAAGTGGACCCAGACCGGCGGATGAACGGTGAACTCGAAGATCATGAAGGCGATCATGCCGACGACGCCGACGGCGCACATGACGAAGAAGGCCGGGCCGTCCGCCGGATCGGCGAACTTGTAGTCCAGCCCGCATTCGGGGCAAGACTCGCGCAGGCTCAGATAGCCCTTGAACACGGGACCCTGGCCGCAGCGGGGGCAGCGGGCGCGAACGCCGGTCTTCACGGGGCTGATCGGAGGATAGACGGGATCGGACACTAAAGCTGTTCCTGCGGCGAACGATGTCCATGATGTCGGCCGTTCGTCACAGGGAAGCAAGCGGGTGTTTTGTCCTATGCGCGACAGGCCCTCGCGTCAGGCCCCGTTAACGACGATTAAAGCCCTTCGCGCGAGCATGCGCGCGATATGACCGGGGCCCCCGCCAAGAAGCGCGTTCTGCAGACGACCGTGGCGGCCGCCGCGGCGGGCGTCGTCGTCTTCGCGCCTCTGGCCCCGGCGCCGTCGCTGGCCCAGGCGGGCGCTCCTGTCGAGATACGCATCGGCGCCAATGCGGGCTTCACCAGGATCGAGTTCGCCGGGGTCGTCGGCGCGCGCGCACGAGTGCGTCAGGACGGCCGCACCGTCGTGGTCCGCATCGGCACGACCGCCGCCCCCGACGTCAGCCGCCTGCGCGTCGATCCGCCCAAGGGGCTGGAGAAGATCGAGACCCGCGCCGCCCAGGGCGCGACCGAACTGGTCCTGACCCTCGCCGAAGGGGCGGGCGCGACCAGCGGGTCCGCGGACGGCGCCGTCTGGCTGAACCTCTATGCGCCGGCCAAGGACGGCGACGGTCTGCGCCGCTCGCCGGTGCCGATCGGCGGGGCGGTGCCGGTGGCGGCCGAGGTCAAGGGCCAGCAGACGGTGATGCGTTTCGCCTGGAGCGGGCCGGTCGGCGCCGCCGTCTTCCGGCGCGGCGAGGCGGTCTGGGCCGTGTTCGACCACGCCGCCCGCATGCAGATGAAGGGCGAGGGCCTGAACGGCGCCCGCTGGGCCGCCGGGCCCGACTTCACCGCCGTGCGCATTCCGGTCGAGCCGGGTCAGGCGGTGGCCGCCCGCGCCGAGGGTTCGACCTGGGTGGTGACCATCGGCGGAACCGCCCCTGCGCCCAGCGGCGTGGATATCGAGCGCGACGACGCGGTCAAGGCGTCGCTGACCGCGCGCATGGCCGGGGCGACCCGCACCGTCTGGCTGACCGATCCGATGATCGGCGACCGCTTCGCCGCCGTCACCGCCCTGGCCCCCGGCAAGGGGTTGAAGACCGGACGGCGTACGGTGGACGCCGGCTTCCTGCCGACCGCCCACGGCTTGGCGGTCGAGACCCCGACCGACGATCTGAGCGTCACCGCCGACGGCGATCTGGTGACGGTGACGAGGCCGCGCGGCCTGACGCTGTCCTCGCCAACCGCTGGGTTGGAACGGGCGGCTGAAGGCGCCGACGCGCCGCGCGCCGCGTCTCGTCCGGCGCTGATCCCGGCCGACTGGTCCGCCGATGCGGGCGAAGGCGGCTTCATCGCCCGCCATCGCGCCCTGCAGGACGCCGCCGAACGCGAGAGCGGCCGCGCCGCCGAAGACCTGCGCGCCCCGATCGAGGCGCGGCTGGCCTATGCCCGCTTCCTGGTCGGGCATGGTCTGGGGTTCGAGGCGGTCGGGGTGCTGAACGCCCTGATCAAACAGACGCCCGCCATGCAGGGCGTGGCCGAGGTGCGCGGCCTGCGCGGCGCCGCCCGCGCCTCCATCGGCCGGTTTAACGAGGCGGAGGCCGACTTCTCGTCCGGCGCCCTGGCGGGCGATCCCTCGACCAAGGTGTGGCAGGGCTATATCGCGGCCCAGCAGGGCGACTGGGCCAACGCGCGGCGGCTGTTCGCGGCCGGCGCAGGCGTGGTCGACGGCTTCGCTCCCGAATGGCGCGCGCGCTTCGGCGCCGCCCATGCGATGGCGGCGGTCGAGACCGGCGACGCCGACGCCGCGCGCGAACTGCTGGCCTATGTCTTCAGCCAGCCGAACGTGTCGGCCCCCGATCAACTGACGGCCCGCCTGGTGCAGGCGCGCCTGTTCGAAATGGATGAGAAGCCCGACCGGGCTCTGGCGGTCTACAAGGCGGTGGCGCGCGCCCCGCTGGACGGCGTCGCCACGCCCGCGCGCCTGGGCGTCATCAAGCTGGAGATGGCCAAGGGGACGCTGAAGGCCGACGCCGCCGCCGCCCAGCTGGAGGCGCTGAAATGGCGCTGGCGCGGGGATGCGACCGAACTGGCGGTGATCCGCACCCTGGGCGAGCTTTATCTCTCCCAGGGGCGCTATCGCGAGGCCCTGACCACGCTGAAGACGGCGGGGCCGAAGATCGTCACCCTGCCGGGCGGCGACCGGCTTCAGGCCGATCTCGACAACGCCTTCCGCGCCTTGTTCCTCGAAGGCGCGGCGGACGGTCTGCAGCCGGTGCAGGCGCTGGCCCTGTTCTTCGACTTCCGAGAACTGACGCCCGTCGGCGCTGACGGCGACGAGATGGTGCGGCGGCTGGCGCGGCGCCTGATCGACGTCGACCTGCTGGATCAGGCGGCGGAGCTGCTGAAGTATCAGGCCGAGAACCGGCTGGACGGGGTGGCCAAGGCTCAGGTCTCGACCAATCTGGCCGCCGTCTATCTGATGAACCGCCAGCCGGAAGAGGCGCTGCAGGCCCTGTGGTCGTCGCGCACGACCCTGCTGCCGACCGCCATGAATATCGAGCGCCGCGCCCTGGAGGCCCGCGCCCTTATGGAACTGGGGCGCTATGACCACGCGCTGGAGGTGCTGGGCAAGGACGCCTCGCCCGCCGCGCGCGACGTGCGCGCCGACATCCTGTGGAAGCAGCAGCAGTGGGGGGCGGCCGCCGCCCTCTATGAGCAGCGCCTGGGCGACCGATGGAAGGAGACCGCCGCGCCGCTCAGCGAGGTCGAGGAGACGCGCCTGATCCGTGCGGGCGCGGGATATTCGCTGGCGCGGGACGCGGGGGCGCTCTCCCGTTTGTCCAAGAACTACGCCGCCTTCGCCGAGGGCGCGCGCTCGCCGGGCGCGATCCGGGTAGCGCTGGCGGGGCTGGACGGCGGCGACTCGGGCCGGCCGCAGGACTTCGCCGCCCTCAGCGCCGGGGCCGACGCCTATGCCGGCTGGATCGCACAGACCAAGGCCGAGTTCCGGGCGAAGACGGGCGCGGGCCAATAAAAAACCCCCCTCCCGGCGGGAGAGGGGTTTTTTTGCATCAATCCTGACGAGCAGGACGAACGCGCCGTAAAGGCTTAGCCGTTGACGGCGTCCTTGAGCGGCTTGGACACGCGGAAGCGCACGGCCTTCGAGGCCGGGATCTTGATCGTCGCGCCCGTGGCCGGGTTGCGGCCTTCGCGCTCGGCGCGCTCAGCCGTGTCGAACACGCCCAGGTTGGAGATACGGACGTCGTCGCCCGACTTCAGAGCCTTGTGGATGTTCTCGACAATGGCGGTCAGAACCTTGCCGGCGTCAGCTTGCGACACGCCCGCGTCTTTGGCGACAGCGGCGATCAGTTCAGCTTGAGTGGTCATGAGGGTATTTTCCCAATGGTGGTCGCCCGGAAGGAAGCGCCGGGCGAGGACCGGGGGATCAACGACGGTTTTTGTGAACTTGGCAAGCCCGCATCGCCCAGAAGGCCTTGCAGGCTGGGGATTTATCCTGCGCCGGAGGCTCTCTGGAAGCTCTCGACGAGGCTGCCCGCGACCAGTCTCCACCCGTCCACCAGCACGAAGAAGATCAGTTTGAAGGGCAGGCTGACCACCACCGGCGGCAGCATCATCATGCCCATCGACATCAGCACGCTGGCGACCACCAGATCGATCACAAGGAACGGAACAAAAAGAAGAAATCCGATGGTGAAGGCGGTCTTCAGCTCGCTGATCATGAAGGCCGGGGTGACCACTCTCAGGGGCAGGTCCTGCATGTTCGCGGTGGCCGTGACGCCCGACAGTCGAGTGAACAGGGCCAGGTCGTCCGGCTTCACCTGAGCCAGCATAAAGGTTTTTACCGGTTCGGACGCCGCATCGAAGGCCTGAGGCAGTTCCATCTGCTGATCCATCAGCGGACGGACCCCCGAATCATAGGCGTCCTGCCAGGTCGGAGCCATGACGATGGCGCTCAGGAACAGGGCCAGGGACACCAGGACGGCGTTCGGCGGCGACTGCTGCATCCCCAGCGCCGTACGCAGAAGCGACAGCACCACGACGATCCGCACGAAGCTGGTGGTCATGATGACGATGGACGGGGCCAGCGACAGCACCGTCATCAGCCCGACCAGTTGCACCACGCGCTGCGTCAGGCCGGCGCCCGTCCCCAGGTCGATGTTGATGGCCGATCCGCTCTGCGCCGCCTCCTGCGCCAGGGCGCCCAGCGGCCAGATCAGGCACAGGGCGGTGGTGATCAGCGACAACAGGGCCGCGCGTTTGAGTTCGGCGCGGGTGGGGACGCCGAAAATGCTCGCCTTTTCCCTCCCCGTCCCGGGGAGGGTGGCCGAGCCCGCAGGGCGAGGCCGGGTGGGGGCGGCTTGGCGATCCCGGACGCGAACCGGGGCGAGTTTCGACAGGAGGCGTCTGAATGGCCCTGCCGCCCCCACCCGGTCGCTGCGCGACCACCCTCCCCGTCCCGGGGAGGGAGAGGCGCTGTGCTTGCGCCCCTTCACTTCACGCCTCCCGGTTGGCGTGGCTCGATCAGTTCGCGGCCCTCGCCCAGCAGGATCAGCCGTTCTTCGTCATCGACGCGGATCAGCACCAGACGGCGCGACGGGTCCAGCACCAGGGTCTCGACGACCTTCATCCGCCGCACCTGTCCCTGCTGGCCCTGAAAGCGGGCCAGGATCTCCGGCGCATAACGACGCGCCGCCCAGGCGGCCAGGCCGATGATGCCCAGGGTGATGGCCAGGCCGAAGATCGCCCGGAACAGATCAAGGAAGTCCATGCGGATGCAGCCCCAGACGCGCGACGATCCGGCGTTCGGCCGCCACGCTTCGGGCCATGTTTCAACGGACGTGGTTAACGGCGCGTTTAGGGATACGGGATATTAACCATGCAGGCGGCAAAATCTGCCGATCCGTTCGTCCGAGGGATTCGCATGTCCGTCACCGACCTGCCGCTGCTGAATCAGATCAAGGGCCGTCTGGCCTGGCTGGACGACCGTCAGCGGGTGATCGCCGAGAACGTCGCCAACTCCAACACCGCCGGCTACATCGCACGCGACCTCAAGACGCCAGCCGACTTCGCCGCAGCCGTGAAAAAGAACGCCGGGCTGCGCATGACGGCCACCAACGCTCATCACGTCTCTCCGCCAGCGCGCGCGCCGCGTTTCGAGGGGATGGAAGCGCCGGATTCCGAGACCACCCTGGACGGCAACTCGGTCGTGGTCGAAGAGCAGATGCTCAAGATGGCCGAGAGCCGCATGGCCTATGACGCCGCCATCGGCTTCTACCAGAAGTCCATGCAGATGATCCGCCTGGCGGCCAAGAAGCCGGCCGCCTGAGGGGAAATGAAACATGCCTGACCCGATCAACAACCGCCCGGTAAGTCCCCGCAACACCGCCATGGCGGTCGCCTCCAGCGCGCTGAAGGCGCAGCAGTCGCGGATGCGGATCATCGCCGAGAACATCGCCAACGCACAGTCCACGGCCACTGTCGCAGGCGGCCAGCCGTATCGCCGCCAGATGCCGGTGTTTCAGGCACGCGACGTGGACGGCGCGACCGGCGTCGCCCTGGCCGAGGTGCGGCCGGATCAGAGCGACTTCCGCAAGGACTACGACCCGTCGCACCCGGCGGCGGACGCCGAAGGCTATGTCATGCGGCCCAACGTCGACACCCTGATCGAGGCGATGGACATGCGCGAGGCGCAGCGCGCCTATGAGGCCAATCTGAACGTCATCGAGACGGCGCGGAACATGGATTCGCGCACCCTCGACATCATCAAGAAGTAAGGGGCTAAGGCATGAACCCCATCATGGCCGCCCGCGCCTACGCCGCCGTTCAGGGCGGAGGCGGCGTCAGCGTCACGACCTCGGCCAACGCCGCCGCGAGCGCCGGTCCGAACGCGGCCGGCGGCTTCGCCGACCTGTTGCAGAACGTCATGACGCAGACGACGCAGGCCACCCGCGTCGCCGAGGTCCAGATGGCCCAGTCGGTCCAGGGCCAGGGCAATCTGATCGACGTCGTCACGGCCATCTCGTCGGCCGAGGCCTCGCTGGAGACAGTGATGGCCGTCCGCGACCAGGTCATCTCGGCCTATCAGGAGATCATGAGGATGCCGATCTAGCGTCGGCTTCTCCATTTCCTGACGAGTGCGGATCGAACCCGCGCCCCGCACGCTTTCTTTCCCGACAGTGAAAGGAAGACCCATGCTCAAGGACAAGAACTCCTCGGCTATCGTGGCGGTCAGGGATCTGGATCGCGCCCGCGCCTTCTATTCAGACGTGCTGGAGCTGAACCTGGCTGATAGCGGGATGGAAGGGATGCTGGGCTACCGCACCGGCGGCACCTGGCTGATCGTCTATAAGTCCGACTTCGCTGGAACGAACCAGGCCAACGCCGTATCCTGGGACGTCGGGGTCGAACTGGACGACATCGTCGCCGCTCTGAAGGCCAAGGGCGTGGCGTTTGAGCGCTATGACGGCATGGAGCACGACGGCGACATCCACGTGTGCGGGTCCCTGCGCCTGGCGTGGTTCAAGGACCCGGACGGCAATGTGCTGCATCTGGTCGGCGGCGCCGGCGCAGGCTGAGGTTAGCCTTCCAGCGACACCACCGGCTGGCTGACGGCGGCGCTGCGGCCGCGCGCCTTCAGCCACGCGCGGATGCGGTTCTGGATCGGCTGGTCGATCAGGTAGTGCAGGCCGAAGGCGAAGACGAAGGCCGCCAGCACGCCCAGACCCCACAGCCCCCAGCGCCAGGCTTCGCCCAGCGCCAGCTTGCCGGCCACGGCGTCGGCCAGGCCGAACCAGGCGATGCGCACCACCTCGTTCGAGATGAACATGGAGAAGGACACCATCGCCGCCTGCTCGACCAGTTTTGAGGGCCTGCGTCCAGGAACGGCGCCCGCCGCCAGGATGATGAGGCTGATGAAGACCAGCGAGATCAGGGCGTGTTTGTCGAAATACTGCACGCCCGCCAGGGCCACGGCGGCCAGCACGCCGGCCCAGCCGGCGACGCGCGGGTGGATCCATACCCCTTGCGCGAACCAGGCCAGACCCATGCCGAGGATGAACAGGGGCAGGGCGCGCCAGATGCCCAGGTTCAGCGGCATCTGATAGACGGGATAGTTCAGGATCGCCCAGCTCAGCTCATTGGCGGCCAGATAGCCGACGACGACCAGAATCAGCGCCGTCCAAGGTCCGATCCGGCTGAGGCCGCGCAGCACGAAGGGAAAGGCGACGTAGCAGCCCAGCAGCGCCGAGATCGACCACGTCGGCGCGTTCCAGCCGATGCCGCCGGGCACGCCGAACGACTGCACCAGGGCGACCTGAGCGGGGAGTTGGTCCCAGGCGAACCATTCGGGATGGTTGGGCGGCATCCCTGCGGCCGTGGCGACCAGCACCAGCGCCACCAGCAGACCCAAGACAATCAGGTGCGCCGGAAACACCCTCAGCGCCCGCTTCAGGAAAAAGTCTGTCTTCGACATCCGCCCCGACCCGACGGCGCGGCCATAGACGCGCATCAGCACGTATCCGCTGTCGATCAGGAAGAAGTTGGTCAGCAGAAAGCCGCCCCGCTCGAACACGGGATGCAGCCCTTCGGCCAGGGGCACGGGCGCCGACATCTGGAAGTGATGCAGGATGATCAGGGCGGCCACGATGAAGCGCAGCGCATCCAGCCACCCCCCGCGCCCGATCGGCGGCGGCTCATTCCGGGACGAAAACACGGCCTGCAGCATGGCGACCCCCTTGTTCAGAGGGTTTCATGCAGGAACGGGACCGTCTCGCCATGTCCTTCTCCCCTTGTGGGAGAAGGTGGTCCGTGAGGACCGGATGAGGGGTGTCGGCGCTGCGGTCGGTTGTCGCGTGCCTGCGTGAAGCGCCTTTCGGATGGGGCGGGCGCGCTTACACCCCTCATCCGTCAGGCTTCGCCTGCCACCTTCTCCCACAAGGGGAGAAGGAAGATGGTCCTACCCCCGCACCAGCCGCAGGAATTCCTCACGCGTGCGCGGGTCTTCGCGGACGGCGCCCAGCAGGCAGCTGGTGGACAGGCTGGCGCCTGGAACGTCGACGCCGCGCATGGTCATGCAGCTGTGCTCGGCCTCGATGACGACGCCGACGCCGACGGGGCGCAACACTTCCTGGATGGCTTGCGCGATCTCGGACGTCATCTTTTCCTGGATCTGCAGGCGCCGGGCGTAGCCGCGCACCACGCGGGCCAGCTTGGAGATGCCCACGACCCGGTCGGTCGGAAGATATCCCACGTGCGCCTTGCCCACCACCGGCAGCATATGGTGTTCGCAGAAGCTGACGAAGCGGATGTCCTTCAGGACGATCAGTTCGTCATAGCCGCCGACCTCTTCGAAGGTCTTTTCCAGATAGTCGCGCGGTTCGACCTCATAGCCCTGGAACAGCTCGCGATAGGATTTGGCGACGCGCTTGGGCGTCTCGATCAGGCCTTCGCGCGCGGGATTGTCGCCGGCCCAGCGGATCAGGGTGCGGACGGCGGCTTCGGCTTCTTCCTGCGAGACGGGCGGGGTGGGGGCGTGATCGGTCATGGGCGCTTCATAGCGCCGAGCCGCCGCCGAAGGCCAGAGCCGAGCTTGAGCGACTTTTTGTCCGGACGGTTAGCGCGGCGTTAACCATCCTGTCGGCATTTTCTGCCCACTGTCCCGTGTCTGATGTTCGGCGGGTTTGGGGAACAGCGATGAACGGCGCGGAAGTTCTGGATGTCGGGCGCGACGCCCTGTGGCTGACCATTCAGCTGTGTCTGCCGATCCTGACGGTCGCGCTGGGCGTCGGCGTGTCCATCGGCCTGTTTCAGGCCCTGACACAGGTTCAGGAGCAGAGCCTGGTCTATGCGCCCAAGATCGTCGCCGTCTTCGCCGCCCTGTTGCTGTTTCTGCCGATGATGGGCGCGCTGCTGGGCGGGTTCATGAACGAAATCGCCGCCCGCATCGCGGGAATGTAAGGCGAGGGCAGGCGGGTGGAGCCCTATGCGACGGCGGAGCAGGTCTGGACCGGCGGGCTGATCTTCGCGCGCGTCGGCGCCATCCTGATGCTGCTGCCCGGTTTCGGGGAATCCTATGTGCCGCCGCGGGTGCGGCTGTCGCTGGCCCTGGTGCTGTCGCTGGCGTTGTGGCCCATCGTGGCCAGCAGCCTGCCGGCCCTGCCCGCGACCCTGGGCGCCACCGTCGGCTGGGTCATGCGCGAGGTGCTGACCGGGCTGGCCATCGGCGCCATCCTGCGCAGCTTCATGACCGCCATGACGACGGCGGGCGAGGTCGTCTCCCTGCAGACCACCCTCGGCTTTTCTCAGACGGCCAACCCTATGCAGGCCCAGCCGGGCACGACCCTGTCGGCCTTTCTGATGCTGCTTGGCGTGACCCTGGTGTTCGCCACCAACACCCATCATCTGTTCATCGGCGGCATGGTCGGATCCTATGAGGCGATCGCCCCGGCCAAGCCGTTGATCGTGTCGGATTTCACCCAGATGGCGATCCGCACCCTGAGCCAGAGCTTCGCGCTCGGGGTGCAACTGGCGGCGCCCGTGCTGGTTTTCGCCCTGATCTTCAACCTGGCTTCGGGGCTGGTGGCGCGCGTCATGCCCAGCTTTCAGGTCTATTTCGCCGCCGCGCCCTTGAGCGTCGTTCTGGGGCTGTCGGTGTTCGCCCTCAGTCTAGGGGTCCTGGGGACCGTATTCATCGACCGTTATCGCACGGTAGCGGCCTTCTTCACGGGAGGCGCCGTTGGCTGACGGTCCCGATCCCGAGTCGAAAACAGAAGAAGCCACCCCGCGAAAACTCGAACAGGCGCGCAAGAAGGGCGATGTCGCCAAGTCGCCGGACGTGGCGCAGGCCCTGTCGCTGGCGGGCGCGGCCTGGGTGTTGCTGGCGGGGGGCGGCATGTTCGCCACCCAGATCGCCGAGGGGCTGATGCCCTTCCTGTCGCAGCCGCACGCCATGATCGGCGGGCTGGAGGCGGGGGCCGGCATCGAGATCGGGATGCGCGCTGTCTGGGTGGTGACGCCTTTTCTGGCGGCGGTGTCGTTCGCAGTCATTCTAGGCGGGGTCGGGGGCAATCTAGCGCAGTCGGGCCTCATCTTCACCGCCGACAAGATCAAGCCCAAATGGTCCAAGGTGAATCCGCTGGAGGGGTTCAAACGCATCTATGGCCCGGACGGCGTGGTGCAGTTCCTCAAGACCTTCATCAAGCTGGTCGCCATCGGCGCCGTGTGTTTCTGGGTGCTGAACCCGCATGTGCGCGAACTGGAGGCACTGGCCGCCATGAGCCCGGCCTACATCCTGCCGTTCGCGCGCGACCTGGCGCTGGCGTTGATGGTGTCGGCCCTGGTGTTCCTGGGGCTGACGGCGGGCATGGACTATCTGTGGCAGCGGATGCGCTTCGCCAAGCGGATGCGGATGACCAAGGAAGAGCTGAAGGACGACTTCAAACAGTCCGAGGGCGACCCCCATGTGAAGGCCAAGCTCCGCCAGATCCGCATGCAGCGCGGCCGCCAGCGGATGATGCAGGCGGTGCCGGACGCCACCGTCATCATCACCAACCCGACCCACTATTCGGTGGCCCTGCGCTATGAGCCCGATCAGGGCGACGGCGCGCCCGTCTGCGTGGCCAAGGGCGTGGACGCCCTGGCCCTGCGCATCCGCGAGGTGGCCAAGGAGCACCAGGTGCCGATCGTCGAGAACGTGCCCCTGGCCCGCGCCCTCTATGCGGCAGTCGAGGTCGACGATGTGATCCCTCGCGAACATTTCGAGGCGGCCGCCAAGGTCATCGGCTTCGTCATGCAGAAGCGGAAACGGCGGTGAGGGGAGACGGGCGCCACGCCTCTCCCTCCCCGTCCCGGGGAGGGAGAGGCGTCGTGCTAGAAGGTATGCTGACGAACCCTGATTCGCGCGGGCGAGACGCCATGATGATTTCCCGACCCCAAGACAGGTTGAAGGCGCAGGCGACGCGCCGCCCGACGTTCGATCCCCTGCTAGTGATCATGGCCGTGGGCTTCACCCTGGCGGTCGCCGCCATCGCCTATCCGGCCTTTCGGGCCAACGCCTTCAGCGCGCCGGGTCTGATGCTGATCTTCGCGGCGGGCGCCACGGCGCTGATCTGGCTGTTCGCCTTCGGCCGGGCCGAGGTGCGGCGCGCTAATGGCGATACGGCGGTCGAGATGCTGGACGCCCTGGCCGAGCCCGCCGCCCTGGTGTGGCCGTCGGGCCAGGTGCTGGCTTACAACGCCGCCTGGGCCGAAGAGAACGGGACCGTCACCACGCTTCCCAGGTCCGGCAAGGGAGGGGGCAAGTCCGCTCAGGCCCTGTACATGGCCTTCGCCCAGGCGCGTGAAGGCCAACAGGGCCGCGCCATCGTCCAGATCGGCGCGCGCGAGAAGGAGGTCCTCATCGGCCAGGCGGGGCAGGGGCGCTTCCTGGTCCGCGCCGCGCCCGACGCCGTCCTGCCGCTGGCCCCGTCTGCGCCCGCTGCGCCCCAGCCCATCGCCTCGACCGGCGAGGCTCGCGCCATGGCCGCAGGCGCCCCCTTCGGCTCGGCCGTCATCGGCGGCGAAGACCTGTTCGCAGGACGAGCTGAGGAGCCGAACGCGGCCATGGCCCTGCTGACCGGTCCGGCGGCCTCGGGCGACGCCGCCTTCGGCCACCTGTTCGACCCGGCGGGCGTGGCCGAGGCCCGGACCAAGCTGGAGGCCGGGTCGTCCGGCCCGATCGAGCTGATCGCCCGCGCCCACCCGGACCGCCAGCTGCACCTCTATGTCGCGCCCGAAGGCGACAAGCGCCGCGTCTGGCTGTTCGACGTGGCGGCGCAGAAGTCGATGGAGTTGCAGCTCTCGCAGGCCCAGAAGATGCAGGCCGTGGGCCAGCTGGCGGGCGGGGTGGCGCACGACTTCAACAACCTGCTGACGGCGATCCAGCTGCAGCTGTCCGGCCTGCTGGAGCGGCACCCGGTCGGCGATCCCTCCTATGACGGGCTGAACGAGATTCGTCAGACGGCCATCCGCGCCGCCGATTTGGTGCGCAAGTTGCTGGCTTTCTCGCGCAAGTCGACGGTGCGGCGCGAGCGGCTGGACCTGGGCGAGCTGGTCGGCGAGTTCGCCGTCCTGCTGCGCCGCCTGCTGCGCGAGGACGTGCGGCTGGAGACCGACTACGGCCGCGACCTGCCGCTGGTGCTGGCCGACAAGAGCCAGCTGGAGACGGCGGTGATGAACCTGGCCGTCAACGCCCGCGACGCCATGCGCGGCGTGGTCGAGCCGGGCGCGGGCGTGGTCACCATCAAGACGCGCCGCCTGACGGGCGCGCAGGCTCGCGATCTGGGCTGGCGCGACGCGCCCGAAGAGGTCGCCCTGATCGAGGTCTCGGACACCGGCCCCGGCGTGCCAGCGGCTCTGCTGGACAAGATCTTCGAACCCTTCTTCACCACCAAGGCGGTGAATGAGGGTACGGGCATGGGCCTGGCCACCGTCTACGGCATCGCCCAGCAGGCGGGCGGCCACATCACCGTGGTCAACCTGGATGGCGCCGGCGCGGCCTTCCGCATCTTCCTGCCCGCGGCCACGGCCGAGGAACTGGTCGAGGCCCCGGCGGTCGAGAAGGTCGTCAAGGCGCCGCGCGACCTGTCGGGCGCCGGCCGCATTCTGTTCGTCGAGGACGAGGCCGCCGTGCGCGGCATCGCCGCCCGCCTGCTGCGCCAGCGCGGCTATGAGGTGATCGAGGCCGCCGACGGCGAGGAGGCCCTGGTCCTGGCCGAGGAATGGGCCGGTCAGATCGACATGCTGATCTCGGACGTCATCATGCCGGGTCTGGACGGGCCGTCGCTGCTGAGGAAGGCGCGGCCGTTCCTGGGCGACGCGCCGGTCATGTTCATCTCGGGCTATGCCGAGAGCGACTTCTCGGACCTGCTGCAGGACGAGGTCGGCGTGTCCTTCCTGCCCAAGCCGCTGGACATCAAGACCCTGGCCGAGCGCGTGAAGCAGGAGCTTCACGCGAGCTGATTCAGGGCGAGGGCGTCAGGCCCTGAGGTCGAGCCGATCTTCCGACGACCAGCGCCGCTCCCGCGCGGCTTCGTGCAGGGTGTCGGCGAGATCGAGCAACTGATGACGGCGCAGACGTGGAATCACCTCCAGCAACCGCAGGCGCAGGCTTTCCGCTTCGGCGTCGGAGAGGAAGGCGCCGCGAAAACGGACAGGCATGATGCACCATCCTTGAAAAGCGACCGCAATGACGGTCCGGGGCGTGCGGAAAACCGTTATTCGCCGCTTTAGGTTCCGAAAACCGGCCTTGGCTCGACAATTGTGAACAAAGGCGAGGTTCAAGGCTTGGGTATGTCGCGCGCGGCCCTAGATAGGGTCCAGAGGAATCACACGCCGTAAAGAGGAGTCTCCCATGGCCTTCACCCTGCCCCCGCTGCCCTACGCCTATGACGCGCTGGAGCCGGCCATCGACAAGGAGACGATGACCTTCCACCACGACAAGCACCATCAGACCTACGTCGGCAACCTGAACAAGTTCGTCGACGCCACGCCCGAGGCGCAAGGCAAGTCGCTGGAAGAGATCTTCGCGATCATGTCCAAGCTGCCGAAGTCGATCCGCAACAACGGCGGCGGCGTGTGGAACCACAGCCTGTTCTGGGAACTGCTGGCCCCGGTCGGCACGGGCGGCGAGCCCTCGGCTGAACTGGCCGCGAAGATCGACGCCGAACTGGGCGGCATGGACAAGTTCAAGGCTGATTTCGACGCGGCCGGCGCCGGTCAGTTCGGTTCGGGCTGGGCCTGGCTGATCCTTCAGGACGGCAAGCTGAAGGTCACCTCGACCCCGAACCAGGACAACCCGCTGATGGACGACGCGGCCGAAAAGGGCGCCGTCCTGCTGGCCGCCGACGTGTGGGAGCACGCCTATTACCTCAAGTACCAGAACCGCCGCGTCGACTACCTCAAGGCCTTCTGGTCGGTGGTGAACTGGAACAAGGTCAACGAACTGTACGAAGCCGCCAAGGGCTGAGCCTTCGGTTTGCTTGACTCAGGGAGGGCGGGCCTTCATAAGCCCGCCCTTCTCGCATCGGGTTCGTCCCGAGGCGCGATGTCTATTACGGACGATGCGTGGACCGCCGTTGAGATCGCCGCTCCAATAGGGGAGGGGCCGGGCCGCATCATGATGAAGAGTGACATATGTCCAAGCGCCACAGCGCCAAGTACAAGCTCGACCGGGCCATGGGTGAAAACCTGTGGGGTCGCGCCAAGTCTCCTGTCAACAAGCGCTCCTACGGCCCCGGCCAGCACGGTCAGCGCCGCAAGTCCAAGGTCTCTGACTTTGGTCTGCAGCTGAAGGCCAAGCAGAAGCTGAAGGGCTACTACGGCAACATCACCGAGAAGCAATTCGCGGCGACTTACGCCGAAGCCGCCCGCCGCAAGGGCAACACCTCGGAAAACCTGATCGGTCTGCTGGAATCGCGCCTGGACGCCATCGTCTACCGCGCCAAGTTCGTGCCGACCGTCTGGGCCGCCCGTCAGTTCGTCTCGCACGGCCACGTCACCGTCAACGGCAAGAAGGTCGACATCGGCTCTTACCGCGTGAAGGTCGGCGACGTCATCGAGGTCAAGGAAAAGTCGCGCAACATGGCCCTGGTGCTGGAAGCCCAGCAGTCGGGCGAGCGTGACCTGCCCGACTATCTGGAACTGGGCGATCGCGGTTTCTCGGTCCGTTACGGCCGCGTGCCGGAACTGTCCGACGTGCCGTACCCGGTGAAGATGGAGCCGAACCTGGTCGTCGAATACTACTCCTCGTAAGTTCGACGGATCTGCCAAGCTTCTTGGCCAAGGTTCTTTGGAAGGCCCCGGCGTCGCCGGGGCCTTTCTTTGTTCATATTGCGGCCTTGACGGTTCACTTTCGGGCCAATTGAGCGCACAATGGATAATCATCAGGATCGCGCCCAGGGAGGCCGAACATGAGAAGGTCTTTCTTTGGTCTGGTTCTGGCCGCCGGGCTCGCCGCCTGCGCTCATGCGCCGGGCGAACTGGTGCGGACCGAAGGCATGCCGGGCCAGCTGGAGCCGATCCACGCCGCCGCCTTCACCCGCGACCTGGCGGTGTTCCGCGTCAGCTCCAACGGCTGCACCGACAAGGCCGACGTAAAGCCGTTCATTACGCGGCTGAAGGATTCGGCGGTCATCACCCTGCGCCGCCTGGACGAGGACCGTTGCACTCGTCCGGTCAAGGACGGCGTCCAGTTGCAATGGACTTTTGAGGAGCTGGGTCTGCCGCCCGGCGCCAATGTGGTGGTCAACAACCCCTATCTGTTGAACGGGGACGAGGGCGTGACCCAATAGGTCCGATCGAGCTGAATTTTCAGCTTTTGTTAGCTACGCTCAGACAGGCGCGTTTAAGGCCTCGGTCATAGAAGGGCCGACCGTTTTCTCATGTCTGGCGTCTCCCTCGTATGCGCGTCCTCTCGTGTCTGACCGAAGATCACCATTTCGGTCTGGTGGCCTTGGCGGCTTTCATCTGCCTGGTCGGCAGCTGGGTTACCTGCGGACTTTTGCGGCGGGTCAGGGAAGAGCGCGGCGTGCCGCTGGCGTCTTGGGTGTTCCTGGGAGCGCTGGCCGGCGGCGCCACCATCTGGTGCACCCATTTCGTCGCCATGATCGCCTATCGACCCGGCGTCGAGATCGCTTACGAGCCGCTGCTCACCGGGGTGTCCTTGGCTATCGCCATTGTCGGCGTCGGCCTGGCGTTGGGCGGAGCGACGATCCGGGGGCGCTTCATGCCTGCGCTGGGCGGGGCGGTGTTCGGCCTGGCGGTCTCCGCCATGCACTTTGTCGGCATGGCGGCCATGGCGGTGGAGGCCGTGGTGCACTGGTCCTACGCCTATGTCGCCGTGGCCTTGATCGGTTCGGTCGTCTTCGGGGCCGCCGCCTTCCAGTTCAGCGCCCGTGCTGACGACCGGTTCGCTCGCCCGAAGGGAGCCGCCGCCATGGTCATGGGCATCGTCTGCCTGCATTTCACCGCGATGGCGGCGATGACGGTCATCCCCGTCGCCGCCACGGACGGCGTTCTGACGGGGCAGGACGCCCAGCATGTGCTGGCGTTGGGCGTTGCGGGCGTGGGGTTGCTGGTGCTGGGGGCAGGGGCCGCCAGCCACTTTCTGGACAGTCAGGCGCACGCGCTGCACCGTGAGCGTCAACAGTATCTGATCGACAGCAGCGTCGACGGCATGGCGATCGAACGCGACGGGGCCATCATCGCCGCCAATGAAGTCCTGGCGACCCTGCTGGGGATCGAGCGCGAAGCCCTGGTAGGGGCAAGTCTGGAGCAATGGGTCGAGGACGCTCATCGTCTCGGGGACGGCGCGGTGGCCCAGACCGTGCTGCGGACCGAGGCCGGAGACATCGCCGTCGAACTGTCGGCCCGTCGCGACCAGACGACCGCCGGCGGCGTCATGATCTACGCCGTGCGCGATCTGCGCGACCGCATGGCCCAGGAACGGCGGATCGCCCATCTGGCGAGGAACGACAGCCTGACGGGCCTGCCCAACCGGGCCTCATTTCTGGAGCGGCTGACCCGGCTGAAGAAGACGGCGGCGGAAGGCGAGACCCTGGCTCTGTTCGCCCTCGACCTCGATCGCTTCAAGGAGGTGAACGACCTGTACGGCCATGCCGTGGGCGACCAGCTTCTGTGCGTCATCGCCGAGCGGATGAAGGCGGCCCTGCACGAGGGCGAATTCATTGCGCGTCAGGGCGGAGACGAATTCCTGGCCCTGGCGTCGGTCGCCGGCCGGGATCAGGCCCTCGCCGTCGCCGAACGCCTGCGAAAGGCGGTGATGGAAACCGTCACCATAGAGCACGCCGACCTGTCGTGCGGCGCCAGCATCGGCGTGTCGTTGTGGCCGGAAGACGCGCGGGACGTTTCGACCCTGATCAACAATGCGGACCTGGCCATGTATCGCGCCAAGGCCTCGCTGACACAGGACGTCTGCTTCTATGAGGCGGACATGGATCAGGCCGTGCGTGCGCGCCGCCGGGTCACCCAGGCCCTGCGCGAGGCGCTGGAGCGCGAGCAGTTCGAACTGCACTATCAGGTGCAGGCCTCGGTCGAGACGGGCAAGGCGACGGGGTATGAAGTCCTGCTTCGCTGGAAGAACGACGAGGGGCGCTATATCTCGCCCGTAGACTTCATCCCCGTGGCCGAGGAGACCGGGCTGATCCTGCCGATCGGCGAATGGGTCCTGCGTCAGGCCTGCCGTCACGCCGCCGCCTGGGCCGAGCCGCACCGCATTGCGGTCAATCTGTCGCCAGTCCAGCTGAGCCATGTCGACCTGCCGCGTCTGGTGCATCAGATTCTGATCGAGACCGGCCTGTCGCCGTCGCGCCTTGAGCTGGAAATCACCGAGACGGCGATGATCACCGACATGGAGCGCACCACCCATGTCCTGCGTCAGCTGAAGGCGCTGGGCGTCACGGTGGCGATGGACGACTTCGGCACCGGGTATTCCTCCCTGTCGACGCTGAAGGCCTTCCCCTTCGACAAGATCAAGCTGGACCGCTCCTTCATGCTGGAGCTGGACGGAGCGGCGCCCCAGTCGCGCGCCATCATCCGCGCGGTGTTGACCATCGGCGAAAGCCTGTCGATCCCGGTGCTGGCCGAGGGCGTGGAGACGGCCGAGCAGCTGGCCTTCCTGCGCGCTCAGGGTTGTAATGAGGTGCAAGGCTACCTGCTGGGGCGGCCCCAGCCTGAGGCGGACGCCCTGTCGCATGGCGCCGCCGTGATCCCGGCGACGGCCAGAACGGCCGCCTGAGCCGCGCAGCCGCAGCCTTTCCGATTATTCACGTGATCCGGAACGGCGACGCTGGCAGTCTTGGGCCAATCAACACGGGAAAATCCTATGCGTCGTCTCATCATCGCTCTCGCCGCCGCTGCGGTCGCCGCGCCCATGCTGTCGGGCTGCATCGTCATCGCCACCGAGAAGCCGACCACGCGCGTCATCCACTCGGCCCCGGCTGAGGCGAACTGATGCGTCTGGCTGTTGTTCTGGCTGCGGCCGCCCTGCTGCCCCTGCTGGGCGGCTGCGTCATCTATTCGAACGAAGGGGGCGAGAAGATCTCCATCGTCGCCGATCAGAGGACGACGCGCGTCGAGGCGCTTGAAGCCGTCCGCAAGGTCGACTTCGACGGTCAGCGGCTGAATGTCGTGGTCGGCTCCAACGGCTGTACCGAGACCTCCAGTTTCGAGGTCAAGATCAAGGACGGCGAACCGGCCGAACTGACGTTGACGCGCCGTACGCCGGACCTGTGCAAGGCTCTGGTTCCCGAAGGCGTTACGGTCAGCTGGACCTACGCCGAACTGGGTCTTGAGCCGGGCCAGCCGGTGCGCGTGCTGAACCCCATCAGCCTCTAGGCTTGAAACGGCCCCAGCATCTCTTTCGGGATGCGGGCCGGACGCAGGGTTCTGGCGTCGACCAGGCACCATTCGGACAGCCCTTGGGCGCACAGGCGGCCTTGGGCGTCCTCGATACGGACATAGCGGTTGAAGCGCGGCCCCTGCGGATCGCCGACCCAGGTGCGGGCGATCACGCCTGTCGCATCCGGTTCGATGGCGCGCAGGTAGTCGATCTCATGACGCAGGGCCAGCCAGGCCCATTTCGCGCGCGTCTCCTCGTCAAAACGCGCGTTCCAGTGCGCCGTGCCGACATCCTGCAGCCAGCCGACATAGACGACGTTGTTGACGTGGTTGTTCTCGTCGATGTGCTCCGGCCGCACCTCCAGCGGCACGACGAAGACCTCGCGGTCCTCTCGCGGCTGAAGCTGCGGCCGGGCCATCGGTTCAGCCTCCGCTCGGCTTACGCTTCGCCGAGGGCGACGCCCTTCTCGGCCATCAGGGCTTGAAGCTCGCCCGACTGGAACATCTCGCGTACGATGTCCGAACCCCCGACGAACTCGCCCTTCACATAGAGCTGGGGAATGGTCGGCCAGTCGGTGAAGGCCTTGATGCCTTCGCGCAGGGCTTCGTCCTGCAGCACGTCGACGCCGACGAAGGGCGCGCCGACGTGATCCAGGATCTGAACGGCCAGCGAGGAGAAGCCGCAGCGCGGCGAGTCCGGCGTGCCCTTCATGAAGAGCACCACGTCATGCTCAGCCACCGCCTGGGCGATGAAGGCGTGAACGGGATCGGCGGCGGCGGTTTGTTCGGTCACTGTGTCGAAACCCTTCTTGAGGAGCCCGTGAGCTAGGCGCCCTTTGGGGCCGGGTCAAGGCCGGGACAGTGCAGGGCCAGTCCAGGGCCAGTGCAGGGGCGGTGCAGGCGGACTGTCCGCCTCAGGCGGACTGCGTGCGGGCGGTCAGCCGTTCGGCCCGTTCCGCCAGCGTCTGGGCGCCGTATTCGCGCGCGGTCTGGGCGGCTTCAGTCAGCATCAGGCCGACGCCGCGGGGGCTTTCGCCGGTCCACCGCGCCCGGGCCAGCGCGACCCGCGCCAGGCCGATCTGTTCGGCCGCCCAGTCCAGCGGCGTGGCCTTGACCGAAGGCCGCGCCAGACGGCGCCGCAGGCTGGTCTCGATATCCAGCAAGGCGGTCAGGTCGCCGGCGGCGCTGGCGCGGGCGGCGTCCTGGGCCACCCGCTGCTCATGGGCCAGGGCGCCCAGGATCAGGCCGCCGCCTTCGGTGAGGGCCTCAGCCTGGATCAGCACCACCGACGGCAGGGTCTCCCGCTCGGCGCGCATGACCTGGATGGCGGCCCAGTCCAGCGGGCTGTGATCGGGGGTGAACAACTGGGCGGCCACGTCGAACATGGCCTGCGCCTGATCGCGGGCGGCGGGGGCGTCGGCGACGGCCGCCAGGGCCGCCATGCCGGCCGCGCAAAGGGCCAGGGCGCGGGCGCGGCTCAGCGGCCTCTGTTCCGGAGCGGCCGCCTCGACAAGGGCGCGCAGGTCGCGGCCGGCCTGATCCAGCATCTGGGGATCGCGCGCGGTCAGGCCGATGTCCAGAACCAAGGCGGCGCGGTCCAGCCGTATCTCGTCTTCCACGGTGCGCGGGCCCTTCAGGTTGGCCAGCGCAGTTTCCAGCAGGCTGGCGGCCTCGTGCATTTCCGAAAGGCGGCCGGACAGAAGCGCCAGCCGCGCGCGCAGGCGGGCGTGCAGCGCCGCCGCCGCCGCGACCGTATCCACCCGCCGCGCCGCAGGCAGGTCGCTCAACAAATCGAGGGCGGCGGTGAGGCGTTCCGGCCCGCCGCGAAGGTCGAAGGCCAGCATGGCGGTTGCGGCCAGGTCCAGGGCGGCGCGCACCGCCTGATCGCCGTTGGCGGCGTGTTTGGCGGCGTCGCGGCCGCTGCTTTCGGCGCGCTCCAGACTGCCGGGGGCGCCGCAGCGACGCGCGTGCTCGCGCCACAGGGCGGCGGCGCGCAAGGCGGCGTCAAACGGGCGGGTGCAAGACACGCGCCCGGCGTCGGTGGCTTGCTGGCGCGCCTCGACCTCGACCAGGCCCACGCCGATCAGCTCCAGCCACCCAAGGTCGTCGCTGTCGCGCGCCTTCTCGAACAGCCGTCTGAGATCTCTGCCGAATTCGAACATTCGCCTCTATCGCCGCCTGCATCGTCCCGCTTCGGGATCAAGAGGATGATCCCTGGGTCGACCAAGCAAACGCAGCGCCGTTGGAACGGTTCGCCTTAACCATATGCACAACTTTTGGGGCGGCAGGGCGAGGGCCCGCCGCGTTGGGAGGCTGCGCGACGCGGCCTCAGCCCAGGCGGGGCGCCTTCTGACGGCAGCGCTGCAAGGTCGCGCGAGCCTCGGATTCTCCGGCGGAAAGGCGACGCACGGCGTCCAGACGGGCGCGAGTCTGTTCCGTTTCCGCCACGGCGGGATTGCGTCCGGCGACGGTCGCCGCCTGCATGGCCGCCAGCGACCAGTAGAGGGCGGCGTCATAGAGCGAGCGGCCATAACGGCTCTCTCCGCCCTCCAGTTCGGACGCCGCCTGTGTCAAACCGGCGCAACGCACCGCCTCGTCATAGGAGACGAGCCGGGCGCTGGGCGCTGGAGCCGGAGCCTGGGGCGAAGGTTGGGTCTTCGCCGAGGTCTGGGCCAGCGCCATGGCGGCGGTGACGACAAGGATGAACATCAGAACTCCACAGGCGCGGGGAGCGCCAATCTGGCCCTAATAGAGAACCACGTCCCCGTGAAGGATGAAAGACGTGTTCAGCTAAGCTTCAGGTTGCATCCAGGGCGTCGGGCATGGCGCGCCCCTGATCGCCGAGCCAACGCAGGAACTGACGGCGACCCTCCTGCATCCGTTCGGCGCCCTGGTCGCCTTCGTCGGCGGCAAGGGGGCGGCGGGCGCCGTCGCCATGGGCCAGGGGGCGGGCAACGGCCTGCTGGCGGTGGCCTCGGGCCTCCTGCCGCTGCATCTGTTCGGGCGCGAGAACTATGGCGCGCGACAGGCCCTGATGCTGACGCCCGCCCGCTTCGTCCAGGCGGCGGCTCCGGCGCTTTACGAGGTGGTGCTGGATCGCTCGGCGGGGCTGGCCATGCTGCTGTCCAGCGGCGTCTGTCTCGTCATGGCCGCCATGACCTTCGGGCTCAGACGAAAGCCGGACCTGTAATTCCCGGCGCGATCAGGCAGAAGGGGGCCATGTTCATGCGCCGCTTCATCCAGCTTCAATTCGGCCTGTGCCTGTATGGCGTCGCCGCCGCCATGATGGTGCGGGCCAATCTGGGCTTGGATCCGTGGAACGTCTTCCATCAGGGCCTATCGCTGCGCACGGGCATGAGCCTGGGGACCGCCTCCATCCTGATGGGCGTGGTGGTGATGCTGACGTGGATTCCGCTGCGGCAGAAGCCGGGGATCGGCACCCTGTTCAACATCTTCGTCATCGGCCTGTCGATGGATGCAGCGCTGGCGGTTATGCCTGAGATGACGACCCTGCCGCTTCGGCTGGCCTTCATGGCGGGGGGCGTCGTGCTGACCGCCGTAGGCGCGGCGGCCTATATCGGGGCGGGCATGGGGACGGGGCCGCGCGACGGCCTGATGGTCGGGCTGAACCAGCGGCTGGGCTGGTCGATCCGCGTGTCGCGGATGCTGATCGAGCTCAGCGTCCTGGCCGGCGGCTGGCTGCTAGGCGGCTCGGTCGGCGTCGGCACCATCGTCTTCGCCGTGGGCATCGGCCCGCTGATCCAGATCTTCCTGCCGTGGTTCCAGAGTCTGGCGCGGGAAGGCTCGCCCGCCCGCGCCAGCGCGTGATCGGTCAGCCCCGTTCCTTGGTCTTCGAGAAGGCGACCTTGGGGAAGCGTTCGGAAACGTAGCCCGTCTCCCAGCTCGACTTGGCCAGGAAGACCGGGTTCTGGTCGATGTCGGCCGCCATCTGCGGCCGATATTTGCCGGCAAAGTCCTCAAGGTCGGCCTTGGCTCCGGACACCCAGCGGGCCTCGGCGTAAGGGGACGGCTCGAACATGACGTCCAGGCCGTATTCCTCGCCCAGGCGGTCGGCCATGACCTCGAACTGCAGCTGGCCCACGGCGCCGACGATGAAGTCCGCGCCCAGTTCCGGGCGGAACAGCTGGGTGACGCCTTCCTCGGCCAGACCGACCAGCGCCTTTTGCAGGTGCTTGGCCTTCAGCGGGTCTTTGACGCGGACGCGCTGCAGGATTTCCGGCGCGAAGTTGGGCAGGCCCGCAAAGCGCACAAGGCCGCTCTCCGACAGGCTGTCGCCGACGCGCAGCACCCCGTGGTTGGGAATGCCGATGACGTCGCCGGCATAGGCCTCTTCGGCCAGTTCGCGGTCCGAGGCGAAGAACATGATGGGGGCGTTCACCGACAGCTGCTTGCCGGTGTTCTGCACCTTCAGCTTCATGCCGCGCTTGAAGCTGCCCGAGGCCATGCGGAACATGGCGATGCGGTCGCGGTGGTTAGGGTCCATGTTGGCCTGGACCTTGAAGACGAAGCCGGTGACTTCGTCCTTGCTGGGTTCGACCGTGATGTCTTCGGGCGCGGGAGCGTTGCGCGTTTCGGGCGGCGCCTCCTTGCGGGCCTTCATGGTCTTGGGCGGCGGGGCCCACTCGCCGATGGCCTTCAGCAGCTCCTCGATGCCGAAGTGGCGCAGGGCCGAGCCCCACAGCACAGGCGTCATATGGCCTTCCAGAAACGCCTGATGATCGAACGGCTTATAGCCCGCCTCGACCAGTTCCAGCGCATCGACCATGTCGGCCTGCTCCGTGCCCTGGAAGAAGTCGGCGGCCTGATCGAAGGGCAGGGGCGCCGGGTGTTCGCCGTCGTTGTCGGCGGTCTTGCGCGTATAGGGCTGGAAGCGGCCCTGACCGCCGACCTCGGCCAGGCCGCGCAGGCGATTGCCGCTCTCGGCCGGCCACCAGATGGGCGAGGGGTCCAGCTGCAGGCGGGACGCGATCTCATCCAGCAGGGCCATCGGGTCCTGCGCTTCGCGGTCCAGCTTGTTGATAAAGGTGATGATCGGAATGTCGCGCAGGCGGCAGACCTCGAACAGCTTCAGCGTCTGCGGCTCGATGCCTTTGGCGGCGTCCAGCACCATGATGGCGCAGTCGGCGGCGGTCAGGGTGCGATAGGTGTCTTCGGAGAAGTCCTCGTGCCCCGGCGTGTCCAGCAGGTTGAACATCTTGCCGTCGTGCTCGAACGTCATGACCGAGGCGGTGACCGAGATGCCCCGTTCCTTCTCGATCTTCATCCAGTCCGAGCGCGCCCGGCGGTTCTCGCCGCGCGCCTTGACCGCGCCCGCCGCGCGCACGGCGCCGCCCGCCAGCAGAATATGCTCGGTCAGCGTCGTCTTACCGGCGTCGGGGTGAGCGATGATGGCGAAGGTCCGACGGCGATCGGCCTCCTGGGCGAGGGTCAGTTTGGACATGGAGCTTCCTTTAGGACGCGCGACCTAGCGCGCCGGGGCTCAATTGTCGACGTTCACGATGCCGTGAGAGACCCTTCGCCTATGAGGGTTATTCGAGGCATCCTCGTTTCTGGGAGACGGCGGGCCATGAGTTCGCCGCACTAGGGAAGGGAAAACGTCATGGCTCTGGTCCACCCAGGCAAGGTCGCGCCTGCACCGAACGCGTCCAAGATTCATCCGCTGGTCTGCTTTCTGGCCGGGTTCGCCCTGATCGTCGTGGCCGCAGCCGTCGTGCACACGGTGTTCGGCGTCCTGCTCTAACACCTTTCAGGTCAGGCGGCGTCGGTGGCCTGACCCTGCGCATCGGCGTCGTCTTCGTCGTCAGGCTCGGGTCCTGTTTCCAGCGGAGCCTGGTGCAGGGCCTGTCGCGCGCGGTTGATCATGGCTCGCGCCTGGCGCTTGTAGCCGCTGGAATGGGGGCTGTTGGCCACCGGCGTCAGGACGGCGATCGCCTCCGGGTTCATGCCGCGCGCCATATAGGCGTGGGCCAGTCGGGTGCGGCAGTCGAAGGACTGCGGCGCCAGGGCGCAGGCGACCTCCAGGGTGGAGATGTCGTTATCCGTCGGATAGCGCGGCTGGCCGTTTCGTACGTCGTTCAGACCCAGATAGATACGGAAATCCAGTGGCTCGGCGTCCATCGCACGGGCCAGATAGATGGAGGCCTGACGGCGAAGCTCATTGGCGTCGTCTATCGACTCCGCCGCGTCGGTCTGGTCCAGCAGCGCCAAGGCGGCGACACGCAGGACCTGGGCGTTGCTCGTGTTGGCGTCGAGGCTCGGCGCCAGAGCCGCCAACGCCAGATCGGGGCGTTGTGACAGTCTGTGGGCACGGGCGGTGAGCAGACGGCCCACATCGGAGTCTGCGTGAAGTTCGCCTAGGGCGAAGGCCGAGCGGATCAGTTCGGCCCGGTTTTCGCTCGCCTCTTTGCGCTCGCGAACCCGACGCGCCTTTTGCGCTTCTGATTGAGTTTCATCTTCGGTCTCCTCCTCGGCCGGAGGCTTGATCGGCGCGTTATCGAGGCGCACGTCCAGCCAGATGGCGTCCGCTTGGGCTTTCGACAGCCGACTGATCGCCACCTGCGGATCTGTGACCGCAATCTGGGGCGTGGTCACGTTGATGGAGCCGGAAATATAGCGCCAGACGTCGTCCTGAAGCTGAGCGGGGGTCCGGCCTGTCGCCGCCTGCATGGCGACGACGGAATCCTCACCACCGGCCACAGCCCCCAGATAGCGTCCGAGCATCTGGGTGCGTTCGGGCGTGCTCATGAAGTAATGGGTCATGGCCCAGGCCTGGGCGTAATAGCTATGCGCCGGGTAACGTCCGGAATCCGAGATGCGCCACTTCAGCACATCCTCCATCTTGGCCCACGAGCTGAACCCCATGGTCAGGGAGTTCATCCGGCCCGGATTATGCCGTCCGAACTGGATCTTCTTATCGGTCAGGCTGGCGGTTGAGTAGAATTCGGCAAACCCCTCCACGAACCAGGATGGATAGGCGTTGGCCTGCATCTGGAACATGAAGTGGTGCGCGTATTCGTGGAAGACGACGACATCGCCCATAGAGCTGCGCGTATCGACAATCGTATAGATGCGGCCGCTGTTCGGCGAATAATAGCCCGCTACCCCCTCGCCGATGCCAGGAGACATGCGGTTCATGTCGCGTCGACCTTCGGCCATGAAGATCTCCAGCTTGGGGATCTCGTGGTCGGTCTGGATGGGATAGTAGGTTCTCAACAGGGCGTCGAAACGCTCGACCTTCTGGGCGTAGCGCCGCAGGCTGCCTTCCGAGGTGTCGCCATAGACGATGAAGTGGTCGGTTTCGGCCCGGAGCCATTCCGCCAGCGCCGGCGATGCGGCGAAGGCGCCGAGGGCGGCCGCCACGGTCATGGCCGCGCCGCGCTTTACGCGAAACCGCATTTTCTTGTTCATCGCCCTTCGTCTCCCCAAGGCTGAGGGACAAGAAATAAAGAACGATGGTGTTCTATGGAAGCCCTAGGCGGCCAGGCGGCTCCAGACCGTCTTGTCGGCCGTGGCGGCGTCCAGGGCGCCGCGACGCGCGCGCTGATGCAGGTGACGCAACACGATCTCGGGCAGGGCGCAGAAGCGCGGCTCCACCAGTTCGGGCGCGCAACCGGCCTGCGGCGCCGCGAACAGGGCGGCGCTGACGCCTTCGGCCTTGTGGGCGATCAGCCAGGCCAAGCGGCGAGCGCGGGCGGGGTCGTTGTGGTGATGCAGCGGGTCCTCGGCGAACAGTTCGCAGCCCATCTCCAGCACATAGTCGAACGACAGGCCCTCGAACCGACGCACGTCGTGGCTGGGGGCCGGGCAAGCCTCGTCCAGATCGAAAACGACGTCGTTCAGAAGAAACAGCATGGACCGCGCCCGCTCGCAGGACCGTTCTGGTCCCATGCGAGGGGTTTTAAGACGCCGCGCTTGCGGTCCGGTTCACGAACGCGGTGAACGAGCCGGTTACCATTTTGAGCGGCCCTACCGGCCTTCGGCCTGCTTGAGGGCCGGTGCGGGGGCCTACCTATAGACCCTCTATCCGGGCGAGGGAGGGTCAGCCCTGCGTCTTCTCGGTCAGGAAGTGGCGGCCCTGGCGGTACTCGATCTCGACGATCCAGAGGTCGGGGTCATAGCGGCGCTGGCGATCCAGATAGGCGTCCAGTTCGCTCTCGAACTCGCTGGCGACGGGCTGGATCCACAGCGGTTCGCCGTCCTGGCCGGTGGCCTCGGTCCACAGTCGGGCGGTGCGGGTGGCGGTGTCATAGGCCTTGACGATGACGGCGCCGGCGCGGGCGTCGCCCTTCTTCACCACCACGGCGTTGGCGCCCTCCAGCTCGGCGCGTCGGATCAGGGCGCCGACCCAGACGTCAGTGGAAAGAAGCAATTGATTCACCCTGTTTGGAGACGGACCCGGAACCGGCGTCGGCTAGGGTGGAGGCATGAACATAGCGCTGTCGCCTCGCATAGTCAGCAGAACGCTGGCCGCGATCGTCGTACTGGCCCTCGCGGCCGGGACGGCGACCGCTGCTGGCCAGAACTCTAGCGACGTCTATTACGAGCGCGCCTTCGTGCGGGCGGCCCAAGACAAATGCCGCCTGTTCGAGCCGCGCCTGACGCAGGCGCTGGAGGCGGCGACGCTGCAGGCGCGCGGGGCCGCCTTGCGGGCAGGTCGCCCGGCGACCGAACTGGCCGCGACAGCCGGGCGCGCCAAGGCGCGGGCGGAGGCGACCGCCTGTGACGACGCCGAGCTGAACCGGGTCAAGACGCGGGTGCGCCACGCCTTCGCCGGGTGGTCGCGGGCGGCGCGTATCAACTTCCCCGGCGACAAGGCCGTGTGGAGCGCCGACCGTTTCGAAAGCGTCCGCGACGGCTGGCGCCTGTTCCAGGACGGGGCGACCGGCGCCTCGCCTGTTCGCTTCGGCCTGACCGGCAAGGCGCCGCAGGACGCGCGTCCGGCGGCGGTCGTGTCGTTCGTCGGCAAGCCCCGACCCTATGCCGCGCGCATCGTCATGCGGGACGCGACGCGCTCGCCCCGACCATGGCTGGGAACGGACGGCCTGCCGCCGGACGCCGCGCGCCGCGCGGTCTTCGCCGCCGGGTCCGATCTCGCGCCGCGCGAGCTGTTGGTCTCAGGCGCGCGGGCGGGCGAGGTCTGGCGCTTTCCCGACAGCGCCGCCGAGGCGCTTGCGGCGCTGGACCCGCGCGAACCCTTCCTGATCGAATTCCTGTTCCGCGACGACAGCGTGGCGACGGCGCGTTTCGAGGCGGGCGATTTCGCCGCCGCCCGCGCCTTTCTGGCTATGGGCCCGGTCTGACGGCGGCGTCAGTCTTCGGCCAGAACCGGCAGTCGCAGAGCGGCGGCCGTGCCCTCGCCCAGGGTGCTGTCCAGGCTCAACGTCCCGCGATGCAGTTCGGCTAGGGCGCGGACGAGAGCCAGCCCCAGCCCGCTGCCTTTCGCCTTCTGGTCGGCTTCGCCGGCCTGCTCATAGGGGCGCCCCAGCCGCGCCAGATCAGCCTTGGCTATCCCGACACCGGTGTCGGCGACGATCACTTCCAGCATGGTCCCCGCCGCCTGCGCCGAGGCCGTGACCGTCCCGCCCGCCGGGGTGAACTTCACTGCGTTCGACAGCAGGTTCAGCGTCATCTGCTTCAGCGCCCGCCGGTCGGCCCGGATCATCAGCGGTTCGGGCGGCAGGACGGCGGTCAGTTCGACCCCCTTGTCCTCGGCCTGAAGGCGGACCAGCGCCAGTCCGGCCGTCACCGCTTCGCGCGCGTCGAAACGCTCCAGCGCCAGCTCATAGCGGTCCGCCTCGATGCGGCTGACGTCCAGCACGTCGTTGATCAGGTCCAGCAGATGGCCGCCCGCCTCGTGGATCGAGCGGGCGTAGTCGGCGTAGCGGGGCGGGACCGGGCCGAACAACTCCTGCCGCATGGCGTCCGAAAAGCCGATGACGGCGTTCAGCGGAGTGCGCAGTTCGTGGCTCATATGGGCCAGGAAGCGCGACTTGCCGGCGCTCTGGGCCTCGGCCTCCATGCGGGCGGCGTCCAGTTCGGCCTCGCGGGCGTACTGCAAGGTGGCGTCCAAGGCCTGAACGATCAGGCGAGAGCCGCCGTCATCCATGCGCCGCGCCGTCAAAAGGATGCGGCGGTCCAGCGCCAGGCGGGGCGTAAAGCGGGCCTGTGCCTCGCCCAGGCTGCGCGCGCGGGCCAGCGCGGCCAGGACCGCGGGGCGGTCGGCAGGGTCGACGGCCGACAGCAGCCCCTCTTTGAATAGCGGCTCGACCGGCAGGGCGGCGGGCGCCGCACCATAGGCGGCCAGGGCGCGCAGGTCCTGATTGAGCGCCAGAGTCAGGGCGGGCTGACCGGCCAGCAGGGTCTCGACCCCGGCCACGTCGGCTTCGGCGACCTCCATCCGGCGAGCCGCGCGGCGGGCACCGAGGAACAGGGCCGCCGTGGTCGCGCCGGCCGTCATCAGGGCCGAGATCCCCGCCGTGGTCGCCGCCGCCGACGGCGCGCCCAACAGCCAGCCGGACAGCAGCCCCGCGCCCGCCGCGCCCGTGGCGGCTATGGCGGCGACCAGCACGCGGCGGCGCCCGCCCAGCGCCAGACCCGCCGCCAAGGGCGCGAAGACGAAGCCCGCCAGCGGGCCGCCCGCCCCGCCGCTGAGCGCCGCGCCCGCCAGGGCCGCCAGCGTCCACAGCGTCAACAGGGCCGAACGGGCCTCGTCATCGTCGCGGCGCAGCAGGGTCAGCCCCGCCAGCCCCGGCGCCGCCATGACCCCCAGAGCCAGCAGCAGGGGCGCCGCCGTCCCGGCGGCTTCGGCGCCGGTCCCTGCGCCCGTCGCGAACAGCGCCGTCACGCCGACGGCCGCCGCCCAGCCCGCGTGCCAGGCGGCCACGGCGGCGCCGTCCCCGGCGTCGTGGACCTCGGGGCGGCGGATCGGATCAAGCAGGGCGGTGTGAGGCTTCAAGTGCGCCTGAGACGGACGGAGTGATAACAACCCTATATCTAGGCCGCGTCGTCTCAAGCCCCTAGGGCGCTCGCCTGTAGGGGGAGCGGCGCGCCGGTTGTGATCGCGGCGGCGGGGGCCTATGTCGCGCCCATGACTTCTACCGCCCCCGACCGCTCCATCGACGACACCCTGGCCGAACTGGTCGAAGAGTTCGACCTGTTGGGCGATTGGGAAGGGCGGATCGAATACGTCATCGACCTGGGCAAGGACCTGCCGCCCCTGCCCGTAGAGGCGCGGATCGAGGCGAACAAGGTGCCGGGCTGCGCTGCTCAGGTCTGGTTGTCGATGCGGCCCCAGGGCGAGCGGCTGTTTTTCGACGCCGACAGCGACAGCGCCCTGTCCAAGGGCAATATCGCCCTGCTGCTACGGCTTTACTCGGGGCGGCTGCCGGGCGAGATTCTGGCGTTCGACGCCAAGGCCGCGCTGGACCGGCTGGGCCTGCCCTCGGCCCTGACGCGCCAGCGCGCCAACGGCCTGAACAGCATGGTCGGGCGTATCCGCGAGGCGGCGCTGGCGGCGAGCTGACCGCGACCGCCGCTTCTCTTCCGATTGCGCGCGATCGGGCGCATGATGAGGCGTCTCATACGGTGTGGAGCGGTCTGATGACGGCCCTGACGAAGCGCGCCCCTTCCTTTTTCAATCCTGTCCGAATGGCCGGCTGGGGCGCGGTTGGGCTGATCCTGTTGACGCCGCTGGCGGCCATGCAGGTCACCTCCGAGGTCGCCTGGGACGCCCAGGACTTCCTGTTCGCCGCCGTTCTGCTGGTCGGGGCGGGTCTGCTGCTGGAGCTGGTTCTGTGGAGAACGCGGACCCCGCTGGTGCGGCTCATGCTGGCCGCAGCGGTGATCCTGGCCGTGCTGTTGATCTGGGTCGAGGCGGCGGTCGGGATTTTCTGAAGCCCAACCGCCTTTATCGGCTTAGGACTGCGGGCCCAGGAAGGCGAAGGCGCGCGCACTGCTGAACTTGGCGGTGGCGTCGCCCGCATGGGTGTTGATCTGGTTCTCGCCCAGCTCCAGCCGCTTGACCGGGGCGCGCGCCGAGAAGTCGATCTTCTTCAGGTCCACCCAGAAGGTGTTCGGCGTCAGGGCCGACTCGAAGAAGTACAGCTTGCGCTTGTGATCCACGACCGTCCGCCAGCGCGTCGAGGAGATGTTCGGCTGATCCGGGGTCGAGATGCCGAACGGCACCGAGACGTTGCGGATCACGCTGAACACGCTGGCCACGGCCATGTTCTGGTCTTCGAACTTGGGAATGGCGTTGGCGTAGAAGGAAGCCCTCGCATAGCGGTCGGCCGCCCGGTTGGTGCCCGGCAGCATGACCGTGCCGCCGATGCCCTGCCAATAGGTGTTCAGCGCCAGCTGCTGATCGAACGTCGGCGAGTTGGTCATCACCTGGTAGTCGCGGCTGTGGTGGATCACCAGTTTGCCGTCGATGTATTCGAAGATGGCGCTGTCGCCGCCGGAATCCGACAGGGACAGGTGCAGGGTGGTCAGGCGGTCTTGGCCGGGCACATTGTCGCTGACCAGAACGAAGGGCTCGTCGCGCAGGGCCTCGACCGCCTCGGCCACGGTGGCGAAATTGTCGAGGGCGTACTGGGCCCAGGCGGCGATGCTGAGGGCCGGCTTGTTCGGGTCGTAGGCCGGGTATTGCGACTCGACCAGCCACAGGACATTGGCGACCAGGCCCATCTCGTTCACGCCGTCGACGGTCGAGATGTCATAGCCGCTGGCGATGACGCTGCCGTATTTGGACGTCCAGGTCAGGGGGTTGGGGCCGCCGGACCCGTCCCGCGCCATGCCGCGCGGAAAGATCCACAGGTTGGTCATGATCTCGTCCTTCCAGTCCATCGACCGGGCCGTGATCACCGCGCCGTCGTGGCCGTGGTAGACAAGGCGCGTGCAGGCCTCGGCCGCCGGAACGGCCAGCATGAAGGCGGCGGCCAGGGCGGCGACGCCCTTCTTCATTCCGTTACGCATGTCGTCTCCTTGGGATGGGGGGCGTGAGAAAAGGGTCAGTAGGTCAGCTGCGCCCGGCCAGCGTGACGTTCCCGTCCAGCGAGGTGGCCCAGACATAGGGGCTGACCGTGGCGCGCCACCGCTCCTCCGCGCTGGTCTGGGCAAAGGCGGAAGCGCCGCCCGCCAGCCCCAGAGACAAGCCCAGAACTTGTGCGGCTGGACGGAAGAAGGTCATGGGGAATTCCATTCGCTGCCACCGGAAGATCGCGTCACGGTAGAACGCCCATGCTTAAGCAATGATGGAGCGACAATCGCTGATTGCATGCCGCAATGTCGCAGTTCGGCCGCATCATCCTATGCCGTAATGCTCCGCCAGCGCCTGCAGCCCCTGTTTGAGCAGGGTCTTGCCCTGACGGCGGCGCAGGGACAGCGCCTGTTCCGCCAGTTGCAGAGACGTGCCGTGGATGCAGACCTGCTCGACCATGGCGCGCAGGCGCGGGCCGCAGGCCTCCAGCGCCGCCTGCACCCGGGCCGAAGCGGAGATGGCGTGGTCGCTGGGCTCGACCCGTCCCGCGCCGCCGCCGGAGCCGCTGCGTGGCAGGCCGTCCCAGCGCATGGTCATGGAAGGGCCGGCGGCGGCGATCTCGGCCTCGGCGCGCAGCCGCTCGCCGGCCGCGACCTCGGCCGGGGTCAGCCAGGGGCGGCCCGACTGGTCCTTACGCCGCGCCAGCCATAGGATCGGGCTCTCGCCCAGATTGGCGCGGCGCATCGTCAGGCGGCCGTCCGCCTCCATCACCGGCCGTTCGCCCTCGATGACGCCGGGGCGGCCGGGCGGGGGCGAGGCGGGGGCGTGGTCGTTGGCCGCGCGGGGCAGCCAGCCGCCGCCCTGACGCAGCTTCAGCCCCGGCCGCTCGATCACGGCGCGGAAGGCGGCCTCATCCAGCGTCAGGACCACCCGGCTGCGCCGGTCGCCGCCAAGACGCAAGGGATAGGCGCCGTTCGCCTGGTCCAGCCAGGCGCCGGGGCGTTGCAGCAGGCTGCGCGCGCGTTCCAGTTGACGGCTCATCGGCGGCCTCCGGTTTCGGGCGCCAGATCGACCAGCGGCAGTTCCATCACCGCCCGCAGCGACCCCTCCAGCCCGTCCATCAGCGCGTCATAGTCGGGGCGGTCGCGTTCATCCTCGGCCCAGCGACAGGCCGCGCCCGCCGTCGCCCGGTTCAAGCCGAAGGCGTGGGCGACCCGCTCCAGCGGCCAGCCAAAGGAGACGTGCGCCAGATACATGGCCGACCATCGCGCCCGGCAGGCCCGGGGCCGCACCCGCTCGCGCCGCGTCATTTCCGCGACCGGCACCCCCAGGGCCAGACCTGACAGCGACAGGGCGGCGTCCGCCCGGATGCGGTCGCCCTCCGTCACCGGCACGCGATAGGGTTCCATGATCTGCGCTTCCTCCCGTCATTCCTGTGGATGCCGCCATTATGAGTGCGTGTGGCGGGTGCGTTAGGAATGTTGTCCTATGAGGCGTCAGAAGCGGTCGCTTCCCCAGGCGGCGTCGGGCATCGGCGGGGACGGTTGTGCACGCCCCCTGTGGAAGACGCGCCAAAGGTCAACAGGGGAATGCGGCCCCCGCCCTTAATAAATTAACGAATCCTTGACTCAGGACTCTGGACGGCGATTCGCAAATCATCCTACGCGTTCCATATCGGGACCCGTTAACCCTTCTTAAGGTTTTGGCCCGTTAACGTTGGAACAAGGTTACCCGGCCGTATCTCACGTGCGGTCATCCCAAGCTTTGCCTGGAGGGGCATTAATGCGCGTCCTGTTGATCGAAGACGACCACGCGACGGCCCAAAGCATCGAACTGATGCTGAAGTCGGAAGGGTTCAACGTCTACACCACTGATTTGGGTGAGGAAGGCATCGATCTGGGCAAGATCTATGACTACGACCTCATTCTGCTGGACCTGAACCTGCCGGACATGAGCGGGCTTGAGGTTCTGCGCCAGCTGCGCAACGGCAAGATCAATACGCCGGTGATGATCCTCTCGGGCAGCCATGAGATCGACACCAAGGTCAAGACGTTCGGCGGCGGCGCCGACGACTATCTGACTAAACCCTTCCACAAGGACGAGCTGATCGCGCGCACCCACGCGGTGGTCCGTCGCTCCAAGGGCCACGCCCAGGCGATCATCCACACCGGCGAGATCGCGGTGAACCTGGACGCCAAGACCGTCGAGGTGAACGGCCACCGCGTGCATCTGACCGGCAAGGAATACCAAATGCTGGAGCTGCTCTCCCTGCGCAAGGGCACGACCCTGACCAAGGAGATGTTCCTGAACCACCTGTACGGTGGCATGGACGAGCCGGAGCTGAAGATCATCGACGTCTTCATCTGCAAGCTGCGCAAGAAGCTGGCGACGGCTGCGGGCGGCAAGCACTACATCGAAACCGTCTGGGGCCGCGGCTATGTCCTGCGCGACCCGGCCGAAGGCGCGGCCACCGTCGCCGCTTGAAAAGATCCCTCCTGAGCCTCCACTCAGGAACGATCCAGAAACGCCCGCCGATGAACTCGGCGGGCGTTTTTTTATGTCCTTCTCCCCTTGTGGGAGAAGGTGGCGGGCGGAGCCTGACGGATGAGGGGTGTGGGCGCCTTGATCTGAAGGGGCTGTCGCACCGCTCGATCTCAGAAGGTCAGTAGTCGCGCCGACACCCCTCATCCGAGCGCCTCCGCCCGCCACCTTCTCCCACAAGGGGAGAAGGATTAATGCGCGAACGCCTCGGTCAGCACGTCGAACATGGGATTGGCCCTGCCTGCGTCGTCGAACAGCAGGGGACTGTCCTGGCCGTCGTCGTTCTTGCCCCGGCGCAGCCAGGAATCGCTGTCGCGCACGCCCCAGACGGTGAAGGCGAAGCGCTGGGCCGGAGGCAGGTCCATGAAGGCCTCGGCCAGTTCGGCCACGCGCGCGCTCTGCTGCTCGCGGCGCTGGGCGCGGGGGCGCAGGTCGGGCATCCGGCCGCCGCGCTTCAATGGGGCGTCCAGTTCGGAGACGTGGATGGGCAGACCGAACTGCCGGGCCTCGTTCATGAAGGCGGCGATCTGGCCGCCGGGGATTTCGATGTCGAGGTGGGACTGGATGCCGATGCCCTGGATCGGCGCGCCCGCCTTCAGCATCCGTTCAATCAGACGCAGGAAGGCCGCGCCCTTCTTGGGCGTATTCTCCAGGTTGTAGTCGTTCAGGAACAGGGTCGCCTCGGGCGCCGCGAGGCGGGCCTGTTCGAAGGCGCGGATGATATAGGCGTCGACGCCGCCCAGGCCCCGGCTCCAGACGCAGTCGCGATAGCCGCTGCCGTCATCCTCGACCGGCTCGTTGACCACGTCCCAGCCGACGATCTGGCTGCGCCAGCGGCCGGCGACCTCGGCGATATAGCGGTCGTGCTCGGCGATGAAGCGCGGTCGGTCATCGACGATGGCCGTGAACCACGGATGCTCCTGCGCGTACCAGATCAAGGCGTGGCCGAAGAGGCGGATGTCCAGATCCCGCGCGAAATAGGCGATCCGGTCCGGCGCGTCGAAGCGCAGGGAGCCGTCCTTTTGCAGGATGTACTCCATCTTCATCTCCCACTCGGGCGTGAGCTGGGAGAAGTGGGTGGAGACGAGGCGGAACCAGTCCTGATCCGACAGTTGGCCGGACATGGCGACCGTGCCGACCGGGAAGGGGGCGACGGACTTCAGCGGGCGGACGGGGCCGGCAGGCGCCGCTTCGGGCGCCTCGCCCGCGCCGCACGACGCGAGCGCGAGGGTCGAGGCGAGCAGGGCGCGACGGTCGATCACGTCTAGCCCTCGGCGCGGCGACGCAGGCCCATTTCGTCATAGGCGGCGGCCTCGCGCTTGGCGGCGGCCATCAGCTTGTTCAGTCGGGTGGTCTCGGCGACGTGCTCGAACTTCTTCAGTTCCTCAAAGGCGCCGGTCAGGGCGTCGCGGGCGCCTTCCTCCTCGGCGGCGACGGCGGCGATCTCGGCCTCGGCGTCGGCGCGGCGCAGCTTCCAGCCGTTGAGATAGGCCTGCAGCATCATGCCGGAGGACGGGTCGAGCCGGGCGTTCTCACGCTCGATCTCGGCCTGGGCGTCCAGCACGGCGACGCGCATCTCGGCCTCTGCCTTGCGGGCGCTGATTTCGGCCAGGCGCTTCTGCAGCGTCTCGACCTCATAGTTTGAGATGCGGATCAGGGATTGGGCCCAGGCCGTCATGCGTCGTCTCCGGCGATCATTGGTCCACCATGCCCTGGTTCAGGATGGTTTCAAGTCTGTCGAAACTGTCGTTCAGGCGCGTCACGTCGTCCTTGTCCTGGGTCAAGAAGCCTTCCAGGGCCGGGTTCAGGGCGATGGCGCGGTCGACGATGGGGTCGGCGCCGGTGCGATAGGCGCCGATGCGGATCAGCTCTTCCATGTTGGAATAGGCGCTCAGGCACTGGCGCGCGCGGCGGTTCAGTTCGCGCTCGGGCGGGGACTGGTTGCCGGGCATGGTGCGGCTGACGGACTTCAGCACGTCGATGGCGGGGAAGCGGCCGCGCTCGGCGATCTTGCGGTCCATGACGATGTGGCCGTCCAGGATGCCGCGCACGGCGTCGGCGATCGGCTCGTCATGGTCGCCGCCGTCCACCAGCACGGTGAACAGGGCGGTGATCGGCCCCGCCTCGGTGCCGTCCGGCCAGATCGGCCCCGGCCCGGCGCGCTCCAGCAGCTTGGGCAGTTCGGTGAAGACGGTGGGGGTGTAGCCCTTGGTGGTCGGCGGTTCGCCCGCCGCCAGGCCGATTTCGCGCTGGGCCATGGCGAAGCGGGTGACGCTGTCCATCAGGCACAGCACCTCCAGCCCCTGATCGCGGAAGAACTCGGCCACGGCCATGGTCATATAGGCCGCCTGGCGCCGCTTCAGCGCCGGCTCGTCTGAGGTGGCGACCACGACGACGGCCCGTTTCAGCCCCTCTTCGCCCAGGGTCTCCTCGATGAACTCGCGCACCTCGCGGCCGCGTTCGCCGATCAGGCCGACGACGACGACGTCGCAGGTCGCCTGGCGCGCCAGCATGGACAGCAGCACCGACTTGCCCACGCCCGAGCCGGCGAAGATGCCCAGGCGCTGGCCCCGGCTGGTGGTGGTGAAGACGTCCATCGCCCGCACGCCCAGGTCCAGCCGCTGGCCCACCCGGCCGCGCGAATGAGCGGGCGGCGGCGGGGCGCGCAAGGGGTAGGGGACAAGGCCCGGCGTCAGCGGCCCCAGGCCGTCGATCGGCTCGCCGAAGGAATCGATGATCCGCCCCAGCCAAGCCGTCGTGGGGCGCACGCTGGCGGCGGCGTTGATGATCTTGATGTCGGCCCCGGGGGCCACGCCCTCGACCGGGCCGAAGGGCATCAGCAGGGCCTTGGCCTCGCGGAAGCCCACGACCTCGGCGGGCAGGGGCGGCTGGCCGCGTCGCTCGATCTCGGCGCGGGCGCCGACGGCGAGGCGCGACAGGCCGCCGCGCGACTCGATCAGCAGGCCGCTGACGCCCGCCACCTTGCCGGTGACGACCAGCGGGTCGATCGCTTCGACGGCGGCGACGAGATTACGCAAGGAAGGCCCCCAGGCCGCGAGCCGCGCGACCGATCCCAGCCACGGTGCTGCATCATGGTTAATGGTCGATGAAGTTCGGCGTGAATTGCAACTCTTGATTGCAAGTAACGAAAATGAAACCTCTCAAGCGCCAGTCTTATCCACAGACTTATCCAGTCCATCGCCGTTATTCTGAAGGGGGGCGGTTCGGATGTTCAGTGCAGGTCGTCGACAAAAACGGGCCACGGATATTGAGCGGCTTGAGGAACTGGATCGTCGGATGGCGGCGATCGGGCGGTCCCAGGCGGTGATCGAGTTCGACCTTGACGGCACGATCCGCGACGCCAACGAAAACCTGCTCCAGACCATGGGCTACGGCATGGATGAAATCCGGGGACAGCATCACCGGATGTTCCTGGACCCGGCCGAGGCGGCGTCGGCCGACTATCTGGCCTTCTGGCGAGAGTTGAACGAGGGGCGCTTCGTCGCCCGCAAATTCCGCCGCATCGCCAAGGGCGGGCGCGAGGTCTGGCTGGAAGCGTCCTACAATCCCGTGCTGGACGAGGCGGGGCGACCGCTGAAGGTGGTCAAGCTGGCCGTCGACATCACTGAAGCCGAACAGGCCGCCCAGCGGGCCGAGCAGGAGCGCCTGGCGGCCGAGGCGGCGCAGGCTCGACTGGTCGGCGCCCTGGCGGAACAGCTTTCTCGCCTGTCAGACGGCGATCTGACGGCCGCTATCGAACAGGATATGGACGGCGCCCATCAGGCGGTGAAGGCGGACTTCAACGGCGCTGTGTCCAGCCTCAGGACTGCGCTTGAAAAGGTCCTGTCGGCGGTGACGACCCTGCGGGGCGGCTCGGACGAGATCAGTCAGGCGTCGGACGACCTGTCGCGACGCACCGAACAACAGGCGGCCAGTCTGGAAGAGACCGCGGCGGCGCTGGACCAGATCACCGCCACTGTCCAGCGCAGCGCCGAGGGCGCCCGGCAGGCGGCCTCCGTCGCCGCCAAGGCCCATGCTGAAGCCGGGCGGTCGGGCGAGGTCATGCGTCGGGCGGTGGCGGCGATGGACGGCATCAGCCGCCGCTCATCCGAGATCAGCGACATCGTCGGGGTGATCGACGAGATCGCCTTCCAGACCAACCTGCTGGCGCTGAACGCCGGGGTTGAGGCGGCGCGGGCCGGCGACAGCGGGCGCGGCTTCGCCGTGGTGGCGTCTGAGGTGAGGGCCCTGGCCCAGCGATCGGCTGAGGCGGCCAAGGAAATCAAGGCGCTGATCTCCGCTTCCGGAACCGAGGTGGCGCAGGGCGTCGAACTGGTCGCCGAGACCGGCCGCGCGCTGGGGACCATCGCCGAACAGGTCAATGAGATGGACGGGCTGGTCGCCGAAATCGCCGCCTCAGCCCAGGAGCAGGCTTCGGGTCTGGGCCAGGTCAATCAGGCGGTGAACCAGATGGACCAGGTGACCCAACAGAACGCCGCCATGGTCGAGCAGACCACGGCCGCCGCCGCCAACCTAAAGACCGAGGCCGAGCATCTGGCCGAACTGGTCGGGCGGTTCCGCACGGGCGCCGAAGGCGGCGTGGTGCGCGCGTTGAAGGCCTATGGCGGCCCGCCGCCGGCGCTGGAGGCGCAGCGCGCCCGTCTGCGCGCGGTCGTCAACGGCCCGGCCGCCGACGAATGGACCGAGTTCTAGGCGTCGAGATCAGGCAGGGGCGGCCGGATCCTGCAACGGCTGTTCGTCTGACGGCGAGGTCAGCACCGCGCCGACCGAGGCGGCGATGATGGCGGCGATGGCCAGCCACTGCTGGGTGCTGAGGTGCTCGCCCAGCACGAACAGGCCCGCCAGGGCGCCGATGGCCGGATCGCCGCTGACCGCCACGCCGAAGGTGCGCTTGGGGATATGGCGCAGGGCGACCATATCCAGCGTATAGGGCAGGGCGCTGGACACCAGGGCGACGACCAGACCCAGCGCCAGGATCCTGGGGTCCAGCAGGCTCATGCCCGCGCCGGCGACGCCGAACGGCACCACCGTCATGGCGGCGAAGGTCATGCCGATGGCGACGGTCGAGCCGCTGGGCAGATGGCTGACCCGCTTGCCGAAGACGATATAGCCCGCCCAGAATACCGCCGCCGCCGCCGCATAGGCGCAGCCGACCGGATCAAGCCCCGACACGTTGCCGTCCAGAGGCAGCAGCAGGACCAGACCCAGCACCGCCAGCCCGATCCAGACGAAGTGGATCAGCCGTCGCGAGTTGAACAGGGCGACCGACAGCGGCCCCATGAACTCGATCGCCAGGGCCACCCCCAGCGGAATGGTGTTCAGCGCCATGTAGAAGCTGAGGTTCATCAGCCCCATCACCACGCCGTAGACCGCCAGGGCGCGCAGGTCGCCGGTGGTGAAGGCGCTGCGCCAGGGACGAAACACCGCCAGCAGGACGATGGCCGACAGCCCGACGCGCAGGCCCGCCGTCCCGGCTGGTCCCACCATCGGATAAAGCGTCTTGGCGAAGGAGGTGCCGGCCGAAAGCGACACCATGCCGCCGAGCAGGGCGAGATAGGGCAGGACCGCTGACAGGCGCGGATGGCGAAGGGCGAGGGCCGGGGAGGACATGGCCGGCAACCTATCGAAAAGCCGCTCGTTTTTCTTGGCGATTTCGCCTGCCATGCTGCAAGAAACACGCGTATTGTCGCCTCGTATGCAAGAAAACGCCGACCTCGATTCCTTTGACCGTCGCCTTCTGGCCCTGGTGCGCCGCGACAACCTCCAGCCTGCGCGGGTGCTGGCGGACAAGGTCGGCCTGTCGGAATCGGCGGTGTCGCGACGGTTGCGGCGGCTGCGCGACGAGGGGATCATCATCGCCGATGTCGCCGTGGTCGATCCGGCCCGGCTGGCCCGCGTCCTGACCATGCACGTCCTGGTCGAGATGGAGCGCGAGGGTACGGCGGTTCTGGACGCCCTGATCGACAAGCTGACCGCCCGTCCCGAGGTGCAGGCGGCCTGGTATGTGACCGGCGACACCGACCTGATCCTGTATGTCGTGGTGCCGACGATGGAGGCGTATGAAGTCTTCACCCGGGAAATGCTGAACGACGACGCCCGGGTGCGCGCGTTCAAGACGCTGATTTCAATCAGGGAAGTTCTGCCGTTCGACCCTGCGCGACGGGCGCTGGCGCGATGAAGTCCGGTTTGCGGCCCTGTTTCAGTTTCGCCGCTGAATCGCCTTGAGAATCCGGATAGGCTGACGCTATGCATGGTCGTTTTCCGATCCTCTATATCGCCGAGGCGGACGCCGAAGAGGCGGTCCTGTCGTCTGGAGCGCTGGCCCAGTTGGTCGAGGCGATCCCGCAGGCGACCTTCACCGTCGTCGGTTCTCCGGCCAGCGCGCCGCTGTTCGCCGACCTGCCGCGTCTTCAGCGGCTGATCACCCTGGACCGCGACGGGCGCTGGGACTGGATCGCTCTTTGGAACCAGGTGCGCGAGACGAACTGGGGGCTGGTGGTCGACATGCGCGGCTCGACCCTGTCGGGCAAGCTGCGGCGCCAGCGGCGCGCGGTGAAGGGCAAGACCGTGCCGGGCGTGCATCTGGTCGAACAGGCGGCGCGGACCCTGCAACTGGACGAGATTCCGGCGCCGAAACTGTTCATCGAGCGGGACACTCAGGAAGCCGCCGACGCCCTGATCCCGCCAGGGGGCGGCCCGATCCTGGCCATCGGGCCGGGCGCCGACTGGATCGGCAAGCGCTGGCCCGCCGATCGCTACGCCAAGGTCGCCATCTCCCTTCTGGGCGAGGGCGGGCCGCTGGCGGGCGGGCGGCTGATGATCGTGGGCGAGGAGGCGGACCGCGATGCGGCCCAGACCATCCGCTCGGCGGTCAAGCGCGACCGGGTGATCGAACTTCAAGGCCGATTGACGCGCCTGCAGACGGCGGCGGCCCTGTCGCATGCGGACCTCTATCTGGGCGGGGACTCCCTGTGGACGCAACTGGCGGTGGCGGCGGGCGTCCCGGCGGTGGCGGTCTTCGGTCCTTCCGACGAGACGCTGAAACGTCCCTGGACCGGCGTCGCCGTGCGCGGACCTCGCAGCCTACAGGAGTTCCAGGAACTGGACCCGCGCCTGAACCAGCACATCCAGCACATGATGGACCTGCCCTATGAGCGGGTGCTGAAGGCGGCGAAGAAGCTGCTGGCTGAACGGGCCTCCTGACTGCCCCTTGGCTTGCGTCTCCAAGCCTTCGACGCGCATAAGCGCCGGAGCTTCAGGAGATGCGCGCGATGATCCAGACCTATGACCTGATCGTTCGGGGCGGCGAAGTCGCCAACCACGCCGGGCGAGGCCGGGCCGACGTCGGCGTCATCGACGGCCGCATCGCCTTCATCGGCGACCTGAGCCAAGCCTCGGCCGGAGAAGTGTTCGACGCGACGGGCCTGACCGTCCTGCCCGGCGTCATCGACACCCAGGTCCACTTCCGCGAGCCGGGGCTGGAGTGGAAGGAAGACCTGGAAACCGGCAGCCGCGCGGCGGCTCTTGGGGGCGTCGTCGCCGTGTTCGAGATGCCGAACACCAATCCCAACACCACCGATCCCGAAACCATGGCCGACAAGCTGGCGCGGGCGAAGGACCGGATGTGGACCGACCATGCCTTCTACGTCGGCGGCACGCATGAAAACGCCGAACATCTGGCCGATCTGGAGCGTCTGCCGGGCTGCTGCGGGGTCAAGGTCTTCATGGGCGCCTCGACCGGCGACCTGCTGATCGCCGACGACGAGGGGGTGCGCAAGGTCCTGTCCAACGTGCGCCGCCGCGCCACCTTCCACTCCGAGGACGAATACCGCCTGGTCGAGCGCCGCAACCTGGCCCGCACCGGCGACTGGACCAGCCACCCGGAGGTCCGCGACGCCGAGAGCGCCATCATGTCCACCCGCCGTCTGGTCGGGCTGGCGAAAGAGACCGGCGCCCGCATCCACGTCCTGCACGTCACGACGCGCGACGAGATGGAGTTCCTGCGCTTCCACAAGGACGTCGCCACGGTTGAGATCACGCCCCAGCACCTGACGCTGGTCGCGCCCGAAGCCTATGAACGCCTCGGCGCCTACGCCCAGATGAACCCGCCGATCCGGTCGCAGGAGCATGTCGACGCCTTGTGGCTGTGGGGGATGCAGCAGGGCGTGGCCGACGTCCTGGGCTCGGACCACGCGCCGCATACGAAGGAAGAAAAGTCCAAGCCCTATCCGGCCTCGCCGTCGGGCATGCCGGGGGTGCAGACCTTGGTGCCGCTGATGCTGACCCATGTGGCGAACGGGCGGCTGTCGCTGGAGCGCTTCATCGACCTTACCTCCGGCGGGGCGCAGCGGGTGTTCGGCACGGCCAACAAGGGGCGCATGGCCGTCAGCTATGACGCCGACCTGACCATCGTCGACCTGAAGGCGAAGAAGACGATCAGCCACGACCAGCAGGCCACGCGTTGCGGCTGGACCCCCTTCGATGGCTTCGAGACGATCGGCTGGCCGGTCGCCACCATCGTGCGCGGCCGGGTTGTCATGAAAGACGGCGAACTGATCGGCCAGGCGCATGGCCAGCCGGTGCGGTTCCAGGAAACGCTGGCGGGGTGAGCGGCGTCCGCCCCCAGCTTGGTCTGATCGGCTTCGGCGCCTTCGGACGGCTGACGGCCAAGCATCTGTCGCCGTGGTTCGATATTCTCGCGCACGATCCAGCGGCGAGCGACGGCGAGGGGCTGGCGCGGCTGACGACGCTGGAAGAGGCGGCGGCTTGCCCGACGGTGGTGCTGGCCGCGCCGGTCGGAGGCCTGGCCGAGACGGTGGCGGCCATCGCGCCGCATCTGGCGCCGGGCGCCGTAATCCTCGACGTCGGCTCGGTGAAGGTGAAACCGGCGCAGGTCATGCTGGATGGCCTGCCCGAAGGCGTTCAGATCGTCGGAACCCACCCTCTGTTCGGCCCTCAGAGCGGCAAGGACGGCATCGCCGGTCTGCGCATCGCCGTCTGTCCGGTGCGCGGCGACAAGGCGGCGTGGCGCGTCGCCGCCTTCTGCAGGAAGGCGCTGGGTCTCAAGGTCTTCGTCGTTACGCCCGAGGCTCATGACCGCGAGGCGGCGACGGTGCAGGGCCTGACCCATCTGATCGCCAAGGTGCTGTTGGCCATGGAGCCGCTGCCGACGCGCATGACCACGACCAGTTTCGAACGCGTCGTGCAGGGCGTCGACATGGTCCGTCACGACAGCGAAGCGGTGTTCCGCGCCATCGAACACGACAACCCCTTCGCCGCCGAAGTCCGCCGCCGCTTCTTCGACCTGGCCGAACAGGCGCGCGCGGACTTGGATGATTAGAGGCGTCTAGCGGGCTTTCAGGATGAAGTCCGCCACCGCAGGAACCACGGCTGCGCCCAGCGGGATCGAGGCGTCGCCATAGGTGGCGGCGTTCCCGGCGGGGTCGGACGGCGCCTGACGCAGGACGTGATTCAGGCCTTCGAGATGATGCGTTCAGCCTTGGGCTGCGCGGCGGCCAGGGTTTGGCTGTTTTCGGGGGTCACCTGGATATCGGTCGAGCCATGACCCAGCAGCACCGGGCGCTGGTATTTCGCGATCAGCGCCTGCGGATCTGCGGCGAAATAGGAGATCAGATAAGGCTGGATCGACGGGCGGAACAGGGCGGCCAGATAGGGCGGCGTCTCTGGGACGGTGCGCCCGGCCTCCAGTTCGCTCATGATGTGATCGACTTCTGATTTGATGGCGGGCGGCAGTTTGGGCTCGATCTGGCGGCGCAGTTCGACATTGGCGCGCACGCCGACCGGCGACAGCAGCACTAGGCCGCAGACGCCCGGATTGTCCGCCGCCGCGGCCTGGGCGATCAAGGCGCCTTCCGAATGGCCGATCAGCCAGACGCAGGCGGCGCCGGTCTTCTGGGCCGCCAGGGCCGCCCAGGCCTTGGCGTCGTCGATGTAGGTGTCGAGGGTCAGGCTCGCCTCGCTGGTTGCTGCAGGGACGCTCTCCCCGACGCCGCGCTTGTCGATGCGGACGGTGGCGATCCCCCGCCCGGCCAGCCCTTCGGCCAGTTGGCGCAGGACGCCGCCGTTTACGCCGAGCGGACTGTTTCCGTCGCGATCCGTCGGTCCGGATCCGGCGATGATGACGGCGGCGGCGCGCGTCTGGCTCTCAGGCGTCAGCAGGGTTCCGTGCAGGGGCGCGGGCGTCGAAGGCAGTTCGACCGGCGTGGAGACCGGCGAGAGCAAAAGGGCGGCGGCGAGGGTCAGCATGGGGGTCTCCTGAGCTGAGGGCGATTAACGTGGAGGCCACGGCCAAATGCAACCGCTGTTCCTGCATGCCTGACTGGCCTTCCTCACGGCCCCGGCCTATGGCTGAGGTCGGTTCAGAAGCTGCGAGTTGTTCTCATGGAAATCCGCGATCAGATCGTTCTCATCACCGGCGGCGCGCGCGGCGTGGGCGCGGCGGCGGCGCGGGCCTTTGCGGGCCAGGGCGCGCGGGTGGCGATCAACTGGCGCAGAAGCGGAGAACGCGCCGAGGCCCTGGCGGCGGAACTGGGCGATCGCGCCTTCGCCGTTCAGGCTGACGTGACGGACCGCGCAGGCGTCGACGCCATGGTCGCCAAGGTCGAGGCGCATTTCGGCGGACCGGTCAGCACCGTGGTCAACAATGCGCTGGATTACAGCTTCAACGGCGACGCCCGCGCCCAGATGGCGGACATTCCGTGGGAAGACATGGAGCGCCAGTTCACGACCGTGATCCGCGGCGCCCTGAACGTCATTCAGGCCACGGCGCCGGGCATGGCGGCTCAGACGTTCGGCCGGGTGGTCAACATCGGCACCAACCTGTTTCAGAATCCGGTCGTGCCCTATCACGACTATACCGCCGCCAAGGCCGCCCTGCTCAGCCTGACGCGAACGGCGGCCGGCGATCTGGGGCCGTCGGGAATCACCGTCAACATGATCTCGGGCGGCCTGCTGCGCACGACGGACGCCAGCGCGGCGACGCCGGAAGCTGTGTTCGACCTGATCGCCAGCATGACGCCGCTGCGCTCTGTCACAACGCCTGAAGAGTTCGCGGATGCGGCCCTCTTCTTCGCCTCGCCGTGGAGCCGGGCGGTGACGGGGCAGAATCTGGTGGTCGACGGCGGGCTGGTGCGGGATTAAGTCACCCCGACAGCAAAGCCTCAGCCAGGACGGACATCATGAGCGGCGTCATTCTGATCACCGGAGCCACCTCGGGCATCGGTCGGGCGGCGGCGCGCCGCTTCGCCGGCGCAGGCTGGAAGGTGATCGCCACTGGCCGCCGCCAGGAACGGCTGGACGCACTGGTCGCGGAGCTGGGCGCCGACCGGGTCCACGCCGCGACCTTCGACATGCGGGACGAAGCCGCCATCGACGCGGCGCTGGACGCCCTGCCTGAAGGCTTCCGCGATATCGACGTGCTGATCAACAACGCCGGTCTGGCGCTGGGCACGGCGACGGCGCAGGAGGCGGACCTGGCCCAGTGGCGCCAGATGATCGACACCAATATAACTGGTCTGGTGACGCTGACGCACCGCCTGCTGCCGCGCCTGATCGCGCGCAAGGGGGCGATCCTGAACATCAGCTCGGTGGCCGCGACCTACCCTTATAAGGGCGGTAACGCCTATGGCGGGACCAAGGCCTTCGTGCGCCAGTTCTCGCTGGGCCTGCGGGCGGACCTGCACGGGACGGGGGTGCGCGTCACCTCCATCGAGCCGGGCATGGCCGAGACGGAGTTCACCCTGGTCCGCACCGGCGGCGACCAGGCGGCGTCTGACGCCCTGTATGGCGGCGCGGCGCCGATGACCGGCGAGGACATCGCCGAGACCCTGTTCTGGGTCGCCACCTTGCCGCCGCACCTGAACATCAATGCGCTGGAGCTGATGCCGGTCAGCCAGTCCTTCGCGGGCTTTCAGGTCGCGCGCGACTAGGCGCCTGCCCGCCTCGCGCCGGGCCGCCGAGGCGGCCTCTCCTGCGCGCGCGGCGGCGGCAGGAGAGGCCTTGCATCAGACGCGCGCGGCCTGGCTGCGCGCGGACGGAAGCCGCAGATAGGCCTCCAGCGAGTCGTCGAACGCCTTGATCCACGGCACATGGTGACGCGCCGCCAGCGTGCCGGTGAGCACTGAGCGATAGCATTTGTCGCGATAGCCCATGATGTCGGCCTTCTTGTCCTTCTTCCACTGCAGGAAGATCCTGTTGATGTTGTCGACATCAAGCTCAGGATAGTCGGTCTGGGCGATCAGGCGCTTGATGTAGTCGCCTTGATATTCAAAGGCCTGTTCATCCGTGCGGATGGCGACCTCCTTCTCGCGCCAGTGGTCGTTGGCGGCCTCCATGTCCGCGCGTGACGGCAACGGGACGCGATCCATGATGATGTCCCGCGTCAGCCAGGCCTGGGCGTCGAACATGTTGAAGCTGTACCAGAGGTCCTGCATCCCCAGGTAGAACAGCCTGGGGTTGGGCGTGAAGACCACGCCTTCGTACAGGTTCAGCGGCCACAGGCGGTTGCTGGTCTTCAGGCGCAGCTCGTCCGGCAGGAAGGGGAAGTGGTGCTTGTAGCCGGTGCACAGGATGATGGCGTCGACGTCGCGGCGCGTACCGTCGCTGAAGTGGGCGGTCTTGCCGTCCACGCGCGTCAGACAGGGCTTCTCCTCCCAGCCCTTGGGCCAGTCATAGCCCATCGGTTGGCTGCGATAGCTGGTCGTGACCGACCGCGCGCCGTATTTGTAGCACTGTGAGCCGATGTCCTCGGCCGAATAGCTGGAGCCGATCAGCAGCACGTCCTTGCCCTTGAACTCCGCCGCGTCGCGGAAGTCGTGGGCGTGCAGGATGCGGCCGGGGAACAGGTCGAAACCCGGATAGGCTGGCGCGTTCGGCGTCGAGAAGTGGCCGGTGGCGACGATCACATGGTCGAACGTCCCTGACGTGCGGCGTCCGGCGGAGTAATCCTGGGCCGTCACTGTGAACTGGCCGGTCGTCTTGTCGAAGGCCACATCCTTCACGGCCGTGTTGAAGCGGATGTATTGGCGAATGTTCGCCTTTTTCACGCGGCCCTGGATGTAATCCCACAGGACTTCGCGCGGCGGATAGGAGGAGATCGTCTTCTTGAAGTGTTCGTCGAAGGTGTAGTCGGCGAACTCGAGGCACTCCTTGGGGCCGTTCGACCACAGATAGCGATACATGCTGCCGTGAACCGGCTCGCCGTTCTCGTCCATGCCGGTGCGCCAGGTGTAGTTCCACATGCCGCCCCAATCCTTCTGCTTCTCGAAGCAGACGATTTCAGGGATGTCGGCGCCCTCGTCGCGGGCGGACTGAAAGGCGCGCAGCAGGGCCAGGCCTGACGGGCCGGCGCCGATGATGGCGATGCGTTTTTGCTTGGGCATATTCACTTTGAGCTGATGGGTGACAAGCCCCGATGCAGGCGGCTCTGCGGCCGCAAAAAACTCGGGGCGAAAGATGGTCGATCGCCAGCATTCCCAATATCTGGAATGCGTTCGTCAGGTCGACGCACGGAAATATCGCCTAGTCCGAATATTTTAGAGTTTATGCTTTCTAGGTATAATGATTACTTCTCCAGTTCTTTATTCGTATAGCAACATAAGAACAAAAAACGTCACGGCGAATGTGACCGTATATTCGACGCTGCGGTCTTATGTTGTCTGTATAATAGGGCGATTGTGACGCAATTCTCAATGAATCGCAAATCTGGCCCGGATATATCCTGGGCGCCGCATAGGTGAGGGTCGATGGAAGCTCGCCCTGCGAGCGTCGACGGTTCCCTGTCGGGGAGCGGAGCACGGCCGAGGGAAGGGCGCTTGGGCGCCTCGGCGCGTCTGACTGGCGTGCTCGAATTGCGGGCTTAAGGGTAGGACCAGCCGTCATGCTCGACGCGGAAAATGCGCAGGGGCGCGTCCGGCTTGTCGGCATCCGCGCGAATATGGAAGACGGCGCGCTGCGACTGGCCGAAATTGGTGAAGCGACGTTGATCGTGATCATGCCGCGCAACATTGGATGATCCGGGTCCGGCGTCGGATCGCCCACGGCGCCGTCGGTTCGAGCCCGGCGCGCCGCTGCGCGCGGCCAATAATCGCCGTTGAAAAGGCGTTTCGTTCCATCGAAAAGCGCACTCTTGCGTCCTTGGGCAGCTTGACTGCGCCAGAACTTGTGCCGGCGAAAGCTCTGCGGTTTGGTTTCAAGCCCCAACTGGCGGTGCGCGTCTGCAGCGACGGGGCGGGTAGATCCGGCGACCTCGCCCGGTATCCTACCGGCGCGCGTCATCGCGTTTGATGAGGGTCTGGCCTATATAGCTCTCATTCCGTCTATCCTGACGTTCTCCCAATAAGGCCGATGCACCCACCGCATAGACTGTCCGTGGCGCCCATGATGGACTGGACCGACCGAAACTGTCGGGCGTTTCATCGTGCGTTGAGCGCGCGCGCCCTGCTGTATACGGAGATGGTGACGGCGCCGGCGGTGATCCACGGCGATCGGGACCGTCTGCTGGGCTTCGACGCGGTCGAGCATCCGGTGGCGCTGCAACTCGGCGGTTCGGACCCGGCCCAGCTGGCCGAGGCGGCGAAGATCGGCGAGTCGTATGGCTATGACGAGATCAACCTGAATGTCGGCTGCCCTTCGGATCGCGTGCAATCGGGCCGTTTCGGCGCTTGTCTGATGCGCGAGCCGGAGCTGGTGGCCGACTGCATGGCGGCGATCAAGGAGGCGGTCGCCGTGCCCGCCACCGTCAAATGCCGCATCGGCGTCGATGATCAGGACCCGCAGGAGAGCCTGTTCGCCACGGTCGACGCCTCGGCGGCGGTGGGGATCACCCACTTCGTCGTCCACGCGCGCAAGGCCTGGCTGAAGGGCCTGTCGCCCAAGGAGAACCGCGACGTGCCGCCGCTGGACTATGATCTGGTGCGGCGGCTGAAGCGCGAGCGGCCGCATCTGACCATCTGCATCAACGGCGGCATCGGCGACCTGGACCAGGCCGAGGCGCATCTGGACGCCTCGGACGGGGTGCAGTTGGACGGCGTCATGCTGGGGCGCGCGGCCTATCACGAGCCGGCGCTGATGGGGCAGGTGGACCGCCGCATCTTCGGCGAGGCTGTTGAAGACGTGGACGTCTTCGAGGCGCTGGAGCGTTACCGCCCCTATATGGCGGCGCGGTTGGACGAGGGCGCCAATCTGGCGAGCATGACTCGGCACATGCTGGGGCTGATGCACGGCCGGGCGGGGGCGCGGGCCTTTCGTCGCATCCTAACCGTGGAGGGCGTGAAGGCCGGCGCGGGGCTGGAGGTGGTGGATCGCGCGGTCTCGGCCGTGCGTGAGGCCGAAGCGCGGCAGGCCCGTCTGGGCGAGAGCGAAGAAGCGGCCTGATTCCTCAGACGTCACCTATTTCTCTCGTCATCCCGCGGTCTTGTTATGCTCGCCGGAGGATGGCGAAAGGGACCCGCCTTGCACCCTTTCCGGGATGACGCTGCCGGGCTGTGCGGCTAAGCCATCGGCCATGAGCGCCCTTCCCCTATCCGAACTCGTCCTGATGCTCGCCGCCCTTGTCGGCGCCGGGGCGATCGCCGGAGTGATCGGCGGCCTGTTCGGCGTCGGCGGCGGGACGGTGCTGGTGCCGGCGCTGTTCTACGCCTTCTCGGTGCTGGGCGTGGGCGGCGAGAGCAATTTGCACGTCGCCATCGGCACCTCGCTGCTGACGATCGTCGCCACCTCGCTAAGGTCGCTGGCCACGCACCGGGCGCATGGGGCGGTGGATGAGACGGTGCTGAAGACCTGGACGCCGTGGGTGGCGTTCGGCGGTCTGGTCGGGGCGGCGATTGCGGGCTTCACCTCGATGGAGGGTCTGGCGGTCGTCTATGGCGCCTGTCTGCTGTTGGTCGCGGCGCAGATGGGGGTGATGCCCGAGCGGTTCACCCTGAGAAAAGACCTGCCGACGGGCTGGGGTCGTCGCGGGGCGGGGACAGGCATCGGCCTGCTGTCCGCCATGATGGGCGTGGGGGGCGGCAGCTTCGGCGGCATGATGATGACCCTGTGCGGACGGCCGATCCATCAGGCGGTCGCCACCGCCTCGGGCTTCGGCCTGGCGATCGGGGCGGCGGCTGCGTTGGGTTTCGCCTTTTTCGGCTGGGATGCGCCGGGGCGGCCGCCGCTGTCGCTGGGTTATGTCAATGTGCCGGCGGCGGTGATCATGGGGCTGCTGACGGCGTTGACGGCGCCCTATGGCGCGCGGCTGGCGCACCGGCTGGACCGCAAGATCCTGCGCCGGGCGTTTGCGGCCTATCTGTTGCTGACGGCCCTGTCGGTGGTGCTGAAGGCGCTGTGAGCGCGACTAAGTAGATGCCCGCAGGCGGGCGCTAACACTTTGTCGAACAACGGCGGGGTAGGAGCGAGGCTGAACCTCCCTCTGTCTGAGCCGTGAGCCATGCTGCAGAACCTGTCCGTGCCCAAGAAGCTGATCCTGTCCTTTATGGCGGTGATCGGGGCCTGCGGGGCGGCGACCCTGATCGTCCTGTGGTGCGTGGTCTCGCTGCAGCGCGCCGACGCGGCGGACCTGACGTCGCGCGAGGTGATGAAGGCGTCCGACCGCCTGCTGGCCGCCGCCGTCGAGCAGCAGAACGCCATGCGCGGCTATGTCGCCAATCGCGACCCGGCCTTCATCGAGGTGTTCGACACGAGCGGCGCCGACGTGAAGGCGCGCATGGCGGACCTGGCGGCGTCGGATGTCGAGGGCGCCTATGTCGCCGAACAGACGGCCCTGATCGCCGCCGCCGCTGCATTCGAGAAGAGCGCTGCAGAGATCATGGCTCTGGCCCGCGATCCCGCAGCCGATGGCGCGGCGCAGTCGCAGGCGGCCGCCGGCGCCCGCCTGACAGACATTCGCCAGGCGGTCAGCGCCATCCAGACCAGGGAGGCGGCTCAGGCCCAGGCGCGCGCCGAGGCCAAATCCGCCGCCTTTGTTCAGGCCTATGTCTCCTTCGCCATCGGCGGGGTGCTGGCTCTGGCCATCGCCGTGGCCGCCGCCCTGTGGCTGATCGGCGCCCTCAGCCGCCCGGTCGAGGCCATGACCCGCGCCATGGGCCGTCTGGCCGGCGGCGATCTGAACGTGGCCATTCCGGCGATGGGCCGCCGCGACGAGATCGGGCGCATGGCCGACGCCGTCCTGACCTTCAAACAGAACGCCGAGGAGAAGGCGCGTCTGGAGGCCGAGGCCGAGGCCGCGCGCCTGGTCGCCGAGGCCGAACAGCAGTCGCAGGCCGCCCGCGACGCCGAGGCCGCCCGCCAGCAGGCCCAGGTGGTCCAGGGCGTGGCCAGGGGGCTGGAGCGCCTCTCGGGCGGCCAGTTGGCCTTCCGCCTGAACGACCCGTTCGCGCCGGAATATGAAGGCCTGCGCACCGACTTCAACGCGGCGATGGATCGGCTGCAGGGCGTGATGCGGGTCATCGTCGAACGCGCCGCCGCCATCGGCGCCAGCGCCCGCGAGATCAGCCACGCCTCCGACGACCTGTCGCGCCGCACCGAACAGCAGGCCGCCAGCCTGGAAGAGACGGCGGCCGCTCTTGAGCAGATCACCGCCACCGTGGCCCGTTCGGCCGAGGGCGCGATAGAGGCGGGCGGCGTGGTGCGCGGCGCCCGGTCCGAAGCGGTCGAGGGGCAGGCCGTGGTCGGCCGCGCCATCGCCGCCATGAGCGCGATCCAACAATCCTCGAACCAGATCGGCGCCATCATCGGCGTGATCGACGAGATCGCCTTCCAGACCAATCTGCTGGCCCTGAACGCAGGGGTAGAGGCGGCGCGGGCGGGCGACGCCGGGCGCGGCTTCGCCGTGGTGGCGTCCGAGGTGCGGGCCCTGGCCCAGCGCTCGGCCTCTGCGGCCAAGGAGATCAAGGCGCTGATTTCGGAATCCGGCCGTCAGGTCGGCGCGGGGGTGGCGCTTGTGGGCGACACCGGCCAGGCGCTGGAGCGGATCGCCGGTCAGATCGAGCGTCTGACGACCATCGCCGAAGAGATCGCCGCCTCGTCGCAGGAGCAGTCCAGCGGCCTGCAGCAAGTCAATATCGCCGTGACCCAGATGGATCAGGTTACGCAGCAGAACGCGGCCATGGTCGAACAGTCGACCGCCGCCAGCCATGCCCTGGCCTCCGACGCGGTCGAGCTGGATCGGATGATGGGGCAGTTCGCGTTGGACGACGTGCGTGATCTGGACGCGCGCGGGCGGATGGAGGCCCTGGCGCGGGCGGTGGCGTAGGGCGCCGACCCTCTCCCTCCCCGTCCCGGTGAGGGTGGTCGCGAAGCGACCGGGTGGGGAGGGCGAGGTGATCCTGAGCGCCCCCACACCACCCACCCGCCGTCATTCTCGGGCTTGACCCGAGAATCCAGCCCCGCAACGCCTGAACCGTCGTGAGGGCTGATGTGGTCGCCGTCGTGTTTGCTGGACTCTCGGGTCAAGCCCGAGAATGACGGCCAGATAGAAGACGCGCACCCATCGCCCTGCCGTCCCCACCCGGCTTCGCCTTGCAGGCTCAGCCACCCTCCCCGGGACGGGGAGGGAGAGGCGCGCGTTTGGATTACGCCGCCGCCTTCAGCGTCACCGTATCCAGCGCCCGGGCCAGGTCAGCCAGGATGTCGTCCTGATGCTCCAGTCCGACCGACAGGCGCAGCAGGCCGTCGGTGATGCCAGCGGTCACGCGCGCCTCGGGCGTCATGGCGGCGTGGGTCATGGTGGCCGGGTGGGCGATCAGACTTTCAACGCCGCCCAGGGATTCGGCCAGGGTGAAGACCTCCAGCCCCTCGATGACCGCGCAGACCGCCTCGGTCCCGCCGGTCAGTTCGAAGCTGAGCATGGCGCCCGGCCCCGATTGCTGGCGCGACGCCAGCGCATGGCCGGGGTGGCTGGGCAGGCCCGGATAGTGGACGGCCTTGACCGCCGGATGCTGCTCCAGCGCGGCCGCCACGGCGCCCGCTGTCGCCTGCTGGCGCTCGATGCGGGTGAACAGGGTCCGCAGGCCGCGCAGGGTCTGATAGGCGTCGAACGGCGAGCCGGTGACGCCCAGGCAGTTGGCCCACCAGGCCAGCTGCTGATGGTCGGTAGGATCGGCCGCGATCACCGCGCCGCCGACCACGTCGGAATGGCCGTTGATGTATTTGGTGGTCGAGTGGACCACGATGTCGGCGCCCAGCTCCAACGGCCGCTGGAGGGCCGGCGACAGGAAGGTGTTGTCAGCGACCACCTTGGCCCCGACGGCGTGGGCGCGGCGACAGACGTCGGCCACGTCCACGACGCGCAGCAGGGGGTTGGACGGCGTCTCGACCAGCACCAGCCTGCACCCGTCGGCCAGGGCGGCGTCCAGCGCGGCGCTGTCGTTCTGATCGACGAAGGCGACGCGGAAATGCCCCTTCTTCGCGCGGGCGGTGAGCAGGCGGTGGGTGCCGCCGTAGCAGTCGTGCGGGGCGATCAGCAGGTCGCCGGGCTCCAGCAGGCTGAGCGGCAGATCGACCGCCGCCATGCCGGTGGCGGTGATGACGGCCCCGGCGCCGCCTTCCAGCTCGGCCAGCGTCTCGGCCAGCACGTCGCGGGTCGGATTGCCCGAGCGCGAATAGTCGTATTTGCGCGGCTGGGCGAAGGCGGCGAAGGAATAGTTCGACGACAGATACAGGGCCGGCATGACCGCGCCGTGGGCCGTGTCCGTATCGACGCCCGAGCGGGCGGCGATGGTGCGGGGATCGGCGGGGCGGGCGCGGCTCATTGGTCGATGTCCTTCAGCACGGAGGTCAGGATGTCGCCGACCAGTCTGTCTTCCTTCAGGAAGGCGTCGTGGCCGTAGAGGGAGGGGGCTTCGACGAAGCGCCAGAGGTTGGGCAGGCGGTCGGCCAGCTCTCGCATGTCGTCGATGGGGCACAGGCGATCGGTGGTGAAGCCGACCAGGGTGACGGGCGCGCTGATGGCCTCCGGCTCGACCCGGTGGCGGTCGATGGAATCCGAAAGGGTCAGCCAGCGCGAAGGGGTGGTGCGGTCGCGATAGGCCCGGCCGCGCGAGGTCAGGTAGTCGCACACCGGATAGGCCTGGCCGGCGTGGCTGGGAGCCTCGGAATCGAAGCGCTCGCCGAACTCTTCCGGGGTGCGATAGGTGGTCATGGCCAGTTCGCGCGCCAGACCGACGGCCTGGTCGATGCGGCCGGTCTCAAGGCCCAGTTGCAGGATGCGGCGTTGAATGCCGCGCCAGGCGGTGGCCAGCGGGTGAGGGCGGTGAGCGGCGGACACGACCACCAACTGCTCGGCCCAGTCCGGGAAGAGCTCGCCGAAGGCCAGGGCGATCATGCCGCCATAGGAACAGCCGATGAAGGCGGCGACCTTGTCCACGCCCAGATGGTCCAGAAGGTGGGCCAGCAACCGCGCCTGATCCTGGGTGGTGATGGTCAAGGGGGCTTTGGGCTCCGTCACGCCCTCGCCGAATTCCGGCGCGAAATCAAAGGCCAGGACACGGAAACGGGTCAGGTCGATCGGCGCGCGCACGCCCACGGCGCCGGACCACCAGCCCAGGCCTTTCGTTTCGGTGCGATGGACGTAACGGTCGGCGGAAATCCCGCCCGCGACCACGATCAGGGGGGCGCCCGGCTTGCCGTGCAGGCGGCCGACGACCCGCTTCTGGGTCAGGGTTCCGCCGAAATCCAGTTCGAAGCCGTCCGGGATCGGAACCACGACGTCATGGGCGCCCTCGCGTTGCAGCAGTTTGGACGGGCGGCGCGCGGAAGCCGACCGACAGGCGGGCTCTTCGGCGGGGGACGCGGGGTCGATCAGGGCCAGGGTCATGGGTCTCGGTCACTCAGCAGATACGGCTCGCCAAGGAACCCATGCAGTGACAGACCTGTGGCGCGTCGCCTCGTCGACGCTCCACCCATCTCTCGCGGTCCATTCAGGCAAGCCCGAAGAACCCCGCAGGAGTTGGCACCGTTTCGGGCGGAACCCGATGGTTGCCCCGGCGTCAAAGGGCCTAATCCCTCAGCCGGTCTTGATGAGTGAGCTTACGGTGCGGTTGCGAACGGCGCCGGTCAAGCGAAAAATTTCACCCCTATCTGGCGGCGGCGCTCGACTTGAGCGGTCAAAACGGCGGTCGCGGGCTTCGTCGCGAAAAATTATTCCGGCGCGGGGTTGACGCGGCGCGGCGCCCTGGCTCACCCTAAGGCACGATTTTCAACCGGACGCCGCCTGTGCCTTACCGCCTCGCCAGCATGAAGACGACCATGATCGCCGCCTCGGCGACGGGTCTCTTCGCGTCCGCCATTACCACCACCGGTACCACCACCATGCCCTTGCGGGCGGGGACCGGATGATGCGCGCCGTCTAGGCGAGAAACGCAGAAAACCGATCACCCGCCCGGACCCCCGGGCGGGTTTTTTATTGCCTCAGATCCACTCCAGACCGCCCCAGCTCCCTCGAAATCCTCCCCCCGACCCAGCCTCCAGGAAACGCCCAATGTCCGCCTCGCTCGCCCTCGTCGCCGATCAGCCCAAACCGGTCGAACCGCTCGCTCCCGCCGCCGTCCCCGCCGCCGAAGTGGTGGTGCTCAAGTTCGGCTCCTCCGTCTTGCGAGACGCCTCTCAGGCCCCCGCCGTCGCCAGCGAAATCTACAGCCACGTCCGCGCCGGCCGTAAGGTGGTCGCCGTCGTCTCCGCCCTGGCCGGCCAGACCGACAAGCTGCTGTCCGAGGCGCGCAGCCTGGGCCTGGACCACGAGAACGAACTGCTGCCCGCCTATGTCGTGCTGGGCGAAGAGAAGGCCGCCGCCCTGGTCGCCGTCGCCTGCGATCGGGTCGGGCTGGACGCCATCGGCCTGTCGGTGCGGGAACTGGGCATCGTCGCCGAGGGGCCGAGCCAGCACGCCCGCCCGGTCTGTCTGAAGGGCGATCATCTCCAGCGGGCTCTGGAGGCGCATGAGGTGGTGGTCGTTCCGGGCTTCGGCGCTGTGCGGCCCAACGGCCGCGTCGCCCTGCTGGGCCGGGGCGGATCCGACCTGACGGCGGTGGTTCTGGCGGCTGAGCTGGGGCTGGACCGCGTGCGTCTGGTCAAGGATGTCGACGGCCTCTACGACCGCGATCCGGCTGTCAGCGCCGGGACGCCCCTGCGCTATCGCCGCGCCAACTGGGACACGGCGCGCCAGGTGGGCGGGGCGCTGGTCCAGCATGACGCCATCGACCTGGCGCAGGCCCGCGCGGTCGAGATCGAAGTGGCCGCCCTGGGCCGCGCTGAGGGCACGGTGGTCGGCGATCGCGGCGCCCCTCCCGGCCCGGTGCAGGCGGCGGCGCCGCTGAAGGTGGCCGTGGCCGGGTGCGGGGTCGTCGGCGGCGGCCTGCTCAGCCGCCTTCTGCCCGACAGCCGCTTCGAAGTCGTCGGCGTCCTGGTCCGCGAGCCGAAGAAGCCGCGCGACGTCGCCGCGCCGGCTGAACTGTTCACCAATGACGTCGACGCCCTGCTGGCCAAGAAGCCGGACCTGTTGCTGGAGGCCCTGTCCGAGGGCGAAGCCGGCCACGCCCTGATCCGTCGCGCCTTGGAGGCGGGCTGCGACGTGGTCAGCGCCAACAAGCAGGCCGTGGCTCGCGATCCGGCGGGGCTGCAGGCCCTGGCCGACGCCCACGGCTGTCGCGTCGCCTGGTCCGCCTCGGTCGGCGGCGGCTCGCCGATGATCGAGACCCTGCGCGCCGCCCGCGCCGCTGGACCGGTGGTCGGTTTCGAGGCGGTGCTGAACGGCACGGTCAACTTCATGCTGCAGCGTCTGGGCGAGGGGGCGACCTTCTCCGACGCCCTGGCCGACGCCCGCGCCGCCGGTTTCGCCGAGGAGGACCCGTCGTCGGACCTGGAAGGCTTCGACGCCGAGGCCAAGGTCAAACTGCTGTCGTTCGAGGCCTTCGGCCGTTCGCCCGACGCCCTGCCGCGCGATGTCCTGGCCGCCGAAACGCCGTTGGGCGAGGCGCCGGTGCGCCAGATCGGCGCCTGTTTCGACCGCGACGGCGAACTGGACGCCTATGTCCGTCTTGACGGCGCGCTTGACGACGCGCTCTTCCTGTCGCTGAACGGAGAGCGCAACGCCTTGAAGGTCTATGGTCAGGACGGACGGGTGTGGACGTGCAAGGGGCGCGGCGCCGGGCGCTGGGCCACCACCGAGAGCGTTCTGGCCGATGTCGCCGACGTCATGCGCGCCCGGCGCGCCGCTGCGGAGCTTGTCTAGTCATGGCCGTCTTCACGCCCGTCACGCCGCAACAGGCCGACGACTATCTCATGCGCTACCCCCTCGGCGGGCTGGTCGAACTGACCCCCATCGCCGAGGGGGTCGAGAACACAAACTATCGCCTGGTGACGGACAAGGGCGCCTATGTCCTGACCCTGTTCGAGGGGCGGACCGACCCGTCGGCTCTGCCGTTCTGCCTGGGGTTGACCGGGCGTTTGGCGGCGCAAGGGTTCCCCACGCCCGCGCCGGTGGCGGATCGCGAGGGCCAGGTGATCGGCCGCCTGAATGATCGCGCCGCCGCCATCGTCGAATGGACGCCGGGCGCCTGGAAGCGTCAGCCGACGGACAAGGACCAGTATCGCGCCGGTCAGGTGCTGGCCCTGCTTCATCTGGATGCGGCCGACTATGAGGGCGTGCGCGAGAACCCCGTCGGGCCGCGCGCCTGGGCGGATCTAGCCGCGCGCTGCGACGGGATCGCCCAGGGCGAGGACCGCCGGATGCTGGAGCAGATGCAGCGCCTGCTGCCCGATCTGGCCCGGCCGTGGAGCGACCCGACCTTGCCGCGCGGCCCGATCCACGCCGACTACTTCCCCGATAACGTCCTGTTCGCGGTGAACGAGCATGGGGCGACGGACGTGGGCGGGGTGATCGACTTCTACTTCGCCTGCGTCGACGTGCTGGCCTACGACCTGGCCATCGCGCTGAGCGCCTGGGGGTTCGACGCCGAGGGGCGGCCCATGCCGTCGGCCCTGCGCGCTTTCCAGAAGGGCTATGAATCCGTGCGTCCTCTGTCGGACGCCGAGCGCGAGGTCCTGCCCGACCTGGGCGCCGCGGCGGCGGTGCGCTTCACCCTGACGCGTCTGCACGACCGCCTGTTCCACGACCCGACCAACCTGGTCACGCCCAAGGACCCGGCGCCCTTCTTCCGGCGGCTGGACTACTGGAAGGCGGCGGAGGCGGTGTGAACCTTCTGTGATCAAGGCGGCCTCTTTATGCGAAAGGGCCGCCTTTTTCATCCCTGCTGATGCGGCAGGACAAGGCGCCGCAACCGGGGAACAAGCTTGGCGGCCAATGCGCTCCCTCTACATCTCAGAATGGAGGACAGCATGACCGCAGCCGACAAGAACCGCGCCCTGGACCGTAATGAAGCGGAGTGGGTCGAGATGAGCCGTGCGGCCGCGCGCCTGACTGACGCCCAACTGAGCGATCTTCTGCGACGACTGCGCGAGCGGCGCGACCGCGCCCAGCGGCTGATCCGCACCCGCACCCGTCAGGCCAGCCGCGAGGGGCAGGCCAATATCGATGCGGGCGCGCGTGAAAAGAAGGCGCAGCTGGCTGACGCGATCCAGCGCGCGGCTGACGAACAGAAGCGCCGTCGCTCATCGACCTCAGCGACGCGCAATCTGAAAGCCGCTGTGGAACGCAAGGCCGAACAGACGCATGACGGCATCCCGGACAACCGCACGGCCCATACCGACCCCGCCGACACCCCGAACGACAAGATCGCTCCGTCCGGCGCTCTTCACGCCGAAGGGATGAGGGCCGCCATCAGCCGCTCGACCGGCGACCGTTGAGCCAGAGTCGCTAGAGGGTGAGCGTCAGCCCGCCTTCGCGAACCCCTTCACCGCCGCCAGGGCGGCCTCGGGCGTGTTCTCGATCACCGTCAGCTGCTCGGGACGGTCGCCCAGGGCTCCGATGACGGGGGCCGGTTCCGGCTCGAACCCAAGCACGTCTGAGACGAAGGCGCCGAACTTGGACGGGTGGGCGGTGGACAGGGCGACGATCGGCGCGCCGTTGCGGTCCAGGCGGCGCGCGGCAGCCAGGGCGACAGCCGTGTGCGGGCAGACGATGCGGCCCCAGGCGGCGTGGGCGTGGGCGATCTCTGCCTTGGTCGTCGCCTCGTCGACCGAGACGGCAGAGACTTCGGCGCGCAAGGCGGCCAGCAGGTCGGCGGGCAGGGTGACGGAGCCTTCGCGCGCAAAGGTCTCGAAGACGGCGCGGGTCGCGTCGGCGTCGCGGCCGGAGGCTTCATAGACCAGCCGTTCGAAGTTCGACGGAGCCTGCACGTCCATGGAGACGCTGCCGCTCTCGACCGCCGGGCGGCGAGCATAGACGCCGTCGTTGATGGCGCGGGCCAGGGCGTCGTTCTGATTGACGGCGGCGACGAAACCGGCGGCGGGCAGGCCCATCTTCTTGGCGGCGATCCCGGCGAAGGCGTCGCCGAAATTGCCGGTCGGCACCACGAAGGTCGCCGCCTGGCCCAGCTGGGCCGTGGCCGAGACGTAATAGGGAATCTGGCCCGCCAGACGGCCCCAGTTGATCGAGTTGACCGAGGATAGACGGCCCCGTTCGCGCAAGGACTCCTCGGCCAGCAGCCCCTTCACCAGACGCTGACAGTCGTCGAAGTCGCCGCGCACGGCCAGATTCAGCACGTTGTCGGCTTCGACCGTCGTCATCTGCTTGCGCTGCACCGGCGAGACGCGGTCCAGCGGATGCAGGACGATCAGCTTGATGCGCTCGGCGCCGGCGAAGGCGCGCACGGCGGCGGCGCCGGTGTCGCCGCTGGTGGCGGTCAGCAGGGTCAGGGTTTCGCCCGTCGCGGCCAGGGCCTCGTCCGACAGGGCGGCGACCAGTTGCATGGCCAGGTCCTTGAACGCCGCCGTCCGGCCGTGGAACAGCTCCAGCACGAACAGGCCCGGCTCCAGCTCGACCAGGGGGGTCACCAGCGGATGGTCGAAGCCCTGGGTCAGGCGGTCCAGCGCGCGATCCAGCGCCCCCGCAGGCAGGGCGTCGCCGATGAAGGGCGCCATCGCCGCCTTGGCGATCTCGGCGTAGCTGCGTCCCGGCCGGGTGGCGTCGACCGGCAAGGCGGGCCAGGCCTGGGGCATGTAGAGGCCGCCGTCCGGCGCGATTCCGCGCAGTAGGGCGTCCGAGAAACGGGTCGGAGCGGCGTCGCCGCGCGTCGAGAGGTAGCGGTCAGCTGAATTCGTCATATCGAGGTTGTTTCTAGCCGTCGTTGGCCGCTTCGTCATGATTATTTTGCGTATGCGAAGGGAAAATTCGCCAGATGACGCAACAACCTGGTTGCGACTGGGCGATCAGCGCGCCTCGCCCCGTCGCGACCGCTATCTCGAGGGAAAAGGGCTGGCGTCGGAGCCCCGCCCGGTTCATGTCAGGCCGATGAACCGCCGCTCCCTTTTCATTCGCGCCGGAGCCGCCGCCGCCGCCGTCGGCGGCGGATTGTGGCTCAAGGATCATGTGCTGTGGCGACGTCCCGGCGTGACCTTCGGCGCAGACGGGGGCAGCGGCTGGCTGGAGTTCGTCGCGCCCCGGACCCTGTTGCCGACCGTGCCGGTGCGGCTGGCGGGGCGCGAGCTGACGGCGCTGGTCGACAGCGGCGCCCAGTATTCGGTGATCGACCGGCGACTGGTGGGCGAGCTGGGGCTGGATCGTTTCTTCGACATGCCGCTGATCGCCTATGGCGTGGACGGGCGCGCCCAGATGGGACGAGGCGTGACGCTGGACCTGACGTTTGGCGAGGCGCGCATCGAGCGCCTGCGCGCCGGAATTCTCGACCTTGGGCCTCTGTCGGAAGAAGAGGGGCTGGGGGCGCCGCTGATCCTGGGGCAGGATCTGCTGATGCAGGCGGGGCTGGAAATGGACCTGCGGCGACGGCGGTTGCGGCTGTTCCGCAAGGCGCAGACGGAGCTGTCGCCGGCCTATCGCGCCATGCCCGTGCGGCGGGCCGGCACGTCCCTGATCGCCGATACGGTGGTGGAGGGCGTCAGGGTTGAGGCCGTGCTCGACACTGGCTCTTCCGCCCTTCTGGCCCTGAGCGAAGGCGTCGCGCAGGCGGCGGGCCTGCTGGACGGCCGCCCCGAACGAGAAGGGTCAAGCATCGTCTTGGGCGGGGTGGCCAGGGCGCGTCTGATTAAGGCCAAGAGCGTGGCTCTAGGGCCGGAAATCTGGCGCGATGCGACGATCGCCGTCTACGCCGACCGGGCGCTGCCCAACTACCCCGACGCCCTGCTGGGCATGGAGGCGTTCGCAGGGCGCGATATTATTCTCAACCTTGGCGACGGAGAGTTGCACGTGGCGCCGTTGATGGATGTGACGATTGTTTAGCTTTGCAGACTGTCAGTGCGGAGAATCCGTTTCATCCGCGGCCTGAAGGGGGATAAGCGGCCCGCATGAGCGCCTCGCCGTCCATGATGTCCGTATCGCCGGGTCAAAGGCTGGAGAGCCTGGACCTGCTGCGCGGCTTCGCCCTGTGCGGCATTCTGCTGGTCAACATCATGATGATGGGCGGCGCCTGGGACCAGTATCATCCGGACCTGCCGCCGACGCTGGCCAACCCGGACTGGTCGGCGTGGATTATCCAGCATCTGTTCGTGCAGGGGTCGATGCGGGGGTTGTTCACCCTGCTGTTCGGCGCCGGCATGCTGCTGATCACCCTGCGCGGCGAAGACGGACGCGGGACGATCCAGGCGGCGGACGTGTACTTTCGACGTTGCATCGCGCTACTGGCGCTGGGCGTGTTCAACGCCACGGCCCTGCTGTTTCCGGGCGATATTCTCTACGTCTACGGACTGTCAGGCTTTCTGCTGTTTGTTTTCCGCATGGCGCGGCCGCGTACCCTGATCGCCCTGTCGGCCGCCTTTCTGCTGCTGTTGACGGCCGAGTCGGCCGTGGTGGGCGCCTATCAGACGATTGAGGCGCGTCGCGGGTCGGAACTGGCGTTGCAGGTCGAGGCGGGCGCGTCACTGTCGGCCGAAGACGCCGAGGCCCTGCAGGCGCACAGCCGCGCCCAGCAGGCGCAGAGCCTGTCGCCGGAGGCTGTCGCTGAAGAGGTCGCCGTGCGCACCGGCGGCGTCGCTGGCCTGCTGAAGTGGAGCGTGCGGACCTGGCTGGACTATGCGGCGTCCAGCTACACCATCACCCTGGTCATTGAAACGGTCGCCTTCATGCTGTTGGGCATGGCGCTGTTCAAGCTGGGCGTGCTGGGCGGCGCCCGGTCGCTGGGGTTTTATCTGGTTCTGACGGCCTGTGGTTATGGCGTGGGGCTGGCGGTCAACGGCGGCCAGGCGGTGGTGCTGTGGCTGAGCCAGTTCTCGTCCCAGGCCTGGGCGACGCAGAGCAGCTATGAACTGGGCCGCTGCGCCATGACCCTGGGACACGTCGGCCTGTTGCTCTCTCTATGGAAGATGAACGCCCTGGGGTTCGTCGGACGGGCGTTGCGCAACCTGGGACGGATGGCCCTGACCAACTATCTGGGACAGTCGGCGATCGGGGCCCTGTTGTTCTATGGACTGAACCTGTGGGGCAAGCTGGACTGGTGGGGCCTGTGGGGCGTCGCGGCGTGCATCTGGGTGTTTCAGATGACGTTCAGCGCCCTGTGGCTGCGCGCGTTCAACATGGGACCGCTGGAATGGGCGCTGCGCTGGTTCGCCTATGGGCGGCCCTCGCCGCTGAAACGCGCGAAGGCCGCCTGATCCGCTCAGTTCAAAGCTGGGAGAAGGTGTCGCAAGCGGCCGGATCGCCGGTCTGATAGCCGCGTTGCAGCCACTCGACCCGCTGGGCCGAGGAGCCGTGGGTGAAGCTCTCGGGCGAGACGCGCCCGCCGCCGCGCCGTTGCAGGGCGTCGTCGCCGATCGCCTGAGCTGTCTTCATGCCCGCCTCCAGGTCGCCCGGCTCCAGCGCCACCTGGCCGCCCGAGGCTGCCGGAGCGTTGCGCGCCCAGACCCCGGCGTAGCAGTCGGCCTGCAGCTCCAGGGCCACGGAATAGCGATTGCCCTCGGCCTTGCTGCCCGCCTGCTGCTGGGCGCGCTGCACCTGCTGGCTGGCGCCGGTCAGGGTCTGGACGTGATGGCCGTACTCATGAGCCAGGACATAGGCCTTGGCGAAGTCGGCGCTGGACCCGCCCAGCTTCTCCATCTCGCGCCAAAAGCTCAGGTCCAGATAGACCTTGTGATCGGTCGGGCAATAGAAAGGCCCCATCGCCGACTGGCCATAGCCGCAGCCCGTCGACGTGCCCTGTTCGTAAAGGACCGTGGTCGGGGCTGTGTAGCCGTTCAGCTTGGCCGTCCAAACGTCGTTGATGTTGGTGCCGACGACGTCGACGAACTGACCGGCCTGGTCCTCGGGCGTGCCGATTTGGCCCTGCTGCTCGGCCTGACCCACGCCGCCGAACTGGCTGGCGACCTGCTGGGTGGTGTGGGGGTCGATGCCGAAGACGAAATAGCCGATGGCCGCCAGCACCAGCACGCCGATGCCGCCGCCTGCGACCGCGCCGCCGCCCATGCCGCGCCGATCCTCGATCCCCCCGCCGCGCCGTCCGCCCTGCCAACGCATCTATCGCTCTCCGCTGTGTCGTCTGTTGTGAAGCTAGGCTGAAACGCAGGCGCAGGTGAAGAGATGCAAAGGCAACCTCTCCGATCCCAGGAAATCAGTGCGGGGGTCGGTTCAGCCAGGCGTCGATCTCGGGGACGCCCGCCGCGTCTTGATCCACGGGCGGCGATAGACGCTGTGGCGGGGGCAGGGGGGCTGAATAGGGCTCATACGCCGTCAGAGGCGGAGCAACGGGGACAGGGATCCGCGCCGCCTCCAACTGACGTAGGGCGAGCTCCGTCTGAAACCGCAGCCGGGCGGCGTCGGCCTCGCGCTGGTCCGCTTGCAGGCGCAGTTGCTCGATCGCTTGGCGGTGCTGTTCAGCGGCCGCCGTCTGAGGGCTGTAGCCAGCAGGCGGCGGGCCGGGCCATCCAGGCCAGGTTTGCGCCTGGGCCGAACCCGCTAGGCCCAGATGGGCGACGAACAGCGACAGGATAACCGGAAGGGGGCGCATGGAAAGAAGATGGGCATCGCGTCACTTCGCGCCAAGCGGGGCCGCAACCTCTGGCCGGAAGAGCGGTTCTAAGCGGACCCCCGATCTTTATCCTCGCAACCCAAGGAGCCTCTCACATGGCCGAAACTTCCAAGAAGACCCTGGCTGGAAAAACCATTGCTGTCCTGGCGACCGACGGGGTCGAGCAGATCGAGCTTCAGGAGCCGGTGAAGGCGCTGCGCGCAGAGGGCGCGACGGTCGAGGTGATCTCTCTGGAGCCCGGCTGGATTCAGGGCTTCGATCACCTGACGCCCGACGAGAGGATCGCAGTCGACAAGACGCTGAAGACGACGGACGCCTCTCGCTACGACGGCCTGGTTCTGCCGGGCGGAGTCGCAAATCCGGATCAGCTCCGGACGGAGCAGGCGGCGCTTAAGTTCGTCCGCGCCTTCTTCGACGCGGGCAAGCCGGTGGCCGCCATCTGTCACGCACCATGGATTCTGATCGAGGCGGGCGTGGCCGAGGGGCGCACCCTGACGGCCTACAAGTCCATCCGCACCGATCTGCGCAACGCCGGCGCCGAGGTGGTGGACAAGGAGGTGGTGGTCGATGACGGCTTGGTCACCAGCCGCTGCCCCGACGATCTGCCCGCCTTCAACGCGGCCATGATCCAGGCCTTCGCCGAGGCGCCTCGCGCAGGTCGACGCGAGGCGAAGTCGGAAGAAGCGCGGCCGTCAGCCCACTAGGCCGTCAGATCGAGAAGCTGACGCCGCAGCCGCAGCTGGAGGCGGCGTTGGGATTGCGGATCACGAACTGCGCCCCCGCCAGTTCGTCGACGAAGGCGATCTCAGAATCCTTCAGAAAGGGCACGGACACCGGGTCGATAACGACGGCCTGGCCGTCGCGGCGCACCACCAGATCATCGGCCTGCGGACCGTCGACCAGCTCGAAGCGGTACTGGAAGCCTGAGCAGCCGCCGCCGTCGACGGCGACGCGCAGCAGCACCGGCTTGCCCTCGGCTTCGGACAGTTTGGACAGGCGGCGCGCTCCGCTTTCGGCCAGCGTGATGCCTTCGGGCGACCGGGTCGCGATCGACAGCGACAGGTCGCGGGCTGATTCTGTAGATTGGACGGTGCTCACAGCCCTCTATATGAGGGTCTGACAGGCGTTCGCAAAGGCCTGTCGCCATCACGAAGTGCCGCCGCCTTGAGCCTGCCCCGCGTTTCCTACGCCGAAAACCCCGCCGCGAGCCGCGGCCGCCATGTTTTCGAGCCCGCCAGCCGCACCCGCACCGCCTTCGCCCGCGACCGGGACCGCATCATCCACGCCACCGCCTTTCGCCGCCTGAAGGAGAAGACGCAGGTCTTCGTGGCGCACGAGGGCGACCACTACCGCACGCGGCTGACGCATAGCCTGGAGGTGGCGCAGATCGCCCGGTCTCTGGCCCACGCCCTGCGGTTGGACGACGATCTGGCCGAGACGGTCGCCCTGGCCCACGATCTGGGACACCCGCCGTTCAGCCATGCGGGCGAGGACGAACTGCACGAACAGATGAAGGCCTTCGGCGGCTTCGACCACAACGTCCAGAGCTTCCGCGTCGTAACCGAGCTGGAAACCCGCTATCCCGGCTTCACCGGCCTGAACCTGAGCTGGGAGACGGTCGAGGGCGTGGTCAAGCACAACGGTCCGGTGGCGCATCTGCTGTCGGACCCGGCGTGGAAGGCGGTCGCCGCCTATGCGCCGGGCGGGGCGGCCGACTGGGACCTGCGTCTGGGCACCTTCGCCTCGCTGGAGGCCCAGTGCGCGGCCATCGCCGACGACATCGCCTATAACAACCACGACGTGGACGACGGGGTGCAGGCGGGGCTGTTCAGCCTGGCCGACCTGGCCGACGTGCCGCTGATCGGGCGCTGCATCGCCAGCGCGCGCGCCGACTGGCCCGACATCGACGAGCGGATGCTGCGGCTGGAAGCCGTGCGCCGGATGATCGGCGTCATGGTCGACGACGTTCTCGCCGAGACCGAAGCCCGTCTGGCCAAACACCGCATCGAGACGGTCGAGGATGTCCGCAACGCCCCCGAGACCCTGGTGCAGTTCTCGGCCGGCATGATGGCGGAGCTGGCCGTTCTGCGCCGCTTCCTCTTCGAGCGGATGTATCGCCATTACCGCGTCAACCGCACCCGCAGTCAGGCGCGCCGGGTGCTGGCCCAGCTGTTCCAGCTGTTCATGGCCGAGCCGGAGGTGATGCCGCCTGAATGGCAGGCCTCGGCCCTGACCGACGACAAGAACGCGCGGGCGCGGGCCGTGTGCGACTACATCGCCGGGATGACGGATCGTTACGCCATCGAGGTCCACAGGAAGCTGTTCAGTCTCGACCTCGCCCTCGATCTGTGATTCGAGAAGGGCTTCACGGCGCGTTAGACTGAGCGCCGAGGCGCGCCGATTCGCGCGCGTGTCCCACGACCACCAAGGCGCGACCCATGTCCTACGACGACGATCACCGAGGCAACCCCAACGCTGGGCCGAATGGGGCCCGGGACCGAGGCGCTTACACGCCGCCGACCGACGACGACCTGCCCTTCACGCGCGGCGGCTATGACCCGCGTCGGGCGCCGGCCGCCAAGTCGCCGCCGATCACCCTGATCATCAGCGCCATCGTCCTGCTTCTGCTGATCGTGGCCGTGGTGGTCTTCTACCGCTCGGGCGTGCGTTCCTCGACGGACGCGCCGCCAGCCGTTGGAACCGCGGTCGAAAGCATGAAGGTCGAGGCGCCGCTGGACGCGCAGCCGATCGACCCGGAGGCCGACATCCGCGTCTATCGCGACGGCGGCGAGCCGAGCGACGCCGCGCCGACCTTCACCCCCGGTCCGGAAGAGGTGCTGCCGCGCCCCGCGCCGACGACCCCGGCCGCGCCGGTCGAGTCCTCGACCCCGCCGCCCGCCGCGCCCGCACCGGCGGCCAAGGCCCCGGCCGCGCCTGCGCCCGTAACGCCTGCTCCGGCGACGAAGGCTCCGGCGCCCGCACCCGCTCCGGCTGCGACGGGCGGATCGTCCGGCGTGCAGATCGGCGCCTTCTCCTCGACCGCCATCGCCGACCGCGAATACGCCGCCGTCGCCGCCCGCTTCGGCCAGTACGCCTCGGGCGCCGAGAAGCGCGTTCAGGAAGTCACCGCCTCCAACGGTTCGACCGTCTACCGCACCACCTTCACCGGCATGAGCCGTGAACGCGCCGTCGCCTTCTGCAATGCGCTGAAGGCTGCGGGCCGCGACTGCATCGTCCGCTAAGGGGCGAGCGCACATGACCTCCGCCGCCATCTACGGCTGCTCCGGCCACAGGCTGACGGCGGAGGAGCGCGCCTTCTACGCCGAGGCCAAGCCGTGGGGCTTCATCCTGTTCCGCCGCAACGTGGACAGCCCCGAACAGGTCAAGGCGCTGGTTTCCGAGCTGCGCGACAGCGTGGGGCGCGACGACGCCCCGGTGCTGATCGATCAGGAGGGCGGCCGGGTCCAGCGCCTCGGCCCGCCGCACTGGCCGAAATATCCGCCAGGCGCCGCCTATCTGAAGGCGACCAACGATCCGGCGGCGGCGCGTGAACTGGTGCGTCTGGGCGCGCGGCTGATCGCCGATGACCTGCGCGAACTGGGCATCACTGTCGACTGCGTGCCGGTGCTGGACGTGCCGGTGCCGGGCGCCCACGACATTATCGGCGACCGCGCCTATGCGCAGGACCCGGCGACCGTGACCCAGCTGGGCCGGGCCGCTGCCGAGGGCCTGTTGGCGGGCGGCGTCCTGCCGATCATCAAGCATATTCCCGGCCACGGTCGCGCCTTCTCGGACAGCCACCACGACCTGCCGGTGGTCGAGACGGCGATCGAGGACCTGGACGCCTGGGACTTCGCCCCGTTCAAGGCGCTATCGGACATGCCGATGGCGATGACGGCGCACGTCGTCTTCACCGCCGTCGACGCCAAGCGCCCGGCCACCACCTCCAAGAAGGCGATCCGCCTGATGCGCGAGCGGCTGGGCTTCTCGGGGCTCATCATGTCCGATGACCTGTCGATGCAGGCCCTGTCGGGCAGCCTGACCGAGCGCGCCGAACAGTCGCTGAAGGCGGGCTGCGACGTGGTGCTCCACTGCAACGGCGACCTGGCGGAGATGGCGGCCGTCGCCGAGGGGACGAAGAAGCTGAAAGGCGAGGCCAAACGCCGCGCCGAGGCCGCGCTGAACCGCATAGTCCGCGCGCCCGAGCCGCTGGACGTCGCCGAGGGCCGCGCCCGGCTGGAGGCGGCCCTGAGCGGCCGCTTCGACGCCGCCAAGGGGCCGGACGTGGGCGAGGCGCAAGGGTGATCGCCGGGGAGGGCGCATGAGCGAGGCCTTCCAGCCGAATCTCGACTTCACCGCCGTCGAACAGGTCGAGGCGCAGGAGGCCTTCGTCGTCGACCTGGAGGGCTATGAAGGCCCGCTGCACGTCCTCCTGGCGCTGGCGCGGACGCAGAAGGTGGACCTGCTCAAGCTGTCCATCACCCGCCTGGCCGAGCAGTATCTGGCCTTCGTGCACGAGGCGCGGCGGCGCAACTTCGCGCTGGCGGCCGACTATCTCGTGATGGCGTCGTGGCTGGCCTATTTGAAGTCGCGCCTGCTGATCCCGCGAAACGAGAAGGACAAGCCGGAGGAGCCGCCCGCCGAAGAGATCGCCGCCGCCCTGGCCTTCCGTCTGCAGAAGCTGGAGGCCATGCGCACAGCGGTCGAGGCCATCACCGGCCGCCCGCAGTTGAAGCGCGACGTTTTCACGCGCGGCGACCCTCAGGCGACGGTCATCATCCCGTCAGACCGGGTGGACGCCAGCCTCTATGAACTGATGAGCGCCTATGTCGCCCAACGCCGCCGCGAGGAGCGCCGCAAATACGCTCCCGGCCAGCGGGTCGAAGCCTTCCAGCTGGAGGCTGCGCGCGACTGGCTGCGCGAGATCATGCCGCGTCTGGCCGAATGGACGCCGCTGGAGCGCGTCGCGCCGCAGAAGCCCGAGGGGCAGGAAGGCCCCAGCCAGGCCAGCTATACCGCCTCCACCCTGTCGGCCAGTCTGGAGCTGGTGAAGGAGGGCGGCATGGACATCCGGCAGGAGCGGCCATTCGACGCGGTCTGGCTGAAGCGCAGAGGGCTGGGGCAGCCGCTGGAGCTGACGCCGTGACTCTCGACTTCACCCCCGACCACCTCGAGATCGAACGCCGGGTCGAGGCCCTGCTGTTCGCCGCCGCCGCGCCGCTGTCGCTGGCCGAGATCGCGCGCCGCCTTCCCGAAGGCGCCGACGTCGGCGGGGCGCTGACCGCGCTTCAGGAACGCTATCAGGGCAGAGGCGTCGAGCTGGACTGCGTGGCCGAGCGCTGGCGCTTCCGCACCGCCCCTGACCTCGGCTTCCTGATGACCGAGGAGCGCGAGGAGCCGCGTCGCCTGTCCAAGGCCGCGCTCGAGACCCTGGCCATCATCGCCTATCACCAGCCCTGCACGCGCGCCGAGATCGAGAGCGTGCGCGGCGTCTCTCTGTCGAAGGGAACGCTGGACCTGCTGCTGGAGATGGACTTCGTGCGCCTGCGCGGGCGGCGCCGTACGCCCGGACGGCCGGTGACCTACGCCACGACCGACCGCTTCCTCGAGCATTTCAGCCTCGCGAGTCTCTATGACCTGCCGGGCGTGCGGGAGATGAAGGCGGCGGGCCTGCTGGATCTGTCCATGCCGGTCGGTTTCGAGGTGCCCGACCCCTCGCGTGCAGGCGACGACGAAGGCGAGGATCTGCTGACCGGGCTGGACGGCGGGACCCCCGAATTCGCCCAGGATTTCATCAGCGAGGACGAAGAGTCGCAACCTTAGCCGGGACGGATCGTCGCGCTCACAAGAAACCGCGAAAACTCATGGACTTAAGTCCCAAGGAGGCCGCCTTGACCTGAAGGCCTCCCGCCTATAGGTTCCGCGCCGAAATTCAGACCCGATCCGGCCCCGGCCGGGCGCTGACCAAACAGGCCCATGTCCCCGACGAAGGAATCGCGCGAAGAGGCGATCAAACGCCTCCACCAAAGCGCATCCGCGCTGGAGGCGAAGGTTCAGGCGGACAAGTCCGTCGAGGTCGCTGCGCAGAAGGTGGTCGGCCAGGCTTATCGCATCATCGCCGAACTGCTGGGCGGGGTGCTGATCGGTCTTGCACTTGGTTTTGGCGTCGACCGGCTGTTCGGGACGACGCCGATAGGCGTTGTGGGCGGGGTCCTTCTGGGCTTCGCCTTATCGGTTTATATGGCGCGCCGCACAGCCAACCGGCTGATGGCGCAGGCCAAGGCGGCGGGTTTGCCCCAACAGGGCAAACCTATCGTCGAGGCTGACGAAGAAAACAGGGAACGATAGGCTTAATGGCCGGTCCGATTGAACAATTTGAGGTCAAGCCGCTCGTAGAGTTCGGCACGGTCAATGTTCCCGTCCTGGGCGAGCAGGTGATCGCGATCACCAATTCGCACGTGGCCATGACCATCGCCTTCGCCGGCGTGGTGGGCTTCCTGGCCCTGGCGACCTCGGGCGCCAAGGTGGTGCCGGGCCGGATGCAAGCGGCGGGCGAGAGCCTGTTCGGCATGGTCGACAACCTGGCCAACTCCATCATCGGGCACGAAGGCCGCAAGTACTTCCCCTTCGCCTTCACCATGTTCCTGATGGTGCTGTCGATGAACCTGCTGGGCATGTTCCTGACCTTTACCGCCACCTCGCAACTGGCCGTGACCGTCACCCTGGGCCTGATCTCCTTCCTGACGGTTGTCGTGGTCGGTCTGGTCAAGAACGGCGTCGGCTTCCTGAAGCTGTTCTGGCCCGCAGGCGCGCCGCTGCTGCTGCGCCCCGTCGTCGGCCTGATCGAGTTCGTCTCCTTCCTGCTGCGCCCGGCCACCCTGGCTCTTCGTCTGTTCGGCAACATGCTGGGCGGCCACGTGGCGCTGAAGATCTTCGCCCAGTTCGTCGTTCAGCTGGGCGCGGTGGCCATCGTCACCGGCGGCCTGGCCTACGCCTTCATCCCGGTGGCGGCCCTGTCGCTGGGCATGGTCGTGGCGATGACGGCGCTCGAGTTCCTGGTGGCCTTCCTTCAGGCCTTCGTTTTCACCGTTCTGACCTGCATCTACCTCAACGATGTGGTCAACCTGGGCGATGGCCACTAAGGCTTGAGTTCAGTTCGTAACCCTACCCTCCAACGCTCCAAGAAATTAGGAAATCATCATGGACGCTGAAGCCGCTAAGTACATCGGCGCTGGTCTGGCCACCCTCGGCATGATCGGCTCGGCCCTGGCCGTCGGCAACATCTTCGGCAACTTCTTGGCCGGCGCTCTGCGCAACCCGGCTGCTGCCGCCTCGCAAGTCGGCAACCTGTTCGTCGGCGCGGCTCTGGCCGAAGCCCTGGGCATCCTGGCCTTCGTGCTGGGCGTCCTGATGATCTTCGGCTGATCCCAGCCCACGATCTCTCAGAATCGGCGGCGCGCGGGCCTGACCTGCGCGCCGCTGTCCTGATCTAGCGAAGACGGTTCATGGCCAGCACACCCACACTTGACGTTCAGACCCCGGCGCCGGGCGACCTCCATGCGGAGACGCAGGCGACGGCCGAGCATGCCTCGGGCGGTCTGCCCCAGTTCGAATTCCAGCACTGGGCGGGCCAGATCGGCTATCTGCTGATCCTGTTCGTCCTTCTGTACGTCCTGGTCGCCAAGGTCTTCGCCCCGCGCCTGCGGAAGGTGATGGACGAACGCGCCGACACGATCGACACCGCGATCGCCGCCGCCCGCTCGGTCCAGACCGAAGCGGCCGCTCAAGCCGAGGCCGCCCGCGCCGAGGTGGACAAGGCCCGCGCCGACGCCCGCGCGACCGCTGTCGCCGCCAAGCAGCGCGTCACCGAAGAATTCAATGCACGCCTGGCCGCCGATGAAGCCGTGGTCAACGCGCGCATCGCCGAAGCCGAAGGCGCCATCGCTAAGACCCGCGACGCCGCCATGGCGAACGTCTCGACCATCGCCTCGGACGCGGCGGGCGCCATGCTCGAGCGTCTGACCGGCAAGGCCGCGACCAACGCTGAACTGGCCGCCGCCATCAAGGGAGCCGCCTGATATGCCCGCCTTCCTGACCGGCCATTTCTATGATGTCGCTAACCCTGAGCTGTGGGTCGCCATCGGCCTGCTGATCTTCATCGCCATCGTGGTGATGGCGGGCGTGCCCAAGCTGGTCGCGACCAGCCTGGACGCCAAGGCCGCCAAGATCCAGGGCGACCTGGACGAGGCCGCCCGCCTGCGCGCCGAAGCCGAAGCCATGCTGGCCCAGATCCGTCAGGAGAAGGCCGAGGCTGAAGCTCAGGCCGCCGACCTGCTGGCCACGGCTGAAGCCGACGCCAAGCGTCTGGAAGCCGAAGCCAAGGCCCGTATCGAGGAATCGACCGCTCGCCGTCAGGCTCTGGCCGAGCGCCGGATCGCGCAGGCCGAGGCCGAGGCCACGCAAGAGGTCAAGGCCGCCGCCGCGGACCTGGCCGCCAAGGCCGCTAAACAGATCCTGGCCGCCCGCATCGCTGACGCCAAGACGGACCCGCTGCTCGACCAGGCCATCGGCCAGATCGGCGGCAAGCTGAACTGATCGCCGACCGCGTTTAGTCAGACCCGAAACGCATCAGGCCCCGCCGGCGACGGCGGGGCCTTTTGCTGTTCAAGATCCGGTTGTCGGGATCAAGGACGGTTCAGACTGTCGGTTAATGGGCCGGAGCGGCTCCGATCGGCGCGGCGCCGCGCTTCTCACGTTCGACCAGCCGGGCGTAGGCATTGCCCAGGACGCCGCCGAAGACCATGTGCAGCGCCAGCATCCAGCCGATGGTGCCGAAGCCGGACGAGCCGGTGAAGGTCCGGTTATCGCCGCTCATAGTGATGACCAGCATCATCGCCACCCAGGCGGCGACGGCGAAGACGATGCCCTTGGTGATGGGCGTAGCCGTCGGCAGTCGCGGATAGAGGACGCCGAACAGCGACCCCAGCACAAAGGTGCCCATGACCAGGTGGATGGCCCATCCCGCCGCCATATTGCCTGGCATGCCGAACATGCGGGCTACGACCCCCGGAAAGGGATCGAACAGGTGGTTGAGGAACAGATTGGCGAGCTCAAGCACGGAAACCACGACGGTAGCGATGAAACCGGCGATAATTCCCTTTTTTACGCGTGACATCATGTGAACAGCGCCTCCCAACGCCTATCAACCTCGTGACTACGCAAGGGGGAGCATACGCCGTTCAGGGGCGCTCGGGGGTGAACCCGGTTCACATTCCTGTGTTCGCCTTAGCTTGGCCTTTATTGCCGGAAGGCGCGCCAGCCCCGGCGCAGGCGGCGACGAAAGCGCGCCAGCGGGCGGCGACGGCGGCGCAGCACCATCTTTTCGGCGCGCAGGGTCTGCTGCCAGAAGACGGGGGCGATCTCGGGCTTTTTCCGCATCAGGCGGCGGAAGGGGTACACCCATTTGGGCCGGGCGCGCTGGGCGCGGATGAACTGTCGCTTGGCCCACCAGGAGTTGCGCAGCACGATCACCAGACCCAGGGCGATGACGGGCACGCCGCCGGGGCCGGGCAGGGGCGCGATCAGTATGCCCAGCAGGATGACGAAGAAGCCCACGCCCATCAGCGCCAGACGGCGCACGCGCCGGGCCAGCCCCAGACGGGGCGGCGGCGGGTTCAGAGAGGGCAGGACCAGGGTCACAGGGCGGCGGCTCAATCAAGATTGCGGCCAGGGAGGGCCGACAATCAGTAAACGCACGAGACAAGGCCGAAAGGCGGCGTCGCCATGACGCTTTCGTAAGTCGGCTCAGAAATGCAGAACGCCGTGTCCTGAAAGACACGGCGTTCCCTGAACCCAAGCTTGCGGGAGCGATCAGCCCGCGCGGTTCGAGCCTTCCGGGGCGGCCCAGCGCAGACGCGGGGAGCGCGCGGCGCGGGTCTCGTCCAGACGCCGCAGGGGCGCATGGAAGGGCGCGCCCTTGAAGCGTTCGACGTCCCCGGCCTTGGCGGCCTCGGCCAGCAGGCGCATGGCCTCGATGAAGCGGTCCAGCTCGGCCTTGGACTCGGTCTCGGTCGGCTCGATCAGCATGGCCCCGTGGACGACCAGGGGGAAGTACATGGTCATCGGGTGGAAACCCTCGTCGATCATCGCCTTGGCGAAGTCGAGCGTGGTGATGTCCGTGCCCTTCAGCCATTCGTCGTCGAACAGGGCTTCGTGCATGCAGGGGCCTTCGGGGAAGGCCGGGCTCATCAGGTCCTCGAGGCGGGCCTTGATGTAGTTGGCGTTCAGCACCGCGTCCTCGGCGACCTGACGCAGGCCGTCCGAGCCGTGGCTCATCATGTAGCTCAGGGCGCGCACATACATGCCCATCTGCCCCTGGAAGGCGCACAGACGGCCGAAGGCCTGTTCGGCCTCGTCTTCCTCGCGCTCGACCAACTTGTAGCCGTCGCCCGTGTTCACGACCCACGGAGCGGGTGCGAACGGGGCCAGGGCTTCCGACAACACCACCGGACCGGCGCCCGGACCGCCGCCGCCGTGCGGCGTCGAAAAGGTCTTGTGCAGGTTGATGTGCATGGCGTCGACGCCCAGGTCGCCGGGGCGCACCCGGCCGACGATGGCGTTGAAGTTGGCGCCGTCGCAGTAGAAGTAGGCGCCCGCTTCGTGCGTCAGGCGGCTAATCTCCAGGATGTCGCGCTCGAACAGGCCGCAGGTGTTCGGGTTGGTGACCATGATGGCCGCCACGTCCGGACCCAGCTTGGACGCCAGATCGGCCACGTCCACGCGGCCGTCGTCGGTCTGGGCGACCTCGACCACCGAATAGCCGACGAAGGCGGCGGTGGCCGGGTTGGTGCCGTGGGCCGAGGTCGGGACCAGCACCTTGCGGCGCTGCTCATGCTCGCCCTTGGCCTCGTGGGCGGCGCGGATGGCCATCAGGCCGCACAGCTCGCCGTGGGCCCCGGCCTTGGGCGACAACGCCACCGCAGGCATGCCCGTCAGCGTCGTCAGCCAGTGGGCCAACTGGTCCATCAGCTCCAGCGCGCCCTGCACCGTCGATTGCGGCTGGAGCGGGTGGATGTCCGAGAAGCCCGGCAGGCGCGCCATCTTCTCGTTCAGGCGCGGGTTGTGCTTCATCGTGCACGACCCCAGCGGATAGATGGCCAGGTCGATGGCGTGGTTCTTCTGGCTCAGGCGCACATAGTGGCGCATGGCCTCGGGCTCCGACAGGCCGGGCAGGCCGATCGGATCCTTGCGGACCAGGTCGCCCAGGTCCGAGCCGTCCGTGGCGGGCTTGGGCAGGTCAACGCCGGTCTTGCCCCAGCCTTCGCCTTCAAAGATCAGCGGCTCGTCCTGCAGCAGGCCGCGCCCGCCGGTCAGGGTGGCGGGTTTGTAGTTGGCGTCCAGGCCTTCGTTCGGGGCGGTCGGACGGCCGACAGTGTTCATCGTGCTCATGATTCCAATCTCCCTCAGGCGGCCAGAACCTTGGCGAGCGCACCCGCCAGGATCTTAATGTCGGCGTCCAGCGTCGTCTCGGTGGCGGCGACCAGCAGGACGTCGTCGAGGCCCGCATCCGGGTTCAGGCGGCTGTAGGGCACGCCGCACAGGACGCCGTTGTCGGCCATGGTCTGCACCACGTCAGCAGCGTTTTTCGGCAGCTTGACCGCGAACTCGTTGAAGAAGCGCGGGGTCAGGATTTCGACGCCCGGAATGGCGGCCAGGGCGTCGCGCGTGGCGAGCGCCTTTTCGTGGTTCAGCAGGGCCAGCTGGCGCAGGCCCGTCTCGCCCAGCAAGCTCATGTGGATGCTGAACGCCAGGCAGCAGAGCCCTGAGTTGGTGCAGATGTTCGACGTGGCCTTGTCGCGGCGGATGTGCTGCTCGCGCGTCGACAGGGTCAGGACGAAGCCGCGCTTGCCCTCGGCGTCCACCGTCTCGCCGCAATAGCGGCCGGGCGTCTGGCGCAGCAGTTTCTCGCGAGTGGCGAACAGGCCGATGTAGGGGCCGCCGAAGTTCAGGGCGTTGCCGATCGACTGGCCCTCGGCCGCGACGATGTCGGCGCCCATTTCGCCGGGCGACTTCAGCAGGCCCATCGACACGGCTTCGGTGACGACGACGATCAGCAGGGCGCCTGCAGCCTGGGCGGCCTCGGCGATCTTGGTGACGTCGGTGGCGGTGCCGAAGACGTTCGGGGTCTGGACGACGACGCAGGCCGTGTCCTTGTCGATGGCGGCGATGACGGCGTCTTCGGCGTCGACCGCGGGCTTTAGCGCCTGGGTCTCGACGCCGACGGCGTGGACCACGGTCTCGGTCGCCTTGACGTAGTGGGGATGCACGCCGCCCGAGATGACGGCCTTGTTGCGGCGGGTCACGCGGGTGGCCATCAGCACGCCTTCGGCCATGGCGGTCGAGCCGTCATAGAGCGAGGCGTTGGCGACTTCCATGCCGGTCAGGTTCGCGACCTGGGTCTGGAACTCGTACAGGTACTGCAGCGTGCCCTGAGCGATTTCCGGCTGATAGGGGGTGTAGCTGGTCAGGAACTCCGACCGCTGGATCACGTGATCGACCGTGGCCGGGATATGGTGCTTGTAGGCGCCGGCGCCGCAGAAGAAGGGCACGGTCGAGGCCGTGGCGTTCTTGCCCGCCATGGCCGAGAGGGCGCGTTCGACCTCCAGCTCGCCCGCCACGCGGGGCAGGTCGACGAAGCCGTCGCGGCGCGCGGCCTGCGGCACGTCGATGAACAGGTCGTAGATGGATTTGGCGCCGATGGCGGCCAGCATGGCCTCGCGATCGTCGGGCGTCAGGGGGAGGTAGCGCATTACTTTATTCCGCTCATCCCCGCGGAAGCGGGGACCCAGGTTTAAGCTTCAAACAACCGCTGCTTGATCCCAAAGAACTGGGTCCCCGCTTCCGCGGGGATGAGCGGAGAGGGGAGACCTTAGAGGGTGGTCAGATAGGCGTCGTAGGCGGCGCGGTCCATCAGGCCGTCCAGCACCGAGGCGTCGGACACCTTGATCTTGGCGAACCAGCCTTCGCCCTCGGCATCGGCGTTGACGGTTTCCGGGGCGGTCGCCAGCACGACGTTGCCTTCGATCACTTCACCGGCGATCGGCGCGTAGACGTCCGAGGCGGCCTTGACCGATTCCACGACGGCGAAGCTGTCGCCGACCGAGACGGTCTTGCCGGCTTCCGGCGTCTCGACGAACACCACGTCGCCCAGGGCGTCAGCCGCGTGCTTGGAGATGCCGACCGTGGCGACGTCGCCGTCCAGGCGAACCCACTCGTGATCCTTGGTGAACTTCATTCTGGTCTTCCTTTTTTGTCTTGTCATCCTCGGGCTTGACCCGAGGATCGAGCCCGGGAGCGGGCGATTGGTCTAAAACTTCCAGCGTCGAGGGGCGGACCGCCCGGCCTTCGGGTCGAGCCCGAGGGTGACGATCTTATTTCGGCTTCCGATAGTAGCGGGTCGGCACGAAAGGCGTGGCGACGACTTCGGCGGCGGCGGGGCGGCCGCGCACCAGAACCTTCAGTTCGGTGCCGACTTCAGCGAAGGCGGGCGGCACATAGCCCATGGCGATGTTGCGCCCCTGCGACGGCGAGGGGCCGCCCGAGGTGATCTTGCCGATCAGGTTTCCGTCCATGTCGGCGATCTCGGCGCCTTCGCGGGCCGGGGCGCCTTCCTTGACGTGCAGGCCGATGCGGACGCGCGCCGGGCCGTCGGCCAGTTGCTTCAGGATGACGTCGGCCCCGGCGAAGTCGGCGCGCTCCTTGCGCGACTTGGACAGGGCGAAGGTCAGGCCGGCCTCGACCGGGGTGGTCTCAGCGTCGACGTCGTGGCCGTGCAGCGGCAGACCGGCTTCCAGACGCAAGGAGTCGCGCGCGCCCAGACCGACCGGCTTCACCCGCGCGTCCGACAGCAGGAGGTTCCAGACGCGCTCGGCGGCGGCGCTGGGCAGCGAAATCTCATAGCCGTCTTCGCCGGTGTAGCCCGAGCGCGAGACGATGCAGTCTTCGTCAAACAGACGGATGGCGCGGCAATCCATGAAGCCCATGTCCGCCAGCTCCGCCGAATGGGCGGCCATGACGGCGGCGGCTTCCGGGCCTTGGATAGCCAGAAGGGCGCGGTCCAGCACCTCCAGCTTGGCGTCGCCCGACAGCTCGGCGTTCAGGAAGGCGAAGTCCGCATCCTTATTGCCGGCGTTGACGACGATGTAGAGGCCGTCCTCGAACGGCTTGCCCGCCATCAGGTCGTCCATCACGCCGCCCTGCTCGTTCAGCAGCAGGGTGTATTTTTGCTTGCCGGGCTTCACGATCGCATAGTCGCCGGGCACGAAGCGTTCGAACTGCGCAATCGCGTCGGCGCCGGTGATCTTGGCCTGGCCCATGTGGGAGACGTCGAACAGGCCGGCGTGCTCGCGGGTCCAGCGGTGCTCGGCCAGCACCCCTTCATACTGGACCGGCATGTCATAGCCGCCGAAGCCGACCATGCGGGCGCCCAGCGCGCGATGCGCGGCGTTGAGGGGGGTAGTCTTAAGGGCCTGATCGCTCATGGCGTCGCCTCCGGGTCGCAGGTTGCGGCGATAGCTTCGCCGTCGTTGCGCCCCCGCTGTCCTGAAGCCTGAGAGATTCCGACCGTTCCCGAAAAGGTTCGGCCTTGCTCCGTCGGCGCGCGTCGGGACCCTCCGTCCTTCGGCGACTTTCCAGCGTCCGTGCGCTTTCGCGGTCCTTTTGCCTGAGCGTTTCCGGGGCGGTTGCGCCTTCGGCTCCGGGCGCCGCGAACGGCCCCGGTCTCTCCCGCGAGAGCGTTCGACCTAAGGCCGCGAATCCAGCGCCGAGTCAAGCGGCGCCGGACTTGCCGCCGTCGATCCTAGGGGCCATGAGGGGCGGAACCGCGCTTCGCCACAGGATTTGAAGGACGTCATGACCGCCCGCACCGATCTCGCCGCCCACCTCGCCTCCCTCGACCTGCCGCAGGGACTGGTCGAGACGCTGACGACGGCGGCCGCCGCCTGCGTCCAGATCCGCCAGGTGGTGGCGGGCGGCGCCCTGGTCGGGGCGCTGGGCGCATCGGGCGCCGTGAATGTGCAGGACGAAGAGCAGAAGAAGCTGGACGTCATCGCCGACGATCTGCTGACCGAGGCCCTGCTGGCCTGCCCCGCCGTGGCCGGCGTGGCGTCCGAGGAAAAGGACACAATGCAGCCCTCGGCCAATGCGGCGGGCGAGTATCTGGTGCTGTTCGACCCGCTGGACGGCTCGTCCAACATCGACATCAATGCGCCGGTCGGCACCATCGTCTCGGTGCTGAAGGCGCCATCGGCCCAGCCCAGCGAGGCCGACTTCCTGCAATCGGGCCGCTATCAGGTCGCGGCGCTCTACGCCCTCTACGCCGGTCAGGCCATGCTGCTGCTGACGACGGGCAAGGGGGTGGCGGGCTTCACCCTGGCGCCCGACGGCCGCTGGCTGATGACGCATGAGGACGTGCGCATCCCGGCCGATACGAAAGAGTTCGCCATCAACATGTCGAACCAGCGCCACTGGGCCGAGAGCGTCCAGCGCTACGTCGACGGCTGCCTGCAGGGCGCCGACGGCCCGCGCGGCAAGAACTTCAACATGCGCTGGGTCGCCGCCATGGTGGCCGACGTGCACCGCATCCTGATGCGCGGCGGCGTCTTCCTGTATCCGTGGGACAAGCGCGAGCCGAACAAGCCGGGCAAGCTGCGCCTGATGTATGAGGGCAACCCCATGTCCTTCCTGGTCGAGCAGGCGGGCGGGAAGTCTACCACCGACGGCAAGCAGGCCATCATGGACGTGACCCCCACCGAACTGCACCAGCGGGTGCCGGTCGTCCTCGGCTCGGCCAACGAAGTCGATCAGATCGCGGCGGCCTGACGCCATGCAGATCGCCGCCACTGATGCGCTCCTGGTCATCGACGCCCAGAACGATTTCTGCGAGGGCGGCGCCCTGGCGGTTCAGGGCGGGGCGGCGATCATGCCCCTGATCAACCGGCTGTCCGAGCGGTTCGCCACCGTCATCGCCACTCAGGACTGGCACACGCCGGACCAGATCAGCTTCGCCTCCAACCACGCGGGCGTCGCCCCCTTCACGCAGATCGAGGTCGCTTACGGCCCGCAGATGCTGTGGCCGGATCACTGCGTGCAGGGGACGCCGGGCGCGGACTTTCACCCCGACGCCGCGCCTGCCCTGACCAAGGCGCTGGCCGTGGTGCGCAAGGGCTACAACCCGGCGGTCGACAGCTATTCCGGCTTTTATGAGAACGACCACAAAACGGCGACGGGTCTGGCGGGCCTGCTGCGCGATCTGGGCGTGAAGCGCGTCTTCCTGTGCGGCCTGGCCTATGACTACTGCGTCCGCTTCACCGCCGAGGATGCGGTGCGCGAGGGTTTTGAGGCCGTGGTCATCGAGGACGCCTGTCGCGCCATCGCCCCGGACACGGCGGCGGCGGCCAAGGCCGGGTTCGCGGCGCTGGGCGTGGCGGAGATCGAAGCCAAGCGTCTTTTCTAGCCGCCCCGCTTCCCATTCCGCTCATCCCGGCGGACGCCGGGATCCAGTTCTTTGGCGACAGGCCCGCCGATGCCGACGGGCATCCTGTGCCGTGGAGCGCGTTGCTCTCACTGGATCCCGGCGTCCGCCGGGATGAGCGGTAGAGGGAGCCCGCTCAGTTCGCCGCCGCGTAGGCCTCGACCTCGGCGATCCGGGCGGCCTTGTCGGCGTCGGTGAGGAAGCTGCCCTCGAAGCTGTTCTTCGCCAATTGCACGACCTGTTCGCGGGTCAGGCCGACGGCTTCAGCCAACTGGATGTAGTTCGCGTTCACATAGCCGCCGAAATAGGAGGGGTCGTCCGAGTTCAGGGTGACGTGCAGGCCGCGGCGCAACATCTCGGGGACGGGGTGGTCCTTCAGGTCCTTGACCACGCACAGCTTCAGGTTCGACAGGGGACAGACCGTCAGCGTCATCTGCTCGGCGGCCAGACGGGCGATCAGGGCCTCGTCCTCCATCAAGCGGTTGCCGTGGTCCATGCGGTCGATGTGCAGCAGGTCCAGCGCCTCGCGGACGTATTCGGGCGGGCCTTCCTCACCGGCATGGGCGCACAGTTTCAGGCCCAGTTCGCGGGCGGCGGCGAAGACGCGCTGGAACTTGGACGGCGGGTGGCCGACCTCGGAGGAATCCAGTCCGACGCCGATGAAGTGGTGCAGGTAGGGCTTGGCGGCTTCCAGCGTGGCGAAGGCCTGGTCCTGGCTGAGGTGGCGCAGGAAGCTGAGGATCAGGCCCGACGTCACGCCCAGCTCGGCCTTGGCCCGGTCCATGCCCGCGATCAGGCCCTCGACCACGACGGGGAAGGGGACGCCCCGGTCGGTGTGGGTCTGGGGGTCGAAGAAGATCTCGGCGTGGCGGACGTTGTCTGCGGCGGCGCGCTGGAAATAGGCGAAGGCCAGGTCCTCGAAGTCCCGGCGCGTCAGCAGCACGGCGGCGCCCGCGTAATAGATGTCGAGGAAGTCCTGCAGGTTCGAAAAGTCATAGGCCGCGCGCACGGCCTCGACGCTGTCGTAGGGGATGGCGACGCCGTTGCGCTGCGCCAGTTCGAACATCAGTTCGGGCTCGAGCGAGCCTTCGATGTGCAGGTGCAGTTCGGCCTTGGGCAGGCCGGCGATGAAGGCGTCGAGGGCGGACATGAGGGGAGACTCCGTAGCGTGGGGCCAGCCTAGCATTTTTCCTCCCCATGCAATGGGGAGGGGGACCACGAAGTGGTGGAGGGGCGGAGCCGGGCGGAACAAAGCGGCCCCTCCGTCTCGTCGGCTTCGCCGTCGATCCACCTCCCCATCGCTCTGCGATAGGGAGGAGAAAGTCGATGCTACATCCGCTCGGGCGTCTCGATGCCCAGCAGGCGCAGGGCCGTCTCCAGCTGGTGCAGGGTCGCGGCGGCCAGGGCCAGGCGCGAGCCCTTGGTCGCGGCGTCGGGCGCAACCAGGATCGGGCAGGCGGCGTAGAATTTCGAGAAGCTCTGCGCCAGCCGATAGGCGTGTTCGGCGATCAGGTTGGGCGAACGCTTGTCATAGGCGTCCGCCGTGGCCGCGTCGAAGGCGTCCAGCGTCAGGGCCAGGTCGCGCTCGGCGGCTTCCTCGATGACGATTGGGCCCAGGGCCACGCCCTGTTCCGCCGCCTTGCGCAGCAGGGATTTCACCCGCACGGCCTGATACAGCAGATAGGGGCCGGTCTTGCCCTCGAAGCTCATGAAGCGGTCGAGGTCGAAGACGTAGCTGGTGGTGCGGTTGTTCGACAGGTCCGAGAATTTCAGCGCGGCGACCGCCACCTTATGGGCGATGTCCTCGAACTCCTCGGCGGGCAGGTCGTCGCCCAGCTTGGCCTCGTGCAGACGCTCGCGCGCCTTTTCCGTCGCCTGATCGATCAGGTCGCGCAGCTTCAGCACGCCGCCGGCGCGGGTCTTGAACGGCTTGCCGTCGGCGCCGTTCATGGTGCCGAAGCCGAGGTGTTCCAGCGACTTCTCAGGCGCGTATCCGGCCAGGTAGGCGGCGCGGAAGACCTGTTCGAAATGCTCGGCCTGACGCTCGTCCACGACGTAGAGGATCAGGTCCGGGCCGATCGACTTCTTGCGGTCTAGAATGGTGGCCAGGTCGGTCGTGCCGTACATGGCCGAGCCTTCCGAACTGATGACCAGCAGGGGCGGGGGCGACGGGGCCTCGATCACCGAGCCGTCGGCCAGCTTCTTCTTGCGCGTCTCGCCATCGCGGGCGACGTGGACCACCTGGGCGCCGTCGTCCTCGACCAACAGACCCTTGGTCTTCAGGTCGGCGATCATCTCGTCCATCAGGGGATCGGCGTCGCTCTCGCCGTTCCACAGGTCGAAGTCGACCGACAGGTCGTCATACTCGCGCTTCAGCGCCTCGCGGCTGACGGCGACGAAGTGGCGCCACAGGGCGCGATAGCCGGGGCGGCCGCCCTGCAGTTCGGCGGTCGCCTTGCGGGCGCGGTCGCGGAAGGCGGGGTCTTCCTTGGCCTTGCCCGCCGCCAGCGGATAGAGGCGGTCCAGGTCGGCCAGGGTGACCGGGGTTTCGGCCGGGAAGGGGCCGTCGCCCTCGGCCATGAAGGCGTCCGCCAGGCCTTCGTCGCCGCAGGCGGTGATCAGCAGGCCCATCTGGAAGCCCCAGTCGCCGAAGTGGGCGTCGCCGACCACGTCGTCGCCGCGCAGGCGGAACAACCGCTTCAGGCTCTCGCCGATGATGGCGCTGCGCAGGTGGCCGACGTGCATGGGCTTGGCCACGTTCGGGCCGCCGTAGTCGATAACCACCTTGCGCGGCTCGACGCGCGAGGCGCCGGCCAGTTCCTTATCCGCCGCGACCTCGGCCGCGCGCTGGGCGAGGGCCGCGTTCGACAGCTTCATGTTGATGAAGCCGGGACCGGCGACCTCGACCGAGCTAAGACGCGCATCGGCGGCCAGGCGCTCGGCCACCTTGGCGGCCAGTTCGCGCGGATTGGCCTTCAGCGCCTTGGCGGCGGCCAGGGCCCCGTTCGACTGGAAGTCGGCCAGGTCGGGACGGTCGGAGGCGGTGACGCGGGCCAGGGCCTTGTCCACGCCTTCGGCGGCGAAGGCGGCCCCGACCGCTTCGCTGAGGGAGGTCTTGAGGTCGGTCATGTCTTAGTCGTTCTGTTGGCCCGCAGTCGGACGGAACCGGCTGCCGGATCGGTTGAACTCGGCGTTTTCGGGCGTGATCTCAAAGCCGATCAGGACCTCGAAGTGGCCGCCGCTGGTGGTGGCCTCGGCGCGCGGGATGACGATGGTCTGGCTGGCTTCGGCCTGGGTGCGGTCGGCGCCGCCGAAGGTGACGGGCAGGTCGAAATATTCCTTGGCCAGAACAGCGGAGTTCCGCTCGGTCACGGCGATCCAGTAGCGATAGGTGTGGGCGTCGCCCTGCGCCTGCGGACCCTTGCCCAGGCTGAACAGCAGGTTCATGTCCAGGCGGATCGGATCGTCTTCGCGATAGGCGCAGTCCGAGGTCACGCCTTCGATCTCGCCGGTGAAGCCGACGCCGCTCGCCGACGGGCGCTCATAGTCCGCCAGCTCGACGTAGCGGGCCGCGTCGTAGAGAATCTTCACATAGGGGCAGGGGCCGGCGTTGGCGCGGCGGCTGAGCGGAGCGAAACGCATCGGGCGCGACGGCGCCTTTTCAGCCTTCTGTCCGCCCTGTTGGCCGCCTTGTGGGCGCCCGCTCTGGGCCTCGGCGGCGTGGGGGATCAGCGCGGCCGTAAGAGAAAGGGCGGCGAGGGCGGTCAGGACGCGACGCATCAGGAGCTTTCCGGCAGTCGAATGAAGGCGGGCCGATCAGACGCCCGAACGGGCCACGCTGGGTGGTGATAGCGGCTAAAGCGAGGCGCGGCAAACGGCGCGCGGACTTCCGGTGGCGATCCGGCGCGCAAAGTCCTAAGTTCGCGCCCATGAACGCGCCTGTCCCCCCTTCGCAGTTTCAACGCCGCCCCCTGTCCGTCCGCATGGCGACGCCGCGCGGCTTCTGCGCCGGGGTGGACCGGGCCATCCAGATCGTCGAGCGCGCCATCGAGAAATACGGCGCGCCTGTCTATGTGCGCCACGAGATCGTCCACAACCGTCACGTCGTCGACCGGCTGAAAGGGCTGGGCGCCGTCTTCGTCAAGGAACTGGACGAGTGTCCGGACGACCGGCCGGTGGTCTTCTCGGCTCATGGCGTGCCCAAGTCGGTGCCGGCCACCGCCCGTTCGCGCGAGATGCTGTTTCTGGACGCCACCTGCCCGCTGGTGTCCAAGGTCCACGTCGAGGCCGAGCGCAATTTTGCGGCGGGCCGCCACGTCATCCTGATCGGCCACGCGGGCCACCCCGAGGTGGTCGGCACCATGGGCCAGCTGCCCGCCGGGGCCATCAGCCTGGTCGAGACGGTCGAGGATGCGGAGAGCTTTCAGCGCCCCGGCGATCAGCCCCTGGCCTACGCCACCCAGACGACGCTGTCGGTGGACGATACCGCCGAGATTCTGGCGGCGCTGAAGCGGCGCTTCCCCGAACTGCCCGACCCGCACAAGGAAGACATCTGCTACGCCACCACCAACCGTCAGGAGGCGGTCAAACGTCTGGGCGACGGCTGCGGCCTGGTGCTGGTGGTGGGCTCCAAGAACTCCTCCAACTCGGCGCGACTGGTGGATGTGGCGCTGAAGGCGGGGGCCGGGGACGCGCGTCTGGTCGATGATGCGGGCGATCTGGACTGGAGCTGGTTCGACGGGGTCGAGACGGTGGGCCTGACCGCCGGGGCCTCGGCGCCCGAGCCGCTGGTGCAGGGGGTGATCGACGCCCTGCGGACCCGCTTCGACGTCACCGTGACCGAGGACGACGGCGCCCGCGAGACCGTGACCTTCAAACTGCCGCGCGCCCTGACGACCTGATCGGAACAGCAAAAAGGCGCGTCCGTCGAAACGAACGCGCCTCTAAACTTTCGCACGGCTGGGGCCGATTACAGGCCCGGCAGCTTGAAACGGCCATCCTTGCGCGGGGCGATGGTGATGCCTTCGCGGCCGCCGGTCAGCGCTTCCAGACGGGCCTGTTCGCTGGAGGCGTCGATGGTCTTGGCGCCCTCCGGCGTCTGGGTCACGGTCGCCGCCTGGCTGGACGGATCGTTCTTGCGCCAGAACATCAGGCGGTTGGCCCAGCTTTCTTCCTTGTGCGCCAGGTTGCCGAACTCGTCATCGACGACATAGCGGGCCAGCGGGTCGGCGCGATCGGCGCCGGCCTCGGCGGCCAGGACCTGTTCGCCCGGGGTGCGGGTCACGGCCTGACGCTGGCCCAGAAGGATCTGACGCGCGGCGCTTTCAGGGGCCAGTTCCTGCGGACGCGGGGCGCCCGGCGTCGGCGGGGTCAGGCCGTATTCGGGCGGCACCACCAGCGGGGCGCTGGCCACGGTGACGAATTCGTCCGGCACGACCTTGGACAGGCCGATGCTCTGCTTCATCGATCCGCAGGCGCTCAGGCTGAGGGCCGCGCCGGCGGCCAGGGTCGCGATCAGGACGGGACGGATACGCATGGGTCGTTCGGCTCCGGGAGGCGCGCCCGTCGGGGCGCTGGCTCGGGTCGATAAGTTAAGAGGGTGTGATTACGACTTTTCGTGGGCCGCGCCAACAGTCGTGCGACGCTCGGACAGGAAGCTGTCCAGGATCAGCAGCACGACCCCGACGGTGATACCGCTGTCGGCCACGTTGAAGATCCACGGGAACAGGCCGGTGCCCGAAAAGTCTAGGAAGTCCACCACGCCGCCGAAGCGGATGCGGTCGATCACGTTGCCGACGGCGCCGCCCATGACCAGGCCGATGGCCGCGACCAGCAGGCGGCGATTCGCCCGCGTCGCCCACCAGGCCAGCAGGCCCGCCACCACGACCGAGAAGATGCTCAGGATCCAGCGCCCGGCGCCGCCGCCGAACAGGCCGAAGCTGACGCCGGTGTTCAGCACATAGGTCAGGTTGAAGACAGGCGGCGTGACCTCGGCGATCCGGTAGCCGTCGGGAATGTGGGAGATATGGGCGGCGTCGATGGCCCCCAGCACCCAGGCCTTGGTCAACTGGTCCAGGATGATGACGGCCAAGGCGATGCCGTAGGCGCCGAGCGCGAGACGGGAAATCTTCATGTCCAGCCGGTTAGCAGGAAGACGTGCGGCGGCGAAGAGGGAAAGCGCAGACGGTTCGATCGTCAGCCCTGGCCTTTCCCCCCCGCTTTCACTCGCTATAAGCGGGGCATGACCCAGCCTCATCCGTTGCCCCGCCTGTCCGCCGTCGCCGATGACTACGATATCCTGCTCTGCGACGTCTGGGGCGTGATCCACAACGGGCGCGAGAGCTGGGCCGCCGCCTGCGACGCCCTGACCAAGTTCAACGAGAAGGGCGGCCATGTCGTGCTGATCTCCAACTCGCCGCGCCCGTCTTCGGACGTGGTGGCGCAGCTGGACGGCCTGGGCGTGCCGCGCAGCGCCTGGAAAGCCTTTGTCACCTCGGGCGACGCCACCCGGATGGAGCTGGCGCGCCGCGCGCCCGGCCCGGCCTGGATCATCGGCCCGGAACGGGACTTCGCCCTGTATGAAGGCCTGGACCTGACCAGCGCTCACGGCGCCGAAGACGCCGCCTTCATTTCCGTCACCGGCCCTTATGACGACACCACCGAGACGCCCGAGGACTATCGCGAACGTCTGGCGCCGGCGGCTGAACGCGGACTGGAGCTGATCTGCGCCAACCCCGATCGCGTGGTGCAGCGCGGCGACACGATCATCTATTGCGGCGGCGCCATCGCTGATCTGTACGAGTCGATGGGCGGGCGGGTGATCATGGCGGGCAAGCCGTTCGCCCCGATCTACGCCCTGGCGCTGAAGGAAGCCGAGAAGCTGCTGGGCGGCCCGGCGGATCGCTCGCGCGTGCTGTGCATCGGCGACGGGGTGGTGACCGATGTGCTCGGCGCCGCCGAGCAGGCGCTGGACTGCCTGTTCATCGCCCAGGGCATCCACGGCGACGCGGCCAAGGCGGCCGACGGGGCCCTGGATCCGGCCCGCGCGGCGGAATTGCTCCGGGCCGAGACGACCTTCGCCCGCTACGCCGCGCTGGAACTGACCTGGTAAGTCTCGCCATTTCGTCGCACCTGCCTTAAAGGCCGCACATGGTTGATCTGGTCCAAGCGCACCCGTCGGGCGGCTACATCCTCGACGAACTTCATGTCGGCATGGCCGCCGAGAAGACGGTTCACGTCACTGAAGAGCGGATCCGTCTGTTCGCCGAGGCGTCCGACGACTTCAATCCGGTGCATCTGGATGAAGCCTTCGCCGCCAAGACGGCCTATCGCGGCCGTATCGCCCACGGCCTGCTGTCGGCGGCCTTCGGCTCTGCGGTGGTGGGGACCATCCTGCCTGGCGCGGGGTCGATCTACATCTCCCAGACGCTTTCGTTCCATTTTCCGGTGCGGATCGGCGACGATGTGCGCATTCAGATCACCGTCATCGAACTGGACCATGAGGGCGCCCGCGCCCAGCTGAAGTGCGAAGGCTTTGTCGAAGACAAGCTGATCATGGACGGTGTCGCCGTCGTGCGCGTGCCGCGCCGCCGCAAGCTGTCGGCGCGCTGAGAGCCGCCTGAAGTGGTCGAAGTCATTCGCGACTGGCGCGGCCTGACCGCCGCGCAGAAGGGGGCGGCCGTCGCCGTCGGCGCCTTCGACGGCGTGCATCGCGGCCATCAGGCGGTCATCGCCTCGGCGCGCGAGGCGGCGGACCGGCTGGGCGTTCCCCTGGCCGTGGTCAGCTTCGATCCCCATCCGCGCCGCCTGTTCCAGCCCGAGGCCGCGCCCTTTCGCCTGATGACGCCGGACCAGATGGCGCGCGCCCTGGCGCCGCTGGGCGTCGACCGCCTGTATCTGCTGCCGTTCGATGCTGAAATGGCGGGCATGTCGGACGAGGAGTTCGCCCGCCGCGTCCTGTCCGAAGGCCTCGGGATCGTCCACGCCGCCATCGGCTTTGACTTCACCTTCGGCAAGGGGCGCTCCGGCTCGCCCGCCTTGCTGCGAACCTATGGCGAGACGCTGGGCTTCAGCGTCTCCGTCACCGACCGCATCGACGACGCCTCAGGGCTCAAGCTGTCGTCCAGCGCCGTGCGCGAGGCGCTGAAGGCCGGCGACATGGACCGCGCCGCCGCCATCCTGGGCCGCCCCTTCGCCATTCAGGGCGAGGTGATCCACGGCGACAAGCGCGGGCGCACCATCGGCGTGCCCACCGCCAACATGGCCATGGGCGACTATATGCGTCCGGCCTATGGGGTCTATGCGACCCGCACCCGCCTGCCGGACGGCCGGATCATCAACGGGGTCGCCAATCTGGGCGTCCGGCCGATGTTCGAGATCGAACAGCCCCTGCTGGAAGTCTGGCTGCTGGACTTCAATGAGAGCCTCTACGGCCAGGTGCTGGAGACCGAACTGGTGGCCTTCCTGCGCGGCGAGATGAAGTTCGAGGGCCTCGAAGCCCTCAAGGTCCAGATCGACGCCGACGCCGCCGCCGCGAGGGCCGTACTGGGCTGAGCGCACCGTCTGCGCGGGTTGCGCGCGCATCCCCCGGTTCCCAGCTAAAAATGGAACGATGTGAGCGGGAGGGGTGGATGAAGGACGATAACTCGCAGGCTTGGCTGGCTGTCGCCTGTTTTTGCGTGATTCGGACGATCTGGGCCGTCTTCAGCGGCGCCGGCGTCGCCATGCCCGCTTTGATCGGAGCCGGAGCCTTGCTCTGCAACATCAGCCAAGGCGTTCGACGCTGGGTGACGGACAAGCTGTCGTGGGCTTTTTCGGGCTCCTCGCTGCGATTGGTTCTGGTGATGATCGGCGTGATGATGCTGTGGCAGACGGTCGGCCTGGAATTGGCCCTTTTCGCCGCCGGTGATGTGCTGGCCTATCTTGAAGTCCTGACGGCCGTCAGTCTGATGGGCGCCCAGACGCGACTGGCGCCGATCAAGGCGGTGATGGCGCGGCGTCTTGCGGCGGTCCTTCAGCCCCTGCGCCGATTGAAACCCAGAATCCGGATGCGCCGCATCCGACCGAGGACGCCGCCTCCCTCCAACGACGCCGACGGACCGGCGGGCGTCTGGGCCTTCGCCTGACGCCTTAACCGGGCGCTTTTTCGGCGATGGCCATAAGGTCGTCGTGCAGCGACTTGCCCTTGTCGTCGATGACGTCGGCGATGCGCCACATCGGGCCTTCCTTCAGCAGTTTGAGCGTCTGGCGGTGGTCCTGGCCGGCGTTGGCGAAGACGACTTCGGCGGTCGCGGCCTGAGGGCTTTCGGGCGTCATCGTCACGGACTTCAGGGCGAAGGCCTCGGCGTCCTGGCAGGCGCAGATGGGGTCGTAGTTGAGGCGAGGCGCGGTCTTCTTGCGTTTGGCTTCGCGGTCGTCGACGCCGATCAGTGCGTTCATCGTGCGAGAATAGAGCGGATCGCGCCCGGGGGTGATGGTCGCCTCGGCCGGGTCGGGCGTGTCCTTCGGCTCGCTGACGCGGGCGTAGAGGGCGCGCACGAAAGCCTCGGCGTCCTTTTCGCCCGCCGCATAGACGGCGGCGCGGCCGGTCGGGGCGGGCGCGGCCGTCTCCGCAGCCGCAGGGGCGCTCTTCTGTTCCGAGCAGGCGGCCGCCGTCAGGGCCAGCACCGCCGCCGTCGCCAAGGCTTGAATACGCATCCGATCCCTCTCCCGTCTGTTCTTCTGAACTATGGCGCAGGGGGCGCGGGGTCTGCTAGAGCTTTCCCATCATGACCGTTCGCGTGATCCGTCCGATTTCGATTAGCCGCCCGGCGTAGCGCTGCAGGGCTGACAGCCCCGCGCACGTCGGGATTTTCTCGAAACATTTCGCCGAGACGACGCCGCCTTGAAGCATCAGGGCATGGGCCGTCCGGCGCCTTCACGCTAGACTGACGCCTGACGCCGCTTTTCGAGCGGCCGCGCGCGCAAAGACGAAAAGACATCTCATGGCCGACGCCGACACCCAGACCCCTTCCGGCCGCGACTATCGCGACACCGTCTTCCTGCCCGAGACGCCCTTCCCGATGCGCGGCGGCCTGCCCAAGAAGGAGCCGGAAATCCTGGCCCAGTGGGGCGACCTGTACGGAACCTTGCGCGCCCTGCGTCAGTCGCAGAAGGCGCCGCTTTATGTGCTGCACGACGGCCCGCCTTACGCCAACGGCGACATCCACATCGGCCACGCCCTGAACAAGACGCTGAAGGACTTCGTGGTCCGCTCGCGCTTCCTGCTGGGCTATGACGTCGACTACGTCCCCGGCTGGGACTGCCACGGCCTGCCGATCGAGTGGAAGATCGAGGAGCAGTTCCGCGCCAAGGGCCGCCGCAAGGATGAGGTGTCCAAGGAGGAGTTCCGCACCGCCTGCCGCGAATACGCCGGCAAATACATCGACCTGCAGCGCGACCAGTTCCTGCGTCTGGGCATCACCGGCGACTTCGCCAACCGCTACGCCACCATGGACTTCACGTCCGAGGCGGCCATCGTCGCCGAGTTCCACAAGTTCAAGAACTCGGGCCAGCTGTATCGCGGCTCCAAGCCGGTGATGTGGTCGCCGGTCGAGCGCACGGCCCTGGCGGACGCCGAGGTCGAGTACCACGACCACGTCTCGCCCACGATCTGGGTCAAGTTCCCGGTGGTCGGCGCGACCGACAGCCACCCGGACGACCTGCTGGCCTTCCGCACGGCCACGCCGTCGGTGGTGATCTGGACGACGACGCCGTGGACCATCCCGGCCAACCGGGCGATCTCTTACGGCCCCGAAATCAACTACGGCCTGTATGAGGTCACGGCCCTTGAGGAAGGGCTGGACTATGAGCCCTGGGCCAAGCCGGGCGACCGCTTCATCCTCGCCGACAAGCTGGCGGAAGAGGTGTTCAAGGCCGCGAAGATCGTCGCCTGGACGCGCGTCTACGACATCGACCCGTCGGGTCTGGAGTGCGCCCACCCGCTGGCCGCGCTGGACAGCGGCTATGGCTTCTCGGTCCCGCTGCTGGCCGGCGATCACGTCACCGACGACGCGGGGACCGGCTTCGTCCACACGGCCCCTGGCCACGGCGCGGACGACTTCGCGGTCTGGCTGGCCCACGGTCATCGCGAGGTGCCGGACACGGTCGATCCCGACGGTGCCTATTATGAGCACGTGCCGCTGTTCGCAGGCCTGAAGGTGCTGGAGACCGAGGGCAAGAAGACCGGCAAGTTCGGCCCCGCGAACGGCGCGGTGATGGAGAAGCTGATCGAGGCCGGAAACCTGCTGGCGCGCGGCCGGATGGAGCACTCCTATCCGCACAGCTGGCGCTCCAAGGCGCCGATCATCTTCCGCAACACGCCGCAGTGGTTCATCCGCATGGATGAAGAGCTGGAGGACGGCGCGACCCTGCGCGACCGCGCCCTGAACGCCATCGACGCCACCGCCTTCCACCCGGCGGCGGGCAAGAACCGCATCCGCTCCATGGTCGAGGGCCGCCCCGACTGGCTGATCAGCCGTCAGCGCGCCTGGGGCACGCCGCTGGCCATGTTCGTCGACAAGCAGACCGGCCAGCCCCTGCACGACCCCGAGGTCGACGCCCGCATCGTCAAGGCCGTGGCCGAGGGCGGCGCCGACGTCTGGTTCTCGGCCCCCGACTCCGACTTCCTGGGCGCGCACGATCCCGAGCGCTTCGAGAAGGTCACCGACATCCTCGACGTCTGGTTCGACAGCGGCTCGACCCACGCCTTTACGCTGGACCCGCGCACGGCCGACAGCGGCTATACGGGCGACCGCCCGTCGCACTGGCCCGCCGACCTCTATCTGGAAGGCTCGGACCAGCACCGCGGCTGGTTCCAGTCGTCGCTGCTGGAAGGCTGCGGCACGCGCGGCCGGGCGCCGTTCAACGCCGTCCTGACCCACGGCTTCACCCTGGACGAGAACGGGGAGAAGATGTCGAAGTCGCGGGGCAACACCACAGACCCCCTGACCATCATCAAGGAATCCGGGGCCGACATCCTGCGCTTGTGGGTGGCCCTGGTCGACTATTCGGACGACCAGCGCATCGGCAAGCAGATCCTGCAGACCACGGTCGACGCCTATCGCAAGCTGCGCAACACCGTCCGCTATCTGCTGGGCGCGCTGAACGGCTTCGACGAGGCCGAGCGCCTGACCGACTACGACCAGTTCCCGCCGCTGGAGAAGTTCATCCTGCATCGCCTGTGGGAGCTGGATGGCCAGGTGCGCCAGGCCTACGAGGAATACCGTTTCCAGGACGTAGTGCGGCCGGTGCTGGAGTTCTGCTCGGGCGACCTGTCGGCGCTGTATTTCGACGTGCGCAAGGACAGCCTCTATTGCGACCGTCCTGACAGCATCAAGCGCCGCGCCGTGCGCACGGTCATGGACGAGGTGTTCAGCCGTCTGACCGCCTGGCTGGCGCCGCTGACGCCCTTCACCATGGACGAGGCGTGGATGACGCGCTTCCCGGAGGCCGGCACCAACTGCGCCCGGGTGATCCCTGAGACGCCAGGCCAGTGGCGCAACGCGGCCGAGGCCGAGCGCTGGGCCAAGGTCGAGACGGTGCTGGAGGTCGTCAACGAAGCCCTGGAAGCCGCGCGCCGCGACAAGGTCATCGGCGGTGCCTTGGACGCCTGGCCGGTGGTCACGGCTCCGGCCGAACTGCTGGCCCCGTTCGAAGGGCTGGACGCCGCCGAGGTGTTCCGCACCTCGGGCGCTGAACTCGTGGCGGGCGGCGACGCCGTCGCCGTCGAGGTCAAGGTGGCCGACTATCCCAAGTGCGCCCGCTCGTGGCGCCGGGCGCCAGATGTCGGCTCGGACCCCGACTACCCCGACCTGTCGGCCCGCGACGCCGACGCGGTGCGCTGGCTGGACGCGCAGAAGACTTAAAGGAACAGGCCCCTCCGTTTCGACGGAGGGGCCTTTTTCTTCCTTCTCCCCTTGTGGGAGAAGGTGGCAGGCGGAGCCTGACGGATGAGGGGTGTGAGCTGTTCGGTCTGAAGGGCTGTTGCGGCGCTGGAGCTCAAGGCGTCAGGAGGCTCGCCCACACCCCTCATCCGAGCGCCTCCGGCGCCCACCTTCTCCCACAAGGGGAGAAAGGAACGGCTTACAATCGCACCCTCTGCTCCGCCGATTTCAGCGTCGAGAGGACGAAGTCGGCGGGCGGGTCGGTTTCAGCCAGGACGGCTTCCTTGATGGCGCGCGGCTCGCCGAACAGGTGGCCCTGGCCCATGGCGACGTCCAGTTCGAGGATGTCGACGACCTGTTTCTCGCTCTCGACCTTTTCGGCGATCAGTTCGAGCCCATGGCGGCGCGTCAAAGGGGCGAAGTCCGCGGCGCGGATGTCCGGCTGGCTGGGCAGGGGGGCGGCGCCGTCCAGATCCAGCAGCTGTTCGATCAACAGGTCGGCCGCCACCTTGATGAAGCGCACGTCCGAGCGTTGCAGGTCGGCGAAGTCCAGGTCCAGCGTCTGCACCTTGTCGATGGAGAAGCGGAAGCCCAGGTCGGCCAGCTTGGCCATGTTGCGGGCCTCGATGGCGCCGCGCGCGTCGAAGGTGGCCTGACCCAGTTCGAAGATCAGGGCGTCCTTCAGGTCGCGGTTCTGGTTCAGGAAGTCGAGGAACTGGGGGAAGAAGGTCTCATCGCCCAGGGAGGCGAGCGAGATGTTGCAGAAGACCCCGACCTTGCGGTCCTGCCCGGCCAGGCGGCGCACGATCTGGGCGCAGCGGAACAGCAGCAGATTGTCGATGGCGGGCAGCAGGCCCTCGCCCTCGGCCACCGACAGGTATTCGGCGGGCATCATCACCCGGTTCGACGGGTCGCGCAGGCGGGTGAAGCTCTCATAATAGACCGTCCGCCGCTGGGGCAGGGTCACGACCGGCTGAAGATACAGGTCGACGCGGTTTTCGCTGAGGGCGTCGTGGACGGTCTTCAGCAGGGTGTTCGACTGGACCTGACGGCGGCCCTCGAAGGTGTCGGCGGTCAGGGTGGAGGCGGCCAGCCGTTCCTCGATCGAAGCGCTCATCTGCTGGACCAAGCCTTCCAGCATCCGCACCTCGCCGGTCAGGGCGTCGGTGCGCGACAGGGCGCCGGTCTCGATCGCCTGCGCCAGTTCGGTCAGGGCGCCTTGGGTCGACTCCATCGCATCGGCCAACAAACGGTGGGCCTCGCGCACCTTGCCGATCTCCAGACGCAGGGCGCGACGGTCGGCCATGCCGGTGACGAGGGCGTGGAGGCCGGCCATGATCCCCAGCGCGCCCAGCACCCCGGCCGCGCCGGCGCCCGCTCCCAGACCGGCGCGCCAGATCATCGCCCCGATGGTCAGGGCGAGGAACAGGTAGCCGAAGAACAGGAAGCCGCCGGTGATCTTTCGCATGGGGCCGGTCAGAACCGCCTTTCCCTATAGAATCGATCAAGTATCACGTTAACGAAGGCTAACGGCTAGGGTCCGCGCGGATAAACGGGCGGTAAAAGGAGGTTAATGCATGGAATTGTTCGATCTGAGCGGCAAGGTCGCCGTCATCACCGGCTCCTCCAAGGGCATCGGCAAGGCCATCGCCGAGCGTCTGGCCGAACACGGCGCGCGCGTCGTCATCTCCTCGCGCAAGGCCGGGCCGTGTGAAGAGGTCGCCGTCGCCATCAATGAGAAGCACGGCGAAGGCCGCGCCATCGCCATTCCCGCCAACATCGCCTCCAAGGAAGACCTGCAGCGGCTGGTGGACGATACGCGCACCGCCTTCGGCCGGATCGACATTCTGGTGTGCAATGCAGCGACCAATCCCTACGCCGGGCCGATGGCGGGCATCAGCGACGAGCAGTTCGAAAAGATCCTTCAGAACAACGTCATCTCCAATCACTGGCTGATCCAGATGGTCGCGCCGGAGATGGTCGAGCGCAAGGATGGGGCGATCCTGCTGATCTCCTCCATCGGGGGCCTGCGCGGCAACGCCCTGATCGGCGCCTACAACATCTCCAAGGCGGCGGACATGCAGCTGGCGCGCAATCTGGCGGTCGAATACGGGCCGTCGAACGTGCGGGTGAATTGCATCGCGCCGGGCCTGGTTCAGACCGATTTCGCCAAATACCTGTGGGAGAACCCGGAACTGCTGAAGACCGTCACCGACCCCGCGCCGCTGAAAAGGATCGGTCAGCCTGATGAAATCGCGGGCACGGCGGTTTATCTGTGCAGCCCTGCGTCGGCCTATGTGACCGGCCAGACTCTGGTGGTGGACGGCGGACTGACGATTGCCTGGTGAAGATCAAACGCGCTCAAGCAGCCCGAAGGGCGGCGGCGCCGCTAAAATGAGCCAGGATCTGGTCTGGCGGCTGGAGGCGGCGGCGTTTCGCGGGCTGTTCGGCTTCCTACGCCTGCTCGGCGTCGAGCGGGCCTCGGGCTTCGGCGGCATGCTGCTGCGGACGCTGGGGCCGTTGACCGGCACGCACAAGACGGTGACGCGAAACCTGCGCATCGCCTTCCCCGACATGGACGCCGCCGAGCGCGACCGCCTGGCCGTGGATCAGTGGGAGCAGACGGGCCGCACCTTCGCCGAACTGGCCGTCATGGACCGGCTGACGCCGGAAAGCGGGCGCATCGACATCGTCGGGCTGGAGCGGCTGCACGCCGTGCGCGATAGCGGCAAGCCGGTGGTGCTGATCTCGGGCCATCTGGCCAATTTCGAGGTGATGGCGGCGGTCATCATGGCGGCCGGCGTGCCGTGTCAGGTGACCTATCGCGCGGCCAACAACCCCTATGTCGACGCCCTGATCCGCCAGAGCCGCGAGCGTTACGGCATCAAGCTGTTCGCGCCCAAGGGCGACGGCACGCGCGAGCTGATGGCGGGGATGAAGCGGGGCGAATCCATCGCCCTGCTGGTCGATCAGAAATACAGCCAGGGACCGGAGGTCGAGTTCTTCGGCCAGCCGGTCAACGCCTCGCCTGGCGCGGCGCGCATGGCGCTGAAGTTCGACACGGTGATGCAGCCCCTGTCGGTGGTGCGCCTGCCCGGCGTGCGCTTCCGCGTCACCGCGCATGAGCCGATCGCCGTGGCCGATACCGGCGACAAGGCCGCCGATGTGCTGGCGGGCGTCCAGGCCGCCAACCGCTTTGTGGAGGATCGGGTGCGCGAGCATCCCGTCGACTGGTTCTGGGTCCACAAGCGCTGGCCGCCCCAGGTCTATGAGGCGCTGCGGGCGTCGGACGCCTAATCCAGCACGCCGTCCTCGGCGCGGCGGAAAGGACCGGCGTAGTCCTTCGTTCCTGTGCGCCGGCGATCCGGCCCGAAATAGCTGGGCGAACGCACGAAGGGGCGGGGACGCAGGATCACCGCCTCGATCCGCGTCAGCAGGGTCTGGGCCTTGACCGGCTTGGCCACGAACTCGGTCACGCCCGCGTCGCGCGCCTCGGTCACGCGGCTCTTTTCGGAGTGCCCTGTCATCATGATGACCGGCAGATAGGGGTTTGCGCTGTCGCCTTCGCTGCGGACAGCGCGGGTGAATGCGGCGCCGTCCATCGGCTTCATGCGGAAATCGACGATGGCGATGTCGATCGCTTCGCGGCGCAACAGCTCCAGCGCCACGACGCCGTCCTCAGCCTCGCTCAGGCGGCCGACGCCGACGGACTTCAGCATGGCGGCGACGATGGCGCGCATATTGGGATTGTCGTCGACCAGCAGGACGTGGACCGAACTCAGGGCGGACATCTCAGGACACCGAGAAACAGGGCGACCGGAAACGATCCGGCCATGACATCGGAAAAGGGCTCAGCGCCCGGCGGCCGTCAGATACTCGCGCGGTCCGGCGTAGGCTTCCTGCTTCTCGACCGACCAGTAGCGCAGTGCGGCCAGAGGGATGGCCGCGCCGCTGACGGCGCACCGCACGAAGGCGCCGGCCGACAGAACGGCGAACTCGCCGTCGCCGTAGTGCAGGCAGGCCGCTTCGCTGGAGGCGGAAGAAGGAGGCTGGGTGCTCATGTCGCCATCATAACGCGAAGCTTGTGGGGGACGACAGGCGAATCGCCGTCATCTGAGCGTCTGACGTCACAAAATCGGATGTTCCATGTCTCGATCGCCCGCCGACATCCTGGCCGCCGCCGTTTCCGCGGCCGTTCTGGTCGCCGCGCCTGGCGCGAACGCTCAGGACGGAGCGGCCGAGCGGCCGACCATTCGCGACCTGGGCCGGGCGCCGGGCATATTGTCGCCGGGGCCGCTGAACGCCATCACCGACGTGACGGGCGTGAAGGTGGGGCAGGTGACGCTGCGCTCGGGCGACAGCGTCCGCACCGGCGTCACCGCCATCGTGCCGCACGGCGGCTCTCTGTTCCGCGACAAGGTTCCGGCCGGGCTGTCGGTGGCCAACGGCTTCGGCAAGCTGGCGGGCGCGACGCAGATCATGGAGCTGGGCGAGATCGAGACGCCCATCGTCCTGACCAACACCCTGTCGGTGGCGCGGGGGATCGACGGCGTTCTGGACTGGACGCTGAAACCGCCGGGGCATGAGGACGTCCGCTCGGTCAACGCCGTGGTGGGCGAGACGAACGACGGCGGGCTGAACGACATCCGCGCGCGCGTCGTCACGGCCGCCGACGTGGTGCGGGCCATCGAGACGGCGACGCCAGGGCCGGTGGAGCAGGGCGCGGTCGGCGCCGGGACAGGAACCATCGCTTTCGGCTTCAAGGGCGGGATCGGGACGAGTTCGCGCAAACTGCCCGACAGTCTGGGCGGCTTCACCGTCGGGGTGCTGGTCCAGTCGAACTATGGCGGCGTGTTGAGCATCGACGGAGCGCCGGTCGGGGTGCGGCTGGGCCGCTACTACTTGCGCGAAGAGGTGGAGAATGAGCGCGCCGACGGCTCCATCATGATCGTAGTGGCGACCGATGCGCCTTTGTCGGACCGCAATCTGGAGCGGCTGGCCAACCGCGCCTTCGCCGGGCTGGCGCGGACTGGGGCGGCCTTCTCGAACGGGTCGGGGGACTATGCGATCGCGTTTTCCACGGCGGAGGGCGTGCGGCGGACGCCTGAGCGCCGGGCGGGGCAGGCGATGGTCGCGGACTGGCCGAACGACCGCATGTCGCCCCTGTTCGTCGCGGTCGCCGAGGCGACGGAGGAGGCCATCCTCAACTCCCTGCTGAAGGCGCAGACGACGACTTCGGTGATCGATGGCAAGACGGTGACGGTCGAGGCGCTGGACATCGAGGCGGTGAAGGCGGTGCTGGCCGAGACCGCCCGCCGATAGGGCGCCACCCTTCTAAACCCGCTCATCCCGGCGGACGCCGGGATGAGCGGAATTTTCAGGGGTCAGAACAGGTCGCCTTGGCCTGCAGGCGGGGCCTTGGGGCGCGGGGCAGGCTTAGGCGTCGGGCGCGGTGTCGCGCCCTCGCCGTCGATGGTCGCGTCCTTGGCGCCGTCGTTGAAGACGATCCGCACCACCTGCCCCGGCGACAGGGCGGCGGCCGAGGCGATCATGGCGCCCTCGGCGTCCTCGATGCGGGCGAAGCCGGGCTTGGGCGTCTTGGGGTTCAGCGTGGTCAGGGCGCGGGACAGGGCGGCGAGGCGGTCCTCGGCGCGCTCCAGCCGACGCGGCATGACGCCCTCCAGACGCAGACTGAGGGCCTCCAGCCGCGCCTGCCGCTGATCGAGGCGGCGATGCAGGGGCGCGGGGCTGAGGCGGCCCGCGGTCTGCAGCAGGCGACGCTCATTGCGGGCGACCCCGGCCTGTAGCGCGGCGCCCAGACGGTCGGCGGCGCCGCGCAGGCGGTCCTGTCCCCGCTCGACGCGGGCGCGCAGCAGGCCGGGCGTCAGCCGACCCGCCGCGACCGCCAGCTGGCGCTCATGCACGGCGACGTTGCGGTGCAGCCCTGAGCCTAGTCGGCTGGCGGCGTGGTCCAGTCGTTGCTGCGGCAGGGCCAGCAGGTCTTCGGGCCGGGCGGGCAGGCCGCGCGCGGCGGCGCGCAGGCGGGTGCGGCGGTCTTCCAGCATCCGCGCCCCCGCGCGCGACAGCCGCCCCTCCAGATCGCTGAGCGCCCAGCGCAGGTCGGCCAGCACCGGCGTGGCGATCTCGGCCGCCCCGGTCGGGGTCGGCGCGCGGCGGTCCGACACGAAGTCGATCAGTGTGGTGTCCGTCTCGTGCCCCACGGCCGAGATGATGGGGATGCGGGCGGCCGCGACCGTGCGCGCCAGAGCCTCGTCGTTGAAGCACCACAGATCCTCGACCGAGCCGCCGCCGCGCGCGACGATCAGCAGGTCGGGGCGGGGGATCGGGCCGACCGGCGTCATCTGGTCGAACCCGCGGATGGCGTTGGCGACCTGACCGCTGGCGGCGTCGCCCTGGACCACCACCGGCCAGACGATCACGCGGCAGGGCCAGCGTTCGGCTATCCGGTGCAGGATGTCGCGGATGACGGCGCCGGTCGGGCTGGTGATGACGCCGATGGTCGCGGGGAAGGTCGGCAGGGCCTTCTTCTTCGCCGGGTCGAACAGACCCTCGTCCCGCAGCTTGACCTTCAACCGCTCCAACTGGGCCAGCAGGGCGCCTGCGCCCGCCGCCTCCATGCTCTCGATCACGATCTGATAGGAGGACCGCGCGGGGTATGAGGTGATCTTGCCGGTGACGATGACCTCCAGCCCCGTCTCGGGCTGGACGCCAAGGCCGCGCACCACGCCCTTCCAGATCACGCCGTCGATGGCCGATTTGTCGTCCTTCAGCGTCAGATAGACGTGGCCCGAGGCGTGGCGGTTCACCTTGGAGATCTCGCCGCGCAGCCGCACATGGCCGAAGCGTTCCTCCAGCGTGCGTTTGAGGGCGAAGCTCAGCTCCGAGATCGACAGCGGCGGATTGTTGTCGCGGGCGGGCTGCGGGGCCGCGCCCTCGAAGGCGTAGTCGTCGTCGGAGGTCATGGCGCCACCCTAACCGGGGCGGTCGCCGTCGCAAAGACATGGACGACAAGCGTGGCGGAACGGGCGCCTCTCCGCGCGCGTTCGCGCATCATGGTGCAGTCCCCAGACCCGACTCCGGACGACGCAACGGACAATGACCTGCCGGCTGATCAGGCGCGCGAGCGCGATCTGGCCCGCCGCAGTCATAACCCGGCGCTCAGTCCCTGGCTGATACTGGGCGTGATTCTCTTGGCCGGCGCCGTCGTCTATGTGGTCTCGGCCCTGATCTAGGACAGGAGGATGTGATGACGAGGATATGGCTCGCCGCGGCCTCGGCCTTGGCCCTGATGGCGGCCTGCTCAGAGGCGCCCTCCAAGCCGACAAAGACGCCGGAAGCTTCGCCCGATGCGGCCTCGGCGCCGACGATGACGCATACGCCCGCTCCGGCGGCAAGCGCCACAGCGCTGGGCCTGACCGTCAAGCAACTGGAGGACGCCGATCTGATCACCCCGGCGGGCGGTGATCTGGGCGACGTCCAGCGGGTCGATGTGGACGCCTCGGGCGCGGTTACGGGCTTGATCATCGAGCCGGCCGGGCAGGGCGGACCGCGCTGGGTGCGCATTTCGCTGGATGGTCTGACGCCCCGAAAGGAAGGCGACGACTATGATCTCGTGGCCGATATGACGCTTGAGCAGCTGAAGGCCATGCCCGCCTGGACGCCCTGATTGGCCTGATCGCGCGTCCGCTAACCCTTTCGGGCGCTTGACCGGAACGACGCGCGCGGCCATTCCGCCCGGATGAACATTCTGCTCGTCGGATCGGGTGGGCGCGAACACGCCCTGGCCTGGAAGATCGCCCAGTCGCCGCTGGTCACGCGGCTTGTCGTCGCGCCCGGCAATCCCGGCATGGCCTGGCTCGGCGAGATGCGCCCCGACCTGAAGGCGACAGACGCTGAAGGCTTGGCGGCCCTGGCGCGCGAGATGAAGGCGGACCTGGTCGTCGTCGGCCCCGAATCGGCGCTGGCGGAAGGCTTGGCCGACCGGCTGCAGGCGGCGGGCATCCCCTGCTTCGGCCCGACCCAGGCGGCGGCGCAACTGGAGACCTCCAAGGCCTTCTCCAAGGCCTTTCTGCAACGCCAGGGCATCCCGACGGCGGGCTATGGCGTCTATGAGGACGTCGCCTCGGCCAAGGCGGCGCTGGATCGGTACTCGGCCCCCTATGTCATCAAGGCCGACGGTCTTGCGGCGGGCAAGGGCGTGGCCATCAGCCCCGATCGCGCCGACGCCGAGGCCGAGATCGAGCGGATGCTGGGCGGCCGGTTCGGCGCGGCCGGATCGCGCGTGGTGATCGAGGAATTCATGGACGGGGAGGAGGGCTCCCTGTTCGTCCTGTCGGACGGGACGCGGTCGGTGTTGTTCGGCGGCGCGCAAGACCACAAGCGCGCCTTCGACGGCGACCTGGGGCCGAACACCGGCGGCATGGGCGCCTATTCGCCCGCGCCCGTCTTCACGGCGGCCTTCACCGAGGCGGCGAACGAACGCGTGGTTGTTCCGACTATCCAGAAGATGGCCGAGGAAGGCGTTCCCTATCGCGGCGTCCTCTATGTCGGCCTGATGGCGACGGCTGAAGGCCCCAAGGTGGTCGAGTTCAACGCCCGCTTCGGCGACCCCGAATGTCAGGTGCTGATGATGCGGCTGGACGGCGATGTCGTGCCGCTGCTGCTGGCCTGCGCGCGCGGAGATCTGACCCAGGCGCCGGCGCCGGCCTTCAAGCCGGGCGTAGTGATCTGCGTCGTCCTGGCGGCCAAGGGTTATCCCGACAGCCCGCTGGAAGGCTCGGTCATTCGCGGCGCGGACCAGGACTTCGGGCCGCACGTCCAAGTCTTCCACGCCGGGACCAAGCTGCGCGACGACGGCGCCTTGGCGGCGGCGGGCGGCCGGGTGCTGAACGTCTGCGCCTATGGCGACGACGTGGCCCAGGCGCGCGAGCGCGCCTATGACGCGATTGCGAAGATCGACTGGCCGGGCGGTTTCCACCGCACCGACATCGGCTGGCGGGCGCTGGAGCCGCGCTAAGCGGCTCCCCCCGGGCTTTAGGTCATCGCGAACAACAGCCGACCCTCGCCCATGCGTTCGCGCAGGGGAACCAGGTCGGCGTGGGACACCGAGAAGCAGCCGTAGGAACGGCCTAGCTTGCCCTGGCGCGCCAGGAAGGCCGGGTCGGCGTAGTCGGCGCCGTGGATGATGATGGCCCGTTCGCGCGCCAGATTGTTGGAATACTCCAGCCCGTCCAGCAGGACGTTCGGCCCCTGCTGGCTGCCCCAGCTGGCGCCCGCCGTGGCGTAGGCGCCGATCGACGACATATGGCTGTCCGGACGGTTCGAGAACTGCTGCGCGAAGCCTGAATGCGCCGGGTCCGAGCCGCGCCCGTGGCTGGTGCGATAGGCCGTGACCCAGCCGCCTTCCAGATCGACCTCATACAGGCGGTCCTCGCCCGAGAATTTCTGGAAATCGACCAGATACATCCGGTCGCGCTTCGAGATCTTATGACCGTGCACGTCCATCGCGGCGCGGGCGCGCTCGATCAGGTCGGGGCGCACGACGCCGTGGGGATCGATCGTCGTCCCGGCGTTGGCCATCTGCACGTGAGCCGAGCGCGCGCGCTCAGGCACGATCGGCAGGGCTGGAGCGACGGCTCCGGCGAGCTGAATTTGAGAGGTGGAAGCGGCGGAGGAGCACCCCGCCAACAGGGCCGAACCGCCCAAAATCAAGCCACGTCTGGAAAGCCGCATGCGACGCCCCCCGCACGGTTAAACAACTGTATCGGCTTGTTTCATGAAGCGTCGTTGGAACGCAACCTTGGCCTTGGCGTGAAGATTGGAATGGTTATGTTGCACGCTTCAGAAACGGGAGGGATACATGAAAAAGCTTGCCCTGATTGTGACCGCAGCTGTTTTGGCTGCCACCGGCGCCGAGGCGCGCCAAACCCCGGCGGCAGCGCCGGTTTCGGCTGAACAGGCGACGAAGTTCGTCCAAGTGGGGCGGCTTTTGGCCGATCCGGCCAGCGGCCGCGTGCTGCGCGATAAAACTCTCGTGATCAGAGGGAACCAGGTCGTCGAAATCCGCGACGGCTTCGTCGGCGAGGGGAACGTCGTCGATCTGCGCTCGGCCTTCGTGCTGCCCGGCCTGATCGACAGCCACGTCCACCTGGGCAGCGAGCAGAGCCCGACCAGCCGGCTGGACCGCCTGACCATGTCGAATGCCGATCAGGCCATGGTCGGCGCGCGCCACGCCCGTCGCACGCTGAATGCGGGCTTCACCACGGTGGCGGACCTGGGCGGAGCCAATGAGTCGATCTTCGCCCTGCGTGACGCGGTGCGGCGCGGCGACGTGGTCGGACCGCGCATCATCGCCGCGGGTTCGTCCGTCTCGGTCCACGGCGGCCATGGCGACGCCAACGGCTATCGTGAAGACATCCTGCACGTGCTGTCGAACGAGAGCGTCTGTTCGGGGGCCGAAGACTGCCGTCGTGCGGTGCGGACCCAGGTGCGCGCGGGCGCCGACATCATCAAGATCACAGCCACGGGCGGGGTGCTGTCGAACACCGCCGCTGGCCTGAACCAGCAGTTCACCCAGGACGAGCTGGCCTCCATCGTCGAGGTCGCGCACCGGATGGGTCGTCAGGTGACTGCCCACGCCCACGGCGCCGACGGCATCAACGCCTTCCTGAAGGCCGGCGGCGATTCCATCGAGCACGGCACCTATCTGGACGACGAATCCATGCGCCTGTTCAAGGCCAACGGCGCCTGGCTGGTGCCGACCCTGCTGGCGGGCGACTTCGTCGCGCGCGTGGCCTCGGGGCCCGATAACTTCTTCACCCCGGCGCAGAGCGCCAAGGCCCTGGAAGCCGGTCCCAAGATGCTGGATATGGCCGCCCGCGCCCATCGCGGCGGGGTCAAGATCGCCTTCGGCACCGACTCGGGCGTCTCGGCCCACGGCGACAACGCCCAGGAGTTCGCCCTGCTGGTCCGCGCCGGTCTGACGCCGCTTCAGGCCATCCAGTCGGCCACGATCGGCGCCGCCGAGCACCTGAAGATCTCGGCCGAAGCGGGCCGTATCGCGCCGGGCATGCCGGCCGACCTGATCGCCGTCGCCGGCGACCCGCTGACCGACGTGACCGAGCTTGAGCGCGTCCGCTTCGTCATGAAGGGCGGCCAGGTCTTCCGTCAGGACTGAGGTTTCAGCCGATCCAGCAGGAAGGCGGCGAAAGCCGCCTCATCCTCGAAACGAGCGACGACGGGCCAGGGCGAAACCCTGGCCCTTCTTTCTGGGCTGAGCCGGACCCAGTCCTTTTCCGTCGTCACCAGACCGGCGCCGTAGACCGACGCGCGATCATTCAGGAAGGCGAAGTCGCGATCCGACAGTTCGGCGTGGTCGGGGAAGGGGACAAAGTCCTTCAGATCGCACCCGGCGGCGATCAGCGACCGCTCCACCTTCCACGGCTTGGCGATGCCCGCGAAGCCGACCTGCGGCCCCGGCGGCGGCGGGCCTTCGGGCGCCAGTCGGGCGATGAAGACGGGCAGGCCGCCGAACACGTCGATCAGTTCCGGATCGACCTCGGCCAGGTCGGTGGGCAGCAGCACCACCACGGCGTCAGCGCGCGCCAGACCCGCCTTCAGGGGCTCGCGCATCGGGCCGGACGGAAAGACCGAGCCGTCGCCGAACGGCCATTCGTCGCCGCGCGTCTCGCCGTCGACCACGATCAGGCTGATCGCCTTCTTCAGAGCGGGATTCTGATGGGCGTCGTCCAGCACCAGGACGGCGGCGCCGTCGGCTGCAGCGGCCCGGGCGCCTGCAACCCGGTCGCGGGCGATCCAGGCGGGCGAGCCCTGCGCCAGCATCAGCGGCTCGTCGCCGACGTCGGCGGCGGTGTGGACGGCCGGATCGACGCGGACCGGGCCTTCGAGCTTGCCGCCATAGCCGCGCGACAGGGCGGCGGCCTCGATCCCCCGATCTCGCAGCAGGCGCAGCGTCTCACGCGCGACCGGCGTCTTGCCCGAGCCGCCGACCGTCAGATTGCCGATGGAGACGACCGCCGCGCCCGGATCGACGGGCGTGGCGCGGGCGATCCTGCGCGCCGTCACGCCCGCCCACAGCCATGAGGCGGGCTTCAGCAGCATCCGCGTCACCGGGGCGTGGCGACGCTCGCGGCTGTACCACCAGCGGGGGGTGTTCAGTTTCACGGGCGCCTCCGCGACGGGGCGGCGGGCAGGTGGGTCTGAAGCGCCAGCCACAGACGGTCCAGCCCGGCGGCGGCGGCCTCTGCGGAGCGGCGGGCGCGTTCGCCCATGTCGCGGGCGGCGTCCGGGTCGGCCAGCATGGGGCCGACGACCGAGGGCAGTTCGGCGGGCGACAGGACGGAGACGAGGCCGCCCGCCTGCTTCAGCATTCGGGTCACGGCTTGCCAGTTGCTGGCGTCCGGCCCGGTGACGATGGGCTTGGCCAGGCGCGCAGGCTCCAGCGGGTTGTGGCCGCCGACCGCGCCGCCGCCCAGCGCCGGGGCGAAGGAGCCGCCCATGACCACCACATCGGCGAGCCGCAGGAACAGGCCCAGTTCGCCCAGGGTGTCGGCCAGATAGATGTCGGTCTGGTCGCAGATCGGCTGGCCCTGACTGCGCCGCGCAAAGCCGTAGCCGTCGTGGCTCAGAGCCTCGGCGATGGCGTCGCCGCGCTCCGGGTGGCGCGGCACGACGATCAGAAACAGGCGGTCGGCAAGATGATCCAGCGCGCCGACGATGGCCATTTCCTCATGCTCGTGGGTGCTGGCGGCGACGACGACGGGGCGGTCGTCGATCAGGGCCGACAGGCGGGAAAACTCGCCCCTGTCATAGGGCAGGGGCTCGCCGGACAGCTTCAGGTTCACCTGGCCGTCGACGCGGGCGCCCAGCGCCGTCAGCCGGTCGGCGCTGTCCTGATCCTGGGGCCAGACGTGCGAAAAGCCGTTCATCAGGGCGCGGGCCATCCCGGGGGCCTTCCTCCACCCTTGCGCCGTCTTGTCGGTGATGCGGGCGCTGACCAGGGCCAGCGGCACGCCGCGTTTTTGCGCCGTGGTCAGCAGATTGGGCCACAGCTCGCTCTCGACGAAGACGCCGACATTGGGCCGCCAGTGGTCGAGGAAGGCGGCGACCGCCGAGGGCGCGTCGACCGGGGCGAACTGGTGAATGACGCCGCGCGGCAGGCGGCTCGCCAGCACCTGGGCCGAGGTCAGGGTGCCGGTGGTGACCAGCACGGTCACGTCTGGCCGATCCTTGCGGATTCGCTCGGCCAGCGGAAGGATGGACAGGGCCTCGCCGACGCTGACGCCGTGGATCCAGACCAGAGGCCCGTCGGGGCGCGCCATGCCGGGCTGGCCCAGCCGTTCATCGACGCGGGCGGGGTCTTCCTTGCCCTTGCGGACCCGGGCGTCCAGCAGGCGCGGGGCCAGCGGCTCCAGAAGGCGGGTCAGCAGCTGATAGACGATCAGGGCAGGGCTGAAGGACACGCTCAGACGCGCTCCAGACCGGTGATAGCGTCGGCGCGCGCCTCGACGGCGTTCATGCGCGCGGTCCAGTCGGCGGCGACCTCGGCCAGATCGGCGCCTTGGGGATACCAGGCCTTGTCCCAGACAATGGCGCCCCGTCCGAACGGCAGGGGCAGGACCGCCTTGTCCCAGCTGTTCAGTCGCATCGCCGGCTTGCACGACAGGCCGATGAACAGGACCGGGGCGCCGGACATCTTGGCCATCAGCGGCAGGCCTTCGGCCATCTGGCGCGCCGGGCCGCGCGGGCCGTCTGGCGTGATGGCCAGGCCGCCGACCTTCAGCTGTTTGAGGCCGTCGCGCAGGGCCTGAGCGCCCCCCTTGGACTGTTTGGCCTTGTCCTTGTTGGAGGAAGAGCCGCGTACGGCGGGAATGCCCAGGCGGCCTACGGCCTTGGTGAAGAACTCGCCATCGGCGCTCAGCGAAACCAGCCCCTTGACCTGCTGCGCCCGCTTCATGGGCCAGCAGACCGGCGCCAGGGCGAGGCGCGAATGCCAGAAGGCGCACAGCACGCCGCCGCCGTCGGCCCAGACCTCTTCGGCGAGATGTTCGTTCTCATGCGTCCAGCGTGTGGTGGCGTAGCAGAACCGCATCCACTCGGACAAAAGCCAGGCGGCGGCGTCCTGGATGACCGGGTTGCGCAGCGGCCTCATGCGCCCGTCTCGTCAGGCAGCTCGGCCAGAGGCGGCAGGGTGTCGAACCCGGGCAAGGCTTCCGGGTCGCTGTCCAGCGACTGCTGCCGCGCCAGGCGGGCGTAGAGGCCGCCGCGCGCCACCAGGGCGTCGTGGGTTCCTTCCTCGACGACGCGGCCGCCGTCGATGACGTAGATGCGGTCGGCGTTCTTCACCGTCGACAGGCGGTGGGCGATCATCAGGGTGGCGCGGCCGTCCATCAGCCGTTCCAGCGCCGCCTGCACCATGGCCTCGCTCTGGGTGTCCAGCGCGCTGGTGGCCTCGTCCAGCAGCAGGATGGGCGCGTCCTTCAGGAAGGCGCGGGCGATGGCGATGCGCTGGCGCTGGCCGCCCGACAGGCGCAGGCCCGCCTCGCCGACGCGCGTGGCGTAGCCCTCGGGCAGGGCGGCGATGAAGTCGTGGGCCGCGGCGGCGCGGGCGGCCTCGATGATCTGTTCGGCGGTCGCGCCCTGCCCGCCATAGGCGATGTTGGCGGCTATGGTGTCGTCGAACAGGAAGGGCTCCTGCGTCACCAGGCCGATGTGGTCGCGCAAGGAAGCCAGGCTCAGCTCGCGCACGTCGCGGCCGTTGATCGTCACCCGGCCCGAGGTCACGTCGTAGAAGCGCGGCAGGAGGCTGAGGATGGTCGACTTGCCGCCGCCCGACGGGCCGACCAGGGCGATGGTCTCGCCCGGCGCGACATGCAGACTGACGTCCGACAGGGTGGGGGCCGCGCCCTCTTCGCCCGCGTGATAGGCGAAGGAGACGTCTTCCAGGGCCACGGTCGCCGGGCCGGGGGGCAGTTCGACGGCGTCGGCCGCCTCGCGGATCTCGGGCTCGATGTCCAGGGCTGCGAACAGGCGGCGGGCGGCGGTCAGGCCCTCGCTCAGCACGGTGCTGAGATTGGTCACCTGGCGCAGGGCCTGGCCGGCGAACAGCAGCATGCCGATGAAGGAGGCGAAGGCGCCGACGGTCATCTCGCCCTGGCCGGCGCGCCAGCCGGCATAGGCCATGACGGCGGCGACGATGGCGTAGGCGACGATGTCGCTCGCCGGTCCGGCGAAGGCGCGGCTGTCAGCCCCTTTGATGACATGGCGCTGGCGGCGGTCGATGACGGCGGCGACGCGGGCTTCCTCGGCGGCTTCGCGGTTCTCGATCTTGATGACGCGCACCCCGTCCAGGTTCTCCATCAGGGCGCTGGACAGGGCCTCGGTCTCGGCCATGGCGCCGCGCGCGGCCTTGCGCGACTTCTTGCCGAAGCGGCGGATGATCCAGCTGACCAGCGGCACGCCCAGAAGGACGATCAGCGTCAGCGGCAGGTCGATGAAGCCCATGGCGACGATGACGCCCAGCAGCATCAGGGCGTTCTGGGTGTAGTTGACCACGCCCGAGGTGAAGGCCTCGCGCACCAGATTGGCGTCGAACAGGACGGAGGAGACGAAGGTCCCCGAATGCTGGCTGCGCAGGCGCGACAGGTCGGCCCGGATCATGCCCGAGAACAGCTGCTTCTGGATGTCGCCGACGATGCCGTGGCCCAGGCGGTTCACCAGGGCCGACTGACCCGCCATGGCCAGGGACCGGATCACCGCCGCCACGACGATGAACAGGGGGATGACGATCAGCACCTTGTCGGCCGGCAGCGTCACCACGCCCCAGACGGTCACCGGCCCCTCGTGCCGGCCAAACAGCAGGTCGATGGCCGGCTCTAGGAATTTCAGCAGCACGGCGGTCAGCCCGCCCGAGACGGCGGCGCATAGCAAGGAGGCGAAGAAGGCCGGCTTGTGCTGGGACAGATAGTCCCGCCAGATGCGGGCGAGCAGGGGGCGCAGCGGCTCGCGGGCGTCGAGTTGGGGGGCGGGAACGGTCATCGGCCTTCGGTCGAACGGCTGAGGCGGCAAGTCAAGCGGCCGCGAACGAGAGAGGCGCCGCCGGACGGGTGACGCGGGGTGCAAACGGCGCTATCTCGCCGCCATGGGGCGCTTCGATCTGACTACGCCGTTCGGCCGTTTCAAGGCGCATTGGTCCTATTTCTGGGCCGATCACGCCTTCCTGCGCACGGCCTTCACCAACGCCCACTGGCTGGGGCCGGACCTGGTGCGGACCAACCAGCCCTCGCCGCGACAGCTGGCCTTCTGGAAACGGCAGGGGATCAAGACCGTCGTCAACCTGCGCGGCCAGAGGGACGAGGCCTATTACTGGCTGGAGAAGGACGCCTGCGACAAGCTGGGGCTGACGCTGATCGACGCGCCGCTAGATTCGCGCGATCCGCCGGGCAAGGACCGGGTGCGCCGGGCCAAGGTCCTGTTTCAGACCATCGAGTATCCGGCCCTGATCCACTGCAAGTCGGGCGCGGACCGGGCGGGGATGATGGCGGTTTTCTATCGGCACTTCCATCTAGGCGAGCCGATCTCTGAGGCGATGGAGGAACTGGGCAAGCGCACCCTGCACAGCCGTGAGGGGCTGACCGGAGTGTTGGATTATACTCTGGAGAAATATGTCGCCGAGGTTGAACCCACGGGCGTCAGCTTCGAGGACTGGGTCGAAAGCGAAGCCTATGATCCCAAGGCCATTCGGGCCGAGTTCAAGGCCGGCTGGTGGGGCAAGCTGGTGGTGGATCGCCTGCTGAAACGGGAATAGCTCAGCCCCACGGGCCGCCGGGCTCGGGGCCGCGAGACGGAGCCTGACGCACGGACTGCTCTTTTTTCCACCGTTTCATTTGACGGTCGTGTTCGATGCGGCGCCGCAAGGTGACCATGCAAAGCGCCAACACGGCGAGCATGGAGACCAGGCTGAAAATCTGCTGGCCGTCCAGCGTCTGGCCGAAAAAGGTCAAGGTCGAGGGTCTCGATCGGCCGGGGTGATGGGGTCGTTCCAGGCGGTGTCCTGATCCTCGCCGGGACGGGGGACGTGCTTGGGGCCCCTACGCACGACCCAGACGATCGCCGCGACAGCGACCACGACCAGCAGCAGCACAATGATCGTCGGCAGCATGGGAAATCCTGTTCAAGAACAAAGGCGACTGACTCGAAAGCGCATCAGCCGCCTCGACGGTTCCGGAACAGCGGCGTGATGACGCCCTGAGCGCTGGATCAGACGTCGCTGCGCGGGTCGATCAGCTTGTGCGCGTGGAGGATGAAATAGCGCATGTGGGCGTTGTCGACGGTCGCCTGGGCGCGGGCCTTCCACGCCTTCTTGGCTTCTTCATAGTTGCCGAAGGCGCCGACGAACTCGACCTGGGACAGATCGCGGAAGACCGGCTCGGCCGGGTGGCGCATCTCGCCGCCGATGACGAGGTGAAGCAGTTGGGGATCGTGAGAGTCGGCCATGGAGAGGGGGTCCATTGCGGGAGGAATGTCAGATGGCCAGCGGGATAGGCGCTGTGCGCCTTACGATCAACGGGTGAAGGGCCGGTGCGGCGCATATCAGGCTGGTTTGACGCGGATCAGGGCGATTAAAGCGCCAGGGACGGCCCATGTGGTCGCTGACCTTCGCCCCGGCCTCTTCGGCGATCAGGGCGCCCGCGCAGACGTCCCAGTCCCATTTGGGGCTGATGGCGATGGCCGCATCAAAGGCCCCCGCCGCCACCAGGGCCATGCGATAGGCCAGGGCGTTGCGTTTGGAAAAGCGCATCGGCGGCCACGGCTCGTCCCATTCGCGCGCCTCCATCAGTCGGGCGTCGGCCAGAAGCTCGGCGTCCTCCAGGTCGTCGGTGTCGGACGCGCTGATCGGCCGTCCCTTCAGGCGCGCGCCGCCGCCCAGCGTCGCCTCGAACAGCTCGTCCATCATCGGGGCGTGGATGACGGCGGCGACCGGGCGGCCGTCCTCGACCACGGCGATGGGCACGCACCACCACGGCTTGTTCTTCATGAAGGCGACCGTGCCGTCGATCGGGTCGACGACGAAGATGCGCTTCTTCGATAGGCGCTCCGTGCTGTCGGCCGTCTCCTCGGACAGCCAGCCGTAGTCGGGGCGGGCGGTCAGGAGCGTGTCGCGCAGCAGCTGATCCACCGCCAGATCGGCGCTGGTGACGGGCGAGCCGCCGTCCTTGGACCAGACCTTCAGCCCGGCCTCGCGGTGTTCGAGCGCCAGCCGGCCTGCGGCCAGCGCCGCGTCGCGGATCAGGGCGAGGTCGGCGGCCCAAAGCGCTGAAGAAGCGTCGCTCATTTGCCCGCGATCGCCACCTTGTCGAACAGCAGGGAGGGGCTGTTGAACGCGCTGCGGAACTCCAGGTCTGCCGCGCGCTGCAGGCGGGCGTAGAGGTCGATCAGATTGCCCGCCACGGTGACTTCGCTGACCGGATAGGCGCGCTGACCGTTTTCGAACCAGAAGCCGGACACGCCCGCCGACCAGTCGCCGGTGTTGCCGTTCAGCGAGGGGCCGAACATGGAGGTGATCAGCAGGCCGGTCCCGGCCTGGGCCATCAGGGCGTCCAGATCGCCTTCGCCCGGCGTCAGATGCAGGTTGTGGGTCGAGACGCCCGACGGCCCCGCCAGCCCGCGCGAGGCGTGGCCGGTGGTCTGAAGGCCCAACTGCGCCGCTGAGGCCGTGTTCAGCAGCCAGGTGGTCAGCACGCCGTCCCTGACGATCTCGCGCCGTTCGACGGCCACGCCCTCGTCGTCGAAGGGGGTGGAGCCGAGGCCGCGCGGGCGGAACGGGTCGTCGATCAGGTCGACGCCGCTCGGCAGGACGCTCTGGTTCAGCTTGTCCTTCAGGAAGGAGCTGCCGCGCGCGATCGACGGACCGGAAATGGCGCCCAGCAGCGGCGACAGCACCTGGGTCGCGACGCGGTTCTCGAAGATGACCGGAGCCGAGGTCGAATCGATCTTGCGCGGGCCGACGCGGGCGACGGCGCGCTCGCCCGCTTTCAGGCCGATGGAGGCGGCGTCCGGCAGGTCGGACAGGTGGCGGACGGCGCGGCTTTCGCCGCCGCGCTCCATGGCGCCGTCCTTCTCGGCGATGACGCCGACGCCCAGAGAGAAGGCGCTGCCGCGATGGCGGCCGTCGAAGCCGTGCGAGGTGACGAGGCGCCACTCGCTGGCCGACCATGAGGCGTGGCCGCCTTCCGACTTGGACACGCCCGATACGGCCAGAGCCGCGGCCTCGGCTTCGGCGGCGGCCGCTTCGAGCGCTTCGGCCGAGCGTTCGGCGGGATCATAGAGGTCGAGATCGGCATGGGGCGCGGCGGCCAGCCGGTCCTGCGGCGCGAGCGAGGCGTAGGGATCTTCCGGCGCCAGCTTCGCCATGGCCACGGCGCGCTCTACCAGACGGGCGCGGGTGGCGTCGGACAGGTCAGAGGCGGACACCGTCGCCTGACGCCGCCCGATGAAGACGCGCAGGCCCAGGTCGCGGGCTTCTTCACGCTCCACGTCTTCCAGCGCGCCGTTGCGCACGCCGACGGACAGGGAAGCGCGATGGGCGGACACGGCCTCGGCCGCATCGGCGCCGGCCTTCAGCGCGGCGGAGATCAGATCGTTGAGGATGTCGGGGGAGGGCGTCTTATCGGACATGCCCCGATATGGCGGACGGAACCCGCGCCCGCAACAGCCAGACTAGAGAATGGACCAGGCGATCAGGCTGACCGCGGCCACCAGCAGGGCCAGCCACGTCAGGATCATGCCGACCGAACGGCCCAGCGACGGCCCTTCCTGGAACAGCAGGCCCAGCGCATGAATCACCCGCCCGGCGAACAGCATCCCGCCGACCGCATGGATCAACAGGGCCGGGGCGCCGAGGAAGGCCAGCAGGATCAGCCCGCACATGCCGGCGGGGATGTATTCGGCCGCATTGGAAAAGGCGCGGGTGGCGCAGACCAGTTCGCGCACGCCGCCGTCGCCGAACTCGACCAGATGTTTGCGCCGCCGGTTCACCACCACGCCCGACAGGACCAGCAGCAGCAGGATCAGCAGTCCGCCCCATAGGGCGGCCGCTTGAATGGTCGGGATCAGGCTCAATTTTCGCGCCCCACCGGATAGAGGCGATAGCGCTGGTCATAGAAGGGCGTGCGCTCATAGAACCAGGCCAGGCGCGCGTCGCCGTCGGCGGCGAAGGCGGGGTCGGCGGCCAGCTTGGCCTCGAACGCGGCCTTCAGCGCCGGATCGGCGGCCAGCATCTTTTCGGCCAGCGGTGCGATGGCGTAGGCCTCGATGTATTCGACGCGGTTCAGCACCTCGGGGAACATGCCCCAGGCGAAGAAGCTCTCGTTCGACTGCGGCTCCAGCAGAAGGACGGCGACGTCGCCCATCGGCTGATCGGTCGGCACGCGCACCGAGCCGACAGGGAAGGTCCACTCGTGGGCCTCCGCCCGGACGTCGCTGACCGAGATCGGCACATGGCCCTCGTTGGTGCGGCCCGACACCTTGGTATCGACCAGGCGCAGCATGTCGACGGCGACGGTGCGCGGGGCGTCCAGCGTCTCCATCTGCACGCCGTGGGTGCGCAGGCGCTCGATCACGTCCTGACGATAGGACGGCACCCAATAGGCGCTCGGCCGCTTCAGCGTCAGAGTCGGGTGCGAACCGTAGAAGGGCATCTGCCAAAGTTCGGCGTCCGGCTGGCCCAGCCAGCGGATCTCGGGGCGGCCCGAGGCGACGCTGTCGAACGTCTCGTAGCGGATGCCCTTGAACGGGCGGGTGCGCGAGGGCGTGTCGTCGCTGACGAAGTTGGCGGGCAGTTCGGCGGGACGCAGGGCGCGGTCGGCGGCGATGGCGGCGCGCAGGTCGCCGGACTTTTCAGCGAGCAGCTTCAGCGCCTGTTCGAGGAAGACGTAGGTTCCCAGCACCCGCTGTTCGTGCGGCTTCAGGCTGTGGTTCTCGATCAATATGGTCGGGATGTGGGCCGCCGAGCCCCAACCGTTGGAGAAGCGCTCGCCCAGACCGCCGTCGTTCAGGCCCTTCTTGGGATCCCGGTCGTCGATGGCGAAGATCAGTTCGCCGGGGATGTGCCCTTGAGCCTCCAGCGCCTCGTACATGGCGGGCTTGAAGGCGGCGTCCAGCCATTTGGCGATGGCCGGGCTGCGGCTCCAGACGCCGTCCTCGCCGTTGTAGCCGAAAGTGACGTCGTATTGATAATCGATGCCGTCAGTGACGTGGATGTCGACGTAGAGGTCCGGCTTGTACTTGTGGATCAGGCCCATGACGGCCTGCATCTCGGCCTGATCCAGCTTCATGAAGTCGCGGTTCAGGTTCTGGTTCGTCGCCGTGTGGCGCCAGCCCTGATTGCGCGGCCCGCGCTGGTTGGGGCGGGAATACGGGCCGGTGCGCTCATGGCCGTCGACGCTCAGGATCGGGATCAGGATCAGGTTGGCCCGGTCCAGCAGGTCGTCCTTGCCGTAAAAGGCGATGTCGCGCAGCAGCATCATGCCCGCGTCCTTGCCGTCGATCTCGCCGGGGTGGATGCCGGCCTGGGCCAGTAGGACGGGCTTGTTCGGATCGAAGGTCGCGCCGTCCTTGGAGGCGATCACGGCGTAGATCGGGCGCCCTTCCGGCGAGGTTCCGAACTGTTCGATGCGGATCAGGTCGCTGGCGGCGTCCAGCTTGTCGAACCAGGCGCGGGTGTCGGCGTAGCTCGGCGAGAAGTCGTGCGCCGCATCGGCCTCGAAGCCCGTGACCCACGGGTCGGCGGCGTCCCGCAACAGGGCGCGGCTGGCGCCGTTCCAGGCAGGCGCAGGAGGCAGGAAGGCCTGATCCCACGGCGCGACATTGGGCAGGGCCGATGGGGGCGTCTGGGACATGGCGGGACTCGCAAGCAGAAGGGCGGCGGCGAACAGCAGACAGGAGCGCATGCGCTTTGGTGGGCCGAATGGTCCGATGAGGCAAGCTTTCGCTGCTTCCAACCCTCTCCCGGCGGGAGAGGGCTTGAGCCTCCAAGAGCCGAAGGCGATTGGATAAGGCGAAAGGGTGAGGGGCTTGTCCTGTCCGTCGGCGTCAGCCGTCGCGCGACCTCCTCAACCGCGAACCCTCACCCTTTCGCGCAAGAACGATCGCTGCGCTCTCGTGCGCTCAAGCCCCCTCCCATCGGGAGAGGGGTCTATTTCCAGATCGGACTCTTGTCGCCCGGCAGGCCCAGGCGATCCCAGATGTCGTTGACCCGTTCGATCACATCCTCGTCCATGCGGATTTCCTCGCCCCATTCGCGCTTGGTCTCGGGCTCCCACTTGTCCGTGGCGTCCAGGCCGATCTTGGAGCCCAGGCCGCTCTCGGGCGAGGCGAAGTCCAGATAGTCGATGGGGGTGTTCTCGATGACGGTGATGTCGCGCGCCGGGTCCATCTTGGTCGAGACGGCCCACATGACGTCCTTCCAGTCGCGGGCGTTGATGTCGTCGTCCACGACGATGATCCACTTGGTGTACATGAACTGGCGCAGATAGCTCCAGCAGCCCATCATCACCCGCTTGGCGTGGCCGGGGTACGCCTTCTTCATCGACACCACGGCGATGCGGTAGCTGCATCCTTCGGGCGGCAGCCAGAAGTCGACGATCTCGGGGAACTGCTGCCGGATCAGGGGGATGAAGACCTCGTTCAGCGCCTCGCCCAGCACCGACGGCTCGTCCGGCGGACGGCCGGTGAAAGTCGTCAGATAGATGGGGTCCTTGCGCATGGTGATGGCGCTGACTTGGAAGACCGGGAACTTCTCGACCGAGTTGTAGTAGCCGGTGTGGTCGCCGTAGGGGCCTTCGTCCTCGAACTCGTCCAGCAGGACGTGGCCTTCCAGCACGATCTCGGCCTGGGCCGGGACCATCAGCGGCACGGTCTTGCACGGGGCCAGCTCGGCCTTGGCGCCGCGCATCAGGCCGGCGAACTGATATTCCGACAGGGTGTCCGGCACCGGGGTCACGGCGGCCAGGATGGTCCCCGGATCGGCGCCCAGAACCACGGCGCAGGGCAGGGGCTCCCGCTTTCCAGCCTTCTTGTGCCGGGCGTAGTGCTGGGCCCCGCCGCGATGGGCCAGCCAGCGCATGATGGCCTTGTCCTTGCCCAGCACCTGCATCCGATAGATGCCCAGGTTGAAGTCGTCCTCGCGGTCGTCCGACGGCCCCTTGGTGACGACCAGACCCCAGGTGATCAGCGGCGCGGGCTCACCGGGCCAGCAGCCTTGAATGGGCAGGGCGGTCAGGTCGATCTGATCGCCCGTCAGCACCACCTCTTGCACCGGGGCCTTCTTCACCGTCTTGGGCCGCATGGACATGACGGTCTGGGCCAGGGGCAGCATCTCCATCGCGTCGGAGAATCCGCGCGGCGGCGTCGGGTTGCGCAGGAAGGCCAGCAGTTCGCCGACTTCGCGCAGCTCGCCCGCCGTGGTGCGCTGCTTGCCCTCCAGCGTCACGCCCATGGCGACCCGCTTCACCGTGCCGAACAGGTTGGCCAGGCAGGGAATGGGGCTGATCGAGCCGTCGGGCATGACCGGCTTCTCAAACAGCACCGCCGGGCCGCCGTTGCGCAGCAGACGAGTCTGGATCTCGGTCATCTCCAGATGGGTGGAGACGGGCTCCGACACGCGGACCAGTTCGCCGTCGGCTTCGAGGGTCGCAAGAAAATCGCGCAGGGACTTGTAGGCCATGCGCTGACGCTTAGGCGGCAATCGCCCGTCTGTCACGCCATGCGCGCGTCAATAGGCCGGGACGTCGGACACCAGCGCCCACACCGGCAGGCGAAGGGCGCGAGTGGCGGCTTCGATGCCGGCGGAATCCAGATGCTGGCGGCCCGCCTCGACCCGTCGCAGGGCCTCGGGCGTCAGGTTCAGGGCGGCGGCGAGATCGGACGAAGCGACGCCTCGCTGATCCCGCCAGCGCCGAATACGGGCGCCGATGACGGCGTCGACCGGGTCAATGTTAGGGAACCCCAGAACCGAACCCATCCTTCGCCTCCCGACGGCCTGATCAGGCGGTCCCGTCAGACGGCATCCTTATCCCATTGGAAGGCGGCGTCCAGCCAGTCGCCCAGGCGCCCGTCGAGATGGGCCAGGGCGTGGATGCGCGCCATCTCCTCCGCCGACAGCTCGAAGTCGAAGATGTCGAAATTCTCGGCGGCGCGGGTTTCCTTGGCGGTGCGCGGAATGGCGATCACGCCCTGCTGGATGATCCAGCGCAGCGTGACCTGGCCGTTGGTCTTGCCGTGGGCGCGAGCAATCTCGCCGATCACGGCGTCGTCGGCGATCTTGCCCTGAGCCAGGGGCGACCAGGCGGTGATGGACGAGCCGAGCTCGCGCGCGGTCGCGATCAGCGTCTTCTGCGACAGATAGGGGTGATACTCGACCTGGTTGGTGATCAGCGGCGCCGTCGACAGGGCGGCCGCTTGGCGGAATAGGGCCGAAGGGAAGTTGGACAGGCCAATGTTCTTGGCGAATCCCTTCTCCTGCGCCTCGTTCAGGGCGCCGATGGTTTCCTCCAGCGCCGGCGTCGGCTTGGGCCAGTGCAGCAACAGCAGGTCCGGCGTCAGGCCCAAGCTGAGCGCCGATTCCTCGGCCTGACGCAGCAGGGCGTCGCGATGGAAATGCTCGACCCAGATCTTGGTGGTGACGAAGATGTCGTCGCGCGTGACGATCCCTTCGGCCACGGCGTCGGCGATGCCGTCGCCGACCGTCTTCTCGTTCTTGTAGATCCAGGCGGTGTCGATGTGGCGATAGCCGATGCGCAGGGCCTCGCGCACCATGCGGCGGGCGTCGTCGGGCTCCAGTTGCCAGGTGCCGAAGCCCAGCAGCGGAATCTCCACGCCCGAGGCGGTGACGGTCGGCTGGTTGGAATAGGGCATGGGAGGCTCCGCGAGATTCAGGAGCCTTCGATATAGGCGCCCGCTCGGGCGTCGCCATTGTCCAGCCAGTGGAAGATCCGGTCCTTCAGCGGCTCCATCCCCTCGCGGAAGGCACCCTCGTGACCGATGCGACGCGCGCCGAAGTCGCTGGGGGCGTGGACGCTGATCAGGGCGGGCTAACCGTCTAGGCGATGGACGCCGCGTCAGATCAAGGCTTGGCGGGTTCGGCGGCGGTGGTTGGGCCCAGAGCAAGCACGCCGTCGAAGGCGCCGTTCTCGTACGGCTGGACGATCACACCCCGTACAGCCGCGTCGTAAGACACAGGCAAGGGGGCGGGGCCGCAGCCGTCGCGGCGGCAGTTCCAGGATGTTCCGCCCTGCTGAACGACGTAGAGGCTCAGGACCTCGGCAGGCGGCAGGTGCACGACGGCCGGAATCAGGTTCATGCGCTCGATCGTTTTCCGTTGCGCGTGGATGTTGCCGACCAGAACCAGCATCCGGCTATCGGGCGCCTTGCGGGCGGCGGTCGCCAGTCGGTGAGCCATGTCCAGGTCGTAATAGGACTGGCTGAAGCCCTGCACGCGCGGGCTGTCGGGCGCAAAGGCGACGACCTTGAGGCTAGGCGTCTCGCGCTGCATCGCCCGCAGGCGCAGCAGCAGCTCCAGCATGGCGACGCTGCCGCGCCCGTCGTGGTGGACGAAGGGACCATGCGGATAGGCGGCCAGGATCGCGCGTGCGGCTTGCTCGGTTTCGGCCGCCATGAAGGCGTCCAGCATCGGCTGCATGCCTTCCGAGAATTCGAGCGCGACCGTCACCGGCCCCTTGTCCCGCGCCGCGCAGACCAGATCGGCGAAAGGGGCGGGGGTCTCGGTCGTGCCGTGCATCTCGCCGACGACGACGTAGCGGATCTCTTCCTTCCACAGGGCCTCGACGCCGGGAATGGGCGCACAGGCGGAAGGCGCAGCAAGGGCGGCGGCGGCTAGCAAAGTCGCGATCATGGCGTCTTCCTCATGTGGGCGCTGATCAATAGGCCAGGGCGTTGCCGTCCTTGCGCATTTCGGTGGCGGCGCCGTAGGTCCAGCGGCCCTGTTCGTTGATCTGCTTCATCACGTTCTGATAGCCGCCGAAGCCGCCGTCGGGCGGGCCGAGATCCCAGCCCATGGCGGTCAACTGCCGCTTGGTGGCCTCCGGCACGCCGGATTCCAGATGCAGCTTGCCGACGCCCTCGGCGGGCTGGCCGGTCGGTTCGGACGAGCCGTAGTGCTGCCAGCGCGGGCTGTCGCCGGCTTCCTGGGGGTCGAGGCCGTAGTCGACCATGTTGATGATGATCTGGGCCTGGCCTTGCGGCTGCATCCCGCCGCCCATGACGCCATAGGCCATCCACGGCTCTCCGTCCTTGCAGGCGAAGCCGGGGATGATGGTGTGGAAGGGGCGCTTGCCCGGCGCATAGACGTTCGGGTGGCCGTCGCTCAGAGCGAACAACTCGCCGCGATTCTGGAACATGAAGCCCAGGGTGCGGTCGTCAGGCCCGTCGGCGACCAGGCCGCCGCCCATGCCGCGATAGTTGGACTGGATCCAACTGACCATCATCCCGTCGCTGTCGGCGACGCTGAAGTAGGTGGTGTCGCCCTGGGTCGGGGCGTCGCCGGGGAAGACGCGGTCCATCACGCGGTTCGGGTTGATCAGCTTGGCCCGCTCGGCGGCGTAGGCCTTGGAGTTCAGCCAGGCGGTCGGGGCCTTGGCGAAGCGCTCATCGGCGAAGTAGCGGGCGCGGTCCTCGAACGCCAGGCGCTTGGCCTCGGCCTGGATGTGGATCGAGGCGGCGGACTGGAAGCCCATGGCTTTCAGGTCGAACTGTTCGCAGATGTTCAGGATCTGATTGGTCGACAGGCCTTGGGTGTTCGGGCCGAGCGAATAGACCTCGACGCCGCGATAGGTGGTCATCAGCGGCTCGACCCATTCGGTGCGGTGGGCGGCCAGGTCGGCGCGGGTCATCCAGCCGCCGATACGCTTGAAATAGCGCTCGATGTGGTCGGCGATCACCCCGTCATAGAAGGCGTCGCGGCCGCCCTCGGCGATCAGGCGGTAGGTGCGGCCGAGATCCGGATTGGCGAAGATCTCGCCGGTCTTGGGCGTGCGCCCGCCGGTCAGCCAGACCTTCCTGCGGTTGTCGTTTTCCTCGATCGTCGCGGCGCTGCGGTCGAAGCCGGCCATGTTGCGTTCAAGGTAGTAGGCCACGACCTGCGGCACGGGCACGCCCTGTTCGCACAGTTCGGCGACGGGCAGCAGCACATCCTTCCATGGCAGCTTGCCGTAGCGCTGGTGCGCGCTCCACCAGGCGTCGACCGTGCCGGGGACGTTGACCGTCACGGCGCCGTAGCGGGGCAGGTAGCCGTCCGGCCCGGCCTTGGATCGCGCGGTCTCCAGCGACAGGCCGCGCGGGCTGGCCCCCGAGCCGTTGAAGCCGACGACCTTTTTCTGGGCCGGGTCCCACATCAGGCAGAAGGCGTCGCCGCCGATGCCGTTGGCGGTCGGCTCCAGAAAGCCCAGGGCGGCGTTGATGGCGATGGCCGCGTCGATGGCCGAGCCGCCGCGCCGCAGAGTGTCCAACCCGATCATCGTCGCAGCGGGGTGGGCCGTGGCGGCGGCGCCGTTGGCGCCCCAGACGGTCGAACGGCCGACGAAACGCGGCCCGGTGATGCGGTCGCCGATGCCGACTCCGGCGTAAGGGTCGGGCGTCGGCGCGGGCTGGACCGAAGCCGGATTGGCGACCGGCGCAGCGGCGGGCGCCTGCTGGGCGCGGGCGGCGCCCGCCATCAAGGCTCCGGCGGGCAGGGCCGACAGAAAAGTGCGGCGACGCATGATGTTTGACTCCCCCTCGTTCGAGGCGCGCATTGAGGCCGGAACAGGGGCAGGGCGCAAGCTGCAGATAAGCTTGCCGCAAAGAAAAAGGGCCGCCCGAAGGCGACCCTTTCGATGTTCAACTGGAAGACCCGATCAGGTGATGTCTTCGTTCAGCAGACCGACCTTGAAGTAGCCGTTCTCCTGCAGGGTGTTCATGACTTCCATGAACTGATTGTACTTCACTTCCGGCTGGGCGCGGACGAAGACGCGCTCCTCACGGCAGTCCGCCACGGCGCCTTGGGCGGCGCAGACGTCGCCGGCCAGCTTGGCCAGCGTGGTTTCCTGTTCAGCGATGAACAGCGAGCCGGATTCCTGGATGGTGATGTACACCGGTTCCTTGGGCTCGGCGTTGTCGGCCGGCGGCGTCGCCGGCGGCAGGTCCAGACGGATCGACACGGTGGCCATCGGGGCCGCGACCATGAAGATGATCAGCAGCACCAGCATGATGTCCACGAACGGCGTGACGTTGATGTCCGCGTTCTGTGCCGCCAGCTTGCCGCTGCCGCCGCCGCCGCCCGAAGAAAGTCTCGCGCCCATTACGCCCTCGTCTCTATCAAGACCCGCACCCTCCGGCGGGCCAAACTGAAAGTCTCGCTCGTCTCTTGGCGTCCTCAAGCGAGCTTGTAAAGCCGTTGAATGCGAGGAAATGACGCTGCTGGGGGAATAAGATTGCGAATTCGGCGTAAGCCCGCCTTGGCCGCGATCAATTCAGCCCCGTATCACAGCCCTTTGCGGCTCAGCCCCGGGCCAGTTTGAGGAATCGCTCGGCCAGGGCCGGGTCGGCCTTGAAGGCGCCGGTGAAGCGGGTGGTGATGGTCGAGACGTGGCGGTGGTGCACGCCGCGCGTCGTCATGCACTGGTGCGCCGCATCGACCATGACGGCCACGCCCCTGGGCTGCAGGTGCGATTCGATGGCGTCGATGATGTCGTTGGTCAGGGTCTCCTGATTCTGGAGACGGCGGGCGAAGATCTCGACCACACGCGCCAGCTTGGAGATGCCCACCACCTTCTCGCCCGGCAGATAGGCGACGTAGGCCTTGCCCAGGAAGGGGGCCAGGTGGTGCTCGCAGTGGCTCTCGACCTCGATGTCGCGCAGGATGACCATGTCGTCATAGCCGGTCACGTCCTCGAAGGTGCGTGACAGCTCCTTGCCCGCATCGGCGTCATACCCGTCGAACCACTCGCCATAGGCGTCGACCACGCGCTTGGGCGTGTCCAGCAGGCCGGGGCGGTCGGGGTTGTCCCCGGCCCAGGCGATCAGGGTGCGCACCGCCTCCAGCGCCTGTTCGCGGCTGGGACGCTGGGGCGCCTCATTGGCGACGAGGACGGGCTTGGCGGGGGTGCTGCTCATGAAACGATCCGGCGGCGGCGAGAGCGCCTGTTCAGAATACTATTATATATGGACTTGGGCGCGCGGCCCTGACTGTCTATCAGGCCGCTATATGGGACACCTCGTCCGTCCCGCAAGAAAACTCGCAAAAGACCTGACCTATGGCCCTGCACATCCACGACACCCTGCGCCGTGAAAAGCGCCTGTTCACGCCGCGTGATCCGAACCGGGTGAGCCTCTATGTCTGCGGCCCTACGGTCTATGACTACGCCCACATCGGCAACGCCCGTCCGCCGGTGGTGTTCGACGTGCTGGTGCGGCTGCTGCGCCGCACCTATGGCGCCGACAAGGTGCTCTACGCCCGCAACGTCACCGACGTGGACGACAAGATCAACGCCAAGGCCGCCAGGGAAGGCGTCGCCATCGGCGAGATCACCGCACGCTATGAGGCCGCCTATCTGGCCGACATGGGCCTGTTGAACGTCAGCCCGCCCGACATCGCCCCGCACGTCACCGACTACATCGAGGCGATCACCAAGCAGATCCAGGCCATCATCGACGCCGGTTGCGCCTATGCGGCTGAGGGTCATGTGCTGTTCGACGTGTCGTCCTATCCGTCCTACGGCGCGCTGTCGGGGCGCAATCTGGACGACATGATCGCCGGCGCCCGCGTTGAGGTGGCCCCCTATAAGAAGAACCCGCACGACTTCGTGCTGTGGAAGCCGTCCAAGGCGGACGAGCCGTCCTGGGCGTCGCCGTGGGGCGAAGGCCGTCCCGGCTGGCACATCGAATGCTCGGCCATGATCGAACAGACGCTGGGCCTGCCCATCGACATCCACGGCGGCGGCATCGACCTGGTCTTCCCGCACCATGAGAATGAGATCGCGCAAGGGGTCTGCGCCCACGGCCACGCCCATGGCGACGACGCGCATGACGCATACGCCCGCTACTGGATGCACAACGGCTTCCTGACCGTGGACGCCGAGAAGATGTCCAAGTCGATCGGCAACGTCCTGCTGCTGCACGATCTGGTGCAGGCCATGCCGGGCGAGGTGGTGCGCTGGGCCCTGCTGAGCGCCCACTATCGTCAGCCGCTGGACTGGAACCAGACCCTGCTGGAGCAGAGCCGCAAGAACCTCGACCGCCTCTACGGCGCCCTGCACCGCGCGGCCTCGGTCGAGGCGGCGGAGGTCGAGCCGCCGGTGGAGTTCCTGAAGTCCATCGAGGACGACCTGAACACGCCGGGGGCCATGGCGACCCTGTTCGCCCTGTCCAGCGAGATCGAGCGCGGCATGACGGCGGGCGACGAGGGGGCGGTGGCGACGGCCAAGGGCCAGCTGATCGCGGCGGCTTCGATCCTAGGCGTGCTTCAGGCGGATCCGGCGGAATGGTTCTCGGGCGTCGACGAAGGGCTGAAGGCCGAGGTCGAAGGCCTGCTGGAACAGCGCGCGGCCGCCCGCACGGCCAAGAACTGGGCCGAGGCCGACCGTATCCGCGACCGCCTGAACGAACTGAACGTCGTGGTCATGGACGGCACGCAAGGCGCGACCTGGCGGATGAAGGGCTAGGAAACCCTCTCCCGGCGGGAGAGGGCTTGAGCGCACGAGAGCGTTAGCGATCGTTCTTGCGCGAAAGGGTGAGGGGCTTGTCCTGTCAGTCGGCGTCAGCCGTCTCGCTGCGGCCTTCGGCCGACTTCACCCGCGAACCCTCACCCTTTCGCCTTAGCCAATCGCTTCGCTCTTGGAGGCTCAAGCCCTCTCCCAACAGGAGAGGGAGAGGCTCAGCGCGCTCTTCTGATCAACTCGTCCGCCAAGACGTCGGTCAGGTATCCGTCAGCCGTCCGCCCGTTCGCCTGTTGCCAGCGGCGCAGGGCGGCGCGGGTGTTGGAGCCGATGACGCCGTCCACGCCCTGGGTGTCGAAGCCCATGCGGGTCAGGGCCTGTTGAGCGCCGATTCGCTGGTCCCGCGTCAGGGGGCCGTCGTTGGGCCAGGAGGCCTTGAGGGGCGGCTTGCCCGCCACCCCGTCGGCGATCATGCCGATGGCCAGCGCATAGCTGACCGAGTTGTTGTAGCGGCGAATCACATAGTGGTTGGGCAGGGCCAGGAAGGCCGGCCCCTTGGCGCCCTGCGGCAGCAGGATGGCCGCGCCCTCGGCCGCCTCGGCGCTGTTGGGCGAGGCGCCGTCGGCCAGACGCACCCCGCGCGCGACCCAATAGGACCACGGGTGTTTCGGCCCCTCAGCCTGACTGTAGTCGAAGTTGGAGGGCAGGACGACCTCATAGGCCCAGCCCTGGCCGCGCTTCCATCCCGCCTGAGCCAGCAGGTTCGCCGCCGAGGCCAGGGCGTCGGCGTCGGAGCCCCAGATGTCGACCTTGCCGTCGCCGTTCTGATCGACGCCCAGCTTCAGATAGTTGTCCGGCATGAACTGGGTCTGGCCCATCGCCCCGGCCCAGCTGCCCTTCAGCCCTGCGCGGTCGCGCTTGCCCGACACGACGATGTCGAGGGCGTGTTTCAGCTGTTCCTCGGCCCAGTCGCGGCGGCGGCCGTCATAGGCCAGGGTCGCCAGGGAGCGGATGACGTCAAAGTCGCCCTGAACCTGGCCGAAGGCGCTCTCCTGCGCCCAGATACCCAAGAGAATCTCGGTCGGCACGCCGTATTTCTGGGTCACCTCCCAGGGCACGCGGTCGACGCGCTGGCGGGCCATGGCGATTCGCGCCGGGGTGGTGGCGTTCTGGATGTAGACCCCGGCGGGGCGTGAAAACTCAGGCTGGTTGCGGTCCAGGCGCACGACGCTGGGGTTCGGCGTCACGCCTTCCAGTTCGCGGGCGTATTCCCACTTATGCGCGCCGCCGTGGCGCTCAAGGAAACTCTGTTTCCAGGCGTCGAAGCTGGCGTGGTCATAGGCCTCGCTCAGATCGGTCTGGGCGGGAGGCGGCGTGGGCGCAGGCGTCGCGGGCGCAGGCTCGACCACGGGCGGCGGCGCCGGCTGAGGCTGCGGCGGCATGGGGACCATAGGGGCGCACGCGGCGACCGAACCCAACAAAACAAGGCGATAAGCGATACGCATGAGCACAGGCTAACGCCCCCGAATTCCACGACCAATCACAAGCGCGCGAAGGCAGGATCAGTTTCCGTGATAAGGGTGAAAGCGCCGTTAACCCTTTTCGACAGCAGGCGGTTAAGGGGCGGGAATTTACATTGTGTCGTTCCCTGAGCACGGCCTGGTGGCGGAGGGGCGACGCGTCGGACGTGCATGTCCGGAGATCCTCCGTTCGACTCGGAGGCCAGGCCTCCAGCGGATTCCCCGCGCGGAATGTTGACGAAAGGCCAAGGCCTCTCTATACGACCGCCTCCGCCGCAGGTTCGCCCGCGGCTCTTTTGTTTTACCCGCCCTCACGGGCCTCCAAATCCGGGACGTCCGACCATGAAGGTCCGTAGCTCGCTGAAATCGCTGAAGGGTCGCCACCGCGACTGCAAGATCGTTCGCCGCAAGGGCGTTCTGTACGTCATCAACAAGACCGACCCGCGCTTCAAAGCCAAACAAGGCTGATCAGGCGCGATCCGGCGCGCCCCGCCTGCTGAAGGCGAGGCGCGCGCCGATCGTCGGTGGATGGGATGACTATCCACAGGGCCGCGGGCGTTGTCCGCGGCTTTTTCGCGTCCGGCGTTGAGCCTGGCCCTTGCGCGTGATTAGTGAGTCTTTCTCAAGCGGCCCTAACGGCCCTTGGCCTGCTTGAGGGCGTGCTTAGTCGCCCTAACGGCCTTCGGCCTGTTTGAGAGCTTTATTTCTTGCCCTAACGGCCCTTGGCCTGTTTGAGGGCGCAGCCTGTTTATGAGTTCTGGAGTTCAGTCATGGACGACGCTTCCTTCGACGCCAGCCCCGACGTCCTGACCGCCACGGCCCAGGGCCGTCTGCGCTCCATCATCGAGCGCCTGGAGCGCCTCGAAGAGGACAAGCAGGCCGTCATGGGCGACATGAAGGAGGTCTTCGCCGAGGCCAAGGGCGAAGGCTATGACGTCAAGGTGCTGCGCAAGGTTCTGCGCCTGCGCAAGCAGGACAAGGCCAAGCGTCAGGAAGAAGAAGCGATTCTTGACCTCTATCTGTCGGCGCTCGGCGAGATCTAAGGGAGGCGGGCCTGAAGCGTACGACCTTCAAGCCCTCCCACGGCCCTTCACGCTCCAGCAGCCTGAAGGGCGGCGACGCGAAGCTGCGTTCCAGCGGCCTTTCGCGCTCAAGCAGCCCGAAGGGCGATAGCGCTTCTAAACTGCGCTCAAGCAGCCCGAAGGGCGATAGCGCCCTTAAAACCAAGCCTTCGCTGAGCCCCTGGGAGCAGCAGAAGGAGGCGGCCAAGCGGTCCGCGCTCAACGCCCTGAAACGCGCCCGCCGCTCGGCCGAGAAGGCGGGCGTTTCCCTGTCCGAATGGGAGGGCGAGTTTCTCGATTCGGTCGGGGAGCGGATTCGTGAACACGGCCGCGCCTTCGCCGATCCGGAAAAGGGCGCGCCGGGTCAACCGCTGTCGGCCATGCAGGGCCGCAAGTTGAAAGAGATCACCGCCAAGGCCAAGGGCGAACCGCGCCGATCTGCGCGGGGCTGGGGCCGACCTGCGCCGCCCAAGACAGAAGACTGAAGGCAACCGCCCAGCTTGGCTGTGCGTTGCGCCTGCTGATTTTCCGTATTTCCCGAGAGAGAAGACTGATGACACGCTTCGGCCCCGCCGCCCTGACCGGCGGTCTTCTGAGCCTCAGCCTGGCCCTGGCTGCGTGCGGGGATCGTCCAGGCGCCGCGCCCGAGGCCGCTACAGCGGCGACGACGGATCTCAGTGGCGGTCCTGCGGCCGCGCCCCAGGCGGTAACCGCGGCGCCGGACGCGGTCTCGCCCCTGCCTGCGGTCGATGAAGCGGCCGCGCGCGCCTTTGTCAGGGATGCAGGCTCCACGCTGGAGGCGCTTTCCTTCGAGCGGATCGGTTCGGTGACGAAGGAAGGGACGGTGAAGGGGTATGCGGCGCCGGTCTATGCGGTGCCCGTGGCGTCAGGGCAGACCCTGAAGGTCGCCTTCAAGCCGTCGAACGCTAATCTGTATGTCAACATCAGCGATGCGGCCGATCAGAGCGGCGCGGCCGTATTTCGAGGCGAGGTCGACGGCGAAACGGCTGAGCTGAAAGCGTCCAAGGACACGACCTACGTCATCACGCCCTATCAGCCTCGGGCCATGGCGCGTCGGGGATCGGAAGGAAGCTACACCCTGACGATCAGCCGCAACTGATCCGGGAAAACCCGAAAGGGGGGCGGCGGAGACAAACTCCGCCGCCCTGCTGTTGCTTCAGGGCAAGGCGTCCAGGCGCATGGCGCTGAAGTAGGGCTGGTAGGCTGCGCGCGCCGCGTCTGCGCCGGACAGGTCGTCTTGTTCGATGCCGATGCTCAGGGCGTAGCGGCACTTGAGCACGCTCATCAGCGCGCCGACGCGGCCGTCGGCGTCCTTGGGCTCGACGCTGATGACGGCGGGCTCGCCCGTCGGGCCGTCCATCACGACGGACAGATAGTTTTCGCCGCCGACCGACGCGACGGCGGTCGGGGAGGTGAGGGCGGCCTCGCGCACGCCTTTGACCATGATGACGCCGCGAGAGACGCTTTCATAAGCGGTCTGCTGGGCCTTGGAGAGCAGACCCGCCAGGGCGCCCGCGTCCTCGGGAATCGGCGCCTGGGCGTCGATCAGGGTGATGTTGGAGCTGGCGCCCGGCTCGCCATAGGTCATCGCGACGGAGAAGGCCTGACACTCGACCTCGGTCAGCGGCTTGCCGGCGATGATCTGGGCCGTCGGCATGGCCGCCAGAAGGGGATGGTTCTCGCACTCGGGCGGCAGGGCGATCTTGCTCGCGGCGGAAGCGGCGGCTTCAGCCTTGGCCGGCGCCTCGGCGTTGGAGCAGGCGGCGGTCAGGGCGGCGACGGACGCCAGACTCAGGGCGATAACAACGGGACGTAGCAAGGTGGAAGGCTCCCCTCCGTGAACAGGAGGGAAGAGGTTTGGCCTGTAAAACCCGCCGATGGAACCCCGAAGGGCGTCAGTCCAGTTCCTGAACGCCGCCGCCGGAGACCGTCAGAATCTGGCCGCTGATCCAGGACGCGGCGGGCGAACACAGGAACAGCGCCGCCCGGGCGATGTCGTCGGCCGTTCCGAGCCGACCCAGCGGGGTGTGCTTCAGCATGGCCTCTTCGATCTGCGGCGTCAGGACGCTGGCCAGGGCGTCGGTCTTGATGGCGCCCGGCGCGATGGCGTTGACGCGAATCCCCTTGGGCCCCAGGTCAAAGGCGACGTTGCGGGTCAGGTGGCTGACTGCGGCCTTGGACGAGCCGTAGGACGCCATGCGGGCGTTCTTGTTGTCGCCCGCCATCGAGGTGATGTTCAGAACCGCCCCGCCGCCTGCGGCCTGCATGTGCGGCGCCGCCAGTTGCATGAAACGGAAGGGGGCGAAGACGTTGAGCTGATAGGCGCGCTCGAAATCGCTCATCGGCATGTCGAACGGCTTGGGTCCGCCGCCGCCCGCATTGTTCACCAGCAGGGTCAGCTTGCCGAAGGCCGCGACGACGGCCTGAACGGCGGCGATGCGCTGGTCTTCATCGGTGACGTCGCAGGCCAGGCCGACGGCGCGTCCGCCCGCCTGCGTAACCCCGTCCGCCACAGCCAGGGCCTTGGCCACGTCCAGATCGGTGACGGCCACCGCGGCGCCCGCCGCAGCGAAGGTCTCGGCGATGGCGCGGCCGATGCCCGCCCCTGCCCCCGTCACCAGGGCGACGTGCCCATCCAGTCGGAAATGTGCGTCCATCGTCTGCGCCGCCTGTTGCTGTCCGTTGCCTTCACCAGCAAGCGTGGATCGGCCACGCTAGGTTCCATTGTCGGAAATCTGCAACATCCAGGGGCCGCATGCTTATGGCCCGGTCGTCGACGACGCCTGACGATGGCGGGGCCTTCAGCCCGCTTCTCGAACCTGCTCCTCCAGCCCCTGTTCGCGGACCTTGCGGTAGAGGGTGGAGCGGCCGATGCCCAGACGACGGGCGATCTCCGACATGTGGCCGGAATAGACTTCGATGGCGTGCTGGATCAGGTCGCGTTCGATTTCCTCGAGGGTGCGGACATGGCCGCGTTCATCGGTGATGCGGACCGGGCTGTCGTGCTGGCCGTCGTCGCCGTCGGCCGGCGAGGCGGCTGTCGTCAGGTAGGACGCTATCGCTCCGGCCGGGGCGGCTGTGATCGACCCCAGCGGCACGGCGACGCCGGAAATGGCCGGAAAATCGTGCGGCTGGAGCAGGGGCGAATCGGCCAGCACCAGGGCGCGATAGACGGCGTTCTCCAGCTGGCGGACATTGCCGGGCCAGTCGTGGGCCTGCAGCAGGGCCAGGGTCTCGGCCGAGCAGCCGGTGACGCGCTTGCCTTCCTCGACGTTGAAGCGGGCGATGAAGTGGTCGACCAGGGCGGGGATGTCCTCGCGCCGTTCGCGCAGGGCCGGCGCCTCGATCGGGAAGACGTTCAGGCGATAGAAGAGGTCTTCGCGGAAGGCGCCCTCCTTCACCTGCTGGGCCGGGTCGCGGTTGGTGGCCGAGACGATGCGGACGTCGACCTTGACCGGACGCTTGCCGCCGACGGGATCGACCTCGCCTTCTTGCAGCGCGCGCAGCAGCTTGACCTGCATGTCGAGCGGCAGTTCGCCGATCTCGTCCAGGAACAGGGTGCCGCCGTTCGCCTCGACGAACTTGCCGGCGTGTTTCTCATGAGCGCCGGTGAAGGCGCCCTTCTCGTGGCCGAACAGGATGGATTCGACCAGATTGGCGGGCAGGGCGCCGCAGTTGACGGCGATGAAGGGCTTGCCTGCCCGGTCCGAGGCGCCGTGCAGGGCGCGGGCGATGACTTCCTTGCCGACGCCGCTTTCGCCGGTGATCAGCACCGGGATGGAGGACTTGGCCGCGCGTTGGCCCAGCGCCTTGACCATGCGCATGGGCGCGCTGTCGCCGACCATGTCGTCGAAGGAGGTCCGGCCGGCGGCGCGCTTCCTCAGACGGCCGATCTCGGCCGTCAGCTGGGTCATCTGCAGGGCGTTGCGCACGCCGACCAGCAGGCGTTCCGGCCCGACCGGCTTGACGAAGAAGTCCTGGGCCCCGGCCTGCATCGCCTTGACCACCGTCTCGATGCCCCCGTTGGCCGTCAGCACGATGACCGGCGTGGTCACGCCTGCCGTGCGCAGCTCGGCCAGGGCTTCCAGACCCGACAGGCCCGGCATCACCAGATCCAGCAGCACGACATCGGCGCCGCCGCCCTTAGTCAGCCGATCAATGGCCTCGCCGCCGGATTCGGCATGGACGACGGCATAGGATTCACGCTCCAGCACCGCCTGCAGCAGGCGGCGCTGGGTAGGATCATCGTCGACGACCAGAATGGTCTTGGCCATTGGAGCACACCCTTCAACATCACCATCGAACGGCCGTCCTCATTGGCTCGGGACTGGCTCGTTTCGACACAATCCTAGAACGGAGGGAATGAAGATCGGGTTTCGGAGACCTGAGTCAGGGGTTAACGACAGCGGGTTTCGGGCAGACGGTTTCCGGCTGAAGTCGACCGGTTACGTCGCCCATTTTCAGATCGGGCCAGGGCGGGGCGGCGGTCTTCAGATCGGGATCTTTGAGCGCCTCGCGCAGGTCGCGGCCGCCGGCGCCGGGGCCGGGGCAATGCGGAACCTGATAGTCGCCCTGATGAACCCAGCGGCCGTCGGCGTCCTGAGCGAACAGGGCGATCCTGTAGGTCGTCGCCAGCAGGATTTCATCGCGGCCGTCGCCGTTCAGGTCGCGCTGAGCGGCAAGGCAGTTGTCGTCGCTGTTGCAGGCGTAGCGCGGATCCGGGGGCGCCGTCGGGGCCAGGAAGGCGGCGGGCAGGGGCTTGTCCGCTGGCCAGGGGGCGATGTTGGGCGCGCGCGGGGGCGTGGTCGCGTCCGTCAGCTCATAGCGCGAGGTCGAGGCTTGAGCGGCCTTGGCGTGACGGGCGACTTCCGCGTCGGGTGATTTCGCCAGCTCGGCCAGGGCGGCGCGCCCAGCCTTGCCCGCATCATAGCGCAGGAAGGCGTAGTCGAACTGGGCTGCGCTGACGGCGCCGCGCTTCAGCCGCGCCATCTGATCGTTGACCGACAGGCGCGCCGGGTCGGCCAGGGGGCTGAACAGGGCCAGGATGACCAGCACCGTCAGGACGGCGGCCAGGACATTGGTGCGCTCCAGCGGCTTCATCCACGCGGTCTTTCGCCACAGCGGCGACAGGGCGGCCCACCCGTATCCGGCGGCATAGATGACGCCCACGAGGGCGCAGGCCGAGGCGATGATGCGGTCCGGCGTCAGGCCATGCTGACCGATGCGAAGGCTCAGACCCCAGATCGCGATCAGGATCAGCGGCGTCAGCAGCACCGAGGCGACGCGCGCGCCCAGGCGCAGGGCGGCGGGCGGCAGATTATCCTCGCGTCCGTCCTGATAGGCGGTGTTGATCAGCACGATCAGGGCGGCGGCCGCCGACAGCACCAGGGCCGTGGCGCTGCCCGTCTTCCACAGCCCGTCCAGGCCGGTGAAGGGCAGGGCGGCCAGAAAACCCGCCACCAGGACGGTGATGACCAGCAGCAGCCAGGATAACAGCATCAACGCCACCGTCCGCACGCCCCGGATCAGCCCGCCGCGCACGTCGGTCAGCTGCACCGCCACGGCGAAGACCAGGCAGGTGACGGGGATGGAGAACCACTCCTTGCCCAGCAGGTCGCTCAGGAAGCTGAGGCCGATGACGCGGAACAGTGCCGCTCCCAGGAACAGCAGCAGCCAGAAGGCGCCGGTGAAGCCCAGCGACAGCACCAGTTGCACGCCGGCCTTCCACGCCGTGTCGAAATAGTCGTCGAAATCAGCGATCCAGCGTCTGGCGGCGACGGCCGGCACGATCAGATGGTGGGCGATGAACAGAGCCGCCGCCGCGAAGGCGACGACGGGAAAGCGCAGATAGGGCGGGTGGAAATAGTCGCTCGCTCGTTGGGCCGCGTCATGCCAGCCCATCAGCGCCAGCACCGCCGCCGCGACGACGCCCCACAGCGCCAGCGCCTTCCATCCCACCCGCCCGACGCCCGCCAGCAGCATCACCGGCGCGAACAGGGTCGCCAGCACCAGGGCGGCGAACAGCGACGGCTGGGTCGCAGGCCAGGCCAGGGCCTCACTGTCCGACGCCGAGCGGTAGAGCAGATAGAGGATCAGCCCCTGCATCAGGCCGATGCCGATCCGAAGGGCGGCAAGCCCGCGCGCGCCATCCAGCGAGGCGCGTCCGGTAGGGTCGGTGGCGGCGTAGGTCATGACAGGTCTTTCCTGAGCTTGGCCGGCAAGGTGGCGCGCGAAGGCCGGCGTGGGAAGCCCCGCGTCTTCTTCTCGCGTCGCAGAAGAAGGAAGAAGCGTTGACAGTCGGGGCCCGGCGTTGAAGCGTGGCCGCATGAAAATCGCGTCCCGTGTGCTTGTTCTCGCCGCCGTTCTCGCCTTGCCGACGACGGTTCTCGCCCAGACTGAGGCTTCGGCCAATCACCGCGCCTTGGCGGCGGGGTACAAGGCGCTGACGGTGTGCAGCGCCGTCCATTCGGCGCGCGCGGCGGGCGCCGAGCGGACGGTCGCCAGCGTCGAGGCGAACGAACTGGTCGGCATCTATCCTGAGCTCCAGCCTCTGGTGGGCGCCATGAAGGTCGAGATGGCGGGAAACACGGTCGCCGTCCCCTGGGATCAGGCCGCCCGGCCGCGCGTGGCGACCTGGACCGAGGGGCGCGGCTGCGTCATCGAGCCGATGGGTTATGTGCAGGGCAGCGCGCCTGAACGCGCCCCGCTGGCGCGCCGGGCCTCGGCCCCGGACCTGCCGACCGCGCGGCCCAAGGGGAACGCCCGCGCGCTGGAGGCCGCCGTCGGCCGCGCTTTCGATCAGGGTTTCGGCGAGGGGACCAACACCACCGGCGTGGTGGTGATGCAGGGCGGCAAACGGGTGGCGGAACGCTATGCGACTGACTTCGGCCCGAACACGCCGCAGCGCACCTGGTCGGTGGCCAAGAGCCTGGCCGGAACCGTCATCGGCGCGGCGGTGCAGCGCGGCGATCTGGACGTGAAGGCGCCTGCCGCCATCGCCAACTGGCGCACGCCGGGCGACCCGCGCGCGGCCATCACCGTCGACGCCCTGATGCGGATGTCGTCGGGCCTGACCAGCGACACGGCGGGAAACCGCACTGACGGCCTCTATTTCGGGGGCGTGGCGGTCGATGAGCAGGCGCCCGGCTGGCCGCTGTTGGCGCCGGTGGGGACGGTTTATCGCTACGCCAACAACGACACGCTTCTGGCGACCATGGCGGCGGCTCCCAGCTTCGCCGCCCATCCGCCGGCCGAACTGTTCGACGCGCTGGGCATGACCCACACCTGGGCCGAGACCGGCTGGCGCGGCAACTACATCCTGTCGAGCCAGGTCTGGACCACGGCGCGCGATCTGGCCCGCTTCGGCCAACTGTATCTGCAGGACGGGGTGTGGGAGGGGCGGCGCCTCTTGCCCGAGGGGTGGCGTGACTATGTGACCGCTCCGACCGGGCCGCAGCCGCCGACGGGCGACTTCGGCTATGGCGCGACCTTCTGGCTGATGAACCGCTCCGAGGGCGTGCCCGCCGACGCCTTCGCCGCCTTCGGCAACCGGGGTCAGTATGTGGTGGTCGTGCCCAGCCGTCAGGTGGTCATCGTGCGGCGCGGCGAAGACCCGGCGGGCAAGCCGTTCGACGTCGCCGCCTTTACACGTGCGGTGCTGGAAAGCCTCGACTGAAGCGCTTGAGGCCCCACGGACTTGAGCCGCGCGCAGGCCTCGCTATAAGAGCCGTCGAAATCCCGACTCTTTTTTGGAAGACCCCATGGCCGACCAGCACGCTGAAGCGACCGCCCCCCACGTCCACGGGGAAATGAACATCTCGGAACAGGCCTGGACCTGGGCGCTGTTCCTGGGCCTGACCAAGTGGGTCTCGCTGGCCACGGCGGTGGTGATCCTGTTCCTGACGGTGTGGTTCGGCGTGGGCGCTGGATTCCTCCCGGCCTTTATCGTCTCGGTGGTGGTGTCGGTCGTCGGCTTCTTCATGCTGAAGAGCAAGAAGACCCACTAAGCCCGGTTTCCCGGACGGAAGTGATTGAAAGGCCCGTCGGCGCGTCCGGCGGGCTTTTTGCTTGCGTGCTAGGCGGCTTGGGTGGTCGAAACTTCCGACGTGGGCCGAACGGGTGGCCTAGGCGGCAAGAAAATCGCTCTCCCTCGCAGACGCGCCTTTGACGCCCGCTTCGGCTTCGGCCTAACGTCGGTTCGACCCTGGGGAGTGGGAGGGATTCGCTTGGCCGTCGCCATCGCCGTCACCCGCGAACGCCGTGAAGGCGAAACGCGCTGCGCCGTAACGCCGGAGACGGTGAAGAAGCTTATCGCCCTGGGAGCCACGGTCAGCGTGGAGGCCGGGACGGGCCTGGGCTCCTCCCTGACCGATGCCGACTACGCCGACGCGGGGGCCAGCGTGAAGCCTGACCTGTCGGCGGCGCTGGCCGGGGCTGACGTGCTGCTGAAGGTGCGCGGACCCACCGCGTCCGAGATCAGCGCCCTGAAGCCCGGCGCGGTGGTGGTCAGCCTGCTGGACGCCTGGCGCGACAAGGCGACGGTTGAGGCGTTGAGGGGCGCTCAGGCCACCGCCTTCGCGATGGAGTTCGTGCCGCGCATCACCCGCGCCCAGGTCATGGACGTGCTGTCGTCCCAGGCCAACCTGGCTGGATACCGGGCGGTGATCGAGGCGGCCTACGCCTATGGCAAGGGCTTCCCCATGATGATGACGGCCGCCGGGACGGCGGCCGCCGCCAAGACCTTCGTCATGGGGGCGGGGGTCGCGGGACTTCAGGCCATCGCCACGGCGCGGCGCCTAGGCGCGGTCGTCACGGCCACTGACGTGCGCCCCGCCGCCAAGGAGCAGGTCGAGAGCCTGGGCGCCAAATTCGTCGCGGTCGAGGATGAAGAGTTCAAGGCGGCCGAGACGGCGGGCGGCTACGCCAAGGCCATGTCCGCCGACTATCAGGCCAAGCAGGCCGAACTGACCGCCGCCCATATCGTCAAGCAGGACGTGGTGATCACCACGGCTCTGATCCCCGGCCGCCCGGCGCCCAAGCTGGTGACGGCGGCGCACGTCGCCTCGATGAAGCCGGGCTCGATCATCATCGACCTGGCGGTCGAGGCGGGCGGCAATGTCGAGGGCTCGAAACCGAACGAGGTGGTGACTACGGCCAACGGCGTGAAGATCGTCGGCTGGAGCAATATGCCCGGCCGCATCGCGGCAGACGCCAGCGCCCTTTACGCCCGCAACCTGGTGGCCTTCCTGGGGTTGATGATTAAGGACGGCGTCCTAGCGGTCGATCTGGAGGAGGAAATCCTCAAGGCCGCCGTCGTCACCCACGGCGGCGCCGTGGTGCATGAAGGAGTGAGAGGCTGATGGAACACGTCGATCCCACTGTCTTTCGCCTGGCGATCTTCGTCCTGTCGATCTTCGTCGGCTACTATGTCGTCTGGAGCGTGACGCCGGCGCTGCATACGCCCCTGATGGCCGTGACCAACGCCATTTCCAGCGTCATCATCGTCGGCGGCCTGATCGCGGCGGCGGCGATGAGCGCCCAGGCGGGCGGACCGAACGCCTGGATCGCCAAGGGGGCGGGCGTGGCCGCCGTGACGCTGGCCAGCGTCAACATCTTCGGCGGCTTCATGGTCACGCGCCGGATGTTGGCCATGTACAAGAAGAAGGAACGACGCGGGTGACGAGTCTGAGCGTCGGCATGCTGACTCTGCTCCTCGCCGGGGGCGTGCTGCTCATTCTGGGCGCAGCCATGGTTGGGGGCAGGTTGTCGGTCGATGCGCGTCGCCGGATCGAACTGGCCTTGGCGCTGACCTTCTATCCCGGCGTCGCCAGCCTGTTTCTCTGGCGGGCCGCCACGCAGGATGATTGGGCGGTGGTGGTCGGCTCGCTCATTTTTGCGGGATTGGTCGTCTGGAACGGCGTGCGCATTGTCCGTGCACGACTGAAGCGGCCGGATAATACTGAGGCCGCCTCGTGAGTTTGTCCGCCTATCTGTTGGCCTTCTACGCCTCTTGGGCCGTCACGGGTCTGGGCGTGGCGCTGTGGATCGTGAGCTGGGTGCGGATCAAGGATCCCATCGGGCGGCTGCGGTTCCAGGACTGCGGCGTGGTCATGGTGTTCGCCGCCGTGCTGACGCGCATCATCATTCAGGATCGCGAGATGACGGTCTTCGACTGGGCGATGATGCTGCTGGGCCCTCTTTTCATCGCGGCGGCGCTGTGGCGTCTGTCGCGCACTCAATCCGTCAAACGCTAACCCAACGAAGAGTATCGCGTGATGAAAGCTTCCCTGATTTCCGCCTTGGTCCTGTCCGCCGCTGTCGCCGCCGCCGGCGCCGCCTCGGCTCAGTCGGACCGCGAAGTGGGCAAGAACCCCTATGCGGGCCTGCACTGGTCGGTCGTCGCGCCTCAGGGCGCCAGCTGGGCGCTGGAGTGCGGCTTCACCCCGGTCACGATCCGGGGGATTCACATGAACCGCATCAATCACACCGGCTCGGGCCGGATGGCCGGTCGCCTGCCCGGCGACAACGGTCGCTGCAAGGTGACCAAGACCGGCGGCGAAGGCCCCGTCGGCCTGGCGGTGGTCAAGGACGGCGAAGCCAAGGCTGCGGGCACAAACGGCGGCGCGCCCGCCATCGTCAACGTTTTCTGATTCAGGATTGAAAGAGGGGGAGGGGGATGAACGCATCCATCGCGGCGCTGGCCTATCTGGCGGCGGGGGTTCTGTTCATCCTCTCTCTCAGGGGTCTATCCAGCCCCGAGACCAGCCGACGGGGCAATACGCTGGGCATGGTCGGCATGGCCCTGGCCGTCGGCGTCACCCTGCTGACGCTGGGGACATCGGGCGCGCTGGACCCGCTCACCTTGGCCCTGATCGCGGGCGGGGTCGTGGTCGGCGGCGGGGCGGGGGCGGTGATCGCCAACCGCGTGCCGATGACGGCCATGCCGCAGCTGGTCGCCGCCTTCCACTCCCTCGTCGGCCTGGCGGCCTGTCTGGTGGCGGTCGGTGCCGTTTATGCGCCCGACGCCTTCGGCATCGTCACCGCCAGCGGCGGGATCAAGACTCTGTCGATCGTCGAGCTGAGCCTGGGCGTGGCCATCGGGGCCGTCACCTTCACCGGCTCGGTCATCGCCTTCGCCAAGCTGGATGGGCGGATGAGCGGGGCGCCGATCCTTCTGCCCGCGCGGCACCTGATCAATATCGCCCTGGCTCTGGCCCTGGTCTTCCTGATCGGCATTCTGATCGGGACGGGCGGCACGGCGGTCTGGGCCTTCTGGGGCGTGTTCGCCATCGCCCTGATCCTGGGCGCGACCCTGATCATCCCCATCGGCGGGGCCGACATGCCGGTGGTGGTGTCCATGCTGAACTCCTACTCCGGCTGGGCGGCGGCCGCCCTGGGCTTCACGCTGGAGAACATCGCCCTGATCATCACCGGCGCCCTGGTCGGGTCGTCGGGCGCGATCCTCAGCTACATCATGTGCAAGGGCATGAACCGCAGCTTCATCAGCGTCATCCTGGGCGGCTTCGGCGCCGAGGCGGGCGCGGCGGCGGGCGGCGGGGCGGTCGAGACGCGGCCGGTCAAGCAGGGCTCGGCCGAGGACGCCGCCTTCATCCTGAAGAACGCCTCCAAGGTCATCATCGTGCCCGGCTACGGCATGGCGGTGGCCCAGGCCCAGCACGCCCTTCGCGAGATGGCCGACACCCTGAAGGAAGAAGGCGTCGAGGTGAAATACGCCATCCATCCCGTCGCGGGCCGGATGCCGGGACATATGAACGTCCTGCTGGCCGAGGCCAACGTCCCCTATGACGAGGTGTTCGAGCTGGAGGACATCAACAGCGAATTCGCCTCGGCCGACGTCGCCTTCGTCATCGGCGCCAACGACGTGACCAATCCGGCGGCCAAGACCGACCCCCAGTCGCCCATCTACGGCATGCCGGTTCTGGACGTGGAGAAGGCGGGCACGGTCCTGTTCATCAAGCGCTCGATGGGCAGCGGCTATGCAGGCGTCGAGAACGAGCTCTTCTTCCGCGACAACACCATGATGCTGTTCGCCGACGCCAAGAAGATGGTCGAGGGGATCGTCAAGGCGCTCTGAGGTCGCTTCCGCATCATCGCGATCGGCGCCGCCTTAGTCCGCCGATCGCGGCTGTTCGGGCGATGATGCAGGCGGTGGTTCGTCGTCGGCTGGGCAGGCGCCATAGGCCTCATTATAGGGGCGGCCAAAACAGGCGATGAAGCCGTCCAGCACCCCGAGATTGGCAGGCCACTTCAACTCCAACCCGTACTGGGCTTTGAAGCGCCGGGCGGCGTCGTCAAAATCGGGCGGTTTGGGCAGGGCGGCCAGCCGCTCTCTGGCGGCGAGCAGGCCGGCGCGGTCCTGATGCAGGAAGGCGATGGTCCCCAGCGCATAGTCGGCAAAGCCGCTGCGGGCCATGTCCGGGTTCACCCCGGCCATCATCAGCCGTGTCGCCGCCTGCGTCTGGCCCAGCCCCGCGCGCAGCTGTCCCTCGTGCCAATAGTTGGTGTGGAGTTCGCCTGGGGTCAGTTCGCCCCAGCGCGTCTTCCGATAATCGGCCAGCAGGTCGGCGGCGATTTCGGCGCACTCCGGCTTTTCGCCAAGAGGGCGCCAGCCGCCGTCCAGATCCTGATCAAAGTCCGCAGGCAACAGCGCCAGAAGCGCGGCGCGGTCATGGACGCATGTGTCAGCAACTGCGCCGGGATCGGCCTGGGCGATCGCCAGGGACATCAGAGCCGTCAACATTTCAAACTCCCCCGAGTGGTGGATCATGAAAACGACGTTCTGCGGCTGAAATATGTCTGGCGCGCACGGCATTGGCGAGGGGGGCGAACGGCGCCATCTAGCGCTGCTGGCGAACATTGGGGGCGGGCGAAGAGGCGTGGATTTCACGGTCGAGGAAGTCATCGGCAATCTGGGCCTGCAAGCCTTGGACGACGGCGTCTGGGAGCGTGCGATGGCGGCTGCGGGCGGCGCGGAGCCTTGCACCGTGGTCAGCGCCTATCGCCTGCTGACGCCCGAGGCTTCGCACGACTGGCGCGCGGTCGAGGCGGAGGAGCTTTGGACCGTCTATATGGGGGCGGCCCTGGAGGTCGACCTGGCGACCGAAGCAGGCGTGCGGTTGGAAACTCTGGCGGCCGGATCGGGCCGCTGGCTCACGGTTCCTGAAGGCGGCTGGATCCGGACGCGGGCGATCGGCGGATGGTGTCTGGCGGGGCGGATCGGACCGGTGCAGGGTGTCGGCCTGTCCTGAAGCGGAGGCCGGGAATGAGCGAACCTAAGACCAAGCCCACCGACGCCTCGGTCGAGGATTTCCTGGCGTCGGTCGAGCCCGCGCGGCGACGCGAGGAGGCCCGCACGGTCTGCGCCCTGATGCAGGCTGTCACCGGGGATGCGCCGGTGATGTGGGGGCCGTCCATCGTCGGTTTCGGCCGCTACACCTACGTCAACAGCACGAACAAGCCGGCGGATTGGCCGCCCATCGGCTTTTCTCCGCGCAAGGCGGCGCTGACGCTCTACATCATGCCGGGATTCCAGACGCAGGCGGCGCTTCTGGGCCGTCTGGGGCCGCACACGACCAGCGTCTCTTGCCTGTATATCAAGCGGCTGGATCAGGTGGACATGGCGGCGCTGCGGGCGCTGTGCGAATGGTCTTTCGAAGAGATGAAACGCCGCTATCCCTGATTGGCTTGCCCGAGCGAGCGAAGGGCCTATAGCGGATTCATGCGCACCTTTCTGATCGCCGCCTCCGCCCTGCTGTCCGCCTGCGCCCTGGCGCCGCTGGCCGCCGCCCAAACGCCGGTACAGCCGGTCGACCTGCTGCTGACTTCGGCCACCGTGGTGGACATCGAGAAGGGGACGACGACGCCGGATCAGCTGGTGGCCGTGCGCGGCGGCGATATCGTGGCTGTGGGCCCCGAGGGCGAGGCGGGCCGTTATCAGGCCGCGCGGACGCTGGATCTGGGCGACCGCTACGTCATGCCGGGCCTGTGGGACATGCACGTCCACTTCGGCGGCGGCGAGCCTCTGATCGAAGAGAACGCCGAACTGATGCCTCTGTTCGTCATCAACGGCGTGGTGGCGGTGCGCGACGCGGCGGGCGATCTGGCGCAGCAGGTGCTGGACTGGCGCGATGCGCCGCCCACGGCCGACGCCCCGCGGATCTTCACTTCTGGGCCCAAGATCGAGGGCGTCGCCCCCGTCTGGAAAGGCGTGATCGAGACGGGCAGCGAGGCCGATGTGGACGCCGCGCTCGACCGGCTGCAGGCCCTGCGCGTCGACTTCGTCAAGATCACCGACAACACCCTGACGCCCGAGCTTTTCCTCTACGCTGTGCGCGAGGCGAAGAAGCGGGGCATGAAGACCTCGGCCCACATTCCCGCCAGCATCACCGTGCTGGAGGCCGCCGAGGCGGGCCTGTCGTCGATCGAGCACCTCGACTACGCGATGAAGGCGGGCTCGCGCGATGAGGCGGCCATCGCGGCCGACTATCTGGCGGGCAAATACACCTACGCCCAGACCATGCGGCGCTACGCCGACACCTTCGACGTGGAGACGGCGCGGCGCGTCTATGCGCGGCTGAGGGCGCTAGGCACGGCGGTGTCGCCGACCCTCTACGGCTCGACCACCCTGGCCAATCTGGATCTGGACGACCACTCGCACGACGAGGGTCTGGCCTATGTCGGGCCGGGCATCCGGGCGACCTATGACTGGCGCATCCAGCGCGCCGCTCAGGCCACGCCGCAGCAGGTCGAGGATCGCCATTTCGTCAAGGACGTGACCGCGCGCACCCTGCCCATGCTGCGCGACGCGGGCGTGACCATCCTGACCGGGACGGACGCGGGGTTCCTCAACTCGTTCAACTATCCGGGCTTCTCGCTGCACGACGAGCTGGAGCTGTACGTCAAGCTGGGCCTGACGCCGCGCGAGGCCTTGATGGGCTCGGTCGTGGACGGGCCGCGCTTCCTGAATCAGGGCGAACGCTACGGCGCGGTGGCGGCGGGCAAGTCGGCCGACCTGCTGGTGCTGGAGGCTGATCCCCTGAAGGACGTCAGCGCCACCCGGGGCGCCGAGGCCGTGGTGCTGCGCGGCCGCCTGATCGATGCGGCCGAACTGGAGCGGATGCGGGCCGAAATCCGCGCTCGGGTCGCGGCGCGCAACGCCAGCTTCACGCCATCGCCGGCGTCCTGATCGGAGCTGGAGCTCAGGCCGCCATGCGCCAGTCTGAGCGGGCGTTGAAGGGCAGAGTGTGGAACTCGTCCCACAAGGCGTCTTCGTTGGTGTAGCGGCTGGTCGAGGCGCTGATCACGTCGACGACCTGTTCCTCCTGACAGTCCCAGATGACGGCGAGATCGCTCTCCGTTTCGCACGGCACGATCATGTAGCGTTCGGCGAAGGTCTTCTTGGCGGGCTTTTGAACGGTCGGGGTGCGGGCGAAGGCCATGTCGTGATCTCCTGAAGCGAATGCCTCTTGCTGATGATGAGAGGATGCGACAGCATTGCGCCAATTTCGGACGTATCGCTGTGGAGAAGTTTCTTGCGGCACGACAAGGCGGCCATGGTCATCGACCTGGCGCGGGGCATGGCGGCCAGCGCGGAGGGGCTGACGCTGAATGAAATGGCGGCCCAGCTGAACGTCAGGCGCCGCACGGCCGAGCGGATGCGCGACGCCGTGCTGATGCTGTTTCCCCAGGTCGAGGAGGTGTCGGATCCGCCGACCAAGCGCTGGCGCATCCGCGGCGGGCTTTCGGCTTTCGAACAGGCGCCAACGGCGACCGAGATGCTGGAGCTGACCAAGGCGGCGGCCGCCCTGCGCGCCGCGGGCGAACCGGCGCGGGCGGCGGCGCTGGAAAGCTTGGAGCGCAAGGTGAAGGCGGCGATGCGCTCGACCACATTGAACCGCATGGCGCCGGATCTGGAGGCTCTGGTCCGGGCCGAGACCATCGCCGTCCAGGCCGGGCCGCGCCCCAGCGCCGACGAGACGGTGCTGGCCGAGATTCGCGGCGCGGTGCTGGCCGAGCGGCCGCTGAACTTCATCTACGCCCGGCCCGGCGCTGAGGCGCGCACCCGCACCATGACGCCATGCGGCCTGATGTTCGGGCGCGCCAACTATCTGGTGGCGGCGGACCGCGAAAGCGGACGCATCCAGACCTTCCGCCTGGACCGAATGAGCGCGGTCGAGGCGGGCGAGGGCACGGCGCGGCCGCCCGCGGACTTCGACCTGGGCGCCTTCGCCAGCCAGTCCTTCGGCATCTATCAGGACGAGATCGAAGAGGTGGCCCTGCGCATCTCGCCCGAGGGCGCCGCCGAGGCGCGCGGCTGGCGCTGGCACCCGACCCAGACCATCGAGGATCAGGCCGACGGATCGGTCATCGTGCGGTTCCGCGCCTCGGGCATGCGCGAACTGGCCTGGCACCTGTTCACCTGGGGCGAGCAGGCGACGATCGTGGGGCCGGATCGGCTGAAGGCGGTGATGGCCGAAGCGCTGGCGGCGGCGGGCCGCGCCCTCGAACGGGCGTAAAGCTGAGCAAAGCGTAAGGTGACGGGCGTAAGGCTTGGCCTCTAGCTTTCACCCGTCACCCTCGGGTCAAGCCGAGGATGACGAAGAGTGATGGCGAGAGGGTCGGGAGAGTGAACATGCAGAACGGGAGCCGTGCGTGCGTCTGAAGATCCTGGCCACGGGGGCTGCCGCAGCCGCCCTCCTGCTGACCGCCTGCGCCGCCGCGCCCGCGCCCGGCCCATGGAACGTCGAGGCGGCGCCGCAGGTGACGGTGACGCGGGCCGACGGGCGGCTGACGGTCGACTACCACTTCAACCGCGACGCCGTGGTCTGGGCCTTCATGGACTCGGCCCTGATCGACGAGGTTCGCGAGCCGTGGCGGCCGCGCCAGTGGACGGTCGAGACGCCCGGCGTGGTGATGGAGCGGCGCGGCCACTACGACATCATCCGCAGCGCAAACGGCGGCCCCGTGCCGCGCCATGTCCGTTTCAGCGTCACGCCTCAGGCGGTCGAGCTGGAGGCGGAATACAAGACTCTGGTCTTCTCGGACGGGGCGGTGGCCTTGCCGACACGGCAGATGGATGTCTTCGCCCTGGGCTCGCCCGAGGCGGCGGCGGCGGTTCCGGCCGATCTGAACGGGGTCAATCTGGATGGCGGACCCTCGCGCGTGACCTGGCGCGACCTGGACGGGCCGGTGCTGTTCAACGGCGAGCGTCACGCCGAACTGACGACGACGGGCGAGCGGTCTTATGTTCTGCTGGGCCAGGCGCGCGTGACCCCGGGGGAAGGGCTGACCACGGTCATGGACCCGAACCTGCCGCCGTGGATCGGCGAGAAGATCCGCGACTTCGCCCCGCGCGTGGGCCAGTTCTACATGCAGCGGCTGGGGCGCCCGGGCGCGGGCGGCGACAAGCCGGTCGTCATGGTGTCGTGGAACGGCCCGACCGAGCGGATGACCAGCATGGGCGGCAGCGTCCTGCCCGGCCTGATCGTCATGTCGTTCGAGGGGACGGGCGTGACCCGTCCGACGGCGGAGATGGAGACGGTGTCCCGTTGGTTCATCGCCCATGAGAGCGCCCATTTCTGGCTGGGCCAGGCGGTGCGCTATGAATTCGCCCGCGACGCGTGGATCACCGAGGGCGGGGCCGACCTGATGGCGGTGCGGGCGCTGAAGGCGCTGGACCCGGCCTATGACGACCGCAAGGCCCTGCAGGAAGAGGTCGACGACTGCGTGACCCTGAGCCAAGGGCGCGGCGTGGCCGGAGCGGCGGAGCGGGGCGAGCACCGCGCCTATTACGCCTGCGGCGCCGTCTTCGCCATGATGGCCGAGGGGGCGCAGAAGCGGCGCGACGGCGGCGACTGGTTCGGCTTCCTGCGGACCCTGCTGGACGCCAACCGCGGGGATGGCGTGCTGTCCCGCGCCGAATGGCTGAACGCTCTGACGCGGGTGTCGGGCGATCCGACGCTGGCGGCCGACATCGGGCGGATGCTGGATCAGGGGGCGGCCGATCCCGCAGCCGAGATCGCCGATCTGTTCGGCCGCGCGGGCGTGCCGCATCGGGTTGAAGGCGGGCGGATCGTTCTGACGACCTGATGGGACGAATTGATCAGGCTCAAGGCGCGGAACGGCGGTTTGTGCGTTGATGGGGCGTGTCCTGAAACAGGAGGCCGCCATGCCCTGGGCCAGTCTGATCGTTTACGTCGATGACGAAGCCGACAACCCTGCTCGCCTGATCGAGGCCTGCGCCCTCGCCGGCGCGCACGGGGCCCGACTGATCGGGGTGTCCGCTTGCGCACCGGAGACGCCGGTGGCCGACGCCTATGGCGCGGGCATATTGCTGGGCGAGGTGATGGCGGCCCAGCAGGCGCGCAACGAAACCACGCTGAAATCGGCCGAGCAGCGTTTCCGCGCCGCCGTCGAGGCGGCGGGGATCGAAGGCGAATGGCGGGGCGATGTGGGCGATCCCACGGCTCTGACCCTGCGCCACCTGCGGGCGGCGGATGCGGCTCTTGTCGGGCGCGATGCGGGCGGGGTCAGCGCGTGGCGCGCGCCGCATCCGGCGGACCTGGCCATGCGGGCAGGCCGGCCGGTCGTGGTGCTGCCGCCCAATCCGATCCGGTCGATGGTGGATGCTCCGGCGCTGCTGGCCTGGACCGACACGCGCGAAAGCCGGCTTGCGGCGCAGGCGGCCCTGCCGCTGCTGAAGCGCGCCGATAGCGTGCGGGTGGTCGAACTGTGCGACCCTGAGGATATCGACGGGGCGCGGATCAGGACGCAGGACGTCGTCCGGTGGCTGGCGGGACATGGCGTCGCCGCCGAGCCCGACGCCCGCGCCCACGACGACCGCTCGGGCGGACGACGCCTGATCGACTGCGCCGAGGAAATGGGCGCCGGGCTGATCGTGGCCGGGGCCTGGGGCCATGCGCGGATGCGGCAATGGATCTTCGGCGGGGTGACGCAGACCCTGCTGACCGAAGCGCCCGTGGCGCTGATGCTGGCGCACTAATCCTTCTCCCCTTGTGGGAGAAGGTGGCGGCCGCAGGCCGACGGATGAAGGGTGTTTGCGCCTGCATCGGCCGTTGATGCTCGTCTCTTAGAAACGGCCAGCCGCCCCATCGACACCCCTCATCCGGTCCTCGCGGACCACCTTCTCCCACAAGGGGAGAAGGAAAATTATGCGAACGGATACGGGCTCACCGACTTCGACCAGTCGTCGACCGTCAGCGCCCGCCCCACCGGCGGCGCGGCGCGTTCGGCGCAGGGGTGGCGTTCGCACAGGCGGCAGGCCGGTCCGATGGGCGTGACCTCCGGCTTCTGAAGGTCCAGACCGCGCGCATAGATCAGGCGGTGGGCGTGTTTCAGTTCGCAGCCCAGGCCGATGGCCAGGTCGTGGCCCTCGGTGAAGGCGTCCTGGCCCTGACGATCCACGGTGCGGGCCAGGGTGAACCAGCGACCGCCGTCCGGCGTCTCGATGATCTGGGTGACGATGCGGCCCGGCGTTCGGAAGGCCGAGTGCAGCCGCCAGCGCGGGCAGGCGCCGCCGAAGCGCGAGAAGGGAAAGGCGCCCGAGGCGTATCGCTTCGACACATTGCCTGCCTGATCCACTCGCATCAGGAAGAAGGGCACGCCCCGCGCCGTGGGCCGCGACAGGGTGGTCAGCCGGTGCGCCGCCTGCTCGAAACCGACGCCGAAGCGGGCCTGCAGCCGGGACAGGTCATAGCCGGTTTCCTCGGCCGCGCGCTGGAAGGCGCCGTAGGGCATCAGCACGGCGGCGGCCAGGGTGTTGGCCAACGACGCCTTCAGCAGGTTGCGCGTCGGGGCGTCAGGGGCGTTCGCCGCCTCGGTCAGGGCCTGAAGTTCAGGCCCATGCTCCATCAGGGCCAACTGGTTGGCGACGGCGAAGGCGCGCGACGACGGGCCCAGCGCGTCGGACAGCAGCAGCCGCCTCCGGTGCGGGTCGAAGCGGCGGGTCCACTCGACCATGACCTCGGCGGGCAGGGTGCGGACCGTCAGACCGTGGCGGACGAACAGTCGGGCGCGGGCCAGAGCTTCAAAGCCTTCGTCGGGGCCGGGGGCCTCGGCGCGCAGGGCCTCGTGCAAGGCCTCGCCCAGGGCGTCGAGCTCGGGAAAGTGGTTGTGGCGGGCCTGGACGTATTCGCGCACCCATTCGGACGGGCTGTCGGTCGGAGCCGCGCCGCCGCCGGCCTCGGTCTCGGCCCGGTCGCGCACGCGGCGGTCGGAGAAGGCGCGGTAGAGGCGCAGCACGGCGTCGGCGGCGGCGGGCTGGTCCTCGGCCAGTTGCATGATCTCGTGGCGGGGCACGGTCAGGCCCTGAAACAGCGGGTCGGCGAAGATCTCGGACAGTTCCGCCTCAGACGCCGGGCCGCCCGACTGACCGAGGTTGCGCAGGTCGACATCGTAGGTTTCGGCCAGACGCAGCAGCAGCTGGGCCGAGACGGGGCGCTGGTTGCGCTCGATATGGTTCAGATAGGAGGGCGAGACGCCCAGGTCCGCCGCCATCGCTGTCTGCGACAGGCCAAGGTCGCGCCGCAGCCGCTTGAGGCGGCCGCCCAGGAACAGCTTGCGATCAGCGGCGGCGCTCATGGCGCGATCATGTCACATCATGACTTCGTTGCAAGGGTCATGATGTGACTGGTTGACTTGAATCTCGCGACTGGTTCTGTGTCATTCGTGACGGGTGCGTGTTCAGGTCTTCGGGACAGCAGCTACGGCCGCGCCTTATTGAGACCGAGACGAACATGACGACCTTCGCCGATCTGGTTCCTTCGCCCGCGGGCCGTTTCGACGGCATTGAACGCCCTTACTCGCCGGAGGACGTTCTGCGTCTGCGCGGCTCGGTGCCGGTCACCCATACGCTGGCCGAACGCGGCGCCAACCGTTTGTGGGAGCTGCTGCACAGCGAGCCCTACATCAACGCCCTGGGCGCTGTGACCGGCAACCAGGCGATGCAGATGGTCCGCGCCGGTCTGAAGGCCATCTATCTGTCGGGCTGGCAGGTCGCGGCCGACGCCAATACGGCCGGGGCCATGTATCCGGACCAGTCGCTGTATCCGGCCAACGCCGCGCCGGAACTGTGCCGCCGCATCAACCGCACCCTGCAGCGCGCCGACCAGATCGAGCATGCCGAAGGCGGCGCCAAGCGTGACTGGTTCGCCCCCATCGTCGCTGACGCCGAGGCTGGTTTCGGCGGCCCGCTGAACAGCTTTGAGATCATGAAGGCCTTCATCGAGGCGGGCGCCGCGGGCGTCCATTTCGAGGACCAACTGGCCAGCGAGAAGAAGTGCGGCCACCTGGGCGGCAAGGTGCTGATCCCGACGCAGGCGCATGAGCGCAACCTGATCGCGGCGCGTCTGGCGGCCGACGTCTGCGGCACGCCGACCCTGACGGTGGCGCGCACCGATGCGGAATCCGCCCAACTGATCACCTCGGACATCGACGAGCGGGACCACCCCTTCATCGACCGCGAAAACCGCACGCCGGAGGGCTTCTATCGCCTGAAGCCGGGCACGGGTCTGGACCACTGCATCGCGCGCGGCCTGTCGTATGCGAAATACGCCGACCTGCTGTGGTGGGAGACCTCGCATCCCGATCTGGACGACGCCAAGACGTTCGCCGAGGCGATCCAGAAGGAGCATCCGGGCAAGCTGATGGCCTACAATTGCTCGCCCTCTTTCAATTGGGAAGCCAAGCTGGACAAGGACACCATCGCCAAGTTCCAGCGCGAGCTTGGCGCCATGGGCTACAAGTTCCAGTTCGTGACGCTGGCAGGCTTCCACAGCCTGAACAACGGGATGTTCGAGCTGGCCTCGGGCTATCGCGATCGCGGCATGGCGGCCTATTCGGAGCTGCAACAGCGCGAGTTCGCCAATGAGGCGACCGGCTACACCGCCACGCGCCACCAGCGCGAGGTCGGCACCGGCTATTTCGACGATGTCGCCACGGTGATCTCTTCCGGCCAGTCCTCGACCACGGCCCTGAAGGACTCGACCGAAACCGCCCAGTTCCACGCCGCCTGAGTTCCAGACTTCACAGGAAAGGAAACCCTATGGAACCGCTGAGCAGACCACAGGCCATCATCGACTTCTGTCTGGCTCCGCTGGGGCTCGACGGATCAGGCGAGGGCGAGCGAGAGGCCCGTCGCCGCCTGGAGCACGTCATCAGGACGTTCCAGTCCAAGGCCGCCCGGCCGCTGAGCGTGGATTTCTCGTCCATGCCCAGCCAGGTCATCAATGAAGCGGCGCACGGCTACGAATAGGGGCTGTCGCCATTGACTGTAGGCGATCTCAGGCCGCGGCTTCCGCGGCCTGAGGCGTTTGCGCGGTCAGCTCGGCGACAGTGGAAAGCAGCGTCTCGACGCTGAACGGCTTGGCCATATGCCGGTCGGCGCCGGCGACCAGAGCCTGCTCCAGATGTTCCGGCAAGGCGTTGGCCGTCAGCATGACGATGGGCGTGGGCGTAAGGCCAAGGACCGCCTCATGCAGCCGGATTTCACGCACGGCGGTCACGCCGTCCATGACGGGCATCTGCATATCCATCAGCACCAGATCGAAGGTCTGGGCCCTATAGGTCTCGACCGCTTCGGCGCCGTTCTCGACGGAGACCAGGTCGACCAGGGACGGGTCGAGGATCAGTTCGACCACCCTGCGGTTCGTGGGGTGATCATCGGCGGCGAGGATGCGCAGGCGGCGCGGGGCCGGGTCGCAAGCGTGCGGCTCGCAGGCCTGCGGCAGGGAGGCGGGCGCGGCGACCTCGCGCCACGGCAGGGTCAGGATGAAGGCGGCGCCCGCGCCCGGTTCGCTCTCGCAGTCCAGGTCGCCGCCCATCATGGCCGCCAGATCGCGCGAAATCGCCAGCCCCAGGCCTGAACCGCCATAATGGCGGGTGATGTCGCCGTCGGCCTGTTCAAAGCGGTTGAACAGGCGATCGCGAGTAGGGGCGTCAAAGCCGATGCCGGTGTCCTGCACGACGAAGCGCAGGGTCAGAGGCCCCTGCGCCGGGGCGGCTCGACGGTCAGGCTGACGAAGCCGGAGGTTGTGAATTTGACCGCATTGGAGACCAGATTGGTCAGCACCTGTTTCCAGTCGAACGGGGTCTCCCATGACCCAGGCGCGGGCTTCGGGCGCCACCTCGACGATGAACTGCAGGCCCTTGTCGCGCGCGGCGGCGGCGTAGAGCAGGGCGGCTTCTTCGACGACGCGGGCCAGATCAAAGGCTTCCTCCTTCAGGTCCAGCCGTCCGGACTCGATCCGGGCCAGGTCGAGAATGTCGCTGAGCAGGGTCTGCAGGGTGCGGCTGGACGACTGGATCAGGTCCAGCATCTCATGCTGGGCTGCGCTCAGTTCGGTTCGCGCCAGCGCCTGGGCCACGCCGATGACGCCGTTCAGGGGCGTGCGGATCTCGTGGCTCATATTGGCCAGGAAGCGGCTCTTGGCGCGGTTGGCGGTTTCGGCGGCGTCGCGCGCCTCGGCCAGGGCTTCGGCGCTGCGGATCATGTCGGTGATGTCCGAGCAGACGGTGACCAGGCCGCCGCCGGTAGTGCGACGGTCCTGGACTCGCAGCCATCGATCGCCGACCTGAAGCTCGCGCGGGCCCTGGGGATTGCGGCGTTGGGCCAGTCGTTCTGCGGCCCAGGCGTCTTCGCGGCCGACAGCCTCGGGATAGACGCCCGCCTTCAGGCCGATGTCGAGAAGTTCTTCAAACGAGACGCCGACTTTCAACGTGCTGGTTAGATGCGGGCTGATATCCAGATACCGCTGGTTCCAGATTTGCAGCCGGTCGTCGGCGTCATAGACGCCCAGGCCGTCGGGCATGGCGTGAATCGCCTCCAGCACCTGCCCCAGGACGCTGCGCCGCGACCACCACATCATGCCGGTCAGGAAGGCGGCGATCAGCACCGTCAGGCCGACGCCGATCATCGTCCACAGGCCGATGAGCCGGGCCGAGGCGGCGGCTTCGGGCAGCAGCACGCCGGGCGCCGGGGTGACGGCGGCTGCGCTCATGCCGACGAAATGCAGCCAGCAGACGCCCAGCGCCGCAATGCCGGTTCCGCCCGCCAGCGCCCGCCAGTCGCGCCATGAGGGCAGGAAGGCGATGGAGGCGAAAATGGCGACGCCGCCGGCGACGGCCGCTATCGCCAGAGGCAGGTTCCAGACAATGACGGCGCCGGACAGGCGCACGGCGTCCATGCCCACGAAATGCATGGCGGCGACGCCGAAACCTGCTGTCACCGCTGGAAGGAGGCCGCCCGGCGCTCTGCGTCCCAAGGTGACGATTGAACGGTGGCGGGGACCCAGGGCTGCGAAGCCGAGGCTGATGCTGGCGCCCAGAGCCAGGACGATGACGGCCAGCGACAACAGGGTTTCGGCCGGGTCATAGCGCACCGGCACGCCTGCGTCATAAGCCTGCATGGCGATGAAATGGGTGCTCCACACTCCCAGGCCGCCCACCAGCGCCGCCGCCGCCATGTAGGGCAGGCGCGAGCGCCGCGCCACGCGCCGCGCCCGGTCGGCCAGCACGAAGGCGGTCGCCAGACTGAACAGGCAGACCAGTATGGCGACCGGGAGCAGGCGCCAGTCGTGATCATTGACGAGGCAACTGATGACGGTCCTCATGGCCTGTGTTCCGCTTGCTCCGAAAACTGTTGAAAAATCCGCCGTAAATCCGTGAAGAAACGCCGTTAGTGTCGTTTGACGTCGTGCGACTCGGCGCCCCCAAGGCCAGCAGCCTAACGTCGGTCTGCTGAAGAATGAGATAACGTCGATCACCATGCCTTATGAGCATCCGCCATCACCCGTAGCCCCAACGGCGACGTCCCGGCTCTGGACGGCGGGCGCCAGCGGCGGCGTGGCGGTCCTGGTCATGGCGGTGTTGGCGGTGATGAAGCCGGAATTGGCCGGGTGGCTGGCGGCGGGCGCGGCGGCGGTGATTCTGGCGACCTGGCTGGTCAACCGGACGCCCCCGGCGCCGGTGGATATTTCCGAGCTGGACGGCGGCGCCGTGGACCTGGGGCCGGATGCGGCTTTGCTGGGCGATGTGTTCGAAGCGCTGGACGATCCTCTGTTCATCATCAGCGGCGGCGAGGCGGACGATATCGCCGGGCGCCGCATCGCCCTGGCCAATGCGGCGGCGCGTGATCTGTTTCGGCTGGGCGGGACCGGCGCGGGGCTGCTGGTCTCGGTGATCCGCGAGCCGCGCGTTCTGGAAGCGGTGGATGAAGCCCTTTTCGAGGGCGTGGCGGGGGCGGTGGAATATGTCGGGGGCGGCGCTCAGGAACGGCACTGGCGCGCCCTGATCCGGCCGCTTCCCGCGCGCGAGGCGAACGACTGGGGCGGCGGCGCCCTGGCCCTGCTGGCCCTGCGCGACGAGACGGACGTGCGGCGCATGGAGAAGATGCGCGTCGACTTCCTGGCCAACGCCAGCCACGAATTGCGGACCCCTCTGGCCTCGCTGTCAGGCTTCATCGAGACGCTGAAGGGCCACGCCAAGGACGACCCCAAGGCGCGCGACAAATTCCTCGACATCATGGCGGTGCAGGCCGACCGAATGCGGCGTCTGGTGGCCGACCTGCTGTCGCTGAGCCGGATCGAGCTGAACGAACACATCGCGCCGCTGGGCCGGGTCAATCTGGCGCGGGCGACGGCTGACGTGGTCGATGCGGTCAGCGTCATCTCGCGCGAGCGCCAAGTGACGATCAAGGCGGAACTGCCGCACGGCGGCTCCGCCGTGACCGGCGACCGGGACGAGATCGCCCAGGTGGTGCAGAACCTGATCGACAACGCCCTTAAGTACTCCAGCGCGGGCGGAACCATAGAGGTCGGCATCGAGATCGACCGCACGCTGGACGAGGCCATGTCGAGCCGGATGGCCGAGGGCAACCGCCTGTCGCTGGCCACGCCGGACCGCGAGGCGGGTCAGCGCTACGCTGTGGTTACGGTGCGCGATCACGGGCCGGGGATGGCGCGCGAGCATCTGCCGCGCCTGACCGAGCGCTTCTATCGTGTCGAGGGACAGAAGAGCGGCGATCGTCAGGGCACGGGTCTGGGCCTGGCCATTGTTCGGCACATCATCATTCGCCACCGAGGCGGCCTGTCTGTGGACAGCGCGCCGGCACAGGGGGCTATCTTTGCGGCCTGTTTCCCGCTGGCTCCGACCTCTGAAAGCTGACGGAAGCGAAGGAAATCCGGGCGTTTGCGGATTCACCGTCACAGGACTGCGACATGACGGACCTGCGCCGTAACATAACTGTCATCCAGCCGTCTTAATCCGCTGACGTATCGCAGGCAGTTTCCCGGCCGAAACGCACCGCGCCCGGCGCGTTTGTCGATTCCTGCGCTGATCGGACCGGATGATCTGGATTTTCCTGCTGCTGCTGATCGCCTTCGTCGTCATGGCCTATGTGGCCGGGCGGGCGCTGGCCGTGCGTCGGAGCCGAGGCGCGAAGTCGCATTCGCGGCCCGGCCAACATGGACTTTACGCCCTGATCTGGGTCGGGGCGCCGGCGCTGGCCATGCTGATCGCCGCCTCCGTCTTCTCGACCTCGATCGAGCAGCAGATGATGCGGGCGGGCGCGCCGGACAGCGTCGCTCAGCTTGAGCCCTTCCGCCGCGAGGCCTTCTTCGCCGACGCCCGCCTGGTCGGGGCGGGGCAGGAGGCGCGCCAGATCTGGCCCGCGCCCTACGCCGAGGAGCTGCCGGCCGAGGGCCGTCGCGCCCACCGTATCGCCTCGACCCTGAGCTGGGGCGGGGGCGTCGCCGCCCTGATCGCCGCGGTGCTGGGCGGCCTGTTCGTCTTCACTCGCATCCGTCCGGACCTGCGGGCGCGCAACAAGGTCGAGGGCTGGATCACCGGCGTCCTGTTCGCCTGTTCGGCGGTGGCGGTGCTGACGACGCTGGGCATCATCTTCTCGCTGGTGATCGATTCGCTGCGTTTCTTCAGCATGGTGCCGATCACCGAGTTCCTGTTCGGGACCAAGTGGAGCCCGCAGATCGCCATTCGCGCCGATCAGGTCGGATCGTCGGGCGCCTTCGGGGCCGTGCCCCTGTTCGCAGGCACCTTCCTGATCATGCTGATCGCGATGGCGGTGGCGGCGCCGATCGGCCTGTTCTCGGCCGTCTATCTGTCGGAGTATTCGGGGCGTAAGACCCGCGCCCTGGTCAAGCCTGCGCTTGAGGTTCTGGCGGGCGTGCCGACCGTGGTCTACGGCTTCTTCGCCGCCTTGACGGTGGGACCGGCCCTGCGCGTTTTCTTCAACGGCATTGGCGACCTGCTGATCGGCGGGCCGTTGAACGGCCTCGGCGTCTACCTGTCGCTGGTGCAGAACCAGATGGCTCTGGTGGCGGGGGCGGTCATGGGGATCATGCTGATCCCCTTCGTCAGCTCCCTGTCCGACGACATCCTGAACGCCGTGCCGCAGTCCCTGCGCGACGGGTCCTACGCCATGGGCGCCACCAAGTCCGAGACGGTCAAGAAGGTGCTTCTGCCCGCCGCCCTGCCGGGCATCGCCGGCGCCCTGCTGCTGGCCGTGTCGCGCGCCATCGGCGAGACCATGATCGTGACCATGGCCGCCGGCCTGGCCGCCAATCTGACCCTGAACCCGCTGGAGACGGTCACCACCGTCACCGTCCAGATCGTCACCCTGCTGACCGGCGACCAGGAGTTCAACAGTCCCAAGACGCTGGCTGCTTTCGGCCTCGGCCTGACGCTGTTCGTCGTCACCCTTCTGCTGAACATCGTCGCCATGCGTATCGTGCAAGCCTACCGGGAACAGTATGACTGACGCGGCTTCCCCCATGACCGGCGTCAGCCCGCGCACCCAGCGCCTGAAGGCCCGGCTGCGCGCCCGCTATGCGCGCGAGACGCGCTTCCGCTGGTACGGCCGTGCGGCCATCGGCGTAGCGCTGGCCTTCCTGGTGATCCTGCTCGGCAGCATCGTCACCCAGGGCTACACCGCCTTCTACGCCCACACCGTGACCCTGCCGGTCTATATGGATCCGGCGCGGATCGACCGTTCCTATCCGCAGGGCGCCAATTTCGAGCAGATCGTCGCCGAGCAGCAGATCCGCCGCCTGGGCGTTCAGGACGACGATCAGGGGACCAGAGCCTCGGCCATGAAGGCCCTGCTGTCCTCGGAACTGAAGTTCCAGGCCGCCAAGATGATCGCGCGCCAGCCGAGCCTGCTGGGCCAGACCGTGCCGGTCGCCGCCCCGCTGTCCGACGACGCCGAGATGTATCTGAAGGGCAAGATCACCCGCGATCAGCCCGAGGACCAGCGCCGGGTCTCCAATGCGCAGATGGACTGGCTGGACCGGATGAAGGCCTCGGGCACCATCCGCGCCCACTTCAACTCGGCCCTGTTCACCAAGGGCGACTCGACCCAGCCGGAATTGGCGGGCCTGCTGGGCGCCGTGGTCGGTTCGGCCCTGATGCTGATGGTGACGGCCCTGATCGCCATTCCGGTCGGCGTCGGCGCCGCCGTCTGGCTGGAGGAATATTCGCCGCGCAACCGCATCACGGCGATCATCGAGGTCAACATCAACAACCTGGCCGCCGTGCCGTCCATCGTCTACGGCCTGCTGGGTCTGGCGCTGTTCATCAACTTCCTGCACCTGCCCAGGGCCAGTCCGCTGGTCGGGGGTCTGGTGCTGGCGCTGATGGCTCTGCCGACCATCATCATCGCCACCCGTTCGTCGCTGAAGGCGGTGCCGCCGTCGATCCGTGAGGCGGCCCTGGCCATGGGCGCCAGCCGCACCCAGACGGTGTTCGGCCACGTCCTGCCGCTGGCCATGCCCGGCGTGATGACCGGCGCGATCATCTCCATGGCCCACGCCCTGGGCGAGACGGCGCCGCTGTTGCTGATCGGCATGATCAGTTTCGTGCCGGGCGTGCCGCACGCGATCGACGAGCCCGTCGGCGCTCTGCCGTCGCTGATCTACATCTGGGAGAACGCCTCGGAGCGCGCCTTCCATGAACGGACGGCGGCCGCCATCCTTGTCCTTCTCGCCTTCATGATCGTCATGAACGCCGCCGCAGTCCTGCTGCGCCGTCGCTTCGAACGCCGGTGGTAAATCCTATGAAGTCCCCCATCCTCCGCGCTCCCGAAGGCGCCTCGAACGGCGGCGCCTCCGAGCCCGCCACCCTGACGACCGCGCCGACGGTCGGCGCCCACGCCTCGGCGCCCCTGGGGCCCATCAAGATCGCCGCGCGCGACGTCAGCGTCTTCTACGGCGACAAGCAGGCTCTGTTCGACGTCTCGCTGGACATCCCGGACAAGACGGTGACGGCGCTTATCGGGCCGTCGGGTTGCGGCAAGTCGACCTTCCTGCGGACGATGAACCGCATGAACGACACCATCCCTGGCGCCCGCGTGACCGGCCGCATCGAGATGGACGGCGGCGATATCAATGACCGCAAGATCGATCCGGTGCTGCTGCGCGCCCAGGTCGGCATGGTGTTCCAGAAGCCGAACCCCTTCCCCAAGACCATCTATGAAAACGTCGCCTACGGGCCCAAGATTCATGGTCTGGCCTCGTCCAAGGCCGAGATGGACGAGATCGTGCAGAAGGCGCTGAAGCGCGCCGGCCTGTGGGACGAGGTCGCCGACCGCCTGCACTCGCCGGGCACCGGCCTGTCGGGCGGTCAGCAGCAGCGCCTGGTCATCGCCCGCGCCATCGCGGTCGAGCCCGAAGTCATCCTGATGGACGAGCCCTGCTCGGCGCTGGACCCGATCGCCACGGCCAAGATCGAGGAACTGATCGACGAACTGCGCGAACGCTACTGCATCGTCATCGTCACCCACTCCATGGCCCAGGCGGCCCGCGTGTCGCAGCGCACGGCCTTCTTCCACATGGGCAAGCTGGTCGAGACCGGCGACACCGAAGAGATCTTCACCAACCCGCGCGAGCGGCGCACGCTCGACTACATCACCGGCCGCTTCGGCTGAGGACGCCACGATGAACCAGCATACGGTCAAGGCTTACGGCGACGAACTGAACCAGCTAACGGCCGAGGTGGTCCGCATGGGCGGCCTGGCCGAGGCCCAGGTGGCGGACGCCATCGAATCCGTCGCCCGCCGCGACGTGGCGTTGGCCAAGGCGGTGGTCGAGCGCGACAGCCGCCTGGACGCACTGCATCGCGACATCGAGAAGAAGGCGATCCGCCTGATCGCCCTGCGCCAGCCGGTCGCCAGCGACCTGCGCCGCACGCTGGGGGCGATGAAGCTGGCCTCGGACCTGGAGCGGACCGGCGATCTGGCCAAGAACATCGCCAAGCGGGCGCTGATCCTGGCCGAGGCCGAGCCGATGCAGCCGCTGACCCGCTCCATCGAGCGGATGGGGCGGCTGGTGTCGAACCGCCTGCGCGACGTGCTGGACGCCTATACGGCCTCTGAGATCGAGCGCGCCCTGTCGGTCTGGCAGACCGACGACGAGGTGGACGAGCACTACAATGCCCTGTTCCGCGAACTGCTCACCTACATGATGGGCGACCCGCGCACGATCACGGCCTGCACCCACCTGCTGTTCATGGCCAAGAACCTGGAGCGGATCGGCGACCACGCGACCAATATCGCCGAGACGGTCCACTATGAGATCACCGGCGAGGAAATGCTGGGCGAACGGCCCAAGGCCGTGCCCGGTCCCGGCGAAGAACCGACGCCGACCCCGCATCTGTCTGCGTCTCCCGACGCGGCGGACGACTGATCCCCCTACATCGCTGACGACTTCGACGAACCGGAGAGGCTGACGTGCAACCCTATATCCTGGTGATGGAAGACGAGGACGCCCTGGCCACCCTGCTTCAGTATAATCTGGAGAAGGAAGGCTATGACGTGGCCGTCGCCTCGGACGGCGAGGAGGGGATGCTGCAGGTCGAGGAGCGCACCCCCGACCTGATCCTGCTGGATTGGATGCTGCCCAAGCTGTCGGGCATCGAGGTCTGCCGCCGCATCCGCGGCCGGGCCGAGACGCGCAACCTGCCGATCATCATGCTGACCGCGCGCGGCGAAGAGACGGACCGCGTGCGCGGCCTGGACACCGGCGCCGACGATTACATGACCAAGCCCTTCTCGATGACGGAGCTGACCGCGCGTATCCGCGCCGTGCTGCGTCGCATCCGTCCGGGCCTGGCCGACGACCGGGTCAACCACGCCGACATCATCATGGACCGCGTCGCCCACCGCGTCAGCCGTGCGGGTCGCGAGGTGCACCTGGGGCCGACGGAGTTCCGCCTCTTGGATCACTTCCTGAAACATCCGGGCCGGGTGTTCAGCCGTGAGCAGCTTCTGGATGCGGTCTGGGGCTCGGACGTCTATGTCGAGGCCCGCACCGTGGACGTCCACGTCGGCCGCCTGCGCAAGGCGCTGAACGTCGAAGGCACGGTCAACCCGATCCGCACCGTACGCTCGGCGGGCTATTCGCTGGATCTGAATAACTGACCCGAGCCCTCTTCCTCCCCGGGACGGGGAGGGAGAGGCGTGGCGCTTCCGTCAGCCGGTGATCTCTTCCGGGTCGATGTCATAAACGGCCGAGCAATATTCGCACGTCACGCGGATCTTGCCGTCGTCCTCGACCATCTCGGCGCGTTCTTCCGTCGGGAAGGATTGCAGCACGGTGGCGATACGGTCCTTCGAGCAGCGGCAGACCGCGGCCAGCGCCTTGGCGCCTTCCAGCCGCACGCCGTCCTCGTGGAACAGCCGATACAGCAGAGTCTCGGCGCTGATGGTGGGGTCGATCAGTTCGTCGTCGCCCAGGGTGGCGAACAGGGCGCGGGTGCGCTCCCACACCTCCTCGGTCGAGCCGCGCGATTCGTCGCCGGCGATGACCTGGATCATGGCCCCGCCGGCGCGCCAGGACCGGCCCTGATCCGTCTCGACCTCGCCGACGGCCAGGCGCACCTTGGTCGGCACCTGCTCGGACTGGGAGAAATAGTGTTCGGCGCACAGCGACAGGCTTTCGCCCTCAATGGGGGTCACGCCTTGGGTGCGTTCAAAGTCGGCGCCGCGATCCACCGTCATGATGAAGACGCCGCCGCCCAACAGGGTCTTGGCGCCCGGACGTGCGAAGCCTTCGGCGGCCTTGGCCACTTCTTCAGGATCGAAGCGGCAGAAGCCGCGCAGATGCCCGTCCGTGCCGTAGTCGGCCACGACATAGCGCACCGGGCCGTCGCCCTGGGCCTGAACGATCAGGCGGCCGTCGAACTTCAGCGCCGAGCCGACGATGGCGGCCAGCACGCAGGCCTCGCCCAGCAGGGCGGCGACGGGTTCCGGATAGGCGTGGGCCGATAGCACCTTGTCGATCGCCTCGCCCAGGCGGACCAGGCGGCCGCGCACCGGCCAGCCTTCGATCTGGAAGGCTGCGGCGAAGTCGTCCGTGGGGGCGGCGATGGGGGCGTCGGGCGCGTGATCGGTCACGGCGAAAATCCTGCAAACTGTCGGAAGCGGCGCAACATAGGGAGGCGAAGGCCGCTTGGTAAGGGGAGGGCGTGTCGCTCACGCCACGCGCCGGCGCGGTTCGTCAGGCTTGACCGGGACCATGGAACTCTTTGTGCTGAAGCTCGCTCCCTTAGCTGAAAAAGCCCTTCCCTTCCCATCCGCCTACATGAGGTCTGACATGATGGATCATGAGTTCAACGTCGTGGACGAGGTCCGCAAACACCCTGGGATCGTGGCGGGCGTGGTGGCTGTGCTGGCGGGCGTGGGTCTGGCGACGATCTTGCTGAATCAGCGCAACGGCCCGACGCGCTATGAGCGGATCAAGACCCGCATCGACCCGCGCGGCTGGTTCGACGCCGAGGCCCTGCGTCATCGCTTCGACGACATCGCGCGCGGCGTGCGCCACGGGGCTGATGATTTGAACCATCGCGCCGCCGACATGGGCGGCCACGCCCATGAACGGGCCGGCCGCTTTGGCGCTGAGGCTCGCGAACGGGCCGACCAATGGTATCGCCAGGCCAAGAAGAAGTCGCGCCGCCCGATGCGCCGCTACACCAAGCAGGCGCGCCGCTACGCCGAAGACGCCGGCGAGTTCGCCCTCGACCACGCCAAGGAGGGCGGCGCCCTTCTGGCCGTCGCCACTATCGCCGCCGTGATCGGCGCGGCCGCGCTGGAAAGCCGTCGCAAGGGGTGACGCGAGAGCGGCTAAGCCGGCTTTCACCGTTAGGTGGAAAAATCATGCGGAAAGGGGCGCTGCGGCGCCCCTTTTTATTGCTGCGGATGCGAAGAGGGGCTAGAGCCCGCGCATGATCTCGCCTGTCTTCATCTTCGACTTCGATTCCACCCTGGTTCGCATCGAGACGCTGGAGGCTCTGGCCGACCTGGCGCTCAAGGATGCGCCGGACGCCGCCGAGCGCAAGGCCCGGATCGCCGCCTTGACCGACGACGCCATGAACGGCCGCATCGGTTTTGGCGAGGCGCTGAAGCAGCGCCTGGATCTGCTGGCTCTGCGTCGTGAACACGTCGAGGCCCTGACCGATCGGATTCTGGACGAGGCGACGGTCTCCATCCGCCGCAACGTCGACTTCTTCCAGCGCAACGCCGAGCGCATCTACATCCTGTCCGGCGGTTTCCGCGAGGTGATCGCGCCCCTGGCCGAGCGCCTGGGCGTGGCCGCCGACCATGTGCTGGCCAACGACCTGATCTATGACGACGAAGACCGGGTGACGGGCGTGGATACGGCCAACCTCCTGTCGCGCGAGAACGGCAAGCCTGAGGTCATCCGCGCGCTGCAGCTGGAAGGTCCGGTTGTCATGGTCGGCGACGGCTGGACCGACGCCGAAGTCAAGATTCAGGGCGCGGCCGACCGCTTCTACGCCTTCACCGAGATCGTCAGCCGCGCCAAGGTGGTCGAGGCCGCCGACGCCGTCGCCTCCTCGCTGGACGAGGTGCTCTACGCCGAGGGCGTGGCCGGGCGCTGGTCCTATCCGCGCAACCGCATCCGCATGCTGCTGCTGGAGAACGTCCACCCCGCGGCCGTCGAGCGGCTGGAGGAGGCGGGCTATACCGTCGAGACGATGAAGGGCGCGCTGGACGAAGACGACCTGATCGAGGCGATCAAGGGCGTGCACGTCCTGGGCATCCGGTCCAAGACCAACGTCAGCCGCAGAGTGCTGGACGCGGCCGACCGCCTGATGGCCGTGGCGGCCTTCTGCATCGGCACCAATCAGGTCGACCTGGATGCGGCGGCGGACAAGGGCGTGGCCGTGTTCAACGCCCCCTATTCCAACACCCGTTCGGTGGTCGAACTGGCCATCGGCATGATGATCGTCCTGATGCGCGACGTGACGGACAAGTCGCGCGAGATGCACAAGGGCAAGTGGAACAAGTCCGCGACCGGTTCGCGCGAAGTGCGCGGCAAGACGCTGGGCATCGTCGGCTACGGCGCCATCGGCAGCCAGTTGTCGGTGCTGGCCGAGAACCTGGGCATGCGGGTGCTGTTCTACGACCTGTCCGAGCGGCTGGCGCTGGGCAACGCCCGGCGGATGCGCTCGCTGGACGCTTTGCTGGCCGAGGCGGACGTGGTGACGCTGCACGTCGACGGCCGCAAGGAAAACACCGCCATCATCGGCGCCGATCAGTTCGCCAGGATGAAGCCGGGCACCCTGTTCCTGAACCTGTCGCGCGGCCATGTGGTCGATGTCGACGCGATGGCGGCGGCGCTGAAGTCCGGCCGTCTGGGCGGAGCGGCGGTCGACGTCTTCCCCGAGGAGCCGCGCACCAACGCCGACCCGTTCGACAGCCCGCTGGTCGGTCTGGACAAGACCATCCTGACCCCGCACATCGGCGGCTCGACCGAAGAGGCGCAGGAAGCCATCGCCGAGTTCGCGGCAGAGCGTCTGCTGGGCTATCTGAACCGGGGCGACACGACCTTCTGCGTCAACCTGCCGAACGTGCAACTGGCCGAGGTGAGCCGCGCGCACCGTCTGCTCCACATCCACAGGAACCAGCCGGGCGTGCTGGCCGAACTGAACCGCGCGCTGTCGGATGCGGGCCTGAACATTCTGGGCCAGCACCTGAAGACGGACGAGCGCACCGGCTATGTCATCACCGACGTGGACCGCGACTATGACCGCGAGGCGTTGACGGCGCTGAAGCAGCTTCCGGGCACGATCCGCTTCCGCCGATTGCACTGATCATCGATCACCTTCCCCAGGGGCATCTTGCGTCCTGAGAAAAGCGGCGCAGAGTGCGGTTTAACGGCCGCATACTGACGGTCGATGGGAGGGATTGCGATGACTCGTCTTCTTCGCGGAGCGGCGCTGGCCGCCCTGAGCCTGGCCGCCGTGTCTGTCGCCGGGGCCGCCTCGGCCCAGAGCTACAGCCGTCTGGTGGTGTTCGGCGACAGCCTTTCGGACAACGGCAACCTCTATCTGGCGACCGGCGGATCGACGCCGGCCTCGCCGCCCTATGGCGCGGGGCGATTCTCCAACGGTCCGGTCTTTACCGAACGGCTGGGCTTCAACGCCGCCAACTTCATGGGCCCTGTGACGGGCAGCATCAACTACGCCTTCGGCGGCGCGCGCACGGACAGCCAGGCTCAACCCCTGGGGATGCGGCTGCAACTGGCCCAGTATCTGCAGCGCGGCGGGACGTTCGGCGCGAATGATCTGGTCAGCGTCCTGGGCGGGGCGAACAACATCTTCCAGGGGCTGCCCGCGGCCGGGGCCTCGACCAATCCGACCGGCGCCATTACGCCCGTGGCCCTAGGCGCTGCGTCAGACATGAACTTCATCGTCAATAGCATCGCCCAGGCGGGAGCGGGGACGGTGCTGGTCACCAACCTGCCCAAGCTCAGTCTGACGCCGCAGTTCCGGGCCACGCCGGCCGCGCCGCTGGCGGATTTCGCCGTCACGACCTTCAACGGCGCCCTGCTGACCGGGCTGAACGCAACGGCGGCGGCGAGGCCGGGGACCAACATCATCATGATGGACCTGTTCAAGGTCGGCGATGTGATTTCCGGCAACCCCAGCGCGTTTGGCGTGTCGAACGTGACGCAGCCCTGCTTCAACGGCGTGACCGTGTGCTCTAACCCTGACTCCTACTTCTATTTCGACGGGGTGCATCCGACGGCCAAGGGGCATGAGGTGATCGCGCGGCTGGCGAACGACTACCTCTACTACGGCGACTTGGGCAGCCAGACGGCCGTGCTGGGCGAGACGGCGTGGCGTCACCGAGAGGACGCGCTGGACGGTTCGACGGCGGCCCTGTCGGGGCGCGAGGCGTGGATGGGCGGGACCTCCATCTCGGTCGGCGCCCTTGCCGACAAGACCGAGACGGACGCGCGCGGCGCCATCGGCAAGGCGACGTCCGACGGCTACGGCGTGCGCATCGCCCTGGAGTCGGGCAGCGAGACCTGGCGTTTCGGCCTGTCCGGTTCCTATCGCAACGCCGATGTCGATGCAGGCGCCCTGCGCGCGGACATCGACAGCTTCGGACTGGACGTCTACGGCGGCTGGCGCGCGGGCGACCTGTTCGTCAACGCCGCGGCGGGCGTGGCTCAGGACGACTTCAACGACATCAATCGTCTGACCAGCCTGGCGCCGATCGTTCACAGCGGCTCGACGCGCGGCGTCTCGACCGGGGCGCGGCTGCAGGGCGGGATGTGGTTCGACATGGGCGGGTTCGCCCTGTCGCCGCGCGCGGCGGTGGCCTGGATCAACGCCGATGTGGACGGCTTCAGCGAGCAGGGACCGGCGGCGCAATACGCCTATGCCGACCGTTCGGTGCAGGCGACGACGGCCGAGATCGCCCTGCGCGCCGAGGGCGGGACCGAGCGCGTCCGCTTCTACGCCGAGGGCGGCTATCGCGACAGCCTCAGCGACGACAGCGACGCGGTGCGCACCGGCATCCTGGGCAATCCGGCCAAGGTGTTGGCCCGCGGCGTGGACCTGCCGTTCGGCGGGCAGGTGTTGGCCGCCGCCGGGATCGAGGGCACGGTCATGGAGCGGCTGAAGGTCTCGATCGGCTACAAGGGCCGTTTCGGCGACCATGCCGACAGCCATATGGCGGCGGTGAAGTTCAGCCTGCCGCTGTAGAGTTGGAAAACGAAGGTTCCCGAGGTGCGACGCCGTGTCGCCCTCGGGGCGCCCCATTCATGTCCCGGTGAAATTGCAAAAGGCGGTCAAATCCGGCCGTCGGCGAGCCTTGGTTGTTCGCTTTGCGTGCGTGTTCGCGCCTTCCTGACGGCTCCCCCCGCGCTGACGAAGCGCTCAGAATGAGTCGTTTGAGTATGCGTCTAGTCCCCCCGGCCGTTCGGCCGCATGTCATCCGTTTTGGTCAAACCGGCGCCCTGGTCGCCCTGTCGGTCCTGGCGATGGCTGCTGCGCCCGTCGGCATGATCGCCGCCGCGCCTGAGAAGGTCGTCGAAGTGTCGGCCCCCATCGCCCCGCCCGTAAAGGCGGTGGCGGAGCCCGCCGGACCGGTGACGCGCAAGATCGTCTTCGAAGCCCCGGTGAAGGGATATCGCATCAACTCGTCGTTCGGCCTGCGCAAGCTGGCGATCGAAGCCAAGGCACGGGCGCACAAGGGCGTGGATATCGCCGCCCCCACCGGCACAGGAGTCTTCGCCACGACCGAGGGCAAGGTGCTGCGCGCCGGCTATCAGGCGGGCGGCTACGGCAACTTCATCGAGGTGCAGCATCCCAACGGCATGACCAGCCTGTACGGCCACCTCAGCCGCATCGACGTCCACTCGGGCAAGACTGTGGAGGCGGGCGAGCGCATCGGCCTGGTCGGTTCGACCGGCTATTCGACCGGCCCGCACCTGCATTTCGAGGTCCGCCGCAACGGCGGTCAGGTCGACCCCGCCAAGATCGTTGGACAGAGCTTCGATATCCGGGTGAAGGCGCCGGTCTGACCGCATCCGGCGGCGCGGCATCATGACCAAACCGTAATGTAAAAGTTGCTTTACTCGAAGCGGCTCGCGCCCTTACCTTCGACCGTTGAATTATCGCAGGGGAACCGAATGGTCGCGGCGCTGACGCTGGACGGAATCAGCAAGAGATACGGAGGCTTCCAGGCGGTCTCCGACCTGAGCTTTCAGGTCGAGAAAGGCTCGATCTGCGGCTTCCTGGGGCCCAACGGGGCGGGCAAGACCTCGACCCTGCGGATGATCCTGGGACTGCAGCCCGCCACCAGCGGACGCATCGACATTCTGGGCGCCGACGACGGCCGCAAGGTGCGCCACCGGATCGGCTTCCTGCCCGAGGAGCGCGGCCTCTATAAGAAGATGACGCCGGTGGACGCCATCGCCTTCTTCGGCGGCCTGAAGGGCCTGCCCCTGCCCGAGGGGCGCCGTCGCGGCCGCGAGATGCTGGAGCAGATGGGCCTGGGCGAGGCCAGCAAGAAGAAGATGAAGGAGCTGTCCAAGGGGATGGCCCAGAAGGTCCAGTTGATCGCATCGGTGGTGCATCAGCCTGAGTTCGTGATCCTGGACGAACCTTTCTCGGGGCTCGACCCGATGAACCAGCAGGGGCTGGAAGCCATGATCCGCGCCCTGGCCGCCGATGGGGCGACGGTGCTGTTCTCGACCCACGTGATGCAGCACGCCGAGCGCCTGTGCGACAAGGTCGTGCTGCTGGCCCGGGGGCGTAAAGCCTTCGAGGGCACAGTGGATCAGGCGCGCGCAACCTCGCCGCGCTTTCTGGAGCTGGAGGGGTCGCTGGACCGCAACGCGGTCGCCGCCCTGCCGGGCGTCAGCGGCATCGAGATCCTGGCGGAGGACGGCGCCGTCAGCACCCTGCGCGTCGGCCTGGCGCCGGGGGCGGAGGCGCAATCCGCCCTGCGCGCCGCCTTCCTGGGCGGGCTGGACGTGCGGCGCTTCCAGATGAAGGAGCCGACCCTGCACGACGCCTTCATCGCCCTGACCGGCGACCACCCGGACGAGGATCAGTCCGTCGCCAAGACCGACAAGATGGAGGCCGCGCGATGAGCCGCATTCTTCTGATCGCGCGCCGCGAGTTTCTGGCCTACGCCAAGACGGTCGGCTTCTGGCTGTCCCTGCTGGCCTTTCCGCTGTTCGCCGTGCTGGGCGGCGCCATTCCGGTGTTGATGAAACATGCAGAGCCTCAGCGCGAAGCCGTCATCATAGACGAAACCCCGGCCGGGTCGGGTCTGGCCGCCGCCGTGCGCCAGGCCCTGGAGACGGAACGCGGGCGCGCCGATATCGCCGCCCTGCGCCTTGCGGCCGTGCCCGAGGCGGGAACGGCGGGCGGGGACCGCGTGCGCGAGGCCGCTGAGAAGGGCGGCTTCGACGCCGGGCTGGAGGCGTTGAAGAAGGAGGCGCCGCGCGCCGCCGCTGGCTTCAAGACGCCAAAGCGTTCGTTTGAGCTGGTCGAGGCGCCGGCTGACCTGCTGGCCGCTGCGCCCGGCGAGGCGCGCGACGCCCTGGCCCGCCGCTATGTCGATAAGGACGCGCCTGAGGGCGAGCGTTTGAACGCCGTCGTCTTCCTGACCGAAAAGGACGGCCAGCCCGGCGCGCGCGTCTGGACCGGGCGCGCCACCGACGATGTGGTGGAAGACGCCGTGCGCGACGCCCTGAAGTCCGCCAACCGCAGCCGCGTCTTCGTGTCCAGCGGCATCGATCCTTCGGTGGTGGCGCAGACCGAGCGGTTCCGGCCTGAAGTGTCGGTCTTCTCGCCGCGCGCCGCGTCGGGCGGAGAGGTTTCGTTCCGCGACAAGCTGCCGGTCCTCGTCGGCCTGGCGGTGGGCTTCATCCTGTGGTCCCTCGTCATGACCGGCGCCTCGATCCTGCTGAACAGCGTGATGGAGGAGAAGTCGAACAAGATCCTGGAGGTCCTGCTGTCCTCGGCCTCGGCCACCGAGATCCTGACGGGCAAGGTGCTGGGCGTGGCCCTGCTGACTCTGGCCGTGCTGGGCGCCTGGGGCGGCATCGGCGCCATCGGCCTGATGGCGAGCATGCCTGACGTGGCGCGCGACATCGGCTCGGTGCTGCTGACCGACGGCCTGTTCGTCTGGTTCCTGCTGCTGCTGGTCGGCGGCTATCTGATGTATGCGGTGCTGTTCGCCGCCATCGGCGCCTTCTGCGACACGCCGCGCGACGCCCAGACCCTGATGGGGCCGATCATGATGGTGCTGATCGTGCCGATCCTAGTCATGCAAATGGCCATCCGCACGCCGGACGCCATGGTGGTGAAGGTGATCAGCCTGATCCCGCCCTTCACCCCCTTCGTCATGGCCGCCCGCGCGCCCAGCGGGCCGCCTCTGATCGAAATGATCGGCGGCCTGGTCGGCATGTTCCTGTTCGCCGCCTTGATGGTCTGGGCGGCGGGCCGCGCCTTCCGCGCCGGCGCCCTGTCCGACGTGAAGCTGAGCTGGAAGAGCTTCATGGGCGCCGTGACGGGGCGGTGAGGCGAGGCAATGCCTCTCCCTTCCCCCCTTGATGGGGGAAGGGCAGGGGACGCCCTGATTGGAAGCGGGAAGGCGGCGGCGTCTTCCCGCTTTTTCTTTGCCTGTGTCGTCGCCCCTTAGCTCTGTCATCCTCGGACTTGATCCGAGGATCGGGCGAGGCCCCGAACGCGGCGCTGAATCGGAAAGAGCGAGGCAACGAATAACTGAATCCTCGGATCAAGTCCGAAGATGACGGAGAGGGGAGATGGGAGAGAGCGCCGGGGAGACGGCTTGAAACCAGGCAAAGAAAAAGGCCGCCCCGGCGAACCGGGGCGGCCTTTGATCTTTCAGGCGTCAGTCGGTCTTAGCGACCGCGACCCTTGGGGGCCGGCAGCAGGCCTTCGCGCTGGGCGCGCTTGCGAGCCAGCTTGCGGGCGCGACGGACGGCTTCGGCCTTTTGGCGAGCGCGCTTTTCCGACGGCTTTTCGAAGTGCACGTGACGCTTCATTTCACGGAAGCTGCCTTCGCGCTGCATCTTCTTCTTCAGGGCTTTCAGCGCCTGATCGACATTGTTGTCGCGGACAAAAATCTGAACCAGGGGTCTCTCTCCTTTGGCCGCCCGCCGCGTCCTTTCCAAGGGAGACGGGCAGACAAAACAAAACCACGCTCAAGAGGAAGCCCTCTCGAGTGAAGGCGCGCTGATACATGATCGGGGGGGGCGTGTCCAGATCGTCGCGCCTAATCGTGATGGGTCGAAACGCCCGCCGTATGGGCGTATCGTGGCGCCCATGACCGAGACAGCCGAGACCGCTCCGAAAGGCGATTGGGCCGACCGCACAGAACAGGCCGTTCTGGACGCAGCCATAGAACGCGCGCCCGCGCTGGGCTGGAACGCGCGCTTGACGCGCGCCGCGTGCGAGGCGTGCGGCCTGTCGCTAGGCGACCAGGAGCTGCTGCTGCCTAACGGGGCGCGCGATCTGGCGGTCCTGTTGTCGCGCCGCCACGACGCGCGCGCCTTGAAGGCGCTGGAAGCCACGCCCGCATCGACGATGAAGATTCGCGAACGAATCGCCGCCGCCGTCTCGGCGCGGATGGAGGCGGGGGCGCAGGACATCGAAGCGGCCAAGCGTTGCGCGGGCTTCCTCAGCCTGCCGACCAACGTCGACCTTGGCTTCAAGCTGGCGTGGGAGACAGCGGATCATCTCTGGCGCTGGGCGGGCGATACCGCGACGGACCAGAATCACTACTCCAAGCGGGCGATCCTGGGCGGAATCCTGATTCCCGCCCTGACCATGCGCTGGTTCGACGGGCGCGAGGCGGCGGAAGCCTTTGTCGCCCGCCGCATCGAAAACGTCATGGCCTTCGAGAAGTGGAAGGCGGGCAAGGATTTCGACGCGCCCGTGCGCTCGATCACCGAGGCGCTGGGGCGGCTGCGCTACGGCGCCAAGGCGTAACGCCCTCTCCCATCGGGAGAGGGAAGGCTGTGAAAGGGTTCAGAGGATGCGGTTGACGTGCGCCATCTTCCGCCCCGGCCGGGCGTCGTGCTTGCCGTAGAGGTGCAGCCGGGCGTTCGGCTCGGCGGCCAGCGTGCGCCATTGATCGACCTCGTTGCCCAGCAGATTGGTCATCTCGATGCGGGCGTAGGCGTTGCTCGGGCCCAGCGGCCAGCCGACGACCGCGCGGACGTGCTGCTCGAACTGGTCGCAGACGCAGCCGTCCTGGGTCCAGTGGCCGGTGTTGTGGACGCGCGGGGCGACCTCGTTCACCAGCAACTCTCCGCTGCCCATGTCGAACAGTTCGATGCCCATGACGCCGATGTAGTCCAGGCCGTCCAGCACCGCGGCGGCGATGGCTTCGGCGCGTCCTTGCGTGGCCGGGTCGACGGCGGCGGGGGCGGTGGTGGTCTTCAGCACCCCGTTCTGGTGGACATTCTCGCCCAAGGGATAGACGGCGACGGCGCCGTCGCGGCCGCGCGCGGCGATCACGGACAGCTCGCGATTAAAGACGGCGGCGGCCTCCAGCACGGCGGGGCGGCGGCCGATGGTGTCGAAGGCGGCCTCGGCCTCGGCGGCGTCGCGGATCCAGACCTGGCCCTTGCCGTCATAGCCCTCGCGGCGGGTCTTCAGCAGGGCGGGCAGGCCTAGGCGGTCGATGGCGGCGGTCAGGTCGTCCAGCGTCGTCACGGCGGCGAAATCGACAGTCGGGGCGCCGACGGCGTTCAGATAGGTCTTCTCATCCACCCGGTCCTGAGCCACGGCCAGAGCCGTCGGTCCCGGTGCGACCAGGGCGCCGGCCTCGGCCAGGGTCTCGACCGAGGCGGCGGGGACGTTCTCGAACTCGAAGGTGACGACGTCGCACAGACGGCCCAGGGCCTGCAGGGCGTCGGGGTCGTCATAGGGGGCGGTGATCTGGGCGCGCGAGACGCGGGCGGCCGGGCAGTCCGGCTGGGGATCGAGGATCACCACGTCGAAGCCCAGACGTTCGGCGGCCTGCGCCAACATCCGGCCCAACTGACCCCCGCCGAGAATGCCGAGGGTCGAACCGGGAGGCAGGGGAAGATCGGGCATCAGTCTTCGACGCTTTCGGCGACGGATTCGGTCTGGGCGGCGCGGAAGGCGGATAGACGCTCGGCGATAGCGGAATCGGACAGGGCCAGGATCTGCGCCGCCAGAATGCCGGCGTTGGCGGCGCCCGCCTCGCCGATAGCCAGGGTCGCGACGGGCACGCCGCCGGGCATCTGGACAATGGCGAGCAGGGAATCGAGGCCCTTCAGCGCCTTGGACTGGACCGGCACGCCCAGCACCGGCAGGTCGGTCATCGAGGCGGCCATGCCCGGCAGGTGGGCCGCGCCCCCAGCGCCCGCGATCACGACCTTGAAGCCCTTGTCCTTGGCCGTGGTGGCGAAGTCATAGAGGCGCTGGGGCGTGCGGTGGGCGCTGACGACCTTGGCCTCCCAGGCGACGCCCAACTGGTCCAGGCGGTCGGCGGCCAGCTTCATCGTGGGCCAGTCGGAGCGGCTGCCCATGATGATGGCGACAGGAGGCGTCGTGGCCGGCGGCGTGGAGGCGGTCATGCGCAAAGGCTCCCCATGCGGAAAGCGGCCCGTTACAGCACCCGCGTTGCGCCCGCAACCGAGGACGCTAGACTCAGCTGCGTCGCGGGGCCGTGAGTCGGCCGGAAATGCGGCGTCGGAGCCTGCCTTGAACCACCTGGCCGAACAGACGACCGCTGCGGACGCGAAGGCGGACTTGCAGGCCGAGATCACGCGTCTGCACGCCGAGATAGCGGCACTGACCGAGCGGGCTGAACGGGCCGAGGCCTTGGCCGATCACGACGTGCTGACGCCGGCGCTGAACCGGCGCGGCTTCATGACGGTGCTGGCGCGCAATCTGGCCTATTGCCGCCGCCACGGGGTCGAGGCGGCGCTGCTGTATCTCGATCTGGACGGGTTCAAGGGAATCAACGACCGGCTGGGCCATGCTGCGGGCGACGCGGCCCTGATCGCTGTGGCCGAGCTGCTGATGGCGAATGTCCGCGAGTCCGACGCCGTGGGCCGCATGGGCGGGGATGAGTTCACCGTGGTGCTGATGAACGCGGGCGCCGAGGAAGGGCGCGAGAAGGCGCGGCGGCTGAGCGAGGCGCTGAACAGCGAAGGCTTCCTCTGGCAAGGCGAGCGTCTGCCCCTGGGCGGCTCCTTCGGCGTGCGCGCATTCGCCGGACAGGCGGATGCCGACGTCTGGCTGGCCGAGGCGGACGCGGCCATGTGGCTGCGCAAGAAAACACGGCCGGAAGCGACGCGCTGACGAATTGAAAAGGGCGCCGAGGTCTGCCTCGGCGCCCTTGTTTCTTAGCCGTTCAGCAGGCTGTTGCGCCGACTGTAGAGCAGATAGACCGCCACCCCGATCACATTCCAGATGACGAAGTTGATCTGGGTCGAGGCCGGCAGGCTGAAGAACAGATAGATGCAGCCGGCGATGGCGATCGGCCCCACCAGCCACCAGACCGGGGCGCGGAAGACGCGCGGGCGGCTCGGCTCGCGGCGACGCAGCACGATCAGGCACAGGCCGACCGAGGCGAAAGCCGCCAGCGTCCCGGCGTTGGCCAGGGCGGCCAGGTCGCCCAGGGGGATGAAGCCCGCGATGATCGCCATCAGGACGGCCGTTCCCGCCGTCACACGGACCGGGCCGCCGGACCGCTTGGACACATGGGCCAGGCTGCGCGGCAGCAGGCCGTCGCGCGCCATGACGAAGAAGATGCGGCTCTGGCCGAACATGAAGGCCAGGATGACGGTCGGCAGGGCGACGACCGCCGCGCCCGCGATCAGGGTGGCCCACAGGTCCGAACCGACGGTGCGGATGATGTGCGACAGCGGCTCGGGCGACTTCATGAACTCGGTGAAGGGCATGGCGCCCAGGGCGGCGATGGCCACGGCCATATAGATGGCGACGCACGCGACCATGGAGCCGATGATGCCGATGGTCAGGTCGCGGGCGGGGTTGCGGGTTTCCTCGGCCGCCGTGGCTACGGCGTCGAAGCCGTAGAAGGCGAAGAAGATGATGGCCGCCGCCGCCATCACGCCGGTCTGAGCCCCGACCCCGTGCGAGAAGCCGTAGGGCATGAAGGGTTTGAGGTTGTCGGCGTTGAAGTGGGGCAGGGCGATGGCCACGAAGGCGATCAGGGCGGCGATCTTGACCACCACCAGGGCGGCGTTGATCGAGGCGCTTTCCTTGGTCCCTGCGACCAGCAACCCGGCCACGGCGGCGACGATGACGACAGCGGGCAGGTTGACGATGCCGCCCTGTGACGGCGCCGAAGTCAGCACGGCGGGCAGACCCATGCCGATGCCTTCCATCATCCCCGAGAAATACCCCGCCCAGCCGACGGCTACGGCCGAACAGACCACGGTGTATTCCAGGATCAGGCTCCACCCGACCATCCAGGCCGCGCCCTCGCCCAAGGTGGTGTAGGAATAGGTGTAGGCCGAGCCCGATTCCGGGATCATGGTCGCCAGCTCGGCATAGGCCAGGGCGGCGCAGACGCAGACGATGCCTGCGATGACGAAGGCCAGCATGACCGCCGGACCCGCCCGCTCGGCGCCTACGCCGATCAGGGTGTAGATGCCGGTTCCCACGATGGCGCCGACCCCCAGCGCCACGAGGTGGGGCCAAGACAGGGTGGGCTTAAGCCCCTGAGACCTGTGGGCTGCGCTCCCCGGCGCAGGCAGGGCTTTGCGGCGTGTCAAAAAACTCATCTGTCTCCCCAGACATTCGATCGGCTATGGCGCTGAAGTGAAAATATTCGGAATAGCCGCGATATGGCGCATCATTCTTGATGCGCTCTCTCGGCGCATACGCAAGGGCATCGAAAAAAACGACCCTAACTCGCCGTTCTTCGTCGCTAACCTTGGATCATAAAATCATAATTGGCGGATAAACAACGGTTCCTTCGCCTGAAGGGTTCGAATTGTGTCATTTCGAAGAACGTATACGGTTTTAGGGTTCTTCGTAAATTTTATTCCATGAGGCGGAAAATATCCGAAACTCTTGCCTGCGATGGGGTGCTAGCGAATTGGGGGCCGGCTGAGGGGCCAGGCATGCGCTGACAAGGGTCGAACGGCCCTCGATCTTGGGAGGGATTGCAGCTTGCGGACTCGTCTAGAGAAGAAGTCCATCTTCAGGGGCGCCGGGGCGGCCTGTGCCGCCGCGCTCGTTCTGGCGATGGCGCCCAGTGCAGTGTCGGCCCAGACTCAGGCGCCGGCGGCTCAGGCCCGCAACAGTCTGAACCCCGCGCCAGCGCGCCGGGCGGGCGAGGGCTACGGCCCCTATCCCCTGATGGTGGTGCGCGGCGCCATGCTGATCGACGGCACGGGCGCGCCGCCCATGGGGCCGGTCGACATCGTCATCGAGAACGACAAGATCACAGACATCATCCAGGCGGGCTGGCCGGGCCTGCCGGAGCGTGAGGGCCGCCCCCCGCTGAACGCAGCGCACGAGATCGACGCGCGCGGCATGTACGTCATGCCTGGCTTCGTCGACGCCCACGCCCACGGCGGCAGCCCGCAGAAGGCGCCGGACCTTGAGTATGTCTACAAGCTGTGGCTGGCCCACGGGGTGACGACGGTGCGCGGCGTCAGCCTGGCGCCGCACGACATCGCCGTGTCGGAAAAGGCCCGCTCGGCCCGGGGCGAGATCGTCGCCCCGCGCATCTACAACTATCAGACCATCGGCTCGGGCTGGTCGCGGGGCCGCATCCGCAATCCGGAAATGGCGCGCGAATGGGTGCGTTGGGGCGCGGCCAACGGAGTGGACGGCATCAAGTTCTTCCTGCGCGGCGACGAGACGCCCGAGGTGGTCCTGGCCGCGCTCGACGAGGCCAAGAAGGTCGGCATGGGCACCGTGGCCCACATCGCCCAGCCAGGCGTGGCGCAGCTGAACGCCGAACAGCTGGCGGCGGCGGGCCTGGGGACCATCACCCACTTCTACGGCCACTTCGAATCCCTGCTGGGCGGACGGACAATCCAGAACTATCCGACCGACTACAACTTCTACGACGAGCAGAAGCGGTTCGGCGAGGCGGCCGAAATCTGGGACGAGGTCGAGCCCGGCTCGCCGCAGTGGTACGCCTATCTGGAGGCCCAGAAGGAGGCGGGCGTCGTCTTCGATCCGACGATGACCATCTATGCGGCGTCGCGCGACCTGATGAAGGCCCGCAACGCGCCCTGGCACCAGACCTACACCCTGCCGACGCTGGCCGACTACTTCCAGTCGACGCGCGACAACCACGGCAGCTACTTCTTCGACTGGACGACCTCGAACGAGGTGGCGTGGCGCCGCTTCTATGAGCGGTTCATGCGGCTGCTGAACGACTACAAGAAGGTCGGCGGCCGGGTGACGGTGGGGTCGGACTCGGGCTTTATCTGGAAGCTGTACGGCTTTGGCTACGTCGAAGAGCTGGAACTGCTGCAGGAAGCGGGCTTCCACCCGCTGGAGATCGTACGCGCCGCGACGATGGACGGGGCCATGACCCTGGCCGAGCCGACCGGCAAGGCGCCGACCTTCGGCATCGTGCGGCCGGGCATGAGCGCGGATCTGGTCATCACGACCGAGAACCCGCTGGCCAACTTCAAGACGCTTTACGGCACCGGGCATGAGCGCCTGAGCCCTGAGAACCGCATCGAGACGGTCGGCGGGGTGCGTTGGACGGTGGCGCGCGGCGTCGCCTATGACGCGCCGGCCCTGCTGGCCGACGTGCGGGCCATGGTCGAGCGGCAAAAAGCCGAGCGAGGCGAGGCGCAAGGAGGGCGCTGAACCAACAACGGACGAGCCGGGCGCCGCCTAATGGGGAGGGCGCGCCCGTGCTTCACATCAAAAAAACGAGGGGTGATTCAATGAGACTGTCTGCGTACCTGAAGACCGGCACCATGATCGCCGGTCTGGCCGTCACGGCCGCCGCCGCCCAGCCCGCCTGGGCGCAATCTGAAACCCCGGCGACCGACCCGGAAGCCAGCGCCGTCGCCGACATTGTGGTGACCGGCTCGCGTATCCGCCGCCCGAACGTCGAAGCCTCGACCCCGGTCAACGTGGTCGACGCCCAGGAAATCGAGAACATCGGCGTCACCAACCTGATCGACGCCATGGCGCGCCAGCCGCAGGTCGGCCTGGGCAGTTCGGCTTCCAGCACCACCAATACGATCGCCGGTCAGGGTCTGGCCACGCTCAACCTGCGTAACCTGGGTTCGAGCCGCACCCTGGTTCTCGTCAATGGCCGCCGCCATGTGGCCGGGTCCAGCGGCACCAGCGCCGTGGACGTCAACACCATCTCCAAGACCACGATCGCTCGCGTCGACACGGTGACGGGCGGGTCTTCGGCGGTCTATGGCGCCGATGCCGTGGCCGGGGTGGTCAACTTCATCACCAAGCAGGACTTCGACGGCGTCGCCGCCCAGGCGCAGTACGGTTCGGCCGATGGCCCGAGCACCTATTACGGCTCTGTGGCGGTGGGTCGGAACTTCAACGACGGCCGCACCAACATCATGGGCGCCGCCACCTACGACAAGAGCGAGGGTCTGTACCGGCATCAGCGCGATTATGCGATGGACGCCATCAACTACATTCCCAACCCGAACAAGAAGAGCCCGAACGACGGCCTGCCGTCCTTCATCATGGCGCGGGATGTCTATACCAACATCACCAACAACACCTACACGCCGGTGATCGTCACGCCGATCGGCGGCGCGGCGGGCTACAGCCTGACCTTCTCGCCGGACGGCAAGCTGATCCCGTTCGATCGCGGCCAGATCGTGGTGGATGGCGCCGGCCGCGAGCAGAAGCTGTCGATCGGCGGCGCGGGCTTCAAGCCCAGCGAAGACTCCCTGCGGACGCCGGTGGAGCGTTACGGCGGCGAACTGCAACTGCGTCATCAGTTCCAGCCGATGAGCGACTACATCACCGAGCTGAACTTGTTCGCCGAAGGCAAGTATTTCCACACCGAAGCGTCCAGCCAGAACACCAACGGCACCTTCGCCCATGACGTGCCGGGCAGAGGGGTCGGCAACGCCTATCACATCTACGCCGACAACGCCTTCTTGCCGTCCGACCTGCGCGCCATGCTGACGGCTGCGGGCGTGAAGGAGTTCGACATCACGCGGAACGACCGTGATTTCGGCATCCGCACCTATGAGAGCGCCTACGACACCACCCGTTTCGTCACGGGCTTCGACGGCGCCTTCAGCAACGGCTGGCGCTTCGAGACCTATTTCAACTACGGACAGACCAAGTCGCAGTTCACCAACTTCGACCGCCTGCAGCAGGAGTTCTACGACTCGATCGACGCCGTCTATGAAAACGGCCAGATCGTGTGCCGCAGCAAAGCGGCCCAGGCCAATGGCTGTAAGCCGCTGAACCTGTTCGGCGCCGGCGTGGCTTCGCAGGAAGCCATCGACTATTCCTACCTGCACACTGTGCGCAATGACGTCACCCGCCAGTGGAATGCCGTCGCGACCGTCAATGGCGAGCTGTTCTCCTATCCTTCGCTGTTCAGCGGGACGAGCCTGCCGGTCGCCTTCGCGGCGGGCGTGGAATGGCGCAAGGAATACGCCCGCGTCGTGCCGGACAAGCTGTCCCAGGACGCGCGGATCTTCCAGAACTCGCAGCAGATCACCGAGGGCAACTATGAATCCAAGGAGGTCTTCGGCGAACTGAACCTGCCGCTGATGGCCGATGTCCCGTTCGTACAGTACCTGGATCTGACGGCGGCCTATCGTTACCAGGACTACACTACCACGGGCGGCGACAGCAGCTATGGCGTGGGTCTGGAATGGACGATCAACCGCGACATCCGCTTCCGCGGCAACTATGCGAAGGCCGTTCGCTCGCCCAATATCAACGAACTGTTCGGCGGCGAGAGTGAAGGCTTCAGCCAGGTTGAAGATCCCTGTGACGCCACGCGGGTCAATCTCGGCAACTTCCCGGCCAACCGCAAGGCGAACTGCGCGGCTCTGGGGCTGTCGCCCGACTTCGTCCAGTCCTCGGGGACCAAGGCGGTCGTCAGCCGGGGCAATCCTGATCTGAAACCGGAAGAGGGCGAGACCCTGACCTTGGGCGTGGTGCTGACCCCGTCCTTCCTGCCGGGCCTGGCCATCACGGTCGATCACTATGACATCAAGATCAGCGACGTCATCGCCTCGCTGGGCTGGCGCAATGTGATCAATAACTGCGTCGACAGTCCGACGCTGGACAACCCGTTCTGCGGCAGCATGACCCGCACCTCGGACGGCAACGTCGGCCGCGTGCTGAACCAGGTGCTGAACGTGGCCGAGTACACCAACTCGGGCTGGGACGTGACGGCCTCCTACCGCACGGACCTGGCCAAGCTGGGACTGCCGGACTACGGCTCGCTGTCCTTCAGTGCTGCGGCGGGCTTCCTGGAAGACCTGACCTATGATCCGGTCCCGGGCGACCCCAGCGTGCGCGACGAGCAGGCGGGCGAACTGCCCAATCCCAAGCGCCGGATGAACTTCCGCGTCACCTGGGATTACGACCGGGTCTCGCTTTCCTACGCCAACCAGTATCTGAGCAGCATGGTGCGCAGCAATCAGGATCCGGCAGGGGCCTATGAGCCTTACAAGGCGCCGTCCTGGCTGACCCACGACCTGCGGGCGGAATACCGTTTCGACAAGTTCTCGGTCTTCGCAGGGGTGAACAACTTCACCAATGAGGAGCCGCCGCAGACGCCGTTCACCTGGACCGGCACGTCGCTGAACACCGGTTTCAACGCCAGCATCTACAACAACCTGGGCCGTTACGCCTACATCGGCGTCAACGCACGCTTCTGATCCGCAACTAGGGAAAGCCGCCCGGCGACGGGCGTCTTTTCACGCTGGGGGCCTCGAGGGGGCGTCCTCAGGACCAAGGGGAGAAACTGATGAAGACCCTGACCGCATATAGCGCCATCGCCGCCGCGGCGGGCGTTCTGGCGCTCGCCGCCCTGCCGACGACGGCGTCGGCGACCTCGGCCTCGGCGCCCGCCACGGCCACGGCGACGACCGCCAGCGCCCTTGACGCCCAGTTCCGCGCTATCGCCGAGGAGGAATACGCCTGGCGCCGGAACGAGATTCCGTCGCGCGCCTCCAAGCCGTCGAACTTGCCGGACGTCAGCGCCGCGACCCAGCAGCGCCGGCTGGCTTACTGGACCGACGTCCAGCGCCGCCTGAGCGCCCTTGCGCCGGACCAACTCTCGCCGTCCGAGCGCACCAACTACGCGGTCTACAAGCACCAGATCGACAACTTCGTCGATGACGGCCGCCATCGCCTGTACGAGATGCCGTTCAACTCGGACAGCTCGTTCTGGTCGTCGATTTCGGGCATGGCGAACCAGACCTTCACCTCGGTGGAGGACTATGACCGCTACCTGTCCCAACTGCGCGACACGCCGCGCTATTTCGACCAGCAGATCGCCAATATGCGCGCCGGACTGGCGCGCGGCTTCACCCAGCCCAAGGCCTCTCTGGTCGGGCGGGACGTCTCCATCCTGGCCGTGACCGAACCGACGGATCCGCAGGCCAACCCGATCTACAAGCCCTTCATCAACATGCCGTCGACGATCTCCGACGCCGACAAGCAGCGCCTGCGCGCCGAGGCTGTCCAGGTGATCCAGCAGCAGGTCGTGCCCGCGCACCGCACCCTGCTCAGCTTTATCCGTGACGAATATGTGCCGGGCGCGCGCGACACGCTTGGCGCTAACCGTCTGCCGAACGGCGACGACTTCTATCAGACGCAGATCCGCCAATACACCAGCGTCAACCTGACGCCGGACCAGATTCACGAGATCGGCCGCGCCGAGGTGGCCCGAATCCGCGCCGAGATGGAAGCGGTGATGCGCAGCACCGGCTGGACCGGCAGCTTCGCCGACTTCCTCACCTTCCTGAAGACCGACGCCCAGTTCAAATACGACAAGCCTGAGCATCTGCTGTGGCACGGCGCCTGGGTGATCAAGAAGGTCGACGGCAAGATGGGGCAGTATTTCAATCTGAAGCCGCGCGACACCTTCAGCCTGATCCCCGTGCCGGACGAGATCGCGCCCTTTTACACCGGCGGCCGAGGCGGCAACGGCGTCTGCCTGTTGAACAACTACGACCTACCGTCGCGTCCGCGCTACAACATCCCGGCCCTGACGGTGCATGAGTGCAACCCGGGCCACGCCTGGCACGGCAACCTGCGTCGTGAACACGCGGCCCTACCGGAATGGCGCGCGCAGGCGGGCATCTCGGCCTTCAGCGAGGGCTGGGCGCTTTATACCGAGAAGCTGGCTGTCGAGATGGGTATCTATGAAGACGCCTATGAGGACTTCGGACGCCTGACCTATGAGATGTGGCGCGCGGCGCGGCTGGTGATCGACACCGGCCTGCATTCCAAGGGCTGGACGCGCGACCAGGCCATCGCCTTCCTGAGCGAGAACACGGCCCTGTCAGACCATGAGGTCGGCACCGAGATCGACCGGTACATCACCTGGCCGGGGCAGGCCCTGGCCTACAAGCTGGGCGAAATCGAAATCGTGCGCCTGCGCCGCCGGGCCGAGGCTGAGCTCGGCGCCGACTTCGACATCAGGGCTTTCCACGATCATCTGCTCGCCCTGGGCGTCGCCACCATTCCGGCCATGACCGCGGAAATGGAGGGCTTCATCGCCCAGAGCAAACAGGCGGCGGGGGCTCGCCGCGCCGAGTAAGCGGCCGTATTTTTTACGGGCGATCTTTCTGGCCGACGATTTTCTCCCAGGTCGTCGGTCTTCACCGCCTGCTGATCCATTGCGGATCAGCAGGCGGTTTGACAAAGTCGGAGTAGGGTAGATGCGTAAGGGGGAGCCGCGCATGAACACAGCGGATTACAAGTTGGATGACGCGGACCGCCGAATCCTGAGGGTGCTGCAGCAGGATGGCCGCATCACCAATCAGGACCTGGCGTCGGCCTGCAACATGTCGGCGTCATCGTGCTTTGAACGGGTGCGCCGCCTGCGAGAGCGAGGCGTGATCGTCGGCTATACGGCGCTGATTGATCCGAAGTTCGCCGAGCGGGAACTGCTGATCTTCATCGAGGTGCTGCTGGATCGCACGACCTCGGACATTTTCGACCAGTTCGCAGACCGCATCCGGCGCTCGCCGGAGGTGCTGGAGTGCCACATGGTCGCCGGCGGCTTCGACTATCTGGTCAAGGTGCGGATGAAGGACATGGCCGCCTATCGCGTCTTCCTGGCCGACACCCTGATCACCATGCCGGGCGTGCGCGAAACGCGCACCTATGCGGTGATGGAAGAGGTCAAGGACACTTCGGTCCTGCCGCTGTAAGCCGTGCGTTCCTGCTTCCCTCTCTCGCCGGAGAGGGAAGCTGTCAGGCCCACAGAAATCAGGCGATGATGTCAGGCAGGATTTGATCCTGCAGCTTCACGATGTCGTCGCGCAGGGCCAGCTTCTTGCGCTTCAGTCGGGCGATCATCAGCTGATCGGGCGCAGGCATATGGCCCAGCGCCTCGATGGAGGCGTCCAGGTCGGCGTGCTCCTGCAGCAGGCGGCTCAGTTCGGCGCGCAGCGCCTCGTCTTCTTCGGACAGGTAAGGTTCGTCGTCGTTCATCATCGGGCCCCGGACCGGGCGATTATAGCTGAGCTAGGGTCAGGTCGGAAGCAGGTCGGCCAGGGTTCTCAGCCCTGGTCGCGGCACCACGCGGTCCCATAGCCGCGCGGCCTCGGCCATCGCGTCTACCGCCGGGCGCGGGGGGCCTGAGGGCGCGGGAGACAGGGCCTGAAGCCCTTCCAGCAGATGCCGCTCGGCGGCCAGTTCGGCGGCCTTCACCTGCTCGCGCACCGCCAGACGGGCGTCGGTTTCGAGATCCGGCACCGGGGTCTTGAGCGTGCGGCGCACCGCGCGCAGCGGCGCGATGGTCGTCGTCTGCCAGGCGCGAGCCGTATCGCAAGCGGCCTCGATGGTTTCTTCGTCCGGATGACGGCCGGTGACGGCGGTCCAGGCCGCCCACAGCAGCAGGGGCACGTTCTGCTCGTGATGGTCCTGCAGCGACAGGCAAGCCTCGCTCACGCCCGGCGCGGCATAGGCGGCGCAGGCCCAGGTCCATAGGTCGTCGCTCATGCCCCGGCCCCGCCTTTCAGCCCTTCCCAGCGCCGCACCGGCGCCCAGTCCAGGCCGAAGACGTCCAGCGCCCGGCCGACCGACTGGTCGACCATCTGCTCCAGGCTTTCGGGCCGGGCGTAGAAGGCGGGCAGGGGCGGGGCAATGACGGCGCCCATCTCGGCCAGCGCCGTCATGGTGCGCAGGTGGCCCAGGTGCAGCGGCGTCTCGCGCACCATCAACACCAGGGGGCGGCGCTCTTTCAGCACGACATCGGCGGCGCGGGTTAAAAGGGTGGAGGTCACGCCCGTGGCGATCTCGCTCATCGTCCGCACCGAGCAGGGCGCGACGATCATGCCCAGGGTGCGGAAGGACCCGGATGAGATGGTCGCGCCCACGTCGTTCAGCCGATGGACCACATCGGCCTTGCCGGTCAGCTCGTCGGGAGTGAGATCGGTCTCCTGCGACAAAGTGAGCAGGGCGGCGCGGGTGACGACCAGATGGCTCTCGACGCCCAGTTCGCGCAGGGCGTCCAGCACGCGCGCGCCATAGACGACGCCGGAAGCGCCAGAGATTCCAACGACTAGCCGAGAGGGCGCCGCCGCCCCAACGGCCGAGTTCACAACATCGGCCAAATTCGCCTCCAACCTGTCCGTGTCCGGAGCGGCGAGGGTCACCGCAATGTGATTCCACACCCCGCCAAACCGGGCGCTCAGTGTAGTGGTCCCTTACACATGGAGGCGCAAGCCATGACCATCGAGGCTCGTATTCGCGAACTGGGTAATCGGCATCGGACGCTGGACGAGACTATCCAGCAGGAGATGCGCCGCCCCTCCGCGGACCCGATACACCTCAGGGAGATGAAGCAGCGAAAGCTGCGACTTAAGGAAGAGATCAACAGCCTGGAAGCCCGCGCCTGCTGACGCCGCTTCCCATCTGAAAATGACGACGGCCCCGGAAGATCGCTCTTCCGGGGCCGTTTTGTATCGTTCGGCGGATCGAAGGGATCAGTCGCGCGAGCCGAACACCGATTCGGCGGTAGGCTCGGCGCCCATGCCGTATTCTTCTTCGGCGTCTTCGACGGCGGCTTCCGGTTCGGGCTCGGCCTCGATGGGTTGCAGGACGCCGTTCTTGGCGTCGTCCTTGGCCTTCTTGTCGGCGGCCTTGCGGACCACTTCGTCCAGTTGCAGCTGGCCGGTCAGGCCCAGGGTCACCGGGTCGACCGGCTTGATGTTGGCCGAGTTCCAGTGGGTGCGGTTGCGCACGCTCTCGATCGTGGCCTTGGTCGTGCCCAGCAGCTTGGCGATCTGGGCGTCGGTCACTTCGGGGTGGTTGCGGACGAACCACATGATGGCGTCCGGGCGATCCTGACGACGCGAGACCGGCGTGTATTTCGGACCCGACTTGGCCGGCTTCAGCAGTTCGGCGTGGCGGCTGACCACGGCCTTCATGCGGTAGTTTTCGTCGTTCTGGGCCTTGTCCAGCTCTTCGCGGGTCAGCTGGCCGTTGACGATGGGGTCGGCGCCGCGAATGTCGCGCGCCACGTCGCCGTCGGCGATGCCGCGCACCTCCAGCGGGTGCAGGCCGCAGAAGTCGGCGATCTGCTCGAACGAGAGCGAGGTGTTGTCCACCAGCCAGACCGCGGTGGCCTTGGGCATCAGGATGTCGGTCATGGGCATGGATCCCGGCGGTTGCGGCCCGAAAAACGGGCGTTTGAATCGACGGCGCCCGACCTTTTCGGCCGGGCGCGATAGCCCACATATAGGGGATTTCGCGGCAAATGAAAACGTCGTCTGTCGTCGCCATACAGCAAAGGTTCATCTGTGATGATGAACATTCGGACCCAGGGCGCGTTATGCGCCGGAAGAGAACCTCTAAGGAGACCGTGTCATGAAGAAGTTCGTGGTTGCAGCGGCAGGTTTAGTCATGGCGGCGGGCGGCTTCTCCGTCGTCAACGTCGGGACGGCTGAAGCGCAGGTTCAGGCCCGTGGCGCGCCGCGCGGCTCCTATGCGCAGAGCTGCACCGGCTCCTATGTGAATCAGGGCCGGCTGTACGCGGACTGTCGCGACCGCAACGGCAATGTGCGCGAGACCTCGATCGAGTTGGCGCGGTGCTCCAGCAGCGACATCGGCAACGATAACGGCCTGCTGGTTTGCTACAACCATCGCGGCGACTATGAAGACAACCGCCCCGGCCGTCCCAATCGGCCGAACCGTCCCGGCGGCGGCTGGGATGACAATCGCCCCGGTCAGGGCGGCGGCTGGAACCAATCCTCGATCACCGTCTATCGCGACGCCAATTATCGCGGCCAGTCGATGAGCTTCCGCGACGAAGTTCCGAACCTGCGCAACCTGGGCATGAACGACGCGATCAGCTCGATCCGCCTGTCGCGTGGAAGCTGGGAAGTCTGTGAAGACGCCAACTATCGCGGGCGCTGTGAGGTCGTGCGCGGCGACATCCGCGACCTGCGCAATACGGGCCTGAACGACAAGATCTCGTCCCTGCGTCCGGCCCGCAGCGGCGGTCGCTGGTAAGCCGTAGCGACGGTTTGACGGATAGGGCGGGAGGCTTCGGCTTCCCGCCCTTTTCCTTGATCAGGGCAGCAGCACGACCTTGCCGACGTGGGCGCCCGCTTCCAGGCGGGCGTGGGCGGCGGCGGCCTCGGCAAGGGGGAAGGTCGCCTCGACCTGCGCCTTGACGGCGCCGGATGCGACCCACGGCCATACGGTCGCCTCGACGGCGGCGGCTAGCCGGGCCTTTTCATCGGCGGGGCGGCTGCGCAAGGTCGAGCCGGTCAGCACGATCCGCTTCAGCATGATCCGCATCAGATCGACCTCGGCCTTGGCGCCGGTGAGGGCGGCGATCACAACCCAGCGCCCGCCGGGCTTCAGGGCGTTCAGGTTCAGTTCGGCATAGGCCGAGCCCACCATGTCCAGGACAACGTCAGCGCCGCCCGCTTCCTGAATGGCGGCCGCCAGGTCCTGCGCCGTCGCATCCAGACTGACGTCGGCGCCCAGGGCGCGGGCGGCCTCGGCCTTGGCCGCACCCCGCGAGGTGGCGATGACGCGGGCGCCCGCCGCCTTGGCCATCTGGATGGCCATGACGCCGATGCCGCTGGTCGCGCCGTGGAGCAGCAGGGTCTCGCCCGCCTTCAGCCCGCCGCCCTCGAAGACGTTGGCGAAGACGGTGAAGGCGGTTTCAGGCAGGGCGGCGGCCTGCACGAAGTCGAGCCCGTCGGGAATCGGAAGGGCGTGGCGGGCGTCGACCACGGCGTATTGCGCATATCCGCCGCCGCCCAGCAGGGCGCAGACCCGGTCGCCGATCGCCCAGCGGGTCACGCCTTCGCCGACAGCCTCGACTTCGCCCGCAACCTCTAGCCCCAGAATGTCCGAAGCGCCCGGCGGAGGCGGATAGCGGCCCTCGCGCTGGACGATGTCCGGGCGGTTGACCCCCGCCGCCCGCACACGGATGCGGATCTCGCCGGGCGCCGGAACGGGCAGGGGGCGCGTCGTCAGGCGCAGGGCGTCGGCGGGGCCGCGTCCGTTCTCGATCTCTATGGCCTGCATGGCGGAGGCTCCCTTGCTTGCATTCCTGTTCAATGCGGCGTTCACATAGGGGTTCGCGCCCGCAATGGCCAAGGAGGCGAGGTTGAGTTTCGAAGATCTGGAGCCCCGCCGACAGCGCGGCGAGGCTATCGCCGCCCTGGCCCGCGAAGACCTGGACCTCTACGCCGTGGACGAACTGCAGGAGCGGATCGCCGCCCTTGAGGCCGAGATCGCGCGCTCCAGGGCCGCCATCGACGGCAAGTCGTCGCAACGCAGCGCCGCCGATGCGCTGTTCAACTTCCGCTGAGCGACAGCGGTTGGGGATGGTTTCGACGGCGCTCTCCCGAAGAGGCGACTTCCGTGGCATGACGATTGCAGCCAGCGGATGGATGAAATTCTTGGATGGACGCCTGTGACCGCCATTGAAGCCAATCTGAGCCGGGCAGGCCTGTCGGGCGCCGAGGTGCTGGATTTCGCGCGCTCCGAACTGTTTGAGCGCACCTTCCGCGAAGGCATGGAACTGGTCGAGGAGACCGCCGCCTATCTGGACGGCGACGGGCGTCAGGATTCGCGCCTGCTGTCGCGCGCGGCGGCCCTGTCCTATGCGGGCGAGAGCATGAAGCTGACCACGCGGCTGATGCAGATCGCCTCATGGCTGCTGGTCCAGCGCGCCGTGCGCGAGCAGGACATGAGCGCCGAGGCGGCGGGCGATCCCCGCTATCGCCTGGCGGATCGCCGCATCGAGACGGAACCGCGCCGCGGCGACCTGCCGATCGCCCTGATCGAATACGCCGTGCGGGCCGAGAAGCTCTATGACCGCGTGCTGCACCTGGATCGACAGATGTATGTCGAGCCGGCGACGACCTCCGCCAATCCGGTGCAGAGCCAGATGGATATGCTGCGCGCCGCCTTTGGATAAGGCGGCGGCGCCTTAAGGCGTCACTTCGTCCGGGTCGATCGGGGCGTCGGCCACGACTTGCGGCAGGTTCACAGAGATGCCCAGGGCGTCAGCCAGCTTGGCGTCGCGCTTGTAGACATCCTCGCGGAAGGCGACGCGGCCCTGGCCGTCGACGAAGGCGGTCCAGTAGAGCAGGCGCACGCCGATGTTGCGGCCGGTGGTCACCCGTTTGGTCTCGCCGCTGGCCTGGGCTGCATCGAACAGGGCCAGACGCTCGGGATCGGGCGAAAGCAGCAGGCGGGCGAAGCCGATGGCGTCCTGCACCCGCACGCAGCCGTGGCTGCGCTGACGCACCGACAGGTTGAACGCCCCCCGCGCGGGCGTGTCGTGCAGGAAGATGGCGTAGCTGTCCTGCAGCTCGAACTTCACATTGCCCAGCGACGACTTCGGGCCGGCGCGCTGCACCACCCAGCCGTCGGCGTTCACGTACATGTCGTTGGCGGCGAGGTAGCCCGGCCCCTTGGGCAGGATTTCGCGGCGCGCGATTCCCATCGGCACCGTCCACGGCGGGTTGGCCACGACCGATGCGAAGGGTTTTTCAAGGCTGGGGGTCTGATTGGCCGCCGTGCCGACGACGACGCGGTTGGAGTGAACCGGCTTGCCGTCCTTCCAGTAGACCATGATGGCGGCGGCGGTGTTGACCTCGATCCGCTCGGGATTCAGGTCGCGTTTCAGCCAGCGGCGGCGCTCCAGGTTCAGGGCGATCTGGCGGGCGCGATCCTCGGCCGTCGCGGTCAGCGAGCGTTGGGTGGCGCCGCCGATGCGGCCGTCGGCGCCCAGACCGTGGCGAGTCTGGAAACTGCGCACCGCCTGCTGCAACTCAGGGCCGTAGGCCAGATTGCCTTTCAGGCGTTCGGCGTTGGCCGCGCTCAGGTCGCCCTCAGCCGCCAGTCGGGCGACCAGGGCGGGGATGCGCGGGTCGCTGGTCCCTGGCTCGATCGTGCCGCCCATACGGAAGGCGGGCCAGCCGCCTTGGCGGGCGATGCGGCGATAGCGGGCGTAGCCGGCCGACAGATTGGTGTAGCCCAGATCCGTCGGGGGCAGGGCGTCGAACCACTGGCTCAGCTTGTTGGCGGCGACGGCGTCCACCAGGCCGCGCGGCAGGTCGACGCTGTTCTTCTGCATCTCCCACAGCTCTTCGACCGTCTCGGGGCGGACCCGACCCTCGGCCAGGACGCGGGCGTAGGCCAGGGCGGCGGCGGTGGTGCGGATTTCGGCGGTCTCGCGGTCGGCGGCCAGGCCGACGAAGTCGAAGAAGTCGCTGGCCGGCAGGCCGTGGCGCTCGGCCCCGGCGGCGACTTCTTGCAGCACGCGCAGGCGGTCGGCGGTCCAGATCGGCTTGCCCTGGGTCAGCTCGTAGACAGCGCGGACGTCGGCCTGCTGCGCGGCGGGCAGGCGTCCGGCCTGGGCGTCGAAACCGGCGATGAAAACCTGCGGGTCGGTCGTGCGCGTCTGGGCCAGCGCGCCGCTTGCGGCCGCCAGCGTCAGGCTTGTCGTAGCGACGCCAAGGCCCAGTTCCCGTCGATTCATCGTCTGCAACTCTTGTGGTCCGATATCGGCCCGGACCCAACGCCCACGCCCCGAGGGATCGAACGCGCCCATGTTAACGGCGTTCCAGGCAACAAAAAAGCGCCGGCCCGAGGACCGACGCTTTTGTGGCGAACTTGTCGCAGCAAGCGTGGCTTACTTCTTGATGAAGCCGCCGAACTTGTTGTTGAAGCGCGAGACGCGGCCGCCGCGGTCCATCAGGTGCTGGTTGCCGCCGGTCCAGGCCGGGTGAGACGTCGGGTCGATGTCCAGGTTCAGCGTGGCGCCTTCCTTCCCGTAGGTCGAACGGGTCTGGTAGGAGGTGCCGTCGGTCATCACAACAGTGATGAAGTGGTAGTCGGGGTGCGTGTCCGCTTTCATCGATCTTGTCCGTCTCTGCGCGACGACGATGCCGACCGTCACTGCGCGTAATTAGAGAATCCCGCCACGGAGCGCGACGGGAGCGAGGGGCGGCGTTTACACCGGGGGGCGATCCGGGGCAAGAGCGCTGCCATGACCCACGCTGAACCGCAACGTCACGCCCAACCGACAGGCCGTCCCGGCGCCGGGGAAGTTCTGGCAGAACAGATGGATGAGGCGGGGGGCAAACGCGCCAAGAGCCGCAACATCCGTCCGCTGGGACGACTGCTGCCTTTTCTGGGACGGCACAAGCTGGATGCGGGCATTTCCGCGCTCTGGCTGATCGGCTCGACCATCGCCTCCCTGGCCCTGACGGCGACGGCGCGCGGGGCCATCGATCAGGGGTTTGAGAACGGCGGCGCCGACATCGACAAGTGGTTCCTGATCCTGGGCCTCAACGCCGTGATCCTGGGGCTGGCGACGGCGCTGCGGTATTTCTACGTGACCAAGACCGGCGAACGGATCATCGCCGACCTGCGCACGGCCCTGTTCCAGCGCATCCTGACGCTGGACCCGGTCTTCTTCGCCCATATGCGCACGGGCGAGGTGCTGTCGCGCCTGACCACGGACATCCAGCTGGTCGACACCCTGCTGACCACCTCCATCAGCTATGCGCTGCGCAACTTCCTGACCCTGATCGGCGGGGTGATCCTGTTGTTCTTCGTCAGCCCCAAACTGACGGCGTTCGTGCTGTTGATCGTGCCCGTGCTGATCGCGCCGCTGTTCATTTTCGGGCGGATCGTGCGCAAGCTGACGGTGAAGTCGCAGGACACCTTCGCCGGAGCCGTGGGCTTCGCCGGGGAAAGCGTCGACGCCATCGAGACGGTGCAGGCTTTCGGCCGCGAAAAGAGCGCCATCGGCCGCTTCGGCGCGGCGGTGGAGGAGGCGTTCGGCGTCTCCCTGAAGCGGATGCGGGCGCGGGCGGTGATGACCGCCATGATTATCGTCGTCATGTTCGGCGGCGTGACCCTGGTGCTGTGGCTGGGCGCGCAGGACGTGATCGCCGGGACCATGACGCCGGGCGCCCTGCTGCAGTTCGTGCTGCTGTCGGTGTTCGCGGCGGGCGCTGTCGGCGCCTTGGGCGAGAGCTGGGGCGACGTGCAGAAGGCCGCCGGGGCCATGGAGCGGATCGACGAGTTGATGCGGGCGACCCCCGCCATTGCACCGCCCGCCAGCCCTGTGGCCCTGCCTCAGCCGCCGCGCGGCGAGGTGTCGATGTCAGCCGTGGACTTCGCCTATCCGGGCCGCCCCGACCTGCCGGCGCTGAAGGGCTTCAGCCTGACCGTGCGGCCGGGCGAGACGGTGGCCCTGGTCGGGCCGTCGGGGGCGGGCAAGTCCACGGTCTTCCGTCTGCTGCTGCGCTTCTATGACCCGCAGTCCGGTCTCGTGTCGGTCGACGGGGTGGACGTGCGCGCGGCCGATCCGGTCGCGGTGCGCGACCGCTTCGCCTGGGTGTCGCAGGAGGCGCCGCTGTTCTCGGGCTCGGCCTTGGAGAACATTCGCTTCGGCCGCGAGGCCGCCACGCTGGAGGAGGCCCGCGCCGTCGCCGCCGAGGCCCAGGCGCTCGGCTTCATCGACGCCCTGCCGGAAGGCTTCGACACCCCGCTGGGCGAGCGCGGCAAGAGTCTGTCGGGCGGTCAGCGCCAGCGTCTGGCCATCGCGCGCGCCCTGGTGCGCGAGGCGCCGATCCTGCTGCTGGACGAGGCGACCAGCGCGCTCGACGCCGAGAACGAACGTCTGGTGCAGGCTGCGCTGGATCAGGCCATGTCCGAACGCACCACCCTGGTCATCGCCCACCGCCTGGCGACGGTGCTGCGCGCCGACCGCATCGTGGTGATGGACGGCGGCCAGGTGGTCGAGGAAGGCACGCACGCCGAACTGACGGGCAAGGGCGGGCTGTATGCGCGTCTGGCCAAGCTGCAGTTCCAGGGGACGTAAACCTTCTCCTCCCCATGCAATGGGGAGGTGGCGCGGAGCCGGAGGCGACGTGACGGAGGGGCCGCTTGGTCCCGCGGTCCCGGCCCCTCCACCGCTTCGCGGTCCCCCTCCCCATTTCATGGGGAGGAAAGGCGTCAGCGCGCGTTTATGGCGACCGCAGGAAAATCGCTGAATACAGCGTCGACGCCCAGCGCGTAGATCGCCTTCAGCCAGCCCGTCAGGTCGCCGTGGTCGGCGGGCGCTGTGCCCCTGCGATACTGCACGGGCAGGAACAGATTCTCGGCCCTAAAAGTCCAGACCACGACCTTCAAGCCCGCCGCATGGGCGTCAGCCGTCAGGGACGACGGCCCTAGCGCGCGCCCTTTGTCGTCGCGCGGCACGACCATCAGGTCCTGAACCCCGATGGCGTCAGCGTAGCGGGCGACTTCGGCCAGTCCCCTCGGCGTCGTCATCTCAGTGTAGGTCGCGCCGGGCCGGTCGGCGGGGCCGCCGCTCGATTGCATCAATTGCAGCAGCGGCGCGTCGATGCGCGCCGCCAGCCGCTCCAGAGTCCCGACCTCAAAGCACTGGATCAGGAGGGGGGCGTCCGCGCCGGTCAGGCTGTGGCGCTCCAGCGCCGCGACGAAGGCGTCCTCCATCGGCAGGTTCAGGGCGGCGAAATGGCTGGGGTGCTTCAGCTCGGGCGCGACGCCGATGACGCGGCCGGTGCGGGCGCTGGCGTCGCGGGCGATGGCGACCACTTCCTCGAAGGTTAGGATCGGCTCCTGGCCATCGAAGGCGGCCGAGGCGGGGCGCAGGGCGGGCAGACGCTCGCGCGCGCGCAGGGTCTTCAACTCGGCCAGGGTAAAGTCTTCGGTGAACCAGCCGGTTACGGGGCGGGCGTCCACCTCGCGGGTTGTGCGGCGCGCGGCGAACTCGGGGTGATCGGCGACGTTGGTGGTCTCGCCGATCTCGTTCTCGTGGCGGACGAGCAGGTGGCCGTCGCGGGTCATGACCAGGTCCGGCTCGATGAAGTCCGCGCCCTGTTCGATCGCCAACTCATAGGCGGCGCGGGTGTGCTCCGGCCGTTCGCCCGAGGCGCCGCGGTGGGCGATGACGGTAGGTTTGGCGGAGGGAGCGGACATGGCCGGTTGGCTCGACGACAGGATGGCGGCGGTCAGGATGGCGGCGATCATGCGCGAAGGGTAGGGGCCGCACGTGACAGGCGCGTGATCGCGTGACCCTCTCCCGGCGGGAGAGGGCTTGAGCGCACGAGAGCCGAAGGCGATCGTTCTTGCGCGAAAGGGTGAGGGGCTTGTCCTGTCAGCCGGCGTGAGCCGTGGCGCGGCGGCTTACGCCGACTTTCGCCGCGAACCCTCACCCTTTCGCCTTAGCCAATCGCTTCGCTCTTGGAGGCTCAAGCCCTCTCCCATCGGGAGAGGGGTGCACGTCTCACGACTCGCGCAGGATCTTGCGCAGCTTGGCCTGGATGTCGGGGTTTCCGGCGACGATCTGCTTGCCGTTCATCGGATCGCCGTCCTGGTCGATGGTGGTGACGACGCCCCCCGCCTCTGTGACCAGCAGGATGCCCGCCGCCACGTCCCACGGCTGCAGGTTGCGCTCGAAATAGGCGTCGTAGCGGCCCGCCGCGACCCAGGCGAAGTCCAGCGATGCGGCGCCCAGACGGCGGATGCCCGCGACGCGCTGGCCCACGGCGTGGATGTCCTTGATGGCCTGGCCGTGGCCGGTCTTGCCGATGAAGGGCAGGCCGGTGGCGATCAGGCACTCGGCCATGTCGGCGCGCCCGGCGGTGCGGATGCGCGTGTCGTTCAGGTAGCAGCCCTTGCCCTTTTCGGCCCAGAACATCTCGTTCATGACCGGGTTGTAGGTGACGCAGGCGACGATCTCGGCCGTGCCGTCGGGGTGCTTGCGCTCCAGGCCCACCGTGATGGCGAAGTGGGGCATGGCGTGCATGAAGTTGGTGGTCCCGTCGATCGGGTCGACGATCCAGGTGTGGGTCTTGTCGGTTCCCTCGATCATGCCGCGCTCTTCGCCCAGGAAGCCGTAGCCCGGGCGGGCCTTCAGCAGCAGTTCGAACAGGGTCTGTTCCGCCTTGATGTCGGCGGCGGTGACGAAGTCGCCGGGGCCCTTGCGGGACACCTGCAGCTGGGACACCTCGCCGAAATCCCGAAGCATCGGGCGGGCGGTCTTGCGGACGGCGTCCATCATGACCTGGAGCAGGGCGGAAGCGAGGGCCATAGGCAGTTCTCCTGATCCGTCGATCCTCAAAAGGCCGGTGGCCCGGATGGACGGAGAAGCAAAAGGGGCGCGGACCATCCGCGCCCCTGTAGTCTTAACTTGCCCGACCTTGGCCGGGAAAGGCGGTGTTTTTTAGTCCGCGCGGCGGACGTATTCGCCGGTCGAGGTGTCGACGACGATCTTCTCGCCGGTCGACATGAAGGGCGGGATCATGACGCGGATGCCGTTCGAAGCCTTGGCGGGCTTATAGGACGACGAGGCGGTCTGGCCCTTCACGGTGGGCTCGGTCTCGACGACTTCCAGAACGACCTGTTCCGGCAGTTCCAGACCGATCGGACGCTCTTCGTGCGACTCGATGACGACCTTCATGCCTTCCTGCAGGTAGGGGATGCGGTCTTCGCCGACCCAACCCTTTTGGAGTTCGATTTGCTCGTAGGATTCGTCGTCCATGAAGACGAGCGTTTCGCCGTTGTCGAACAGGTAGGAGTAGTCGCGCTGTTCCAGCGTGACGCGCTCGACCTTGTCTTCCGAGCGGAAGCGTTCGTTCAGCTTGTTGCCGGTCTCGAGGTTCTTGGCCTCGACGTTGGCGAAGGCGCCGCCCTTGCCGGGCTTGACGTGGCTGGCCTTGGTGACGACCCACAGGCCGCCGTTGTGTTGCAGGACCATGCCGGGCTTGATGGTGTTGGCGTTGATTTTCATGAGAACCGTAGGGCTCGTTGCTGGGGGGCGGCTGGCGCCGACCGCCAGAGCGTGGCGCGCCAAATCGCCGCGAGCCCTAGAGGATAAGGCGAAAAAGGGCAATGGCGCGGGCGCCGCCGCGCGTTGTTTCAGGTCGGGCCGTCCAGGCTGCGCTCAGCCCGATTGGCCAGACGCACGCCGATGCCGGTCGGCGCCGCCAGCTTGGCTGCGCCGGGGTCGAGCTTGCGCGCTTCATGGGCGAAGGCGGCGGCCAGGCCGGCTGAGGACATGGCGGCCAGAATTTGGGTCCAGCGCCTGGTCGGGCGGGCGGCCAGCCAGACGGCGTTGACCGCCTGGGCGACGGCCCACAGGCCCATGGCGGCGTTGCGGCCGGGCCGGGCCGGCGCGTTCCACACGCGCAGAGCCGACAGGGTCGTGGCCGAAAAGACGGCGGGCAGGATCAGGCTGAACGGCCCGCGCGGGCGCTCGGTGATCGGGCCTTCGCGCTTTCGGGCGCCGGTCAGGCTGCGGGCTTGCGGGGGCACGGCGCGGGTGGCCACCACGGTAGCCGCCAGGGCGAAGCCGACGGTAACCGCCGCGCCCAGGGCGACGTGCCGCCAGTCGCGGCCTTCAGCATTGAGGAAATCCGCTGCGTGATCGCGGGCGGCGTCGAGGGCGTCATCCATGCTGGTCATGCAGCCAAAACAACCGGGCGCGGCGGACGTTCCCGCTCGCTGACGCCGCGCCCGGCCTTTGGATCAATTGCCGGTGGCGGCGCCGTCGGTGACGATTTCCTTCATGGCCGACTGCAGATAGTTCTGCGCGCCCATCAGTTGGATCAGGCTGTGCTGGTTCTCCAGGAAGTCCACGTGCTCTTCGGTGTCGGCCAGGATCTTCATCAGCAGGTCGCGGCTGACGTAGTCGCGGGCCTGCTCGCACTGGGTGACGGCGTCGCGTGTCGTCGCGCGGCTGTCGATCTCCAGTTGCAGGTCGGCGCCCAGGCACTCGATCGGATCTTCGCCGACCTTCAGCTTGTGCAGGTCCTGCAGGTTGGGCAGGCCGTCCAGGAAGAGGATGCGTTTGATCAGCATGTCGGCGTGCTTCATCTCGCCGATCGATTCTTCGTAGATGACGTTGCCGAGGTGGCTGAGGCCCCAGCTTTCGAACATGCGGGCGTGCAGGAAGTACTGGTTCACCGCCGTCAGTTCGTTGGTCAGCACCGCATTGAGGGTGCGGATGATCGCGGGATCGCCCTTCATGGTCGTCGTCCTTTAAAAGCAGCGGCGAGTCGGTCTTGACGCAAGACCGAGCCTCGGGACCGCCCGTGACGACTACATACCACGGCTTTGCCGTCGCAGCTTATTTGCGAGTTTTTATCACTGCATTGATAATGCGAGTGAAATCCGCTTTCAAAAAGGGATTATTCCGCCGCCATGGCGAAGGCGGACTGCTGCTCCTGGATCATCTGGCGCATCTCGCACACGCATTTGGCGCATTGCGGCGCGCACTGGTGGCTGGCGAAGATGTCCTTCGGGCGGCTAGCGCCCGCCTCGATGGCGAGGGCGACGTCACGCTGGCGGAGACCGTTACAGTTGCAAACGTACAAGGCGAGGCACCCGGAACTTGAGAATGGCTCGCTATAGCATCTATTAAGGCGGGTGCAAATCATTCTCATGCGCTCTGCGACATTGACGCCGTCGGCGTCGGAGGGCAGGGCGGTGTCATGGCTCGTCAACCGCAAATTCCCGCCCGTCCGCCCTGCCGGCTGTATCTGATCACGCCCTCGGCCCTGCCGGACCTGGAAGCCTTCGCCGTCCAGCTGGAGGCCGCCCTGTCCGCCGGCGACTGCGCCGCCGTGCAACTGCGGCTGAAGGAGGCCTCCGACGATGAGATCCGCGCCGCCGTCGCCCGGCTGAGGCCGATCTGCCAGGCGCACGACGTGGCTCTGATCCTGAACGACCGCCCCGATCTGGCCCGCGCTACGGGCTGCGACGGCGTTCACGTCGGCCAGGAAGACGCGTCGCTTGCCGACGCGCGCCGGATCATGGGCGAGGACGCCATGATCGGCGTCACCTGCCATGACAGCCGCCACCTGGCGATGGAGGCGGCCGAGGGGGGCGCCGACTACGTCGCCTTCGGCGCCTTCTACCCCACGCAGACCAAGGACGTCGTGCACCACGCCGAGCCGGATATCCTGACCATCTGGCAGGAAACCATGGAGACGCCCTGCGTCGCCATCGGCGGGGTGACGGTCGAGAACGCCGGCAGGCTGGCGGCGGCGGGCGCGGACTTCGTGGCGGTTAGCGCTGGCGTGTGGCTGCATCCCGATGGCCCCGCAGCGGCCGTGCGCGCCTTCAACGAGGTGCTGAGCGCCGCATCCTGAAGTCCCGCGTCGATTTCAGAGGATGTTTAGGAACATCGATCAAGATCAGGTCCCGAGACTCTAATTCTGGGCCGGATTGATGAGCATGAGCCGCGCGCTCCACAGGAGTGAGGTCGCACTGGAAGCGACAGCGAAGGGGGCGATCGGGGTTGAAACCCAGGTCCCGCCCAACGCTGATTTCTTCCGCCAGCCGCTGGCGCCCATCCTGACGGCCCTGGGCGTCGCGATCCTGGTGGTCTTGGCGATCAGCTTCGCTCGCACCAACGGACTGATCGCCGGCTTGTGGGGCGCAGGCGGGCTGGCGATGGCCGCCTGGCTGCGCAGCGGCCGCGGTCTTCAATACGATTTGGGTTTCGGCGCCGTTGTGGCGGCGGGAGTGTTCGCGGGCGAGATACTGGCCGGAAACCCTTTGTGGCTTTCGGCCCTGTTCACCCTGAGCAATGTGCTGGAAATCGTGCTTGCGGTCGTGCTGACGCGCCGAATGGTGACGGGCCTGCACGTCGATAGCGTCCAGGGGCTAGCCCGGTTTTGGACCATATGCGCCATCGCCCCTCTTCCGGCGGCGTTGCTGGGCTGTGTGGCTGTGGCGAACGTCGGCGGACAGGATTCCCTCGACGCCTTCCGCATCTGGTGGAGCGGCCACGCCCTTGGATTCGCCGTGATCGGCGTCGTCGGGCTGAGCCTGCGCAAGGCGCATTGGCAAGTGTTGAAGCAACCGGCGCGACTGGCCGAAGGTCTCGGCCTCGGCGCCCTGCTCGGGGGAGCCTGCTATGCGCTCTTTTCCCATCTTAGCCTGCCGTTCGGCTTCTTGCTGCTGCCCTTGATCCTGCTCGCAGCGGTGCGGTTCCGCGTCATTGGAGCCGCATGGGCTCTGTTAGTGGTGTCGGTGGTCGCGATCGGCGGCACGATGGCCGGGCACGGGCCCTATCATCAGTTCGCAGCCGAGGATCGCGCCCTGTTGGCGCAGCTTCTGGTGCTGCTGGGCTATATGCCGATCCTCGTGGTCGCCGCCCTGCTCGAGGAGCGCGACCAACTGATGCAGCGCGCCAAGGAGGGACGACTGCGCGCCGAACGAGCATCGGCCGCCAAGTCTCGGCTGCTGGCTAATGTGGCTCATGAGATCAAGAGCCCCGTCGGCGGCGTCATCGGCATCGGCGAACTGTGGGCGGGCGGCCATCTGGGCCAGGTGACGGACAGCCAGGTCGAAATGGCGCAGATGCTGGTCAAGACGGCGCGCCAGATCGAGGCGCTGACGCATGATCTGCTGGATGTGGCGCGCGCCGAAGCCGGGGCGGTCAAGGTCGACCTGCGGCCGACCGAGGTCAGCGGCGTACTGGAAGACGTGCGCCGGTCCATGGCGCTGTTGCCAGAGGCGGAAGGCCTGCGGATCGACGTGATCGCCGATGGCGACGCCCTGGTGGCGATGGCCGACTCCCAGCGACTGACGCAGGTGGTCGGCAATCTGGCCAGCAACGCCATGAAATACGGCGCGTCGGGCGGGGTGGTCATTCTGCGGGCGGCATGGAGCGGCGACCGCATCCGCATTGAGGTGATCGATCGGGGGCCGGGCCTGTCGGAAGACAAGCAGGCTCAGCTTTTCGAGCCGTTCAACCGCCTGGGCCTGGATCGCTCCAGTATCGAGGGGCACGGCGTCGGCCTGACGCTGGCCAAGCGGCTGGTCGAACTGCAGGGCGGCGATATCGGCGTGCATTCCGTGGTCGGGCAAGGGGCGACGTTCTGGGTGGAGATCCCGGGCGTCTGAGACAGCTCCGCTGATATGGCCGCTTGACCCGGCGCGGCCCGGGCCGCCAATGTCAGAGCCATGAAAGCCGCTCTCGTCGCCCTGTCGCTTATCGCCCCGCTGGCGGTCGTTGCGACCCCCGCCGCCGCCCAGCAGGACCCGGACGAGCGCGCTCGCATCGAAGAACTGACCCGCCGCCTGAACGGCGCCCCGCCCGTTCCGCAATCGACGGCGCCGTCACGCCCCGCCTCGGCGCCTGCGACCCACGCATCTGCGACCCAGACATCTGTGGCCCAGACATCTGTGACCCAGGCCCCGGCCGGGCCTGCCGCCCGCCAGGACCCGGAAGAACGCGCCCGGATCGAAGAACTGACCCGTCGCCTAAACGGCGCTCCGCCAAGGGCTGGGCCGGGACCTGTCTCCCCGCCGCGCCCGACCCCGGCGCCTGCGCCCCAGCGCGTCGAGCCGATCCGGCGTCCGCCCGCCTCTGCGCCCGCACCGGCCGCCGTCCAGCCCCAATCTCAGCCCCGCCCGGCGCAACCCGCCCAGGAGGCGCCGGTTCGACGATCGACGACGACCCAGGCGCCGTCCGCCTCGGCCGCGCCGGCGACGCCGAGGCCCGCACCGTCTGCGCCCGCGCCGCAAGGTCTGAGCGCCGCAGAGCGGGCGGCTCTTCCGTTCCGCATCGACCTGCCGCCGGGCTTCCAACTGGTCGAGGGCCGGTCGGGCCCCAACGCTCACGTCTATTCGGCGCGCAAGGCGGGCAAGACCTATCTGATGGTCTACGCCGGGCCGTCGTCGCAGTTTCCCATCTATGACGGCGAGCAGGTGACGGCCGGCGGCCGCATCTCCGTGGTGACGACCGAAGGGCCGCGTCGCATCGCGATGGAACACCTCTTCCAGCGCTCGGCGCAACCCGCCGAGATCCACGTCTGGGTGATGGCCCAGGACGGCGCCGATCGCGACGAGGCCGAGCGCATCGCCCAGACGGTGGACCCGAAATAGGCTCTAGTTTTCGGACCAGACGGCCAGTTCGTTGCCGGACGGGTCGCGGAAGTGGAAACGACGCCCGCCGGGGAAGGCGAAGATGGCGTGGGTGATCGCGCCGCCCGCCGCCTCGACCTTAGCCTGCATGGCCTCCAGATCATGGGCATAGAGGATGGGCAGGGGCTTGGGCGTCATGGCGTCGGGGGTGAAGCCGCCGTCCAGCCCCTCGCTGAACGCCGCATAGTCCGGGCCATAGTCCTGGAAGCGCCAGCCGAACGCCTCGGCGTAAAACGCCTTGTGCGCCGCCAGATCCGTCGCGGGCAGTTCGAGATAATCCAGCTTGCCGTCTTCGCGCATGGCGACTCTCCGAGAGAAATGGAGACGGACGCTTGCACGACGGCCGACTATGCGCAAACCTGCAAACGATTCGCAAACGCAGGAGTTGGCCCATGATCGTTCTGAGCGCCGGATGCGCCTGCCTGGCCTCGCTGATGCAGCGGGATGCGAACGGAAGACGCGGGCCTGATGCAGAACGGGCGCCGATCGAACCCGACCGACGCCCGCGTCTGATTTCAAAGAACGGCGGCGATCAGCGCGCCATCTGGGTCTCGCCTGCGCGCCACACGCGATAACGCACCTCGACGTCCGACGGGGCGTAGACCACCACGGGCAGGCGCGAGTTATAGCGGATCAGCGGCTGTTCCTGCGTCGTCACAAAGGCTTGGCGCTCAGAACCCGGAGGGCAGCCCATCAGGGTGCTGGCCGCGTTCCCCAGGGCAGGCAGGACATAGTAGTCGTAGCCCCAGCCCTCGGCGGTGCGGGTTTCAAGGCGGCCGCCGAAGAACTGACGGTTGCAGTCGACCGTCTGGGTCTTGCCTAGGATCAGTTCGACCTTCAGCGCGTCCTCGTCCGACCGGGGCGGAAGGTTGATCACGTGGCGGGTCTGACCCGCCGTCGCGGCCGGGAAGGCCTTGAGGTCAGCGGAACCGGCCTGGCCGGCGACAGTGTCGTTCTGGGGCATGGCGCCTTCCGCCTGGGCCGTGGCGCAGGCGGCGACGCCGAGAACGGCGACGCCGGCGGCGAGCAGGGCAGGGAGTTTCAAGGGGGAGGTCTCCACAGTTAGCTGGGCCGCGGACAACGCCACAGGATCAGGGCAGTTCCACGGCCATGGCCACAGCTTCGCCGCCGCCGATGCACAGCGAGGCCACGCCCTTCTTGCCGCCGCGCGCCTGCAGCGCCGCCAGCAGGGTGGACAGGATGCGTGCGCCGGACGCGCCGATAGGGTGACCCAGGGCCGTGGCGCCGCCGTTGACGTTCAGCTTGTCGCGGTTGATGCCCAACTCCTGTTGGGCGATCATGGCGACGACGGCGAAGGCCTCGTTGACCTCCCACAGGTCGACGTCCTCGACCGACCAGCCCGCCTTCTTCAGCGCCTTCTGCATGGCCGGGACCGGGGCGGTGGTGAACAGGCCCGGCTCGTGGGCGTGGGCGGCGTGGGCGGCGACGCGGGCGACGATGGGCAGGCCCAGGGCCTTGGCAGTGCTCTCGCGCGTCATGACCAGGGCGGCGGCGCCGTCCGAGATCGAAGAGGCGTTGGCGGCGGTGATGGCGCCGTCCTTGGTGAAGGCGGGACGCAGGGTCGGGATCTTGGCGGCGTCGGCCTTGCCGGGCTGTTCGTCCTCACTGACCGTCACCGGGCCCTTGCGGGTGGCGACTTCGACCGGGACGATCTCGGCCTTGAAGGCGCCCGAGGCGATGGCGGCCTTGGCGCGGGTCAGGCTCTCGATGGCGTATTCGTCCATCTGCTCGCGGGTGAACTGATACTGGGCCGCCGCATCCTCGGCGAAGACGCCCATGGCCTTGCCGGGCGAATAGGCGTCCTCCAGGCCGTCCATCATCATGCTGTCGACGATGACGTCGTGGCCGATGCGGGCGCCGCCGCGGTGCTTGTTCATCAGGTAGGGGGCGCCGGTCATCGACTCCATGCCGCCCGCGACGATGACTTCGGCCGTGCCGGCCAGCAGGGCGTCGTGCGCCATCATGGCCGCCTGGAGCCCTGAGCCGCACATCTTGTTCACCGTCGTCGCCTCGACGTGTTTGCCGAGGCCTGCGCCGATGGCGGCCTGGCGCGCGGGGGCCTGACCCAGGCCGGCGGGCAGGACGCAGCCCATGAAGATCTGGTCGACCTTTTCAGGCGCGACGCCTGCGCGCTCGACAGCGGCCTTGACCGCGACAGCGCCCAGATCGGTGGCCTTGACCGGCGACAGCGCGCCCTGGAAGCCGCCCATCGGCGTGCGGGCGAAGGAGCAGATGACGACGGGATCAGCGGCGGCGGTCATGAGGGGCGTTTCCGTAAGTGAATCGTTTCGCGGGGGATTAGGGGAGGCGAAGGCCCGCTGGCAAGCGGGGCGGCTTACAGCAGCTTGCGGCGCTGGCGGGCCAGGGCCAGCGGGCGGCCGTCTGCGCCCCAGGCGATGGCCTCGTCCACCGACCAGCCCAGGCCGTGGTCCAGCAGGCGGTATTCGAAGAAGGCCCAGCCGTCGGGCGCATTGTCGGGCGTCGGATCGTTTAGAAAGTCGCAGCGCAGATCCACCGTCGTCATCATCGGCGGCGCCTTGAAGGCCGTCCAGGCGGGCGGATAGAGGGCGTCGAGCAGGTAGCACATCCGCAGTTCGTCCAGCGGCGCCCCGTCTTTCACCCGCATCCAGACCCGCTCGACGACGGGCTTGGCTTCATTGCCGCCCAGGATGTTGGGGCCGCCGTCAAAGCGATAGTCGACGTGCTGCGAGAAGCGCGGCGCCATCGGGCCGCTGATGCCCGGCGCGTCCTTCAGGCTGTCCAGCGAGGGCGGCGTCGCCAGCAGCGGCGTCAGAGGCGCGGGCGTGGGGCCGTCGGCGCCATAGGTGGCGCTGGCGTGATGGGTCAGCCTTGATCCCTGCCCGCCCTCGACCACGGCATAGGCGACGTTTCGGCCGCCGCGCAGCATCCGCGGCCGAAACTGCAACGGCTGGCCGTAACGGGCGGCGGCCAGATATTGGACCGTCAGACTGCGCAGCGGCGCCTCGATCCCCAGTCCCTGACGCATGGCCCCGGCGCACAAGGCCGCCAGCAGGCCGCCGAAGGGGAAGCCCGCTTCGGGCGGGGCGCTGATCGGGCCGTTGGAAAACTCGCCGGAGAGGCGGGCGGCCAGAACCCCTTCATCCTCGGGCGTCAGGCGGAAGGCGGCGTGGATCAGGTCGGCTTCGGTCATCACACAACATCGAAAAGCGGAGGCGGAACCTGCGACGGCGCCTCCCCCGAGTCGAGGGAAGGATATGGCCCGAGGGCGGCCATGTCCGTTGCAAATAGAAACTGACTGACTCCGTCGCGATTGGCAACCCTTGTCAAACGGCTGACGCGGGGTCACTTTCCGGGAAATGGGACGCACCGCCGATTATTCGCGCCAGAGCTGCTCGGTCGCCGCCACCCTCGAGGTGATCGGCGACCCGTGGACCATGCTGGTCATCCGCGACGCCTTCAACGGCGTCACCCGCTTCGAGCAATGGCAGGACCGGCTTGGCGTGGCGCGCAACGTCCTGGCCGCCCGATTGAAGTCGCTGGTGCGTCATGGCGTGCTGGAGCCGCGCCCCTATTCCGAGCGTCCTCCCCGCAACGAGTACGTGCTGACAGCCAAGGGCAAGGATCTGTACGGCGTGCTGGTCACCCTGAACGCCTGGGGCGCCAAGCATGTCTACGGCGAGGAGCCTTCGGGCATCATCCTGCGTCACAAGACCTGCGGCCATGACCTGCAGCCCCGCATCGCCTGCGGCTGCTGCAATGAGATGGTCCGACCGCGCGACGTCGAAGTCGTCTTCGCCGAGAACCGCGCGACCGTGGGCGAGGTCATGCCGGCCGATGACAAGGCGGCGTAGGCGTCAGACAGAAACCGCCGTGGTGGACGCGATAAATCCGCCGCCCAGCACGCGCTCATCGTCGGCCGGGTCGTACAGGACGCAGGCCTGGCCAGGGGCGACGCCTTCCTCGCCCTGATCGAACACCACCTGAACGGCGTCATCTGCAAAGGCCAGACGGGCCGGGGAGGGCTGGCGCGTGGAGCGGACGCGGGCCAGCACCGGGGCGCCGTCGCGGGCGGCCTCCTCAATGGTGGCCTGGTCGCCCAGCCAGTTGGTTTCCTCCAGCGTCAGGCGCGCGGTCAGCAGGGCTTCGCGCGGGCCGACGATGACCCGGCGGTTGTCGGGGTCCAGCTTGACCACGAACAGAGGCTCGCCCACGGCGACGTTCAGCCCCCGGCGCTGGCCGATGGTGTAGTCGGTGATGCCCGAATGGCGGCCCAGAACCCGGCCGTCCATGTGGACGATGTCGCCGGCCTCGCGCCCCTGCGGGCGCAGGCGGTCGATCAGAGTGCGGTAGTCGCCGGTGGGAACGAAGCAGATGTCCTGGCTATCCGGCTTGGACGCGATTCGCAGGCCCAGCGACGCGGCGACGCCCCGCACCTGGGGCTTCTCCAGATCGGCCAGGGGGAAGCGCAGATAGTCGAGCTGATCCTGGGTCGTGGCGAACAGGAAGTAGGACTGGTCGCGCGAATGATCGACCGCCTTGCGCATCTGCGAGCGGTTGCCGTGGGTCGCGCGGCGGACGTAGTGGCCGGTCGCCATGGCTTCGGCGCCCAGATCGCGCGCGACGTCCAGCAGGTCGCGGAACTTCACCGTCTGATTGCAGCGGATGCAGGGGACCGGCGTTTGGCCCTTCAGATAGGAGTCGGCGAATTGGTCGATCACCGCGTCCTTGAACCGGCTCTCGTAGTCGAGGACATAGTGTGGAATGCCGATCAGATCGGCGGCCAGACGGGCGTCGTGAATGTCCTGACCGGCGCAGCAGGCGCCCTTCTTCTTCAACGCCTCGCCGTGGTCGTAGAGCTGAAGGGTCACGCCCACCACGTCATAGCCCGCCTTGTGCAGCAGGGCCGCGACGACGGTGGAGTCCACCCCGCCGGACATGGCGGCGACCACGCGAGCGCCCTGCGGCAGGCCCACGGCCAGTCGCACGCTCTCGATCGCGGCGTCCATGTCGGCTTGCGACATGGGGGCGATGTCGGGAACAGGGCAGAGGATGTCGTCGGTCAGGGCGTCCATAGTCATCGCCGCCATTTAGGCCTTAAGGCGCGCGATTTCGAGGCCTGGCTTAAAACGATGGCGCGCCAATGAAAAAGACCGCCCCGTTTCTGGAGCGGCCGTGATCATGCGGTCAGGCGAAACAGCCTAGTCGCGGTAGCTCTGGATGCGCGTGGTGCGCAGGCCCTGCATGCCCCATTTGTCGATGGCCTTCTGCCAGGCCAGGAACTCCTCGGCCGTCAGTCGATACTTCTCCAGGGCGTCTTCCAGGCTGATCAGCCCGCCGCGCACCGCGGCCACCACCTCGGCCTTGCGCCGGATGACCCAGCGGTTCGTGTCCGAGGGCGGAAGGTCGCGCAGGGTCAGGGGCGTGCCCGTCGGCCCGACCACGTACTGTTCGCCGTTACTGTTAAGGCGTCGCTCTTGCAGCATGGGCTTAAGCCTCTCTCACCACCACCATAGACGCGCAGGCTAGGCCCCCGCCCGCTAAAGGGCGTTTAAGCGTCGTGGTGAAGGAATGGCTAAGACGCATCCGTCCGGCCGGGCGCCTTCCGCGCCGCCTAAAGGAAGGATTCATCGAGTCTAACGAGACCTTGCTCATGGATTCCTGTTGGCCGATCAGCGCTTGATGTTGATCAGCTCCGCCAGCATCTCGTCGGCGGTGGTGATGATCTTGGACGAGGCCGAATAGGCGCGCTGGGTGGTGATCAGGCCGGTGAACTCCGTCGACAGGTCGACGGTCGAGGCTTCCAGCTGTTGCGCGCCCAACAGGCCTGCGCCACCCGTGCCGGGGGCCTTCAGGTTGAAGGTGCCGGAGTTCTGGCTGACCCGGAAGGCGTTGCCCGCCACTTCGGTCAGGCTGTCGGCGCTGGGGAAGGTGGCCAGGGCGACCTGGGCGATCTTGCGCATGACGCCGTTGTCGAAGATGGCGGTGACGAAGCCGGCCTCGTCGATCTTCACCTCGGTCAGGTTCCCGAAGGCGGTGCCGTTCGTATAGGTAGCCTGGACGATGGAGGTGCTGTCGTACTGCGTAAGGCCGCCAGTGGAAGCGCCCAGATCAATGGCGATGGTCTGGCTGGCGACGCCTAGATCGGTGTCCCACAGCACGTCCGGCGTCGGCGCGCCGGGGATCGGCGGCGTCGGCGGCGTCGTCGGCGAGGCGCCCAGCGTGATGGTGGCGTTGGTGGCGTCGGGGAACAGGGCGGCAGGCCCGGTGAAGGACGTATCCAGGCGCCCGTCCTGGGTAAATTTGACGATGCCGCTCTTTATCGGGGCGTTGACGGTCATGGGGGTGCCGTCGGCATTCATGACCTTGCCGGCAGGTCCATAAATTTCCGCGTGCCATTCGTTCGGGTTGGCGCCCTTCAGGAAGGCGACCGTCAGGTTCTGTTGACCGCCTTTGGAATCCGACACCGGAATGGAGATTTCGAAGTCAGGCTTGACCCCGACCGGCGGCACGGCGTCCGCCTTGTAGGCGGCCATGGTTTCGCCCGCGGCGTATCGCGCCAGAGCGGCGGCGTCGGGCTCGATGCTGGATTTCAGGTTGGCGTTCAGGCTGACACGGGTGGTCGGTTCGGCGGCGCCGCCGACCGAGCCGACGTTGATGGTGCGCAGGCGGCTCATGTCCGAGGGGTCGGCGTTGACCGTGCCGTCGCTGGCCACGGGCCAGCCCTGAAGATACAGGCCCGAGGTGTTCTGCAGATAGCCCAGGTCGTCGATCTTGAACGCCCCGGCGCGGGTGAACAGGCGCGCGTCCGACAGGGCTAGGTTCTCGGACTTTTCCGTCACGACGAAGAAGCCCTGGCCGGCGATGGCCAGGTCGGTGCCCGAGGTCGTGCGCTGAAGTTGGCCCGCCTGGCTGATGAAGTGACGGGCGGTCGCCTGAACCCCGCCGGCGGAATAGCCGACGCCCTGGGTCTGGGCGTTGACGACGGTGGAGAACTCCGTCGCCGCACGCTTGTAGCCGACCGTGTTCACATTCGCGATGTTCTGCGAGATCGTCGAAAGGGCCGCGGCGTTCGCGGTCAGGCCGGACACGCCGGCCAGCATGGCGCCGTTGATGCTCATGGCTGGGGTTCCTTACGAGAGAAGATTGAAGGGGTTGAGTTTCGAAGCCAAGGCGCTGAGCGCGCCTGCGTCCTCGTTGGAATCGGGTTTGGCGGCGGCCTTCTGCTCCTCCAGCGCAATCAGGCTGGACACCGGCATGATCGACTTGCCGATGACGACGAAGGGGGTGTTGTCGTACATCTCGACCCCGGTGACGCGGCCGCGGATCAGCACCTGGCTGCCGACATCCTTGCCCGCGCCGTCCTTGGCGACGACCTTCAGCGTATAGACGCCGCCATCGTCCACCTGGCCGCCGCCGGTGGTCTTTCCGTCCCACTTGAAGTCATGCAGGCCGTTGGTCTTGTCCGGGGCCGGGCCGCTCCAGACCACCTTGCCCGAGGCGTCCAGCACCTGAAGCGTGGCGTCGGTTGCATCGGCCGCCAGTTCATAGCTCCAGCTGGCTTCGCCGTCTTCGAAGCGTGTGGCGGACCAGACGGCGGTGGCGTCCTTGCCGATATAGGGCGCGGCGCCGGTCAGGCCGTCGCCCTGCTGAGCCTTCAGTAGACCGGTCAGCAGGTCGTTGGTCAGAAGCTGCTGCTCGACGCCCGCCATCTGGGTCAGCTGGGCGGTGAACTCGTTGGAGTCGACCGGCGACAGCGGGTCCTGATTCCTGAGCTGGGTGGTCAGCAGCGACAGGAAGGTCTGGAAGTTGGAGGCCAGCATCTGGCCTCCGGCGTTCACCCGGCCAGCGGCGTTGTTGGAGGAGACGGCGTCAACCATCGTCAGACCTTCAGATCGACGCGGTCAGGCGTCAGGGATAGGGATGTCCAGGCGCTGGGCGGCGGAACGACGGAATCGGCCTCTGCGGCCAGTCGGGCGGCGCCGGTGAAGGCGCGGCGGTCGGGTTGGCGCTCGAAGGCGCCGCCGCCGAAGCCGGACGAGGGATCGCGTTCAGCGAACTCCAGGTCGTCGCTCGACAGGTGAAGACCCGCCTCCATCAGCTGGCGGCGCAGTTCATCAGCGCGGGCGCGCAGGTCGGCGGCGGCCGCCGGGGTGTCGAAGGCCAGACGGGCCGTGACCTGACCGTCGGACTCGATCTCAAGGCTGACATCGACCCGGCCCAGGCCCTCGGGCGTCAACGCCATGTCGAAGCGGGTCGAGCGGCCGTCCAGCTTCTTGATGATCTGGGCGGCGATCTGGGCTGTGGTCTCGACCGTGGCGCGCGATAGCTGCGACAGGCCGAGGTCGCGCGACGCGGCAGACGCCTCGGGCCCGACCGTTTCGGCGAAGGCCGGGGGCGGAACCGGCGCGTCAGCGTCAGCCGAAGGCGCGGCGAGCGCGGGCGGGGGCGCGGTTGGCGCGGCAGGCGATGCTGCGGGGGAGGGGCGAGCGGCGGGCGCTGTGGCGGCCGCCGGATTATCGGTTGACGTCAGGCGCTCGGCCGACGACCGCTCCGAGCCGCCCTCCGCCGAGGCTGATGCTTGGATGGCTTCGCGCGCTGAGGCCAGTCGCTCTCCGGCGCCCGAGCGGAAGCCGGTCACGCCCGGCAGGGCGGGGATGGGGCTGGACGACGCAGGCGAGGCCGGGCGGGCCGGCGCCGAAGGCTCGGCCACCTCTTCGCCCTCTGCAGGCGCGGCGTCAGGCGGGGCTTCAGAATCTTCGGCGACGAGGAGAGGAGTCGTCTTAGCTGCGGCCACGGGGCCGGCCAGGGAGTCGGCCGCAGGCGCAGTCGCAGGGGGCGTCGCAGCGACCGCCGGACCGACGGGGGCCGAAAGGGCGGACGGCGAAAGTGCGGATGGAGCGATTGGCGCGGCGACGGGGGCCGCGTCTGCGTTCGGCGCCTCTGCTTCGGGCGACGCACCGGCGATTTGTTCTGGTACGGGCTGTTCGGGCGCGGGGGGCGCGTGCAGCGGCGCGCTGTCGCTTTCACCTGCCAGCGCCGGTTCGCTGACGGCCAGCTGTTGAGGCTCAGGCTTCGGAGCGAACCAGATCGGAATCATGACGACGGCCGCGCCCATGTCCTCAGGCTCAGTCTGTGCCGCGGGCGCCCTGACGGGCGAGGGAGCGGCGGCTGGGGCCTCGCCCGTTTCTTCCTTAAGCATCAGGTCCGCGAACATGGCGCTGTCCGCCGCCGCCTCGATCGAGGCGTCCGGGCCCGCGCCGTCGGGGGCGGCGGGCGTCAGGACAGACAGGATGCTGAGGGCGGACATGCGGAGGCAGGCGCTTTCGGTCGGTAGGGCGGCGCCTGCTGCGCCTGGGTCATTCGGCAAAGCCTCCGCAAGCCCCGGGCCAAATGCAGGTGTAGGCGCTAAGTCGTTGATATAAAGCAGGTTTCTATCTCGACGGCACGCTGCTAGCCCTCTCCAACGCCGGGCGCTTCTTGCCGCGCCTGTCGCTTTTTGCCGGGCGAAGACGGCGCCGCGCGAATTGGCCCGCGCCTTGCCTCCCTCACCTGTGAACGCACAGGGGCCGAATGCCGATGTCGAGGAAAATCAAAGAGATGGTCAGAAGACCCGCTCAATTCGCCGGGCAAGATCTGCACGCTTGCCTGCAAGGCTTGCCGAGCGCGCGCCCGTCGATCCGCCCATCGATCAGCCTGGGCGCAGGAGCCGTCTGATGTCCCTCAACTCGATCATGAACATCGCCACCTCAGGCATGAATGCGGCCCAGACGCAGCTGCGGGTGGTTTCGGACAACGTCTCCAACGTCAACACGCCCGGCTATGTCCGCAAGATCGCCGACCAGCAGTCATGGGCCAGTCAGGGCGTCGGCGCCGGCGTCGAGATCGCCCGCATCCGCCTGGCCACCGACCGCTTCCTGCAGGCGGCCAGCCTGAACGCCAGCGCCGACGCCGGGCGTCAGACGGTGCGCTATGAGCTGTATGACCGCATCCAGTCGATGTTCGGGGACCCCGGCGCCAACAGCGGTTTCTTCTCGCAGATCGACACCGTCTTCGCCGCCTTCGCCGCCTCGGCCGAAAATTCAACCTCAGGCCCCGCGCGTCAGGACGCCATCTGGAAGACCCAAGGCCTGTTCGACGAAGCGGCTCGCATCAACAGCCAGATTCAGTCGGTGCGCGAAGACGCCGACGCCCGCATCAAGAGCGCGGTCGAGACGGCCAACAGCCTGTTGGAGCAGATCGAAAAGCTGAACGTCGAGATCGCCAAGGCCACCGTGCTCAATGCGGACTCATCGGGCGCCCAGACGGCTCAGGCGGCCCTGATTGACCAGTTGTCCGGCCTGATGGACGTGCGCATCACCGCCCGCGCCGTGGGCGGGGTCGAAATCCGCACCGGCGCCGGCATCCTGCTGGCGGGGCAGGGGGCGGCCAAGCTGGACTATGTGCGCGCGGGCGCTGTCGCGGCCGAGACGGTGTTCAACGAGATCACGGTCATAGAGCCGCCTGCCGGAAAGGCCCGCTCTCTGGCCGAGGGTCTGGGGTCGGGCGAGATCAAGGGCCTGCTGGAACTGCGCGACGGCGAGGCCCCGGCCACGGCCGAGCGTCTGGCGGAACTGATGTCGCGGCTAGCGGATGAACTGAACCGGGCGCACAACGCCTCCTCGGCCGCGCCGCCGCCGAACAGCCTGACCGGGCGCAATGTGGGCCAGTCGCTGGAGACCGCGCTGGCGGGCTTCACCGGCCGGACCTCCATCGTCATCACCAATGATCAGGGCGTCGCCCTGCACAAGGTCGACCTGGATCTGGCGACGGCGAACCCGGCGACCTTCCTGGCCGATCTGAACGCCCAGCTGGGAACCAACGGCAGCGCCAGCTTCGTCGACGGGCGGTTGAAAATCGAGGGCGCCACGGGCACGGGGGTCGTGGTGGTCGACGACCCCGCCGCGCCGACGAACAAGGGCGGGCGAGGCTTTTCGCACTTCTTCGGCCTGAACGACCTGATCTCCACCGACCAGCCGGCGATGTACGAAACCGGCATGACGGGCGCGTCGCAGCATGGCTTCCCGGCGGGGGAGACCATCACCTTCCGCTTCAGCGATGCGGCGGGCGCCAAGCTGCGCGATGTCCAGGTGGCGGTCCCCGCGGGCGGCGACATGACCAGCCTGCTGGCCGCGCTGAACGATCCGATGACGGGCGCCGGACGCATGGGGACCTTCAGCCTCAATGCGGCGGGCGAGATGGCGTTCACGCCCCGGCCCGGTTCCGGAGCCCAGCTTTCGGTGCTGCAGGACCGCACCACTCAGGTTCCGTCCGGCGTATCGATGAGCGCCCTGTTCGGCCTCGGCGGGGCGCGCGCCTCGCGTGCGGACGCCTTTTCAGTCCGGGCGGACATTGTGCGTGATCCCGCGCTGATGGCCTTCGCCAAGGCGGACGCGACGGGCGGTCTGGGCACGGCCGTCGTCGGCCGGAACGACGCGCGCGGCGCCCGGCTTCTGGCCGCTGCGGGCGAGAACGCCACGACCTTCTCGGCGGCGGGCGGATCGGCGGGCGGCTCCATGTCGCTGTCGCGCCATGCGTCCGAGCTATCGGGCGAAATCGGCAGCCGCGCCGCGATGGCCAAGAACAGCGCCGTCAGCGCCACGGCGTTGGCCAAGGAGGCGACGGCGCGGCGAACCTCGGTCGAAGGCGTCAATCTGGACGAGGAACTGGTGCTGATGACCACCTATCAGCAAGCCTTTAACGCTTCGGCGCGTATGGTTCAGGCCGCCAAGGACATGTACGATATCCTGCTGGGGATGGTGCGATGACCCGCGTCTCGACCTTTGGAAACTACCAATCGGCCCTGTTGGACCTGATGTCGGCCCAGTCGCGCGCCGAGACGGCCCAGAAGAAGGTCAACACCCAGAAGAACGCCACCGATCTGGTCGGCTTCGGGCGGGGATCGGAAACGGTCAGCGCGCTGAAGTCCAGCCAGACCCGCATCCAGACCTTCATCGACACCAACAAGGCCGTCGCCGCCCGGCTGGAGACCCAGGACCTGGCGATGGACCGCGTCGCCGACGCCGCGACCGCCGCGCGCCAGGCCCTCGCCGACGCCATCGCGGCCGGACGCATGGACGCGCTGATGGGCTCGCTGGAAAGCCTGTTCATGGAGGCTCAGGACGGGCTGAACATGAAGCATCAGGGCAAGTATCTGTTCGGCGGCGGGGCTTCTGACCGCGCGCCCGTGGACCTGCCTGACATCCCAGGCCAGCCTGGCGCGACCATGATGGCCAAGCTGGCCGCTTTGCCTGATGAGAATGCGGCCTTCCGCAACGATCAACTGAAGCAATCGTCCTGGCTGGACGAGAACGTGTCGATGGACACCGGCTTCCTGGCCGACGCTATGGGGGCGGAGTTGTTCGCCATCTTCCGCGACATTCAGCTGGCCCATGAGGCGGCCCCGCTGGAAGGACAGATGACCGATGCACAGAAAGCCTTTCTGACGACGCAGATGGGGCGCTTCGAGGCGGCGGCGAAGGGCGTTGTCGAGCTGCAGGCCGCCAACGGCGGCATGCAGAACCGGGTGGACCGCCTGCTGGAGTCGCAGGAGGCGCGCAAGATCTCGGTCGACACTATCCTGTCGGGCAAGACTGACGCCAACATGGCCGAGGCGGTTGTGGAGCTGGAGATGGCCCAGGTCGCCCTGCAGGCTTCGGCCCAGGTGATCAGCCAACTGCGGCAGGTCTCGCTGCTGGACTATCTGCGCTAGGCCTTTGCTTTTCGACGCCTCTGAACAAAAATCGCCCCACGACGTTCACAAAGCTGCGCCGTGACGGGGGAGGGCTTGGCTTGCGCTCAGCAAGGCCGGAAGAGATCAAGAGTTGTCATCAGTCGTTGACGTCCGGTGAAAAGCATAGCTTTAAGCCGCGTAGGCGCGCGAACGGGCCTGTGTCAGTGTCGAACTCATGAAGCGGGCGGATTTCCAGATTGAGGATCAGCAGGACGGCCAGACGCGCTTGCGCCTGGCCGGGGACTGGTCGACCGTGTCCGTCGGCCGTCTCGGCGACCGGCTGATAGCCGAGCTTGACGGTCGGCCGGTCACGGTTCTGGACCTGGACGACCTCGGCCGTTTCGATACCGCGGGCGCTCTGGCGGTGGCTCAGGCCATGAGCAGACCCATTCCCGAATCCGCCTGGTCTGCACGGCCCGAAGCGGGTCGGCTGTACCGCATGGTGGCCCGGCTGGACTGTATGACGACCGAGCCGCCCCGCCGGGCGGCGCCAATGACGCGCGGCTTCGCCAAGGTCGGGCGGGGCGTCTACGATTTCGGCGCCGAGGCGATGTTGTCGCTTGCGTTCCTGGGCCGGCTGATGGCCGCCATGGTCACGACGCTGAAGCATCCCGGCAAGATCCGTTGGGCCGCCTGGTTCAGCCAAGCCCAGCGCACGGGGCTGGACGCCATTCCCATCGTGGTGGTGACCAACTTCTTCATTGGCGCAGTCGTGGCCTTCATCGGCGTGGACCTGCTGACCCAGTTCGGCGCGGGGGTCTTCTCGGTGCAGCTGATCGGCGTCGCCGTCTTTCGCGAGTTCGCCGTGGTGATCACGGCGGTGCTGCTGGCGGGCCGCTCGGCCTCGTCCTTCGCCGCCGAAATCGGCTCCATGCGCATGACGCAGGAGGTGGACGCCATGCGGGTGATGGGGGTCGATCCCTTCCAGGCCCTGGTCATTCCGCGTCTGGCGGCCCTGCTGGTCATGCTGCCCCTGCTGACCTTCCTGGCGATGGTGGGCGGGCTGCTGGGCGGGGTGCTGGTGTCCTGGAGCCAGCTAAACCTGGGCCCAGTCTTCTTCTTCCAGCGGCTGGTCGAGGACGGCTATATGCCGACCCACATGATGGTGGGCCTGATCAAGGCGCCCGTCTTCGCCCTCGTCGTCGCGGCTATCGGTTGCCGACAGGGCATGTCGGTAGCGGGGGATGTCGAAAGCCTGGGGCGCCGGGTCACGGCGGCCGTGGTGCAGGCCATCTTCGCCATCATCCTGCTGGACGCCGTCTTCGCCCTGATCTTCATCGAGCTGAAAATATGACGGCCGAGACGCGCAAACCGGACGACCGCGAGGCCGTCATTCAGGTGCGGGGCCTGCTCAGCCAGTTCGGCGAGCGGGTCATCCACCAGGACCTGGACCTGGACGTGATGCGTGGCGAAGTGCTGGGCGTCGTCGGCGGCTCCGGCACCGGCAAGACGGTGCTGCTCAACTCCATCATCGGCCTGAAAGAGCCTGAAGGTGGGGAAGTGCGTCTGTTCGGCGAGGACCGCAGCGCCATGACCAAGGAGGAGGCCGCCGCCGTCGAGCGCCGCACCGGCGTGCTGTTCCAGCAGGGGGCGCTGTTCTCCTCCCTGTCGGTGTTGGACAATGTCGCCTCGCCGCTGGTCGAACATACCCATCTGCCGAAGAACACGATCCGCGAACTGGCCGAGATGAAGGTCGCCATGGTGGGGCTCAAGCCCGAAGCGCTCTATTTGAAACCCGCTGAACTGTCGGGCGGGATGCGCAAGCGCGTCGGCCTGGCCCGCGCCCTGGCGCTGGACCCCGAGCTGGTTTTTCTGGACGAGCCGACGGCGGGGCTGGACCCCATCGGGGCGGCGGCGTTCGACGAGCTGATCCGTCAGCTGTCGGACGACCTGGGGCTGACCGTCTTCATGATCACCCATGACCTCGATAGCCTCTACGCCATCTGCGACCAGGTGGCGGTGCTGGCCGATAAACATGTGGTGGCCAAGGCGCCGGTCGCTGAGCTGGAACGCTCGGACCACCCCTGGATCAAGGAATACTTCCTGGGGCCGCGCGGACGCGCCGCCCACAAGACCGCGGCCTGAGGAGGACGCGAAACGATGGAAAGAGACGCTCATTACGCCGCCGTCGGCATCGCCACCGTCGCCCTTCTGGTGGCGCTGGCGGTTTTCACGATCTGGCTGGCGCGGCTGCAGTTCAACAAAGACTACGATGTCTATGACATCGTCTTCTACGGGCCCGTGCGCGGACTGTCGGAGGGCGGGGAAGTCCACTTCAACGGCATTCGCGTCGGCGAGGTGACCAACCTCAACCTTGACCCCAAGAAGGGCGATCAGGTCATCGCCCGCGTCCGCCTGAACGGCACGACCCCGGTGCGCGTGACCTCTCGCGCCCAGTTGGAGCCGCAGGGCATCACGGGCCTGAACTACATTCAGATCACGGCCGGCACGCCCGAGAGCGCCTTGCTGAAAGATCAATACCCCGACAATGTCGTGCCGGTGATCCAGAGCCAGCCCAGCCCCATCGCCGAACTGCTGAGCGGCTCGGGCACGGTGCTGGCTCAGACGGTGGACGCCCTGAACCGCATCAACCGGGTCATGTCCGACGACAACATCCGCAGTTTCTCGACCAGCGTGAAGAACGTCGAGGCCCTGACGGCCGAACTCGAAGCCCGCAAAGGCATGTTCCAGCAGCTTGAAGAGACGATCACCAAGGCCAACGCCGCTGTCGGCGAATATCAGGCCCTGGGCGTCAGCGCGCGTCAGATGATCGACACCGACGGCAGGCAGGCGATCGCCAATATCAACAAGGCGACGCAGGAGGCGCAGGCCGCCATCGCCTCCATCAACCGCTCGGCGACCGGACTGGAAGGGCCGCTGGGCGACTTCGGCACGCAGACGGTGCCGCAACTGAACGACACCATCCGCCAGTTGGATCAGGCGACGCGTTCGCTTCAGTCGCTGATCGACAATGTGCGTGAAAGCCCGCGCGACTTCATCGCCAAGGCGCCGTCCAAGGAAATCGAGGTGCAGCCGTGATCCGTTCCACTCTGATGATTGCGGCGGCGTCGGTCGCCCTGGCTGGCGCGCTGTCCGGGTGCGCCCTGCTGTCGTCGCCTGATCCGGTGCAGTTGTACCGCTTTGGCGGCGCCTCGGCCTTCGCCGGGACGGGAGCGACCTCGGCCTGTCCTGACGTTCATGTCGCCATGCGCCGCGTCGATTTCCCTGAGGCCGCGCGTGGCGACCGCGTGCTGGCCGTCACAGGGGCCGAGGCCGCCTATATCAAGGGCGCACGCTGGGTGTCTCCAGCCGAGACCCTGTTCGAGGAAGCCCTGCGCAACGCCTTTCTGGACGGGGCGACCTGCACGGTTCTGAGCGCCGGTCCGCTGAGGCGCGACGGCCTGTTGCTGAGCGTGGACGTCCGCCGGTTCGAGGCGACCTACGCCGCGCCGGGCGCCGTGCCGGATGCGAATATCGTCGTGCTGCTGCGCCTGGTTCGGCCGGGCGACCGCTCCATCGTGGCCGAAGACCGCATCTCGGTCAGCGAGAACGCCGGCGAGAACCGCCAGTCGGCCATCGTCGCCGCCTTCGACCGCGCCACGGCCGAGGCCAGCCGCCAGATCGTTGTCTGGACCGACCAGCAGGCCAGCCAGGCGACACAGTAGAATCCTTCTCCCCTTGGGGAGAAGGTGGCTCGCGGAGCGAGACGGATGAGGGGTAGGTCGGCTTCGCCCTCGATGTCAGCCGTCCTACACGTGGACACAGCCCCCTCATCCGAGCGCCTCCGGCGCCCACCTTCTCCCTCGAGGGGAGAAGGGAGGAACAGACGGGAAGTGGGCTCAGCCCACGCCCGGCGCCACCGTGTATTCGGCCTCGGTCTTGGCCGCGACCTCGTCCAGGGTCACGCCGTCGGCCAGTTCGATCAGCTCCAGCCCCGAACCGTCCGGCTTGACGTCGAACACCGCCAGATCGGTGATGATGCGGCTGACCACGCCCGTGCCGGTCAGCGGCAGGGTGCACTCCTTCAGAACCTTGGACTGGCCGTGCTTGTTGGCGTGCTCCATGACCACGACCACGCGCTTGACGCCCGCGACCAGATCCATGGCGCCGCCCATGCCCTTGACCAGCTTGCCGGGGATCATCCAGTTGGCGATGTCGCCGTTCTGGGCCACTTCCATGGCGCCCAGGATCGACAGATTGATGTGGCCGCCGCGGATCATGGCGAAGCTGTCCGCGGAGCTGAAATAGCTGCTCTCGGGGATCTCGGTGATCGTCTGCTTGCCGGCGTTGATCAGATCGGGGTCTTCTTCGCCCTCATAGGGGAAGGGGCCCATGCCCAGCATGCCGTTCTCGCTCTGCAGCGTGACGGTCATGCCCTGCGGGATGTAGTTGGCCACCAGCGTCGGGATGCCGATGCCCAGGTTCACATAGAAGCCGTCCTGCAGCTCCTTGGCGGCGCGATCAGCCAGTTGTTCGCGAGTGCGGGCCATCGTTACGCTCCCTTCTGACGGACAGTGCGCTGTTCGATGCGCTTCTCGGACACGGTCTGGATCAGGCGGTCGACATAGACGCCCGGCGTGTGGATGTGGTCGGGGTCCAGCGAGCCCACGGGGACGATCTCCTCGACCTCGACGACCGTGACCTTGCCGGCCGCCGCCATCATCGGGTTGAAGTTGCGGGCCGTCTTGCGGAAGACGAGGTTGCCGCGCTCATCGGCCTTCCATGCCTTGACGATGGACAGGTCGGCGATCAGGCCGGTTTCCATGATGTAGCGGCGGCCGTTGAACTCGCGCTCTTCCTTGCCTTCGGCCACTAGAGTGCCGACGCCGGTGGCGGTGAAGAAGGCGGGGATGCCTGCGCCGCCCGCGCGGATGCGCTCGGCCAGGGTGCCCTGAGGGTTAAACTCGAGCTGCAGCTCGCCGGCCAGATACTGGCGCTCGAACTCCTTGTTCTCGCCGACGTAGGACGAGATCATCTTCGCGATCTGGCGCGTCTCCAGCAGCTGGCCCAGGCCGAAGCCGTCCACGCCCGCATTGTTCGAGATGACGGTCAGGCCCTTGACGCCTGTGTCGCGCAGACCCGCGATTAGGTTCTCGGGAATGCCGCACAGGCCGAAGCCGCCCGACATGACGGTCATGCCGTCGAATGTCAGCCCCTCCAGCGCGGACTTAACGTCAGCGTAAATCTTGCCCATCGGACTCCCTTTTTCACCATCTGATGAATATCGCCGTCTCCTTCGTCCTTAAAGCGGGCGGCGAAGGGGGGCAAGCGCCATGCGTCGAAACGCCGGGCGGTTGACCCCGCGACCTTGGGGCGACACACCTGCGGCCGCACAAGACTGAACTCAGTGGGGAAACTTTATGCGCAATCGACTGATGGGGGCCGCCTTGCCCGCCCTGGTTCTGGCTGTGGCCGTGCCGGCCCTGATGCTGCCCGTCGCGGCGATGGCCCAGGACGCGGCGCCCACCTATCAGCAACCGCCGGCGCCGATCGCCCAAATTCTGGACGCCAAGCCGAATCCGGGCGTCAGCGTCAGCCCGGATCGCAAGACCCTGCTGCTGACCGACCGTTCTAATCTGCCCAGCATCGCTGAATTGTCTGAGCCGATGCTGCGCCTGGCGGGCTATCGCATCAACCCGCGCAACAACGGCCCGGCTAACAGCCGCGTCTCCTGGCTGACCGGGCTTAGCTTCCAATCGATCGACGGCGGCGCCGCGCGGCCTGTGTCGGGCCTGCCGGCCAATGCGCGCCTGACGAACACCAGCTGGGCGCCGGACGGCAAGACCGTCGCCTTCCTGGTCAACGTCCCCAACGGACTGGAGCCGTGGGTCGCCGATGTCGCCCAGGCCAAGGCGCGCAAGCTGAACGGGCCGATGGTCAACGCCGCCTCGGGTTCGGGCTTCTCCTGGCTGCCGGATTCCTCTGGCCTGCTGGTCCTGGCGGTTCCGGCCGGGCGCGGCGTGGCACCCAACGTGGACCATCCGCCCGAAGGTCCGATCATCACCGAGACCGGCGGCCGCGCCGCGCCGGTGCGCACCTATCAGGACCTGCTGTCCAATGCAGGCGACGAGGCCCTGTTCGACTATTACTTCACCAGCCAGCCGACCATGGTGTCGCTGAACGGCCGCGCCCGCACCGTGGGACAGCCCGGCGTCGTGCTGAACCTGTCGACCTCGCCGGACGGCCGCTACATCCTGCAGACGCGGGTGAAGAAGCCCTATTCCTATGTGGTGCCGGCTAGCCTGTTCCCGTCGGACATCATCGTGACTGACCTCAATGGGCGCGAGGCGCACCGCGTCGCCGACCTGCCGCTGCGGGACAATGTGCCGACGCCGTTCGACGCCGTGGCGCCGGGGCCGCGTTCGGTCCAGTGGCGGGCGGACGCCGACGCCACCCTGGTCTGGACCGAGGCTCAGGACGGCGGCGATCCGCGCAACGCCGCCGAGGTGCGCGACCGCGTCTTCATGCTGCGCGCGCCGTTCAACGACCGTCCGCAGGTGCTGCTTGACCTGAAGGAACGCTACGCCGGAACCACCTGGGGCCGCGACGACGTGGCCATCGTCAACAGTCGCTGGTTCAACACGCGGCATGAGACCCGCACCCTGGTCGACCCGTCGAACCCCGGCGCGGGCCGCGTCCTGGTCGATCGCAACTATCAGGACCGCTACAATGATCCGGGCTCGGTGATGACCGAGCCGAACGCGCGCGGCCGCTTGGTCATGCGCTTCAATGCCGACCGCTCCAAGGTCTTCGTCGAGGGCGGGGGCGCGACGCGCGAGGGGCAGTATCCCTTCCTCGACCTTATGGACCTGAAGACCGGCGAGAGCGAACGTCTGTGGCGCTCGGCCCAGGGCGAGTACGAAACCGTCGTCGGCGTGCTGGACGAGAACGGCCGCAAGCTGGTCACCTATCGCGAAAGCCGCACCGACCCGGCCAACCTGCGCGTGCGGGATCTGGACGGCGGCGTGACGGCCCTGACCGCTTTCCCGGACCCGGCGCCGCAACTGGCCGGGGTCAGCCGCGAACTGATCACCTATACCCGCGACGACGGGGTGGAGCTGTCGGGGACGCTGTATCTGCCTGCCGGCTACGACAAGGGCCGCGACGGCCCGCTGCCCCTGCTGATGTGGGCCTATCCGGCCGAGTTCACCGACGCCGCTGTGGCCGGTCAGGTCGTCGATACCGACAACCGCTTCGTGCGGCCGGGCGGCTCCAGCCATCTGTTCCTGCTGACGCAGGGCTACGCCATCCTGGACAACCCGGCGATGCCGATCATCGGCCGCGACGGGGCCGAGCCGAACGACACCTACATCGAACAGCTGTCGGCCAGCGCCAAGGCGGCGGTCGACGCCGTGGTCGCGCTGGGCGTGGCGGATCGCGAGCGGATCGCCGTCGGCGGCCACTCCTACGGCGCCTTCATGACCGCCAACCTGCTGGCGCACACCGACCTGTTCAAGACCGGCATCGCGCGTTCGGGCGCCTATAACCGCACCCTGACGCCGTTCGGCTTCCAGGCCGAGCAGCGGTCTTATTGGGAGGCGACCGAGACCTATACGGAGATGTCGCCCTTCACCTACGCCAACAGGGTGAACGAGCCGATCCTGCTGATCCACGGCGAGGCGGACGACAACTCGGGCACCTTCCCGGTGCAGACCGAACGCTTCTATGCGGCGCTGAAGGGCAATGGCGCGACGGCGCGTTATGTCGTCCTGCCGCTGGAAGCCCACGGTTACCGCGCGCGGGAGTCGGTGGGGCACGCCCTGTATGAGATGTCGTCCTGGCTGGATCGGTGGCTGAAGTAAAATACAGCCCTTCTCCCCTTGTGGGAGAAGGTGGACGGCGAAGCCGGACGGATGAGGGGTGCGAAAAAGCGGGCTGACGGCCTCGGGTCAAACGCCGAGCCGACACCCCTCATCCGGCCCTGACGGGCCATCTTCTCCCGCAAGGGGAGAAGGGTCATTTGTCCCATTCTGGCACATCGCCATACAGGCCGGACAGGAAGTCGATGAAGGCGCGGACGCGGGTTTCGGCCCGCGCCCGCCCTGCCGTCAGAGCGAAGATCGCTACGTCGGACGAGCCGGCATATTGCGGCAGCACCACCTTCAGCCGCCCGTCGCGCAGCTCGTCGCCGACATCCCAGGTCGAGCGCAGGGCGACGCCGAGGCCCGCCAGCGCCAACTCTCGGGCCACTTCGCTTGAGTTGGTCCGCACCCGGCTGCGGGCGCGGAAGACGACAGGACCTTCGGGACCCTCCAGCCGCCAGGTCGACTGGTTCTCGGCCGCCAGCTGGGCGTGGCGGCGCAGGTCGTCCAACGTCTGCGGCGCGCCGTGCTCGGCCAGATAGGCGGGCGAGGCGCACAGCACCCGCCGGTTCGGCGCCAGTCGGTGCATCAGCGGATCAGCCGCCTCATAGCTCCCGATCCGCACCGCCACGTCCACGTCCTCGGCCATCAGGTCCACAAAGGCGTCGGTCAGGTTCAGCTCCAGCGTCAGGCGGGGCTGCGCCGCCAGAAACGGCTGGAGCAGGGGCGCCAGCCGTCGCCGCCCGAACGAGGTCGGCGCCGAGACCCGCAGCAGGCCGCGCGCCTGGGTGGTGCGGCGCGACACCACGGCCTCCAGGTCCTCGACCCCCTCCAGCAGTTGCGCCGCGCGGTCATAGACCAGCCGTCCCGCCTCGGTCGGGGCCAGGCGGCGCGAGGTGCGCTCGATCAGCCGCACCCCCAGCCGGTCCTCCAGCCGCGCCAGCCTGCGCGAGGCCACGGCGGGCGAGAGGTCCAGCCTGCGCGCGGCGGCGGACAGGCTGCCCTCCTCCAGGGCGCGGACGAAGATTTCATACTCGACCAGCATGATGGGCTTTTATCGTTGCATATTTAGCAAAGATAGGCCTCATTCTGCGCCGTGGATAGCGGCGGCCATTCAGGCCTAGTCTTCAGCCTGAAGGAGACCGCCATGTTCGACGCCCCCAACACCCCCGCCGACGCCTATGTCCGCCATGGCGGCCTGAAGGTCGCTGTAGACCTGGACGCGTTTGTGCGTGAGCAGGCGGCGCCGGGTTCCGGCGTGAGCGCCGACGCCTTCTGGGCCGGGGTTGAGGGGCTGCTGGCCCGCTTCGGGCGCCGCAACCGCGAGCTGTTGGAGTATCGCGACGAACTGCAGCGCAAGCTGGACGACTGGCACCGCGCCTATCCGGGCCAGCCGGACCAGGCGGCCTATCAGGCTTACCTGCGCGAGATCGGCTACATCGAGCCCGAACGCGGGGGCGTGCAGGCCGAGACCGCCGACGTCGACCCCGAGATCGCGACCCTGGCCGGGCCGCAACTGGTCGTGCCCCTGACCAACGCGCGCTATCTGCTGAACGCCGCCAATGCGCGTTGGGGCAGCCTGTATGACGCGCTTTACGGCACCGATGCGCTGGGCGAGGCGCCGAAGCCGGGCGGCTATGACGTCGAGCGCGGCGCGCGGGTGATCGCCCGGGCCCGCGCCTTCCTGGATCAGGCGGCGCCGCTCGCTGAGGGCGGTCATGCCGAGACGGTCGGCTATCGCGTCGAGGACGGGCGGTTGGTTGTCGCCCTGTCAGGCGGGCGTGAAACAGGGCTGGCCGATCCGGCCGTCTTCGCCGGTCATGCGGGGGAGGCGGCGGCGCCGTCGGGCGTTCTGCTGCGCCACAACGGCCTGCATCTAGAGATCGTCATCGACCGCGCGCACCGCATCGGCCGCGACGACCCGGCGGGCGTCGCCGATGTCGTGGTCGAGGCGGCCTTGTCGGCCATCGCGGACGCCGAGGACAGCGTCGCCGCCGTCGACGCGGCGGACAAGCGGCTGGTCTACGCCAACTGGTTGGGCCTGATGCGCGGCGATCTTCAAGCCGATTTCGAGAAGGACGGCCGCCCGGTCGAGCGGCGCCTGAACCCCGACCGCCTCTATACGGCGCCGGACGGTTCGACGCGGGCGCTGAAGGGGCGCAGCCTGATGCTGGTGCGCAACGTCGGCCTGCACCTGACGACCGACGCCGTGCTGGACGCCCATGGGCGCGAGACGCCCGAGCATCTGCTGGACATCGCCATGACCGGCCTGATCGGCCTGCACGACCTGCGCCGTCCGGCCATTGAGCGCAACAGTCCGGCGGGCTCGATCTATGTGGTGCGGCCCAAGATGCACGGCTCGGACGAGGTCGCCTTCGCCGACGAGCTGTTCGGTGCGGTGGAGGCCATGCTGGGCCTGCCCGCCCTTACGCTGAAGATGGGCATCATGGACGAGGAGCGCCGCACCAGCGTCAACCTGATGAACTGCATCGCGGCGGCGAAGGGCCGGGTGGTCTTCATCAACACCGGCTTCCTGGATCGCACCGGCGACGAGATCCACACGGTGATGGAAGGCGGCCCCGTCGTCCGCAAGGAGGCGGTGCGCGAGACCGGCTGGATCAAGGCTTATGAGGATCGCAACGTCGACATCGGCCTGAAGGCGGGCCTGTCGGGCCGGGCGCAGATCGGCAAGGGGATGTGGGCCGCGCCCGACCGCATGGGCGATATGCTGGCGGCCAAGGCGGGCCATCCGCGCGCGGGCGCCTCGACCGCCTGGGTTCCGTCGCCGACGGCGGCGACGCTGCACGCCCTGCATTATCACGAGGTCGACGTCTGGGCGCGCCAGGCCGAGATCGCCACGCGCGCGCCGACCGGCCTGACGCCTTTGCTGACCCCGCCGTTCGCGACCGGAACGCCGGGCGCGGATGAAATCCGGCAGGAGCTGGACAACAACGCCCAGGGCATCCTCGGCTACGTCGTGCGCTGGGTGGATCAGGGCGTCGGCTGCTCCAAGGTGCCGGACATCCACGACGTGGGCCTGATGGAGGATCGGGCGACGCTGCGCATCTCCAGCCAGCATCTGGCCAACTGGCTGCGCCACGGCGTCACGACTGAGGACGAGGTCATGGAGGCGCTGAGGCGCATGGCCGTCGTGGTGGATCGTCAGAACGCTGGGGATCCGGCCCATCGCCCGCTGGCGCCCGCCTATGACGGCCCGGCGTGGCAGGCGGCCTGCGATCTGGTGTTCAGGGGCAGGGAGCAGCCGAACGGCTATACCGAGCACCTGCTGACCCACTGGCGGCGCAAGGCCAAGGCGGGCTGACACAGGGAAATACCATCACAATCCCAAAATGAAACATTTACTTGCCCGCGCCAGAGCTTCGCACTAGAGAGCTTGGTGTTAACGTTTCATTAACCTTTACCGGCTGGGCGCGTTCGTCGCTCGTCCGGTTGGTTGTGTGCCAAAATGGGATGGCACGCCTCTTGGAACGCTGACCAGCGAACCCTGTCTGTGTGGACGGGGCGGCCGCAGGGGCGGCCAAGGGAGGCGAACGTTGGGTGGGACCGCAAGGACAAGAAGTGCGCGCCGGGCGACGGCTGGTCGGCGTCTGATGCGTATCGGCGCCTTGGCGGGCAGCATGCTCGTCGCTCTTTCGGCGGCGGCCGCCCAGGCGGATTCCATCGAGAGTGCGACAGGATTCGACGTCCTGGTCACGGGACGGATCGTCGCCGACTGCCGCCTCTCCGGCGGGGGCGTCATCGACTTCGGGGAACTGACCGGCAATGAGGTCGTGACGGCGGACCTGGGTCTCCGTTGCAACGTGCCCTTCGATCTGAGTTTCGAATCCGCCAGCGGCGGGTTGGCTCATGTGGCCAAGCCTCGGGGCGAGGGGCCGTTCGCCGGGACCCTCCGCTACACCCTGAATGTCGCCGTTCCGACCCTTGCGCCGCAAGACGGCATGATGAGCGCGGCCTATTCAAGCGCCGAGCTGACGGCCCGCAAGACCTTGAGCAGCGGCGACGCGATCGCTGCGGGCGGCGGTCGACTGCAGATCCGAACTCAGCCGCCCGAAGGGGCCGGTCTGCTGGCTGGTGATTACGCTGAGACTCTCAGTGTTACAATTCAGCCTAGAGTTTAGTAAAACACCTAAGTTAACGTCAGTAATATTCGGCCTTATTGGTCGTATAATGCCGCAATTTGCTTTCGCCTTAGAAGAGAAATTCAAAAATCGACTACAGAACGTCGATTTTTTTCTTGACCTAGTCTTTTGCAGTTCGTTACCATCCAGGGCAGATCGAGGGCGCTTTCAGTCTCGGTCGCTGGAATTTCAAAAACCTCGCTTGGAGAAATCATCATGAAGATCGCTACCCTGCTGGCCGGCGTCGCCGCCGTCGCCCTGACCGCCTCGGCCGCTTCGGCCGACACCATCAACCGCGGCCAGACCACCCTGCCGATCGTCGGCACGCAAAACGTGTCCGGCGGCAACTTCCTGGAAAACATCGCTGCCGGTCTGAACCGCGCGAACGCTCAGAATGGCGACTCGGCCATTTCGTCGTGGCACGCCTTCGGCGGCGCGCAGGGCGACAACGGCACGGCCGCCGGCGACGACGGCGCCACCTTCACCCTGAAGGGCATGGTGTCGACCGACTGCGCCTATTACTCGGGCAGCAGCACCTCGCAGACGATCGATTTCGGCACGATCGGCATCTACGCCTCGGACAACACGGGTCCTGCGGCCGCCTTTGACATGACCGCCCCGGCCAACGTCACGATCGACAGCAACCTGGCGGGTTGCAACACCTCGAACACCGTCACCCTGTCGAAGTCGGACATCCGCGGCCTGGTAAACAACAGCTCCGCCGGCTACGACACCAACGTGTTCCAGGCGAATCTGCCCTTCTCGGTGACCGCCAACTACATCGCCGGCGACGTCGGCGTGGCGGGCGCGGCTTCGGCGACCTCGCTGGTTCTGCCGACCGGCTCGAACTCGGTCAGCAAGCAGCACGGCGCCTGGAAGTCCGCCATGGCCCTGAACGTCAACATCCCGGTCCCGTCCAGGTCGCTGCTCGCCGGCAGCTATGAAGGCGATCTGACCGTCAACATCGCCGCCTTCTAAGCGACGACGTTCATACCGATTGCGCGCGGCGCGGCCTGGCCGCTCCGCGCGTTTTCTTTTCAGTGATCAACGGTTGTTAGACTGCCTCGATGTCGCCCCAAGGCGGCATGTGGGGCGGTTTTGCCTGGGCGGCCGAAAGCGGACGCCTTTGGATGGGGTTTGGGGAGCGTCGGTGATGGTGCGATTGAGCATACGTATGCCGCGGCTGGGACGGTTGCTCCGGGGCGCTGCGGTCGTGATCGCGGGGTTCCTGGTCGTGACGTCGGCCTGGGCCATGCGGGTGTCGCCGATGGTGTCGGAACTGACGACGTCGGGCGCAGGGTCCGCCGCGCGCATCGAAGTGGGCAATGTCGGCTCGGCCGCCCTGCCGTTCGAAACCCGCATCACGCGCATGGACATCGACGCCGACGGCAATATCGTCGAGACGCCGGCGGATGAGGACTTTCTCGTCTTTCCGCCTCAGGGCGTGGTGCCCGTCAGCGGTCGGCAGGTCGTTCGCGTCCAGTGGATCGGCGATCCGGCGATCGACGTATCGCGCGCCTATTATCTGTGGGTGAAGCAACTGCCCGTCGCCACCGACCCGGACGTGGCCGAGGGGGGCGGCGCGGTGGCCGTCCAGGTGCTCTACACCATGAAGGCCCTCATCGTGGTGGCGCCCCCGGGCGCCCAGCCCAAGGTCGAGATTGTTTCGGTCAGGCCCGCGATGGTCACGCCTCCCGCACCTGAGATCGATCCTTCGCTCACGGGCGGCCAGCCCGTCGCGGCGCCTCCGGCGGAGCCGGGCGTCGAGATCGTCGTCGCCAACAGCGGCAAACGCTACGCCCTGATGAGCGGCGCCACCTGGATCGTCGAAGGGATGGACAAGGCCGGTCAGCCGTTCCGTCGCGAATACAACAGCGATGAAGTCTCCCAGACCGTCGGCGTCGGATATCTGGCGCCCGGCGGCGGTCGGCGCACGTTCAAGCTGCCGACGGGCGTTGAACTGGACCCGGCGAAGCCTGTGACCCTTCGGTTCGGACGCTGACCATGAGGGGGGCGAGGATCAGGGGGACGGCGTCGCGCCTGGCGCTGATCGCAGCCATGCTGGCGGCGTCGACGGCTGCGGCCCAGGACGGGCCAGCCGAGGACGGGCAGGTCGAGGAAGGGCAGGCCGTCGCTGCAAGCCAGACGACCGGCGCCGCGCAGCCGCGGCCCAACATCAACCCCTACGACCGGGACATCGCCATGACGGTGCCGCTGAACTTCAACAGCCGGGTGCTGGGCGAGATGCCGGTCCTGCTGACGCGCGACGACCGCTTCATCGTCGAGAGCGCGGGGTTCCAGCGTCTGATCAACCCCTTGCTGACGCCCGAGGCCCAGGCGGAACTGGCGGCGCGGCTGGAAGGCGTGGAGTCTTTCGCGCCCGAGGAAATCAACACGACAGGCATTCGCCTGGAATACGACCCCGATCAGTTGGCGGTGCTGGTGTTGCGCATCGATCCGACGAAGCGCTCGGTGGAGTCGCTGTTCCAGGGCGGCCGACCCGACGATCCCGGCGTCGCGCCCGAGGACTTCTCGGCCTATCTGAACACCAACATGTTGGTTCAGCGGCGCAATTCTACCGGCGAGGTCGGAACGCCCAGTCTTTATCTGAATGGCGCGATGCGCTTCCGGAACCTGGTCTTCGAAACCGACGTCCAGGGGCGAGAGGACCTGCTCACCGGCGATTACGAGGTCGACCGGCGCTACGCGCGCTTCGTCTACGATCAGCCCGAAGCCTTCCGTCGCTGGTACCTCGGCGACCTGGATCCCGAGACGCGGGGGCGGCAGGGCTACGTCCAGATGGGCGGCGTCGGCGTGGCGCGCCAGCGTCAGCGCTTCGAGAGTTTCCGCAACAACGTCCTGGCGGGCGGGCGGCAGTTGGTCCTGCAGGAAGCCTCCACGGTCCGTGTCCTGCGCAACGGCGTCTTCGTCCGCGAGTTTCGCCTCGATCCGGGCCAGTACGACCTCTCCAACCTGCCGCTCGAAACCGGCTCGAACGACGTCCAGCTGGAGATTCAGAATGAATCAGGGCGGATGGAGACCGTCTCCTACAGCGCCTATCTGGACGCCATCGACCTGGAGCCGGGCGACTATGAATACGGCGCCTATCTGGGGGTGACCAACTCCGGACTGTTCGGCACGCCGGACTACAGCGACGGGGAGCTGGCCTTCACCGGCTACTGGCGCAAGGCGTTCGAGAACCGCCCGGCGCTGGGCATAGGGCTGCAGGCTTCGGAAGAGGTGCAGAACCTGACCGGCCAGACGCAGGTGATCCTGAAGAACGGCGCGCGGGCGCGTCTCGACCTGTCGGTCAGCAACAGCGACTACGGCCAGGGCTACGCTTATGCCCTGAGCTATGACCTGGCCGTCGACCGGGGCGACACCTACGACAGCTGGACCTTCGTGGCGGACTATACGTCCGAGGACTATTCGAGCCTGGGCAACGCCTCGGGTCAGAACCCGATTTCGTGGATCTTCACGGGGGCCTATTCGCACCGCTTCTCCGCGGACTGGCTGGCGAACGCGACGGCCTCCTACCGCATGAGCCGCAGCACTTTCATGGACGATTCCTACACGCTGTCGGCCACGACCACCTATCGGGTGACGCCCGCCTGGGGGCTGCAGTTCGGGACGGAGTATACGGACTACGGCAACCGCTTCGGGACGACCCGCGACGGCTTCGGCTTCACCATCGCACTGATCTGGTCGCCGCGATACGATCGGCGCGGCGAGGCGCGTTATAATTCGGCTCGCAATTCCGGCAGCATGCGCTTCCAGCAGTCGAGCGAGAACCGCGTGGGATCGTGGGGCTACTCGGTCCAGTCCACCTATGACGACGGTCCCGGCACGGTCTCGGGCCAGCTGGACTATGTGGGCAACCGTTTCGACGCCAGCCTGTCGCACACGGCGTTCGGCGAGAGCTTCAGCAGCATCTCGGACGAGCAGGTCACCACCCTGCGCATCGGCAGTTCGATCGCCACGACCGGCGGTCGGGCGGCGATCGGGCGGAACATCTACGACAGCTTCGCCATCGTCCACCCGCACGACACGCTCGGGGATCACCCGGTCATCGTCGGCGAGTCCTTCCAGGGCGGGGCCTATACGGCGCGCAGCGGCGCCCTGGGGCCGGCGTTGTCCAACACCCTGACCTCCTATGTGAACCAGTCTGTGCGCTACGACGTGCTGGACGTTCCGTTGGGCTATGATGTCGGCGACGGCGTGCTGCGCGTTCGGCCCGCCTACAAGAGCGGCTATTCCATCCAGGTCGGCAGCGACGCCTTCGTCTCCGCCCTGGGACGGATCGTGGGCAACGGGGGCCGGCCGGCGGCCCTGCTCTCGGGCCGCGTGCGTCCCGCGGACGAGCCGAACGCCGAGCCCGAACTGTTCTTCACCAACTCGGTCGGCCGTTTCGCCGTCCAGAAGCTGAAGCCGGGCAAGACCTATCGCGTTGAACTCTTCACCAGCCCGGCGGCGGGTTTCGAGTTCACCGTGCCGGCCGACAACGAGGGCTTGCTCGACATGCAGACCGTAACCCTGCCGATCGACGTGCCGGAAGAATAACGGGAAGGAAGAAGAACATGATCGCCGGAGATGCTCGTAAACTGGCTGTCGCCGCCGTGGGCGCCCTGGGCGTCCTGGGGCTGGCCGGCCAGGCTTCCGCCCAGGCCAAGTGCAACCTGAGCCTGGACCCCGCAGTCGACCAGTGGGTCATTCGCTATAACCCGCTCGAGGACGACGCCGCGTACCGCACCTTCGACATGGCGCTGGTCAACACGGGTCAGACGCCGTGCAACGGGCGCTTCAGCGTGTCTCTGCGCGGTGAGCCGTTCGGCCTGGGAAGTCCTGGCAGCAGGGTGCGCGTGCCCTACGCCATGCGCGATGAGCAGAGCACCGCCGATATCACGCCCCGTTCGGGGGTGAGCGGCATCGTCACGGGGGCCCAGATTCATGTGCCCAAGGAAGGGCGCGAACTGGCCCGGATCGGCGTGGCCGTCCGCCCGCCCGCCAATCTGCCTTACGGGCGCTACAGCCAGGTCGCCTATATCGCCCTGCAAGCGGCCGACGGCGAGGTCCATGCCGAACGGCCCGTGACCATCGTTCTGGAAATGGCGGCGGCCGCCATGATCGGCCTCAAGGGCGAGTTCATCCGACAGAACGGCGTGCCGACGATCAATCTGGGCGAACTGAATGAGGGGACGCGGGCGCTCAACACCTCGGTCTACGTCCACAGCACGGGCGGATATCGCGTGTCCGTCACGTCTCAGAACCTGGGCAAGTTGCGTCAGGCGGGCACCGCCTGGTCCATCGACTATGGGCTGCAGATGGGCTCCCGGCAGGTCAACCTGACGGCGCCGTACAGCTTCGACGTGGCCTCGGCTCAGGGGCGTAACGACGACTATCCCCTGACCGTCCGCATCGGCGATACCTCCGGCAAGCGGGCGGGGGACTACAGCGACACCCTGACCTTCACCGTCGCGGCGATCTGATCAGCGGGGGCGAGGCCGTTCGCGCCTGAACCGCAAGTGAAAACGCCCCGCAGAGCGATCTGCGGGGCGTCATCGTTTGAGGACTATGAGCCTGTCAGATCGGCTGGATCGTCAGGGCGAGGATCAACGGCTCGTCCAGTTGAACGTCGTCGAAGCGGTAGTCGACGGTCCGAATGGTCGCCATGCTGGAGCGGCGCAGCTCCAGAAGGCCGGTCCTGGTCAGATCCAGCGAGCGGTCGCCGTAGACGATGCGGGCCTTTTCGGTCTCCGCCAGGGGGCGGTACTGGGCCGAAACAGTGAAGCCGCCGGGGCTGTTGCAGGCCTCGACCACCGAGCCCATGCGGCCGGTTTCGGCCATGACGGTCCGATCGGGGCGCACCCAGCAAGCGACCGGCACGGTGGCGCGCAGCTTGTAGGAATGTCCCGCTGTCGGACCCGCGGCCGCGATCTGGGGCGCCGCCGCCATTGTAAGGCCGGCGGCTATCGCCAGAAGCGCACGGCGTTTTGCCTGCATCAGCTTGGTCATGACGTCCTCATCACCCTTGATTTCCAGGTGACGATACTCGACCGCTGTTAACGTCAGGCGACCAGACAGACTTAGCGGGCGCTTAAGTCCTATCGTAAACGGCCGATAACCTTATCGAGGCGAAGAGACCCGCAGATGTCACACGGGCGGCGCGCTCCTCCGAGCGCGCCGCCCTTGATCATGAGGCGGCGTCCGATCCGGCGGTCACGCCTTGGCGCTCGCGCGCTCCTTGGCCAGTTCGCGATTCAGCCACAGGGCCAGAAGGGTGCAGATCGCGCCCGACAGCAGATAGGCGCCGCCCGCCACCAGGCCGAACTTGCCCGACAGGGCCAGGGCCGCCAGCGGGGCGAAGCCTGCGCCGAACAGCCACGCCAGGTCCGAGGTCAGGGCCGAGGCGGTGTAGCGGTTCTTCAGGCTGAAGCTGGAGGCCACCGCGCCCGAGGCCTGGCCGAACGACAGACCCAGCAGGATGAAGCCCAGGATCATATAGGTCAGTTCGCCCGCCGGGCCGCCGTCCAGAAGCTGGGGCGCGAAACCCGAGAAGGCGGCGATGCCCGCAGCCGTGACGGCCAGCAGGGCGCGGCGGCCGTAGCGATCGGCCAGCCAGCCCGAGGCCAGGATGGCGAACAGGCCGAAGACGGCGCCGATCAGCTCGATCATCAGGAAGCGGCTGGGCGCCTCGTCGGTGTAGAGAAAGACCCACGACAGCGGGAACACCGTCACCATGTGGAACATGGCGAAGCTGGCCAGGGGGGCGAAGGCGCCGATGACGATCTTGCCGCCTTCTTCGCGCACCGCCTTGCCGACGGGCGCGGGGTGCAGCTCCAGCGTCTCGAAGGCGGCCTGGAAGGTTGGGGTGACCACGATGCGCAGGCGCGCGAACAGGGCCACCACGTTGATGGCGAAGGCGACGAAGAACGGGTAGCGCCAGCCCCAGTCCATGAAGTCGGCGGCCGACAGCTTGCTCAGGAAATAGGCGAACAGGGCGCTGGCCACGATCAGGCCGATCGGGGCGCCCAGCTGCGGGACCATGGCGTACCAGCCGCGGCGCTTTTCGGGGGCGCTGACCGACAGCAGGGAGGCCATGCCGTCCCAGGCGCCCCCCAGGGCGACGCCCTGACCGATCCGCAGGGCGATCAGCATGGCGGCCGCCCAGTGGCCGACCTGCGCATGGCTCGGCAGGAAGCCCAGGCAGACGGTGGACAGGCCCAGCAGGAATAGGGCGATGGTCAGCTTTGTGCCACGCCCGAAGCGCCGGTCGATGGCGATGAACAGGGCCGTGCCGAAGGGCCGGGCGATGAAGGCCACGGCGAAGACGGCGAAGGACAGCAACGTCCCGCCCAGCGGCCCCGCATAGGGAAACACCAGCTGCGGAAACACCACGACCGAGGCGATGGCGTAGACGAAGAAGTCGAAAAACTCGGACGTCCGGCCGATGATGACGCCGATGGCGATTTCGCCCGCGTCGATTTTGCCGTCTCGCGCGTTGATCCGGCTGGCGTCCCGTTCAAGGGGCTCTGAAGAAGGCGCGCCGCTGGCTGCGTTCATGACCATGAGGCTCCCTGCACCGGGGCGCGTACACGCCCGCGATCATAGAATGGCTAAAGCGTCCCTTTGCTCCCCTCGGATCGCAGAGGGGATAGGGCAGATTGTCCAATGTCGCACTCCGGAGGTGGGGTTTACGGGGGCAGGACGATGACCGAGCCCTTGTCTCAAACCTCGACTGGAGCCGCCGTGCGCCGACTGCGCCCCCTGTTGCTGTTGCCCCTTCTGGCCATGCTGCCTGCCTGTCAGGCCGTGGTGCTGGCGCCCGCCGGCGACATCGCCGCACAGCAGCGCGATCTGCTGGTCATGTCCGTGGTGTTGATGCTGATCATCATCATTCCGGTGATGATCCTGACCGTCTTCTTCGCCTGGAAGTATCGGGAATCGAACAAGGAAGCCCGCTACGAGCCGGACTGGGACCACTCGACCCATCTGGAGCTGGTGATCTGGGCGGCGCCGCTGCTGATCATCATCTGCCTGGGCGCCATCACCTGGGCCGGGACGCACCTGTTGGACCCGTATCGGCCGCTGGACCGCATCGCCAAAGGGCAGGCCGTGGCCGAGGAGCATCGCCCGCTCCAGGTCGAGGTGGTAGCGATGGACTGGAAATGGCTGTTCATCTACCCCGAATACGGCATCGCCACAGTGAACGAGCTGGCGGCCCCGGTCGACCGGCCGATCCGTTTCCACATCACCTCGACCGGGGTGATGAACTCCTTCTACATCCCGGCCCTGGCCGGTCAGATATACGCCATGCCGGGCATGGAGACGAAGCTGCACGCCGTGATCAACCGCCCGGGCGAATACGTCGGCTTCTCGGCCAACTATTCGGGCGACGGCTTCTCCAACATGCGCTTCGCCTTCCACGGGCTGGATGAAGCGGCCTTCGATCAGTGGGTCGCGGGCGTTCGCGCCGCCGGTCAGGGTCTGGACCGCGAGACCTATCTGGAGCTGGAGAAGCCCAGCGAGAAGGTCCCCGTCATCCACTACGCCTCGGTAGACGACCGCCTGTTCGACGCCGTGGTCAACATGTGCGTCGAGCCGGGCAAGATGTGCATGGGCGAGATGATGGACATCGACCGCAAGGGCGGTCTGGGCCTGGCGGCGGTCAAGAACACCCTGCCGCTGGTCTATGACAAATACGCCCGTCGCGGGGACGCCGTGTTCGGCGCCGGCGAGTCCTATGTGATGACGCTGTGCACCCCGCTGGAGGCCGAGGCCGCCGCCGTCGAGGCCGCCCGCCGCCGTCAGGCCTTCGGCGAGGACGTCGCCCGCGACACGCCGCTGAACCGGGTCATGGGGCAGGGGCTTGAACGCCCCGGCCGGTCCGAACCGAACGAGCGTTTCGCCTCCCTCTTCTCCGCGCCTTCCACGGCGTCCGCGCCCGCCGCGTCGCAATCCTGAGCGCCTGAACGATCATGACTGTCGAACAAACAACATCGCCGCTTCTGGGCCGGTTGAACTGGGACTCGCTTCCGTTTCACGAGCCCATCCTGGTCGCCACCTTCGCCGTCGTCGTCATCGGCGGTCTGGGGATGCTGGCCCTGATCACCCGCTACAGGCTGTGGGGCTATCTCTGGAAGGAGTGGTTCACCACCGTGGACCACAAGAAGATCGGGATCATGTACATGATCCTGGGTCTGGTCATGTTCCTGCGCGGCTTCGCTGACGCCATCATGATGCGAATCCAGCAGGCCATGGCCTTCGGCGGGTCCGAGGGCTATCTGAACGCCCACCACTATGACCAGATCTTCACCGCCCACGGCGTGATCATGATCTTCTTCGTGGCCATGCCGATGATCACCGGCCTGATGAACTATCTGGTGCCGTTGCAGATCGGGGCGCGGGACGTCTCCTTCCCCTTCCTGAACAACTTCAGCTTCTGGATGACGACGATGGGGGCCGTGCTGGTCATGGCCTCGCTGTTCATCGGCGAGTTCGCGCGCACCGGCTGGCTGGCCTATCCGCCGCTGTCGGGCATCGGCTACAGCCCCGGCGTCGGGGTCGACTATTACATCTGGGCGCTGCAGGTGGCGGGCGTAGGGACCACCCTGTCCGGCATCAACCTGATCGCCACCATCGTGAAGATGCGCGCGCCGGGCATGGGCCTGATGAAGATGCCCGTCTTCACCTGGACGTCGCTGTGCGCCAACGTCCTGATCGTGGCGTCCTTCCCGATCCTGACGGCGACGCTGGTCCTGCTGTCGGCGGACCGTTACATCGGCACCAACTTCTTCACGAACGACTTCGGCGGCAACCCGATGATGTACGTGAACCTGATCTGGATCTGGGGCCACCCCGAGGTCTACATCCTGATCCTGCCGCTGTTCGGCGTGTTTTCCGAAGTCACCTCGACCTTCTCGGGCAAGAAGCTCTTCGGCTACACCTCGATGGTCTATGCGACGGTGGTCATCACCATCCTGTCCTACCTGGTGTGGCTGCACCACTTCTTCACCATGGGCTCGGGCGCGTCCGTGAACTCCTTCTTCGGGATCACGACGATGATCATCTCGATCCCGACAGGGGCCAAGCTGTTCAACTGGCTGTTCACCATGTATCGCGGCCGCATCCGGTTCGAGCTGCCGATGATGTGGACGGTCGCCTTCATGCTGACCTTCGTGATCGGCGGGATGACGGGCGTCATGCTGGCGGTGCCGCCGGCGGACTTCGTACTGCACAACTCCCTGTTCCTGATCGCCCACTTCCACAACGTCATCATCGGTGGGGTGCTGTTCGGCCTGTTCGCCGCCATCAACTACTGGTGGCCCAAGGCCTTCGGCTTCAAGCTGGAGAAGAAGTGGGGGCTGGTCAGCTTCTGGTGCTGGGTGGTCGGCTTCTGGATGGCCTTCATGCCGCTGTACGTCCTGGGCTTCATGGGCGTGACGCGGCGGATGCGGGTCTTCGACGACCCGGCCTATCAGATCTGGTTCATCATTGCGGGCGTGGGCGTGGCGATCATCGCCGTCGGCATCCTGGCCATGCTGATCCAGTTCGCGGTCAGCATCATCAACCGCGACAAGCTGCGCGACGAGACGGGCGATCCCTGGCACGGCCGAACGCTGGAGTGGGCCACTTCCTCGCCGCCGCCCGACTACAACTTCGCCAAGACGCCGATCATCCACGACGGCGACGCCTGGTGGGATATGAAGGCGCGCGGGTATGAGCGTCCGGTCGGCGGCTTTAGGGCAATCCACATGCCCGCCAATACGGGCGCGGGATTCATCCTGTCGGCGCTGTCGCTGATCGTCGGCTTCGCCCTGATTTGGTACATCTGGTGGCTGGCGGCGGCGGGCTTCGCGGCCGTGATCGGCTACGCCATCTTCCACACCTTCAACTACAGGCGCGACTACTACATCCCGGCCGAGACGGTTCAGGCGACCGAGGACGCGCGCACGCAGGCCCTGGCGGCCGCCGCAGCGACGCAGGGGTGATTCGATGAGCCACGCACCTTCCATCCACTCCGACTACATCGACGAGGCCGGGCGGCCGATCTTCCACCCGGTCGAGGAGCCGCATCATCCCGAGGGCCACAGCACCATGCTGGGCTTCTGGATGTATCTGATGAGCGACTGCCTCATCTTCGCGATCCTGTTCGCCGTCTACGCCGTGCTGGGCGGCAACTATGCGGCGGGCCCGGCGCCCAAGGATCTGTTCGACCTGCCGCTGGTGGCGGTGAACACGTCGATGCTGCTGTTCTCGTCGATCACCTACGGCTTCGCCATGCTGGCGATGTACCGCAACAAGGTGGCGCAGACGCAAGCCTGGCTGGCGATCACCGGCCTGTTCGGCCTCTGCTTCCTGGGCATCGAGCTCTATGAGTTCGCCCACATGATCCACCTGGGCGCCACGCCCCAGCGCAGCGGATTCCTGTCGGCCTTCTATATCCTGGTGGGCACCCACGGCCTGCACGTCACCTTCGGCTGCATCTGGTTGGTCACCCTGATGGTGCAGGTGGCGCAAAAGGGCCTGATCCCGGCCAACCGCCGCCGCCTCATGTGCCTGAGCCTGTTCTGGCACTTCCTGGACGTCATCTGGATCGGCGTCTTCACCTTCGTCTATCTGTTCGGGATGCTGCGATGAGCGCCGAAGCCCACAACGAGCACGCCGTGACTCACGAAGATCACCACGGCGACGACCATGATCATGGCACCTACAGAAGCTATCTGATCGGCTTCGGCCTGTCGGTCGTTCTGACGGCCATTCCCTTCTGGCTGGTCATGGCCGGGGTGCTGGCGCCGCAGCTGACGGGTCTAATCATCACCGGCTTCGCCGTGGTGCAGATCGTGGTGCACATGATCTTCTTCCTGCACATGAACCACAGGTCCGAGGGCGGGTGGAACATGCTGGCGCTGATCTTCACCCTGGTGATCGTGGTCATCGCCGTCGCCGGTTCGGTCTGGGTCATGTATCACCTGAACACCAACATGATGCCCGTCCACGACATGCAGGGGATGGGCTGAGCCTGCTTGCACGCGGAGACGCCGCTTGACGTCATCGTCGGCCCCTGAGCCTGCCGCCCGTCCGGCGTCACGCCGCCGGATGATTGCGGGACTGGCGGTCTTCGCCGTGCTGATCGCGGGCTTTTGCGCGTTGGGCGTCTGGCAGGTCCAGCGCCTGGCGTGGAAGCAGGAGCTGATCCGTCAGGTCGACAGCCGCATTCATGCCGATCCCGTTCCAGCGCCGGGGCCTGCAGGCTTCGACGCGGTGACGCGCGAGGCGGACCAATACCGTCGCGTTACGGCCAGCGGCCGGTTCCTGCATGACCGCGAGGCGCGGGTGAAGGCGGTGACGGACCTGGGGCCGGGCTTCTGGGTCGTGACGCCGCTGGAAGACGCCCGCGGCTTCACCGTCCTGATCACCAGAGGCTTCGTCCCGTCACAGCGCGCGGCGCCCGAAAGTCGTGCGGAAGGGCAGGTCGAGGGGCCGGTCTCCGTCACTGGCCTGCTGCGCATCAGCGAGCCCAAGGGCGGCTTCCTGCGCGACAATGATCCAGCCGGCGACCGCTGGTTCTCGCGCGACGTGGCGGCGATCGCGCAGGCCAAGGGGCTAAAAGGGGCCGTTGCCCCCTATTTCATCGACGCGGACGCGACGCCCAATCCCGGCGGCTGGCCGCGCGGCGGGCTGACGGTGGTGCGGTTCGCCAACAGCCATCTGGTCTACGCCCTGACCTGGTTCGGTCTGGCCTTGATGTCGGCGGGCGGCGCCGTTCTGTGGCTGCGCGACGAGCGGCGCCGCAGGGCAGGGGGACGTTGATGCAAGCCGGGGCTTTGAACCGCTTCTTCCGCACCGTTCTGGGCATGGACGCCAACGCCGAGGCGCCGGTGTCGCCGGGCGCGGCCGGACGGCGCAACATGCTGCTGCTGATCCAACTGAGATGGCTGGCGGTGATCGGTCAGGTGGCGACCATCGTCATCGTCCACTGGGGTCTGAAGATCAGCGTCCCGCTGGGGCCGTTGCTGCTGGCGCCGACGGCCCTGGCGGTGATGAATCTGGTAAGCGCGCCGGTGACCCTGCGGCGCAAGATCGTCACCGACCCGGAGATCCTGCTGGCCCTGTGCGTTGATGTGGCGGCGCTCAGCTGGCTGCTCTACTTCAGCGGCGGGGCGACCAATCCCTTCGCGGCCCTTTACCTGATGCAGGTGGTGCTGGCGGCCGTGCTGCTACGACCGGTCTACGCCTGGGGCTTCGTGCTGGCGACGGGCGCCTGCCTGGCCTTTCTGGCGGTGTGGCGTCAGCCGCTGGACCTGCCTGCCGGAGCTGACGCGCGGTTGGGCCTGATCCAGCAAGGCGCCCTGATCAACTTCATCCTGATCGCCGTGCTGCTGGTGGCCTTCGTCACCCGCACCAGCCAGAACGTGCGCGCCCGCGACGCTTATCTGGCCGAGGCGCGGCAGCAGGCGGCGGAACAGGATCACATCGTCCGCATGGGGCTGCTGGCCTCGGGCGCAGCGCATGAACTCGGCACGCCGCTGGCCTCCCTGTCCGTGATCCTCAGCGACTGGCGGCGCATGCCCGCCCTGACAGGCGACGATGACCTGCGCCACGACATTGAACAGATGCAGGCCGAGGTCGAGCGCTGCAAATCCATCGTCACCAACATCCTGATGTCGGCGGGCGAGGCCCGCGGCGAGGCGCCGACCGTCACCGCCCTCAGCGGCTTCCTTGGCGAGATCATCGACGAGTGGTCCGCCAGCCGACCCGGCGACGCCATGCAGGTCGTCCTCAGCGGTCCAACGCCGCGCGATCCGTCCATCATCGCCGACCCGGCTCTGAAACAGGTGTTCAGCGCCTTGCTGGACAATGCGCAGGAGGCGGGCGCGCGAAACCTGGAGGTGCGGGCCGTCGCCGACGCCGACGGCCTGTTCATCGCCTTCGAGGACGACGGTCCAGGCTTCGCGCCCGGCATTCTGGAAAAGCTGGGCCAGCCCTATCAGTCGACCAAGGCGCGGGCAGGGGCGGGGCTGGGCCTGTTCCTGCTGGTCAATGTGGTGCGCAAACTGGGCGGCACGGTCGTCGCCGCCAACCGTCCGGGCGCGACCGGCGGCGGGGCCGTGGTGCGACTGGCCTTGCCCATCGACGCCCTGGCCCCGAAGTAAGCAGTCTGGAAAGAGGGCATGAAATGACGGACGAACCCCGCCAGCTTCTGATCGTCGAGGACGACGAGTCCTTCTCCCGCACCCTGCGGCGCTCGTTTGAGCGGCGCGGCTATCAGGTGCTGGCCGCCCACAGTCACGACCAGATGGTCGAGCTGCTGAAGACGCATCATCCCGATTATGCGGTTGTGGACCTGAAGCTGGGAACGGCCTCGGGCCTGACCTGCGTGCAGACCTTGCACGCCTTCGATCCCGACCTGGTGATCGTGGTTCTGACTGGCTTCGCCAGCATCGCCACGGCGGTCGAGGCCATCAAGCTGGGCGCCCGCCACTACCTCGCCAAGCCTGCCGGCACGGACGACATCGAGGCCGCCTTCGGTCGCGCAACGGGCGACCCTGACGCCCCTCTGACCGCCCGCCCGACCTCGATCAAAACGCTGGAGTGGGAGCGTATTCACGAGGTTCTGGCCGAGACCGACTTCAACATCTCCGAGGCCGCCCGGCGTCTGGGAATGCACCGCCGCACCCTGGCGCGGAAGCTGGAGAAGCGGCAGGTCAGCTGACCCTTCGGTTTCCGCTCATTCCTCGGCCTTCAACGCCCCCAGCACATCGTCCGTATCCTGCCCCAGCCTCGGCGGCGGGGCGTCGTATCGCACCGGCGTCTTCGACAGGCGGATGGGCGAGGCGATGGTGCGGACCGGATCGGCCAGATCGGGCCGCGTCTGCTCGACCGTCAGGCCGCGATGGATCGCCTGAGGCTCGGCGAACACCTGATCGATGGTGTTGACCGGGCCGCAGGGCACGCCCGCCGCCTCCAGCGCCTGCATCAGCCCCTGCATGGTGAAGCCCGCCGTCTTCGCCGCGATCAGCGGACCCAGCGCCTCGCGCTCGGCGACCCGCAGGGCGTTGGTGGCGAAGCGGGCCTCGATCTCCAGCCCCAGGGCGCCGCACAGAGCGCGGAACTGGCCGTCGTTGCCCACGGCGATGATCACCATCCCGTCGGAACAGGCGAAGGGCTGATAGGGGGCCAGGTTGGGGTGGGCGTTGCCCATCCGCGTCGGCGCGGCGCCGGACACGAAGTAGTTGGTCGCCTGATTGGCCAGCATGGCGGCCTGAACGTCGAACAGGGCGATGTCGACGTGCTGGCCCTCGCCGGTCGCGCGCGCATGCCACAGGGCGGCAAGGATGGCGTTGGAGGCGTAAAGGCCGGTGAACAGATCGACGACCGCCACCCCGACCTTCATCGGCTCGGCGCCCGGCGCGCCGTCGGGCTGGCCGGTGATCGACATCAGCCCGCCCATGGCCTGGATCATGTAGTCGTAGCCGGCCCGGTGCGCGTCCGGCCCGTCCTGGCCGAAGCCGGTGATCGAGCAGTAGACCAGCCTCGGATTGATCGCCGCCAGCGAGGCGTAGTCGAGGCCGTACTTCTTCAGCCCGCCGGTCTTGAAGTTCTCGACCACCACGTCGCAGGTGGCGGCCAGACGGCGCACGGCCTCGGCGCCGTCGGGGCTGGCGATGTCCAGCTCGACCGACTTCTTGCCCCGGTTGGCGCACAGGAAATAGGCGGCGTCGCCGGGCGCGCCGTCGGCCGTGGTGGTGAAGGGCGGGCCCCAATGGCGGGTGTCGTCGCCGGCGCCGGGCCGTTCGATCTTGATGACCTCGGCCCCCAGATCGGCCAGCGTCTGCGTCGCCCAGGGACCGGCCAAGACCCGCGACAAATCCAGCACGCGCACATTATTCAGAGGAGCGCGCGAGACGGCGAGAGGTTTGTCGGTCATCAGAATCCTACATCAACGTCGCAATGGATATAGCCGCTGGGTCAAGGCGGGGTGCAGGGGCTGACGCTTCTTGGCGCGTGGCTTGGCGATTTGCCAGAGGTTGCGATTGAAGATGGCGCGTCTAGCGCCTGTCTTAGAGGCTCAAGAGGAGAGTTAAACCCGATCTACGGCGTCCAAGATGGCCTCGCTCCAGGCGTCCAAAACTTTCCGGCGCTGGTCGAACAAGGCGCCGCGCGCATAGACGCGAGCCACTGTCGACGCGGTAGCCGCGCCTACATGATTGAGGCAGCGGTCCACGACTTCCGGCAACGCATTGAGTTCATCGCAGGCATACGTCGCGAAGCTTCGCCGAAAGTCGTGGTGAGTCCAGTCGATGAGTTCTGAACTGTTGGCGGCGATCAATCGATCGAGCGCTATCTTGGCTTTGGACCAACTTTGAAAGGAGGCGCCTGACAAGGTAGCGAAGACGAGATCATTGATCCGATATACTTCGGCGTCTTCGATGATTTCGCGTGCGGGCGCAGATAGAGGAATACGGATTGCTCTTCCATTTTTAGTCCGCGAGGCCGGGATTATCCATTCGCCGACCTTCGACTGAGGCGGCAGGCGGAGCTCGTTCCATCGCATTTCTGCGACCTCCTGGCGGCGGCACGCTGTGAGAATGAGCATCTGCACAATGCGCCCGTAGGGGTGAGGACGCAGCGTAGCGCCGATCCAGATCGCTGCGATCTCTTCCATCGTCGGGGTTCGCTCTCTCGGCGATTCCCGAGCGGGCTTGCCGACGCCTAATGCCGGATTAGTCTCCATGAGCCCCTGCGCGATCGCCCAGTTGAATAAAGCCTTGAGATAGGCCAGTTGCCGATTGGCATGGGACGGGGCTGTCTTAGCTTTTCGCGCCACGATCATCGCGATGTCACGCCGCGAAAGCGTCGCCGGGTGCCGATGGCGGATAGAAGCGATGGCGTCTTTCAGGGAGTTTATGGTGGAGCGGTTCCGCCGTAACGATGGGCCTTTTAATGCAGCGTAATCTGCCAGCAAGTCGGCCAAGGTTGCTGGCGTTGTTCGGCTATGTTTCGCTTCCTGCTGAAGCCGCTTGGCGCGCCGCCTGGCTTCATTAACATCGACTTCCGGCCATTCGCCGAGGGCGTGTCGGGAGCGTTGTCCATTGGTCTGCAAGAAGAGCGACCAACTCGCGCTCCCTGGGCCGATACGTAGGCGCAAGCCTGGATGTCCGCAGTCGCTATACTCGGCCCGCGGCCCTTCGTCGGCGAGAGCCTGAAGTCGTTTGATCGTGGCCTCGGTAAGGGGTTTAGCCCGAGGACGCGTCATGTCTAACCTCGTCGTATAGGGTTGGGGTCGTGAGCCCGACCTCAGCGCGGTCGCATGCGAGCCGCGAAATATGTTCGGGCAGGATCGAGAGAACGTAGGCTGTTGAAAGGCTGGAAGTCGTTCTGAAGTCGTACTCGCACTCCATGAGCGGCTCGTCGGGCGTTGCAGGAGGTTGGACAAGCAAGCCCAAATGGGGTTGGACGGGCGCTGTTCGGCGCAGCTGCCTGAGGGCACGCTTCGTTGGTGCGCGGGCTTGCCTTGACCTTCGGCCATTGCGGCAGGGCATCACTAAGGGTCCTGACCCCGATCTTTGCAGCGAGGCGGGTCCATAAGATTAGAATGTCGGAAAAGGTGACCTGATCGGTCGTAAGCGCGGAATTCCCAGCGCGCCTGAACGAAGCCAACTCTAAACGGGCGCGCCTGTCAAGCCTGTAGCTCGATCCCTAACTGGTTCTGTACGGGAACCGCCGCGCCATTGGATTGGCGACGGAGATCTGACAGTGCTGAAAGCGAATATCTAAAGCGAACGACCAGACTGACACTGACAGTCCGGGCTGACAAACGGCATGTCGGCGCTTTTGTCGGCAGGCGAAAAGCGCCGACGGCAGCGACGGCGGGCTTTTTACGGGTCGCGAGAGATCAAAATCCCAAAGGGAACCCACTGTCAGGCCTGACAGTGGATCTAAGTCTTTGAAAACGATGGTGGGTGATCACAGGTTCGAACTGTGGACCCGCTGATTAAGAGTCAGCTGCTCTACCAACTGAGCTAATCACCCGTACCGTCGTCTGCGCCCTTGGTGTGGCGCCGGCCCTTCGCTGCGTTGTGAACAACCTCGGCGAAGGGCGCTCCTATTACTCGCAGCGATGGGGCTGTGCAAGCGTCAAATGCGTCTTTTATCATGATTGCAACGCGCGCTAAGGTCGCGCCTTGAATCAGCCGCCGGAAGACGCGGCGAGGGGGAGTAAAGATTATGGCGTTCTGGAACCGTCGTCGCTCGATCGACGCGATGCTGGCCCCGAGTTCGGGGCCGGGGCTCAAAAAGACCCTGAGCTGGCCGCACCTCATGGCGCTGGGCGTCGGCGCCATCGTCGGCACCGGCATCCTGACCCTGATCGGGGTCGGGGCGGGGCTGGCGGGTCCGGCGGTGCTGATCAGCTTCGCCCTGGCCGGTCTGGTGTGCGCCTGCGCCGCCCTGGCCTATGCCGAGCTGTCGACGATCATGCCCGCGTCGGGCAGCGCCTATACCTACTCCTATGCCGCGCTGGGCGAGATTTTCGCCTGGGTCGTGGGCTGGAGCCTGATCCTTGAATACTCCCTGGTCGTCTCGGCGGTGGCCGTGGGCTGGTCCGGCTATGCCGCGCCCTTCCTGGCCGGGCTGGGGATCGACCTGCCGTTCGCCCTGACCGTCGGTCCGCACGTCGAGGGCGGGCTGATCAACCTGCCGGCGGTCTTCATCATCGGCATCGTGACCGGCCTGCTGCTGCTGGGCACGCGGGAGAGCGCGACGCTGAACGCCGTGCTGGTGGTCATCAAGATCGCCGCCCTGGTGGCCTTCGTGGCCATCGCCCTGCCGCGCTTCGACGCGGCCAACTTCACGCCCTTCATGCCCTACGGCTTCGGCGCGCCCTTTGTTCAGACGGGCGTCATGGCGGCGGCGGCCATCATCTTCTTCGCCTTCTACGGCTTTGACGCCATCGCCACGGCGGCCGAGGAGACCAAGAAGCCCGAGCGCGACCTGGCCATCGGCATCGTCGGTTCGATGGTGGTCTGCACCATCCTGTACATCGCCGTCGCCGCCGCTGCGATCGGCGCCGCTCCGGTCGCCAGCTTCGCCGACAGCCCCGAGCCGCTGGCGCACATCATGCGCGGCCTGGGCCAGGGCGTCGCCGCCCAGTGGATCGCCGCCGCCGCCGTCGTCGCCCTGCCGACCGTGCTGCTGGCCTTCCTGTTCGGCCAGAGCCGCATCTTCCTGGGCATGGCCCGGGACGGTCTGCTGCCCAATCGCCTTGCCAAGATCTCCAATCGCGGCGTGCCGACCGTGGTGACGATCTTCACCGCCGTCGTCGTCGCCTTCCTGGCGGGCATCATGCGTCTGGACGAACTGGCGTCGCTGGCCAACGCCGGCACCCTGATGGCCTTCATGGCCGTGGGGATCAGCCTGATCGTGCTGCGCGTGCGTGAGCCGAACCGCGAACGCAAGTTCAAGGCCCCGCTGTGGCCGCTGGTCGGCGGCGTCGCCATCATCGGCTGCATCGTCTTCTTCTTCAGCCTGAAGAGCTCGACGCAGCTGTATTTCCTGCTGTGGAACCTGTTCGGCCTGGCCGTCTACCTGGTCTGGTCGTCGCGTAACTCGCGCCTCGCCAAGGGCGAAGAGGCTGAGGGTTAATGGCCAGGCGCGACCTGTCGGGGGCGGTGGATTTCACCGTCCTCGAAGCCATGACCGGCGGCATGGATGAGGTGACGGAAGAAGTGCTGGGCCTGTTCGCTGAACAGGCCCGCATGTGGTCGGCCCTGCTGGATGCGTCCAGCGAGGGCTGGCGCGACGCCGTGCACACCATTCGCGGCGCGGGGGCCGGCATCGGGGCCAAGGCTCTGGCCCAGATCTGCGCCGAGGTGGAGCATGGCGAGCGGGCGGCCGCCCCGGCGGGCCTGGAGCGGGTGCGTACGGCGCTGGACGCGGCCCTGGCCGATGTCGCGGCCTATCGCCATGAACTGGCGCTCAGAAGCCTGAAGGGCTGAAGCGAGGCTAGACCCGCGTCTGGTCCCAGGTTCCGAACTCGTGGGCGATGCAGCGGTCGATGAGCAGGCGCCAGACCGGCTCGGCGATGTCGGGCGACAGGCCGGCAGGCGCGGCCGCCGCCAGCACCTTGGCCACCACGTCGTCGATGCGGGCCTGATCGAAGACGGCGTCGCGGTTCGGCTTGATGCGCGCGGCGGCGTCCATATAGCGCTGACGCTCGGCCAGCAGGGTCACCAGCGCGCGGTCCAGCGCATCCACGCCCTGACGCACGTCGACCATGGTGACGCAGTCTTCAGGGGCCTTGCGCTCGTCGATGGCGACGGTGCGGGGAGAGGTCATCAGGTCAGCCGACAAAGGCGCGCTCCAGAACATAGTCGCCGGGTTCGGCGTTCGAGCCTTCTTTCAGGCCGTAGGATTCCAGCAGCTCGCCGGTCTCCTTGATCATCGCCATCGAGCCGCACAGCATGACGCGGTCGCTGTTGGGCGAGAAGCCGATGGGCAGTTGCAGGTCGGCGAACAGGTCGCCCGACTTGATGCGGTCGGTGATGCGGCCCGGCGTCTCGAAGCGTTCGCGCGTCACGGTCGGATAATAGGTCAGCTGGGCCTTGGCCTCGTCGCCGATCAGCGGGTCGTCGTGGATCTCGTGGCTGAAGAAGTCGCGATAGGCCAGGTCGGCGACATTGCGCACCGTGTGGCAGACGATGACCTGCTTGAACCGCGAATAGGTCTCGGGATCGCGCGCGACCGACAGCCAGGGCGCCAGGCCGGTGCCGGTGCCGATCAGCCACAGACGCTCGCCGCCGGTCAGGGCGTCCAGCACCAGGGTGCCGGTCGGCTTCTTGCCCATCAGCACGCTGTCGCCCGCGACGATCTTTTGCAGGCGCGAGGTCAGGGGGCCGTCCTCGACCTTGATGGAGAAGAACTCCAGTTCCTCGGCCCAGAAGGGGCTGGCGATCGAATAGGCGCGCAGGATGGGCTTGCCGCCGTCTTCGCCCGGCAGGCCGATCATCACGAACTCGCCCGACCGGAAGCGGAAATCCTCGGGCCGTTTCACGCCGAAGCTGAACAGCTGGTCGTTCCAATGGCGGACCCACAGGACTTCCAACTCATGGAATGGATTGGCCTTGACGGGCGGCGCGGCGAGGGAGGCGTCAGACATGGGGCCTAACTAGGCGGTCGAGGACGATTGCGAAAGGTGGTGCGGCGATCCTTCTCCCCTTGTGGGAGAAGGTGGCAGGCGGAGCCTGACGGATGAGGGGTGTGAACGCTTCGATATCCGGACGGACGCGGACCTGTCTTGAATGACTTTCGGGCGTCGCGCCGACACCCCTCATCCGAGCGCCTCCGGCGCCCACCTTCTCCCACAAGGGGAGAAGGAAGAAAAAGAGGGTCCAATTCGTCTGAATCGTCTGAAATTCTCCTGCGTCGGGCGGTCGTGTCTCGTGGTCGGCGCGCAGGCTAGCACAGGCGGCAGGGCAGGCTGGCCGATTGGGTCGAGCATCCTTCCGCCATGAACAGGGAAGGGCGAAAGAAGGGATGACGACGGAGGATTCCGGCTCTAGCTTCGCCGCCATGCGCACTTTTCTCCTTGCTTCGACGATCCTGATGGCTGCGACCTCGGCCTTCGCCCAATCCACGCCGCAGCCCACGACGCCGCCCGCCGCCGCGGCGCCCGCCTCCTCGATCCTGACGGTCGAGCGGGTCTTCTCCAATCCGTCGCTGGCCGGGCCGGTGGCGCGCGGCGTCAGCCTGTCGCCGGACGGCGAACTGGTCGCCTTCCTGCGTTCGCGCGAGGACGACGTGGACGTGCTGGACCTGTGGGCCGCGCCGGTGAAGGGGGGCGAACCGTTCAAGCTGATCGACGCCCGCGCCCTGGTCCCCGACGCGGGCGAACTGTCCGAGGCCGAGAAGGCGCGACGCGAGCGGATGCGGATTTCCCAGCGCGGCGTGGTCGAATATTCGTGGGACGAGCAGGGCCGCTATATCCTGGCGCCGCTGGAAGGCGACGTCTTCCTGGCCAACCGCGCCGACGGCAGCGTGCGCCGCCTGACGGAAACCACGGCGGACGAGATCGACGCCAAGGTCTCGCCCAAGGGCGCCTTCGTCAGCTTCGTGCGGGATCAGAATCTGTTCCTGATCAACCTTGAGACGGGCGCCGAACAGGCGATCACCACCGACGGCAAGGACCTGATCACCTGGGCCACGGCCGAGTTCATCGCCCAGGAAGAGCTGGACCGCGACACCGGCTATTGGTGGAGCCCGGACGAGCGCTACATCGCCCTGCAGCGCACGGACGAGAGCACGGTCGACGTCATCCCGCGTCTGGACATCACCGGCGGCGGGGCCTCGGTCGCCCAGCAGCGCTATCCCCGCGCCGGACGGCCCAACGCCGTGGTCGAGCTCTATGTCCAGGACGTGCAGAGCGGCCAACGGGTCAAGGTCGACCTGGGCGCCGATACCGACATCTATCTGGGCCGGGTGAACTGGGCGGCGGACGGCTCGGTCGCCTACGTCCAGCGCCTGTCGCGCGACCAGAAGCGGCTGGACCTGCTGAGCGTCGATCCGGCCACGGGCGCCAGCCGCGTGATCGCCAGCCAGACCTCGAAGGCCTGGGTCAACGTCACCCACGACTTCAAGGCGCTGAAGGACGGGAACTTCATCTGGTCCAGCGAAGAGAGCGGGTGGCGTCACCTATATCTCTACGCCAAGGACGGCCGCCGCCTGCGCGCGATCACGCGCGGCGACTATCCGGTCAAGTCGCTGGCGGGGGTCAACCAGGACACCGGCGAGGTCTTCTTCACCGCCTCCATGCGCGACGGCAAGGAATACCCGATCGAGCAGCAGCTGTTCCGCGCCAGCTATAAGCGCACGCTGGCGCCCAGCGAGGTCACGCCGCGCGGCGGATGGTGGAGCGCCACGGTCAACGGCACCGGCACGGCCTATGTCGGCAACTACAGCGACGTGAACACCCCGGCGCAGTCGGCCCTATATTCGATCGACGGGCAGCGGGTGCGCTGGATCGAGGAGAACAAGCTCCAGCCCGGCCACCCCTTCTGGCCCTACGCCGAGCGCCAGCAGAAGCCGACGTTCGGCACGCTTCAGAGCCACGGCGAGACCCTGGTCTGGCAGATGACCACGCCGCCGGGCTTTGATCCGTCGAAGCAGTATCCGGTCGTCATGCAGGTCTATGGCGGCCCGTCGGGCGGCGGCGTCAAGAACGCCTGGCAGGGCGCGACGAACCAGTTGCTGACCGAGGCGGGCTATATCGTCTTCCGTCTGGACAACCGGGGCGAGGGCGACCGTTCGGCCGCCTTCAAGCAGGCCCTCTATCTGAAGATGGGCCAGCCCGAGATCGAGGATCAGGTCATCGGCGCCGACTATCTGCGCTCGCTGCCCTATGTCGACGACAGCCGCATCGCCATGATGGGCTGGTCCTACGGCGGGTTCATGAGCCTGATGGCGCTGACCGAGCCGAAGATGGGGCTGGCGGCGGCGCTGGCGGGGGCGCCGCCGACGGAGTGGAGCCTCTACGACACCGCCTATACCGAGCGCTATATGTCGACGCCGCAGGCGAACGTGGAGGGCTACGCCGCGTCGGACGTGCTGGGGCGCCTCGATAATCTGACGGGCCGTCTGCTGCTGATGCACGGCATGGCCGACGACAACGTCATCTTCGAGAACACCACGCGGGTGCTGAACGCGCTGCAGGAAAAGAGCATCCCGTTCGAGACCATGCTCTATCCCGGCCAGCGCCACGGCATCCGGGGCAATGATCGCCAGCTGCACCAGTGGCGGACCTACCTGGACTTCCTGGACCGCACCATCGGAACGCGGGCGCCGCAGAAGGCCGACTGAGGCTTTTTATGGCGGAATGAAAAAGGGGCTGCCGAGCCTGACGCCCGGCAGCCCCTTATCCGTCCGCCTTCTCCCGCAAGGGAAGAAGGCGGCCTCAGGCGATTTTAGTCGCGATAGTTCAGCGCCGGGGCGCGGTCGCCCAGCAGGGCGCGGTATTCGAAGTTCGGGCCGCGACGCTGTTCGAACTCGGCCTTGGCGGCGGCGATGGTGTCCGGGCTCTGGAACAGCTCGGCGGTGGTCAGGGCCAGGGTCTTGGCCGCCAGATGGGCGCCCTTCAGGCCGATGGTCGTGCCCGCCGCCACCACGTTCTGCCAGCTGTGGCCCGCAGAGCCGGGCACGAAGGTCGCCGTCGACAGGCCGACCGTAGGCGTGACCCAGGACACGTCCGACACGTCGGTGGAGCCGCCGAAGTCGCCGCCGATCACGGCGTCCTCGATCTGGCCGACGCTGGCCAGGTCCGGCTTGGAGGTCAGGGTCTTCTGGATCTCGGTCGCCAGGGCGGTTTCCTCAGGCGTCCAGGTGATGCCGCCGACGTGGCGCAGGTTGCGGTCCATGACTGTCATCAGGGCCTGATTGGGCAGCATGGAATAGACGCCGCCGATGGCCTCGAACTCGACACGGGTGCCGGTGCCCAGCGCCGCGCCGTCCGCCGCCTTCTTCACCCGCTCCAGCACGTCGCGGACGATCTCGGGGTTGTTGTGACGAACGTAGTAATAGGCCTCGGCATAGGCCGGGACGACGTTGGGCGCCTTGCCGCCGTCGGTGATGGCGTAGTGGATGCGGGTGCGGTCCGGCACGTGCTCGCGCATCATGTTGACCATGTAGTTCAGGGCCTCGACGCCATCCAGGGCCGAGCGGCCCTTGTCGGGCGCGGCGGCGGCGTGGGACGCCGTGCCGTAGAAGCGGAACTTGCCCGAGACGTTGGCCATGGTGTCGCCCTGGCGGGCCGAGTTCACATTGCCGGGGTGCCAGTGCAGCGACACGTCCACGTCGTCGAACAGGCCGTCGCGGACCATGTAGACCTTGCCCGAGCCGCCTTCTTCGGCCGGGGTGCCGTAGACGCGCAGTTCGCCCTTGATGTTGTTGGCGACCATCCAGTCCTTGACTGCGATGGCCGCGTGGACCGAGGCGGCGCCGAACAGGTTGTGGCCGCAGCCGTGGCCCGCATGGCCGCCGGCGGATTCCTGGACAGGGTTCAGGGTCTGCGACAGGCCGGGCAGGGCGTCGTATTCGGCCAGGACGGCGATGACCGGGCCGGCGCCGTTCTTGAAGCTGGCCAGGAAGGCGGTCGGCTCATTGGCGATGCCGGGAGTGATGACAAAGCCGGCGTCGCGCAACTGATCCTGCAGCAGGGCGGCGCTCTGGGTCTCCTGATAGCCCAGCTCGGCGAACTTCCAAATCTCCAGCGCGGCGTGGTCCAGGGCGGCCTGGTTGCGCTCGACGGTCGAGGTGATCTCGGCCCTGGCCTGGGGCGACAGTTCAGCGGCGACGGCGGGGGCCAGGGGCAGGCTGGTCATCGCGGCGGCGAGGGCGAGGACGCGCATCGAAACGGGCTTCATGGGAACTCCGTGAGCAAAACAGAAAAAAGGGGCGGAAGGCGTCATCGCCTACCGCCCCGAAACCAATCAGAGACTGATCAGAAGGACTTGCGGAAGCTGGCGTACCAGTAGCGCCCGTAGGGCTGGTACACCGAACCGACATAACCGCCGCTGGCCAGCGGGGGCTGTTCGTCGGTGATGTTGCGCACGCCGACGCGAACGGCCGAGCCGGCCAGCGCCTCGCTGAAGCGCGAACCGTCGAAGGCGTATTCCGCATAGAGGTTGGCGGTGATGGTCGAGTCCACCGTCCAGTAATCGCCCGCCGAGTTGGTCAGGCTGTCGTCATACAGCGACGAGATGTACTGGGTGAAGGCGCCGACCGTCCAGTCGTCCTTGCGCCACGTCGCCGACAGCGACCACTTCCATTCCGGGCGACCGAAGTCGGCGATCATGTCGCCGAACGAACCCGACAGGAAGATGGCCTCGTCCAGCTGACCCGAAGCCTGGGCGTCGGCCAGCATCTTGGTCTCCGGCGCCATGTCCAGATAGTATTTGATCAGGTGCGAGACGTTCAGATTGACGTTGAAGTCGCCATACTGGGTGCCGCGCAGGCGCCACATCACGCCCAGGTCCAGACCCTCGACCGTCTGGGGCTGCTGGTTGGTATAGGCGTCCTTGATGTAGAGGACTTCGCCCGCCGCCTCGAGGCCCGAGCCGGCGAAGATGGCGATGTCGGCGGCGGTCGGATCGGCGCGCACGACGTTCTCGTTGAACGAGCCCTGCTTGCGCAGCAGGTAGTCCAGCGTCAGGGCGTTCTGACCGCGGAACAGGCCCACCATGCCTTCCTGCTTCACCTGCCACCAGTCGGCGGTGAAGGTGAAGTCGCCGAACTCAGCCGGGATGAAGCGCGGCTGGATGACGAAGCCCAGCGAGACGGTTTCGGACTCTTCCGGAGCCAGGTCAGGGTTGCCCGAGCGGCGCTCCTGCGTCGACTTGCGAGCGTGGGTCTGGCTGAAGTTCGCCTTGAACTCGTCGGCGACCCTGGAGCTCATCGAAGCGCCGCAGCCGCGCAGGGTGTTGTCGATCGCGCCCGTGGCGGTCTTGAGGCCGCCCTGAACGCGCAGGGCCTCGCAGTAGATCCAGTCGTTGCTGGTGTTCGAGCGCGTGATGACGGTGGCGTTGATCTGCTCCAGGTTCGGAGCGCGGAAGCCTTGGGCCCACGAGCCGCGGATGCGGAAGCCGTCGACGATGTCCCAGGCCGCAGCGAACTTGGGCTTGGCGACCGAACCGAAGTCCGAATACTCCTCGAAGCGGCCAGCGACCTGGACTTCCAGGTTGTGGACCAGCGGCACGCCCATGTCCGGCGAGATCAGCGGGGCGGCGAGTTCGACATAGGCCGAGAAGACGTCGCGCTCGCCGTAGGTGTCCGGGTTCTCCGACTGGTTGATCAAATCCGAAGACTGGACGCCGCGCAGGTTGGTGAAGCGGATCGTGCCGTCGACGCGGCTGTCGCGGTCGTCCAGCTGGGTCTCGGTGCGCAGCTCGATGCCGGCGGCGACGCCGACGGGACCGGCAGGCAGCTGATAGACGTCGGGGCGCGAGACGCGGAAGTCCCACATGCCCAGTTCGGTCTTGGTCTTGCGGACCATGTCGACGCGGATGCCGTCCAGGGCCGCCTGGTTCGACAGGGTGTCGTCACCGACCTTGGGGTTGGTCAGCGAGCCGCCGTTGAAGAAGTTGTAGGCGTCCGGGGTCGACTTGGCGGCCCACTCCTGCAGCTTGGTGGCGGAGATGTTGTCCGAGACGTCCTTGGCCGACGCTTCCGACCAGGTCAGGGCGGTTTCCCAGTTCCAGCCGTTCCAATCGCCGCGCAGGCCGCCCAGGATGCGGTACTGCTTGTTGACCACATTGACGCTGATCGGGCCCATGTCCATGAACCGATAGCCGGTCAGGGTCAGGTTCTGATTGCCGTCCAGCGGGTTGTAGTAGTTCGTGCCGGGGATGATGAAGGGCACGGCGGAGGCCGTTGCGATCGGCTCCTGCCAGGCCTGGGATTCGGCATAGTAGCCGCCCAGCTCGCCGAAGGCCTCCACGGCGTCGTTGATGCGGTATTTGCCGGTGACGAACAGGTTGAAACGGTCGACCTCAGGCATGACCGTCAGGCCCAGCTTGGCCATGTCCGTGTTCAGCTCCGACGGCAGGTTGGCGCCGCTCATGACGCACAGGCCGTCGCCGATGGCGGTGACGCAGTCCTTGTGCGTGCCCGGCAGGACGGTGAAGGCGCTGTAGGCCTTGCCGTTGATCGTCGCGCCCGAGCCGCTGACCGTGAAGCGGCCCCAGGGCGTCAGCGGCGAGGTGCCGTTCAGGCTGCTGTTGTTCTCAAAGCCCGTGCCGGCGAACAGCGAGGTCAGGTCGTTGGAGGCGGTGTAGTCCTGATCGAGCGTGTTCAGCTCGTCGCGGTGGTCGTAGTTGAAGAAGGCCGAGATGTTGCCGCGACCCTCCTGAATGTCCTTGCCGCCATAGATCGACAGGTTCAGCTCGCGCATGCCGGTGCCTTCGGCGCCGCCGTACTGGGTCGAGACGGTCAGGCCGTCCATGTCGTCGCGCAGGACGGTGTTGACCACGCCGGCCACGGCGTCGGCGCCGTAGATGGCGGCGGCGCCGTCGCGCAGGACTTCCATGCGCTTCAGGCCCGACACCGGAATGGCGTTGGTGTTGTAGGTCAGGACCGGCACCAGGTGCTCATTGGCCTGCGATGTCGGGTGGCCGACGACGCGGCGGCCGTTCAGCAGCACCAGGGTGTTGCCGATGCCCAGGCTGCGCAGGTTCACCGAGCCGGTGTCGCCGCGCGCCGCGTTCGACGTGTAGGGCAGGTAGGAGGAGTTGAAGGTCACATCGCCCATCTGGGGGATGGAGCGGAACAGGTCGTCGCCCGATGCCGGAGCGGCGGCGATGATGTCGTCTTCGCTGACGACGGTCACCGGCAGGGCGGCCGTCACCTTGGAGCCGCGGATCTGCGAGCCGACGACGACGATCTCCTCGACCTGAGTGACGTCGTCCTGCGCCTCCTGGGCGAAGGCGGCGGTCGCGCCGAACAAGGCGGTGGTGGCCAGCAGGGCCGTTCGCATGGTGCGACGCGCCAGGACAGTGCTCATAGAAATAATCATCCCCGTTGTGGTCATCGTTCTGCGCTCCTGTTTTTGAGCAGGGGTCGCATCGCTGACTGATCTGTATGTCGAAGAGGCCGGTCCCGGCGCACGCCGCATCGACGAATCGAAATCGGGCGCGGCGCGGAGAGATCGCCTCAGTTCGGACTTGAAGCGGTCACAGTGCTACGCGTCAACCTTAGCCGGAAAAATATTGCCGATATCCCAAATAATGGGCGTGATAATCACTCAACCTCGTCCTTGAACTGCGGTTTTCGGCAATGCTATCGCTAGGGTTCTTGATAATATTGTCCTGTAAGAAAGCATTGCGGGGGCGACAGCCTTCAGCGAAGCGCGGACTTGAGGCGGGGATTTTCCATGCGTGTGCGTTTGATGAAGTCGGCGACGGCTGTTTCGGCGGCGGCCCTGATGTTGCTGGCGGCGCCGGGGATCGCCCAGGAGGCGGCGGTCCAGGTTCGGCCGACCACCGGCAGCGGCGGCGACATCGTCAACTACGGCCAGATCCACAGCCCCGTTGTGGGGCGCGGCGGCATGGTGGTCAGCCAGAGCGATCCGGCGACCCGCGTCGGCGTCGACATCCTGCGCCAGGGCGGCAACGCCGTGGATTCGGCCATCGCCGTGGCCTTCGCCGAGGCGGTGACCCTGCCGCGCGCGGGCAACATCGGCGGCTCGGGCTATATGGTCGTGCACATGGCGGCCACGCAGGATCGTCCGGCTCAGGACATCGCCATCAACTATTACGGCACGGCCCCGGCGGCGACGACGCCTGACCTGCTGCTGGGGCCGGACGGCAAGTTCTACCGCTCCAAGCCGTCGGGCTTCAAGAATGTGGCGGTGCCGGGCACCGTCATGGGCCTGTGGGAGGCGCACCAGCGTTTCGGCTCCATGCCCTGGGCGGATCTGGTGGCCCCGGCCATCGCCCTGGCCGAGGACGGCTATGTCCTGTCGGACGGCGAGGCCGACGCCACCGGCGGCCGCGCCCGCGTCCTGGCGACCGATCCGGGCGCGCGCGAGGCCTATCTGAAAGCTGACGGCACGGCCTATCGCGCGGGCGAGGTCTTCCGTCAGCCCCTGCTGGCCGAGAGCCTGCGCAAGCTGGCGCGCGGCGGCGCGGACGAGTTCTACAAAGGCGAACTGGCGCGTCAGATCGTGGCGGGCGTCCAAGCCGGCGGCGGCGTCATCACGATGGAAGACATGGCGGCCTATCGCGCCGATGTGTCAGAGCCGATCTGGGGCAGCTATCGCGGCCATCGCATCTCCTTCATGCCGCCGACGGCCTCGGGCGTCAGCGTCGCCCAGGCGCTGAACCTGCTGGAGCATTTCGACCTGCGCGCGATGGGGTGGGGCAGCGTCGACAGCCTGCACCTGATCTCCGAGGCGATGAAGATCACCTCGTCCGATCGCAACCTGATCGGCGGGGCGCCGCAGTGGACGACCCCGGCCAAGGGCCTGGCCAGCAAGGAATTCGCCGCCGAGCGCGTCAAGCTGATCTCGCTGGACAAGACGCTGAAGGCCGCTGACGTGCCGGAGGGCAATCCCTATCCGTTCGAGAGCAAGGACACGACCCACTATTCGGTGGCCGACGCCTACGGCAACGCGGTGTCGAACACCTATACGCTGTCGAACTCCTACGGCGCCCACGTCGCGCCGGTCGGCACGGGCATCCTGCTGAACAACCACCTGGACAACTTCTACTGGGGCACGGAAGGCAAGCCGAACTCGCCCGCGCCGGGCAAGCGGCTGGGCTCGACCATCACGCCGATGATCGTGTTCAAGGACGACAAGCCGTGGCTGGTCACCGGCACGCCGGGCGGCGGCTACATCATCGCGACGATGGTGCAGCTGGTCTCTAACGTCATCGATCACCAGCTGAACGTGGCCGAGGCCGCCATGCGTCCGCGCCTGAACCAGGGCGGCGGCGACAGCCCGCTGGAGCTGGAAGGCGGCTTCTCGCCCGACGTGGAGCGGCTGCTGCGCGAGCGCGGCCACACGGTGCGTCCGTCGATGACGATGGGCAGCACCCAGTCGATCATGGTCGACGGCGATCGTTTCCTGGGCGCCGCCGACACCCGCCGTCCGGACGCCCTGGCGCTGGGCGTCCGATAAGCCGACGGCTGATCAAGACCCTCTCCCGGCGGGAGGGGGTCAGGCCATCTCGCGCCAGGTCTTGCCCGTGACGCCCTCATAGTTGGTCGCGTGATAGACGCCGCGCGCCACGGCGCGGGCCAGGACGTCGGCGGCGACATTGCCCAGCTGGGCCACGGCGATCTGGCGCATGGCCGGGTCCGCGATCACCTTCTTGCCGGTCGAGAGGCTGAACAGGGTGTCGCCGTCGAACGGCGCGTGCGCCGGGCGGATGGCGCGGGCCATGCCGTCCTGCGCCATGATGGCCACGCGCTGAAGCTCGACGCGGGTGAGGGCCACGTCGGTGGCGATGCAGGCGATGGTGGTGTTCTCGCGCGGCTGGGGTCGGAACTTGGACCGGCCCCAGTCCTCGGCCGAGGCGTGCAGGCCGGACGACCCCAGCCCGCCGAACTCGTCGCCGATCTCATAGGGGGCGGCCCAGAAGCTCTTGCCGCCCGGCGCTACGACCGAGCCGACGCTGTTGACCGCGACGATGGCGCCGACCGTCCAGCCCGAGGCCATGACGGCCGAGGCCGAGCCGATGCCGCCCTTGAGCGCGCCCGCCTCGGCGCCGTAGCCCGCCCCGGCGGTGCCGAGGTCGAAGCGGTCGCCCGCGGCCTCCAGCGCCTGAACCGAGAGGCGGCGATAGGGCGGCTCCATCTCCCACTGCTTGTTCCCGCCGTTGGCCAGATCGTAGAGGCAGGCGGTCGGGATGATGGGCGAGGGCGGCACGCCCGGCGCCCCGCCCATGCCGTAGCCGCGCCCGCGCATCCCCATCCATGCGGCGACGCTGTCGGCCGAGCCGAGGCCATAGACCGACCCGCCCGACAGGATGATGGCGTCCACCTCCTGCACCAGGTTTTCAGGGCGCAGCACGTCGGTCTCGCGCCCGGCGGGGCCGCCGCCGCGCACGTCCACGGCGGCCGTGGCGGGCTTTTCGGCCAGGATGACGGTGACGCCGGTGCGCACCTTGGCGTCGTGCGCCTGGCCGACCTTGATGCCCTCGACGTCGGTGATCAGGTTCAGCGGCCCGGTGCGGCCGGACGCGCGGGCGGCCGACTGCGCGGCCGGTTTGGCGCTCGCAGCGCCCGTTGCGGAGGCGGCGGCGCCGATCAGGGCCGAGCCGAGGACGGTTCTGCGGTTCATCCGGAGGTTTCCTTTTCCAGAGCTTTATTGCGGACCAGATCCGGCGTCGCCGCCAGAAGCTTCTGCGTATAGGGGTGCGAAGGCGCGGCGAAGACGGCGGCCGTCTCGCCCTGTTCGACGATCTTTCCGGCCTGCATGACCAAGAGGCGATCCGTCACCGTCCGCACCACAGTCAGGTCGTGGGTGACGAAGAGGTAGGACAGGCCGAGGCGATCCGACAGGTCGGCCAGAAGGTCGAGGATCTGCGCGCGGATCGAGACGTCCAGCGCCGAGACCGCCTCGTCCAGACAGATGACCGAGGGCTCGGTGATCAGGGCGCGGGCGATGGCGATGCGCTGGCGCTGGCCGCCCGAGAACTCGTGCGGGTAACGGTCGGCGGCGTTGCTGGACAGGCCGACGCGCTCCAGCATTTCGTCGACGCGGCGGCGGGCCTCAAGCGGGGTGGGGCGGGCGTCGAGCAGGTGGAAGTTTTCGGCCACCAGATCGCTGACCTTCCAGCGCGGATCAAAGCTGCCGTAGGGGTCCTGGAACACCACCTGAATGTCGCGGCGGATGGACTTCAGCGCGGCGCCGCGCGCGGCGGTGATGTCGCGGCCCTTGACCCGGACGCGGCCGCCTTGCGGGGGCTCCAGCGCGAGGATGGCGCGCAGCAGGGTGGACTTGCCGCAGCCGCTTTCGCCGACGAGGCCGACGCTGTCGCCCGGCTGGATCGACAGGCTGACCTGATCGACGGCGCGGAAGGCTTTGGACTTGCCGAACAGGCGGGGCGCGCCGCCGTATTCGCGCACCAGACCCTCGACCTGAAGCACGGGGGCGGCGTCGGCTTGCGGGCGCCTGCGCCGCGTGGGGGCGTGGGTGGCGTTGGCCAGAAGGCGCTGGGAATAGGCGTGCGCCATGCCGGTGCGGATTCGGTCGACGGGCGCTTCCTCGACCAGTTCGCCGTCCTTCATCACCGCCAGCCGGTCGGCGGTCTCGGCCACGACGGCGAGGTCGTGGGTGATGAGGATCAGGCCCATGCCGTCCTCGCGCACCAGCCGCTTCAGCAGATCGAGAACTTGAGCCTGCGTCGTCACGTCCAGCGCCGTCGTCGCCTCGTCCGCGATCAACAGTTTCGGCGTCAAGGCGATGGCGATGGCGATGGCGACGCGCTGCCTCTGGCCGCCGGAGAGTTCGTGCGGATAGCGGGTCAGGGGGAAGCGTTCGGCGGGCAGGCCGACGCGATCCAGCACGGAACGGGCGACGGCGAGGGCCTCCTTGCGCGAGGCCTTTTTGTGCAGGCGCACCGTCTCGGCGACCTGATCGCCGATGGTCATGACGGGGTTCAGGGCCGTCATCGGCTCCTGAAAGATAATGCCCACGTCGCGGCCGCGCACCTGCTGCATCACGGCGTCGGGGGCGTTCGAGACGACCTGGCCGTTCAGGCGGATCTCGCCGGTCAGGGTCGCGCGCGGCGGTGTCAGGCCCAGCACGGCCAGCGCGGTCATGGACTTTCCCGAGCCGCTCTCGCCGACGAGGCCGAGGATTTCGCCGGGGGCGACGGACAGGCTGACGGACTTCAGGATCGGGGTGGAGCCGATCGACAGGCTGAGGTCGCGGATGTCGAGGACGCTCATGCTCAACGCTCCCGCCGCACGCGCGGGTCGAACAGGTCGCGCAGCCCGTCGCCGGTCAGGCTGAGGCCCAGCACGGTCACGAAGATGGCCAGGCCGGGCATGATAGCCAGCCAGGGCGCGAAACCGATCATGGTCTGGGCCTCGGCCAGCATCCGGCCCCAGCTGGGCGCGGGCGGCTGGGCGCCCAGGCCGACGTAGGACAGGCCCGCCTCGGCGACGATGCCGACGGCGAACTGGATCGCCGCCTGCACGACCAGCAGGCTCATCAGATTGGGCAGGATGTGCTGGACCGAGATCAGGGTCTTCGACTTGCCCGCCGTCCGGGCGGCCAGGACGTATTCGCGGGTCCACAGCCCCTGCGCCGCGCCGCGCGCGACGCGGGTGAAGACAGGGATGTTGAAGACGCCGATGGCGATGACGGCGTTGATCGCGCCCGGTCCCATGACGGCGGTGATCATCACGGCCAGCAGCAGGGCGGGGAAGGCGAAGATCAGATCGTTGCCGCGCATGACCAGTTCGTCGATCCAGCCGCCGCGCGCCGCTGCGGTCAGGCCCAGCGGCGTGCCGATCGCGACGCCGATGCCGACGGCGACGAAGGCGACGACGAGGGAGTTCTGCGCCCCCGCCATGATCATCGACAGCACGTCGCGGCCGAAGTGGTCCGTGCCGAACGGGTGGGCGGCGGAGGGAGCGGTCAGCTTGGCGGCGATGTCCACCGCCTCGACGTCATAGGGCGTCCAGACCAACGCCAGCAGGGCGGTCGCCAGCACGACGGCGGTCAGCGTGGCGCCGACGATCAGGGACAGGGGCCAGCGCACGTGGGGCTTGGCGGGGGCCGTGATAGCAGGGGCGTCGGTCATGCGCGGCGTCCCCTCAGGCGCGGATCAGCGAACAGATAGGCCAGGTCGATCAGGAAGCTGACCAGGACCACGGAGAAGACCAGCACCACCACCACGCTCTGCACTACGATCAGGTCGCGCTGGGTGATGGCCTGGAAGACCAGCCGGCCCAGGCCCGGCAGGGAGAAGACGTTCTCTATGATGATGCCGCCGGCCAGCAGGAAGGGGAACTGAAGGCCCAGAATGGTCAGGACGGGGATCCAGGCATTGCGAAGCGCGTGTCGCCACAGGGCCTGATTGACCGACAGGCCTTTGGCGCGGGCGGTGCGGACATAGTCCTCGTTCATGGTGTCGAGCAGGGCGGTTCTCAGCACGCGGGCTAGGATGGCGGCCTGAGGGGCGGCCAGGGCCACGGCGGGCAGGATCAGGGCCTGGAAGGCGGGCCAGAAGCCGGCGCTCCAGCCGGGGAAGCCGCCCGCCGAGAACCAGCCCAGGTTCACCGAGAACAGCAGGATCAGCAGCATGGCGATCCAGAAGTTGGGCAGGGCGACGCCGATCTGGGTCACGCCGATCAGGCCGGTGTCGACGGCGGTTCCCCTGCGGCTGGCGGCGGTGACGCCGATGGGCAGAGCGATGGCCAGCGAAAGGATCGTCGCCATCAGGGCCAGCGGCGCGGACACGGCCAGACGTTCGGCGATCAGGCCGCCGACCGGCACCTGGTAGGTGTAGCTGGTCCCGAACTTGCCGGTCAGCAGGTCGCCCAGCCAGGCGAAGTAGCGTTCGAAGCCCGAACCTTCGAGGCCCATCTGCTGGCGCAGGGCGGCGATGGATTCCGGGCTGGCGTTCAGCCCCATCATGTAGGCGGCCGGATCGCCCGGCACGACCTGCAGCAGCAGGAAGATGACCACGGTCGCCGCCAGCAGCGTCAGGGCGTGGCCGCCCAGCTTCTTCAGCAGCCAGGCCGCGCCGAAGCGCCAGGCCACGAAGGCCAGAAGGGCAACGCCCGCGATCAGGCTGATCCAGCCCCAGGGCAGGCCGCCGCCCGTACGCTCGGCGGTCGCGGCGCCCGCTGCGCCCGCGCCGGTCCAGTAGGCGCCGGTGACATCGTTGGCGGCGATGGGGCCGTTGATCCACAGGCCGTTCACGTCCGCCTTCCACACGCCGATGCGCGAGGACTGGAACAGGAAGGCGTTGACGGCGTCGTCGGCGATGCGGCGTTGCAGATCGCCCAGCAGGCGGTTGCGCGTCGGCTCGTCCGGCGCGGCGTTGACCTGCGCCAGCAGGGCGTCGAAGGCCGGGCTGTCGTAGCCGAAGTAGTAGTCCTTGCGGCCATAGATGTCGTAATCCATCGGCTCGACGTGCTCGACGATGGTCAGGTCGAACTGGCGGCGCTTGAACACCTGATCCAGCCACTGGGCCCATTCCAGGTTCTCGATCCTGGCGCGGATGCCCGCCTGCGCCAGCTGCGAAATCAGCACCTCGCCGCTGCGTCGGGCGTAGGGGCGAGGCGGCAGACGCAGCGTTACATCGATGCCGTTGGGATAGCCGGCCTCGGCCAGCAGGGCGCGCGCCTTGGCCGGGTCGTGGGGATAGAGGCCGGTCAGGTCGACGTAGCCCGGCGCCTGACGCGAGTAGTGGCTGCCGATAGGCTGGCCGAAGCCGAACATGGCCCCCTGGATCAGGGCGTCGCGGTCGATGGCGTAGGAGATGGCGCGCCGCACGCGCACATCATTGAACGGCGCCTTGGTGTTGTTGATCCCCAGGATGACCTTGCCTTCCGAGGCGCCGACGACGACGCGGAAGCGCGGGTCGCGCTGGAACTGGGCCACGTTTTCGGGGGCGGGATAGTTGGGGAAGGCGTCCACGTCGCCGGCGCTGACGGCGGCGAAGGCGGCGGTCGGGTCGCTGATGAAGCGGAAGACGACGGTGTTCAGGCGGGGCGGTGTTCCCCAGTAACCGTCGCGGCGGACCAGGGTCAGCTGGCTGCCGCGCTGCCAGCTCTGCAGCTTGAACGGGCCGGTGCCGACCGGCGTGACGGCGTTGGTCGCGGCGGTGCTGGGCGAGACCATGACCGCGTCGCCCCAGGCCAGGACGTAGGGCAGGGTCGCCATGGGCCGCGACAGGTGGATGCGGATGGTCGCCGGATCAATGACCTCGACGTTGCTGATCGGCTCGAACAGGGCCTTCTGGGCGTTGGTCGAGCCCTCGGCGGTGATGCGGTCGAGAGAGAATTTGGCGACGGAGGCGTCGAACGGCGAGCCGTCGGAGAAGGTCACGCCGCGCCGGAGGTGGAAGGTCCAGGTCAGGCCGTCGGGGGCGGCTTCCCACGTGTCGGCCAACGACGGGGCGACCGCGCCGTTCTGGGTCAGCCTGGTCAGGCCCTCGAAGACGTTGGCGTAGACGACTTCGTCCACCGCCGCCGCCGCGCCCGAGGTCGGATCAAGGTTCGGCGGCTCCAGCGGCAGGCCCAGGACCAGACGGTCGCGCGGCGCCTGCGCCTGAACCTGCGGCGCGGTCAGGCCCCAGACGAGGCACAGGGCCAGCGACAGCACGAGCGTGATCAGGCCGGGCCGAAGCCCGCCGTTCCGGCCGCGCCGTCGGGATGCTGTCGCGACGCGTGTCGCCCCTGTCTTCGTCACCTTCCCTCGGTCTCCCCCTTGCGACGTGGCCGATCTTCGTCAGCCTACGTCATGGATTTGCTTTCACGCCATGGATTAAGCGCGCCTCACCACGGCTGGCGCGCCAGCGAGGCGGGGCAGGCGGCCGTAGCCTCGGTCGCGGCGGCGCGGGCGGCGTCGAACTCTTCCTTGGCCTTGGCGAAATCGGCCTGGAACGCCGGATCGGCCTTCAGCCGGGTGACGATGGTCGCGCCGACGATGCGGCCCGCCTCGACGTCGCTGGGGTAGTGGACGCCGCAGACCGCGCGGCTTTCGCCATAGGCCAGTCCGCGCCGCAGGATGGCGTCGGCGCGGTCGGGCGCCAGTTCGGCCAGCACCAGGCCCCAGGCCCAGCCCAGCGCCGAGTGACCCGACGGATAGGAGCCGCTGGCGCCCAGCCAGCTTTCCGGCGCGATGCAGGTGGGCAGGGGCTCGACCACGAAGGGGCGTTTGCGGAAATAGCCCTTCTTGGCCGGGGTCTGGATCATCTCCAGATCGCCCAGCATCTTGCCCATCAACAGCGTCAGGGTCGGCATCTGTTCCGGCTCGAACTTGAAGCCGAGGGCGCAGTCGAAGGCGCGCGGGGCGCCGGGCGTTTCGATCTCATTGTCGGCGCGGGCGATGGCCCAGCGTTCGGAGCCTTCTAGCGACCGCATGGCGCGATAGGCGGCGATGTCGGCCTGTTCGCGCAGCGAGCCTTCGGCGGGCGGCGGCGGCAGGAAGTTGGCGGCGTTGGGCGTGTTCTCGGCGGTCAGATAGCCGTGCGGATGATCGCGGAAGCCTTCCCAGAAGGTCACGGGCGCAGTCGCCGCCGTCTGCGTCGACACCGCCCCGGCGCAGCCGCTCAACGCTCCGCCTAGCGCGAGAGCCAGGCTCATCGCGATGAGGGAAGAAGAGCGGCGCGAGGTGGTCATAGGAAAACTCCGGGTAGAAGGGATCATGCGGTGACGGCGCCGGGGCGGCCCGATTCCACGGTCCAGGATTTCAGGGTCGACAGGCTCGCCTTGGGATCGCGCACGTCGCTGATGACCTGATAGCGCGTATCCATGCGGTCGGGGCGCACGTCGATCGACATATAGCCGCGCGGGCGGCTGTCGAAGAACTTCACCTGCGGATTATTGGGCATGACCGCCATCAGGCCGTCGTAACTGGGGCCGGTCGAGGTGATGGAGGTGCCGACGAACTCGGTCGCCACCGTGGCCGAGGACGGGTCGCGGCTGTCCAGCTTCACGTCATTGGTCCAGAAGGAGTGGTAGTCGCCGCTGAGCACCACCGGGTTGGACGGCTTCAGCTGGGACAGGGCGTTTGTCAGCCGGTCGCGGGCGGCGGGGAAACCGTCCCAGGTGTCGGTCCAGTAGCGGTTTTCCTCGGCCGGGCTGCGGGCCAGGCGCAGGCCCGCCATGACCAGATTCTGGCCCAGGATGTTCCAGCGCGCCTCGGCGCGGGCCAGGCCGTCATAGAGCCAGCGCTCCTGCTCGAAGCCGAGGAAGGTGCGCGACGGATCCAGCCGGTCGGTGCAGGTCGCGTCGGTGACGATCTGACCCTTGCCCCCGTTCTCGCCGGCGCTGCACGGCTGTTTCGAGCGGTACTGCCGCCCGTCCAGCATGAAGAACTCGGCCAGCCTGCCATAGCGGACGCGGCGATAGATCGGCATCTGCTGGGCGGCGCTCAGGCGCGTGCGACGGATCGGCATGGCCTCGTAGAAGGCCTGGTACCCAGCGGCGCGGCGTTGCAGGAAGTCGGTTGGGGCGACGCCCGAGACCTTGGACCAGACGCCGGAGTAGTCGTCCTGCACCTCGTGATCGTCCCAGACGGCGAGGCAGGGGGCGGCGGCGTGCAGGCGCTGCAGGTTCGCGTCGGCGCGGTGCAGGGCGTAGCGGTTGCGATAGCTCGCCAGCGTGGTCGCCTCTTCGAGATTGTAGGGGCGCACCACCTGGTCGGCGCGGTCCGGCCCCAGGCTGTATTCATAGATGTAGTCGCCCAGGAACAGGGTCAGGTCAGGCGCTTCGTCAGCCATGTGGCCGTAGGCGCTGAAATAGCCGCGCTCCCAGTGCGAGCAGGAGGCGACGGCCAGACGCAGGCGATCCGCGCTGGCGTTCGGAGCGGGCGTGGTCAGGGCGCGGCCGGTCGGGCTCTGCTGGCCCTGGGCGGTGAAGCGGTACCAGTAGGGGCGGTGAGGGGCGAGGCCCGCGACCTCGACATGGACGCTGTGGGCGGCGTCGGTCGAGGCTGTCACGTTTCCGGCGGCGACGATGCGGCGGAACTGGTCGTCGGCGGCGACTTCCCAGCGCACGGGAACGTCTCCAGACAGGCCGCCCAGCCCATCGGCGGCCAGAGGATCGGCGGCCAGCCGGGTCCAGATGACGAAGCCGTCCGGCGCGGGATCGCCGCTGGCGACGCTCAGCGGAAACAGATAGGCGCCGCCCGCCTGGGCCCGGCCGAAGCTCAGCACGGCGGGCGCGACGACCAGACCGGTCAGCAGGGCGCGGCGATCAAGGCGGGGGGCGGAGTAAGCCATCATACCATCAGCAAAAGGCGCGGGGCGGACCGGCCGGAACCGGCCCGCCCCGCTTGGGAGGAGGCCTCTTAGAAGTCCATCGACAGGCGCACGCCGTAGGTGCGGCCCTGGCTGGGCGAGGTGGTCGGGCGCGCCGAGCCGTTGAAGCCGTTGCGCGTCTCTTCGTAGTAGGTGTTGAACATGTTGCGCACCCACAGGCCCGCCCGCCAGTTGGCGCCGGCCGGGCTGACGCTGAAGTTGGCGTTCCACAGCCAGTAGGCGTCGATGATCGACGAGGAGCTGACCGAATACAGCTCGTCCCGATAGTTGTAGTTGGTCTCGGCGCGCAGCTCCCAGCCCGCCATGTCCAAATCATAGCTGACCGAACCGCCGTAGTTCATCTTGGGGAAGGACAGGCGCTCGCCGGAACGGTCATTGGTGATGATGATGTCCCAGGGACCGTCCTTGGGGTTGGCGGCGTCGGTCTTGGCGCCGTCGATGGCGTTGTATTCGTCATACTCGCCGGTCTTGTAGCCCAGGTTCTGGCTGATGGTCAGGCCGTCCAAAGGCACCCAGGTCAGCTCGATCTCGCCGCCGTAGATGTGCGACTTGGGCACATTGGTGATCTTGCCCAGGCGGCCGGTGATGCGGTCGTACTCCAGCCCCTGAACCTGTTGGTCCTTGTAGTCGTAGTAGAACAGGGCGCCGTTCAAACGCAGGCGGCGGTCGAACAGGTCGGACTTGATCCCGGCCTCATAGGCGATGACGATTTCCGGTTTGAACGGGGTCGCAGAGGTGGCGTTATAGGTGGTGAAGCCGCCCGATTTCACGCCGCGCGCTACGCTGGCGTAGAACAGGGCGTCGTCCGTCAGCTTGTATTCCAGCCCCAAACGGCCTGAAACCTCGTTGAGGTCGGTGTCATAGGATTGGGGGGCCGGAGGCGGGTTGGGGGCGACGACGGTGCCGCTGCTGTCCAGTGTGCGTTCCTCCGTCTCCCAGCGCAGGCCGGCGATCAGGTTCAGCCGCTCGTTCACCTGATAGGAGTTGTGGGTGAAAATCCCGAAGGCCGACACCGACTGGCCATAGCCGGTGTTGATCAGGTTCGGGTTGCCCCGGAAGTTGGTGTAGAAGCCGCCGTCGATGCTTTCATCGGCATAGTGGGCGCCGATCATCCAGTTGAACGGACCGTCGCCGTTCGAGCTCAGCCGCAGTTCCTGAGCGAAGACGTCGATGTCGTTGTAGAAGAAGACGTTCGATTCATTGAAGCGGGTGCTGTCCCAGTCGTTGAACTCGCTGCGCGAGAAGGTCTGGTAGGCGGTGATCGAGGTCAGATCGGCCCAGCCCAGATCGGCCTTGATGCGGGCGCTGATGTCGAAGCCGTCGTTGTCGCGGAAGGGTTTGGCGTTCAGACCGACCCCGGCCACCGCCGCCATTTCCGGCGAGATGCCCCAGCCCGTGATGCGCCAGGCGGTGTCCTTGGGATAGGTCACGCTGTTGCCCGAGACGGTGTACGGGCCCAGCAGGCGGAAGCCGCGGCCGTCGGACTTGTCGATCGAATAGGTGGCGCTGAGGTCCGCGGTGATCGTCTCGCTGACGTCCCAGGTCAGGCGGCCGCGAATGGCGGTCTTGTTCAGGTCGCCCAGCTTTTCGCCGGTGTCGCGGTGGTATTGCCAGGCGCCGCCCTGTTCGGTAACGGCGGCCAGGCGGCCCAGCAGGTTCGGCGCGATCTGGCCCGAGACATAGCCCTCGACCTTGAAGCGGTCGAAGGTCCCGTATTCGGCGTTGAAGCCGGCGCGGAAGTCGGCCGTCGGGGCGTTGGTGATGATGTTGACGGCGCCGCCGGTGGTGTTGCGGCCATAAAGCGTGCCCTGCGGTCCGCGCAGGACCTCCAGACGGGCGATGTCGAACATCGCGCCCTGGGTGGTCACGGTATAGGGGTGGGCCACTTCGTCGACATAGATGCCGACGGTCGAGGCGTTGTTCGAGGAGTATTCGCGCGCGCCGATGCCGCGGATGCGGAACTGGGGCTGGCCGCCGCCGAACTGGCTGTCGACCTCCATGTTGGGGACGGCGTTCTCAAGATCGTTGACGACCGAAATGCCCTTCTCGTCCAACTGCTCGCCGCCGACGACGCTGAGGGAGACGCCCACGTCCTGGCTGGCCTGTTCGCGGCGCTGGGCGGTGACGATGATTTCATCGACGCGCGTGGCCTGTTCTCCTGAGCGGGCGGCGCTCTGAGCGTTGGCGCTGGAGAATGCGGCGATTGTCAGTAAACTGACAGAAGACGCCAAGATATATTTGTTCATATCGTCCCCCTCAATACCAATGATATCTATCTGATGGTTTTGATGATGCTGGAAAGGCGATCGATCAACTCGTCGATCTGGTCGCGGCTGATAATCAAAGGAGGCGACAGCGCGATGACATCTGCTGTCACTCGTATCAGAATGCCGTCGTCGAAGGCGCGGTGGAAGGCTTCCGTCGCGCGGGCCCCCGGCGCGCCGGCGCGGGGCTCAAGCTCAATGCCCGCGACCAGGCCCATGTCGCGGATGTCGATGACATGCGGCAGCCCTTTCAGACTGTGCACGGCGTCCTGCCAGTAGGGCGTCAGTTCGGCCGCGCGCTGGAACAGGCCTTCGCTTTCATAGACATCCAGCGTCGCCAGCCCGGCCGCCGCCGCCAGCGGGTGGCCGGAATAGGTGTAGCCGTGAAAGAACTCGATGCCCGGCCCGGCGGCGCCCTCGACCACGGACTGATAGACGGCGGCGCTGACGCCGACGGCGCCCATGGGCACGGCCCCGTTGGTCAGTCCCTTGGCGCAGGTCATCAGGTCGGGCGTGACGCCCAGCGCCTCGGCCGCCGTCAGGGCGCCCAGACGGCCGAAGCCGGTGATGACCTCGTCGAAGATCAGCAGGATGCCGTGCCGCGCCGTGATCTCGCGCAGGCGCTCCAGATAGCCGAGGGGCGGCACGATCACCCCGGCCGATCCGGACATGGGCTCGACGATGACGGCGGCGATGGTCTGGGCGCCGTGGGTCTCGACCAGAGCTTCCAGCTCATCGGCCAGATGCAGGCCCCAGGTCGGCTGGCCGCGCGTGAAGGCGGCTTCCTCAAGGTTCAGCGTGTGCGACAGGTGGTCGACGCCGGGCAGGGTGGGGAAGCCGCGCCGGTTGTTCTCCAGGCCGCCGACGGAAATGCCGCCAAAGCCGACGCCGTGGTAGCCCTTCTGGCGGCCGATCAGGCGGGTGCGGTTCTCGAACCCCCTGGCGCGCTGACAGGCGAGGGCGATCTTCAGGGCGCTGTCGACCGCCTCGGACCCCGAGCCGGCGAAGAAGACGTGGTTCAGGTCGCCGGGCAGCAGCATGCCCAGACGTGACGCCAGCTCGAACGCCAGCGGATGGCCCAGCTGGAAGGTCGGGGCGTAGTCCAGAATCTCGGCCTGACGCTGGATGGCCTCGACGATCGGTTTGCGCGCGTGGCCGGCGTTGACGCACCACAGGCCGGCCGTGCCGTCCAGCACCGCCCGGCCGTCGTGGGTGAAGTAGTGCATCTCGCTGGCCGAGGCGAGCAGGCGCGGCTGGGTCTTGAAGGCGCGGTTGGCCGTGAACGGCATCCAAAACGGATCGAGATCGTTGGCGGCTCTGGCGGCGGTCATGCAGTCATCCTTCGTCACGGCCCTCGCCCTTTCGGGAATGAGTAGCCGACGGATCGTTATTTACGGCAAGCCTGTTTCTTCAGAGGACTATACCGCTGAGATTGATGGCAAAAATATTCCAGTGATCGTTATAATGATCGCCCGCAACGGCGCGGTCAGAAGGTGGGCGGAGTGCAGGCGCTGATGACCACGCAGGGGCAGTCGCCGACGTTGCGAAAACGGTGCGGCAGGACGCTGGGAAACAGGTAGCCGTCGCCTGCCTTCAGCACCCGCGACTGGCCGTCGACCGTGACTTCCAGACGGCCGGAGATGATCAGCCCGCCTTCCTCGCCCTCGTGGGACAGCATGACCCGCCCGCTGTCCGAGCCGGGCTGATAGGTCTCGTAGAGGATCTGCAGGCTGGAATCCTGGCTGGAGCCCAGCTGACGGTAGGAGACCTCGCCGCGCGAGATGTCGGTCAGTTCGTCGTGGCGGTAGAAGTATTTGGTGGGGCTTTCGAATTCCGAGCTGAAGAAGTCGCCCAGCGATATGCCCGCCGCGTCCAGCAGCCGCTTCAGCGAGCCGACGGATGGGCTGGTGCGGCCGCTTTCGACCAGGCTGACGGTGCTGGACGGCACCCCAGCCTTGCGGGCGAGCGCGCGTTGCGACAGGCCGAGGCGATCCCGAAGCGCCCGCAGGCGCGGGCCGATGATGTTCTCTTCTTCCATATCGCCACGCGCCACCCTGTCAGTTCCGCTTGCGGGTCAGCAGGTCGTAGGCCGCGCGAGCCATGACCTTGGCCGAGTTGCTCATGTCGTCGATGCCGACCCATTCGTCCGGCTGGTGCGCCAAGTCGAGCACGCCGGGGCCATAGGCGATGCAGTCCTTCAGCCGACCGATGCGGTCGATGTGCTTCTGGTCATAGGTGCCGGGCGAGCAGACGAACTGGGCCTTCTTGCCCAGCACCGTCTCGATGGCGGCGGCGGTCGTGCTGGCGACGGGGCCGTCGCGGTCGGCCATGCTGGGCGCGACTTCGAACAGGTCGCGCATCTCATAGCGGAAGCCGTGACGCTGGGCCGCCAGCCCGTCGAGGATGGCCTTCACCTCGCCCTTCACATCCTCCAGCGTCTCCTCGATCAGGAAGCGGCGGTCGATGACCATGCGGCTGGAATCGGCGACGCAGGGCGCGGGCAGGCCGTCGAAGCCCTCGGCCTGACCGCCGTGGATGGAGTTGATGTTCATCGTCGACTGACGGGCACCCTCGGGCACCACCGGCATGTCGGAATGGCGGGCGGCCATGGCGGGATAGAGCTTGGATTCAAACTCTTCCATCACCGCGCCCATGTGGCGGATGGCGGAATCGCCCAGGAAGGGCATGGAGCCGTGGGCGATGCGGCCCTTGGTCTCGATCTCGGCCCACCAGACGCCGCGATGGCCGATGCAGACCCGGTCCACGTTCAGCGGCTCGGGGATGATGACGTGGTTGACCTTGGGCTCTGAGAACCAGCCGCGCTCGGCCAGATAGGCGACGCCGCCGTAGCCGCCCGATTCCTCGTCCACCGTGCCGGAGATCTCCAGCGCGCCGGGCAGGGGCAGGCCGGAATCGATCAGGGCCTCGACCGCGATGATGGAGGCGGCCAGGCCCCCCTTCATGTCGCAGGCGCCCCGGCCATAGACGCGGCCGTCCTTCACTACGCCTGCGAAGGGATCGACGGTCCAGCCGGACCCGACCTCGACCACGTCGATGTGGCTGTTGAAGTGGACGCAAGGGCCGGGCTCGCTGCCGGTCCAGCGGGCGATGACGTTGGTGCGGGGGTATTGGTCGCTGTCGCCCGGTGAGCCTTCGCCGCGCACATATTCGACGGTGAAGCCGCGCGTCTTCAGCCGCTCGCCGATGTATTCGGCGCAGGGGCGATAGGCCTCGCCCGGCGGGTTGATGGTCGGGAAACGGATCAGGTCCTGCGTCAGGGCGACCAGTTCGTCGGTGCGGCCGTCGATCAACTCCATGACGGTCTGCAGGGTGGGGGTGCTCATGGGTCGAACCTCACTGGGCGTGCAGCGCGGTCAGAACCGCGTCGGTCATCTCGATGGTGGAGACGGCGGCGATGCCGGCATGGGCGATGTCGGGGGTGCGGACGCCGCCATAAACGACGTGACGCACGGCGCGCTCCAGCCGGTCGGCCAGGTCCGCTCGGTCGAAGGACCAGCGCAGGCACAGGGCGAAGGACAGGATGGTCGCGATGGGGTTGGCGACGCCTTGCCCGGCGATATCCGGCGCAGAGCCGTGGATCGGCTCATACAGGCCCCGACTGCGGCCGCCTTGTCCAAGCCCGGACAGGGAGGCCGAGGGCAGCAGGCCCAGCGACCCCGTCAGGGCCGCCGCCGCGTCGGACAGGATGTCGCCGAACAGGTTGTCGGTGACGATGACGTCGAACTGGTCCGGCAGACGCACCAACTGCATGGCGCAGTTATCGGCGTACATGTGCGACAGCTCCACGTCGGGATAGTCGGCGGCGACTTCGGTCGCGACGGCGCGCCATAGGGCGCCGGTCTCCATGACGTTGGCCTTGTCGACCGAGCAGACGCGGCGCTGGCGCGTGCGGGCCAATTCAAACGCCGTGCGGCAGACGCGGGCGATCTCGGCCTCGGTGTAGGCTTGGGTGTCATAGGCGCGGCGCTGGCCGTCCGGGCCGACTTCATTGGCGCGCGGCAGGCTGAAATAGACGCCTGCCGTCGCCTCGCGCACGATCAGGATGTCGAGGCCCCGGATCAGCTCGGGCTTCAGCGCCGAGGCGTCCAGCAGTTCGTCGAAGCAGACGGCGGGGCGCAGGTTGGCGTAGAGATCCAGCGCCTGACGCAGGCGCAGTATGCCCATCTCGGGCCGCTGGGCGCGGGGCAGGTGGTCCCACTTCGGCCCGCCCACGGCGCCGAACAGGACGGCGTCTGACGCCAGCGCCTGTTGCACCACGTCTTCGGCGATTGGCGCGCCTGTGGCGTCGATGCTGGCGCCGCCCGCAAGGGCCTCGCTCAACTCAACTCGCAGCCCGGCGTTCCGGGCCCAGTCGACGACGCGCAGGGTCTCGCGGATGATCTCCGGGCCGATGCCGTCGCCCGGCAGGACCAGCAGCTTGAAGGCGCGGTCAGATGCAGCGGCCACCGTCGACCTCCAGAGCCACGCCCGTGATCATCGAGGCGTCGTCCGAACAGAGGAAGGCGGCGGCGGCGCCCATGTCCTCCGGCGTCGAGAAGCGGCCCAGCGGAATGGACGAGAGGAATTTGGACCGCATCTCGGGCGTGTCCTCGCCCATGAAGGTCTTCAGCAGAGGGGTGTCGCCCGCCACGGGATTGAGCGCGTTCACCCGCACCTGGAAGGGCGCCAGTTCGACCGCCATGGCGCGGGTGGCCGTGATGACCCAGCCCTTGGAGGCGTTGTACCAGGTCAGGTTTGGCCGGGGGCTGACCCCGCCGGTCGAGGCGATGTTCAGGATGGCGCCCGACCCTTGCGCCTTCATCGACGGGACGAAGGCCTTCGACATCAGATAGATGGCGCGCATGTTGACGGCGGCGATGCGGTCGAAGGCGTCGTCCGACAGTTCGTCCAGCGGCTGGGGTGTGTGGCCGACGCCGGCGTTGTTGACCACGATGTCGACGCCGCCCAGCAGGCGGTTGGCGCTCTCGGCCAGGGCGGCGACATCGGCGGCGCTGGACACGTCCACCTTCACGCCCAGATCGGCGTCGCCCAGTTCAGCGGCCAGGGCGCGGGAGGCCTCAAGGTTCAGGTCGGCGACGATGACGCGGGCGCCTTCCTCGGCGAAGCGACGCGCGATGCCGGCGCCGAAGCCGGAGGCTCCGCCCGTGACGATCGCTCGCTTGCCCTCCAGCCGCTTCGATCTGTTCTCCCCCAAGACGCTACTCCCTTGCGCTATCCGTGATGGGCCGCGACGGTCTTCAGAGCGGTGAAGGCGTAGAGCGCCTCGAACCCCTTCTCACGACCGTGGCCCGACTTGCCGACGCCGCCGAAGGGCAGTTCGACCCCGCCCGCCGCGCCGTAGTTGTTGATGAAGACCTGTCCGGCGCGCAGCCGTTTCGCCAGCCGCATCTGCCGCCCTCCATCGGCGGTCCAGACGCCCGCGACGAGGCCGTAGTCGGTGCCGTTGGCGATGGCGACGGCCTCGTCCTCGGTATCGAACGGGATGACCACGACGGCGGGGCCGAAGATCTCCTGCTGCGCCAGCGGATGATCGGGCGCGACATGGGCGAACAGGGTCGGGGCGACATAGGCGCCGCCGGGCGGCAGGTCGTCCAGCCTCGCCTGGGCGACGATCAGGCCATCGGCGCGGCCCTTGTCGATGAAGCCATCGACCATGGCTTGCTGCTTCTTCGACACCAGCGGGCCGACATCCAGATCGTCCATCGCGGGACCGACAGTCAGGGCGGCGAAGCGCTCGGCCATGCGGCGCACGACCTGGTCATAGACGCCGCGCTGAACCAGCACGCGCGATCCGGCCGAACAGGTCTGGCCTGCGTTCTGGACGCCCGCGTTGACGAGGAAGGGCAGGGCCTTGTCCAGATCGGCGTCGTCGAACACCAGCTGGGGGGACTTGCCGCCCAGTTCCAGCGTCACCGGCACGGCGTTGACCGCCGCCGCCTGCTGAATGGCTACGCCCACGCCGGTCGAGCCGGTGAAGGACAGGTGGTTGACGCCCGGATGGGCGGCCAGCGCCGCGCCCGCCTCGGCGCCTGTGCCGGTCACGACGTTCAGGGCGCCGGCGGGCAGGCCGCAGTCGGCGGCAATATGGGCGAAGGCCAGCGCCGTCAGCGACGCCTGCTCGGCGGGCTTCAGCACCACGGCGTTGCCGACGCACAGGGCCGCCACGACCGAGCGGCCGATGATCTGCATCGGATAGTTCCACGGGATGATGTGCCCCGTCACGCCATGCGGCTCGCGCAGGGTGTAAACGGTGTAGCCGTCCTGGAAAGGGATGGTCTCGCCGTGCAGCTTGTCTGCCGCGCCGGCATAGAATTCGAGATAGCGGGCCAGGGCGACGACGTCGTTGCGGGCCTGCTTCACCGGCTTGCCGACGTCCAGCGCCTCAAGCTCGGCCAGCATGTCGATGCGGGCTTCAACCTCGCGGCTCATGCGGGCCAGGATGCGGCCGCGCTCGACGGCCGTCATGCGGCCCCAGTCTCCATCGAAGGCGGCGCGCGCGGCGCGGACAGCGGCGTCCACGTCTGCGGCGGTCCCGGCGGCCAAGGCTCCCATGACCTCGCCCGTCGACGGGTTCTCGATGGGCAGGGTCGCGCCGTCGGCGGCGGACCGCCATACGCCGTTGATGAAAACCTTGTCCGTGGAAAATGGCGCCGCCACTCGTTTCCGCCCATCCTGCCTGCGATCTTCTCTGAGGGATCGCCAGCGTGAGAGTGGGCCGCATTACGGATTATGCAACAAGCCCTTTTTGCGCGGGGGCTAAGTTGTTGATTTAGCGTTTGTGATGCTCAAAATATTGAGCGATGTTGGCCAATCTCAACGAATGGCTCAATCCGGGTTGGCGATCGGCACCGTCGGCGCGGGCGCCTTGGCGGCTTCTTCTTCCAACCTTCGGCGTTGGTCAGGGTTTCCGTCCGGCTGAGGAGTGGTGACGCTGGGATCGGGGTGTCGGTCGCGGCGTTCCGCATCGCCGGTTTCGCGGCGGGCCTGCGCCTGAAGGCTGTCTTTGTCAGCGGGGCTGCGAGGGTCTTGATCGTTTGCCGTCATTGTTTTCTCCCTGTGAAGGAGGGGAGAACAAGGTCGTTGCTCGCGCCTCGCTCTCCCCTCCGTCCTGTTCAGGTGCCTGTGCCGAAGCCCTTGGGACCGCCGGCGCCAGCCGCGCCAGCGCCGCCGGTTGCGGGCGTCGCGCTTCGGTCAGCGGGGTTGCTGGTTTGCTCTGAATCTTGGTTGGCGGCCGCCTTCCGAGCGGCTCGGCCAGCTTCGACCTCGTCGCCATCGAGGCCGGTCTCGTCGTCGCGGTTGGGGTCGTTCGGTTGGACGTCTGTCATGGCGGTTCTCCCTGTTGATTGAGTGAAATCAAGCAACAGGGGCGATGCCGGTTCCTACAGCAGCGCTACACGAAAAGTTTGGGAACCGGGCGGGAACTGACGGGAAACCCAGACGCCCCCGTGAGCCGCCCGTGACTTCGGCCTGAAGACAGCGACGCCTGCCCTACAACCACCCAAGCTATCGGGCGGGAGCGCAATTCTACAATTTCGGGAAGGCAAAGTGTGTGGCGGGCCGAAGCCGACGAAACGGAGAACTACACCTACGCTATAACCCTCTAAATAAGGCCCGAGCGAATGGCTCCGGTGGAGTGCGAAGCGGTCGGCAGGCTTCAGGCTGCTGCGTAGGGTCGGCAGCCCGTCATCTGGTTTACGGCCTCGTAGGCAACACAACGATATTTGCGACAGCGAGGCCAGCCGCTCAGCAGCCAAAGCTTGATTGTCGATGTTCCGCGCTACGAGTTCAGTAGGTAGTTTTGTTGCGGAAATGTTCTGACTTCTCTATACAGCGACAGAAACGGTGAACTCCGCACAGGCGATTGGTTCACCATCATTTCCGCGTGTGCGAGGGGCGAATGGAGCATGTGCTTGTAGCCGATACGAATCTCTTTTTCGAGTGCAAGCGCCTAGAAGAGCTTCCTTGGTCTGACCTCGCCGTAGATCCGGTTGTGATCGCACTGACCAAACCCGTTTTGGCGGAGATCGACAAGCACAAAAAGGGCGGCGGCAGAACACGCAAGCGGGCAATCGAGATTTCGGGGCGCATACGTGGAATGCTTGCGGCCCTTCCGCCGGAAGTCGTTATTCAGGAAGCCGGACCACGCGTCCTGCTCCGGCTGATGCCCATCATCCAGCCCGCCCCCGAACTCGCGAGCTCACTTGACTACGGCATCAACGACGACCGGATCGTCGGAACTGTCGCCACCCTTTCGAAGGACGAAACATTCGCCTCCGTCAAGATGCTCACAGATGACAGTGTTGCGGCGTCCACCGCGCAGGGACTTGGGGTTTCCTTCTTTCTGATCCCGGAGAGTTGGAAGCGACCGCCGGAACAGACGACCGAAGCAAAGCGGATCAAGGAACTCGAAAAAGATCTATCGATCTATAGATCGCAGGAGCCTGTCATTAGCATCGCGAACGTCTCAGGCGAGGCAACAGCGGCTAATGTGGTCCGCCGGATCGCATTGGCACTTGAGCCCTCCGAAATTGACCGACTGATCGACAAACTAAAAGCGCGTCACCCCCCAACGGAGGATTTCTCTGCTCCGGAAGCCGAGATTCAGGCCGATGGAACCGAAATTTCCTACGAAGCGCCGGATGCTGAAGCGATCAGGAAATACTCTTCCGCAGCCTACCCAAAATGGATCGACGCGTGCCGCTCAATCTTTGAATCGCTGCATAAGGGCCGCGTCGAACCTGAGGCCGAAGTGGCGCTAACATTTGGGGTCGCCAACGGTGGAACTCGACCGGCCTCGAAGATGCGCGTCTCGTTTGAGGCTGTCGGCAACATCGATTTGAGCCGTGACGCAGATGATCCAGACGATCATGAGGATGGGAATGATGACGATGGGCAACCCACACTTCCCCCCATTCCTAGGCTGCCCGCACCGCCTGTTCCGCCAGCGGTTCGACGCATCGTGAAGCGGCCGCCTTCTGCGACGAAAGGTGTTGATATCGCTACACTGAGAATGCCCGGCAGTGGTCTGAGGATTTCTGAGTTGGAGAAGGCTTCGCGCGGAGTGATGAGCGGTCTCGGTCCCCAACTGGCAGCGATACGTAGCGCGCAGTCGATGTTTGACAACCTTCACGGCACAGGAGCGCTCGCTGACCTAGCGCGTGGCATAGGGCCAATGTCGGACATCATGAGAATGGCAGAGGAGCATGACCGCCTGCGTAGATCGCTTATTCAACCCACCGGCATTGCTAGGTCAACATATATCGATGTCCCTGCTTTCCGTATGCCGTTGATGCCCGAGAAGCACGATCCGGAGGGATTTTACTACGACCGGTGGCCAAAAGGGAAGCCGACCAAGCGTGGCGCTCTGACTTGTGATCTGTTCCGCCATCAGCGCGGAGAGGAGTTTTTCGAGATCGACGTACTGTTTCCTGACGAAGGAGACGTCACTGGCGCAGTGCGGTGTACAGTCGAAGCCGAAAACCTCACTAAACCGGTGGAGCTTCTGATCCCTGTCAGCAGAAAGGTTGAAGCATACAATCTCATGGTGATTGCGGATGAGATCGTCGAGCACTGCGGCCGCTAGTTCGCTCCTTATCTTGCTCGCCCGCTACTGAAGTAACCGATTCTGGGGGAAGCGTTGGCAGGACTCAAAGATATCATCGGCAGCATAATCGCCGAATTGAAAGCGATACAGGTTGAGGACGAATTTCCCGGCCCAAATCACGGATTTCCCGGCCTGATTGACGGGGGCGACCGTGGCTCGCTGCTCGTGAACGAAAACATTGAGCGTTCAATCACCGAACTATCGAAGTTGCTTCTTGAGAACGATACCGCCGCAACGCGTCAATTTTCCAATGCCGAATGGCGAGCGCTGGTTCGGAAGTCGCTCGGGCCGCCTTTGGCGTCGATTGACCTGGACGATCCCCTTGCGGTTGACACCGTGAGGAAGGAGTTGCGTAAGGCACTGGACGAGGCAAGGTCGAAGAATGGGGATCGGGAATACGCGGTAGGCTGCACGCTGTTTGAAAGCAACGATGACATCGAGCCCATCCGCGTCGGCCCGGTTGTTATTGAGGCTCGCCACCAGTGGCTGGGCCGCATGGAGACCGAGCAGAAAATCGGCAAGGTTACGGCCAAAAGGATCAGGAGAAAGTGGGCGGGTGGCAAGCTCGCCAAGCGGAAGGATGTCGTTGACCAGATCAGGGAGAAGGACGTTCTAGCTGTCGTCGGTGCATGCCCATTCGTGTGTAGTGTAAAGACCAAGGGACTTCCGCCCGAATCCGGAAAGCAGAAGGCGATCACTGCGGCGCGAATGGCACTCGCCATTGTCGCCCTTGCTTGGGACAAACCCTCTTCGGCTCTTGACGGGTTCCGGCTCCTTATCGACCAGAATTTCCGGCAGGTTCGTGTCCTGACATTTGAACCGGGCAAGATCACGCTCGCTGGCTCAAAGCTCTCGCATCTACCTTCGGGGTACACTTTCAAGCCCGGTGAATGGCAAGTTCAGGCCAAGAGGCTGGCCCCGCTGTTTGGTGCTGCGGGCGAAGTGTTGGACTTCGTTACTCACGCGACAGGGCGGGTTTCTCGCCCCGCCCTGAACAATGTGCTCATGCAGGCGGTACTCTGGTTTCACGAAGCATGCCGTGAAGCTGTCGATGCAATGGCAGTCGTCAAGTTTGTCGCGGTACTGGATGGGCTGGCCTGTGGCAACGGCGAGCCAGAGATTCGAGCACTGTTAACGGCACGAGTGGGATGGGACGATGACGACAACATCTACAGGAGCGGCGGACCCACATTGAAGCAAGCTGTCGCCCGGCTATATGGCGAAGGGCGCAGCCGAACTGTCCATGGAACCAGCGAACGGTTGGCGCAGGATTGGTCGGAAATGCGCGGGCTGGCAGAAACCCTTTCCCGGCTGGCGTTGCTAGGCTGCCTAAACTGGTTCGAAAAGAACGCGTCAGGTGATGATCCGGCGCAGTTGAGGGTACGTTAAAGTGATCGATATTGCGTGGTGTCTTGCTCGTCAGCCTTTAGGCGGCCGAATGCGTAATCCAACGTTCAACCAGCCCATTTTCGTCTAGTGCCCTAGGATGGTCTGCATCCTGCCTTGAAGCGTAGCAGTTAGAGCGCCGCGCCCTTCGACATTGTTAAGGTAACGGACATGGCGAAGGTGTCGTAGATCGAACGGAATATCGTGCTCGCTCTGCGTGATAAGAATCACCTCACGCCCAAGCGTGTGCGCAATGCCCGCCTCATAGAACACGTTTGGGTTTCTGCCGGTGCAGTCGCATACAACGACGCGCGAACGGTCGATGAGGGAAACCACGTCCTGAATGATTGCCGGGTTCTCCCAAATATCGTCCGCCCGCCTGCAACGAAGGCCAGCATTGCCAGCACCAAGTTGGATGGCAGCATAGACATCATTGAAGCCCGCATCGAACGGCATCATCACTGATGCTAAGGCAGGCTCGATGTTTTCATGTTCGGGGATTTGGAACACGGCCGGGCGCTGACGGCGGGGACGCACGTTGCGGAGCAAGAATCGGTAGAGGTCTACGTCCTTCACCGCCCAGTGATTCCGCGAAAACTCGAAGTCGTGAGGCATGTGCAACTCTGCCCGGTTCGCATGAATCATGCTGTTTTGTAGCGGTGGCACTTCCCCGTCGAAGCTGACTTCAAGAGACACATCCCTGCCGACGATGCGCGCGCGGTTGATCTGACCGACATAAGCGGCTTCATCCGTCGTGCCCTCTTCGCAGAACAAACACGGCAGAGCGGCGAGACGATCTAGAAGAGGGTTCCCGCCTTCACGGAACTGTTCGGTTATGTGGTCATCCGTGTATTCAAACATCCGCCCCACCGGAACGGTGACTCTGCCCGAGTGCCAATCGACGTTGAACATCAAGAGATTGAACATTGCTCCCCCAAGCAATTTGGAATGGGCTTAGCTTCAACGCTTCTTGTAGAGGCCTGCCCTGATCCAATCAGCTTGCATCGAACTGCGCATAGTGCCTAGCGCCACCGTTCCTATCAGCGTAGCTGAGCCGGCTAAACTCGCTCGGCCAGTTAGCCATCGCGTGCTTCAATGCAGAAAGCTTATATGGGATGTGAACGACACAGCCCTTGTCGCGAATGATTGCGGGACATCTGTTGCTATCTTGTCGATTGGTTTCATTCAAATTTGCCGCAATGATCGGCAGGCCAAGCTCAAGGGCAAGCTCCAATTCCCATCGCACATACTTGTATAGATTTTTTGTTTTTTCACCTATCAAGACAACAACAGCGGACGACTGCCTCATTCTCTCGCGCAGCTTCGACTTGACGTATTGCTCATCTTGGGCGCGACCCGTCATTGTATCCAGATCGTGCGCATTCTGATACGTGAAATCTATATTTCTGTTGGCCTTCCAGCCGTTCATATAGGCGTACGCCCATTTATCATTGTCGCCGTCAAATACGACATAAGCAGCGCCAGACATCTATTCCCCCTTAGTCCGATTGCCTTGCAAGCCACAAGGTATGTTCTCTTGAAAATGCTTTTTCCGCATCATTCACAAATTCTGAGAACTGGCCATCAGATTTCATGTCGTCTATTAGTGCTTTAATCAAGCCGATTTCATGTGCGGTTACTGTGTAAGCGGCAGATAACTCATTAAATTTTTTAATTTGCATCCACCCTACGATTGAAGCTGCGACGACAATGAGCGGCTCTATTGGCCAATACTGCCAACTTGGTAAAGCGATACGACTCAAGGCCATCGAACCCGCGATGACGTAACAGGCACCACTCACCCATACCCACATCCGGGAAGCATTGCGATTAGCCTTAGATTTTCGCCTATACCAACTCCGCTGATCCTCGACACGATGCTTTATATAATACGCCATTCTGTCTTCGCGAGTTTTAACTCGCACGGCGTCCATAGCCCGGGTGATTTGGTCATTTCCAGACCAATCGTCCGTGATGCGTTTCGCGGTTTCTATGTTTTCGCGAAAAATTGCATTCAACTGGTCTCGAAACTGCACCCTTGCTTGTGCATCTTCTCCCTCGAACGGCGCGGCGTGCATCATATACCGCCAAGTCAATGTTTTGACGCTTTCGGCTAATGCACGACACCTATACCACCACTGCTCCGGTTTACTTTGTGCGCGAGCTATGAGGATGACTAGTCCAACAACAAAAACTCCCGCGTAAAGCACGTAGTAGATGATATCATTCATGAAGCTCATAGAAAATATAGCTGCAAAAAACAACGCAACGTATTCGCCACGTATGAGCCGCAGAAACGTTCTTTGATACATATTGGAAGCGTTGTCTGCGTCTAGAAACAGCGCAGGGTAATCGTCGTGCTTCATCATGCCCCTCCCGTCACCGTCGCAAATATTATTGTTGCGTCCTGCGCGCAGAGGCAAGCGCCATCGCGACAGTCCCCTAGAAATGCCAGAAGATTCTGGCATGTCCATCCCCCGGCGCTCCGCGCCGCTGGCTGCCCTCCGGCTCTCTACGGCGCAATATGGAAGCGCGTTCGCCTCCGGGCAGGCGCGGCTATCGCCGCATGACCCTCAACAGGTTTGCTAAGGGCTTTGCCCTCGCGCCAGCAAGGTAAGTGGAACCGTCCGGGGCGGTATCCCCAGCCTTCCGCGCTTCCGCTTGTGCAGGCCGGGTGATCCCCCTCCGCCCCGACCGCCCTTGCTCGTTGCTACCCCAGTCTCGGCGACGGCCAGAAGGTCAGGCGCGGCGTTCCGCTTCGCTGACCTTCAGACCCGAGGATCAGAGACATGACCAAGGTATCCGACAGCAAACCCCGCATCTATGTTGCCTGCCTTGCCGCCTACAATAACGGCTATCTGCACGGGGCTTGGATCGACGCGGATCAGGCCGCCGACGAGATCAGGGACGGGATTGCCGCGATGCTTGCCCGTTCCCCCGTTGAGGATGCGGAGGAATACGCCATTCACGACTATGAGGGCTTCGAGGGCGTCGACATCTCGGAATATGCCGACATCGACAGGGTGGCGAGGATGGCCGCTTTCATCGCAGAACATGGCACACTCGGCGCCGGCCTGTTGGAGCAGTTCAGGGGCGACATAGACCAAGCCGAAACCGCTTTGCAGGACTGCTATCATGGTCAGTTCGCCAGCCTCGCCGACTACATGGAGGAATTGACCACCGAGAGCGTCACGATCCCCGAGGCACTACGCTACTATGTCGATTGGCAGGCGATGGCGCGCGACGCTGAGATGGCCGGCGACCTGTTCACCGTCGAAACTGCGCACGGTGAGGTGCATGTGTTTTCCAACAGGTGAAAACATGACTGCGTGTTCGTGCTCATACGGGCACGCGTCGCGGAATCACCGGCTGTCGCCAAGCCAAAAATACCAAAAATGATCGGGTTAGCCGCTTAAGGTATCTGCTTTGAGCGGCTTCTATATTTCCAGTGATGATTGAACCTCTTCTTGCCGGGCGCTGCCCAGCATCCCGGCTCGGGGAGGTGACGCCATGCTCAACATCGATTGGCGATCACCGGCGGCATACGGGCACACAAAGCACATCCCTGCCGCTGGGTTCGCTTGGGAATACCTGCGCCGCAACGACGAATATCGCCGGGACTGCCAGACCATCGCATTGACCGGAGGGGCGGCTGCCCGCGACCTCGAAGAGTTCGCGCATCGCTGGGGTTTGCGATTTCCCGTGCGATCCCGACGCGCCGCATGATCGGCAATCGCCGATCTGGAGTCCGCGCCTTCAACCGCAAGCCGTGATGTTGTCGCCAGTCAATCACAAGGACGACGACACCGAACCGGTACTGACGTTGGCGCATCTCGACGGCCTCGATATGCGCCGCGCTGCCGATGGCTGGCACGGCATCTGGCAGGCGGACGGCGTTGCGCATCAATTCTGGCTACCCGTGGCCGTGCCGGACACCGCCGCGTTTTACGCCGTCACGCTACCGATGGACGCCTTTCTGGAGCTGCGCGCTCACGCTGTCCGTCGATTCTGGCGGTCCCTCAATGGCCGCGCGCCCGGTCCCGACTTCCGGGCGATCCCCGCCCAGCTTCGGCTATGGCACATCCTGTCCCTGCGTGCGCTCGACGCACGGTTGCGCGGCGAAAGCTACCGCACCATCGCCAAAGTCCTGCTCGGCTTTCGCGGCAGGAAGGAGGATTTTGAGAACGACCCGCGCAAGAACAAGGCCCGCCGCCTAGTTGCGCATGGCATCAAGATGATGCGCGGCGGCTATCGCCTGTTACTTCATTACCCGATCAAACCCTGCAAGCGTTAATCGTTTGCGAGCGCTATCTGTCGAAAATCATGTCGCAAATTTGTGCCGCTTACGACAAAGACATGCAGCACGGAAACCCTGCTTCTCCGAGACCGGCCGATCTGTTGGAGAATTTTAGAAATTGCGTGACGGTGATGGTATTTGCCGGTCAGATCAATAGGGGCCGTTAAAATAGCACTTACGCTTCTCGCCCCCTATCTCGCAAGGGATGCAATTTCGAGAATGACGGAGTTTGGTGGTTCTGCCACTGCCAGCCTGTGTTTCATTTGCCGTGGTAGCTGTCGTCTAATATCAAAAAAGCTCGTCCAACATCAGGTGGAATAGCAGCTTGCTTGGATCTGGCTTAGGAACGCCGTACCGGGCGAGAAACCTGTCCTGTAACGCCTCATCGAACTCTCCGAGACAGTTCCAGAGTATCGCCAAATCTTGGTAGCGGTCGGCAATACCGACACGGCCTGCGTCGATACAGCCGATTACCACACCATCCACCATAAGAAGGTTGTCGAGCGAGAAGTCCCCATGTGTGACAACCTGATCGGCCATGAAAGGCAGGTGCCGATGCATTTCCTGCCAAACCTGTTCTGCTGTCCAGCCTTCGCGTTCCTCATCGAAATCGTCTTCTTCGACCAAGCCGGCGTCGATCCGTTTGCGCGCCAGTCCGAGTCGATAGCTATGATCGCTGGTAAATGGACATTCGCTGATCGGAATTGCATGTAGCGTCCGAAGGAAGTCCGCCAGCGCATCAATAATGGTCGTTCTCTCCTCTGGACGCGCTTCCAGAGCCTGATATGCGGTTTCACCTGCCAAGGCCGTCATAAGGAGCCAGGCTTCGTCGGTAGTGCTGACGAAATGCGTGACGGTGGGAACCGCTATGTGGTTGGCCATCCAACGCAGTCTAACCATCTCATCCACGAGATCATTGGCAACGGTATCGCGACCATGCTTCAGGAAGAGATCGGGTGCACCTGCCTTGCCGTAGAGCCGATATACCACTCCCCCGGACTCACCGACATTATTCCGCGCCCACGAATATCCCTTCACCTCTTCCGATAAACCCGCCGGCACTGGCATCTCCGCGCAGTTTACTTCCCTATATTCATCCATAGCTTGCCTATATTCATCCATAGCTTGCGTGAACCTACTTGCGGGTAGTTGTCGCAACAATCCCGAAATCTGCGACAAGAAACAAGCTGAAATTATCTCCGATCTTCATACCTTGTTGGCTACCGCCTGCTCCAGAATCTTCCGATAGCCTTCACGCGACAGCCATTGCGCGCGTTCGAGATGGCTTTGCCAACAACGATAGGTCCGAAGTTCCTCGGCGACCGGATCGCGGTGCAGCACGATCCGCGCGACCTCCTTCCAGTCCGCATCTTCGGCCTTCGCATCGAGAAGGCGCAGATACGTCACGAAATGCCGTTCGTCATAGACGGTTATGTTGTCGCCTGTCGGCGCGATGTCGTCCACATCGGGATCGAGTTCGACGGGAACCCGCATAGTCATTCCCCGTATCCGAGAGAGCTTGTCTGCGGTGCGCCCCCGCAAACGATTCTCTCTGACTCTTGGTGATCGGGGAGTTCGAAACCGTCACGAAACGGCCCCATGGCCTTTAGCTCGGAAAGCCTGTTGTATACGCCACAGGCTCCCCGACCATAGGTCAAGGAGTTGGTGCCGTTCTGGCCAGCACCAGCCATTCGTGAGGGGTTTCGACGCCCCGGAGCAGCGCGTCTGCTCCACCGACATTCTTAGCCGAACCGCGTGCGAATGTCTTCGCCTATTCGGCCCGGCAGGCGATGAGCCGCTGAAATCCTTCCGTTATTAGCCCGAAACACGCCCGCAGGGGGTGCCGTCAGCGCATAGGCGCAAATGCGGCACGCTACGCGCCGCCGATGCCTCGCCATGGTTCGCCACAGTCCGCTGCCGCCCCCGGCAGCCCAATTCCGACTGGAGGTGATCCATGCCCAACCCGCTTGCGGGCCTGCCGCCGCGCCTGTTGCGCACCAAGGAAGCCGCGCGCTTCCTCGGCATATCCGTCCGCACCCTTGAGAAGCATCGCACCTATGGCACCGGCCCGACCTATCGCAAGGTCGGCGGCCGCGTCCTCTACACCGTCCGCGATCTGGAAGACTGGAGCGCGGTCGGTGAGCGTAAGTCCACCCGCGACAAGACCGCCGGCATCGTGTTTCCCGCGCGTCCGCTCACCCCCGAAGAACGGGGCGACTGCTAGATGCTGCGCGAGGACGGGCACGACCCCGCGCAGCCGACCGAGGACAGCGAGCGCAGCCGCCTAGACCCATTCGTGGTGGCGACCGGCGACGCGCCGTCGCGCGACCAGCGCGATTTGATGGAACGGCCGTTCTTCTCGCTGGCGAAGACCCCACGCACCAAGCCGATTCTCTACAAGGCCGCTGACATAGAAGTGCAGGTGTTCGGGATGCCCGAGCACGGCATGGCGACCATATGGGACGCCGATGTGCTGATATGGGCGGCCTCGCAGATTGTCGCGGCCGAGAACACCGGCCTCGCCACTTCGCGCTTTATCCGCTTCACGCCCTACCATCTGTTGCGCGCCATCGGCCGCCCGACCGGCAATCACCAATACCGGCTTTGAAAGCCGCGCTGGCGCGGCTGCAATCGACCGTCATCGCCACCACGATCCGCAACGGCCCGCATTGGCGTCGCCGGCAGTTCTCTTGGATCAACGAGTGGGAGGAAATGACGACGCGCGCCGGCCGCGTCGAGGGCATGGAGTTCGTCCTGCCCGAATGGTTCTACAACAGCGTCATCGACCGTTCGCTGGTCCTGACCATCGACCCGGCCTATTTCCGGCTGACTGGCGGCATTGAGCGATGGCTTTATCGCGTCGCCCGAAAGCACGCCGGGCACCAGCGCCACGGCTGGATTTTCGAGATTGCGCATCTTCACCAGAAATCCGGCAGCCTCGCGCGGCCGTCCGACTTTGCGCTCGACCTGCGCCGGATCGCGGCCCGCCAGCAGCTCCCCGGCTACCTGCTCCAGATCGAGCGGGAAGACGGCCGTGAGTTGCTGCGCATCCGCCCCGGAAACTTATCAACAGGCACTGTTGATAACCCTGTTAATGCCATCGGCACATCCGGCGCACGGGGTATCGGCACATCAGGCGCATCACTATCGGCACATCAGGCGCACGAACCGCAGCTAACGCTTTGGCCTGAAACGCGGAATCCGACTGCTAACTTATCTAACAGAGAATCTAACTCTTATTCTTTGACGCGCGCGCAGGCGAAGCGTGGTGCCGGTTCTGCCCGAAGGGGCGAACCATGACGGCCGCGCCCGACGCACTGCGCCCGCGCAGCCCCCAGCACATCACCGGAGACGAACAATGACTCGTCGCGCCCGCCGCAGCGCGCACGGCCGTCCGCTGCCGGACGGGCCGGCGCCCTTCACCACATTGGTCGAGCTGACCTTCGAGAAACGCAAGGTTGAGCACTGGATACGGTTCGGCCACAAGAGCTACGAACAGATCATCGACCGCCGCCGCAGTGTCGTCGGCTTCGCACCGAGCAGCGTTTTCGCCTTTGTGCGATGGGCGAGCGGCGAGCATGGCACGGTCGTTTCGCGCATCGACATTGTGCGCGCCATCGGCCGGGGCGAACCGTTCCAGACATTGCCCTTCGTCCGACCCGGCGGCGAAATCCTGTTGCGCCTCGATAGCTGGCCCAAGGTGCAGCGCGCGCTTGCAGCCATCGACGCCGTGGATGCGCTCGGCCTCGATCCGGCCGATGCCTCGCCGGATCACTGGCGGCACGTCCACAACCGTCTGACCGCCAATCTGGAGCCGCACGCCTACACCCCCGAGCGCCACGCCGCTTGGCTTCATCGCCGAAGGATCGGCCCATGACGCGCCGCCGCACCCTCACGGTGACGGTGCTCGCCGTCATCGGCATCGCCGCCGCAAGCGCCGTCGATTGGCCTTTGAGGCTCATCTGGAACGCCACGGCCAGCGCGCCAGTCGGGTTCTACACCGTTGAGCGGGCCGACCGGATCGACGTGCCCGAGCTAGTCGCCATCATGCCGCCCGAACCGCTCGCCGCCTTCATGGTCGAGCGCGGCTATATCGCGCGAGGCGTCCCGCTCTTGAAGCGCGTTTTGGGCCTGCCCGGACAGCGGGTTTGCCGCGCCGGCCGCACGATCACGGTTGATGAGATCGAGATGGGCGAGGCGCTGGAGCGCGACAGCCTCGGCCGCGATCTGCCCGTCTGGCAGGGGTGCCGCGTCATCGGCGACGACCAGCTTTTCCTCATGAATTGGGAAGTCCGCGACAGCCTCGACGGCCGCTATTTCGGACCCATCCCCGCAGCTTCCGTCATCGGTCGAGCGGTCCCGCTCTGGACCGATGAGGAAGGCGTCGGCCGGTACGAGTGGCGCGCGCCGACGCACTGAAACCATCCCCCGAAAGCCAATCACAGGAGATTTCAATGGCAGAAATAGGCACCTTCACCCGCACCGAAACCGGCTATGCCGGAGAGCTTCATTCGTTCGGCCTCCACGAAAAGCTCTTCATCGTCCCGGCCAAGCCGAGCGACGTGAAAAACGCGCCCGACTATCGCCTGCACCTCGATAGCGAGGACGGCCCGGACGCCGGCGCGGCATGGAAGGACGCCAGCGAAAATGCCGGCGACTTCGTGTCGATGAGGCTGGAGGGACCGATCTTCCCGTTCCCGATCCGCGCCAAGCTGTTCCAGTCCAATGACGACCCTTCTGTCTGGACCCTGCGTTGGAAGCACCCCCGGAAAGTCGAGGACGAGGAGTGACGGCCGCGCGCGTCCGGCCAGCCATCCGATCAAAGATCGGCATCCCTTTGTTCGCGGGAAAGCCGTCTCATCCCTTCGTCCCGCTCGGCGACCAGACGGCCGGCGCGCGCAGCGAAGGTCAAGGGCGGCCATCGGCCGGCGCTTGCGCCTTGCCCTTGAGCGCAGCGAGCACGCTGGCAGGCTGGTGGCGAAGCGGAGAAAGGCAGGCATGGCGTTGTGCAATCCTGTTGCTGGCCGGCGCACTTTCCGCCTGCATCGGATCGGGCGTCGCTGTCGCGCAATCCGCGCCCGTCGAGCGGCCGGCCGCAGCCCATCCCTATGCGGCCAACATCGCCGAGGCGTCGCAGCGTTTCGGCATCCCCGAGCACTGGATTCGCGCCGTGCTGCGCGCCGAAAGCGCGGGCGACGTGCGCGCGGTTTCGGCGGCCGGGGCGATGGGATTGATGCAGGTGATGCCCGACACATGGGCGGGCCTGCGCGTCCGCCATGGCCTCGGCCGTGATCCCTATGACCCGCGCGACAACATCCTCGCCGGCACCGCCTATCTGCGCGAAATGTTCGACCGCTACGGCAATGTCGCGGCGATGCTGGCGGCCTACAATGCCGGTCCCGGCCGCTACAACGAGCACAGCGCGACAGGCCGACCGCTTCCCGCCGAGACGCGCGCCTATGTCGCCGCGCTCGCCCCGATCCTTGGCGGCGCGGCTCCATCGGATACGCTATCCCCACAGCCGGCACCGCCGCCCGATTGGCGCGAGGCACCGCTATTCGTCATGCGCCCCGACGACACGCGAGCTGCCGCCGCACCGCCGTCCGAGGCGCAATCAGGCGACGGCCACGCTGCCATTCCGGCGCGCGACCCCGCCCGTGCGGAGCCGCAGGACGGTAGCATTTTCGTGGCGAGCGCCAGCGACGGGGAAACGCCATGAGCGCGGCGTTCCCGCGTTCGGCCGCTTTGGTTTTGGCATCCGGTCGGTCAGGTTTACGCCCGGCAGGTTTACCGGCAGGAGGGGCAGAAAAGGCAGAAAGGGCGGAGGGCAAGATTAAAGAAGACGGCACCATATCGGGCCGCTTCTGGAAATTGTTGTTGTCTGCACACTGGTTAGGTGGCCGGTTCCGGCACCATGGTTTTGAGGGGTCGCGTGCCGCGATTTCGCACAAAGCCTTGGCTTTGCTGGGTTTCGAGCGGCACCATAGGCCCATATCAGCCGTTTTTCGGTGGTTTTATCAGGAGTCGCGCCCATGAGCGCCGACGATGAAAACCGCTTCCGTCCGAAGCCGGGCCGTATCCGATCCGACACACCGAAGGCCGGCAAGACCAAGAGCTTTTTCACGCAGGTCAAGAAGATCACCCGGCAGCATCAGGCAGCAGCCTCCCGCGATCCTTCCATGCCGTCATCCGCTCGCCCGTCATCGCCGGGGCGGTCCCGTGCCGTGGTCGCCAGCGGCAAGGGCGTGAAGCGCGGCCGGGGCGCGAGCTTCGTGCGCGCTCGGAACATCTCCGGCCAATGGCATCATCGCCAGCCCGGCAGCCGCCGCGTGATCGTCAAGCAGCGCAGCGTTCGGGCCGCGTGGAAGGGCGCACGCGCCCGCGCGCATCTGCGCTATGTCCAGCGCGACGGCACGTCACGCGACGGCGAGCGGGGCCGGCTCTATTCGGCGACCGAGGACCGCGCCGATGGCGACGCCTTCCTTGATCGCGGCAAGGACGACCGCCACCAGTTCAGATTCATCGTCTCGCCCGAGGATGGCGCGGAGCTATCGGACCTCACGGCCTACACCCGCGATTTCATGAAGCAGGTGGAAGCCGACCTCGGCACGAAACTCGATTGGGTCGCCGTCAACCACTACAACACCGGCCATCCCCATGTGCATGTCATCGTCAACGGCCGCGACGAGATGGGCGAGGATCTAATCATCAATGGCGACTACCTCGCCAACGGCCTACGGGAGCGCGCCAGCGAGCTTGCCAGTCTGGAACTCGGCCCCGTCACCGAAATCGAGCAGACCCGCAAGCTGTCGGCCGAGATAGACCAGGACCGTTTCACCCGGATTGACCGCGCCATGGCCGAGGAAGCCGATGCCCGGTTCCTCGACCTGCGCCATGAACCGGCCGCACCGCGCCGCCAGTTCGAGCGCACCTTACGCCTGCGCCGTCTCGCCAAGCTGGAGAAGATGGGACTGGCGACCGAGCACGCGCCCGGCGTTTGGGAGTTGAGCAAGGACATGGAGCCGGCCCTGCGCGAGTTGGGCGAGCGCGGCGACATTATCCGCACCATGCAGAAGGCGCTCGGCCCGCAGGGAGGCGAACGCGATCCCATGAGCTTTCAAATCCATGACGGAGCGCCAGAGACACCCATCGTCGGCCGCGTCGTGGACAAGCACCTGTCGGACGAGCTGGGCGAGAACCTGACCATTGTGGTGGACGGGATCGACGGCAGGACGCACCACATCGCAGGCATCGCGCCCGAGCGGCTGGAGGACGCCCGCGTTTGCAGCGTCGTCCAGATCGGCCCGGCCGAGGCGACCGCCCGACCGTCCGAACGCGCCATTGCCGCCATCACCGAGGACGGCATCTATCGTCCGAGCCGCCATCTGGAGCAGGCGAAGTTCGAGGGCCGCGTTCCGGGCGGCGATTATGAGGGCTATGTCGATGCCCATGTCCGGCGACTGGAGGCATTGCGCCGCGCCGGGATCGTCGAGAGGATCGACGCCGACCAATGGCGCATCCCCGATGATCTGGTCAGCCGCGCCGCCGCCTATGACGCCGGCCGTGACCGGCAGGCCAGCGTTCGCATCCTTTCCCCGGTCGATCTAGGCAAGCAGATCGGATCGGACGGCACGACATGGCTGGACCGGCGATTGGTCCATGGCGAAACGGCCGACCTTGCGCCGGCCGGCTTCGGCCAGCAGGTGCGTGAGGCGATGGACCAGCGGCGCGAGCATCACATCGAACAGGGCGATGCCACCCGAGCACGGAACGGCCGCATCTTCTACCGGCGCAGCCTTCTCGCCACCTTGCGCGAGCGGGAGGTTGCCCGCATTGGCGCGGAGATGGCCGAGGGCAAGGGGTTGCCGTTCCGTGCCGCCACGGACGGCGAGAACGTCAGCGGCAAGTTCACCGGGACCGTTCAGCTATCGAGCGGCAAGTTCGCCGTGGTGGAAAAGAGCCATGAGTTCACGCTTGTCCCGTGGCGGCCGGTGATCGACCGCCAGCTCGGCCGCGAGATCACTGGCGTCGTGCAGGGCGGATCGGTGTCGTGGCAGTTGGGGCGAAGGCATGACCTTGGCCTTTAGCACATACGCGTGTTTCATCCGGTATCTATCATGCCCCGTGTATCTCACGCTGGATGCCGGCTATTGTAGGGGCCATCATTCAAGCGAGCAGTAGAAAAGAAGATATGCCGAGACCGAAACTTCATAGCGATGAGTTCATTCTAGATACCGCGCTAGGCATCCTTCTTCAGAAAGGTCCATCGGCCTTCACCCTCTCCGATGTTGCGGAAGCGGTCGGCATCTCGCGGGCTGCACTGATCCAGCGGTTCAAAGACAAGGCGACGCTGCATCTAAAGGTCATGGAGCGCAACACGCAGGAGGTGCGCGACTATTTCGCGGGTGCGAGTCCCGAAAAGGGCCTCGATCCGCTGTGGGCGATGCTCAAGGACCTCATCGCCGGTATGGGTGACGGTGCCGGAACGGAAGGCTACCTTCTTCTATTGTGGGGAGACGTTCAGGAGCCGTCGCTTCGCGCCCTTGCGGCGGAGCGGAACAGACTGGTCCTGAAAGCTATCGAGGCACGACTGCCCGCCGGGCCGCGCCCACCCGAGCATACCGCCGGCTTGATTCAGACGGTCATTCAGGGGTCTTGCATGCAATGGCTCGTTGAGCCGGAAGGCGAGCTAGCGGCTTTCATGACCAAGCGCACCCACATGCTTCTGTCCGTCCTCTATCCCGACCATGTGTTCGGGTAACACCATCTGGAGGGTTGTTTATAACAGTCGTGTCGGTTATTTATAAGGCGTGCGCCACGGTATCGCCGGGCACGGAAACCCGGAACGACTATCATGCCTATACAAGAACCCAGCCCGTTGGGGGGCGAACGACAAAAAGCACTGCCTGCGCCAACCTTGGCGCTGAACCTCATGGCCGACGAGTTCGATGCGTTGAACGCGAGCAGCGGGCCGCAAATCGCTTATCGCGACCTGTTCTGCCCACACATGGACCTGCCGCGCGCCTTGCGGAACTGGTCAGAGGCTCGGGGCGTCCAGTTGCGGAGCCTTCGCAAAATCACGCATGAGCGCGGCGGTCGGTCGCAGAAGGTGCTTTTCGGCCTTCATGACGGTTATGCCGTTGAAAGCGTTCTGATCCGTCGTCACGACGGACACACCGCCTGTATTTCGTCACAGGTTGGATGTGCCTTCGCCTGCCAGTTCTGCGCTTCCGGCCAAGCCGGCCTCAAGCGCAACCTTTCGGCGGGCGAGATTGTCGAACAGGTCGTTCAACTCGGGCCGAAGGTCAACCGGATCGTGTTCATGGGCATCGGCGAGCCTTTGAACAACTACGAGCAGGTGATGAAGGCGATTCGTATCCTGCGCGACCGGCGAGGGATGAATTTTCCCACCACGGGAATCACGCTTTCGACCATCGGCATACCGAAGGCTCTAGCGCAATTGCGAGAAGAGCATCTGGCGATCAATCTGACTATATCGCTGCATGCGACGACGCAGGAAGTTCGCGACCGTCTCATCCCCGGATCGCGTAAGCACGACATCAAGGAAGTCATCGCGCGCGCTTCGTCATGGGCGGAACGGCACAACCGGATCGTCACCTTTGTCTATCTGGTCCTCCCCGGCATCAACGACACGCTTGCTGATGCGAAACGGCTTGCCGGTCTCATGAACAAGCGAAGGGCGCGTGTGAACCTTATGCGCTGGAATCCTGTCGATGGCATCGCGCTTGATCGAACCGGCGACCGCAGCCTCGGACTTTTCCGTGAAGTGCTGGATCGCGCCGGTGTGCCGGTCGTGGTGCGGGATACACAGGGGCGGGATATTTCGGCGGCATGCGGTCAGCTCTGGTTGCGCGATCTGCGCGGAATCCCGGTCGAAAAACGCGGAGCCACAAAAAAGGCCGCCTAGCGGGAGCTTAGGATGCGGCGTTCGAAAAGACATGCGAACGATGCCTTCCGATCAAGTGAAACGCTGCTCGGGTCGCGCATACCTCTCTTGTCGCTGATCCAGACGCTTGCGGTCGCTGAATATCTCAACTTCCGCCACGCAGCGAACGCACTCGGGGTTGCACAATCCAGCGTCAGCGCCCGCGTGAAGGCGCTGGAAGAAGACCTTGGCATCCTCCTGTTCGAGCGTCGTGCGCGTGGCGTTCGGTTGACCGAAGCCGGACGCCACTTCGTCGAGCGGATCGCAGCCGGCGTCGATCAACTCGACCATGCGGTGAAGACCGCAGGCATGGCGGCGACGGGGGAATGGGGCCGCCTGCGCATCGGCGTCCATGCCTTGATTCCGCGCAGCTTCCTCGCCGATCTGATCGGGCAGTATCGGGAAAACCATCCCGGCATCGAGGTCGAAATCACCGAAGGCACGGCCCGCGATGCGGTCATGCAGCTTCGTGCCGACCGGCTGGACGTGGCGTTCGTCGCTGGCACACCAGAGCTGCCCGACTGCCATACACGGCCGGTCTGGACTGAATCGCTGGTAGCGGTGCTACCGGATAGGCATCGTCTTGCCGGGCAGCCGGCAATCACTTGGGCCGATCTGGTCGGCGAAACCTTCCTTGTCCGCTATGGTGGCACTGGCCCGCAGGTTCATGACCATATCGTGCTGCGCCTTGCCGGGCGCTGGCCCGCGCCTTCGATACTGCGCTTCGACGTAGGACGTGGCACGCTACTATCCATGGTCGGACAGGGATTCGGCATTACCATCGTCGGGGCAGCGACGGCACTGCTGCCGACTGCCGGCATCACCTTCCTGCCTTTCGCCGATGAGCCAGAGCCGGTTGCCTTTACCGCCGTCTGGTCGCCGTTCAATCGAAGCGCCGCGCTCCGTGATCTGCTCTCTCTCGCAAAAGAAATGGGTCGGCTGATCCGCGTCGACTGAACCTCTGCCCGTTCCAGCCAACCGCCAAAGCAAGGCATAGGGGTTTCATACGGCCAAGAATGACGGGAACGTCAACAGCGGGGGATTGGGTGGCTACGAGCCAGCGATACGGCATTGCGAGGCAACAGCTGATCGTATAAGTGATAGCTAGTCAAATTTGTGATCGTGGAGTGGTCAGCATGGGAAATCCAAAGTCAGCAGACAAGTAAGCCGCAACAGCAAAATTGTTGTTGCGGCGCTCTGTGAGACCAATCCCATGTGATTGCTGATGTGCAGACGCCGCCCGAGATTTCTTAATCGAGCGGTTGACTTATCATGACCATCACACGCCCTGCATGGGCCTATACGCTGCCGGCAGCCCTACTGCTGATGGCTCCCTTCGACATCCTCGCTTCACTGGCGATGGATATTTATCTCCCCGTCGTTCCAGCGATGCCCGGCATCCTGAACACGACGCCCGCCATGATCCAACTCACGTTGAGCCTCTATATTGTGATGCTCGGTGTGGGCCAGGTGATTTTTGGTCCGCTCTCAGACCGCATCGGGCGACGGCCAATTCTACTTGCGGGCGCAACGGCTTTCGTCATTGCGTCTCTGGGAGCAGCTTGGTCTTCAACTGCACCAGCCTTTGTCGCTTTCCGTCTGCTTCAAGCAGTCGGCGCGTCGGCCATGCTGGTGGCGACGTTCGCGACGGTTCGCGACGTTTATGCCAGTCGTCCTGAGGGTGTCGTCATCTACGGCCTTTTCAGTTCGATGCTGGCGTTCGTACCTGCGCTCGGCCCTATCGCCGGAGCGTTGATCGGCGAGTTCTTGGGATGGCAGGCGATATTCATTGCTTTGGCTATACTGGCGATGCTCGCACTCCTAAATGCGGGTTTCAGGTGGCACGAAACCCGCCCTCTGGATCAAGCGAAGACGCGCCGATCTGTTTTGCCGATCTTCGCGAGTCCGGCTTTTTGGGTTTACACCATCGGCTTTAGCGCCGGTATGGGCACCTTCTTCGTCTTCTTCTCGACGGCTCCCCGTGTGCTCATAGGCCAAGCGGAATATTCCGAGATCGGATTCAGCTTTGCCTTCGCCACTGTCGCGCTTGTAATGATCGTGACAACTCGTTTCGCGAAGTCCTTTGTCACCAGATGGGGCATCGCGGGATGCGTAGCGCGTGGAATGGCGTTGCTCGTTTTCGGGGCGGTCCTGTTGGGGATCGGCGAACTCTTCGGTTCGCCGTCATTCCTCACCTTCATCGTGCCGATGTGGGTCATGGCGGTCGCCATTGTCTTCACTGTGTCCGTTACCGCGAACGGCGCTTTGGCAGAGTTCGACGACATCGCAGGATCAGCGGTCGCGTTCTACTTCTGCGTTCAAAGCCTGATAGTCAGCATTGTCGGGACATTGGCGGTGACGCTGTTAAACGGTGACACAGCGTGGCCGGTGATCTGTTACGCCACGGCGATGGCAGTGCTGGTGTCGTTGGGGCTGGCGCTCCTTCGGCTCCGTGGGACTGCCACCGAGAAGTCGCCAGTCGTCTAACCGACGACTGGTGGCAGGCCCGCTCCGATGCGGCGCACTAACCATCGAAACCTCGTGAATGGCGGTATCCTGTCTGGCAGGATACCGCTCATTTCCCTTGTTCAGTTCATCGCCGTCGCCGAGCATCTGAATTTTCGGCATGCGGCCAAGGCACTCGGCGTCAGCCAGTCGAGCGTCAGCGCGCGTGTGAAAGCGCTGGAGGATAACCTTGGTATCCTGCTGTTTGAGCGCCATGCGCGGGGCGTTCGGCTAACAGACGCAGGCAGGCACTTCATGGAGCGTGTCACGGCGGGTGTCGATCAACTCGATCACGCGGTGAAGACCGCCGGCATGACAGCTCAAGGAGAATGTGGCCGGCTTCGCATCGGCATCCATGCCTTGATCCCACGCAGCTTTCTCACGGAGCTGATCCGTCATTATCGGGAAGCCCATACCGGCATTGAGGTCGAGATAACCGAAGGCACGGCCCGCGATGCGGTGATGCAGCTTCGTGCTGACCAGCTCGACGTGGCGTTCGTCGCGGGCAAGCCCGAGATGCCCGACTGCCATACCCGACCGATCTGGACCGAACCGCTGGTGGTGGTGCTATCGGATGGGCATCGCCTCGCCGGGCAGTCCGCAATCACTTGGTCCGATCTGGTCGGCGAGACTTTCATTGTTCGCTATGGTGGCACCGGCCCGCAGGTCCATGACCATATCGTGCTGCGCCTTGCCGGGCGTTGGCCCGCACCGTCGATCCTGCGCTTTGATGTGGGGCGCGGCACGCTGCTATCTATGGTCGGACAAGGCTTCGGCATCACTATCGTCGGCGAGGCCACGTCATTATTGCCGACGACCGGCATCGTCTTCCTGCCCTTCCTCGATGAACCGGAGCCGGTTGCCTTTACAGCCGTCTGGTCGCCGTTCAATCGCAGCTCCGCACTGAAAAATCTACTCAACCTCGCAGGCAAAATGAAGCGTGACGGCGATTCGCCCAATCGTTTCCTCGATGGCACTCGACCGGCACGATAACGGCAAAGGCGACCCGTCCTATTTGCCGCCGATAGTATCCGGCAGCCCTCCGGCATCCTCTTTCCTGTTGCCCGTCCCGATTTTGCCTACTCTCTGATCGGCTCCGTCTTTTTTTGCCGACTGGAGCCTGTATGCGCGGAGGCCGAATCCTTTGGGGGCAGATTGGTGCCGTCTTCACCATCGTTCTGGTGATGGTGTGGGCAGCGACGCAATGGACGGCGTTCCGCCTCGGCTTCCAGCCGCAGCTTGGAGCACCATGGTTCGAGCTGGCGGGCCTGCCGGTCTATTATCCGCCCGCCTTCTTCTGGTGGTGGTTTTCGTTCGACGCCTACGCGCCCGCGATCTTCGTCGAGGGCGGCATCATCGCGGTATCGGGCGGCTTCCTCGCCATCGCCGCCGCCATCTTCATGTCGATCATCCGGGCGCGGGAGGCGCGCAACGTCGCCACCTACGGATCGGCGCGATGGGCTGAGGACCGGGAAATCCGTGCGGCCGGATTGCTCGGCCCCGATGGCGTCTTGCTCGGCCGATACGACCGGGACTATCTGCGCCATGACGGTCCCGAGCATGTCCTATGCTTTGCCCCGACGCGTAGCGGCAAAGGCGTCGGGCTGGTGGTGCCGACGCTGCTGACATGGCCGGCATCCGCCATCGTTCACGACATAAAAGGCGAGAACTGGACGCTGACAGCGGGCTTCCGCGCGAAGCATGGCCGCGTGCTGCTGTTCGATCCGACCAACGCCAGATCGTCGGCCTACAACCCGCTGCTGGAGGTCCGGCAAGGGGAATGGGAAGTCCGCGACGTGCAGAATATCGCGGATATTCTGGTCGATCCCGAAGGCAGTCTCGACAAGCGCAACCATTGGGAAAAGACCAGCCATAGCTTGCTGGTCGGCGCGATCCTGCATGTTCTCTATGCGGAGAAGGACAAGACCTTGGCGGGCGTCGCCAACTTCCTGTCCGATCCCCGCCGCCCGGTCGAGGCAACCTTGCGCGCGATGATGGACACGCCGCATCTCGGCGAAGCAGGCGCTCATCCCGTCATCGCGTCGTCCGCCCGCGAACTGTTGAACAAATCCGAGAACGAGCGGTCGGGCGTGCTCTCCACCGCCATGTCGTTTCTCGGCCTCTACCGCGATCCCGTGGTGGCGCGGGTGACGGCGCGGTGCGACTGGCGCATTGCCGACCTGGTCGGCAGCCGCCAGCCCGTCACGCTCTATCTGGTCGTGCCGCCATCCGACATAAACCGCACCAAGCCGCTCATTCGCCTGATCCTCAACCAGATCGGCAGGCGGTTGACCGAGGAACTGACCACCTCCGGCAAGCGCCATCGGCTGCTGTTGATGCTGGACGAGTTTCCGGCGCTCGGCCGGCTCGACTTCTTTGAATCGGCGCTCGCCTTCATGGCGGGGTATGGAATCAAAGGCTTCCTGATCGCGCAGAGCCTCAACCAGATCGAGCGCGCCTATGGCCCGAACAACGCGATCCTCGACAACTGCCATGTGCGCGTCAGCTTCGCCACGAACGACGAAAGGACGGCCAAGCGGGTGAGCGACGCACTCGGCACCGCGACCGAACTGCGCGACTCCACCAACTACGCCGGGCACAGATTGGCCCCGTGGCTTGGGCATCTCATGGTTTCACGGCAGGAGACGGCCCGCCCGCTACTCACGCCGGGCGAAATCATGCAGCTTCCGCCCACCGATGAAATCGTGATGGTCGCGGGCACACCGCCGATCCGCGCGACCAAGGCCCGCTATTTCGAGGACGCGCGGTTGCAGGAACGCATCCTGACCCCGCCCGATCTGGTCGCCGCTCCGCTGGCGCCCAGTCCATCCGCCGATGATTGGTCCGGCCGTGTGGTCGCGGCGGAAAGCCATTCCGCGACCGACGCCGCACACGGGGCCGAGGGCGATCCGGCCAATGCTGGCATCCGCCGCGAGCCGGAGCTGCCTGAGCATGAGGAAATCGTCGCCCCGCCGCCATCACCCGAACAGGAGTTCGAGTTTGTGGACGACGAGCCGGACGTTGACGCGGCCAAGGCCCGCGCCATGCGCCAACGTATGAGGATGGTCGCGCGGCAGGTCGCATTGAACCCCGATGACGGAATCGACCTTTGAGGACACGACCATGGCAACCAGAACCCGCCTGAATCTCTATTTCGACCCCGCGCTCATTCCGCAGATCGAAGCGATGGCGCTGCGCCGCTCGGTGGCGCTGCGCCGTAATGTCTCAAAATCCGCCATCGTGGAGGCGGCGGTCATATCTTACCTGTCCGGCGATGCCGACGACCAGCTTGAAGCCGCCATGTCGCGCCGCATGGACAAGCTCGGCCGCCAGATCGACACGCTCGACCTGGATCTCGCCGTCCTCGGCGAGACGGTCGCGCAGTTCATCCATTTCTGGATGACCATCACACCGCCGCTTACGGGAGCCGCACAATCCGCTGCCCGAGCGAAAGGCGCGGAGCGGTTCGAGGGCTTCATGCAAAATCTCGGCCGGCGTCTGGCGACGGGCGACAGGTTCCTCAAGGAGCTGTCGCGTGACCTCGACTCACTTCCCGACGATCAGTTGCCGGACGAGTCCGAGAGCAACGGCGATCAAGAATGAGTATTCGGACCCATCCTATTTACCGCCGTTCGCCGCCGATCACCGCCGCCTCATAGATACTTGTTGAACCGGCCGCATTTCGGTCTCTCTTAATCGACCCCGATCTGGGGATTGCCTGTCGCGCCCCATGAAGAAACGGGGCCGACATGACCACCAACCACCAAAAACCGGAATCCATCGCGCGCGGCGCGCGCATGTTGCGCACCGCGCTCGGCCCCGCCATTGCCCGGCTGCTCGAAGACCCGGCCGTCGTCGAGGTGATGCTGAACCCGGATGGTCGCCTTTGGGTGGACCGGCTATCCGAAGGGCTTTCCGACACGGGCGAGCGACTGTCCGCCGCCGATGGCGAACGCATCGTTCGGCTAGTCGCGCATCATGTCGGCGCGGAGGTTCATGCCCGCAGCCCCCGCGTCTCGGCCGAACTGCCCGAGAGCGGGGAGCGGTTTGAAGGGCTATTGCCGCCCGTGGTCGCTGCCCCGACCTTCGCCATCCGCAAGCCCGCCGTCGCGGTGTTCACGCTCGACGACTATGTGGCGGCGGGCATCATGTCCACCGATCAGGCGGAAACGCTGCGCGAAGCCGTCGCATCCCGCGCCAATATCTTGGTAGCGGGCGGCACCAGCACCGGCAAAACCACGCTGACCAATGCGCTGCTCGCCGAGGTGGCGAAGACGGCGGATCGCGTCGTCATCATCGAGGACACGCGCGAGCTGCAATGCGCCGCGCCCAACCTTGTCGCCATGCGGACGAAAGACGGCGTGGCGACGCTTTCCGATCTGGTCCGGTCCTCGCTGCGCCTGCGCCCCGACCGCATCCCTATCGGCGAGGTGCGCGGATCGGAAGCCCTCGACCTGCTCAAAGCATGGGGCACGGGCCATCCGGGCGGGATCGGCACCATTCATGCAGGCACCGGCATCGGCGCGCTGCGCCGCCTTGAACAGCTCATCCAAGAGGCTGTCGTCACCGTCCCGCGCGCCCTGATCGCCGAGACAATCGACCTCGTTGCCGTCCTTTCCGGGCGCGGTTCCGCGCGCCGGCTGGCCGAACTCGCCCGCGTCGAAGGGCTGGGACCGGACGGCGACTACCGCATCACGCATCCCATCCCTTTGGCAATCCCCACCAGCACAGGAGAATCTTCATGATCCGCACGATTTCGCGCGGCTATCGCTTCGCCGCGACCGCCGCATCCACCCTTGTCATCAGCTTCATGCTCGCCCCGGCCGCCCATGCGTCCGGTTCGTCGATGCCGTGGGAAGCACCGCTCCAAAGCATCCTCCAGTCCATCGAAGGGCCGGTCGCCAAGATCATCGCCGTCATCATCATCATCGTGACCGGCCTGACTTTGGCCTTCGGCGATACGGGCGGCGGCTTTCGCAAGCTGATCCAGATCGTGTTCGGCCTGTCCATCGCCTTCGCGGCGTCGAGCTTCTTCCTGTCGTTCTTCTCGTTCGGCGGCGGGGCGCTCATCTGATGGCGGGCGGCCTCGAACAGCTCGACGCGGTGCCGGGGTTCACGGTCCCGGTCCATCGGGCGCTGACCGAGCATATTTTGCTCGGCGGCGCACCGCGCTCCATCGCGATTCTGAACGGCACGCTGGCCGGGGCCGTGGGCCTCGGCCTGCGCCTCTGGCTGGTCGGCATCGCCATCTGGGCCATCGGTCATTTCGCGGCCGTGTGGGCGGCAAAGCGCGATCCCCTCTTTGTCGAGGTCGGGCGGCGGCATCTGCGCATCCCCGGCCATCTGGCGGTGTGAGGGAGGCGCGTCGATGATGAACCTTGCCGAATACCGCAGCACCGCCACCCGACTCGCCGACTATCTGCCATGGGCGGCACTGGTCGGCTCCGGCGTCGTCTTGAACAAGGATGGGAGTTTTCAGAGGACCGCGAAGTTTCGCGGCCCCGATCTGGATTCCGCCGTCGCGGCCGAGCTGGTCGCCGTCGCCGGCCGCATCAACAACGCCGTGCGCCGTCTCGGCTCCGGCTGGAGCATCTTCGTCGAGGCACAGCGCAGCGAGGCGGCGACCTATCCCGATAGTCGCTTTCCCGATGCCGCGTCGGCGCTGGTCGATGCGGAACGGAAGGCTGGTTTCGAGGAAGCGGACGCGCATTTCGTGTCCGGCTACTTCCTCACCTTCCTCTGGCTGCCCCCGGCCGAGGAAGCCGCCCGCACTGAGGCATGGCTCTATGAGGGCCGCGAGAAAACCGGCGTGGACCCGTGGGAGCTGATGCGCGGCTTCATCGACCGCACCGACCGCGTGCTGGCGCTGCTCGACGGCTTCATGCCCGAGTGCCGTTGGATGGATGACGGCGCAACGCTGACCTACCTCCATTCCACCATCTCAACCAACCGCCATCGCGTGCGCGTGCCCGAGGTGCCGATGCACCTCGACGCGCTGCTCGCCGACCAGCCGTTGACTGGCGGGCTGGAGCCGCGCCTTGGCGACACACATCTGCGCGTCCTGACCATCGTGGGATTCCCGACCGCAACGATGCCGGGCCTGCTCGACGAGATGAACCGGCTGCCGTTCCCCTACAGGTGGGGCACGCGCGCGATCCTGCTCGACAAGACCGATGCGACCCGGTTGCTGACCCGCATCCGTCGCCAATGGTTCGCTAAGCGCAAGAGCATCGCGGCGATCTTGAAAGAGGTGATGACCAACGAGGCGTCCGCCCTTGTGGACACCGACGCGGCGAACAAGGCGCTCGACGCCGACATGGCGTTGCAGGAGCTTGGGGCAGACGTGGCGGGCATGGCCTACGTCACGGCGACCGTCACCGTATGGGATGCCGACCCGCGCGTGGCGCAAGAGAAGCTGCGCCTGGTCGAGAAGATCGTTCAGGGCCGTGACTTCACCGTCATGCCCGAGAGCGTCAACGCGGTTGACGCATGGCTCGGCAGTCTGCCCGGACACGCCTACGCCAATGTCCGCCAGCCGCCCATCAGCACTTTGAATCTCGCCCACATGATCCCGCTTTCAGCGGTGTGGGCGGGGCCGGAACGGGACGAGCATTTCGGTGCACCCCCTTTGCTCTTTGGAAAGACTGAAGGCTCAACCCCGTTCCGGCTAAGTCTCCATGTCGGCGACGTAGGACACACCCTTGTCGTTGGCCCGACCGGCGCGGGCAAATCCGTGCTGCTGGCGCTCATGGCCTTGCAGTTCCGGCGCTATGCGGGATCGCAGGTTTTCGCCTTCGACTTCGGCGGCAGCATCCGCGCCGCCGCGCTCGCCATGGGCGGGGATTGGCACGATTTGGGCGGTGGCCTCACGGAAGGAGATGAGGCGTCCGTTTCGCTCCAGCCACTTGCCCGCATCCACGACACCTATGAACGCGCATGGGCGGCGGACTGGATTGCGGCCATCCTCATGCGCGAGGGGCTGGCGATCACGCCCGAGGTCAAGGAACACCTTTGGACGGCGCTGACTTCGCTCGCTTCCGCGCCGGTCGAGGAACGGACCATCACCGGCCTTGCGGTGCTGTTGCAATCCAACGATCTGAAACAGGCGCTCCGTCCGTTCTGCGTCGGCGGTGCCTATGGCCGGCTGCTCGACGCCGAGACAGAGCATTTGGGATCGGCGGACGTGCAAGCCTTCGAGATCGAGGGCCTTGTCGGGACCGGCGCGGCCCCTGCCGTGCTTGCTTATCTGTTCCATCGTATCGGCGACCGGCTCGATGGCCGCCCCACGCTGCTCATCATAGATGAAGGCTGGCTTGCGCTGGACGACGAGGGTTTCGCCGGCCAGCTCCGTGAGTGGCTGAAAACGCTGCGCAAGAAGAACGCCAGCGTCATCTTCGCCACACAAAGCCTGTCCGACATTGACGGCAGCAACATCGCGCCCGCGATTATCGAGAGCTGCCCGACGCGACTCTTGCTGCCGAACGAGCGCGCCATCGAGCCGCAGATCACGGCCATCTATCGCCGCTTCGGCCTCAATGACAGGCAGATCGAAATCCTCGCACGGGCCACGCCCAAGCGGGATTATTACTGCCAGTCACGGCGCGGCAATCGCCTGTTCGAGCTTGGCCTGTCCGAAGTCGGCCTCGCCCTCTGCGCCGCATCCGCCAAATCCGACCAGACCCTCATTGCGCAGATCGTCGCCGAACGCGGCCGCGACGGCTTCCTCGCCGCATGGCTGCGCGAGCGCGGCGTCGATTGGGCGGCCGACCTGATCCCGAACCTCACCAATCTTGCCGACCGGCCGGAATCCGCCGCGCCGGCCCCGCTCGATAGCCACCCCACACAGGAGATTCTTCCATGACCTATCCCAAGATCGTTGGGGCCTCGGCCCTCGCGCTGGCGCTCGCCATGCCCGTCGCGCTTTCGCCCATGCTGGCAAGCCCGGCCCATGCACAATTCGGCTTCGGCCGGATCGTCTATGACCCGACCAACTATGCGCAAAACCTGCTTACCGCCGCGCGCACGCTGGAGCAGATCAACAACCAGATTCAGAGCCTCCAGAACGAGGCGCAGATGCTCATCAATCAGGCCCGCAATCTGGCGAGCCTGCCATATTCCTCGCTCCAGCAGCTCCAGCAGAGCGTCCAGCGCACGCAGCAGCTTCTCGGGCAGGCACAGAACATCGCCTTCGAGGTCGGCCAGATCGACCAAGCGTTCCAGAAGCAATATGGCAATGTCTCGCTTTCGGCGACCGACGCCCAGCTTGTCGCCGATGCGCGCAGCCGGTGGGAGAACACGGTCGGCAGCTTGCAGGACGCCATGCGCGTGCAGGCGGGAGCGGTCGGCAATATCGACAGCAACCGCGCCGAAATGGCCGCGCTGGTCGGCCAGAGCCAAGGCGCGACCGGCGCGCTGCAAGCCACGCAGGCCGGCAACCAGCTTCTCGCCCTCCAGTCGCAGCAGCTTTCCGACCTGATCGCGGTCATCTCGGCCAATGGCCGGGCCGACGCGCTGACCGAGGCCGAGCGCGCGACCGCTGCTGAACAGGGCCGCATCCAGCGCGAGCGGTTCCTGACACCCGGCACCGGCTACCTGCCGGGCAACGCGCAGATGTTCAACAACGGCAACAACTGACCGGGAGGCTCGCCATGGACGGCAAGATGCTGGCCCGGCTCGGGGCCGTGGTGTTCGTTGCGATTGCCTTGACAGTGACCGCAATCGACATGGCGCGGAAGGATGAACCTTCCGCGCCGCTCCCGGCCTCGGCCCTCCAGCCGCCGCCCGATCCCCTGCGCGCCAGCCTGCGCCGTTGCCAGCAGCTCGGCGAGGCCGCCGCAAGCGATGCCGACTGCCTCGCCGCTTGGGCTGAATCCCGCGACCGCTTCCTCGGCCGTGACCGCAGCGAGGCGCGCTGACCATGGGCAACACGGGCGTCATCGACAATTTCCTCGGAGTCTTCACCTCCTACATCGACAGTGGTTTTGGGCTGCTCGGCGGCGAGGTCGCCTTCATCGCCACAACGCTGATCGTCATCGACGTGACGCTCGCCGCGCTCTTTTGGGCATGGGGCGCGGATGACGACATTATCGCGCGGCTGGTCAAAAAGACGCTGTTCATCGGCGTCTTCGCCTACATCATCGGCAATTGGAACAACCTCGCCCGCATCGTCTTCGAGAGTTTCGCCGGCCTCGGCCTCATGGCCTCGGGCACCGGCTTTTCCGTCACCGATCTGATGCGGCCGGGCCGCGTGGCGCAGACCGGCCTCGACGCCGGCCGTCCGCTTCTCGATTCCATTTCCGACCTGATGGGCTGGATCAGCTTCTTCGAGAACTTCATCCAGATCGCGTGCCTGCTGTTTGCATGGGCGCTGGTGGTGCTGGCCTTCTTCATCCTCGCCATCCAGCTTTTCGTGACGCTGATCGAGTTCAAGCTGACCACGCTCGCCGGCTTCGTCCTGATCCCCTTCGGCCTGTTCGGCAAGACCGCCTTCATGGCCGAGAAGGTCTTGGGCAATGTGGTGTCGTCCGGCATCAAGGTCTTGGTGCTCGCCGTCATCATCGGCATCGGCAGCACCTTATTTTCGCAATTCACGGCCGGTTTCGGCGGGGCAACCCCGACCATCGACGACGCCATGGCGATTGTGCTGGCAGCCCTGTCGCTGCTCGGCCTCGGCATCTTCGGCCCCGGCATCGCCAACGGCATCGTCTCTGGCGGCCCGCAGCTCGGCGCGGGCGCGGCCGTGGGAACCGGCCTTGCGGTCGCAGGTGCAGGTGTCGCCGCTGGCGGCGGGGCTATGCTTGCGGCCAAGGGCGGTGCTGCCGCCCTCTCCGGTGGGGCCGCGGCCGTCCGCGGCGGTGCGACCGCCGCGGGCGCGGCAACCGCAGCCTATAGCGTCGGCGCGCTCGGCCAGTCCGGCGCGGTCGGTGTTGCTTCCGGCCTTGGTGGTGTTGCCCGCGCCGCAGGCTCGGCCGCCGTCTCTCCCTTGAAGCGCGCCGTCTCGAAAGCCACCGAGAGCGTCAAGTCCAGCTTTTCCGGTGGCGCACGCGCCGCCTTCGGTGTGACCGGCGGCTCATCCACCGCAGGCACGGTCGGCGGCGCGAGCGCCGATCCCACCGCAGCAGCATCCGGCCCGGCCGGCAGCCCGCCCGCATGGGCGCAACGGATGCGGCGCTCGCAGGCCATGAACCACGGCACGACCATGGCCGCCCATGCGGTGCGCTCCGGCGACAGCCACGGCTCCGGTTCCTCCATCAACCTTTCCGAAAGTGACCGCTCATGAGCATCTTCAAACGACCAGCAACCCACTACGGCAAATCGCCGGAACCCGAGACGCCCTATCAGAAGGCCGCGCAGGCATGGGACGAGCGTATCGGCTCGGCCCGCGTGCAGGCGAGGAACTGGCGTTATATGGCCTTCGGTTCCCTGATCCTGTCGGCCGGCTTCGCCTCGGCGCTGGTCTGGCAATCCGCGCGCGGGACCGTGGTGCCGTGGGTGGTGCAGGTGGACAATCTTGGACAGGCGCAGACCGTCGCGCCGGCCGCCGCCGATTATCGCCCGACCGACCCGCAGATCGCTTTCCATCTCGGCCGATTCATCGAGCAGGTCCGCGCGATCCCGGCCGACGCGATCATTGTCCGCCAGAACTGGCTTCGCGCCTACGAATGGACCACGGATCGCGGGGCGGCGGCGCTCAACGACTACGCCCGCGCCAATGATCCTTTCGCCAAGGTCGGCCGTCAACAGGTCGCCGTCGAGGTGTCTAGCGTCATCCGGGCGTCCCCCAACAGCTTCCGCGTCGCGTGGACCGAACGCCATTTCGAGAACGGCCAGCTTTCCAGCACGGAACGATGGACCGCGATCCTGACCATCGCCATCCAGCCGCCGCGCGATGCCGAACGGCTGCGCGCCAATCCGCTCGGCATCTACGTCAACGCAATTTCGTGGTCGCGGGAGATGAGCCAATGAGGACGATCACCCGCACCCCCACAATCGCGGCCGTGCTGCTTTCTGCCACCATGCTCGCAGGCTGCGCCACCAACCGGACGCCGCAATTCAGCTATGACGCCAGCGTACCCCCGCTGCCAACCGTGCAGGCGGCGGCAACCGATAACACGCCCCGGCCTTTGCGTGTGCCCCCTGCATGGACCGTCGCGCGTGGAGGAACCGCCGCAGGGACGCCGGCCGGCCGCGTCGAGAACGCCAATGCAGCCGCCCGCGTCGAGCCGCGCCGGGAAGGCTACTACAATGCAATCCAGATTTATCCGTGGTCGGAAGGCGCGCTCTATCAGGTCTATGCCGCAGTCGGGCAGATCACGACCATTGCGCTGGAGCCGGGCGAGAGCCTGACAGGCGCGGGGCCGATTGCGGCCGGCGACACCGCCCGCTGGATCATAGGCGACACCGAGAGCGGCAGCGGTGCGAACCGCCGCGTCCATATCCTCGTGAAACCGACGCGACCTGACATTTCCACCAACCTTGTCGTCACCACCGACCGGCGCACCTACATGATCGAGTTGCGCGCGCGGGAATCACTCTACATGCCGGCCGTCGCATGGGCCTATCCCGCACCGCCTGCCGGCCAGCGTCACACCGTTCCAGCCGCACCGATCATCCCGGCCGAGGCTGCGCGGAACTACCGCTATGCATTGCACGTGCAGGGCGACAACCCGCCATGGCGGCCGGCTTCCGTGTTCGACGATGGCCGGCGCGTCTATGTCGTCTTCCCGGCCGGGATCGTGCAGGGCGAAATGCCGCCGATTTTCGTGCTCGGCACGAATGGCGAACCGCAGATCGTCAACAGCCGAGTCCACCAGAACGTCCTGATCGTGGACCGCCTGTTCGGCGCGGCCGAGCTGCGCCTTGGCAACGGCAACCGCCAGCAGGTCGTCAGGATCGTTCGCATCAACCCGACGCAGGCCGCTGCCGCACAGCCCGCCAGCGCGACCGGAGGCTCCCCGTCATGACCGACAACACCATCAGCGACACCATCGCGCCCATGCGCCTGCGCGCCGAACCGCCGCGCGTCACCCGCCTGTCTCGCAAGATGCTGGCAGGCGTCGGCGCGGTCGCCTTGCTCGGCATCGGCGGCGCACTGATCTACGCGCTCCAGATCCGCGATGCAGGGCCGGGAGGCGAAGAACTCTATTCGACCGAGAACCGCCCAACGGCGGACGGCCTGTCCGGCTTGCCGCGCGACTATACGGGGCCGGTGCTCGGCCCGGCGCTGCCCGGCGACCTCGGCCGTCCGATCCTCGACGCGCAGAACAGGGGACAGCCGGTCGCGCCGCCCGTCATGACGACGCCCGCCGTCGATCCCGAAGAAGAACGCCGCCGCGCCGAGGAAGAAGCCGCGCGCTTGAGCAACGTGTTTTTCCAGTCCGGCCCACGCACGGGAGCGCCGGCAGGAACGTCCATGCCCGGCCTTGCAGGACTCGGCCTCGGCGGACAGCCCGCGACGCAAGACCGGCACGCGGCTTTCCTCAACGGACCCGTGGACCGGCAGACCATCGCGCCGGATCGCGTCGCGCCGCCGGCATCGCCCTACATCCTTCAGGCCGGGGCCGTGATCCCCGCCGCGCTCATCACCGGCATCCGCTCGGACCTGCCGGGCCAGATCACGGCGCAAGTGACCGAGAACGTCTATGACAGCCCGACCGGCAGCCTGCTCCTGATCCCGCAAGGGACGCGCATCATCGGTCAATACGATGACGGCGTGACCTTCGGCCAGCGCAGGGTGCTCTTGGTGTGGAATCGCCTGATCCTGCCCGGTGGCCGTTCCATCGTCCTTGAGCGCCTGCCGGGCGCGGACGCCAGCGGCTATGCCGGGCTGGAAGACGGGGTTGATTACCATTGGTGGGATCTGATGAAGGCCGCAGGGCTGTCCACGCTGCTCGCAGTCGGCACGGAGCTGGCGACCAGCGACGAGGACCGGCTTGTTCGAGCTATCCGCGACGGGGCGCAGGATACCGTCAATCAGGCGGGCCAGCAGATCGTGCAGCGCCAGTTGCAGGTTGCGCCGACTCTCACCATCCGGCCCGGCTTCCCGGTCAGGATCATCGTCACCCGCGACCTTGTATTTGAGCCGGCAGGAGGTTGACCATGACCAAGCTGAAACTCGGCCCGCTTCCCGACGACAAGCCCGTGAAGGTGACGGTGGAGCTACCCGCGCCGCTTCACCGCGATCTGACCGCCTATGCCGAGGTGCTGGCCCGCGAGAGCGGCCAGCCCGTCGCCGATCCCGTCAGGCTCATCGTGCCCATGCTGGAGCGGTTCATCGCCACGGATCGCGGCTTCGCCAAGGCACGGCGAGCCGCCAACTGAGTCCCATCCCGGCAGGGGTGCCGCCAGCGCATAGACGCAAATGCGGCACGCTACAGCCCGCCGACTGCCCTCCATGGTTCGCCCAATTCCGGGGCCTACAGCGCCCCGGAATCCACCAGAACCAAGGAGGATTCCATGTGTGCAGAGCGCCGTCGCGCCCGCAAAGGGCGACCGCGACAGCCGGTCCCCGAGACACTTCCCGACGATCTTTTCGACTATGCCGACGAACCTACGCCGGACGGCCGGGAGCGCCGCAGGTCGCCGCTTCGCATCGTCGATGTGGTGTCGTTGCCTGTCTTCGACGACTGGCCCGAGAAGGTGCCGATCACCGAGGAAGAACTGCAAATCTTCGAGCGGTATTTCGGTGACGTGCTCGACCGACTGTTCGGCCCAATCGACGATCCTGGCAATCAGGACTTGCAACGGTTATCCTCCGATGATAACACTAAGCCATGAGCGAGGATCGTGACCCGAGCCTCGACACGCTTCTGGACCTCGACGGACAGGTGCTCGTTGTCGATCCCGAGGGCGGCCATTGGGTGAAGTTCGTCGTCACCCGCGTTCCGGCCTCGCCGGAAAAGCCGCACGGCCTCGATTATTCGCTCACGCTTCACGGGCCTTCGGGCGAACGGTTGGTCGGATTCGATAACGCCCATCCGGTCGGCCGAGGAAGGCGGGGCGAGCCGATGGACCACCGGCATCGCCTCCAGACCGTGAAGCCCTACGCCTACGAGGATGCGGCCACGCTGCTGGCCGACTTCTGGCAGGCGGCGGACGCGGTGTTGAAGGAACGAGGCGTAACATGGCCACATTGAAAGTCGGGATTGCCGACTACGACGAGATGAAGGCGCGCACCATGCGGATCGCCAAAGGCGAGGAAAAGCCCGCACCCGACGATCCGAAGGTGTGGTTCACATCCATGGAATCCTTCGCGCAGCTCCTTTCGAGCGGGAACCGCGAGTTGCTGCGCGTCATCGACGAGCAGTCACCCGGTTCGCTGGAGGAACTGTCGCGGATCACGGGACGGGCGAAGCCTAACCTGTCCCGAACCCTCAAGAAGATGGCGAGCTACGGCCTGATCCGTATGGACCCCGGCGAGGGCCAGAAGCTCGTCCCTAAGGTGCTGCATGACCGCGTGGAGCTGGAATTGCCGCTGATAGAACGTCGCACGGCGGAAGGAGTCCGGTCATGAATATGCAAAGTCCCCATGTTGCGCTGCGCGCCGCGCTCTACCTGCGCGTTTCCACCACGCGGCAGGCCGAGCATGACGTGTCGATCCCCGACCAGCGCAAGCAGGGCGAGGCTTATTGTGTCTCGCGCGGCTACCAGCTTGTCGAAACCTTCGTGGAAGCCGGCGCTTCGGCCACCAATGACCGCCGCCCCGAGTTCCAACGGATGATCGAGGCCGGCACGTCCAAGCCCGCGCCCTTCGATGTCGTCGTGGTCCATTCGTTCAGCCGGTTCTTCCGCGATCACTTCGAGCTGGAGTTCAACGTCAGGAAGCTCGCCAAGAACGGCGTCAAGCTGGTGTCCATCACGCAGGAGATGGGCGACGACCCCATGCACGTCATGATGCGGCAGATCATGGCGCTGTTCGACGAATACCAGTCGAAGGAGAACGGCAAGCACGTCATGCGCGCCTTGAAGGAGAACGCCCGGCAAGGCTTCTGGAACGGCTCCCTGCCGCCCATCGGCTACCGTGTCGTCGATGCCGAGCAGCGCGGCGCGAAGATGAAGAAGAAGCTGGAGATCGACCCGCTCCATGCCGACACCGTGCGGCTGATTTTCCGCCTTGCATCGGAAGGCGACGGCACGTCCGGCCCCATGGGCGTCAAGAACATCGTCAATCACCTGAACAAGCACCGCATGTTTACCCGCAACGGCGGGCGTTGGGGCATCGGCCAGCTTCACCGTGTCCTGACCCGGCGCACCTATATCGGCGAGCATCGCTTCAATCGCCGCTCCAATAAGGGCGTGGTGAAGCCGGAGGAGGAAATCGTCACCGTCGCCGTGCCGCCGCTGATCGACCTTGAGATATTCGAGGCCGTGCAGAATCGCTTGAAGGTCAACAATCCGAAGGTGACGCCGCCGCGCGTCGTCAGCGGCCCGAACCTGCTGACCGGCATCTGCCATTGCGGCAATTGCGGAGGCGCAATGACGCTGCGCACCGGCAAGAACGGCCGGTATCGCTACTATGCTTGCTCGATTCGGGCACGGCAGGGCGACACAGGCTGCAAGGGCCGCGCGATCCCGATGGATAAGCTCGACCGCATGGTGGTGACGCATATCGAGGAAAGGCTTCTCGACCCCGAGCGGATCGAAGACGTTCTCGCCTCGCTTCTGGATCGCCGGCAGGAAGGCGTCGAGCGGCGCAGCCAGCATATTGCCGAGTTGAACCATCGCGCGGCCGAGGCCGACAACCGCCTCAAGCGCCTCTACGATGCCATTGAAGCCGGTTCGCTCGACCCGGCCGAGTCTTCCCTTGGCGAGCGCATCGCGGGCCTCACGGCGCTTCGGGATCAGGCGCGGGCCGATGCCACGCGGATCGAAGCCATGCTCGCAAGCTCTACCCACCAGCGCCTCACCGGGGCAGCCGTGCGGGAACTGGCGAGCGAAGCACGCACCCGACTGCGGCTTGGAAAGGGCGGCTATCGGCGGGAACACGTCCGGGCCTTCGCCCAACACGTCGAGGTCGCAGACGACGCGATCTACATCAAAGGAAGCAAAAACGTCCTGTTGAGGACGCTGGTAGCCGCCAAGGGAGGGAAATCGGCGGGAATCGGCGTTCCCGGTTTTGTTCCGAAGTGGCGGAGAGGGGGGGATTCGAACCCCCGGTACGCTTCCACGTACGCCGCATTTCGAGTGCGGTACATTCAACCACTCTGCCACCTCTCCGCGGGTCGGTAGTCCCTAATGGGGCTGAGCGAGCGGTCTCTCTAATGAAAGCCGTGCCGGGCTGCAAGCCGTATGTCGAAGAAAATCGACTGGCGCTTCAACGCTGTCCGGGAAGGGCCAGTCCAGAGGGGGCGCCGCCGGACGGTTCGGGGCCGATATAGCGAAAAAGTTCGGCCGGGCGGCCGCCGGTGTCGCTGGCGAAAACGCCTGTGGGCTGGACCAGGCCGGTGCGCTCGACGCCGCGCCGGAAGTTCTGTTTGTGCAGGGACAGGCCCGCCACAGCCTCGGCTGCGTTCTGCAGAGCGGATAGGGTGAAGGTCGGCGGCGTCAGGTCGAACAGGACCGGGCGGTACTTCAGCTTGGAGCGCAGTCGGCCAAGGCCCGTGGCGACGATGCGGCGGTGGTCCGAGGTCATGGACAGGTCGCCCAGAGGCGCCGGGACGGGCCGGTCATGATCGCGGGCGGATTCGGCGACCAGGCCCGCCTCATAGAGGAGTTCATAGCGCTCCAGCACGCGCTCTTCGTTCCAGCGCGCGTCGGGCGAGAGGGCGAACAGGGACTCGGCGCGGCCGCGTCGGGCGGGATCAACGCCTGCCCAATCGGCCAGGTCCGAGCGCAGGCTGGCCAGGACGGCGGGGCGGCCCTGGCGCCAGTCCTCCCAGGGGAAGATGTCGAAAACGGGCGTCCAGGCGGCGTCCCGGCCCGAGGCGAAGCCGGGGGCGTCGGGCGCCTCGGCGGTCAGGGCCAGATAGCCGACCGAAACTTCGCGCGCGCGTTCCGGCCCCGGGGTGGCGCGGGGCGAGGCGCGGCCGGCGTCGCCGAAGGTGTAGAGCTGCTCGACAAAGCCGAGCGGAAAGCCGGTCTGTTCGGTGACGAAGGCGCGCAGGGCCAGTTCAAAGGTGCGGTCGCGCGCCGGATCGAACGGGCCGAAGGGCAGGGCGGCGGCGCCGTCCGAGGCATGGGTGGTCAGCACCACGGCCTGACGGTCGCGCAGGGCGATGACCACGGCCGACAGGCCGATCCGCACGCCCTGTTCGCCCCCCTGCTTCATCAAGCGTCCTATTCGGTGTGCCAGGCGTCGGCGCCGGGCAGGATGCCGACAGCTTCGGCCAGAACGCGGTAGCGGTCCAGATAGCGCTGTTGGGCGATGGCGGCGGGCTGGGGCTCGATCACCAGGTCATAGCCGGGCGGCGGGGCGCCGAAGATCTGCAGGGACTCGCGGCGGGTGAAGCCGGCCAGCTGCGTCGCCTCATAGAAGGCGCAGGCCTTGTCGGCCTTCTTGATCAGGGTCTTGATCGTCTGCGGCGTCTTGGGCGGCAGCTGGAAGCGGACGTGGATGGCGGCTTCCAGCCGGGCCTCGAAATCCTTGTAGCTGGAGCCAAGCGCTGATTTGAACGGCGAGATCATGTCGCCGATGACGTATTCCGAGGCGTCGTGCAGCAGGGCGGCGAGGCGCCATTTCGGCTCAAGCCCCGGCCGGATGTGGGCGGCGATCTCTTCGACGACGAGCGAGTGCTGGGCCACGGAGAAGGCGTGCTCGCCGATGGTCTGGCCGTTCCAGCGAGCGACGCGGGCCAGGCCGTGGGCGATGTCCTCGATTTCGATGTCGAACGGCGACGGGTCCAGCAGGTCCAGGCGGCGACCCGACAGCATCCGCTGCCAGGCGCGCGGGGGCTTGGGTTTGCGGACTCGGGGCGCGGGGCCGGCGTCTTCGATTTCTTCGGCCAAGGTCTTGATGTTGCGCATGCTCAGGCTGGTGACTCAGACCGAACGCGCGATCAAGGGCGGCCGTTGCGATAGATGGGGGTTAATCGCCGACGTTCAGCGTCACCAGCGCCTTGGCCGCGTCGAACAGGCGGTCCGGATCGCGGTCCTTGCTGCGGACGGTGGCGACGACGATCGGGCCGCCGACCGGGCCGCGCGCCTCATACCCCACGGTGCGCCAGCCGCTGGCCGAGGCCTCCTTGCCGGTCATCAGGAAGGTGGCGCGCACCGCCTCGCCGGAACCGCTGGTGCGGATGCGGGCGGCGCCGTCGGTCGCGTCGATGTTCACCGCATCGTCGCCGGACGAGACGTTGACGCGGCTGGACTTGTCGTCGGCGCGGATGGTCAGGCCGCCGATGCGGATGTTGGCGCGGTCGCCGTCGGCGTCGATGCGCATGCCGGGCAGTCGGACCGTGGCCTTGTCGCCCTGAGCATCGACGCGAAGGCCGGGCATCCTGACCTGGGCGGTTTCGGCGGCGGCCTCGGCGTCTGCGGCGGCGCGCGACGCATCGGCTTCGGCGCGGGCGGCGTCGGCCTCAGCCCTGACGGCCTCGGCCTCGACGCGGGCGTTTTCGGCCTCCACCTCGGCCACGGCCTCGGGCAGGTCGGAGGTCAGGCGGTTCTCAAAGCTTTTCAGAGCCTCGGTGGAAGAGCGGCCGTCCAGTTGAACCAGTTGCAGGATGACTTCCGAACCGCGCGGCCCGCCATAGACGCACGACCCGTCGGCGCGGGCCGACCCCTTGCGCGTCAGCACGCCCTGGGTCTGGGGACACTGCAGGGCGTCGACGACCTTCAGCACCCCGGATGAATCCGAGGTCGAAGAGGTGGTGATGCGCACCGTACCCGGGTTGTCGCAGGCGGCGGCCATCAGCGCCAAAGCGATAACAGGCCAGGTGATCTGTTGCATGGTCGGCTCCACTCAAGGTCCCGATTGTGCGCCATAAGCGCCCTGGGACCAGTGAAATCGCGGTAATCGAAAGGCGGCGGGATAGGGGCGAAAAACCGCCGCCCCTTCAGCCCCCGGGACGGGCGCCTTCGCGACGGCTCATGAAGGCCAGGCGCTCGAACAGATGCACGTCCTGTTCATTCTTCAGCAGGGCGCCGTGCAGCGGGGGGATCAGCTTGCCGGGCGTCTTTTCGCGCAGCGTCTCAGGCGACACGTCGTCGACCAGCAGCAGCTTCAGCCAGTCCAGCAGTTCCGACGTCGACGGCTTCTTCTTCAGGCCCGGCGTGTCGCGGATTTCATAGAAGGTCTTCAGAGCCTCGGACACCAGGCGCGGCTTGATGCCGGGGAAGTGGACCTCGACGATGTCCTGCATCGTCTGCGCGTCGGGGAAGCGGATGTAGTGGAAGAAGCAGCGGCGCAGGAAGGCGTCTGGCAGCTCCTTCTCATTGTTCGAGCTGATGACGACGACGGGGCGGACCTCGGCGCGGATCGTCTCGTCCGTCTCCTGGACGTAGAACTCCATGCGGTCGAGTTCCTGCAGCAGGTCGTTGGGAAACTCGATGTCGGCCTTGTCGATCTCGTCGATCAGCAGGACGGGGCGGGCGGGGGCGGTGAAGGCCTCCCACAGCTTGCCCTTTTTCAGATAGTTGCGCACGTCGTGCACCCGTGCGTCGCCCAGCTGACTGTCGCGCAGGCGGCTGACGGCGTCGTATTCGTACAGGCCGTTGTGGGCCTTGGTCGTCGACTTGACGTGCCAGGTGATCAGCGGCGCATTCAGCGCGCGGGCCAGTTCATAGGCCAGGACCGTCTTGCCCGTGCCGGGCTCGCCCTTGATCAGCAACGGCCGTTCAAGCGCTACGGCTGCGTTGACGGCGACCTTCAGGTCTTCGGTGGCGATGTAGTTGGACGTGCCTTCGAACCGGCTCATGCAAAACCTGCTCCATTCCGGGGGAAGGGAGCAGGTAGCTTAAAGAGATGGGCGTGAACAGGCGGCAGGATCAGGTGATGCGCTTGGCCGACACCGGGTCGCTGGCGGGGAAGGTTTCCTCTACGCCCTCGTCGATCAGGGCTTCCTGACGGTTTTCGGCGTCCTTTTCCTTGTCTTTCAGCTGGTCGGGCTTGCCGCTTTCGTGGGGCGCGCGCTTGGCCGGGGGGGTGTTGGGGTCAGCGTCTTCCTGGGTCTTGGAGTAGGTTTTGTCGGTCATGGGTTTCCTCATTGTTCGGGGCCGTAGCCCAGGTCTTCTATGTCGTCGTCGGAGAGACGTTTGGCTTCCCAATGGGCGGCGCTGGCCTGGGCGCCGCGCTGGTTGCGCATCAGACCGGCGTAGACGAGTTCCACTTCGTCGGCGCCGGATGCGGTGGCGCCGTCGCCGTCAGCCTGGCTAAGCCGGACGCTGTCGACGCCCAGCAGGGCGTCCGCCTCGGCCTCTATCCCGTCCAGAGCCAGTTCCGCGTCGAGATCCGGGTCGTCTTCGTCGAAGGGTTCGGCGTCTGCGTCACCGTCCAACTGGGTAACGTCCAGAACGTCGTCGGCTTCGTCGAACGACAGCTCGCCGTCGCCCTCATCGTCCATATGGGTCTCGTCATAAACCTCGGCCTGATCCTGGGCGTCGGTTTCGAAATCGGGTCCTGCCATCATTGTCTCCCTTACGGCAGATCAACGGCGCGGCTCGTCAGGGCGTTCCCGCCTGCGCCGCCACGACGCGGGAAGGCCCAAGTGAAGGGATGGTTAACCACGTCGGTTTACAGTTCGTCAGCGGCCGGCCGTCACGGTGAGGGCGGCGCCACGGAGACCATCCCTTGCCTCTGAAACTGTCGCTGAAACCCGGCGAGAAATTCGTCCTGAACGGGGCCGTCGTCCAGAACGGCGACCGTCGCGGCGTGCTGATCCTGCAGAACAAGGCCAGCGTCCTGCGCGAAAAGGACATCATGCAGCCCGAGGACGTCACCAGCCCTGCGCGCCGCATCTATTTCCCCGTCATGATGATGTATCTGGATGAGGCCGACGCGCCGAAATTCTATGACGAGTTCGCCCTGCGCCTGACGGAGTTCATGGGCGCGGTGCGCAATCCGGACATCCTGACCGAATGCGTCGCCTGCTCGAAACACGTGCTGGCGCGTCAGTATTACAAGGCCCTGATGGGCGCTCGCAAAATCGTCGATTACGAAGATCAAAGGCTCGGCAATGTCGCTTCAGGCGTACAAGACGGCGGCGACGCGGGCTGAATCCCCGCGTGAAATGGAATACCGGCTGTTCGGCCAGGTGACGCGCGCCCTGATGCATGCCTCGACCCTGGAAAGGTCGGATGTCGCCGGGCGGATGGACGCGCTGGACTGGAACCGTCGGCTGTGGTCGACGCTGGCGACCGCCTGCACGGACCCGGATAACGCCTTGCCGCAGGCGATGCGGGCGCAGTTCATTTCGCTGAGCCTGTTCGTCAGCCGGCACACGTCCGAAGTCATGCGCGGCGAGGATGATTTCTCGACCCTGATCGAGATCAACCGCATGATCATGCAGGGGCTCAGCGGTCAGACCGACGCAGGCTGAGGCTCCGTCAGGCGGCCCTAGAACAGGTTAGCGGCCCAGTGGGCGACGCCGCTGACCACCGCGACCACCGTGGTCCACACCAGAGCCAGATAGACGCCGCACACCGCCGTGCCGAACATGCCGGCCAGAATGAAGGCGCCGTCGCGCTGGATGATGCCCAGGCCGAACAGGGCCAGGGTCAGGCCGGGCAGGGCGTCGCCGAACGGCACCGGCAGCGCCATCATCAGCGCCAAAAGGATGCAGATCACGCCGATTCCAACGTCTGCGGCTTCGCCGGTCAGCGCGGGCCAGCGGGGGCGCGTCAGACGCTCGACCCGACGCAGGCGCGGAAGGACCTTTTCGACGGCCGTCCGATAGGCGGCGCGGCTCACCGACAGCTTCAGCAGCCAGCGGGGCAGCCAGACTCGGTCGCGTTGAAGCGCCAACTCCGCGGCGATCAGGATGATAGGAACTGAAAACACCGCCTTGCCGCCCGGCGGCCAGGGGAACAGCGCCATCAAGGCCAGCATCAGGATGACGGCGCCGAAGCCGCGCTCACCGAACGCCTCGATCATTTCGCGCAGAGACAGTTTTTCAGCCTCGCCCTGGCCCAGTTGCTCCAGAACGTCGGAAAAGGTCCGTCCCTCATCGGGCGGTGGGGCGGAAACGAGCGTCATAAAGCGAGACTCAGAACGGTGTCATACGCGTAGTTAGGAGGCCGCAGCGCCTTGCGCCATCCCTACCGCTACGGTTGCTGTGCACTAGACGCCTAATGTTTCGAGACGTGTTCGGGTTTGCCCTTGCGCTTGGTGTGGGCGAACTCTTCCAGCTGTTTCTCGCTCATCGATTCCATCATGGATTTCGACGCGCCCTTGAGCTTGGACTTGGGCGTATCGCCGCGCTTGGCCGCCAGGGCGGCTCCGGCGGCTTTCTGCTGGGCGGCGGATTTGGCGGGCATGACGATCTCCTTTCGAGAAGGGAGCAACTGTTCGCCTGTCCTAGGGTTCCTTGGGCAGGGTTAAACTGATCCGGGTTCGGCCGGCCTGCTGCTGGATTTCGTCGGGCGCGTCGATGCGCAGCGACAGGCCTTCCTTCTCAAGCAGAAAGGGTTCGCCGGCGCGTAATTCGTGAAGGTCGACGGCTGCCAGCGGCAGGGTGACGGCGTGTGCGATCACGCCGTTCGCCACCACGCCGACCGGAGCCTCGATCAGGGCCGGACTGCGTTCGCTCTTCAAAGCCAGCCCCGGAGCCTCCATGACCACCATGCCGTGCGGCAGGGCGATGGCGCCGTCGGCCAGCGGGGTCATCTCCGCCGCCGAGAAGGACAACTGGATTTCCTTGCCGCGATCGACGGGCGATTTCAGTTCCAGAACCAGCCAGTGCGGGGCCTGATCCAGGAAGGCTTCGCGGGTCGTGACGCCTGCGGGAGCATGGGCCAGTCTCTCAATCGCCTGGGCTTTGAGGGCGGCAAGGTTGAAATGCGCGGCTGCGGCCGAAACGTCCTCGGCGGAACCTTCGCCGATCGTCTGGCGCAGAAGGACATCCAGCGGGGCGCCCTGACCGACCTGGGTTCGCCACTGGTCCGCGCCTATGTCCGCCAACAGCCAGGAGAGGGCGGCGCCGACGGGATAGGCGCGCCAACGGAACAGCTCGGAGACCAGACTCATGTCGTTCTGACCGGGCGCTGCGAGCGCTCTGGCGATGGCGGAAGGCAGGGCTGCGTCGGGGCGACCGGCGATCAGGTGGCTGGCCTGCAGACCGATGAACTCGGCCGTGCCTTCGGACCATTCTCTTTGCTGCTGCACCGCCAGAACTTCGGCCGGCAGATCGGCGCTGCGTGCGGTCCTGAGCGCCAGATAGGTTCGCGCCAGTTGCTTTCGGGCGGGTGCGTCAGGCTCCAGCAGGGCCGCCTGCAGAACCAGACGCTCCAGATCCAGCGCGGCGATGAAACCGGCCAGGTCGGGTATTGCATCCAGATCGACGAATTCCTGATGCCCGTCGCCGGACATCCAGCGGAAGGCCGTGTCCTGGAAGTCGTGAAACTGTTCGTGGAAGAGGGTCGACAGGTCGTCGTCGGCGCCGTCGGGTCGCAACAGCACCGTGTCCGGAACGCCGGAAGGATAATCGAGGACGAAATGAAACTCGGCGCCTTCCAAGCGGCCGGGTCGGAAGCGGGGCGTGCCAGGCCGCCGGGCGCCGCCGAAGACGGCGCCGATATCCGGCGCATAGAGGATGAAGGGCTGATCCTTGGGCCAGTAGCCGGGCCACAGGCGGCTGAGCGCGTCGGCGTGTCGTTCGACGCGCTCGGCCTGCGCTATCAGGGCGTCCTGATCAAGTGTCGGCGCCGGGGCCTGAGCCCAGGCCGTGGAGGCGAAAAGCGCGCCCAGAGCGCCCAGCAAAGCCCCCCGCCCGATCACATCAGCTTCCCAGCAGCTCGCGGCCGATCAGGAAGCGGCGGATTTCGTTGGTGCCGGCGCCGATGTCGTAGAGCTTGGCGTCGCGGACCAGGCGCTCGACCGGCCATTCCTTGGTGTAGCCGGCGCCGCCCAGGGCCTGGACGGCCTCCAGGGTGACCTTCACGGCGTTTTCCGAGGCCAGCAGGATGGCGCCGGCCGCGTCGTAGCGGGTGGTCTTGCCCTGATCGCAGGCGCGGGCGACGGCATAGACATAGGCGCGGGCGCTGTTCAGGGCGACGTACATGTCGGCCACCTTGCCCTGCATCAGCTGGAAGGAGCCGATGGCCTTGCCGAACTGTTTGCGGTCGCGGACATAGGGCAGGACCACGTCCAGCGCCGCCTGCATGATGCCCAGCGGACCCGCTGACAGGACGGCGCGCTCATAGTCCAGGCCGCTCATCAGCACGGCCGCGCCGCGCCCTTCGCCGCCCATGATGTTCTCTTCGGGGACCTCGCAGTCCTCGAACACCAGTTCGGCCGTGTCCGAGCCGCGCATGCCCATCTTGTCCAGCTTCTTGGAGACGCTGAAACCCTTCATGCCCTTTTCGATCAGGAAGGCGGTGACGCCGCCGTTGCCGTCGCCGGTGCGGGCGTAGACGACCAGGGTCTCTGCGTGCGGGGCGTTGGTGATCCAGAACTTCGTGCCGTTCAGGACGTAGCGATCGCCCTTCTTCTCGGCGCGGGTGCGCATGGACATGACGTCCGAACCCGAACCAGCCTCGGACATGGCTAGAGAACCGACGTGCTCGCCCGAGATCAGCTTGGGCAGGTATTTCGCCTTCTGCTCGGGCGTGCCCCAACGGCGGATCTGGTTGACGCACAGGTTGGAGTGGGCGCCGTAGCTCAGGCCGATCGAGGCCGAGGCGCGCGACACCTCCTCCATCGCCACCACGTGTTCGAGGTAGCCGAGGCCGAGGCCGCCGAACTCTTCTTCCACCGTGATGCCGTGCAGGCCCAGCTCGCCCATCTCGGGCCACAGGTCGCGGGCGAACTCGTTCTTCTCGTCGATTTCAGCGGCGCGAGGGGCCAGCCGCTCGGCGGCCCAGCGGGCGGTGGTGTCGCGGATGGCGTCAGCGGTCTCGCCGAGGCCGAATTCCATGGATTGGGGCGCGAAGGGAATGCTCATGCCCAAAGGCGTAGCATCGTGCGCGGCCTTCGCAAAGACGCCTGTTAGCGCGACTGTTTGTGCTTTGGCGGGAGGTCCTTGGCGCGCAGGAAGCTCCAGGCCGCCACGCCGATGAAGACCAGCCCCGCCGCCGCCAGACCGGCGCCGATCACCACCGTGGCGTCGCCCGAAGCGGGGGCGTTGAGGGCGCGGCGGAAGGCGGCGATTCCGGCCGCGAAGGCCAGGGCGCCGACGCCGCCGATGAACAGGACGGCGCCCTTGTCGCCCAGGGCGGCGTCGCCGGCGGCGTCTTTGGCGGCGCGTTTCTCGTGACGCAGGACGGGCACGCTGGGCGGCGCGGCGTCGGCGGAAGCGGCCTCGGCGGACGCTGGCTCGGCGCCGGGACCTCGCACCGGCGCCGTCAGCAGGGCGTCCAGCGGGGCGGGCTGGTCGGGCGCCGTGTCGAACAGGGCGCGTTCGGCCGAACGGCGGCGATAAAGGGCGTCGACCGGCGGCGAGGCGCGCTCGGGCCAGGCGGACAGGGCGACGGCGGCCTCGGTCGGGGCGTTGGCGTCCAGCTTCTCCAGCACATCGCAGGACTGGAAGCGCTCAAGGCCGATGGAGAAGATGAAGCTGGCGAGGGCGTCGAACTGATGCTGGTTCAGCGGCAGGCGCACCCGCTCGTTCAACAGGGCGACAATGGGCATCAGGTCGTATTGCAGCAGCAGTTCGGCCTCGGCCTCGCTGACCACGGCGCCGGGACGGGCCGAGCGCGCGTGGCCATAGCCGATGACCGGCGTCCCGTCGCGGCGCAGCACGGTGCGCGGGCGAAAGCCCTCGAAACTCTTGATCAGCAGAAGGCCTTCACGAGAGACCTTGCGGCGTTGCGGCGCGGCTGCGGACACGGATTGACCCAATTCGAAACGGGCGTTCTCGCCCTGACCGGGGCGGAGCAAGCCTTGTTCCGAAACGGGCGAGGCCGTTTCAGGTCATATTTACAGCAGGACGATGGTCGCCAGGCCCAGGAAGATCAGGAAGCCGAAGAAGTCGGTCGTCGCCGTCACGAACACGGCCGAAGACACGGCCGGGTCGAACTTCAGCTTGGCCAGGGTCAGCGGCGTCAGCACCCCGACGCTGGCGGCGACCAGCAGGTTCAGGATCATGGCCGTTCCGATGACGGCGCCGATGCGCCAATCCTGGAACCAGAACCCTGCCGCCAGCCCGATCAGCGGCGCCAAGATGAAGCCGTTGGCCAGGCCCACGGCCATCTCGCGCCAGAAAGTGCGCAGGGCGTTCGATGCGTTCAGTTCGCGCGTCGCCAGGGCGCGCACGGTGACGGTCAGGGCCTGCGTCCCTGCATTGCCGCCGATGGCCGAGACGATGGGCATCAGCACGGCCAGGGCGACGATCTGCTGGATGGTGCCCTCGAACAGGGCGATGACGCTGGCGCCCAGGACCGCGGTGAACAGGTTGATGCCCAGCCACGGCACGCGGCCGCGCACGATCTCCAGCACGCTGGACGAGCGGTCCTCGTCCGAGACGCCGGCCAGACGCAGGATGTCCTCGCGGTTCTCTTCCTGAATGATGTTGACGACGTCATCGACGGTCAGCTGGCCGACCAGCCGCCCGCCCGTATCGACCACGGGCGCCGAGATCAGGTGATACTTCTCGAAGATATAGGCGACTTCTTCCTGATCGACGTCGACCTCGATGACGTTGACCGGCTCCATCAGTTCGGTCAGCGGCGTGGTGCGCGGGCTGCGCAGCATCCGGCTGATGGCCACCCCGCCGACCGGGCGGTTCATCGGATCGACGACATAGATGTCGAAGAAGAGCTCGGGCAGGTCGTCGCCCTGGGCGCGGACGTGGTCAATGGTGTCGCCGACGTTCCAGAACTGCGGCGCGGCCATGAACTCGCGCTGCATCAGGCGGCCGGCCGAATCCTCTTCATAGCCGAGCGAGGATTCGATGGCGGCGCGCTCGACCTCGGGCATGGCGGCCAGCACGCGCTCGCGCTGATCGTCCTCAAGGTCTTCGACCACCGAGGCGGCGTCGTCCGAATCGAGCTCTTGCAGGGCTTCGGCCAAGGTGGCCGAGGGGACCCGCTCCAGCACCTGCTCGCGGATGCCGTCGTCCATTTCGGGCAGGGATTCAGCCAGCAGGTCCGGCGGCAGCCACTGGACCACGACCGAGCGATGCTCGGCGGTCAGAAAGCCCATCAGATCGGCGACGTCGGCCGGGTGCAGGTCTTCCAGCAGGCTGCGCAGGCGCAGGCCGTCGCCGTCGTCCGCCGCGTCCACCACTTTTTCGACGAAGGCCGCCGTCAGGGCGTAGTCTTCGCCGAGGGCGGCGTGACTTTCGTTTTCCAGCTGGGCGTCTGCGGGGCGCAGAGGGGCAAGGTCCGTGTGGGTCACGTGTCTGCCTCCTCTGGAGTTGTTGTCAGCCGTATCTAGCCGGGATTCGCCCTGTTAGATCAGATGGTGCGGTCGAGAAGACTCGAACTTCCACGGGTTGCCCCACAGCGACCTCAACGCTGCGCGTCTACCAATTCCGCCACGACCGCTCGCATCGGAGGGCGGGCAATAGCGGAGAGAGAGCGGAAAGAAAAGAGCGTTTTGCGGAAATAAGCCCGAGCCGGGTTTTTCCTCCCCATTTCATGGGGAGGGGGACCACGAAGTGGTGGAGGGGCTGCTCCGGCCGAACCAAGCAGCCCCTCCGTCTCGTCGGCTATCGCCGCCGATCCACCTCCCCACTGCGTAGGGAGGAGAAGGCCGCGTCGGGTCGAGAAGGCGGAGCCTTCTGAGCGCGGCCCAGCATCAAGCCGCCCCCGCCATGAAATCATAGACATCCGCCGGGCGCGTCACCGTGATGGCGATGCGGTCGTCGCGAATCTCGATCTCGCCGCGCGCGACCGGGTGGTTGTTGGCCAGGATCCAGACCTCGTCCTTTTCCGAGGCGTCCAGCGGGATCACCGCGCCCCGGCCCATGCGCAGCAGTTGCTGCATCGGCAGGACCGAACGGCCCAGCACGACCGAAATCTCGACATCGACGGCTTCGATCTGGCTCAAAGAGGATGCTCGCAAATCACCGGGCGACCCTTGCGCCGCCGCGTTCGGCCCCACATTGAGGGCATCATGCTTGCCGACCCGTTAAACTCTGCCCAACACAGCCTGCTCCGCGAGGATCAGCGCCCCGTCCAATGGGCGCTGTCGTCCGGCTATGTCGACTACGCCGCCGCCGAAGCCGCCATGGAGGCGCGCGTGGCCGCGATCGCGGCCGGCGAGGCGGAGGAGCTGGTCTGGCTGCTGGAGCATCCGCCGCTCTATACGGCCGGGGTCTCGGCCAAGGACGACGACCTGCTGGCGCCCGATCGCTTTCCTGTGCACCGGACCGGGCGGGGCGGGCAGTTCACCTATCACGGGCCGGGCCAGCGCGTGGCCTATGTGATGCTGGACCTGAACAAGCGGGGCAAGGACGTGCGCGGCTTCGTGCATGGGCTGGAGGACTGGATCATCGGCGCCCTGGACCGTTTCGGCGTCGAGGCCGGAATGCGCGAGGGCCGCGTCGGCGTCTGGGTCGAGCGCAAGGGCGCGGGCTGGAGCCGTGAGGACAAGATCGCCGCCATCGGCGTCAAGGTCCGCAAATGGGTCAGCTTCCACGGCATCAGCCTGAACGTGGAGCCGGACCTGGACCATTTCGGCGGCATCGTGCCGTGCGGCATCACCGAGCACGGCGTGACCAGCCTGGTCGATCTGGGGGTGCTGGCGACGATGGATGAGGCGGACGACGCGCTGAAGTCGTCCTTCCAGCGGGTGTTCGGCCCGGTTCAGCCGGGCGTCGCGCCGCTCTGACGCCGGGCGCCCGGCGCGGCGCCGTAGCGGTTAAAGGCCTTTTGGCCCGGCAGGACCCCCAGGTCGACGGCGACGACGGCCAATCCTGCGACGGCGATCCAGCCAAGCAGGGTCATGGGCTGCGGCCAGGCCAGGGCGAAGGCCAGCAGGATCGGTCCGCTCCACCAGCCTGAGCGCCCCCGGTCATGCAGGCGCTGCGACAGGATGCAAAAGCCGCAATAGATCAGGGCGGCCGCGATCAGGGCGTGAAGCCAGCCGGACAGGCCGAGCACGAGGTCTACGACGGTCCACAGGCCCAGCAGGACGGCGGCGCCCGCCATGAAGCCGCTGCGTCCAACGCGGCCGGTCGAAGTCAGGAAAAGGTCGGTCAGGGCGATCATAAGCGTCGTCTTTTGACCTCATTGGCGGCTGCGGCGCCAGCCATCAAATGGATCAGGCGCGAGCGGAAGCTCCGCGCGGCGAATAAGCTGCGCAATTCGCCGCAGGGGTGGCGACGGCGCCGTTAATGAGTCTAAAACCCGACGATACCGCGTTTTAGACGGACACCGGGAGATTCCCTCATGCAACGCCTGCTTTCCGCGTCGGCGGCCGCACTGGCCCTGACCTTCGCCGCCTCGGCCGTCTCGGCCCAGAACTTCAGCGATCTGGCGCGTCAGGATCTACAGGCCATGCACGCGGCCCTGCGCGACAACCATCCGGCCGCCGTGACGCCGGGCGAGGCCAGCGCGACCTTCCGCGGCTGGCTGGACTCGGGTCTGCAACAGGCCCTGGCCAAGACCGGACAGGTCAACAGCGGCGACAGCCACGCCTATCTGCTGCGTTGGTACGCCAACGGCTTCCGCGATTCCAACATCGCCGCCCGCCCGACTTATGAGGGCCTGGGCCCCTACTTCGCCACCAGCTGGCCGGGCGTGGCCACGGCCTGGCGCAATGGCCAGTACGTTGTCTCCTATGTTCAGGACGGCGTGCGCGGCGCGCCGCCGCTGGGCGCCGTGCTGAAGAGCTGCAACGCCGAGCCGATCGAGGACCTGGCCAAGGCCAAGCTTGACCAGTTCGAGGGCGACCTGACGACCGAAGCCGGTCGCGTCCGCAGCGCCCCCTATCTGCTGTGGAACCGCAACAACCCGATGACGACGGGCGTGCCGGGGACCTGCGAGTTCCAGGTCGGCCGCCGCACCCGCAGCTTCACCCTGTCGCCGCAGCCGGCCACGGCCCAGAATCTGGAAGCCGCCTATCGCGCCTCGGTCTATGTGCCGTCGGGCGCGCCGCTGTCGGTTCAGATGGTCGACGGGCGTCCGTGGGTCAGCGTTCACTCGCTGGCCGATGACGCGGGCTGGGACGCCTTCTTCGCCCAGGTCGAGGCCCAGTCCGCCGCTATTCGCGGGCCGCAGGGCTTTGTGCTGGACCTGCGCGGCGCCAACGGCGCCTCGGTCAACGCCACCTCGCGCGGCTATGGGCTGGCGAACCGCATCTGGTCGCCGGAATTCACCGTCAGCCGCCAGCCGGAAGCCGGTCAGATCACCTATCGCGCCACGCCGGGCAACCGCCAGTGGTTCGCCGACACTCTGAACCGGATGCAGTCTGATCCGCGCTTCGTTCAGGAATCGGGCGCGGTGATCGAACAGACCCAGGCCATCGTCGCCGCCTTCGACAGCGCTATCGCCGCTGGCCAGCCGACCTTCGTCATGCCGGGCCGTCCGGCGACCCTGGACACCGGCGCCGCCAATCCGGTGCAGGGCCAGGTGGTCGTGCTGGTGGACGCCGGCTGCTCGGGCGGGTGCCTGGACACGCTGGACCTGCTGAGCCGCCTGCCGAACGTGCGCATCGCCGGTTCGACCACGGCCGAGGACACCATCTTCATCGAGCCGACGACCCTGCGTCTGCCGTCCAACTACGCCGACCTGAGCTATGGTCATAAGGCGTGGACGACGCGTCAGCGCGGCAACAACTCGCCCTACGCGCCTGCAGGCGCGCTGGCCTACACGGGCGACGCCACGGATGAGACGGCCGTTCGCGCCTGGGTCGCCGGCCTGTTCGGCTGATCGCAACCATCTAAATCAGCCTATCGAGGGCCGGACGGTGGAACGACCGTCCGGCCCTTCCTATTTTCAGACCATGACCCAGACCGAATCTCACGCCGCCATGCGCTCCGCCTCCGGCTATGACCTGACGCCCCCGACCGACAGCCAGCGCGTTGCGCTGGAGGCCGACCTGTCGCCGGAAGAGAAGCGCGTGCTTCTGGCGCACGGCACCGAGGCGCCGTTTTGCGGGACGCTGCTGGGCGAGAAGCGGGCAGGGGTGTTCTGCTGTCGCGAATGCGGCCTGCCCCTGTTCCGGTCGGGAACCAAGTTTGAAAGCGGCACCGGCTGGCCCAGTTTCACCGAGCCGGTCGATCCGGCCCATGTCCGCGCCGTGCGCGACGACAGCCACGGCATGGTGCGCGTCGAGACGCGCTGCGCCCGCTGCGACAGCCATCAGGGCCACGTCTTCCCGGACGGGCCGCCGCCCACGGGCCTGCGCTACTGCATCAACTCGGTGGCGTTGAGCTTCGTGGCCGAAGGCGCAGCCCTGCCGGATCCTTTGGGGCGCGGCGACGGGACCGCCTGACCTTGGCCGCATTTAGGGGTAGGGTGGTTGTGAACGGGAGTAGATGCGTATGCTGATCGAACTCATGACCGCCTCCCTCTTGCTGGCGAGCAATGATCCCGAAGGCGTGGTTTCGACCGCTCCGCGCGCGGGTTCGGGCGCCGTGCCGACCGCCAGCGCGGCCGCCCTGGCCGAGACCGTAGGCGAGGCCTCGCCTGCTGTGACGCTGCAGACGGCGGCGCCGCACGGCCTCAGCACCGAAGAACAGATTTCTCGCTGGATCGGCGAGCGCAAGGCGGGTTCGCCGCCGGTCGAGCAATGGGCCGACGCCTGGGAAGAGGCCGCGCCCCGCAAGATGCGCGGCGAGGTCAGCGCCGGGATCGGCACCGGCGGCTATAGCGACTTCGCCGCCGCCGTCTCCATGCCGCTGGGCGAAAACGGCACGCTGAACCTGAGCGTCAGCCAGACCAAGAACGCGCCCTGGGGCTATGGCTACGGTCCCTACGGCTATTATGGCGCGGGCCGCTATGGACTGAACGGCTACGGCTGGCGCGACGCCTATGGCGCCGTGCCGGGGCCGATGGGGGTGCGCAACCCGCATGAACGCCCCAGCCGCATCCGTCCCTTCAGCACGGACGAGCGGCAGGCTGAACCCGCGCGCGACCGGGATGGCGACGCCGGACGATAGTCCGACCGGCAGTAAAGTGCGTCTCATAGGCCACGCCGACCTTTTTTAGGGCCGGGCGTCGCATCGTCGCATTCCCTTGATAGCGCCTGATCCCATATGCCCTCGTGCAAAGGATCAGTATGGACAGTTTGCTTAGTTCGGCCGCCGACTTCATCGCCCGCAACGCCATGTGGGCCGGCGTGATCCTTGGCGCAGTGACCTTCTTTGAGTCGCTGGTCGTGATCGGCGCCTTCGTGCCCGCGACGGGCCTGCTGGTCGCCGCAGGCGGACTGGTGGCGGCCGGCGTGCTGGATCCCTTCACCGTCATTGGCGGGTGCGTGATCGGCGCCGTCATGGGCGACGCCATCTCCTACTGGATCGGCCGGCGGCTGGGCACGCGGGTGCTACGTCATCACCTGCTGGTGCCGCACCGCCGCAAGCTGGCCTGGACGCGCCTGTACTGCCGTCGCTACGGCGTGGCTTCGATCTTCATCGGCCGTTTCTTCGGTCCCTTGCGCGCCTTCGTGCCGGTGATGGTGGGCGTGCTGCAGATGCGCCAGCGCGTGTTCCAGTTCGCCAACGTGACCTCGGCCTTCGTGTGGGTGCTGGCCATGCTGGCGCCCGGCTATCTGGCCGCCAAGGGGCTGGCGCGGCTGGAGATGATGAGCGAGGCGCACAACCCGACCCTGTGGCTGCTGGCCTTCGGCGCGGTGGTGGCGGCGCTGGTCCTCGCCATGCGCTGGCTGAAGGGCCGCGCGGCGCGGCGCAACGCCCTGCTGGAAGCCTCGGTGCGCGGGCTGGGGGAGTAACCTCAACCCGCTCATTGTGCGGTTGTGGGGCGCAAGGGCGAGAGGTCGGCCCTCGGCCATCCTCGGGCTTGTTCTGAGTTGCGTCTGTTATCCTCGCTGATCCCGGCGGACGCCGGGATGAGCGGGATGAAAGGGCGTGATCAACGCTCCAAGTGAACTGCTCACGAAAAAGGGCCCGGCTGACGCCGGGCCCTTTCGCGTTCCTGCCGTGCGGCGGGATCAGTCGTGGGTGTGGCCGTGGCTCTCGGCGGCCGTAGCCGTGCCCGAGGCGCTCCAGGCCTGACCGTCTTCGCTCTCGAACCAGAACGGCTTGCGCTGAGGGCCGCCGACCTCGTTCATGTGGTTATCGTAGAGGCGGCCGTTGATCATGGTGTGGCTGATCTTGGTCGAGTCCCGCAGGTTCACCAGGGGATTGGCGTCCAGCACGACCAGATCGGCCAGTTTACCGGCCTCCAGAGAGCCGATGTCCTTGTCCATGCCGAGCGCACGGGCGCCGTTGATGGTGCCGACACGCAGGGCTTCGTGGGCGCTCATGCCGCCCTGTTCGAACATCCACAGCTCCCAGTGGGCGCCGAGGCCTTCGCGCTGGCCGTGGGCGCCGATCTGGACCGAGACGCCCTGATCCATCAGCCGCTTGGATTCGCGGGCGATGGAGATGTGGTTCAGCTCTTCCGGCGGGGTCTTCACCGGACGACGCGAACGGTCGTCCAGAATGCGGCGCGGGACATACTGGCTCAGGATCGGGTCCTTCCAGACGTCGGTGACCTCATACCAGTGGTTCTCGCCCCAGGCGCCGCCGAAGCCGACGATCAGGGTCGGGGTATAGGCCGTGCCCGTCTGCGACCACAGCTGTACGGCGTCGTCGTACATGCGCGCCACCGGCACCGAGTGCTCGATGGTGGTGTGACCGTCGACCAGCATGCTCATGTTGACGTTATAGAGCGAGCCGCCTTCCGGCACGACCATCATGCCCAGTTCGCGGGCGGCCTGCAGGATCTGTTGGCGCTGTTCGCGGCGCGGCTGGTTGTAGCTCTTGACGCTCCAGGCGCCGGCGGCCTGCATCCGGCGAAGGTGCGAGCGCGCGTCGTCCAGGTTGTTGACCACGGCCGTCGTCGGCGTCGCGGCGCCGTAGAGGATGGTGCCGGTCGAGAAGATGCGCGGCGCCACCACACGCCCGGCCTTGGCCAGTTCGCTGTGGGCGAAGATCTCGCTGGTGTCGTTCGACGGGTCGTGCAGCGTCGTCACCCCGAAGGCCAGGGCGGCGTAGTTCACCCAGCTTTGCTGCGGGATGATCTCGTCGGAGCCCATGCGGCCGTGCCAGTGGGCGTCGACCAGACCCGGGATGATGGTCTTGCCGGCCATGTCCATGACGCGAGCGCCGGCCGGAACCGTGACCGAGCCGCGCGGGCCGATGGCCTCGATGCGGTTGCCGTTGATGACGACGACGCCGTCCTCGATGACTTCCTCGCCCTTCATGGTGATCAGGCGGGCGCCGGACAGGACGGTGACGCCGCTGGGGCGGGCGTAGTCGGCGGTGAAGCCGATCTTGATCCCGTGCTCGGCGGGCTTGGGCAGAGCTGCCGGAGCGCCGTCGACGAAGGCGAAGCTCTCGCTCAGCGGACGCGAGAACAGCTCCGGTCCCAGAGACCACTGCAGACGGCTGGAATCGCCCGACCAGTGCAGCCATTCGCCCGCATCGCGGGTGACGCGCGTCTGCGGCAGGGCCTTGGTGTCGGCACCGACCGTGATGGCGCGGCCCGTGGAGGCGAAGGGCGCGATATAGGCGTTGAAACGCTCGGTCCAGGCGATCCACTGCTCGTCCGGCGAGACCGAGAACTCGGCCGCCCATTCGCTGCTCAGGTGGTTGCGCACGTCGCCGCCCGACAGGTTCATCGAGCGTAGGACGCGCTTGTCGCCCTCACGCGCGCTGACGAAGATGCGCTCGTTGCTGGCGCCGAACTGCGGCGTCGTGCCCGAATCGGTGATCTTGACCGGTTCGCCGCCGCGGACGGAAACGCGGTAGATGCCCGGCTCGCGGCTCCACAGGGCCGAGCGCAGGTAGCCGTCGCTGGACGTGCGGTAGACGACCGTCTGGCCGTCCGGCGAGAAGCGCGGCTCTAGATAGTGGCCGGGGTTGGTCGTGATGGTCCGGCCTTCGCCGCCTGCGACGGGAACCACGCGGATGGAGCCCAGCTTGTCGTCGTTCCAGGTCGTGTAGACGATCGAGCGGCCGTCGCGCGACCAGGAAGGATACAGCTCGAAATGATCGCTCTGGCGCGTCAGGCGGCGCGGCGTTCCGGCCACGCCGTTGCGCAGGTCGCGGATCCACAGATTGCCCAGGGCCTCGAACACCACCTTGGAGCCGTCGGGCGAGGTCTGCGCCCAGCGGATCATCTTCACTTCGAACTGGTCCGGCGCCACCTCGACGGGGAAGCGGGCGGTCTCCTGCACCCGGCGGGTGTCGGTGACCCGGAAGGGGATCTCGTTGACGGCCTTGGAGGCCACGTCGATGCGGCGGATCTTGCCGCCCGCCCAGATGACGATGGAGCCGTTGTCCGGCGTCCAGGCGAAGCCCGGATAGACGCCGTGGATGGCCCAGGTCTCCTGCATGTCGCGGTCAAGGCCGTCGTAGATCGGCGTCTCGCGGCCTGATTCCAGATCCATGACGTAGAGGACCGACTGGTAACGGTCGCGACGCACGAAGGCGAGCGACTTGCCGTCCGGCGACGGGGTCGGGCGCACCGAGCCGCCCGGGCCGGTGACGAAGGGTTTGATCTCGCCCGTCTCGCGATCCAGTCGACGGATCACATAGAGCTGGGTGTTGGGGTCCTTGGAGTAGTCGAAGACGCCGCCCGGCGTGGCGTCGTCGCTGAAATACATATAGCGGCCGTCGGGCGAGAAGGCGGGCTCGCCCGTGTCCTTTTGCTGGGTGCGGCGCTCGGTCAGCTGCACGCCGCTGCCGCCGCCCGAGCGGTGGTACATCCACATCTCGCCCGCGCCCAGCGAGCGTGAAGAGGTGAAGTGCTTGCGGCCGACGACGAACTGGCTGTCCGGCGTCCAGGTCGGGGAGTTCAGCAGGCGGAACGTTTCATTCGACACCTGGCGCGGGTTGGAGCCGTCGCGATCCATGACCCACAGGTTTTCGCCGCCGCCACGGTCCGAGGTGAAGGCGATGAACCGGCCGTCCGGCGAATAGCGCGGCTGCATGTCCCAGGCGACGCCCGAAGCGATGGGGCGGGCTTCGCCGCCGCCGATGGGCATCACATAGATGTCGCCCAGCAGGTCGAAGACGATCTCGCGGCCATCAGGGCTGACGTCGACAGCCATCCAGGTGCCTTCATCGACGTTAATGTTGATGTCGCGCTGGGCGCCGCCGGTCGGGTTCTGCACGTCCCATTTGGGCGTGGTCGCCGAGTTCGGATCCTGGGCGAACGCCGGAAAGGCTACGGTTAAAGCCGCAGCCGTAGTCAATAGAACGCGCTTCATGAAAGCCCCCTCGGCTATCAAACGTATACAGATGGGGGCGAGGCTAGCGGCAGCGGCCGGATCTTGGCCAGTCGGGATAAGACCGATAAGGCCGAATATTCTTCGGAGAACTCTCAGAACCCCTGCGCGTCTGTCCAAAAGCAAAGCCTGCAGCCTGCTCTGTGATCGGCGGTAGCGCAGTAGATCAGGATTTCAGGAGCCAGAAATGGCCGGAGCCCAAACCCTTGCAGGTTTGGGCTCCGATGGTGCCGCCGGGCAGGATTGAACTGCCGACCTCAGCCTTACCAAGGATGCGCTCTACCACTGAGCTACGGCGGCGGGTCACTGAGGAAGCGGCCGTATAGCCAAAGGTTTTGGCCGGGCCAAGCCAAAAATGCACGCTTGATCAAAATCTTTCGGCGCGGTCTGCTGCGTCCATGGATAAGCCGACTAAAGACGCTGATGGGGCGGGCCCTGAGGCCGCCGTCCCATCTTCACCTGCACCTGCCGCCGCAGCGAAGGCCGAGCGGGCGGCCCGGTTGGCCGCCGCCCTGCGTGCGAATCTGCGTCGCCGCAAGGCGCCGGGCGCGGGCGGCGCGCGCCCGGCCAAGGAAAGCAACTGAAAGTCATCCCTCTTGCGACGTTCCGGCCTTTCGCCGGCGCCGCCAGGCTTGCTAGATAGCCGGTTCGCCGGGCCGTAGGGGTCCGGGCCCCCCAGGACTTCCCCGACACTCATGGACAGCATCGTCATCCACGGCGGCCACCGCCTCAACGGCTCCATTCCGGTCAGCGGCGCCAAGAACTCGGCGATCAAGCTGATGGCGGCGTCGATTCTGACGGATCAGCCCCTGTTGCTGACGAACATGCCTCGCCTGGCCGACACGCGATTCCTGGGCCAGCTGCTGCGCCAGTTCGGCGTGGAAGTGACCGAGCGCGACGGGGCGGACGGTCAGGAGACCCTGTTCCACGCGCCAGAGCTGACCTCGACCTTCGCTCCCTATGACCTGGTGCGTCAGATGCGGGCCTCGTTCAACGTGCTGGGGCCGCTGCTGGCGCGCACGGGGCACGCCAAGGTCTCCCTGCCGGGGGGCTGCACCATCGGCGCGCGTCCAGTGGACCTGCACCTTCAGGCGCTGACCGCGATGGGCGCGGCGATCGAGCTGGAAGAGGGCTATGTCTCCGCCACGGCGCCCAAGGGGCTGCGCGGGGCCGAGATCGAGTTTCCCTTCGTTTCCGTCGGCGCCACCGAACACGCCCTGCTGGCCGCCGTGCTGGCGAACGGAACGACGGTGCTGAAGCGCGCCGCGCGCGAGCCCGAGATCGGCGACCTGGCCCGCTGCCTGATCGCGATGGGCGCGAAGATCGAGGGCCTGGACACCGACGTGCTGACGATCACCGGCGTCTCGTCCCTGTCGGGCGCGACCTGGTCGGTGATTCCCGACCGGATCGAGATGGGCTCTTATGCGCTGGCCGCGGCTATGGCCGGGGGCCAAGTGCGCCTGACCAAGGGGCGCGCTGACCTGATCACCGCCCTGACCGACAAAATGATCGAGGCGGGGGTCGAGATCGAGCCGACTGACGACGGGCTGATCGTGCGCCGCGATCCGACGCAGCGGCTGAAGGCGGTCGACGCCACGACCGAGATCTATCCGGGCTTCGCTACCGACCTGCAGGCGCAGTTCATGGCCCTGATGACGACGGCCGAAGGCACGAGCGTCATCCACGAAAACATCTTCGAGAATCGCTTCATGCACGCGCCGGAACTGGCGCGTCTGGGCGCCGACATCACCGTCCACGCCGGCCAGGCGGTGGTGCGCGGCGTCGAGGAGCTGAAGGGGGCGCCGGTGATGGCGACGGATCTTCGCGCCTCCATGTCTCTGGTCATCGCCGGTCTTGTGGCCGAAGGTGAGACGACGGTCGGCCGCGTCTATCACCTGGATCGCGGCTTCGAGCGCATGGAAGAGAAGTTGGGCGCCTGCGGCGCCGATGTCCGACGCATCAAGGGGGAGGGCGATGAGCACTGACGGCGAATCCATCCCTGATCCGGTGATCGACGGCGATGGCGGGGAGGCGGCGCCGATCGCGCCGCTGCGCCTGCTGGCCGAGGACGCGGACGACCTGCAGATCATTTCGGCCGCGCTTCAGGACGCCATCATGCGTCCGGTCGACATCCGCTGGGAAAAGGAGGCGCGGCGCCTGACCGTGGTCCTGTCGCGCTTCTGCTGGGAATGCGGCGGCGCGCGCGTGATGGCGGCCATGCAGTTCGGGGACGTCCAGGCGGTCAAGAGCCGCCGTCTGCCGCGCCTGCCCGATCAGGCGCTGGAACTGCTGGCGATGGACTTTCAGCCGACCGAGGCGCCGGGCGGCCGCGTGTTCATGATGTTCGCCGGCGGCGGAGACCTGCGAATCGACGTCGAATGCCTGGACGCGGTCCTGACCGATCTGTCCGAGCGCTGGCCTGCGCGGGTGGCGCCCACCCATCTGGACGAGGCGGGCTGATGAGCGCGACGCACAAGCTGACGGCGATCGAGCTCGACAACGCCTCCCTGCCGGCCGCGACGGCTGAGATCGAGCATGAGCGCCGCGTCGCCATCTTCGACCTGGTGGAGCAGAACCGTTTCGTGCCCGAAGGCGCCGCAGGGGGCCCCTATGCGCTGAAGCTGTCGTCGCAGGACAATCGCCTGGCTTTCGACATCACCGGCCCGGATTTCAGCCGCACCCATGTCCTGTCGCTGACGCCGATGAAGACTGTGATCCGCGACTACGGCCTGATCTGCGAAAGCTATTACGAGGCGTTGCGCGGCTCTTCGCCCAGTCAGATCGAGTCGGTCGACATGGGGCGCCGGGGCCTGCACAACGAAGGCGCGGCCCTGCTGAAAGCGCGTCTGGAAGGTAAGGTCGAGATGGACCAGGAGACCGCCCGGCGGCTCTTTACTTTGGTCTGCGCGCTCTATCGTCGGGGCTGAACTCGACTATCTAAGCGTTTTGGTGCATTAGGCGCCCTCACTTTTACGGCTCGCGCTCACGCCCGGCGCGAGCCTTATGCCGTATTCACCGGGCGAGAGAGGCCGCATGGCTAAGGAAGAACTGCTTGAGTTCCCCGGCGTGGTCAGCGAATTGCTGCCCAACGCGACGTTTCGCGTGACGCTGGAAAACGATCACGAGATCATCGCCCACACTGCGGGCAAGATGCGCAAGAACCGCATCCGGGTGCTGGCCGGCGACAAGGTGCTGGTCGAAATGACGCCCTATGACCTGACCAAGGGTCGCATCACCTATCGCTTCAAGTAAGGACGCGCGTGTCGCGTCCTGACGCTCCGGCTCCGAGGCTGATCCTGGCCTCGTCGAGCCCGCGCCGCATCGAGCTGCTGGCGCAGATCGGCATTGCGCCCGATGTGGTCGATCCTGCCGACATCGACGAAGCGCCCCAGCGGGCCGAGACGCCGCCGCGTCTGGCCCAGCGCCTGGCCTGTTCCAAGGCCGCTGTCGTGGCCGAACGCCATCCCGACGACGTGGTCCTGGCCGCCGATACGGTGGTGGCTGTCGGGCGTCGCTTGTTGGAGAAGCCCGTCGATGAGGCCGAGGCGACCCGGTTTCTGAAGCTGCTGTCGGGCCGCAATCATCGCGTCTTCACCGGCGTGGCCGTAGTGCGAGGCGGGCGGACCTCCTGGCGGGTGGTGGAAACCCGCGTCAGCTTCAAGCCGCTGTCGGACGGCGAGATCGCCGCCTATGTCGCCGCGGGCGAATGGCGGGGCAAGGCCGGGGGCTACGGCATCCAGGGCCGGGCGGCGGCCTTCATCACCCGAATCGTCGGCAGCCATCCCGCCGTCATGGGGCTGCCTTTGTATGAGGCGGCGAACCTTCTTCGCGGCGCGGGATGGCGAGGCGGGGCGGCCTGATGGCCGATGTCGAGGTCTTCCTGGACGCGGCTCCGGGCGAGACCCGAGGCGTGGCTTTCCGCGACGGCCGCGCCGAGACGCTGATCCTTCATAGAGAGGACGACCGCCCCGAGTATCGCCTGGGCGCGCGCCTCGTGGGCCGGGTGGCGCGGCTGGCGCCGGGGCTGCACGGCGCCTTCGTCGACCTGGGCTGCGGCGAGCCGTTCGGCTTCCTCCCTCTGGGCAAGGCGGATCGCCCGACCGAAGGCGCCAAGCTGGAACTGGAAATCACCGCCGAGCCCCGCGAGCGCAAGGGGCCGGTGCTGCGTCGTCTGGGCGAGGCGAGCGGCGAGCCGCGCCTGCTGGCGCCGGGGCCTGACGTTGAGGCGATCCTGCGGGCTCTCTATCCCGATATGCCTATAGAGACCGGCGCCGCGGCCATTCGCGCCGCGACCGAGGCTCAGGACGAGGCGCTGGCGGGCGGCGTCGTTGTTTCGGAGGTCGGCCTGGATCTGGCGATCCAGCGCACGCGCGCCCTGATCGCGGTCGACATTGATTACGCCCCTGTCGCCGGTCGTGATTCCCGCAAGGGGCGCGAGGCGGTGAATCGCGAGGGCCTGCGCCAGACCGCGCGCCTGCTGGGCCTGACGGGGTGGGGCGGTCTGGCGGCGGTCGATCTGGCGGGCGTGGGCCTGCATCCCGAAAGCACCCTGAACATGGCGCGTCAGGCTTTCGCCGGGACGCAAGGCGTCGCGGTGGGGCCGCTCAGTCGGTTCGGGCTGCTGCAACTGTCCCTGCCGTGGGGCCGAACGCCGGCGGACGAGCGGCTGGCCGGGCCGGGCGCAGCCGAACGCGCCGCCCTGCATCGCCTGCGGCTGGCGCTGGCGACAGATCGGGCGACGCCGCGTTTCACGCTGCATTGCAGCCCGGCCTCTGAAATGATTCTGTCGCCGTGGGCGGCTGAACTGGGGCCGCGCGCCCATATCCGCCCCGACGCCGCACCGGGCGAATTTCATATCAAGGAGGGCTGACGCATGGCCCAGTGCCCCATTTGCCGCCGCGCCGAGTCTGTCGCAGCCTATAAGCCTTTCTGCTCCAAGCGTTGCGCCGACGTTGATCTGCAACGCTGGTTCACCGGCGGATACGCCATTCCCGCCGAAGAAGCGCACGATGATGAAAAAGATCGCGGAATTGAGTGAATTGGCGTCTGGACAGCCCGCCCAGGCTCGCCTATAGAGCCGCCTCTCGCGACGCAAAGCGAAGCCTGGATAGCTCAGTTGGTAGAGCAGCGGATTGAAAATCCGCGTGTCGGTGGTTCGAATCCGCCTCCAGGCACCACTTTCCCCTAAATGATGAATCTTCGCCTCGGCCGCAAAAAAGCCGAAAATTCGTCATGGGCCTAAACTTTTCTTAACAATCGGTAACACTGCAAGTTTGTTGCCGGATCATGACAGTGACGTGCATTTTTTGTGCGTGTCGCGCCGCGCTGCGTCCGGCCGGGGGTGAAAAGACATTTTCCGCCCTTGACGCTAAGATAGGGCTTCGCCAAAGGGACAGGACCGCATTCCTGCTTGCAGGCTGTGGGCGGCGAGATATTGTCTCTGTCGCCAGGTCCGCAGACGTTTCGACGTTTGGAGGATTGCGGCGCCGACCGGCGGGGGAGAAATCCGGCGGGAGGAAAAGATTTCACTGTAAAGGCGCGGCCGACTGACGCGGCCGCCGTCTTGGGTTCCACGAGTCAGACCAAAGCAGGAACTGGCGAAACATGCTCGATAAGAAGACGAATATCCTCCTCGCAATGGCCGGCGCCGCCGTCCTGATGGCGAGCTCGCCGGTTCTGGCGCAGGACGCAGCCGCTCCGGCCGCTCCGGCCGCCGCTTCGGCTCCCGCCGCTGCCGACGCCGCCGCTCCGGCCGCCGACGCCGCCACCCCGGCCGCTGATGCAGCCGCCACGGAAGAAGCCGCCGCCGAAGGTCACGGCGGTGCGGGCCTGACCCCGATCGCCATGTTCATGATGGCGCACCCGGTCGTTAAGGTCGTCATGGCCGGCCTGATCCTGGCCTCGATCTTCTCCTGGACGCTGCTGCTCATCAAACTGGTCGAGTTCAGCTCGCTGAGCAAAAAGACCAACCGCTTCCTGGAAGAGTACCGCGGTGCTCGCACCCTGGCTGACATCCGTCGCCTGGCCACCTCGGAAGAGTTCGACGGCAACCCGCTGGCCGACATGGCCGCCGCCGCCACCGGCGAAGTGGAGCTGTCGCGTCAAGCCGGCCTGGACGTCGCCGGCGTTCACCGCGGCTCGACGATCGACCGCGCGAACAACGCCATCGGCGCCGTTCAAGGTGGTCTGGGCATCCGTCTGTCGGGCGGCCAGCAGTTCCTGGCGTCGGTCGGTTCGGGCGGTCCGTTCATCGGTCTGTTCGGCACCGTGTACGGCATCATGAACTCGTTCATCGGCATCGCCGAATCGAACACCACCAACCTGGCCGTCGTTGCTCCGGGTATCGCTGAAGCCCTGCTGGCCACCGGTATCGGCCTGTTCGCGGCTATCCCCGCGGTTATCTTCTATAACTACTTCAACACCCGCATCGCTTCGTACGGCGCTCGCGCCGACGGGTTCAACGCTGAGCTGATCAACTCGATCTCGCGTCAACTCGACAAGGGAGCGTAAGCCGAATGGCCGCCAAACTTTCCGGTTCCGGCGGCGGCAAGTACACCGTCGAGGCGAACAGCGAAATCAATGTCACGCCTTTCGTGGACATTATGCTCGTTCTCCTCATCATCTTCATGGTGGCGGCTCCGCTCGCCACCGTGTCGGTGCCGGTGACGCTTCCTCGCGCCGTCGCTCCGCCGGCCCAGAATCCGCCCAAGCCTGTCTTCATCTCCATCCAGAATGGCGGTGAAGTGTGGATCGGCGACTTCCGGACCACGGTGGGCTCGTTAGGCGATGATCTGAAAGTCCAGATCGGAACACGTGACCCTGAGCAGGAGCGGATTTTCATCCGCGCTGACCAGCAAACGCGTTACGGGGACTTCATGCAGGTCATGAACGCCTTGCAGGATAATGGTTTCTACAGTGTCGCCCTGGTTGGCGAAGATCAGTCGTAAGGGGGCGTGACGCAAGCATGACTGCTGAACATCGCGAGCACCGCGACCCTCTGCTCGACGCTCCGAGAAAGAAAAAACTTTCGACGGGCGCAATGATCGGGATCGGCATCTCTATCGCCGTTCACGTTCTTGCGGGTCTTTACCTCTACAAGAGCAAGTTCGAACTCCAGGAGTTCAACTATGTAGACGAGGCTGTAGATGTGGAGCTGATGGCGCCGCCGCCACCGCCTCCGCCTCCGCCACCGCCGCCTCCGCCGCCGGACACGCCTCCGCCGCCGAAGCTTCAGGTGCGCGAGCCGGTCGTCAACACCTCGGCGCCTCCGCCGCCGGTGACCTTGCCGATCGAGCCGACGAAGAAGGAAGACCGCGTCGAATACACGGGCCCGCCCGTGATCGTCCCAGGTCCTCCGCCTCCGCCGGCGCCGCCCGCGCCGCCGCGTCCTTCGGTGATCACCAACCCGCAGTGGGCTCGCCCGCCGCGTCCGACCGAACGGGACTTCCCGCAGCGCGCTCTTGATCGCGGCGTGGGCGGTTCGGCCACGGTCGAATGTACGGTGACCCCGAGCGGTCGTCCTGAAGACTGCCGTGTCGTCTCGGAAGAGCCGTCGGGCATGGGCTTCGGCGCCGCTGCGGTCCGCATCGTCCAGCGCGGGCAGCTTTCGCCCCGCACGGTCGATGGCGCTGCAACGAACGCCAAGTTCGTGGTCCGGGTGCCGTTTAACCTGGACTAAGCGAGCGATCGCACTGAACGAAAAGAAGCGCCTCGAGGTTTCGCCTCGGGGCGTTTTTTTGTGGCCGTATTCGGCATCGGTATTGGCGCGCCAGCAGGGTCATGGGCGTGGTCTCTTGCGTCCCTCATCTTCGGGCCTGTTCCGAGGATCCGAGCACGGCTCACAAGCCGTTTTGAGCGATCCGTGCGGATTACGGCTCGCATTGAGGGACTGGTTACTTGTGCGAAGGCGATGATGAGCCAGTCCGAGCCGCGCTGCCGCCGCTCAAGGTGAAGAGAGCGTGGAGCCGAGCCGACAGGCTGTGCATTATGGGACCAGAATGCTGTCTGGAGGCCCCATGTCCCACAAACCCATCCTCGTTGCTCTGGCCGTTGGCGCGAGCGTTCTTGGCGTCGGCGTCGGCGGCTGCGCCTATAATGAGGCGCTGGGGCGCAGCCAGTTCGTTCTGATGGACGACAGCGCCCTGATCCAGCAGTCGCAGGCCGCCTGGGCCGAGACGCTGAGGACGCAGAAGGTGTCGAACAACGCCGCCCAGAACGCGCGCGTTCGCCGCGTCGGCGATCGAATCGTCCAGGCGGCGAACCTGACCAATCGTCACTGGGACTATGCGGTGTTCGACGACGCCACGCCGAACGCCTTCGTGCTGCCGTCCGGCCATATGGGCGTGACGACGGGCCTGCTCGCCATCGCCAAGAACGATGACCAACTGGCGGCCGTGATCGGTCACGAGGTCGGCCACGTCGTTGCGCGCCATGCGGCTGAGCGGGCGTCGACGACGCAGACGACGGGTCTGGTGCTGGGGGCCGTGCAGAGCCGGGCAGGGGACTATGGCCAGGCGGTGCAGGCCTTCGGCGGCCTGGGCGCCCAGTTGGGCGTGCTGCTGCCTTTCTCGCGCAGCCATGAGCTGGAGGCGGATCGGCTGGGCGTCGATTACATGGCGGCGGCCGGCTACAAGCCGTCCGAGTCGCTGACGTTGTGGCGCGCGATGGCGGCAGGGCGTCAGTCGGGCACGCCGGAGTTCGCCTCGACCCACCCGTCGGACCAGACCCGGATCGCCCAGTTGCAGCAGTATATCGCCAGCCGCGGCTGGAACTGACGGGTAAAGAAGATAAAATCCGCGCGAGGGCGAAAAGGCCGCTTGCCCCCGACGGCGAGGCCCGCTAGAGAACCGCCCTCGCGCAGAGATGTGCAGCCTTAGCTCAGCTGGTTAGAGCGCCGGTTTGTGGAGCCGGAGGTCCTCAGTTCAATCCTGAGAGGCTGTACCATTCTCGCTCGAATCGCTTTCGCGATGATCGAGGGAGAATAACGACGATGACGTCGCCGGCGTGGGATCCCCGCCAATACAATCGTTTTGACCCCCAGCGTGATCGCGCGGCCATCGACCTGCTGTCGCATCTGCCGGACGATCTGGACCCGCATGAGGTCTGGGACATCGGCTGCGGCACGGGACAGCACGCGGCCCTGCTGAAACGACGCTGGCCGGGCGCGCGGGTGCATGGGCTGGATTCCAGCGCGGCTATGCTGGAACAGGCGCGCGGCCTGCCGGACGACGTGCGCTGGGTGCAGGGCGATCTGCAGAGCTGGGCGCCGGATACGCGCGTCGATCTGATCCTGGCAAACGCCTTGCTACAGTGGGCGCAGGATCATGCGGGCCTGTTCCGGCGGATGACCGAGGCGCTGGCCCCGGGCGGCGTGCTGGCGGTGCAGATGCCGATGGCGTGGGAGACGCGCCATCATGCGCTGATGCGCCAGACGGCGGCGGACGGCCCGTGGAGCGAGCGGCTGAACGGCGTGGACACCATTCAGCCTCTGCTGGGGGCCGAGGCCTATTACGACGCCGTGGCGGATCTGTGCGAGGAGGTCGACATCTGGTCCACCACCTATCTGCATGTGCTGGAAGGCGACGACGCCGTGCTGGAGTGGATGAAGGGGACGGCGCTGCGACCCTATCTCACCGCGCTTTGCGAAGACCCAGCCAGCCGCGACGCCTTCCTGACGCGCCTCGGCCAGGTGTTGGGCCAGGCGTTTCCAAAACGTCCTGAGGGAAGGACGCTTCTGCCATTTCCTCGACTGTTTCTTCTGGCGCGCCGGCGCGGCGGCGCCGGTGCAGGGTCTCGACCGGGCCGTTGAGGCTGTCCAGGGCGGCGCGCGCGGCCTCATAGCCGGCGGCGACGCCGGGCTCATAGGCCTTCCAGTCGCGGATATCGACGCCGTCGGAGGGCGGCAGGATCAACAGATCGGTCTCGGCGCGGGCCTGAATCCGTTCGGCCTCGCTGGACAGGGTGGCCGCGCGCATCAGGATAGAGACGATCGGCGGGCCGTGCTTCCACGCCCCCGACAGGATCCAGCGCCACCAGGAGGGCGGATTCTCCAGCGCCTTGGCGTCCACGCCGCGCGACTGGGACACGTCGACGCCGACGAGCGGGCCGCTGTTCAGCCGTCGCATCACGTCGCTGGGGAAGTTGCGCAGAACGGCGCCGTCGACCAGCACCTGGCCGTTCATCACCACAGGCGGCATGACGCCGGGAATGGAGATGGAGGCGCGCAAGGCGTGGCGCAGCGTGCCTTCGCGATGCACCTCCAGCTTGCCTGCGGTCAGATTGGTCGAGACGGCGAAGAAGGGCAGCAGCATGTCCTCCATCTGCACGTCGCCGAAGGCCTCCTTCATCAGCGCCTTGACCTTGCGGGCGTGGGTCATGGCGATGATGGGCGGGGCGATATCGGCCAGAGGGTCGGACAGGACGAAGGCCTGGCGGATGTGGTGCTCCAGCTCTTCGTCGGACCAGCCCAGGGCGGGACCGGCGCCGATGACCGCCCCCATCGAGGCGCCGCCGATGAAGTCGATGGGCGTGCCAGACTCGCGCAGGGCCTTCAGCGCGCCGATGTGGGCATAGGCGCGCGCGCCGCCGCCGGACAGCACCACCCCGACGGAGGAGCCGGTGATCAGCCGGGCGATCCGCGCCGTGTCGTCGAACAGGCCCTCGACCGCGTGGAACCAGCGGCCGGGTTTCAGCACGTCCAGCCAGGCGCGGGTGTTGCTGGGGCGCGGCATCCGCGGGTCGCGCAGCAGGATCAGGTCGGTGCGCTGCCCGGCGTCGTTCCATTCCTCGGCCACAGGCGGGGCGGGGGGCGGCGGGCGGTCGGCGGCGCCGACCAGGAACAGGCGGTCGACCTGACGCGCGCACAGGGCGGCCCAGTTCGGCTCGTTCGCCTCGGCGACATAGAGGACGTAGTCGTGGGCGTCCTCGACCCGCGAAAACCACTCGGCGGCGGATGACAGGGCCGAGCTGTCGATGACGTGGCAGGTGGCGCCCTGAGCCTCGACCGCGCGGGCGACGCGCTCGACGAAGGCGCGGATCGGCTTGTCGCGGGCTGAGACGAAGCCGAAGACATTGGGCTCGGTCCCGCCGCCGCGTTCACGCGCGCGGGTCAGCATGATCTGACCCAGTTCCGACATCAGCAGGGGATCAGTGCGCGCCGCGTCGAAGAAGGCCTCGCGCGGCAGGGCCAGCACGTCGCTGTCGCGCAGGGCGACCACGTCCGACATGTGCGAGGTGCCCGCCAGCATGGCCAGTTCGCCGACCGGCTCGCCGGGTTTGATGACCGCGATCATCTGCGGGACGCGGCCGTCGTCGCGACGGAAGACGCCCAGCCGCCCGGCGCGCAGCAGATAGAGGGTGTCGGCCCGGTCGCCGGCGGAAAACAGCCGCTCGCCCCGCGTCAGGGCGAACCAACTGGCGCGGCTGTCCTGCGCGCCCTCGAAGGCGCGGGTCAGGGCGGCGGCGAGGGTGTCCGGTCGAAGCGGGGCCATGAGGAGGAGATATAGCGGATTTCGTCTTCGGTGAACCGAACGGCTTCCCCCCGGCGCGGAAGCCTCCTAAACCTTAGGCATGCCCAAGCTGATTTCCGCCGTCGATCGCAACAGTCCTGCTTTCAAGTCGCTGGATGCGCACAATCGCGCCCTGCGGGACGAGCTTTATGAAAAGGTCGCCATGGCGGCCCGGGGCGGCTCGGACGCCAGCCGCGAGCGCCATGTGGCGCGGGGCAAGCTGCTGCCGCGTGATCGGGTCGAGCGCCTGCTGGATCCGGGCTCGCCCTTCCTGGAGGTCGGTCAGCTGGCCGCCAACGGCATGTATCGAGACGAGGCGCCGGGCGCTGGCATGATCTGCGGCGTCGGCCGGGTGTCGGGGCGCGAGGTCATGATCGTCGCCAACGACCCGACGGTGAAGGGCGGCGCCTACTTCCCCATGACGGTGAAGAAGCACCTGCGGGCGCAGGAGATCGCCGAGCAGAACAATCTGCCGTGCGTCTATCTGGTCGATTCGGGCGGGGCCAACCTGCCGCACCAGGCCGAGGTCTTCCCGGACCGCGATCACTTCGGCCGCATCTTCTTCAACCAGGCGCGGATGAGCGCAAAGGCCATCCCGCAGATCGCCTGCGTCATGGGCAGTTGCACCGCGGGCGGCGCCTATGTGCCGGCCATGTCGGACGAGACGGTGATCGTGCGCAATCAGGGCACCATCTTCCTGGCCGGGCCGCCGCTGGTGAAGGCCGCGACCGGCGAGGTCATCTCGGCTGAGGAACTGGGCGGGGCCGAGACCCACGGGCGCAGGTCCGGCGTGGTCGACCATGTGGCCGAGAACGACGAGCATGCGCTGGAGATCGTGCGCTCCATCGTCGCCAATCTGAACACCACCAAGCCCCAGCCGCTGGACGTGCGCGAGCCGCGCGCCCCGGCTTACGATCCGGCCGAGCTCTACGGCATCATCCCCGAGGATGTCCGCGCCCCTTATGACGTGCGCGAGGTCATCGCCCGCATCGTCGACGGCTCGGAGATGGACGAGTTCAAGGCGCTGTACGGCACGTCGCTGGTGTGCGGCTTCGCCCGCATCTGGGGCCAGCCGGTTGTCATCCTGGCCAACAACGGCGTGCTGTTCAGCGAAAGCGCCCAGAAGGGCGCGCACTTCATCGAACTGGCCTGCAAGCGCAAGATCCCGCTGCTGTTCCTGCAGAACATCTCGGGCTTCATGGTCGGCGGCAAATACGAAGCCGAAGGCATCGCCAAGCACGGCGCCAAGCTGGTCACGGCCGTCGCCAGCGCCGAGGTGCCCAAGTTCACCGTCCTGATCGGCGGGTCGTTCGGGGCCGGCAACTACGGCATGTGCGGCCGGGCCTATTCGCCCCGCTTCCTGTTCACCTGGCCCAACAGCCGCATCAGCGTGATGGGCGGCGAGCAGGCGGCCAGCGTCCTGGCCACCGTTCACCGCGACGCGGACACATGGACGCCGGAGGAGGCCGAGGCCTTCAAGGCGCCGATCCGTCAGAAGTACGAGGACGAGGGCAATCCCTATTACGCCACCGCCCGCCTGTGGGACGACGGCGTCATCGATCCGGCCCAGACGCGCGACGTGCTGGGCCTGGCCATCAGCGCCAGCCTGAACGCCCCCATCCCCGAGACGACCTTCGGCGTGTTCCGGATGTAATGACCGCCGCGCCCCGTCGGGGCCGAATGCCCGCCACGAGGACTGAGACATGAAGAAGACCGCGGCCCTGATCGCTTTGACGGCCTTGCTCGCAGCCTGCCGATCGCAGGCGGACGCTCCGACGCCAGAGGTGGCCGAGCCTGCGTTGGAAGCCGCGGCACAGCCCCAGGCCGACCCGGTTTCGGCGGCGGAAGAGGCTGCTGCCCGCGCGGGCGAACCGGCGCAGGCGGTCTTTCCCGTCGGCTATCGCGGTGAGTGGGACTATAGCGACGACGGCTGCGCCAGACAGGAAAGCGGCACGCGCTTCGTCATCACAGCCACCGAGATCAAGGGCTATGAAGACACCTCCAGGCTGGTGGCGCTGGAGCCGCTGAAGGATCAGGGCGAGGCTATTCGGGTGGTGCTGGAGAACCAGTCCTCTGAAGGCGACCAGACCATGGTTCAGATCCTGCGCCTGTCGCCGGTGGCCGGGGTGTCGCTGCGGATCGAGCAGGACGGCAAGACCGTTCGGGCCAGCCGCTGCGATCCGGTCTAGGCGGGATATTTCTCTGCGGCGCGCCGTGACGCCGCCTGATGCGTTCTACCGGCTGAGAGGAGCCGACCATGACTGATCAAAACCCTAACGAAGACGAGCTGAACGCTCTGGACATCACCGACGCCGAGGCGGCGGAGATGAACGCCATCGCCCATCCCTTCGTCGCCGACCCGGCGCCGGACGCGAACGACGATCTGGTGCAGATCGACGCCACGGCCGACGGCGTGGTCTTCGTCACCATCAACCGGCCGCAGAAGAAGAACGCCTTCGACGCCGCCACCATCGCCGCCCTGTACGAGGCGTTTGAGACCCTGCAAGGCGCCGACCGGGTGCGCGTGGTCTTCATCCGCGGCGCCGGCGGGACCTTCAGCGCGGGCGCTGACCTGAACTGGATGCGCGACGCGGCCGACTGGTCCGAAAGCGACAACCGCGACGACGCCATGGGCCTGGCCAAGATGCTGAAGGCCCTGCACGACGTGCCGGCGCTGACGGTGGCCCTGGTCGAGGGCGCGGCCATGGGCGGCGGGGCGGGCATCGTCGCCGCCTGCGACATGGCGGTGGCGGTCGAGGGGACGCGCTTCGCCTTCTCCGAGGTCAAGCTGGGCCTGATCCCGGCCACCATCGCCCCCTATGTCATCGAGGCGGTCGGCGCGCGCCGCGCGCGCCAGCTGTTCCTGACGGCCAACATTTTCGACGCCGATTACGCCGCCCATGCAGGGCTGATCGACATGGTCCTGCCCGAAGGCTCGGTGGAGGAGTTCATCTCCATGCTGACCGACAGCCTGTCGGCCAATGCGCCGGGCGCGATGGGCGACGCCAAGCGGCTGGTCAACGATGTCGCGGGCGAGGATATCGACAACCGTCTGCTGGAAGAGACCGCCAAGCGCATCGCCCGCGCCCGCGTCTCGCCCGAGGGCCAGGAGGGCGTCCGCGCCTTCCTCGACAAGCGCGCGCCGAACTGGGCGCAATGAGTGGTGAGTGGCGAGTGACGAGTGGCGAGGCTGACTCGTCGACGGATCTCGCCACGCCGACTCTTTTCGCGCGACGCATGATCGCCCGCGCCTTCTCGTCACCCGCCACTCGTCACTCGCCACTTCGGAAAGCCTGATGTTCAAATCCGTCCTGGTCGCCAATCGCGGCGAGATCGCCTGCCGCGTCTTCCGCACCGCCCGTCGCATGGGCCTGCGCACCATCGCCGTCTATTCCGAGGCCGACGCCAACGCCCTGCATGTGCGCGAGGCGGACGAGGCGGTGCTGATCGGCCCGGCGGCGGCGCGCGAGTCCTATCTGGACGCGGCCAAGGTGCTGGCGGCGGCCAAGGCGACGGGGGCGGAGGCCATCCACCCCGGCTACGGCTTCCTGTCCGAAAACGCCGACTTCGCCGAGGCGGTGGCGGCGGCCGGCATCGTCTGGATCGGCCCCAAGCCGTCGTCGATCCGCGCCATGGGTCTGAAGGACGCGGCGAAAAAGCTGATGATCGAGGCGGGCGTGCCCGTCACCCCAGGCTATCAGGGCGAGGACCAGTCGCTGGAGACCCTGGCGGCCGAGGCGAACCGTATCGGCTTCCCGGTGCTGATCAAGGCGGTCGCGGGCGGCGGCGGCAAGGGGATGCGCAAGGTCGACCGGCCTGAGGACTTCGCTGAAAATCTGGCGTCGGCTCAGCGCGAGGGGCAGTCGTCCTTCGGCGATCCGCGCGTGCTGATCGAGAGCTACATCACTCGCCCGCGCCACATCGAGGTGCAGGTCTTCGGCGACAGCCACGGCAATGTCGTCCACCTGCATGAACGCGACTGCTCGCTGCAGCGCCGCCACCAGAAGGTGATCGAAGAGGCGCCTGCGCCTGGGATGGATCAGGCCACGCGCGACGCCGTCACCGCCGCCGCAGTCCGCGCCGCCAAGGCCGTGGACTATCAGGGCGCCGGCACCATCGAGTTCATCGCCGACGCCTCCGACGGGCTGAAGGCCGACCGCATTTGGTTTATGGAGATGAACACCCGGCTGCAGGTCGAGCACCCGGTGACGGAAGCCATCACCGGCGTCGATCTGGTCGAATGGCAGCTGCGCGTCGCGGCAGGCGAGCCGATCCCGCTGGCGCAGGCCGACATCCAGATGAAGGGCTGGGCCATGGAGGCCCGCCTCTATGCTGAGGACCCGGCCAACGGCTTCCTGCCGTCGATCGGGCGTCTGGAGCACTTCGTCATGCCCGACGACATCCGCGTCGACACCGGCGTGATGCAGGGCGGCGAGGTCAGCCAGTTCTACGACCCGATGATCGCCAAGCTGATCGTCCATGAAGACACCCGCGAAGCTGCCGCCGCCCGCCTGGCCGACGCCTGCCGCGAGGTCGAGGTCTGGCCGGTGAAGACCAATGCGGGCTTCATGGCGCGTTGCCTGGAGCATCCGCGCTTCATTGAGGGCGACGTGGACACGGGCTTCATCGCGGCGGAGGAGGGAGCGCTGATCGCCCCGGCTCAGGTTTCCGCTCGCGCCCTGGCCGCTGCGGCCGGTCAGATCGGGCTCGAGGCGGACGCCGCCGCCTTTGACGCGCCGGACAATGTCCTGGCGCCCGCTCGCGCAGGCCTGTTCGGTTTCCGCCTGAACGCCGCGCCGCAAGCGCATACGGCGGTTCACCATGACGGCGCGGCCCACGCCCTGACTCTGACGGGCGAGCCCGGCTGGTACGGCCGATCGTCCAGCTTCACGGTGAACGGCGACTTCGGCTCGGCTCAGGTCTATGGCGAGCCGGGCATGGTGGTCGTGAACGGCGAGGCGGTCAGCACCCTGTCGCCCGACGCCGAGCGGGTGCTGGTGTTCGACGGCGGCGACGTGGTCGAGTTCCGGCGCCGCAAGTCCAGCGGCCCGGCCGGCGGCGCCGCCTCCGACGGCGGCCTTCGCGCGCCCATGCCGGGCAAGATCGTCGCCGCGCCCGCCAAGGCCGGGGACGCCGTGACCAAGGGGCAACCGGTCGTGGTGCTGGAGGCCATGAAGATGGAGCACGCCCTGACCGCGCCCTTCGACGGCGTGGTGGCCGAGTTCAATGTCGCCGTCGGCGATCAGGTCACCGACGGCGCGGTGCTGGCCGTAGTAAAGGCGGCGGACTAAACCCCCGCTCATCCCGGCGGACGCCGGGATCCAGTTCTCTGGCCTCATCGCCGAGGTCGGGAACTGGGCTGAGCGTTTTGTCGAGCGTCGCGTGCGGGGCTCTTACTGGGTCCCGGCGTCCGCCGGGATGAACGGAGTAGAGGCGGCGTTTCATGCCCCTGCACATGATCAAGCTCTGCGTCGGCGTCTCCGAGGTCGAGACCCTGGAAGCGAACGCCAAGCGGTCCGACTGGCGCATCGTCCACACCCGCATGACGCCCAAGCGCGCCGCTGAGATCGAGGACGGCGGCTCGCTGTACTGGGTAATGAAGGGCGTCGTGACCTGCCGTCAGCGCATTCTGGACATCACGACGGTGGGCGAGGGCAAGGCCAGCCGGTGCGAGATCAAGCTGGACAGCGAGGTCATCCGCACCGCGCCGCTGGCCCGGCGGCCGTTTCAGGGCTGGCGCTATTTCGACAAGGACGTTCCGCCGGACCTGTCGGTGGCCGAGCCGACGGACCTGCCGCCCGAGCTGGCGCGGGAGCTGCGCGAACTGGGCGCCTGGTAGGCGCCCGAAGCGCTCGGAAAATCGATTGACGCGCGCATGGGCGCGTGGCTGTTGCGGCCTCCGATGACCTACGCCCTGTTCAGCTTCAAAACCCGCGCCACCCTGTCCGAGCTGCTGAAGCTGGCCTGGCCGGTCGTCATGGCGCGTCTGGGCATCATGACGATGGGGCTGACGGACGCCATCGTCGTCGGCCATTACGCCAGCCGCGAGCTGGCCTTTCATTCCCTGGCCTGGGCGCCGTCCTCAGTCGTGCTGACCACGGCGGTCGGCCTGATGATGGGGGTGCAGGTCATGACCGCCCGCCTGCTGGGCGAGGGCAGGGGCGACGAGGTCGGCGCCGTCCTGAGGCGCGGCATGACCTATTCGCTGCAGATCGGTCTGGTCTCGATGATCGGTCTGCTGCTGCTCGGACCGTTCGGGCTCGTTCATATGGGGTTGGAGGACGGTTTGGGCGAGGGCGCGACGCCCGCCCTGATGGTCTTTGCGCTGTCGATGCCGGCCTATCTAATTTCGGTCTGCGCCCAGTTCTTCCTTGAGGGACTGCACCGGCCCAAAGCGGGCATGGTCGCCATGTGGGTGGCCAATGCGGTCAATCTGGCGCTGAACCTGCTGCTGGTGCCGGACCTGCTGGGCATCGGCCTACACGGCGCCGTGGCCTCGGCCTGGGCGACGTTCGGCGCGCGCACGGCGCTGGCGATCTTTCTGGTCATTTTCATCCTGCGTCTGCCCGAGGCGCGGGCCTGGGGCGTGTTCAAGAAGCCCAAACGCGACAAGGCGGTCGAGAGCCAGCAGATGAAGGTCGGCCTGGGCGCGGGCGCGTCGAACTTCATCGAGGTCGGCGCATTCGCCGCCATGACCCTGTTCGCCGGTCAGTTGGGCGCCGCCCAGACCGCCAGCTGGGCGGTCGTGATCAACATCTCGGCCATCGTCTTCATGGTGCCGATGGGGCTTTCGTCCGCGACGGCGGTGCTGGTCGGACGCAGCTATGGCGCAGCGGACAAGGCGGGCGTGATGCGCGGCGGTCTGGCCGGGATCGGCGTGGTGACGGTGCTGGCCTTCATCATCGCCCTGATCATCTGGCCGTCGGCGCGGCTGATCGTCGGCGCCTATACGACCGACCCGGTCATTCTGGCCATCGCGGCTCCGGCGCTGGTGCTGGCGACCCTGTTCTTCGTCGCCGACGCCATGCAGGTGGTCGCAGCACAGGCCAACCGCGCCGCAGGCGACGTGGTGTGGCCGACGCTGATGCACCTGCTGTCCTATGGCCTCATCATGATCCCGCTGGGCTGGTTCCTGGCGCATCGGATCGGGGTGGACGGACTGGTCTGGTCGGTGATCGTCGCCAGCCTGATCTCGGGCGCGCTGCTGACCGGGCGCTTCGTGCGCATCGCGCGGAGGCTTTGAGAAGTGGCGAGTGGCGGGTATCGAGTGGCGAGCGAAACGCATTAATGCGCCGTTCGGTGTTGCGGTAGCTCGCCTCACTCGCCACTAACCACTCGTCACTCGTCACTTGTCACTCGGATAATCATGGCCCGCATCCTCATCACCTCGGCGCTGCCCTACATCAACGGCATCAAGCACCTTGGGAATCTGGCCGGGTCGATGCTGCCCGCCGATGTGTGGGCGCGTTTCATGCGGGCGAGGGGGCATGACGTTCTCTATGTCTGCGCCACCGACGAACACGGCACCCCGGCCGAACTGGCCGCCGCCGCCGCCGGCCAGGACGTGCGCGCCTATTGCGACGAACAGCACGAGGTGCAGCGCCGCGCGGGCGAGGCCTTCAACCTGTCGTTCGACATCTTCGGCCGCAGCTCCAACGCCCCGAACACCCGCCTGACCCAGCACTTCGCCAAGGTGCTGGAAGAGCGCGGCCTGATCGAAGAGCGCGTCGACCGGATGATCTATTCGATCGACGACGCCCGCTTCTTGCCCGACCGCTACGTCGAAGGGACCTGCCCGCACTGCGCCTATGAGAAGGCGCGCGGGGACCAGTGCGACAACTGCGGCCGCCTGCTGGATCCGACTGACCTGATCGACCCCTATTCGGCGGTGTCGGGCAGCCGCAACCTGGAGGTCCGCGACACGCGCCACCTCTATCTGCTGCAGACCAAGGTGGCCGACGAAGTGCGCGCCTGGGTCGATGCGCGCTCGCCTCAGTGGCAGCCGCTGGCTCGCTCCATCGCCTATAAACATCTGGACGAGGGTCTGATCGACCGGGGCATCACCCGCGATCTGAAATGGGGCGTGCCGGTCGTCGGACCCGACGGCGGGCCGCGTCCGGGCATGGAGGGCAAGGTCTTCTACGTCTGGTTCGACGCCCCCATCGAATACATCGGCGCGACCGAGGAATGGGCCGACAAGACCGGCGGAAACTGGCGCTCGTGGTGGCGTCTCGACGAGGGCGCCGAGGACGTGCGCTACGTCCAGTTCATGGGCAAGGACAACGTCGCCTTCCACACCGTCAGCTTCCCCTCGACCCTCCTCGGCTCGGGCGAGCCGTGGAAGACGGTGGACCAACTGAAGGCCTTCAACTGGCTGAACTGGTACGGCGGCAAGTTCTCGACCAGCATGGGCCGGGGCGTCTTCATGGATCAGGCGCTGGAGCTGCTGCCCGCCGATTACTGGCGCTGGCACCTGACGGCCTATGGGCCGGAGCATTCCGACGCGGCCTTCACCTGGGAGCAGTTCCAGTCGACGACGAACAAGGACCTGGCCGACGTGCTGGGCAACTTCGTCAACCGCATCGTCAAGTTCACGGAATCCAAGTTCGACGGCGTCGTGCCGGCCGAAGGCGAGGCCGGGCCGCTGGAGATCAAGCTGGCCGCCGATATCAAGGCCGGGCTGGAGGAACTGACCGCCGAGTTCGAGGCGATGGAGTTCCGTAAGGCGGCCCAGGCCGCGCGCGCCCTGTGGGCCCTGGGCAATGAGTATCTGCAGGTCGCTGCGCCGTGGACGGCGCTGAAGACCGACCGCGAGCGCGCCGCCGTCGGCGTCCGCAACGGACTGAACCTGGTCGCCCTGTTCGCCCGGATCACCGCCCCCTTCATGCCCGAGGCGGCGGCCCGCATCGCCGCGACCGTGGGCTCGGCCGACCTGTCCTGGCCGGACGCGCAGGCCGATCTGCTGAACACCCTGCCGACGGGGCAGGCCGTAGCCTCTGCCCAGGTGCTGTTCGCCAAGATCGAGGACGCTCAGGTCGCCGAATGGACCGAACGCTTCGGCGGCGCTGAATAAAGCCGGAACCGCCGCCTAGTCGCTGGGTGACGCCAGTCCATCCGCGATCGGCGGACGGCCGCTTTCGGTCGTTGAAGAGGCGCTGACGACAGGGAGGCGCCGCATGACCGTCATGGGACGGCTGCGCGAACGTTGAACCGGCGGGATGCCAGAAAGGCCCGGATCGCTCAGGGCCTTTCTGGCATGTGAAACCCTGTCAGACAGACCAGTCTTTCCGCGCGGCGGGCTGCAGCGCCAGCCGCGAAGCGCCGAACAGGCCTAGCAGGCCAGCCAGGAAGATCATGGCCCATTCCGTCAACGTCGGGACGGGGGCAGGAGGAGTGGGAGGCACGTTTCCGATCAGCACGCCGCTCGTCGAGCCCACCCCGTTGAGCATTAGGGCGGCGTCCGCCCCGCCGGAGTTGGTGATCCTTGCGCCGTTGAGTTGAATATGCGCCCCGACCCCTATGCCGTCAGGGTCATGATCCGCTGCCTTGACCATGTAGCGGAAGACCAGCGCTGTCGAGCCTGAGCCGTTGAGATAGGTCGTCTGCACGGCGCCGCCGGTGTTCAGAGAGAGCGCAATAGAGGGCGTGCCTCCCGTGGTGTCGACGGTGACCGCCTCGTCGAAGTTGACTGTGAAGTAGAGATATTGTCCGGCCAAGTAAGTGGTGTTTGCGGGCACGGCGACGCTTGTGACTGTGGGTTGAGCGTAGGCCCCGCTCGCGGCGGAAAGGCAGAGGATCGCTACGGCAAGCGACCAGAACAGCTGACGAAAGGACATGTCGCGCCTTGGGGTATCGGTGATGTCCTTGTGTCTATTGGAAAATGTTCGTTTTGCAAGGACGCGCCTGCCGTGGCCGGATTTCAGGCTGCAACAAAAAAAGACCCGGATCGCTCCGGGTCTTTGTGTCGTCTGTCTACGGGGCGGCCGGGGAGAGCGTCTCCGGTGGCGGCGCGCGCTGTTCCCTTGCGCCGGGCAGGGCGGCGGGGGTGGCGCTCTGGCTGCCGGCGCCGGCGTGTTTTATGTGCTTTGCCTGTTCCTCCGCGCCGATCGCCAGGAAGGCCGGGGCCGAGGCGTTGAACTGTTCCGTATGGCCAGTGCGCACGATCACCGAACGGCCGCCGTCCCAGATCATGTGCAGCGCGACGTACAGCACGATCGCCAGACCCACATAGGCGATCCAGCGATAACGGTTCAGCAGCTTGGCGATGAAGGTGGCCGCCAGACCCATCAGGGCGATTGACAGGATCAGGCCGAACACCATGATCCACGGGTGGTCATGGCTGGCGCCCGCCACGGCCAGCACATTGTCCAGGCTCATGGTCAGGTCGGCGATCATGATCTGGATCAGGGCGGCGCCGAAGGTCTTGCGCTTCAGGCCCAACTCCTCAGGCGAGGGGCCGCCGCCGTATTCAATGGCCATGGCCCGTTCGATCTCGGCCTCGGCTTCGGCCTGATCGTGGGTGGCCTGTTCGCGAAGCTCGCGCCACATCTTCCAGCACACCCACAGCAGCAGGAAGCCGCCCGCCAGCAGCAGGCCGACGATAGCCAGCAACTGGACGGTGATCAGCGCCAGGCCGATGCGCATGACGACGGCGGCGGCCAGCCCGATCAGGATGGCCTTGCGACGCTGTTCCTGCGGCAGGGCGGCGGCGGCCAGGCCGACGGCGACAGCGTTGTCGCCAGCCAGCACCAGGTCGATCATCAGCACCTTGCCGAGCGCCGAGGCCTGACTGATCAATTCGGGATTTGAGAGGAAGTCCATGCGCGACTCTTAATGCCCGGCGGGGCCCGCGCCAAGACGCTGCAGGGGCGAGTTGACGCGGGCGTTCGCCTTCTTAGCTCGCGCGGCTTTGGGCCCTGGCGACCTCATACAGGGCGATGGCGGCGGCGTTGGAGACGTTCAGACTCTCGAAGCCGCCGGGCATGGGAATGCGGGCCATGGCCTCGCAGTGCTCGGCCACCAGACGGCGCACGCCGTCGCCTTCGGAGCCCATGACTATGACGGTCGGCCGGGCGTCCAGCGCCTGCTCCAGCGTCAGGTCCGAGCCGCCGTCCATGCCGATGGCGCGCCAGCCGTGATCGGCCAGCTTCTCCAGCGCGCGGCTGAGATTCGTCACCCGGGCGCAGGGCAGGCGCTCGGTCGCGCCGGCCGAGGCCTTGGCCAAGGCGCCGGCGAGGGCGGGGGAGTGGCGGTCCTGCACGACGATGCCGCGCGCGCCGAAGGCCAGGGCCGAGCGGAAGATGGCGCCGACGTTCTGAGGGTCCGTCAGCTGATCCAGCATAACGATGACGCCTTCAGCCGGTTCGGCCAGGTCTTCCAGATCGACGCCTTCCAGCGGCTGGACCTTGAAGGCCATGCCCTGGTGTACGGCCCCGGCGGGCAGCATCCGGCCAAGAGCGACCGAATCGACCACCTCGATTCGGTGGCCGTTCGCCAGATTCTCGCGCTGAATCTCTTCGGCGCGGTCTTCGGTGACCATCAGACGGCCCGTTCCGCGACGCGCCGGATTCGCCAAAGCGGCCAGAACCGGGTGGCGTCCCCAAAGAAAATTATCGGCGTCCGGGCGCGACCGGGCGGGTTTGCGCTCGTTTTCGGCGGGGTGGCGGCCTTGCGGCGCGGGGGTTTGAGCCCGATTTGGGCGTGTTTCGTCCCTCTTGTGGAAAGATTGTTTTTTACCGGTTTTCCGGTCGTTGCGTTCTCGAAATGACGACACTATAAGACGGCCTCCGATTTGGGCCCCAGGGCTTTCGGTTCAGGCGCTTCCTCTACTGCAGGCGTCGCCCGACAGCGAAGGCTTTCGTCGCGAAATGATCGAAAGATTGTTTTCGGCGTTTCCAGACCGGCATTGACATAAGGCGCGCTGGGGGAATGTCCCGAGCGGCAAAGGGGGCGGACTGTAAATCCGCTGCGTAAGCTTCGCAGGTTCGAGTCCTGCTTCCCCCACCACGCGCCTTCAATGCCCGCCGGGCCGGGAGTCCAGAAAGGAATCGGGTGCGGAAACGTCGCTCTTCAAACGAAGGGCGGTGCAGCCGCATTCTTCGCGCGGGTATAGCACAATGGTAGTGCAGCAGCCTTCCAAGCTGAATATGCGGGTTCGATTCCCGCTACCCGCTCCAGGTTTTATGAACTGAGCACAGCGCCCCTCCGTTCCGGACCCGGGCCACAGGAGTTTGGCCATGGCCAAGGAAAAGTTCGAACGCACTAAGCCGCACGTGAACATCGGCACGATCGGCCACGTTGACCACGGCAAGACGACGCTGACGGCGGCGATCTCGATGACGCTGGCGAAGGCCGGCGGCAGCAAGGCGATGAACTACGCCGACATCGACAACGCGCCGGAAGAAAAAGCGCGCGGCATCACGATCAACACGTCGCACGTGGAATATGAGACGGCCAACCGTCACTACGCGCACGTGGACTGCCCGGGCCACGCCGACTACGTGAAGAACATGATCACGGGCGCCGCCCAGATGGACGGCGCGATCCTGGTGTGCTCGGCCGCTGACGGCCCGATGCCGCAGACCCGCGAGCACATCCTGCTGTCGCGTCAGGTCGGCGTTCCGGCCCTGGTGGTGTTCCTGAACAAGGTCGACATGGTCGACGACGAGGAGCTGCTGGAGCTGGTCGAAATGGAAGTGCGCGAGCTGCTCAGCTCGTACCAGTTCCCGGGCGACGACATTCCGGTGATCAAGGGCTCGGCCCTGGCCGCCGTCGAAGACCGCGACCCGCAGATCGGCGAAGAGCGCATCCTGGAGCTGATGGCGGCGGTCGACGCCTACATCCCGCAACCGGAACGCCCGATCGACATGCCGTTCCTGATGCCGGTCGAAGACGTGTTCTCGATCTCGGGCCGCGGCACCGTGGTGACGGGTCGCGTCGAGCGCGGCATCGTCAAGGTCGGTGAAGAAGTCGAAATCGTCGGCATCCGTCCGGTTCAGAAGACGACCTGCACCGGCGTCGAAATGTTCCGCAAGCTGCTGGACCAGGGCCAAGCCGGCGACAACGTGGGCGTGCTGCTGCGCGGCACCAAGCGTGAAGACGTCGAGCGCGGCCAGGTGCTGTGCAAGCCGGGTTCGATCACCCCGCACACCAAGTTCGTGGCTGAGGCCTACATCCTGAACAAGGAAGAAGGCGGCCGTCACACGCCGTTCTTCACGAACTACCGTCCGCAGTTCTACTTCCGCACGACGGACGTGACCGGCATCGTGCGCCTGAAGGAAGGCGTGGAAATGATCATGCCGGGCGACAACGCCGAGCTGGACGTCGAGCTGATCACGCCGATCGCGATGGAAGAGAAGCTGCGCTTCGCCATCCGTGAAGGCGGCCGCACCGTCGGCGCCGGCGTCGTGGCCAAGATCGTCGAGTAATATCGACGTCAGAATGAGCGGGGGCCTTGGCCCTCGCTGGTTCGCCAGTAACGAGTAAGCGTAAGCGTACTGGCCTCAAGGAGCCCGCAAGGGCGTTAGGCCGAAGTAAAGGCCTCAAGCAGCGCGAAAGCGCGTTAGGCCAAGCGTAAAGCGTAACAGAGCGGCCCCCGGAGCGATCCGGGGGCCGTTTTGCATGGCCCACGGGCGCGTTGCGCGGGATCAAAGCGTAACCATAGACCTTGGTCGGTGGTTAAGATTAAGCATTTGGCAGCGATGACGGGCGCATGTGGCGGTCTGAAAGGACTTCCAACCCCATGTCTGACGTCGATTGGCCCCGCCGGGCAGGGCTCTCTGCCGCACTGGACGAGGCCGCCATTGTGGCGATCACCGATCGGGCGGGTCGGATCCTGTATTGCAACGACAAATTCGAGGCGGTCAGCGGCTATTCGCGGGCGGAACTGATCGGCCAGACGCACCGGGTGGTGAACTCAGGCGCCCACACGCGCGATTATTTTCGCAATCTGTACCGCACTATCGCGAGCGGGCAGGTCTGGCGCGGCACCATTGAAAACCGCAGCAAGGCTGGCGAGCCCTATTGGGTGGACACCACCATTGTGCCGAACCTCGGGCCTGACGGGCGGCCGGAAACCTATACGGCCATTCGGTTCGAGGTTTCGGACCACGTGCGCGCGCTGAAGGCGCTGGAGGTCGCCCAGTCCGAGGCGCGCGTGGCCGCCGAGGCGCGGGATCGGTTTTTCGCCAACATCAGCCATGAGGTCCGCACCCCGTTGAACGCCGTGCTGGGGCTGGCGTCGGCCCTGACGCACACGGCCCTGACGCCGCGTCAGAACGAGATGCTGGATCTGATTACGGGGGCGGGGGACGCGTTGCGGCGGGTGCTGGATGACATGCTGGACCTGTCGAAAATGCAGGCCGGCCAGTTCACCCTGGCGCCCGCGCCGTTTGACCTGAGGGCCGACATAGGCGCGGTCGTGGAGATGCGCCGCGCGGGCGCGGAGGCCAAGGGACTGACGCTGGCGGCGACCTTCAGCGACGCGGCGAACGGCATGGTGGTCGGCGACGGCGTAAGAATCGCGCAGATCGTCTCCAATCTGGTGTCCAATGCGGTGAAGTTCACGGCTCAGGGCCATGTGGCGGTCCGCGTCGATGTGGCCGGCGATGCACAGGCTGAACGCCTGCTGATCGAAGTGGAGGATGAGGGGATCGGTTTCGACGAACAGGCGGCGCAGCGCCTGTTCCAGCCGTTCGTCCAGGCCGACGACGCCATCTCTCGCCAGTTCGGCGGCACCGGCCTGGGTCTGTCGATCTGTCGCCTGCTGGCGGAGTTGATGGGCGGCGCGATTTCAGCGGAATCGGCCCCGGGACGGGGCAGCGTATTCCGCGTGGCCATACCCATCGAGCGGCAGGCGCCGAATCCCGCGGAGGCTCCGACGGCGACGGGGGACGAGTCTGAAGCGCCGGGACGCCTGCGCGTGCTGGCGGTGGAGGACAATCCGGCCAATCAGATGGTGGTGCGCTGTCTGCTGGAGCCGCTGGGCTTTGACATCGTCACCGCAGACAACGGCGCCGAGGGCGTCGAGCGCTTCATGCTTGAGCCGTTCGACATGGTGCTGATGGATATGCAGATGCCCGTCATGGACGGGCTTGAGGCCATGCGGCGAATTCGGGCGGCCGAGGCGCAATCAGGCCGGCGACGTACGCCGATCGTCATGCTGACCGCCAACACGACCAAGGCGCATCATGTGAAGGCCATGCAGGCCGGGGCGGACCATCTGACAGCCAAGCCGGTGACGCTGCAGATTCTGTTGGACGGGATGGAACGGGGCGCCGCAGCGGCCGAGGCCTGGTCGGAAGTCGCGATTTCAACGGCGGCCTGATGCGGGCCGGCGTAATGCTCGCCGCATAGCGGACAAGAACGCTGGCGCAGACCGAAGTTCATCTTTACTATAGGCTGCGCGGACGCCGTTAGTCGCGCCGCGTCAGGGCTTCTCCCTTTTCGATGTTGACCATCGCTATCGTCGTCGTGCTGCTGCTTGTGGTGCTGAACGGCCTTTTCGCCATGACCGAACTTGCGGTCGTGTCTTCCCGAAAGTCCAAGCTGCAGAGCCGCGCCGAAAGAGGCGACCGGGGCGCCCGAGCCGCGCTGAAGCTGGCCGAGGAGCCCACGCAGTTTCTTTCCGCCGTCCAGGTGGGCATCACCCTGATCGGCATTCTGGCGGGCGCCTATGGTCAAGCGGCCATCGCCGGCCAACTGGATGAAATCCTCAAGGCGAACCTGCCCGCCCTGGCGCCGTATTCGCAGATCATCGCCACCGCCGTGGTGGTGGTGCTGATCACCTATGTCTCGCTGATCGTCGGCGAGCTGGTGCCCAAGCGTCTGGCCCTGATCTTCCCTGAGGCGATCGCCTCCAAGATGGCCGGTCCGATTGCGACCCTGGCCCTAGCGATGAAGCCGTTCGTGCTGCTGCTCACGGCTTCGACCTCGGGCATCCTCAAGCTGATGGGCGTAAAGGACCGCGATGGTTCGGACGTCACCCAGGAAGAGGTCGAGAGCATTCTGGCCGAGGGCACCTCTGCGGGCCTGATCGAGCCGGAAGAGCAGGAGATGATCGAAGAGATCCTGCGTCTGGGCGACCGGGCCGTCCGCGTGGCCATGACGCCGCGTCACGAGGTCTACTGGATCGCGCTGGACGATTCCGAAGAGACGCTGCGCGAGGAAATCCGCACCTGTCCCTATTCGCGCATCGTCGTGGCGCGCGACAACGACATCGATAATCCGCTGGGCGTGGTCCACAAGAAGGATCTGCTGGACAGCCTGCTGACCAATGGCGAATTCAACGTCGAGACGCTGGTGGCCGAACCGGCCTTCATTCCGCAGTCGACCTCGGTGCTGAAGGCGCTGGAGATCCTGAAGGGATCGAAGGTGCACATGGCCTTCGTCGTCGACGAATACGGCGCGTTTGAAGGCGTGGTCACGGCGACGGACCTGCTGGAGATGATCGCCGGCGACTTCAACGAAAGCCACGACGAGACCGAGACCGCCGTGCGCAAGCGCACCGACGGCACCTGGGCCGTCGATGGTCAGGTCGACCTGGACGAACTGGGTGAAATCCTGGGCGAAGACTTCGGCGAACACGAAGGCTTCCACACGGTGGCGGGATTGGTGCTGCACCACCTGTCGCGCGTGCCGAACGAGGGCGACATCCTGCAACTGGGCCGTTTCGAGGTCGAAGTCATCGACATGGACGACCGCCGCATCGACAAGCTGCTGTTCCGTCCGATGATCCACACACACGCCGACGACGCCGCCTGATCTCTCAGGCGGCGTCGCGCGGACGCCTTCGATTGTCGGCGGTCGTCAGGCCGTGGGAAGCGGCTGGGCCAGGGTGACGCGATAGGCGCGCATATCCCCGCCCGGCTGGGCCAGGGAGACGTATTCGCCGACGACGAACTGTTCGTCGTCCAGACGGAAGCCCTCTGCGTCCGTATCTTCGCCTGGAAGGTCGAGAACCCACCGGCCGTCTTCGGCGCGCGTCAGTTGGCCGACGGCCAGCGTCTGGGTCCCCTTGAAGCGGCGGACGCGGGTGTTCTCTGGCGCGGCGGCGATGGCGGCTGCGTCAAGGCGGGCGTCCTTGTCCAGCGTCAGCACCAGGTCATAGCCGTCGTCGGCGTTGCCGTGCGGATGGTCAGGCTCGCGCGCCAGTTCCAGGCGGATGTGATGCAGGGCCATGATGCTCAGCCCTTCTCAGGCTTGGCCAGGCTGCTGGCGATGCAGCCGTAGGCCATGCCGACGATGAAGGTCATGAAGAAGGCGCCGATGGCGATGACGGGGGCGATGATGTCTGCGGGCATGGGTGTTCTCCTCTGCCGACAGAAAAGCGGGTGACGGCAAGCGTCGCCTTGATAGAGATCAAAGATATCGCCCTATCAGGCGGCGGCCTGCCGGGGCTTTGCGCTGATCTGGATGCGGCCGTCGGCGGCTATGCCTGAAACGGTCAGGGCGACATCGCACAGGGCGAGGGGGGCCGGGCGGTGGCTGACCACGATCAGGCCCTGGCCGCTGTGGTGCAGACGGGCGGCCAGCCGTTCAAGAACCTGCGCTTCGGTAGCGGCGTCCAGACCCTCGGTCGGTTCATCCAGCACCAGCCAGGGCGCCGGGCGCAGATAGGCGCGGGCGAGGCCCAGACGGCGGCGCTCGCCGCCCGACAGGCGGGCTCCGTTCTCGCCTACGGACGCATCCAGCCCGCCCGGCGCGGCGCGGGCGCGATCGGTTAAAGCGGCGTCTTCCAACGCGGCCCATAGATCGTCGTCGGCAGCCGACGGGGCGGCCAGGCGCAGGTTCTCGCGCACGCTGCCGGTCAGAAGCACAGCCTGTTGCGGGGCATAGGCGAACAGGGGACGCAGGGTCTCGGCGCCGAGGGCGGCGGCGTCGACCTCTCCGTGCAGGATTTCACCGGGTGAGGCGGGGCGCAGGCCCATCATGCGTTCAATCAGGGTCGTCTTGCCCGCGCCGGACGGGCCAGTGATCGCCAGGCGCTGCGGCGGGGAGACTGTCAGATCGGCGCCGGACAGGCGCAGGCTCGGCGAGACAGCAGCGACGGCCGACGTGGGCGCTTCCTCGTCCAGAAGCTCGCCCAGGCGCTGGACCGCCGCCTTCACCGCGCCGTTCTGGCGCAGGGCGTTGAGCAGGGTTCCTGCGCTTTCGACCGTGGCGACGGCGGCCAGCATGGACAGGGCGGTCAGCGCAGGAGCGCCGGCGCCCGCGGCCAGAGCCGCGCCCGTCACGCCAACGGCCGTGGCGAGGCTCTGGCTGGCCATGATCAGACCGCCGGCGCGGGCCAGTCGCTCGGCTGCGTCCTCGACCGCGTCGCCGTGCTCCGCGAGGCGGTCGGCGGCCCAGGCCTTCATGCCATAGGCCTGAAGCTCGGGCGCGGCGGCGGCCAGGGCGGCGAACTCGGTCTTCAGGGCGCCGGACGCCTGCTGGAGGCGCTGGCCGGCGGGCTCGGCGAAGCGGCGTCCGATCACGACGGCCAGGATGACGCCCAGAGCGGCGGCGCCCGCGACGACCAGCGCCGGGGCCCATCCGGCCAGGGCCGCCATGCCGACGCCGGCGATCAGACCGGCGCCCGCGCCCCAGGGCGTCGACAGGCGCACGAAACGGTCCTGGATCGCGTCCACGTCCTGAACCAGTCGAGCGGAGGCCTCGCCGCCCGCCAAGGAAAGGGCCTTGGTCGTGGGGGCGCGGGCCAGGCCGATGAACAGTTGCGGACGCAGGGCGGCCAGCGCCTTCAGCGCCGCGTCGTGGCCGGTGACGCGCTCGCCATAGCGCGAGGCGGTGCGCACGATGGCGAAGAAGCGGATCATGGCGCTGGGCACCATGTAGTTGAAGACGTGGGCCACGGCGGGTCCGGCGGCCCCGGCCAGGGCGGCGGCGGTGATGAACCAGCCCGACAGGCCCAGCAGCAGGACGGCGCCGGCCGACACCAGGGCGGCGGTGACAGAGGCGGCCAGCAGGCGCGGGCGCTGAGCCTTCTCCTGCGCGCGGATCATGGCCTTCAGGCGCGCGACGCCGGGCGAATCAGAACGGCTCACAGGCGCACCACCTTGTCGGCCAGGGCGGCCACCGCGTCGGAATGGGTGGCGATCAGCACGGTGCGGCCACGCGCGGCCTCGCGGATGACGGGCAGCAGGGCGGCTTCGGCCTCGGCGTCCAGGTTGGCGGTGGGTTCGTCCAGCAGCAGCAGGGGCGCGGGCTTCAGGAAGGCGCGGGCCAGGCCCAGACGGCGGCGCTCGCCGCCCGACAGTCCGCCGCCGCGTTCGTCGATCAGACGATCCAGCGCGCCGTTCAGGCCCGCCTTGCGCGCAGCCTGCTCCACGGCCTCGGGCGTCGCGCCGCGATGGGCCAGGGCGATGTTCTCGGCCAGGGTTCCGCGAATGACGACAGGGGCTTGGCCGGCCCAGGCGATCCAGTCGGTCAGATCGCCGGCCTGCGACAGGCGCGTCTCGCCGAGCATGACCTCTCCCGCGCTAAGAGGCGACAGGCCCAGGAAGAGGTGCAGCAGGCTGCTCTTGCCCAAGCCGCTGAGGCCGGTCAGGGCGACGATGGAGCCGGGGGCGACATCCAGAGTGAAGCCCTCGATCACAGGCGCGCCGTCATAGGCGATGGCGACGTCGCGGAAGGCGATGGCGGGCGCCTGGCCGGGGCGGGGCGGGCGCGTGGTCCGCGCGGCTTCGACGCTCAGGCGACGCAGGCTGGGGACGGCGGACTCGGCGGCCTGACGGTCGTGGTAGGCGGCGGCGAGGCGGCGCATCGGCTGATAGACTTCCGGCGCCAGGGCCAGAACGAAGAAGGCGCGAGTCAGGCTGAGCTGTTCCGGCGCCGGAAAGGGCAGCAGCTTCAGCAGGTTGAAGCCGCAATAGACAGCGACCAGGGCCACGGCCAGGGCGGAGAAGAACTCCAGCACCGCCGAGGACAGAAAGGCGACCTTGAGCACCTTGCCGGTGCGGCGGGCCAGGTCGTCCGAGGCGCGGGCGATGACGCGGCTCTGTTGCGTCTCGGCCTGAAAGGCGAGGATGGCGGGCAGGGCGCGCACCCGGTCCAGGAACAGGCCCGACAACCGTTCCAGCGCCTGGAACTGACGACGGCTTTCGGCGCCCGCCGCCATGCCGGTCAGGGCCATGCCGATGATGAAGGGCAGCAGGGTGAAGATCAGTATGCCGGCGGTGAAGGGGCTGACCACGGCGGTCACGGCGATCAGAATCAGCGGCGAGGCGGCGGCCGCCGTGCGGGCGGGCGAAAAGCGCGCGACATGGCCGTCCAGAGCCTCGACCCCTTCGACGACGGCGGTCATGGCGGCGGCGTCGGACAGGCGGCCGGACAGGGCCTCCGTCAGGATGGAGCGACGAATTCCGTTCTTGGCCGCGCGGGCGGCGCGAGTGTTCACCCTGACCGCCGTGTGGCTGAGCGCGCCGCGCGCCAGCAGGGAGACGGCCGCCAGACCCAGGCCCGGCAGGGCGCCGTCGATGCCTTGAGGCAGGGCGCCGACCGCCAGGGCCAGACCGGCTGCGAATCCGACCGCAGGCACGGTGTCGGCGATGACCAGCGCCCCGCCTAGCGTCATCAGCCGCCGCCACGGCGTCAGCGCAGCCTTCAGCCAGGCGGCGGGCGGCGTCTCGTCTAAGGCCGGGGCGTTGGGGGCGATCGGCTGGGCCGTCATCTTGTCTCCAGGGTCGATCAGCGGATCAGCCATGATCGCCGACGACGCGGGATTGGGCAAAAGGCCCATGGGACGAAAGGACCTTGGGCGAAACGCCGTCTAGTCCGAGTCGGCCCTGTCGGCTTTGATCAGGATCAAGGCGCGCCAAACCGCGTGGCTTTAGGTTAGAGTAGAACGCCGGTCGATGGGGGCTGGCGGTCAGGAGCCTGGAACGATGATCGACCTGGCGGTCGTAGACCTTTCACGCCTTCAGTTCGCACTGACGGCGCTATACCACTTTTTGTTTGTGCCCCTCACATTGGGCCTCTCCTTCATGCTGGTCATCATGGAGAGCATCTATGTGATGACCCGCCGGCCGATCTGGCGGACGATCACCCGTTTCTGGGGCGTGATTTTCGGCATCAACTTCGTGCTGGGCGTGGCCACCGGCCTGACGATGGAATTCCAGTTCGGCATGAACTGGAGCTACTATTCCCACTACGTCGGGGACATCTTCGGGGCGCCGCTGGCGATCGAGGGCCTGATGGCCTTCTTCCTGGAGGCGACCTTCGTCGGCCTGATGTTCTTCGGCTGGGACAAGCTGAAGCCGCACGCCCACCTGTTCGTCACCTTCATGGTCGCCCTGGGCACCAACCTGTCGGCCCTGTGGATCCTGGTGGCCAACGGCTGGATGCAGAACCCCGTCGGCGCGGCCTTCAACCCCGACACCATGCGTATGGAAATCACCGACTTCATGGCGGTGATCTTCAACCCGGTGGCCCAGGCCAAGTTCGTGCACACCGTGTCGGCCGGCTACGTCTGCGCCGCCGTGGTCGTGCTGGGCATCTCGGCCTTCTATCTGCTGAAGGGCAAGCACAAGGGCTTCGCCAAGCGGTCGATGACGGTCGCCGCAGCGTTCGGCCTGCTGTCCTCGCTGTCGGTGGTCGTTCTGGGCGATGAGTCGGGCTACGCCCTGACCGACAACCAGAAGATGAAGCTGGCCGCGCTGGAAGCCATGTGGCGCACCGAGCCGGCGCCGGCCGGCCTGACCCTGTTCGGCCTGCCCAGCCTTGAGGACCGTCACACCCATTTCGAGGTCAAGGTGCCCTATGTCCTGGGCCTGATCTCGACGCGCAGCATCGACAAGCCGGTCGAGGGCATCCTGGAGCTGGTCGCCGTCGCCGAGGACCGCATCGAACGCGGCGTCGTCGCCCATGACGCGCTGGAGAAGGTCAAGGCCGATCCGACCGACATGGCCGCGCGCGGTCAGTTCGAGACGGTCCGCAACGACCTGGGCTACGGCCTGCTGCTGAAACGCTATGTCGAAGATCCGCGCACGGCCACGCCGGACCAGGTCAAGCAGGCCGCCTGGTCGACGGTGCCGAACGTGCCGCTGATGTTCTGGGTGTTCCGCTTCATGGCCGGCATCGGCTTCCTGATGATCGGCCTGTTCGGCACGGCCTTCGTGCTGTGCACCCTGCGCAAGCATGAGACCAAGTGGTTCCTGCGCCTGGCCGTCCTGGCCATCCCGCTGCCGTGGATCGCCATCGAGGCCGGTTGGCTGCTGGCCGAAGTGGGGCGTCAGCCCTGGGCCGTGGAAGGCGTCCTGCCGACCTTCCTGGGCGCGTCCAGCCTGACGGTGGCGCACCTGTGGACCACGATCATCTGCTTCACCCTGCTGTACGGCGCCCTCGCCGTCGTCGAGGTCGGCCTGATCCTGCGCGCGGTCAAGAAGGGGCCGTTCGCCGAACAGGAAGCCCGTGAAGAAGACGCCCGCACGGAAGGCGAGCCCGCGGTCGCCTGACCCGGTCGTTGAAGGAAAAGAGAGATGGAACTCCCCCTCGACTACACCACCCTCCGCCTGATCTGGTGGGGACTGCTGGGCGTGCTGCTGATCGGCTTCGCCCTGACCGACGGGTTCGACATGGGCGTCGGCGCCCTGCTGCCCTTCGTCGCCAAGAAGGATGAAGAGCGTCGCATGGTGATCAACACCATCGGCGCGACCTGGGAAGGCAACCAGGTCTGGCTGATCGTGGGCGGGGCGGCGATCTTCGCCGCCTGGCCGCAGGTCTACGCCGTCAGCTTCTCGGGCTTCTACCTGGCGATGTTCCTGGTGCTGTCCGCGCTGATATTGCGGCCCGTGTCGTTCAAATACCGCTCCAAGCGGCCCGAGGCGCGTTGGCGCTCCATGTGGGACTGGGGCCTGTTCATCGGCAGCTTCTTCCCGGCTCTGGTGTTCGGCGTGGCGGTCGGCAACGTCCTCATCGGCGCGCCCTTCCGCCTGACCAGCGACCTGCGCAGCTTCTATGAAGGCGGCCTGCTGGGTCTGTTCACGCCCTTCACCCTGCTGTGCGGCCTACTGTCGGTGTCCATGCTGGTCCTGCACGGCGCCGCCTGGTTGGCGATCAAGGGCGAAGAAGGTCCGGTGCTGAAACGCGCCCGCGCCATCGGCACCGCCGCCGGCGTGGCCAGTCTGGTGCTGTTCGCCATCGGCGGGGCGATGGTGGCCTTCGGCGACATGGGCTTCCGCATCACCGGCGTGGTCGATACGGCGGGCGCCTCCAACCCGCTGCGCACGGCGGTCGAGGCGGCGCCGGGCGCCTGGATGGACAACTACGGCCGCTATCCGTGGATGATCATCGCTCCCGTTCTAGGCTTTGCGGGCGCTGCGGTCGGCCTTCTGGGGATGTGGCGCAAGTCGGCGGCCCTGGCCTTCGGCGGATCGTCGGCCTCGGCGGTCGGGATCATCTCGACGGTCGGCCTGTCGATGTTCCCCTTCATCCTGCCCAGCTCGATCGACGCCCAGTCCAGCCTGACGTTGTGGAACGCCTCGTCCAGCCATACGACCCTGTTCATCATGCTGATCGTGGTCGCGGTCTTCCTGCCCTTCGTCCTGCTCTACACCTCCTGGGTCTATAAGGTGCTGTGGGGTCGCTCGACGATGGACGCGCTGAAGACCAACCCCGACCTCTACTGATCCCGCGAAAGGAGATCATCTCATGTGGTATTTCGCCTGGATCCTGGGCCTCGGCCTGGCGGTGGCCTTCGGTGTTCTGAACGGCCTGTGGCACGAGTTCCGCCTGTTCGACGAAGGGGACGAGGGACACTCCGAGCCCTGATCCCCGTCCTCTGACGGACTGAACTGAATCATCCCCTTCGGCGCCCGCCGGAGGGGATTTTTCTTGGACGAAACCGATGAAATATCCGTCGCTTGCGATGGATCAAGGCGAGGAGGGCGGCGTGTGTCCACAGTGATTGGGACATCGAAGCCGGGCCCTCTTCCGACCCGGCGAATGTCGGGGATTGAACCGATGAAAACCGCCGCCGCCCTTATCGCCTCCGTCAGCCTGGTGGCCGTCGCCGGCGCCGCATCCGCCCAGACGACCGCCCCCGAACCGGTGGGCAAGGGCTCGCTGATTGTGACGGCCCGCATGACGGGCGTCCTGCCCCAGGCCGACGACGCCATCGTCACCGCCGCCGGGGCCGACAGCGGCCTGAAGGTCGATGTGGGCGACGACTGGATGCCGACGCTGGGCTTTACCTATTTCGTCGCCGACCACTGGGCCGTCGAGGCCATTCTGGGCGCCACCCAGCACGAGGTGCGCGCCAAGGGCGGGACGACCGATGTGGCCGTGCACGAGACCTGGGTGCTGCCGCCGGTAGTGACGCTGCAATACCGGCCGACGCCGAACGCGACGGTCAGCCCCTATGTCGGGGCGGGCGTCAGCTACATGGCCTTCTTCAGCGGCAAGGACAAAAACGGCTTCGAGGTCGATCTGGATGACGGCTTCGGCGTCGCGCTTCAGGCCGGGGCCGACTGGAACATATCCGGCCCGTGGACGCTGAACCTGGACGCCAAGAAGGTGTGGTTCGACACGGACGCCAAGATCAACGGCGGCGCGCTGAAGAGCAGCGTCAGTCTGGATCCCTGGGTCGTGTCGGTGGGCGTCGGCCGCAAGTTCTGAGCCGATGCGGGGAGGGGCGCGGAACGTCAGGCCGCGCCCCCTTCACCCTATTCGTCGAAATGGATCAGGCGGCGCCTTCGCCCAGAGCCTTCAGTGCGGCTGGATCCGGCAGGGCGACGTCATTGCCCGGCAGCAGCTGGATCAGGCCCGAGGTCTTGAACTGGGTGAAGAGCCGGCTGACGGTCTCGATCGTCAGGCCCAGGTAGTCGGCGATGTCCAGCCGCGTCATCGGCAGGTGGACCTGACCCTCCGGGCCGCCCAACTGAACCTGACGTTCCGCAAGACGGGTCAGGAAGCTGGCCAGCCGCTCGCGCGCTGTCTTGCGGCCCAGAAGGACGATCTGTTCCTGAGCCGCCATCAGCTCGTCCCCGGCCAGCGCCACCAGCCGGTGCTCCAGCGCGGGCAGGGCGTTCAGCAGTTGATCGAAATCGCTGCGCCGGAAGCGGCAGGCGTTCAGCGGCGTCAGCGCCTCGGCCGTGAAGCTGGACGCGCCGCGTCCGCCCAAGCCCAGAAAGTCGCCCTGGAACAGGAAGCCGGTGATCTGGCGTCGTCCGTCGGGCAGCAGGCGATACAGCTTCACCGCCCCGTCCACGACGTTAAAGACGAAGGGGTTGGGGTCGCCTTCGTGGAACAGGGCCTGTCCGGGCTGGGCCGTGACGGTCTCGCTGGCGCAGGCCATGCTTTGCAGCTCATGCCCCTTCAGGTCGGCGCAGACGCCCAGCGGACGGGCGCCGCAGTTGGCGCACGGATGCACGTCCTCCAGACGCACCTTTTCGATTTGGGTCTGGGCCGCAGCGGTGTTCACGAAGGTCGTCTCCCGGATGACGGAGCAGTCTAGGCCAAGCGTCGCCGATTCCGAATAGGTCAGCCTGTCCTAGCCGTCCTTTCGACGGCGCAGTCCGGCGTCTGAGCCTCTTCGGCATAGCGCAGCCGGGCGCCCAGTTGGGCGGCCAAGGCGGTCAACTCGACGGCCAGACTCTGACGCACCAGCGGCCGCACGCCCATCTCGCGCACCACGAAGGGACCGGCCCACAGCGTTTCGCCGTACTCCAGATCAGGTTGCCGCCACCAACTGACGAAGCCCAGAACCCCGCCGCGCTGATTGCGGGCGCTGAGGATGCCGCGGCTTTCCGGCGCGGCGCGCCAGGCCGACAGGAAGGCGTCCCACTGGGCGGGCTCCAGACTGGGGCGCCACAACCGCGCCAGCGCAAAGGCGGCGGGCGCCTCGGCTTTGCTGAGGGGGGACACCTCGAGACGAGGCGCTTCGGGCGCGAGGCGGGACTCTGTCATGGGACGATTGGAACCGAAGCGGCGTCCAGTCGCCTTGATCTGCGTCAAGGCCGGGTCGAAGCTGCCGCCCCAGTCTGCTGTCGCCTTCTGTTGGAGAATCGCCATGAGCTCGACCTCGCGCACGACCCCGATCCATGGCGGGGCGGTCGCCGCCATCCTGAAGCTGCTGGATAGTCAGAAGCTGATGACCCTGGCGGTGAATCGGGCGGATGGGCGGCCTCAGGCTGCGACGCTCGGCTATCTGAACGACGGGCTGAACCTCTACTTCGTCACCGGCCGCGACAGCGAGAAGCTGAAGAACCTGACCGCCGATCCGCGCGTGGGCGTGGCCGTGCGCGGCGTGGGCGAAGAGGGGGAGGCGGTCGGCGTCTCCATCGACGGTCGCGCCGAAGAGGTAACGGACGGCGACGAGGTGAAGCGGGTCAACGATCTGATCATCAAGCGCGCGCCGGAAGTCAGCCCCTGGGCGCCGGGCGGGGACGCCGTGGCGGTGGTTAAGGTTGTTCCCGAAGAGATCGAGGCTGTGGCGGTGATCGATGGCCGCAGCCGCGCCCAGACCTTCTCGATCGGCGACGCCGACGATCTGGTCAAAGGCCTGAGCTATGAGCCGAGCGCGGTGGCGCGGTTGTTCTGAGGAAAATCCGCGGCTTCATGCGTCTGCGGCGCAGATGGCCCTTGAAATGGCCGTAGGGCTCGGGCATACGCCCCCCTCTGGCGAGGGTCGCGCCGCTGGAACGATTTCCACGGCGCGCTGATCTTTGTCCGGGACACTAGGAGTGTAGCTCAGCTGGTAGAGCATCGGTCTCCAAAACCGAGGGCCGGGGGTTCGAGTCCCTCCACTCCTGCCATTCCCCCTGTTGTTATCGCCTGGGACTTCCCATGTGGGGCAGCAGGATCCAGAGGTTGAAGAGACGTCAAATGGCCAAGGCGAAGACCCCCGGCGGCCGCCGCACCACGGGGACCAAGACCGCAGCAGCCGCGCAAGGCGCAGCGACCGTGGCCGTCGACGCGCCCGCGCCGAAGAAAAAGACGTCCATCCCCCAGTTCATCAGCGAAGTCCGTGCTGAGGCCCGCAAGATCACCTGGCCCAGCCGCAAGGAGACCTGGATCACGTCGGTGATGGTCTTCATCATGGTGCTGATCGCAGCCGCTTTCTTCTGGATCGTGGATACGGGCCTTGGCTTCGCGTCCCGCATCATCCTCAGCCTTGGCCAATAAAGGAGACGCGCACATGACCGATGCAGCGCCCAAGCCGGCGGCCAATCCCCGCCACAAGTGGTATATCGTCCACGCCTATTCCAACTTCGAGAAGAAGGTCGCCGAACAGCTGCGCGACCAGGCCAGGCAACAGGGGCTGGAAGACGCCTTCTCCGAAATCCTGGTCCCGACTGAGGATGTCGTCGAGATCCGTCGCGGCAAGAAGGTCAACGCCGAGCGCAAATTCTTCCCCGGCTATGTGCTGGTGAAGATGGAGATGACCGACGAGGCCTATCACCTGGTCAAAAACACGCCGAAGGTCACGGGCTTCCTGGGCGCCGCGGGCGGCACCAAGCCGCTGCCGGTCTCGGAACGCGAAGTCCAGAACATCATCGGCCAGGTGGAAGAGGGCGTCGAGCGTCCGAAACCCACCATCCGCTTCGACATCGGCGAGAACGTCAAGGTCACCGACGGCCCGTTCGCCAGCTTCGACGGTCAGGTCGAGAGCGTCGACGAAGAGAACGCCCGCCTGCGCGTGGCTGTCTCGATCTTCGGCCGCCCGACCCCGGTCGATCTGGAATACAATCAGGTGGAGAAGGTCAGCGCCTGATCGGCCGCTGACGCCACGCAGAGATCGGGACCGTCTCCGGGCGGTCCCGTTTGCGTTTTCAGGGTCTGCCTGCTAAACGCGCGCCTTCGCTGGACGACCCTGGAGTCGCCCAGCGTCAAATCCGTGGGAGGCAGCCATGCCGGACCACGGCTCACCGGCCCGACGCACCGTCATCGGGTCATTCATAGGAGAGACCAATGGCCAAGAAGATTCTCGGCTATATCAAGCTGCAAGTGCCGGCCGCCTCGGCCACGCCTTCGCCCCCGATCGGCCCGGCTCTGGGTCAGCGCGGCGTGAACATCATGGGCTTCTGCAAGGAGTTCAACGCGCGGACCGAGAAGGAAGCCAAGGGCACCCCGCTTCCGACCGTCATCACCGTCTATCAGGACAAGTCGTTCACCTTCATCACCAAGACGCCCCCGGCGACCTGGTATCTGAAGCAAGCCGCTGGCATCAAGTCGGGCTCCAAGCTCGTCGGCCGCGAGTTCGCCGGCAAGATCACGCAGACGCAACTGCGCGAAATCGCCGAGAAGAAGATGAAGGACCTGAACGCGAACGACCTGGACGCCGCGTCGCGCATCATCGAGGGCTCGGCCCGCGCCATCGGCATTCAAGTGGTGGAGGGCTAAGACATGGCTAAGCAGACCAAAGCCCATAAGGCCCGCACGGGCGTGACCGAAGACCTGCTGGTCTTCTCGGACGCCATCAAGCTGGTGAAAGACAACGCCAAGGCCAAGTTCGACGAGTCGATCGAAATCGCCATCAACCTGGGCGTCGACCCGCGTCACGCCGACCAACAGGTCCGCGGCGTGGTGAACCTGCCCTCGGGCACAGGCCGTGACGTCCGCGTCGCCGTCTTCGCCAAGGACGCCAAGGCTGAAGAAGCCAAGGCGGCCGGCGCCGAGCACGTCGGCGCTGAAGACCTGTACGAGAAGATCGCCGGCGGCTTCATGGAGTTCGACCGCGTGATCGCATCGCCGGACATGATGGCCCTGGTCGGTCGTCTGGGTAAGGTGCTGGGCCCGCGCGGCCTGATGCCGAACCCGAAGGTCGGCACCGTGACCCCGAACGTCGCCCAGGCCGTCAAGGACGCCAAGGGCGGCGCCGTTGAGTTCCGCGTCGAGAAGGCGGGCATCGTCCACGCCGGCATCGGCAAGGCCTCCTTCACCCAGGACGCCCTGGAAGCCAACGTCAAGGCCATCGTGGACGCTCTCGTCCGCGCCAAGCCGTCGGGCGCCAAGGGCACCTATGTGAAGCGCATCGCCCTGTCCTCGACGATGGGCCCGGGCTTCAAGGTCGACCCGGCTTCGCTGGGCGCCTGATAGGCTTCACGGCTAAGAATGACGACGGCCCCGGAAGAGCGATCTTCCGGGGCCGTTTTCTTTGTTCGATGGGCCGCGCAGACGCACCGTGGGCGGGCCACGGAGCGCGGAACAGCGAGGCTAATCCACCGTTCTGTACCCGGATGACTTGACGAGGCGGGTGGGAATCCGGTCTTGGAGCCCGGGCGCCCCGGCGGCGACCGTATCGGAGAGGCTTCATGCTCAACTGGTTTCAGGCGCTGCTGCCTAAGGAAGATAACTTCTTTCGGCTGTTCGACGCCCATGCTCTGAGCCTGGCCCACGGCGCTGCCGCGCTGCGCAAGATGATGGACGGCGGGCCCGAGACCAGCGAATGGTGCGCCAAGGTGGTCGCGCATGAAGAGGAAGCCGACGAGGTCGCGCGCGAGGTTCTGTTCGCCGTGCGCCGCAGCTTCATCACCCCGTTCGACCGGGCCGACATCCGGGGGCTGACGAACTCACTGGACGACACCATCGACCAGATGCAGAAGGCGGCCAAGGTGGTCACCCTGTACGAGATGCGCGACTTCTCGCCCAAGATGCAGGAACTGGCCGACATCGCCGTGCAGTGCGCGGCCCTGACGCAGGAAGCCTTCACCCTGCTGCCGGCCATGCGCAAGAACCACGACCGGCTGAACGTCCTGACCGAACAGATCACAGATCTGGAGGCGCGCAGCGACGACCTGTACGACGCCGGGATGAAGGCGCTGTATGAGGCGCACCGCCATGACGGCACGGGCGGCAACACTCTGGGCTTCATCATCGGCAGCCAACTGCTGGATCACCTGGAGAAGGTGATCGACCGGTTCGAGGATGTGGCCAACCGCATCAACGGCGTTCTGGTCGAGCACCTGTAGGACCATCATGGATCACGCCCTCCTGATCCTGGTCTTCCTGATCGGCGTCGCCTTGCTGTTCGACTTCCTGAACGGCCTGCACGATGCGGCCAACTCTATCGCCACCATCGTCGCCACGCGCGTCCTGCCGCCGATCTATGCGGTCGGGTGGGCGGCCTTCTTCAACTTCATCGCCTTTCTGTTCTTCGGGCTGCACGTTGCGGACACGATCGGCCGAGGCATCATCTCGCCCGACGTCATTTCGGATCAGGTGATCTTCGGCGCTCTGATGGGCGCCATTCTCTGGAACGTCATCACCTGGATGTTCGGGATTCCGTCGTCCAGTTCGCACGCTTTGATCGGCGGCCTGTTGGGGGCCGGCATCGCCAAGGCGGGCAGCGGAGCCGTGGTCATCAGCGGCGTGCTGAAGACGGTCGGCGCCATCTTCATGTCTCCGGCCATCGGCTTCCTGCTGGCGCTGCTGCTGGTGCTGATCGTGTCCTGGCTGTTCGCCAAGGCCAATCCGAACTTCGCCGACAGAATCTTCCGTGGTTTGCAGTTCGTCTCCGCCTCGGCCTATTCGCTGGGGCACGGCGGCAACGACGCCCAGAAGACGATGGGCATCATCGCCATCCTGCTCTATTCGCGCGGCATGCTGGGGGGCGAGTTCCATGTGCCTTTCTGGGTGGTCATCACCTGTCAGGCGGCCATCGCCCTGGGCACGCTGTTCGGCGGCTGGAAGATCGTTCACACCATGGGGTCGCGGATCACGCGGCTTAGCCCCCAGCAGGGGTTCTGCGCCGAGACGGGCGGGGCCATCACCCTGTTCGCGGCGACCAGCATGGGCATTCCGGTGTCCACCACCCACACCATCACCGGCGCCATCGTCGGCGTGGGCGCGGCCAAGCGCGTCTCGGCCGTGCGCTGGAGCGTGGCGCGCAGCATCGTCACCGCCTGGTTCATCACCATGCCGGCGGCCGCCGCCATCGGCGCCCTGTTCTACGCCCTGGGCGGCCTGTTCCTGACCTGATGTCGAACAAGCCCCGGACCCTTTCGTCGGAGACGCGCCAGGTCGCGGCCTTGCCCTGGCGGCACGGGCCGGACGGCGTGGAGATCATGATGATCACCTCGCGCGAGACGCGGCGCTGGGTCATCCCCAAGGGCAACCGCATGGCGGGCAAGACCGACGCCGAGGCCGCCGTGATCGAGGCCTATGAGGAGGCGGGCGTTCAAGGCGACGTCATGGGCGCGCCCATCGGCTGGTTCCGGTACGGCAAGCGGCTGAAGTCGGGACGGGTTCAGGCCACCATCGCCAGCGTCTATCCGCTGGAGGTCTTCATCCAGCTGGGCGCCTGGCCCGAGGACGCCCAGCGCGAACGCCGCTGGATGTCGGCTGAGGACGCTGCAGCCGTGGTGGACGAGGCGGAACTGGCGGAACTGATCCGGGACTTCAGACCGCGCGCCTGAGGCTTGCGCTTCCTGGATATCGGTGGTCGATAAGGTTATGCTCGACCGGGAAGGGTGAACGCCATGAAAAGATCCATCGCCATCGGACTGGCCGTCGCTCTGCTGGCGTCCATCCCGGCCGCCCAGGCGCAACAGGCGCAACAGGCGGACCGGCGCGCGGCGCTCGCCGAGCGCTATGTCGAGCTGTCGATCGTTGGCCTGGAGAAGACGGTCCGCGACGGCATCGCCCGGCAGATGGAGGAACACGGCTCCGCCATGCCCGAGGCTCACGCTCAATGGTTTCGCGTCAACGCGCCGACCATCCTCCTGCCGCACCTGCAGAGAGTGATCGAGGCGATGAAGCGGGACTACGCCGAACGCTTCACTGAGCAGGAGCTGGCGGCTCTGGTCGCCTTCTATGAGGCGCCGATGGGCCGCGCCATCGCTCGCAAGCAGATGGACATGGGCGTCGAGGAGGGGCAGCGGATGGCGGCCTTCGAGGCGGCCTTCATGAACGATCTGCTGAACAAATACTGCGGGGCTTTCGACTGCGAGGCCATGGCGCGCGAGGCCGCGGGCGCCGCCAAGCCGCCCAAGCGTTGATTTTCCCGCCGGGCCGTGTATAGAGCCCGCATCTCGTCAGGGCCTCGGTTCTGACGATGCCTGTCCGAGAACTTCGGGATGCGGGGGTCGCCCGCGTCATAATCGTCCAGAGAGCCCTCTGGCGCCGTGGGGAGATGGGGATGCAAAGAGCTTTCGTCCTGCCGGTATCCGGCGGGCGGGCCGCGCTTCCTTCGGACAATAAGACCGGCCTGAACGCTGTGCAGCGATGCATGGCGCTTAAGCCAAATCCGTCGTCGGGAATAAGCCCGGCGGCGAATGCCAAAACTGGAGACCACAATGGACCGCGCACAAAAAGCCGAGTCGATCGAACAGCTGAAGAGCGTGTTCGCCGACGCGGGCGCCGTGGTCGTGACCCACAACCTGGGTCTGACCGTTGTGGAGATGGAAGACCTGCGCCGTCGCCTTCGTAAAGAAGGCGGCGCGTTCAAGGTGGTGAAGAACCGTCTGGCGCTCAAGGCGCTGGGCGTCGAGGAAGGCAGCGAGTACCACGACCTGTTCAAGGGTCCCGTGGGCATCGCTTATGCAGCCGACCCGGTCACCGCCGCCAAGGTCACGGCCGAATTCGCCAAGGGGAACGACAAGTTCAACATCCTTGGCGGTTTCATGGGCGACAAGGTTCTGGACGCCAAGGGCGTCGAGGCCCTGTCCAAGCTGCCGTCGCTGGATCAACTGCGCGGCAAGCTCATCGGCCTGCTGCAAGCCCCGGCGACCAAGGTTGCTGGCGTCCTGCAGGCGCCGGCCGGCCAACTGGCTCGCGTCTTCAACGCGTACGCGACCAAAGACGCCGCCTAAGCCCCGTCATCTCTGCATATCTCTCTGAACCTCATCCTACCGAAGGAAGACTAAAATGGCTGATCTCGCCAAAATCGTTGAAGAACTGTCGGCCCTGACCGTCCTGGAAGCCGCTGAACTGTCGAAGCTGCTGGAAGACAAGTGGGGCGTCTCGGCTGCTGCTCCGGTCGCCGTCGCTGCTGTCGCCGGCGCCGCTGCTCCGGCTGAAGCCGCTGAAGAGCAAACCGAGTTCACCGTTGTCCTGGTTGACGGCGGCGACAAGAAGATCAACGTCATCAAGGAAGTCCGCGGCGTCCGCACCGACCTGGGTCTGAAGGAAGCCAAGGACCTGGTCGAAGGCGCTCCGCAGCCGGTCGTCGAGAACGTCTCGAAGCAAGCTGCTGAAGAGCTGAAGAAGAAGCTGGAAGAAGCCGGCGCCAAGGTCGAAATCAAGTAAGATTTCGGATCTGGCCTCTGGTTCGCCAGAGACAGCTTTCAAAGCAAGACGGGCCGGAGGGAAACCTCCGGCCCGTTTTCTTTTGGGCGGTAAAGATATGCGCTGCGTTTTTCCCTCCCCGTCCCGGGGAGGGTGGCTGAGGCCGGTAGGGCGAGCCGGGTGCGACGAGGCTCTTAGGACGCCGAGGTCGGGATCGCCTGGCCGCCCCCACCCGGTCTGCGCTTCGCTTCGACCACCCTCCCCGAGACGGGGAGGGAGAGGCGTTCTGCGCGGATTACCGCCGGCGCGGGCTGAGGATGTCGCCCAGCCGATCCGGCGTGCCGGGAATGCGCTCCAGGCGCGGATAACGCAGGCCGTCGTGATAGTCGAACGCGACCGTGCGATAGCGGTCGCCGTTCTTGAGCAGCAGGCGGATCGGGGCGTCGGTTCCCTTGGCGGCGGTGACGGCGTCGCGCAGTTTCTCGGCCGAGGCGGCGACATCGTTGACGGCGACCAGCTCCCAGCCCGGCCCGATGTCGGCTTCGAAGGCGCGGCCGCCCCAGCGGATGCCGGTCAGCTTGTTCGAGGACGACAGGGTGAAGCCCAGGGAATACTGGAAATCGTTGGCCCAGCCCGACTGGACGCGCTTTTCATCGGCGGTCAGGCTGTCGGTGTAGGTGAGGCGGTAGCCGCCGCGGGTCAGACCGTCCAGCGGCGCCTTGGCGTCGGGGCCGTTGGCGTCCAGGCGCTTGCGCAGGAAGGCCGCCCAGTCATGCGGATGGACGGCGTTCAGCGCCGCGACCACGTCGTCGAAGACATAGCCGCGCGGCGCCCACGAGCCGTCGTCGCCGCCGAAGAAGCCCTTGGCGAAGTCATCCAGCGACTTCTTGCCGCCCGTCGCCTCGCGGATCAGGGTGTCGGCGTCCAGCCAGATCAGCAGGGCCTCGCGGTAGTAGTCGCCGGTGCCGCGCATCCACGAGGAATAGGGGTTCGAGGTGCGATAGCCGAGCAGATTGTGGTTGTTCGTATCCTGCAGCGGACGCCATTCGCGGCCCGGCTGATTGTCGTAGAAGGCGGCGACTTCGGCGAAGCTGGTCAGGATGTCGGCCTTGGAGGCCAGGCCCGAGCGCGCCGTCAGGACGTCGCCCCAGTATTCGGTCTGGCCCTCATAGACCCACAGCAAAGTGTTCTGCGTCGGGATGTTGTGGTTGGCGGTCAGTTCGTCGGCCGGGCGCTGGCGCTTGCCGTTCCAGGCGTGGGTGAACTCGTGCGGCAGCAGGCCGACGGCGCCCATGCTCTTGCCCCAGTTGGTGAAGAAGTCGGCCGGGACCGAGTTCTCTGACGAGCGGTGATGCTCCAGTCCGATGCCGCCCAGCTTTGACGTCGCCGCCAGCAGGAAGTCGTAGCGGTCATAGGGGCGGGCGCCGAACAGACGGTCGGTCTGGGTCACCAGATTTTCTAACCAGCCCAGTTGCTCGGCCGTGGGCGCCAGATCCTTGGCCGTATCGGCGATGATGTTCAGGTGCACGGCGCCTTCGCCGTCGCCCCGGCGCGGGTCGATGGCGATGCGCTGGAAGTGGGCGCCGCCGAACAGGGGGCTGTCGATCAGGGTGTAGAGGTCGGTCGGCTTGAACGTGGCCAAACCGTCGACGAAGCTTTCGGTGTCGAGGGCGACGCCGTATTTCCAGCCCCGCGGCAGGCGGATCGACGGGGCGAAGGTGATGCCGGTCGAGCGATAGCCCGCCGGATAGAGCAGGGCCTTCTCCCACTGCAGATTGACCATCTCGGGCGTCATTACGACGCGCCAGGTGGAGTTGTCGGGCTGGGTCAGCCACTGGACGTTGACGGTGATCTCGCTAACGCCCTGCGGCACGTCGAGGTGGAAGGCGTAGGGGTCGATTGTGTCGCGCAGCCAGTCGATGCGCTGTCCGCCGCCTTGGACCGTCACGCCAGAGACCAGCTGGATCGGGCCGGTGGCGGCGTGGTTGCCGGGCAAGAACTTCGGATAGAGCAGGACAAGATGGCCGGGCTGGACCGGGATGGTCTGGCGCACGCGGACGATCTTCTTCTCGACGTCGGTGGCGTCCACCTCATAGCGGATGACGCCAGGATAGGCCTCGGCGGTCGGCGCCGGGATCGGCGGCAGGGCGCGCGGAAGGGCCAAGGGCGTGTTCTGCGGCGTCGGTGCGGCGGGCGCCTGCGGGCCGGTCCATTGCTGGGCGAGGGCGGTCGAGGCGGCCGAGGTCAGCAGCAGGGCGAGGGCGGCGGCGGGCAGGCGTCGGGTGATGATCATACTGTTCTCGTAACCTTTCTCCCCTCGGGGGAGAAGGTGGGCGGCGACGGAGCGCGACCTTCTCCCTCCCCTTCATGGGGAGGGTGGTCGCAGCGAAGCGGAGACCGTGTGGGGAGGGCTTGGCGATGCAGGGCGCCGGCGCTTGATCAGCCTTGCCGCCCCCGCCCGGCTTCGGCCTGACGGCCTCAGCCACCCTCCCCATGAAGGGGAGGGAGAGACGCCGCGCGTGGCTTTACCGCCGGCGCGGAGCCAGAATCTCGCCCAGCCGATCCGGCGTGCCTTCGATGCGCTCCAGGTGCGGGTAGCGCAGGCCGTCGTGGTAGTCGAAGCGCACCGTCTTGAAGACGTCGCCGTTCTTCAGGATCAGCTCGATCGACTCCGACGATCCCTTGGCGGCGGTGACGGCCTCCTTCAGCGCGTCGGCCGAGGCAGCGCGGCCGCCGACGGCGACGACTTCCCAGCCCGAGGTCAGGCCCTGCTCGAACGCCGGGCCGCCCCACAGGACGGAGGTGATCTTGTTCGCCTTGTTCATCATGAAGCCGAGCGAATAGGTGAAGTCGTTGCGGCCCAGTTCCTTATACAGGGCGCCCATGTAGCCGGACGGCTCCTCCTTGAAGACCAGGCGGTAGCCGCCGCGCTCGATGCCGTCCAAGGGACCGCGCGAGCCGGGGCCGACCGCGTCCAGCCGCTCGCGCAGGAAGGCGGCCCAGTCGTTGGCCTGCACCCCGTTCAGGGTCGAGGTCACGTCGGCGAAGGTGTAGGGGGCTGGATCCCAGTTCCCGTCCTCGACGCCGAAGAAGGCCTTGGCGAAGTCGTCCAGCGATCGCTTTCCGCTCGTCTGCTCTCGGATCAGGGTGTCGGCGTCCAGCCAGATCAGGGAGCCCTCGCGGTAATAGTCCTCGCTGCGCTGATAGGAGCCCCACGGCTGCGGGCGGCGCTGGCTGATGATCGGGTCGTTGGTGGTGTCCTGCATGGCGCGCCACTGGCGGCCGGGGATGTTCTGGAAGCTGGCGGCGCTCATGGCCAGCACGTCCAGCGCCTGCTGCTTGCTCATCAGGCCGGCGCGCGCGGTCAGGACCAGGCCCCAATACTGCGTCTGGCCCTCATAGACCCACATGAGCGAGTTTTGCAGCGGCTCGTTCAGATTGGGCGTCAGCTGGTCGGCCGGGCGGCGCCACTTGCCGTTCCAGCTGTGGGTGTATTCGTGGCCCAGCAGATCGCGGTCGGCCAGGGTCGCCTCGCGGTCGGTGAAATACTTCACGTCGACGCTGTTCTCGGACGAGCGGTGATGCTCCAGGCCGATGCCGCCCAGCTTGTCGGTCACGGCCAGCAGGAAGTCGTAGTGGTTGAAGTGGCGCGCGCCGAACAGGCGGTCGGCCTGCTGGACCAGATTGCGGTGAAGCTGGATGTGCTCGTCGCTGGCTTCCAGCATCTTGGCGTCATCGGCCACGACGTTCAGGCGCACCGGCGAACGGCCGCCCGGATCCAGGTCGATCTGGCGATAGTGGGCGCCCGCAAAGACCGGGCTGTCGGCCAGATGCTCCAGCGTGATGGGGGCGAAGGTGGCCAGGCCGTTCTCGAAGCTGACGGTGTCGAGCCCGGCGCCGTAGTTCCAGCCCTGCGGCAGCTTCAGCGTCGGCTGGAAGGTGATCTGGCGCGAGTAATAGCCCGCAGGATAGAGCAGGGCCTTTTCCCACTGGATGTTCAGCATCTCGGGCGTGACGACGACGCGGCCCTGAGCACCCTCAATCGGCGTCAGCCACTGGAAGGCGACATCGACCTCGCTCACCCCGGCCGGAACCTCGATCTGATAGGCCCAGGGCTGGACGGTGTTGCGCACCCATTCCAGCCGCTGGCCGTTGGCGGTGAAGGTCAGGCCGCCGACGTTGGCGACTGGGCCGACTGGTCCGTGGTTGCCGGGAATCCACTGGGGATAGAAGAGGACCAGCGGGCCGGGGCCGCTGACGGGGATGGTCTGGCGCACCTGGATCAGGCGCCGGTCGATGTCGGTGGCGTCGACATGCAGCTTGATGACACCGGGATAGGCTTCGTCCTTGGCGGCCGGAATCGGCGCGAGCGCGACGGGAAGGGCGGGCGTGCCGACCTGGGCCAGCGCGGGCGCGCCCACTGCGAACAGGAGGACCGAGGCGCTGGCGGCCAGGAGGAAACGTTGCATGACGGCTATCTCAGGACGGCCGCCCCCACGCGACCTCGACAAGGAGGCGCAGACGACAGCGTGTCGCCGGCGTCGTCAAGACGAATGACGATTCTGTGTCGGCGCGTGGCGTGACGCCGTGGCTCCTATCCCGTTCATCCCGGCGGACGCCGAGATCCAGTGAGAGCCTCGCACTGAGACATATCCGCCGAGCGGGGCGCCTGAAGCCAAAGCACTGAGTCCCGGCGTCCGCCGGGATGAGCGGGGACTTAAAGTCCACTACCTACATTTGACGGAAGGCCGCGCACATGACGGCCTACCCGTCAGCCCTGCGGGTTCACGTCCAGCAGTTCGACCGTGAAGCGCAGCGCCGAGTTGGCGGGGATTTCCGTTCCCATCCAGCGCGAGCCGTAAGCCAGGTCGGCGGGGATGACGAACTCATAGGTCTCGCCCTCGCGCATCAGAGCCACGCCCTCGGTCCAGCCCTTGATGACGCGGTTCAGGGGGAAGGTCGCAGGCTCGTTGCGCGAATAGGAGCTGTCGAACTCGCGCCCGTCGATGAAGGTGCCGCGATAGTGGACCTTGACCGTGTCGGTCGCGGTCGGCTGCGCGCCGTTCGGATTGGCCTTGCTGACGAGGCGATATTGCAGGCCCGACGGGGTCGAGGTCCAGCCGCGACGCTGGCTGTTCCACATCAGATAGGCGGCCTGGCCGACCTCCCAATTTTCCTGAGTCGCGGGTCCGACCGCCTCGCGCAGGCCGGGGTAGCCGACATCGGACGTCGAGGCGCAGGCGGCGAGCGATAGGGCGGCGAGGAGGGGCAGGGCGATGTGCTTCATAACGCAAGGCTTATCATATCAGCGTCATCGCGCCAGATGATTGAGCGAACGCCCCGCTCTTGTCATCCTGGAAGACGCATAGCGGCTATCCGGGACCGCCGGAAGCGCCGCGTCTTGGGCGGTCCCGGCTCCGCGCGGCTGGGCCGCATGGCCGGGATGACGGTCCAGGATCAGATTATGCACAGGGCCTTTATTTCGCCGAAGAAGGGCGTATATATGCGCGCTTCGCAGATTCCATGAATCCCGCGCGAAAGCGCCGAGGCCCGGTTTGTCGCCCTCCGACCGGTGCGAAGGCGTCGCCCCTCCCCAAGGGGGCGGATACATCCAGGCGTCCTGATCCGCGTGAGGATCGAGGGTGGACGCCGAGAGACATTTAACGGTCACGGATCGCCGGTCGGCGCGCCGTGGCTGCTGCATTGAGAGCGGGCCTCGCAAGGGGCCGCGATTGGGAAAACAGAATGGCCAAGTCCACCGACGGTCTCGCCTTGGGTAAGATCGCTGCCGCCACGTCGTTTACCGGCAAGAAGCGCATTCGCTACAGCTTCGGGCGCATCCCCGAAGCCGTGCAGATGCCGAACCTGATCGAGGTTCAGCGCGCTTCCTATGAGCAGTTCCTGCAGCGCGAGTCGCGTCCGGGCCTGCGCAACGACGAGGGCATCGAGGCGGTCTTCAAGTCGGTGTTCCCGATCAAGGACTTCAACGAGCGCGCCGTCCTGGAATACGTCTCCTACGAGTTCGAGGACCCGAAGTACGACGTTGAGGAATGCATCCAGCGCGACATGACCTATGCCGCGCCGCTGAAGGTCAAGCTGCGCCTGATCGTCTTTGAGACCGAGGAAGAAACGGGCGCCCGTTCGGTCAAGGACATCAAGGAGCAGGACGTCTACATGGGCGACATCCCGCTCATGACGGACAAGGGCACCTTCATCGTCAACGGCACCGAGCGCGTGATCGTCTCGCAGATGCACCGTTCGCCGGGCGTCTTCTTCGACCACGACAAGGGCAAGACCCACTCGTCGGGCAAGCTGCTGTTCGCCGCCCGCGTGATCCCGTATCGCGGCTCGTGGCTGGACTTCGAGTTCGACGCCAAGGACATCGTCTACGTCCGTATCGACCGTCGCCGTAAGCTGCCCGCCACCACCTTCCTCTATGCCCTGGGCATGGACGGGGAAGAAATCCTCAAGACCTTCTACGAGACCGTTCCGTACGAGAAGCGCGGCGAAGGCTGGGTCACGCCCTACAAGCCGGAACGCTGGCGTGGCGTGAAGCCGGAGTTCGACCTGGTCGACGCCGACACCGGCGAAGTGGTCGCTCCGGCCGGTCAGAAGATCAGCGCCCGCGCCGCCAAGAAGCTGGCCGACGGCGGTCTGAAGTCGCTGTCGCTGGCGGCTGACGCCCTGCTGACCAAGTATCTGGCCTCTGACGCCGTCAACTATCAGACCGGCGAAATCTACGCCGAGGCGGGCGACGAGCTGGACGCCGCGGCGATCGAGCTGCTGGAAGCCAACGGCTTCACCACCATCGACGTGCTGGACATCGACCACGTCACGGTCGGCGCCTACATGCGCAACACCCTGCGCGTGGACAAGAACACGGGCCGCGAGGACGCCCTGTTCGACGTCTATCGCGTCATGCGCCCGGGCGAGCCGCCGACGCCGGAAGCGGCCGAGGCCATGTTCAACTCCCTGTTCTTCGACGCCGAGCGCTACGACCTGTCGGCCGTGGGCCGCGTGAAGATGAACATGCGTCTGGAAACCCCCGAGGTTTCGGACGAAATCCGCGTCCTGCAGAAGGACGACGTGCTGAAGGTGCTGCAGATCCTGGTCGGCCTGAAGGACGGCCGCGGCGAGATCGACGACATCGACAACCTGGGCAACCGCCGGGTCCGTTCGGTGGGTGAACTGCTGGAAAACCAGTACCGCGTCGGCCTGCTGCGCATGGAGCGCGCCATCAAGGAGCGCATGTCCTCGGTCGATATCGACACGGTCATGCCGCACGACCTGATCAACGCCAAACCGGCCGCCGCCGCGGTGCGTGAATTCTTCGGCTCGTCGCAGCTGTCGCAGTTCATGGACCAGACGAACCCGCTGTCGGAAATCACCCACAAGCGCCGCCTCTCGGCGCTTGGCCCGGGCGGTCTGACGCGTGAGCGCGCGGGCTTCGAAGTCCGCGACGTGCACCCGACGCACTACGGCCGCATCTGCCCGATCGAAACGCCGGAAGGCCCGAACATCGGTCTGATCAACTCGCTGGCCACCCACGCCCGCGTGAACAAGTACGGCTTCATTGAAAGCCCGTACCGTCGCGTGGTCGACGGCAAGGCGACGGACGAGGTGGTCTACATCTCGGCCATGGAAGAGGCGAAGCACGTCATCGCCCAGGCCAACATCGAGCTGAAGGACGGCGAGATCGTCGAGGAGCTGGTGCCGGGCCGGATCAACGGCGATTCCCAGCTGTTGACCAAGGAAGCGGTCGACATGATGGACGTGTCGCCCAAGCAGGTCGTTTCGGTCGCCGCCGCCCTGATCCCGTTCCTGGAAAACGATGACGCCAACCGCGCGCTGATGGGCGCCAACATGCAGCGTCAGGCCGTGCCGCTGGTGAAGTCGGACGCGCCGCTGGTCGGCACCGGCATGGAAGCCGTCGTGGCCGTGGATTCCGGCGCTGTCGTGGTCGCCCGTCGTGAAGGCGTGGTCGAGCAGATCGACGGCACCCGTATCGTCGTGCGCGCCACGGGCGATGTGGAAGCCGGCCGCTCGGGCGTCGACATCTATCGCCTGTCGAAGTTCCAGCGTTCGAACCAGTCGACCTGCATCAACCAGCGCCCGATCGTGCGCGTGGGCGATGCGGTGAAGGCCGGCGACGTCATCGCCGACGGCCCGTCGACGGACCTGGGCGAACTGGCTCTGGGCCGCAACGCCCTGGTCGCCTTCATGCCCTGGAACGGCTACAACTTCGAAGACTCGATCCTGATCTCCGAACGGATCGTGCGCGACGACATCTTCACCTCGATCCACCTGGAAGAGTTCGAGGTCATGGCCCGCGACACCAAGCTGGGCCCGGAAGAGATCACCCGCGACATTCCGAACGTCGGCGAGGAAGCCCTGCGCAACCTCGACGAGGCGGGCATCGTGGCCATCGGCGCCGAAGTCCAGCCGGGCGACATCCTGGTCGGCAAGGTGACGCCGAAGGGCGAGAGCCCGATGACTCCGGAAGAGAAGCTGCTGCGTGCCATTTTCGGCGAGAAGGCTTCGGACGTGCGCGACACCTCGCTGCGCCTGCCGCCCGGCGTCGCCGGCACCATCGTCGACGTGCGCGTGTTTAACCGCCACGGCATCGACAAGGACGAGCGCGCCATGGCCATCGAGCGCGCCGAGATCGAGCGTCTGGGCAAGGACCGCGACGACGAGCTCAAGATCCTTGAGCGCAACGTCTACGGCCGCGTGAAGCCGCTGCTGCTCGGCAAGACCGCCGTGTCCGGCCCGAAGGGCATGGGCCGCGGCGAGGTCACCGAAGAGAAGCTGGCCGAAGTGTCCAAGGGCCTGTGGTGGCAGGTCGCCCTCGACGACGAGAAGGCGATGGGCGAGCTGGAGGCCATGAAGAAGCAGTTCGAGGACGCCCGTAAGGCCCTCGACCGCCGCTTCGAAGACAAGGTCGAGAAGCTGCAGCGCGGCGACGAGATGCCGCCTGGCGTCATGAAGATGGTCAAGGTCTTCGTGGCCGTGAAGCGCAAGCTGCAGCCGGGCGACAAGATGGCCGGCCGTCACGGGAACAAGGGCGTCATCTCCAAGATCCTGCCGATCGAGGACATGCCGTACCTGGAAGACGGCACCCACGTCGACGTGGTGCTGAACCCGCTGGGCGTGCCGTCGCGCATGAACATCGGTCAGATCTTCGAGACCCACCTGGGTTGGGCCGCCGCCGGTCTGGGCAAGCAGATCTCCGGTCTGCTGGAAGCCTGGCAGCACGGCGGTCAGAAGCAGGCTCTGATCGAGCGTCTGACGGAAGTCTATGGCGCCGACACCCCGCTGCCGGACGACGAGGAAGACCTGATCGAGCTGGCGAAGAACCTGTCCAAGGGCGTGCCCTTCGCGACCCCGGTCTTCGACGGCGCGCGCATCTCGGACATCGAGGACCTGCTGGAATCGGCGGGCCTGGACCGTTCGGGCCAGTCGATCCTGTACGACGGTCAGACCGGCGAGCAGTTCAAGCGTCCGGTCACGGTCGGCTACATCTACATGCTGAAGCTGCACCACCTGGTCGACGACAAGATCCACGCCCGTTCGATCGGCCCGTACTCGCTCGTCACCCAGCAGCCGCTGGGCGGTAAGGCGCAGTTCGGCGGTCAGCGCTTCGGGGAAATGGAGGTCTGGGCTCTGGAAGCTTACGGCGCCGCCTACACCCTGCAGGAAATGCTGACGGTGAAGTCGGACGACGTGGCCGGCCGGACCAAGGTCTACGAGGCCATCGTCCGCGGCGACGACAGCTTCGAGGCCGGCATCCCCGAGTCGTTCAACGTGCTCGTGAAGGAAATGCGCTCGCTGGGCCTGAACGTGGAGCTGGAAAACAGCTGATCGGATCAAGCGCCCTTCCTCGCCCCGGCGGGGAAGGGCGGTCCGCCTGTTCTCCTCTCTGAATGATTTTCGCGGGGCATTCCCGCAGAAGGAAAAAAGATGAACCAGGAAGTCCTGAACATCTTCAACCCGGTCCCGGTCACCCCGACCTTCGACCAGATCAAGATCGCCCTGGCCTCGCCGGAGAAGATCCGCTCGTGGTCGTTCGGCGAGATCAAGAAGCCGGAAACCATCAACTACCGCACGTTCAAGCCTGAGCGTGACGGCCTGTTCTGCGCCCGTATCTTTGGCCCGACCAAGGACTACGAATGCCTGTGCGGCAAGTACAAGCGCATGAAGTACAAGGGCATCATCTGCGAGAAGTGCGGCGTTGAGGTCACTCTGGCCCGCGTCCGCCGCGAGCGCATGGGCCACATCGACCTGGCCGCCCCGGTCGCCCACATCTGGTTCCTGAAGTCGCTGCCCAGCCGCATCTCGCTGATGCTGGACATGGCGCTGAAGGACGTGGAACGCGTCCTGTACTTCGAGAACTACATTGTCACCGAGCCGGGCCTGACCCCGCTGAAGCAGAACCAGCTGCTGACGGAAGACGAGTTCTATCACTATCAGGAAGAGTTCGGCGACGACGGCTTCACGGCCGAGATCGGCGCTGAAGCCGTCCGCAACCTGCTGATGGCGATCGACCTGAACGCCGAGGCCGAGAAGCACCGCGCCGAGCTGGCCGACAACCCGTCGGAGCTGAAGGCCAAGAAGGCGTCCAAGCGCCTGAAACTGCTGGAGGCCTTCATCGAGTCGGGCAACAAGCCCGAGTGGATGATCCTGACCATCGTGCCGGTGATCCCGCCCGAGCTGCGCCCGCTGGTGCCGCTGGACGGCGGCCGCTTCGCGACGTCGGACCTGAACGACCTGTATCGCCGGGTCATCAACCGGAACAACCGCCTGAAGCGCCTGATCGAACTGCGCGCGCCGGACATCATCATCCGCAACGAAAAGCGGATGCTGCAGGAGTCGGTCGACGCCCTGTTCGACAACGGCCGTCGCGGCCGCGTGATCACCGGCGCCAACAAGCGTCCGCTGAAGTCGCTGGCCGACATGCTGAAGGGCAAGCAGGGCCGCTTCCGTCAGAACCTGCTGGGCAAGCGCGTCGACTACTCGGGCCGTTCGGTCATCACCGTGGGCCCCGAGCTGAAGCTGCACGAGTGCGGCCTGCCCAAGAAGATGGCGCTGGAGCTGTTCAAGCCCTTCATTTACGCGCGTCTGGACGCCAAGGGCCTGTCGGGCACCGTCAAGCAGTCCAAGCGCATGGTCGAGCGCGAACAGCCCGCCGTCTGGGACATCCTGGACGAGGTCATCCGCGAGCACCCGGTTCTGCTGAACCGCGCCCCGACGCTGCACCGTCTGGGCATCCAGGCGTTCGAGCCCAAGCTGATCGAGGGCAAGGCCATCCGCCTGCACCCGCTGGTCTGTACGGCGTTCAACGCTGACTTCGACGGCGACCAGATGGCCGTGCACGTCCCGCTGAGCCTCGAGGCCCAGCTGGAAGCGCGCGTGCTGATGATGTCGACGAACAACATCCTGTCGCCCGCCAACGGCAAGCCGATCATCGTGCCGTCGCAGGACATCGTCCTGGGCCTGTACTACCTGTCGCTGGTCAAGGAAGGTCAGCCGGGCGAGGGCAAGCTGTTCGCCAACATGGGCGAAATCGACGCGGCGCTGGACGCCCGTGTCGTGACCCTGCACACCAAGATCAAGGCGCGCTGGACCGAGATGAACTCGGAAGGCGAAGTCGTGACCAAGGTGATCGACACCACGCCGGGCCGGATGAAGCTGGGCGCTCTGCTGCCGCTCAACGCCAACATCGGCTACAACCTTCTGGACAAGAACCTGACCAAGAAGGAAATCGGCAACCTGATCGATCAGGTCTATCGCCACTGCGGTCAGAAGGCGACGGTCATCTTCGCCGACCAGATGATGCAGATGGGCTTCCGCGAGGCGGCCAAGGCCGGCATCTCGGTGGGCAAGGACGACATCGTCATCCCGGCCAAGAAGGAACAGCTGGTCAACGAAACCCGCACGCAGGTCGAGGAGTACGAGCAACAGTACGCCGACGGCCTGATCACCAAGGGCGAGAAGTACAACAAGGTCGTCGACGCCTGGGCCAAGGCTACGGACAAGATCGCCGATGAGATGATGGGCGAAATCGCCCAGCCGCGCGTCCTGATCAAGGGTCAGGAGCCGGACATCAACTCGGTCTATATGATGGCCAACTCGGGCGCCCGTGGTTCGCAGGCGCAGATGAAGCAGCTGGGCGGGATGCGCGGCCTGATGGCCAAGCCCTCGGGCGAGATCATCGAGACGCCGATTATCTCGAACTTCAAGGAAGGCCTGACCGTCCTTGAATACTTCAACTCCACCCACGGCGCCCGTAAGGGTCTGGCCGACACCGCGCTGAAGACCGCCAACTCGGGTTACCTGACCCGTCGTCTGGTGGACGTGGCGCAGGACTCCATCGTCACCGAGGAAGACTGCGGCTCGACGCGCGGCATCACCCTGCGCGCCGTGGTCGAAGGCGGCGACGTGCTCGTCTCGCTGGGCCAGCGCGTCCTGGGCCGTTACGCGGCCGAGGACATCAAGGAGCCGGGCGGCGAAGTCCTGTTCCCTGCCGATACCTATCTGCAGGAAGAGGAAGTCGAGCTGATCGACAAGGTGGGCGTCCAGTCCATCAAGGTCCGTTCGGCCCTGACTTGTGAAGCCGACACCGGCATCTGTGCGACCTGCTATGGCCGCGATTTGGCGCGCGGCACCAACGTCAACATCGGCGAAGCGGTCGGCGTCATCGCCGCCCAGTCGATCGGCGAGCCGGGCACCCAGCTGACGATGCGGACCTTCCACATCGGCGGTACAGCCCAGGTGGCGGAAACCTCCTTCTTCGAGGCGACCAACGCCGGCGTCATCAAGGTCGTCGGGCCGACCGTTATCGCCGCCCACGGCGATCCGGTGGCCATGAGCCGCAACGTCGTGGTCACCGTGACCGTCGACGGCAAGGACCGCGAATCCTACAAGGTGCCTTACGGCGCGCGCCTGCGCGTCAAGGAAGGCTCCGAAGTGGCCAAGAACCAGCGCCTGGCCGAGTGGGACCCCTACACCACCCCGATCCTGACGGAAGTCGGCGGCGTGGTGCGCTTCGAGGACCTGGTCGACGGCCTGTCCGTCAAGGAAGAGACCGACGAGGCCACGGGCATCGCCCAGCGCGTCGTCTCCGACTGGCGCGCCAGCCCGCGCGGCGCGGACCTGCGTCCGGCCATGGGCGTCACCCAGGGCGACAGCTACGCCAAGCTGTCGAGCGGTTCTGACGCGCGCTATCTGCTGCCCGTCGGCGCCATTCTGTCGGTGGCCAACGGCGACGAGGTCAAGCCGGGCGACATCGTCGCGCGTATCCCGACCGAAGGCGCCAAGACCCGCGACATCACCGGCGGTCTGCCGCGCGTGGCCGAACTGTTCGAAGCTCGTCGTCCGAAGGACTGCGCGGTCATCGCCGAGATGGACGGCCGCGTCGAATTCGGTCGCGACTACAAGAACAAGCGCCGCATCAAGATCACCCCGGAGCCCGATGCCGACGGCAACCAGGGCGAAGCGGTCGAGTTCCTGATCCCGAAGGGCAAGCACATCTCCGTCCACGACGGCGATCTGATCCAGAAGGGCGACTACATCATCGACGGCAACCCGGATCCGCACGACCTGCTGCGCATCCAGGGCGTCGAGGCGCTGGCCGAGTATCTGGTGAACGAAGTGCAGGAGGTCTACCGACTGCAGGGCGTGCCGATCAACGACAAGCACATCGAGGTGATCGTTCGCCAGATGCTGCAGAAGGTCGAGGTCATCGACTCCGGCGAAACCACCCTGATCCGTGGCGACACGGTCGAAGTGGCTGAAGCCGCTGTCGAAAACGCCAAGGTGGAGAAGCGTGGCGGCCGTCTGGCGATCACGCAGCCGGTCCTGCTGGGCATCACCAAGGCGTCGCTGCAGACCCGCAGCTTCATCTCGGCGGCGTCGTTCCAGGAGACCACCCGCGTCCTCACCGAGGCTTCGGTCCACGGCAAGAAGGACATGTTGGAAGGCCTGAAGGAAAACGTCATCGTCGGCCGCCTGATCCCGGCCGGCACCGGCGCCTACCTGCGCAGCCTGCAGAAGATCGCCAACGAGCGCGACGCTGTGCTGACCCAAGCCCGCGAAGAGGCGGTCGAGCCGCTTCCCGCGGATCTGGCCCTGGAGTTGGAACAGTCGGCCGACTGATCCGGGTTCAGACCTGAAAGACTGAAGAGGGCGGCGTCGAAAGGCGCCGCTCTTTTTTGTTGGCCTATCGCGCCTTGCGCTGCTTGAGGCCGTTTGTTTGGCCTATCGCGCCTTGCGCTGCTTGAGGCCGTTTGTCGGCCTACCGCGCCTTGCGCTACTTGAGGCTGTTGGGCGTGGCGAGCTCATGGGGGCCGTGTGCTGGAAGCCTACTGCGGCCGCATCGGCTCGCGGGGGCCGGCGGCGCCGGGCGTCATCGGGCGGCCTGAGGCGGGGGCGCCGTCGCGGCGGGTCCGGACATTGCGGCTGGAGTCCATCTGCATCGAGGAATCCAGATGGGCGCCCGCGCAGCCCGTGCCGAAGTTGGAGCCGGGGCAGTCCTGCGGCGCCAGGACGCCGACGCCCCCGCTGAGCGGGCGGCGCTTGGCCTCATAGCGTTGCAGCTCGCGCGCGCCTTCGCGAGCGAAACGGGCGTCGCGCTCTGAATTGCCGCTGCCGGTGATGGGGCGACGCGCCGCAGCCTCGGCGGCGCGCTCGTTGAACCGCTCGTCGCAGAGGGCCCGTTCGGCGCGGGTCAGCAGTTCCGGCGAGCGGCAGCCGACCGGAGAGGTGCGCAGGGCGCGCGCCGTGGCGGCGGCCTGGCTTTCGGGCGTCACCTGCCAAGGATCGGCGGCTTGCGCGGCGGGCGGGGCGGGCGCGCCCTCGGGGGCTTCGCGGGCCAGGCGCGGCGCCGGCGGCGCGGGGCGTTCGGCGGCGCTAAGAGCGGGCGCCGTTTCGCGGCTGACCGGACCCGCAGGGCGGACCTGCGGCGCGGGGGCTGGGGCGACGGCGGGCAGGCGCGGCCGCTCATCGGGCAGAAGAGGGCGCGGCTCTATATCGAGATAGACGACCGGAAGCGTGGTTGTGACCAGATTCGGCGCCGGTCTGACGGTCTGGAAGGCAAGGGGGGCCAGCAGCAGGCCGTGGATCAGCACCGAGACGCCGATCGTGGCCGCGCGTTGTCGGCCCGACGGGCGGCCCAAGGTCAATCTGTCCAGAACCGCGACGGTCATGCGACCTCCCCATCCCTCAATGAGAACATGGCTTTGCAAGCGTGGCGATATGTGGGCGGAGCGCTGAACAGGACGAACGGCGTGCGATAAGGCTGGCGCCTCTGCGAATCTCTTGACCTGTTAACGGATCGCGCGTAGAAGCCGCGCACTTTCGAGAGGTGGGCGGTTCGCCGTTCGCTCAGATCGTGACAATCGAACGGACGGGCTGCGCCCGCCGGAACGCCCGAAGCGCGCGTTCCGGTTTTTCTGTTTGGGCGTCTCGTTCGGCTCGATAACACCCGGGCGGGGCTTCGGTCCCGTTCAAAAGAAGGCTCATGAGGCGCTCCGGTCGAAAGACACACGCCTCCACATCGAAAAGAGACGAATTCGAATGCCCACGATCAACCAGCTGATCCGCAAGCCCCGCAAGCCGAAGCCGGTCCGCAACAAGGTCCCGGCCCTGGAGGGTTCGCCCCAGCGCCGCGGCGTCTGCACCCGCGTCTACACCACGACCCCGAAGAAGCCGAACTCGGCTCTGCGTAAGGTCGCCAAGGTCCGTCTGGCCAAGAACGGCGTCGAAGCCGTGTGCTACATCCCCGGCGAAGGCCACAACCTGCAGGAGCACTCGGTCGTGCTGATCCGCGGCGGCCGCGTTAAGGACTTGCCCGGCGTTCGCTACCACATCCTGCGCGGCGTGCTCGACACCCAGGGCGTCAAGGACCGCAAGCAGCGTCGTTCGCACTACGGCGCCAAGCGTCCGAAGTAATTCGCTCCTAGCGCCCTACAGATTTAAGAGGATACATCCATGTCCCGTCGTCACCGCGCTCAGAAGCGTGAAGTTCTGCCGGATCCGAAGTTTGGCGACCTGGTGGTCACCAAGTTCATGAACTACGTCATGTACGAAGGTAAGAAGGCCGTCGCCGAAAACATCGTTTACGGCGCCTTCGACATCCTGGCTGACAAGAAGAAGGAGCAGACTGCGGTCGAGACCTTCCACGCTGCGCTGGAAAACGTCGCTCCGGCCGTCGAAGTTCGTTCGCGTCGCGTCGGCGGCGCCACCTATCAGGTGCCGGTCGAGGTCCGTCCGGACCGTCGTCGCGCCCTGGCCATCCGTTGGCTGGTCAACGCTGCGCGCAACCGCGGCGAGAACACCATGACCGAAAAGCTGGCCGCCGAGCTGCTGGACGCCTCGAACAACCGTGGCACCGCCGTCAAGAAGCGCGAAGACACCCACAAGATGGCCGAAGCCAACCGCGCCTTCAGCCACTACCGCTGGTAACGTCTTAAAACCGTCCCTCTTCTTCGGATAATGGGACGGTCGCCAATCAGACGATCCGGCGCGGGCGTTCAGACTGAACCGCCCGCGCCGTCATATCCGACATCCCAGGGCGCTCGCGCGTCCGCGAAGCTCCCGGAAGGCAAATCCAATGCCCCGCACACATAAAATCGAAGACTACCGCAACTTCGGCATCATGGCCCACATCGACGCGGGCAAGACGACGACGACCGAGCGGATCCTGTTCTACACCGGCAAGAACCACAAAATGGGCGAGACGCACGATGGCGCGTCCACCATGGACTGGATGGACCAGGAGCAGGAACGCGGCATCACCATCACGTCGGCCGCGACGACCGCCTTCTGGAAAGAGAAGCGCCTCAACATCATCGACACCCCTGGCCACGTGGACTTCACCATTGAAGTCGAGCGTTCGCTGCGCGTGCTCGACGGCGCCGTGACCGTTCTGGACGGCAACGCCGGTGTCGAGCCGCAGACGGAAACCGTCTGGCGCCAGGCCGACAAGTACAAGGTTCCGCGCATCGTCTTCGTCAACAAGATGGACAAGATCGGCGCCGACTTCGAGAAGTCGGTCGAGTCGATCCGCGACCGTCTGGGCGCCAAGGCTGTGCCGATCCAACTGCCGATCGGTTCGGAATCGAACCTGAAGGGCGTGATCGACCTGGTCGAGATGAAGGCCCTGGTCTGGGAAACCGACCAAGTCGGCGCCTCGGCCGATGTGCGCGACATCCCGGCTGACCTGGCCGACGCCGCCGCCGAAGCCCGCCAGTACCTGGTCGACAACGCCGTCGAGATCGACGACGAGGCCATGGAGGCCTACCTGGGCGGCGAAGAGCCGTCGGTGGAAGTGCTGAAGCGCTGCATCCGCAAGGCCGTCATCTCGGGCGCCTTCTATCCGATCCTGTGCGGCTCGGCCTTCAAGAACAAGGGCGTGCAGCCCCTGCTGGACGCCGTCGTCGACTACCTGCCGTCGCCGGTGGACATCCCCGCTATCCCGGGCATCGACTTCAAGACCGAAGAGCCGACCTCGCGTCAGGCTTCGGACGATGAAGCCCTGTCGGTCCTGGCGTTCAAGATCATGGACGACCCCTTCGTCGGCTCGATCACCTTCTGCCGCATCTACTCGGGCAAGATGGAAACCGGTCAGTCGCTGCTGAACTCGTCGCGCGACAAGCGTGAGCGCGTCGGCCGCATGCTGCTGATGCACTCGAACAACCGTGAAGACATCAAGGAAGCCTACGCCGGCGACATCGTCGCCCTGGCCGGCCTGAAGGAAACCCGCACCGGCGACACCCTGTGTGATCCGCTGAAGTCGCCGGTCATCCTCGAGAAGATGGAATTCCCGGCGCCGGTGATCGAGATCGCCGTCGAGCCCAAGACCAAGGCCGACCAAGAGAAGCTGGGCGTCGCCCTGGCCAAGCTGGCTTCGGAAGATCCGTCCTTCACCGTCTCGACCGACCACGAGTCGGGCCAGACGATCCTGAAGGGCATGGGCGAGCTGCACCTGGACATCAAGATCGACATCCTGAAGCGCACCTACAAGGTCGAAGCGACCATCGGCGCGCCGCAGGTGGCCTATCGCGAATCCATCAGCCGCAAGGCCGAGATCGACTACACCCACAAGAAGCAGACCGGCGGTACGGGCCAGTTCGCCCGCGTCAAGCTGGTGTTCGAGCCGGGCGAGCCGGGTTCGGACTTCGTCTTCGAGTCGGCCATCGTCGGCGGCGCCGTGCCCAAGGAATACATCCCGGGCGTGGAAAAGGGCCTGAAGTCGGCCAAGGACAACGGCCTGCTGGCCGGCTTCCCGGTCATCGACGTCAAGGCGACCCTGATCGACGGCGCCTTCCACGACGTCGACTCCTCGGTGCTGGCGTTTGAAATCGCTTCGCGGGCCGCGTTCCGCGAACTGAAGGAGAAGGGCGGACCGAAGCTGCTCGAGCCGATCATGGCCGTCGAGGTCGTGACCCCGGAAGAGTACCTGGGCTCGATCATCGGCGACCTGAACGGCCGTCGCGGCATGATCCAGGGTCAGGACATGCGCGGCAACGCCGTCGTCGTGAACGCCTTCGTGCCGCTGGCCAACATGTTCGGCTATGTGAACACGCTGCGCGGCATGTCGCAGGGCCGCGCCCAGTTCACCATGCAGTACGACCACTATGAAGCGGTGCCGCAACACGTCGCCGACGAAGTGATCAAGAAGTACGCCTAAATCCGTCTTTCCGACGGACGCACTTGAAAACGGGGCGGTTTGAGCACAAATCGCCCCACCTATCCCCAAACCCATTTGGACCCCCGCTTTGGGGATTCCAGGAGCTAGAGAATGGCCAAGGAAAAGTTCGAACGCACTAAGCCGCACGTGAACATCGGCACGATCGGCCACGTTGACCACGGCAAGACGACGCTGACGGCGGCGATCTCGATGACGCTGGCGAAGGCCGGCGGCAGCAAGGCGATGAACTACGCCGACATCGACAACGCGCCGGAAGAAAAAGCGCGCGGCATCACGATCAACACGTCGCACGTGGAATATGAGACGGCCAACCGTCACTACGCGCACGTGGACTGCCCGGGCCACGCCGACTACGTGAAGAACATGATCACGGGCGCCGCCCAGATGGACGGCGCGATCCTGGTGTGCTCGGCCGCTGACGGCCCGATGCCGCAGACCCGCGAGCACATCCTGCTGTCCCGTCAGGTCGGCGTTCCGGCCCTGGTGGTGTTCCTGAACAAGGTCGACATGGTCGACGACGAGGAGCTGCTGGAGCTGGTCGAAATGGAAGTGCGCGAGCTGCTCAGCTCGTACCAGTTCCCGGGCGACGACATCCCGGTGATCAAGGGCTCGGCCCTGGCCGCCGTCGAAGACCGCGACCCGCAGATCGGCGAAGAGCGCATCCTGGAGCTGATGGCGGCGGTCGACGCCTACATCCCGCAACCGGAACGCCCGATCGACATGCCGTTCCTGATGCCGGTCGAAGACGTGTTCTCGATCTCGGGCCGCGGCACCGTGGTGACGGGTCGCGTCGAGCGCGGCATCGTCAAGGTCGGTGAAGAAGTCGAAATCGTCGGCATCCGTCCGGTCCAGAAGACGACCTGCACGGGCGTCGAAATGTTCCGCAAGCTGCTGGACCAGGGTCAAGCCGGCGACAACGTGGGCGTGCTGCTGCGCGGCACCAAGCGTGAAGACGTCGAGCGCGGCCAGGTGCTGTGCAAGCCGGGTTCGATCACCCCGCACACCAAGTTCGTGGCTGAAGCCTACATCCTGAACAAGGAAGAAGGCGGCCGTCACACGCCGTTCTTCACGAACTACCGTCCGCAGTTCTACTTCCGCACGACGGACGTGACCGGCATCGTGCGCCTGAAGGAAGGCGTCGAGATGATCATGCCGGGCGACAACGCCGAGCTGGACGTCGAGCTGATCACGCCGATCGCGATGGAAGAGAAGCTGCGCTTCGCCATCCGTGAAGGCGGCCGCACCGTCGGCGCCGGCGTCGTGGCCAAGATCGTCGAGTAATATCGACGTCAGAATGAGCGGGGGCCTCGGCCCTCGCTGGTTCGCCAGTAACGAGTAAGCGTAAGCGTAACAGAGCGGCCCCCGGAGCGATCCGGGGGCCGTCTTGCATTCAGTGGTTCGGTTCGCCGGTCGCGGGGTCGGTTTCGGTGCTGCCGGAGTTGCTGCTGCCTTCGGCGCCTTTCGGTTCGGTCGCGGGGCGCGGCGGATGACCGGCCTTGTCGGGGCGCTGGTTCTCGTTCTCGGTGTCGCGGCTCTTGGGGCGGGGCGTTGTCATGGGGACCTCCTGCCAAGACAATGCCGGGGGCGACAAGAGGCTCCGTCTCTGCGCCCACGCGACTGCGCGCTAACCCCGCCTCAAGAGCTTGGCCTTATCAGGCCGGGATGGAACGGGACTTGCTGTGATCGTTCCGAAGGGAGCGTCATGTCGGAAACACTGTCAGTCGAAATCCGCAGCCTGGCCGAGCTGACGGCCGAGGACGGCGCGCAGTGGAATGACTGGGCGCGCGCGGATCCGGACCTGAGCAGCCCCTATTTCCGCTGGGAGTTCGCACGCACGGCGGGGGCGATCTGTCCCGGCTCGGCCGTGGCTGTCTTCAAACGGGACGGCCGCGTCGTCGGATATTATCCGCATCAGCGCCGGGGCGGGACGATCCAGCCGCTGGCGGCGCCGATGAACGACTATCACGGGGTCATCGGTCCCAAGGATCAGAAGCCCTCGATGCAGGAAGCGGCGCGCCTGCTGGCCGCACCGCGCTTCGCCGCCGCCGCCTGGATCGGCGACGCGCCGGAACAGATGCCCCGTAATAACAGTGTCGTCTCGATCGTGCCGGACGAAGGCGGCTTCGACGCCTGGTACGCGCGGCGCAGGAAGGCCTTTCCGAAATACTTCAAGGACAAGGAGCGTTCGCGGCGGGGGCTGGACGGCGCCTTCAAGACGGTCGAGATCGAGATCTGCCTGCACGATCACGCCCTGCTGGAGCGGCTGATCATCGAAAAGAGCGAACAGTATCGCCGCACCGGTCTGCATGACATTTTCGCCTGCGGCTGGACCGGCCAGGTCCTGCATGCCCTGATGGACTGCGAGGGCGAAGATGGTTTCGGCGCCTCGATGGCGGTGCTGCGGGTGGATGGCCGCGTGGTGGCGATGGAATACTCCATGCACGCGGGGCGTCATTTCCACCTGTGGTTCCCGGTCTATAACCAGGAAGTCGCGCGCTGGTCGCCGGGCATAGTGCTGACGCAGGAGACGATCCGGCTGGGGTCCGAACGGGGCTACCGGACCTTCGACTACGGCGTCGGCGTAGGCGGCTACTACAAGAAATACTACGATGACGGGGGCCTGGTGACCGTCGAAGGCGTCGTGGCCCGGCCCGGCGTGTCCAGGGCCCTGTGCGCCACGATGAGCGCCGCGGTCGGCCTGGCGGGCCGTGACCGGGCGCAGCGTCTGCGCACCAGTACGCGGCGCCGCTGGGCCGTGATCGAGGCGTGTGAAACGAGTTTGACGGGCCGAGCTTCGGGGGCGTTGCGCGCCGCCGTCGACATGGTGCGGAAATAGCGGGCGGCCGGACAGGCCGGTAGAGGAGGAAACGGAATGACGGCTTCCATGACGCGTTATGCGGGTCCGATCAGCCAGGCGGCAGTCCACGCGCATGCCCTGGTCGCCAACGGCTTCGCTGAGGATCAGGCCCTGGCCGAGGTGCTGGACCGGTATCCTGCGGATCTGTTCGACATCAACCTGTACGACTACGACGACGAAGGGCAGGTCAGCCTGCGGACGGGCGCGCGCGGGCGGCTGAACGGCGCCGAACTGCTTGAGGCGATCCAGCAGGGCCGGCTCTGGGTCAATATGCGCGACGTCGAGCGCGGCTGGCCCGAGCTGTGGCAGGCGACAATGGCCGAGTTCGACCGGATCATGGACCACGCCTATCCGGGCCTGAAGGCGGTCAGCCGCAATGGTCAGCTGATCCTGTCGTCGCCGAAGGCTCGGGTGCCCTATCACTTCGACGCGTCGGGGGTGATCCTGTTCCACATGCGCGGCCGCAAGCGGCTGTTCGTCTTTCCGGGCGATGAGGCGCATCTGCCCGAGCGCAGCATGGAGCAGGTGATCGCACGGCAGACGACCGAGGAAATCCCCTATGTCCGCGCCTTCGAACAGGACGCTCAGGCGATCGACCTGGAGCCTGGTCAAGCGCTGACCTGGCCCTTCTTCGCGCCGCATCGGGTGGAGAATCTGGACCGGTTCTGCGTCTCCCTTTCGGTCGACTTCCAGACCTGGAGTTCGCGACTGAGACGAGGGGCCCTCTACACCAACGCCGTGGTGCGCAGCCGGGGAGGGGCGCCCCGCTCGACCGACCAGATGGGAACGCCCGAACTGGCCGCGCGCTGGGCGGCGTCGGTGCTGCTGAAGAAGACCGGCGCCCTGAAGAGCCGCCTGGAGAACTTCGAGCGTGACTTCGTGCCTGAGGCGGGCGCTGTGGACGGCGCCGGGCGGCTGAACGCAGAGGCGGCGGGAGGCCAAGGTTAAAAGGGGTTCATGACCTCGATTTAAACTGACTTTGCGACGTGGGGCCCCCAGTCTCGCCTGGACACAGAGACAGGGAGAGCTCGCTGATGAAACCCGCCGCTATCGCCGCCGCCTTGGGATCCGCCCTGGCCGCATCCGCCGTTCTGGCGGCTCCGGCGCTCGCCGCTGAAGTGACCATCCGCAATGCGGTGGCGCGTGTGATCGTCATTCCGGAAGACCGCGCGGATGTCGGGGTGGAGATCACCCAGGGCGCAGCCGATCTGCCGGAACTGCGCATCGAACGTCGCGGCGATCAGGTGCGGATCGACGGCGGCTTGGGCCGCGCGCGCGGCATGGGCGGCGGGCTTATCGGATCCTGCAACAATAGCCGGGCCGACGCTCGCCAGCCCGGCGACGGCGCCACGGTCGAGGTGCGGGGCAAGGGGCGGATCCGGATGGAGGATGCGCCGATGATCGTCCTGCGCACGCCGCGCGACGTGGACGTCAACGGGGGAGGGGCTGTGTTCGGCTCCGTCGGGCGCGGCGCACGCTCGGTTGACCTTGGGTCTGGCGGCTGCGGATCGTGGACGGTGGCCAATGTCGAGGGCGACGTAGACCTGTCGGTCGGCGGATCGGGCAGCATCCGTGCGGGGACCTCCCGCAATCTGGAAGCGTCGGTCGGCGGCTCCGGCTCGATCTTTGCTGGGGCGACAGGCAGGCTGGAGGCCAATGTGGGGGGCTCAGGCAATATTGAAGTGGCCCGGGTGGATGGGGAAACCGAAATCGCCATCGGCGGTTCGGGCGGCGTGCGGGTGCGCGCTGGGCGCGCTCCGTCGCTCAAGGTGTCGATCGGCGGTTCGGGCGATGTCCGCTTCGAGGGAACGGCCGGCGATGTGTCAGCGGCCATCGCCGGGTCGGGCGATGTCCGGGTGGCCGAGGCGACCGGCCGCGTGTCGCGCTCGATCGTCGGATCAGGAGACCTGCGTATAGGCCGCTGACGCCGCGAAAGGTTTCTGAAGGAAAAGGCCCGGGAGCGTGGAACCCTCCGGGCCTTTTTCATGTCTGCAGTCGGGCATGAGCCAAACAAAAACCCCGGCGGATCGCTCCGCCGGGGTTTCGTCATTCCAGGCGGCCCTTGCGGACCGCGTAGACGTCTTAGTAGCCGAACAGGGCGGCGACGCCGTTGTGCGTGCGGCCCAGGTTGGCGCCGGCTTGGTCGCGGGCTTGCAGACCGCCGCCGAAGCTGTAGCGCATGCCGATCTTGAAGACGTTGGCGTCGACGTCCAGGTCCGAGGACTTGACGTAGTCGTAGCCGCCGAAGACCGAGTACGGCGAGTTGGCGAACTGATACTCGGCAGCCACGCCGGCCGACCAGGCGTCCACGTCGCCAGCGCCGATGAAGATGTTGTCGGCGTCGACGTTGGTGTAGGCGGCGCCGCCGCTCAGGCGCAGTTGCGGCGTGGCGTAGAAGGCGGCGTCGCCGGCCACGGTCCAGATGTCGGCGTCAGCAGCCGTGCCGTACGAGACGACGCCCGTCAGGGTGGCGCGGTCCAGGTACTTCTGGCCTTCCAGGCCGAAGGTGTTCAGCGTGGTCGCGCCCAGTTCCGAAGCGCCGTAGAAGCCGCCGAAGCGCATGTCTTCGATCTTCTTCGACAGGTGGACGGCGCCGGCCAGGGTGGTTTCGTCGCCAGCGTCCTTGACGTCGGTGTAGGCGGCTTCGGCGTTGAAGGTCACGGTCCAGTCGCCGAACACCGACGAAGCGACGGTGCCGTCGATGACGCCGCGGTTCACGTCCGTGCCGTCCACGTCGGCGTAGTTATAGGCGATGCCGGCCGAGCCGATGGCGTCTTGAGCGAACGCGGGAGCGGCGATCAGGGTCGCGGCGGCGACCGAAGCGAGAAAGACGGTTTTCATTTTTTTGTCCTTATGTACTGCCGCCAGGAAGCTGAGCCGCCCGGCGATGGGCAAGACATAGGTCGCAGTTTGGCGCTTTGCCGTAACAAACATGTCGTGGCGCTGTCACACTGGGGCGATGTTGCCCAAAAGTGACGCATTGAGGCATAACTGCGTCAGTATACGGCGATCATTGCGGCGGCGCCTTTCCAGGGCGTTCATATGGCCGCTTTCCGGCCGCAGTCCCTAACGATCAGCCCGCGTTATGTTGCGGCGCACCGTTTCAGGGGCCGCGCGGGCGGTGAGTCGCAAACCCTGACGGGACGGGGATTTCCACGCTTGACGGAAACGGAATCGGAGGGCATAAGCGCCCCTCTTGTTGGACCGGCTGTGCACTTTCGGGTGCAGACGCGGTTCGCAGGAACGACCTAAGTTACTGTTCTTTGCAGCTTCTTGGGAACTTACGGCCTTCGCGGGGGACTGCGTGGGCCGCTCGTTTTTGCGGATTTGCGTTTCCTGGGGACGAGTTTTCGTCTCGGGGCTTCGGTCTTTGAAATGGTTCACAGGGACGCGGCTCCGGCCGCATGGGAATAACAACCGATATGGATCAAAGCATCCGCATCAGGCTCAAGGCCTTCGATCATCGCGTCCTCGACTTTTCGACGCGCGAAATCGTCAACACCGCCAAGCGCACGGGCGCGACCGTTCGCGGTCCGATCCCGCTGCCGACCCTGATCGAAAAGTTCACCGTGAACCGCTCGCCGCACGTCGACAAGAAGTCGCGCGAGCAGTTTGAAATCCGCACGCACAAACGCGTGCTCGACATTGTCGACCCCACCCCGCAGACCGTGGACGCGCTCATGAAGCTCGACCTGTCCGCTGGCGTGGACGTCGAGATCAAGATCTAAGAAAGAAAGAGGCGGGATCCGACATGCGCACGGGCGTGATCGCCAAGAAGCTGGGGATGACCCGCGTGTTCGCCGATGACGGCGCACACGTTCCGGTCACTGTACTCCAGCTCGACGGCTGCCAAGTCGTCGGCCAACGTACCAAGGAGCGCGACGGTTACGTCGCCCTTCAGCTGGGCGCTGGCGTTAAGAAGGCCAAGAACACGGCCAAGGCTCAACGCGAAGTTTTCGCGAAGGCCGAGGTTGAGCCGAAGGCCTATGTGACCGAGTTCCGCGTGGGCGAAGACGCCCTGCTGGACGTGGGCGCCGAACTGTCGGCCGACCACTTCCTCGCGGGTCAGAAGGTCGACATCCAGGGCCATACCATTGGTAAGGGCTTTGCCGGCGCCATGAAGCGCTGGAACTTCGGCGGTCTGCGTGCTTCGCACGGCGTGTCGATTTCGCACCGCTCGCACGGTTCGACCGGCCAGCGTCAGGATCCGGGTCGCGTCTTCAAGGGTAAGAAGATGGCCGGTCACCTGGGCCAGGAAGTCGTCACCACCCAGAACCTGACCGTCGTCCGCGTGGACGCCGAGCGTGGCCTGATCATGATCAAGGGCGCTGTCCCCGGTCACGACGGCGCTTACGTCAAGGTCAGCGACGCCATCAAGAAGGCCCGCCCTGCGGACGCTCCGTTCCCGGGCGCCGTCAAGTCGGCTGCTGCTCAACCCGCTTCGACGCCGGCTGAACAAGCTCCGGCCGTGGAAGCGACCGAAGGCGGTGAAGCGTAATGAAACTCTCGGTCATCAAACTCGACGGCAAGGCTGCTGGCGACGTTGAGCTGTCGGACGCCGTCTTCGGCATCTCCGACATCCGCGGCGACCTGCTGGCCCGTTACGTCAACTGGCAGCTGGCCAAGCGCCGCGCCGGCACCCACAAGGTTCAAACCCGCAACGAGAACTCTCGTACGGGCAAGAAGATGTACAAGCAGAAGGGCACGGGCGGCGCCCGTCACGGCTCGCGTCGTGCGCCCCAGTTCGTCGGCGGTTCGCCGGCGTTCGGCCCGGTCGTTCGCGACCACGGCTTCTCGCTGCCGAAAAAGGTCCGCGCCCTGGCGCTGAAGCACGCCCTGTCGTCCAAGGTTAAGGCCGGCGACCTAGTCGTCGTCGACAGCGTTTCGGTCAAGGAGCCCAAGACGGCTTCCCTGCGCGAAACCTTCGGCAAGCTGGGCTGGACCAAGGCTCTGATCATCGCGGGTCCGGAAGTCGACGCCAACTTCGGCCTGGCCGCGCGCAACATCCCGCACATCGACGTGCTGCCGAACGCCGGCCTGAACGTCTATGACATCCTGCGGGCGGACAAACTGGTGCTGACCAAGGCCGCCGTTGAGGCGATCGAGGCCCGCTTCGCTGAGAAGGAAGCCGCATAATGGCCGCCGCTCAACCCACCGCCAAGCACTACGACACCATCCTGGCTCCGGTGATCACCGAGAAGGCCACGATCCTGTCGGAGCAGAACAAGGTCGTGTTCCGCGTCGCCGGCACGGCGACCAAGGACGAGATCGCCGCTGCGGTCGAAAGCCTGTTCAAAGTCAACGTCCTCAAGGTCAACACCCTGGTTCAAAAGGGCAAGACCAAGCGCTTCCGGGGCATCCTCGGTCGCCGCGTGGACATCAAGAAAGCGATCGTGACGCTGGCCGATGGTCAGTCGATCGACGTCACGACGGGGCTCTAAGACCATGGCTCTGAAGCATTACAATCCGACGTCGCCGGGCCGCCGCGCCCTGGTGCTGGTCGACCGCTCCGAGCTGCACAAAGGCCGCCCGGAGAAGTCGCTGACCGAGGGCCTGACCAAGTCGGGCGGCCGTGGTCAGGGCGGTCGCATCGCTGTCCGCTTCCGCGGCGGCGGCGCCAAGAAGCTGTACCGCAAGATCGACTTCAAGCGTCGCAAGTTCGACGTGGTCGGCACGGTCGAGCGTCTGGAATACGACCCGAACCGCACGGCCTTCATCGCTCTGGTGAACTACGCCGACGGCGAGAAGACCTACATCATCGCGCCTCAGCGCCTGCACGCCGGCGACACCATCGTCGCGGGTGAAAAGGTCGACGTGAAGCCGGGCAACGCCATGCCCCTGCGTTCGATGCCGGTCGGCACCATCATCCACAACGTGGAGATGAAGCCGGGCAAGGGCGCTCAGCTGGCCCGTTCGGCCGGCGCCTACGCCCAACTGGTCGGTCGCGACCAGGGCTACGCTCAGATCCGTCTGGGCTCGGGCGAACTGCGCATGGTTCTGGACTCGTGCCTGGCCGTGGTCGGCGCGGTGTCGAACCCCGAGCACATGAACCAGAACCTGGGCAAGGCTGGTCGCAAGCGTCACATGGGCTGGCGTCCGCACGTCCGCGGCGTCGCCATGAACCCGATCGACCACCCGCATGGTGGTGGTGAAGGCCGGACCTCTGGTGGTCGTACCCCGGTTACGCCGTGGGGCAAGGACACCAAGGGCACCCGCACCCGCAAGAACAAGGCTACGGATAAGTTCATCATCCGTACTCGCCACGTGAAGAAGGCTCGCTAAGAATGGCCCGCTCCTCCTGGAAAGGCCCGTTTGTCGACGGGTATCTGCTCAAGAAGGCCGACGCCGCTCAATCGTCGGGCCGCAAGGACGTGATCAAGACCTGGTCGCGCCGCTCCACCATCCTGCCGCAGTTCGTCGGTCTGACGTTCGGCGTCCACAACGGCCAGAAGCATGTGCCGGTGTCGGTCTCCGAAGAAATGGTCGGCATGAAGTTCGGCGAGTTCGCCCCGACCCGGAACTTCCCGGGCCACGCGGCGGACAAGAAGGCCAAGAGGAAGTAATCCATGGCCCAGACCAAGAACCCCCGTCGCGTTGCTGCGACCGAGGCCCGCGCCAAGCTGGTCAACGTCCGTATCAGCCCGCAGAAGCTGAACCTGGTGGCCCAATCGATCCGCGGCCTGCCGGTGCAGAAGGCTCTCAACGAGCTGGAATTCAGCCGCAAGCGCATCGCCGGCGACGTCCGCAAGGTCCTGTACTCGGCCGTCTCGAACGCCGAGAACAACCACAACCTCGACATCGACAACCTGGTCGTCGCCGAGGCCTTCGTGGGCAAGAACCTGGTGATGAAGCGTTTCGCGAGCCGTGCTCGCGGCCGCTCGTCGCGCATCCTGAAACCGTTCAGCGAAATCACCATCGTGGTTCGCGAAGCAGGTGAGGCCGCCTGATGGGTCAGAAAATCAATCCGATCGGTCTACGCCTCGGCGTGAACCGCACGTGGGACAGCCGCTGGTTCGCCGGCGGCGCCGACTACGCCAAACTGCTCCATCAGGACCTGAAGCTGCGCACGTGGCTGAAGGAACGCCTGTCGGCCGCCGGCGTGTCGCGCATCATCATCGAGCGTCCGCACAAGAAGTGCCGCGTGACGATCTACGCCGCCCGTCCGGGTGTCGTGATCGGCAAGAAGGGCGCTGACATCGAGAAGCTGCGCAAGGACATCGCCGCTCGCACCGAAGGCGAAGTTCACCTGAACATCGTCGAGGTCCGCAAGCCGGAAACCGACGCTCAGCTGATCGCCGAGAACATCGCTCAGCAGCTGGAGCGCCGTATCGCGTTCCGCCGCGCCATGAAGCGTTCGATGCAGTCGGCCATGCGCCTGGGCGCCAAGGGCGTCCGCATCAACGTCTCGGGCCGTCTGGGCGGCGCCGAAATCGCTCGGATGGAGTGGTACCGCGAAGGTCGCGTGCCGCTGCACACCCTGCGCGCCGACATCGACTATGGCTTCTATGAAGCCAAGACGACCTACGGCATCATTGGCGTGAAGGTCTGGGTGTTTAAGGGTGAAGTGCTCGAGCACGACCCGATGGCTCAGGACAAGCGCTGGGCCCAGGAAGCCTCGGGTCCGTCGTCCAACGAAGGCCGTGGCGGCCCCCGCGGTGATCGCGGTCCTCGCCGTGGTCGTGAGGGCTGATAGGCCATGTTGCAACCGAAAAAGACCAAGTACCGCAAGGCCTTCAAAGGCCGCATCCACGGCTCGTCCAAGGGTGGTTTCTCGCTGAACTTCGGCTCCTACGGTCTGAAGGCCGTCGAGCCGGAGCGCATCACGGCGCGTCAGATCGAAGCGGCTCGCCGCGCGATCACCCGTCAGATGAAGCGTCAGGGCCGCGTCTGGATCCGTATCTTCCCCGACGTGCCGGTCTCCGGCAAGCCGGCCGAAGTGCGGATGGGTAAGGGCAAGGGTGCGGTGGACCATTGGGCCGCTCGCGTGGCCCCCGGCCGCATCATGTTCGAAATCGACGGCGTGCCGGACGACGTGGCTCGTGAAGCGCTGCGCCTCGGCGCCGCCAAGCTGCCGATCCGCACCAAGGTGGTCACCCGCCTGGACGCCGGCATCGTTACGGAGCAAGCCGCCTAATGACCAAGATCGCCGATCTCCGGTCGCAAACCGTCGACCAACTGTCCGACGAGCTGCTGAAGCTCAAGAAGGAACAGTTCAACCTGCGCTTCCAGGCCGCCACCGGCCAGATGGAAAAGACCCACCGGGTCTCGGAAGTGCGCAAGGACATCGCTCGCATCTCGACGCTTCTGCGCGAGAAGCGTGCGGCCTCGTAAGGAAACACCGATGCCCAAACGCATTCTTGAAGGCGTGGTCGTCTCCGACAAGGGCGACAAGACCGTCGTCGTGAAGGTCGAGCGCACCCTGCTGCACCCGCTGCTCCGCAAGACGGTTCGTAAGTCCAAGAACTACCACGCTCACGATGAGGCGAACGCTCTCAAAGTCGGCGATATCGCGCGCATTATCGAATGCGCCCCCAAGTCCAAGTTGAAGCGCTGGGAAATCATTTCCCCGTCTTCGGCTTCGTAAGAAGAAGGATCGGATCCCATGATCCAGATGCAAACTAACCTGGAGGTCGCCGATAACTCGGGCGCTCGCCGGGTCATGTGCATCAAGGTGCTCGGCGGTTCTAAGCGCCGTTACGCCTCGATCGGCGACACCATCGTCGCCTCGGTGAAGGAAGCGATTCCGCGCGGCCGCGTGAAGAAGGGCGACGTCGTTCGCGCCATCGTCGTGCGCACCGCGAAGGACATCCAACGCAAGGACGGCTCTGTCATTCGTTTCGACAAGTCGGCCGCCGTCATCGTCAACAAGCAGAACGAGCCTGTCGGCACCCGTATCTTCGGCCCGGTTCCGCGCGAGCTGCGCGCCAAGAACCACATGAAGATCATCTCGCTGGCTCCGGAGGTCCTGTAACCATGGCCGCGAAGATCAAGAAGGGCGACAACGTCGTCGTCCTCACCGGCAAGGACAAGGGCCGCACCGGCCAGGTGATCCGGGTCCTGCCGACCGAGAACCGCGTCGTCGTGCAAGGCGTCAACATGGTCCAGCGCCACACGCGCCCGACCCAGGCTGACCCGCAAGGCGGCATCAAGCACAAGGAAGCCTCGCTTCACCTGTCGAACGTCGCGATCGTCGACGGCAACGGCAAGGCGACCCGCGTGGGCTTCAAGGTCGAGGGGGACAAGAAGGTCCGCTTCGCCAAGTCGACGGGAGACGTCATCTGATGGCCGACACCAAGTACATGCCGCGTCTCAAGACCGAATATCAGGACCGCATCCGCGGCGCCCTGAAGGAAAAGTTCGGCTACACGAACGAGATGCAGATCCCCAAGCTGGACAAGATCGTCCTGAACATGGGCATCGGTGAAGCCGTCGCTGACTCCAAGAAGGCCACTGCGGCCCTCAAGGACCTGACGGCCATCGCCGGTCAGAAGGCCGTGCCGACCAAGGCTCGCAACTCCATCGCCGGCTTCAAGCTGCGCGAAGGCATGATCATCGGCGGCAAGGTCACCCTGCGTGGCGCCCAGATGTACGAGTTCCTGGACCGGTTCATCACGATCGCCCTGCCGCGCGTGAAGGACTTCCGTGGCCTGAAGGGCACCTCGTTCGACGGTCGCGGCAACTACGCCACGGGTCTGAAGGAGCACATCGTGTTCCCGGAGATCAACTACGACCAGATCGATCAGATGTGGGGCATGGACATCATCGTCTGCACCACGGCCAAGACCGATGAGGAAGCCAAGGCTCTCCTCACCGAGTTCAAGTTCCCGTTCGTGAACTGAGCGGGAAGGGAAGAGAACAATGGCTAAGAAAAGCGCCGTAAACCGCAACGAAGCCGTCAAGGCCCTGGTTGCGAAGTATGCCGCGAAGCGGGACGCCCTGAAGGCTATCGCCAACGACGAGAGCCTGCCGCTTGAGGAGCGTTTCGATGCGCGCCTGAAGCTGGCGGCTCTGCCGCGCAACTCGGCTCCGAGCCGCATTCGCAACCGTTGCGAAGTGACGGGTCGTCCGCGGGCTTACTACCGCAAGCTCAAGATGAGCCGTGTGGCCCTGCGCGAGCTGGGCAACATGGGTCAGATCCCCGGCTTGACGAAGTCGAGCTGGTAAGGGGAGCGAACAGACATGATGATCAACGATCCCCTGAGCGACATGATCGCTCGCATCAAGAACGCGGCCACCCGCAAGCGTTCGACGGTGCTCACCCCGGCTTCCCGCCTGCGCCAGCGCGTCCTGGACGTGCTGCAGGACGAGGGCTACATCCGCGGCTATTCGCTGGTTCAGAACCCCGGCGAGTTCCCGCAGTTCGAGATTGAGCTGAAGTACTTCGACGGCCAGCCGGTGATCGCCGAGATCGCCCGCGTGTCGAAGCCCGGCCGTCGCGTCTATTCGGCCATCGGCGATCTGAAGCCGGTCAAGAACGGCCTCGGCATCTCGATCCTTTCGACTTCGAAGGGCGTCATGTCTGACGCCGCCGCGCGCGACGCTAACGTCGGCGGCGAAGTCCTGTGCAGGGTCTACTGATATGTCTCGTATCGGCAAGAAAACCATCGCTGTGCCGAAGGGCGTGACTGTCACGCTCAACGGCCAGGACATCACCGTGAAGGGTCCCAAGGGCGAACGCTCCTGGACCGTCGCCGAAGAGATCGAAGTCAAGCAGGAAGGCGACGAACTGTCGCTGACCCCGCGTTCGGACACGCAGCGCGCCAAGGCCATGTGGGGCCTGTCGCGCACTCTGGTCGCCAACATGGTGACCGGCGTGACCGACGGCTTCGAGAAGACCCTGGAACTGGTCGGCGTCGGTTACCGCGCCGCCCTGAAGGGCAAGGATCTCTCGCTGCAGCTCGGCTTCTCGCACGACGTCGACATCGCTCCGCCGGAAGGCGTCACCTTCGCTGTGCCGAAGCAGACCGAGATCAAGATCTCGGGCGCCGACAAGCAGGTCGTTGGTGAAATCGCCGCCGTCATCCGCAAGATGCGTCCGCCGGAGCCGTATAAGGGCAAGGGCGTGCGCTACCAGGGCGAATTCGTCCGGCGCAAGGAAGGCAAGAAGAAGTAAGTCATGGCTCTCTCTCTTCAACAACAAGCCAAGCGCCGCGCCGAGCGCACTCGCCGTCGCCTGAAGGCTGTCGCCAACGGTCGCCTGCGTCTGTCGGTTCACCGTTCGGACAAGAACATCTCGGCCCAGATCATCGACGACGCCCAGGGCGTCACGGTGGCTGCCGCCTCGTCGCTGGAAGGCGGCAAGGGGTCCAAGGGTTCGGACGTCGCAGCCGCTGCCATGATCGGCAAGCTGATCGCCGAGCGCGCCATCGAGAAGGGCGTCACCGACGTCGTCTTCGACCGTGGCGGCTACATCTATCACGGCCGGGTCAAGGCGTTGGCGGAAGCCGCGCGCGAAGCCGGCCTGAACTTCTAAGGGAACGGCAAGCATGGCTCGTGAACCCCAACGCGGCGGCGGCGACCGCAACCGTCGCGACAACCGCAACGCTCCCGTTGATGGTCCGGATTCGGACATCGTCGAGAAGCTGGTGCACATCAACCGCGTGGCCGCGACCGTCAAAGGCGGCCGCCGGTTCTCGTTCGCGGCCTTGATGGTCGTCGGCGACGGCAAAGGCCGCGTCGGCTTCGGTCATGGCAAGGCGCGCGAAGTGCCGGAAGCCATCCGCAAGGCGACCGAAGAAGCCAAGAAGACCATGATCAAGGTTCCGCTGCGCGAGAACCGCACCCTGCACCACGACGGCAACGGCCGTTGGGGCGCCGGCAAGATCATGATGCGCGCGGCGCCTCCGGGCACCGGCGTCATCGCGGGCGGTCCGATGCGTGCAGTCCTCGAAACCCTCGGCGTCCAGGACGTCGTGGGCAAGTCGACCGGCTCGTCGAACCCGTACAACATGATCCGCGCCACCTTCGAAGCTCTGAAGGTTCAGTCGTCGCCGCGCCAGATCGCCTCCAAGCGGGGCAAGAAGGTGTCCGACCTGATGGGCCGCCGCAATGACGGCGCTTCGGCGCCGGAAGCCGTGGAGGGCTGATAGATGGCCAAGACCGAGAACAAGACTGTGACCGTCCGTCAGGTCGGCAGCCCTATCCGCCGCAAGGGCGATCAGCGCGCCACCCTGGTGGGCCTGGGTCTCAACCAGATCGGCCGTGAGTCGACCCTGGAAGACACCCCCTCCGTCCGTGGGATGATCGCCAAGGTCGCCCACATGGTGGAAGTGGTCGAGAAATAAGACGCTTCGCCCTCTCCCGTTCGCGGGGGAGGGCGTTTCGCTTTATGAAGAAGCATCTTGCGATGCAGACGCGGGTCGCTTAATCAGCGGCCCTTCAATTTATCCAACGCCGAGTCAGGACCGCCTGGCGGACCTGGCGCTAGAACCCGAAAGGATCAGGCAATGAAACTGAACGAAATCCGCGACAACGAAGGCGCAACCAAGAAGCGCATGCGCGTCGGCCGTGGCCCGGGCTCGGGCAAGGGCAAGACCGCCGGTCGCGGCGTCAAGGGCCAGAACTCGCGTTCGGGCGGCGGCAAGGTCGGCTTCGAAGGCGGCCAGATGCCGCTGTACATGCGTATGCCCAAGCGCGGCTTCAACGTGCCGAACGCCCCCAAGCTGGCTGAAGTTAACCTCTGGCGCCTGCAAGAAGCCATCGACGGCGGCAAGCTGGACGCCAAGGCCGAGATCAACGGCGCGGCCCTGGTCGCCGCCGGCGTGATCCGTCGCGTCAAGGACGGCGTGCGCGTCCTGGGCGAAGGCGAACTGAAGGCCAAGCTGAACCTGGTGGTCTGGTCGGCCTCGGCCGGCGCCATCAAGGCGGTGGAAGCCGCCGGCGGTTCGGTCAAGCAAGAGCGCATCGAGGCTGAAGCCAAGGCCGCCGCCCGTCTCGAGAAGCGCAACGCCGCTCGCGGCAAGGCCCCGGCGCCGAAGGCTCCGCTGGGCGACGCCAACAAGGTCTCGGCTCGCGCCAAGCGCGCTGCGGCCAAGGCCTAAAATCCGATATCGTCATCCGTCGGGGGCGCGGTTCGCTGCGCCTCCGCCGGGAACGTCCGGACAGGGATGACGATTTTCCGAAAGCGGCCCTCGCAAGAGCGCCGCTTTCCGCCTATCTGAGCACGGGCATGACTATGGTGACCGTGTGGGGAGCGCCTGATGGCTTCGGCCGCTGAACAACTTGCTGCCAATATGAACATCGGCTCGTTCGCGAAAGCGACCGAGCTGCACAAGCGCCTGCTGTTCACGCTGGGCGCGCTGCTGGTCTATCGGATCGGCACCTATGTTCCGATCCCTGGGATCAATGGCGAGGCCTTCCTGGCCTTCTTCCAGAATCCGGATGGCCAGCGCGGCATCCTGGATATGTTCAACATGTTCTCGGGCGGCGCCGTCGAGCGCATGGCCGTGTTCGCGCTGAACGTGATGCCCTACATCTCGGCGTCGATCATCGTCCAGCTGATGGGCGCGGTGTATCCGCCGTGGGAGAAGCTGAAGAAGGAAGGCGGCGAGTCGGGCCGCAAGCAGTTGAACCAGTACACCCGCTATCTGACGGTGTTCCTGGCCCTTGCCCAGTCTTTCGGCATCGCGGTGGGCCTGAACGCCCAGCCCGGCCTGATCGACCAGCCCGGCCTGTTCTTCATCATCTCGACGGTCACGGTCCTGACCGGCGGCACCATGTTCCTGATGTGGCTGGGCGAGCAGGTGACGGCGCGCGGCGTCGGCAACGGCATCTCCCTGATCATCTTCGCCGGCATCGTGGCGGTTCTGCCGTCGACGGTGGCGCGCATGCTGGGCCTGGCCCAGCAGGGCCAGATGTCGGCCTTCACCCTGTTCTTCATCGCCATCATGGCGGTGGCGGTCATCGTCTTCATCGTCTTCATGGAACGCGCCCAGCGCCGCCTTCTGATCCAGTATCCGAAGCGCCAGGAAGGCAACCGCATGACCGGCGGCGAGCGCAGCTTCCTGCCGCTGAAGGTCAACACCGCAGGCGTGATCCCGGCCATCTTCGCCTCGTCGCTGCTGATGCTGCCGACGACGGTGGCTCAGTTCACGGCGAACGCGAACTTGCCTGAGTGGATGAGCTGGCTGCCGCTGGTGACGGCGCAGCTGACGCACGGCAAGCCCGTCTTCATGGTGCTGTACGCCGCCCTGATCATCTTCTTCTGCTTCTTCTACACCTCAATCACGTTCAACCCCGAGGACACGGCCGAGAACCTGCGCAAATACGGCGGCTTCCTGCCGGGGATCCGTCCGGGCAAGCGCACGGCTGAGTATCTGGACTATGTGCTGACCCGCCTGACGGTGATCGGCGCCGGCTATATCACCGCCGTCTGCCTGCTGCCGGAGTTCATGATCAGCAGCCTGGGCAACGCCGTGTATTTTGGCGGAACGTCTATCTTGATCGTGGTCTCGGTGACGATGGACACTGTCGCCCAGATCCAGTCGCACCTGCTGGCTCACCAGTACGAGGGCCTGATCAAGAAGGCCAAGTTGCGCGGTCGTGGTCGGGGCGGTTCCGCTCCTGCCCGTCGCTGATCGGGTAGGGGGCCCGAAGACATAATGAACCTGATCCTGTTCGGGCCGCCTGCGGCCGGCAAGGGCACCCAGGCCAAGCGGCTGGTCGAGGGGCGGGGCATGGTCCAGCTCTCGACCGGCGACATGCTGCGCGCGGCGATCGCTTCCGGCTCCGAACTGGGGCTGAAGGTTAAGGACGTGCTGGCGCGCGGCGACCTCGTCACCGACGAGATCGTCATCGCTCTGATCGAAGCCCGTCTGCCGGAGGCTGAGGCCGCCGGCGGGGCCATCTTCGACGGCTTCCCCCGCACGGTGGCTCAGGCCGAGGCCCTGGACGCCATGCTGGCCAAGCGCGGCGCCCAGATCGACAGCGTCATCCGCTTGAAGGTGGACGACGCCGCCCTGACCGACCGGATCGGCAAGCGGTTCGCCGAACAGGGCCGGGCCGACGACAATCCCGAGACCTTCAAGGACCGGCTGGCCGTCTACAACCGTCAGACCGCGCCGCTGCTTCCCTACTATGAAGGCCAGGGCAAGCTGACCGAGGTGGACGGGATGGGCGACATCGCCGCCGTGGCCGCCGCCATCGACGCGGCGCTGGACGCCTGATCGGGCGCGCGATCTGATCTCCTCGACTTCTGAAGCGTTAGCGTTCGGAAGCCTGTGCGGGAGAGACGGTTGCGACCGGAACGAATGAAACAATGGCGCTGGGGCGCGGCGGGGCTGGCAGCTCTGCTGCACCTCGGCGCCTTTGTCCTTTTGGGCGTAGGGCGGCCCGAGACGACCTTGGACGCCCCGCCGCCGCTGATCATTGTCGACCTGATGCCCTTTGAGCGCCCTGAGCCGCCTCCGCCTGCAGAACCGGCCGTGACGCAAGGGGGCGGAGCGCCCGCCGCCGCCTCAAGCGTGCGTCCCCCGCGACCGCGTCCGGCGCCGCCTCCGCCCGAAGTCGTCGCGCCCCCGCGTCCCGCTCCCGAACAGCCGCTGGTCGTCGGCGCGGCGCCCGAGCCCGGTCCTGCGCCGGGTCAGGGCCAGGGCGGGCAAGGCACGGGCAGCGGCGGCGGAAGCGGGTCCGGCGTGGGACCCGGCGTCGGCGATGGCCCGCCGCGCATCATTCGCGGCCCGACGGTGGGCGAACTGCGGGGCCTGCACCCGCGCGAAGCCTTCCGCCAGCGCCGGGGAGGGCGGGCGACGCTGGCCTGCCGGGTTCGTCTGGACACCACTTTGAGCGACTGCCGCCTGGTGGACGAAACGCCGCCGGGGATGGGATTCGGCCAGGCGGCCCTTGCGGCCTCTCGATATTTCCGCTTTCGTCCTCCGACGCAGAACGGAGCGCCGATTGATGGTCGAGAGGTCCGGGTGGGGGTCGAATGGCCCTGAACCATCCTGCTCACGGCGCTTGCCCGTTGACGCATCGGGAATCCCCTGTATAAGGGCGGCCTTCCGCGAAGGGCGTACACGCTCCTGGTCTGTTGACCGGAGCGGTTTCTGCGTCTGATTAACGCGTACTTGGAGAATTTCGTGGCCCGTATCGCAGGCGTCAACATTCCGACCAACAAGCGCGTTGAAATCGCGCTTCAGTACATCCACGGCATTGGCGCGCACAACGCCAAGGAGATCACGGCCAAGATCGGCATCGAGCCGGCTCGCCGCGTGAACCAGCTGACCGACGCGGAGATCCTGCAGATCCGCGAAACCATCGATCGCGACTTCACCGTCGAAGGCGACCTGCGCCGCGAGACGTCGATGAACATCAAGCGTCTGATGGATCTGGCCTGCTACCGCGGCCTGCGTCACCGCAAGGGCCTGCCGGTCCGCGGCCAGCGCACTCACACCAACGCTCGCACCCGCAAGGGTCCGGCCAAGCCGATCGCCGGCAAGAAGAAGTAAGAGAGAGGCCTGACGGATGGCTAAGGAACCGGGTCGCGTTAAGCGCCGCGAACGCAAGAACATCACCTCGGGCGTCGCCCACGTGAACGCTTCGTTCAACAACACCATGGTGACCATCACCGACGCTCAAGGGAACGCGATTTCCTGGTCGTCGGCCGGCCACATGGGCTTCAAGGGCTCGCGCAAGTCGACGCCGTACGCCGCTCAGATGGCTGCGGAAGACGCCGGCAAGAAGGCCGCCGAGCACGGCGTCAAGACGCTGGAAGTGAACGTCTCGGGTCCGGGTTCGGGCCGTGAGTCGGCCCTGCGCGCCCTGCAGGCCGTCGGCATGACGATCACGACGATCCGCGACGTGACGCCGATGCCGCACAACGGCTGCCGTCCGCCGAAGCGCCGTCGCGTCTAAGGTTCACGCCGCCTACCCCTTCTCCCGGCGGCTCCTGTTGTTCTGAACGTGAGGACACGGAGCCGTCGAAACCCGTTCGAGGGACTTTATGATCGAAAGAAACTGGCAAGAGCTGATCCGTCCCGAGAAACCGCAAGTCGAGGGCGGGTCTGACCCGCAGCACAAGGCGCGTCTGATCGCCGAACCTCTCGAGCGCGGTTTCGGTGTGACCCTCGGCAACGCGCTTCGTCGCGTTCTGCTGTCTTCACTTCAAGGCGCGGCGGTCACGGCCATTCAGATCGACGGCGTTGTTCACGAGTTCTCGTCGCTGGAAGGCGTTCGCGAGGATGTCGTCGACATCGTTCTGAACATCAAGCAACTGGCCCTGCGCATGCACGCTGAGGGTCCGAAGCGGATGACGCTGCGCGCCACGGGCCCCGGCCCGGTGACCGCGGCTCAGATCGAGCTGCCGGCCGACATCGAGGTGCTGAACCCGGATCACGTGATCTGCACCCTGGATGACGGCGCCTCGGTCCGCATGGAACTGACGGTCCAGAACGGCAAGGGCTACGTCGCCGCCGAACTGAACCGCCCGGAAGACGCTCCGATCGGCCTGATCGCCGTCGACGCCCTGTATTCGCCGGTGAAGCGCGTCGCCTATCGCGTCGAGCCGACCCGTCAGGGCCAGTCGCTGGACTACGACAAGCTGATCCTGGAAGTTGAAACCAACGGCGCCGTCTCGCCGGTTGACGCCGTGGCCTACGCCGCGCGCATCCTGCAAGACCAGCTGCAGATCTTCATCACCTTCGATGAGCCGACCAAGGCTGTCGAGCAGTCGGACGGCAAGCCCGAACTGCCCTTCAACCCGGCCCTGCTGAAGAAGGTGGACGAGCTGGAGCTGTCGGTCCGTTCGGCCAACTGCCTGAAGAACGACAACATCGTCTACATCGGCGACCTGATCCAGAAGACCGAGGGCGAAATGCTTCGCACCCCGAACTTCGGCCGCAAGTCGCTGAACGAGATCAAGGAAGTTCTGGCGTCCATGAGCCTGAGCCTCGGCATGGATGTGCCGAATTGGCCGCCGGAAAACATCGAAGATCTGGCCAAGAAGTTCGACGACCAGATCTGATCATTAACCCTCCGCCCAGGTCCCGCGTGGATCGGTTGGGGCGGTTAGAATGAGAGGCCCCAGGTCTCGTCCGAAAAGTAGGGACGAGAAACCAGGGTCGAGTAGGAGAGACCCCGATGCGCCACGGCGCCGCCTATCGCAAGCTCGGCCGCACGGCCAGCCACCGCCAGGCCATGTTCGCCAACATGGCCGCCTCGTTGATCAAGCACGAGCAGATCACGACGACTCTGCCCAAGGCGAAGGAACTGCGTCCCTTCGTCGAGAAGCTGGTCACCCTGGCCAAGAAGGGCGACCTGCACGCTCGTCGTCAGGCCATCAGCGCCGTTCGCGACGTGCCGCAAGTCGGCAAGCTGTTCGAGACCCTGGCTCCTCGTTACGCCGAGCGTAACGGCGGCTACATCCGCATCATGAAGGCGGGCTTCCGTCACGGCGACAACGCCGCCATGGCGGTGATCGAGTTCGTCGATCGCGACGTCGCGGCCAAGGGCCTGGACTCCGGTCCAGTCTTCGCCATCGAGGGCGACGACGAGGCCTGATTTCAGACTTCACTGCTGAAATGCCGAAAGGGCGGCCGGAGCGATCCGGTCGCCCTTTCTGTTCGCCTCCGCCGTGGCTCGGCTGTGGGTAATCGCCGTCGCCGGCTTTTTCAGGCTGAGGGTAAATTGCGTCCGGGTCGCGAAGACGCCAAGCTGTCGCCAAGCCTCGCAGAAGGCTGAGAGTGAACGCATCAGGAGATTCCATGACCCGTCCGCCCGCCGTGATCGCGGCCAGCCTGGCCATTCTGGCCCTGTCTTCCGTCAGCGCCCTGGCGCTCGACGCCGCTTCCGCGCCCGCGGGGGTCGTCTCGCAGGCGGCGCCCGCGCGGGGCCTGACCACGCCGCTGGAGGCCTTTGGCCACGAGGTCGGCGCCGACTATCGCCTGATCACCTACAGCCAGTTCGAACGCTATCTGCAGACACTGGCCGGGCAGTCGGACCGGATGAAGCTGCTGGAGATCGGCAAATCGTCCGAGGGGCGGACGCAATATCTGTCGGTCGTTTCCTCGCCGCAGAACCTGGCGAACATCGACCGCTATCAGGAGATCGCGCGCCGCCTGGCGAAGGCCGAGGGCGTCAGCGAAGCCGAGGCTCGCGCCCTGGCCGCCGAGGGCAAGGCCGTGGTCTGGATCGACGGGGGTCTGCACTCCACAGAAACCGTGCCGCCCCAAGCCCTGATCGCGGCCCTCTATGAATGGCTGACGGCCGAGGACGCCGAGGCCAGGCGCATCCTGGACGACGTGGTCATCCTGTTCGCGCCGCTGAACCCGGACGGATGGGAGCTGGTCTCGACCTGGTATATGCGCAACGAGGACCCGCTGAAGCGCGAGTACGCCTCTATTCCTCGTCTGTATCAGAAGTACGTCGGTCACGATAACAACCGCGACTACTATTTGTCGGCGATGACCGAGACGACCAACGTCAACCGGCAGTTCTTCCGCGAGTGGTTCCCGCAGATCATCTATAACCATCACCAGACGGCGCCGGCGGGGACCGTGGTGTTCATGCCGCCGTTCCGAGACCCGTTCAACTACAACTACGACCCGCTGGTCATGAGCACCCTGTCCGAGGTCGGGGCCGCCATGCACAGCCGCCTGATCGAGGAGGGCAAGCCCGGCTCGACCATGCGCAGCGGGGCGAACTATTCGACGTGGAACAACGGGATGGAGCGCTCCGTCACCTATTTCCACAACGCCGTGGGCCTGCTGACCGAGATCACCGGCCATCCGACGCCCAGCCAGATCAGCCTGATCCCGGACAACCAACTGCCGCGCAACGACCTGCCCCTGCCGGTTGCGCCCCAAACCTGGCGTTTCGCCCAGTCGATTGAATACTCGCAATCGATCAACCGGGCGGTGCTGAACTACGCCTCGCGCAACAAGGACAGGGTGCTGTTCAACATCTGGCGCATGGGCCAGAACGCCATCGACAAAGGCAATACCGACACCTGGCGGATCACGCCCTCGGCGATCGACGCCCTGAACGCAGCGGCCGGCGAGAACGCTCGCCGGGTGGATACGGCGCTGTATGAGAGCGTGTTGCGCGACCCGGCCCGGCGTGATCCGCGCGGCTATGTCATCCCGGCGGACCAGGCCGACCTGCCCACGGCCGTCGCCTTCCTGAACAGCCTGATCAAGACCGGCGTGGACGTGGAGCGGGCGACGCGCGCCTTCACCATCGGGTCTAAGACCTATCCGGCCGGGTCCTATGTGGTGAAGACGGGCCAGGCCTACCGCCCGCACGTGCTGGACATGTTCGAGCCGCAGGATCACCCGCACGACCTGCAGTATCCGGGCGGCCCGCCGAAGCTGCCCTATGACGCGACCGGCTACACCCTGGCCATGCAGATGGGCGTGCAGTTCGACCGCATCCTGGACGGCTTCGAGGCGCCGACCGAGCGCGTCGCCGACGTCATGGCCCCGCCGCCGGGCAAGATCGAGGGCAATGGCCGCGCAGGCTGGTTGATCGATCACGCGCCGATCAATGGCTACGTCCTGACCAACCGCCTTCTGGCGGCGGGCGTGCCGGTTTTCTGGCAGGAAGGCGAGACCCGCGCGGGTCGCCAGACCCTGGCGCCCGGCGCCCTGTGGATTCCGGCCGATGACAAGGCTCGCCCGATCGTCGAGGCGGCGGTGCGCGAGCTGGGACTGAGCGCCCACGCCGTCGCCCGCGCGCCGGGCGGAGAGCGCATCGCACTGAAGCCGGTGAGGGTCGGGCTGGTCGACCGCTACGGCGGTTCCATGGCCTCGGGCTGGACCCAGTGGATGCTGGAGCAGTTCGAATATCCGTTCGAGGTCATCTATCCCCAGCGCCTCGATGCGGGCGACCTGAACAAGGACTTCGATGTTCTGGTCTTCGCCTCGGACATGATCCCGACCGACCTCTCCGCCGCCGCCCAGCGCGAACAGCCGACGCCGGACAGCATTCCCGCAGACTATCGCAGTTGGCTGGGCCACATCACGGCCGAAAAGACGGTGCCTCAGATCGACGCCTTCGCGCGGGCGGGCGGCAGCGTCGTCACCATCGGCTCGGCCCACCGACTGGCCGCCGCCATGGGCGCGCCGGTGCAGGACGTGCTGACGGGACCGGACGGCAAGCCCGTGGCCTCGACCGACTTCTTCATTCCCGGCGCGGTGATGCAGACCGAGGTCGACAACAGCCGTCCGCTCACCTTTGGGGCGCCGTCTCGGATGAACGTCTTCTTCAACCGAAATGCGGGCTTCCGTCCTGCGGGCGAAGGGGCGTCGATGGTGCGCTATCCGCAACAGGTCGAGGTCTCCAGCGGCTGGGCGATCGGGGCGGACAAACTGTCGGGCGCCGATGCGGTGCTGGACCTGGAGCACGGCCAGGGCCGCGTGATCGTTCTGGGTCCCGACGTGGTGAACCGAGCGCAGGCGCGAGCGTCCTCGCGGCTGCTGTTCAACGCTCTGTTTTACGGACCGGCCGTGACGGGCGCCGACGACTGAGCTTGCGCACAGATGCAAATGAAAAGGCCGCCCGATTCGCTCGGGCGGCCTTTTTGTTCGTTGCAAGCTGTCGGTTCAGCTTTCCGTGTCGTCGCCCTGGGCTGCTTTCGCTACCCGCTTGCGCCCGTAGATGAAGTAAACGCCCAGGCCGACTACGTTCCAGATCACGAACCAGATCTGCGTATTCTGCGGCAGGCTGGCCAACAGATACAGGCAGCCGGCGATGGCGATGGGGCCGACGATCCAGCCCAGCGGCGTGCGGAAGCCGCGCGCCATGTCCGGCGCGCGACGACGCAGGATCAACATGCAAAGGGCCACGGCGCTGAACGCCACCAGAGTGCCGGCGTTGGCCAGGGCGACGATTTCGTCCAGCGGGAAGAACAGGGCGATGGTCCCCACCACGCAGGCGGTGAACACGGTGATGCGCACCGGGGCGCCGCCCTTGGACACGCGGGCCAGACCGCGCGGCAGCAGGCCGTCGCGCGCCATGACGAAGAAGATGCGGCTCTGACCGTAGAAGAAGGCCAGGATCACCGTGGGCAGGGTCAGGACCGCCGTGACCGCCAGAAAATGAGCGGCGCCGGGCTGGCTGATCTCGCGCAGGATCAGGGCCAGCGGCTCGGGGCTGTTGGCGAAGCGGGTGAAGGGCGTCGCGCCGAGGGCGACCGTGGCGATGATGGTGTAGATCGCCGCGCAGACCAGCATAGAGCCGACGATGCCGATGGCCAGGTCGCGCTTGGGATTGCGCGTCTCCTCGGCCGCCGTGGCGATGGCGTCGAAGCCGTAGAAGGCCGAGAAGATGATGGCCGCGGCCGCCATCACGCCGCGCTCGACGCCGTCCGGGCCCATGTGACGGGCGAAGCCATAGGGGCTGAAGGGCTCCAGGTTGGCGGCGTTGAAGTGGGGCAGGGCGAACCAGACGAACAGGGCCAGGGCCGACAGCTTCACCGCCACCAGGATCAGGTTGAGCGTGGCGCTTTTCTTGGCGCCCGTCAGCAAAAGGGCGCCGACGGCGATGATGATGAACAGGGCGGGGATGTTGGCGATTCCGCCCGCGTGCGGCCCCTGCATCAGAGCTATGGGCAGGCCCAGCCAGTCACGCAGCAGGGGCGCCGCATAGCCCGACCAACTGACGGCCACGGCGCTGACCACCAGGCTGTATTCCAGGATCAGGCTCCAGCCGATGACCCACCCCGCCATCTGGCCCAGCACCACCCGCGAATAGGTATAGGCGCTGCCCGAAGCCGTCACCGTGCTGGCCATCTCGGCGTAGCACATGGCGGCGCAGGCGCAGACGAAGCCGGCGATCAGGAACGACAGCAGGACGGCGGGGCCCGCCTTGTCCGCGCCGATGCCGATCAGGGTCAGGATGCCGGTGCCGACGATGGCGCCCACGCCCATCGCCACCAGATGCGGCCAGCTGAGGTTGCGCGCCAGGCTCGTGGCGCCGGGCTCTGCGCCAAGGCTTGAGGTGGGGCGCGGTTGCGCGTCTGGGCCGCCCATCGGTGGCTCCTGTCTGGGGGAGGTCATAAAGCTCGCCGGTTTGCGGCGGATGGCCGGGCAATACAAGGGCCATGGGCCTATCGGCCGACAGGCGGCTCTGATTTCTGTTCCGATATCGGAATTTTCGTCACGGTTTCTCAGTTGAAACGGCACGAAACCGAGGCTGATCCGTCACCGCCTCGCGCAAGCTTCCGCCCCGCTTTTCGCTATCCCTCGCCGCCAGGCAGGAGGGGCGTCGACGTCATCGTCGGCAAAGACCGTCTCCCGCCGCAGCTATTTGACCCAATCGGTGGAACGATGATGAACAGCAGCTTCAAGACCCTGCTCGTGGCGGCGGCCAGCACCCTGGCCCTGGCGGCCTGCGGCGGCTCCGCCGAGGTAGCCTCGCCCGGCGAAGGCGATTTCGGCAATGGCGGCGGCGGCAACCCCGGCGGGCCGGGCACGCCGGGCACGGGCCAGGCGGCGGCGGATTGCCCGACCGGCTTCGCCAACGTCGGCACCATCGCCAACGGCACCCTTCGCAACTGCCAGCTGCCCCAGCAGATCAACGGCTCGCTGACCGTGCCGCTGCGCGCCGGCACCATCTACTCGATCTCGGGCCGCACGGCCGTGGGCACCGACGGCGGCGTCGACGCCTCCGCCAACGCCGGCACACAAGGCATTCTGACGGTTGAGCCGGGCGTGACCATCTTCGCATCGGGCGGCGGCGACTATCTGCTGGTGAACCGCGGCTCGCAGATCTACGCCGAAGGCACGGCTTCCCAGCCGATCATCTTCACCAGCCGTCAGAACGTCGAAGGCACGACGACCGAGACCTCGCAAGGTCAGTGGGGCGGCATCGTCATCGCCGGCCGCGCGCCCCAGGCCAACTGCCAGCTGACCGCCCCGGTCACCTGCACCGGCCAGGTCGAGGGCACCAACGCCTTCTACGGCGGCGGCAACGCCAACGACAACTCGGGCCGTCTGCGTTACGTCCAGATCCGCTATTCGGGCTTTGAAATCTCGACCGGCAACGAACTGCAAGCCCTGACCCTGGCCGGCGTCGGCGCGGGCACCACCATCGAATACGTCCAGTCCTACAACTCGTCGGACGACGGCATCGAAATCTTCGGCGGCAACGTCAACCTGAAGCGCATTGTCATCAACGGCGCGGATGACGACGCCTTCGACACCGACACCGGCTGGCGCGGCGGCGCCCAGTTCGGCATCGTGACCCAGCGCGCTCCGAACGCGACCAGCCGCTCGGCCGGGTTCGAGTTCTCGGCCGCCCCGGCCTCGACGCCGCTGGCCCAGCGCTACAACTCGCAGCCGAAGATCGCCAACTGGACGCTGGCGGGCCGCAACTCGCCGACCGACGCCCACACGGTGGCCCACTTCGACACGGGCACGAAGGCGACCGTGGTCAACTCGGTCTTCACCAGCGTCTCAGGCTCGCTGGCCGGGTGCCTGGACATCGCCGACGCCGACACCGCCAGCGTGAACCCGGTGTTCAACTCGGTCTTCATGTCCTGCGGCGTCTCCTACCGCGCCAGCGGCGCCGCCCGTTCGGGGCCGGTCTTCACGGCCGGTTCGAACAACACGGTCAAGGGAACCTCGACCCTGGCCGCCCCGACCTCGGGCGTCACCATCACCAACCAGACCCTGACCTTCATCAACGGCGCCAACGAGACCGCCGTGACCCCGGTCAAGGCCTCGAGCGTCCACGCCGCCTTCACCGACACCGACTACATCGGCGCCGTGAAGAACGCCTCGGACACCTGGTGGCAGGGCTGGACCTGCGGCCTGACGGCCAATCTGAAGTGCTGATGAACCCTCTGGCGAGGCGGCGGTCCGAAAGGGCCGCCGCCGACCCATTGAGCGTCCAGCCTATCTCGACCTTCGCAAGGCAGCCGAACATGAAGAACAAGACCCTGACCCGTAACGGGGTGCTGATGGCCAGCAGCGCCCTCGTCGCCGTATTCGGCGCGCCCAGCCTCGCGCTCGCCCAGGCTGTCGCACAGACGGCCGCCCCCGCCGCCGCCGTGGCGTTGAGCGCTGAACTGCCCGCCGATCCGGAGAGCCCGGATCAGGTGTCGCAAACCCCGGCCACCCAGTTGGGCGACATCGTCGTCCTGGGCCGCAACATCCCGCAGGAGAATCGCCAGAGCGCCGAAGTGGCTGCTTTCCTGACCTCCGAGGACCTGCAACGCACCGGCGATTCCACCGCCGCGGCCGCCCTGACCCGCGTGACCGGCCTGTCGATCGTCGATGGCCGCTTCGTCTATGTCCGCGGCCTCGGAGAGCGCTATTCCTCGGCCCTGCTGAACGGTTCGCCGCTGCCCAGCCCCGAGCCGCTGCAGCGCGTTGTGCCGCTGGACCTGTTCCCCTCCAGCATCCTGGCGGGTGTGACGGTTCAGAAGTCCTATTCCCCCAACTATCCCGGCGAGTTCGGCGGCGGGGTCATCGACCTGCGCACCGTGGACGCCCCGGCCGAGCCCTTCCTGACCTTCAAGGTCGGCGTCGGCGGCAACACTGAGACCACCGCGCGCGACAACCTCGTCTACTACGGCTCGGATTCCGACTGGACCGGCTTCGACGATGACACCCGCAAGGTCCCCGGCGCCATCGACATGGCTTTCCGCACGGGCAAGCAGATCAACCTGGCCAACTTCTCGGCCTCTGAAGTGCAGGCGATGGGCCGCTCGCTGGTCAATGCGCCGCTGCGCCTGATGCAGCGTCAGCAGACGCCCGTCGACGGCAGCCTGGAACTGGCGGGCGGCTTCCGCACGCCGACCGAGATCGGCGACCTGGGCGTCATCGCCGTCGCCGGCTACGACAACTCCTGGCGCACCCGTCAGGCGATCCAGGAAGAGGGCCAGTTCCAGGGCGATGACCTGGTGCCGGTGTCGACCTTCGACGTCGAGTCGAACCAGAACGACGTGCGCCTGAACCTGCTGGGCGGTCTGTCGCTGACGACCGACGATCACGAGGTGAAGTGGACCAACCTCTACGTTCGCACCACGACCAAGCGCGCGCGCACCTCGGCCGGGCCGGACTTTGACGCCGGCGGCAGCGTGATCCGCAACGACTACACCGAGTGGTTCGTGCGCCAGCTGTTCACCAGCCAGCTGGCCGGCGAGCACTACTTCGGCGCCGACGGCGCGTGGAAGCTGGACTGGCGTGCGGCCTACGCCACAACGTCGCGCGACGCCCCTTATGAATCGCGCTTCCAGTACGGCGTGGACGCTCAGGACCGCTTCATCCACAACGTCCAGGGCAATCAGATTTCGTTCAGCGAACTGGACGACGAAGTCTGGTCCGGCGGCGTGGATCTGGCCTACAAGCTGCCGATGGCGGCGGGCCGCGAGGCGACCATCAGCGTTGGCACCTCGACCCTGGACAACACCCGCTCGGCCGAGCGTCACGACCTGCAGTTCGAGGCCGTCAACGGCCTGACCGACAGCCAGCGGCGCTCGCGGATCGACTATCTGTTCTCGGACTTCAACATCAATCCGTGGACCCTGCAGCTGCGGGAGATCGCCGGCTCGAACGGCGCCAACGCCTACGACGCCGACATGAAGGTCAACGCCGTCTACGCCATGGTCGACGCCGAGTTCGTGCCGACCGTGCGCACCACCTTCGGCGTCCGCTTCGAGGACGGCCAACAGAGCGTGACCCCGCGGGACCTGTTCGGCGGCACGACGTCCTATGAGGCGACGAAGATCGAGGAGCAGTACTGGCTGCCGTCGTTCACGGCGACGTGGAACTTCACCGAGGACCAGCAGCTGCGCTTCGGCGCGTCCAAGACCATCGGCCGTCCGCAGTTCCGCGAGCTGGCGCCACAGGCCTATACGGACCCGGAAAGCGACCGCGTCTTCATCGGCAACCCGTATCTGACCGATACCGAAATCCTGAACCTGGACGCGCGCTGGGAATGGTATTTCGGCCGCCAGCAGTTCGTCACGGCGGGCGTCTTCTACAAGAAGCTGGACAAGCCGGTCGAGGCGGTGATCGTCGACGTCGGCAACCAGCGTCAGCAGACCTTCCTGAACGCGCCGGAAGCGACGGTCATGGGCGTCGAGGCCGAGGTGAAGAAATACTTCGAGTTCGCCGACCAGCCGTCCTTCATCTCCAACAAGCGCTGGCTGGTGCAGGCCAACTACACCTGGTCGGACTCTGACGTCTCGGTGGGCGAGGGCGACACCGTCATCACCCTGGGCGGCGGCGGTCGTCCCGAACAGGCGGCCTTCTTCATCCAGGACGGCAGCCGTCTGCAAGGCCAGTCCGAGCATGTCGCCAACCTGCAACTGGGATGGGAAGACGACACGGCCCGCTCGCAGGCGACCTTCATCCTGAACTACGTCTCGGAGCGGATCACCGCACGCGGCGCAGGCGTCGGCACGGCGCGCGAGCCGGATTACCTGCAGGAGCCGGGCGCCTTCCTCGACTTCGTCTATCGCAAGGACTTCACCGTGAAGGGCCGCGACCTGGGCTTCGCCCTGGAGCTGCGCAACCTGCTCGGCACGGAGTTCGAGGAGTATCAGGAGAAGGGCAACCGGATCCGCATCAACCAGTACGACCTGGGCCAGAGCGCCTCGGTCAGCCTGACCGCGCGTTTCTAGGCGCGGATCGCGCCTGACAGTCGAGCCGGGAGGCCCTCAGCGGTCTCCCGGCTTTTTTATTGCCTCTCTATAGGCGGGGCGTGGCGGGTGACGGTTGCGCATCATTTCATCCGAACCCGCTTCATGTGTCGTGACAACTTCTCGACGCTGTCATGGTTCGGAGCGAGCCGGGTACGGAGCATCCGCCTAGGGAGGCGAGGCGGCCGCGAGAGGCCGTTGGGGATGTCTTCCTTGCTCGCTGGCCTTCGCAAATTGAGCGCCGTTTCGTTGGGCAAGGGCGGCCTGTCCCTTCGCCGTCCGCCCCTGCGGCGCGTGGTCGAGGCGGCGCTGATCCTTCTTCTTCTGGTGCAGGGCGGGCGGCTGATCTGGCTGTTTGCCGCGCCGAGCCCGGAAACGCCGCAGGCGCGGCCCTTGTCGGACGTCGACCTGGGCGTGCTGTCGCGCTTCGACGCCTTCTTCCGCAACGGCGGGGGCGGGGCCGAGGCCACGCCGTCGGACGGCGGCGGTCTGACCCTGTTCGGCGTGCGCGCGGACGGTGCGGGCGGCGGCTCGGCCATCATCGGCCTGGCGGACGGCCGCCAGGTTTCGGTCGGCGCGGGTGAGGAGCTCGAGCCGGGGCTCACGCTGACCTCGGTGGCGCCCGATCACGTCATGCTGTCGCGCGGCGGCGCGCCGTTCCGTCTCGACTTTCCTGATATGGCCTCGGGCGTTGCACCCGCCGCGCCTGTAGCGGCGGCGCCTCCGGCCGCGTCGACGCCCGAACCGGCCTCGGCCGAGGGCGCGGTGGTCGATCCACAGCGCCTGATCGCCCAGGCGGGCCTGCGTCCGCGCATCAAAGGCCTCGGCGTCAACGGCCTGACCGTCTCCGCCTCGGGCGACGGGGGCGAGCTGCGCAATGCAGGCCTGCGCTCAGGCGACGTCATCCTGTCGGTCAACGGCACGGCCCTGAACAACCCGCAGGCCATCGCCGCCCTGCGCGGGCAGCTGGCCGACGCCCCCTCGGCCCAGATCCAGTTCGAGCGCGACGGCCAAGTCCGCTCCACCACCGTAAGGACGCGTCCATGAAGGCTCGCCGCCGCTCTCTGCTCACCGGCGTCCTGGCCGCTGTTCTGGCGGTCCAGTCGCTGGCCGCCGCGCCGGTGATGGCGCAGGAGACGCGTCAGACGCTGAACGTACAAAACGCCGACATCCGCGCCTTCGTGCAGGACGTGGCGCGCACGACGGGGCGCACCTTCATCGTCGATCCGGCGGTGACGGGCACGGTGACGGTGTCCAGCCCGCGTCCCCTGACGCGCACCCAGCTGTTCGAGGTTTTCCTGTCGACGCTGCGGGCCAACGGCCTGGTGGTGACGCCGACGTCGTCGGGCGCCTATCGCATCAGTCCGGCCCAGGGCGCGGCGCAGGGGCCGGCCACCGTCGGCGCCGAGCGCTTTTCGACCGAGGTCTTCACCCTTCGCCACATCGACGCCGCCTCAGCCGCCGAGACGATCCGGCCGCTGGTCGGGGCGCAGGGGCAGGTGCTGGCCAATCCCGGCGCAAACAGCGTGGTGGTGGCCGACTTCGCCGATAACCTGGCGCGCATCCGGGCGCTGGTCGGCCGCATCGACGTGGATCGTTCCGCCTATGAGGTCGTGGCGCTGGAGAACGCCTCGGCGCGCGAGATCGCGGGCGTGCTGCAACAGGTGACGGGCGGTCCCGGCGGGCCGGGTCTGGTGACGATCACCCCGGTCGAAAGCTCCAATGCGCTGGTGCTGCGCGGGGACGGTCAGGCGCTGGCGCGGGTGCGCGGCCTGATCGCCGATCTGGACGGCCGGGCGCGGGCCAGCCAGGACGTCAACGTCGTCTTCCTGGAGCACGCTGACGCCGAGCAGCTCCTGCCGGTCCTGCAACAGATCGTCGGTCAACCGGCGGATGCGGCGGCGACCTCTTCGCCGCGCCTTCGCACCGCGCGCGCCGGGACGACTAACCCCACCAGCGGCATGGGGCAGGGCGGCCTGACCACGGCGTCCGAGGGCGAGACCGGCCCCATCGGCTCGACCACCGTCACCGCCACCGGCCAGCGCGCCACCATCGCCCGCTTCCCCGGCGCGAACGCTCTGGTCATCTCTGGCCCGGCGGACCTGCAGCGCACCCTGACCGAGGTGATCCGCCAGTTGGACGTGCGTCGCCAGCAGGTGCTGATCGAGGCCATCGTCGTCGAACTGAGCGACAAGGCCGTGCGCGACCTGGGCGTGCAATGGCTGATGGCGGGCGAGCAGGGCGTCGGCCTGACCAACTATTCCGACCGCGCGGCACCGCTGGTTCCCCTCGGGGGGGGTGCGGCGGCGGGCCAGCTCGACAAGGACGATCCCCTGCGCGAGCGGTTGCAGAACCTGGCGCTGAACAGCCTGCTGGGCGCCAACGGCTTCGTCGGCGGGGCGGGCGGCAAGTGGGGCGACGGCCTGTTCGGCTTCATCATCAATGCGGCCAAGACCGACGCGGGCTCCAACCTGCTGCAGACCCCGTCGATCATGACGCTGGACAATCAGGAGGCGACCTTCCTGGTCGGGCAGGAGGTGCCGATCACCACCGGCCAGACCATTCTGGACGGCAACTCCAACCCCTTCACCACGACCGAGCGCAAGGACATCGGGGTGCGCCTGACGGTGCGGCCCCAGATCAACGCCGGCGGCTCCATCACCCTGACCCTGCGGCAGGAGGTGTCGAGCATTAACGGCCTGCTGACCAGCGGCGCCAACGACCTGATCCTGGACAAGCGCGAGCTGGAGACGACGCTGGTCGTCGATGACGGCGACATCGCCGTGGCGGGCGGCCTGCTGGATCAGAACGATCGGCTGGAGACGAGCAAGGTTCCCGGCCTGGGCGATATTCCGGGCGTCGGCGTCCTGTTCCGCTCGACCAGCCGCGAGCGCGGACGGACCAATCTGATGGTTTTCCTGCGCCCGACCATATTGCGCACCTCGGCGGACGCACAGGGGCTGGCGGCGGACCGCTGGGGCTATATGCGCGGCGAGCAGCAAAGGGTTCATCCCGATCGCGAGCCCAGCCTCGACGCCCTGCTGCGCGACTATATGCAGGCCCAGCCGCCTGCGGCTCCGGCGGCGGGCGAGCCGTTGGTCATCGCCCCCGTGGCGCCTGTCGCGGCGCAGCCGCTGCCGCCCGTCTCGGGAGCCGCCCGGTGATCACTGTCGTCGATCCGCGACTGCCCTACGGCTTCGCCAAGATCCACGGCGTCCTGCTGCTGGCGGCGGGCGAGGTGATGGCGGTCGGGGTGCGCGAAGGCGCCGACCCTCTGGCTCTGGTCGAGGCGCGCCGCGCGCTGGGCCGTCCGCTGGAGGCGACGCGGTTCAGCGCCGCGGCCTTCGACCGCAAGCTGTCGGAAGTCTATGCGGGCGAGCAACTGACGGCCGCCGACGGCGACGACCTGTCCCTGCCGGTAGGGCTGGACAGTCTGGTGGACGACATACCGGCGGCGGCGGATCTGCTGGACGCCACGGACGACGCGCCGGTCATCCGCCTGATCAACGGCGTCATCGCCGAGGCCGCCCGCATCGGCGCCTCGGACGTGCATCTGGAAAGCTATGAGACGCGCCTGCTGGTGCGGATGCGGGTGGACGGGGTGCTGCGCGAAGCGCTGAGCCTGAACCCGCGCGTGGCGCCCTTGCTGGTGTCGCGCATCAAGGTCATGGCGCGGCTCGACATCGCCGAGAAGCGCAAGCCCCAGGACGGGCGCATCCCCCTGACGCTGGGCGGCAAGTCGCTGGACGTGCGCGTCTCGACCCTGCCGTCGCGGGCGGGCGAGCGGGTAGTGCTGCGCATCCTGGACAAGGATCAGGCCGGGCTGACGCTGGATCGGCTGGGCATGGACCCGGCGGCGCTGGAGGCCTTCCGCCATGCGCTGGCCGAGCCGAACGGCATCATCCTGGTCACCGGGCCGACCGGCTCGGGCAAGACGACCAGCCTCTATGCCGGGCTGTCGCTGCTCAACGACGGCTCGCGCAACATCCTGACGGTCGAGGACCCGGTCGAATACGCCATGGAGGGCGTGGGCCAGACGCAGGTGAACCCCAAGGTCGGCATGACCTTCGCCGCGGGTCTGCGCGCCATCCTGCGCCAGGACCCGGACGTGGTCATGGTCGGCGAAATCCGCGACACGGAGACGGCGGCCATCGCCGTTCAGGCGTCGCTGACCGGCCATCTGGTGCTGTCGACGGTCCACACCAACGATGCGGCCGGGGCGGTGACGCGGCTGCGCGACATGGGGGTCGAGCCCTTCCTGCTGGCCTCGACCCTGCGGCTTGTGGTGGCGCAACGGCTGGTGCGGCGCCTGTGCCCGCACTGCCGGATCGAGGAGACGGCGGACAAGGCGACGGCGCGGCTGATCGGCGCCGAAGAAGGCGTGCGAGTCTGGCGGCCGCACGGCTGCGCCGACTGCGGCTCGACCGGCTATGTGGGCCGCATCGGCCTCTATGAAACGCTGACGGTGGACGAGAAGGTGCGTCGTCTGATCGCCTCGGGCGCCGACGAGGACGCGGTGTTCGACGCCGCCTTTGCGCGCGGCGGGACGCTGGCTGACCGGGCGCGGGCGCTGGTTCTTGAAGGCGTCACCTCGGTCGAGGAGGCCCTGCGCGTCGCGCGTCAGGAAACCGCCGCCGAAGAGGTCGCGGCCTGATGGCGGCCTTCGACTACATCGCCGCCGACGCGGCCGGGCGGACAGTCAGCGGCTCCGTGACCGCCGCCGACGAGGCCGCCGCGCGCAAGGCGCTGGCGAAGCGTCAGCTGGCGCCGTTGCAGCTGTCGCCCGGTCGTTTGGGCGCGGTGGCGGCGTCGAAGCCCGGCAAGGCCGGGCGGCTGTCGCCCAAAACGCTGGCGCTGACGACCCGCCAACTGGCGACGCTGATCTCCGTCTCTCCGCTGGAGGAGGCGCTGCGCAACCTGATGCTTCAGGCGGACCGGCCCAACGTCCGCCGCGTGCTGGAAGGCGTCCATGCCGGGGTGATCGAGGGGCGGCGGCTGTCCGACGCCATGGCCCAGCAGGGCGCGGCCTTTCCGCCGCTCTATCGCGCCATGACGGCGGCGGGCGAGCAGTCGGGCGCGCTTCAGCCCATCCTCGAACGCCTGGCCGACGGGCTGGAGCGCGACGAGGTCGTGCGCGGCAAGGTGCTGACGGCGCTGGTCTATCCATGCGTGCTGGCGGTGGTGGCGCTGGGCGTCATCGTCGCCATGATGACCTATATCGTGCCCAAGGTGGTCGATCAGTTCGACAGCATGGGCCAGACCCTGCCGCTGCTGACGCGGCTGGTCATCGGCCTGTCGGACCTGATGCGCGACTGGGGCTGGCTGATGCTGTTGGTGCTGGCGGCCGTCGTCGCCGGCGGGCTGATCGCGCGGCGGCGCGAGGCGGTGCGGCTGAAGCTGGACGCCTGGGTGCTCAGGCTGCCGCTGGTCGGACGGCTGACGCGCGACCTGCACGGGGCGCGCATGGCCCGCACCCTGTCGACCATGATCGCGGCGGGCCTGCCGGTGCTGGAGGGGCTGACCATCACCGCCCGCACCGTCTCCAACCGCGCCCTGCGCCGCGCCACCGAACAGATGGCCGAGGCCGTGCGCGAAGGCGGCGGCCTGTCGGCCGCCATGCGCCGGGCCGAGGTCTTCCCGCCCATCCTCGTCTACATGACCGCCTCCGGCGAAAGCAGCGGCCGGCTGGAGCCCATGCTGGAGCGCGCGGCCGACTATCTGGAGCGCGAATTCTCCAACTTCACCGCCGTGATGCTCAGCCTGCTGGAGCCGGCGATCATCGTGGTCATGGGAGGCATCGTCGCCGTGATCGTGCTGTCGATCCTGCTCCCCATCCTTCAGATCAACACCCTGGCTCTGGGGTGAGGAGACCTACCATGCGTAGCGAAGAAACTCAGGACAAGCGTCGGAAACGTCAGGGCTTCACCCTGGTCGAACTGATGGTCGTCATCGTCATCATCGGCCTGTTGGCGACGGTGGTGGCGATCAATGTCCTGCCCAGTCAGGACAAGGCCATGGTCGGCAAGGCGCGGGCCGACATCTCTGTGCTGGAGCAGGCGGTGGAGACCTATCGTCTCGACAACCTGACCTTCCCCACGGACCAGCAGGGGCTGAAGGCCCTGACGGCGCCGCCCGCCGATCTGGCGCGGCCGGAACGCTATCGCCAGGGCGGCTATGTCCGCCGCCTGCCGGAAGACCCGTGGGGCAATCCCTATCAGTACCGCCGCCGCAGCGCCCATGGCGGCCAGTTCGACATCTGGTCCTTCGGCGCCGACGGCCAGGAAGGGGGCGAGGGAAATGACGCCGATATCGGCAACTGGCAGGGTTGAGGCGCTCTCTCGCCCGGCCGGTTCGGTAGCCGTGGAAACGCCCAAACGCGCTGAAGAAGCGAGCCGCCGCGCGGCGAGCGGTAGCGCACGACAAGGGTTTACCCTTGTCGAGTTAATGGTCGTGATCGCCATCATCGGCGTGGCGGCGGGGGCGGTGGTGCTGTCCATGCCCGACCCGCGCCCGACGCTGGCCGTCGAGGCCGAGCGGTTCGCCGCGCGCCTGACCGTGGCGCGGGAGGAGGCGGTGATGACCAACCGCCCGGTCGCCCTGCGCGCCGATGCGGCGGGCTATGGTTTCGAGAGCTTCGACGGCGCCGTGTGGACGCCTTTGTCCGGCGTGCTGGCGCCCACGGCGTGGGGCGAGGGGGCAGCCGTCGGCGCGCCCGCCCGCGCCGTCTTCGACCCCACCGGCGGCGCCGACGCCGCCAGCGTACGGCTGGAGCGTGAGGGCCAGGCCGTCACCGTCGCCATCGATGGGGCGGGCGAGGTGACGATCCATGAATAGCGCGTCTGCTCCCTTCCCCCTCGATTGGGGAAGGGCCGGGGATGGGGGTGCGGGCGCGACGTTGCGGGAGAGGGCGCAGGAGGCGCGGCGTCTCCGCGCCTCGACGGCCATCGCCTTGCCTGCCCCCCCACCCAACCCTCCCCCCTCGAGGGGGAGGGCTATTAGGGGCGGCTTCACCCTGATCGAGTGTCTGGTGGCGCTGGCCGTGTTCGGCCTGGCGGCGATGGCGTTGCTGAACCTGTCGGGCGAGAGCACGCGCTCGGCGGCGCGGGTCGAGACACGGACGCTGGGCGGCATCGTCGCCGACAATGTGGCCGCTGAGGCGATGATCGCGCGCGACCTGCCCAGCGGCAGCATCTCAGGGCAGGCGTCGCTGGGCGGGCGCGAGTGGCGATGGGTGCGGGTGGTCAGCGCGACGGATATGCCGGGCGTCGGCCGCATCGACGTGCGCGTCTTCGCCGATGAGGAACAGGCCGACGAGCGCGTGCTGTTCCGGGCGGCGGGCGCATGAAGTCGCGCGCTGGATTTACGCTGGTTGAGGTCCTGATCGCCCTATTGATCTTCGCCCTGCTGGCGGGGGCGGGCGCGCTGGTGCTGGGGCAGTCGATCGATAACCGATTTGCGGTGAAGGCCAACGCGGATCGCGTGGCGGCGCTGCAACGCACGCGGGCGCTGCTGCGCGCCGATCTGGCGCAGGCGACGGCGCGGCGGGTGCGCGGGCCGACGGGGCGTCCGGCGCCTCAGGCGATCATGGGCCCGCAATTGCCGGGCGATCCCCTGCTGGTGCTGGCCCGCAGCGGCTGGAGCAACCCGGACGGAGCGCCGCGCGCCTCCCTGCAACGGATCGAGTACCGGCTGGTCGAGGATCGGCTGGAGCGCCGGGTGGCCCCCTATCTGGATGGGGCGCGGGCCGGGCCGCCGCAGGTGCTGTATCGCGGGGTGAAGGACGCCCGCGTCGCCTTCATCCAGAACGGCTCCGAGGCGCCCGCCTTTTCCGCCAGCAGCGACCGGCCCCTGCCGGACGCCGTGCGGGTGACGTTGACGCTCGACGGCTTCGGCCCGGTCGAGCAGCTGTTTCTGGTCGCCGCCGCATGAAGCTGGGCGCGCGCGATCGCCGGGGCATGGCCCTGCTGACCGTCCTGTTGCTGGTAGCGGTGATGGCGGCGCTGTGCGTGGTGCTGCTGGACGATGTTCGCTTTTCGGTGCGCCGCACCACCAACGCCGAGACCCAGGCCCAGGCGCAAGCCTATGCGGCGGGGGCGGAGGCGCTGGCGCGTCGCCGCCTGTCCGATCTGGTTCGCGCCGATCCCGCGCGCACGCCGCTTCAGCCGCACTGGAACGGCCGTGTCTTCACCCTGCCGCTGGAAGACGGCGAGGGGCGGGCGGTGATCCGCGACGGCCAGTCCTGCTTCAACCTGAACAGCCTGGTGCTGGGCCAGGGCGAGGATCTGATCGCGAGGCCTGAAGGGGCGGCGCAGTTCATCGCGCTCGGCGAGGCGCTGGGCGTGCCGCGCGGGCGGATGGCGACGGTCGCGGCGGCGCTGACCGACTGGATAGACGGCGACGCGGAGGTCTCGGCGCAGGGGGCCGAAGATTCCACCTACGCCAGCCGCCCGACGCCCTATCGCACCGGCGGGGTCATGCTGGCCGAGGTCAGCGAACTGCGCGCCGTGGCGGGGGGGGGCGACACCCTTTATCGCCGGTTGAGGCCCTATCTGTGCGCCCTGCCGGAAGCCCGGCTGTCGCCTCTGAATGTGAATACGCTGGAGCCGCAGGACGCCGTGCTGCTGGTCGCGATCAGCCGGGGCGTGGTGGGGCTGAATGCGGCCAAGTCCGCCATCGCCGCGCGCCCGGGGACGGGGTGGTCCAGCCCCGACGCCTTCTGGGCCCAGCCCGCCCTGTCGGGCGTGGTCGTCGACGAAGAGGCCAAGGGCCAGATCACCCTGGCCACCCGTTATTTCGACCTGCGGGTCGAGATCGAGCACGGCGACGCCCGCGCCGTCCGCACCGCCCTGATCCACGTCGCGCCCGATGGCGCGGCGCGCACCGTCATCCGCCGCTGGACGCCCGAAGAATGAGTCACGCTCGCATCCTGTTCATCCCGACCACCGCGACCTTGCCCGCGCGTTTCCTGCTGGTTGATCGCGAGGGCCGCGTCGTCGGGCGCGGCGAGCTGGACCCGCATCAGGCCGACGCCCCGCCGTCGATCCGCACCATCGCCGTGGCCCCCGGCGCCGACGTCATGACGCGTTGGCTGGACCTGCCGCCGGGCAATATGGCCCAGGCCAGAGCCGCCGCGCGCTGGGCGCTGCGCGATCAGGCAGCGGGCGAGGTCGAGGGGCTGGACGTCGCCCTGGGCGCGGCGCCTGCCGACGGCGGCCTGCGCCTGACGGCGGCGGTGTCGTCCAAGCTGCTGCAGGCTTGGCTGCGCTGGATGGAGACCTTCGACATCCGGCCTGACGCCGTCGTGCCGGACAATCTGTGCCTGCCCGCGCGGCTGGAGGCTGAGACGTGGACCGCTGCGCAGATCGGCGCGGACGTGGCTTTGCGCGGTCCGACCTTGGCCGTGACGGTGCAGCCTGATCTGGTCGAGGCGATGGCGGCGGGGCGCGCGCTCGACTGGGTGGAAGGCGAGGCCCTGGAGGCGGCTCTGGCGGCGGGGGCGATGGCGGCGCCGGTCGATCTGCTGCAGGTCCATGACCGGCGCGAGCGTGGGCAGGCGGCGAAGGGCTGGCGTCTTGCGGCGGGTCTGGCGGCGGCCCTGTTGATCTCGCCGCTGATCCTGATGGCGGCGGAAGGCTTGCGTGATCGGGCGGCGGCGGACGGCGCCGGAGCGGAGGCGAGGATCGGGGCGGTGAAACTCTATCCCGAACTGGCGACGACCAAGGATGCGGCGGCCGAAGCCTTGCGCCGTCTGGACGCCGGGCCGCCGCCGCGCGGAACTGCGCGCGCGATGTCCGCCGTTTTCGCCGCCGTCGAGCGCGTGCCGGGCGCCGAACTGGATGATGCGACCTTGGGCGGCGAAGGGTTGCGGGTCACGATGAACCACGCGGCCTTTAATGATCTGGACGCCGTGCGCGCCGATCTGGCCGAGGCCGGTTTGGCGGTGGTCGATGAAACCTCGGCTGAGGAGGGCGGACGGATGATCAGCACGCTGACGATCGGAGGCGCCCGATGAGGACCCCCTTCTCATCCATCGTCGCCTTGTGGGACGGGCGGTCATTGCGCGAACGGCGGATGCTGGCGGTCATGGGCGTTGTGGTGCTGGGCGTCATCGCCTGGCTGGGCGTGGTGCGTCCGCTGGACGGCTGGAAGGCCGATCAGGCGCGCGCCCGGGTCGCGGCTGAGCGGCAGATGGCGCAGGTTCAGACCGCTGTGGCCCAACGAGGCGCGCGACCGAGTGAGGCGGTCGACCTGCAGGCGCTCGTCGCGTCGACGGCCTTGACGGCGGGCGTGCAGCCGACGCTAGGCATGTCCGAAGGCGGGCGGCTCGGCTTCCGACTGGAGCGGGTCACGACGGCCCAGGCCTTCGGCTGGTTGGCGGCGCTCGAGGAAGGCGGGGCGCGGATCGAAGAACTGGGCGTTGTCGAAAACGCCGACGGGACGCTGGGCGTCACCGGGGCGCTCGCTTCCGGCGCATAGCGGCTTTTCCGTCTCGGCCCGTTGGTGGGTTGTGGACTTGAGCGTCCGGGCGGGGCAGGTATCGCAATCATGATATCTCGTCTGGCTCTTCCTGTGATCAGTGCGGCGCTCCTGGCGGGATGCGCCTCGCCGCCGCGTGTCGAGACCGTACGATCGGCCGCCGTGCCCGATGCTGTGACCGCCTATCGCCTGTTCGAGGGAGAAGCTTCGACCGAGACCGACCGCGCGGCGGCTGCGGCGGTACGACAGGCGCTGGCCGCGCGCGGCTGGCGCGAGGTCGACGACAAGACCGCCTGGCGGGTCGAGACGGCCTATGCCGTGCGGCCTCAGAAGACCGGCGTCTTCACCGATGTCGATGCGCGAGACGGCGAATGGACCGAGGCGCCCCGCCTGCCGCAGTTCTGGAGCCGCCGCCGTCAGGTCCATACGTTGAGCCTGATCCTGACAGGGCCGGGTGATGCGCCGGGGGCCTATCGCGTGTCGGCGACTTCGGTCCTGGGGCGAGGTCAGGCCGACGAGGCGCCGGGCCTGCTGGCGGATGCGGCGGTGTCCCAGCTGGGCGCAGTTGATTAGCTGGCCGGACTGGCCTGGGGGTCCATCACCCGGGGCAGGGTGAGGATGAAGGTCGCGCCTGGCGATCCGGCCTGGTGACGGATGGTTCCCCCGTGGCGCTCTGCGACCGTGCGGACGAAGGCGAGGCCCAGGCCCGCGCCTCGGTGGTCAGCGCCGCCGTGACCGAAAGCCTGGAACAGGCGCCGGGCGGCGTCTTCGGACAGACCGGGCCCCTGATCGCTGACGCTGAGGACGCAGACCGGGCGGCCGTTTTCTTCGGCGCCGCTCAGGCTGACCTGAATGGTTCCGCCGCTGGGGCCGTATTTCAGGGCGTTGTCCAGCAGATTGGTGGTCAGGCGACGCAGCAGGGCGGGATCGCCCTGAACCAGGAATTCTTCTTCGCCGTCGGGCGTCAGGATGCGGACGCCCTTCTTCGACGCCTGGGGCCACAGGATGTCGGCAGCGTCCATCGCCACCTGACCCAGGTCCATGAGCTCTGAGCGATAGGGCTGGCTCTCGGCGCGGGCCAGCTGCACATAGCCTTCAGCCAGGTCGAGGGTCTGGCGCGCGTAATCGGCGATGCGTTTCTGGACCGCTGCGTCCAGACGCGGCGCGGGGCCGTCCAGCAGCGTCAGGATCGACACCTGGGGCGCGCGCATGTCGTGGCTGAGCAGTTGCAGCGCCTCGGTGCGCTGGCGCTCGGCGGCGCGGAAACGGGTCATGTCGGCGAAGCGCACGATGTGGCCGACCGGCTGCCCCTCGGCGTCGGTCAGGACCGAGGCCGCCGCCTTCAGGATACGGCCGTCGGGCGTGGCGATCTCGCCGGGATCGCCGTTCGGGTCGAGGAAGCGGCGCCAGGCGGGCTCGCCCAGGGACTGGAACAGCAGGGGCAGGTCGGCGTCCCCCTGCAACTGGTCGCCGAACAGGGCCTCGGCCCGGTCGTTGGACAGTATGATGCGGGCGTAGGGGTCGGCCACCACCGTGGCGTCGGGCAGGCTGCGCAGGGCGTCGGAGATGAAGCGTTCGAGGTCGCGGACCTGGCGCACGGCGGCGCGCAGGGCGTCGACCTGACGGGCCACGACGTCACCGCCTCGGGCCGGGCTCGTCAGGCGCACGCCGTCGCGCTCGAAGGCTTCGACCTCGCTTTGCATATAGGCCGAGGCGGCGGCGAGACGACGCCAGCTCCACAGAGGATAGGCCAGAGCCAGACCCGCCACGGCCGCCGAGGGCAGGAACCACAGGCCGCCTGCCAGGAAGGCCAGCGCCGTGGCGAGCAAGGTCAGGATGATCAGGCCGACGCCCAGCGCCATATTGGCCGCCGGACGCAGGATCAGAAAGCCGCCGACCAGCAGGCTGAGCGGCAGCAGGGAAAAGGCCAGCACCCACCCGTGCGAAAGGCTGCGCGGGCCGCCGCCTTGCAGCAGGGTTTGCAGCAGGGCGGCCTGCACCTCGACGCCGGGGCGTAGCTCGCCGTGCGGCGTGGCCGGGGTGGCGTAGCGGTCGCCCAGTCCCGGCGCCGTGGCCCCGACCAGCACCAGACGGTCCTTCAGAAAGTCGGCGGGCGTCTCGCCGTTGAGAACGTCTACGAAAGACAGGGTGCGGAAGGCGCCGGGCGGGCTGCGATAGACCACGGCCTCCGATGCGGCGGGATAGAGGGCCTCGTCGGCCTGTGGCGCGGGCGGGGGCGGGATGGCGGTTCTCGTGGCGGCCAGAGGCAGGATCAGATGCGGCCAACTCTGACCGCCCGACTGGAGATAAAGGGGGAGGCGGCGCACGACGCCGTCGTTGTCGACCGTCAGATTAACGTGACCCATTCCCGCTGCGGCCGTGGCCAGTCGGGCGGCGGGGGCGTCTTCGCGAAAGGCGGAGCCGTTCAGGCCCGGCGCATCCACGACGACCGGGAGCTGGACCTTGCCGTTGCGGGTCAAGGCGACGGCCAGCGGCTCATCCTGCGACGAGGGCTCGGTGAACAGGACATCGTAGGCGACCGGCCCGGCGCCCGCCTCGGTCAGGCGGTCGATCAGGCGGGCGTGCAGGTCGCGCGGCCAGGGCCATTGGCCCAGGGCCTCCAGACTGCGGTCGTCGATGGCGATGATGACGATGGTCTCGTCAGCCGGCCCGGCCTTGGCCCGCATCAGGGCGTCATAGACTAGGTGGTCGGGCCCGTCGGCGACCGGCGTCAGCGCCAGCCAACTGATCAGCAGGGCGGATGAAGCCGCAACGACGACCCATTCGACCAGGGCGCGGCGGCCGGTGAGGCGAGCGCCGAACCAGCGTTTCCAGCCGCCTTTCAGCCCGGAAGGCGCGGGCGCCACCCTAGCGCCCGATGCGCAGCTGTTGCGGCTCGGACCAGGCTTCCAGCAGGCGGCCGAAACGGTGACGGGCGCTCTGCACGCGCCAGCTGTAGACGCCCGGCGGCAGGTCGCTGAGGGTGAAGGCTTCGTCGGTCAGGCCGGGCTGGTCGATCAGAAGCGGGCCGTCGACGCCGCCGTCTTCAGCCTCGCGCCACAACTGGAAGCGGAAGGCGGCTTCGCCCACGCCCTCGGCCTCCCAGCGGAAGCGATAGAAACGCCTGCGGTCGCGCCGCTCCATCGCCGAGGCCAGTCCGCCGACGCCGTTGCGGGCGCGGATGAAGCTGTAGGTCGTGGCCTTGCCCTCCAGCCCCTCGGGCGACAGGGCGGTCAGGCGCAGGAAATAGGCCCCTTCGTCCAGGTCTCCGAACGCCAGCGGGCCGCCGGGCGCGCTGTCGGCCTCGGCGAAGGCCTCGATCATGCCGGCGTCCTGGGCGACGCGGCCGCGATAGCGCTCGGCGCCCGCCAGGGGCTGGATCTCGAACACGACCTGGGCCTGGGTCTGAGGCGCGTCGGGGCGGGCGAGGGCGGGCGCGGGCAACAGAGGCAGCAGGCGAACGGCGCCTGCGGCGGCGCTGACGCCCTGATCGGCGGCGGCCAGCGCTTCGTCCTCGCCAGAGGCCACGGCGACGGCGCCGTCCAGCACTTCGGTGGCCGACCGTTCGCTGACTTCGTCGAAGGAGACGCGGAAGTCGGTGCCTCGCACGGCCGAAACCGAGACGGGGGTGCGGATGGCGAAGCCGCCCGGGCGGGTGCGCGGCGTGACCCTGGATTCCGCGCGGCCCGCCTCGACCGTCAGGGCGTGATCGACGGCGCCGTTGATGGCGTAGCGGCGCAGGCGGCTGACGCGCACGCGGCTGTTGGAAGGCACCACCACATGGCTGCCGTCTGACAAGGCCAGGCGGACGAAGGCGTTGGCGCCGGTGCTCAGGACGGCGGACTCACGAACGATCTGACCGGCTGTGGGCGCGGCCGCGACGCCGCCCTGATGCAAGGTTACGGCCCCGCGAAAGCCGGCGATGCGCGCCTCGTCCGGATCGGCGCGCAGCAGATCCACGGGCAAGGCCAGAGTGCGTCCGATCGACAGGCGGCGCGGGTTTACGACGCGGTTCTCGCGCTGCACCCGACGGTAATCCAGCGGCCGGTTCATATAGGCGGTCGCGAGGTCGATCAGGGTGTCGCCGGGGCGAACCACATAGTCGAGGGTCTCGGTCGGGCGTGCAGGGGCGGTCGACTGCGCCGCCGCCGGGGCCGCCGACAGCAGAACCGCAGCCGCCAGAACACAGGACCAGTTGGACTTCATGCCTCGCCTCATCCGCGGACCTCAGGCGTCGATGGCGGAATCGGCCCCCGCGACGCGCTCAAGGCGGTAACCGTAGCTGTAAATGGGTGTGAGGCGGAAGCCTTGCTCTGGCCGCAGCTCCAGCTTGTTGCGCACCCGCGAGACGTGCATGTCCAGCGAGCGGCTGTTGAGATTGGGCTCATTGCCCCAGACCGTTTCCAGAATATAGGTCCGCGACAGCGCCCGATGCAGGTTGCGGAACAGCAGCAGGGCCAGGGCGTATTCCTTGGCCGTCAAGGCGATGGTCTCGCCATTGCGCGCCACGCTGCCTGCCGCCTCGTGAAAGACGATGTCGTCGTAGGTCTCTATGCCCGGCGTGACCGGCTGGGCGTAGGCGCGGCGGATCAGGGCGTTGATACGTGCGGCCAGCACCGGCTTGGATAGAGGTTTTGGCAGGTAGTCGTCAGCCCCGGCGTCCAGGCCCGCGACCACGTCTTCGTCCTCGGCGCGGCTGGTGACCAGCAGCATGGGCGGCGCGGGCTTCAGATTGTTCCGCGCCCAGGTCAGGATTTCCAGCCCCGACCGATCCGGCAGGTTCCAGTCGACAATGATCATGTCGAAGGTGTCCTTGCGCAGCGCCGAGATCAGCGCCTGGCCTCGCGAAAAAAGAGTGGCGCGATAACCGGCGTCCTCGACCACGTCGGAGATGAACTCCAACTGGACAGGATCGTCGTCCAACACCGCGATTTTCATAGTTCTGCACGCTCCGGGGAATGGCTGAACCATAGCTGTGGAAGTGGCGCATTAGGCGAGTGTAAAATGTAAAATATAGTCACCTCGCGGAAAGGTTGAAATTCACTGTGACAAGCCTGGCAGGGGCGTCAAGCGGGGCGTCTGATCGCGGCACAGGGACTTGATCCATCGCCGCACTGTTTTCAGCCGGGCGGCGCCGTGAACCTCGCGGTGGGTGCTGAGCCAGAACCGGCGCTCGATCAGCACCTGATCGGGCAGAATCCGCGTCAGTCCCTCGGCCAGGAAGCAGGGCAGGACGCCGATGCCGCCGCCCGCCGCCACCATGTCCCGCTGGGCGCGGATGGACGAGGACGCCAGTCGCGGCCGCAGGTTGGGGCGGATCTCCTCCAGGTAGCGCAGCTCGGGCGCATAGATCAGGTCGTCGACATAGCCGACCATGTCGAAGCGGTTCAGGTCGTCGATGCTCTGCGGGGCGCCGTGCCGTTCCAGGTGTTCGGGGGCGGCGTAGAGCGCCAGTTGATAGGTGGTCAGCGGTTCGACGATCAGGCGCGGGCTGTCGGCGGGGCTGAGGGTGATGGCCATGTCCACCTCGCGGCGGCTGGGCGACAGGAAGCCGGAGCTGGCCGCCAGTTCGACGTTCAGTCCCGGATGCGCCGCCAGCAGGCCGGGCAGGGCGGGAGCCAACACCGCGCCGCCGAAGCCCTCCGAGGCGCTGATCCGCACGGCGCCCGCAATCAGGTCGGGCTGGGTGACGCGCCCGGCGGCCTCCATCGCGCTTTCGGCGTCCAGCGCTCGCTCCAGCAGTTGGGCGCCGGTGGCCGTCAGGTGCAGCCCGGCGGCCGAGCGGACCAGCAGAGTCGACTTCAGCGCCGTCTCCAGCCGCGCGACGCGCCGCCCGACGGTGGCCGCGTCCACGCCCAACCGCTGCGCCGCCGTGGCCAGAGACCCGGCGCGGGCGGCGGCCAGAAACACCCTCAGATCATCCCAGTCGAACATATGCAGATATGCACATCATCACCTGCAAGATTGCAATGGGCCTGACCGGTCCGCTCTGCTAGGGCAGGCTCACGAAGAACCATAATCAGCGGGAGAGACGCCAATGCGCGACATTCGCCACTTCATCGACGGTGCGGCTTTCGAAGGGGCGTCCGGCCGCTTCGGCGACGTCTTCAACCCCAACACCGGCGAGGTTCAAGCCCGCGTCCAGCTGGCGACCGTCAGCGAGATGGACCGCGCGGTCCAGTCGGCGCAGGCCGCCTTCGAAGGCTGGTCGTCGACCAACCCGCAGCGCCGCGCCCGCGTCATGTTCGAGTTCAAGCGCCTGGTCGAGGCGAACATGAACGAACTGGCCGAGATGCTGTCCAGCGAGCACGGCAAGGTCATCGCCGACTCCAAGGGCGACATCCAGCGTGGTCTGGAAGTGATCGAGTTCGCCTGCGGCATCCCGCACGCGCTGAAGGGCGAATACACGCTGGGCGCCGGTCCGGGCATCGACGTCTACTCCTCGCGTCAGGCCCTGGGCGTGGCGGCGGGCATCACCCCGTTCAACTTCCCGGCCATGATCCCGATGTGGATGTTCGGCGTCGCCATCGCCGTCGGCAACACCTTCATCCTGAAGCCGTCCGAGCGCGATCCGTCCGTGCCGGTGCGTCTGGGCGAACTGATGATGGAGGCGGGCGCGCCCAAGGGCGTGCTGAACGTCGTCCACGGCGACAAGACGGCGGTAGACGCCATCCTGGCCCACCCCGACATCCACGCCGTCAGCTTCGTCGGCTCGTCGGACATCGCCCACTACGTCTATCAAACGGGCGCCCGGCACGGGAAACGCGTCCAGGCCATGGGCGGCGCCAAGAACCACGGCATCGTCATGCCCGACGCCGATCTGGATCAGGTCATCAAGGACCTGTCAGGCGCGGCCTACGGTTCGGCGGGCGAGCGCTGCATGGCTCTGCCGGTCGTCGTGCCGGTCGGCAAGAAGACCGCCGATGAACTGCGCGAGCGTCTGGTCGCTGAAATCCCGACCCTGCGGGTCGGCGTCTCGACCGATGATCAGGCCCACTACGGCCCGGTCGTCTCGGCCCAGCACCGCGACCGCGTCGCCGGCTGGATCAGCAAGGGCGTCGAGGAAGGCGCCGAACTGGTCGTCGACGGCCGCGACTTCAGCCTGCAGGGGCATGAGAAGGGCTACTTCATCGGCCCGTCGCTGTTCGACCATGTGACGACGGACATGTCCTCCTATCAGGAAGAGATCTTCGGCCCGGTGCTGCAGATTGTCCGCGCCGCCAACTTCGAAGAGGCGCTGAGCCTGCCGTCCAAGCACCAGTACGGCAACGGCGTCGCCATCTTCACCCAGAACGGCCGCGCGGCCCGCGACTTCGCCGCCCGCGTCAACGTCGGCATGGTGGGCATCAACGTGCCGATCCCGGTGCCGGTGGCCTACCACTCCTTCGGCGGCTGGAAGCGCTCGGGCTTTGGCGACACCAACCAGTACGGCATGGAAGGCGTGAAGTTCTGGACCAAGACCAAGACCGTCACCGCCCGCTGGCCCGACAGCGCGCTGGAGCACGAGGACTCCAGCTTCATCATCCCGACGATGAGCTGACGCGTTTCCTCCCCACGTCAGTGGGGAGGGGGACCACGAAGTGGTGGAGGGGCCTCTTGGGACAGCGGAACCAAGCGGCCCCTCCGTCTCGGCCGCTCCGCGTCCGATCCACCTCCCCATTTCATGGGGAGGAGAAAGTCAGCTCAGCGTATAGGGGATCACCCCGCGCTCGTTCTCCGGCACGGCCAGCATCCGGTCGATCGGCGGGAAGGCCCGCTGGGTGCAGTCCGTCCGCTCGCAGATGCGGCAGTTCACGCCCATGCGGGTCGGGGGGCCGTTGAGGTCCAGTCCATCCGCATAGACCAACTGCGCGGCGTGCTCGATCTCGCATCCCAAACCCAGCGCATAGCGCCGGTCCGGCTCCAGGAACGACCCGCCCGGCTTGGACACGCTCTTGGCGATGCAGACGTAGCGGGCGCCGTCCGGCATTTCCGACAGATTGACCAGAATGCGGTCCGGGGCGCTGAAGGCCTCGTGCACGTTCCACAGCGGGCAGGCGCCGCCGAAGCGGGCGAACTGGAAGCGCGTCGCGCTGTGCCGCTTGGTGATGTTCCCCGCCATGTCCACCCGCGCGAAGTAGAAGGGCACGCCGCGCCATCCGGGCCTCTGTAGGGTGCTCAACCGGTGGCAGGCCTGCTCGAAGCTGACGTGGAAGCGGTTGCGCAGGCGGTCCACGTCGTGCCGCAACTCCCGCGCCGCCTCCAGAAAGGCGCGATAGGGCAGCAGCAGCGCCCCCGCCGCATAGTTGGCCAGACCGACCCGGCATACGTCGCGCGCGGCGGGAATGTCGAAGGCGGCGCGGTCCAGTTCGTGCTCGATCAGGTCCTCGAACCGCAGGCGCACCAGCTGGTGCGCCATCTGGAAGGCGCGGGTGGCGCCGGGCAGGCTGGCGTCGACGTACAGCATGCGCGCGCCCGGATCGAAGCGCCGCATGGCGCCGCGCGCCTGACCCGTGGCGACGCGCACGCCGTACAGGTCGTTGAGGGCGGTCTCCAACTCGCGTTCCGGGTGGGCGCCCTCGCCGAGGTTCAGCCGCGCGGCCAGATCCTCCGCCGCCCGGTCCAGGGCGTCGATGTAGTTGTCGCGATAGTGGAAGAAGTCGCGCACCGCCTCATAGGGCAGGGCGGGGGCGGCGACCGTCGCGCGTTCGTCGCGGCCCAGAGTCTCGTTCAGCGTCTTCAGCCGCTCGTCCAGACGGCGATAGTCCTGATGCAGGGCCAGAAATTGCCGCGCCAGCCGGGGCGCGTTCATGGCTGCGTGTTTCAGCTCGCCCGCCGTCGGCGCCTCGGCGTGGCCGGCGACGTCGGTGGTCGCCTCGCGCAGGTCGGCGATCAGGCGGGCGTCGCCGTCCAGATCGAACAGGCTGGCATCCACGTCGAAGGCGCGCGTCAGGGCGATCAGCACCCGCGCCGTGGCCGGGCGCTGGTTGGTCTCGATCTGCGACAGATAGGACGGCGACAGCGCCAGCCGCCCCGCGCATTGTTCCAGCGTCCAGCCGCGCGCTTCGCGCAGCTTGCGGACCTTGGTCCCGAGGTAGAGTTTTTCAGCCATGGTTGTTGGGCATTGCAACTTTGCAAAAACGCCTGTCCGCCTTGGCAGGCTTACGCACTTGGAAGCCTTTTGCAAAGTTGCGATTGCCTTTTTGCAACCAAGCGGCTTGTTGGACTCTGAACGAAGTCAGGGAGTCGCCCAACCATGAGCCAGGCCATCCTCGAGGAGCTCGAGCGCCGTCGCGCCGCCGCCAAGCTGGGCGGGGGCGAGAAGCGCATCGCCAGCCAGCACGCCAAGGGCAAGCTGACCGCCCGCGAACGCATCGGCGTCCTGCTGGACGAAGGCTCCTTCGAAGAGACCGACATGTTCGTGGAGCATCGCAGCCACGACTTCGGCATGGAGAAGCAGCGCATCCCCGGCGACGGCGTCGTCACCGGCCGCGGCACTATCAACGGCCGTCTGGTCTATGTCTTCTCGAAGGACTTCACCGTGTTCGGCGGCTCGCTGTCGGGCGCTCACGCGGCCAAGATCGTCAAGATCCAGAAGATGGCCCTGACGGCGGGCGCGCCGATCATTGGCCTGTTCGACGCCGGCGGCGCGCGCATTCAGGAAGGGGTGGAGTCGCTGGCGGGCTACGCCGACATCTTCCTGCAGAACACCCTGGCGAGCGGCGTCATTCCGCAGATCTCGGTCATCATGGGGCCGTGCGCGGGCGGCGACGTCTATTCGCCCGCCATCACCGACTTCATCTTCATGGTGAAGGACACCTCCTACATGTATGTGACCGGCCCCGACGTGGTGAAGACGGTCACCAACGAGGTGGTCAGCCACGAGGACCTGGGCGGCGCCCGCGTCCACGCGGGCAAGTCGGGCGTCGCCGACGGCGCCTTCGAGAACGATCTGGAGGCCCTGTCGGAGGTGCGCCGCCTGATCGGCTTCCTGCCGCTGTCGAACCGCGAGACGCCGCCGTTCCGCGAAACCTATGACGAGCCGGATCGCGACGAGGCCAGCCTCGACACCCTGGTCCCGGCCAATCCGAACCAGCCCTATGACATGAAGGAGCTGATCCTGAAGACGGTCGATGAGGCCGACTTCTTCGAGATCGGCGCCGACTTCGCCAAGAACATCATCTGCGGCTTCGGCCGTCTGGACGGCCAGCCGGTCGGCATCGTCGGCAACCAGCCCCAGACCCTGGCGGGCGTGCTGGACATCGACTCAAGCCGCAAGGCCGCGCGCTTCGTGCGCTTCTGCGACGCCTTCCACATCCCGCTGGTGACCTTCGTCGACGTGCCGGGCTTCATGCCGGGCACCAAGCAGGAGTACGGCGCCCTGATCAAGCACGGCGCCAAGCTGCTGTTCGCCTATGCCGAGGCCACCGTGCCCAAGCTGACGGTCATCACGCGCAAGGCCTATGGCGGCGCCTATGACGTCATGAGCTCCAAACACCTGCGCGGCGACGTCAACTACGCCTGGCCCACCGCCGAGATCGCGGTCATGGGCGCCAAGGGCGCGGTCGAGATTATCTTCCGCAAGGAAGCCGGCGACCCCGAGGCCCTGGCCGCGCGCGAGGCCGAATACAAGGAACGCTTCGCCAACCCCTTCGTCGCGGCCGGGCTCGGCTACATCGACGACGTCATCATGCCCCACGGCACCCGCCGTCGCCTGATCAAGGCCCTGAAGACGCTGAAGAACAAGACCCAGGAAAATCCCTGGAAGAAGCACGACAACATCCCGCTGTAAGGCCCAGAAATGTTCGATAAAATTCTGATCGCCAACCGCGGCGAGATTGCTGTTCGCGTCATCAAGACCTGCCGTCGCATGAGCATCAAAACGGTGGTCGTCTACTCCGACGCCGACGCCGGGTCGCTGGCGTGCGAGATGGCGGACGAGACGGTTCACATCGGCCCGTCGCCCGCCGCCCAGTCCTATCTGATCCAGGACAAGATCGTGGACGCCGTGAAGCAGACGGGGGCGCAGGCGGTGCACCCCGGCTTCGGCTTCCTGTCGGAAAACGCCAGCTTCGCGCGTCGGCTGAAGGCCGAGGGCATCGCCTTCATCGGGCCGAACCCCGAGGCGATCGACGCCATGGGCGACAAGATCACCTCCAAGAAGTTCGCCGCCGAGGCGGGCGTCTCGACCGTGCCGGGCCACATGGGTCTGATCGAAACGCCGGACGAGGCGGTGAAGATCGCGCGTGAGATCGGCTATCCGGTGATGATCAAGGCCTCGGCCGGGGGCGGGGGCAAGGGCATCCGCGTCGCCCATTCGGACGACGACATGGCCGAGGGCTTCGCCGCCGTGAAGGCCGAGGCGCTGAACGCCTTCGGCGACGACCGCGTCTTCCTCGAGAAGTTCATCGTCGATCCGCGCCACATCGAGATTCAGGTGCTGGGCGACAAGCACGGCAACGTCATCCACCTGTTCGAGCGCGAATGCTCGATCCAGCGCCGCAACCAGAAGGTCATCGAGGAGGCGCCGTCGCCCCTGCTGGACGAGGCGACCCGCGCCGCCATGGGGGCGCAGGCCGTCGCCCTGGCCAAGGCGGTGAACTATGACTCGGCGGGCACGGTCGAGTTCGTCGCTGGTCAGGACAAGAGCTTCTTCTTCCTGGAGATGAACACCCGTCTGCAGGTCGAGCATCCGGTGACGGAGCTGATCACCGGCGTCGATCTGGTCGAGCAGATGATCCGCTCGGCCTGGGGCGAGCAACTGGCGATCAAGCAGGACGACCTGTCGATCAACGGCTGGGCCATCGAGAGCCGCATCTACGCCGAAGACCCCTATCGCGGCTTCCTGCCGTCCATCGGCCGTCTGGTGCGCTATGAGCAGCCGGAAGAGGGCGATCAGGGCGACTATACGGTCCGCAACGACTCGGGCGTCCGCGAGGGCGACGAGATCAGCATGTTCTACGACCCCATGATCGCCAAGCTGTGCGCCTGGGGCGAGACGCGCGACGACGCCGTGCGCGGCATGGCCCGCGCGCTGGAGGACACCCATTTGGCGGGCCTGGGCCACAATGTGCCCTTCCTGGCGGCGGTCATGGATCAGGAACGCTTCCAGTCCGGCCAGCTGTCGACCAGCTACATCAAGGACGAGTTCCCCGAGGGCTTCCACGGCCTGGCGCCGAGCCCCGAGCAGGTGAAGATCCTGATCGCCTCGGCTGTGGCCATGAACGAGGTCATCGCCGAACAGGACGGCGATCCCAGCGAGCGCACCGACTGGACCGTCCTGGTCGACAAGACGGCCTATGAGGTCGAGGTCGGCTATGATGAGGCCGAAGACCTGATCGTCGCCATCGACGGCGAAGAGGTCTCCCTGTCCGAGATCGACTGGCGTCCGGGCCTGTCGCTGTTCAAGGCGGTGCTGGACGAGGACGCCTTCACCGCCGAGGTGAAGCGCGCCGCCGACGGCTTCGACATCCGCCACCGCGCGGCCAAGGCGCGGGTGCGCGTGCTGCGCCCCGACGTGGCGCATCTCTACGCCCTGCTGCCCGAGAAGCAGGCGGCGGACACCTCAAAGCTGGTGCTGTCGCCGATGCCGGGTCTGGTGGTCGACATCCCCGTGGTCGAGGGCCAGGAGGTCAAGTCCGGCGAAACCGTCGCCATCATCGAAGCCATGAAGATGCAGAACATCCTCAAGGCCGAGCGCGACGGCAAGGTGAAGGCGGTCAAGGCCAAGGCCGGCGATCCGGTCGCCGCCGACGACGTGCTGGTGGAGTTCGAGTGATGGGGGCGGCCTCCCCTCTGTTTCGTGCCTCTCCTTCCGCCGTCATCCTCGGGCTTGACCCGAGGATCGAGTGCGACGGCGCGCTCATCCCTGCCGACGTCGCGCAGACGGACGGCTCGATCCTCGGGTCAAGCCCGAGGATGACGGCGTGGGGGGCGATGGCGTGGGGCTTCGTGGCGAAGACGGCTGGCCGGAGGATGAAGAAAGTAGAAGGAGCGGCCGCATGACCTTCCCTGACCCCACCCCGCTGGAGTGGCGCGAAGCCGCCGTCAAGGCGCTGAAGGAGCGTCCGCTGGAGAGCCTCATCCATCTGGATGCGGACCATCTGGCGACCAAGCCCCTGTATGGGGCGGCGAATGGCGGTGAGCCGGTGTTTGCGCCCCGGCCCTCGGATTCCGAAGGCCGGGCGTGGGACGTGCGGGCGCTGAGCGAGGGCGAGGATGCCGACGCCTTGAACCGCGCCATCCTGACCGATCTGGAGAACGGGGCGGCGTCGATCCTGATCGCCGGGCCGGTAGAGGCGGATGCTGCGAAGCTGGCGCGCGCGCTGGATGGGGTGGCGCTGGAACTGGCGCCGGTGGCGCTGGACGCCGGGTTCGAGGGCGTGAGGGCGGCCGAGGCCCTGTCGGCGCTCGCCAAGGGTTCGCCCCGCGCCAAGCTGGCCTTCCACCTCGATCCGATCTCGGCCTATGCCGAGGCGGGCGGGGCGCCGGGCGACTTCGGGGCGATCATGGGCGAGACGGCCGAGGCGGCGGCGACCCACGCGGCGACCTATCCCGAGGCGACGCTGTTCATGGCCTCGGGCCGCGTGGCGCATGAGGCGGGCGGCTCCATCGCGCAGGAACTGGCCTTCGCTGCGTCGTCGGCCGTGGCCTATGTGAAGGCCGCCGTCGAGGCGGGCCTGTCGGCCGAGGCGGCGCTGAAGGGCGTGGTGCTCGGCGTCGCCGTGGACCAGGCTTATTTCGACTCTCTGGCGAAAATCCGCGCCCTGCGCCTGGTCTGGGCCACCCTTTCCAAAGCTTTCGGCGTTGAAGTTCAAGCAAAGATCGAAGCGCGCTCGTCTCGACGGATGCTGTCGGCGCGCGATCCGTGGCCGAACATGCTGCGTCTGACCGCGGCCGGGTTCGCCGGGGCCGTGGGCGGGGCCGATGCGGTGGTGCTGGACGGCTTCACCCGCGCGGCCGGCCTGCCGGACGACTTCGCCCGGCGTCAGGCGCGCAACACCCAACTGATCCTCATGGAGGAATCCAACCTGGGCCGCGTCGATGATCCGGCCAGCGGCTCCTGGTATCTGGACGCCCGCACCCGCGAGCTGGCTGAAGCCGCCTGGGCCGAGTTCCAGGTCTATGAGGCCGAAGGCGGCGTCATCGCCTGCCTGGAGGGCGGGGTCATCCAGCTCCGCATCGCCCGCGCCCGCGACATGGCTGAGAAGGCGTATCGGGACGGCGCTGCTCAGATCGTCGGCGTCACCAAATTCGTCGACCCGGACGTGCGCCCCGCGCCGGTGACGCCTGCGCCCGCCGCGCCTGCCGTCATCGGGGCGTTCGAGGCCCTGGCGCCTGTCCGCTTCGCCGCCGCCTTCGAGGAGGCCGCCCAATGAGTTTCCCTGACTTCTCCAAGATCGCCCTCGACCTCGACGCCACCGGCGCCGGGCCTGAGCGCGCGCCGTGGACCACGCCCGAAGGCCTGACGGTCGAGACCGCCTACGGCCCCGGGGCCGTCGAGGGGTTGGACTTCATCCACGGCCTGCCTGGCTTCGCTCCCTTCGTGCGCGGGCCCTATCCGACCATGTATGCGGGCGCGCCGTGGACCATCCGCCAGTATGCGGGCTTCTCGACCGCCGAGGAGTCCAACGCCTTCTATCGCCGCAACCTGGCGGCGGGGCAGAAAGGCCTGTCGGTCGCCTTCGATCTGGCCACCCACCGGGGCTATGACAGTGACCACCCGCGGGTGAAGGGCGACGTCGGCATGGCGGGCGTGGCCATCGACAGCATTCTGGACATGCGGACCCTGTTCGACGGCATTCCGCTGGACCAGATGTCGGTGTCTATGACCATGAACGGCGCGGTGTTGCCGATCCTGGCGCTCTACGTCGTGGCGGGCGAGGAGCAGGGCGTCGACCACGCCAAGCTGACCGGGACCATTCAGAACGACATTCTGAAGGAGTTCATGGTCCGCAACACCTACATCTATCCTCCCGCGCCCTCGATGCGGATCATCGCCGACATCTTCGAGTGGACGGCGAAGGAAACGCCCAAGTTCAACTCCATCTCCATCTCCGGCTATCACATGCAGGAGGCGGGGGCCTCGGCGGACATCGAGCTGGCCTACACCCTGTCGGACGGGATCGAATACCTGCGCGCGGGCAAGGCGGCGGGCATGGAGATCGACCGCTTCGCGCCGCGCCTGAGCTTCTTCTGGGCCATCGGCATGAACTACTTCATGGAGGTGGCCAAGATGCGCGCCGGCCGTCTGCTGTGGGCCGAGGCGGTCAAGCGGGAGGGCGGCGTCAATCCGAAGTCGCTCAGCTTGCGGACCCACTGCCAGACCTCGGGCTGGTCGCTGGCGGCGCAGGATGTGTTCAACAATGTGCCCCGCACCATGGTCGAGTGCATGGCGGCGGCGGGCGGCCAGACGCAGAGCCTGCACACCAATGCGCTGGACGAGGCGCTGGCCCTGCCGACCGACTTCTCAGCCCGGATCGCGCGCAACACGCAGATTCTGGCCCAGGCCGAAACGGGCCTGACCCGCGTCATCGATCCCTGGGGCGGCAGCTTCTACGTCGAGCGCCTGACGCAGGAGCTGGCGACCAAGGCCCGCGCCCTGATGGAGGAGGTCGAGGCCTACGGCGGCATGGCCAAGGCCATCGAGGCGGGCATTCCCAAGCTGCGGATCGAGGAATCCGCCGCCAAGACGCAGGCCCGCATCGACACGGGCCAGCAGACGGTCGTCGGCGTGAATAAATATCTGAACCCGGTCGTCGACGACATTCCGATGCTGAAGGTCGACAACGCCGAGGTGCGCGCTCGCCAGATCGAGAAGCTGCAACGGCTGAAGGCCGAGCGGGACGAGGCGGCCACGCAGGCCGCCCTGGACGCCCTGACCGAGGGGGCGCGCGGCAGCGAGAACCTGATGGAGCTGGCGGTGCGGGCCGCCCGCGCCAAGGCCACCGTCGGCGAAATCTCCGACGCGCTGGAGGCCGCCTTCGGCCGCCACATCGCCACGGTGAAGACGGTGTCGGGCGTCTACGCCAAGGAGGCCGGGAACGATCCCAAAGTCGCCCGCGCCCGCTCGATGGTCGCGGCCTTTGTCGAGAACGACGGCGGCCCGCCGCGCATCCTAATCGCCAAGCTGGGCCAGGACGGCCACGACCGGGGCCAGAAGGTCGTCGCCACCGGCTACGGCGACATCGGCTTCGACGTGACGGCGGGGGCGCTGTTCCAAACGCCCGCCGAGGCCGCGCGCGATGCGGTCGAGAAGAACGTCCACGCGGTCGGCGCCTCGTCGCTGGCGGCGGGGCACCTGACGCTGGTGCCCGAGCTGAAGGCCGAACTGGCCAAGCTGGGGCGCGAGGACATCATGATTGTGGTCGGCGGCGTCATCCCGCCGTCGGACGTGCAGCCTCTGATCGATATGGGCGCGGCCGCCGTCTATCCGCCCGGGTCGGTCATCGCCGAGACGGCCGTGGACCTGATCGAAAAGCTGAACCAGCGGCTGGGCTACGCCCAGCCGACGCCTGCGGAGAAGAAATGATGATCGGCGCTCTCAACCACGTCGGCGTCGCCACGCCCTCCATCGCCGAGTCGATCAAGCTGTATCGCGACGTGCTGGGCGCGACCAAGATCGGCGAGCCGTTCGACCTGCCGGCCCAGGGGGTGAAGGTCTGCTTCATCGACACGCCGACGGCCCAGATCGAACTGATCGAGCCCTATGACGAGACCAGCCCGATCACCGGCTTCCTGGCCAAGAACCCCAAGGGGGGCCAGCACCACGTCTGTTTCGAGGTGGCGGACATCCACGCCGCCATCGCTGAAATGCGCGCCAAGGGCGTGACCATCCTGGGCACGGGGGAGCCGCGCATCGGCGCGCACGGGACGCCGGTGGTGTTCCTGCATCCCAAGGAGATGGGCGGGGTGCTGATCGAACTGATGGAGACGCCGAAAGAGGCGCACTGAGCTTCGGTTTTGTAAACCGATGCGAGCAAAAGGCCCGGTCGCGAGACCGGGCCTTTTTCTTGATGCCTACTCCGCCGTCATCCTCGGACTTGATCCGAGGATCGGGCTATCCGCTTGCGGGACGGCGGACAAGAAGAGCGCGCTGGTCCCCTCGATCCTCGGATCAAGTCCGAGGATGACGGTGGGTGAGGACAAGGCTCAGTACAAGATCTTCCGTAGGCTGATCCGGAACGTCCGGCCCAGCGGGTCGAGGTAGTCGGGCTGGTACGACAGCGGCGTCTCGCCCAGGCCGTCGCGCACGTCCAGCCGTTGGTCGAAGATGTTCTCGACGCCGAGGCTGACGCGCGTCCCCTTCAGCCACGGATAGCGCGAGACCAGGTTTTCGCGCGACGACAGGTCAGCGAACAGGTTCAGGTTCACCGTCGTCAGGTCCGAGAAGCTGAGGTCGTCGTCGGGCGAGGCGCCGCCGTTGATGCGGGTGGATTCCTTCCAGTTGGCGTTCAGGAAGCCGCCCATGCCGCTCTTGAAGACGCCCATCTGCAACTGGACTTCGTTGCGGGACTGGCCGCCGCGCGCGCCGATGGCGGCGCCGTCCAGCAGGTCGAGCACCGGCAGGCCGTCGCGGATCGTGATCTCATCCTGGATGCGATAGGTGTGATACAGCGAGACGTTGAACCGGCCCTGGCCCGGCATCATGCCGCCGCCGCGACCACGACCGCCTGGGCCGCCCGGCCCGCCGACCTGCATCCGCATTGCTCCCGCCGGAGGAGGGCCGCCCGCGCCGGGAGACCCGCCCGGCGGGGGACCGCCCTCGACCCGCATGACGGTCGGCGCGCCGCCGCTGCGGCCGCCGCTTCCGCCTCCGGGACCGCCGCCGCTGCGTGCGTTCATCCGGGCCATGGCCGCCGGGTCCGGCTTGCCGAAGGCGGTGGAGAAGTTCAGGCCCCAGCGGATTTCCTGCTGCTCGGCCTTCTGGAAGTTCAGCGGCCGAGCGTCGATTGACAGCAGATTGCCGTCCGGATCGCGGGTAAAGCGCTCGGGCAGGGCGGCTTCCAGTTCCGGCGTGATGGTCGGGAAGGAGGCGATGGAGCCTTCGGTTTCCGTGCGGGTGTAGTTGGCCGTAAACCGCAGATCCTTGTCCTTCAGCGGCGTCAGATTGACCCCGAACTTCAGGACGCGCTTGGTCTCTTCGGACAGGTTGGGATTGCCGCCCTCGATCCGGGTGATGGTGACGGACTGGCCGGTGGCGAAGTCATAGACGGGCACGTTGGGGGTCGACAGCGTCGGGTCGTTCAGTTGCGACATCGACGGGGCCTTCTGCTCGTCGGCCCAACTGGCGTTGAAGTTGACCGGCTCCCACGGCGACCAGTTCAGCCCGACCGTATAGGCCGAAAGGCCGCCGAAATCGGACAGGTCCTCATAGGCCAGGTTCAGATTGGCCGACAGATTGCCCAGCGCGCCCAGCACTTCGCGGTCGCGGCTGGCGATGGGCATGTTGAAGTTGCCCGAGGCGCTGGTCCGGTCACGCGACAGGGAGCGTTCGGAGAAGACGCTGGCCTGTTCCTGTTCGGAGAAGCGCAGGGTCTCGGAATCCAGCGACTGGCTGTCGAAGCCGAGCTTGAAGGTCGAGGTCAGGGAACCGGCCGGACCTTCCCAGGCCGTGCCGTTGATGACGCCTTCGATGCTGGACTTGCTGGAGACGGAGCGGGCGGTGTCGAACGGATTGGTCGGCAACTGGCCCAGGTCGCCGAAGGGGTCGATAGTCCCCGCCGTCACTCCGGCCTGAAGCGCGTCGTCGTTGAGGCCGCGTCCGGTGCGGGTTTTGGTCTCGGCGCGGTCATAGCCGCCGTTCACCGTCCAGCGCCAGTCGCCCAGATAGCCGTCGACCAGGAATCCCAGCTGACCCGACAGGGTGTCGCTGCTCCGTCCCAAGGCGCCCGGCGCATCGACATAGCGGTGCAGCAGCACATCGCTGGCGAAGGGCGAATAGGGGCTGGTCGAGGGCAGGGCGAGGCTGAGGCCCGGCAGGCCCAGATAGGAGAAGCTGGTCGTATCGGACAACTCCCCGCTGAGCGTCAGGGACATGGTCTGGTTCAGGTCACGCACCAGCGAGCCGGTGATGGAGCTGTTCTCGCGCTTGGGCGACAAGGTGCGATAGGCGGTCAGGTCGTCGGTGCGCGGCCCCACGCCGAAGTCGCCCAGGCCGGCGCCGCCGCCTGCGCCCGCGCCGACCGAAGCGGTCGTCACGCTCTGGCCCAGAAGGGCGGACAGGGCGGGATCGATCTCGCCTCCGCCCGGCGCCGTGATATTGCCCATCAGGTCATAGGGAACGCCGTCGCGGCGGATGTTGCGTTCGGTCTCGAACAGGGGGCTGTCGTTCTGATAGCCGAGGTCCAGCGTCCAGCGCTGTTTGCCGGCGATACGCAGGACGTTGTTGTCGATCTGGGTCGAGGTGCGGCCGCCCTGATCGGGCCGGCGCACGCTGGCCTGCGTCGTCAGAGAGCGGAAATCGGCCTTGAGCACGAAGTTCACCACCCGCTGGTCGGCGCTGTAGCCGTAGGACAGGGCGGTTTCCTCGGGCAGGATTTCGGTGCGCTCGATCGCCTCGGGCGGAATGCCGCGAATTTCACGGAAGCCCGAGATGCGGCGGCCATTGACCAGGAAGACCGGCGAGCCGCCGCGCGAACTGCGCGTCACCGGCTCCAGCAGGGTCATCAGCTCCTGAATGCTGCTGGCGCCGTAGGCCTTGATCTGTTCTTCGTCGAGGACCAGTTCCGGCTCGTAATCGCCCAAGGCTGCGCCGCGCCGGGCGGTCGTCACGACCTCCAGCGTGCCCAGGTCATAGGCGTCGTCGTCGATCTCCTCCTGCGGCACAGGGGTTGCGGTCTGGGCGGGCGCAGCCTGGGCGGGGGAGGAGGACGCCGCCGCCGTGTCGGCAGGAGACAGGGAGGCGAGGGCGAACAGCAAAGCGACTGGCGACATGTCGAGTCCTAAAGGCAACCGGGAAATAGGCACGTTCGCGGCGAACGCCCTGTCTCATCCACCGCATCGGCCCAGGTAGAGAACGATGTGCGCCGAAAGTGGGCGCAATCGCCCTCTGGGATTAAACTCCTGTAATAAGAGGCTTAGTCCCGTCCGAACCGACATGGGTCCAACGGACGAAGGGACGGAATCCGTCGGATCCCGCCCCCTATTTTTTTGCGGTGGCGAAGAGCCTTAGAAGCGAGCGCGCACGCCGACCGTCAGGTTGCGCCCGCGCAGGGGCGCCGTCTCGGCCAGGAAGGAGGCGTGGTTGAACGCCGTCTCGTCCAGCGGATTGGTCCCGCGCAGGAAGATCTGCGAGCGCACCGGCCCCAGATCCACGTCATAGGCGATTGTGGCGTTGACCATGTCGTAGCCCGGCGTCTCGGTCTCGAAGGCGGCGATGTCGGTCTGTTTGAAGGTGCGGCTGTATTCGACGTCGCCCGACCACGGTCCCTGGAAGGCGGCCAGACGCACGCCCGCGCGCGCCGCCGGGATGCGCGGCAGGTTCCCGCCGTCGCCCTTCAGCTCGCCCTGGACGTAGTCGCCGAAGACCGTGCCCGACAGCCATGGGGTGAACTGTTGCGTCAGCTCGCCTTCGATGCCGGTAAAGGTCGCATCGGCCTGGCTGTAGCGGATCAGGCGGAAGTCCTCGAACTGGTCCAGGGTGCGGGCGAAGATGTAGTCGTCATAGACGTAGTGATAGGCGCTGATCGAGCCGGTCAGGGGGCCTTCGTTCTTCCTCAGCGTCAGTTCGACCGCATTGGCCGTCTCGACGTCCAGGGCCGCGTCGCCGATCTCATAGGTGTTGGTCGCCAGGTGGACGCCATCGGCGTAAAGTTCCTGGGCCGAGGGGGCGCGCTGCGAGCGCGACAGCGACAGGGCGCCCGACCAGCCGGGGGTGAAGTGCCACACCGCCGAGCCTGAGACGGAGAAGGGCTTGTGCTCGACGTCCGGCAGGCCCAGGGCCGAGGCCTCCTGCCATTCCTGACGCAGCGCGCCTTCCAGGTGCCACAGGCCGATCTCGTATTCCTCCATCACGAACAGGCCGGTGTTCTTGGTCGTGCTGGGCGCCAGATAGCTTTCGTCCCCGACGGCGGCGAAGTCGCTCTTGCTCAGTTGCAGGCCGACCACGCCGCGGAAGCCGGCGATCTCGCGATGCTGGGCCTCGATCCGACCGTCATAGCCCTTGTTGGTGAAGGTGGTGGCGACGACGCCTTCTTCCAACTCGCTGTGCTCATAGTCGGTGTAGCCGGCGCGCAGGCGCACGTTCTCGATGCCCGGCAGCGGATCGCGCAGTTCGCCGCGCAGATCGACCCGGCGGCTCTTCAGGCGGACTTCGGGGGCGGCGTGGTCGTGGTCGCCTTCATGCTCATGTCCGTGATCGTCGTCGCCGTGGCCATGATCGTCGTCGTGACCGTGGTCGTGACCGCCGCCGCAGTGCAGGTGGTCGCCGTGCGGGTGGCAGCCCTCGTACTCGTGGGTGTGTCCGGACAGGCCATAGCGGCTGGTCTGTTCGGTGAAGGCCGCGCCCAGGTAGCCGCGCGAGCCGATCCAGGAGGCGCCCAGAGTCGCCGTCGAGGTCTCGTTGTAGGAGCCGTCCAGGCGCGGCTCGTCCCAGCCGGGAACCTTGTAGTCGTCCGATTTGCGCGCCGCCGCTTCGACGCGCAGGGCGAAGTTTCCAGCCCCGACCGTCATGCCGACCACGCCGGCTTCCTCATTGTCGACCGAGCCGCGACGGTATTCGGCCACGCCCTCGCCGCCATTGGCCGGGACGCGGGTCGGGATCTTCTTGTCCAGCAGGTTCACCGCGCCGCCGATGGCGCCGCCGCCGTAAAGCAGGGCCGCCGGGCCGCGCAGAATCTCGACGCCTTCCAGCAGCAGGGGCTCGCCGCTGACGGCGTGGTCGGGCGAGACTTCAGAGGCGTCCATCAGGCCCGCTCCCTCGCTCAGCACCTTGACGCGCGGCGAGGTCTGGCCGCGCACCACCGGGCGGCTGGCCCCGCCGCCGAAGGTGTCGGAGTTGACGCCGGGAATGCTGTTCAGGGTGTCGCCCAGCGTCGATTGGCGCCGGTGGACCAGGTCGTCGCCGCTCAGCAGGGCGACGTGCGAGCCCACGTCGTCGCCCGCGCGGCCCAGGGGCAGGGCGCGCACCACGACCTCGTCCACCTCATAGGCGTCAGCAGCTGTGGGGGCGTGATCATGCGGATCGGCCTGCGACTGACGCTGAAGCGTATCCTCGGCGAAGGCGGGCGCAGCGGCGCCCAGGCTGGCCAGGGCGGCCGCGCTCGCGGCGGTCAGTAGGAAGGTCTGAAAACGCATGATCACGCATCCCCGTTACAATGATGGGAGGCTTGATATGTTATAGTATATCATTACGCAACCGCCCTTCTCGACGATTTCATCCCGCCGGAGCCTTCACAAGCCCCCGACGTTGCAGCAGGGTCGCTGTTTCAAGGGGGCCGCCATGACCAGATCCGCCGGGTTCCAGACCATCGCCGTCACAGCCGGGCTGGGCATTCTGGCCGCCGGTTGTTCGCAGGAGAGGCCGGCCGAGCCGACCTCGCCGATCGAGGCTCCGGCGAGCCAGGACGCGGCCGCCGTCGGCTATGCCTGCGAAAGCGGCAGGACGGTCGTGGTGGCCTATCCCGACGCCCAGACCGCCCGCGTCTCCTACGACGGCAAGGACTATGCTCTGACCAATGTCGTTTCGGCCAGCGGCGCCCGCTATGCCGGGCAGGGGCTGGAGTGGTGGACGGCCAGCCGCGGCGAGACGGAGAGCGGCACGCTGAGCCGTATGGGCCAGACCGCAGGGCAGGGAGATCAGGCGGACGGCGTCATTATCGAACGCTGCAGCCGCCCGGTCGCCGCGGTGGCGCCGCCGCCCGCCGGCGCGCCCTGCGCCGCCGAGACCCTGCGTCTTGCGGTCGAGGGCGGCGATGCGGGCATGGGCCATCGCGTGACCACTCTGGCGCTGAGGAATACAGGCGCGACCGCCTGCACGGTCACGGGCTATCCGTCCGTAAGCCTGCTGGACGGCGACGGCAGGCTGCTGACGGGCGTTCGGGCGGTGCAGACGCCGGGTAACTATTTCGCGCAAGGGCGCGCGCCGACGCCGGTCGAAATCCGTCCGCAACAGGCCGCCTGGTTCGATCTGGCCTGGACCGTCATCCCGCATGAGGACAAGGGCGAGACGACCTGTCCTTCGGCCAAGACGGTGCGGGTCACGGCGCCGGGGGCGGCCACGGCCATCGCCCTGCCGCTGGCCTTCACGCCGTGCGGCGGGCAGGTTGAGGTCAGCCCCCTGCGCCCCGTGGCCGAGGCTTCGGCTCAGGCGCCTGGGCCCGCCGCAGGCTAGGGGTTCAAACCTGCCGAGATTCAGCGTAGCGGAGCAAGCATGACCCATAATATGAACCAGGCATTCTACGACCGTGTTTCCGCCGAGCTGGCTGATATCGACGTTCAGGGGCTGACCAAGCCCGAGCGCGTGATCGCCTCGCGCCAAGGGCCGGTGATCTCCGTCAACGGCCGCGACGTGCTGAACTTCTGCGCCAACAACTATCTGGGCCTGGCCGGCGACGAGCGCGTCACCCAGGCCGGGATCAAGGCGCAGGAGAAGTGGGGAGCGGGCACGGCGTCGGTGCGCTTCATCTGCGGCACGCTCGAAATCCACAAGGAGCTTGAGCGCGCCATCGCCGACTACCTCGGCTTTGAGGACGCCATCCTGTTCGCCGCCGCCTTCGACGCCAATGGCGGCATCTTCGAGCCTCTGTTCGGGGCCGAGGACGCCATCGTCTCGGACAGCCTGAACCATGCCTCGATCATCGATGGCGTGCGCCTGTCGAAGGCTCAGCGCTACCGCTTCGCCAACTCAGACATGGCCGATCTGGACGCCAAGCTGAAGGAGGCGCGCGCCGCCGGCGCCCGCAACATCATCATCGCCACCGACGGCGCCTTCTCAATGGACGGCTACATCGGCAAGATCGATCAGATCCGCGCCCTGGCCGACCAGTATCAGGCCCTGATCATGGTCGACGACTGCCACGCGACCGGCTTCCTGGGCGACAGGGGCAAGGGCTCGTTTGCCCATTGCGGCGTCGAGGTGGACTTCGTCACCGGCACCTTCGGCAAGGCGCTGGGCGGGGCCATGGGCGGCTTCATCTGCGCCCGCTCAAACGTCGTGGAACTGCTGAAGCAGCGCGCGCGGCCCTATCTGTTCTCCAACGCCCTGGCGCCCGCCGTGTGCGGCTCGTCGCTGGAGGCCATCCGCATCGCTGCGGGCGAGGAAGGCGACAAGCTGCGGACGCAGTTGTTCGCCAACGCCGCGCGGTTCCGTTCGGCCATGGCCGAAGCGGGCTTCGACCTGCTGCCGGGCGAGCACCCGATCATCCCGGTCATGCTGGGCGACGCCAAGCTGGCGCAGGACATGGCGGCGCGCCTGCTGGAGCTGGGCGTCTACGTCATCGGCTTTAGCTTCCCCGTGGTGCCGCGCGGCCAGGCCCGCATCCGCACCCAGATGTCGGCGGCCCATACCTTCGAGCAGATCGACGCCGCCGTCGCGGCCTTCACTCAGGCGGGCAAGGAGTTGGGGGTCATCTGACCCCCGTAAGCTCAGGGAGCCGGTTCAGTCCTTCAGGCTGTCGTCGGCCATGACAACCGACCGGCCTGTTGGATTGAGCGCCGCCCACAGCAGGATGGCGGCGATCAGCGGCGCTACCGACATGCCGATATAGCGGCCCACGATGGCGACCTGGGCCGCGATCGGATGCAGCGGCGGCTGATCCAGCGAGGACAGCGCGCCAGCGCTGCGGGGCGCCAGTTCGGGGTTCAGCTGCGCCGCCAGCTCGCCCCAGATCAGGCAGACCAGCGACAGCAGGAACAGCGCGGTCAGAACCGCCGCCGCGATCAGAGCCGCTCTCAGCGGACGATCAGTGCGCGGAGGCGCCGTCAGGAAGGCGACGGCCAGCGGAACGCCTAGCAGCAGTCGGCGGATGGCGGTGTGGGCCACCTCATAAACCACCGGCGCGCCGTCCGAGGTCAGGCGCGTGCCGACGCCCCAGCCGCCATCGGCGCGGGTGATGATCTCGCCCGACAGGCCGAAGATCGGGAAGACCAAACTCGCCAGCGGCCGCAGCGCAGCCGTGGCCAGGTCCGCGCCCCACAGCCACCAGGGCGGCAGCAGCAGCAGGAACATCACCAGCGACCACAGGCCGAAGCGACGACGTGCGGCCTCTTCCGGCGTGCGGGCGCCCAGGGTGTGCAGCCAGCCGGTCATCAGACAGTCTCCTTGGCGGCGGCCTTGGCCGGCTGACGCCCCTGCCACCGCGTCCAGAAGAAGAAGACCAGCAGCCCCTCAAGGCCGATCATCGCGTCCCAGACGTAGTGGTGGAAGAACTCGAACAGCGATTCCGACCCGCGCGAGAGATAGAGCAGGCTGATGATCCGCAGCAGGTTCACCAGCTGAAGCGCGCCCACCCCCACGACGGCGCCGATCACACCGTCGCGCAGCCGCCCCGGAAAGGCCAGGATGGCGGCGGTCAGCAGGGCGCAGACCTCGACCGCATTGCAGCCGGCCAGCACCTGAACGGCGCCGCGTCCGTCGCTGAAGCGCAGGATGTCGCCCTGCGCCTGAACGCGCCCGTCGAACGGCTGAAGCACGGCGGCGCAGATATCCACCAGCAGCTGGGTGAAGGGCTGGACGAACAGCCTCTCGGCCCAGGGCGTCGCCAGGGCGCTGAACAGGGCGAGGGCCAACAGGGCGAACAGGCCCAGATATTGAACGGCAGGCGACTTGAGGAAACGCGGCATGGGCGACGAACTGATCCTTGTGGACGGGTCCGCCGGATAGGAGATCGGCGTGTAAGATCGTCATAGCTAGCTGATTCACGGCATGTCTGACAGCTAAGCTCGACTGTTGTTATCCCGGGTGCTCGTGGATCGTCGCCGTTGATGCTTTTCGCACTCGACCGCTTGCGGTCGGCGCCAAGGCGGCCTAGCGGCTGAAGCCGAGCAACGGGAGCACCCACCATGACCGACACCATGAAGGCCCTGGCCAAGACGAAACCGGCCGAAGGGCTGGAGCTGATCGACGCCCCCATCCCCGTCGCGGGCGACGAGGACGTGCTGATCAAGGTGCACCGCACCGCTGTCTGCGGCACCGACATCCACATCTGGAACTGGGACGAATGGTCTCAGAAGAACGTGCCCGTGCCGATGATCACCGGCCATGAATTCTCGGGCGAGATCGTCGCCATCGGCAAGGACGTGGATCGCCGCCTCAAGGTCGGCCAGCGCGTCTCGGCCGAGGGGCACGTCATCGACCTGAACTCCGAGGCGGCCCGGGCCGGTCACTTCCACCTCGACCCCGACACGCGCGGCATCGGCGTGAACCGTCAAGGCGCCTTCGCCGAGTACGTGGTGGCGCCGGCCTTCAACGTCATCGAACTGCCGGACGACGTGCCCTATGAGATCGGCTCGATCCTGGACCCGTTCGGGAACGCCGTGCACACGGCGCAGCAGTTCGACTTGCTGGGCGAGGATGTGATCGTCACCGGGGCCGGTCCGATCGGCATGATGGCGGCGGCGGTGGCGCGTCATGCCGGCGCGCGCACCGTAGTTCTGACGGATATCAATGACTTCCGCCTGGAACTTGCGCAAAAGGTCGCGCCGGGCGTGCGCACGGTGAACACGACCAAGGAAGATCTGCGCGACGTCATGCACGAGCTGGGCCTGAAGGTCGGCTTCGACGTGGCGCTGGAGATGTCGGGCTCGCCCATCGCCTTCAAACAGTGCGTCGACACCCTGATCATGGGCGGCGGCATGGCCATGCTGGGTATTCCGTCCAAGCCGATGGAGACGGACTGGGGCGCGATCATCCTGAAGGCCCTGACCATCAAGGGCGTCTATGGGCGTGAGATGTTCACCACCTGGCGCAAGATGCTGGGCTTGCTGAAGGCTGGTCTGGACCTGACCCCCCTGATCACCCACCAGATGCCCTATCAGGACTTCGAGGCCGGCTTTGAGGCTATGAAGTCGGGCCAGTCCGGCAAGGTCGTCCTGAACTGGGCCGACTGAAGCGGGGCGGCCTGGTTCAGGCCGCCAGCAGCTTGATCAGGGCGGTCTCGAAAGAGGCCGCTTCTGACTTCGGCAGGCTTTGCGCCAGCCGACCCTGTTCGAACAGGGCGACGACCGCAGGGTGGACGTAGGACGAGCGGCAGACGGTCGGCGTATTGCCCAGCAGACCCGCCACAGCCTTGATGCAGATCGTGACCTTGCGTTTGGCGTCGGCGGCCGAGGTCGGGGCCTCGGTGTCGCGCAGAGCGCGGGCGGCGGACACCGTGCCGGCCCAGGTGCGGAAGTCCTTGGCTGAAAACTCCTCTCCCGCCGCCTCGCGGATATAGGCGTTGACCTCGTCCGAGGTGACGGGATGCAGGGCGCCGTCCGCATCGCGGTACTTGAACAGCTGTTGGCCGGGCAGGTCGCGCAGCGCCCGCACCACTGTGGCGAGGCGCCTGTCGCGAAGGCTGACGCTGTGTTCGATCCCGCTCTTGCCGCGAAAGGCGAAGGTCAGGGCGGCGCCGTCCATTTCGAGGTGCCGCTTGCTGAGGGTGGTCAGGCCATAGGAGCGGTTCTGGCGCGCATACTGGGCGTTGCCGACACGGATCAGGGTGATCTCAAGCAGGCGCACGGCGGTGGCCAGCACCTTTTCCCGGCACGGGCCGCGCCGGGACAGATCGTCCTCGACGCGCTTGCGCAGACGGGGCAGGGCGCGGGCGAAAGCGGGCAGGCGCTCGAACTTGTTCTCTGCGGCATGGGCCGTCCAGTCGGGATGATAGCGGTACTGCTTGCGCCCGCGCGCATCGCGCCCCGTCGCCTGAATATGGCCGGTGGCGCGCGGACAGATCCAGACATCGGTCCAGGCCGGCGGGATGGCCAGGCTGCGGATGCGGTCCAGCGTGGCGGCGTCCCGGATCAGGCCTCCGTCCGCATCCCGATAGCAGAAGCCGCGACCGGAGCGACGGCGCGTCAGGCCCGGGCTGTCATCATTGCACCAGGTCAACCCTTTGGGCGGGGCGGGATAGGAAGGCGTCACGCGCCGACCTTCACTCTGCCGCGCCCATGTCGTCCGCCAACGGCCAGGAGGGCCCGGGCGGCGGCGCGGGGGGCGTGGTCGTCGTCGGGCGGGGCCGGGCGTTCGATCATCGTGGCTCTTCTCAAGCGGCATATCGCAACGGCGGCGGCGTTACGCGGTTCCTTCACCGGGGCGCCGATGGCTTGACCTGAGGGCGCGGGCGAGGGACGGAGCGGCATGAACTATCGTCACAGCTTTCACGCCGGAAACTTCGCCGACCTGGTCAAGCACGCCCTGGTGCTGTGGCTGCTGAAGGATCGCCAGAGCAGGGGGCCGGTGACGGTGCTCGACACCCACGCGGGGGCGGGCCTTTATGATCTGTCCGGAGACGCCCAGCGTTCGCGCGAGGCCGAGGCCGGGGTCGCGCGGCTGATGACCGCCGAAGCGCGGCCTCCGTTGATCGAGGCGCTGGCCGCTGAAGTGGCCGCGCTGAATCCTCAAGGCGGCGTGCGGTTCTATCCGGGCTCGCCGGTGCTGACGGCGCGGGCGCTGCGGGCCGAGGATTCCTATCGCGGCTTTGAGTTGAATCCGCCGATTGAGGCCCTGCTCAATGAGGCGCTCTCCGCGTGGCCGGACGCGCAGGGACAGGCGGGCGACGGCTATGAAGAGGCGGTGCGCGCGGCCAGGGGCGTCAAGGGCCCGCTGGTGCTGATCGACCCGCCGTTCGAGCGGCCTGACGACTATGTCCGCTCGGCCGAGACGGCGGCGGCTGTGGTGCGCGCTGACCCGACGGCGTGCGTGGCGATCTGGACGCCTTTGAAGGACCTGGAGACGTTCGACGGCTTCATCCGGCGGCTGGAGCAGGCGGGCTTGTCGCGGGTGCTGGTCGCCGAGGCGCGTCTGCGGCCGCTGAACAATCCGATGAAGATGAACGGCTGCGCGATGACGGTGGTCAATGCGCCGTCGGGGGCCGAAGCGGCGGCGGCTGAAATCTGCGGCTGGACGGTTCAGGCGCTGGGCGACGCGGGGGCGCGCGCCGAGATCTGGCGCGCCGGCTAGCGGGTCGTCACCTCGCCTGGTTCGTAGAGGTGAGGCTCGAACGTCGCGATGGCCAGGATCGGACCCATGGCGGCGACGACCTGGGGGTCGCGCGTCATGGCTTTCCAGTCTGTGGCGCTGGCCCACACCGCGTGATTGGCGGCGACGCGGCCGTTCAGCCCCCGATGCAGGGTCGCCGAGACAAAGCCGGGCAGTTCGGACTGCACCTTCGCCAGCGCCGCAAGGCGCTCGATCAGTTCGTCCAGGTGGCGCTGGTCGCACTTGAAGATGTTGATCAGCACGACCGGATCATCGGTAGCGGTCATGACGGTTCGTCCCATTGCCTTGGTTAATCTTCTACCCCAATCCAGGGGCTGACGCCTCCTTCATCGTGCGTCTGCGGGAGTGAGAACCGAGCATGAACGTCATCGCCATTCTTGAGACCGGGCGACCGCCAGAGGATCTGGCCGCCCGATACGGCGACTATGTCGATCAGTTCCGCGCGCTGCTGGGCGACGGGGTGGCCACGCGCCGCTTTGACGTTCAGGCGGGCGAACTGCCGGATGACCCTGCGGCCTTCGCCGGAGTCATCGTCACCGGCTCGGCGGCGGGCGTCTACGAGGACCTGCCGTGGATCGAGCCGCTGGCGCAGTGGCTGCGCGATGCGCGGGGCAGGACGCGTCTGGCCGGCATCTGCTTCGGACATCAGATCATGGCTCAGGCGTTCGGCGGGCGGGTCGAAAAGTCGGGGCGCGGCTGGGGCGTCGGGCTTCATGCCTATGAGGTCACCGGCGACGAGACATGGATGCAGCCGCCCGCTGCGACCTTATCTATTCCCGCCTCGCACCAGGACCAGGTGATCGCACTGGCGGACAATGCGCGAGTGATCGCGGCCAGCCCCTTCACGCCCCATGCTGGCGTGGCCTGGGGGGACGACGCCATCAGCTTTCAGTGCCATCCCGAGTTTGACCCCGCCTTCGCCGCAGCCCTGACCGAAGGACGGCGCGGGCGGATCGCCGAGCATCTGGTGGACGAGGCGCAGGCCAGCCTGAAACAGCCCAACGACAGGGCGATACTGGGCGCTTGGATCCGCAAATATCTGGGCGTATCGAACGCAGAGGAAAATAAGGCCTGATTGCGGCGGGGCGATAAGCCTTGCTCAATATCTCGCCTCCACTGTCACGCCCAAGTCAGGCGGGAGGAAGATGTTGAGGCGCCGTGTTTTGTTCAGGGGCTTCGTTCTCGCGGGCGTTGCGGCGGCCTCGGTCGCCGTCGCCGAGCCGCCCATACAGGCCGAGGCGGCGCCGCCCCCGGCGGCGATCGAATTGGCCCGCGCGGTCGAGCAGCGGGCGATGCGCACGAACTTCGACGCCCTTGAAGCTTTTGGCCGTCAGGCGCTCAAGCGAAACGACCGCGAGGGACGTAATCGCCTGTATCACGTCGCCTGGACGTTTCTGAATCAGGGTGATTTTGAGCGGGCGGCCCTGTGGAACAGTCGACTGGAGGCGCAGGCCAGGGCGGCGGACGACCGGCGCTATCTTGAGATCGCGCGGCTGAATAGGCTGACCGCGCGCTATGACCAGGGCGACCTGGCCGTCGCCGCTGATATGGGGGGCGTGGCGGCGACGACCGGCGACTGGTTCGTCAAGGCGCACGCCGCCCGGCTCTTCGCGCTGTCGCTCATGGATCAGGATCAGGTAGGCGAGGGGCTGCGCCTGCTCGCCGGGGTCGAAGCTGAAATCCCGGTTCATGATCCCTTCGCCAACACCGCCCGCGCCGGGGTGTGGGAAATGACCGGCATGGGGTTGATGAAGCTCAACGACGTGTCCGGCGCTGCTGCGGCCTTTCGCCGGTTTGAGATCGACTATTCCAATCCGGCCTATCCCCGCCCCGATTTCGACAGCCTGTATAATCTGACGCGGATGTCGGTGCAGGTCGGCGACCTCGCGCGCGCCGAGCATTTTTATGCGGCGCACCACCGCTTGGCTGAACGGGCGGGCATCCCGGCCATTCACGCCTATGACGCCGCCCTGTGCGCTGCGGTGGCCGATATGCGTCAGTCATCGGCCAGGATTCTGCAATGTCTGGCGCCTCATGAGGCTCTGATCGACCGCAAGGCCTTCCTGGCGCTCGACATCCTGCCCCTACGCGGCGTGGCGCGGGCGCGGATGGGAGACATCGAAGGCGCACGGCGTGATCTTGAACGGCTGCGCCAGCTGGCCCCGGAAGGTATCGTCGACCCGCGCGAACGCCTGGTGGAGGCGGAGGTGTTGAGGGCGTCCGGGCGCACGGCCGAGGCTTTTGACGTGCTGCGCGACTATGAACAGCGCCGCGCCGTGCAAGCGGCGCAGCGCTTCAGCGCCGGCATCCATCAGGTCACCGGCGACATGCAGGAACAGTTGGCCGAGCGTCGTCGCCAGCTCCAGACCGCGCGCGCCAATACCCAGCTTCAGCGCGCGGTCATCCGGGGCCAGAACTGGATCATGGGCATCGGCCTGCTGTTCGTTCTGTCAGCCCTGTTCGTCGTCATCTGGCAGCGGCGCCAGTCGCGGCGTCTGCGCGCCGCCCAGCGCCGGGCCGAAGAGGCCAATCAGGCCAAGAGCGAATTCCTGGCCAATATGAGCCATGAAATTCGCACGCCACTGAACGGCGTCGTGGCGATGACCGACGTGCTGTCGCGGCGGGACCTGGCGCCCAAGGACCGCGAACTGGTCGACATCATCCGGTCGTCCGGCGTCACTCTGGAGCGGTTGCTGTCGGATATTCTCGACACGGTTCGGGTTGAGACCGGAGAGATCAGGCTGGACCCGGCGCCCTTCCATCTGGGCGTCATGCTGCGGGAGATCATGGCCTTATGGACGCCGATGGCCATGCAGAAGGACGTCGCGCTCACGCTGGAGCTGGACCCCGATCTCGACGCCGCCTTCATCGGCGACGCGGTGCGCCTGCGGCAGGTGTTGACCAACCTGGTCAGCAACGCCGTGAAGTTCACCGAAACCGGTCAGGTGCGGCTTGAAGCGCGCCGCGCCGCGGAGGGGCGGGCTTCGTTCGTGGTTTCGGATACGGGGATCGGCTTCGACGAAGAGTTCAAGCAGCGCATTTTCCATCGCTTTCAGCAGGCGGATGGATCGATCACCCGCCGGTTCGGGGGCAGCGGCCTGGGGCTGGCGATTTCGGCCGATCTGGTGCGGCTGATGGGCGGGCGTCTGGATTGCGAATCGCCGACGGACGGAGGCGCGCGGTTCTGGTTCGAACTGTCTCTGCCGCCTGCGCTTGAGGCTGAGGTCCAGACTGTTGCCCCCGCCGCGCGACCCATCGCGCGCCATGAGCGCCTGAAGATCCTGTTGGCGGACGATCACCCGGCCAACCGTCTGGTCGTTCAGGTCATGCTGGAGGCCATGCCCGTCGATCTGGTCAGCGTCGAGAACGGCGCCGAGGCGCTGGAGGCCTTCAGACAGGGCGGGTTCGATCTGGTGCTGATGGACATGCAGATGCCGGTCATGGACGGCCTCACCGCGACCGCCGCCATCCGCGAGCATGAGCGGGCGACGGATGCGACGCGCACGCCCGTGCTGATGCTGACCGCCAATGCGCTGAGGGAGCACGTCGAGGCCGGGCGGGCGGCGGGCGCTGACGGCCACCTGACCAAGCCCCTGACCGTGACCGCCCTGACCCAGGCGATCGAGGCGGCCGTCATGCAGGAGGCGGATCAGGTTCCGGCCTGATCCGTGCGGATCAGGGCCACTTCACCACGGGCGGCATGGAACTGAGGATGGCGTCGACATTGCCGCCGGTCTTAAGGCCGAACATCGTCCCGCGATCGTAGAGCAGGTTGAACTCGACGTAGCGGCCGCGACGGATCAGCTGTTCCTCGCGCTCCGCGTCGGTCCAGGGCTCGTGCATCCGGCGGGCGACGATCTCTGAATAGACCTTCAGGAAGGCCTCGCCGACCATCTGGGTGAAGGCGAAGTCCTTCTCCCAGTCGCCGCTGTCGTGGTGGTCGTAGAAGATGCCGCCGGTGCCGCGCGGCTCGTTGCGGTGCGGCAGGAAGAAATATTCGTCGCACCACTGCTTGTATTTGGCGTGCCAGGCCGGATCGAAGGCGTCGCAGGCGCCCTTCATGGCGGCGTGGAAGTCGACGGTGTCGGGGTGGTCGTCGCGCCGGTCCGCGTCCAGCACGGGCGTCAGGTCGCCGCCGCCGCCGAACCAGGTCTTCGTCGTGGAGATCAGCCGGGTGTTCATATGCACGGCGGGCACGCGCGGGCTGACCGGGTGGCAGATCAGGCTGATGCCGGTGGCGTAGAAGCGCGGGTCTTCCTCTGCCCCCGGCACCTTCTTGGCGTAGTCGGCGGGGAAGGTTCCGTGAACGGTCGAGCAGTGGACGCCTACCTTTTCAAACAGGCGGCCGCTCATCATGCCCATGACGCCGCCGCCGCCTTCGGGGCGATCCCAGGGCGTGCGGACGAAGCGGCCGGCGTCTCCAGCGAACAGTTCGGCGGGGGCGGCGTCTTCCAGCGCCTCGAAACCGGCGTGGATCTTGTCGCGCAGGGTCTCGAACCAGACGCGGGCGCGCTCGCGGCGCTCAATCATCAGGGCGGGGTCAGCTTGGATCATGAGGGCTTCAACCATGACGCGGCCTTTCTGAACAGTCCGGCGGGGTGCGCGGACGACAGCCTGATGCCGCAGGCGGGGGCAGGGGGCCTTGATCCAGATCACAATCCGCTGGCGTAAGGCGGTATACGAACGGTTCCCTCTGCGGTCCGGCTGTGCCAGCCTGCCGCACCCGCAAGAAGCAGCGCCGAGGGCGCCCGGGCGGGCCAAGTATCAAAGAGGGGAACCCATGATCCGCATCGCCCTGAACGCCAGACTGCGCGCCAGTCTGCTGGCCGCCGCCTCCATCGCCGTCCTGGCGGCACCGGCTCTGGCTCAAACCCAGCCGCAAGAGGCGCGGGTGATGCAGATTCTAAAGCGCACGCCCTTGATCGACGGGCACAACGACCTGCCGTGGGCCTTGCGCCAGGGCTTCGGGAATGACCCGCACGGCGTTGATCTGAATGCGAATCTGTCGGGCTCGACGCGCCTGCATACGGATATTCCGCGTCTGCGCGCCGGGGGCGTGGGCGGTCAGTTCTGGTCGGTCTACGTCCCGGCCAGCATGGCGCCGGTCGAGGCCGCCAAGGCCACCTTCGAGCAGATCGACACCGTCAAGCGCATCGCCGCCGCCTATCCCGAGACCTTCGAGATCGCCACGACCGCCGATGACCTGGTCCGCATCCACCGCGCGGGCAAGATCGCCAGCCTGATCGGCATGGAGGGCGGCTATTCCATCGACGATTCCTTGGGCCTGCTGCGCGAGTTCTATGATTCGGGCGCGCGCTACATGACGCTGACCCACTCCAAGAGCACCACCTGGGCCGACAGCGGCACCGACGCCCCCAAATGGAACGGCCTGAACGCCTTCGGCGAGGACGTGGTCCGGGAGATGAATCGTCTGGGCATGATGGTCGACCTCAGCCACGTGTCCGAAGACACGATGGTCGATGCGATCCGGGTGTCTTCGGCGCCGGTGATCTTCTCCCACTCCTCGGCGCGGGCGGTGACGGCCCATCCGCGCAATGTGCCGGACGCGGTGCTGCGCCAGATGGCGGGCAACGGCGGCATCGTGATGGTGACCTTCGTACCGGGCTTCATCAGCGAGGCCGTGCGGGCCTCGGGCGCGGCGCGCGCCGCTGAGATGACGCGGCTCAGTGCTCTCAACCCCGGCGATCCCGCTGCGGTGAAGGCGGGCATGGACGCCTGGAACGCCGCCAACCCGGCGCCCAAGGCGACGATGGAGGACGTCATCGCTCACATCCAGCACGTTCGCGACGTGGCCGGCATCGACCATGTGGGCCTGGGCGGCGACTATGACGGGGTGGACAGCCTGCCGGTCGGGCTGGAGGGCGTGGATGGCTATCCGCGCCTGCTGGCCGAACTGATGCGCCGCGGCTGGAGCGAGGCGGATATCCGCAAGATCTCGGGCGAGAACCTGCTGCGCGTCATGCGGGCGGTGGAGCGGGTGGCTGAGTCCAAGCGGGCTGAGCGGCCCAGCCTGGCCAAACTGCCGGACGACGGCGCGCCGGAGTAAAACCGCACTCTGACTTTTCCCTCCCCTTCATGGGGAGGGAGAGACGTGGCGTTTATCGTCTCGGCAAGCCATGCATCTGCCTCAACGCCTCATGCAGGCCGATCCCGGCGCTGACGGACAGGTTCAGCGACCGGGCTTCCGGCCGGATCGGAATATAGATTCGCGCATCGGCCGCCGCGTGGACGTAGTCGGGCGACCCGGCGCTCTCCTTGCCGAACAGCAGGACGTCGTCGGGTTGGAACACGAAATCCGTCAGCGGCTCGGCCGCGCGCGTCGTGAACAGCACCAGACGACCCGGCGCGCGGTCGCGCTGGAAAGTCTCCCAGTCGGCATGGCGCGTCATATGGGACAGGGGTCCGTAATCCAGCGCCGCCCGCTTCATCGCCCGATCGTCGAAATTAAAGCTCGTGGGCTCGATGACGTGCAATTCCACGCCAAAACAGGCGCTCAGACGGATGCAGGCGCCGACATTATGGGGGATGTCAGGTTGAAAAAGGGCGAGACGCATTCTAAGGCCCTCATACGCGCGGGGCGGGGCCTTGTCGCGGCTTTTGTTGCGACTGTTTCGCAAATCGCTTTCGCGACTTGTCTGAAGCAGCCGAAACCAGGGCCGGACGGGCAGGGGTTTGCCTTCGCACAAAGGGTTCCATTCGGTTGACGTTCCATCTTGGGGCGGACGACCGGCGATGCAGAGGTGAAACGCGTGGCCGAATCGGTCGTGAATGCTGACGGGCCTGACGGCCAACACGGGGGTGGCGACGCCACCCGCCGCGACTTCATCCACATTGCGGCAGGTGCGGCTGCGGCCGGCGCTGGCGTGATGGTGGCGTGGCCGCTGATCAACCAGATGAATCCGGCGGCTGACACCCTGGCCCTGGCGTCGATCGAATTCGATCTGACCAAGGTTCAAGAAGGCCAGCAGGTCGTCATCAAGTGGCAGGGCAAGCCGGTCTTCGTGCGCTATCGCACTCCGGCCGAGCTGACCAAGGTCATCGACGAGGGCGCCGTCGGCTCCCCTCCCGAGACCGACGCCGAGCGCACCAAGGCCGGTCACGAGAAGTATCTCGTGGTCATCGGCTCGTGCACCCACCTGGGCTGCGTGCCGACCTTCAACGCCGGCGAGTACGGCGGCTGGTTCTGCCCGTGCCACGGTTCGCACTATGACGCCTCGGGGCGTATCCGTAAGGGCCCGGCGCCGCTGAACCTGATCGTGCCGAACTACGAATACATGTCCGACACCCGCGTGAAGATCGGCTGAGGACGGACAGAGGAACCATGAGCGATCACGAATCCACCTATGTCCCGAAAACCGCTGTTGAGCGGTGGATGGACACGCGCCTGCCGATCATCCGTTTCGGCATGGACTATGCGAACCTGCCGACCCCGAAGAACCTGAACTACTGGTGGACCTTCGGCGGCATCCTGGCGCTCTGCCTGATGACCCAGATCATCACCGGCATCGTCCTGGCCATGCACTACACCCCGCACGTCGACATGGCCTTCGCCTCGGTCGAGCGCATCATGCGCGACGTTAACGGCGGCTGGCTGATCCGTTATGTGCACGCCAACGGCGCGTCGATGTTCTTCATCGCCGTGTACCTGCACATGCTGCGCGGTCTCTACTACGGCTCCTACAAGGCGCCGCGCGAGATGATCTGGATCGTCGGCTGCGTGATCTTCTTCCTGATGATCGCCACCGCCTTCCTCGGCTACGTTCTGCCGTGGGGCCAGATGTCCTTCTGGGGCGCTGAGGTCATCACCAACCTGATCGGCGCCATTCCGGTCGTCGGCGAGCCGATCCTGATCTGGCTGCGCGGCGGCCCGGCGATCGACAACGCGACGCTGAATCGCTTCTTCTCGCTGCACTACCTGCTGCCGTTCGTCATCGCCGGCTGCGTGGTGCTGCACCTGTGGGCCCTGCACGCCGCCGGTCAGAACAACCCGGTCGGCATCCTGATCCCGAAGGACCGTCAGGCCAAGGACACGCTGCCCTTCCACCCGTACTTCACGGTCAAGGACGGCTTCGCGATCATCCTGTTCCTGATCCTGTTCGCGGTCTTCGTCTTCTATCAGCCGAACGCCCTGGGCCACGCCGACAACTACATCCCGGCCAACCCGCTGCAGACCCCGGCCCACATCGTGCCTGAGTGGTACATGCTGCCCTTCTACGCGATCCTGCGCGCCATCCCCGACAAGTTCGGCGGCGTGGTGGCCATGTTCGCGGCGATCGGCGTCCTGTTCGTCCTGCCGTGGCTGGATACGTCCAAGGTGCGCTCGATGCGCTACCGCCCGACGATGAAGACCTTCTTCATCATCTTCCTGTTCGTCTGCTTCGGTCTGGGCTGGTGCGGCGCGCAACTGCCGGACGCCCCGGTCGTGCCGGGCATGCCCAGCTTCAACCTGATCGACGGCCAGCTGAACTCCTACCTGTGGCTGACCCGCCTGTTCACGGCCTACTACTTCGTCTTCTTCCTGGTGCTGATGCCGGTCATCGGCCTGCGTGAGAAGCCGCTGCCGATCCCGGCGACGATCTCGGAGCCCGTGCTCCCGTCGACCGCAGCCGAGAAGGCGTGAGCGCGATGATGAGCAACGAGAAAAAGACCGTGTCCTTCCGCAAGATCCTTGTCTCTGTGACGGCCGCTGTCGGCCTGGTCGCCATCGCCGCTCCGGCGATGGCCGCCGGGGGCGCCAAGCATCCGCGCGACGGCGGCTTCAGCTTTGCCGGGCCGTTCGGCACCTTCGACCAAGGCCAGCTGCAGCGCGGCTACAAGGTCTACAAGGAGGTCTGCGCCTCCTGCCACGGCATGGACCTGGTGCACTTCCGTAACCTGGGCGACAAGCACGGGCCGTTCTGGAACCCTAAGTATCCGAACCCGAACGACAACCCGGTCGTGAAGGCTCTGGCCAAGGAAATCCAGGTTGCTGACATCGACTCGGAAACGGGCGAGGCCCTGATGCGTGACGCCACCACGGCCGACCGCTTCCCCAACCCCTATCCGAATGCGACGGCGGCGGCTGCGGCCAACGGCGGCGCCATGCCGCCGGACCTGTCGGTCATGGCCAAGGCCCGTCACGACGGCGCCAACTACATCTACTCGCTGCTGTCGGGCTATTCGGCTCCGCCGGCGGGTCTGAAGATGACCGAGACCCAGCACTACAACCCCTATATGGCCGGCGACATGACGCCGTTCTGGACCGGCAAGGGCGAGGTGCCCAAGGGCGGCTTCATCGCCATGCCGCCGCCGCTGAGCGCCGGTCAGGTCACCTATGACGACGGCACCGAGGCGACCGTGGACCAGATGTCCAAGGACGTCGCCGCCTTCATCGCCTGGACTTCCGAGCCGAAGATGGTCGAGCGGAAGCAGATGGGCTTCGGCGTGCTGATCTTCCTGCTGGCCTTCGCGGGCGTGACCTACGCCAGCTACCGCCGCATCTGGAAGGGCGTCGCTCACTAAGAGCCGCGCGCGTCAGATCGAAACGAACCCGCCGGAGCGATCCGGCGGGTTTTTTCATGGCCGGTTGGCGCCTGTCGGCGGTCGACACCCGCGGTCCGGCTGACTACGGTCCCGTCATCGAATTCTTCGAGGGGTGAACCTGTATGCGTATCTCGTCTTCCGTCGCCGTTCTGGCGTTCGCCGCCGCTCTGGGCGCGTCCGCCGCCGCCCAGGCCCAGACCACGCCCGCCTTCGACGCCGCGCGCATTTCCGAAGACATCCGCGTCCTGTCGGATGACAGCTTCGAGGGGCGCGGCATCGCCACCCCGGCCGAGCAGAAGGTCATCGACTATCTGAGCCGCCAGTACGCCGCCGCTGGCTTCGCGCCGGGCGGCGAGAACGGCGGCTGGACCCAGGCGGTCGGGCTGAACCGTTTCGCCGTTTCCAACGTGGCGGGGCGGCTGAAGCTGGGCGACTGGAGCCAGTCGCTGACGCAGGGTCAGGAAGTCACCATGACGACACGCCTGCCGGGCGCTGCGGTCGACCTGAAGGACAAGCAGATTGTCTTCGTCGGCTACGGCATCAGCGCGCCCGAGCGTGATTGGAACGACTTCAAGACCGACGTGCGGGGCAAGGTCGTCGTCGTCCTGGTCAACGACGCCGACTTTGAAGACCCGTCGCTGAACACCTTCGGCGGCGAGGCCATGACCTACTACGGCCGCTGGACCTACAAGTTCGAGGAAGCCGCGCGTCAGGGCGCTGCGGGCGTGCTGATCGTGCACGAGACCAAGCCGGCGTCCTACGGCTGGACCACGGTCGCCAACTCCTGGGGCGTGCCGCAGTTCGACATCGTGCGCGCTGATCCGGCGTCTGAGCGCGTGGCGATGGAGGGCTGGATCCAGCGGGATCTGGCCGTTGACCTGTTCCGCCGCGCCGGGCTTGATTTCGAGCAGGAGAAGATCAAGGCGCGCAGCCGCGACTTCCAGCCGGTTGAGCTGAAGGGCGCGACGGTCGACGCCAGCTTCGACGTCGCCACCGATCGCATCGTCACCCACAACGTCGTGGCCAAGCTGGAAGGCTCTACCCACCCGGACGAGACCATCCTCTACACCGGCCACTGGGACCACATCGGCATGGGCGAGCCGGACGCCAACGGCGACCGCATCTTCAACGGCGCCATCGACAACGCGTCGGGCACGGCGGGCCTGCTGGAACTGGCGCGTCAGTGGGCGGCCGGATCGAAGCCGGAACGCACCATCGTCATGATCAGCTTCACCGGAGAAGAGAGCGGCCTGCTGGGGTCGGAATTCTACGCCGCCAATCCGCTGTATCCGCTCGAGAAGACCGTCGGCGGCTTCAACATCGATTCCACGGCCGTGTTCGGCCGGATGAACAAGCTGGGCGTCACCGGCTACGGTCATTCGGAGCTGGATGAGCCGGTGATTGCGGCGGCGGCGGCGCAGGGACGCGGTTTCGTCGGCGATGCTGGGGCCGCAGCGGGCATCTACTTCCGCTCGGATCACTTCCCGCTGGCCAAGAAGGGCGTGCCGATGGCCTATCTGTCCTCGACCGGCGATTTCGTCGATGCGCCGATCGAGCCGCGCCAGGCCAGGGCCGCCGACTATCGCGCCAACCGCTATCACCAGGCGGCGGACGAGTGGGAGGCCGATTGGGACTACGCCGGCATGCTTCAGGACCTGGAGGTCATGTTCAAGGTCGGTCAGGACCTGGCCAACAGCCGCGACTGGCCCGAATGGAAGGCCGGTTCGGAGTTCGGTCCCGAACGCGCCAAGAGCGCCGCTCAGCGCCGTTGATCCGTCTTTCGAGACGAACATGACGAAAATGTAAGGGGCGGCCTCGCAAGAGGCCGCCCTATGACTATCAAAACGGGCCTCGTGGGGGAGGCTGAAGGGAATCGCCATGCACCACCGCTTCATTCGCGGCGTCGCCGCCGCCGCCCTGCTGCTGGTTGCAGGCGCGGTCTCGGCTCAGGACTTTTCGGCCCAGCGCCTGTCGGATGAGATCCGCATCATCAGCGCCGACGATTTCCAGGGCCGCTATCCGGGCACTGAGGGCGAGAAGAAGACGCTGGACTGGCTGCAGGCTCAGTATGAAGCCATGGGGATGGAGCCGGGCGGTCCTGACGGCCAATGGTTGCAGGTCATCGACCTGAAGCGGCTGACGCCCAAGGGGCAGCCGACGCTGACCTGGTCTGGCGCGACGTCTCAGGGGCGAGCCCTGATCGCGGGCACGGACTTCACCCTGCGCGCGATGAACGATGCGGCGGCCGGTGGGGTGGCGAACGCACCCGTCGTCTTCGCCGGTTACGGTATCCATGCGCCCGAGCGGGGCTGGGACGACTATGGCGATCTGGATGTGACGGGGGCGGTCGTTCTGGTCGTGGCGGGCGAGCCTGACGGCGAACTGTTCAACGGTCCCTACGCCACCAACTACCAGTCCGCCGCCTATAAGGCCGACGAGGCCAAGCGGCGCGGCGCGGTCGCGGTGCTGACGGTGATCGACGGCGACGCGGGCGCCGCCGCCTGGCGCCGCGAAACGGGCGGGGCGACGCGCACCCGCACCCTGACACCCGGTTCGGCCGAACTGACGCTCAGCGGCGCGGTCAACCGTGATATCGCGGCCGAAATGGGCGTCAATCTTGCGACGTTGAAGCCCCGGCTCCAGACCGGCGATTTCCGCGCCTTCCCGCTGGATGTGCGGATCACCGCCTCGGCCGAGGAGACGGTCGAAATCCTGCGCACCCACAATCTGCTGGCTCGCATCACCGGCAGCGAGCGCCCGAACGAGGCCATCATCTATTCGGCCCACTGGGACCATGTCGGCGTCAATGAGAACGCCGCCGGCGACGACAAGATCTTCAACGGCGCCTGGGACAACGCCTCGGGCACCATCGGCGTGGTGGAGATGGCGCGTCAGCTGAAGGCCGCCCCGACGCCCAAACGCAGCATCGTCTTCGCCCATATGGCGGCGGAGGAAATGGGCCTGCTGGGCGCCTACGCCTATGTCGCCGATCCGGTCTATCCGCTGGAGACGACGGTGGCCGACATCAATATCGACATGCTGCCTCTCAGCGGCCCGACGAAGGACATGCCGATCTTCGGCAAGGGGCAGAACAGCCTTGAGGACGACCTGCAGGCCCTGGCCGAGAAGGAGGGGCGCTACGTCTCCGACGACGGCCAGCCGGAGCAGAACTTCTACTATCGCTCCGACCACTTCCCCTTCGCTCGTGCGGGCGTCCCGGCGCTGATGCCCTGGCACGGCGTGGACTGGGTCGAGGGCGGGCGCGAGGCGGGACTGGCGGCGTGGAAGGCCAAGTTCGGCGCCGACTATCACCGTCCCAGCGACGAATGGTCGGCGGACTGGGATCTGCGCTCGGCGGTTGAGAATCTGACCCTGCTGTATCGCCTGGGTCTAGAGCTCGCCAACGGCGACGAGTGGCCGACCTGGAAGCCGACGTCGGAGTTTGGTCAGGTCCGCGACCGCAGCGCTGCCGCGCGGCGCTAGAGGCGGCTTACGCGCAAGAAGAAAGGCCCTCTGTCCATTGCCGGGCAGAGGGCCTTCTCATGTCAGCCTTTGACGGTCAGACCGCCGCCAGCGCCTGATCCAGGTCGGCGATCAGGTCGTCAATGTGCTCGATGCCCACGGACAGGCGCACGGTGTCCTCGGTCACGCCGGCCTTCTTCAGTTCATCTGGCGACAGCTGGCGATGGGTGGTCGAGGCCGGGTGGCAGACCAGCGACTTGGCGTCGCCGATATTGACCAGGCGGGTGAACAGTTTGACCGCGTCCTGGAAGCGGGCGCCTGCGTCACGGCCGCCCTTCACCCCGAACGTCAGCAGACCCGAGGCCTTGCCGCCGAAATACTTCTGGATCAGGGCGTGATCCTTGTGCTCGGGCAGGCCGGCGTAGTTGACCCAGTCGACCTTGGGGTGGGCCTTCAACCACTGGGCGATGGCGGTGGCGTTCTCGACGTGGCGGTCCATGCGCAGGGCCAGAGTCTCAAGGCCCTGCAGGATCAGGAAGCTGTTGAACGGCGAGATGGCCGCGCCGGTGTTGCGCAGCAGCACCGTCCGCACTCGGCCGATGAAGGCCGCCGGGCCGAAGGCTTCGGTATAGACCACGCCGTGATAGCTGACCTCGGGCGTGTTCAGGCGCGCGAAGCGTTCCTTGTGCTCGGCCCAGGGGAACGTCCCGCCGTCGATGATGGCGCCGCCGATGCTGGTGCCGTGCCCGCCGATGTATTTGGTCAGGGCGTGGACGACGATGTCGGCGCCATGCTCCAGCGGGCGGGTCAGGTAGGGGGTGGGCACGGTGTTGTCGACGATCAGCGGCAGGCCCTGCGCGTGGGCGGCGTCCGCCAGGGCGGCGAAGTCCACCACATTGCCCAGCGGATTGCCGATGGATTCGCAGAAGACCGCCTTGGTCCGCGCATCCGTATTGGCCGCCACCGCCGCGAAATCGTCGGCGTCGATGAAGCGCACCTCGATGCCGTACTGGGGCAGGGTGTGGGCGAACAGGTTGTAGGTGCCGCCGTACAGGGCGCCGGTGGCGATGATGTTGTCGCCGGCCTCGGCGATGGTCAGGATCGCATAGGTGATGGCCGCCATGCCCGAGGCCACGGTCAGGGCCGCGACTCCGCCCTCCAGCGCCGCCAGACGCTGCTCCAGCACATCGGACGTCGGGTTCATGATGCGGGTGTAGATGTTGCCCGCCACCTTCAGGTCGAACAGGTCGGCACCGTGCTGGGTGTCGTCAAAGGCGTAGCTGGTGGTCTGATAGATGGGCACGGCGACCGACTTGGTGGTCGGATCGGGCGAATAGCCCGCATGCACGGCGAGGGTGTCGAACTTCATGGCTTCCCTGGAGAATTTTCAGCGTCAGTCGGGCTGATTCATCCAGGGCTTTGGCGATACCCGCAAGGGCATAATTTTGCAGCAATTCTATCAGGGCGGTCAGATTTTCTAACCGCCCTGAGAAAGTGTCCTAGTTGTTGAACAGGAAATGCATCACGTCCCCGTCCTTGACGATATAGGCCTTTCCTTCGGCGCGCATCTTGCCCGCTTCCTTGGCGCCCGCTTCGCCCTTCAGCGCGACATAGTCGTCGAAGGCGATGGTCTCGCCGCGGATGAAGCCCTTTTCGAAGTCGGTGTGGATCACGCCCGCCGCCTGCGGCGCGGTGGCGCCGACGGGGATGGTCCAGGCGCGCGCTTCCTTGGGGCCGACGGTGAAGTAGGTCTGCAGGCCCAGCAGCTTGTAGGCCTCGCGGATCAGGCGGTTCAGGCCGGGCTCTTCCAGACCCAGGGTCTCGAGGAACTCCTTCTGCTCCTCGTCGTCCAGGACGGCGATCTCCGACTCGATCTGGGCCGAGATGACCACCGAGTTGGCGTTGTCCTCGGCGGCGCGCTTGGCGACCAGGTCGGACAGCTCATTGCCCTTGTCGGCCGAGCCTTCCTCGACGTTGGCGACGTAGAGGGCGGGCAGGGCGGTCAGCAGTTGCAGCATGTCCCAGGCCTTCTTGTCCTCCTTGGACACCTCGGCCAGACGCGCGGGCTTGCCGTCGCGCAGTTTTTCGAGCGCGGCGTCGATCAGCTTGAGGTTCAGCTGGGATTCCTTGTCGCCGCCCTTGGCGCGCTTCTCGATCTGGACGCGGCGGCGTTCCAGGCTTTCGAGGTCGGCCAGCATCAGCTCGGTCTCGATGATCTCGAGGTCCGAGATCGGGTCGATGCGGTTCTCGACGTGGGTGATGTCGTCATCGACGAAGCAGCGCGCGACGAAGGCGATGGCGTCGCAGTCGCGGATGTTGGCCAGGAACTGGTTGCCCAGGCCTTCGCCCTTGGACGCGCCGCGCACCAGGCCCGCCACGTCGACGAAGGTGATCCGCGCGGGGATGATCTCCTTGGACCCGGCGATGCCGGCCAGGACGTTCAGGCGCGGCTCCGGCACGGCCACGTCGCCGGTGTTCGGCTCGATGGTGCAGAACGGATAGTTGGCCGCTTGGGCCGCCGCCGTCTTGGTCAGGGCGTTGAACAGGGTGGACTTGCCGACGTTGGGCAAGCCGACGATCGCGACTTTCAGGGCCATGGTATTCCTCGTGAGCGCGAGCCTTTAGCCGGTTCGGGCCGGTTTGTCAGGCTCGCGCCTTCAAGAGAGAGGTTCACTCCTCCGAATCGACCACCGGCGGTTGCTTGATCGCCGCATGCACGCTGATCGGACCGGCCTTTTCGAAGGTCAGGGTGAAGGAGGCGATCCGGCCATCGACCAGAGGATCGCGCAGACCCATCAGCATGATGTGGTTGCCGCCCGGCTTCAGCTCGACCGGGGTTCCGGCGGGCAGGGGCAGGCCGTCGGCCAAGTGACCCATGCTCATGACGCCGTTCTCCATCTTCATCTCATGCACCTCGGCCGACTGGGCCAGGGCGGTGGAGACGCTGACCAGGCGGTCGTCGGACCCGGCGGTCAGGGTCAGGTAGCAGCCCCCGGCCTTGGCACCGTTGGGCGTGGGGCGGCACCAGGCGTCGGCGACCTGGATCGTGCCGGGGGCGACGGCCGCATCCTTGGCGGCTTCGGTCGATTTCTCGGCGGGCTGGCCGCAGGCGGCCAGGGCCAGGGCGGCGGCTGAAAGGGTGGTCAGGGCGAACAGACGTTTCATGTTGAAGCTCCTTATCAAGAGGCTGCGACGGGCGTGGACCGGGTGGACGCACGCACCGCCCGGTCGAGCAGCAGGGCGGCCACGAGGCTCAGTCCCGTCAAGGGATAGAGGATGGACAGGGGGATGACGATGCACAGCACGGCGATTCTCGCGCGCGGGCCGGGCGGAGCGGGCGGGGCGCCAGAGCGGCGGCGCGACAGGCTGGGCGGGCGGCGTTTCCACCACATGATCAGGCCGCTGATCGCCAGAAGCCAGACGGCGATGCAGCCGATCAGCATGACGATGCGGTTGATCCAGCCGTATTGCATCCCCTGGTGGACGGCGATGCCCCATTCAAAGCCCTTGGCCATGACGCCGAACTGGCTCCAGCGCAGGTCGGCCTTCACCGCGCCGCTGACGCCGTCGACATAGAGGCTGCGGGCGTCCTCGGCCTTGCGGGTCTGGCGGGCGACGGTCCAGGCCAGATCGGGCGACTGGGGGATGCTGATGGTGAAGGGGCGCGGCAGCCCTTGTTCGTGCGCTGTCTGAAGCACGCGCGTCAGGCTGGGGGCTGAAGGGCCGTGCGCGTGGCTGTCGGCGGGCAGGATGGCGTTCTCCAGCGTCCAGCCCACGCCCGACGGGGCGTCGTGGGGCTTGGCGTGGCTCCAGGGGCTGGCGGCGGCGGGCGCGGGCGGGCGGCCCAGGCCCGTGCTCCGCATGACGCCCATGAACTGATCGCCCCATACGGCGGACCAGGGCATCCCGGTGACGGCGAGGAAGATGATCACCCCCCCGACGTAGAAGCCGGTCAGGGCGTGGACATCGCGCCAGAAGGGACGGCGGCGGGCGTCCGTCTCGCTAGGCTTCAGCACGGCGCCGGTGCGGCGGCGCGGCCACCACAGGTAAAGGCCGGTGGCGCACAGGATGATGGCCCAGCCCGCGACGATCTCGACTAGAATGTTCAGCCCCGTCCCGATCGGGCCGCCGAACAGGCTGAGGGAGTGGAGTTTCTTGATGGTCTCCGTCACCCCGCCATAGGCGGTGACGCCCGTGACGCGGGCCGTGTGTGGGTCGACGAAGACGGTGCGCTGAGAGCCGTCGGGACGGTCCACGCGGACACGCACGGCCTGATCGGCGCGGGCGGGGACGATGACGTTCGCCGCGCGACCTTCGCCCGCAAGGGCGGCGGCGCTCAGCCATTGATCGGGATCAGCTTGCTGAGCGCTGGCCGGGACCTGAATCATGGGGCGATAAACGGCCTGGTCGATCTCGTCCTTGAACAGGTAGAGGCCGCCCGTCAGCGTCAGCAGCATCAGGAACGGCATGACCAGCACTCCGGCGTAGAAATGCCAGCGCCAGACGGCCCGATAGGCGCCGGACATCACGTCCGGCGCCCTGTTGTTGAGAGGGGCGCTCATCAGTAGGCCAACCGCAGGCCGACGAAGACCGAACGGCCCTCGCCGGGGAAGAAGACGGCCGTCTGTGTCGTGCGGGCGTCCGTCACAGCCGAGAACTCGCCGACGTAACGTTTGTCGGTCAGGTTGCGCGCGTCGATGTAGATCGAGGCGTTCGGGCCCATGTTGAAGCCGCCGGTCAGGCCCAGCACCGCATAGTCGGGCGCCTTCATCGTATTGGCGTAGTCGACATAGGGGCTGCTGATCCGCCACTCGACCGAGGGGGTGACGAAGACGCCCGTCGGGTGGCGCCAGGTCAGTTCGGCCCGGTACTGGTGCTCGGGCACGACCGGCAGGCGGTTGTCGCCCCAGCGCGCGTCGCCGTCGAAGCGGAAGTCGCTCCAGTTATAGACCTGACGCAGCATCAGCGATCCGTCCGCCAGTTCGAGCGGCAGGGTCCAGTCCAGCCCGGCCTCGATCCCCTGGTGGATGGTCTTTTTGGCGTTGAAGGTGGCGGCGGGAATGTCGGGGCCGGTGATGAAGTTCAGCATCTCCCCCTCGATCTGGCTGCGATAGGCGACCAGATCCCAGGTCAGAGGCCCGCGACGACCGCGCGTGCCGATCTCGCCGGTCCAGGCGTCCTGAACCTCGACCGGGGTGAAGCCGGTCAACGGCGCCTGCACCAGGGCGCCGAAGGTCGGCGGCTCGACCGAGCGGGTGACGTTGGCGAAGACCTGGGCGCCGTCCTCGGCTTCCCACAGCAGGCCCAGGCGCGGGGAGAACCAGTCGTAGTCGATGCTGTCGTCGTTCGCCGGCGTCATGCGGTCGGCGTAGTCGCGCGTGGCGCGGCCCCACGATCCGCCCGCGACCAGGGCCAGTCGGTCGGTGACGAACAGCCGACCCTCGGCGAAGACATCCAAGCCGGAGGCCTCCTGCCGCGCGTCGGCGGTCTTGGCGCCGCGCAGGCCAGCTAGGTTCACATAGCGCAGGGCGTCGATCGCGCCGTCGCGCCAGGAAAAGCCGTAGAAGGCGTCGGCGCGCAGGCCCGCGACCTGGCCGGTCCAGTCGATGCGGCCGAAGGCGCCGCGCGTCGCGCTGTCCTGATCCATCACCTGGAAGATCGGGTGATACAGCGACTTCTCCCAGCCCCAGATCGCGCCCTCGAACAGGGTGGAGTCATTGAAGCGCCAGCGGGTCTGAAGCGTCAGCCGCTTGACCGTCAGGTCGCGCGCCTGATCGCCGGACAGGGCGCCCGCCGAGGCCATGCGCGGCGTTTCCAGCGCCTGCTCCAGCGTCAGGGAGCCGGGCATGTCCTGTTTGATGTCGGCGGCCTGAGCGATCAGGCGCACCTCGCGATCCTCGCCGAACGAGCGGCCTGCGTTGACGGTCAGGCGTCCTTGGGACTGCCGGCTGTGGTCGCGCCATCCGTCGCCCTGCATGGCGGTGGCGGCGGCGTAGACATCCCAGTCGCCATAGGTCTCGGCGACGGCGCCGTGGGCGCGCACGAAGCCGTAGCTGCCGCCCTCGACCTGCATCAGGGCGCGCTGGTTCGCCGTGCGGCCGGTGGGGGTGACCAGGTTGATCGCCCCGCCCAGTTGCGCGCCGCCGAAGCGCAAGGTGTTGGCGCCCTTCCACACCTCGACATAGCGGGCGCTGAGGGAGTCCACGCTCTGGAAGTCGGAAAAGCCGTCGGCGTCGGCGAAGGGCGCGCCGTCCTGGGCGAACAGGACCCCGCGCTGGTGGAAGCCCTGGGCGATGCCCGAGCCGCGGATGGACAGGCGGCTTTCCTCGCCGAACCGCTTTTGCGCCAGCACGCCGGGGACATTGCGCAGGGTGTCGGAAAAGCCCTGCACGAAGCGGTCGGAATAGCTTTCGGCCGACACCACGGCGACGGCGCCGGGGGTGCGGCTGAGACGGTCGCGGGCCTCGGCCACGACGGCAGGATCTTCGGCGTCGCGGCGGCCGGTGACGATGATGCTGTCGACGACGGTGGGGCTGTCAGCGCCGGGCAGGTCGTAGGCGAAGGCGAGGGAGGGCGCCAGGCAGGCGCCGATCAGCAGGGCGCACGGCGCCGCAGCGGTCTTGAGAAACATGAAACTGAAGTCCTGAAAACAGAGGTGCAGTCGCAGGCGTCGCTATTGGACGCGGGCGAGGCGGCAGGGGTTCTGGTTTTCAGGCGTGAGGCGGCGCGCGCGACGGCGGACGCGGCGGAGCCCGGGCCGGGGGCGGCGGGCTGGCGATGAAGGGGGCGTAGACGACGGCCTGCGACAGACGCACGACCGGCGACGGCTCCGGCGCAGGAGGCGCAGGCAGGGCGGCCAGCAGAGGCATGACGCAGGCGGCGCATTTGGCGCCCATCTCGGCCTTGATCGGGCCGTCGACGCCGCCGGACTGGATGGTCTGGGGACCGTCGGCCGAGCAGATGACGATGGGCTGGCCGGGCGTGGAGGCGGCCAGAGCCGCAAACGGCATCAGGCTGCCGATCACGATGGCGAACGTCGCGGCCAGGAAGGCCAGCGAGCGCCAGGTCGACCAGTTTTCTGCCTGAGAGCGGGTCACGATGCAGGCCCCTTAAACCTTCCCATGCGGGGAAGCCAGACCGTGCGGAGCGGCCGACGGTCGCGCGGCGCCTCGACAATGCCGCTTTACCCGTGCCAGCGTGGCGGTCGAACAGCCATCGAGGATACGCATGATCCGCGCCATCGGACCTTTCGCTCTCGCCCTGCTTCTCGCGGCGCCCGCAAACGCGCAACAGGTGGAGGAGGGACCGGGCGGTCCCGACCGCGTCTCCCTGACGGTCTATAACCAGAACATCGCCCTGGTGGAGGACGTGCGGAACCTGAACGTGCCCGCCGGGCGCTCGCGGCAGGAGTTTCCGGGCGTTTCCGCCAGCATCCGACCCGAGACGGTCGGCCTGTCGGGGCGGGGTCTGTCGGTGGTCGAGCAGAACTTCGACTATGACCTGCTGACGCCCGGCAAGCTGATGGAAAGCGCTGTCGGCAATGAGATCGGCATCGTCCGCACCAACCCCGGCTCGGGGGCGCAAACGACCGAGCGCGCGCGCGTGCTGGCGGCAAATCAAGGCGTGGTGCTGCAGATCGGCGACCGTATCGAGGTGCTGCGCGACGACGGCGTGCCGACGCGCGTCATCTTTGACCGGGTGCCGCAGAACCTGCGCCCGCGCCCGACGCTCAGCGTCACCCTGGACGCCGAGGGCGGCGGGCGGCGCGAGACGACGTTGTCCTATCTGACCTCGGGCCTGACGTGGAAGGCGGACTATGTCGCCCGGTTCGATGAGAAGGCGGGCAAGCTGGATCTGACCGGCTGGGTGACGCTGACCAACAACTCCGGCGCGACGTTCAGCAACGCCCAGACGCGGGTGGTGGCGGGCGACGTCAATCTGATCGGCAATCAGGGCGGCGGTTATAATCCGCGCCAGCCGGTTCGCGGCGGCAGCGTGCGCGGCAATGGAACCCAGACCGGCGGGCAGGGCGCCCTGGCCGATGTCTATGTCTATCCGCTGCCTGAGGCCGTCACCGTGGCCAACAATCAGACCAAGCAGGTCGGACTGATCGACGCGGCCGGCGTGCCGGCGACCAAGCGTTATCTACGGGTCATCAACGGCTTCTCCACCGCCGAACAGCCGATCGCGGCCGAGGTCGGGGTCATCTTCGCCAACGGATCAGGCGCCGCCGCGCGCGCCCTGCCGGCGGGGGTGATCCGCGTCTATGTGAAGGATGAGGCGGGCGAGCCGCGCTTCATCGGCGAAAGCCAGGTCGATCACTCGCCTGCCGGGTCCGAGATCGTGGTGACGACGGGCGACGCCTTTGATGTGACGGTGCAGCCGCGTCTGGTCTCGTCCGAGCGGGTGTCGAAGCGGTTGGTCGACTATTTCCGTACCCGCTATGCGATGGAGTACACCGTCCGCAACGCTCGGCCCGAGCCGGTGACGGTCGAGGTGCGCCAGCGCGGTCTGGGCCGTGACACCGAACTGACGGATCAGAGCATCACGGGCGAGATGCGCGATGCGCGCACTGTCGTCTGGCGCGTGCCGGTGCCCGCCAACGGCGAGACCAAGCTGACCGCGACCATCACGACGGGCGGCTGATCCCATGCGCCGCCTTCTGGCGATCACCACGGCGCTGAGCCTTCTGGCGCCCTCCGCATGGGGCCAGACCGAGAGCGTGTCCGCGCGCCCGGACGGGGCGACGGTGGTGATCTATCGCGACCGGCCGGTCGATACGGTCGCCCTGATGGAACAGTCGCGGCAACCCTGGAGCCAGCTGGACCGGCAGGGACTGGCCCTGATCGTGGAGACGCGCACCGTCGATCTGCCCGCCGGGGAGGGGATCATCCGCTTCCGCGGACTGGCCACCGGCGTCGTGCCCCAGAGCGCGGTGCTGGAGGGGCTGCCCGCCCATGTGGTCGAGCGCAACGCCGACTTTGACCTGCTGTCGCCGTCCAGCCTGATGGAGAAGTCGGTGGGCGAGGTGGTGCGTGTCGTCCGCACTAACCCTGCGACCGGCGAACAGGTCGAAAAGGCCGCCGTCATCCGCGCGGGCGCGCAAGGCGTGGTGCTGGAGATCGACGGCCGGTTCGAGGCGCTGGACTGCTCGGGCGAGACCGAGCGGGTCGTCTTCGACCGCGTGCCCGAGGGGCTGGGCGACCAGCCGACCCTGTCGGTGCGCACACGGGCCGAGCGCGCCGGGCGGCACACGGTGACGCTGGCCTATCTGACCACGGGGCTGCAGTGGTCGGCCGACTATGTGGCGCGTCTGAACCCCACGGACGGCACGCTGGACCTGACGGGGTGGGTGACGCTGGCCAACTTCGGCGGCACGGGCTTTCCCGACGCGCCGGTGCAGGTGGTGGCGGGCACGCTGAGGAAGGACGCAGGCACCACGCCGGTCGAGCCTCTGGTCCGCTATCAGCAGAATCAGTGCTGGCCGCAGGGGACGACGACGTTTGGATCGGGACAGTTCGCGGGCTATGGCGGGGCTCCTCCGCCACCTCCGCCGCCGCCGCCTCCAGCGCCTTCTGCTCCCATGCTGCGGATGGTCGCCAATGAGGCGCTGGATGAAGTGGTTGTGACCGGCAGCCGGATCGCCCGCCAAGGCGAACTCGGCGACTACAAGATCTACTCCCTGCCCGAACCGACCACCGTCGCGGCGCGCCAGACCAAGCAGGTGCGTTTTCTGGAGCGCGACGGCGTGACCTATGAGCGGGTCTATCGCGCCGGACTGCTGAACGCAGACGAAGAATCCCGTCCGATGGGCGTCGTCCTGAAGCTGCGCAATGAGGAGCGTGCGGGGCTCGGCGTGGCCCTGCCGGGCGGCTCGGTGGCGGTGATGCAGCCGGATGGCGCGGGCGGCGTGCTGCTGGCTGGTCAGGACCGATTCGAGGACAAGGGCGTGGGTCTGCCGGTGCGGCTGAACTTCGGCCAATCGCCCGACGTGCGGGTGCAGACGCGGCTGGTGAAGAGCGGCAGTTCTCGACGGGGGGCGGTGACGACCCAGCGTTCCGAAATCGAGACCACGGTCACCAACGCCCGCTCCGAGGACGTCACCGTGGAACTGGTCGCTGACGCCGCCATGCAGCGCGGTTTCCGCATCCGCAGTCAGTCGGTGCGCAGTCGGGTGGACGACACCGGCTATCCGGTCTGGACGCTGAGCGTGCCTGCCAACGGCGCGGCGACGCTGAAGGCGACGTGGACGACGACGGATTGAGCTGTGTTTCTCCCTCCCCTTCATGGGGAGGGTGGTCGCGCAGCGACCGGGTGGGGAGGGCTAGGCGATCGACCCTCAGCGCCTGAATAGCCTCTCGCCGCCCCCACCCGACTTCGGCCTTACGGCCTCAGCCACCCTCCCCATGAAGGGGAGGGAGAGGCGTTGCGCTATTCGCCCCTGGCCGCCTGTCTGGGGCTGAACTTCGGGGCGGGGGCCAGGCGCATGACCTCGCCCTGATAGCGTTCGTCGTCGCCTTTCACCGCGAATGGCAGGGCGTCGGCGCAGGCTTGCAGCAGGGCGTCCAGCCACGGCTTGTCGGCCTTGTGAAAGTCGCCCAGGACGTGGTGCATGACCAGCTGCGGCTCGCCGGGGTGGCCGATACCCATGCGGGCGCGGCGGAAGTCGGCGCCGAGGTGGCTGATCAGGCTGCGCACGCCGTTCTGGCCCGCGGCGCCGCCCCCCTTCTTCATGCGGAAGCGGCCCGGGGCCAAGTCGATCTCGTCGTGGAAGACGATGACGTGCTCGGGCTTCACCTTGTAGAAGCGCGCCGCCTCGCCCACGGCCCGGCCGCTCTCGTTCATATAGGTCTGGGGCTTCATCAGCAGAACCTTGGTCCCCTCGACCTCGCCGTCGGCGACGATGGACTGGAACTTGGCGCGCGCGGGGCCGAAGCGCCAACGGCTGGCGATCTCGTCCACGGCCATGAAGCCGATGTTGTGGCGGTTCTTTTCGTATTTGGCGCCGGGGTTCCCCAGGCCTGCGATGATGATCATGCGGTCCTCATGCCCCGTGCTTCGGGCAAAGAAAAGCCCCGCCGGGCGAACCCGGCGGGGCTGTGTCTTGTCGTTCGAACCCCTCAAGCAGCCCTGCGCCGCGCGCAGGGCGATAGGGGAAGAAACATCAGGCCTCTTCGGCTTCGCCTTCGGCGGTGGTGTCGCCGGCGTCCGACTGGCCAGCGGCCGAGTTCTTGATCGCGGCGATCATGAAGTCGCGGTCGGTGATGACCGGCGTGGCGCCTTCCGGCAGTTGGATGTCCGAGATGCGGATGTTCTCGCCGATCTCGCGGCCCTTCAGGTCGACGATCAGTTCGGCCGGGATGCGGTCGGCGCGGACCAGGATTTCGACGGTGTGACGCACGACTTCCAGCATCCCGCCCTGACGGGTGTAGGGAGCTTCGTCAGCGTTGACGAAGGCGACCGGGATTTCGATCTTGATCTCTTCCTTGGCGCCGACGCGCATCAGGTCGAAGTGCAGCGGGCGGTCGGTGACCGGGTCGAACTGGATGTCCTTGGCGATGACCGGCTGCGATTCCTTGCCGTGCTTCAGGGTCACCAGGTGACCGATCAGCTTGCCGGTGTACAGCGACTTGCGGAACTCGCGTTCGTTCACGGAGATGGCCACCGGGGCCTTGTCGCCGCCGTACAGGACGCCGGGCACAGCCCCGTCGCGACGCGCGGCGCGGGCGCCGCCGGTGCCCACGTTTTCGCGGACATCAACGTTCAGAATGATCTCGGCCATCGGGCTCGCCTTCAATACAAGTAAACGCCTGCGCGGAACCGGGTCCCGCGCGGCGGGGTCATGAACCCTTCGAATTCAAGAGGGCGGGCTATTACACGGAACACGGGGCGGACGCAACCGCCCCGGCTCAGCCCGCAGCGATATTCAGCCTCAACCGCGCGGCGAAGGCGTCGGCCCCGACTGGTTCTGCGCCTGGGCCATAGGCGTGGGCGCGCCCGCAGGCGGGACGGCCACGGTGATGGTCGGCATCGGTCCCGTGTACTGGGCCGTGCACTGGGCCATGTCGCGCACGATGTGGCGACCGGCGCAGAAGATGTCCTCATAGTTCGGCTTGGCCGCCGCCAGACACTGGAACAGCATCAGCTTGGACATGTTGATGCAGAACTCATTGTTCGATTCGGTCGTCAGGGCGTCGGTGTTCGCCTTGGCGTCTTCGCCCGCCGCGCCAAGCGCCGCCAGGGCCGCAATGGCCAGTGAGTTGACGATGGCCGGGGTGAAGGGCGCGCCGCGCTGAGCGGCGGCCAGGTTCAGGCCCGAGCCGCTGTTGGCGGCGGCGAACAAGCGGGCGCTGTCCTCGGCCGAGGGCAGACGAGGCACGGCCGACAGGGATTTGGCGCTTTCCAGCCGGCCATTGCGGTCGGCGACCGGCTGAGTGGCCCAGCGGCGACGCGGGTCGGTGCGCTCCTGAATGGTATAGGCGTCCGTCTCGACCGCTTCGGCCAGGGCGGTCATGATTTCAGCGTCCTTGCCCATGGTGCTGGCGATCAGGCCTGCCGCTGATTCGGCGCCGGGTAGGGTGGCGGCGTAGGCCGGGTCGGCGACGATTCGCGCCACCATCTGTTGGCGCTGGGCCGGATCGACGGCGTACTGGCGAACCCCAGCCACATACTCGGGCGACTGCAGGGCCAGAATGGCCCCATAGGCGATCATGCCGCGCGACAGTTGGCCCGCTTCGACGGCGGCGCCCCTGCGGACGGCGGCCTGAATGGTCTCGGCGTCAGGGAAGCCGGCCTGGATCGAGCGGACTTCGCGCACAAAGGCGACATAGACCGATGCGGCCTCGGCCACGCTCTGATTCAGCGCCAGAGCCGGAGGCGGCGGCGGGGGAGGCGGCGGCGGGGGCGCTTCCGGTTCCGGCGTCGAACAACTGGCCAGAACGGCGGCTGCGGCGACGGCGGCTACAGAGAGGCCGTGGCGCAAGAAGGCCTTGGTCATCGGCGGTCTTCCCTTGAAATAAGCGATACGCACTTGGAGGGCTGTCCGAGGCGCGTGACGCCTCAGACTATTCGCCCTTATATCGCCGAGGGAATGGTTAGCCGAACCTTAATCGAACAGCTTGGACACCGACTCTTCGTTGGCGATGCGCCGAATGGCCTCGCCCATCAGCGGCGCCACGGACACGCGGCGGATCTTGGGGCAGTTCAAAACTTCGTCAGGCTGTTCGATGGAGTCGGTGATCACCAACTCCTTCAGCGGGCCGTTGGTGACGCGGTCGACCGCCGGGCCGGACAGGACGCCGTGGCTGATATAGGCCGAAACCTCGGTGGCGCCGCGGTCGATCAGCGCCTTGGCAGCGTTTACCAGCGTGCCGCCCGAATCGACGATGTCGTCGAACAGGATGCAGCGGCGCCCTTCGACGTCGCCGATGATGTTCATGACCTCGCTCTCGCCCGCCTTGGGGCGGCGCTTGTCGACGATGGCCAGGTCGGCGTCCAGGCGGCTGGCCAGGGTGCGGGCGCGCACCACGCCGCCGACGTCGGGCGAGACGATCATCAGGTCGTCGCCGCGCGGATAGTTTTCCTTGATGTCCTGCGCCAGCACGGGCGTGGCCACCAGATTGTCGGTGGGGATGTCGAAGAAGCCCTGAATCTGGCCTGCGTGCAGGTCCATCGTCAGGACGCGGTCGGCGCCCGCGCGGGTGATCAGATTGGCGACCAGCTTGGCCGAGATCGGGGTGCGGCCCCCGGTCTTACGGTCCTGACGGGCGTAGCCGAAATAGGGCATGACGGCCGTGATACGCTTGGCCGAGGCGCGCACCAGCGCGTCGGTCATGATCAGCATTTCCATCAGATTGTCGTTGGCCGGATAGGAGGTCGACTGGATGATGAAGACATCCTCGCCGCGCACGTTTTCCTCGACGACGGCGAACACTTCATTGTCCGCGAAACGCTTCACCTGAGCCTTGGTCAGCGGCATGTCCAGGTGGGCCGCAATGGCCTGAGCCAACGTCCGGTTCGAATTGCCTGCGAGCAGCTTCATTGACCGGTCATCCTTTCGCCGTCATCGCCCCGCCAATAGTCGCGAAGGCGTTTCTGGACGCGCTCTCTAGGCGGCGAACGGGGCGGCGTCCAGCCGTGTTCCGGACGTATCTTCGATTTCAGCCGATTGGCTTGGACGCGGGCGCTGTTATAGAGGACGCATCCTGCTAACGAGGGCGCGTGTCGCGTGTCCGCGTCCCGAAGGCATCTTGATGAGGTCGCACTTGCCTGCTTCGAACACTCGGCTCGCTTCGAAATCCCGGTCCGGCCTGATCCTGCTGACGGCGGCTGCGGCGGTCCTGACGGTCTCGGCCTGCTCGGGCACCAAGCCCCGCCAGCGCCTGGCCTATGAAGAGCGTCCGGTCGAGGCCCTGTACAACACAGGCTATCAGCGGCTGCAGTCCAGGCGCTGGATGGACGCCGTCGACTATTTCCAGGAAGTCGAGCGCCAGCACCCCTATTCGGAATGGGCGCGCCGGGCGATCCTGATGCAGGTCTACGCCTATTATCAGAACAACGCCTATCAGGACGCGATCGCCGCGGCCGACCGCTTCATCGCCCTGTTCCCCGGCAATCCCTCGGCAGGCTACGCCTTCTACATGAAGGCCGTCTGCAACTTCGAACAGATCGTCGATGTGGGCCGGGACCAGGGTTACGCCGAGGCCGCTCTGGCGGGCCTGCGCGATGTGGTGCGCCGCTATCCTGGGTCGACCTACGCCACCGATGCGCGGGTCAAGATCGACATGGTCAATGACCAGCTGGCCGGCAAGGAAATGGCCGTGGGCCGCTTCTATCAGCGCGCCAATCAGCCGCTGGGCGCCTTGAACCGTTACAAGGCGGTGATCAACAATGAGGCCTTCCAGCGCACCTCGCACACGCCTGAAGCGCTCTATCGTCTGGTCGAGGTCAATCTGAGCCTGGGCCTGACCGAGGAGGCGACGCGCAACGCCGCCGTCCTGGGCCACAACTATCCGGGCAGCCCCTGGTACGCCGAGGCCTACGCTCTGCTGAACGAGCGGGGGCAGGGCCTTGACGTCAAGCCTGAGGGCAAGCGCGAATCCTGGCTGCAACGCCTGATCCCCGGCGGCGCCTGATCCGGTCTCAGCAAAACAGGCGCGCGGTGATTAAGTCGCTGCGTTCCTGTTCTGTTTCCGGCTAGGATGCGGCGAAACCTCGAATCAGATCGCCCATGCTGACCACGCTCTCGATCCGCGACATCGTTCTTGTCGACGCCCTGGACCTTGAGGTCGAAGACGGCCTGACCGTGCTGACGGGCGAGACGGGGGCGGGCAAGTCCATCATCCTTGATGCGCTGGGCCTGGCGCTGGGCGCGCGCTCCGACGCCGGACTGGTGCGCAACGGCGCCAAACAGGCCTCGGCCACGGCTGTTTTCACGGCGCCCGACGATGAAGCCCTGATCGCCCTGCTGTCCGAACGCGGCTTTGAGGTTGCGCCAGGCGAGGAACTGATCCTGCGCCGGGTGGTGTCTGCCGACGGCCGCAGCCGCGCCTATGTCAACGACCAGCCCGCCGGGGTGACGGCCCTGCGCGAGATCGGCGCCCTGCTGGTCGAAGTGCACGGCCAGCATGAGACGGTCGGCCTGCTGGACTGGAAGACCCACCGCACCCTGCTCGACAACTACGGCGGGCTGCAGCCACAACTGTCGGGCGTGGCCGGGGCGGCCGAGCGCCTGAAGGCGGCGCAGGCTCATCTGGACGAGCTTGAGGCGTCCGCCGCCGAGGCGGCGGCCAAGGCTGAGGAAATCGCTCTTAATCTGGCGGACCTCGACGCCCTGGACCCCAAGCCGGACGAAGAAACGGAACTGGCGGGTGAACGGGCCATCCTTGGTGCGGCGGAAAAGGCGGTCGCCGATCTGGCCGACGCGCGCAACCTTCTGGGCGGGGACAAGTTGAGCCAGCGCCTGGCTTCGGCCCTGCGTGCAGTGGAACACGCGCGCCAGCGCGCCGCGCAGGCGGGCGCCGAGGGCGACAACCCCATCATCGTCAAACTGGCCCAGGCCGCTGAAGCAGTGGACCGCGCCCTGGTCGAGGCGACCGAGGCTGTGGCCTGCGTCGACGCCGCGGCTGACGCCTTCGACTTCGAACCGGGTCGTCTGGACAAGGCGGAGGAGCGGTTGTTCGCCCTGCGCGCCACGGCCCGCAAGCTGAACACGACAGTTGACGCCCTGCCGGCGCTGCGGGTGCGTCTGCGCGAGCAGTTGCGCCTGATCGAGGACGGGGAGGAGGCCCTGACCAAGGCTCGCCGCGACGTCGCCGCCGCGATCGAGGCCTATGACGTCGCCGCCCTGCTGCTGACGTCGGCGCGCGAGGCGGCGGGGGATCGTTTGGTCGCCGCTGTCATGGACGAGCTTGGCCCCTTAAAGCTGGAACGCGCCCGCTTCCGCGTGACGCTCGAACCGATCGAGGGTCGTCGTGGCCCGCTGGGCGTCGAGACGGTGCGGTTCGAGGTGGCGACGAACGCCGGGACCGCCTTCGGCCCGCTGGATACGGTGGCCTCGGGCGGAGAGCTGGCGCGCTTTGCTCTGGCGATGAAGGCGGCGCTGGCCAGCCGCGAAGACCAGCGCCAGCCGGTCATGATCTTCGACGAGGTGGATCAGGGCGTCGGCGGCGCCGTGGCCGAGGCCGTGGGCGGGCGCCTGCAACGCCTGTCGCGCGGCGCGCAGGTGCTGGTCGTGACCCACAGCCCGCAAGTCGCGGCGCGCGGTCATGCGCATTGGAAGGTCCGCAAGGCGGATGTGGAGGGTCATACGCGGACCTCCATCGAGGTGCTGGAAGAAGGCCCGCGTCAGGAAGAAATCGCGCGGATGCTGTCGGGCGCGGAGATCACCGACGAGGCGCGCGCGGCGGCGCGGGTGCTAATCGGCTGACGTTTCCATCTCCCCTTGTGGGAGAAGGAAGACTCAGACCCCCAGAATCCAGCCTTCTTCGTTTTCGACCTGGGCGATCAGGGCGTCATCCGCGCCCGCAGGCGGCGCAAAGGCCTTCTGCAAGGCCCCGGAGTCGTCCATGCGGGCGAAGGCTTCGGCGGCGGCGCGGACCTGAGCCTGGGTCTTGTATTCCTTGACGCCTTCGGCGCTCACGCCGCGCTTGGCCTCGAACATCAGCGGCCAGACCTCGACGACGATCGCCGACAGGGGCGCGATGTCGCCCTCGGTCAGCTCGCGCCAGCCTGTGCCGAAGGGCCAGACAGCCGCCGAGGCGCCCAGAGTGTCCAGCAGGCGGCGCAGCATGGGCACGCCCACCAGGGTCAGGCCGCCGATGGCGCCCGCGCCGTGCATCTGCCAGACGCTCTTGGGCGGCAGCTTGTCCTTGCGCGCGGCCAGTTCCGTGGCGCGGAACTCGGGGATGTCGGCGCCGGCGCCTTCGGGCGGCTTGGTGGTGGTCAGCCAGCGCTGCGCCTGGCTTGCGGGCGCGCCCCAGAAGGGCCAGGGCTCGTCCGTCATCAGGCGGTTCATCTTGGCCGCGACCTGATAGCGGTTGTTCGAATTGTCGGCCTTGTCGACGATGTTGGCCGCCAGGAACTTGCCCATCGCGTCCCACGGACGGCCGTCCAGCTTCAGGCGCGCGGCGGTTCCGGTCGGGAAGCCGAAGTCGAAGTCGAAGCCGACCAGCACGCGGTCGCCGCGCTTGCGATGTTCGGCCACCAGGTCGGCGATCAGCTTCTCACCCTCGGCGCGCGTGGCGACGTTGTGGGTCTCGGCATACAGGCGGAAGCGCACGTCGCGCTTGGCGACGCCGACCCACAGGGTCTGTTCGCCCAGCTTTCTGCCCTCGGCGGCGGTCCAGTTGGCGATGATGTAGGCGTCGAAAAGGCGGGCCACGGGGGCTCCTGAAGAAAGAAGCAAAGGAGGGACGAGGGGTTCTAGCCGCCCGGACTCAAGCCGTGAAGGGCGATCAGCGTTGCATCACGGCTTCGACGTGCGACAACCAGCGCCGTCCCAGCCGCAGGCCCTCGCCCGGCGAGCGGGCGCCGCTGGTCTTTTCGGCCTCCGAGGCAGGCGCGTTGTGCGTGCCGTTCCACAGGGCGATCTCAAACTCGGCGTTGTGCGGGTCGCTGAAGATCAGCCGCAGCACGACCAGTTCTGCGTCGGGCGCGTCCAGGTCGATCTCCTTGCGCCTCTGGCCACGCAGGACGCGGGCGACCAGATGGCTGTCGACGATGATTTCGGCCCCCAACACTTCTTCGAAGGCGTAGACCAGCCCCATGGCGCCTCGGTTCCACAGGACGACAAGTTGGCCGCCCTCAAGGTCGAGCCCAGCGGCGCGCCCTTCATAAGGCGAAAGCGCCAGGGTGTCGGCCGGCGCTCCCAGCGCCTTGGTCATCGCGCGTCGCAGCCGCCGCTCGGATTCCATCCACCAGGAAAACAGCAGGACGCTGGTGGTCAGGAAGGCGGCGATCAGGGCGATAAGCAGAATGGCCCTGAACGTGTCGCCCATGGATCAGGCCTCCAGATCCAGGTCGACGACGACGGGCACGTGATCGCTGGGCTTATCCATGTCGCGCGCGTCGCGGTGGGTTTCGATGGCGCGGAAGCGGTCGGCGGCCTGGGGCGACAGCATGGCGAAGTCGATGCGAATGCCGTGGTCGCGGCGCCAGGCGCCAGCCTGGTAGTCCCAGAAGGTGAAGGTCCCCGGCGGCTCGCGACCCAGTTCGTGGGAATCGGCCAGGCCTAGCCATTTCAGGGCGCGAAAGGCCTCGCGGCTCTGCGGCTGGAACAGGGCGTCCTCGGCCCAGGCGGCGGGGTTCTTGGCGTCCTCGGCCTCGGGGATGACGTTGTAGTCGCCGCACAGGGCCAGAGGCTCTTCCAGCGTCAGCAGCTCGCGCGCGTGGTTCTGAAGCCGCTCGAACCAGGCCAGCTTGTAGGTGAACTTCTCGGTGCCGATGGGATTGCCGTTGGGCAGGTAGATGGAGGCGACGCGGATCGGTCGGGGCGCCTCGATCAGGGCCTCGATGTAGCGGGCCTGTTCGTCCGCATCATCGCCGGGCAGGCCGCGCCGCACGTCCGACAGCGGAAATTTCGACAGCAGGGCGACGCCGTTGTAGCTCTTCTGGCCGTGCGTCTCGACGTTGTAGCCCAGGTCTTCAAAGGCCTCGCGCGGGAACTTCTCGTCCACGCATTTTATCTCTTGGAAACAGGCGACGTCGGGATTGGCGGCCTGAATCCACTCCAGCACCGTCGGCAGGCGGGCGTTGACCGAGTTCACGTTCCAGGTGGCGATGCGCATGGGACGCAAGGCTAAGGTGAGCCGCAACTTTGCGAAAGAGGGGCGGACAAAACAAAGACGCCGCCGGATCGCTCCGGCGGCGTCTGAAACGTCAGTCTGATGCCAAAGATCAGCTGTTCGGCGTCGCGGCCGGGGGCGTGGTCGTCAGCTTGCAGCCGCCGCCGATCTGCGAGGCGGTTGCGCAGGGATAGACCTGCTGCACGGCGTTTTCGGTGTTCACGCGGGCGATCAGGCCGTCGGCGCCGTTACAGGCGGCTTCATAGAAGGCGCCGTTGGCGTTCTTGCCCATGTAGCGGACCTGGGTCACGTCGCACGAAGCGGCGTCCGAACCGGCCAGAATGGCCTTGACCGTGGCGGCTTGCTCCTGCGGCGTGGTGAAGGTGCAGGACGCGCCGGCCGAAGCCAGTTCCAGGCAGTTCACGACCTCCCAGCCGGCGCCGGCCTTGTTGATCTGGGCGCCGTCGACGCCGGCGCAGCCGATTTCATAGACCACCGCGCCGCCCGACTTGGCGCCGACGATGCGGCCTTGGTCGACGGTGCAGGCCACGCCCGCTTCCTTGGCGAAGGCGGTGAAGACGGCCATGGCGTTGTCGTTGGCGGGCAGGGTGCATTGCGAGCCGACATCGGCGTTGGGGTCGCGCGCACGGGCCTGCTCGGCCGAGGAGGCCAGCACCATGCAGTCCGTCGCCTGGGGCGGCGTCGAGGTCAGCAGCAGGTAGCCCGGACCGGCGGCGCACGAGACTTCGTACAGCGACTCCTTGGCCGCGGACTGGCCGCGCAGCGTCGCCTCGGTGATCTGGCAGTTGGTGTTGGTGGCCGTGAGCACGGCCTGGGCGCCGGCTTGCACTTCCTCGGCGCTCGGCGGCTTGGGCTGGGCGTTGCGCGGTTGGCGCTCCCGATTGCGCGAGGTGCGGCTCTGGGCCTCGGTGGTCCGGACCTCGTCCCGGTCCAGGTCGGTGCGTTGGGCGAAAGCGGGCGAGGTCAATCCGGAGATAAGGACCGCCGCGGTCACAGCGATCATAGTACGAGCTTTACGGGACACGAGGACGCTCCTTGAGAAAGTTGCGTATCCCTGACCGCGCTAAGCCCCCGGGTCAAGAATAGACGCAACCGGCAATCCATCATAAGAACCATAGTTGCGATTGGAGACGGACTTGTCTGACGGCGAAACCCTTGCAGGAACCCGCACGGAGCGCGGTCTGACCTATCCCGCCCTGGCGATGCCCGCCGCCGGTGAGGCGACCGTGGCGGCGCCCGGCGTACTGTGGCTCAGGTTGCCCCTGCCGATGGCGCTAAACCACATCAATATCTACGCGATCGAGGACGGCGAAGGCTGGGCGGTCGTGGATGCGGGCATGGCGACGGCGGCTTCACGCGAGGGGTGGATGGAGGCGCTGGCGGGCCCGTTGGGCGGCCGGCCGATCACACGCGTTATCTGCACTCACATGCACCCCGATCACATCGGGTTGGCAGGGTGGCTGTGCGGGCAGTTCGATGCGCCGCTGCTGATGTCGCGGACGGAGTATGTGACGGCGCGACTGCTGATCGGCGACGAGACCCTGGGGCCTCCGTCAAGCGCCGAGACCTTCTATCGGGCGGCGGGCTGGTCGGACGAGCAGATCGCGCGCTGGCGCGACGGCTATGGCGGCTTTGGCCGTATGGTTCAGGATTTTCCGCGCGATTATCGCCGGGTGCAAGACGGCGAGGTCCTGATCATCGGCGGAGACGAATGGCGCGTTGTGGTCGGGGAGGGGCACAGCCCCGAACACGTCTGCCTGTGGCGCGAGAAGGACGGCGTCTTCATCGCCGGCGATCAGATCCTGCCGCGAATTTCCTCGAACATTTCGGTCTGGGCGACGGAGCCGCTGGCTGATCCCCTGGGAGATTGGCTGCGCTCGCTGACGGCGTTGAGAAGCCAGCTTCCCGGCGACCTGCTGGTGCTGCCTTCGCATGGAGAGCCTTTCTACGGCGTGACCCTGCGGCTGGACGCCCTGATCCGCGGGCATGAAACCGCGCTGAAGCGGCTGGGGAAGACGCTGCGGACGCCGCGTCGCGTCATCGATGTGTTCGGCGCCCTGTTCGCCCGTCCGGTGGGCGACGGCGTGCGGGGCATGGCGACGGGCGAAGCCCTGGCGCACCTCAATTATCTAGAACGTCAAGGACGGGTCCGCCGCGTGCGGGACGGGGACGGCGTGGACTGGTGGAGCCTTTCGGAGACAGGCCAATGAGCGAACATATTCGAACCCATCTGGAAGGCGGCGTCCTGACGGTCGTCTTCGACCGCGCCGACAAGAAGAACGCCATTACCCAGGCGATGTATACGGCGCTGGCCAATGCGACGGAGAAGGCGAAGGCCGACGACGCCGTGCGCGTCATCCTGTTCCGCAGCGAGGGCGACGCGTTCTCGGCGGGCAACGATATCGCTGACTTCATTTCCCTGGGGCAGACCGAGGGCGATCTGGTCGAGATGGGGGTGTTCCGCTTCCTGAAGGCGCTGGCCGAGCTGGACAAGCCCGCCGTGGCGGCGGTGCGCGGCCGGGCGGTGGGCATCGGCCTGACCCTTCTCCTGCACTGCGACATGGTGGTGGTGGCCGAGGACGCCCTGCTGTCCGTTCCTTTCGTCAACCTGGCCCTGGCGCCGGAAGCGGCGTCGTCGTTGCTGCTGGGCGCTAATATCGGACATCAACGGGCGTTCGAGCTCTTCGCCCTGGGCGAGGCCATCGACGGGAGGACCGCGCTGGCTTGGGGCCTGGCCAACCGCGCGGTTCCGGCCGATCAGGTCGAGGCGACGGCGGCGGAACTGGCGGCCAAGCTGGCTGCGCGGGCGCCCAACTCCATCCGCAAGACCAAGGCCCTGATGCGCGACGCCGAGGCGCTGTGGACGGTCATGCAGCGTGAGGCTGAGGCCTTCGGCTCGCAGATGCGCAGCCCCGAGGCGATGGAGGCCTTCATGGCGTTCAGCCAGAAGCGTGCTCCGGACTTCTCCAAACTGGGCTGATTTCTCGCGGTTTCGCCGAAGATCGCGATTGATTCGGCGGGCGCGGGGGACTAGGGGCCGCGCATGAACGCCGCGCCCGCCTCCGCTCCTCCCGACGACCCGCAGATTGCGGGGCCGATCACGCGTGAGACGACGGCCGATGCGGCCGCTGTCGACGCCCTGGTCATCGCCGCCTTCGGCCCCGGCCGGTTCGCCAAGACGGCCGAGCGGCTGCGTGAGCGCGCGCCGCTGGCGGCCGGGTTTTGTCTGCATGAAGACGGCCGCCTGATCGGTTCGGTGCGGCTGTGGTCGATCCTCACGGGCGAGGCGCGCTCGGTCTTTCTGGGGCCGATCGCCGTGGACCAGGCCAGCCGCAGCACCGGGCTCGGCGGCGAACTGGTGCGGGCGTGCATTGAAGAGGCGAGGGCGCTGGGGCTGGACGGCATCCTGCTGATCGGCGATCCGCCCTATTTCTCCCGTTTCGGGTTTGAGCCGGCGCCGGACGCCGTGCTGCCGGGGCCGGTGGATCAGCGCCGGGTCATGTGGCTGCCCTTCACCGCAGCCGCGCCGGTCGGAGCGGTGCGCCCCGACGCCTGAGCCGGGCGCGGCCTTCCTTTGCAGGGCGACGCATCCCATAGTTCAGACATGACGAACCCACCGACATCCTCGGGTCTGACAGGCGTGGCCGAGGCTGCGCGTCAGGCGCCGGGCAGGGGTCTGCCTCCCGTGCATCTGTGGCATCCCGAACATTGCGGCGAGATCGACATCCTGATCCGCGCCGACGGGGTGTGGATGCATGAAGGATCGCCCATTGGCCGGGCCGAACTGGTGCGGCTGTTCTCGACGGTGCTGAGGAAAGACCCGGACGGCTATCACCTGGTCACGCCCGTCGAGAAGCTGAAGATCGCGGTCGAGGACCTGCCGTTCCGCGCCGTTGCCGTGCGCGAAGAGGGCGAGGCGCTGGTGTTCACCACGGATCAGGGCGACGAGACCGTCGCGGGTCCCGACCACGCCATCATCGTCGAGACGGATGCGACGACGGGCGAGCCGGCACCCCGCGTCCATGTGCGGGGCGATCTGTGGGCGCGGATCGCGCGGCCGGTCTTTTATGAACTGGTTGAGCGGGCGCAGGAGATGGACGGGCGACTGGCCGTGCGCTCGGGCGGCGCGACGTTCCCGCTGGGGCCGAAAGGGGCGGGGCTTTGACCTGTTCCGGCTTGAAGTCGCGGCTGCAACAGCGGCTGGACCCGGTGTCGGCGTGGTCCCCTCAGCGCGGGGCGACGCGGTCCGACTATGACCTGAACCCCGATTTCAGCCGTCCGAAGGTCAAGTTGAGACCGGCGGCGGTGCTGATCCCCATCATCGCGCGTGACGACGGGCCCAGCGTCCTGCTGACCCGCAGATCCGACAGTCTGGCCAGCCATACGGGGCAGATCGCCTTTGCGGGCGGGCGGCTGGATGAGGGCGAGACGGCGCTGGACGCGGCCCTGCGCGAGGCGTGGGAGGAGATTGCGCTGGACCCGGCCGTGGTCGAGCCCTTGGGGTTGGGCGATCCCTATGAGACGGGCACCGGCTTTCTGGTGACGCCGGTGATCGGTTGGCTGACCGCGCCGCCCGCTGTCACCCCGTCGCCCGCCGAGGTGGCCGAGGTGTTCGAGGCGCCGTGGGACTTCCTGATGGATCCGGTGAACCATCGCCGCGACTATTATGATCAGGAGAACGGGCCGCGCCGCTGGTTCTGGGCCATGCCCTACCGCGAGCGCTACATCTGGGGCGCGACGGCGGGCATTCTGAAGGGGCTGTTCAACCGGCTGTACGGCGAGGAGGCCGCGCCGCACCGGGCCGCCGAGGCCGACGCCAGCGAGCGCGTCGGATGAGCAGCGTCCTTAAGGGGCAGGACTGGCTGACCGCTAGTGCGACGCAGGCGGTGATGGCGGCGTTGGCGGCGGCGGGCGGGGCGGACTGCGCCCGCTTCGTCGGCGGCTGCGTGCGCAACGCCGTGCTGGGCGCGCCGATCGACGATGTGGACATCGCCACGGTGCTGACGCCCGAGGCGGTGGTGAGGGCGCTGAAGGCGGCGGGCCTGAAGAGCGTGCCGACCGGCATGGAGCACGGCACGGTCACGGCCATATCAGAGCGCCAGCCGTTCGAGATCACCACCCTGCGCCGCGATGTCTCGACCGACGGGCGGCGCGCCACGGTCGCCTTCACCGACGACTGGGCCGAGGACGCGGCGCGGCGGGACTTCCGCCTGAACGCCCTCTATGCCGACTCCGATGGCGTGATCCTGGATCCGACGGGCGCGGGCTATGACGACGCCCTGGCCGGACGGATCGTCTTCGTCGGCCAGCCGGAGCAGCGCATCGAAGAGGATTATCTGCGCATCCTGCGCTTCTACCGCTTCTTCGCCTGGTACGGGCGGGGCGCGCCGGATGCGGCGGCGGTGGCCGCCTGCGCCGCCCTGGCCGAAGGGGTCGAACGGCTGTCGGCCGAACGGGTGTCGAAGGAGGTGCTCAAACTGCTGGCCGCGCCTGATCCGCGCCCGGCGGTGCGGCTGATGCAGGATGCGGGGGTGCTGGGTCGTATTTTGCCGCAACCCGAAGGCTTGACGCTGTTCGAGGCGATGGTCGGGGTCAGCCCGGACCCGGTGCTGCGACTGTCGGCCCTGCTGCCGGCGGACGTTGAAGCGGTGCGCGCATCGGCGAACCGGTTGCGGCTGTCCAACGCCCAGAAGGACCGGCTGATCGCCGCCGTCCGCGCGCCGCTCGACCCGGATATGAACGACGCCCAGGCGCGCGCCGTCATCTGGCGCGAGGGGCGGCAGGCGTTCGAGGATCGCGTAAGGCGCGCCTGGGCGGCGGGCGGCGAGGCGGCGAAGATGCAGGCGTTTCTGGCCCTCGCGGCCGACTGGACGCCGCCGAAGCTGCCGGTCGGCGGGCGTGATCTGGCGCGAATGGGTCTGAAGCCGGGGCCTGAGACAGGGCGCGTCCTGAAGGCCTTTGAAGACGGCTGGATCGCCGACGACTTCCCCGACCACGGTCATGAGGACCGGCTGAAGGCGCTTATTGCGTCGCCCGCGTAAGCTCGACGATGACGGGGCGGTGGTCCGAGCCGGTCCTGTCGCCCAGCCGCCGGTCCAAAAGCGCCAGATCCGGCGAGCGCCATACATGGTCGATGGTGATCCCCAGCGCCGACGGGGCCATGGCGTGCCAGGTGCCGGGCCAGGCGGGGGCGGGGATCAGGCCGGCTTGCGCCTTGATCTGACGGCCGATGCGGCCGCTGGAGACGCTGTTGAAGTCCCCCGCGATGACGATCGGCCCCGTCAGTCCGTGGCCCAATCCGGCCAGCCGCTTGGCCTGGCTGATCTGGCCGTAAGGATGCTGGAAGGGCCAGGGGCGGGTCATGTGGACGGCGATCAGATGAACCGGCCCCAGCGCCGTCTCGGCCTCGGCGACAAGGGCGGCGAGCCCCTGACCGTCGGCGTCGCGCACGCGGCGCAGCGGCCGTTTCGAGGCGATCACCGAGCGCGCCGCGCCGCTGGGGCGATCCTTGCGCGGAGTGGCGACGCGGTGGGGATAGCCCGCCAGAACCTTGTCCAGCCGGGCGTTAGGGCCGTCGCCCAGCTCGATCAGCATGACGATGTCCGCGTCTGCGGCGGCGATGGAGCGGGCGATCGCGTCCGCATCATTGTTCCGGGCCCACAGGTTGGCGGAATAGAGGGTGAGCGTTTCGGCGCCATCGGCAGGCGTCCCGCGCGGCGGCGCCCACTGCGGCCAGACCGCCACCAGCAGCAGCCCGGCGATGACTGCGCCCAGCGCCGCCATGTCCCACAGCCTCAGCAGCAGGAAGGCCACGCACGCCGCCCCCGTCGCGATCAGGGCAGGGGCGGTGAACTGCGTCAGCAGATCCGGCAGCCGGTGGCCGATACGGCTGAGCGCTGAGACGGCGACGAGGGCGGGCGGCGCCAAAACGGTCAGGGCGGTCAGACGCGCCAGGGCCTGAAACAGGGTCATGCAGCAATCGCGAACGCGGGGGAGGGGCTGTCTCGGTTAGCCGCCGATCCGGGCGCTGTCGAGGCGGCCGTTCCGGGCGCAGAAACGGCGCGGCTATCGCGACCGGAGGCGCCGATCCCTGAAAATTCCCGGCTTTGGCGAGCTCCCGGCCCGATCGACCCGCCTGCATCGGGCGGCTGCGCAGACTGACGTCTCCTGATCCACGGAGACTGAACATGAGCATCGACGCCAGCGCGCGGCTGGGCCTGCCCTATCTGGCGGCCGGACAGCTGCAGAAGCACGTCACCCTGAACGAGGCGCTGACCTTTCTGGACGCCCTGACCCAGACGGCGGTGGTCAGCCGCACCACGGCGGTCCAACCGGCAAGCGCGTCGGACGGCGATCTCTACATCCTGCCGGAAGGCGCGACGGGCCATGACTGGTCGGGCCGGGCGGCGGGGGCCCTGATGCGTCATGAAATGGGCGGCTGGACCGTCGTGGCCACGCCGGACGGGCATCTGGCCGTGGTTCTGGACAGCGAAGAGATCGTCGTGCGCCGTAATGGCGACTGGACGCGGCTTCAGACCGCGGCGCCGGACGAACTGCAGCAGATCACCCGCCTGGGCGTCAACGCCACGGCGGACGCGACGAACGTGGTGACGGTGCGGGCGAACAAGGCCCTTTGGACCGCCCTGGAAAGCGAGAGCGGCGGCGACGGCGATCTGCGCTTCACCTTCAACAAGCAGACATCGGCGGACGTGCTGTCCCTGCTGTTCCAGAGCGGCTGGGGCGGCCGGGCCGAACTGGGCCTGATCGGCGACGACGACCTGCGGCTGAAGGTCAGCCCGGACGGCGGCGCCTGGCGCGAGGTGCTGATGGCCGACCGCCACACCGGCCGCGCCTGGTTCGCCAAGGGCGCGACGCGGCGCGAGACGACGACGCTGACGACCGGCGGCGCCTGGTCGCCGCCTGAGTGGGCGCGCTGGGTCGAGGCCGTGTGCGTCGGCGGCGGCGGAGGCGGCGGGGCCGGGCTGTCCGGTCCGGCCGGGACCAGCCGCCACGGCGGCGGCGGCGGCGGCGCAGGCGGGGTGATGAGCGCACTTTGGCCTGTCGAGGCTCTCGGCGCCGGATTGAGCATCTCCGTTGGCGCAGGCGGGGGCGGCGGCTCTGGTTCGGGCGCTACAGGCGCGTCGGGCGGGGACAGCCGCATCGCCCTAGGCTCCGTGACGCTGTTGACCGGCGAGGGCGGGCGCGGCGGGGCCGGCGGCGCGTCAGCGGCCGGGCTTGGCGGCGCCGGCGGCGGCGGCCTGATTGCATCCAATGGGGGCGGAGCTTCCTCAGTCACGGCGACGGGGATGGCGGGCCAGTCCGCCGCGCGACCCGACGGCCCAGGCGGCGGCGGCGGCGGCGGAGGCGTCGGCGCGGCCAACGTCGTCCAGTCGGGCGGCGCCGGGGGCGATGGGGGCTTGTTGGCGGTCAAGGCGACCGGCGGTGCGGGCGGATCTGGAGCCGGAAACGCCGGACAGAACGCGCCTCTGAACGATCTGCATTGGGCGGGCGGCGGCGGCGCGGGGGGCGGCGCTCAGGCGTCCGGCGCCGGGCGGGCCGGGGGTGACGGGGGCCTTTACGGCGGGGGCGGCGGCGGCGGCGGCGCGGGCGTGACGGCGGCGGGCGCAGGCGGCGCGGGCGCGCCCGGCGTGGTCCGGCTGACGGCGATCGGGTGACGTCATGATCCAGCGCCTGCATCGCATCATCCAGACCGTGGAGCCGTGGGACGAGGCCGCGCCTCCTCTGCCCGAATTGCCGGATGAGGAGACCTGGTCCGCGCCTGACCGGCTCAGCGCCGACGACTGTTTCGACCATCTGGGCGCCGATTGGCGGGTCTCCGCCGCGCCCTTTGACCCGGAGGACGACCAATGACGACGCCGAAAGAACCGACGCATGATCTGGCCGAGGGCCGCTGGCTGTGGCGGCGGATCTATGTCTATGGCGCCAGCCTGGCCCTGTGGCTGTTGCTGCGGCTGGCGGTGAACCGGGCGGAGGCCTCGGACCTGCCGCGCATCGCTGACGGGCTGATGGGACTGATCGCCCTGATGCTGTTGCTCTATCTGGTGGCGCCCAGCGCCCAGCAGATCGTCAATATGATGCGACTGCGCGCGGGCGGGCGGCCATGAGCTTCCGGCTTTCGCAACGCTCGCGCTCCGCGCTGCAGGGGGTGCATCCCGATCTGGTCGTGGTCGTCGAAGCGGCCATCGAGCTGACGCCGGTAGACTTCATGGTCTCCGAGGGTCTGCGCACGGCGGCGCGTCAGGCGGAACTTGTGCGGGCGGGGGCCAGCCGGACGCTGAACTCGCGGCACCTGACCGGGCACGCGGTCGATGTGGCCGCCTGGGTCGATGGGCAGGTCCGCTGGGACTGGCCGCTCTATCCGCGCATCGCCGAGGCCTTCATGGCGGCGGCGAAAGGGCGGGGCATACGCCTGATCTGGGGCGGCGACTGGCCGCGCCTGCGCGACGGCCCGCATTTCGAACTGGACCGGAGGGCCTACCCATGAACGGCGGCCTTCTTCGCACCCTGACGCCGCTGGGCTGGCTGGCGGCGTTCGGACTGATCGTGGTTCTGATCCTGATCGTCGGGCGGGGGCTTGCGGTGCGGTGGGATCCGCTGCACCTGCAGGCGCGCCGTCTTGAGGCGGTGCAGCGCCGCGCGGACCAGGCCGAGGCCCAGACCGCCGCCCGCGCGCTGGAGGCCGCGGCGCGCGGTCGTCAGATCGAGGTTCTGGACGCCTTTCACCAGCAAGCAGAGGCCGTGGCGCGGGCGACCGCGACGGCCGAAACTCGAGCAAGGACCGCCGATGACGCCGATACCCCTCTGGACCCTGCTCGCGCTCAGCGCCTGCGTGATCATGACCGCGAGCTGCGCCGCCTCGCGCCCGCCGTCGCCGGTTGCGCCGCCGCGTCTGATCCTTCCTGACGCCGTGACGCGGCCCTGTGACCTGGCTGTGCTGCCCGAGACGGCCACGGCGGCGGATCTGGAGGCGGCCTATGTCCGGCGCGGCGGGCAGATCCTCGCCTGCGACGCGGCGCGGCGGCTGGCGGTGGAGACGCTTCAGGCTGAACGCTCGCTGATCGACGAATGGGTGCGTTCGCGCCCGTGAGTTCGCCCAAGCCGAGGGGGGCGGGCGGCAAGTCCTGCCGGGTCGCCCGGCATTTATTGCCGCTCGCGTCCTCTAGGGGCAGGAAGTGCCGGGTGTTTTCGTATGGTTTCCAGAATCTAACATCGAAGAATCAATGCGATGGCCTCTGGAGCAGGCGGCGCTGTGTTGGTCCGCCTCTTGCGACATGTCTTTCCGAGCAGAAAGCTCCCGGCAGCCAAAATGGCGTCGGACATCGTCTGAAGACAAAGGACAGCCAAAATGGCTAACAGCATCAACACGAACGTTGGCGCCCTCGTTGCGCTGCAAAACCTCAACGCGACCAACCGTGACCTCAACGTCACGCAAAACCGCGTGAACACGGGCTTCAAGGTCGCCACCGCCAAAGACAACGGCGCGATCTTCGCCATCGCCACCAACCAACGCGCTGACATCGCCTCGCTGGACGCCGTCAAGAACTCCGTCTCGCGCGGTCAATCGCTGGTTGATGTCGCCCTGGCGGCCGGCGACACCGTCGTCGAAGCCTTCAAGGAACTGAAGGGCATCGCCGTCGCCCTGGAAACCGTCGAGACCGGCAGCGCCGCCGAGACGGCCTATCAGGCGGACTATGACGCGCTGGTAGAAGAAATCGATTCGGCTATCGACGGCGCCAAGTTCGACGGCATCAACCTGTTCGACGGCACGGTCACGACCGTCCGCACGGGGCTGGATTCGACCGCGACCTATGACGTGGGCTTCGCGGCCGCTGTCACCTCGGGCGTCACGGCTGGCACCTACGCCACCGCTGACGCTGTTCAGACGGCGATTGAGGGCTTCACCGCGAACCTGGCGACGCTGGGCACCCAGTCCAAGTCGCTGGGCCGTCAGAACGTCTTCGTCGGCAAGCTGCAGGACGCTCTGGAAGTCGGTGTCGACAACCTGGTGGCGGCCGACCTAGCCAAGGAAAGCGCTCGCCTGACGGCTCTGCAGACCAAGCAGCAGCTGGGCGTGCAGGCGCTGTCGATCGCGAACCAGTCCAGCTCGATCCTGCTGGGCCTGTTCCGCTAATCCGACGCGATTAGGAAGGGGGCGGGCCGCAAGGTTCGCCCCTTTCTCGTGTCGTTCGATACGGGAGGCGCGGCAGGTCCGCGCGAAGGGATATGGCTGACAATGTCGTGGGAGTATCCAGCGTAACCTACCTCGATCGCGAACCGCAGGGCGGGGCTGTCGAGGCGCAGCAACCTGTGCAGGGCGCGCAGAAAGATAGCGACGACGCAGGTCGTTACCGATTGACGATCGAGCGCGAGTCGACCGGGTACGTCTACAAGACCCTGGATCGCGTCACCGGGGAGGTGGTTCGCCAGTTCCCTCGTGAAGAGGTCCTGAAGCTGCGTCAAAGCCCGGCCTATGATGTGGGCAAGATCATCAAGACCGAGATCTGAGCGGCGGTCTGGGCGACGGAAGGCGGCGGCGTTAACAGGCGTTGCTGCGCCGTTAACCATACGCTCAGGAATCAGCGTCATTACTGCTCGCCAGAATCGGATCTGAGGCGAGAATGGCCATGACCAACAGCGTAATCACCAATGCGTCGGCGCTTATCGCGCTTCAGAACCTGAACGCCACCAACTCCAAGTTGGCGGCGACCCAGAGCCGAGTGAACACCGGGCTGAAGGTCCAGGGCGCCAAGGACAACGCCGCCACCTGGGCCATCGCCCAGAACCAGCGCGCCGACATGAATGCGCTGGAATCGGTCAAGACCAGCCTGAACCGCGCCACATCGGTCGCCGATGTGGCCCTGGCGGCCGGTCAGCAGATTTCCGACATCCTGGTGGAGCTCCGCCAGAAGGCCACGGCGGCGGCCGACCCGTCAGCGTCGGATGCGACGCGCAAGGCCTACAACGATGAATTTCAGTCGCTGCTGAAGTCTTTGCAGTCGTTCGCCGACAACGCCACTTTTGATGGCGAGAACATTCTGAACGGCAAGGTGAATGGCGTTGTAGCGGCGACGCCTGCTGATCTTACTCCGCTGAACTTCCTGGCGAATGCGGATGCGTCCGAAACCATCACGATGAACCGCCAGGATCTGTCTCTGGCGGGGTTGAGCCTCGCGGCTACTGATTTTACGGCGCCCGCCACGGCCTTGGATCTGCTTAGCGGCGACAATGCTGCGGGCGCACTGGCGGCCGTTGAGGCCGCCCTGACCAGCGCGAGCGGCAAGCTCGCTGAACTGGGCGCTCAGTCCAAGCAGATCGAGAAGCACACCCTGTTCGTCACCAAGCTGATGGATTCGCTGGAAGTCGGGGTCGGCAATCTGGTGGACGCGGACATGGCGCGTGAAAGCGCACGTCTGCAGGCCTTGCAGGTGCAGCAGCAACTCGGCGCTCAGGCTCTGTCGATCGCCAACCAGGCGCCGCAGATCATCCTGTCGTTGTTCAAGGGCTGAGGCCGCTAACCCATTCGCCGGGTCGGTCCATATCCGAGGGTGACGGGCGGTCGCCGCCGTGGCGGCGCGGGGCGCGGCATCAGGCCGTAAAGGCTCATCAGCCGCATTAAAAGCCAGCGTACGCGCGACATGAACATCTCCACATCAGGCTGCAGACAAGTGTGAACTGCGCCTGACGCGGGGCGGTTGCGTGCGGTGATTAAACAATTCGTTACCGCGCCTGGGGCAAACTGGCCTGCGGAGGCTTTCGTGGCGGTGATCAACAACAGCTATCTGCTGGGTCTTTACGGTCTCGCCGGAGGAACGGGCGTGGGCTCGGCTGGGCAAAGCGCGCCCAAGCCCAAGACGCAGCCAACCGCGCCGTGGACCTTGAGCGGCAAGGAAAAGCCCAGCCAGTCGGACCTTCTGCGTACGGCCTTGAGCGGGCGAAAGCTCGTTAACGAGGACAATGCCGTTCTTGACGTCAAGGGCGCGTCCTCAAGCGACTACCGCAAGATTTTCGCCCTGTACCAGGGGCTGACCATGCTTGAGGCCCTGACGAACCGCGCGGGCGAGCGCGGGGTCCCCCGCATGGAGACCGAGCAACTGTCGCGGCGGTTCGCTTCCGGCATGACGGAGGTGATGGATTTCCTGAATTCCGCTCAATTCGAAGGCGTGCGCGTGGTTCAGGGCGTCTCGGCCTCGCAGAGCCAGTCGACTGCGGCCGTACCACGCGACAATCCCAAATACCTGACCGGCCCGATCCACGACGGCGCCCTGACCGACGAGGTCGCCGCCTTCCAGGGCGATGTGCGGTTCGGGATTACGGTGAAAACCACGACCGGAAGCCAGACGGTCGATATCGACCTGGCGGAGATGGGGGCGACGCCGCGCACGATGGATGCGGTGGTGCAGCACATCAACGGCAAGCTGGAAGAGGCGGGCGTCCAGACCCGCATCCACCGTCAGATGATCGAGGCCGAGCCGCGCACGGTCAAGGCGGGCGACAAGACTATAACCCTTCCGGCCGGCCCGGCGCGCTGGGGGCTGACGGTCGCCGGCGTTTCGCTCGAGACGATCAGCTTCACCCCCGCCGAGGCGCGAGATTCGATCCAGGTCGTGCAGGGCGCAGGCGGCAAGGGCGCCCATGAGGTGCTGAAATTCGACCCGGACGGCCATCCGATCGCGGGCTCCGGCGGCGGTTTCTGGGTCGAGGGCCGCAGCGGCGTCTCGTCCCTGCCGGACGGCGTCGAGACGGTGCGGGCCAGCGCGGCCGGGCCGGACGGTTCGATGTGGATCGTGGCCGATGTCAGCGCCGGCGCCTCGACCCAGCCGATCAAGGGACAGGGCGACGTCGTTCTGATGAAGCTGGATTCGGCGGGCAATGTGGTCGTCAGTCGCGCTCTGGGCGCGGCGTCCAAGGCCAGCGGCTACGCCATCGCCGTGGATGCGGACGGGCGGGTCGCCGTGGCCGGGTCAGTGATCGGCGCCCTTGTGCCCGGCGAGGCCGGCGCCTCCGCCACGACCGCCGACAGTTTCGTCACCGTCTTCGACGCCCAGGGCCGCGAACAGTGGACCCAGAGGCGCGGCGCCAAGGCCGAGGATGAAGCGACCGCCGTCTCTTTCGGCGCCGACGGGCGGGTCTATGTGGCGGGGCGGGCCAAGTCAGCCATGCCGGGGACCTTGGCCGTGGGCGGCTGGGACGGCTATGTTCAGGCCTTCAGCGAAGGTCAGGTCCACAGTCTGGCGCCGATCACGGCGACGGCGACCGGGGCGACCCAGTTCGGCACGGCTGGCGACGACAACGTCCAGGCCATGACCGTCGACGGCGACAATCTGTACACGGCGGGCGTCGAGAACGGCGCCTTTGTCGTGCGTCATTTCCGTATCGGCGCGACGGGCGCGCCCGAGCTTCTGAGCGTGCGCAATCTGGGCTCTTCTTCGGGAGGCGAGATCGCCGGTCTTGCGGTGGCCGACGGGCGACTGATCCTCTCGGGCGCGTCCGGCAACGGCGCCCTGAATGCGGGTCAGGTCGCCAATGCTCATGCCGGAGGTCAGGACGCCTTTGTCGCTGTCCTGTCCACGGACCTGGCCGCCTCGGGCGCGGATCGGGTGACCTATTACGGTGGGGCGGGCGACGACACCGCCGCCGACGTCAAGGTGCACGACGGCAAGGTCTGGCTGACCGGCGTGTCGGATCGCGCCATCGGGGCCAAGGCCGAAGACCCCTCGCGCGGCTATCTGGCGCGACTGGACGTGCAGACGGGGCAGGTAGAGTGGAGCCAGACCTGGACGGCGGCGGACGGGCAGGCCAAACCCCTGGCCCTGACGGTGTCTTCGGGCGGCGCCAGCGTGCTGGATCGGCTGGGCCTGCCGCAGGGCGAGATCAGCCAGAGCCAGTCCAAGACCCTTGTGGATGCGACCGCCGTCCGAGCGGGCGACCGTTTCTATGTGCAGAACCCGGCGACAGGCCGGAAGACGGCGGTGACGATCGACGCCAAGGACACCTTGCAGTCGCTGGCGCGCAAGATCGAAATGGCGTCGGGCCGTTATCTGAAGGTCACGGTGAAGACCGATCGCGACTACGTCACCGGCATGGACGGCGACGCGCGGGTGACCAGCGGCGGGGTCCAGCGCCTTTCCATCACCAGCGCCGACGGGCGGGCCGGGGCGGTTCTGACGCCAGGCGAAGCGGGGCGGGACGCCCTGGCGGGATTGGGCCTGACGCCCGGCTTCATCGGCAAGACCCAGGACAAGACCAAGACCTTCGGCATCGACCTGTCGCCGCTGCTGAACCTGTCCGGCCCGGAAGCCATCGCCAAGTCGCGCGATCAGGTGCAACTGGCGATCAAGGCCATGCGCGACGCCTATCGCGCCCTGGACCCGGCAAGCGACAAACCCAAGGTGACGGGTCAGGCCCCGGCCTATCTGCAGGCGCAACTGGCCAACTACCAGGCGGCCTTGGCGAGACTCACAGGCTAAGCCGGGGTTGAGGGCGCTTTCGGTTGACGGCTGTGGGGCGCTCGGGGTTAGTGGGGCCTTCTTTGGCGCGTTGAGAGCTGCATGGCCCTTTCGAAAGACAATCGTACGGTTCTGATCGTCGGCGCCGGCCTGGCCGTCGTCGGCGCCGTGGCCGCCGCCCTGGTCTTCAGCGGGGGCAAGGATGCGCCGTCCGAGCCGCCGCCTGCGTCCAAGGGCGGCCTGACCATCGACGTGGCCGAGGCCCCGACGCTGGAGCCGACGCGCGAACTGCGCTGCTTCGTGGATGGCCAGTTCGTCGGCCTGGCGACCCTGGCCGACTGCGCCCAGCGCAACGGCGTGGCCACCAGCGCCCTGGACGTGGGGCTGGATGCTTCGGGGTCGCTGGTCGCTGCGCCGACCGCCTCCTTCGCGCCGCCGCCGGAACTGCCTTCGACCCCGGCGGTCGAGATCGCCCCTGCGGGCCAGCCGGGCGCCGTCGAGGATACGCGCGCGGCGCCTTCGACCTCGGGCACGGCCTGCCTGCGTCACACCGGTTCGGAATGGCGCCAGGTGTCGGGCAATATGAGCCTGGCGGCCTGTGTTCAGGCTCTCTATTCGGGAACCTGCGTCGCGCCGGGCGAGGCGCGTTATGGCCGGTGGGGCGACACGACCCTGCGTCTGGTCCCGCGCCGCGTGGAGCAGTCGACCGACAACAATCGTTTCCGCACCCTGGCCCAGCAGGACCGCCAATGTCAGTTCCCGGAGCTGTGAGCATGAGCCGCGCTTCGATCACCCTGCTGGCGATTGTCGCGGCGTCTGCGGCTCTGGGCGCCTGCGCCAAGAAGGCGGAGGCGCCGGGCGGGACGGGCGTCTGCTACCACATGGGCCAGGACGCTGAGGGCGGGGGCGTGCGCTTCAACGTCGTCGCCCGCGACCAGCCGCAGATCGAGTTCTGCGCCGCGCGGCTGGAAGAGATGCGTCTGCGCTTCCTGCGTCTGGGCGGCAGCAAGACCGAGATGGTCGGCGCCTATCAGGGGCAGTTCATCTTCATCGATCGCGCGGGGGTCAAGTTCGGCAAGTCCCTGGACGGCCCGCGCTTCTTCGCCCTGGCGCGCACGGGGGATGGCCGCCTGGCCATTCCGGGCGCGATCCAGCGCCAGATCGACGGACGCCCGGTCGCGGTCGCCCCGAACTGATTTCAGCGCCCGGAATTGGGCGTGAACAAAACTGGAACATCTCGTCGAAATCCGCTAGGACTCGACGCAAGAAGATAAAAGGACATTCGTCATGGCGGGCAGCGTCAACAAGGTCATCCTCATCGGCAATCTGGGCCGCGATCCGGAAATCCGTTCGCTGAACAACGGCGACCGCGTCGCCAACCTGCGCATCGCCACCTCAGAAACCTGGCGCGACAAGTCGACCGGCGAGCGCAAGGAAAAGACCGAGTGGCACTCGGTGGTCATCTTCAACGACAACATCGTCAAGGTGGTCGAAAACTATCTGAAGAAGGGCTCCACCGTTTACATCGAAGGTTCGCTGCAGACCCGCAAATGGACGGATCAGCAGGGCGTCGAGAAGTATTCGACCGAGATCGTCATCCAGCGCTTCAACGGCCAGCTGACCATGCTGGGCGGCCGTGGCGACAGCCAGGGCGGCGGTGATCGCGGCGGCTACGGCGGCGGTCGCGACGACGACTATTCCTCGGGCTTCTCGACCGGCGGCGCCAACAAGCCCTCGGGCCCGAAGGAAAGCTACGACCTGAACGACGACATTCCGTTCTAAAGGTTCGCGGGATCGAAAAATGAAGGCCGCGCCTCCGCTGGGGGCGCGGCCTTTTTCGTTGAGATGCGAGGGGAGGGGTAACCTCCGCTCATGCTTCGTGAGAGGCGAAAGGTCGCGCCTTGTGGCAAGCATGAGGGCGTGTCCAGCTCCTCCTCCTCCCCGCACGCGCTGACGCCGCTTGAAATCGCGGCTATCGTGGCCGTTCTGGTCATCTGGGGCGTGAACAACGCCGCCGCCAAGGTCGCCACCGAGATGCTGCCGCCGCTGATGACGGGCGCGCTGCGTTTCGCCATCGCCGCGGCCTGTCTGGTCTGGTTCGTGCGGCCGCCGTTCCCGAACTGGAAGAGCCTGCTGATCATCGCCGTGGTGGGCGGCCCGATCCACTATGGCTTGATCTATCTGGCCTTCTGGCTGGCCCATGACGTCAGCCCGGTGACGGTCGCCACCCAGTTGTGGATCCCCCTGACCTCCCTGTTCGCCTTTCTGATGCTGGGCGAGCGGATTTCGAGGATGGCGACAGTGGGCCTGGTGATCGCCTTCGCAGGCGTGGCGTGGATGACGCTGGATCCCCACGCGCTGAACGACTGGAAGGCCATTCTGGTGGGCGCGCTGGGCGCATCGGCCTGGGCGTTGACGACGGTGATCGCGCGCCGGACGACCTCCATCCCGCCCTTGAAGATGCAGGGGCTGCTGGCTCTGATGGCCTTTCCGGTCCTGACCCTGGGGTCGGTCCTGTTCGAGAACGGGCAGTGGGAAGCCGCCAAGGCTGCGACGCCGCTGGTGTGGGGCACGTTGATCTGGGCGGGGGTGATCTCGTCCGTGTTCGCCACCAGCCTGATGTTCTGGCTGGTCCAGCGGCGCGAGGCCGGGCGGGTGACGCCCTATCTGCTGGGGTCGCCCCTGGTGTCGATCATGATCGGCGGCCTGTTCATGGGCGACGTGCTGACGCCGCAGATCCTGACAGGCGTCGCCATTTCCCTGCTGGGCGTGATCACAGTGGCCCTGGGGGAGCGCGGCCTGCGCGCCGGCGCCCCCGCCAAGGTTTAGGTTCGCTTACTGCGCCTTGATGACGGCGCAGGCCACGCGGTCGCCCGCGCCGCCGATCGGCTGGCTGGAATGGTCGTCGGCGTTGGCGTGGATCACCAGGGCCGAGCCGTCGTCGTCCAGCAGCCACTGGCCCGGACCGGCGTCGGCCAGGCGAGCGCGGGTGGTGAAGACTTCGGCATTCACCGCGCCTGTCGCGTCGGCGAAGACGTTGGGCAGGTCGCCGTCGTCGGGCCCGTCGGCGTTCAGCAGGCCGTGCGGCTGCTTCGGATCGCCGTGGTTGATATGGGCGCCGGCCGAGGTGAAGGGCGCCTCGCACTGGCCCGTGGCGTGGATGTGGATGCCGTGCCAGCCGGGCGTCAGGCCGGCAGCTTCGACCTTGATCAGCAGGCCCGTGGCGCCTTGCGTCAACGTCGCCTTGCCCGCTTCGGCGCCTTGCCCGTTGATGATGGCTACCTGCGCCGTCTGACCCGGCGTCGTGCGGGCGGCGGCCTCGGTGGAAGCTGCAGGAGCGGCGTCGGAAGCCGGCGGCGCGGCCGGGCTCTGGCTGCAAGCGGCCCCGGCGATCAGGGTGATGGCGAGAGCGCTGGGAGCGATCAGTTTCGAAGCGGCTAGACGCATGGCTTTCCTGTCCTTTTCGGCATGGGGATTTCAGCGGCGTTTCTTTGCCAGCAGGCCCCCCGGATGATAGAAACCGGAACAGCGGATCACGTTCCGATTCCGGCCATTTAAAGCCTGATTTCCTTGACCGACGACAGCTACCAAAACGCCGCCCCTTCGGCGCCGGGCGATATCTCGACCATCACCATCGAGGAGGAGCTGAAGCGCTCCTACCTCGACTACGCCATGAGCGTGATCGTCAGCCGGGCTCTGCCGGACGCGCGCGACGGTCTGAAGCCTGTGCATCGCCGCATCCTATATTCGATGCACGACCTGAACATGACGCCCGAGCGGTCGTATTCGAAGTGCGCCCGCGTGGTCGGCGACGTGCTGGGCCGGTTCCACCCGCACGGCGACGCCTCGGTTTACATGGCCCTGGTGCGGATGGCCCAGGACTTCTCCATGGGGCTGATGCTGGTCGACGGCCAGGGCAACTTCGGCTCGGTCGACGGCGATATGCCGGCCTCCATGCGTTACACCGAGGCCAAGATGGCCCCGGCCGCCGTGGCCTTGCTGACCGACATCGACAAGGACACGGTCGACTTCCAGCCGAACTACGACGAGAAGGAGCTGGAGCCTGTCGTCCTGCCGGCGCGGATTCCGAACCTGCTGGTCAACGGCGCGGGCGGCATCGCCGTCGGCATGGCCACGAACATCCCGCCGCACAATCTGCGCGAAGTGATCGACGCCTCGGTCGCCCTGCTGGACGATCCTAACGTCTCGGACGACGCCCTGCTGGACATCGTGCCGGGGCCTGACTTCCCCACCGGCGGCGAGATCATGGGCCGTACGGCCCCGCGCAACGCCCTGCGCGACGGGCGCGGCTCGGTCATCGTGCGCGGCAAGGCCTCGGTCGAAGAGATCCGCAAGGATCGCGACGCCATCATCATCACCGAACTGCCGTTCCAGGTGAACAAGCAGACCCTGATCGAGCGCATCGCCGAAATGGTGCGCGAGAAGCGTCTGGAAGGCATCGCCGACGTCCGCGACGAGTCGGACCGCGCCGGGATGCGCATCGTCATCGAGCTGAAGCGCGACGCCTCGGGCGATGTGATCCTGAACCAGCTGTATCGCTATACGGCGCTGCAATCCTCGTTCGGCGTCAACATGCTGGCGCTGAACCACGGGCGGCCCGAGCAGATGGGCCTGCGCGCCCTGCTGGAAGCCTTCCTCGAGTTCCGCGAGGAAGTGGTGGTCCGCCGCGTCAAGTTCGAGCTGGCCAAGGCCCGCGACCGCGGCCACGTCCTGGTCGGTCTGGCCGTCGCCGTCGCCAATATCGACGAGGTCATCCACATCATCCGCAGCTCGGCCGACCCCGCCGAGGCGCGCGAGCGGCTGCAGGCCAAGGCCTGGCCGGTCGGGGACATGATGGCCCTGGTGGAACTGATCGCCGATCCGCGCACCGTGCTGGTTGAAGGCGACAAGATCAGTCTGACCGACGAGCAGGCCCGCGCCATCCTGGCCCTGACGCTATCGCGTCTGACCGGCCTGGGCCGCGACGACATCTTCGGTGAGGCGCGCAGCCTGGCCGACACCATTCAGGGCCATCTGACCATCCTGTCGGACCGCAAGAACGTCCTGGCCATCATCCGCGAAGACCTGCTGTTGGTCAGGGAGCAGTTCGGCGTGGACCGCCGCACCCTCATCGGCGAAGGCGACGCCGAGATGGAGGACGAAGACCTGATCCCGCGCGAGGACATGGTCGTGACCGTCACCCACGGCGGCTACGTCAAGCGCGTGGCGCTGAACGCCTATCGGACCCAGCATCGCGGCGGCAAGGGCCGCAGCGGCATGTCGATGAAGGACGAGGACGCCATCACCGGCGTGTTCAGCGCCTCGACCCACACGCCGGTGCTGTTCTTCGCCACCAACGGCAAGGCCTATAAGCTGAAGACCTGGCGCCTGCCGCTGGGCAATCCGCAGTCGCGCGGCAAGGCCTTCGTCAACCTGCTGCCGATCGAGCCGGGCGACAGCATCATGAACGTGCTGCCCCTGCCCGAGGATGAGGCGACCTGGGGCGACTACGACATCATGTTCGCCACCCGCTCGGGCGACGTGCGTCGCAACAAGCTCAGCGACTTCGCCACGGTGAACCGCGCGGGCAAGATCGCCATGAAGCTGGAAGACGGCGACGGCATGGTCGGCGTCGGCCTGTGCACGGCCGAGGACGACGTGCTGCTGACCACCGCGCTGGGCCGGGCCATCCGCTTCAAGGCCGACGACGTGCGCGTGTTCAAGGGCCGCGATTCGACCGGCGTGCGGGGCATCCGCCTGCAGGACGGCGACACGGTCATCTCCATGGCCATTCTGGGCCGTGTGGACGCGACGCCGGAAGAACGCGCCGCCTATGTCAAACACGCCAACGCCATGCGTAAGGCGCTGGCCGGCGCCGATGCGGAAGACGAAGCCGTCACGGTCGAGGCGGACGACGAAGAGGCCGGCGACGCGCCGATCTCGCCCGAACGTATCGCCGCCTTGGGCGCGGCCGAGCAGTTCATCCTGACGGTCACGGAAACGGGCTTCGGCAAGCGGTCCTCGGCCTACGAGTATCGTCGCACGGGTCGCGGCGGGCAGGGGCTGACGGCGCACGGTCTGGGCGGCCGAGCAGGCACGCGTCTGGCCGCCGCCTTCCCGGTCGAGGAGTCGGACGACCTGATGCTGGTCACGGACGGCGGCCAGATGATCCGCACCCCCGTCAGCCAGGTTCGTATCGTCGGCCGCTCCAGCCAGGGCGTGACCATCTTCCGCACCGGCAAGGACGAGAAGGTCGTCTCGGTCGAGCGTCTGGCCGATTCCGGCGGCGATGATGAAGACGGCGACGCGGGCGACGCCACGGCGGTCGAGGGCGGCGAGGCCTGATCCTGCATGGCCGTCGCTCCTGAGCTCTGGGTCGACGGCCGTCCCGCCGGGCTTGAGGATCTGGGCCATCAGGCCCTGGTCAACTACGGCGCCCTGACCTCCTTCGTGGTGGAGCAGGGCGGCGTGCGCGGGCTGGACCGGCATCTGGACCGTCTGAACCGCTCGGCGGTTGAACTGTTCGGCGAGGCCGTCGCCGAAGATCGTCTGCGCGATCAGATGCGGACGGCGCTGGCCGGGCGGACCGAGGCCTGGCTGCGCATCAGCCTTTTCTCCCGCGAACTGTCCCTGCGTCAGCCGGACTGGATCGGCGCGCCGCAGGTGATGATCAGCGTCTCGACCCCGCCGTCGCCGCTGGCCGACGGCGTGCGGTTGCAGAGCCAGACCTACGCCCGCGAGGCGCCGCATCTGAAGCATGTCGCCACGATGGGCCTGCTGCGGGCGCGGCGCACGGCGCGGCTGGCGGGCTATGACGACGCCCTGCTCATGGACGCAGAGGGCCGTATTTGCGAAGGCTCGCTGTGGAATATCGGCTTTATTCAGGGCGATACGGTCGTCTGGCCGGATGCGTTCATGCTGGACGGCGTGGCTCAGGCCCTGATCCGTGAGGCGCTGGACCGCGCCGGATCGCCGCAGCGCAAGGCGGCGGTGAAGCTGGCTGACCTGTCGCGCTTTGATGGCGCTTTTCTGTGCAACAGCGCCACGCCCGCCGCCGAGATCGCGGCCATCGACGACCATGTTTTCAGCGCTGCCGCTGATGCAGTGCAGCAAATAGGCGCCCTTTGGCGATCACAGCCGCGTCAGAAAATCTAGGCCGTTCATTTCGCACCTGCTAAACGGACCCAAACGATGGGGAGGCCGCTGGCCATGCGTATCGGACTTTATCCGGGCACCTTCGATCCGGTCACCAACGGTCATCTCGATATTATCGGGCGGGCGGTCAAGCTGGTGGACCGTCTGGTCATCGGCGTGGCGCAGAACGACGACAAGGGCCCTCTGTTCTCGACCGCCGAGCGGGTCGAGATGATCAAGGCCGAGGTCGCGCACTTCAACGCCGACATCGAGGTGCGGCCGTTTTCCAGCCTGCTGATGCACTTCGCCGAGGAACTGAACGCCAGCGTTATCGTGCGCGGCCTGCGCGCGGTCGCCGATTTCGAGTATGAGTTCCAGATGACGGCGATGAATCAGCGCCTCAACAGCGACATAGAGACGGTGTTTCTGATGGCCGATCCGCGGCATCAGGCGATCGCCTCGCGACTGGTGAAGGAAATCGCCCGGCTGGACGGCCGGATCGACAGCTTCGTCAGCCCCGCCGTCGCCGCGAGCGTGTTGGCCAAGGTCAAGAAGGATTGAGGTCGGGTTTGAAGATCAAGTCTGTGATGGCGCTGGCGGCGGGCGTGGCCCTGCTGGCTGGCGGAGCGGTCGCCCAATCGGGTGACTGGCGCACCGTGTCGCCCGAGAACCTGTGGGTGATCGACACGGCCAAGGGGCGCATCCTGGTGGAGCTGGAGCCGCGCGCCGCGCCGAACCACATCGAGCGCATCCGCACCCTGACCAATCAGGGCTTCTATGACGGGCTGAAATTCCACCGCGTCATTCCCGACTTCATGGCCCAGACCGGCGACCCCAAGGGCACGGGCGAGGGCGGCAGCGAACTGCCCGATCTGAAGGGCGAGTTCACCTTCCGGCGCGGACGCGACAGCGGCTTCGCCCCGGTGGAGAACAGCGGGCCGGGCCTGCGCGGCGTCATGGGCTCCATTCCCATCGTGACCCAGCCGGACGCCCAGATGTTCGTGACGGCCGACTTCAAGACCTCGGCGCAAGGGTTGTTCTGCCCCGGCGTGGCGGGAATGGCGCGCGCCGGTTCGCCCGACAGCGCCAACAGCCAGTTCTTCCTGATGACGGGCCAGAACGATAATCTGAACGGCTCCTACACCGTCTTCGGCCGCGTGCTTCAGGGGCTGGACGTGGTGAAGTCGCTCAAGAAGGGCAACGACGCCAGCGATGGCGCCGTCGGTCCTGATGCGGACGCGATGGGTCGCGTGCGTCTGGCCTCGGCCATGCCGGAGGCCGAGCGGCCGATGATGCGCGTGGCCGTGCCCGGTTCGGCGCCGTTCAACGCCGCCGTTGAGGCGGCGCGCGCTGAAAAGGGCGCTTCTTTCACGATCTGCGACGTCCAGCCGCCCGTTCAGGGCGGCTGAGGCGCGCGCCACGCTCGGGGAGGGGCGGGGGACATGAAGCGGGGAGTTTACACGATCGGGGCGGCGTTGCTGGCCGCCATGCTGGCTGGTTCGGCCGTGGCTCAGGACGCGGCGGGGATTGCGGACGAGCAAGATCCGGCGGAGGCCATCGCCGCCGACGATTGGCGCTCTGTGGCGCCGGACAATCTGCTGATCATCGACACCAACAAGGGCCGGATCCTGGTCGAGATGACGCCCGAGGCGGCGCCGGGCCATGTCGCCCGCCTTCGCCTGCTGGCCAAGGCGGGTTTCTATGACGGCATACCCTGGCATCGGGTCATCGATGGCTTCATGGCTCAGACCGGCGATCCGCTGGGCACCGGCGAGGGCCAGAGCTGGCATCCCGACCTCAAGGCCGAGTTCACCTTCCGCCGCGACGCCCAGACGCCCTTCGCTCCCATAGCTGCGCCGGCGGGCGCGCTGATCGGCTTTATGCAGTCGCTGCCGGTCCAGACCCAGCCTGACGCCGTGATGGCGACGACGGCGGATCGTAAGGTTCACGCCTGGGGCCTGTATTGTCCGGGCGTGGCGGGCATGGCCCGCGACGATGCGCCCGACAGCGCCAACAGCCAGTTCTTCCTGATGCGCCAGCCCTATCCGGCGCTGGAGAAGCGTTACACCATCTGGGGCCGGGTCGTGTCGGGGCTGGATGTGGTGCGCGCCCTGAAGTTCAGCCCCAATCCGGATGGCATCGTCACGGGTCCTGACCGGATGACGCGGGTGCGCGTGGCGGGCGACCTGGCGGAGGGCGAGCGGCCGACCGTGCGGGTGCTGAGCCCGGACAGCGCCGGGTTCCGCACTCTGGTCGAGAGGACCCGAGCAGCCAGAGGGGCGGACTTCTCGGCCTGCGACATCGAGTTGCCGGTCGAGGTGGATTAGGCGGCGCCTATTCAGCCGCGCCGCCGCCGTTTGCGCCGCCGCGCTTGCGCCGCCTGCGCCGGCGCGGCTTCGGCTGCCGATCCTCGCGCATTTTCTGCAACAGAAGCCCTTCGCGCAGACCGCGGTCGGCGACGCGGACCCGCTCGCACGGCCAAGCGCGCTGGACGGCTTCCAGAATAGCGGCCCCGGCCAGCACGAGGTCGGCCCGGTCCGGCCCGATACAGCTTTCCGCCGCCCGTCCCGCGGGACCGAGCGCGATGAGGCGGTCGGCCGCTCTTTCGCAGTCGCTGCGCGTCATCCACAGACCGTCGACCAGATCGCGCTGATAACGCCTCAGCCCAAGATGAATCCCGGCCAGACTGGTGATGGCGCCCGAGGTGCCGACCATATGGCCGCGCCCCGCCTCGATACGGGCCAGGAATTCCGGGCCCGGTCCGCCAGAGGCGATGGCCGCGCCGAAGTCGGCGACCATAGCCTCATACCATTGGCTGGTTTCGCCCTCGGGTTCCGGGTGGCGCTCGGCCAGGCTGACGACGCCCAGCGGCGCCGACATCCACGCCACGGTTTCAATCCCGCGCGTGCCCTTCATCAGCCAGGACAGTTCCGTCGAGCCGCCGCCCACGTCGATCACCAGCACAGCCTCGGCGCGCGGATCGAACAGGTTCAGACAGCCCGCGACCGACAGGGCGGCCTCTTCGGAAGGGTCGATGATGCGCAGGCGAAGGCCGGTGCCGCGCCGCACCCGCTCGACGAAGGCGGGCCCGTTTTCGGCCATGCGGCAGGCCTGGGTGGCGACGGCGGTCAGGCGCTTGGGATCGACGCCCTTGCGCACCACGCGCTCGGCGCACAGGGCCAGGGCGTCATAGGCCCGGTCCATCGCCCGGTCGTCCAGCCGGCCGGTGCGCGACAGGCTTTCGCCCAGGCGCACGATGCGGCTGAAGGAATCCACCACGCGAAATCCGTCACGCGCCGGACGCGCGATCAGCAGGCGGCAGTTATTGGTCCCCAGGTCGAGCGCGCCGTACAGAGGGGCGTCTCGATCGATGCTCCCGCCGCTGCGGGAACGCCGAGGCAGGGACCGCGCGTCGCGCCGTTCAGGCGCGCCAGGGGTCTCCGGCATGGGCCGAGCTTTCATGTGGGCGGTCCGAAGCGGCGCCCGTCCCTGACAGGTTAGACCGCGACTCCCTGTCGCGCCAGTCCGTCGTCGCATGCGGTGACGAATGAGAGGCCTCGGCCCAGCGTTGCAACAGTCATGCGTGACGACGGCGAACCGCCGCGCTAATCTGCCCCGAAAGGCCATCAGAGCCGTGAGGAGCGTTCCATGTCCGACTTCGAGCACGTTTTCGAGCAGCCGCCGGAAGGCGCCGCCGCCGACTGGACCATCCCCCAGAACTGGTCGGCCTATACCGAGGTCGAGCACCAGACCTGGAACACGCTTTACGAGCGGCAGATGAAGATCCTGCCCAGCCGCGCCAGCGAGGCCTTCCTGCGCGGCCTGGATGCGCTGGACCTGAACGCCGGCGGCATCCCCGACTTCGACGTCATCAACCCCAAGCTTCAGGCCCTGACCGGCTGGACCGTGGTCTGCGTGCCGGGCCTGGTGCCGGACGAGGTCTTCTTCGACCACCTGGCCAACCGCCGCTTCGTCTCGGGCCAGTTCATCCGCAAGCCGGACCAACTGGACTACCTGCAGGAGCCGGACATCTTCCACGACGTGTTCGGCCACGTGCCCATGCTGACCGACCCCGACTTCGCCGCCTATATGGAGGCCTATGGCAAGGGCGGGCAGCGGGCGGCGTCGCTGGGCATGCTGCCGAATCTGGCGCGCCTGTACTGGTACACGGTCGAGTTCGGCCTGATGCGGGAGGCGGGCGGCCTTCGCATCTACGGCGCGGGCATCGTGTCGTCGGCGACCGAGAGCGTCTTCAGCCTGGAAGACCCCTCGCCGAACCGCCTGGGCTTCGACCTGGAGCGGGTGATGAAGACCCTCTATCGGATCGACGACTTCCAGCAGGTCTATTTCGTCATCGACAGCATCGAGGCGCTGAAGACGGTGACGCTGCAGGACTTCGGCCCGGTCTATGAGCGGCTGAAGGGCGCCGAGGCCTTGCCGATCGAGGCTGTGCTGCCGACGGATCACGTCTTCACGCGCGGGACGCAGGCCTATGCCAGGAAAGGCGGACGGTTCGCGGCATAGGCGGCGCACCCTCTCCCTCCCCTTCATGGGGAGGGTGGTCGCGTAGCGACCGGGTGGGGAGGGCCCGGGGAACCTGGGTTCGGCGCTTGAATAGCCAAGCCGCCCCCACCCGGTTTCGCCCTGCGGGCTCAACCACCCTCCCCATGAAGGGGAGGGAGAAAAACAGAGTCCAATTCGTCTGAATCGTCTGAAATCTCCTTCGCGGCGTGGGCGGGGAGGCGATGATGGCGCGCGGTGAAGGGCAGGCGGGCCAGGGCCTGCCGGACGCCCGCAAAGCCCATGTTCTTCAGGGATTGGGAGGCGGTGTTGCGATGGCTGCACGCGCCTCTGCTGTCCTTCTCCCACAAGGGGAGAAGGACCTAAGCGCGCTGGAACGGGTAGAAGCCCCCTCCCAGGTTCAGGATCTGCGTCAGTTCGTCGAGCGCGCCGCGCGTCTCGTCCAGCAGGGCGGGGTCGGCCAGGTCGCGGGCGGTCAGGCTGTCGCGATACCAGCGGCGGCCCCAGTCGCTGAGGCGGGCGTGAAGCGCCTCGGTCAGGCGCATGGCCGGGTTGGTCGCGGTCAGTTCGGCCTCGGTCAAGACGACGCGCAGACGCAGGCAGGCCGGGCCGCCGCCGTTGCGCATCGACTGGCGCACGTCGACGTATTCGACATGGCCGATCGGCCCGTTGGAGGCGGCGAGGCTCTGCGCCACCGCATGACTGCGCGGGTTGTCGCGCGTTTCGGTCGGGCAGATCAGGGTCAGGCGGTCCTGGCCCGGAACCCGGATCAGCATGGAGTTGAACAGATAGGAGCTGATGGCGTCGGCCAGCGGCAGGTCGGCGGTCGCGACCTCGACGAACTGCGGCTCGAAGCCGACGGCGGCGCCGCGGATGGCGGCCTTGGTCGCGTCCGTGTTTTCAAACGCCAGTTCATGGAAGAAGAGGGTGTCCAGCGCGCCGACGCAGACCACGTCGTTGTGGAAGGCGCCCCCCGTGATGGCGGCCTTGCCCTGACGGGCCAGGACGGCGCCGGACGCGCCATGGCGGCGCATGATCGCCTCAGACGCCTCGCGCGTCTGGCGGGCGGGGTAGGGGCCGTCCCAATGCTCCCAGGCCTCGCGGCCCCAGACCATCAGATTGACGCCCGGCTCGCCGTGGTCGCGGCACAGGCGGACGTGGTTGGCCGCGCCCTCGTCCGCCAGATGGGCGACGCAGGGCAGGGCGTCGTGGACGGCGAAGCGGCTGGCGTCGGGGAAGAGGGCGTCCAGCGCGCGCCTGGTCTGATCGTGCTCCAGAGAGCGGTGCAGGTTGGTGATCAGATTGGCGGGGGTGAAGTGGACGCGGCCGTCACGGCTGTCGGCGCTGGGCGTCACGGTGGCGGCGTTGGCGGCCCACATGGGCGAGGCCGAACAGGCGGCGGCGGCGAAGGAGGGGGCGTCCTTCCATGCGCGCTCCAGCACCTGGGCGTCGGAGCCCGAAAAGCCGAGGTCGCGCAGGAAGGGGATGCTCGGCCGCTCATGCGGGGGCAGGACGAACTGGGGCAGGCCCAGGTCGGCCAGGGTCTTCATCTTGTCGAGGCCCTGCAGCACCGCCGCGCGCGGGTTCGACGCCTCGCCCTTGTTCAGGCTGGAGGCGAGATTGCCCGGCGACAGGCCCGCATAGGAGTGCGTCGGCCCGATCAGGCCGTCGGCGTTGGCTTCGATGGCGGTCATGCTTCCTTCTCCCCTTGTGGGAGAAGGTGGGCGCCGGAGGCGCTCGGGTGAGGGGTGACGGCGGCGCCGCTTCCGATCATCCGGGACCTTGAGTTTGAACTATCCAACATGGCGCTGACACCCCTCATCCGTCTCGCTCCGCGAGCCACCTTTTCCCACAAGGGGAGAAGGCATTAGCGCAAGCCCTTGATCTCGCTTTCGATGTTCTTGACCGAGCCGGCCTCGAAGCTGGCGACCGGATAGGCGCAGTAGTCGGCGGCGTAGTAGGCGCTGGGGCGGTGGTTGCCGGAGGCGCCGAGGCCGCCGAAGGGCATGTCGCCCGCCGCCCCCGTGGTCGGACGGTTGAAGTTCACCACGCCCGCGCGGATGCGGTTGATGAAACGATCCCAATGCTTGGCGTCGTCGCTGACCAGACCGGCGGACAGGCCGTATTTGGTGGCGTTGGCGGCGGCGATGGCGGCGTCGAAGGTCGGCACGCGGATGACCTGGAGGAAGGGGGCGAACATCTCCTCGTCCTCAACGGCGACGCCGGTGACGTCGATGATGGCGGGCTTCACAAAGGCGCCGGGCAGGTTGTCGACGGGGCCGGAGGCGCGGATGACCTGGGCGCCCGCGTCGATGCGCTCTTGCAGGGCGGCAAGGGCAGCGGTCGCCGCCTTTTCCGAGATCAACGGGCCGGCGTAGGGCTCAGGGTCGCTGTCCCACGGCGCGAAGGTCAGGCGGTCGGACAGGGCGGCGACGGCTTCGACGATGGCGTTGCCCTGGCCGCCTTCCGGCACGATCAGGCGGCGCGCGCACGAGCAGCGCTGGCCGGTGGTGACGAAGGCGGACTGGACCACGATGCCGGCGACCGCCTCGGCGTCCGCGGCGTCCCAGACGACCAGCGGGTTGTTGCCGCCCAGCTCGAGCGCCAGGATGACGTGGGGATCGTCGGCGAACTTGCGCCGGAAGTGCGCGCCCGCCGCGCCCGAGCCGGTGAACATCAGGGCGTCGATGCGCTGGTCCAGCAGGGCCGCGCCCGTGTCGCGCCCGCCCTGCACCATGTTGAACACGCCCTTGGGCAGGTCGGCGGCCTCAAGGCATTCGGCCATCAGCTGGCCGGTCAGGGGCGTTTCCTCGGAGGGCTTGAACACCACGGTGTCGCCCGCCAGCAGGGCCGGGACGATGTGGCCGTTGGGCAGGTGGCCGGGGAAGTTGAATGGGCCGAGCACCGCCGAGACGCCGTGCGGGCGGTGACGCAGGACAGCGCGGCCGAAGGCGGTGTCGGTGGTGCGCTCGCCGGTGCGCTCGTCATAGGCGCGGATCGAGATGTCGACCTTGCCTTGCATGGAGGCCAGTTCGGTTTTCGTCTCCCACAGGGCCTTGCCGGTCTCTCTGGCGATGGCCTCGGCCATTTCGGGGGCGCGTTCCTTGAGCACGGCCTGATAGCGTTTCACCGCGTCGATGCGGTCCTGGCGCGGGCGGTCGGCCCAGTCGGGGAAAGCGGCGCGCGCGGCCTCGACGGCGGCGCCGACCTGGGCTTGGGAGGCGGCTTGGCCTTCCCAGACGGTTTCGCCGGTGGCGGGGTTGGTGGAGGTGAAACGGGTCATATCAAGTCTCCCCTTCTCCCCTCGGGGGAGAAGGTGGGCGGCGGAGCCGCTCGGATGAGGGGGCGGGTGGAAATGGGCTTACGGTCAGCCAGTGTCGAGTGCGAGGCGAGCGTTCCCCTCATCCGTCTCGCTGCGCGAGCCACCTTCTCCCCCAAGGGGAGAAGGGAGAGGGCGGCGATGCTCATCACGACTTCACCCGCACCGTGGCGCCGTCCTTGATCTTCAGGGCGGCGGCGACGTCGGGGGTCATGCGGGCCAGGTCGCCGTCGACCAGGACGCGGGCGCGCACGGCGCGGAAGGCGGCGACGCTGTCGGTCGAGACGAGGGAGGGCAGGTCGACCTCGACCTCCTTTTCGATGCGGGCGGTCAGGACGCGGGCGTCGCGGACCGTGCGGATGTTGTCGCGGCCGCAGGCCACGGTCGGCCCGGCGTCGAAGATGTCAACCAGACCGTTGGGGCGGAAGCCTTCGGATTCCAACAGGGCCATGGCGGGCACGCCCTGAGGATGGACCTTGCCGATCACGGCGCGGGCCGGTTCGGGCAGCAGGTCGATGTAGATCGGGTGGCGCGGCGCCAGGTCGAGGATGAACTGCTTGTCGGTCGAGCCGGTCATGCGGTCGGCCTCGTCGAAGTCCATCGGGAAGAATTTGTGCGCCACATGGTCCCAGAAGGGGCAGTAGCCGTCGGGCGTGAATACGCCGCGCAGTTCGGCCAGCACATTGTCGGCGAACAGGTCCGGCTGGGCGCCGATCAGCATATAGCGCGACTGGCTGAGCAGGCGCCCGGCGCCGCCCTTGCGCCGGTCGGCTTTCAGGAACAGGGAGCCGACCTCGGTCCAGCCGGTGCATTCGTTGACCAGCACCAGGGTCTGATGGTTCAGCTTCACGTTCAGCGACGGCGACTGGACGGTGTTGTTGACCACGCGGAAGCTGAAGAAGGGCCGCTTCAGCCCCACGGTCGCCTTGACCGAGCCGATGCCGTCGACATCGCCGGTGTCGCCGTCTTCCAGCATCAGGGTGTACCAGGCCTCTTCGGGCGCGACCTTGCCTTCAAAGCTGGCCTTGCTGAGTTCCAGCCGCTCGCTCAGGACATCGGCGTCCTCGGGCAGGCTGGTGAAGCCGGGGCCGGACAGGATGGCCAGTTCGAGAAGGTGATGGAGGTCGGCGGGGACGGCGGGGCGAACAACGAGCATGCGGTTACATCGTCTCCAGTCGGAGCTGTTTCAGTTTGAGGGCGTCGATCTCGCCCGAGGCGATCTTGCACAGGATCAGGGCGGACAACTGGGCGCGTTCGACGAAGCTGGCGGGCCAGGCGAACTCCTGATCCGAATGAATGTCGCCGCCGACGACGCCCAGGGTGTCGACGTTGGGCAGGCCCGCGGCGTGCAGGTTGTTGCCCTCGCAGACGCCGCCTGACGGCTTCCAGGCGATCGTTTGCCCGAGCAGATTGCCTGCATCGCGCACGGCGTGGAACAGGGCGGTCTGCGATGCGTCCATCGGCTTGGGCGCGCGGGTCATGCCGCCGTGCAGGTCCAGCGTCAGGCCGGGGAAGGGCGGTTCGGCGGCGAGGGTGCGCACCGTCTGGTCGATCCAGGCGGCGGCTTGCGCGTCCGGCACGCGGACGTTGAAGCGGACCACTGCGTTGTCGGCCACGACGTTCAGGGGGCCGCCGCCGGCGATCTTGGCGACATTGACGGTGACGCCCTCGCGCTGGCCGTTGAGGGCGTGCAGGCGGGCGGCGATGATGGCGGCGCCGGCGACGGCGTTGGCGCCCTCGTGGAAGGCGCGGCCCGCATGGGCGGCCTTGCCGGTGACGATCAGGTGGAAGTTGCCGCTGCCCTTGCGCTCGCCCGCCAGGGTTCCGTCCGACAGGGCGGGCTCATAGGTCAGGCCGACGTGGCCGCGCGCGCCCAGCTCAGCCAGCAGGGGGGCCGAGGCGGGCGAGCCGATCTCTTCGTCCGGTGACAGCAGCACGGTCCAGCCGACGCGGGCCTTGTCAGGATGGGTCTCGAAGGCTTCCAGCGCCGCCAGCATGACGCTGATCCCGCCCTTCATATCGGCGATGCCGGGGCCGTTCAGGGCGCCGTCGTCGCGCGTGACGACGCGCTGGAAGGCGCTGTCGGCGGGGAAGACGGTGTCATAGTGGCCGGTCAGCACGACCTGAAGCGGCGCCTCGGGCCGGGCGGTGATCTTCAAGCAATCGGCATAGCTCTCGGCGATCACCGCGCCGCTGTCGGCGACGGTGGTGGAGCCCTGGGTCGGGACGCGCTCGACCGTCGCCGCCGCGCCGAACGCCGCGCGCGCCGTGGCGTCCAGAACGTCGAGAACCCGCGCCAGCCCTTCGGCGTGACGGCTGCCTGAGTTGATGTCGGACCAGTCTATGGCGCGTTGAACAATGGCGTCGCCACGGGCCGCGACGTGGTCCAGCACGGCCTGATCCTGAGGTTCGATCCGCATGGCGGCGACCCTAGACGGGGCGAGGAAAAAGGTGAAGGCGGGGCGATATCTCTCTCACGCACTTGGGATTTCGGCGCCCGGCGGGATAGTTTCGCCGCCTCAGTCAGGGAGTCGCGCATGAACCGTCGGATCGCACCGCCCCAACCCTTCGCCCCGGTCGATTCGGCCGAGACGGCGGCGGCGCTGGCGCGCGGCAGCGCCATCGCCTTCTGGATCTGGGGCGCGGTCGGCTTGATGCAGGCGGGGCTGGTCTGGTTTCTGGCTACGCCCGAGCATGAGGCCATGCGCGGGACGACGGCAGGCTTCGCGGTCGTCTTCGCCGCCATCGCCTTTGGCTTGGGATGGGTGCAATGGCGCCGTCCGAACCGGCTGCTGCCGGGCTTCGGCATGGTGTGGGCCATCTATGAACTCAGCGCCCTGTCGGTCAGCCTGATGGTCGGCGCGCCGCTGGGCGCGGCGGGCCTGCCGGGTTGGAGCTTCGGCGTGGCGGGGGCGGCGATGGTCCTGTGCCTGCTGCTGCACATCGGCGGCCTGCGCGGGGCGACGGCGCTGGCGAAAGACGGCCCCACGGCCTAGGTCCAAAGCACAGACAGGAGTTCGCCCATGACCGTCACCCTCTATCACAACCCGAAATGCTCGACCTCGCGCAAGGTGCTGGAGCTGCTGCGCGACCGGGGGATCGAGCCGACGGTGGTCGAGTATCTGAAGACCGGCTGGGACGCCGAGACGCTGAACCGTCTGGCGCGCGGCGTCGGCGGCGGGCTGAAGGGCCTGCTGCGCAAGAAGGAGGCGAAAGCCGCCGAACTTCTGACCGCTGACGCAAACGACGCCACGGTTCTGGCCGCCATGATCGAGAGCCCGGTCATCGTCGAACGCCCGATTGTCGAGACGCCCAAGGGCGCGGTGATCGGGCGGCCGGTTGAGATGGTGTTGGGGGTGCTTTGAGAGCGCGAATTGCTGATGTCGGTTACGGGAGGGGAGCGGGCGTTGCCTCCCGAACCGACGCTCGATATCGTCGATACATGAGCATTATAGATCGAGCCCCATCTCTGGCCTTCTTCATCGCTATCGCGCTGGGACTGGCATTGATCGCCTACGCCTTAATTTCAGGCTCTGATTGGGCGGTCCTCGTCGGCTTGGTCGGGCTGCTGCTGGCGGGCAGGTCGACACTGATCTTGGTCAAGCGTTTTGGAGCGTCCGACCAGCCTCAGTAGTCACAGGGACAGGACGCTCTGGCTGCCTGCAATGGCTCGCAAAGCCGACCCTCACGCGCTCCCAAATTGACCCCTCCGCGCTTCGATGCCAGACCCCGGCTGTCTGTCACGCTTGGAGTTCGCCCATGACCCGCACCCTGTATGGCATCAAGGCCTGCGACACGATGAAGAAGGCGCGCGTCTGGCTGGATCAGAACGGCGTGGCCTATGATTTCCATGACTATAAGGCCGCAGGCGCGGATCGCGCCGATGTGGAGCGCTGGGTGGGCGAGTATGGCTGGGAGAAGGTGCTGAACCGTGCGGGCACGACCTTCCGCAAGCTGTCGGACGCCGACAAGGCCGATATCGACGCGGCCAAGGCGGTGGACCTGATGCTGGCCCAGCCGTCGATGATCAAGCGGCCGGTGCTGGATCTGGGCGACGGGCGGACGCTGCTGGGCTTCAAGCCGGACATCTACGCCGAGGCGCTGAAGGGCTGAGACGCGGCTGGGGCTCAGTCCTCGACGACGGCGTCGGGGCGGTCGCGGCCGTCGGCGCGTTCGGTGATCCATTGGCCCGAGGCGTCTTCATACTCGATCCAGGAGGTGCGGTCCGGCACGCGCTGTTCGCGCGCCGCCGCTGAGGCCGCCGCCAACGCCGCCGCGTGGCTGGAGAAGGTCTCGGAATAGCTGTCGCCAAGTTGATAGGCCCAGCCGCCGTCGTGCTGGACGATGCGATAGGTGATGTTCATTCGGCGCCTCCGAAGGGTCTGGCGACACCGTTGAACGCGGCCCGGAGCGTGTCGAGTCACGCTGTGGTGACGCATTACGAAGAGTTCATGCGCGCGGCTGCATCCGTAGGCCATCATCGCCGCCTCTTGTGATCAGAAGGCCGCCGTATCAGGCTCGGCCGAACTGTGTTTTCAAAGGGCTGATGCGCCATGAACGGTTTTGAAATTCTGATCCCCCTAGCGCCTTTCATCATGGTGATCGCCATCGTCGCCATTCCCGCCTGGCTCAAAAGCCGCGACCGACGCGAAATGCAGGCTACGTTGCGAAGCGCCATAGAAAAGGGTCAGCCGCTGCCGCCGGAAGTGATCGATTCGATCAGCAAGGAAAATGCAAAGCCTCCGGCGACTGCTGCGCGAGACCTGCGTACCGGCGTCATACTGCTGTCCGTGGCGGTGGGCGTCGCCTTGTTCGGCTATGCCGTCAGCTTCGCCGAAATGGATGCCTACTACCCCATCGTCGGGATCGCGGCGATCCCGGGGATGATCGGTCTGGCCTTTATTATCCTGAGTTTCTTTAACAAGAACAAGGGCTAAGGCGGATCGGGGCAGGGAAGCCGTCATGGCCAAACCTTTACGCGATCTGCACGATGTCGAGCTGGCCGGGCTGGCGGCTGCGGGCGGCCGCCGCGAGTTCGGCGAGCTGGTTCGTCGGCACGGCTCGGCGGTGCGGGGCCTGCTGCGCCGCATGGGCGCCCAGCCGGCGCTGGCCGACGACGTGGCTCAGGACGCCTTTCTGCTCGCGTTCGAGAAATGCGCCGAGTTCAGGGGCGAGGGCACCTTCGCCGCCTGGATCAAGCGCATCGCCGCGCGCCTGTACCTAAAGCGTATCTCGAAGGAGGCGCGGTATGTGGCTGAAACGGAAACAGAAAACGCCGCGCCCGCGGTCGACAGCATCGGCCGCGTCGATCTGGACGAGGCGCTCAAAGGGCTCAGCGAGGCTGAACGCCTGTGCGTCTCCCTGTGCCATGGCGCGGGGCTGTCGCACCCGGAAATCGCCGCGGCCATGAATTTGCCGCTTGGAACGGTGAAATCTCATGTCAAGCGTGGTCTGGATAAACTTCGGGCCCGGCTCCAGCCGGGGCCGGTTGCACTCGGGAGCGCATCCCATGTCGGCTGATGAATTCGACCCTGCGATCGAGCGCCTGTTCGCCCAGGCGCCGCAGTTCCCCGATTCGGTCTTCTTTGAAGCCGATGTGGCGGCGCGGCTGAACAAGGCGTCGCGGTTCCGCTCGATGGCCCTGTCCCTCGCGGGGCTGGCGGGCGGGGTCATCGCCGTGCGCGAACTGCTGAACGTCAACTTCCATCTGGGCCCTGAAGGCTTCGCCGCCGAGGCCGCCGCCGGATCGCTCGATTCGGCCGGCGCTCAGGGCGGGGTGGCGATTCAGTCGTTGCTGGAGCGGTCCGGACTGGGCGATGCGGCGTTCAGCGCGATGGGCTCAATGGGCGGGATGCAGATGTTCTGGGCCACGGCCGGGGTGCTGGTCGCCCTGCTGGCGGCGGGGGCGGTGAAGCTGTCGCAACAGATCTGAGCGCCGTTTTCCCGCCCCAGTCCCGGCTTAGGGCTGGAAAAAGCCGTTTCGCGCCCAATGCCTGCGTTGCGGCGATGACGCCGAACCTCTAGGGTCGCGGCGTTTTTAATGTTCGGCCTTGGCTGCATTTTTTGGGGCGACGCTTCGTGGTTGATGTCTTCGAACAAGTCGAGGAGGAGCTTCGCTCCGAACGCTATCGGCGTCTGGCCCGCACCTGGCTGCCCGTTCTGGGCGGCGTTCTGGCGGTCGCCCTCGTCGCGGCCCTGGCCTGGTGGGGCTGGCAGTCCTATGTGACCTCGCAGGCCGATAAGGCCTCGGCCGCCTATGAAAAGGGCGTCGAAGCCCTGCAGTCGGGCAAGTCGGCCGAAGCCGACGCCGCCTTCGCCGAGGCCGCCAAGGCCGGCGGCGGCTATAAGGTTCTGGCCCTGATGCAACAGGGCGGACTGGCGCTGGCCGACAAGAAGACGACTGAAGCCGTCGCCCTGTTCGACGAAGCCGCCCAGGCGACGCGCGATCCGATCCTGTCCGACATGGCCGCGCTGAAGGCCGCCTTCCTGGTCATGGACACCGGTTCGCTGGAAGACGTGCAGAAGCGTCTGGAGCCGCTGGCCGGCGACAAGCGCCCGCTGCAACCGTTCGCCCAGGAGGCGCTGGCGATGGCGCAGCTGCAGCACGGCAAGACCGCCGAGGCGCGTCAGGCCTTCGTTCAGCTGCAACTGGGACAGGACGTGCCCGACCCGGTGCGTCAGCGCGCCCAGGCAGCCGTTCAGGCGATCGACACCGGCACGGCGGCCAGCCTGCCCGCCATCGTCAAGGCCGCTGCGGCCCTGCCGACGCCCGCCGCGACGGCGGCTCCTGCGGTTGCGGCCGACGCCGCTCCCGCCGCTGCGGCCCCGGCCGCTCGCCCTTGATTTGACGCCTTCGGGATGATTCGCATGAACAAAACCCTGAAAGTCGCTCTGCTGTGCGGCCTGGCGATGACCGTCGCCTCCTGCGGCACCGTTCGCAAGGTCTTGCCGTTCGGCCTGGGCGGCGACAAGGAGCCGGTGGCGACCGCCAGCGAAGGCCAGCGGATCTCCATTCTTGAGTTCGAACAGCAGCTGACGCCGTCGGCCGCTCTGTCGGGCCGCGATTTCTTCCTGCCCGGACCGCAGGCGGCCACCAGCTGGAGCCAGCCGGGCGGCAACGCCGAGAACGCCGTCGAGCACGTCATCGCCGCGCCGGACTTCGCCGTCGCCTGGCGTCGCGACATCGGCGCCGGATCGGGGCGGACCAATCAGGTGATGTCGCCGGTCGTCGCCGACGGCGGCAAGATTTTCGTGCTGGACGGCGAGGCGGGCGTGACGGCCGTTGACGCCGGCACCGGCCAGGTGGCGTGGAAGGCCAGCGTCAAGGTCGATGAGGCCGACCGCGGTCGCCGCATCCTGGGCGTCGGCTTCGGCGGCGGCGCTGGCGGCGGCGGTTTCGGCGGCGGTCTGGCCGTCAGCGACGGCAAGGTCTTCGTCTCGTCCGGCTATCGCGTCATGACGGCGTTCGACGCCAATACGGGCGCCGAGCTGTGGCGCACCTCGGTCGACCTGCCGATCCACGGCGCGCCGACAGTGTCGGGCCAGCGGGTCTATGTCGTCGACGTCGACAACCAGTTGATGGCCTTCAACGTGGCCAACGGCCAGCAGGACTGGTCCTATCGCGGCATCACCGAGCCCGCCCGCATCATGCGCGCCTCCAGCCCGGCGGTCAGCGGCGGCACGGTGGTGGCGCCCTTCTCCTCGGGTCAGATCGTGGCCCTGCAGGCCTCGAACGGCCAGCCGGTGTGGGAGCAGGTGCTGTCGCGCACCAGCCGCACCAGCGCCCTGTCGGAACTGCGCGACATCGCCGGTCGCCCGGTGGTCAGCCGCGGCCAGGTCTACGCCGTCAGCCAGTCGGGCGTGCTGCAGTCGATGGATCTGCGCAGCGGCCAGCCGAAGTGGTCGCTGCCGGTCGCAGGCGTGAACCAGCCCCTGCCGGTCGGCGACGTGCTCTATGTGGTGTCCAAGTCGGGCGAGCTGACCGTGGTCAACCGCGAGACGGGGCAGGTCTACTGGACCCGCGACCTGAACGAAGGCCGCGTGCGAAAGGAAGGCGGCTTCCTGGGCTTCGGCAAGCGCACCGTGCGTCCGGTCTGGTCGGGTCCGATCATGGCGTCCAACCGTCTGGTTCTGGTCAACTCGGACGGCGAGGCGGTGGCCTTTGATCCGAAGACCGGCGCGCAGACCGCCAGCCTGAAGCTGGGTTCGGCCGCCTATATCGCCCCGGCCGCCTATAACGGCGCGCTTTACGTTCTGACCGACAAGGGTCAGTTGGTCAGCATCCGCTGACCTTTTCCTCGATTTAAGCTAGAAGGCCGACATGGCTCTGAAGGTCGCCATCGTCGGCCGCCCCAATGTGGGCAAGTCGACACTGTTCAACCGCCTCGTCGGCAAGCGCCTTGCGCTGGTCGATGATCGCCCCGGCGTGACCCGCGACCGCCGCTACGCCGACGGCGTGATCGGCGACATGGATCTGACCCTGATCGACACGGCGGGGTATGAGGACGTCACCGACGAAAGCCTGGAAGCCCGGATGCGCGAGCAGACCGAGGCGGCGATCGACGACGCGGACCTGATCCTGTTCATGATGGACGCGCGCGAAGGCGTGACCTCGCTGGACCGCATCTTCGCCGATCGCCTGCGCAAGGTGCACAAGCCGATCATCCTGCTGGCCAACAAGTCTGAAAGCCGCGAGAGCGGCGGCGGCGTGGGCGAGGCGCACGGCCTGGGCTTCGGCGAGCCGGTGCCGATCTCGGCTGAGCACGGCGAGGGCATGGCCGATCTGTATCAGGCGGTTCTGGCGGCCTCGGCGGACATCTTCATCGAGGAAGTCGACGAACCTGAAAAGCCGATCCGCATCGCCGTGATCGGCCGCCCGAACGCGGGCAAGTCGACCCTGATCAACCGTCTGATCGGCGACGACCGCCTGCTGACCGGGCCGGAAGCGGGGATCACGCGCGACTCCATCTCGGTGGACTGGGTCTGGGAAGGCCGCAACATCCGCCTGATCGACACCGCCGGGATGCGCCGCAAGGCCCGCGTCCAGGAGAAGCTGGAAAAGCTGTCGGTCGCCGACACCATCCGCGCCATCACCTTCGCCGAGGTGGTGATCATGGTGATGGACAAGGACGACGCCTTCGACACCCAGGACCTGCAACTGGCCGATCTGGTCGAGCGGGAAGGGCGGGCGCTGGTCTATGTCGCCGCCAAATGGGACCTGGAAGAAGAGCCCCAGTCGCGTCTGGCCGAACTGAAGCGTCTGGCCGACGACAAGCTGCCGCAGCTGCGCGGCTCGCCGTTTGTCGCCCTGTCCTCGTTCAATGGGCGCGGCGTCGAGCGCCTGATGCCCGCCGTGCTTCAGGCCTATGACACCTGGTCGGTCAAGGTGAAGACCAAGGACCTGAACGACTGGCTGTCCCTGGCGACGCAGAGGCACCCGCCGCCCGCCGTGGACGGCAAGCGCATCAAGCCCAAATACATCGCCCAGACCAAGGCCCGTCCTCCGACGTTCGTGATGATGGCCAGCCGGGCCGAGGCGATGCCGGACCACTACAAGCGCTATCTGGTCAACTCGATCCGCGAGAGCTTCGACCTGCAGGGCACGCCGATCCGCCTGAACGTCAAGTCGGGCTCGGCCAACCCCTATGCCGCGGGCGGCGCCAAGTCGGGGCCGGAACGCTTCAAGGGCGACGCCAAGACGGCGCCGCGTCGGGTCATCAAGGCCGAAAAGGCCGAGAAGCTGTCCAACCTGCCCGGCAAGGCGCTGGAGCAGAAGGCCAAGGCCGGCATCAAGCCCAAGGTGAAGCCGCTGGGCGGGCTGAAGGCCAGCGCGTCCAAGAAGTCGGGCTCCAACGCCTTCATCGGCAAGGGCGCCCGGGGCGGCGCGCGGCAAGTGTCACGCTCGGGCCGCGTCCGTACGGGCCAGAAGGGCGGCGCCAAGCGCTAAGGCGCCGCTTCTTTCATGCGGGCGTCGCCAGGTCGGCGCCTGCAGGGTTGCGACGCGGTCCTGTGTCGATGAGGCGCGGGCTATGCGGCGGCCGCCAGCCGCTATTCGATATGCAAACGTATGCTGGCTGGGTCAGAGGGGCTGATACAGGGCTGACGCCCTGTTGAGGCCGTAACAGGCTACCTGCGCTATAGCCGTCTTGGCGCGTTCGGGGCCTCGGGCTCGTCGCCGAGGGCCAGCTTGAGCGCGATGGCGACGACGACCACCCAGCGCAGCTCATGCCAGTTCATGGCGATGCTCTCGGTCATCATGGTGATGGTGTAGGAGGTCATCATCGGCAGGACCAGCCATCCCGCCGGGCTGGTATAGGCCGCCCAGAAGGACTGAGCCCAGATCTGCAGCAGGAAGAGGGCGAACAGGATGACGCCGCCCAGCCCCAGGGCGATGTAGAGCTCCAGCCAGCCGCTGTGGGCGTCGGCGGGAATGAAGTGGGCCTGATAGCCGATCCACGCCTTGGGGCCGGTGAAGCTGGGGTCGTCCCACACCGCGCCATAGCCGAAGCCGCGCCAGGGATGGTCGGCCATCTGCTGCATGATGCCGGACCAGATCTCGGTCCGGCCGGTCAGGGTGGCGTCCTTGCCCAGGAGGGCGAAGAACGTGTCCGTCTCCGTCGCGATCAGCAGACCCGCCCCGATCACCACCACGACCGCCAGCCAGGTGGCGATGACGGCCCGCATCGGGCCGGATTTCACGATCGCCACGAAGCCCATGGCGGCCATCGACAGGAACAGCACCACCAGGGCGGTTTTCGATGTCGACAGGAAGATGAGCAGGACAGGCAGCAGCGCCAGGCTGAACCAGAGCTTGCGTCGTTCCGGCGCCATCATGCCCGCGGCGATCATGAAGACGGTCGACTTCACCATGACGTTGCCGAGCGAGTTCTTTTCCAGCCACAGGCCGCGCCAGGCGCCGGGGAACAGTTCCTGCATCCGGCCCATGTCGGGCAGCAACAGGCCCAACAGGAAGGAAATCACCGCCAGCACCGCCAGCGTCCCGGCGATGATCTCGGTCAGGCTTTTCCAGCTCCAGCGCGACGCCAGCGCCACCCCGGCCAGAGTGGTGAAGACCAGAGCCGGAATGCGCCGCGCCGTCAGGTCCGGCATGATCGACCAGAAATAGGTCGCCGCCGTGAGCAGCAGCAGGGCGATCAGCAGCGGCGAGCGCAGCATCCCCTTCAACGCACGGCCGGGGCGCATGCAGACCAGCACCAGGGCCAGCAGATAGGCCGGATAGTAGAAGTTGCGCAGAAAGTCGGCCGATCGCGCGCCATAGCCGGTCAGCGGGGCGCTCCAGAAGCCGACGTAGGTCAGGACCAGTCCGATCGAGGCGATGACCGCCACGATGTCGGCCACAGAGGCGGCGCGCGCCAGCGGCAGCGCCGGGCGCTTCGCCGCCGAGGGCGGGATCACCTGTTCGTCTGCGCCCGCCTCCCTGAACATGGTGACGTCAGATCAGGGCGTCCGCCGACAGACCCTGCTTCCATTCCTTGAAGCTGACCGTCAGGGGCGGGGTGAAGTCGGGGCGGGACAGTTCGACGATCAGGGGGCCGATCTCCGAAGGATGAGGCAGGGTTTCGGGATCTTCGCCCGGAAAGGCCTGGGCGCGCAACTGGGTCCGCATCCGGCCCGGATCGACGATGCAGGCGCGAACCGGGGTGCTCTCAATCTCGTCCGCCCAGCATTTGACCAGGGCCTCGGCGCCCGCCTTGGTGGCGGCGTACATGCCCCAGAAGGCGCGCGGGTGGCTGGCGACGCTGGTGGTGAGGTGGATGGCGCGACCCGCGTCCGAGGCGCGCAGCAGAGGCTCCAGCGAGCGGATCAGGCGATAGACGCCGGTGAAGTTGATCTTCTCGACCTTGGCGAACTCGCGCGGCTCGGCGTGGGCGACCGGAGTCAGGCCCGATGGGCCCATGGTGGCGGCGGCCTGAACCCAGATGTCCAGCTTGCCGAACCGCTCGAACAGGGCGCCGCCCAGCCGGTCGATGGCGCCGCCGTCCACCAGGTCGAACGGGACCAGGCTGGCGTGCTGGCCGGTGGCGGCGAAGATCTCGTCATCCAGCTCCTCAAGCGCGCCCTGGGTGCGGGCGGCGGCGATGACGTGGGCGCCGGCCTTGGCCAGGGCGAGGGCGGCCTCGCGGCCGATGCCGCGCGAGGCGCCGACGACCAGGGCGACGCGATTGGCGAGGGGGAGGGAAGCGTTCTCGGACATGGCCCGCTGATAGCGCGGCCGGGCGTGGGGTGGAAGTGCGGGACAGCTTCCCTCTCCCAATGGGAGAGGGCTTGAGCCTCCAAGAGCCGAAGGCGATTGGTCAAGGCGAAAGGGTGAGGGTTCTCGGGTGAAGTCGGCAGAAGGCCGTAACGCGACGGCTTACGCCGACTGACAGGGCAAACCCCTCACCCTTTCGCGCAGAACGATCGCTGCGCTCCCGTGCGCTCAAGCCCTCTCCCGCCGGGAGAGGGAAGCCTAATTTTCAGTAACCCGGCGCGGGCTGCCACAGGCTGAAGCTGACGCCCTGGTCGTCGCTGACGACGGCGGACAGGCCGGACGGGCTTTCGGCCGGCACGGCGGCGCGGCCGCCCAGTTCGACCACCCGGGCGCAGGCCGCCTCTATGTCGTCGACGCGGAAGTAGAGGTTGGGGAAGGCCTTGTGCTCGCCCTTGGTGAGGCCGAACGGCGGCGTCCCCTCCGCCACATGGGCGTAGGTCGGGCTGGACGAGGCGTCGTCGAAGCGCCAGCCGAACAGGCCCGCATAGAAGGCGCGGGCCTTGTCGACGTCAGGCGTGTCGAGCGTGAAGTAGCCGAGCTGGATCATCCAGCCTTAAGCGGTCACCAGCAGAGAAAGTTGCTTCCCGCGCGGATCGCGGCCGCCTTCCTCGATCTCACGGTCCAGCAGGCGGGTCGGATAGTCGCCGGTGAAGTAGTGGTCGGTGAACTGCGGGCTCGCCGGATCGCGCGGCCCGGCGCCCAGGGCGTCGTACAGGCCGTCGATGGACAGGAAGCCGAGGGAATCGACCTCCAGCACCGCGCGCATCTCTTCCATGCTGTGGGTGGCGGCCATCAGTTGCGACCGCTCGGGCATGTCGATGCCGTAGAAGTCGGGATAGAGGATCTGCGGGCTGGCGGAGCGCAGGTGCACCTCCTTGGCGCCCGCCGCGCGCACGGCGCGGACCAGTTTCAGCGAGGTGGTGCCGCGCACGATGGAATCGTCGATCAGCACGACGCGCTTGCCTTCCAGGGCGGCGCGGTTGGGGCTGTGCTTCATCCGCACGCCCTTCTGACGGGCGCCCTGGCTGGGCTGGATGAAGGTGCGGCCCAGATAGTGGCTGCGTATGATGCCCATCTCATAGGGCAGGCCGCTTTCCTGAGCGTAGCCGAGGGCGGCGGGAACGCCGGAATCGGGCACCGGCACCACCACGTCGGCCTCGACCACGTGTTCGCGCGCCAGACGACGGCCCATCTCCTTGCGGACCTCATAGACGGCGCGGCCGTTCACGACCGAGTCGGGGCGGGCGAAATAGACGTATTCGAACAGGCAGGGACGGGCGGCGCGGGCGGCGAAGGGCTTGATCGAGGTCAGGCCGTCATCGTCGATGACCACGACCTCGCCGTGCTCGACATCGCGTACGAAGGTGGCGCCGATCAGGTCCAGCGCGCAGGTTTCGGACGCCAGCACCCAGGCCTCGCCGACCTTGCCCAGCACCAGCGGGCGGATGCCCAGCGGGTCGCGCGCGCCGATCAGCTTCAGCCGCGTCTGAGCGATCAGGGCGTAACCGCCCTCGATGCGGCTGAGGGCGTCGATGAAGCGGTCGACAATCTTGGCCTTCCGGCTGCGGGCGATCAGGTGGAGGATGGCCTCGGAGTCCGAGGTCGACTGGAAGATCGCGCCTTCCTGCACAAGTTGCGCGTGCAAGTATTTGAAATTGGTCAGGTTGCCATTGTGGGCGATGGCGATGCCGCCCTGGTCCAGATCGGCGAACATCGGCTGGATGTTGCGCAGGAAGCTGCCGCCTGCGGTCGAGTAACGGGTGTGCCCGATGGCGGCCGTGCCGGGCAGGCGCTTGCTCAGCTCGGCGTTGCCGAAGGCTTCCCCGACCAGACCCTGATGCCGCTCGGTATAGAAGAGTTCGTCGTGGACGCTGGCGATGCCGCACGCTTCCTGGCCGCGATGCTGCAGGGCGTGCAGGCCCAGGGCGACGATGGACGAGGCTTCGTTTTTCGGCGCCCCCCAGACCCCGCAGACGCCGCATTCCAGACGAAGCTGGTCGTCCTCCGGCTCACGCCAATGCTCACGGTGAACGACGGGTTCGGCGATATGGTGGCGCATCGTCAGGCTCCGATGACCGGGGGAAGATAACTCAATGGGCGGCGACGCGCACGTAGTCTGCGAATGCGTCGGGGGCAAGGCTTAAGGGGTGGAAAACCCTTCGCGGACGGAAGAACCGACCACGGGGGTGAGGGCGTCGGCGCCCTTTCCGAGGGTAGGCAAAACGATCTGTATGGCCCGCGCGGCGCCTTCGCTAACGGGGGCGGTCGCGGCCTCGGACAGCCAGCGCGGCGGATTGTCCTGCATGGCGCCCATAATGATCAGGTGGACCGCGCCGATCAGGGCCAGGGCGCGAACCAGACCGACGCCTAGGCCCAGCGTCTGGTCCAGCACGCCCAGCGCATGGCCGCGCGCGCCTTGAGAAATGGCTGAACCGATAAAGCGCAGGCCGAAATAGAGGAGGACGAAGACCAGACCCACGGCCAGCACAGACCCTGCCCAGTCGGGATCGACCAGAGAACGTCCGACCGGCGCCGTCCACGGCAGGGTGATCAGCGCCAGCAGCGCCGCCAGCAGGAAGCTGAACAGGGACGTGATCTCGCGCATGCCGCCACGGAACCATCCGGCGGCGCCCGAGGCCAGCAGGGCCAGGATCACGAAGACGTCGTAGCCGGTCACGCGCGCTGTGGGCCTCAAGAAGGATGGGGAACGCGCCTTAGTAGCGGTTCTGAGAGATTCGCTCGACCGCGTCGGTCAGGCGGGTGACGACGGTCAGGGCGACGTCGCCCTTCTTCACCTTGCCGTTGGCTTGTGGCGGGGCGAGGGCGCGCTCGAAGCCCAGCTTCTGGGCTTCGCGCAGGCGGGCCTCGGCGCGGCCGACGGCGCGGACCTCGCCGGACAGGCCGATCTCGCCGAAGACGACGCAGCCCTGCGGCAGAGGCATGTCGAGGGCGGAGGAGATCAGGGCGGCGGCGGCGGCCAGATCGGCGGCGGGTTCGTTGATCCGCATCCCCCCCGCGACGTTCAGATAGACGTCCTTGTCTCCGAACCCCAGACCGCAGCGCGCCTCCAACACCGCCAGCAGCATGGCCAGGCGGCCGGAGTCCCAGCCGACGACGGCGCGCCTTGGCGTGCCGTATGCAGAAGGGGCGACAAGGGCCTGTATTTCCACCAAAACAGGGCGCGACCCCTCGATGCCGGCGAAGACGGCGGCGCCGGGCGCCCGGTCCTTGCCTTCGCCCAGGAACAGGGCCGAGGGGTTGGGCACTTCGCGCAGGCCGGCGTCGCCCATCTCGAACACGCCGATCTCGTCGGTGGCGCCGAAACGGTTCTTGCCCGCGCGCAGGATGCGGAACGGATAGCCGCGCTCGCCCTCGAAGCTGAGCACGGCGTCGACCATGTGCTCGACCACGCGCGGCCCGGCGATCTGGCCGTCCTTGGTGACGTGGCCGACCAGGACGATGGCCGGGCCGCCGTTCTTGGCCAGCCGCACCAGTTCGGCGGCGCAGGCGCGCACCTGGGTAATGGAGCCGGGACCGGCGTCGTGCGCGTCGCTCCACAGCGTCTGGATGGAATCGATGATGACGATGTCGAACGGATCGCGCTTCAGCGTCGTCAGGATGTCGCGCAGCGCCGTGGCGGAGGCCAGCGACACCTCGGCGTCGGCCACGCCCATGCGCTTGGCGCGGGCGCGGATCTGCTCGATCGCTTCTTCGCCCGAGATATAGGCGACCTTGGCGCCGTTGCGGGCGGCCTTGGCCGTGACTTCCAGCAGCAGGGTCGACTTGCCGACGCCCGGGTCGCCGCCCAGCAGGATGGCCGAGCCGGGCACCACGCCGCCGCCGCAGACGCGGTCGAACTCGGTCACGCCGGTGACGATGCGCGGCGGCTCAGGCGTGTCGGATTGCAGCGTCTCGAACTGCACCCCACGCCCGCGCGCGGTCGAGGCGGGCTTCATGGCGCCCGGCGGGGCGGCCTTGGTTTCCTCGACCAGCGCATTCCACTCGCCGCAGGCCGAGCATTGCCCCGCCCATTTGGAATGAACCGCCCCGCAGGATTTGCAGACGAAGAGGAGAGAGTCGCGCGCCATGTGTCAGACCTAGCAGATCAGACGGGCGAGGGCAGGCGGGTTGGACCACGCTGCGTCCCAATTTGTCATAGGGCGACGGCGGGGTTGCGCTGGCGTCCACAGGGCCGTCATTCTGCCATGATACGGCCGTGATCCGACTCAACGCCTGGAAGGCAAATCGAATGACCCTGGAAAATCCCCCCGCCGTCGATCCGTCGCTTGTCGCGCGGGTCAAATACATCCTGACCCGGCCGAAGTTCGAATGGCCGGTGATCGACGCCGAGAGCGCCACCATCAAGGGGCTGTTCACGAACTACGCCGTCATCCTGGCGGCTATTCCCGCGGTGGCGACCGTGGTGGGCCAGATCGCCTTCGGTCATCGCGGTCTGGTCGGACCGCTGCTGGCGGGTGCGCTCAGCTATGTGCTGAGCCTGATCAGCGTCTACATCCTAGGCATGATCATCGACGCGCTGGCGCCGACCTTCGGCGGGACCAAGAACCCGGTGAAGGCGATGCAGGTCGCTGTCTATTCCATGACGCCTATGTGGGTGGCGGGCGTGCTGAACATCATCCCGACGCTGGGCTGGCTAGCCTTGCTGATCGGCCTTTACGGCTTCTACCTGATGTATCTGGGCCTGCCGGTGCTGATGAAGACGACGGTCGAGAAGGCGCTGGGCTACACCATCGTCGTCGTCGTGGCGGCCATCATCCTGTGGGCCATCGTCTGGTCGCTGATCGCGGCGGTGATCGCCAGCTTCGCCATCGTCGGCCTGGGCGCCGCCGCTTTCGCGCTGAGCTGAGTCAGAGAGAGGGCTGGGGCGGTGCGCCTCAGCCCTTGTAGACGCGCGGCACGCGCGGGGTGATCGAGGTCAGCAACTCATAGCTGATGGTCCCGGCCGCCGCAGCCGCGTCGTCGATCAGGCGGTTGGCGCCGTAGATCTCGACCGGATCGCCCGCCGTGACGTCCAGGCCGGTCACGTCGACGGCCAGCACGTCCATCGACACCCGGCCGATGATCGGCCGCATCTCGCCCGCGATGAAGACCTGTCCCCTGGGGCTGTAGGAGCGCAGCACGCCGTCGGCGTAGCCGGCGCCGCAGGTCGCCACGCGCATGGGCCTTTCCGCCTTGTAACCCTGCGAATAGCCGACCGTTTCGCCGGCCGGCACGTCGCGCACCTGCACCGCCTGGGCGATCAGGCTGGCGACGGGGGCGATCTTCTCGTGCGGGCGGCCTTCCGGCCCGCCGCCGTACAGGCAGATGCCCGGCCGCACCACGTCGAAGGCGAAGTCCGGTCCCAGGAAGCAGCCGCCCGAGTTGGCGAAGGAGCGCGTGACGCCAGGATAGCGCTGGACCGCCGCGGCGAAGGCGTCGCGCTGGACGCGGTTCAGCGGGTTCGACGGTTCGTCGGCGCAGGCCAGGTGGGTCATCACCAGTTCGAGGCCCTCGAACGGTTCAGGCGCGTCCTCGACGCGGAAGCCCAGCCGGTTCATGCCGGTGTCCAGTTGCAGGGCGCAGGCGCCGCCGCCCGCCGCCTGCCAGGTCTGAAGCTGGGTCGGGTGGTTGATGACGGGCCGCAGGTTCGAGGCCTTGAGCATGGCGGCCCCATCGCCGTGGCAACCGTCCAGAATGTAGATGACCGGCTCGGGCCCGATGGCCTCGCGCAGACGCACGCCCTCGGCCGCGCGGGCGACGAAGAAGGTGCGCGCGCCCTCGGCCATCAGTCGACGCGCCACGGCGGCGGCGTCCAAGCCGTAGCCGTCGGCCTTCACGACCGGATTGACGGGACGGCCGGTCACGGTTTCAAGCGTGCGATAGTTGCGGGCGAGCGCGTCCAGATCGACGTTGAGGACGGCGGGAGCAAGGGCGGGGGAGGTCATGAAAAGGGTTATAGGCCGCCGCTCAGGCGGCGCTACCGGGTTTTGCTCCAAGGCTTCCCCATCGTCATCCTCGGGCTTGACCCGAGGATCGGGCTGTCCGCCTGCGCGACATTGGAAAAGGCCGAGCGCGCCCTGCGCTCGATCCTCGGGTCAAGCCCGAGGATGACGGAGATTGGGGGGGCGAGATGGCGCGCGTAGGGGCGAGGGGCGACGCCTCGCCCTACTCCGGGATATCCGCATAGGCGCCGCCGTAGCGGCCGTCGTGGGCCAGGTTGCCGAAGCGGGTGGTGTTGGAATCGAACGCCAGCTTTACGATGCCGATGGGGCCGTGACGTTGCTTGCCGATGACCACCTCGGCCTGGTGCTGCAGGCGGTCCATGTCTTCCTGCCACTTCAGGTGTTCTTCGGTGCCTTCGCGCGGCTCGGCGCGGCCCAGGTAGTAGCTTTCGCGATAGACGAACATGACGCAGTCGGCGTCCTGCTCGATCGAGCCCGATTCCCGCAGGTCGGACAGTTGCGGCCGCTTGTCCTCGCGCTGCTCGACCTGACGCGACAGCTGCGACAGGGCGATGATGGGGACGTTCAGCTCCTTGGCCAGCGCCTTCAGGCCGCCGGTGATTTCGGAGACTTCCTGCACCCGGTTCTTCTGGCCGCCGCTGTCGCCAGTGGTGACGAGCTGGAGGTAGTCGACCACGATCAGGTCCAGACCGTTTTCCATCCGCTTCAGCCGGCGTGCGCGCGCCGCCAGCTTGGAGATGGACAGGCCGCCGGTGGCGTCGATGTAGAGCGGGCTTTCGCCGATCTCGATGGCGGCGTCGCGAATCTTGCCGAAGTCCGAGGCGTCGATCTCGCCCTTACGCAGCTTGTCCGAGGACACGCCCGACGCATCGGCCAGGATACGCATGGCCAGCTGTTCGGCGCTCATTTCCAGCGAGTAGAAGGCGACCACGCCGCCGTCCACGGTCTTGCGCCCGCCGTCCGGCGTCGGCTCCCAGCGATAGTTGCGCGCCACGTTGAAGGCGATGTTGGTCGCCAGCGCCGTCTTACCCATCGACGGACGGCCGGCGAGGATCAGGAGGTCGGAGGGGTGCAGGCCGCCCAGCTTCTGGTCCAGATCGTCCAGACGGGTGGCCAGGCCCGCCAGCTTGCCCTCGCGCTGATAGGCCTCGCCCGCCATTTCGACGGCGCCCGACAGCGCCTGCGAGAAGGACACGAAGCCCGACGACGGCTTGCCCGTCTCGGCCAGGGAATACAGCGTCTGTTCGGCCTGTTCGATTTGTTCGTCGGCGGGCGTCTCGGGGTTGGGCGCCTCCTTGATGATCTCGCCGCCGATGCGGATCAGCTCGCGGCGCAGGGCCAGATCATAGACGACGCGGGCGTAGTCGGGGGCGTTGGCCGCGGGCGGCGCACGGTCCACCAGGTCGGCGAGATAGCGCAGGCCGCCGAACTCCTGGAAAGCCGGGTCCTGCTTGAACCGCTCCATCAGGATAGTCGGCTCGGCCAGCAGGCCCTGCCGGATATGGTCCTCGATCGCGTCGAACAGGCGCTGGTGAAAGGGCTCGTAGAAATGGCTGCCGCGCAGTCGGTCCGACAGGCGCTCGAACACGGCGTTGTCGAACATCAGCGAGCCCAGCAGGGCCTGTTCCGCCTCCAGGTTGTGGGGCATGGACGACACCTGCACGGGGTCGTCGGCGGAATCATAGGGCAGGGGAGCGAAGGCGTTCATCGACATCATCAATAGCCATAGGCGCGCCCTGCGTCAGACACGGGCGCGGTCGTGGTCGTGGACAGTCGCCTGCGCCTGTGGACGGGCGCGGAAAACCACTGTCGGATCAGCGCGGGGGCGTCAGTTACGGCAGGGGTAGCGCTCGACCATCCAGTCGCGCACGGCCTGGGTCACGGTGACGCGACGCCGCGTCTCGGGCATGGTCTCGAAGCGGGCGACGAGCGTCTCAGGCGTAATGCCGGTGCCGGAGGCGGGGATGCAGTGGGCCGGGCGGCGCCCCGCCGAGACGGCCGAGGCCTGCTCGGCCTTCACCGTGCTGACGGCGCCGGTGACTTCGCGGATCAGGCGACGGGTGTCGGGCCGCATCATGGCCACGGCGCGGTTGCGCGGGATGTTCTGGCCGATGGTCATAAACTGCTGGACCGTCATGTCGGACGACTGGGCCTGGGCCGTGGGAGCGGCGGCGAACAGCGCCGCCGAAGCCAGCGGCGCGGCGATGAGGGCGGGAACGAAACGCGACATGAGGCGATAAATGCGCTCGCCGACGCCGCCGTGCAAGTGCGGGCGCCTGTCAGGCCGGGCAGGGATAACGTTCGCCCATCCATTCGCGGACGGCCTGATTGACGCTGATGTTGCGCCGCTGGGCGGGGATGGCGTTGAAGCGGGCCAGGATCTGCTCTGCCGACAGGCTGATCTTGCCTTCGGGGATGCAGGTCGCGGGGCGACGGCCGGCGGCCCTGGCGGCGGCCTGATCGTCGCGCACGGCCTTGAAGGCCCCGCCTATCTCATTCATCAGCCGCCGCGTGTCCGACCGCAGCAGGGCGGTCGGATTGCGCGGGATGCGGTTGGCCGAGGTCAGGAACTCCTGAACCGACATGGCGGCGGCGGCTCCCGGCAGGGCGGACAGAGCCAGGGCGGCGACGACGGCGAATGCAGCGGCTTTCATGGCTTTCCTCTCGAGGGACGGGGAAGCCTAACGTGCCGCTTGCGGCGGAACCATGCCCGTCGAACGCCGTCGTGCATTAAGTTTTTGTCAGGCGCGGCGGCGGCGATGCACGCCGCGCCCGACGAGACAGGCAGGCTCAAAGGCTGGAGGGGAAGCCTTCGGACGCGCGCTGTGCCGCGATCACCACTTCACCGCCAGTCGCCCGTAAACGAAGCGGCCGTTGAAGCCGTAGGGCGAGAAGTTGGAGAAGGGGAAGGCGCCGGTCGTGTTGTTCTCCCGCAGGCTCTGGCGCGGATACTGGTCCAGGATGTTGTCGGCGCCGATCGAGACGGTGACGCGATCATTGAAGCGGTAGCGGGCCTCGACATCCGCCACCAGGGCGTCGCCCAGTTGCAGGTCGGTGGCTTCGGTCGCGCCGGCGGCCAGAATGTCGCCATAGCCGGTCAGGCGGAAGGTGCCGCCCAGACGTTGCGCCTCCCAGTCCGTCTGGAAGACGACCTTCCATGGCGGCGTGCCTTCTTCAAAGCGGGTGACCGCCTGACGCCCGAACAGGGACGTCGGCGTCGGCAGGACGCCGGTCTGCGTCATCGGCGTCTTGGTCACCTTGAAGTCGTTGACGTTGCTCGCCAGGGTGAAGTCCAGGCGGTGACCGACCGAGGTTTCGGCGCGGTAGCGGGCCACGACGTCCAGGCCGGTCGTTTCGGTGTCGACCCCGTTGATGAAGAAGCGCGCCGCCGTGGCTCCATAGGGGGCCAGCAGGTCGAAGATGGTCTTGGCGTTGCTGCCCGGCGCGGCGGTGTTGCTGCCCGTCAGGGTCTCGGACAGGATGATCCGGTCGTCGATGTCGATGCGATAGGCGTCGGCCGTCAGCTCGAACGGGCCGTTACGCACGACGAAGCCCAGCGAATAGTTGACCGAGGTTTCGGCCTCCAGCGCCGTGCCGCCGAGCGCCAGACCGACGGGGCTGACCGACGGATAGGTGCCGGTCTCATAAGGAACGTTGTTGATATAGAGGACGGCGGTCTGGGTGTAATACTGCTGTTGCAGGCTGGGCGCGCGGAAGCCGGTCGAGACCGCGCCCCGGACGGCGAAGTGCGGGTTGAAGTCGTAGCGGCCCGCGATCTTGCCTGAGACGTTGTCGCCGAAGTCCGAATAGTTCTCGTAACGCAGGGCGCCGGACAGGGTCAGGTTCTCGATGACCTCGCCTTCCAGATCCAGATAGACGCCGACGTTGCTGCGGTCCTCGTCGATTTCATTGCTGGGCGTGAAGCCGGTGAAGCCGCGCGAGCCCCAGTTCAGCGTCGTGCCGCTCGCCGTCAGGACCGGGCCTCGGGCATAGGAGGCTTCTTCGCCCGCGCCGATCTTGTAGGTTTCGCGGCGCGCCTCCAGACCGAAGGCGACGTTCAGCGGACCGGCCCAGCCCAGATCGAACTGGCGCGCGGCGTCGGCGCCGAACACCAGCTGGCCGTATTCCAGCGAACCGGCGTCGAACGAGGTCTGGCCGTTGATCCCATAGGTCGGGTTCATGGTGTTTTCGGCGCCGAACTCGATCTTGTTCGAGCCGTAGCCCAGGTTGACGTCGATGGCCCAGCCGCCGGCTTCGCCGCGCAGACCGCCTGCAGCGGTCCAGTCGGTGGTGTCGGTCAGGATGTAGGGCAGATAGCCGTTCGGGTATTTGCGCCCCGAACCGTAGTCGGGGTTCTGGGCGTTGTCGGTCGGGGTGCGATAGAAGGCGGCCGCCGAGGCGTCGCGCTGCTGATACCCGGCCCAGCCATAGGCCTCCCAGCCGTTACCCAGCGGCAGGCCTGCATTCAGGTAAGCCGAAATATCCTCGACCGCCGCGTCGCCCTGACCGCCGGTGATCCGTCCGAGCGTCGGATTGATGTCGGAGCGGTTCGTGCTGTCGCGGTCGCGGTACTCCACCGAGGCGGTCAGGAAGCCGTCCTGGCCCAGGCCGAAGCCCTGCCAGGCCGAGACGGTGACGGTGTCGCCGTCGCGGATGTCGCCTTCGCGGCCGTAGAAGCCGGTGAAGTCGGTGACGTAGGAGCCGTAGGTCACGCTGGCGCCGCCGCCTTCGCGGGCTTCGCGCAGGCGCAGGTTGATGACCCCGGCGATGGCGTCAGAGCCGTATTGGGCCGCCGCGCCGTCGCGCAGGACCTCGATACGCTCGATAGCCGTGGACGGAATGGCGTTGAGATCGACGGCGGACGAGCCGCGCCCGACCGAGCCGTTCAGGTTGACCAGGGCGGTCTGATGGCGGCGCAGGCCGTTGACCAGAACCAGGGTCTGGTCGGGGCCCTGACCGCGCAGGGTGGCCGGGCGGATGGAGTCCGTGCCGTCGGTCGCCGACGGGCGGGGGAAGTTCAGGGCCGGGACCGTCGCCGCCAACTGGGCCGCCAGTTCGGTCGTGCCGCGCTGTTCCAGCGCCTCGGCGGTGACCACATCGACGGGGGCGACCGTGTCCAGGCGGGTGCGGTTGGCGACGCGGGTGCCGGTGACGACGATGTCGTCCACTGAGGTGGCGTTGTCGGGCGTGGTCTGGGCCTGGGCGGCGCCGGCGATCAGGAGGGCGGCGCTGGACGCGGCGGCCAGAAGGGCGGGGGGGCGGAACGATGCGATGGTCATGGGAGAGATCAGCTTTTCTGGTTGGACGCGGGGAAAGCGCCGCATACTGAAAGCGCGACGGTCCAAGCCTGCGTCGGTAAGGCTAACGAGAAGTTTCCGAGGGCCGAAATCAGTCACAATCGCGACAGGGAGCGGCCTGCGAACGCGGCTCCCGGGGTCGGGCAGGGCTGGACTGAAGGCATGGCGGCTCCGGCGCGTCGAATGTGGCGAGGCGCGGCGATACTGCGGCGCGAAGACGGCGTGCGGTATCGAGATTACTTCACGGCTTAGTTAGAAAAGCTAAGGGTAGGCGACGGCCCCGTCCTGTCGGCAGGGCAGGGCCCGGGCAAAGAAAAAGGGGCGCTTCCTTGCGGAAGCGCCCCTGGATCATCTCGCCGAAGCGACAGGATCAGGCTTCGTCGCCGAAGCCTTCCTGTTGGCCGGCGCCGCCTTCCAGCAGCTCCTGAGCGGCCTGATCAGCAGCTTGACGCTCGTCGTCGAACTGGCTGCGGATCACGTCCTCGCCCTTGGCCTGACGCTCGGCTTCGTCGGCCGAACGGGCGATGTTGATCTTGACGGTGGCCGAGACCTCGGGGTGCAGGCGGACCAGCACCTCGTGGACGCCCAGCGTCTTGATCGCCGTGTTCAGCACGACCTGCGAACGCTCGACCTTGCCGCCTTCGGCGCGAACGGCCTCAGCGACGTCGCGGCCGGCGACCGAGCCGTACAGCTGGCCGGTTTCGCCAGCCTGACGGATCATGACGTAGCTCTGACCGTCGATCTTGTCGGCGATCTTCTGAGCGTCCGCCTTGTTCTTCTCGTTGCGCTGCTCGATGGCGACGCGCTCGATTTCGAAGGCCTTCAGGTTGGCTTCGGTGGCGCGACGAGCCTTGTCGCGCGGCAGAAGGTAGTTACGGGCGAAGCCGTCCTTGACGGTGACGACGTCGCCGATGGCGCCGAGGTTCTCGACGCGTTCCAGCAGAACGACCTTCATCTTACTTCACCACGTACGGCAGGAGGGCCAGGTAGCGGGCGCGCTTGATGGCCTTGGCCAGTTCGCGTTGCTTCTTGGCGGAAACGGCGGTGATGCGCGAGGGCACGATCTTGCCGCGTTCGGAGACGTAACGCTGCAGCAGCTTCACGTCCTTGTAGTCGATCTTCGGCGCGTTGGCGCCCGAGAACGGGCACACCTTGCGGCGACGATAGAAGGGGCGACGGGCCGGGCCGGAGCCGGCCGGAGCGCCCGGGATGGGGGCAGTCGTATCGGTCATGATCCGGTTCCTTATTCCGAAGCCGCGGCGTCTTCGCCGCGCGGGGCGCTGCGGTCACGCTCGCGTTCGCGGCGAGCCAGCAGGGGCGACAGCTCCAGGTCGAGTTCCTCGACGCGGATGGTCAGCCAGCGCAGCACGTCTTCGTTGATCGACAGCTGGCGCTCGACTTCGGCCATGGCGGCCGGCGGGCAGTCGACGGCCATCAGCGAATAGTGAGCCTTGCGGTTCTTCTTGACCCGGTAGGTCAGGTTGCGCAGACCCCAGTACTCGATCTTGGCGACGGAGCCGCCGCCCTCTTCGATCAGAGCCTTGATGGTGTCGTTCAGCGCTTCGGCCTGTTGCGCCGAGATATCCTGGCGCGTCATGACCGTGTGCTCGTAAAGAGCCATGCGGTATTCTCCCTTGGCGGACATCGGCGCGAGCGAACCGGGGAGTTCGTCCACGATGGCTCCTGATGCGGCGGACGGGAGTTTCCCGGCCCTTTGACGTTCCGCAGCAGGACCGAAGCCCTGGAAAGGGCGCGCCTATACGGGAAAACTTGTGAAAGGGCAAGGCGCGGGCGCGGCGAGCGGCGCGTCCGTCCGCCCTTCTTCTTGCCGTAGGGGAGGGATTCGCCTACCCCTCGCGGCTTGATTCAACGGATGACGGACGATCCCGGATGAGCCTCGCGCTTCTCTTTCCCGGTCAGGGCAGCCAGTCGGTGGGCATGGGCGTCGCCCTGTCGGAGGCCTTCGCCAGCGCGCGCGAGGTCTTCGCCGAGGTGGATGACGCCCTGAACCAGAAGCTGTTCGAGCTGATGCGCGAAGGGCCGGACGATCAGCTGACCCTGACCGAGAACGCCCAGCCGGCCCTGATGGCCGTGTCGGTCGCTACGGCGCGCGTGCTGAAGGTCGAGTTCGGCGTCGACGTGGGGCGCGCCGCCTTCGTCGCCGGTCACTCGCTGGGCGAATATTCGGCCCTGGCGGCGGCGGGCGCGATCAGCCTGTCGGACACCGCCCGCCTGCTGAAGCTGCGCGGCCAGGCCATGCAGCGCGCCGTGCCGGTAGGCAAGGGCGCGATGGCCTCGCTGATCGGCCCCAAGACCGACCTGGCGCTGGCTGAAGAAGCCGCCAAGGCCGGTTCGGCCGCTGGCGTTTGCGTCGTCGCCAACGACAACAACAAGGGCAACGTCGTCATCTCGGGCGACAAGGCCGCCGTGGATCTGGCCATCGAGAAGGCCAAGGAACTGGGCGCGCGCGCCATTCCGCTGAACGTCTCGGCGCCGTTCCACTGCCCGCTGATGCAGCCTGCAGCGGACGAGATGGCTGCCGCCCTGGCGGACGCGAAGATCGTGGCGCCCGTCGTGCCTGTGGTCGCCAACGTCACCGCTCGCCCGGAAACTGACGCCGAGGTCATCCGCCGCCTGCTGGTCGAGCAGGTCACGGGCCGCGTGCGCTGGCGCGAGAGCATGGAGTGGATGGCGTCTGAAGGCGGCGTGACCCGCTTCGTCGAGGTCGGCTCGGGCAAGGTGCTGACCGGCATGGCCAAGCGCATCGCTCCTGACGCCGAGGCCCTGGCGCTGAACACGGCCGAAGAGCTGGAAGCCTTCGCGAAATCCATCTGAAGCCGCTCTTCCCCGCGGAGGCGGGACCCAGTTCTTTGGGAACGAGATGCGGCGCTTGAAGCTAAAGCCTAGGTCCCCGCCTCCGCGGGGATGAGCGGAGATTTCAATGTTCAATCTTTCAGGAAAGACCGCCCTCGTGACTGGCGCGACCGGCGGCATCGGCGGGGCCATCGCCCGCGCCCTGCACGCGCAAGGCGCGACCGTCGTCCTGTCGGGCACGCGTGAAGCCGTGCTGGCTGATCTGGCCAAGGAGCTGGGCGAGCGCGCCTTCTTCGCCGCCGCCAACCTGTCGGACGCGGAATCGGTCGACGGTCTGGTCGCGCGCGCCGAGGAAGCCGCCGGCGCGCCGCTGGACATCCTGGTCGCCAACGCGGGCATCACCAAGGACGGCCTGCTGATGCGGATGAAGGACGAGGACTTCCAGTCCGTCATCCAGATCAACCTCGAAAGCTATTTCCGCCTGACCCGCGCGGCGGTGAAGGGGATGATGAAGCGCCGTTCGGGCCGCATCATCGGCATCACCTCGGTGGTCGGCGTCACCGGCAACCCCGGTCAGACCAACTATTGCGCCTCCAAGGCCGGGATGATCGGCTTTTCCAAGTCGCTGGCCCAGGAAGTCGGCTCGCGCGGGATCACGGTCAACTGCATCGCGCCGGGCTTCATCGCTTCGCCGATGACCGACGTGCTGAACGACCAGCAGCGCGAAGCCATCCTGACCAAGATTCCGGCCGGGCGCCTGGGCGAAGGCGACGAAATCGCCTCGGCCGCCGTCTATCTGGCGTCGGATGAAGCGGGCTATGTGACGGGCCAGACGCTGCACGTTAACGGCGGCATGGCGATGATTTGATCGCAGCGTGAAGTGTCATCACGACGCGCAACAGACTATTTCCACTTCCGCACCCTGTGCTAAAGGGCACGGACGTCTTTCGGGGGTGAGTCTCATTGAGGCTTGATCCCGGCAGGCAGCCGTGACACGGCGAAACAACCCACGACCCGCCATCACGGCGATTTCAAACAGGCAAGAGAGACACTCATGTCCGACACCCTCGAACGCGTCCGCAAGATCGTGATCGACCACCTGGACGCCGATCCGGACAAGGTCACCGAGAAGGCTTCCTTCATCGACGACCTGGGCGCTGACTCGCTCGACAACGTCGAACTGGTCATGGCCTTCGAAGAAGAATTCGACGTCGAAATCCCGGATGACGCCGCTGAGCACATCCAGACCGTCGGCGACGCGGTGAAGTTCATCGACGAGAAGCTGGCCGCCTGATCCGGCTGCGATTCGTCGCACTTACCAGCTGATGGCCGCCGTGACGGACCCCTAGCGGGACCGTCCGGCGGCCATTAGTGTTTCTGGTTACGATTCTGACCAAGAAGGAGCGCGAACCATGCGCCGCGTCGTCATCACGGGCCTCGGCCTGGTCACGCCTCTGGGCACGGGCGTCGAGCACGTCTGGAAGGGCATTCTTGAAGGCCGCTCGGGCATCCGTCCGATCACCGCCTTCGACACCGAGGGCTACGGCTGCACCATCGCGGGCGAGGTGCCCAGCGTCGACGGGCGCGGCGGCGGCGAGGCGGGCCAGCCCGGCGTCTTTGATCCTGATCAGGTGATGTCCGCCAAGGACCGCAAGCGCGTCGACGACTTCATCCTGTACGCCATCGCCGCCGCCGACGAGGCGTTGGCCGATGCGAACTGGAAGCCGGAAACGGAAGACGACAAGGAAGCGACCGGCGTCATGGTCGGTTCGGGCATCGGCGGCCTGGGTCCCATCGCCGACACGGCCATCATCCTGAAGGAACAGGGCGTCCGCCGCGTCAGCCCCTTCTTCATCCCCTCGGCCCTGATCAACCTGGCGTCGGGCCAGATTTCGATCCGCCACGGCCTGAAGGGACCGAACCACTCGGTCGTCACCGCCTGCGCCACCGGCGCCCACGCCATCGGCGACGCGGCCCGGATGATCGCCCTGGGCGACGCGGCCGTCATGGTGGCGGGCGGGGCCGAGAGCTCGGTCGTGCCGATCGGCATCGCCGGCTTCCTGGCCTGCAAGGCCCTTTGCACCGCCTATAACGACACGCCGGAGAAGGCCTCGCGGCCCTATGACCGGGGTCATGCGGGCTTCGTCATGGGCGAGGGGGCAGGCGTCATGGTTCTGGAGGAATACGAACACGCCAAGGCGCGCGGCGCCAAGATCTACGCCGAGGTCGTCGGCTACGGCATGAGCGGCGACGCCTATCACATCACCGCCCCGTCGGAAGACGGCGACGGCGGCCTGCGGGCCATGAAGGCGGCGCTGAAGCGGGCCGGGATGCAGCCGTCCGACCTGGACTACGTCAACGCCCACGGCACCTCGACCATGGCCGACTGGATCGAGCTGAAGGCCGTCGAGCGGCTGGTCGGCGACCACGCCAAGGACCTGGCCGTGTCTTCGACCAAGTCGATGACGGGGCACCTGCTGGGCGCCGCCGGGGCGATCGAGAGCATCTTCTCGGTCCTGGCCATCCGCGACCAGATGGCGCCGCCGACCATCAACCTGGACGATCCGGAGATGGAGACGCCGATCGACCTGGTCCCGCACAAGGGCAAGGCCAGGAAGATCGATGTCGCCATGTCCAACAGCTTCGGCTTCGGCGGCACCAACGCCTCTGTGATCTTCAAGAAGGTCGACTGACTTGGCCAAGGCTCCGTCCCGCCGCACCCCCAAGGTTCGCATTCCCAAGTCGCGCGTTCCGAAAAAGGGAAGCGGGGGCGGAGGCGGTCGTTCCGGCTCCAAGACAGGATTGGGCGTCGGCCTGATCACCGCCGCCGGGACGCTGGGCTTGTTTCTGGTCGCGGCGCTGGTGGCGTTCTGGGCCATCTACTGGGGGCCGGGACCGAGGGCGGCGCAAGGGGAGGCGACTATCGTCACCCTGCCGTCCGGGGCGGGCGTTCCGGCCATTGCGGCGAATCTGAAATCGGCGGGGGTGATCCGCTCGACCGACCTGTTTCGTGCGGCGATCAGCCTGACCGGCGCCGACCGCAAAATCCGTGCGGGCGAATATGAGGTGCCGTCGGGCGCCTCTCTGGCGACGGTGGTGGGCCTGCTGGTCGATGGAAAATCGGTGCGCCACTACGTGACCCTGCCCGAGGGCTGGTCCAGCGCCCAGGCGGTCGACATCCTGATGAAGCAGCCGGTCCTGACCGGCGAGGTCGAGGTTCCGCCCGAGGGCAGCCTGTGGCCCGAGACCTATGAAGTCACGCGCGGCGAAACCCGCGCCGCCGTGGTCGCCCGGATGCAGCGCGCCGCCAAGACCAAGCTGGAGACCCTGTGGGCCGCCCGCTCGCCCGCCACGGTGGTGACGACGCCCGAAGAGGCGGTCATTCTGGCCTCCATCGTCGAGAAGGAGACGGGCATCGCCTCCGAACGGCCCCAGGTGGCGGCCGTCTTCACCAACCGGCTGCGGCTGGGGATGCGGCTGGAGAGCGACCCGACCATCGTTTACGGCGTGACCAAGGGGCGGCCGCTGGGGCGCGGCATCCTGCTGTCGGAGCTGCGTAAGCCGACGCCGTGGAACACCTATCTGATCGACGGCCTGCCGCCGACGCCCATCGCCAATCCGGGCGAAGAGGCGCTGAAGGCCGTGCTGAACCCGCCGCGTTCGGAATACATCTTCTTCGTCGCCGACGGCACGGGCGGCCACGTCTTCGCCCGCACCTATCAGGAGCATCTGCTGAACGTGGCCCGCTGGCGCGAGATCGAGCGCCGCAAGGCCGGCCTGGCTCCGGGCCAAGGCGCGCCGGAAACCTCGCCCGCGCCGATGACGGACGAGGCCGCGCCGGCCATCGCCATCCCGCCCGGCGCCAAGATCATTCGCGTGCCGACGGAGGCCGGACGATGAGCGGAAGTCATATCTGCGGCATGACCGGCTTCGGCCGGGCCGACGGCGGGCTGGACGGCTGGACCTGGACGGTCGAGGCGCGTTCGGTCAACGGGCGGTCGCTGGAGACGCGCTTTCGCGGGCCCGGCGGCTTTGACAATCTGGAGCGGCTGGCAAAGGCGGCGGCGCAGGCGCGCCTGAACCGGGGCCAGGTGACGCTGGGCCTGCAGGCCAAGCGAGCCGAGGGGTTCGAGCCCGCGCCGCGCGTCAATGAGGCGGTGCTGGCGACCTATCTGCGGCTGGCCAACCAGTTGGCGCAGGAGGGGGCCACTGCGCCCTCCGCTGACGGCCTGCTGGCCCTGCGCGGGGTCATCGAGGTCGCCGAAGAGGATGAGGACGCGGAAGGCCGCGCCGCCTTGGAAAGCTCCATGGCCGCCACCGTCGAGCAGGCGCTGGATGCGCTGAAAGCGTCGCGCCAGCGCGAGGGCGAGCAGTTGGCGCCGGTGATCCACGACTTCGTCGGGACCATCGAGGCCCTGGTCGCGCGCGCCGAGCTTGAGGCGTCGGCTCAGGTCGAGGCCATCCGCGACCGCTTCACCCGCCGGATCAGCGAACTGGCGCCCGACGCGCCGGGCCTGGACGAGCGGGTCTTCCTCGAGGCCGCGGCGCTGGCGACCAAGGCCGACGTGCGCGAGGAACTGGACCGGCTGACGGCCCACGTCGCCTCGGCCCGCGCACTGTTGCAGCAACCCCCCGCCGGTCGAAAACTCGACTTCCTGATGCAGGAATTCATGCGTGAGGCGAACACCCTCTGTTCGAAATCCGCTACGACCGCGCTCACTGGAATCGGCCTGGAGTTGAAGGCCGTCGTCGAACAGCTTCGAGAACAAGTTCAGAATGTCGAATAACCGCACTCCCCGCCGTGGCGTCCTATTGATCGTGGCCAGCCCGTCGGGGGCCGGAAAGACCTCGCTGTGCCGCCGCCTGATGGCTGACCACAAGGGGCTGGAGCTGTCGGTCTCCATGACGACCCGCGACATCCGTCCGGGCGAGGTGGACGGGCGCGACTACAACTTCGTCTCCGCCGAGGAATTCCAGCGTCTGATCGACGCCGACGCCTTCCTGGAATGGGCCGATGTGCACGGCAACCGCTACGGCAGCCCCAGCGCCCCCGTCGAGCGCGCGCTGGCCGAAGGCCGCGACGTCCTGTTCGACATCGACTGGCAGGGCGCCCGCGACGTGGCCGCCAAATGCCCCGGCGACGCCGTGCGGGTCTTCATCCTGCCGCCCAGCCTTGAGGAACTGCGCCGCCGTCTGGTGACGCGCTCTCAGGACGCCGAGGACGTGATCGAGCGCCGCGTCGCCAACGCCAAGGGCGAGATCGAGCACTGCGACGAGTTCGACTATGTGCTGGTCAATGAGGACTTTGATCGGTCCTACGCCGAGCTGGCCCACATCTACCACGCCGAGCGCAGCTGCCGCCGCCGCAACCTGTGGGTCGACGGCTATAAGGCGGCGCTGTTGAAGGAAGTGGTCTGACGCCCATGAACGACGCCGAACACCGTCGCTGGCTGGCCCAGGCCGTCGATCTGGCGCTGGAGAACGTCCAGGCCGGCGGGCGGCCGTTCGGCGCGGTCCTGGTCAAGGACGGGGCGGTGGTCGCGACCGGCGTCAACCGGATGCTGGCGACCTGCGACCCGAGTTCCCACGCCGAGATGGAGGCCCTGCGTCAGGCGGGGCCGGCGCTGGGCGGCGTGGACCTGACGGGCGCTGTTCTCTACGCCAGCGGCCACCCCTGCCCGATGTGCCTGGCGGCGGCGGTGATGACGCGGGTCAGCGCCGTCTGGTACGCCTTCAGCAATGCGGACGCAGAGCCCTACGGCTTCTCCAGCGCGGTGACCTATCAGGCCCTGGGCGTGAGGCTGGACCCGCCGCCGTTGCCGCTGACGCAACTGGACGTGCCGGGGCGGACGGCGGCGGAGCTTTACGGCGCCTAGCGGAAGGTCACGCGCACGCCCGGCTTTACCTTTGAGGCCAGTTGTTCGGCGTCCCAGTTGGTCAGGCGCACGCAGCCGCTGGAGAAGGTCTTGCCGACCTTGGACGGGTCCGGCGTGCCGTGGATGCCGTAGGTATCGCGCGACAGGTCGATCCACACCGATCCCACCGGATTGTTCGGCCCCGGCGGCACGATGACCTTGCGGTCGCCCCGGTCATAGCTGACCCGGTCGGGGTCGTAGGTGTAGTTCGGCTCGGGCGCGACGCCGACCACCGTCACTTCGCCCGAGGGCGCCGGGCGCGCCGAACTGCCGATGGTGGCGGGATAGAAGGCCAGCAGCTTGTCCGCCGCGTCATAGACCCGCACCGAGCGCTCGGCCTTGTCCACGACGATATGGGCCACCTCGGCCGCCAGATCGGTCTGGGCGACAGCGGCCACGACGATGGTCTGACCCGCTTTGGCGAAGTCGACGCCGGGGTTGAGCGCCTGCAGCAGGCCCTCGGTCATGTGGAACTTCTCGGCCAGCATCTCCAGCGGGGTCGCGTAGCCGACGGTCTTCAACTTGGCCATATCGGCCAGATTCGCCGGAACCTGTCCGATGAAGGGGCCGCTGAGATCAGCGGCGGTGATGGTGTAGTCGGTCAGGACGCGGCCGTCGTCGCCTGCCGTCAGGCGGCGAAAGACCTCGGCGTCCAGCACCCCGTCCTGCGGCAGGCCGGCGGCTTTCTCGAAGGCGGCGATGGCCTGGCGGGTGTTGTCGCCGCCCAGACCGTCGATCACGCCCGGCGAGAAGTTGGCGCGGTCCAGCAGGATCTGCGCGCGCGCCGTCGCCGCGTCGGGACGGGCGGGCTGGCCCTCGACGGGCGCGGGGGCGGCCTCGAACACGGCGCTCTCGACGGCGTCGCGGGTCAGGGCGGCGGGCGCCGGGGGTTGGGCCGACGCCGGCGGCTGCTGCGGCTTGGGCGTTTCAGCCGGGGAGCCGCAGGCCGCCAGGGCGGCCGCGATGAAGGGCAGGGCAGAGGCGGCGAGGCGCAATTTCGACATGAAAGCTCCGAAGGGTCCGGGACTTGTCGAACGTCCTTACGCTGTGTGCTGTTCCTGCGCCTCTTCGGTGCGGGCGGCGAAGAAGGGCTTCAGCCGGCTGAGCGCGTCTTCGATCTCGGGCGTCGAGACGGCGAAGCTGAAGCGGATGAAGCGGTGGCCGTTGACCGGGTCGAAGTCGACGCCGGGCGCCGTGGCGACGCCGGTTTCGCGAACCAGCTTCTCGCAGAAGGCCATGCTGTCGTTGGTCAGGTGGCCGATGTCCGCATAGATGTAGAAGGCGCCGTCCGGCGGCGCGATCGAGCGCAGGCCCATCGCGGGCAGGGCCTTCAGCATCAGCTCGCGGTTGGCGCGATAGACGTCGATGTTGGCTTCCAGCTCTTCCTCGCAGTCCATGGCGGCCAGGCCGGCGAACTGGCTGAGCGTCGGCGGCGTCAGGAACATGTTGCCCATGCGCGCGCGGGCCTGCTGGACCTCTTCTTCCGGCAGGATCAGCCAGCCCAGGCGCCAGCCCGCCATGCTCCAGTATTTGGAGAAGCTGTTCACGATCATGGCCTTGTCGTCGAACTGCAGCATGCAGGGCGTGTCGTGGCCGTAGGTGATGCCGTGATAGATCTCGTCCGAGATGATGCTGATGTTGCGCTCGCGGCAGACCTCGACGATGGCCTTCAGCTCGTCCTCGGCGATGACGGTGCCGGTCGGGTTGGCGGGGCTGGCGATGATGACGCCCTGGGGCGCCGGGTCCAGGTCGCGCAGGGCTTTGGCTGTCAGCTGGAAGCGCACGTCGGCGCCGCAGTCGATCTCCTGCGGGACGATGTGCAGGGCCTTCATCGTGTTGCGATAGGCGACGTAGCCGGGGCGGGCGATGGCCACGCGGTCGCCGGGGGCGAAGCGCATGTTGAGCGCCACCACCAGGGCGGGCGAGGCGCCGGCCGTCATGATGACGCGCTCGGGGTCGATCTCGACGCCGTAGCGGTCCTTGTACAGCTTGGCCACGCGGGCGCGCAGCAGGGGGCTTTCCCAATAGCCGCCCGCTTCGGCGTCGATCACGCGGTGCGCCTCAGCCAGGGCGGGCGCAGGCGCGCCGGTCGAGGGCTGGCCGAACTCCATGTGGATGACCGACTGGCCTTGGGCCTTCATCTCATGGGCGATGCGGCTGATGGCGATGGCGCGGAAGGGTTGGATTTCTACTGTCATGTCAAAGCGTCGGCCAATCTGAGGAAGCCCGCCACGTCGATGGTCTCGGCGCGGGCGTCGGGTTCGATTCCAGCGGCTTCGCACAGGGCGGCGCCGCCGAGTTGTTTCAGGCTGGAGCGCAGCATCTTGCGACGCTGGCCAAAGGCGGCCGCCGTGACCCGTTCCAGCCGCTTCAGGCGGTCGGGGGCGGGGCGCTCGGCCAAGGGTACCAGATGCACCACGGCCGAGGCCACCTTGGGCGGCGGGGTGAAGGCGGCGGCGGGCAGGTGCATGACGATGCGCGCCTCGGCCACGGCCTGGGTGATGACGGCCAGACGGCCATAGGCGTCCTCGCCGGGCTGGGCCACCACGCGTTCGGCGACTTCCTTCTGGAACATCAGGGTGAGGGCGCACGGCGTCCACGGCCCCGTCAGCCATTTGATCAGCAGCGGGGTGCCTACGTTGTAGGGCAGGTTGGAGACCAGATGCGCCGGCCCCTCGACCAGTTCGGCTTCCTTCACCTTCAGGGCGTCGGCCTCGACGATGGTCAGGCGGCCCGAGCCGTCGTCCAGTTCGGACAGCAGGGGGATGAAGCGAGGGTCCTTCTCGACCAGGACCACCTTGCCCGCGTCGCTTTCCAGCAGGGCGCGGGTCAGGCCGCCGGGGCCGGGGCCGACCTCGATGACGGCGCGGCCGTCGAACGGTCCGGCGTAGCGGACGATCTTGCGCGTGACGTTGAGGTCCAGCAGGAAGTGCTGGCCGAAGCTCTTCTTGGCCGACAGGCCGTGAGCGTCGAGCGTTTCACGCAGGGAGGGCAGATGATCGGTCACGAGGCCTGTTAGCGGTTCGCGCGGGCGGACGCCATCTCGGAGGCCAGGCGGACGGCGGCGATGAAGCTGTCGGCGCGGGCCACGCCCTTGCCGGCGATGTCGAAGCCGGTGCCGTGGTCGGGCGAGGTGCGGACGATGGGCAGGCCGAGGGTGGCGTTCACCCCGCCCCAGAAGTCCAGCGTCTTCACCGGGATCAGCGCCTGGTCGTGATAGAGGCAGACCACGGCGTCGTAGCGCGCTCGCGCTTCCTCGTGGAACAGGGTGTCGGCGGGCAGGGGATCGGTGATGTTCAGGCCTTCGGCGCGCAGGGCCTCGGCGGCGGGGCGCAGGACCGTCGCCTCCTGCAGGCCGATGGCGCCGCCTTCGCCCGCGTGGGGGTTGAGCGCGGCCATGGCCAGGCGCGGGGCGGCGATGCCGAAATCGCGCTTCATCGATTCGTGGACGACGCGGGCGACCCGGGCGACGCGCTCGCCGGTCACCAGCTCGGGCAGCTGGTCGATCGGCACATGAATGGTGACGAGGCAGGCGCGCAGGTCTTTCGCCGTCAGCATCATCACCGGGCCGCGCGTGCCGCTGAACGGAACGTCGGCGGTCAGTTCGGCGATGAACTCGGTGTGGCCCGGAAAGCGGAAGCCGGAGGCGTACATGGGCGCCTTGGCGATGGGCGCCGTCACCAGACCGGAGCCTTCGCCCGACAGCACCAGATCGACGCCGCGCTCGATCCAGTCGGCCACGGCGACGGCGTTGGCGGGTTCGGGCTGGCCGGGCGTCGCGGGCGCGGGCGCCGGATGGTGCAGGACAGGGATGGCGCGGCTGAAGACGGAGGCTGCGTCCGACGGGCTCAGCACCGCCTCGACCGGCTGGCCCTGGGCCTTCAGCACCTGCGCGTCGCCGACCACGACGAAGGGCGTGATCGGGGCGACAGGGCCGGGCGGCGACGACAGCGCCGACCAGGCGCGGGCGATGATCTCCGGCCCGACCCCGGCGGGGTCGCCCATCGTGACGATGAGCGGCCGGAGCATCGTCATTGCTTGATTTCGATCAGGGCGTCTTCACGCAGGTCGCGCAGATAGCGGCGGCCCAGCATGGCGTAGTTCTGATTCTGCAGACGCGCTTCGACCTGTTGCGGCGAGGGGGCTTCCGGGCCGCCCAGGCGGCGGTCGCAGACAGCCAGCAGGTGGACGCCCAGAGGCGTACGCACCGCCGTGCTGACCGAGCCGATCTCGGCCGAGCGGGCGACCTGCTGGAACTGCGGCGCCAGATCGTCGACGTCGCTTTCGCCCAGGTCGGCGCCGAGCAGGCCCGTCTCAGAGCGTGCGCGGGTCAGGATGTTGTCGCACGTCAGTTGGCCGCGCAGGGCCTCGAGACGCTGGGTCGCGGCGGCGACCTGAGCCTCGTCGGCGGTCTCGGGCAGTTCGATCATGACCTGCTTCATCTTGACCATGCTGGTCGAGGCGCCCGAGCGCTTGTCGCGCATGTACAGGATGTAGACGCCGCCATCGACGGGGATCGGGTTGGACAGCTGACCGACTTCCAGGGTCTCCATGACCGTTTCCAGGGCGGGCTGGGCGGCGCCCTTGACGATCCACCCGGCGTCGCCGCCGCGCGCGGCTGAAGGAGCGGCCGAGAACTGGCGCGCCACGGCCATGAAGGGGGCGCCCTGGATCATCTGCTGCACCAACTGGCGCGCGCCGTTCATGGCTTCCTGCATCCCGCCGACGCGGGCCGCTTCGAGGTAGATCTCCCCGACCAGATACTGGGGCTTGGTGGCTGATTCCGTCAGCTGGCGCACGGCCTGGTCGACCTGGCTCTTGCTGACGCGGGCGCGGTCGCGGAAGCGGCCGCCAACCAGTTCGCGCCAGCCCACCTCGGTGCGGATCTGTTCGCGGAAGGCGGGAAGGGCGATGCCGCCCTGTTGCAGGAAGGCGAGGAAGGATTCGGGGCTGGCGCCGGCCTGGCGGGCCATGTCGGCGATTTCGCGATCAACCTCGTCGTCGGTGATCTTCAACTGGTCGAACTTGGCGATTTCCTGCGCCTGGAGATGCTGTTCGATCAGGTCGTTGAGCGCCTGCTGCTGGATGGCGGCGATGTTTTCTTCGGTCGGCTGCAACTGGGACATGGCCATGACGACCAGCATCCTCTGGCGCAGGTCGAAGCCCGTGATGATGCGGTCGTTGACCGTAGCGATGATGCCGTCGGCCATGCGGAACTGAGGCGCCGGCGTCGCGCGCTGAGGCGCTTCTTCCGCCGCCGGATTCAGGGCTCCGGCTGCGGGCTGGGCGGGGGGCTGAGCCTGAGCCGCCGGCGCCGTCTGGGCCCATGAAGGCTCCACGGCCGCCACGACCATGAGGGCGGCCAGGGCGGCTCCCGTAGAGTAACGCTTCAAACGCATCGTCAGTCCTGATTCCCTAAAGCGGTCCCAATCCGGCCCAATCCGGTAAGCGACGCTGTCCGCGCCGCCGCGCCAGGGCGCACGTCCCCGTAAGCCGCAATCCACGCCATGCCTACCGCATATTGCCGCGATCATAGCCTGAACCTCCAAAAGTGGCGAGGTTAAGACGGATATAGACGCCCTCGGCCGGGCCGGTGGGGCGCACGCGGGTGTTGTCGCGACGCCAGCCCAGCTCGATGCGGAAACAGTCGTCGTCAAACAACAGGCCGACCTCCGAGCGGGTGATGATGTCGCGTTCCAGATCGGCGATGCCGGTCACCGCCACGCCCCAGTTGCCATAGACGAACTGGTTGGCCGACAGTTGGACGAATTCGTAGTTGCGGTTCTCGGGTCCGTCCAGCGGATTGGAGCGGTCGACGATGTAGCTGACGCTGGCCAGGTTGCGGCGACCCCAGCGGCCGTCGACCGTCGCTTCGGCGCGGCGAATCTCGCCATTGCCGTCGACGGTGGCGTGGAACCAGCCGCGCATCCGGTCCGACGGATTGAACGTCCCCTGAACCACCCAGTCCGAGGTGCGGCTGGCCAGACCCGACGGGTCATAGAGGCGGGCCGGATCATCCGGGATCGGCGTCAGATATTCGTCCTGGTCGTCGGCGCGCATGCTGCGGCCGATGAACAGGCTGGCCGAGCGCACCTCGTCCCAGCGCAGGGTGGCGCGGGCGCCCGCCGTGAAGCGCAGGCCGCCCTCCAGCAGGTCGTAGCCGGGGAAGCGGTCCATGCGGAACAGGGACAGGTGATCCAGTTCGGTGATCTGGCTGTCTTCGTTCGGGATGCGCGGGTCCAGGTCGGCCTTGTTCGAGATCGACAGCTGGGCCATCGGCTCAAGGATCAGGTCGGACGAGGCGCTGAGGCGGCGATACAGCGGATAGCTGACATCGACCCCGGCGCTGGTCCGCGCGCGGAAATGGGTCTTGTCCTCGACGCCGAGGGCGGGCGGCAGATCATCGACCGAATAGACGTCGGCGCGCAGGTCCACGAAAGGCTCCCACCGCACGCCGATGGGCGAGGTCAGCACCCGGCGCCACTCAGCCTGGCCGGTGATGCGGCGACTGTCGACGCCGGGCAGGTCGTCGGTCGGCCCGGCGGGAATCAGTTCGGGCGCCAGGGTTGGGAAGCCGACATAGGCGTCGCGCGTCAGCGCCACGGCCGAGCCGCGCAGGCGCAGGCGACCGCCCAGCACGGGGCCTTCAGGCTCCCAGCGCGCCTCGATCAGCGGCGCGACCAGCGGCAGGGTGTTGTCGTCTTCAAAGACGTTCAAGGCCGGGGTGATCGGGTTGAACTCGGCCACCCGCAGGCTCTGCAAGGTGAAGGCCGCGACCGACAGATAGGACCGCTCGGTCTGGCGCTCGGCGTAGATCTGGCTGATCAGGCGGCGGCTGTCGCCGTAGTAGAGGCCGTTGTCCTGATAGGCGTCGCGGATGTCGTAGCGGTCGAACAGGGTCTTGTCCGAAACCCGCTCGGCGGTGAAGCCCCAGCGCCACGGGCCGTCGGGATCGAACTTGCCGTGAGCCAGCAGATAGCTGCGCGTCGTCGTGTCGCCGAAACGGACGTTGCTTTCCGCCTGGCCGTCGCCGTCCAGGTCGAAGTCGCCGAAGCTTCGGCCGTAGGTGGCGCCGCCGCGCGCGACGATCATCCCGTCGGTGAATCGCTTGCGCCACTGCAGGTTCAGCAGCGGGGCGACCTTGGTGTTGAACTGGGGGCTGACCAGCACGTCTTCAGAGGGCGAGATGACGTGCAGATAGGGAATCTCCAGCGAGACCCCGCGTCCCGCCTGATAGTCGCCCCACGGCACCAGGAAACCCGACGCGCGATCCACGGTCGGATCGGGATGCGAGAAGACCGGCAGATAGAAGATGGGCACCCCGCCCAGCCGGAACACCACGTCGCGATACAGGATCGCGCGCAGCTCTTCGTTCTGGACCGCCTTAGACGCCTGGATGGAGACGCTGGGCGTCTTGGCCGCGCCGTCCACGGTGCAGATCGGGCAGGGGGTGAAGATGACGTTGTTCAGCTCGCTGACCGTCTCGGAGCGTCGCACGGCGGTGGCGGCCATCAGGCTGGAGCCGTTGGATAGGCGGGTGGCCAGGTCGACGGCGACGCCCGCCTTGAGGTCGGAATCCAGTTCGATCCGCTGGGCGTGGACGACCGAACCGTCCGGCGCCGTCAGCTCGGCGTCGCCCGAGGCCGTGGCCACGCGGTTCTGGAGGTCATAGGTGAGGTCCTGAGCGCGCAGGCTGTGGTCCTGAAAGCGGGCCATGACCCGATCCTCGTCCGAGCCCTGGGCCGAGATGACGTCGCCCTGACGCTGAGCGGAATCGGCGTCCACGAAGACGGCGTCGGGCGTCAGGCCGTCGGCGCCGGGGGCGGCCTCGGTCGTGGTCTGGGGCGCGGTCTGCGCCGGGGCCTGAACGGGGACGGGCGCCGTCTGGGCCTGTGCGGCCGAGGCGAACGCCAGCGATGAGAGGGGCGCGCCTATGACCAACGCCGCGCCGGTCAACAGCCGAAGGCGCAGGGCTCCCATACGGGGGAGGCGGCGATGGGTCATGCGGAGTCCACTCATTACCGGCCGGGCGGAAACCGCCCGATTAGCCGTCTTCGGTATAGAACAGCAAGGTAAAGGCGGCGAGAGCCGTCAATATGGGCGGCAGCCAGGCGGCGATGACCGGCGGCACGACCTCAGCCGAGCCCATGGCCGAGGAGAACTGATTCAGGAAGAAGAAGGCGAAGCCCAGCACCACGGCCGCCACCGTCATCCGCGCCAGATCGCCCAGACGCATCAGCCGCAGCGAGAAGGCCGCCGCCAGGATCGACATGGCGCCGAAGACCAGCGGCGTGGCCAGCAGCTGCTGCAACCGCAAGCGATAGGCGGTGGAGGCGAAGCCGGCGTCTTCAATGCGGCGAATCTGGTTGGGCAGGGACCAGAAGGGCGTGGACTGGGGCCGGGCGAAGCGCTGGAAGGCTTCCTTGTCGGCCAGGTTGGACGGCAGATCCAAGGTGGCGTAGCGGACCGCCCGCTGGCCCGTCTGCGCGCCCGAGGCGTCGGTCAGGCGCCAGCGCCCAGCGTTCAGGGTGGCCGTGGCCGCATCGACCCGCTCGGTGAAGACGCGATGGCCGCCGGAGGTCGTGGTGTAGATGAAGAAGGTCGCGTCCAGCAGGCGGCCGGTGGCCGGGTCCTGCCGTCCGCCGCGAATGATCATCTGGCGGTTCTCGTCGCCTTCGCGCAGCCAGACGGATTCGCGTGAATCGCCTCCGGGCGTCGAGCCGGAGATGCGCCCGCGCTCACGCTGCCAGACGCCGTCGCCCGCGGCGGCTATTGGGCCCAGAACGGTGACGGTCAGGGCGCCCAGCAGCACGGCGGCGCCCGCCGCGGGCAGGACGAAGCGCCAGGCCGACACGCCCGCCGCCCGCATGGCGATCAGTTCGCTGCGCCGGTTCAGGCTGACAAAGGCGCCCAGGGTCCCGAACAGGAAGACGAAGGGCAGGAGCTGGAGGATGACCGAGGGCGACTTGACCAGCACCAGGCCGAAAATCCGCGCGCTGGACAGCTCGCCCGAGGAGTTCAGCCCGCGCGAGACCTCGACGAAGTCGATCAGCATGACCAGGGCGGCGATGACGGCGAAGGCTACGCCCAGCGACTTCATCTGCTGGATCAGGACATAACGTTCGATGCGGCCGAGACGGAATTTCATGCGAGCCTCGCCTTCACGCGGGCCAGCGGCGATCCGGCGCGGCGACGGCGCGGCTTGAGCGCGCGGAACAGGACGCGCAGGGCCAGGGCCGTGGCGGCCAGCGGCACGACATATTGCAGGATGTTCAAGGCGCCGTTCCAGGCGCTGGCCGCGACCAGACCGTAGCCGATGACGCGCAGCAGCAGGAAGGCGCCCGCCGCCTTGGCGATGCGGCCGGTGTAGCCTGTCCGGCTGAAGGCGCCGCCTAGAATGGCCGCCAGGGCAAAGGCCATCGCCGCCAGGGCGTAGAAGGGCGAAGCGAGGCGCGAATGGCCCTCGGCCGCCAGCTCGCCCCGCGTTCCAGCGGTCTCAAGCAGGGCGGGCGTCGGGTCGAACAGGTCAGTCAGCCACAGGTCCGACGGCTTGAAACGGATGCGCTCGGTGGTCTTGGCGTAGGGCGACAGGTCGAACACCTGCTGGTCGAACGACAGCTGGTTCAACACCTCGCGCGAGGAATAGCGCTGCATCGACCCGTTCTGCATGGTCAGCACCGGCAGGCCGTCGACGCGACCGAATCGGGCGGTTTCGGCGTCCCAGGTGGTGACCGTCTTGCCGTTGTCCAGATAGACGAAGAGGTTCTTCATCAGCCCGTTCTGCTCGATCTGCTGGACGTAGACGGTCAGGCCGTCGGGCCCCTGGACGAACTGGCCTTCTTCGACCAGCAGGGCGGCCAGGTCGGTGCGGATGGCGAAGGCCTGACGACGGCCTTCGCGCTGGGCCCACGGCTGGACGAAGACGTTCACCAAAAGGGCGATGACGGTGACGATCAAGGCGATCTGCAGGGCGGGCCGGATCAGGGCCCAGCGGCTGACCCCGGCGGCGTAGGCGGCGGTCAGCTCCTGCTCGCGCTGCAGCCGCGTCAGGGCGATCAGGGCGCCGACGAACAGGCCGATGGGCAGGATGACGGCGATCAGCTGCGGCAGGGCCAGCAGGGTAAGCTTGACCATGACCCAGACGCTCTGTCCGCGCTCGACGATGACTTCCAGCTGATCCAGGCTCTGGCTCAGCAGGCCGATGCCGGCCAGCGCCGCGACCGCCGCCACGACGGGCAGGCCGATCTGGCGGAAAAGATACCTCTGGATCAGGGTCATAAGGCCGGAAAGGTCGTATAATCGGCTGCGAACGTGTTGCAGCCCGGGGCGATGCGAGCCATGTAATACACATCCGGCCGCCCCGACGAAACCGTCGCCGCGACCATGGCAAATTCAAGCGTGATCGGGACAGGTTCTTCCGGTCTGGAGTCAGTTTCATGAAAATCGAATTCGTCGCTTCGCCCGGCGCCGCAGAAATTCTCGCCGTGCTGGTGCATGAAGGACGAGCCCTCGCCGGCGCCGGTTCGGCGCTGGATCAGGCGGCCTCGGGCGCCCTGACCAAGGCGATGAAGAACAGCCGCTTCAACGGCGCCGCCAACAGCAGCCTGAACGTCGCGGCCCCGGCCGGGATCGACGCGAACGCCGTGCTGATGGTCGGCGCGGGCGCGGCGGACAAGCAGGACGATCTGGCGGTCGAAACCGCCGCCGCCGCCGCCTATCAGGCGACCAAGATGTCGGGCGCCGAAGTCCTGACCATCGAGGCGTCGCACCTGTCGCCGGAGCTGGCCGCCCGCGCCGGTTTCGCCGTTCGCCTGGCCGCCTATCGCTTCGCCAAATATCTGACCAAGCAGAAGGCCGACAAGATTCCGTCGGTGACGACGGTGCGCGTCGTGACCTCGGACGTGAAGGCCGCCGAGGCCGCCTTCGGCCCGCTGTCGGCCGTGGCCGACGCCGTGCTGTTCGCGCGCGATCTGGTGTCGGAGCCCGCCAACATCCTGCACCCGGTCGAGTTCGCGCGCCGCGTGAAGGAGCTGGAGGCCCTGGGCGCCAAGGTCGAGATCCTGGGCGAGGCCGAGATGGAGAAGCTGGGCATGGGCTCGCTGCTTGGCGTCGGCATGGGCTCGGTGCGTGAAAGCCAGCTGGCCGTTATCCAGTGGAACGGCGGCAAGGAGGGCGAGGCCCCCATCGCCTTCGTCGGCAAGGGCGTCTGCTTCGACACCGGCGGCATCAGCCTGAAGCCCGCCGAGGGCATGGAAGAGATGAAGTGGGACATGGGCGGCGCCGCCGCCGTGGCCGGCCTGATGCACGCCCTGGCGGGCCGCAAGGCCAAGGTGAACGCCGTCGGCGTCCTGGGCCTGGTCGAGAACATGCCGGACGGAAACGCCCAGCGTCCGGGCGACGTGGTCACCTCCATGTCGGGCCAGACCATCGAAGTGCTGAACACCGACGCCGAAGGCCGCCTCGTTCTGGCCGACGCCCTCTGGTACACGCAGGACCGCTTCAAGCCGAAGTTCATGATCGACCTGGCCACCCTGACGGGCGCCATCATCATCTCGCTGGGCCTGGAATATGCGGGCGTCTTCACCAACAGCGACGAACTGGCGGCCAACATCGCCGACGCCGGTCCGAAGGTGGGCGAGAAGTCCTGGCGCATGCCGATCCCGGCGGAATACGACCGCCACATCGACAGCCCGATCGCCGATGTGAAGAACATGGGCAATGGCCGCGCCGGCGGCTCGATCACCGCCGCCCTGTTCCTGCAACGCTTCACCAACGGCGTGCCGTGGGCGCACATCGACATCGCCTCGACCGCCTGGGTGAAGGACTCCAAGAACCCGACCGTGCCGGACGGCGCCGTGGGCTATGGCGTGCGTCTGCTCGACCGCATGGTCGCCGACCACTACGAAGGCTGAGTTTTGTTCAGCAGGGTAGGGCCGGGTGTCTGACGCCAAGCCGGAAATCTGGTTCTACCACCTGGAGCGGTCGACGCTGGAACAGGTGCTGCCGACCCTGCTGGAGCGCACGCTTCAGCGGGGCTGGCGCGCCCTGATCCGGGGGGCGACCTCGCATCGGCTCGACGATATCGACGAGCTGTTGTGGACCTATCGCGACGATAGCTTCCTGCCTCACGGACGGGCCGATGGCGACCACGCCGCGCGCCAGCCTGTGCTTCTGTCCGAATCGGGCGAGAATCTGAATGGCGCTCAGGCGCTGTTCATCGTCGATGATTCAGAGCTTGGGGCCACGCAGGAGTTCGCACGTTGCTTCATCATCTTCGACGGTCGGGACGAGCAGGCGCTGAACCATGCGCGCGGGCGCTGGCGGACGCTGAAGGCGGACGGCGCCGACCTAGCCTATTGGAAACAGTCGGACGAAGGGCGCTGGGAAAAGGCGGCCTGATCCTGACGCTTGGCGCGCTGGCTGTCGCGGCCTGCGCTGCGCCGCCCCCAAACGCCACGACTACGACGCGGACGGCCGCCCATTCGAACTATCCGCCGGTCACGCCGGCCGCGCCCGCATCGCCGACCGAGCGTCCCTATCTCTCCGAGCCGGGCATCCGCAATGCTTCGGGCGTCGCCATGTGCAAGGCGGATGAGTTTCAGTGGCTGATTGGGAAACCTCGGACTGAAATACCCGTTCCGGTGGATGTGGTGAACCGTCGGGTCGCCTGCACGACCTGCCCGATCACCGAGGACTATTCGCCCTATCGGCTCAACATCTTCTACAACCAGCGCACAGGCCTGATCGAACAGGTCCGCTGCGGATGATCATGAGGGACGACGTTATGAAGTCATTTCTGACGCTGAGCGCCGCCGCAGGCTTCCTGGTCCTGGCGGCCTGTGCGCCGACGCAAGGGGGCGGGACGACGACCGCGCCGGGCGGCGAGGCGACGCCGGTTGCCTGCAAGGCCAGCGACTATCAGGAGTATGTCGGCCGCAATCGCTCGACCATTCCGGCTGCCCCGGAAGGCCGCATCTTCCGCGTCCTGTGCAGCAGTTGCGCGGCGACGATGGACTATCGCGACAACCGCGTGACCTTCACCTACGACGACAAGACGGACATCGTGACGCGCGTCAGCTGCGGCTGATCGGGATCAGGGGGCGGGACTTATCGTTCCAGGCCGTAGAGGGCGTCGGCGACGTCCTCGACCTTCTGGCGCACCACGGTTTCGGCGTCGCGCAGGCCGCGGTTGTAGAACAGGCGGCCGATGTCCCGACCGATGAACTCGACCAGCATTTCGGCGGGCAGGCGGCCGACCTCGACCTCCATTTCGTCGCGCAGATAGGTCTGCAGGCGGGCGGCCGCCTCCTGCATCTCGTCCTTGGTCAACAGGGGCGGCGCCTTGCTCATTACGACACCTCGGCCAGAGCTTCCTCGGCGGCGATCCAGTCGGCCTCGGCCTGATCCAGGTCGGCCTGGGCCTTGGCGCGGGCGCGAGTCAGGCCTTCCAGCTTCTTGGGGTCACTGACGGCGGCGTTGGCCAAATCGTCGTCCAGACGCGCCAGATCGGCGGTCAGCTGGGCCATTCGGTCCTCGGCCTTCTTCACCGCATGGCGAAGGGTGGACGGGGACGGTCCCTTCTTCTTCTCGGCCTTGGGCGCGGCGGAGGGCGCGGGGGCCTCGGCCACGGCTTCCTCGTGCTTGACCTGGCTCGGCTTCATGCCGGCCTGCTTGGCGCGGTCCAGGACGAACTTCTGATAGTCGTCCATGTCGCCGTCGAACGGCTTCACCGTGCCGTCGGCGGCCAGCCACAGGCGGTCGGCCACCAGCTCCATCAGCGAGCGGTCGTGGGTGATCAGGATGACCGCGCCGGTATATTCGTTCAGCGCGTCCAGAAGGGCGCGGCGGCTGTCGATGTCCAGGTGGTTGGTCGGTTCGTCCAGGATCAGGATGTGCGGCGCATCCATCGCCACCAGGTTCAGCAGCAGACGCGCCCGCTCGCCGCCCGACAGGGAGCCGACGGTGGTCTCCTGCTTCTCGAAGGGCAGGCCGAACTGGGCCAGACGGCTGCGGCGGCTGCTTTCCGAGGCGTCCGGCATGGCGCGGCGGATGATCTCCAGCGGCGTGTCGGTCGGGTCCATCGCCTCGATCTGGTGCTGGTGGAACCAGCCCACGCGCATCTTCCCGTCGCGGTGGAACTCGCCCGTCTCGATGGTCAGCGCCTTGGCGATCAGCTTGGCGAAGGTGGACTTGCCCGCCCCGTTGACGCCCAGCAGGCCGATGCGGTCGTCCAGGTCCATCCGCAGGTTCAGGTTCCGCAAGATGGGCTTGCCCGGCTCATAGCCGACATTGGCCTTCTCCAGCCGGATCAGCGGCGGGGGCAGGGGGCGTTCGGGCGAGGGCAGGGTGAAGGGGGCGACGCGTTCTTCGGGCGGCAGTTCGATGCGCTGCATCTTCTCCAGCCGCTTGACGCGCGACTGGGCCTGCGTCGCCTTCGACGCCTTGGCCTTGAAGCGGTCGATGAACTTCTGCAGGTGGGCGCGCTCGGCGTCCTGCTTGGATTTGTTGGCCTCCATCAGGCGCAGTTTCTCGGCCCGCGTCTTTTCGAAGGTGTCGTAGTTGCCGGTGTAGAGGTCCAGCTTGCGGTTCGACAGCTGCAGGATGTGGGTGCAGACGCCGTTCAGCAGCTCGCGGTCGTGGCTGATGATCAGGGCCGTGTGCGGATAGCGCTTCAGCCGCTGCTCCAGCCAAAGGGCGCCTTCCAGGTCGAGGTAGTTGGTCGGTTCGTCCAGCAGCAGCATGTCCGGCTCGGCGAACAGGGCGGCGGCCAGGGCCACGCGCATCCGCCAGCCGCCCGAGAACTCGGCCATCGGGCGAAGCATGTCCTCCTGGCTGAAGCCAAGGCCGACCAGGATTTCAGAGGCGCGCGAGGGGGCGCTGTCGGCGTCGATCTCGATCAGACGGCCCCAGATCTCGCCCATTTCCTCGGGTTCGGCGGTTTCCAGCCGGGTCAGCAGGTCGTGGCGCTCGACGTCGGCTTCCAGGATGGTGTCCAGAACGCTGACCGGCGTGGCGGGGTGTTCCTGATCGACCGAGCCGATGCGGGCGGTCTTGGGCAGGGAGATTTCGTCGCCGTTGGCGGCCAGCTCGCCCAGGATCAGCTTGAACAGGGTCGACTTGCCGATGCCGTTGCGGCCGACCAGCCCGACCTTGGACCCCGGCGGCAGGCTGACGGAGGCGTCGTCCAGGAACTCTCGGCCCCAAGCGTTGTAGGTCAGGTTTTTGATCTGCAGCATGGGATCCGGAACGAAAAAGGCTTACAAGCGGGGATATTGGAAAGATGTGCGGCGCTCGCTATAAGCCGCCGACCCTCAAACACCCAAACAAGAAGTCACTCCCATGACCGAACGCACGTTCTCGATCATCAAGCCCGACGCCACGCGCCGCAACCTGACGGGCGCCATCAACGCCGTCATCGAAGGCGCCGGCCTGCGCATCGTCGGCCAGCGCCGCATCAAGCTGACCGAAGCCCAAGCCAAGAAATTCTATGAAGTGCACGCCGAGCGTCCCTTCTACGGCGAACTGGTGTCGCAGATGATCGCCGAGCCGGTGGTCGTGCAGGTGCTGGAAGGCGACAACGCCGTCGCCAAATACCGCGAAGTCATGGGCGCCACCAACCCGAACGACGCCGCTGAAGGCACCATCCGCAAGCTGTTCGCCCTGTCGATCGGCGAGAACTCGGTCCACGGTTCGGACTCGCTGGAGAACGCCAAGATCGAGATCGAGCAGTTCTTCACGGACGCCGACATCGTCGGCTGATGCTGAAGGGCCGCGCTCGTCGGCCCTTCGGGACCTCCCGACCCGACGCGGTTTGGTTTTCTGAGCCGCAGTCAAAAGGCTTCGCCCTTTCGACCCGACGCGGCTTGATCGTTTGCGGTCAAGCTGTGTGACAATTCGGCCCGCTCCCGGAACCGGGGGCGGGCCGTTTCGTTTTCACGGTCTCGTTACGCTCGCTCGCAACAATAAGGATGACCGCCATGAAGACGATGCTGAAGCTTGCCCCTGTGCTGGGCCTGACGGCTCTGCTTGCCGCCTGCGGCACCACCACGGAACAACGCGCCGCCACGGGCGCCCTGGGCGGTGCGGTCGCTGGTCAGGCGATCGGCGGCAACACCGGCGCGACCGTCGCCGGGGGCGTCATCGGCGCCGTGGCCGGCGCGGCCACCACGCCGAAGAAGCCCAACGAGTAACCGCTTTCCTCCCCACAAAGTGGGGAGGGGGACCACGAAGTGGTGGAGGGGCGAGCTGGGGCGGGCGATTAATCCCAGCTCAGCGGAAACAAGCGGCCCCTCCGTCTCGCCACCTTCGGCGCCGATCCACTTCCCCATGGAATGGGGAGGAGAAAAAAGGGCGTCGGCTTTGCGGCCGACGCCCTTTCCTTTGTCCGTCGCCGGGCGCGCCGGCTACCAGATCCGGGCGCGCTTTTCGGGGGCGATGTATTGCGCCTGATCCGGGGTGACGCCGAAGGCGGCGTACCAGGCGTCGATGTTGCGCGGCGGAGTGGCGGCCCGCGCCATGCCGGGCGAGTGCGGGTCGGTGGTCAACTGCTCTTTCAGAGCCTCTTCACGCGACTTCTCGCGCCACACCTGGGCCCAGCCCAGGAAAACGCGCTGTTCGCCCGTCAGTCCGTCGATCACTGGCGCCGGTTGACCGTTGAGGCTGCGCTTATAGGCGTCCAGCGCCATCAGCAGACCGCCGAGGTCGGCGATGTTCTCGCCCATGGTCAGGTCGCCGTTGATGGGCGTGCCCGGCACCGGCTCCTGGGCGGCGTAGATGGCGCCCAGCGTCTTGGCGCGCTCCTTGAAGCGGGCGGCGTCCTCGGGCGTCCACCAGTCGCGCAGCACGCCGTTGGCGTCGGTCTTGCGGCCCTGATCGTCGAAGCCGTGGGTGATTTCGTGGCCGATCACGGCGCCGATGCCGCCGTAGTTGACCGCCGGATCGGCGTTCGGGTCGAAGAAGGGCGCCTGCAGGATGGCGGCCGGGAAGACGATCTCGTTGCGCGGCGGGTTGTAGTAGGCGTTCACCGTCTGGGGCGTCATGCCCCACTCCAGCGGATCGACCGGCTGGCCGATCTTGCCGCGGTTCCAGGCCCAGTCGAAGGCGGCGGCGCGCTCGACGTTGCCGTAGAGGTCGTCGGCCTTCAGCTCCAGCCCGTCATAGTCGCGCCACTTCTCGGGATAGCCGATCTTCACGCCGAACTTGGACATCTTCAGCAGGGCCTGCTCGCGCGTGGCCTCGCTCATCCAGTCCAGCGCCTTCAGGCGCTCGGTCATGGCGTCCCTGAGGTTGGCGACCAGCGTCTCCATCTGCGTCTTGGACGACGCGGGGAAGTGCAGGCGGACGTATTCCTGGCCCAGAACCTCGCCCAACTGGCCGTCGACCAGGACCACGCCGCGGTTCCAGCGCGGACGGTTTTCGGGTTGGCCGCGCAGGGTCTTGCCGCGGAACTCGAAGCGCGAGTCCACGAAGGCGTCGGACAGATAGGGGCTGGCCTGATCGACGGTCTGGAAGGCCTGCCAGGCCTTCAGCGTCTCGATCGGCGCATCGGCGAACACCTGGGCGATGCCTGGGATGGCGGTGTTCTCCATCAGCACCAGGGTCGGCACGGTCTCGACCTTGGACGCCTGCAGGAAGGCGGCCCAGTCGAAGCCCGGCGCAAAGGTCGCCAGTTGCGCGGCCGGGGTGGGGTTGTAGATCTTGTCGATCTGGCGACGCTCGACAGTGGTCCAGTGCTTCTCGGCGACCTTGGTCTCGAAGGCCAGGATGTCGGCGGCGGCCTGCGCCGGGTTGTCCCAGCCTGCGGCCGTCAGAGCGCGCGTGACATAGGCGACGTAGGCTTCACGCTGAGGGGCGAAGTCCGGCTTCAGGTAGTAGTCGCGGTCCGGCAGGCCCAGGCCGCCCTGACCCAGATAGGCCGAGTTGATGTTCGGGTCCTGCAGGTCCTCGAACACCGCCAAGCCGAACAGGGAGCCGCCGAAGCCTTCGTGGCTGGCGCCCATCAGGCGGGCCATGTCGCTGTGGTTCGCCACGGCGCGGATGGCGGCCAGATCGGCGGCCAGGGGCTGGGCGCCCAGTTGGTTGACGCGAGCCTCGTCCATGAAGCTGGCGTACAGGGCGCCCACCTTCTGGGCGTTGGCGTTGGCCGGGTTGGCGGCGCTGGCCTCGATGATGGCGCGCAGCTGGGCCTGCGAGTTCTCATACAGGACGTCGAACGGGCCGAAGCGGGCCTTGTCCGACGGAATTTCCGTGTTCTTCAGATAGACGCCGTTGGCGTAGGCGTTGAAGTCGTCGCCCGGCTTCACCGTCAGGTCGCGACCGTCCAGGTCGAAGCCCCAGGGCTTGATCTCGGGCGCGGTGGAGGCAGCCGTCGAGGCGTGGGCGTGTTGAGCGAGGGTCGGTTGAGCGGTGAAGGCGAGGGCGAGCGCCATGGCGGCGGCGCCCATCAGGCGGGTTTTCATCATCGGGTCTTTCCCAGTGGTGCAGACGTGCGCGATAGCGCCGTCAGGAAGGCGCGTTCGTGCTTGCGGGCAACCTGCGCCTGCGTGCGACCGGCTGTCGCATTAAAAATCGTTAAGGTTTCGGAGCGTTCAGAAAATCCATCAGAATTCGGGGATAAAGCTGATGTTCCGCCGCCTTGACCCGCTCAGACAGAATTTCAGCCGTGTCGCCGGGCAGGATGGGCACGCGCGCTTGGCCCAGGGCGGGGCCTTCGTCTACGCCCTCGGTGACGATGTGAACGGTGCAGCCCGCCTCCTGGTCGCCCGCTTCTATGGCGCGGGCGTGAGTGTTCAGGCCGGGATAGAGCGGCAGCAGCGACGGGTGGATGTTGAGCATCCGGCCCGCCCACCCGCGCACCAGCCACGGCGTCAGCAGGCGCATATAACCGGCCAGGGCCACGACCTGAACGCCATGTTCGCGCAGCAGGGCGTCCACGGCGCGTTCGTGCGCCTCTCTATCCTTGCCGAAGGGGGCGTGTTCGACGGCGACGGCCTGAACGCCCAGCGCCCGCGCCTTGTCGAGGCCGGCGGCGCTCGCGATGTTGGAGACCACCAGCACGACTTCATACGGCGCATCCGGCGCCTGTCCCGCCTCGATCAGGCTGACCATGTTCGATCCGGTCCCGGAGATCAGGACGGCGACACGGGCTTTGGCGACGGACATGGGCGGCTCACGCGTGGAAGATGGCGTGATTGCCATGCGGCCCCGAAGGCGACTTAGCAAGAGGGGCGGCAGGGTCGAGGGGAAGGGCGGGTCGCCGCCGAACCATTGTTGCTGAACCGACGTAAACTCCGTTGCTTCTTCGGAAACAGCGGCGTTAGCGTCCATGCGCCGGGGGAGTCCGGCATCCAAGGGGGGAGTATCCTATATGCGTCGTCTGTTGACCGCCGCCTGCGCAGCGGCCCTGTTGGCCGCGCCGGCCGTTTCCATGGCTCAGGAAGCCGCGTCCAGCGGCGGCTCGGGGCCGGTCCGCTCGGCATCTGATCGCTTGCGCAACGTCACCGCCGAACAGATCGAAAAGAACTGGGCGCGCGCCACGGCCGATGAATCGGAAGTGACCACCAGCCACTCGATCAACGCCCACGGCCGCACCCTGCGCTACAAGGCGACGGCGGGGACGCTGACGGTCCGCAACGACGCGGGCATGCCGACGGCCAGCCTCTTCTATGTGGCCTATACGCTGGACGGACAGCCGGTCGGTCGTCGTCCGATCACCTATATGTTCAACGGCGGGCCGGGTTCGCCGACGGTGTGGCTGCACATGGGCGCCTTCGGCCCGATGCGGGTCCAGACCGATGAGCCAGTGGTCGAGCGCCCGGCGCCGTTCAACCTGGCGCCCAACGACATGACCCTGCTGGACAAGACCGACCTGGTCTTCATCGACATGGTCGGCGCCGGTTATTCGCGTCCGCTGGGCGAGACGCCGGGTTCGGCCTTCTGGGGCGTGGATCAGGATGCGGACACCTTCGCCCGCGCCATCATGCGCTACACGACCAAGTTCGACCGCTGGTCCAGCCCGAAATATGTTCTGGGCGAAAGCTACGGCACCCTGCGCGCCGGCGCCCTGGTGCACCAGCTGGAAGATCGCGGCATGTCGCTGAACGGCGTGGTGCTGCTGTCGTCGATCATGAACTACGGCGTGCGCCAGCCGGGCTATCCGCAGAACTTCGTCACCCTGCTGCCGACCTATGCGGCGACGGCCTGGTATCACAACAAGATCCCGAACAAGCCCAGCTTGGAAGAACACGTCCAGCGCGCCCGCGAATTCGCCATCGGCCCCTATGCGGCGGCCCTGTCGAAGGGACACCTGATCTCGGACGCCGAGCGCGCTCAGATCGCCCAGCAGATGAGCGCCCTGATCGGCATTTCGCCGACGGTGCTGGATCAGGCCAACCTGCGCCTTGAGCTCAGCCCCTTCCGCAAGGAACTGCTGCGCGACCGTCGCCAGACGATCGGCCGTCTGGACACGCGTTACCTGGGCATGGACGCCAGTGCTGTGGGCGGCTCGCCCGAGGAAGACCCGTCCAGCAGCGCCATCACCGGGGCCTATTTCAGCATCTTCCGCGACTACATCGCCACGACGCTGAACTATCGCACCGATGTGGATTACCGCCAGTCGGCGCGTGGCCTGCCGGGCTTCAACTGGGACTGGAGCCACCGCCCGCCGGTCGGCGGTCCGCAGACCACGCCGAACACGGCCGTCGACCTGGCCACCGCCATCCGCCGCAATCCGCACATGAAGGTGCTGGCGCTGAACGGCTATTACGACGCCGCCACGCCCTTCTTCAGCACGGAGTACGACCTGGCCCAGATGATGCTGGAGCCGCACCTGCGCCGGAACCTGGAGTTCACCTACTATGAAGGCGGCCACATGATGTACACGGCCCGCCCGGCGCTCGAGCAACTCTACACCGACATGGCGAAATTCTACGACGAGACGGTCAACGGCGGTCTGCGCTGATCCTCGCGACAGTCTGAAATGAAGAAGGCCCCGGTCAGCGCGACCGGGGCCTTTTTCGATGGGGTTTGGGTTTTCGCCGTCATCCCCGGCTCCACGCCGTCATCCTCGGGCTTGACCCGAGGATCGGGTTGTCCGTCTGCGCGGGGTTGGCAGGGAAGGGCGCGCCCCCGCCCTCGATCCTCGGGTCAAGCCCGAGGATGACGGAGGATGAAAGACCGGCGACCGCGTGTGGATCAGGCCGCCTGAAGCTGCCCGCAGACGAAGGCCGTCTCGCCCGCGTTCAGCAGGGCGGCCAGCACCGGCTCGACGTTCTCGGGCGCGACGATCAGGATGAAGCCGACGCCGCAGTTGAAGGTGCGGCGCATCTCGTGGTCCGAAATACCGCCCGTCTCGGCCAGCCATTGGAAGACGTCGGGCATGGGCCAGGCGTCCCAGTCGAAGCTGGCCTCAAGGCCATCGGCGATGCAGCGCGGCGGGTTTTCGATCAGGCCGCCGCCCGTGATGTGGGCCGCGCCCTTGATGAGGTCGGCCTTCATCAGCGGCAGGACCGGCTTCACATAGATGCGGGTCGGCTCCATCAGCGCCTGGGCTAGGGACAGGTCCTTGGCGAAGGGAGCGTCGTCGCCCCAGGCCAGACCGGACTTCTCGACCACCTTGCGGATCAGGGAATAGCCGTTCGAGTGCGGCCCCGAGGAGGCCAGGCCGATGATGACGTCGCCGGCCTTCTGCTGGTCCAGATAGGGCAGGACCTTGCCGCGCTCGACCGCGCCGACCGAGAAACCGGCCAGATCATAGTCGCCGCCCGAATACATGCCCGGCATTTCGGCCGTCTCGCCGCCGACCAGGGCGCTGCCCGACTGGCGGCAGCCCTCGGCGATGCCGGCCACGACGCGGCGCGCGGCGTCCACGTCCAGCCTGCCCGTGGCGTAGTAGTCCAGGAACATCAGCGGCTCGGCGCCCTGCGCCAGCAAGTCGTTGACGCACATGGCGACCAGATCGACGCCCACGCCGTCGTGACGGCCGGTCTCGATGGCGATCTTCAGCTTGGTGCCCACGCCGTCCGTCGTCGTGACGATCAGCGGATCTACGAAACCGGCGGCCTTCAGGTCGAACAAGGCGCCGAAACCGCCCAGAGAGGCCTCTGCGCCGGGGCGGCGGGTGGACTTGGCCAGCGGCTTGATGGCGTCGACCAGCTGCTCGCCGGCGTCGATGTCCACACCTGCGTCGGCGTAGGTCAGACCGCTTTTTTGGGCCTCAGGGGTGTCGCTCATCGGTCACGGCTCGAAATCGGGGGCGAAAATATGTCGCGGCGCTCTTGCCACGACGGCGTCGCGCGGGGCTATAGCATCGGAATGACGCTAATCACCACCAATGACGCGCTGATCGCCTTCTGCGATCGTCTGGCCAAGGCCCCGTACATCACCGTCGATACGGAATTCATGCGGGAAACCACCTACTGGCCCAAGCTGTGCCTGATTCAGGCGGCGGTCTCGCCGTCCGACGCCGCCATCATCGACCCGATGGCCGAGGGGCTGGATCTTGAGCCCTTCCTCGACATCCTGCGCGACGAATCGATTCTGAAGGTCTTCCACGCCGCCCGGCAGGACGTGGAGATCTTCAACAAGCTGGGCGCCATGCCGCGCCCGCTGTTCGACACCCAGGTCGCCGCCATGGCCGCCGGGTTTGGCGATCAGGTCAGCTATGAACAGCTGGTCCGCCAGATGCTGCGTCAGGAGCTGGACAAGGGCAGCCGCTTCACCGACTGGGCTCGCCGTCCGCTGTCGGAGGCGCAACTGACCTATGCGCTGGGCGATGTGACGCACCTGTCGTCGCTGTATCCCAAACTGCGCGACCGGTTGCAGAAGGAAGGCCGTCTGGACTGGGTCATGTCGGAAATGGGCGCGGTCACCGACCCGGCGCTGTACGACACCTCGCCCGAGAACGCCTGGAAGCGTCTGAAGCCGAAGAAGTTCAACGCCAAATACCTGGCCGGTTTCGTCGCCACCGCCGTGTGGCGCGAGCGCGCGGCCCAGGAGCGCGACCAGCCGCGCGGCCGCATCCTGAAGGATGAGGCCATAGACGAGATCGCCGTCCAGACGCCGACCGATCCGGACGCCTTCAATCGTCTGCGCTCGGTGCCCAAGGGCTTCGGCGGCTCGCGTCTGGGGCTGGAGCTGGCGGCGGAACTGAAGCGCGTCCTGGCCGACCCGGAAGCTCATGCGCCCAAGCTGGAGCGCCCGGCCAATAGCCAGCCCGCGCCGCCCTCGGTGGTGGAGCTGCTGAAGGTGCTGCTGAAGGCCAAGAGCGACAACGCCGGCGTGGCCGCCAAGCTGATCGCCACGGTTTCGGACCTCGAAAAGATCGCCCTGAACGACAATGCGGACATCGAGGCCATGAAGGGCTGGCGCCGCGAACTGTTCGGCGAAGACGCTCTGAAGCTGAAAAAGGGCGAGATCGCCCTGGTGCTGAACGGCGCCCGCGTCGAAGTGGTCGAGATCGAGGGGTAGCCCTTTCTCCCTCCCCTTCAAGGGGAGGGTGGTCGCGAAGCGACCGGGTGGGGAGGGCTGGGTGATCGGCCCTCAGCGCTTGAATAGCCTTGCCGCCCCCACCCGGCTTCGCCTTTCAGGCTCAGCCACCCTCCCCATGAAGGGGAGGGAGATGCGTTGCGCTAGATCTTCAGCGTCAGATCCATCGCTTCCGCCAGCGCCTTGGCGCGCCGTTTCGTCTGTTCGCCCAGCAGCATGTCGGCGTAGCCGTTGGCGGCGGTGACGCGCAGGGCGCCTTTCTCGACCGTGGCCGCGGCGTTGGCCAGCAACTGCGGCGAGCGGCCCGACAGGTCGCAGGCCAGCCGCATGGCCAGCCCCAGCGCTCGCGCGCGCTTCTGGCCCTTTTCCGACAGCAGGCGCTCGACCGTTTCGGGCGCCGGCGTGCGCGCCTCGCCGCCGTAGCGGGCGTTCATCGCCACGGCCATGAAAGCGCGTTCGGCGTGGGTCTGGCCGGGAATGGGTGACCATAGAACCTGATCGAACACCAGGCTGACGCGGTGGTCGGGGTGCAGGCGCGCGCCCAGGTCCGCCAGACGGCACACCGAGGAGGTTAGCAGGGCGTCGCGCTCCTCTCCGAACACTTCGGGCAGGGCGGAGACCACGGACTGCAGCCAGCCGTCCAGGGCGCGGGGCAGGGCCGGGTCCACGCCCTGACGGCCGCCCCATGCCGAACACCCGGCCAGCAGGGGGTCGACCACGCGCATGGCGGGGTCCATGCCGTGATACAGCAGTCCCTCGCGAACGCCCCAGGCCGAGAAGCTGACCGAGGTCAGCCCCAGGCGGTCGATCAGCCCCTCCAGCACCAGGGCGGCGTAGGGCAGGGTCTCGGCGCGGCGCTTGGACAGGCCGGGCAGCTTCTCCAGCGAGGCGCGGGACTGGCGCGCGACCAGCCGGGCCATGTCGCGCGCGTCGGCCGCGCTCATGGCGTACTGGTGGACGATGCGGATCGGATGTTCGACCATCGCCATATGCATCTGGGCCAGGCTGCGCCAGGCGCCGCCGACGGCGTAGAGCGTCGGCGTGGCGTAGTGGTCCTCGATCGGCTCCAGCCGCTTGGCGATGCGGCCGCGCAGGCGGTCGGCGTCGAAGCCCCTGTCGTCCAGCAGGGCGAAGGGGCCCAGCGGCAGGGTCACGCCCGGGCCGCGCGGACCGTCGCCGATCCGCGTCAGCTCCAGACTGGCGCCGCCCATGTCGGCGGCCACGCCGCGCGCGCCGGGGTCGCCTGCCAACACGCCCAGCGCCGAATATTTCGCCTCTTCCTCGCCGTTGAGGACGCGGATGCGCAAGCCCGTCTCGGCGGCTACGCGCTCGCAGAAATCAGGGCCGTCTTCGGCCTGACGCACGGCGGCGGTGGCGGCGACCAGCACCTGATCGGGCTGGACGCCCTCGATCACGGCGGCGAAGCGGCGCAGCGCCGTCATGGCCATGACGACGCCCGGTTCGGACAGGCGCCGCGTGGCGGCCAGGTCACGCCCCAGACCGGCCAGCACCTTTTCGTTGAACATGGTCCAGACCGCCCGGCCTTCCAGCCGGTACAGCACCAGACGCACCGAGTTGGAGCCGATGTCGATGACGGCGATCTGTTTCGATTCGTATTCGCGCTCGGGGCTCATGAGCGGCGCTTCCGCACCTTGAGGCCCGGATAGGACAGGGCGCCCGGCAGGGTCTTCACCTTGCGGCCGCGCCCCGACAGGCTGGGGTTGGTCATGAAGTATTTGTGCGCCGAGAAGGGCCGTTCGGACCCGCTGGGGATCACCCGTCGGTAGGAGCCGTCAGGCTCCAGCACCCAGCTCTGGGCGTCGTCTTTCAGGTTGGCGACCATGATCTGGTCGAGCACCTGGTCGTGAACGGTGGCGTTCAGGATCGGCGTCATCACCTCGACGCGGCGTTCCAGGTTGCGCGGCATCCAATCGGCCGAAGAGATGTAGACCCGCGCCCGGTTGCTGGGCAGGTCGTGGCCGTTGGCGAAGGCGACGATGCGGCTGTGCTCCAGGAAGCGGCCGACGATCGACTTGACCCGGATGTTCTCCGACAGGCCGGGCACCCCGGGGCGCAGGCAACAGATGCCGCGGATGACCAGTTCGATGCGCACGCCCCATTGGCTGGCGCGATACAGAGCGTCGATGATCTCGGGATCGACCAGGGCGTTCATCTTGGCCCAGATGGCGGCGGGCTTGCCCTTGGCGGCGGCCGACATCTCCTTGCCGATCATCTCGATCAGGCTGGTCTTCATGTTCAGCGGGGAGACGACCAGAGCCTCCAACTCGTCCGGCGCCGCATAGCCGGTGATGTAGTTGAACACCCGCGTGGCGTCGCGGCCCAAGGCCGGATCGCAGGTGAACAGGCTGAGGTCGGTGTAGATCTTGGCCGTGACCGGGTGATAGTTGCCGGTGCCGAAGTGGCAGTAGGTGCGCAAGGATTCGCCCTCCCGCCTCACGACGACGCTCATCTTGGCGTGGGTCTTGTACTCGACGAAGCCGAAGACGACGTGGACGCCCGCCCGCTCCATCTGGCGCGCCCAGCGCAGGTTGGCTTCTTCGTCGAAGCGGGCCTTCAGCTCCACCAGGGCGGTGACGTTCTTGCCGTTCTCGGCCGCCTCGATCAGGGCGGCGACGATGGGGCTGTCCTTGGAGGTGCGATACAGGGTCTGCTTGATGGCGATGACGTGCGGATCGCGCGCCGCCTGGCGCAGGAACTGCACCACCACGTCGAAGCTCTCGAACGGGTGGTGGATCAGCATGTCCTTTTCGCGCACGGCCGCGAAGATGTCGCCGCCGTTGTCGCGCACCCGCTCGGGGTAGCGCGGCTCATAGCCCTTGAACTTCAGGTCGGGGTGGCCGCCGGGGATCAGTTCGGAAAGCTGAGCCAGGCCCAGCATGCCGTCGACCAGCACCACGTCCTGCGGCTGGGCGTGCAACTGGGCGATGATGAAGTCGCGCAGGTCGTCGGGCATGTCCGCCTGAATCTTGATGCGGACGACCGAGCCCATGCGGCGCTGCTTCAGCGCCTCCTCGAACTCCATGACCAGGTCTTCGGCTTCTTCCTCGATCTCGATGTCGGAATCGCGGATCAGGCGGAACAGGCCCTTTTCCAGGATCTCGCAGCCCGGAAACATGTGGTCGATGAACAGCAGTAGCAGGTTTTCCAGCGAGACGTAGCGCGTCCGTCCCGGCGTCGAACGCCCGTCCGTCGCCAGCGCCCAGAAGCGCCGCACCTGGGTCGGCACCGGCACCAGGGCGTACAGCACGCGGTTGTCGCTGTTGCGGCGCAGCTTCAGCGCCAGGGAGAACCCCAGGTTCGGCAGGAAGGGGAAGGGGTGCGCCGGGTCGATCGCCATCGGCGTCAAGACGGCGAAGAGCTGGTTCAGGAATTCCGGCTCCAGCCGCTCGCGCTCGGTCTTGGTGATGCGGGCGCGCTCGACGATCTCGATGCCGGCGGCGGCCATCTCCTTGCGCAGGACGCGCCACTGGCGCTGCTGTTCGGCCATCAGGCCGCCCGCCGCCGCATTGACCTGCTCTAACTGCTCGGCCGGCGTCAGGCCGTCGGGCGAGACGACGCGGATGCGCTCACGGACCTGACCCTTCAGACCGGCGACGCGCGTCATGAAAAACTCGTCCAGGTTGTTGGCCGAGATGGACAGGAAGCGCACGCGCTCCAGCAGGGGGTGGCCCTCGTTCGCGGCCTCTTCCAGCACCCGGCCGTTGAAGGCCAGCCACGACAGCTCGCGGTTGATGAACCGCTCGGGCGAGGCCATCAGCGCCTCGGACAGCTTGAGTTGCGGCGCGCGCGAGGAGGGGACTTCCTCACCGGTGGTGTCGACGGCGATGGGCGCGATATCGGTCATGATTCCGTTGTCGCGCGCGCCTGTGACGGCTGCAACCGCGATTGTGTCGCGGCGGGGAATGGGCAGGCGGTTAGGGCTGCTCCCCGTCCAGCACCTGGCGAGCCAAAACGCGCGTCACGGGACGGTGCAGGGCGTCCAGGCGGTCGACCACGGCCTCGGCGGCGTCGGCCGAGCGGTCGATGCGGCGGACGAGATACTCGATCAGTTCATCGGCCGGGGTGATGTTTCGGCTGGCGAAGGCGCGGCGCAGCATGGCGGCGAAGACGACGTCGTCGGGCGCCTCGATCCCCACGGTGCGGATGGCGTTCAGGCGCGAGCGCAGGTCGGGCAGGTCCGTCGCCCAGGCGCCTGGCGGATCGCGCGACACCAGCAGCAGGGCACCGCCGCCCGACTGGGTCAGATTGATCAGGTGGAACAGGCTCTCGTCATCGGCGTCCTGGGCGTCGTCCAGCAGGACGGGGCGGCCTTCCAGCTCCAGCGGGTCGACCAGGGCCGCCTCGGCGCCGTGCAGGGCGATGGCGCCGGTGCGCTCGACCCAGGCGGCGGCCAGGTGGCTCTTGCCGCAGCCCGCCGGCCCGAACAGGGCCAGCATGGCGCCGGGCGCTTCGGGCCAGACGGCCAGGGTCGCCACGCCTCCAGCGTTGGCTTCCGAGATCGCCAGGTCGGAGGCGCGCTGGGGCGTCTCCTGCTGCAGCGGCAGGCGCAGTTGACGGATCTCGGCGGCTGGGGCGTTCATGACGATGAACCCTAGCCGGGCGGGGATGCGGGCGTCTCTGTTGATAGGGCGGGATCTCGGGGACAACCAGCCTCGCCCTGTGGATGGCGTATCAGGGGCGTTTGAGCCGTCAGCCTTGACTTTCGGGGGCGATGATGGGCCTTTCCCCGCTCCTAATTCACGCTGTTCGACAGCCGTTTTCAGACGAAATCCGATCATGCACGCCTATCGCACCCACACCTGCGGCGCCCTCCGTTCGACGGATGCCGGCGCGAATGTTCGTCTGTCGGGCTGGATCCACCGCAAGCGCGACCACGGCGGTCTGCTGTTCATCGACCTGCGCGACCACTACGGCCTGACCCAGCTGGTCCTGCACCCCGAAACGCCGGGCTTTGACGTGGTCGAGCGCCTGCGCGCCGAGAGCGTCATCAAGATCGACGGCGAAGTGGTCCTGCGCGAAGGCTCGACTGTCAACGCCAACCTGCCGACCGGCGAGGTCGAGGTGCGCGTCCTGTCTCTGGAAGTCCTGTCGGAAGCGGCCGAACTGCCGATGCCGGTCTTCGGCGAGCAGGAGTATCCGGAAGAGATTCGCCTGAGCAACCGTTTCCTGGACCTGCGTCGCGAGCGTCTGCACAAGAACATCGTCCTGCGTTCGCGCGTCATCCAGTCGATCCGCACTCGCATGGTGGCGCAGGGCTTCCTTGAGTATCAGACGCCGATCCTGACGGCCTCGTCGCCGGAAGGCGCGCGCGACTTCCTGGTGCCGTCGCGGATGCACCCGGGCAAGTTCTACGCCCTGCCGCAGGCCCCGCAGCAGTTCAAGCAACTGCTGATGGTGTCGGGCTTCGACCGCTACTTCCAGATCGCGCCCTGCTTCCGCGACGAAGACCTGCGCGCTGACCGCTCGCTGGAGTTCTACCAGCTGGACGTGGAAATGAGCTTCGTCACCCAGGAAGACGTCTTCCAGGCGATCGAGCCGCTGATGCACGGCCTGTTCACCGAGTTCGGCGAGGGCAAGCCGGTCTCGCCGATCGACGACGTGAAGACCTTCACCAACGACTTCGGTCAGACGATGGAGCACAAGGGCTTCGAGCGCCTGACGTTCGCCCAGTCGATGAAGTGGTACGGCAGCGACAAGCCGGACCTGCGCAACCCGATCAAGATGCAGGACGTGTCGGACCATTTCCGCGATGGCGGTTTCGGTCTGTTCGCCAAGATCCTGGGCGCGGACGCCAAGAACGCCGTCTGGGCCATCCCGGCGCCCACGGGCGGTTCGCGCGCCTTCTGCGACCGCATGAACTCCTGGGCGCAGGGCGAGGGCCAGCCGGGCCTGGGCTACATCTTCTGGTCGGACGATCAGCAGTCGTGGGGCGGCCCGATCGCCAAGAACCTGGGTCAGGAGCCGACGCAGGCGCTGATGACGTCGCTGGGCCTGGGCCAGGGCGACGCCGCCTTCTTCACCGCCGGCGACCCGGCCGTCTTCGCAAAGTTCGCCGGTCTTGCGCGCACCCGCGTCGGCACCGAGCTGAAGCTGGTCGATGAGGATCAGTTCAAATTCTGCTGGATCGTCGACTTCCCGATGTTCGAATGGTCGGAAGAAGAGAAGAAGGTCGACTTCAGCCACAACCCGTTCTCGATGCCGCAGGGCGGCATGGAGGCGCTGGAAACGCAAGACCCGCTCACCATCCGCGCCTATCAGTACGACATCGTCTGCAACGGCTATGAGCTGTGCTCGGGCGCGATCCGGAACCACAAGGCCGAGATCATGCTGAAGGCCTTCGAGATCGCCGGCTACGACGCCTCGGTGGTCGAGGAGCAGTTCGGCGGCATGCTGAACGCCTTCCGCTACGGCGCACCGCCGCACGGCGGCCTGGCGCCGGGCATCGACCGCATCGTCATGCTGCTGGCGGGCGAACAGGCTATCCGCGAGGTCATCGCCTTCCCGCTGAACCAGCAGGGCCAGGACCTGATGATGAACGCCCCGGCCGAGGTCGAGGAGCGTCAGTTGAAGGAGCTGTCGATCCGCACCCAGCTGCCGATCAAGGTCTGATCCAGGCGAGCGCCGAATTGCAAAAGGGAGGGGCGACCCCTCCCTTTTTTGTATCCCGGCCTCAGTTGCCGGAAACGATCACCAGATTGCGCTGGCGCGGCGGAACAGGCGGAGATGGCGGAGCCGGAGGGGTCGCTGGCGTGCGGATGACGCGCACGCCGCTGATGCGGCAGTTGCGGGCCGTCATGTCGCCGGGCAGGCGGGTGGCGGCGTCGCCGCAGGCTTCGGACACCTGATCGGCGCTGAGCCCGCGCGCCCGGGTCAGGTCCAGACCGCGAATGTCCGTGCGACGCATGGAGGCGCCGCGAAAATCGGCGCGGGTGAAGTCGCCGCCGGACAGGCGGGCGCTGTCCAGATCGGCGCCCCGGAAGGAGGCCCCGCTGAAGTTGCCGCCGGTCAGGTTCGAGGCCTTGATGTCGGCGTTTCCGAAGTCGGCGCCGCTGGCGTTGACGTTGGCCAGGGTGGCGCCGAAAATCTCGGCGTCGTTGAGGCGGGCGCGGGTCAGGTTGGCGCTGTTCATGTTCACTCCCTGAAGCTCGGCCCCGCTCAGGTTGGCGCCGTTCAGGTCGACGCGGATCAGCACGGCGCCCGTCGCTTCGGCGCCCATCAACTGGACGCCGGTCATCTTGGCGTTGGTGAAGTTCGAGCCGACCATTTCAATGCCGCGCATGTCGGCCCGGCTGAAGTCCGCCCCTGTGAAGTTGGAGCCGACGAGTTCAGCGCCGCGCAGATTGGCGCCCACCAGGGTGGCCTGGGCGAAGTTGGCGCCGGTCAGGGTGGCGCCCGACAGGTCGCGGCCCGACAGTTCGCAACGCGTGCAGCTTCCGCCCAGCGACACCATGCGGGCCACGTCGCGATCCTGGGCCCAGGTCATCTCCACGGCGCCGGCCAAGGCGGGGGCGGCCGCCATCAGTCCCGTGAGGGCTGAGGCGGCGAGGGCCAGACGGTGCAGGGGAGAAATCGAGCGTTTCTTCACCCTTATTGAATGCGCCTTAGTCCGTAAAAACCCTACTTAAATCGCGGTAACGAAGGCGACGCTCAACAGGCGGGAATGCGTAGGCCAGAAGGCAGAACCGTGTTCTGATCGCCGCAGGCCTGATTGAGCTGCGACTGGGTCAGGCCGCGCGCGCGCGCCATTTCGGCGCCCGACAGATTGGTCCCGTTCAGCTTGGCCCCGGTGAAGGAGGCGCCTTCCAGGAAGGTCCCCACGAAGCTGGCGTTGGTCAGGTCGGCGCCGTTGAAGTTCGAGCTGGACAGGACGGCGCCATAGGCCTCGACATCGCGCAGGTCAGAGCGGCTGAAGTTGGTGCGGTTCATCACCGACAGGCTGATGTCGGCCTGACGGATGCGGGCGCCGGACAGGTTCAGGCCGGTGCGCTCCATGCCGGAAAAGTCGCCCTGAAACAGGTTGCAGGCGGGGCAGGAGGCGCCGCGACGCACCTGGGCGATCTGCGAGGCGTTCTGCGCCGAGGCGGGCAGGGCCGTCAGCGTCAGGCCGACGGCGGCGAGAAGGGCGATTGCGGGACGGATCATGCGAATGGCTCCAGGCTTTGCGCCTGTTGCAGCAAGAAGCGGGCCGCCGTTTCGGGACAGTGCGTCCCGTTTCAACCCTGAACCTTGGGCGCCGCGCCGCAGGAACCGCACGCGGGCGTCCCGCTCCGATCCGTCAGCATCAGGTCGCCGCACTCAGGGCAGGGGCCGGCCTGAACCTGCGGCGTGGCGCGCGGCGACGGCTCCTTGCGGCCGAACGGGGCGACGATCAGGTTGTCGGGCGCTGCGCCCCGCGCGAAACCCTTGGAGATGAAGCGGGCGGCGGGCACGGGCTGGGGCGTCTCAGCCGGAACGCCGTCCATGCCGTCCAGATTGGCAGCCTCGGGCGTTACTTGCGCCAGTTCGCGCCGGTCCAGATAGGAGACGCCCAGTTCGCGGAACACATAGTCGAGGATGGAGGTCGCCGAGCGTATGGAGTCGTTGCCTGTGACCCGCCCCGACGGCTCGAACCGGGTGAAGACGAAGGCGTCGACGAACTCGTCCAGCGGCACGCCGTATTGCAGGCCGATCGAGATGGCGATGGCGAAGTTATTCATCATCGACCGGAAGGCGGCGCCTTCCTTGTGCATGTCGATGAAGATCTCGCCCAGTTCGCCGTCTTCGTATTCGCCGGTGTGGATGTAGACTTTGTGGCCGCCCACCGAGGCCTTCTGGATATAGCCCTTGCGGCGATCGGGCAGGCGGCGGCGGGTGCGGTCGCGCTCGATCACTTTTTCGACCACGCGCTCGACGGTGCGGGGCGCGGCCTCGGGGGCGGGGGCCGCTTCGGTGCGGCGTGGAGCCTCGACCTCGGGCAGGCGCAGGCGGAAATCGGCAGGGGGCTGGGCGCGGCGCAGGACTGCGGCGCGACGACCGTCCAGCGCCGCATCGGCCAGGGCGCGGGCCAGATCCAGACGATCAGCGCGCCAGTCCAGCGTGACAGGGGCCAGGTCGGGCGCGTCGCTGAACGGCTCAATGGCGCGGCGCAGGTCGGCTTCCAGCGCCTCGCCGGATTGCGACAGCACCTGCCGCAAGGCCTCGGGCGCTTCGGCCCAGTCGGACAGGTCGGGGCGGCCGAAGACATAGTCCGCCGCAGCCCTGATCGCCGCCTCGTCAAAGCCCAGGCGCGGCAGCAGGGCTTCGCCCGGCGCCAAAGTCAGGCCCAGAACGTCGCCGATGAACCCCTCGTCCAGCACGGGCGGAGCGAAGGCGGCGGCGAAATCCTCGACCGAGGACAGGGCGCGCTCGATCCCTTCAAGCTCCAGGTCGGTGAAGCCCAGTTCGCGCAGGCGGGCGTGGTTGACGCCGGGCGCCTCGGCCAGGGTGCGGCGGCCGAACAGGTGGTGCTCCGCGGCCTCGACATCAGCGCCGGCGCGGGTCAGGGCGAGGGCCAGCGCCGGGCGGAGGCGACGTTCGACCTCGCCGTCCGCCGTCTGCCAGACGTCCGTCGCCGTGAAGGGCGAGAGGCCGAGGCGCAAGGCCAGTTCGGCGTCGTCGGCGAACAGGCTGATGGCCGCATGGCGCCGCCCTTGGGCGCGCAGCGCATCGACCGGCTCGCCGCGTTCGGTCAGGGCGGCGAGGGTTTCGTCCTTCACCGCTTCCCACTCGGCGCAGGGGCCAAGGCGGGCGGCCAGATCGGCCGAGGCGGCGTTGGCGAGGCGCGCAACCCGAGCGGCCAGGGCGGCGGCGGGCAGGGCCGGCTCAGCGGCGTCCTGCGACACGGCCCAGTCGGCTAGACCGCCCAGACCAAGGGCGATGGGGCGCGCGGCGGCGCGGCGCTCCTGGGCGTCCAGCGTCAGGTCCAGCGCGGTGACCAGCAGTTCGGTCAGGGCGGCCAGCGCCGAGTCGAACGCTTGCGGGAAGGCGGCGGCCAGCGCGGGCAGGTCCATCGCCGCGCGTGCGGCCAGAGGCGTATCGGCGGCAGCGTCGGCGTCAGCGGGCGTGAAGACGGCGGCGACGGGGCCTTCCAGGGCCGCCTCGGCCACGGCGAGCGCCAGAGGTCCGCCGGCGGCGGCCGTGTCCGGCTGGACCAGCACGATCAAGGAAGCCGGCGGGGCGTCAGCCAGCGGCGCGGCGGTCGCCGACACACCCTCGCCCTTGATGGCGCGCAGGATGTCCGCATGGGCGGCGCCGCACTGTCGCGCGACATGGGCGGCGCGGGTCAGGGCGGGGTTGGAGGCGGGGTCAGCGCAGGCGGCGGCGTCGCCCTCGCACCGCGCCACGGCGTCGGCGACGTTGGCCAGCGCCTGAGCCAGCGCCTCGGCGGCCTGCCCGGCCAGCCGTTCGCGACGCCAGGCGGCGGCCTGCTGCGCCAGACGGCGCTCGGCCTCGGGCTCGGACAGGTCCAGACGAAGGGCGGTTACGGCGGGCGTGCCCGCATCGCTGACGGCGGCCAGACCCAGCAGGACCGCGCCCGTCAGTTCCGCCTCGAATCGGGCGCTTTCGGCGGCGTTGGCGAAGACCGCGCTGTTTTGCCCGGCGGCGGCGAGACGCTCCGCCCAGTCGTGCACGGCGCCGTTCAGGGGCAGGTCGGGGCGAGAGGAGGACGCGTCGGCCCAGTCCAGCCAGGTCTCGACCTGCACATCGGTCCAGGCGTCGGGCGCCAGCACCCTGTCGACGACGTCGGGCCGCTCGATCTCGCGCAGCGCGACGGGGACGGCGGCGGCCAGGGGAGCAAACAGGGGCTTGAAGCGCATCAGGCGTCTCCCACGCTGGAGGTGGAGCGTGTCCTGAAGACAACCTATCGGGCGATCATGACGGCGTTCAATAGATGTTGCGGCTGTCGTGGGTGTTGCCCACAAGATGTTGAGGCGTTTCCAATGCGCTCGACGCTGGACGTAGGGCGTCGCGGTTTCTATGATCGGCCCGCGCCGCCGGACCTCCCCGGGGCGGTGGATTCGAGTGAGTTCAACGACGTGCTGAGCAAGATCTTCACCTGGTGGAACGGCGCCACGATCGGCACCCTGTTCACCATTGGCAAACGCGGCCAGCAGGTCGGCACGGACGAGTTCGGCAACCGCTACTACGAATCCCGCGACACCGTCAGCTATGACGGCCGCAAGCGCCGCTGGGTCATCTATGACGGCTATGCCGAGGCGACCAAGGTGCCGCCGGAATGGCAGGGCTGGCTGCGCTACACCTATGACGAGACGCCGACTGAGCGCCCGCTGCCGCGTCAGGCGTGGGAAAAGGATCACCTGCCGAACATGACGGGCACGCCCATGGCGCGTCGTCCGCAAGGGTCGCTGGCCGCACTGGGCCAACGCCCGGCCGCCACCGGCGACTATCAGGCCTGGAGCCCGGAATGAGCCTTCGCCATGTCCTGCTGGCCGGGGTGGTCGTCGCGGGACTGGCGATATCGGGCGCCGGCGTGGCCAGCGTCCTGATGGACCTGCCGCAGGACGCGACGCCCGCGCCGGCTGATCCTGTCGGCGACATGCTGCGCGACACCAACCGCACGCCGCTGCAGAATCCGCAGGGTCCGGCGACACAAGCGCAGCAACCGGCGTCGTCCAATAGCCCGGCCATTGTGATGCCGACCGCGCCCGCCGCGACGCCTGCGACGCCCGTTATCATCACGCCGGGCGAGGAAGTGGCGGTTCAGGAAGAGGCGCCGGACGAAATTCCGGTCGAAGAGGTCGCGCCTGCGCCCACGGAACCGGTCTCGCCGCCGGGAGTCCGTCAGCGTCGCCGCACCGCCGTCATCCAGGCGGTGGACAAGACCACGGCCGAGACCATGCGGTTTGAGGTCGAGGTGGGCGGCCGTCCGGTGCGGTTCGGCAGGACCCTGCTGTTCAAGGCCCGCGCCTGCGAGGTCTCGGCTTCTGACGAAATGACCGAGGACGCCATCGCCTATCTGGAGGTCGGCGTTCAACCGCGCGGTCTGGCGGCGCCGACCGAGGCGCGTCAGGTGTTCAAGGGCTGGATGTTCGCCTCATCGCCCAGCGTCAGCGGCCTGCAGCACCCGGTCTATGACGCCTGGGTGGTGGGCTGTAAGGCGTAAGCCACAGCCTCGGCCCCGCTGAGGGGCGCCGTAAAGGCGTCCATGTCGGGCGCCGCCTGCAGAGCCCAAGGCAGCATGCGCAAATAGGCCTCCTGAGGCGTCTCCACAGCGCCGAACTGGCCCAGGTGCTCGGTCAGGAACTGGGTGTCCAGCAGCCGCCAGCCGCCTTTTTTCAGGCGCGCGACCAGGTGGACCAGCGCCACCTTTGACGCATCGGTCGCCCGGCTGAACATGCTCTCGCCGAAGAAGGCGCCGCCCAGCGTCACGCCGTAAAGCCCGCCCACCAGCGCCTCGTCGCGCCAGCATTCGATGCTGTGGGCGAAGCCGCGCTGATGCAGTTCGACATAGAGGCGGCGGATCGGGGCGTTGATCCAGGTGTCTTCGCGGCCGGGCGCAGAGGCGGCGCAGGCGTCCAGCACGGCGGCGAAGGCGGTGTTCACCCGCACGTCGAACGGCTCGCCCCGCACGGTGCGGCGCAGGCGCGAGGGGATGTGAAAGCGATCCAGCGGTATCAGGCCGCGCTGGTCCGGCTCGACCAGAAAGACGCGCGGATCGTCGTGCGCCTCGGCCATGGGAAAGACGCCCCGCGCGTAGCAGGCGAGCAGCGCCTCCGGTCCGAAGACGTCAGAGGCGCCGCTCGCGCTGAAGCCGGGTTCGTGCAAGGGGGGTTAGGCCTTGGCCTTCTGCGCCGCCGCCCACTTCTCCAGCCAGTGGATGTCGTAGTCGCCCGACAGGATGTCCGGCTCCTGCAACAGCTTCTGGAACAGGGGGATGGTGGTGTCGACGCCGCTGATGACCGTCTCGCCCAGCGAGCGTTTCAGCCGGGCCAGCGCTTCCTCGCGGTCGCGGCCGTGGACGATCAGCTTGCCGATCAGGCTGTCGTAATAGGGCGGGATCGAATAGCCGGCGTAGATGGCGCTATCCAGTCGCACGCCCAGGCCGCCTGGGGCGTGGAACTCGGTGATCGTGCCCGGGGAGGGCGTGAAGGTCTCGGCGTTCTCGGCGTTGATCCGCACCTCGATGGCGTGGCCCTCGAAGGTGATGTCTTCCTGCTTGAACGACAGCGGCAGGCCCGCGGCGATGCGGATCTGTTCGCGCACCAGATCGACGCCCGTGATCATTTCCGTGACCGGGTGTTCGACCTGCAGGCGGGTGTTCATCTCGATGAAGAAGAACTCGCCGTCCTCCCACAGGAACTCGATGGTCCCGGCGCCCAGGTAGCCGATGGCGGCGATGGCCTTGTTGACCGTCTCGCCGATCTTGACCCGGCCTTCGGCGGACAGGGCGGGAGAGGGGGCCTCTTCCAGCACCTTCTGGTGACGGCGCTGCAGCGAGCAGTCGCGTTCGCCCAGGTGGACGACGTTGCCGTGGCTGTCGGCGATGACCTGAATCTCGATGTGGCGCGGCTTCTGGAGATAGCGCTCCATATAGACGGCGCCGTTGCCGAAGGCGGCCAGGGCCTCGGCCTGGGCCGTCTGTACGGCCTCGACCAGATCGTCGGCCGTCTGGGCCACCTTCATGCCGCGACCGCCGCCGCCGGCGGCCGCCTTGACGATCAGGGGGAAGCCGATGGCCTTGGACGCCTCGATGGCCTGTTCGACCGTCTCGACCTCGCCGTCAGAGCCGGGGACGACGGGGATGCCCGCGTCCTTCACGGCTTGCTTGGCGGTGATCTTGTCGCCCATGACGCGGATATGCTCCGGCTTGGGCCCGATGAAGGTCATGCCGTGGGCTTCGATGATCTCGGCGAAGCGGGCGTTCTCGGCCAGGAAGCCGTAGCCCGGGTGGATCGCCTGGGCGCCGGTGATCTCGGCCGCCGCGATGATCGAGGGGATGTTCAGATAGGACTTGGCCGCCGGCGCAGGGCCGATGCAGACGCTCTCGTCGGCCAGACGCACCCACATGGCGCCGCGGTCGGCCTCGGAGTGAACGGCGACGGTGGAGATTCCCATCTCCTTGCATGCGCGGTGGATGCGCAGCGCGATCTCGCCCCGGTTGGCGATCAGGACCTTGGTGAACATGGGGCTCAGGCTTCCAGCACGACCAGGGCTTCGCCGAACTCGACCGGCTGGGCGTCGCCCACCAGGATCTCAGCAACCACGCCGTCGCGCGGCGCCTGGATCGGGTTCATGGTCTTCATGGCTTCGACGATCAGCAGGGTCTGGCCCTTCTTGACCTTGTCGCCGGCCTTGATGAAGGGATCCGAACCCGGCGCCGGCTGCAGATAGGCGGTGCCGACCATCGGCGACTTCACCTCTTCGCCCGAGCGGGCGACGATGGCAGCCGGGTCCGACGGCATGGAGGCCGGGGCGGCGGCCGGGGCGGCGTGCACGACCGGAGCCGGAGCAGCGGCGTAGTGGATCGGGGCGGCGGCGACGGTGACTTCGCGCTTGACCTTGATCTTCAGATCGCCGCGCTCGACCTCGATCTCGGTCAGATCGGTGTCGTTCAGGATGTCGGCCAGGCTGCGGACCAGATCGGCGTCGATGTGCTTGTTCTTGTCGTCGGACATGAGGGTCTCTTCTACTTTATCTTCTGACGGCGCGCGGCGGTCAGCCCTTGGCCCCGGCGCGACGCGCCAGGTCCAGGGCGGCCCGGACGGCCAATTCATAGCTGTGGGGGCCAAAGCCGGCGATCACGCCGGTCGCGGCCAGGGACGCATAAGAGTGATGCCGAAACGCCTCGCGTGCGGCGGGGTTCGACAGGTGGCATTCGACCACGGGGATGCTCAGCGTCTTCAGCGCGTCGAGCAGGGCCACCGAGGTGTGGGTGAAGGCGGCCGGGTTAATGACCAGGGCGTCGGCCTCGGTCCTGGATTCCTGGATCCAGTCGACCAGCTGGCCTTCATGATTCGACTGGCGGAACACCACGCGCGCGCCGTCGGCCGCCGCCTCGCACATGGCCTGAACGTCGGCCAGCGTCTCGCGGCCATAGATGTCCGGCTCCCGAACCCCCAGCAGGTTCAGGTTCGGCCCGTTCAGGACATACAGGGTGAGGGTTTCGGGCATTCGCTCGCAAAACAGGCGCGCCGCCGCGCGGAATCGAGCGCGCGTTGTAGCCCAGGTGGCGCGCGGCGCAAAGCGGGCGAGGAAAAAGGGTGACGTAGGGAAAGGGTGTGAATTTATTTCGATCGACCGCAGCTTAGCGACGTTATAATTGTCGGGCGCGAGATTGAGCTTCGCTAGACATCAAGGATCCGAATATCTTGTAAGTAAAGAGACGGATGTCTGAAATTTTACGTCAACGAAGGCTAGTTTTTAGCGAGAGTTTTTCCACATTATCGTATTTTAGGGGGACGGCCGGTGTGAGCGTGTTTGCCCATTTCTTTTCATTAGTCTCCTTTCTGCTAGGTCTTGTTGCCTGGGTTTGGCTCTTGGTTTGGCTAGATCATAGATTGAGATTGCGGGGTAAAAATATCCTTTGGTTGATCCTGTTTTTTGGACCATTTTGCGTTGTTTTGTTTGCTATTTCGCTAATACCTGTGGACCGTCAGAAGTTGATTCTTCTGGGGGTAATTTTCGGCGGCATTATTTCTGCGCCAACAGCCATCTGGGGTTTGGTTGAGATAACCGCCGCTTCGAAAAGCTCGGGCGTCAAATCGAACTCAGAAAAGGATAGTTGAAAAACTGCCTCGGGCAAAAGGTGTTGGAATTGATCTCTCTAGGTCAGAAGCCCATATCTGCCTCTCAACCCTGCATCGTCTGGAGCGAACAGTTTGCGTATCGAAGTCAACGGCGAGGCGCGGGAGACCGGCGCCACGACCATTCTGGGTCTGGTTCAGGAGTTGTCGCTGGACCCCAAGAAGGTGGCGGTCGAGCGCAATCTGGAGATCGTGCCGCGCTCGCTCCACGGAGAGACGGCGCTGGCCGAGGGCGACAGGATCGAACTGGTGCAGTTCGTGGGCGGCGGCTGAGGCCCCCTATGCTCCGCTCATCGCGGCGGACGCGGGGATCCAGTCCTTTGGCGACAGGTTCGCCCTTCAAAAGGTTGCGCGTGAGGCTCTTACTGGATCCCGGCGTCCGCCGGGAGGAGCGGGAGGGGGCGCGCGCTCATCAAATCCCGCAACGCCGCTTCCCCCCGGCGGCGGGCGGCGCTACTTCCCTAGGCATGACTGACACCGCTCCCCGCACCGACAGCTGGACCGTCGCCGGCCGCACCTTCAACTCGCGCCTGATCGTGGGCACCGGCAAGTATCGCGACTACGCCCAGAACGCGGCGGCGGCCGAGGCGTCGGGCGCCGAGATGGTCACCGTGGCCGTGCGCCGGGTCAACCTGACCGATCCGAACCAGCCTGTGCTGACGGACTTCATCGATCCGAAGAAATACACCTATTTGCCCAACACGGCGGGCTGCTTCACCGGCGAGGACGCGGTGCGGACCCTGCGTCTGGCGCGCGAGGCCGGCGGCTGGACCCTGGTCAAGCTGGAGGTGCTGTCGGACCCCAAGACCCTGTTCCCCGACATGGAAGAGACCCTGCGGTCGCTGAAGCTGCTGACCGCCGAGGGCTTCGAGGTCATGGTCTATTGCACCGACGACCCGGTCTATGCGCGCAAGCTGGAGGACGCGGGCGCCGTGGCCATCATGCCGCTGGGCGCGCCGATCGGCTCGGGGCTGGGGGTGCAGAACCCGATCAACATCCGCCTGATCGTGGAGCAATCGAAGGTGCCGGTGCTGGTCGACGCGGGCGTCGGCACGGCCTCTGACGCCGCCATTGCGATGGAGCTGGGCTGCGACGGCGTGCTGATGAACACCGCCATCGCCGAGGCGCGCGACCCGATCCTGATGGCCAGCGCGATGAAGCACGCCGTCATCGCCGGGCGCGAATCCTATCTGGCCGGGCGGATGAAGAAGCGGTTCTACGCCGATCCGTCCTCGCCGCTGGCGGGGCTGATCTGATCGCCTCCCCACGACGTGGGGAGGTGGCGCGGCGCCGATAGGCGACTGACGGAGGGGACGCTTGGTTCAGCCGTTGCTGAGCCCCCTCCACCGCTTCGCGGTTCCCCTCCCCATAAAATGGGGAGGAAAGGCGTCAGCCCTTTTTCTTGGCGGCCTCGATCAGGGCGCCGACCTCGCGCGGGTCGATGCCGGGGCTGGCGACGCCGTTGATGAAGAAGGTCGGCGTGCCCTGCAGGCCCAGCGCCGCCGCCGCCGTGTGGATGTCGGTGACGTGGCGCGTCATCTCGGGGGCCGAGATGGCGGCGTTCGCCTTGGCCATGTCGACGCCGTTGTCGGTCAGGATGCGGTCGATGGCGCCGCGGTCCAGCGCGCGCTCGGCCATCAGGGCGTCATAGACGGGCAGATACTTGCCCTGTTGATGCGCGGCCAGGGCGGCGCGCGCGGCGTATTGGGACGTCACATCCTCGCCCCGGTCCAGGATCGGCCAATCCTTAAAGACGAAGCGCACCTCGGGGTGGGCGGCCATCAGGGCGCGGTATTCGGGGGCAACCGCCTTGCAGCCGGGGCAGCGGAAGTCGAAGAACTCGATCACCGTCACCTTGGCGTTCTCAGGGCCGAACGCCGGGTCGCGCGGATCGGCGGCCAGCAGGGTCGGATTGGCGGCGGCGGCGGCGTTGATGCTCTGCACGCGCGACTGGGATTCGGCCGCCTCACGCGCAGCCAGCACTTCGTCCAGCACCTGCGGGTTCTGGATCAGATAGGCCCGCACCCGCTCGCCGAAACCGCCGGTCAGATAGGGCGCAGCCGACAGGGCCAGGGCGACAGCCGACATGCCTGCGGCGGCCCAGCCCAGCGTCGTGCCCGACAGGCCCAGCCGCGCCTTCTTCGGCGTGGCGGTCGGGGTCGGTTCGGGGCGCGCGTCGTCGGTCATCAGGGTCTCGTATTATCAGGCAGTGCAGTAGGGGGCGGGAAGGGCTCATTCCCCGCCGGGCGGGATGACGCCGGAGCGGCTGCGCTGTTCGTTGCGGCGCTCGGCGTCGGTGATGTCCTTCTCGGTCGCGCCCGAGGCCAGGACGATGTCGGTGGCGCGGCGCCATTCGATGGAGTTGCGGTCCAGCATGTCGCGCGCCCGCATGGCGAACTGGGCCGCCTGATCCGGGCGACGCAGGGCGAACCAGTATTCGGCCGAAGCCAGGCGCGCCTCGCCCTCCTTGCCCTGGCTGGAGTAGGCCTGAGACAGCAGGCGCCAGGCCAGGTTGTTATCGGCCTCCAGCGCCAGGGCGCGCTTCAACTGGTCTTCCGCCTCGGTCAGCCGGGCCGTGTCGTTGGTTTCGATCAGGGCGTGGGCCAGGTTGATGCGCAGCAGCGGCGCGTCCGGCTTCAGCTCGACGGAGCGTTCATGGGCGCCGATGGCCTCGGCCGGGCGGCCTTCCTCGAACAGGATCTGGCCCTTGAGCTCCCAGAAGTAAGGGTTTTCGGGCTGTTCGGTCAGTAGGACGTCGACCGCGTCCAACGCCTTCTGCGTCTGGCCGTCCCGGTACCAGGCGATGGCGCGGGCGTACCGGGCGGGCAGGGAGGCGTCGCTGGACGGATAGTCGCGCAAGGTTGCGTTGGGCGCGTCCATGAAGGCGCGAATCTTGGCCACGACCAAGGCGTGCTCAGCCATGCGCTGCGTGCTGTCGCGCTTGTCGTAGTGGGAGGCGGCCTCGACGGCGGGGCGCAGGGCCTCGATCCGCTGGGACGACAGGGGGTGGCTGCGGAAATAGGGATAGCGCCGCTGGTCCGAGAAGATTTCCTGCGAGCGGAAGTTCTCGAAGAACTCGACCATGCCGCGCCCGGATTCCCCGGCGCGCTCCAGGGCCCGGGCCCCGGTGATGTCGGCTTCGCCCTCCTGGCTCTGCATGTAACGCAGAGCGCCCAGCGTGCCGAAATACTGGCTTGAGGCCAAAAGCGCTGCGCCCGCGTCCGGCGCGCCCGCGATCGCGGCCAGGGCGCCCAGGGCCATGGTCATGATCATCGGCTGCATGCCGGCGTTCTGGGCGCCGTCGCGCAGGGTGTGGCGGTTCTTGATGTGGCCGGCTTCGTGAGCGATCACGCCCAGAAGCTGATTGGGGCTCTTGGTCCGCAGGATCAGGCCGGTGTTCAACCCCATGATCCGCCCGCGCGTGGCGAAGGCGTTCAGGTCGTTGTCGTTGACCAGCAGGATCTCGACCTCGTTCGGGTCAAGGCCCATCGCGTCCAGCACGGGCTCGGACCAGTCGTGGATGATGCCTTCGATCTCGGTGTCGCGGATCAGGCTCTGGGCCTGGGCCGCAGCGGCCGAGGCCAGCACCGCAAGGGCGCCGACCCCGGCGGCCAGATAGCGCCGGAAGCGGGGTGCGGCGGGGGGCGTCCTGGTCATGAAGAACTCCAGAGCGATCGTCTCCCCCGCAGCTTCCAGCCTAATCGTGTCCGATCAACGGCGCCACCAGCCGCGTTTCGGCTTGGTCGGCGGGGCGACGATCTGGTTCGGATCCTCGGCGATGATGGCGGCGATATCGACTTCGGGCGTCGGCGCCGTGACCGGTTCGGCCAGGACGACGGCTTCCTCGGCCAGAACCTCCTCGATCGCCTGCTCGATGCGGGCGGCCACGGCGGGCGTGACGTCCAGCTCGGCCGGGACTGGGGCCGATTGCTTGGCCTCTGCGGCAGCCTCAGCCTCGGCAGCGATCGCCTCGGGGGCGGCGGCTTCGGCCTGTTGCTCGGCGGCGACCTCGTTCAGCTCCTCGGCGATGGCCGAGGTGACCTTGCGGCGCACGCGGCGACGCTTGGGCGCCTCGACGGGCTCCAGCACCGGGACGGCCTCGGTCGCCGTTTCGGGCGAACCGTTCGACGTTTCTTCGTCGATCACCATGGCGATGGGCGTGTCGGGCGAGCCGACAGGCGGCAGGCCTTCGTTGACGGCGCGATCCTCGACCTTGGCCTCATGCGTCACCTCGCTCCGGCCGCGACCACGACCGCGACGACGGCGCGAGCGGCCGTTGCGGCCTTCGCCCTCGGTCGCCTGTTCGGCGTGAACATCGCGCGGCTCGTGGCTGCGCTCGGCGTCATCCTCGGCGACGCGTTCGGCGCGCACCGGCGCCGGGTTGATCGGGTCGAACCAGACATAGGGGTCCTGCAGCGACGGCGTGCGGCCGCGCACCCAGGTGAAGACGTCGCGTTCGCCTTCCTCACGCACCCGGCGACCACCGCGGCGGCCCCGGCGACGGCGACCGCCGCGCCCGTCGTCATCGTCGTCTGCGACGACGGCTTCGGCTTCATCCTCCCGACCTCCGCCGCGACGGCGACGGCGGCGACGGCCGCCACGGCCGTCATCGTCCTGTTCCTGACGAGCGCGGCTTTCGTCGTCGTCCTCGTCTTCAGACTCCAGTTCGGCCTCGTTCTGATCGTCGCCGAAGTCCTCGTCCTCGTCGTGATCCTCGTCTTCATCGTCGAACGCGCTGTCGTCGAAGCCGTCGTCCAGGTCGGCCAGGTCGATGTGGCTTTCCGGCGCGACGAAGTCCTCGTTGGTTTCGGTGCGCTCGATCGAGTGCTCGCCCTGAGCCAGGCTGTCGTCGATCTGGATGACGACGTTCAACCCGCGCTGTTCCAGCAGGGACTGCAGATAGGCGCGCTTGTGGTTCAGGATGTACAGCGCCACGGCGGTCGAGACGCGCAGGTTCACCGAACCCGCGCCGTTCTTGCCGGCCTCGATGTCGACGGCGCGCAGGGTGGTCAGGGCCGCCGATTCGGCCGAGCGGACGCGTCCGGCGCCCTGGCAGCATTCGCAGACCTCGGTGGCGCCTTCGATCACGCCCAGACGGCGGCGCTGACGGCTGATCTCCATCAGGCCGAAGCCCGAGATGCGGCCCATCTGGATGCGGGCGCGGTCCTTGGCCAGGGCGTCCTTGACGGCCTTCTCAACCGCGCGGTTGTTCTTGCCCTCGTCCATGTCGATGAAGTCGATGACGATCAGACCGGCCAGGTCGCGCAGGCGCAGCTGGCGGGCGGCCTCGACGGCGGCTTCCATGTTGGTCTTGGTGGCCGTGGCCTCGACGTTGCGCTCCTTGGTGGAGCGGCCCGAGTTCACGTCGATGGCCACCAGGGCCTCGGTCTGGTTGATGACCAGATAGCCGCCCGACTTCAGCGGCACGACCGGCTGGTGAATCTGGGCCAGCACCTCTTCGATGCCGTTCGCGGCGAACAGCGGGCGCGAGCCTTGATAGAGATGAATCTTCTTGGCCTGGGAGGGCATCAGCACGCGCATGAAATCGCGCGCCTGTTTGAAGCCCTCGACGCCCTCGACCTGAATGCCGTCGAAGTCCTTGTCGTACATGTCGCGCACGGCGCGACGGACCAGGTTTTCTTCCTCGTAGATCATCGCCGGCGCGTTGGAGCTCAGCGTCGTCTCGCGGATCGTCGACCACAGGCGCAGCAGATATTCATAGTCGCGCTTGATCTCGGCGCGGGTGCGCTTGGCCCCGGCCGTGCGGATGATCAGGCCCATGCCCTGCGGCACCTTCAGCGCGGCGGCGGCGGCCTTCAGGCGGCGACGGTCCGAGGTGTTGGTGATCTTGCGAGAGATGCCGCCGCCCTTGCCGGTGTTGGGCATCAGCACGCAGTAGCGGCCAGCCAGCGACAGCCAGGTGGTCAGGGCCGCGCCCTTGGCGCCGCGCTCGTCCTTGACGACCTGCACCAGCAGGATCTGACGGCGCTTGATGACGTCCTGGATCTTGTAGCGGCGCATCAGGCGACGCTTCAGGCGCTCCTCGTCGGCCAGGCCGCCTTCCGATTCGCCGTCGTCGCTCTCGCGGCCCAGATCATCGTGATCGTCGTCGTCGTCCGACTGCGCTTCGGCCATGATGGCTTCGCGGTCGGCGACCGGGATCTGATAGTAGTCGGGGTGAATTTCGTTGAAGGCGAGGAAGCCGTGGCGGTTGCCGCCGTACTCGACGAAGGCGGCCTGCAGGCTGGGCTCTACGCGGGTGACCTTGGCGAGATAGATGTTCCCGCGAAGCTGGCGACGCGCGCGGGATTCGAAATCGAATTCCTCAACCTGGCGGCCGTCTACGATCGCGACGCGCGTTTCTTCCGCGTGCGCCGCGTCGATCAACATGGTTTTTGACATGAAGGGTCTCTCTCAGGCGCGCCAGGCCGTGCGCCGCGAGTTCAATCGCGGGAATGGGGGCGGCTCGCCGAATGGAAATGGGGGCCGGGGCGCGCGTCATCCCCTCGCAGAAAGCGAGTGCGGCAAGGTCTTGCCGAAGAGGATCGCAGGCGTAGTGGCCCATAAGGTTGTCGGTCCTGGGCCCGAACGCGCCGATCAAGGCTGCGTCCTGAACCCGTTCTCCGGATCGTCGGCCAGGCCGGGCGATCCTCGGAATAGGTGAAAGTCAACGCCGCGAGGAGGGCGCGGCCGGTCCCGCAGAACTGCGGGCGGCGCGATCAGTCGCATGCGGAACTCATAATAGGCACATGCGGCGGAAAATAAAAGAACCGCGACGATAAGAGGTCTTAACGAAATCCTTAAACTGCGGCGGCATCCTGCAAGGACAAACTACAGGGTAACTTCGGTTCATGGCTGGTCGGTGGCGCGACAATCTCGCCCTTTGGGGCGTCCGCGAATGGGCGATGACGGCCGTGGCCGTTGTCGTCGTGTGCGTCGTCGTGCTGGCGGCCGGACGCGGGCTGGCTTTCGGGCCGGACGGAGAGGTCATGCGCCTGCGCTTCGGCGGCGACGCCCAGCGCACCCGCATCGTCGTCGATCTGGGCCGCAGCACGCGCGGTCAGGTGATTGAGGACGGGTCGTCGGGGCGGGTGATCCTGGCGCTGTCGGGCGTTCAGCCGGGGCGTGGGCTGGACGGTTCAGGCTCCGGGCTGGTGCGCGGCTATGAGGTGTCGGCTTCGGGCTCTTCGTCGCGCGTGCGGCTGGACCTGGCGCGCGGCGCGGAGATCGAGCGCCGTTTCCTGCTGCCGCCCGGCGATGGGGTGGCTCACTATCGCTATGTCATCGACCTGAAGGCTACCGGCGCGGCCGCTGCGCCCGCCGTCGCCCCGCGGCGCGAACAGGTTCGGGCTGAAAAGCCCCTCATCGTCATCGACGCAGGCCACGGCGGCCGCGATCCGGGCGCGCAAGGCCAGCATGTTCAGGAAAAGGCCGTCACCCTGGCCGCCGCTCAGGAGCTGAAGGCCGCGCTGGAGCGCACCGGCCGTTATCGCGTGCGGCTGACGCGAGACGGCGACGTCTATGTCGCTCACGGCCGCCGGGTTCAGGTGGCGCGCGATGCGGGCGCGGACCTGTTCATCTCCCTGCACGCCGACGCCGGTTCTGATCCGGCCCTGCGCGGCGCCAGCGTCTACACCCTGTCCGAACAGGGCGCCGGACGGGCCGTGCGCGAGTTCACCAAGGGCGAAGACTGGCAGCGCGACCTGCGCCTGCCTGGCCGCGATCCCTCGGTCGACCGCATCCTGCTGGACATGACCCAGCGCGCCACCCAGAACCGCTCGGCCCAGTTCGCGCGGGTGCTGCTGACCCATATCGAGGGCGACAACCATCCCCTGCTGCGCCGCAGCCACCGCGACGCGGGTCTGGCGGTGCTGCTGGCGCCCGACGTGCCCGCCGTGCTGCTGGAGATGGGCTTCATCACCAATCCGGAAGACGAACGCGTCCTGACCGACGAACGCGCCCGCCGCCGCCTGATGCGCTCGGTCGCCGAGGGCATCGACCGCTATTTCCGCGAACCGGCCGCCCCGGTGATGGTTGCAGGCGAGATCGCCGGGGGCTGATGTCCTCCCCATGCAATGGGGAGGGGAAGGCTTTGCGTTATTCCTCCAGCGCCGCTTTCGCGCGCCGGAAGATGTCCTCGAACATTTCGGCGGTCAGTCGGCCGGTGTTCGTGTTCAGCCGCGAGCAATGATAACTGTTGATCAGGGTGTAGGGGCCGACCTTGCCCTCGACCCCATGCCCGGCCGGAATGGCCGAGCCGGGATAGCCCAGCGTCCGCAGGATGCTGCGCCGGGACACGTCGCCCAGCGTGACGATCACCTTCAGGCGGGGCAGGGCGGCCAGCCGGTCCACCAGGAAGGGCCGGCAGGTGTTCTCCTCCGCCGCCGTCGGCTTGTTCTGCGGCGGGGCGCAGCGCACGGCGTTGGTGATCATGCAGTCGATCAGCCGCAGGTCGTCGTCGCCGTTCGGATCATATCGGCCTTCAGCGAAGCCGGTCTTCTTCAGCGTGTCGTACAGCAGCCAGCCTGCGTGGTCCCCGGTGAAGGGGCGGCCGGTGCGGTTGGCGCCGGTGCGGCCGGGCGCCAGACCTGCGATCAGCAGGCGCGCGTTCGGGTCGCCGAACGAGGGCGCGGGGCCGTTCCACCAGTCCGGGTTCTGGCGCGCGTTCTCGGCCCGATAGGCGACCAGTCGCGGGCACAGGGGGCAGTCGCGGGGCGGCTCGGGGTTCACAGAAGCGCTCACGCGCGGTCGTTCCGATCCAGGGTGCGGGTCACGCCCTGATTCATCGGGGCCTTGGGCTTGCCCACCTCATTGACGATGTCGGCCAGGTCGATGAAGGCGTCCGCCTGACGGCGCAGGTCGTCCGAAATCTGGGGCGGCTGGCTCTTGACCGTCGAGACGACGGTGACGCGCACGCCCTTGGCCTGCATGGCCTGCACCAGACGGCGGAAGTCGCCGTCGCCGGAAAACAGCACGGCGTGGTCGAGGCGCGGCGCCAGTTCCAGCATGTCGACCGCGATCTCGATGTCCATATTGCCCTTGGTGCGGCTGTGGCCTTGCGCATCGACATAGCGTTTGACCGGCTTGGTCACGACGGTGAAGCCATTGTAGTCGAGCCAGTCGACCAGGGGGCGGATCGGCGAGAATTCCTCGCCCTCGATCACCGCTGTGTAATAATATGCGCGGATCAGCCGGCCCTCGCCGGTGAAGCGCTGAGACAGTTTCTTGAAGTCCAGATCGCAGTTCAGGGCGCGAGCCGCCGAATAGAGGTTGGCGCCGTCGATGAACAGGGCGATGCGGTCGTCGGGATAGTCGGTCATGAAGAAAATGAGTCCGTCGGAATGATCGAGAAAATGAACGCCCGGAATGACGCGGCCGAAACGGCGTCTGATCTGGATGACGCAGTCATCGTCGCCCTGGGCTGCAATGACAAGGGCGCATGGTCGTCCTGCGTCGAGGCGCTGGAGGCGGGGCTGGCCCGATTTCGCGCCGAGGGGATCGACGTGCTGGCGCGGTCCTCCTGGTGGTCGTCGCAGGCCTGGCCCGATCCGACCGATCCGCCGTTCCTGAACGGGGTGGCGATCGTCAGCACCGCCCAGGACGCCGGGACCCTGATGCGGACGCTGGCGCGGATCGAGGATGTCTGCGGGCGGGTGCGCACGACGCGCAACGCCCCGCGCACCCTGGATCTGGACCTGATCGCCTATGGACGACTGAGCGGCGACTTGGACGGGCTGATCCTGCCGCACCCGCGCGCGGCCGAACGGCTGTTCGTCATGGGACCGCTGGCCGAGCTGGCGCCCGAGTGGAGGCATCCGCTCTGCGGCCGCATGGCGCGCGAACTGGCGGCGGAGGCGCAGGTCGGGCGCGACGCCTTCCCGCTGCACAGGGCTTGACGCGGGGCGGGCTGTCGGGCGAGGGGAGAGATGACGGACGCCGATCCGCCTCAATGACGCCTTCGCGGCGTTGCACAATCGGCTTTCAACCTATATTTTGTGCGGTTCTCCCTGCCGCCAGAGGATTTTCATGGCCCGCGTCACTGTCGAAGACTGCATCGAAAAGGTGCCGAACCGCTTTGGTCTGGTTCTGCTGGCCGGCCACCGCGCCCGCAACATCGCCAACGGCGCCGCGCTGACGCTGGACCGCGACAACGACAAGAACCCGGTCGTGGCCCTGCGCGAACTGGCCGACGAAACCGTCGTGCCGGAAGAATTGCGCGAGAACATCATCACCACCCTGCAACGCGTCGATGAGCGCACCGAGGCTGAGGACGAAGCCGAAGTCGTGGCCCTGCTGGCCGAGCCGCAGCACATGAACATGGCCGAAGCCGAACTGATCCGTGCGCTGCAAAGCGACCGCGACGGGGGCCAGGAGGAGCGCTACTGACGACCGACCCGGTCACCAAGGTAGCCAGGCGCACGGCGCGGCCTCAGATGGACACGCCGATGGACCCCGCCGCGAATCTGCAAGACAACACATCGGCGTCGTCTCTTCCCGAGGCGGCGCCGAAGTCGTCTGAAGGCCCTGCATTGTCTGATACCAAGCGCGCACCGATCATGCGCCAGTTCGAACTGATCGAGGCGGTCAAGGCCTATGACCCGACCGCCGACGAGGCGCTGCTGAACCGCGCCTATGTCTATGCGATGAAGATGCACGGCTCGCAGCTGCGGGCCTCGGGCGATCCCTATTTCGCCCATCCGATCCAGGTCGCGGGCATTCTGACGGATTATCGGCTGGACACGGCGACCATCGTCACCGCCCTGCTGCATGACGTGGTGGAGGACACCTCCGCCACCCGCGACGACATCGCCGCCATGTTCGGCGAGGAGATCGCCATCCTCGTCGAGGGCGTGACCAAGCTGTCGCGGCTGGAGCTTCAGGCCGAACACACGCGCCAGGCCGAGAACCTGCGCAAATTCATCCTGGCCATCTCCAAGGACGTGCGGGTGCTGCTGGTCAAGCTGGCCGACCGTCTGCACAACATGCGGACCCTTCACTTCGTGAAGCCGGAGAAGCGCGAGCGCATCAGCCGCGAAACGCTGGAAGTCTATGCGCCTTTGGGCCGTTCTATCGGCATCCACTCCATCGCCGCCGAGCTGGAGGAACTGGCGTTCGAGCATCTGAACGCCACGGCCCGCGTCGCCATCCAGCGTCGTCTGGAGGCCCTGAAGCTTGAGAACGGCAGCGCCATCGAGGCCGTCTCGCCCGAGATCGAGCGCGTTCTGGCCGAAGCTGGCGTGCAGGCGCGGGTCAAGGGACGGGAAAAGACGCCCTATTCCATCTGGCGCAAGCTGCAGCGCAAGACGGTCGGCTTTTCGTCCCTGTCGGACATCTACGGCTTCCGCGTCATTGTGGAGAGCGAGGACGACTGTTACCGCGCCCTGGGCGTCATCCACCGCGCCTGGCCGATGGTGCCGGAGCGGTTCAAGGACTTCATCTCGACGCCCAAGTCGAACAACTACCGCTCGCTGCACACCACGGTGGTCGGGCCCGGCGGCCTGCGCATCGAGATGCAGATCCGCACCGAGGCGATGGACCGGGTGGCCGAGGACGGGGTGGCGGCGCACTGGCGCTACAAGAACTCGTCCTATGGCTTCGACCGCGAAGCGATGGAGGCTGACGGCGGCCGCGACCCCCTGCTGAACCTGCGCCATCTTGTTCAGGTCATCGAACACGGAGAGGGAGGCGAAGACTGGGTCGAGCACGCCAAGCTCGAAATGTACCTGGATCAGGTCTTCGTCTTTACGCCCAAGGGCACGCTCATCACCCTGCCGCGCGGCGGGATGCCGCTGGACTTCGCCTATGCTGTCCACACCGAAGTCGGCGACACGGCCGTGGGGGTCAAGATCAACGGCGAGCTGAAGCCCATGCGCACGGCGCTTCAGAACGGCGACGTGGTCGAGATCATTCGCGGGACCAAGCGGGAAGTCCCCACCGACTGGCGCAGTCTGACGGTCACGGGCCGGGCCCGCTCGGCCATTCGCCGCCACATCCGCACTTCCGAGCGTGAAGAGTTCGTGCGTCTGGGCAAGACGACGCTGGAGCAGACGCTGGAGCGGGCGGGCAAGTCGCTGGCCGAGGTCAAGCTGACGGAGGTGCTGAAGACCTTCGCCATGCCGTCCGAAGAGGACATGTTCGACGCCATCGGTCGCGGCCGACTGGCCGCGACGCGCGTGGCCGAGACCCTGTTCCCGGCGCTGAAGGGTCAGTTGAAGGCGGGACCCGAGCGCAAGCGCATCGGCGAGGAATCGCCGCGTCTGTTCGTGCGCGGCGGCGGGCTGACGCCCGGCGTCAGCATCCATTTCGGCCAGTGTTGCTCGCCGGTTCCGGGCGACCGCATCGTCGGCATCCTTGAGCCGGACAAGGGGCTGACGGTCCACACCATCGACTGCCAGACCCTGGCCGATTTCGCCGATGATGACTCGGTCTGGCAGGACCTGCAATGGACGCCGCAGGCCGAGCGCAGCGCCGTCGGATCGGTCAAGCTGCACGCCACCCTGACCAATACGCGCGGCGTGCTGGGACAGGTGGCCTCCATCATCGGCGAGGCGGGCGGCAACATCCTGAACCTGTCGATGGCCCATCGTCAGCACGACTTCTACGACGTCGACATCGACGTGGAGGTCGAGGACGCCCGCCACGCCACCATGATCATTGCGGCGCTGAGGGCCAATCCTTACGTCGATACGGTCGATCGCGCGCGCGGCTGAGCCGCGCCGACGCCATCCATTTTCTCAAAGGTCGAAATGTCTCCTGAACAACAAAGACTCGCCAACGAGGCCCAGGTGGCCTCGCCCTCCTATCGTCTGGCCGCCCTGGATCAGGACTTCCTGCTGGGCGAATCGATGCGCGGCGTGCGCTTCCTGATGGAGTATGAAAAGGCGGAGCAGGCGCTGAAGGCCTGGGGCGTGCGCTCGACCATCGTCGTCTTCGGCAGCGCCCGCGTGGGCGCCAACGGCGACGGCCGCCACGCCTATTGGTACGAACAGGCCCGCCAGTTCGGCCGCATCGCCTCTGAACGCGGCGGCGCCTTCCGCGGCGAGCCGGGCGAGGTGCGCGACAACGTCATCGCCACGGGCGGCGGGCCGGGCATCATGCAGGCCGCCAACCAGGGCGCGCACGAGGCCGGGGCGCCGTCGATCGGCTTCAACGTCACCCTGCCGCACGAGCAATTCCCGAATCCGTGGTCTACGCCGGAACTGACGTTCCAGTTCCACTACTTCGCCATGCGCAAGATGCACCTGGCCATGCGGGCCAATGCGCTGGTGGTCTTCCCCGGCGGCTTCGGTACTCTGGACGAGTTGTTCGAGATCCTGACTCTGCGCCAGACCGGCAAGGCGCCGCCGATCCCCATCGTCCTGTTCGACGAGGCTTACTGGCGCTCGGTCGTCAACTTCGACACCCTGATCGAGCACGGCATGGTCAAGGCTTCGGACATGGACCTGTTCGCCTTCGCCGATGACGCCGAGACGGTTTGGGCCAAGCTGCTGGAAGGCGGGCTGAAGCCCAACGCCGAGATCAAATAGGGCGCGGGTTGAGGGCGGTCGTCACAGGGTCTAAGGACGGCGTTCATGAACACTGAAGACGTCCTCCACGAATTCCGCGACGCCGGCGCCCTGCGCGAAGGCCATTTCGTCCTCTCGTCCGGCCTGCACAGCCCGGTCTTCCTGCAGAAGAACCTGGTCTTCATGGACGGGGCTCGCTGCGAGCGCCTGTGCAAGGCGCTGGCGGAAAAGATCGTCGCCACGGTCGGCCCGGTCGATGCGGCGATCTCGCCCGCCGTGGGCGGCATCATTCCCGGCTATGAGACCGCCAAGCACCTCAACGTCCGCTCGATGTACGTCGAGCGCGAGGGCGGCGAGTTCAAACTGCGTCGCGGCTTCTCGGTCGAGCCGGGCGAGAAGGTCGTAATGGTCGAGGACATCGTTACCACAGGGCTTTCTTCGCGCGAATGCATCGCCGCGATCCAGAAGGCGGGCGGCGAAGTCGTCGCCGCCGCCTGCATCGTCGACCGTTCGGGCGGGAAGGTCGATGTGGGCGTGCCGCTGATCGCCCTGGCTTCGATGGAAGTGCCTGCCTATCCGGCCGACGCCCTGCCGCCGGAACTGGCCGCCCTACCGGTCGAGGACCCGGGCAGCCGCCGCCTTTCCAAATAAAAGAGACGGTCAAAGTAGAGAAGAGAGAACGGGATGAAGCGTCAGCGGGTTCGTCTGGGCGTCAATATCGACCACGTCGCCACGGTTCGTAACGCGCGCGGGGGCGCTCATCCTGATCCGGCCCGCGCGGCCGAGGCGGCGCTGGCGGCCGGGGCCGACGGCATCACCGCCCATCTGCGCGAGGATCGCCGTCACATCACCGACGCCGACATCGACGTGCTGACGGCCCTGTGCCGCCGCGCGGACAAGCCGCTGAACTTCGAGATGGCTGTGACGGAGGAGATGCTGGCCATCGCCCTGCGCCACACGCCGCACGCCGCCTGTCTGGTGCCTGAACGCCGCGAGGAAGTGACGACCGAGGGCGGCCTGGCCGTCGCCGGTCATGAGGCCCGCATCGCCCCGGTGGTGAAGGCCCTGTCGGACGCCGGCATCCGCGTCAGCCTGTTCATCGAACCGTCCGAGGATCAGGTCGAGGCCGCCGCCGCCGTCGGCGCCCAGGTGGTCGAGTTCCACACCGGCCGCTATTGTCTGCTGGGCGATCCGGCCGAGCGTGAAGCCGAGTTCGAGCGCCTGGCCGCCGCCGCCGCTCAGGCGGATATTCTGGGGCTGGAGGTCCATGCGGGCCACGGTCTGAACTACGCCACGGCGGGGTCGATCCTGGCCATTCCCGAGATCGTCGAGCTGAACATCGGCCACTTCCTGATCGGGGAGGCGGTCTTCGTCGGGCTGGACGCCGCCATCCGCCGGATGCGGGCGGCGATGGACGAGGCGATTTTCGGGGCCGGGTCGTGATTATCGGCGTCGGCGCCGATCTGTCGGACATTCGGCGCATTCAGGCCTCGCTGGACCGTTTCGGCGACCGTTTCAAACAGCGGGTCTTCACCGAGCTGGAGCGCACCCGCTCGGACCGCAAGGCCGACCCGGCGTGGAGCTACGCCAAGCGGTTCGCCGCCAAGGAAGCCTGCGCCAAGGCGCTGGGCACGGGGATGCGCTCTGACGTCTACTGGCGCGACATGGGGGTGGTGAATCTGCCGTCCGGCCAGCCGACCTTGGCCCTGACCGGCCACGCGGCCGAGCACCTGGCCCGTCTGACGCCGCCGGGTCATGAGGCGCGCATCCATCTGACGCTCAGCGACGAGCATCCCTATGCGCTCGCCTTCGTGGTGATCGAGGCCCTGCCCAAGGCCTGACGCCGCCGCGAAGGTTGCGGTTCCTTCATCATCCAAAGTCTTGCTCGCGGCCGTTTCAGAGACTACGCCTCGACCTTCAAACCCCGCGTTCGGCGGGGGATTCGAGCAGACGATGAGCGACGACCCCAAGGCGAACGGCGGAGCGGCCAACCCAGCTCTTCATCCGGCTGAACAACGGCCGATCTGGAGCGATGACGGCGACGCGCCATTCGACATCGGGGACGACCCCGAGGCTCTCGATAGCGAGACCCCGATCTATGCGCCTCGGCGCTCCAGGAAGGCCAAGCGAGTGAAGAAAGAAAAGTCCGCGAGCAACGAAACGGTCGAGATCATCAAGACCGTCGTTTTCGCCCTGCTGATCGCGCTGGTGCTGCGGGTGCTGCTGTTCCAGCCCTTCACCATCCCGTCGGCCTCGATGGAGCCGAACCTGTACGAAGGCGACTACATCGTCGTGTCGAAGTGGTCGTACGGCTATTCCAAGCATTCGATCCCGTTCAGCCCGCCGGTGTTCAACGGCCGCATCCTGGGACGCGAGCCCGCGCGCGGCGACATCGCCGTGTTCAAGCTGCCGCGCGACAACAAGACCGACTACATCAAGCGCGTGATCGGCCTGCCGGGCGACAAGGTGCAGATGATCGCCAACAAGCTCTACATCAACGGCGCGCCGGTGCAGGACGTGGTGGTCACCCGCGCCGAGATGGCGGACATGTTCGGCCCGCGCGCCGTGACCCAGGTCCGCGAGACCCTGCCCGGCGGCAAGAGCTTCATGACCCAGGACTTCGGCCCCGGCAACGAACTGGACGACACGCCGCTGTATGAGGTCCCGGCCGGCCACTACTTCATGATGGGCGACAACCGCGACAACTCGATCGACAGCCGCGTCGAGATGTCGTCGGGCGTGGGCATGGTTCCGGCCGAGAATCTGGTCGGCAAGGCCGAGATCATCATGTTCTCGTGGACGCCGGGCGCCTCGTTGTTCAACCCGGTCAGCTGGTTCGCCAACGTGCGCTTCAGCCGGTTCTTCAAGATCCTCGACTGATGGCGGGCGGACGCACGAATGTGCGCGCCGAGGCCGTGGCGGCTCTGCGTCGTCGGCTTGGCCATGCTTTCGCCGAGCCTGAGCTTCTGGAACGCGCCTTGACCCACTCCAGCGTGGGCGAGGGCGCGGGGCCGCAGGTTCCGGCCGACAATGAGCGTCTGGAATTCCTGGGCGACCGGGTGCTGGGCCTGCTGGTCGCGGACCGGCTGGTGCACGAGTTTCCGGCGGCGGACGAGGGGCAGTTGTCCGCCCGTCTGCACGCTCTGGTGGACAAGACCGCCTGCGCCCGCGTGGGCGAGCGACTAGGCGTCGGCGACGCCCTGCGCCTGTCGCCCGGCGAGACCAAGACCGGCGGCCGCAGAAAGGCCGGAGTCATCGCCGATGCTGTTGAAGCGATCCTGGCGGCCGTCTATCGCGACGGCGGCCTGATCGCGGCGCAGGCCGTGTTCGAGCGCGCCTGGGCCGAGGAACTGGCTGCGCCCCCGGCGCCGGCCATCACCAATCCTAAGTCCGCCCTGCAGGAATGGGCGCAAGGCCAAGGCCGTCCGCTGCCGACCTATGCGGTGGTCCAGCGCACCGGTTCGGACCACGCGCCGACCTTTACGGTCGAGGCGACGGTGACAGGATATGAACCCGCCCGAGCTCAAGGGCGTTCGCGACAGGAGGCGGAAAAGGCCGCCGCCGTCGCTCTTTTGAAACGTGAAGGCGTGATTTGACCGAGACCCCCGAAACCACCGAGATCAGCAACCAGCGCGCGGGCTTCGCCGCCATCATCGGCGCGCCCAATGCGGGCAAATCGACGCTGGTGAACCGGTTGACGGGCTCCAAGGTCTCGATCGTCACCCAGAAGGTCCAGACCACGCGCTTTCCTGTGCGCGGCATCGCCATCAAGGGCGACGCCCAGATCGTGCTGGTGGACACGCCCGGCATCTTCACGCCGCGCCGCCGTCTGGATCGCGCCATGGTCGCCTCGGCCTGGGGCGGAGCGCAGGACGCCGATGTGGTCGTGCACCTGATCGACGCCCAGTCGCATATCGACGCGGAAGGACGTGAAGGCACGCCTGCTGACCGTCGCTCGGCCGAGGACACAGAGACCATCATCGCCAACCTGCAGGCGACGGACACCAAGGTCATTCTGGCGCTGAACAAGATCGACGGGATGCGCCGCGATACGCTGCTGGCCCTGTCGCAGCGCCTGTTCGAGACGGGCGTCTATTCCGAGGTCTTCATGATCTCGGCCCTTAGCGGCGACGGCGTCGACGATCTGATGACGCGGCTGGCGATGGCCATGCCCGAGGGGCCGTGGCTCTATCCCGAAGACCAGTCGGCGGACGTGCCGCTGCGCGTGCTGGCCGCCGAGATCACGCGCGAGAAGGTCTATCTGCGCGTCCACGAAGAACTGCCCTATTCGGCGGCGGTCGAGACGACCAGCTTCGAGGACCGCGCCGACGGTTCGGCCCGGATCGAACAGACCATCTATGTCGAGCGGGAAAGCCAGCGCCCGATCGTGCTCGGCAAGGGCGGACAGACCCTGAAATGGATCGGTCAGAAGGCGCGCGAGGAGCTGATCGAGATCCTGGATCGGCCCGTTCACCTATTTTTGACCGTCAAAGTCGATCCTAAATGGCAAGACTCAAAGGCATTGTACGCCCAGTTCGGCCTGGAGTTTGACGTCTAGTCTCGTGTTCATCGTTCCCAAGACCGCGGGCGGCAGGCCCTGGTTTCTCGGCTCGCTCGTCGCGGCCGGCCTGATATCGGCCGGGGCGGGCGCGTGGTTCCTCAACGCCGTTGCGCCTGAGACCCAGGCGGCGGTCGTCAACCAACCGGCTGCGCCGAAGCGCCCGCCGGTCGAGGTGGTCGAGGCCCTGCCGCAGTTGAAGGAACGGCTGGATCGCCTGGCTGCGGCCAAGCAGTTCACCGGCGCCGTGCTGGTGTCCAAGGGCGATCAGGTGCTGTTCCGCCAGGTCTACGGCAAGGCGAACTATGAGCAGGACACGCCGTTCGCTCTGGACACCCGTTTCCGTTTGGCCTCGGTGTCCAAGCAGTTCACGGCCGTCGCTGTCCTGAAGCTTCAGGACGAGGGCAAGCTGTCGGTTGACGATCCCGTCTGCAAATGGATTGAGCCGTGCCCCGCCGCATGGGCGCCGCTGCGCATCCATCACCTGCTGTCGCACACCTCGGGCATTCCGGACCTGATGGCTCAGGCCGAATGGGGGCGCATTCGCGTCACCCATCGCACGCCGCAGGAGCTGACCGAGGCGTCGGCCCGCTATGGCCTGCAGTTCGAGCCGGGGACCAAGGTCCGCTACAACAACGCCGCCTTCAATCTGGCCGCCGTAATCGTGGCCAAGGCCAGCGGCCAGACGTTCGAAGACTATCTGGAGCAGTCCATCCTCCGGCCTCTGGGCATGAAGGACACCGGCTCTGACGTGCACGACGATGCTCAGGGCCTGGCCATGGGCTACGGCCTGTTCCCGGCCGGGCTGACGCCGCAGCCGATCGCCAACGTCAGCATCGTGGCGGGGGCAGGGGCGCTGTATTCGACGCTGGACGACATGCTGGCCTGGAACCGCGGCCTGCATCAGGGCCATGTGCTGAGCCGTAAGGCCTATGCCGACCTGATCGCGGACCACGCGCCCGACGACATGCCTGAGCGGCGCGGACCGCACCGGGCCTATGGCTATGGCCTCTATGTCAGCGCCCTGGGCGAACGGACCTCGGCGCCGTTCAGCGATCGCCAGATCTATCACACCGGCAGCTGGGCGGGTTTCCGCAACCTGGTGTCCTATCAGCCGGATGAGCAGGTGACGGTGGTGGTGCTGTCCAACAACTACCACCTGCGCGATCTGGTGCTGCTGATCAATCAGCAGGCGATGGCCGAGGCCCTCGGTCGTCCGGTCCCGGCCGCGCTGAGCCGCTGAGGCGCGGGTTTCACCTCCCCATTTCATGGGGAGGTGGATCGGCGGCCATAGCCGCCGAGACGGAGGGGCCGCTTGGTTGCGACGTGATTAAGCCCCTCCACCGCTACCCGGTCCCCCTCCCCACGGAGTGGGGAGGAGAGGCGGTCACGGCTTCATCGACCCCGTTTCGATATAGCGCTGGTGCCACGACAGCGCCTCGGTCAGCAGGTGCGGCGACTGCAGGCCGTACGACCCCTTCATCGCGCGGGCGTAGTAGTCGGCCAGCGCGTCGCGATAGTTGGGGTGGGCGCAGTTGGCGATGATGACCTTCGCGCGCTGCTTGGGCGACAGGCCGCGCAGGTCGGCCAGTCCCTGTTCGGTGACGATGACCTGCACGTCCTGGGTGATGTGGTCGACGTGGCTGGCCATGGGGACGATAGCGGAAATCTTGCCGCCCTTGGCCGTCGACGGCGTGACGAAGCAGGAGATGTAGGCGTTGCGCGCGAAGTCCCCCGAGCCGCCGATGCCGTTCTGGATGCGCGAGCCCATGACGTGGGTCGAGTTGACGTTGCCGTAGATGTCGGCCTCGATCAGGCCGTTCATGGCGATGCAGCCCAGGCGGCGGATGATCTCCGGGTGGTTCGAGATTTCCTGCGGGCGCAGGATGATCTTGCCGCGGAACTGCTCCATGCGGCTGTTCAGATCGGCGGCGGCCTCGGGGCTGAGCGAGAAGGCGGTGGCCGAGGCGACGGTCAGCTTGCCTGAGTCCAGCAGGTCCAGCATCCCGTCCTGCAGCACCTCGGTATAGGCGGTCAGGTTCTCGAACGGGCTGTGCTGAAGGCCGGCCAGCACGGCGTTGGCGACATTGCCGACGCCCGATTGCAGCGGCAGCAGATGGGCGGGCAGGCGGCCCAGCTTCACCTCATGCTGCAGGAACTCGATCAGGTGGCCGGCGATGGCCGTGGCGCTGGCGTCCGGCGCCGCGAAGGGCAGGTTGCGGTCGGGGCTGTCCGTCTCGACGATGGCGGCGATCTTGGACGGATCGACGCGGAAGACGGTCTCGCCGATCAGATCGGTCGGCTTGGTCAGAGGGATCGGCACCCGGTTCGGCGGCAGGGCGGTGCCGTAGTAGATGTCGTGCATCCCTTCCAGCGCCGCATTCTGCCAGCTGTTGACCTCAAGGATGATGCGGTCGGCGCGGTCCAGCCAGGTCTTGTTGTTGCCGATGGACGACGAGGGGATCAGGGCCCCGTCTTCTCGGATGCCCGACACCTCGACCACCGCCGTCTCCAGCGGGCCGAGAAAGCCCTGCCAGGCCACCGGGGCCACCTGCGACAGGTGCATGTCGAGGTATTCCATCTCGCCCTTGTTGATCTTCTCGCGGGCGATGGGGTCAGAGTTATAGGGCAGGCGGAACTCGATGCCGTCCGCCTTGGCCAGGGCGCCGTCCAACTCAGGCCCGGTCGAGGCGCCGGTCCAGACCTTGAGCCGGAACGGATTGCCGGCCGCGTGCTCGGCCTCGATCCGCTCGGCCAGGGCCATTGGCACGACCTTGGGATAGCCCGAGCCGGTAAAACCGCTCATGCCCACGGTCGAGTTCGCCGGGATCAGGGCGGCGGCGTCCTGCGCGGACATGATCTTCGACTTGAGGGCGGCGTTACGGACGCGGGACATCGCAAACCTGACGACTGGAGCCGGGAAGGGCTCGGAAAACGAAGCGGACATAGGCGCCGCATCACCCTGATTCCAATACGGCTTTGGTCGTAACAGTCTGTGATCACAAAGGCGTCAGCAGGCGGGGACGGATCAGGAATGCGACGAGGCGGGCCGTGCTTCCCCCACGGACGGAACAGGACTAGAACAAAGCCATGATCACCGCCGCCCTGATGATGCTTCAACTGTCCGCCGCGCCTGCCGAGACCGCGCTAGTCGAGCGTACGCTGGACGCTATGCACGCCGCCGCCTCCGTCGCGGACGGCGAGGCCTACTTCGCGACCTTCACGCCGGACGCGCGCTTCATCGGCACGGATGCGGCTGAGCGCTGGAGCTTGTCGGAGTTCCGCGCCTACGCCATGCCCTACTTCTCGCAAGGGCGTGGCTGGACCTATCGCCCAACGGCGCGAACCGTGACCATCGCACCGATCGATTGCCGCTGCGTCGCCTGGTTCGACGAGGTGCTGGACAACGACGCTTATGGAACCACGCGCGGCTCGGGCGTGCTGCGTCTGACCGACGACGGCTGGAAGATCGAGCAGTACGTCCTCAGCTTCGCCGTGCCGAACGACCGGGCGCGCGCCGTCGTCGACGCCATCAAGGCCGACTGATGGAGGTTCAGGACGACGCCTTCGTGCTGTCGGCGCGGGCGCATGGCGATACGGGGGCGGTGGTCGATCTGCTGACCGAGCGGCATGGCCGCCGTGCCGCCTATGTCGCAGGCGGGGCCTCGCGCAAGATGCGGCCCTTCCTTCAGCCGGGCGCCAGGGTTGTGGCGGACCTGAGGTCGCGAACATCGGATCAACTGGGTTCGGCGCGGCTGGAGCCCGTGGGCGAGGGGCCGGCCGCCCTGTTCGACGACCCGCTGGCCCTGACCGGCCTCAGCGCCGCCGCTGCGGTGGCGCAGGGCGCCCTGCCGGAGCGAGAGCCGCATCCCGGCGCCTTCTATGCTTTCGAGGCGCTGATGACGGCCTTCGCGGTGCCCGAGGTCTGGCCCGCCATCTTCGTGCGGTTCGAGGCGGGGCTGCTGGAGGACCTGGGGTTTGGGCTCGACCTGTCGCGGTGCGCCTCCACAGGGTCGATGGACGATCTGGTCTGGGTCAGCCCCCGCACCGGCCGCGCCGTCAGCCGCGAGGCGGGCGCGCCCTACGCCGACAAGCTGCTGGTCCTGCCGCCCTTCATGCTGGGCGCGCAGGCGGGGCTGGGCGCGGGCGACGTGAAGGCGGGGCTGGAGCTGACCGGGCATTTCCTCGAGCAGTTCGTCTTCCACGCCCTGAACCGCCCGCTGCCGCCCGCGCGGGTCTGGATGATCGACAAGCTGGGCGAGGCGGGGCGGCTGTAGCGCCTGCCCGCGTCAAAGCCCCTTCGCGCGTTTCTGCACAGTTAGGCGCGGACAATCCCGGCGTCAGGCCTCCGCTGCGCTAGACTTTCCTCGTCCGATCATTGATTCGAAGTCATATGACCATCCACACCCCGACGCCCGACGGCGGCCGCATCGTCGAAGAACCGATGGGCGAGGCGCTGTCGCGCCGCTATCTGGCCTACGCCCTGTCGACCATCACCAACCGGGCGTTGCCCGACGTGCGCGACGGCTTCAAGCCGGTGCACCGGCGCATCATGTACGCCATGCACCAGATGCGGCTGAACCCCCAGGCGGCGGCGCGCAAATGCGCCAAGGTCGTCGGCGAGGTCATGGGCGGCTATCACCCGCACGGCGACGCCTCGATCTATGAGGCGCTGGTGCGCCTGGCTCAGGACTTCGCCCAGCGCTATCCGCTGGTGGACGGGCAGGGGAACTTCGGCAACATCGACGGCGATAGCGCGGCCGCCATGCGCTACACCGAGTGCAAGCTGACGCCCGCCGCCGTCCTGCTGCTGGACGGCATCGATCAGGACGCCGTCGACTTCCGCCCCACCTATGACGATCAGGACGAGGAGCCGGTGGTCTTGCCGGCGGGCTTCCCCAACCTGCTGGCCAACGGCTCGTCGGGCATCGCCGTGGGCATGGCGACCTCGATCCCGCCGCACAACGTCGGCGAACTGATCGACGCCTGCCAGTTGCTGCTGGAGCGGCCGGACGCGACGACGGTCGACCTGATGCAGATCGTGCCGGGACCGGACTTCCCGACCGGCGGCGTCTCGGTGGAGAGCCAGGCGGCCATTCTGGACGCCTATGAGACGGGTCGTGGGGGGGTGCGCCTGCGCGCCAAATGGGTCGAGGAAAAGCTCGATCGCGGCGCCTATCAGATCGTCGTCACCGAGATGCCGTACCAGGTGCAGAAGTCGCGCCTGATCGAGGCTCTGGCGGATCTGATCGAGAACAAGAAGGCGCCCTTGCTGGGCGATGTGCGCGACGAGTCGGCCGAAGACATCCGCCTCATCCTCGAACCGAAGAACCGCACCATCGAGCCTGAAATGCTGATGGAAAGCCTGTTCAAGCTGTCCGATCTTGAGGTGCGCTTCCCCATCAATATGAACGTCCTGGATGCCACCGGCACGCCGCGCGTCATGGGGCTGAAGGAATGCCTGCGGGCCTTCCTGGATCACCGCCGGGTGGTCCTGAACCGCCGCAGCCAGTGGCGCATCGCCCGCGTCGAGAAGCGCCTGCACCTGTTGGAAGGCCTGCGCATCGTCTTCCTGAACCTGGACGAGGTCATCCGCATCGTCCGCGAGGAAGAGCAGCCCAAGGCGGCCCTGATCGCGACCTTCGGGCTGAGCGAGCTTCAGGCCGACTTCATCCTCGACACCCGCCTGCGCCAGTTGGCCCGCCTCGAAGAGATGACGATCGAGAAGGAATTCAAGGAGCTGTCGGAAGAACTTGCAGCGTTGCAGGCGCTGACGTCCTCCGAGGCGAAACAGTGGAAGGCGATCGGCAAGGAGCTTGAGGCCGTGCGCAAGGCCTTGATCTCGCCGCGCCGCACCGTGATCGGAGAGGCGGTCGACGCCTCGGCCTTCGTTGCGCCGGAAGCCTTCATCCCGCGCGAAGCCATCACCGTCATCCTGTCGGATCGCGGCTGGATCCGCGCCGCCAAGGGCAAGGTCGACGATCCCTCCGAGCTGAAGTTCAAGGAAGGCGACAAGCTGGGCTTCCTGATCCCCGCCTTCACGACGGACAAGCTGTTGGTGGGGGCCTCGGACGGGCGCATCTTCACCATCGGCGCCGACAAGCTGGCCTCCGGGCGCGGCCACGGCGAGCCGTTGCGCCTGATGATCGACCTGGACGAGAAGGCCGACATCATTAACGTCGTGGCGCATGAGCCGGACGCCAAGCTGCTGATCGCGTCGAAGGCCGGCTACGGCTTCGTGGCCCCCGAGAACGACCTTCTGGCGCAGAAGCGCGGCGGCAAGCAGGTGCTGAACGGCGAGATGTTGGCCATGCTGCGCGTGCCTTCGAACCCCCAGGCCGACCACGTCGCCGTCATCGGCGAGAACATCAAGACGCTGGTCTTCACCCTGGCCGAACTGCCCGAAATGGGCCGGGGCAAGGGCGTGAAGCTGCAGAACTACAAGCAGGGCGGCCTGGCCGATGTGACGGTGTTCAACGCCGAGCAGGGACCGGAATGGGTCGATGGCGGCGGCCGCCGCCGCAACTGGCCGGACTGGAAGGACTGGCTGGGCAAGCGCGCCGGGGCCGGGCGGCAGGGTCCGCGCGGCCTGAGGAAATTCCGCTGATCCCTGTCTCCCTCCCCGTCCCGGGGAGGGGGGTCGCGCAGCGACCGGGTGGGGAGGGCTTGGTGATCAGGGTGCGCTTGAATAGCCTTGCCGTCCCCACCCGGCTTCCCCCTTTCGGGCTCAGCCACCCTCCCCGGGACGGGGAGGGAGAAGGTTGGTGCGCGTCTTTCCTTCCCACTTTGTGGGGAGGGGGACCGCGAAGCGGTGGAGGGGCCTGACCACCGCGAAACCAAGACGCCCCTCCGTCACGTCGCCTTCGGCTCCGCGCCACCTCCCCATTGCATGGGGAGGAGAGGTGACGGCGAATTCATTGGTTGGGGCGGGATTCGCACCCCATACTCCGCCCATCTTTCGGAGGAGGCTCAATGATCACCCTGATCATCATCGGCGTCATCGTCGCGATTCTGCTGTTCGTCGTGGTCGGCGCCTACAACCGGCTGGTGAAGCTGGATCAGACGGCGAACCAGTCGTTCGCCGATATCGACGTGCAGCTGAAGCAGCGTCAGGACCTGATCCCCAATCTGGTGGAGACGGTGAAGGGCTACGCCACGCATGAGCGCGGCACCCTGGACGCCGTCACCCAGGCGCGCGCCGCCGCTGCGGGGGCGCGCACCGTCGATGAAAAGGTGCAGGCCGAGAACATGCTGACGGCGACGCTGGGTCGCCTGTTCGCCGTTTCCGAGGCCTATCCGGACCTGAAGGCCAACGCCAACTTCCAGCAGCTGCAGATGGACCTGTCGGACATCGAGAATAAGCTGGCCGCCGCGCGCCGCTTCTTCAACAATGCGGTCAGCGAGTTCAACGCCGTGCGCCGCCAGTTTCCGACCGTTCTGTTCGCCGGGATGTTCGGCTTCGGCGCCGACAAGCCTTTCTTCGACGTGGGCGAGAGCGAGCGCGCCGGTCTGAACGCCGCGCCGCCGACGGTGCAGTTCTAAGCCCCAATGGCGGTTTTCGGTCAGGCCGTCGGCCTCAAGACCCACATCTGGCAGAACAACGCCCGGTCAGCGATCCTGCTGGCCGGGTTCCCGGTGCTGCTGGTCGGCATATTGTTCGGCGTTCAGGTGCTGATGATGGGGTTCGGCCTGCTGCCCAACTCGGGCGGGGACCTGGGTCAGGACCTGGCGCTGGCGGCCTCCATGCTGGGCTGGACGGTGCCCTTCGCCGCCATCGCCGCGGCGATCTGGTTCGTCATCGCCTATTTCGGCAACCAGATGATGATCGACGTCATGACCGGGGCGCGCAAGGTCGAGCGTCGGGTCGAGCCGGCACTCTATAACCTGCTGGAGAATCTGGCGATCTCGCGCGGGATGAAGACGCCCGCCCTGCGCATCATCGAGAGCCCGTCGCTGAACGCCTATGCGTCGGGCCTGCATGAGGGGAACTATAGCGTCACCGTCACGCGCGGCCTGATGCAAACCCTGAGCCGGGACGAGATGGAATGCGTCCTGGCGCACGAGCTGACGCACGTCATCAACAAGGACGTGCGGACCATGGTGATCGCCTCGATCTTCGCCGGCATCATCAGCGTGATCGCCGAACTGGTGTTCCGCAGCCTGTTCTACATGCGCGGCGGGCGCGGGCGGGACAACAAGAACGCCATGCCGCTGATCCTGATCGGCCTGGCCATCGGGGTGATCGGCTTTGGTCTGGCCGCCGTCATCCGCATGACCCTGTCGCGGACGCGGGAGTATGTGGCGGATGCGGGGGCTGTGGAGCTGACCAAGAACCCGGATGCGATGATCTCGGCGCTGAGGAAGGTGTCGGGTCAGTCCAAGATCGAGGCGCCGGACGAACTGCGCGGCATGTTCCTGGACAATACGGCCGAGAAGACGGGGTTCTCGGGCCTGTTCGCCACGCACCCGCCGATTGAGAAACGCATCGCGGCGCTGGTGCAGTTCGCTGGCGGCCGCGATGATGGGCCGTGGGGCGGCGAGGCATCCCAAGCCAGAGGCACGGCGGTGCCGACGACGTAGGTTTTCCTTCTCCCACAAGGGGAGAAGGAAGGTGCGGCTTTAAAACCGCTCCCAGCCCCAGGGGCGCAGCGCCTCTAGCGGGCGGAACTCGGCCTTGTAGTCCATCTTGGGCGAGCCCTGGACCCAGTAGCCGAGGTAGACGTAGGGGAGTTCCACCGTCTCGGCCTGCTGCAGGTGATCCAGAATGGCGAAGCGGCCCAGGCTGCGGCGCTCCAGATCCGGGTCGAAGAAGCTGTAGACCATGGACAGCCCGTCATGCAGCAGGTCGGTCAGGCAGACGCCGACCAGACGGCCGGGGCCGTCGTCTTCGCTGGGCAGGCGGTATTCGATCAGATGGGTGCGAACGGCCGTGTCCTCGACCATGGAAACATAGTCGGACCAGCCCATGTCGCTCATCCCCCCGCCGGGGTGGCGGGCGTTCAGATAGCGTTGCAGCAGGTCGAACTGTTCCATTGTCGCCTCGGCTTCGACCAGACCGCGCGACAGGTCCGCGTTGCGGGCCAGGATGCGGCGGCGCGAGCGAGAGGGTTCGAAATCCGCCACCGGAATCCGCACCGAAACGCACGCCGCACAGGCCTCGCAGGCGGGGCGATAGGCGATGTTCTGGCTGCGACGGAAGCCGGCCTGGGTCAGGGCGTCGTTGACGTCCGCCCCGTCGCTGAACGGCAGGTTGGCGAAGACTTTGCGCTCGAACTTGCCAGGCAGGTAAGGGCAAGGGGCGCTGGCCGTCATGAAGAAGCGGAGCTGGCGCGAGAAGAAGTGCTGGGTCACGGCTGTCGCTCCGTGACGGTGTCAGCGCCCGCATAGGGGCTGGATGGGTACGCGCGGCTCATGTCCTGATTTGGCGCGCAACCAGCCGATTTCGCAAGCCTTCTTCGCGCGGCGGGCGTCTCGCCGCGCTTTGTCACAGGCTGGTGTCCATGGGCAGGACCGGCGCTTCGCGCAGCAGGACTATGGCGATGCGGCGGTTGCCCGCCAGCGACGGGTCGTCGGGATAAAGGGGATCGGACCCCGCCTTGCCCGCGACGGAATAGACGCGGTCGGCGTTCACGCCCGCGCTTTGCAGGGTCAGGCGCGAGGCGTCGGCGCGGGCCGAGGACAGGGGCCAGTCGCCGGGGCTGCTGGCGCGGCTGGAGCCGGCGACGGCGCTGGTGTGGCCGGTGATGGAGATGCGGTTGGGCAGTTGGTTGATGACCTTGGCCACCGCGCGCAGCAGCAACTGGGCGCGCGGGTTGGGGCGGGCCGAGCCGTTCTCGAACATCGAGCGGCCTTCCTGATCGACCAGCTGGATGCGCAGGCCTTCGGGCGTCTGATCGATGATCAGCTGTTTCGACAGCTCGGCCAGTTCCGGCATGGATTGCATGGCCTGGCGCAGGGATTCGGCGGCGCTGGCGAAGTCGGCGGCCTCGCGCCGGGCGATCTCGGCGCGCAGGGCGGCTTCGCTGGCCGAGGCCAGGTTGGAGTTCTGGCCAGCGTCCTGGGGGGCGTCGGGCGCGGCCGGGGCCAGTTGTTCAATCACGGCGTTGGAGCCGGCGCCCTTGGCCCCTTCGGAATCGCCCAGCGACGTGCCGCCCAGAATACCGCCCGAGCCCGAAGTGGAGGCGGATACGCTGGCCGGGGCGAAGTATTCGGCGATGCCGCGTTTCTGTTCCGGGTCGGTCGTGTTGATTAGCCACATCAGCAGGAAGAAGGCCATCATGGCGGTGACGAAGTCGGCATAGGCCACCTTCCACGCGCCGCCGTGGTGCCCGCCGCCGGAAACCTTTTTCACCTTCTTGATCAGGATCGGGCGATCGTTCAGCGCCATGGGGGCGGGTCCGTCTTAACCGTGTTCGTTCGCCTTACATCCCATACGGGGCTTAAGAAGCGGTTGCGGCGAGCTGCGGCGGCCCGCCGCGCCCTTGCCGATGCGGACTTCACGGCCTAGCTGATGGCCATGACCAATGCGTCCGCTTCTCCTACCGCTGATTTCGATCCTCGCGCCTATCGCCGGGCGCTGGGCGGGTTTGCGACGGGCGTGTGCGTGGTGACGGCCCATACGGGCGACGGGCCGTTGGGGATCACGGTGAACAGCTTCACCTCTGTGTCGCTGGACCCGCCGCTGGTGCTGTGGTGCATGGACGTCAAATCCGACCGCCACGACGCCTTCGCCGGCGCGGAGCGGTTCGCCGTCCATATGCTGCCCGTCGAGGACAAGGCCATGTCCGACCGCTTCGCCTGGGGCGCGTGCCGCCTGTCAGACGATGAGTTCGCGGTGGACGACCCGGAGCCGCCGCGCCTGCGGAACGCCGTGACGCGTCTGACCTGCCGGACCCACGACCGCATCGTCATGGGCGACCACTTGGTCATTGTAGGCCGGGTCGAGGCGTTCGATACGCGGCCGGGGGATGCTCTGACCTATTTCCGAGGCAAGTACGGCAAGGCGGTCGATCCGACGGCGTGATCCCGCTTTTTTCCTCCCCATGAAATGGGGAGGGGGACCGCGTAGCGGTGGAGGGGCTTAACCACAGCGGAACCAAGCGGCCCCTCCGTCTCGTCGGCTGCGCCGCCGATCCACCTCCCCACAAAGTGGGGAGGAGAAGCTCAGCTTCCCATCATCCGCGCGGCCTGCGGCGCGAAGTAGCTGATGACGCCGGACGCTCCCGCGCGCTTGAAGGCGTGCAGGCTTTCCAGGATGGCGCGGTCCGGGTCCAGCCAGCCGTTGGCGAAGGCGGCCTGCATCATCGCGTACTCGCCGGACACCTGATAGGCGAAGGTCGGCACCTTGAACGTCTGCGACACCAGCCGGACGATATCCAGATAGGGCAGGCCCGGCTTGACGATCAGGGCGTCGGCCCCTTCCGACAGGTCCATCGCCACTTCGCGCAGGGCCTCCTCGGCGTTGGCGAAGTCCATCTGATAGGTCTTCTTGTCGCCGGTCAGCGACTTGGACGAGCCGACCGCGTCGCGATAGGGACCGTAGAAGGCCGAGGCGTATTTGGCCGCATAGCTGATGATCAGGGTGTCGCTCAGGCCATTGGCCTCCAGCGCCTCGCGGATGGCCTGGACGCGGCCGTCCATCATGTCGGACGGCGCCACGGCGTCGGCGCCGGCGTGGGCGTGGATGAAGGCCTGTTCGGCCAGCCGCTCCAGCGTCGGGTCGTTGACGATGCGGCCGTTCTCCAGAACGCCGTCGTGGCCGTGGTCGGTGTAGCAGTCCAGCGCCACGTCGGTCATGACGCCGATCTCGGGCGCGGCGTCTTTGATGGCGCGGATGCAGTCGGGGATCAGGCCGTCCGGGTCGGTGGCGGCGGCGCCCACATTGTCCTTCAGGCCGTCGTTCACGTTCGGGAACAGGGCGACCATCGGGATGCCGAGGTCGCGCGCCTCGACGGCGGCCTTGGCGGCTTCCTTGGGCGACAGGCGGAAGACGCCCGGCATGGAGGCGACCGGCTGACGGTCTTCCGGGCCGTCGTGGACGATCAGCGGCCAGATCAGGTCGGCCGGCGTCAGGGTCGTTTCGGCGACCAGACGGCGCACCCAGGGCTGCGAACGCAGGCGACGCGGGCGGGCGTAGGGGAAGGCGGCGGGCTGGAAGGGCATGGTCATGGGCGGGGCTTAAAACAAAGCGTGGGGAGAGGCAAAAGGTGGCCCCTCTTCTTTCGTCATCCTCCGGCAAGCCGCGAAGCGGCGCGACCGGGGGACCCAGCGGCGCCGAAGGCGATCTAGCTGCAAGCGCTGTGCATGGGTCTTTCGCCCTGACGGGCGCCGCTGGGTCCCCCGATCTTCGCTACGCTACGTCGGAGGATGACGAGAGGGTAAGGGTGACGCGCGCGCAGCCAGCCGCTAGAAGCGCCCCGAACGCCCCGTCAGAGGGCAGGCTGTAATGCGGGAGCTTTCATGGACTTCGCCCTCACCGACGATCAACGCGCCATTCAGGACGCGGCCCGCGCCTTCGCCGAGGCCGAGCTGGCCCCGCACTCGGCCCGCTGGGACGAGGACAAGCATTTCCCTGTCGACGTGCTGAAGGCCGCCGCAGAGATGGGCTTCGCCGGCATCTATACGGGCGAGGAACATGGCGGCATGGGTCTGGGCCGGGTCGAGGCGGCGCTGATTTTTGAAGAACTGTCGCGCGGCGATGTGGCGACGGCGGCCTTCATCTCGATCCACAACATGGCGACGTGGATGATCGACAGCTTCGGTTCCGGCGAACTGCGGGCGCGCTTGGTGCCGTCGCTGGTCGGGATGGAGAAGATCGCCAGCTACTGCCTGACCGAGCCGGGCTCGGGCTCGGACGCGGCGGCGCTGCGGACGACGGCGGTGCGCGACGGCGACCACTATGTGCTGAACGGCTCCAAGGCCTTCATCTCGGGCGCCGGAACGTCCGACGTCTATGTCGTCATGGTCCGCACGGGCGGGGAGGGGCCGAAGGGCATCTCGACCCTGGTGGTCGAGGCGGGCACGCCCGGCCTGTCGTTCGGCGCCAATGAGAAGAAGATGGGCTGGAACGCCCAGCCGACCGCCGTGGTCAGCTTTGACGACTGCCGGGTGCCGGTCGCCAATCTGGTGGGCGAGGAAGGCGCGGGCTTCAAATACGCCATGGCCGGTCTGGACGGGGGGCGCCTGAACATCGCCGCCTGCTCGCTGGGCGGGGCGCGTCTGGCGCTGGAGACGGCGCAGGAATACGTCGCCGGCCGCAAGCAGTTCGGTCAGGCCATCGGCCAGTTCCAGAACACCCAGTTCGAGCTGGCGGACATGGCCACGGATCTGGAGGCCGCCCGCCTGATGGTTCTGCGCGGCGCCTGGGCGATCGACACCGGCCATCCGGAAAAGACCAAGTGGTGCGCCATGGCCAAGCGCCTGACCACCGACGCCTGCTTCCAGATCGCCGATCAGGCGCTGCAGCTGCACGGCGGCTACGGCTATCTGAAGGACTATCCGCTGGAGCGGATCGTGCGCGACCTGCGGGTGCACCGCATCCTGGAAGGCACGAACGAGATCATGCGGGTGATCATCGCGCGGGAGCTGGCGAAATGAGCGAAGCTGAAGTCATCACCCGCATTGAAAACGGCGTCGGCCGCATCACCCTGAACCGGCCCAAGGCGATCCATGCGCTGAACCGGTCCATGTGCGAGGCGATGATCGAGGCGCTGCTGGCGTGGCGGGACGACGCCGCCGTGGCCTCGGTGCTGATCGACCATGCGGGCGAGCGCGGCTTCTGCGCCGGGGGCGACATCCGCATGATCGCCGAGAGCGGGGCGGGGGACGCGTCAGAGGCCAAGGCCTTCTTCAAGACCGAGTATCAGCTGAACCATCTGATGTTCGTCTATCCCAAGCCGATCACGGCGGTGGTGGACGGCATCGTCATGGGCGGCGGCGTGGGCATCAGCGAACCGGCCGACGTCCGCATCGCCACCGAGCGCACCACCTACGCTATGCCCGAGACGGGCATCGGCCTGTTTCCCGACGTGGGCGGCGGCTGGTTCCTGCCGCGCCTGCCAGGCCAGACGGGGGTCTGGCTGGCGTTGACCGGCGCGCGGCTGAAGGCGGCGGATACGGTGGCGCTGGGCATTCACACCCACTTCGTGCCGAGCGAGGGCGTCGAGGCGTTCAAGGCCGAACTGCTGGCCGCGCCTGCCGACCCGAAAGCGGTCGCGGACCGCGTCGCCGCAGACGCCGGGCCGTCGCCGCTGGCCGCGCACCGCGAAGCCATCGACCGGTTGTTCGCCTTCGACACGGTCGAGGAGATCGTCGCCGCGCTTCAGGCTGACGGTTCCGAGTGGGCGCTGAAGCAGCTCGACATCCTGAAGACCAAGTCGCCGCAGTCGCTGAAGGTGTCGCTGCGCCAGATCCGCACTGGCGCGACGCTGACCGACTTCGCCGACAACATGGCGATGGAATACGCCCTGGGCGGCCGCGTGGTTCAGACCCATGACTTCCAGGAAGGCGTGCGCGCCGTCATCATCGATAAGGACAATGCGCCGAAGTGGTCGCCCGCCGAGCTTTCTTCGGTTTCCGACGCCCAGATCGAGGCCTTGTTCGAGCCGCTGTCCGCCGCTGAGGCATGGAAACCGCTGATCGACTGATTTCGTGCAAGCTTTGTTGTCCGGGTCGGGGGAAAAGCCTATCTTGGCGAAATGAGTAAGCGCTGGACCCCCGAATCCTGGAGAAACAAGCCCGTCCTGCATATGCCGACGGACTATCCGGACGCCGCCGAACTGGCGCGCGTCGAAGACGAGCTGCGCGCGATGCCGCCCCTTGTCTTTGCGGGCGAGGCGCGCAAGCTCACCAGCCATCTGGCCCAGGTCGAGGCGGGCGACGCATTCCTGCTGCAGGGGGGCGACTGCGCCGAGAGCTTCAAGGAGTTCTCGACCGACAACATCCGCGACACCTTCCGCCTGATCCTGCAGATGGCGGTGGTGCTGACCTTCGCCGGCCGCAAGCCGGTGGTGAAGGTAGGCCGCATCGCCGGCCAGTTCGCCAAGCCGCGCTCGTCCCCGGTCGAGGAGATCGGCGGGGTCGAGCTGCCGTCCTATCGCGGCGACATCATCAACGGCATGGGCTTCACGCCGGAAGAGCGCACGCCCGATCCGCAGCGCCTGATCCGCGCCTATAACCAGTCGGCCTCGACGCTGAACCTGCTGCGCGCCTTTGCGGGCGGGGGATACGCCGACCTGTACAATATCCACCGCTGGACGCTGGGCTTCGCCGACGACGGCGCGGGCGCGGCCTACCGCGAGCTAGCCGACAAGATCACCGAGGCCCTGGCCTTTATGGAGGCGGTCGGCGTCACGCCTGAGACGCACCCCGACCTGTCGCGCGTCGAGGTCTTCACCAGCCACGAAGCCCTGCTGCTGAACGTCGAGAGCGCCCTGACGCGCCTGGACGGCTCGACCGGCGAATGGTTCGACACCTCGGCCCACATGCTGTGGATCGGCGAGCGCACCCGCCAGCTGGACGGCGCTCACATCGAGTTCATGCGCGGCATCTCCAACCCCATCGGGGTCAAGTGCGGGCCGACCATGACGGCGGACGACCTGCTGCCGCTGATTGACGCCCTGAACCCGAACAATATTCCGGGCCGTCTGACGCTGATCGGCCGCTTCGGCCACGACAAGGCGGGCGACCGGCTGCCCGGCCTCATGCGGGCGGTGAAGGCGGCGGGCAAGCGCGTCGTCTGGTCGATCGACCCGATGCACGGCAATACGCTGAAGGCGGGCAACGGCTACAAGACCCGTCCGTTCGACCGCGTCATGGGCGAGGTCCGCACCTTCATCGACGTGGCGGAGGCCGAGGGCGTCCATCCCGGCGGCGTCCACCTGGAGATGACAGGCCAGAACGTCACCGAATGCATCGGCGGCGCCCAGGCGGTGACCGAGGACGACCTGTCGAGCCGCTATCACACCCACTGCGACCCGCGCCTGAACGCGGATCAGGCGCTGGAGCTGGCCTTCCTGGTCGCCGAGCGTCTCAAGGCCGGGCGGCAGGCCCGGTCCGAGGCCGCATGACGGCAGAAGACCACACGCCCGGCCGCGTCGCCTATCAGGGCGCGCCGGGCGCCTTCAGCCATGAAGCCTGCCTGGACCTGCGCCCGTGGGACGAGGCGGTCGGCTTTGAAACCTTTCAGGGGGCGATCGACGCGGTCCTGAGCGGCGACTGCCACTGCGCCCTGATCCCGGTCGAGAACTCGACCGTGGGCGTGGTCGAGCCCGCCGCCACTCTGGTGCGGGAGGCGGGATTGGTGGCGGTCAGCGACGCCTGGCGGCCGATCCGATTGGCCTTGATGGGCGTGCCTGACGCGCGCCTGTCCGACATAAAAACGGCCGAAAGCCATCCCGTCGCCCTGCAGCAGTGCTCCAAGGCTCTGAACGAGATGAAGATCTCGGCGATTGAAGTGTTCGACACCGGGGGCGCCGCCGCCGCCGTCGCCGAGGCGGGGGACGTCTCGCGCGCCGCCGTCGCGCCAGCGCGCGCGGCCGAGGTTTATGGGCTGATCGTTCTACGCAACGATTTGCAGGATTTCAGCGACAACCGGACGCGTTTTGTCCTGTTCACGGCCCCTGAGGCTTGACCGCGCATAAAATTTGCTGTTGTAAGGCCCGGTCGGATCAACCCTGATCCAGAAACCGGACCGGATTCATGTCCTCGCTGCGCGCACAAATGACCCTTGAAACCACCACGCGCGCGGTGGCCGGCTTTTATTTTGGCTGCGGCTATTACGGCTTTCGATACGCCGGCTGAGGCGTCGGGCTTCTAACCAAACCCTGACTGTCTCGCTGGCGACCGCTTCTCCCCAAGCGGCCAGTACGCGCGTTCACGCCTGACCTTCTGTCGGCGGGACGCGACCCCCCATCGAAATCCTATGCCGAAAGCCATCCCCCATGCCGCAGTCCGCCATCCAGCAAGTCTGGCCCGCTGAAATCACTGAAATGAGCGCAGAACAGAAGGCGCTGGCCGCCCTGCGCGCCGAAATCGACAGCCTGGACGATCAGATCCTCGAATTGTTCGAGCGCCGTCTGGCCGTCGCTGCCCAGGTGGGCCAGGCCAAGGACGCGCCCGTCGGTCCCCACACCAAGCTGCGTCCCGACCGCGAACAGGCCGTTCAGGCCCGCATCCTGAAACAGTGCGATCCCGAGAACCGTGAAGCCGTCGAGCACCTGTGGCGCGAGATCGTCGGCTGGGGCCTGGCGCGCCAGGGCCGTCTGCAGGTCCAGGTCTGGGCCCCGATCGATCCGTCCAAGGCGGTGGACGGCGCCCGGCTGCGTTTCGGCGCCGCCGCCGACATCAAGCTGGTCCTCGACCCGCAAGCCGCCCTGGCCCACGCGGCCGAGGGCAAGGGCGTGGCTGTCCTGTCCATCAGCGGCGACGATCCCTGGTGGATCGGTCTGCGCCGCGAGTGGTCGATGCTCAGCGTGTTCGACGGTTACGGGGGCGAGACGCCGACGTCTCTGGCTGTCGGCAAGATCGATCCGCCGGCCCTGCCCAAGGGGCGTCGCGTCGTCGTCACGGCGGGCGGCGATGCGGGCGACGGGTCGGGCGCGCGCCGCTGGGGCCTGAACACCCACCACGGCTGGACCCTGGCCCTGACCGACGCCGATGTGGCGCCGGGCGAGGTCGAGGGCGGCGTCGGCGCCATCGGCTGACGCAGGGCGTTAACTCCGTCTCAAAGCAGGGCGGGCGAGTGTGGCGACATGGCCCAGCCCGTCCTGCATCGACTGCCGCGTGTCGTCGCCCTCTCGGCGGCCGCTCTGGCGCTTGCGGGCTGCGGCGTGAACGAAGCCGACCCGCATCGGTTCGAGGCCCTGGCCCAGTCGGTCGCCGCTATTCCTGTATCGGCAGACGAGGGCGGGGAGAGGGACGACACAACGCGGCCAGCCGCGGCTCCCGGCGCTTCACATCAGCGCGCAGCGCCTCTGAAGGTTGAGCTGATGACCCCGCACGAGCTGTGGGACGCCCGCGACGGGCTGGGCGCCAAGGTTCGCCGGATGTCGGCTCCTGCGCCTGCTCCGACCGGCTATCATGATTTCGAGGCCCCCCCGCCCGTCGCCGCTGCGCCCGTCGTTCCCCTGCCAGGCGCGCCGGCGCCGACGGCCCGCCATGTGCAACTGGGCGCCTTCTCCAGCGAGGACAGCGCCCGGGCGGCATGGCGACGGATGAGCCAGGGGGCTGGCGGCGCGGCCTTGTCGGGGCTTCAGCCCGCCTATGAAGCGGTTGAGGTCGGCGGGCGCCGGCTGGTCCGGCTGAAGGTCGCCGCCACGGCTGAACAGGCGCAGGTTCTGTGCCGCGATCTGGCGGCGTCGGACCCCTGGTGCGCGCGCGCCGGCGGCGCTGCGGCCTGATCGTCCACAGGCTCAGCTTAAGGTTTCGTTGACGATTGGCCCTCGCGGCCCGATCCTGCGCGGCATGGGCGGGCTGCGGACAGAGATGAGTCGCGCCTGCTGATCACAGTGGGATTTCACATGGCGCAGCCTCAGGTCATCGTCATCGGCAATGAAAAGGGCGGGGCAGGCAAGTCCACCCTGGCCATTCATATCGTCACCGGCCTTCTGCACGCCGGGCGCAAGGTCGCGATTATCGACCTGGACCTGCGCCAGCGTTCGCTGGAGCGCTTCTTCGCCAACCGTATCGCCTGGACCAAGGCCAACGGCCATGAGCTGCCGCTGCCCATCGTTCCGGACATGGGCGACGGCAAGCTGCTGCATAAGGCGGATGAGGCCGAGCAAATGTCGCGCTTCGAGGCGGCGTTCAGCTACGCCAAGTCGTCGGCGGACGTCATCGTCATCGACACGCCGGGCGGGGACACCCCGCTGTCGCGCGCCGCGCACGGCCGGGCCGATCAGATCGTCACCCCGATGAACGACAGCTTCGTCGACTTCGACCTGCTCGGCGAGGTGGACCCGGTGACGCTGGATCTGATCCGTCCGTCCATCTATTCGGAAAGCGTCTGGGAGGCGCGCAAGCACCGCGCCATCGCCGAGGGCCGCCAGGTGACCATCGATTGGATCGTCGTCACCAACCGTCTGGCGGTGGCCGAGGCGCGCAACCGTCGCCGCCTTGCCTCGCGGATGGCCAAGCTGGCCAAGCGGGTCGGTTTCCGGGTCGGGCCGGGCCTGCGCGACCGGGTCATCTATCGCGAACTCTTCCCGTTCGGGCTGACGGTGGCGGACCTGTCGAATGACATCCGCCCGGTGTCGGTGTCCCTGGCGCACGTCGCCGCGCGTCAGGAGATGCGCAACCTGATGCAGGCCCTGGGTCTGGACGACGCCATCTCGGCGATGGACGCGGCGGCTTGATCGCTTCATGGGCTGATAGAGCTTCATGGGGTTGATCTGGCTGGGTCTAGCCGCCGTGGCCCTGTGGGCTCTGGTGCGGCTGGGCCGTCAGACCGAGCGCGCGCGGCGCGGCCACTGGCGCATCTCGGCGACAATATTGAGTGCGGCCCTGTTGGCCGGGGCTGTGCTGGCGGCGGCGCGCGGGGCGTGGCTGATCGGCGGAGGCATGGCGTTGGCGGGCGTCTGGCTGGCGGTGCAGTCGCGCGTCAGGCCCGTAGCGCCGAAGGCTCAGCCCTCAGAGCGGATGAGCGAAGCCGAGGCGCGGGCGATCCTGGGCGTGCCTCCAGGCGCTGACGCCCAGACGGTGCAGGCCGCCTGGCGACGCCTGATGGCGCGCGCCCATCCCGATCAGGGCGGCACCGAAGGGCTGGCCGCCCGCGTCAATGCCGCGCGCGATCGCCTGCTGAAGGAGTAGGGGACTCTTCGGTCAGAAGCCGAGTTCGGCCTCGCCGCGCAAAATGGCCTCGGCCTGCAGGGTGTGCTTGGCCCCCGCGCGGTCGTGGACGATCAACGGCGGCAGAAGGCGCAGCGGCGCCTTGCCCGTCTTGATGGCCTGAACCAGAACCCGCTTGGCGGGCTGATCGACGTAGGGCTGGATCGGGCGAATGGCGAACGAGCCGGCCTTGGGCGCGAGCAGCGACAGGATGTCGGCCAGCCGGTCGGCGCGGTGGATGATGACGATGCGTCCGCCCTCGCGCACCGCCTTCAACAGAAACCCGGTCCATGCGGCCAGGCCGTCGTCGGCCATCCAGGCGCCGCGCTTGCCCTCTGCCGGAGCGCGCAGGGCGCCGGGGTCGTCGAAGAAGGGCGGATTGCTGACAGCCCAGTCGAACGGCGGCAGGTCCAGGGCGCGGAAGGCGTGGGCCACGTCGCCGTCCAGGATGGTCGTGCGCGAGGCGGCGCGGTTCAACTCGGCGTTCTGGCGGGCCAGGGCGGCGGCGGCGGCGTCGCGCTCCAGCCCGGTCAGCAGGGCCTCGGGCCGTCGCGCCGCGATCTGCATCAGCACCGCCCCGGCGCCGCAACCGGCCTCGATCACCCGTTCGCCCGGCCGAGCGCTTACCGCAGCGGCCAGCAGAGCCGCATCCAGACCGGCGCGATAGCCGCGCGCCGGCTGGCGCAGGCGGACGCGTCCGCCCAGCAGGGCGGATTCCGCAACTTCAGCGGCGGTTGTAAGGGATGACTCGGCTTGACCCATCATGACGCCGCCACCATTGTGCGCCGCGTCGCGTCCGGGCAAGCGGATGCGTGTGAATTTCGGGCGAATCTCCCCCTTCGCCCCTGTGCTGAAAGAGATTTTCGTGGACGCAGCTCTCGCCGTCGCCTCCCGGCCCAAGGGCGACGTGGACGCCCTGGTTCGTCTGGCCAAGGACGACATGGCGGCGGTCGACGCCCTGATCATTGCGCGGATGCAGTCCGACGTGCCGGTGATCCCCCTGCTGGCCGAGCATCTGGTTTCGGCGGGCGGCAAGCGTCTGCGTCCTCTCCTGACCGTCGCTGCGGCCCGCGCGACGGGACAGACGGGCGATATCGAAGGCCCCAAGAAACTGGCCGCTTCGGTCGAGTTCATCCACACCGCCACCCTGCTGCATGACGATATCGTCGACGGCTCGGAAATGCGTCGGGGCAAGGTCGCGGCGCACCTGATCTGGGGCGCGGCCTCGTCGGTGCTGGTCGGCGACTTCCTGTTCGCGCGCGCATTCGAGTTGATGGTCGAGACGGATTCGCTGCGGGCCCTGGGCATCCTGGCCACGGCGTCCAGCGTCATCGCTGAGGGCGAGGTCCTGCAGCTGACGCGCGCCCACGACCTGAATCTCGATCTGGACACCTATCTGCAGATCATCCGCGCCAAGACGGCCGAGCTGTTCGCCGCCGCCGCCGAATCCGGCGCGGTCGGGGCGGGCGCAACGGATGAACAGGTCGCGGCCCTGCGTGACTATGGCATGGGCCTGGGCATCGCCTTCCAGTTGGCGGACGACGCCCTGGATTACGGCGGCGCGACCGAGACGCTGGGCAAGAACGCCGGCGACGACTTCAACGAAGGCAAGGCGACCCTGCCGCTGCTGCTGGCCGTCCAGCGCACCAAGGGGACCGAGGACCTGTTCTGGGACCGCGTCATCACCAAGGGCGACCGCAAGCCCGAGGATTTCGAGCGGGCGCGCCAGTTGATCGTCAGCAGCGGCGCCGTCGAAGCCACGCTGGATACGGCGACTGAATACGCCGACCGGGCTAAGGCCGCCCTGCATGTGCTGCCAGCCGGGCCGTGGCGCTCGGCGCTGGAGTCCCTGGCCGACTTCGCTGTCAGCCGGGCGACCTGATGCTGGCGGCGCTTCTTGTCGCCGGGCAACTGGGCGCGCAACAGCCGCCAAGTTTTACATTGAGGCCAGAGCCGGGCGACGCCCTGAGCGCGCAGCTGTTTCGTCTGGAGCCGGGCGATCCGGGCGGTCAGGCGCGCGCCCTTCTGGGCGAGGACATGACGCGCGATGAGGCTGCACTGGCCGTGCGTTCGGTGCCGCCACTGATCATGCTGTATCGCGAGGGCAGCCTGCCCGACGGCCCGATCGTGCTTTACGCAGGGCCCGAGGTCGAGGGCGAGCCGGACGCCGCCTGTCGCCTGTCATTCCCGGCGGGGTGGTCGACAACTCGCGTCGCGCTATCGTCTGGTGCAGCGAGTTCATCCTGAAAACGGCGCCGACGTTGAACATTCCGCCGGCGCCGGTTCACTGAGAGCTTATTTCAGGCTGGCGCAGAAGCGCTGGATGCGGGTGCAGCCTTCTTCCAGCACGTCTTCCGACGTGGCGTAGCTGATGCGGAAATAGGGGCTGAGGCCGAAGGCCGCGCCCTGCACCACGGCCACGCCCTCGGCGTTCAGCAGTTCGGCGGTGAAGGTCTCGTCATTGTCGATGACCACGCCCGAAGGCGTCGTCTTGCCGATCAACTGCTCGATCGACGGATAGACGTAGAAGGCGCCTTCCGGCTTCGGACAACGAATGCCGTCGGCCTGATTCAGCATGGACACGACCAGGTCGCGACGCTTCTCGAAGGCGGCGGCGCGCTCGGCCAGGAAGTCCTGCGGACCGTTCAGGGCCTCGACGGCGGCCCACTGGCTGATGGAGGAGGGGTTGGAGGTCGTCTGGCTGGCGACCTTGCGCATCAGGTCGATCAGGGGCTTGGGGCCGCCCGCATAGCCGATGCGCCAGCCGGTCATGGCGTAGGCCTTGGACACCCCGTTGCAGGTCAGGGTGCGATCGTAGAGGTCCGGCGCCACCTGGGCGATGGTGACATAATCGAAGTTGCCATAGACGAGGTGCTCATACATGTCGTCGGTCAGGATCCAGACCTGCGGATGCTTGCGCAGCACCTCGGCCAGGGCCTCCAGCTCGGCGCGAGTATAGGCGGCGCCGGTCGGGTTCGACGGGGAGTTGAGGATCAGCCACTTGGTCCTGGGCGTGATGGCCGCGTCCAGCACTTCGGGGCGCAGCTTGAAACCGTCGGCTTCCTCGCCGACCACGGTGACGGGCTCGCCGCCGGCCAGCAGCACCATGTCCGGGTAGGACACCCAGTAGGGCGCGGGGACGATCACCTCGTCGCCCGGATTCAGGGTGGCGACGAAGGCGTTGTAGATCACCGGCTTGCCGCCCGAGGCGACGTGGATCTGGTTGGTCTCGTAAGTCAGCCTGTTTTCACGGGCGAATTTGGCGACGATCGCGGCCTTCAACTCGGGCATGCCGTCGGCGTCGGTGTATTTCGTCTCGCCGCGCTTGATGGCTTCGATGGCCGCGGCCTTGATGTTGTCCGGGGTGTCGAAGTCCGGCTCGCCAGCGCCCAGGCCGATCACATCGCGACCCTGGCGTTTCAGCTCGCGCGCCTGGGCGGTCACGGCCAGGGTGGCCGAAGGCTTGACGCGGGCGAGGGAGGCGGACTGAAGGCTGGACATGGCTATCCTGTCTGGAGGATGGGAAGAAAGCCGGGGAGGCGAAGGCTTGATACGCAACCCCGCAGGGCCGCACAACGTTTGTGCGCGTCCGGGACGATCAAAAGGCGATTTGGGCGAAATCTATGCGGCGAGTCGTCGATTTTCTGCTGAATATGGAGGCCAGACGGTGGCGAACCCTGGCCGTGACCCTGCTGCTGCTGGGGGGAATCGTCGCCTTGTTCGCCCTGGGCAAGACGCAGTTGGCGCTGGGGGCCGAGGATCGGCTGGAGGACTGGCTGGCGGGGTATCGCGTCGGGCCGTGGGGGCTGGTTGCGGCGGTTGTTGTTTTCACCCTGTCGGCCTTCATCGGCGTGCCGCAGTTCTTGCTGATCGCCGCCTGCGTGGTGGCGTTCGGGCCGTGGTTCGGATTCCTTTATAGCTGGATCGCCACCATCGCCTCGGCGGCCGTGACCTATTGGCTGGGGCGCGGGCCGACGGCGCGGACGCTGGAGCGGTACGGCGGCGGGACGGTCGAGCGCATCCGCAGGTTCGTCGGACGCAACGCCTTTTCGGCCAGCTTCATCATCCGCAATGTGCCCTCGGCGCCCTTCATCGTCGTGAACATGGCCTTCGGCGCCGTGCGCGCCTCGTTCCCGGCGTATCTGGCGGGGTGCGCGCTGGGCGTCCTGCCCAAGACGGCCCTGGTCGCCTTCTTCGGCGGCTCCTTCATGGCGGCGGTCAGCGGCGACGGGGTGTGGACCTCGGTGATCCTTGCGGCGGTCGCCGCCGTCTGGCTTGTATTGATGCTGGCGGTGCGTGAGTGGGTGAAGCGCCGTGAGGCTGCGCGCGGCCTGTCAGTCGATTGATCGGAGAACGACCATGCTGAAGCTCTATTACTCTCCCGGCGCTTGCGCCGTCGCCTCGCACATCGGCCTGGAAGAGGCGGGCGCCGACTATGAGATCGAGAAGATCGACCTGCGCGCCGGTCAGCAGCGGACGCCCGAATATCTGGCGATCAATCCGGCGGGCGTGACCCCGGCGCTGAAGACCTCCGAGGGCGTGATCACCCAGAATGCGGCCATCCTGGCCTATGTGGCGCAGACGCATCCGCAGGCGGGGTTGGCCGATCTGGACGACCCGTTCGCCTTTGCACGTCTTCAGGCCGTCAACGGCTGGCTGGCCTCGTCGCTGCACCCGGCCATCGGCAAGGCGCTGTTCTCCAAGCCGCCGCTGGAAGGCGAGGCGAAGGAGGAGGCCGTGAAGGTCGCGCTGGAGAAGTACGACCTGGCTGAGAATCATCTGCTGACCGGCCCCTGGGTCCTGGGCGAAGATTATTCGATGGCGGATGGTTATCTGATGGTCTTCACGCGCTGGGCGCGTCAGGCGGGCCTGCTGGACAAGACCCGGTTCCCTAAGCTGAACGATCACCTGGACCGGGTGCAGGCGCGCCCGGCCGTACAGCGCGTGCTTGAGGCCGAAGGCATTCAGGCGGTCTGACCCGCGCGCCCCTCAAGCGGGGCTGGAAAGCTTGACCGGCAAGGCTTTCAAGCCTTGCCGTGACAAGCCTGTGATCGACAAGCCATAGGCGCTTGCAATCCCCGCGGCATGAGGGCAAACGGGCCTGTAGTCGGCTCGGCGAAGACGGTCAGGACGGCTTTGCGGTCACGCGAAGCGGGGGTAGGGCGTCGCCATAGCGGACGAATGAAATTCACGCCCTTGCAGGCCCGAACTAAGCGGTAACCGACGCCCATGCTTTCACCCCTCTTCGGCATGATTTCTAATGACATCGCGATGGATCTGGGGACGGCCAACACCCTGATCTATATGCGCGGCAAGGGGATCGTCCTGAACGAGCCGTCGGTCGTCGCCCTGCGCAACGTCGGCGGCCGCAAGATCGTCCACGCTGTCGGCCTTGAGGCCAAGCAGATGCTGGGCCGGACGCCTGGCCACATGGAAGCCATCCGCCCGATGCGCGACGGCGTCATCGCCGACTTCGAAGTCGCCGAAGAGATGATCAAGCACTTCATCCGCAAGGTTCACAACCGCAAGGGTTTCGTGAATCCCAAGATGATCGTCTGCGTTCCCTCGGGCGCCACGGCGGTTGAGCGCCGCGCTATTCACGACAGCTGCCTGAACGCTTCGGCGCGCCGCGTCGGCCTGCTGCCCGAGCCGATGGCCGCCGCGATCGGCGCTGGCCTGCCGATCCACGAGCCGACCGGCTCGATGGTCGTCGACATCGGCGGCGGCACGACCGAAGTGGCCGTGCTGTCGCTGTCGGGCGTGGTCTATTCGCGCTCGGTGCGCGTCGGCGGCGACATGATGGACGACGCCATCATCGCCTATATGCGCCGCAACCATAACCTGCTGATCGGCGAGACGACCGCCGAGCGCATCAAGAAGGACATCGGCACCGCCCGCGTCCCGGCCGACGGCGAAGGCCTGTCGATCGAGGTTAAGGGCCGCGACCTGATGCAGGGCGTGCCGCGCGAAGTGAAGATGAGCGAGCGCCAGGCGGCGGAAGCCCTGGCCGAGCCGGTGGCCCAGATCGTCGAGGCCGTGAAGGTCGCGCTGGAAGCCACGCCGCCGGAGCTGGCAGCCGACATCGCCGACAAGGGCATCATGCTGACGGGCGGCGGCGCGCTGCTGCGCGGTCTGGATACCGAGATCCGCGACCACACGGGCCTGCCGGTCCAGGTGGCGGACGATCCGCTGTCGTGCGTCGCCATCGGCTGCGGCAAGGTGCTGGAGCACCCGTCGTGGATGAAGGGCGTGCTCGAGGCGTCGCTCTAAAGAACAGACTGTCCGGCCCCCGGGGGCGCCGCAGACCTGCAATGGGGCGCATCCCAACGGTCGTTTCACACACACATAGGCGGGCTTCGGCCCGCTTATTCCTAAGCTCTAGCAGGAAGGGCTGGCCGTGGCGTTTCGCGACGGACCATTCGAGAATCTGAAGGTGCCGCTGGCCTGGACGGCGGCGGTCATGGTTGTCGGCGGCATCGTCGCGGCGATCATGCTTCTGCTCGCCGATCGCCCGCCAGCCATTGCGGACGATCTTCAGCCTGCCCAGGCGGGGTTCGACGCCGCCGCTGGAACGACGGGCGGGGTGTTGGCGGCTCCCGTACGGTGGACGGGCGACGCCGTCGGCTTCGTCAAAGGCTATTTCTTCGCCGTCTCCGAGAACCGTCGCCTGCGCCGCGAACTGGCGGAGATGAGCGCATGGCGCGACGACGCCTTGGCTCTCAAGAGCCTGAACGCGCGCTACGAACAACTGCTGGGCCTGCAAACCGAACCGCCGATCGAGATGACGGCCGGGCGGGCGATCACTGATGCGCGCGGCCCCTTCGCCCGCTCGCGCCTGCTGAACGTCGGCGCCGCCAAGGGCGTGCGGGTCGGCAATCCGGTTCTGAGCGAACACGGCCTGGTCGGCCGCATCGTAGGCGCCGCCGCCGGTTACAGCCGCATGGTGCTTCTGACTGACGTCGCCTCGCGCATTCCTGTGATGGTCGAGCGAACGGACGCACGCGCCGTGCTGACCGGCGACGGCAGCCGCAGTCCGCGGCTGGACTATGTGCGAGGGCAAGGCGCGGTGCAGGACGGCGATCGCATCCTGACCTCGGGCGATGGCGGCGGATTCCCGCGCGGCCTGCCGGTCGGTGTTGTGGCCAAGGGGGTCGACGGGTCGTGGCGGGTCAAGTTGTACAGCGATCGCACCGCCATCGATTATGTGCGGGTCCTCCTGTTCCAGGACTTCGGTCAGTTGGCTGATCAGAACGCGCTGAACGCGCCGCCGCTTTCCGGCCTGAAGACGGCGCCGCCGCCGACCGCCGCCCAGGCCGCCGCCATTCAGGATGTAGCCACGCGCCGCGCCGCCGCCGCCCAGGCCGTCGCTGAGCGCGTGCGCGCCGCCAACGCTGCGCCGCCGCCGGTTGCGGACGCCCCGCCGCTCCCAGCCGCGACCCAGCCTGCCGCACCGGCGGCTGGAACGCCCGACGGAGGCCGCGAGTGAGACGGACGATCACCGTGCGGATGGTCGGTCCGATGCAGTGGATCGGCTACCCGGCGCTGATCGCCGCAGCCGCGACCATTCTGTTCGCCATTCCGCTGCGCCTGTTCGGCCTGACCTTGCCTGAGCCGGTCTGGCCGATGGTGCTGGCCTTCGCCTGGCCGCTGATCCGGCCGTCCATGCTGGCGCCGGTCGTGCTGTTCGGCCTTGGCCTGTTCCTGGACTTCTTCTGGGGCGGCAAGGCGGGGATGTGGGCGCTTAGCCTGCTGTTGATCTACGGCGCCATCCTGCTGACGGCGAAATATCTGGCGGGGCAGGCGACCATCGTCCTGTTCGCCCTGTATGTCGCCTCGACGGGCCTGGCGTTTGCAGTCGCCTATTTCGTGACGCTGGGCAGCCTTGGGAATGCCCCCAACCTGCTGGCTATCATGGGGCAGATGATCCCGACGCTGCTGCTCTTTCCCCTGGCCAACTGGCTGATCGAGCGTTTCGACGACGCGGACGTGCGATTCCGATGAGCAGCGAACCGCATATCTTCTTTTCCGATGTGAACGAGCGGCAGGGCTCCTTCCTGCGGCGCACCATGCTGATGGGCGGGGCGACGGCGCTCGGCGGTCTGGCCCTGGTCGGGCGGCTGGCGCACCTGCAACTGTTCAAGTCCGAAGAGTTCGCCACCCTGGCGACGCGCAACCAGTTCAACTTCCGTCAGGTGCCGCCCCCGCGCGGCCTGATCAAGGATCGCAACGGCGTCGTCATCGCCGGCAACCGGCCCAGCTTCCGCGTGCTGGTCGTGCGCGACGAGACCAAGGACCTGGACCAGACGCTGGACCTGCTGGGCCAACTGCTGCCGGACACGCTGGAGCGGCGCCGCACCATCATTCGCGAGGTCAACGCCGCGCCGCGCTTCTCGCCGGTTCCGGTCAAGAGCGACCTGACCTGGGAAGAGTTCTCCAAGGTCAATCTGCACGCGGCCGAGCTGCCCGGCGTCATGGCTGACATGAACGAGGCCCGCTACTATCCGCACGGCGGCGCCTACGCCCATGTGGTCGGCTATGTGGCCAAGGTGTCGGATCGCGACGTTCAGGCGCTGCGCGACAAGGGCGAACAACCGCCCGCCATCCTGTTCAATCCGGGGTTTAGGATCGGCCGCCAAGGCCTTGAACGCTCGCTGGATCTGGACTTGCGCGGCGTCGAGGGCGGCAAGCGCGTCGAGGTCAATGCGCGCGGCCGCGTCGTAGCCGAGGACATCGCCGGATCGCGTCCGGCGGTGCAGGGCTCAGAGGTCGTTCTGACGCTGGACAACGACGTCCAGCAGCGGGCGCTCGAAGTCTTCGGCGAAGAAGCCGGAAGCATGGTGGTCATGGATGTGCGCAACGGCGACATCCTGGCGATGGTATCGTCGCCGTCGTTCGATCCGAACCTCTTCGTGTCGGGGGTGCCGTCCAAGATCTATCGCGCCCTGGCCGACTATGAGCGCCGCCCCCTGCTGGACAAGGCGCTGAGCGGGACCTTCGCGCCGGGCTCGACGTTCAAGCCGGTCGTGGGGCTGGCGGCGATGAAGCGCGGGCTGGACCCGTCGCGGCGCATCTTCTGCGGCGGCAGCTTCTATCTGGGGCGGCGGTTCGCCTGTCTGGGGCGACACGGCGCGCTGGATTTGCGCGGGGCCATCAAGGCGTCGTGCAACGTCTACTTCATGACCCTGGCCACCGAGATGGGGCCGGACGCCATCGCCGAGACGGCGCGGGATCTGGGTTTTGGGCAGACGTTCGATATCGGCATCGGCGGCCAGAAGGCCGGGCTGGTGCCGGACCGCGAGTGGCGCCGCAAGAATCCGGTGCGCGGCGATACGAAATGGTATCCGGGCGAGAACCCCAGCTATGGCATCGGCCAGGGCGCGCTGACGGTGAACGCCCTGCAACTGGCGGTCTATACGGCGCGGGTGGCCAATGGACGCAAGGCGGTGACGCCGCGCCTGATCAAGTCGATCGGCGGGGTGGAGCAGGGCGGCAGCGCCTTCGCCGATCTGCCCTATACGCCCGAGATGCTGCAGGTGTTGCGCGACGGCATGGAGGCGGTGACCGCCGCCGGGGGCACGGGCTTCCGCAACAGCCAGCTGGGGTTGGGCACGGTCAAGATGGCGGGCAAGACCGGCACGGCCCAGGCGCGCAACTATGGCTCCGGGTCGCGCAAGGGGGCGGGGCGTCCGTGGGACCAGAAGGACCACAACCTGTTCGTCGCCTATGCGCCGACCGACAACCCGCGCTACGCCGTCTCGGTTATCGTCCAGCATGGCGGTCTGGGCGGGGGCACGGCCGGGGCGCCGCGCGCGCGTGAAGCGATGAAGGTGGCCCTGCTCAAGGACCCCGAAATCCGCGCCCGCATCGAATCGGCCGGTTTCGAGGCTCAGGAGGACGCCGGAGTCCGCGAAGCGGAGGCCAGAGGCGAGCCCATCGACAACGGCGATGCCGACCCGGGCGCCGCCGTCGCCCCGCCGCCGTTGACGGAGCCCGGACAATGACCGCTTCCGCCCTGACCCGCCCCGGCGAACGCGATCGCCTGTCCACCAAGTTCGCAGAGCTGGACTGGCGCATCATCGGCCTGCTGTGCATCCTCGCCGGGATCGGCACGGCCATGCTTTATTCCATTGCGGGGGGCCACTGGCAGCCGTGGGCGGCCAAGCATCTGATCCGCTTCGGGGTCTTGCTGGCCGGCATGCTCGCATTGGCCATGGTTCACCCGAAGTGGTGGTTCCACGCGGCCTATCCCGTCTATGGCGTCCTGCTGTTCATGGTGATGCTGGTTGAGTTCACCCCGCTGGGGTACGTGGCGGGCGGCGCCAAGAATTGGCTGCACCTGGGCTTCATCCGCATTCAGCCTGCCGAGTTCGTCAAGATCGGCCTCGTGCTGGCCCTGGCGCGCTGGTACCACGGACATTCGGCTCAGGACGCGCGCTGGTCGTGGAAGCTGTTGTTTCCGGCCGGGATTATCGGTGTTCCCTTCATTTTGGTGGCCAAGCAGCCGGACCTCGGCTCGGCCATGATCATCGGCCTGACCGGGGCGGTGATGATGTTCATGGCTGGGTTGAGCTGGCGCGTGATCGGCGCTGCGGTCGCCGCCGCCGTGGCCGTGATCCCGCCCTTCGTCATGTTCGGCATGCACGACTATCAGCGCAACCGGGTCCTGACCTTCCTGAACCCTGAAGCCGACCCCTCGGGCACGGGCTACAACATCATCCAGTCCAAGATCGCCCTGGGTTCGGGCGGATTGATGGGCAAGGGTTATGGCCTGGGCAGTCAGAGCCAGCTTGAATTCTTGCCGGAACGCCACACGGACTTCATCTTCTCGACGGTGTCGGAAGAGTTCGGATTCATCGGCTCGTTCACCGTGCTGGCCTGCTATGTGGCGCTGATCCTGATTTCGTTGCGGATCGCGGCGCTGTCGCACAGCCATTTCGGTCGTCTGAGCGCGGCGGGCATGACGGCCTTCGTGGCCCTGTTCATGCTCATCAACGGGGCGATGGTGATGGGGCTGGCGCCGGTCGTCGGCGTGCCTATGCCGATGCTGTCCTATGGGGGATCGTCGATGATGACGGTGATGGTCGGCTTCGGCCTGATCCTGTCGACGCGCGTGCACCGCTATGTCGAACTGCCGAAGGGGCAGGGGCTGTTCTGATCGCCCGGCCGCGTTAGGCTGAGCAGATGACTGAACAGACGCCTGACAAACCAGCCGCCGCCGACGCCCCCAAGGCCGATCCCGCCATTTTCTCGGACTGCGGCGACACGCCCTGTCCGCAGCCCGTGCTGACGGATCCTCAGAACGAGGCGGCCGCCCTGGCTGAGGGCGTGCGGATGCGGGATAATCCGGCGGAATGGGCCTTTGTCCGCCTGTCCAAGCTGATCGAGGAATTCGAGGCCAATCTCGACAAGGACGAGGAGATCGGCGCGCGCGTGGTCGGCCTGCCGGGCGACGGGACGATGCAGATCGTGGACGTCGGCTTCTGGGGGCCGGACCTGATCATGTTTTTCGGCCGCAACGCCGACGGCAAGCCAGTGCGCCTGATCCAGCACTATAGCCAGATCAATGTGGTTCTGAGCGCGGTGAAGAAGCCGGAGGAGCGCGAGGCGCGCCGCATCGGCTTCCAGCTCAACGAGATGGTGCAGAAGACCAGCCCGAAACCGGCGGGCTGATCGTGTCGCGCGACGCAGCCGCCCTTCGGGCTTAAAGGGCCGCCGCCCAGTCGGTGGCGCGGATCAGGCTGTCGATGATGCCGGGTTCGGACGAGGCGTGGCCGGCGTCGCCGATGATGTCCAGCTTGGCCTCGGGCCAGGCGCGGTGGAGGGACCAGGCGCCCGAGATCGGCGTCACCACGTCAAAGCGCCCCTGCGCAATCCAGCAGGGGATGTGGCGGATGGTCCCGATGTTTTCGAGGATCCAGTTCTCGCTGTCCATGAAGCCGCCATTGGTGAAATACCAGTTCTCGATCCGGGCGAAGGCGACGGCGAACTCGGGATCGGCGAACTTGTCGGGCTTGCCCGAGGGGCCCTGGATGCTGACGGTCTCGCCTTCCCAGGTGGCCCACGCGACGGCGCAGCGGTTCCGCTCCTCAATGTCGTCGCCGGTCAGACGCTTGTAATAGGCGGCCATCAGGTCGCCGCGCTCAGCCTCGGGGATCGGGGCCAGGAAGCGTTCCCAGGCGTCCGGGAAGATCATCGAGGCGCCGTCCTGATAGAACCAGTGCAGTTCCTTCTTGGTCAGCAGGAAAATGCCGCGCAGCACCAGCGCCAGACAGCGATCCGGGTGTTTGATGGCGTAGGTCATCGACAGGGTCGATCCCCACGACCCGCCGAACACGACCCATTTGTCGATGCCCAGCTTCTCGCGCAGGCGCTCGATATCGGCGACCAGGTCCCAGGTGGTGTTGTTTTCCAGCGAGGCGTTGGGCCGCGACAGGCCGCAGCCGCGCTGGTCGAACATGACGATGCGGTATTTGGCCGGGTCGAAATAGCGACGCATTCCCGGATTGACCGCCCCGCCGGGGCCGCCGTGCAGGACAATGACCGGCACGCCGTGCGGATTGCCGCTTTCCTCGTAGTAGATCTCGTGGACGCTGTCGGTCGGCATCCAGCCCGAGGCGTAGGCTTCGATCTCGGGGTAGAGGTCACGGCGGGACGTGTCGTTCACGGAAAACATGCTGGGACCCTGTTCTGCTTGTAACTAGGCGTTGTTGGGTGCGGACTTGAGGGCGGCGGCGACCACCAGGCACCAGCCCGCGATCATCATGACGCCGCCGATCGGGGCGACGGCCCCCATGACGGGCAGGCTGAGCAGTCCGATCATGGCCAGGGCGAGACAGAAGATCAGCCCCCCGGCGCTCGCCAGCCACCCAGCGAGACGCGCCAGCCGCCCGCCGCCCCTCCACAACGCCAGCGCCACCGCCAGGACCGCATGGACCATCTGATACTGGCCCCCCGTGGTCAGCAGGGTTTTGACGGCGGGCGCCGCGCCATGGGCTGCGAAGGCGCCCAGCGCCACAGCCATGGCGCCGTTGAACCCGGCGAAGACGAGGAGGTTGCGGTCGGGACTCATCACTTATGTCTAGACCACAAAATGGGGGAAGTCTGCTATGGCGCGCCATGACGTCCGCCCCGCGCCTGGCCTTGCAATACATCCTCCTGTTCGGCGCCAGCGGCGTGACGCTGCCGTTCGCCGGACTGTGGTTTCGCAGCCAGGGACTGAGCGGAGCGCAGATCGGGGTCTTGTTGGCCATTCCCATGCTGGCTCGCGCGCTGACGGGGCCGTTGATCGCCGTCTGGGCCGACGGTTTTAGGCGCCGGCGCACCCCGATCGCCCTGCTGGGGCTGGCGATGGCGGTGGGTTACGGCGGGGCGGGGCTGGTGCAGGGGATCATCCCGTGGGCCGTCTTCTGGCTGATCGGGGCGACCGCTGCGGCCGCGTTGATCCCGCTCAGCGACGTGCTCACCCTTAAGGTCGCGGGACGAGAGGGCTTTGCATTCTCCCTGCCGCGCGGGTGCGGCTCGGCGGCCTTCGTCGTGGCCAATGTCGCTATGGGCTGGCTGCTGACGCGGATGTCGGCGGATGTGGTGATCGTTTGGGCTGTGGCGGCGTCGTTGCTGATCGCCGTGGCGGCGTGGCGCATCCTGCCCGATGAACGGGTGGGCCAAGACGGGCCGCTGTCGGGGTTCGAGCGGTTTCGCGGATTGGGGCGTCTGGCGGCGGACCCGGTGTTCATGACCGCCATCTTCGCCGTGGGGGCGGTGCAGGCGGCGCACGCCTTCTATTACGGCTTCTCCGCCATCCTGTGGCGGGCGCAGGGCGTGGCCGAGAGCATGACAGGCCTGCTGTGGGCCTTTTCCGTCCTGGTCGAGATCGGCTTCATGTGGGTGGTCGAGCCGTGGCGCCGCAGGCGGGGAATCGGGCCCTGGTTCATTCTGGCGCTGGGCGCGGGGGCGGCGGTGCTGCGCTGGTCTGTCATGGCCTTTGCGCCCCCGCTGTGGCTGCTGTGGCCGTTGCAGACGCTCCACGCCCTGACGTTTGCGGCCACCTATCTGGCGGGCGTGCAGATCGTCGAGCGCCTGTGTCCGCCCGATAGCCATACGGCGGCGCAGACTCTGAGCTCGGCCCTGTCGGCGGGGGTGCTGATCGGTCTGGCGACCCTGGCCAGCGGGCCGCTGTACGACGCCTTTGGTTCGCGCGCCTATCTCAGCATGGCCGGACTGGCGCTGGTCGGCGGAGTGACGGGACTGCTGTTGGCGCGACGGTTGGGCGGCTCAGGCCGCGCTTGAGCGGGGCAGGGGCGTGAGGTGACGCGCCATCGCCGAGGCGACGGCCTTGATAGCGGTGCGCATGGCCTCTTCTGTCGCGCCGTCGGGCGCGCGCAGCAGGCCGATGGAGGGCGAGTTCAGGCTGTCCGGCAGGTCGGCGAGGGAGCGGTAAAGAATGTAGCTGCCCGCGTCCTCTTCAGCGTCGGAGGCGGCGATGGCCGGCAGCCCGGTAGCCGTCAGATCGCGCAGCATCTCGGCCACGGGCGCGGTGACGCGCGCCACGCCTGGGCCGGTCTCATCCAGTCGGCCAGAGCCCTCCAGACGCCGGTTCTCGGCCCGCATCTGCAGGCGGAAAGGCCCGGGATGGCTGGTGCGGCCGATCAGCAGCAGGCCGGCGCAGTCCTGGTCTTTCAGCGCGACGATCAGACGGTCGGCCAGGGCTTGGGCGTCCCTGTCGCCGGGGATCGGCTGGGTGCGGGCGCCCGGCGGGCTCCAAGGCTCGCCGGACAGGTCCTCGACCAGATCCCAGGTGGGGTAATCCGGATTCCACACGCAGATGGCGAGGGCGGGGCGTCGATCAGGACGGGCGCGGGAATCCGTGTCCACCAAGGGGCGTGGCTCCTGTACGTCGGGATGGCGCTAGGTCCGGCGAGCGTGCCGGTAAAATCGTTGTGAGGTCAAGCCTGAGCTGTTTTCTCAGCTCAAGTCGCCGACGGCGGCGTCCAGCAGCATGAAGGCGCGGCCTTCGTCCGTGGCCAGCCGGGCCTGAATGTCATGGGCGTCGCCGCGCTCGGCCTGGAGCTTTAGGCCATGGGCGAACGCACGGACATAGGCTTCGGCGTCGGCGCGCAAGCCGTCGTCGCTCAGCACGCGGCGCGAGACGCTGCGGACGGCGGCGGGGGCCACCCGGCGGACGATCTGGCGCGCGCGCGCGGGATCGCGGGCGGCGAACGCCTGGGCCGTCTCCTCGATGCGGGGCCGCGGCAACAGGGCGTTGGGGTCCACGCCCATGCGCCGGATGGCGTCGGTGATGCGCGAAGCCAGGGCGTCGATCTCGTCGGGCGAGCCGATCGGCGCCGGGCTGGTCGCCGCCAGCGCCGGGCCGCTTGCGGTCAGGTCGCTCCAGTCCAGATCGGCGGCGGGCGCGTCCCGGAGGGGCGGCGCTGCGGGCGTCGTATCCCGGGGCGGCTGCGCGGTCCGGACGGGCGGCGCGGCCGGGATCGCTTCGATGTCTCTTTCAGGCGCGGCTTGGGGGCGCAGGCGACCGCGCAGGCCGTCCTGCGGTTGCTCAGGGGACCGCTCGGACATGGCCGCTTGGCTCAAGGGGCGGCGTCGGCCGCCTTCGCCGGATACGGCGCCCATCAGGCGCACGGCCTCGGTCAGCATGTCGTAGTTGCGACGCACGCGCTCCTGGAAGCCGCTTTCCAACGCCTCTGTGTCTTCGGCCGCCTTGCGCGAGGCGGCGCTCAGGGCGGTGAGGCCGTTCTCGACGGCGGCCCGAACCGATTCCACGCGGCTTTGCGCCTCCAGCGGCAGGCGGCTGGCGCGCTCGTCCATGTCGGCCACGGCCTGTTCGACCTGGCTCAGGGCCTCTGTAACGCGGGTCAGGGTGGCCTGAAGGCTATCGATCAGGCGCTCGCCCGTCTGGTCCACCATTTCAGCGGTCTGGCCGATGATGCGGCGTGCGCCCTCGATGCGCGCCTCGGCGGCGGCGTCGGCCTGCTGGGCGGCGTCAAACAGGGATTCGCCCAGGCGGTCGGCGCGGATCTGCGCCTGCTCGATGGCTTTCTCGGCCGCCTGACGCTGGGCGTCGGCCGTGGCCTGAAGCGCCTCAAGCGCGCGGCGCGTCTCTTCGACCAGCAGGTCGCGGGAGTCGGCGGACAGCGCCTCGAACCGGTCTAGGGCGAGTTTGGTGGCGTGGTCGAAGCTGTCGGCCTCGCGCTGGGACATCTGCACCAGGGCCTGGAACTGATCGACCACGGCCTCGACCTGGGCCTTGATGGCGTTGGCGGCCTCTTCGCCCTTCAGGTTCAGGTCGTCGGCGGCGGTGCGGGTCTGGGACAGGTGATCCAGAAGCTGGGCGCGCTGGCTCTCCACCTGGGCCGAGAAGTCTTCCTGATCGGTGCGCAGAGCGTAGGCCGCGGTGACCAGGGCGGCGCGCTGCTGTCCCAGGCCTTCCTCGACCGACTGAATCTGCTCGGCGACGCCCGTACCGGCGGTCTCAAGCCGGATAGTCTGGCGGGCCAGGTCGTCAGCGGCGGCGCGGGCGGCGTCCTGCGCCTCGCTGGCGGCGGCGGCCAGGTCGGCGGCGCGGGCGGCCAGGGCGGCTTCGGCCTCACGCAGCTGCGTCTGAGCCAGGTCTGAGGCGTCGGCCACCATGCGCGACTGGCGTTCGACCGTTTCGACCACCTTTGAGGCCTGCGTTTCCAGACGGCCGCTGAGGCCGTGCATCTGCTCCCGCTCGGCCGACATTTTTTCGGTCAGTTGGCGGGCCGTGCCGCCGGCGCGTTCGGCCGCCTCGTTCAGCAGGGCGGTTTCCTTGGCCAAGGCCTCGCGCAGCAGGGCCATGTCGTTGCGCGCGCGTTCGGCAGCCTGGGCGGCCAGCTCGATATCGCCGCGCAGACCGGTCAGCACCTGGCCGGCTTCGTTGGCGGCCAGGGCCGTCGGCGCGACCAGGGCGTTCGCCATCTCGCGGGCGCGCTGGGTCTCCTGGGCCAGACCGACGCCCTGACGCACGGCGTGGGCCAGCAGGATAGACAGGCCGACCGGCGCTAACAGGATCAGTGCGTAGACCGCCAGGCGCAGCGGATCCAGCTCCATCATGCCGGAGCCGAGTTCATAGGCGAACCAGGACGCCAGTCCGCCGACCCACAGGGCCGAGGCCAGGCCGGCGATCAGATAGGCGTGATTGCCGCCGCTTTTGGCCGGTTTGCTGCGAGGGGCCGCTGGCACGGTGAGGGGCGTTGATTCGACGGTGGCGGGCGGCGCGTCGGCGGACTCGCCGAGGATGGCCAGGGTGCGCGCCGCTTTTTCCGCCTCAGCGGCGCGCTGTTCGGCGATCGCTTGCTGCTCGGCCAGGCGACGCCGCTGACGTTCGGACATCGGGCGTGGAGGGGCCGCCGCATGCTGAGGTATCGCCTCGGGTGCGACCGCATCGGCCAGCGAGTCGGGCGTGACGGCGGAAGCCTCGTCCTCGAGGGCGGGCTCGGGGTCGGTCAGGTTGAGCGGCGGCCGAGGGCGGGATTTCATGGGCGTCGATCTCGATTACTGGTCGCCTGGAGACGCGGGCGAGGTCGTGTGCGGAGCGACCCTAACGACTGTAACGAGAAGCGAAAAGGCTGGAGGGCGTATTATCCGGTCTGAAGCAGCGGCTTCACTGAGCCTAAGCTGTGGATCAGCAGGAGGCCGGGGCGTTGACCTGAATGTGGGTGGACGGGGCGTCGCCGCACTTCTTTTCGACCCGGTGGATCTCGCCGTCCGACTTCTTCGTCGGGCTGAGATCGACGCCGAACTGCGACAGCGCGACTGCGGCGAGCAGTGCGATGAGGCCGATCACCATTTCGATCAGAGCTTGCATAGCGGCCATAATGACAGATCACGGTTCCGGCGACAATGCGGCGAAGTGAAGGAGCGTCGCCATTGACCGTGCTGATGCGAAAATGGAACGATCTGCGGCCGCTCGACCTCTGCTGTAGAGGCCGCGCATCAAGCCGTCACGCGAATCGGCCATCGGAGGGTCATGGGGCCAGATCGTTCTTATGAAGCCAGTCTGATCGAGCCAGGTCCGGGCGTGTGGCGGTCTGCGCCTGCGCATCGTTTCGCGCCGCTGATGGAGAACAAGGCCTATTTCGACGCTTTGTCCTCGGCGCTGCACAAGGCGAAACGGTCGATCCTGATTCTGGGCTGGCAGTTCGATCCCCGCACGCGGCTCGATCCGGAGGGGCCGCTGACCGACCGCCGGGCCGAGATCGGTCATCAGTTAAAGGCCCTGGTGCGGCAAAAACCGGACCTGGACGTACGCCTGCTGATCTGGCGCTCGCCCCTGCTGATCGCCGCGTCGCAGGGCTTCTATCCGCACAAGGCCCAGAGGTGGTTCCGCCGCCGGATCGTGGAGTTCCGGCTCGACGGTCCTGGCATCCTGGGCGCCTGCCATCATCAGAAGGTGGTGGTGATCGACAATCAGATCGCCTTCTGCGGGGGCGGCGACATCTCGACCGATCGCTGGGACACCGAGGAGCATTTCTCGGGCGATCCGCGCCGGTGCGAGCCGACCGGCGTCATTCCGGCCCCGAGGCATGAGGTGATGTGCGTGCTGGACGGACCGGCGGCGCAGAACCTGGGCGACCTGGCGCGAGAACGCTGGCGGCGGGCGACGGGCGAGGTGCTGGAAATCTCCCCGCCGCGCGACGGCGACGCCTGGCCCGATGGCGTCGAGCCGACGCTACTTGATGTTCCGGTCGCCATATCCCGCACGGAACCGCAGGTCCGGGGCCGATCTGAGGTGCGCGAGAACGAGGCCCTGCACCTGCAGGCCATCCGGCAAGCGCGGTCGCTGATCTATATGGAGAACCAGTATTTCACCTCGCCCCTGCTGGCGGCGGCGCTGGCCGAACGTCTGGCCGAGCCGGACGGCCCTGAGGTGGTGCTGGTCTCCACCGGGCGCAGCCCTAGCTGGTTCGACGGCCTGACGATGGATACGGCGCGGGCCGAGGTGCTGTATCGCCTGGAGCAGGCGGACCGTCACGACCGCTTCACCGCCTTTTACCCCGTGACCGACGAGGGCGAGCGGATCATCGTCCACGCCAAGATGACCATCATCGACGACAAGCTGCTGCGGATCGGCTCCAGCAACCTGAACAATCGCTCGATGGGGCTGGACACGGAATGCGATGTAGCCGTCGAAGCGCAGACGGATCAGCAGCGCGATGTGATCCGGCGCTTTCGCCGCCGCTCGCTGGGCCATTTCATCGGCGTCTCGGGCGAGGCCTTCGCCGAGGCGGAAACACTGCTGGGCTCGGTCGGCAAGGCGATCCAGACCTTTGGCCAGGAGCGGATGAAGCCGCTGGGCGCCGCTGAGCCGACGCGCGTAGAGCGGATGTTCGCCGAGTGGCAGTTCGGCGACCCGATGGCGGCGACCGACGCCTGGCGGCCGTGGAAGCGGTTGAACCGCTCGCATCGCACGCGCCCGCAGTCCGAGGGCGGTCAGGCGCCAGGCTGAGGCTCGATCTCGAAGTCGATGACCAGAGGCAGGTGGTCTGACGCCGCTCGCGCCAGAGGCGAGGTCGGGGTGCTGGCGCCCGTCACGCGGATCTCTCGGCTGACGAAGCAGTGGTCGATGCGAATGGCCGGAAAGCTGGACGGGAAGGTTTTGATCGAAGGCCTCAGCCCCAGGCGTCGCTGAGCGTCGTCCAGCCGGCGCGCCAAGGCTTGGTAGGGGCGGGTGATGGAGGTGGCGTTGAAGTCGCCCGTCAGGATGGTCGGCCCCTGACACATCGGATCGCCCAACCAGTCGCGGCCGATCAGGGCGGCGGTTTGAAGCCTCTGCTCGCGGGGAACGAGCCCCAGGTGGGTGTTCAGGATGTTGACGATCACCCCGTCGAAATCGACGGCAGACCACAGGGCGCCGCGCGGCTCCAGCCCCTTGATGCCGCGTAGGGTGGGCAGAGCGGCGGCGCGCACCAGCCGCTCTGGCCTATGAGTCAGGATGGCGTCGCCATAAAGCTCGGCCTCGACCTTCATAGCGGGATGGAATTGCACGCTCATGGCCAGGTGTTGAGCGATGGCGCTGGCCTGATCGACATGGCCTGTGCGGGCGCGCCCGACATCCAGTTCCTGCAGGCAGACGACGTCAGGCTCATACTCGGCGATGACATCGGCGATGCGTTTCACGTCCAGCTTTCGGTCGACGCCGACGCAGCGATGGACGTTGTAGGTCAGAAGTCTCGGCATGAATTCCTTGCCCGCAATCGCAGCGACTGTCGCGGCTCAATGCGGCGGTCGCGAGGCCCTGATAGCCAGACTAGATGACAACCAGTCGGTCGGGGATCTCGTTCTGATCAGCGGGCTTGGGCGGAAAGCGTTCCGCCAGCACCCCGCCGCACAGGTTGATGGCCTGTTCGAAGCCTTCCACCGGGCGGTTGCGGCGCAGGGCGCCGGTCAGGGCGGCGACGGCGTCTGCCCAGACCTCAGGACTGACGCAGGAATGGATGCCTTCGTCCGCCACCACCTCGACCTGGTGATCAGCCAGCGCGGCGAAGATCAGGACCCCGGTGCGCGCCTCGGTGACGTGCAGGCCGTGGGCCAGGAACTGCTGCATGGCGGCGCGGCGAACGCGCGTGCGGCGCAGGGCGGCTGGCGTCAGCAGTCGCCGCACGGCGGGGATCAGCGACAGGAGGAAAACGGCCACGAACACTCCGGCTTGAACCAGTCCATACGCCGCCAGCGCGCGGCCGATCTCTACCGAGGCGGCAGGCGCATGGGCGATCTCCCAGCCCCTGCCGAATGACAGCCAGTCGCCGTTGAAACCCAGCGGGATCAGCCCCAGCGGCAGCAGCAGGGCCGCCGCCGCCGCCCAGCCCAAGCTGATGTCTCGATAGGACGACACCTGCCGCGCCACGACGCAGAAGATCTCGCCAGAGGTGCGCGCTTCGGCCTCGGCGATGGCCTGGGTCACCCGCGCGTGGTCGTCTGTTGTGAACTGCATCACCATCCCCCCGAAGCGCCGCCGCCGCCGAAGCCGCCGCCGCCTCCGCCGAAACCACCGCCGCCAAACCCGCCTCCGCCGCCCCAGCCTCCGCCTCCGCCTCCGCCGCGATCGCGGTCTTTCAGCGCCTCGCTAGCGGCCCAGATGAGGATGGGCGTCAGGCCGTCTCCGCGCCCGCCGCGCCGTTTGCGGCCGCCCGCCGCCGCGCCGATCATGCTGAAGAAGATGAAGGCGAACACCATCAAGATGACGACGGCGGGAATCACGGGCTTGGCGGTCGCCGTCGCCGCGCTCTTGGCCTCTTCCGCTCGCGCCTGCGCCTCGGCCGGGTCGGCGGTCAGCTGGGCGATGATGGAATCGGCGCCAGCGATGATGCCCGCAGCATAGTCGCCCTGGCGGAAGGCGGGCAAGATGTCGTTGCGGATGATGAGCGAGGAATAGGCGTCGGTCAGCACGCCCTCCAGGCCATAGCCGACCTCGATCCGCACCTTGCGCTCGTTCGGCGCGACGATCAGCAGGGCGCCGCCGTCGTTCTCTTTCTGGCCGATGCCCCAGTGACGGCCCAGCTGGTAGCCGAAATCCTCGATTTCCTGATCCTGAAGCGAGGGCAGGGTGACGACGACCAACTGGTCGCCGGTCTGCTGTTCCAGCGTCGCCAGCTTGCCCGTCAGCGCCTGTTCCTGTTGCGGCGTCAAAAGCTGGGCATCGTCGACCACCCGCCCGGTCAGCGTCGGGAACTTGATTTCAGCGGCCAGACTGGCGCTGGGCATGACCGCCAGCCACAGGACGAGGACCAGCATCACCGCAGCGAGCAAGCCGCGCGCGACGCCGGCCCGGCGGGCGAGGGCGGAAGACATCATTTCCAAGCTTACTGCGCCGCCGGGGCGGGCGCGGGCGGCGTCGATCCGGGCGTGGTCGCAGGTGCGCCGCCGCCGGGTTGAGCGCCCAGGTCGAAGTTCACGCTCGGCGCGGACTGGGCCTCGGACGTGGCGGTGAACAGCTGCATGGGCTTGGAGCCGGCGTGCAGGGTCTTGGCCCAGATCACGCTCGGGAAGGTGCGCAGGGTGGTGTTGTAGTCGCGCACGGCCTCATTGTAGTCGCGGCGGGCTACGGAGATGCGGTTCTCGGTGCCTTCCAGCTGAGACTGCAGGGTCAGGAAGTTCTGGTTGGCCTGAAGCTGGGGGTAGGCCTCGACCGTCACCAGCAGCCGCGACAGGGCGCTGGAAAGCTCGCCTTGAGCCTGTTGATATTGCTGGAAGGCGGCGGCGTTATCGAGGTTGGAGGCGTCGATGTTGACGCTGGTGGCCTTGGCGCGGGCCTCGATCACCTGGGTCAGGGTGGTGCGTTCCTGAATGGCCGCGCCCTGAACGGTGGCGACCAGGTTCGGCACCAGATCGGCGCGGCGCTGATACTGGCTCTGGACGTCGGCCCAGGCGGCCTCGGCCCGCTCCTGCTTGGTCGGAATCGTGTTGTAGCCGCAGGCGCCCACGGCGGGGGCAAGGACGACGACAGCGGCGACGGCCGCGATGCGAGGCGAAAATCCAGCCATGAAGAAGCTCCTGCGGGCGGTCCTCATGACCGCTGATCGCTAAAGACTATCGGGGCCGAAAGGCTCCGCTTCAAGGCTGGATTTTTGCAACTTGATCCGCTCATCCCGGCGGACGGGTGAGCGGGAAGAGGGAGCGACCCTCAGCCATTCAAGTCTTCCGCGTCGACCCCCGCCGCGCGACAGGCGGCGGTGTAGGTGTTGGCCAGCAGGCAGGCGATGGTCATGGGGCCGACGCCGCCGGGGACAGGGGTGATGCGTCCGGCGACCTCGACCGCCTCGTTGAAGTCCACGTCGCCCACCACGCGGGTCTTGCCTTCGGCGGCCTTGACCGGATCGCGCGAAGGGACGCGGTTGATGCCCACGTCGATGACGGCGGCGCCCGGCTTGATCCAGTCGCCCTTGATCATTTCGGGGCGGCCGACGGCGGCCACCAGGATGTCGGCGGTGCGGCACAGGGCGGGCAGGTCGCGGGTGCGCGAATGGGCGATGGTGACGGTGCAGCTCTCGCCCAGCAGCAGTTGTGCCATCGGCTTGCCGACAATGTTGGAGCGGCCGACGATGACCGCGTTCAGCCCCGACAGGTCGCCCAACTGATCCTTCAGCAGCATCAGGCTGCCCAGCGGCGTGCAGGGAATCATGCCGGGCAGGCCGACGGCCAGGCGCCCGGCGTTGACGACGTGGAAGCCGTCCACGTCCTTGTCCGGCGAGATGGCGTCCAGCACGGCGGACGAGTCTATGTGTTTGGGCAGCGGCAGTTGCACCAGGATGCCGTGGATGCCCGCATCGGCGTTCAACTGGGCGATCAGGGCCAGCAGTTCGTCCTGAGTCGTTTCGACCGGCAGGCGGTGGGTGTCGGATCGCATTCCGGCCTTCAGCGTCGTTTCGCCCTTATTGCGAACATAAAGCTGGCTGGCGGGGTCTTCGCCGACGATAACGACAGCCAGACCGGGCTTGACGCCGTGGGCGGATTCCAGCCGGGCGGCCGCCGCTGCGACGCGCTCCACCAAGGTCTGTGAGAAGGCCTTGCCGTCGATTAGGGAGGCGCGGGCGGGTTCGACAGCCATGTTCGGCTCCATCGGTCGGGAACTGGAAAGCGTGGGCCGCGATTTACAGGCGCTGCGGTTCGGCGTCTATGATGACGCCAGCAAAGAGGTGTTTATGCGTTACTCCCTGTTCGCCGCGGCCAGCGCTGTCGCTCTCATGGTCGCTGGCGGGGCCAGCGCCCAAACGCCCGCTGACGCCCGGCTGGGAGACGACATCCGGGGGCGGCTGGAAGAGGGAGACGCCCGCACGCGGGGCGGGGACGCCTATCGCTATGACGACTATCGGCTGAATCTGCGCGCGGGACAGCGGCTGGAAGCCGAGATGACGGCGGATGATTTCGACGCCTATCTGGAAATCTACGCCGAAGGCTCGATGCGACAGTCGCTGGCCAGCGACGACGACAGCGCAGGCGATATGAATGCGCGCCTGCGTTTCACCGCGCCGGAGGCGGGGGTCTATATCGTGCGCGCCCGCACCTTCTCGGGGATGGAGACCGGCGATTATCGGCTGTCGTTGAAGGAGCGCGCCGCGCCTCGCCTGCCGCGTCCTGGCCGCGTCGCCATAGGCCGTGACGCCTCTGGCCGCCTGGGCGCCAACATCGCCGAGGATGACGACGGCAATCGCTATGACGCCTACGCCTTCCGGGCCTCGGCGGGCGAGCGGGTGAAAATCGATCTGGAATCAGATGACTTCGACGCCTTGCTGCGCGTCGGCCGCATTGTGAACGGCGCCTTCGTGCAGATGGCCGAGAATGACGACGGCGGGTCCAGCCTGAACGCGCGACTGGTGTTCACGGCGCCGCAGGACGGAGAATATCTGGTCCGCGCCACCTCCTATGACGGCTCGGCGCAGGGGACGTATCGACTGGCGTTGGAACAGGGGCCGCCCGCACCGACCGCTACGTCTGTCGCGGTCGGGGAGGAAACGCGCGGGCGGTTGACGCCGGACAGCGCCAGCAGCGACTCCGGCGCTCCGGCCGATCTCTACCGGTTCAGCGGCCGCGCCGGTCAACGCATCGCGGCCACCATGAAGGCCGATGGGTTCGACACCTTCCTTGAACTGTTCGACGCCAACCACAACAGCCTGGCTAGCGACGACGACAGCGCCGGGGACCTGAACTCTCGCCTGACGAACACCCTGGCCGAGGACGGCGACTATCTGATCGAGGCGCGCGCCTTCTCCAGCGGGGAAGGGCCCTATACGCTCAAGATCGAGGAGATCGCGCCGCCGCCGCCGCCCTCCGCCATCGCCTTCGGCCAGGCGGTCGAGGGCGAACTGACGAGCAGCGACGCCACCGACGACGACGGACGCCTGTATGACGCCTTCGTCTTCAGCGGCACCGAAGGCCAGCGGATCCAGGCTGTCATGCGGTCGGGCGACTTCGACGCCTATCTGCAACTGGGTCAGGACGAGGACGATTTCAGCGAGCTCGCCAGCGACGACGACGGCCTGGGTCAGGGGACGGACGCGCGCCTGATCTTCACGCTGCCTGCGAGCGGCGACTATGTGCTGCGCGCGCGCTCGTGGTCGCGTGAGGCCAAGGGCCTCTACTCGCTGGAACTGACCGATCTGGGCGGCGAGCCTGCGCCGGGCAGCCTGTTGATCGGAGCGACCGTCCGCGGACAGCTGAGCGAGCGCGCCAGCATCACCGAGGAAGGCGTCTATTTCGACGCCTATCGCTTCAAGGCCAAGGCCGACGAGAAACTGCGCTTCACCCTGATCGCCAGCAGCTTTGACGCGGTGGTCGAGGTCGGCGAGGAGAAGGACGGCGACTACTTCGAGCTGGACACGGATGACGACAGCCTGTCCGACACCCACGCCCGCCTGAGCTGGACCGCGCCGCGCGACGGGACCTATGTGCTGCGCGCCCGCAGCTTCAGCCCCAACTCGACCGGCGACTATGTGCTGATCACGGAGCGACAGCCCTGACCGACGCCAGCGACACCGCCGCCTCGGCCCTGATCCTGGGCCGCAAGGATCAGCATCTGGACGTGGTGCTGGCGGGCGGAGGGCGTCACGCTGTCTCGGCGGGGTTCGACGACTGGCGCTTCGTGCACGACGCCCTGCCGGACGTGGATCACGCCCGCATCGATCTGGGCGTCGATTTTCTGGGGCGGCGGCTGAAGGCGCCCCTGCTGATCAGCGCCATGACCGGCGGGCCTGCCAGGGCTGAGGCGATCAACGCCCGCCTGGCCGAAGCGGCCCAGCATCTAGGCATCGCGCTGGCCGTCGGTTCGCAGCGGGCGGCGCTGGAAGGCGGCGCGGCCGGCGGGCTGGACTTCGCGCTCCGGCTCAAGGCGCCGGACACGCCGATCTTGGCCAATATCGGCGCGGCCCAGCTGACGCGCGGCTTCGGCCGGGACGAGGCGCGCCGGGCGCTGGACATGATCGGCGCCGACGCCCTGGTCGTTCACCTGAACCCTCTTCAGGAGGCCTGCCAGCCCGAGGGGGACCGCGACTGGTGGGGCGTGGGCGCGGCGCTTCAGGCCCTGATCCGCGATCTGGACGCGCCGGTCATCGTCAAGGAGACGGGGGCCGGGATCTCCGCCGTTACGGCCGAGCGCCTGATCGCCATGGGGGCGGCGGGCGTGGATGTCGCCGGAGCGGGAGGCGCCAATTGGGGCCTGATCGAAGGCGAACGGGCGACCGATCCCGCAGATAAGGCGCATGCCCTGGCCTTCGCCGGTTGGGGGATACCGACGGCCCGCGCCCTGGCCGAGGCGCGCAACGCCCTGCCGGACGCTCTGCTGATCGGGTCGGGCGGGGTCCGGGACGGGGTGGACGCGGCCAAGGCGATTCGCCTGGGCGCCGACATGGTGGGCATGGCCTCAGGCGTGATTCAGGCCGCGACCGTCTCGACCGAGGCCGTCATTGACCAGTTCCAACTGGTCATAAGGCAGCTGCGTACCGTGTGTTTCTGCGTCAACGCTTCAAATTTAGCGGCGCTGAAACGAGTTTCGTTGCTTCTTGTCGCCTGAGCGGGGCATTTCCGCCCTGTATTTTTGCGTCGCACCCAAGGAGATTCCCATGCGCGCTGTGTTGATGACGTCGGTTCTGGCGTCCTCGCTGATTCTGGCCGGCGCTGCGGCTGCCCAGAGCTCCATCCGGCCGGGGCAGACCGTGAACGGGAACTTCAGCGCCAAGGACGCGCGCATGGACGATGGTTCGCACTATCGCTGCTACGTGATCCAGACCGAAGCCGGTCAGGCCTATACGGTGACTCTGCGCTCGTCCGATTTCGACACCTATCTGATGGCCGGCGCCGGGACCGACTGCGACGAGACCTCGGTGACGAACGACGACGGGCCGGACATGGGCACCGACTCGCAACTGCGCTTCATCTCGAACGGCGGGAACTGGATCATCCGCGCCAACACCCTGAGCGAAGGCGAAACTGGGTCGTTCCGCCTCACTGTGTCGGAAGGCCAGCGCCTGCGTCCGACCACCCAGATCGTGCCGATCTCGGTTGGTGAAAGCCGCCAGGGTCGTCTGGAGTTCAGCGACCGTCAGGCCGACGACGGCTCCTTCTACGACTGCTATGCCCTGAACATCGGCGCCCGGGGCAATGTGTCGATCCGGATGGATTCGGCGCAGTTCGACGCCTACCTGTCGTTGCACGAAGGGCCGCAGTGCGATGGCGAGAGCCTGGCCGCCGACGACGACAGCGGCGGCGGGACCAGCGCCCTGATCACCGAGACCCTGCGCCCCGGTTCCTATTCTTTCCGCGCCAACAGCCTCAGTTCGGCGCAGGAAGGCGACTACACCGTTTCCGTCACCACCATGCGGTGATGCGCAAAAGGCCCCGGCGAAACCGGGGCCTTTTTCAATAGAACATCTCTTCGGCCGCGGGCCGGGCTTGGGACGGGGGCCGATCCTGCAGGGCCGACTGACGCGCGGCGCGTTCGGCGGCGTAGTCCGGCTGTGGCGTATCGAAGCCGAAGCCGTAGTCGTCGCGGTCCAGCTCCGGCGCCGGTCGGGACGAGAGAGGCGGGCCATGATCGGCCAGCGTGTCATAGTAGGGCGGCTGCGACGGTTCCGGCGTCAGTTCCAGCCATGCGCTTTCGACATAGGGCGCGTCCTCGCTGGAAAGGGCCGCGACGCGCTCGGCATCGTGTTCATATCCGTCGCGCAACTCGCCCACGGCCATGATGGAGCCGGGCGGCAGGTCGGGCTCGATCGGAGGCACGACCTCGACCGTCACGCCGGAATCGGGCGCACGCCCGCCGTGCGCGGCCGAGGTGGAGTTCCAGACGGCCCAGCCCGCCGCCCCCAGTCCGGTCAGAACCAGGGCGGCGGAGGCCAAAATGACGGCGCTTCTGCTCATGATCGGCGGCATCCTGCATTCGCGTTGATTACGAAAGCGCTCAACCGCCGTCTGGTTCAAGCCGAAGGCAGCAGATCGCCGGCGAAGGGGCGATAGCGGCCAGCACGGACGCCCTCGGTTACACGGGCGATGTCCGGCGCAAAATAGCGGTCTTCGGTATAGGCGCCGCAGGCCTCGCGCACGATGGCGTAGGTCTGCTCCAACTCCGGCGAGGAGGTCAGCGGACGGCGGAACTCGATGCCTTGCGCCGCGGCCAGCAGTTCGATGCCGACCACGGTCGCCGTGTTCTCGGCCATGTCCAGCAGGCGGCGCGCGCCGTGGGTGGCCATCGACACGTGGTCTTCCTGGTTGGCGCTGGTCGGCACGGTGTCGATGACGCAGGGGTGGGCGACCATGCGGTTCTCGGCCACCAGAGCCGCCGCCGTCACCTGGGCGATCATGAAGCCCGAGTTCACGCCGCTGTCCTTGACCAGGAAGGCGGGCAGGTCGGTCATCTTGGGATCGACCAGGATGGAGGTGCGGCGCTCGGAGATATTGCCGATCTCGCACAGGACCATGGCGATCTGATCTGCTGCATAAGCAACGGGTTCGGCGTGGAAGTTGCCGCCGGAGATGACGTCGCCGTCCTCGATGAAGACCAGCGGATTGTCGGTCACGGCGTTGGCTTCACGCTCCAGCATGGCGGCGGCGTTGCGCAGGACGTCGAGCGTGGCGCCCATGACCTGGGGCTGGCAGCGCAGGGAGTAGGGATCCTGCACCTTGGCGCAGTCGTGGCGGTGGCTGTCGCGGATGGCGCTGCCGCTCAGCAGTTCGCGCAGGCGCCGCGCCACGTCGATCTGGCCCGGCTGGCCCCGCAACGCGTGGATGCGGGGGTCGAACGGCGCGTCCGAACCCTTGAGAGCGTCGACCGACAGGGCGCCAGCAGCGATGGCGGCGGCGAACACGTCTTCGGCCGCGAACAGGCCGGTCAGGGCCAGGGCCGTCGAGCACTGGGTGCCATTCAGCAGGGCCAGGCCTTCCTTGGGGCCCAGAACGACGGGATTCAGCCCGGCCTTGGCCAGGGCCGTCACCGCGTCCAGCGTCTGACCCTGATAGCGGGCCTCGCTGACACCGATCAGGACGCACGACATATGGGCCAGCGGCGCCAGATCGCCCGACGCGCCAACGGAACCCTTGGACGGGATCAGCGGCAGGACCTCGGCGTTGACCATGCCGATCAGGCTCTCCAGCGTATGTCGCCGAACGCCCGAGGCGCCCTTCGACAGGCTGGCGATCTTCAGCACCATCAGCAGGCGGGTGACGTTCTCGCTCAGCGGCTCGCCGACGCCGCAGGCGTGGCTGAGCACCAGGTTCTTCTGAAGGGTTTCAAGGTCTTCCGCCGCAATGCTGGTGTTGGCTAGCAGGCCGAAGCCGGTGTTGATGCCGTAGACGGTTCGGCCTTCGTCCAGAATGGCGGCGACGGTCGCCGCGCCCTTTTCGACATTGGCCCAGGCGGCGGGCGTGAGTTCAACCTGAACAGGGCCATTCAGGACTTGGCGCAGCTGATTAAGAGTCAGCGGGTCTTGGCCGATAAGGATCTGAGTCATTGGTAGTCCTTTGCCTTCTCCCCTTGGGGGAGAAGGTGGGCGGCGGAGCCGCTCGGATGAGGGGTAGGGTTCAGCAGGCTCGCCAGCCGACGATGAGCATGAGGACGCAGCCCCCTCATCCGCCTCGCTGCGCGAGCCACCTTCTCCCCCGAGGGGAGAAGGGATTTCATGTCAGGCTCGGCAGGTTCAGGCCGTGTTCGCGCGCGGCGTCCTTGGCGATGTCGTATCCGGCGTCGGCGTGGCGCATGACGCCGGTGGCCGGGTCGTTCCACAGGACGCGCTCCAGACGCTTGGCGGCCTCCGGCGTGCCGTCGGCGACGATGACGACGCCCGAGTGCTGGCTATAGCCCATGCCGACCCCGCCGCCGTGGTGCAGCGACACCCAGGACGCGCCCGACGCGGTGTTCAGCAAGGCGTTCAGCAACGGCCAGTCGGACACGGCGTCCGAGCCGTCCATCATGGCCTCGGTCTCGCGGTTCGGGCTGGCGACGGAGCCGCTGTCCAGATGGTCGCGGCCGATGACGATGGGGGCGCTCAGTTCGCCCGAGGCCACCATCTCGTTGAACATCAGGCCCGCGCGGTGACGGTCGCCCAGACCGATCCAGCATATGCGCGCCGGCAGGCCCTGAAAGGCGATGCGCTCGCCCGCCATGTCGAGCCAGCGGTGCAGGCCTGCGTTGTCGGGGAAGAGCTTCTTCATCGCCTCATCCGTCTTGCGGATGTCCTCAGGATCACCTGACAGGGCGGCCCAGCGAAACGGGCCGATGCCGCGGCAGAACAGCGGGCGGATATAGGCGGGCACGAAGCCGGGGAAGTCGAAGGCGTTCTCGACGCCTTCATCAAAGGCGACCTGGCGGATGTTGTTGCCGTAGTCGGTCGTGGGGACGCCCATCTTCTGGAAGTCCAGCATGGCCTTGACGTGGGTCGCCATCGACGCGCGGGCGGCGGTCTCGACGGCGGCGGGGTCGCTGACGCGCTTCTCTTCCCACTCGGCGACGGTCCAGCCCGAGGGCAGGTAACCGTTGACGGGGTCGTGGGCGCTGGTCTGATCGGTCACCAGATCGGGGCGAACTCCGCGCTTAACCATTTCAGGCAGAAGATCAGCCGCATTGCCCAACAGGCCGATCGACAAGGGTTTCTTGTCCTTGAATGACTGCTCCAAGAGGGCCAGCGCCTCGTCCAGGGTTTCGGCCATGACGTCGACATAGCGGGTGCGCAGGCGGAACTCGATGCGGCTGCGCTGGCACTCGATGGTGATGCATGAGGCGCCGGCCATGGTCGCGGCCAGCGGCTGGGCGCCGCCCATGCCGCCGAGGCCCGCCGTCAGGATCCACTTGCCCGACCAGTCGCCGCCATAGTGCTGGCGACCCGCCTCCATGAAGGTCTCATAGGTACCCTGAACGATGCCCTGGGTGCCGATGTAGATCCACGACCCGGCGGTCATCTGGCCGTACATGGCCAGGCCCTTCTTATCGAGCTCGTTGAAATGGTCCCAAGTCGCCCATTTGGGCACCAGGTTGGAGTTGGCGATCAACACGCGCGGTGCGTCGACATGAGTGCGGAACACGCCGACCGGCTTGCCCGACTGCACCATCAAGGTCTCGTCGGCTTCCAGCTTCTGCAGCTGGTCGACGATGGTGTCGAAGGCTTGCCAGTTGCGGGCGGCCTTGCCGATGCCGCCATAGACGACCAGATCCTCGGGACGCTCGGCCACCTCGGGGTCGAGGTTGTTCATCAGCATCCGCATGGCGGCTTCGGCCGCCCAGGTTTTTGCAGTCTTTTCCGGCCCGCGCGGGCTGCGGATCACTCTGGTATTCTGGCGAGTGTTGGGCGTGGACATCGAATCCTCCATGCGGCTTCGGCAGTCGAATGTTGGGCTCAGTGTTATGTCTAGACATTAATGCGCGCAAGGGGCAGTTTCGCATGATGGATCAGGAGCCGCTTCATCGTCGCATTGCGGGCGACATCGAGCGCCGCATCGCCTCGGGCGAGTGGCGGCCGGGTTTCCGCATCCCGACCGAGGCTGAACTGACGGCGGAATACGGTTGCGCCCGCATGACGGTGTCGCGGGCCATGTCCGATCTGGCGTCTCGCGGGCTGGTCGTTCGCCGTCGCCGCGCCGGGACTGTGGTGGCCCATCCGCCGGTGCATTCCTCGGCTCTGGTCGCCATTCCCGACATTCAGTCCGAGGTCGAGGGGCGGGGGCTGGCCTATTCCCACCGCCTGCTGGGCCGGATCGTGCGCCCGGCCGGTGAGGACGAAGAGGGGCTGGGCGGCAAGGTTGTGGAACTTCAGACCCTGCATCTGGCGGATGATCTGCCGTTCGTGTTCGAGCGGCGTCTGATTTCACTGACGGCGGCGCCCGAGGCGGAGACCGCCGACTTCAACACGCAGCCGCCGGGCGGCTGGCTTTTGGCCCACATGCCCTGGACCGAGGCTGAGCACCGCATTTCTGCCGTCGGCGCCGATCATGAGACGGCGGCGGGGCTGGGTCTGGCCGACGGCGCGCCCTGCCTGCGGTTGGAGCGCCGAACCTGGCGCGACGGTCAGGGCGTGACCTGGGCCTCACAGATTTTCCCCGGCGCGGCCTATGATCTGGTCGCGCGTTTTTCCCCGACCAAAGGATGACCCCTATGAGCGAACCGTCTGAAGCCCTGGGGTGGCGATCTGTCGGCGATCTGGTGGGCCATCATCCCGACGCGCGCGTCGCCCTGATCGGTGCGCCGCTGAACGAGCGGTCGCTGACGCCGGGCCGTTGTGACCTGGGCCCCAAGACTCTGCGCGCCGTGCTGCCGCGCCTATCGACCTATGATGTCGAAACGGGGCTCGAGCTGGACGTGCCGGTCCATGACGCCGGTGATGTGGCGCTGAAGGCCGTCTCGCCGTTAGAGGCTTTTGAGCCGGTGCGTAACGCGGTGGCGGCGCAGGCTCACCGCGACCTCACCATCCTGGTTGGCGGCAACAACGCCATCACCCGGCCGGGCGTCCATGCGCTCGGGTTGGATCGCGTCGGCGTGCTGACGCTCGACGCCCATTTTGACCTGCGCGACACGGATCAGGGCCTGACCAACGGCAATCCGATCCAGGCGCTGCTGGATGACGGGATGGACGGCCATCGCATCAGCCAAGTGGGCCTCGCCCCCTTCGCCAATACCCGTCGCGCCCACGAAAAGGCCGAGGCGGCCGGCATCAGCGTCCGCACCGCCCGCGAATGCCGTCAGCGCGGCCTGGCCAATATCGTGGTCGAGGAATTGGAGCGTCTGTCGTCTCTGTGCGAGGTCATCTACGTCGATTTCGACATCGACGTGATCGACCGCAGCCAGTGGCCTGCCAGCCCCGGCGCGCGGCCAGGCGGGGTGTCGGTGCATGACTTCTTCGACGCCGCCCGCGCCATCGGCGCCCATGCCAAGGTGCGCGCGGTCGACCTGACCGAATACGACCCGTCGCTGGAAGTCGGCGACCTCGGCTCCCTGACGGCGGGTCGTTGGTTCTGTGAAATCCTCAGCGGAGTGGCCGCGCGATGATCGACGCCGACCTGTTGATCACCGACTGCCACGTCGCCGCGATGACCGAGGGCGGCGAGCCCTATGGCGCGATCGAGGACGCCGCCATCCTGATTAAGGACGGGCGCATCGCCTGGGTCGGGCCGCGCGCGGATCTGCCTGTGCACAAGGCTGTGGAAACCGACCGTCTGGGCGGGCGCTGGGTCACGCCTGGGCTAATCGACTGCCACACCCATCTGGTCTTCGGCGGCGACCGCTCGGGCGAGTTCGAGCGGCGGTTGGAGGGCGCGACCTATGAGGAGATCGCCCGCGCCGGGGGCGGCATCGTCTCGTCCGTGCGCGCCACGCGCGAGGAGAGCGAGGATCAGCTCTACGTCTCGGCCCTGGCGCGGCTGGAGGGACTCAAGGCCACCGGCGTCACCACGGTCGAGATCAAGTCCGGATATGGTCTGGATCACGACAGCGAGCTGAAGATGCTGCGCGTCGCCCGCCGCATCGGGCGCGAGGCAGGGGTGCGGGTGCGCACCTCCTATCTTGGCCTTCACGCCGTGCCGCCTGAGCATAAGGCCGACCGCGCCGCCTATGTCGACAAGGCTGTGGATGAAATCCTGCCCGCCGCCCACGCCGAGGGGTTGGTCGATGCGGTGGACGCCTATTGCGAACCCATCGCCTTCTCGGTCGAGGAGGTCGGCCGCCTGTTCGGCAAGGCTGAGGAACTGGGCTTGCCGGTCAAGCTGCACGCCGACCAGCTGTCGGATGGCGGCGGCGCTGCTCTGGCCGCCCGCTATCACGCCCTGTCCGCCGACCACATCGAGCACACGACCGAGCGGGGCGTAAAGGCGATGGCCGAGGCGGGCGTGGTGGCGGTGCTGCTGCCCGGCGCCTTCCTGATGCTGCGCGAGACGCAGGCGCCGCCGATCGCCCTGCTGCGCCAGCATGGCGCGCGCATGGCGGTGGCGACGGACTGCAACCCCGGCACCTCGCCGGTCGCCTCAATGACGGCGGCGATCAACTTGGCCTGCGTCCAGTTCCGCCTGACGCCGGAAGAGGCGCTGGCGGGCGCCACGCGCAATGCAGCCCGCGCGCTAGGGTTGCACGATGAGATCGGCACGGTGGAGGCGGGCAAGGCGGCCGATCTGGCCGTGTGGGACATAAGCCGCCCGGCGGAACTGGCCTATTGGTTGGGCAAGCCGCTGCTGCACTGCCGCTATGTCGCCGGGGTCGATCGCAGTATCTGAGGCTGAAGATTAGCCGGCGCCATCCTCGGCCCAAACGCCATTTCAGCTTCCCGTTTTTTAACCTCCGGCAGCCCTGCCGGAGCGGTTGAGCCGCTAGAAATGCTATCTTAAGTTGTTACAATTAATATATTCGCGTTATGAGAGTGTTTCTCTTGGGAGGGACAATCTATGGACGTCGAGGCTTTTATTGCGCGCTGGAGCGAAGCGACGATCAGCGAAAGGGCGAACTGCCAGAGCTTTATTATCCAGCTATGCGCCGTCCTGGGCGTAGCTGCGCCGGGACAGGATTCGGTGGGGGACCGGGACTATTGTTTCGAACGCGCGGTGAAGTTTTCTCTGCCCGACGGAACTAGCCGCCACGGCTCCATCGACTGTTTCAAGCACGGCTCTTTCGTGATGGAGCTCAAGCATTCTCCGAAACGCGCGCCTGATGGCGACTTGGAGCTGCGTCAGCTTGCGGCGCTTCTAAATGGGCGGGGTCGAAAGGCGCCTAAGGGTAGCGTGGAAGCCTTGGATGGCCTGATGATCCGGGCTCACGCCCAGGGTGAGAACTATGCTGCGGCCCTGCCGGAATATCCGCCGTTCTTGATGACGGTCGATGTCGGCGCGGCCGTTCACCTGTGGGCTGACTTCGAGCGGGCGGGGAGGGGCTATGCGCCGTTTCCAGATGTGAAGAGCAGCCGCATCGATCTGACGGATTTGCGTGATCCGGCGATCAGGGAACGTCTGCGAAAGGTGTGGGACGCCCCCCGCAGCCTTGATCCGCAACGCCCGGTGAACGCGGCGACGCACGAGATTTCGGGCCTGCTTGGGCAATTAGTTCGTTCAATGCGGGATCGGGCGTTGCAGGATCCATCGCAGGCGTTTCAGCCGATCACGGATCGCCGCATCTTCATGTTCGTGATGCAGTGCATTCTGGCGATGTACGCCGACAGCGTCGGTCTGATCCGCCACAAGGGTTTTCTGACGTTGCTGGAAAGCTATCGCGGAAATGCGGCTCGCTTTCACCTGAGCGCGGCGACCGTATTCCGCAATCTGGCGCGCGGAGGCCACTGCGCCGCCTTGCGTCAGGATGTGCCGGCATTCGGCAGCGGCCTGTTCCGCGAGGAGGTGGCGCTGCCGCTCAGCGAGGCTGATCTGGAGGTATTGATACGCGCCGCTGCCTGCGACTGGTCGGCCGTAGAGCCTGCTGTTTTCGGAAGCTTTCTGGAGCGCGCGCTGGAACCCGGCGACCGCACCGAACTCGGCGCGCATTACACGCCAAGAGCCTATGTGCAGCGGCTGGTGGATGCCACGATCATAGAACCTCTGCGGGCGGACTGGGAGGCGGTGCGAGCCTGTGCGGTCAGCGATTACGCGCGGGGCGAAGCCGTGGCTGCTCGAGCGGCGGTCCGGCGGTTCCAGCGGCGCCTCTGCGCGATCCGGGTGCTGGACCCCGCCTGCGGAACAGGCAACTTCCTCTATGTCGCCATGACCATGATGAAGGACCTGGAGCGGGAGGTCCTCAGCGTCTTGCAGCGGCTCGGGGGCGAGACGACCGACGGGGCTGTGCGCCGCAATATCAGCCCGGCCCAGTTCTGGGGCATTGAGAAATCCGATCACGCGGCCTCGATCGCCGAGGTCGTTATGTGGATCGGATACCTGCAATGGCGCATCCGCAACGGCGAGGCGCCGTCCCAACTGGCCGCTGCCGGCCTACTGGCGCCAAGACGGGGGCGCGACCGTATTATCCGGGCCGACGCTCTGCTGGTATCGGCGGGCGAAGACCTGCGTCGCGATGCGCGCGGTCGCCCGATCAGTCTGTGGCGGTTCAACCAGGAAACAGAGGTCGTGCAATATCGCCAGCCCCAGCCGACCCAATGGCCCGTGGCGCACTTCATCATCGGCAATCCGCCCTTTATTGCCGCCAAGAATCTGCGGCGGGAGCTGGGCGACGGCTATGTCGACGCCCTGTGGCGGGTGCGGCAGGGGCGGTTCCGCTCGGCCGACCTGGTCATGGCGTGGTGGGGTCGGGCGGCCGAGATTCTGACGGCGCCGAATAGCCAGTTGCGTCGGTTCGGCTTCATCACCACCAACTCCATCACCCAGGATTTCTCGCGCCGCGTGCTGGAGCATCACCTGAACGGTGAGCCGCCCATGCGGCTGACCTTCGCCATTCCTGACCATCCCTGGAGCAAGCGCGAGGAGCGCGGCGCTGAGGTGCGCATCGCCATGACGGTGGCCGAGCGCGGAGGCCCGAACGGACAGGGGCGTCTGCTGACGATCCGTGAGGAGCGTCCGGATGCTGGCGGCGAGATCGTCCCTCAGTTCGATGAACAGCGCGGCGATATCGGCGCCGATCTGACCATAGGCGGTGGGATGTCCTCCGCCCAGCCGTTGAGGGCGAACGCACTCCTGTGTTCGCCGGGCGTCAAGCTGCACGGCGCGGGCTTTATCGTCTCGGAAGGCGAGGCCGACGAACTGGCGCGCGCTTGCGTGGATGCGCCGCCGATCCGCGCCTATCGGAACGGGCGCGATCTGGCCGCCAGCCCCCGAGGCGTGAAGGTGATCGACCTGTACGGCCTGGAGGAGGCCGAAGTCCGGCGCTCCTGGCCACAGCTTTTTCGGCGCCTGACGGACACAGTGAAGGTCGAGCGTGACCGGAACAGTCGGGCCGCCTATCGCGACAAATGGTGGGTGTTCGGCGAGCCGCGAGGCGCCTTCCGCGACGCCTTGCGCGGGCTGCCCCGCTACATCGCCACGGTCGAGAAATCCAAGCACCGTTGGTTCCGCTTCCTGGATGCGGATGTTCTGCCCGACAACACGGTGGTGGCGGTCGCGTCGGATGATCCCCGTGTTCTGGGCGTGCTGTCGTCCCGTGCGCACGGCGTTTGGGCGCTGGCGATGGGCGGGCGTCTGGAAGATCGTCCGGTCTATAACAAGAAGGTTTGCTTCGACGCCTTTCCTTTCCCTCCGCTGGACGGCGCCGTGGGGCACGAGATCGGCGTGATCGCAGATGAGATCGACGCCTTTCGAAATGAGTTGATGGTTCAGGATCGCTCGCTGACGATGACGGAACTCTACAATCGGCGAGATTCACCTCGCTTCGGCGTTCTTGACCACTTGCACCGGCGCTTGGACGCCGAGGTCCAGCGGGCATACGGCTGGCCCTCCGCGATGACGGATGAGGATACGCTGACCGCTCTGCTGGAGCTGAACAAGGTTCGCGCCGATCAGGAGGGGAAGGGGCATGTCCTCTTTCTGCGTCCGGATTATCAGCAGGATCGTGTGAAGCCGGCGCGACGGGACCGCGCGGCGCAGGCGCAGGCGCCGCGCTCGCGTGTGGCCGATGTTAAACCCCTGCCAGAGGCCCCGGAAGAACTGGCCGCAGAGGTTCTGGATGTTCTGCGGCTCGAGGACGGGCCGCTGTCGCTGGGTGAACTGTCGAGCCGTTTCGCCGGGCCGAATGGCCGCCGCAAGATGGATCGCTTGGAACAGATGCTGGCGATCCTGGCCGCAGTGGGGTCGGTTCAGCGCGCGGGAGAAGGTTGGTTCTCACCGCGCGGCTTCTGATTTGACCTAGCCGTGAGCTGCGGCGATCATTAAGTCACTTAAGGGCGGTTCCGGCGGGGCCGCCCTTTGCTTTACCGAAGAATTCCAGCCTCGATCGGCGGCGCATTCGCGCTGGGCCGGGGGGAAACGAGATGACCATGCTTGAGAAGACGTTCGAACCCAAGGCCGCCGAGCCGCGCATCTACGCCCAGTGGGAGGAGAGCGGCCTGTTCGCCCCGCGCGCGGCAAAGCCCACTGACGGCGCCGCCGACGCCTATTCGATCGTCATTCCGCCGCCGAACGTAACGGGCAGCCTGCACATCGGCCACGCCCTGAACAACACGCTGCAGGACATCCTCGCCCGCTATCACCGGATGAAGGGCAAGGCCGTCCTGTGGCTGCCGGGCACCGACCACGCGGGCATCGCCACACAGATGGTGGTCGAGCGCAAACTGGCGGCTGAGGGCGCTCCGGGGCGGCGCGACATGGGCCGCGACGCCTTCATCGAGAAGGTGTGGGAATGGAAGGCCGAATCCGGCGGGACCATCGTGCGCCAGCTGCGTCGCCTGGGCGCGTCGTGCGACTGGAGCCGCGAACGCTTCACCCTGGACGAGGGGCTGAACGCCGCCGTCCGCAAGGTCTTCGTGCAGTTGCACAAGGACGGCCTGATTTATCGCGACAAGCGTCTGGTGAACTGGGACCCGCACTTCCAGACGGCCATCTCGGATCTCGAGGTCGAGCAGAAGGAGGTCGACGGCGCCTATTGGCACTTCGCCTATCCGCTGGCCGACGGCGTGACCTATCAGCACCCGGTCGCCTTCGACGAGGACGGCAAGGCGACCGAGCTCGAGACGCGCGACTTCATCGTCGTCGCCACGACGCGGCCCGAGACCATGCTGGGCGACACCGGCGTAGCGGTTCACCCGGAGGATGAGCGCTATACGGGTCTGGTCGGCAAGTTCGTGACCCTGCCGATCACCGGCCGTCGCGTGCCGATCGTCGCTGACGACTACGCCGATCCGACCAAGGGCTCGGGCGCGGTGAAGATCACGCCTGCGCATGATTTCAACGACTTCGGTGTCGGAAAGCGTGCAGGACTTGAAGCCCTGAACGTCATGGACGCCTTCGGTCGCATCACCGCCGCCGACACGCTGGACGTGCCCGCCGAGTACGAGGGCATGGACCGCTTCGCCGCGCGCAAGGCCATCGTCGTCCGCGCCGAGGAAGAAGGCTGGCTGCGCGAGATCGAGAAGACCAAGCACATGGTCCCGCACGGCGACCGCTCAGGCGTCGTCATCGAGCCGTGGATGACGGACCAGTGGTACGTCGACGCCAAGGTCATGGCCCAGCCCGCCCTGAAGGCGGTCGAGGACGGCGCCACCGTCTTCGAGCCGAAATCCTACGAGAAGATCTACTTCGAGTGGCTGCGCAACATCGAACCCTGGTGCATTTCGCGCCAGCTGTGGTGGGGCCATCGCATCCCGGCCTGGTACGGCCCGAACGGCGAGATCTACGTCGCCGAGACGGAAGAGGACGCCCGCGAACAGGCGATGTCGGACTATGATTCCGAGGTCGTGCTGACCCAGGACGAGGACGTTCTGGACACCTGGTTCAGCTCGGCCCTGTGGCCCTTCTCGACCATGGGCTGGCCGGAAAAGACCGAGGATCTGCAGCGCTTCTATCCGACCAGCGACCTGGTCACGGCGGCGGACATCATCTTCTTCTGGGTCGCCCGGATGATGATGATGGGCCTGCATTTCATGGACGGCGAAGTCCCCTTCAAGCGCGTCATCATCAACGGTCTGGTCCGCGACGAGAAGGGCCAGAAGATGTCAAAGTCGAAGGGCAACGTCATCGACCCGCTGAACATCATCGACGAATTGGGCGCCGATCCGCTGCGCTTTACGATGGCGATCCTGTCGGGCACGCGCGACATCAAGTTGTCGAAGCAGCGCATTGAAGGTTATCGCAATTTCGGCACCAAGCTGTGGAACGCGGCTCGCTTCAGCCAGATGAACGAGGCGCGCCGCGTCGAGGGCTTCGACCCCGCCGGCGCGCAGCAGACGATCAACCGCTGGATTCGCGGCGAACTGACCAAGGCCGAGCGCCAGGTGTCGGACGCCATCGAGGGCGGGCGTTTCGACGACGCGGCGGGCGCCCTGTACCGCTTCATCTGGAACGTGTTCTGCGATTGGTATCTGGAACTGGCCAAGCCGGTGTTCAACGGCTCGGACGAAGCCGCCAAGGCCGAGACGCGCGCCATGACGGCCTGGACCATCGACCAGACGCTGAAGCTGCTGCACCCGGTCATGCCCTACATCACCGAGGAGCTGTGGGCCGAACTGGGCAAGGAAGGCCCGGCGCGCGACGGCCTGCTGATCGGCGAGACGTGGCCGGTGCTGCCGGACGCCTTCGTCGATGCGGACGCCGAAGCCGAGATCGGCTGGCTGGTGGATCTGATCGGCGAGATCCGCGCCTTGCGGGCCGAGATGAACGTGCCGCCGTCGGCCAAGCCGCCGCTGGCCTTCGTTGCGCCGGACGCAGCCACGGCTGAGCGCATCGCGCGCCACCGCGACTTGATCCTGACGCTGGGCCGCGTGTCCGAGGTCGCCGTGGCCGAGGCCGCGCCGGCCGGGGCCGTGACCTTCGTCTCGGGCGGGGCGACCGTCGCCCTGTCGCTGGCCGGGATCATCGATCTGGCCGCCGAGCGCGCGCGCCTCGAGAAAGAAATCGCCGCCTTCGACTCCGACATCGGCCATGTGAACAAGAAGCTGGGCAATCCGAACTTCGTCGCCCGCGCCGCCGCCGAAGTGGTCGAGGAGCAGCGCGCCAAGCTGGCCGAAGCGGAGGAGGGCAAGGCCCGCCTGCAGGCCGCGTTGAAGCGGTTGGAAGCCTTGTAACGGCATGAGGATCGACCAACTGCTCGTCGCGCGGGGCGTCTTCGACAGCCGCGCCCGCGCCCGCGCCGCCATCGAGGCTGGGTTGGTGAAAGCCGACGGCCGCACGGTCGCAAAGCCGTCGGAAAAGGTCGCGGAGGACGCGTTCATTGAGGCCGAGGCCGCCCATCGCTGGGTCGGGCGCGGCGCGCTGAAGCTGGAACGCGCTCTGGACCTGTGGCCGGTCGCGGTCGATGGGCGTGTTGTTCTGGATGTCGGCGCCTCGACTGGCGGCTTCACCGAGGTTTGTCTGGATCGCGGCGCGGCCCGGATCTTCGCCGTGGATGTCGGCACGGGGCAACTGCATCCCTCGGTCGCCGACGATCCCCGCGTGATCAATCTGGAAAAGACCGACGCCCGCGACCTGACGCCCGAGATCATCACCGAGGCTCCGTCCCTGATCGTCTGCGACGCCAGCTTCATCAGCCTGTTAAAGGTGCTGCCTGCCGCCCTTGATCTGGCGGCGGCGGAGGCGGACCTGATCACCCTGGTGAAGCCTCAGTTCGAGGCGGAGGGCCCCAAGGCGGTCGGCAAGAAGGGCGTGGTCAAGGACCCGGAGGCCCACGCCGCAGCCGTGGCCCGGGTGCGCGACTGGCTGGAGGAATGCGGCTGGACCGTGCGCGAGGTCGCCGACAGTCCCATCACCGGCGGCGACGGCAACGTCGAGTTCCTGCTCTGGGCGCAGAAGGCCTGAGCTGAAACGATTTGAGGGCCGCCGGATCGCCGGCGGCCCTCTTCACATCGTCGATTGACAGGGGGGCTGAAACTTAATCGACGACGCGATAACGGCCCGATTGGTCCATGCAGGTGCGCACATAGCGCGTCTCCATGCGACCGTCGGGAAGACGGATGTTGCTCTCGGCCAGGCGGCACTGATCGGCGTCGCGGGGCGCAGAGGCGTAGGTGTCGGGGTAGTCCCGGTAATAGTCGTAGCTGTCGCGGCGGTCGTCATAACGACGGTCATAGGCGCGATTGTCATAGCTGCGGCTGTCGTAGCCTCGGTTGTCATAACCATAGGCCGGCGGGACATACGTCCCCTGATAGCCGTAGTCGGCGTCGCGGCGGTAGCGGCTGTCGCAGGCGGCCGAGCTGTTGCCCACGCCCGCGCCGATCGCGGCGCCCAGAACGCCGCCCAGGGCGCTGCCCTCGGTACGGCGGCCGCGCGCGGCCATCTGGGAACCGGCGATGGCGCCGATGGCGGCGCCCAGAACGCCGCCGGTCGTGGCGCGCTGACGCTGATCGCGGACGCAGGGGTCGTAATAGGTTCCCTGGCTGTAGCCGCTGTTGCCGTAACCATAGGCAGGCGGATAGTCGTAGCCATAGCTCTGGGCCGAGGCGACGCCAGGCAGGGCGACGGCCGAGGCGCAGGCCAGGGCGGCGATGGCGGCGGCCGAGGCTTTTTTCGAGATGAGAGCGATCATCGTTCTTTTCCTTCGACGGAGGCCGCACCTGAACGGATCAGGTCGCCGTCTGTTGCAGCCATTGATAGGGCGGCGAAGCTGAACGGCTTTTGAGCGCGTCGTTCATCTTCGTTCATGTTTCGATTTTCGCGCGGAAGTCGCTAGAAGCCGCTGCATGATGCAGACGCTGACCATCGCCCGCATGGGCCATCAGGGCGACGGGATCGCCGACACCGCCGACGGCCCGATCTTCGTGCCCGGCGCCTTGCCGGGCGAGGTCGTCGCCGCCGAGGTCAAGGACGGCCGGGCCGAGCGCTTCGACCTGATCGAGGCCAGCCCTGATCGGCGCCCGATCCACTCGCAGACCTATGCCGAATGCGGCGTGGCGCCGCTGCAGCACTGGGCCGAGGAACCCTATCTGGCGTGGAAGCGCGAGGTGGTGATCCAGACGCTGGCGCGCGAAGGCTTGGAGACTGAGGTCGAGGCGGCCGTGGCCACGCCGCTGGCCAGCCGCCGTCGCCTGGCGCTGCACGCGCGCAAGCTGCCGGACGGGCGGGTCATTCTGGGGTTCAAGGCGCGCAAGTCGTGGCGGGTGGTCGAACTGACAGACTGTCCATTGTCGGATCCGCAACTGACGGCGGCTCTGCCTGCGCTCGCCAAGATCGCCGCGCCCTTGCTGGGGCATCCCAAATCGGCGCCGACCCTGCATGTCACCCTGACGGACAGCGGTCTGGACGTCGATGTGACCGGCGTGGAGAAGCGGTCAGGCGGCCTCAATGGAGATCAACTGGCGCTGGCCATCGCGGCGGCGGCGGAGGCCGATCTGGCGCGGCTCAGTCTGGATGGCGAGACGCTGGTCATGGCGCGCCAGCCGCGCGTGCGGTTCGGGCGTGCGTCAGTGCCTTTGCCGCCGGGCGCTTTTCTTCAGGCGTCGCCTGCCGCCGAAGCAGCCATGGTCGCGCGCGCGGTCGCGGCGGTGAAAGGGGCCAAGAAGGTCGCCGACCTGTTCTGTGGGGCCGGAACCTTCACCTTCCCGCTGGCGGAGGTGGCCAGCGTCATGGCCGCCGATTCCGCCGCCGCCTCCATCGCGGCCCTGAAGGCGGGCGTGAGTACGGCCCAAGGCCTGAAGGGTATCGAGGCGCAGGCGCGCGATCTGTTCCGCCGTCCCTTGTCACCCTATGACCTCAAGGGCTGCGAAGCCATCGTTCTGGACCCGCCGCGCGCGGGCGCGTTGGAGCAGACGCAGCAACTGCCCGGCACGAAGGCGTCGGTCATCGTTGGCGTGTCGTGCAACCCTCAGACCTTCGCTCGGGACGCGCGGGTGCTGGTCGACGCCGGTTTCCGGCTGGAGAAGGTTACGCCGATCGATCAGTTCATCTGGTCGACTCATATCGAACTGGTCGGCGTATTTCGGCGCTGATCAGGACGCCAGATCGAACAGGTCCAGTTGCGGTCGGGCGTCTGCCGGGACGCGGAACTGGGTCATGTCGAGCGCATGACGGGGTCCATCCAGCCCATAGCGTTTGACCGCCGCCTTGAAGCGCGCAGCGATCAGTTCGGCGACGGGGCCGGTTCCCTTCATCCGTTGCGACCAGTCGGGATCATAGTCCTTGCCGCCGCGCGTCTGGCGGATCAGGGACATGACGCGCGCCGCCCGCTCGGGGCGGGCGTCGGCCAGCCATTCGCGGAACAGGTCCTTGATCTCAAGCGGCAGGCGCAGGGTCACATACATGGCCGATGTCGCGCCGGCCTTCTGAGCCGCCTCCAGCACCGATTCCAGCTCATGGTCGTTCAGGCCAGGGATGACGGGGGCGAAGCCGACGCCGACCGGGCAGCCGGCGTCAGCGAGGCGGCTGATCGCCTCCAGCCGCTTGGCGGGGGTTGAGGCGCGCGGCTCCATCGCCCGCGCCAGCTTGCGGTCCAGGGTGGTGATGGAGACGAAGGCGGAGGCCAGGCCCTTTCGTCCCATGTCGCCCAGAATGTCGGCGTCGCGCGCGATCAGCACCGACTTGGTGATGATGCTGAAGGGGTGGTTGAACCGCTGCATCACCTCAAGGATCGAGCGCGTGGAAGCTGTCTCGCGCTCGACCGGCTGATAGGGGTCGGTATTGCCCCCTATGTGGATACGCCGACAGACGTACCGGGGCTTTGAGAGCTCTTGTTCCAGCAGACGCGCGGCGTCGGGCTTGAAGAAGATCCGGCTCTCGAAATCCAGGCCCGGGGATAGGCCCATCCAGGCATGGGACGGACGGGCGTAGCAGTAGATGCAGCCATGTTCGCAGCCCTTGTAGGGGTTGATGGAGCGATCGAAGCCGATATCGGGACTCGTGTTCTTGGCGATGATGGTGCGAGCGCGTTCCGGGGACAGGGTGGTGCGAAGCGGGGCCGCCGCCTCGTCCTGATCCGTCCAGCCGTCGTCATAGGCCTCGCGTCGGTCGGCTTCGTACCGACCCGAGGCGTTGGAGCGTGCGCCGCGTCCGTTAATCGCCTTACTCATGACTGCAGGATGCAGGACGAGGTAGAACAAAGCAAGAACAAATAGCGCGACGGGCGACAGGCGCGCCGATCTGCCTCGGATCAGCGTCGAGCGGAGGCGTTAGGCCTGCGGTCGCGGCGTTCGCCGCCGGGGCGGGGGCCTTCGCGCCGCCAGCGGACGGACAGGGAGGTGTCGCCTTCGCCGCCGAACTTAGAGGCCACGGCAAGGTTGCGGCGCACCTGCCACTCCACGCTGACCGCAGCACCGCGTTCTCCGCCGCCGATGACTTCCAGGTAGACGTCGTCGGTGATGTAGCGGCCGCCCGCAACGGTGAGGCTGGAGGCCTCGCCGCTGAAGGACAGGCGGTCCAGCCCGGCCAGTTCGCGCAGGTTGCCGATCACGTCGAAGCCCCCGCCGCCGGCCAAGGACGCCACCGCCGAGGCGAGCTGGGCCGCCTCGAACGGCGACAGCTGCGCCGCCGATCGGCCGAAGAGCACCTGGGACAGGATTTCATCCTGGGGCAGGGCAGGGGTGGAGGTCAGCTGGATCTTGGGTTCGGCCGCGGTCCCGGTGACCTTGATCACGGCGGTGAGCGCCGGGTCTTCGCGGACAGCCTCAAGGTTCAGACGAATCCGCGCGGGGTCGGTCGACAAGGTGACGGAGCCGCGATCATCAAAGACAAAACGCTTGCCTGCAAACTCATAGTCGCCGCGCACGACGTTGGCCGTGCCGGACAACTGGGGATCGGCGATGGTGCCGCGCACGCGCGCATTGGCGGACAGTTCGACGTTCAGCCCGCGTCCGCGCACGTGGATTTCCCGTCCGGTCAGGTTGAGGTTCAGGCCGATCCTGGGACCGCCCCGCGCCTTCTCCTCGGCTTCGACAGGATCGCCGCCGGGGCGGTTGATCTCGACCACGTCCATTTTGACGATGCCGTTGGAGCCGGGCAGGTTCGGCGAGATCTCGGCCTCGTCGATGTTCAGGTCGCCGGTCAGCTGGATGTTGCCGTCGGCGCCGCGCACGGCGGTCAAACGACCGTTGGCGCGGGCCTGTGCGATGTCGTTGTCGATGATGCGGAAGCGCGTCAGCTCCAACCGCAGGGTTGAGGGCGATCCTTGACGCAGGCCGAGATCGCCATTGCCGGACACCTCGCCTTTCAGCCCATCGGTAGCCTGGAACCGCTCTATGACGGCTTGGCTGTCGTTGAAGCGGCTGGCGAGGGTCACATTCTCCAGGCGCAGGCCCGAGGCGCTGTCGCGGAAGGCGCCTTGCGTCATGTCCAGCCGGCCGTTCAGTCGGGGCGCGTTCAGCGTGCCCGCCAGCGTGGCCTGACCGTTCACCTGACCGGACAGGGATTGGGCGCCGCCCAGGAACAGGTCCCAGATCGGCTGGATCTGCCCACGAATAGCCACCTGGCCCGACATGTCCCGGGTCCGGGCGATGGCCAGACGCAAGGGGGCGGCCGAGGTTTCGACCGGCAGGCTGACGTCGGCTGTCGCCTGGACGGCGGTTCCGTCATGGGCCTGGGCGCGCAGGCGCAGGACGTCGCTGGTCAGGTCGGCGTTCAGCGTGCCGTCGACCGCCAGACCGCGCGGCGCGTCGATGCTGCGCAGCTGTTTCAGGTCCACATTGGCCGAGCCGCGCAGAGCGTCGCCTTGGCCTTGCATCGAGATGCGGCCGGTGACCTGACCGCGAAGATCGGGGAGGAGCGAACCCATTTCGACATTGGTCATGTCGGCTTGAATGGCCGCACCCTGCTTGTCCTGCTTCAGCTCGCCGGTCAGGACGCCGCCGCCGACGCCCAGGTCCAGGCGCGCCACGCGGCCGTCGCCGTTGATGGCGAAGACAGCGGGTGCGCGGGTGGTGAAGGCGATGTCGCGCACGCGGCCGCCGCCGCGCAGCGTCAGGCTCTGCGCCGGGCCCTGGCGGGAGTATTCGCCCGCGCCGTTGAACTGGACCGGATTGGCGCCGCCCACGTCGGCGGCCACGGTGAAGGGCAGGCGGTCCAGCGTGCCCTGGCCCTTCAGCGACAGGTTGCGCAGGGTCCAGTCCTGGCCCGTCAGGCGCACGTTGCGGCCGGTCACGTCCAGCACGGCCGTCTGATCGCCCGCGCCCTCGGTCAGGCGCACGCGGCCGTTGGCCTCGCCGGAGGCCAGGAAGGCGCCCTGGCGCGCGGTGAAGGTCAGATCGGCGCTAGAGGGGAAGTTGTTCGACAGGGCCACATCGCCCTGGGCCGTGACCCCGCCGGCGTTCACGTCGACATCCGACAGGCGCAGACGCGGACCGCCCAGATAGAAGTTGCCCGAGGCGCGCGCCGGTCCGTAGTTCGAGCCGGAGGTCAGTAAAATGCGGCCGTCAGAGGCGTCGGCGCCCTTGCGGAAGCTGAGGATCAAGTCAGCGTTGGTCAGGATCAGCCCGCCCGCAGCCACCTTGTCGAAGGCGGCGCGCAGGTCGGCGCGCGGCTGGGCCAGGGTGCCGGTCAGGGCGCCGTCGCCCGACATGGCGCCGTCGATGGCGACCGGGCCGACGCCGAACGGGCCGCGCGCGTCCCAGTCCAGGGCGAGGCGCAGTTTAGAGCCTTCGATACGCCCCTTGGCGCCTGCGCGTCCGGCGGCGCCGGTCAGTTCGCCGGTGTTGATGGAGACGACGCCGTCGTTCAGCGAACCGGCCAGTTGCAGACGCGGTTGGGCGCCCAGCAGACGATCCAGCTCTTCCATGCCGATGGCCATGCGCGAGCCGCGCCCGTCGAAGCTGAGGACCCAGGGCGCGCCGGCTCTTGCCGAGGAAGCGCGGATCGGTCCGCCGAAGGCGCCCCTAGCGCCGTTTCGGATGCGCGACAGGTCTGTCAGTTCGGCGCGACCCGTAAAGTTCAGGCCGCCGTTCAGGCTGCGTCCGCCCGAGCCGGTCAGGGTCAGGCCCTGGCCGCGCGCATCGACCTTTTTCAGCAGCATGGCGCCATCGGCCATGCGGGCGCCCTCCATCTGGATACGCGGCGTCGAGCCCAGGAGCGCTCCGATGATGCCTGCTGACGAACCGCCGACAGCGCGGACGTCTGTCGTCACGTCGATGCGGCCCTTGTTGGCGGCGATATTGACCGGGCCGGAGATACGCGTGGCGCGATAGGAGGCGATGTCAGCGTTGAGCAGGCTGGCGGAGCCCTGCAGGCTCCAGGCCTGAGCGTCGCCCTTGAACACGCCGGTATAGGCGGCCGGACCGGCGACCGGGTTGCCGACCAGACGGCTGAGCGACGGTGTGGTCACTTCCAGGTTGATGCCTTCCGGCGCGGTGTTGTCCGTCGTGCGGATCAGGCCGCGCGCGCTGGATTCGATGTTGTCGGCGTACAGGCGCCAGGCCACGCCCTGATAGCCTTCGCGTTTGGCGTCCGGCGTCATGGCGAAGCCGAAGCGGGCGGTGCGGCCGATGCGCTCGACGAACGGCTGCAGCAGGTCGGAGCCCGAGAAGTCGGCATAGCCCGCGACTTTGGCGCCGTTGTCGCCATAGGTCCCCTTGACCAGTAGGGGGCGGAATTGCCCGGTCTGCACGGTCACGTCGATGACCTCGCCATTCACCACGGCGACGGCCGAGAAGGGCTGGTCGGGAGAATAGCCCAGCGAACCGGCGATCGGCCCGCCCTGGGCCTCGTTGGCGCGCAGGTTGACGCGCAGGTCTTCGGGCTTGTCGCCGAAGGCGGCGGCCAGGCGCAGGTAGTCGCCCTTGCGGTTCAGGCTATAGGCGTTGACGTTGGCGGTCTTGACGCCCTTGCGCGGAATGGCGGCGTCGCCGCTCAGCGTCCAGCGGCCGTATTCCTTGGAGAAATCTTCCATCAATTCGACATTGGCGCTGAAGCGGTCGATGTCGATGGAGATGGCTTGCGGGCCGCCCGGCTCGGTGGGCGCCTCCAACTCAGGGCGACGCAGCAGACGGATCTGACCCGCGCTGACTTCGGTGGCGTGAAAACGTCGCGCCAGAAGGGGCCAATAGGACCAGTCGACGCGCACGTCGGTCGCTTCGAGCCAGACGCCCTTTTCGTCGGTCACGGTGATGCGTTTCAGGCGGAAATCGTTGAACAGGTCGCCCTGCAGGCCTTCGACGTTGATGCGTCCGTAGCGGCTGATCTTCTTGCCGGCGACGAAGCTGGTGATCAGTTCGCGGCCCGGATCGGAAACCAGATACATCCGCCCGCCGACCAGGGCGACGATGACCAGCGCCAGAACGCCAGCCGAAACGATCCCTGCGATGAAGGCGGCCAGCTGAAGCCGGGTGCGTTTGCGCTTCGCCTTTTCAGCGGGCGTGTCGGCGACGTCTGCGCCCGTTTCGTGAGGCGGAGGAGTGTCGGTCAAAACGCCTGGCCGATGCTGATGTAGAGCTGAAATCCCGAATCGCCTTCGCGCTTGTTCAGCGGGAAGGCGATGTCGGCGCGGACGGGACCGAACGGCAGCTTGTAGCGGACGCCGACCCCTGCGCCGTAACGCATGTTGCTGAAGTTCGGCGTTTCCTGAAAGCCGACGGCGCCGCCGTCGACAAAGGCGACAGCCTGGAACTTCTCGCCGATATCGCGCCGCACCTCCAGCGAGGTTTCAAACAGCGACAGGCCGCCGCGCGGACGGTTGTCCGGCAGGCGCGGGTTGATGCTCTGATAGGAATAGCCGCGCACCGAGCCGCCGCCGCCGGAGTAGAACAGGCGGTCAGAGGGCACCGTCAGCTCTTCGCCGCCGATGATCGAGCCGATACGGGCGCGCCCGGCCAGAACCGTCTTGGCGCCGTCCTGCAGCGGCAGATAGGCGCTGGCCTGTCCCTCGGTGCGCAGGAACATGACCGTATCCTCGCCCGTCACGGCGGTCGGCTGGGCCGAAACGGACAGGCGGTAGCCGGTCGTCGGGTTCAGCGGATCATTGGAGCGGTCCATATAGGCGCTGCCCCGCAGGGTGACGATGGCCAGATCCCGGTCCAGGGTGATCGGTGTCTGCGTTTCGGGATCGAAGCGGTATTCCGTGTATCGCCCGGCGTCCACGCCGACGCCGTAGCTGAACCATGAGGTCTTGCCGAGCCGCTGTGACAGGTCCGCGGCCATGGTCAGGGCGCTGCGGTCATAGGCGTCGGTCTGTTCGTTGACGATGAAGGACGACAGTTTCAGCGTCCGACCCGCCCGCCGCCAGTGGGGCTGCGACCACTCGCCGCCGATACGGCTGTCGATGCTGGCGATCCGCGCGCCATACCGCAGCGTGTCGGCGCGGCCGAAGCGGTTGTAGCGGGTGCGGAAGACATCGACGCCGACGCCTTCGTAGGTCGAATAGCTGGCGCCCGCCTCAAGCAGGCTGACCGGCCGATCCGCCAAGGTGACGACAACCGGCCTCAAGCCGTCCGGGCGCGTATCGTCCAGCGACGACAGGGCGACGCCCACGCCGTCATACACGCCGGTGTCCAGCAGGCGGCGCTCAAGCTCGGCGACGTCTTCTGGATCGTAGCGGTCGCCTTCACGCCAGGGGACAAGGCTCTGGACCCAATCGGGCTTGGTCGGCCCGCGCGTGCGCAACTGGATGCCGTCCAGCCGCACCAGTTCGCCCGACGCCACATTGAATCCAGGCTCCACCAGAAAAGTCGCGTGATCCACGACGACGCGGCGGGGCTGGGCGACGGCGTCGGCATAGCCGCGCCGGGTCAGATCGGCGATTAAGCGTCCCTCAGCCGCCAGCACGTCGGCCGCTCGGCCCGGCTCGCCGGGCTTCAGCTTGATGTTCTCTATCACCGCCGCGCTGGTGTCTGCGTCCGGGGCAGGCGCGCTCCAGTTGACCTTGGCTTCTCCCAGCAGGAACCGGCGGCCGGGCGTGACCTCGACGATGGCGACAGGCGTTTCCTCGCCTTCGACCTGATCCTGGACCGTGGCCTGATAATAGCCCTCAGACCGCAGCAGGGCCTGCGCCGATTCCAGCGCCGCCCGCGCGCGACGACGAGCTTCAAAGCGATTGGCGGGCGCGCCGTCGACCTGGCCCACCGCCTGTTCCAGCTGTCGTTTCAGATCGGCGTCGATCTCGCCGCGAATCTGGGCCCTCGGCTCGGCAGCCGCCTGTGTGGCGAAGGCGCACAGGGCCGCGGTGGCGAGAAGGAGGGGGAGCCTCGACGTCAAATCTGAACCCTGTGTAGTGGTGAACGCGCCGCACTTAGCCGTCTACGCCGATGGAATCAGTAAAACAGCGTATCGCTTTCAGGCTGCACCGTCTCCTCGGACGACCGCTGGTCGGGCGGCAGGGCCTTGACAGGCGCGGTCGACGGCGTGTCGGGGGCTTCTGCTGCTGTCGGCGCGGCGGCGTCCTCGGCGGCGGGGGTTTCGGGTTCGACGACCGGCGCGGGGGCAGGGGCCGGTTCCCGGCTAGGCTCCTCGCAGGCCGCCAGCGCAGCGACGCCGCCCAGGGCGACGGCGCCGAGCAGCAGACGCTTCGGAATGAATTGGCTCATGGAGATTCCCCCTTTCAGGGGCTGGAAACGTGAAAAAGGGCGCGGAGGTTCCCGCTCGACACGGTGTGGCTCCGACTCTCTGAACGCAATCTGAACCTGAACGAGGGTTGCGGCGCCTCTTCCAGACCGTTTCCCGCCTGGCATATCGGGGGTGTTTGTTTTCCCACAAATTTTCCGAAATATCGGCTTGCCGGATCAGAAACTCGACCGTATGTTCCGCGCCTCTTCGCAGACGCGATGTGCGCCCCTAGCTCAGTTGGTTAGAGCATCTGACTTTTAATCAGAGGGTCCCCGGTTCGAGCCCGGGGGGGCGTACCACTTCCCACCCAGAAATCATTGCATGGTGAGGCGGCCTGTCGGCCTCGTGACCTGAAACAGCGCCTTGGCGAGACGCTGGTCCATATGTCACGCGCTGAGCGGCAAACGCACCGTGAAGCAGCTGCCCCGGCCAGGGCCTTCGCTGACGAGATCGATCGTGCCTTCGTGCAGTTCGACCAACTGCTTGACCAGGGCCAGGCCGATGCCCAGGCCGTCGCGGGAGCGGTCGTCGGGGCCTTTGGACTGGGCGAACAGTTCAAAGATTCGGCCTTTCAGCTCAGGCGAGACGCCGATGCCGTTGTCGGCGACATTAATTCGGATCTGATCTACCTCGCTGTCGACGGACAGGTGGATGCGGCCTTTGCACGGGGTGTATTTGGCGGCGTTGGCGAGCAGGTTGCTGATCACCTGGGACAGGCGCGTGAAGTCGCCGTGCAACCACACCGGCTCGGGCGGCACGGAGACCGTTAGCTCGTGCGACGCGGCCTCGATTTTCGGGCGGCTGGTGTCGATGGCGGAGTCGATGACGCTTTGCAGGCTTATCCGTTCGCGTTTGAGCGAAATTTTGCCTTGGTCGATGCGGGCGACGTCCAGAAGGTCTTCGATCAGACGCGAAAGGTGATGAGCCTGGACCTCCATGCGGGCGTGAATCACCGCCTTGCGCTCTTCGTCCGACTGGCGTTGCAGCAGCTGAAGTCCGGCGTGGATGGCCATGATGGGATTGCGCAGTTCATGGCCCAGCATGGCGATGAAGTCGTTCTTGCGCCGATCCGCCTCGCGCAGGGCGTTGGCGTAGGCTTTTAGTTCGTCGCGCTGGGCGAGGCTTTCCATGCGCTGGCGATACAGGTCGATGAAGACCTTGGCCTTGCTGCGCAGTATGTCCGCCTCGATCGGTTTCTGGATGAAGTCCACCGCGCCCGCTTCATAGCCCCTGAAGCGGCGCTGAAGGTCGGCGCTTCCAGCCGTGACGAAGATGATGGGGATATGGCGGACGTTCACATTGCCGCGCATGAACTCGGCCAACTGAAAACCGTCCATGCCAGGCATCTGCACGTCGAGCAGGGCCAGGGCGACATCATGAACCAGCAAAAGTTCCAGCGCTTCGTCGCCCGAACGGGCCTTCAGGCAGACGACGCCCTCGCTTTTCAGCAGAGCTTCCAGCGCCAGCAGGTTTTCCTCCAGATCGTCGACCAGCAGGAGATGAATCGGCTGTTCCGTGCTGGTCATTCTCTGTCGAGACCTTTCAGATAGTCGGCGATGCGTTCGAGCGGCAGCACGAGCGCGGCGTTACAGGCCTGATAAGCAGCCTGAGGCATTGCCCGGGCATAGGCGGCCGCCGGGTCCTGCACCAGGGCGACGCCGCCCGCAGCGTGCACCGCCTTGAGCCCGGCTGCTCCGTCATTGTTAGCGCCGGTCAGGATGATGCCGATCAAGCCCTCGCCATAGGCGTCCGCCGCGCTCTCGAACAGCACGTCAATGGAGGGGCGTGAATAGTTGATCGCTTCGTCGGATGACAGGGCCAGGTCGCCGTTTTCTTCAACCAGAAGATGGTAATCGGAGGGGGCGAAATAGACCACTCCAGGACGGGCCGTCTCCTTGTCCTCGGCCTCCTTCACCTTGAGCCCGCATTTGGCCTCGAAAAGAGGCGCCAGAACACTGCTGCGGTCGGCCGGGACGTGAAGGACGACGAAGATCGGCCAGGGAAAGTCTGCAGGCAAGGCGGGCAGCAGGGCGAGCAGAGCCTGGACGCCCCCGGCGGAGGCGCCGATCACCACGGCCCGGTCCGAGGCGCGGCTCATGGCTCGCGTTTCCTGTAGATTTTTTCTTCGGGCACAAACTCGGTGAAGGCGGCTGCGTGCTTCGAAAAGCGCAGGCTTTCCTTAGACCCCACGCCCAGGAACCCTTGTCGCGCCAGAGAATCCTTGAACAGCCCGACGGCCCGGTCCTGAAGACCTCGGTCGAAATAGATCATCACGTTGCGGCAGGAGATCAACTGCATCTCCGCAAAGACGGCGTCCGTGACCAGGCTGTGATCCGAGAAGACGACATTGGCGCGTAGCGACTTGTCGAAGACGGCCCGCCCATAGTCCGCTGTGTAGTAGTCGGAGAGGGATGATCGCCCGCCTGAATTTTGATGGTTTTCAGTGAATTTGCGGATGCGGTCGAGCGGATATATCCCGGCCTCGGCGGCCCTCAGGGCCTCAGGATTGATGTCCGTGGCGTAGAACAGGGTACGGTCGAACAGGCCTTCTTCGCGAAACAGAATTGCCATGGAATAGAGCTCTTCGCCGGCGCTGCAGCCCGCGATCCAGACCTTCAGCGACGGATAGGTGCGCAGGTGAGGCAGAACCTGTTCGCGCAGGGCTCGGAAATAGCCGGGATCGCGGAACATCTCGCTGACCTGAACGGTCAGAAATGCGAGAAGACGCGGCAGCATTTCGGGATCGTGCAGCACGCGTTCCTGAAGAGCCGTCAGGCTGGGCATGTTGAAATGGCTGCGCGCCTGCAACAGGCGACGCTTAATGGACGCCCGCGCGTAGTGGCGGAAGTCGTAATGGTAGCGCTGGTATAACGCTTCCAGCAGCAGGCCGATCTCGATGTCTTCGGTCTGGTGGGGCATGAACGGGCTCAGCGCGGCATCCAGACGCGCACGAGGGACAGCAGCTTGTCCACGTCCAGCGGCTTGGCCATGTAGTCGTTGGCGCCGGCCGCCATGCAGCGTTCCTGATCGTCCGGCATGGCCTTGGCCGTAAGCATCAGCACCGGCAAAGTCTTCCAGCGCGGATCTTTTCTCAGCTCGCGGGTCGCCGTCAGACCGTCCATGACCGGCATCATCACATCCATCAGAACCAGATCGACCGCCTGGGACGGGTCGGTTGATGAGCGCTCCAGCGCCTCCAGCGCCTCCTTGCCGTTGCGGGCGATCTCGACCAGGGCGCCGCGCGGTTCGAGCACATTGGTCAAGGAATAGACGTTACGCACGTCGTCCTCGACGATCAGAATGCGGCGGCCTTCGAGAACAGCGTCGCGGTTGCGGGCCTTGCGGATCATCTTCTGCTGCTCGGGCGGCAGTTCCGAAACGACCTGGTGCAGGAACAGGGAGACCTCGTCCAGAAGCCGTTCCGGCGACTTGGCGCCCTTGATGATGATTGAGCTGGAATAGCGGCGCAGCTGTTGTTCGTGATCGGGCGACAGATCCCGGCCGGTGTAGACGATGACCGGCGGGAAGCTGTGGCCGGTGTCGCGGCTGAGGGTCTCCAGAAGAGAGAAGCCCGAGGCGTCCGGCAGCGTCAGGTCCAGCACCATGCAGTCGAAGGTCTGGGTCTTGAGTTGCTCCAGACACTCTGCGGCGGTGCCTACGCCGACCGTCTCGACGTCGCCGGAACTCAGCAGGCGGCTGACCGCATCGCGCTGAACCAGGTCGTCCTCGACGATCAGGACGCGCCGGACGGTGCGGGTCAGCTTTTCCTCCAGGTTGCGCAGGACCTCGGCGAGGTCCTCCCGCTTCACCGGTTTGATCAGATAGCCGATCGCTCCCAGCGAAAGGGCGGTCTGGCTGTGATCTTCGCCCGAGACGACGTGGATGGGGATGTGGCGGGTGTCGTCGTCGCGCTTGAGTTCGTCCAGAACGGTCAGGCCGGACTGGTCGGGCAGGCCGATATCCAGCACGACCGCGCTGGGGCGATGGCGTTTCGCCAGCTTCAGCGCTTCTTCCGCCGTACCGGCGACGATGCATTTGAAGCCCAGTTCGCGGGAAAGATCGCGCACGATGGCGGCGAACCGGCCGTCGTCTTCGACCACCAGCAGCAGCCGTCGGTTTCCGGCGAGGTTGTCCCGGTCGTCCTCAACGCTCGCGGACAGAGGGCGAGGGGCGGCGGGCCTGGGGTTTGACGCCGCCGGAGAAGGCAGCGGGGGCGCGGCCGCGGGCGCAGCCTGACGCGAAGCCACCCGTCCGGCGTCATAGATCCGCGGGAGAACAAGGGTGAAGACGCTGCCTTCGCCGACGCGGCTTTTCAGCTCGATTCGGCCGCCCAGAAGACGCGCCAGTTCGCGCGAGATTGAGAGCCCCAGCCCTGTTCCGCCGTATTTGCGGCTGATGGTGCCGTCCGCCTGCTGGAAGGCCTCGAAAACGCCCTTCTGCTGCTCGGGTGAAATGCCGATGCCGGTGTCTGAGACCGCGAAGGCGATCTCGTCGCCGGGCAGGGCGGATATGCCCAGTTTAACCAAGCCGCTTTCGGTAAATTTGAAGGCGTTGGACAACAGGTTCTTGAGAATTTGCTCAAGCCGCTGACGGTCCGTCTCCATCAGATCGACGCTCGCATCCACCTCAATCTCGAACGGCAGGCCGCGATCATCGGCGATGGGCTGGAAGGTCTGACGGAGGTCCTCGGTCAGCCGCTGCATCGAGACGGCTTCCGGGTGCGCCTGGATGTGGCCGGCCTCGATCTTGGACAGGTCCAAGATGTCGTTGATCAGGGCCAGAAGATCGTTCCCCGACGACTGAATGGTGCGGGCGTAGTTGACCTGTTCCTCCGACAGGCTCCCCTCGGGATTGTCCGCCAGCAACTTGGACAGGATCAGCAGAGAATTCAGCGGCGTCCGCAACTCGTGGGACATGTTGGCCAGGAAGTCGGACTTGTACTGGCTGGCTTGCTCCAGTTCGCGGGCCTTGAGCGTGAGGGCGGCGGCGCCGCGCTCCAGGTCGTCGCGCTGGGTTTCCAGGATCTGAGCCTGTTCCTCCAGCTGGCTGTTGGTCTGTTCCAACTCGGCTTGCTGCTGTTCGAGGCGGAACTGGGATTCCTTGAGCGCCCGACCCTGTTCTTCCAGCTCTTCGTTAGAGACGCGGAGCTCCTCGCTTTGAACCTGGAGCTCCTCGGATTGGCGCTGGGTTTCCTCCAGCATATTCTGCAACTGGGCGCGATAGCGGGCCGAGCGCAGGGCGGTTCCGATGGCGGGGCCGACCTCTTCGAGCAGGGAGACCAGTCGGTCATCCGGCGCATGGAGGAAGCCTAGCTCCATCACCGCGTTTACGGCGCCGTCAGCCCGCGCCGGGGCGATAACCAGATGGCGGGGCTTATCGCGCCCGAGCGCCGAGCCGATTGTCAGATAGCCGTCCGGCACATCGGTTATGGTCAGGATTTCGCCCTCTGAGGCCACTTGGCCCAGCAGGCCTTCCCGCTGACCAAATCGCTGGGGGACGGAAGCGTCGGAGGGAACGCCGAGCGCTGCGACCCGGCGGTAAAGGCCGCCCTCGCCCTTGAAAAGCGCCGCCGCCTGGACCCCGGTATAGCGACCGAGATAGGCCAGGATGTTGTCGGCGAGCATCTCAAGCGACTGGTCGCCCATCATGGCCGCGGCCAGACCCACCTGGCCTTCATGCAACCACTCCTGCCGCGCGCGGCTGCGTGCAGAACGGCGGATCAGGGTGAAAACGCTTACGCTCAGCACCGCTCCCAACAGCCCGGACAACAGGCCGCTGATCAATGCCGTGCGATAGGCAGCGTCCATTTCGTTCAGGCGCAGGCGCCGGACGCGTTGTTCTTCCTGACGCATCAACGCGATCTGGTCGCGAATGGCGTCCATCTCGCGAAGGCCGTGACCAGAGGACATGCGTGAGATCGCCCCCTGAACGCCTTCGGCGCGGCGGGCTTGAAGCGTGGCGTCCAGCTCGCTCATCTTGGCGGCGAGATGACGGCGTAGCTCATTAAGGTGCGCCTGCTGGGTCGGGTTGTCGCGGGTTAAACCCGTCAACTTTTCCAACTGGTGCGTCAGGTCGCGCGACGCTGCCTCGTATGGCTCGAGGTATTGCACATCGCCGGTCAGCAGATAGCCCCGCTGCCCGGTTTCGGCGTTTTGCGCCGCCGACAGCAGCTCGTCGACGGCGACGATCACCTCGTGGGTGTGAATGATCTGCCGGTTGTTTGCGCGCAGAACATCGACATTGCGCCACGCGACAAGGCCGGTAGCGAGGAAAAACGCCAGGACGAGCGCCATTCCGAGCGTCGCCAGTTTTTCCATCTTCGACCCTGCGGACGGACGGCTTGGTGATTTCATTACGAAGAGCCTCTGTGACGACCGTGCTCGAGCCCCATCCGGGCGCGTCACCGACGCAGCCATATCCTAGGATGGATTCGACGCACAGTACTCGATGCACTTGCGCGGCTGCGCGCTGTCAAAAAGCAGGGCGCCAAATGATCAGAGGCAGCTGTCTGGCGTGCCGGAGGGTGTCGTGATTTAACGCGGGCCATGCGATCTCTCATTTTGCCCGCCGTCGCCGTTTCCCTTGCTCTTTGCGGCTGTAACGCGGGCGCTTCTGCGCGCGGGGGCGCGCAAAAGGTCGGAGCCGGGCTGGGCGACGCCGTCACCGCGCCGCTGGAAGACCTGAACCTGCGCCGTGATGAAATCCCGACCATTCTTCTGCAAGCTGAAGCCAATCCCTATGACCTGCGCAACTTGAATAGCTGCCGCACCATCGGGGCCGAGATCGCCCGGCTGGACGAGGCGCTGGGGCCTGACACGGATGGACCGCCGTCGCAGGACGGCTCCTATATGAGCGAGCGGGCGGCCGATGCTGCGGCCGGGGCGACGCTTGACGCCGTTCGCGGGACAGTCACCGATTTTATCCCGGCGCGCAGCTGGGTTCGTCGTCTGACCGGCGCCGACGCGCACAGCAAGCACGTGCAGTCGGCGATTCAGGCGGGCCTGCGTCGCCGCTCTTTCCTGAAGGGCGTGGGGATGCAGCGGAACTGCGCGCCGCCGGCCGCGCCTGCCGGCTTCGTCCCCCGTCGAGGCTAGGCTTTCAGGTGCCGAGCGCGGAAATCGCGGCGGAACTGTTCAAACCGGCCCTCGGCTATGGCGGCGCGCATGGCGGCCGTCAGCGCCTGGAAGAAGGCGATGTTGTGCCAGCTGAGCAGGATCTTGCCGAGGATCTCGTCGGCGCGGATCAGGTGATGCAGGTAAGCCTTTGAATAGTCCTGCGAGGCGGGGCACGGAACCTCAGGATCCAGCGGGTCCTGATCCTCGGCGAAGCGGGCGTTCTTGAGGTTCAGCGGGCCGTCCCAGGTCCAGGCCTGGCCGTGACGCCCGGCGCGGGTCGGCAGGACGCAGTCGAACATGTCGACGCCACGATAGACCGCCTCGACCAGGTCGATGGGCTTGCCGACGCCCATCAAATAGCGCGGTCGGTCCTTGGGCAGGAACTCGGGCGCATAATCCAGCACCTCGCACATGGCCTCATGGCCTTCGCCGACGGCCAGACCGCCGATGGCGTAGCCGTCGAAGCCGATCTCCCGCAGGCGTTCCGAGGATTCGCGGCGCAGGTTTTCATAGGTCGAACCCTGCTGGATGCCGAACAAGGCCTGCGCATCGCGCGTGCCGAAGGCGTTCTTGGATCGCTGGGCCCAGCGCGCCGACAGCTCCATGCCCTCGCGGGCGCGCTTTTCCTCGGCGGGCCAGGCGACGCATTCGTCCAACTGCATGACGATGTCGGAGCCGAGGCGGTCGGCCTGAATCTGAATCGAGCGTTCGGGCGTCAGGACGTGTTTGGAGCCATCGATGTGGCTGGAGAAGGTGACGGCCTCCTCGGTCAACTTGGAAATGCCCGACAGGCTCATGACCTGAAAGCCGCCTGAGTCTGTCAGGATTGGCTTGTCCCAGCGCATGAAGTTATGCAGGCCGCCCAGACGCTCCATCCGCTCCGGCCCCGGCCGCAGCATCAGGTGATAGGTATTGCCCAGAATGATGTCCGCGCCCGTCTGCTTGACCTGATCCACCGTCATGGCCTTGACCGTGGCGGCGGTGCCGACGGGCATGAAGGCGGGGGTGCGGATGTCGCCGCGCGGCGTTTTCAGCACGCCGGTGCGGGCGCGGCCTTCGGCAGCGGAAATTTCGAACGGGAAAGGCATTAAGCGTTCCTTGCAGCGGAGCCGCGTCTTAGGCCCTCTGTTTCTGAACCGCCAGTCAGCGCAGCAGCGTCGCCAGCCGCTCTGCGCGTTGCAGATCCTTGGGGCGGCCAAACAGGCGGCATTTCTCGATCTGTTCGGCGACCGTGGGAACATAGAGCGTCCCGCCGTCCAGGGCGATCGGCTGGCGCGTGGTGAAAATGACCGGCGTCCAGTCGGCGCCTGCGCGCACATCCATCTGCGCCATCACCTCGACCGGGACGGGCGTGGTCAGGATTTGGCCGAAGACCTGAGAGCGGAACAGGCCCTCGCCGGGGTCTTCCACGGCCTCGCCGTGCAGGGTTTCGATCAGGCGGCGGGCGTCGCGCGGGCTGGTCATGACATCGACGTCCGGCACATGCCATTCCGACAGGCCCGACAGCGCCATGCCTGCGCCCCCGAACACCCACCAGGGATCCTGAAGCTCGCTCGCCGCAGACGCCAGGATGTCAAAGGTGGCGGCCAGGTTTTCGGGCAGTTGGTCGATCATGGCTGTCTTTTAGGCTGATTTCGTCTCCGGCAGGAAGTGTCTGATCCCCATGACCACCAAGGCGCCGAGCGCGGACATGGCGGCATTTATGCACAGGCCGAAGACCAAGAGGAAGATGAGCACGCCGATGGCGCCAAGCGCCGACGTCGCTGGAGCGCCGTTCATGTGAAACAGGCCGGGTGATAGAAACGCCAGCAGGACGCCAAGGATGAAGAAAGCGATCTGAAAGGCGGCGGCGACGCCGAACGTCACGGTGAACAGGCCCCCGAACGAGGCCGTCTTCAGATAGTGCATGGTCGTCCCCCTGCTGCGCTACTGTCTGAACAGCAGGCTTCCGTCGCCATAAGAATAGAAGCGGTAACCATTGTCGATGGCGTGGGCGTATGCGGCCTTCATCGTCTCCAGACCCGCAAAGGCGCTGACCAGCATGAACAGCGTCGATTTCGGCAGGTGGAAGTTGGTCATCAGCACGTCGCACGCGCGGAAGCGATAGCCCGGCGTGATGAAGATGGCCGTGTCGCCGTGGAAGGGCTGGATCACGCCGTTCTCGGTGGCAGCGCTCTCCAGCAGGCGCAAGGAGGTGGTGCCGACGCAAACGATGCGCCCGCCGGCCGCGCGCACGGCGTTCAGGGCGGCGGCGGTGTCGGCTGAGACCTCGCCCCACTCGGAATGCATCTTGTGCTCGGCGGTGTCGTCGGCCTTGACCGGCAGGAAGGTGCCGGCGCCGACATGCAGGGTTACGGCGTGGGTCGTCACGCCGCGCGCCCGGATGGCGTCCAGCAGGGCAGGGGTGAAGTGCAGACCCGCCGTCGGCGCCGCGACCGAGCCGTCATGCTCGGCGAAGACGGTCTGATAGTCCTTCAGATCCTGATCGTCCTCGGCCCGCTTGGCGGCGATATAGGGGGGCAGGGGCATGACACCGACCTCGCGGATGGCGTCGTCCAGCGCCGGGCCCGCCAGATCGAAGCGCAGGGTGACAAGGCCGTCCTCGCCCTTGGCGGTGATCTCGGCGTCGACCTGGCCCAGGAAGCAGGCGTTGTCTTCCTCGCGCCCGAAACGCACCCGGTCGCCGACCTTCAGGCGCTTGCCGGGCTTCATGAAGGCGCTCCAGACATCGGGCGCGTCGCGGTGGTGAAGGGTGGCCTCGACTGGCACGGACAGAAGCTCGCCTTCTGGTCCGGTGCGGTGGCGCACGCCGGACAGACGGGCGGGGATCACGCGGGTGTCGTTGAAGACAAGGGCGTCGCCGGGCTCCAGAAAGCCGGGCAGGTCGCGGATGACCCGGTCCTGAAGCTCGCCGCCCTTCACCACCAGCAGGCGCGCTGAGTCGCGCGGGTAGGCGGGGCGCAGGGCGATGCACGCCTCGGGCAGGTCGAAGTCGAAATCGGAGGTCCGCATGGGGCGGGGAATGCTCACGCCGCGCCTTTGCGGTCAAGCGAGGCGCAGCCGAAAGTCGACTGGCGAAAACCTATCCAGCCGCTATGTCAGGCGCAGCCAATGGGAGTTTGAGTGCATGACCGATCGCTATCTGGACGACCTGACCGTCGGCGAAAGCTGGACCAGCGAGCCCTTCACCATGACCGAGGCGGAGATCATCGCGTTCGCGACCGAGTTCGACCCCCAACCCATGCACATCGACAAGGCGGCGGCCGAGGCGGGACGGTTCGGCGGCCTGATCGCCAGCGGCTGGCACGTCTGCTCGCGCGTGATGCGTCAGTTCGTGGATGAAGCCTATTTCGGCGACACTCCGCTGCTGGGCATGAACGTCGACGCCCTCTGGTGGGTGCGGCCCGTGCGGCCCGGCGACACCCTGACGGTGCGCCGCGAGATCATCGAGATCCGTCCGTCCAAGAGCCAGCCTGATCGCGGGGTCGTCCGCACCAAGACGACGGTGACCAATCAGGACGGCGACCTGGCCATGAGCTTTGAGAACCAGATGCAACTGCCGCGGAACGCCGAAGCGCAGCTGTAAAACGCGGCTGCTGTTGACCCCGGGCCTTCAAGGCGTCAAAGCCCGGTACATGCTACAGAACCTCGAAACCCTGTCCCGTGAGGCCCGTTCGTGGCCGTTTGAGCAAGCGCGCAACCTGCTGGCCCACGTGCTCAAAAAACGGCTGTCGGACGCGGAGCGTGATGCGGCCAAGCTGCTGATCGACGCGGGCAAGACGGACGAGGCTCTGGCCGCCTTTGAGGCGCTGAACAAGCCGGTGATCCTGGAGACAGGTTACGGCCCGTCGGGCCTGCCGCACATGGGCACCTTCGGCGAGGTGGCGCGCACAACCATGGTGCGCAACGCGTTTCGCGCCCTGACCGGCGATCACTGGGCCACGCGTCTGATCGCCTTCAGCGATGACATGGACGGCCTGCGCAAGGTGCCCGAGGGCATCCCCAACTCGGAGATGCTGCGCGAAGACCTGCATCTGCCGCTGACCAAGGTGCGCGATCCGTTCGGCACGCACGACAGCTTCGGCGCGCACAACAACGCCCGCCTGCGCGCCTTCCTCGATAGCTTCGGCTTCGAGTATGAGTTCATGTCCTCGACCGAGACCTATCGGTCGGGCCGGTTCGACGCGGCCCTGCTGACCATGCTGGAGCGCTTCGACAAGGTCATGGGCATCATGCTGCCGACCCTGGGCGAAGAGCGCCGGGCGACCTATTCGCCCTTCCTGCCGATCAGCCCGATCACCGGCCACGTGCTGCAGGTGCCGACGCTCGAGCGTAACGTCGAAAAGGGCACGATCGTCTTTGACGACCCTGCGGGCGGCCGCACCGAGGTTCCCGTCACCGGCGGCCATGTGAAGCTGCAGTGGAAGCCCGACTGGGCCATGCGCTGGACGGCGCTGGACGTCGACTATGAGATGTCGGGCAAGGACCTGATCGAGAGCGTGCGCGAGTCGTCCAAGCTGTGCCGCGCCATCGGCGGCGTCCCGCCGGAAGGCTTCAACTACGAGCTCTTCCTCGACATCGAAGGCCGCAAGATTTCTAAATCAAAGGGCAATGGCCTGACGATGGAGGACTGGCTGCGCTACGGCACGCCCGAGAGCCTGAGCTGGTACATGTTCCAGTCGCCGAAGTCGGCCAAGAGCCTGCATTTCAACGTCATTCCGCGCGCGACGGACGACTATCTGTCCTTCATCGAACAGTACAAGACGCAGGAACCGGCCAAGCGGATGGACAATGCCGTGTGGCACATCCATTCGGGCCAGCCGCCTGAGAGCGCCTCGCCAGTGTCCTTCGCCCTGTTGCTGAATCTGGTGGGCGTGGCCAACGCCTCGACCAAGGATCAACTGTGGGCCTATTTCGCCAAATATCTGCCGGACGCCACGCCTGAGAGCGAGCCCATGCTGGACCGGCTGATGGGCTATGCGCTGAACTACTACGAGGACTTCGTGAAGCCCTCGAAGACCTATCGTCTGCCCGACGACAAGGAGAAGGCGGCGCTGCTGGATCTGGCCGAACGGCTGAAGGCGCTGCCGGCCGACACCACCGACGGAGAGGTCATCCAGGGCGAGGTCTATGCGGTCGGCAAGGCGCATGAGTTCGAGCCGCTGCGGGCCTGGTTCCAGGCGCTGTACGAGGTGCTTCTGGGCGCCTCGCAGGGGCCGCGCTTCGGGTCGTTTGCGGCCATCTACGGCCTGCCGCAGACGATCTCCCTGCTTGAGGCGGGCGCCAACGGCGAACTGGCCGCCTGACCCTGAGCGTCATCCCGGCCGAAGCCGCAAGGCGTAGAGCCGGGACCGCCCAAAGCTCGAGGAGCAGCGCTTCCCGTGGTCCCGGATAATGGCTTCGCCGTTTCCGGGATGGCGTTGGGGTGGCCTCAAGCAGCGCTATGCGCGGTCGGCCCACTGAGCATGGCCTCAAGTAGCCCGAAGGGCGGTAGGCCCACTGAGCATGGCCTCAAGTAGCGCGAAGGGCGGTAGGCCCACTGAGCATGGCCTCAAGCAGCGCGAAGCGCGGTAGGCCCACTAAACATGAACACAACATAACGGCGAGGCTGGGGGAGCCTTCAGCTTCGCCGGTGCATTGTCCCTCCATCGACAACTCGATGACAGGAGAGACATATGTCGAAGATGTTCAAGGCGGGTCTGGCCGCCACCGCAATGTTCGCCGCCCTGGGTTCCGCCGCCGTGCCGATGAGCGCCGCCGCCATGCCTCAGGCCAACGGCATCACCAACTGCGACGCGCCCGGCGGTCGCCAGCAGGCAGGCGCCGCGATCGGCGCCGTTCTGGGCGGCCTGGCCGGCAGCCAGGTTTCCAAGAATGAGCGCGCGCTCGGCGCGGTGGTCGGCGCCGGCGCCGGCGCTGCGGCGGGCTCCTACATCGGCTGTAACCAGCAACGTGCGCGTTCGGCCAATCAGGCGGGCGCCAACTCCTACCGCGCGACCTCCAATCTGCGCATTCGCACGGGCCCGGGCGCCAACTATCGCCAGACCGGCAGCCTGTCGGCCGGTCAGCCGTTCACCGCCATCGGCTCGCAGGGCGAGTGGGTCCAGATCGCCGGCGGCGGTTGGGTGAACGCCCACTACGTCGCGCCGAACTGATCGATTTTCTCCCCCGCATCGATCAGAGCGAAGGCCGTCCCGAAAGGGGCGGCCTTTACGTCTTATTGGCTGACCCAAAGGATGCGCGCCATCCAGAGAATCTGATCGCGCGCGATGGTGCGCGGGGGATATTCGGGGTTGATCGAGGCCAGGACGATCTCTCGCGCGCCCAATAGAGCCGCTTCTTTCGCCAGCGTTTCGCCGCTTCGCGTCCGCAACGCCACGCGGTCGCCTCGCCGAACGTCCGTGGCGTCCAGATCGACAATCACCCGGTCGCCGGGGCGATACAGGGGCGCCATCGAGTCGCCCTCGATCCGCAGGCTGAACAGGCTGTCCTTGCGCGTGGGCAGAGCCGTCTGCTCCCAGCCTTCGGCCAAGGGCAGGCCCGCGTCGTCGAAGAAGCCTTCGTCGCCAGCGCGCGCCAGGCCGAGCAAGGGAATAGGCAGGGCGCGAGGGCCAGCGTCGTCTGCCAGATCCGCGAACTCGCCCAGGCTAAGGCCTGTCGATTGCAAGACGCGCATCAGGCTTTCGCTGGAGGGCCATCTGGGCCGCGTTGGGGTCCCGGCGCCAAACCGCTTTGAACGATTGAAGCTGGTGGGATCCAGACCCGCCCGGCGCGCCAGTCCCGAGGCCGACAGGCCCTCGCGGCGCGCCAGCGCATCAATCGCGTTCCAAATCTGCGTGTGGGACAGGGGCATATGCAACCCTATCATGCCAGGCGGTGTGTAGGAATATTAGCCTATTCGGTATCCTGGCCGACGGCTCGACGCTCCTGCCAGGCCAAAAAGGCGCCGACAGCAATTGCGATCATGATGCCGTAGGCCGTCATGTTCAGCACGGTGTAGAAGGCGGAAACCGTCGGTTTCATCTTCATGAAAACCATGACGTGGCTGGCCACGGTCAACAATTGAAGCGCACTGGCCCAAACGGGCCAGGAACGAGGCGACTTCCACACCAAGGCGACGAAAACGCCCAGAACCACCAGATCGATCACGAACATCGGCCACTGGACGCCCGCATAGCCGATGTAGTTCTGGGTCAGGATCGATAAAAACCAAGCAAACAGCATGGTCGCAGCGCCGATCCTCTCGGGGCGCCCGCCCTTGGCGAGTGCGAACAGCCCTATCGCGAGCATGATCGTCATGCCGACGTACTCGGACATGAAGCTGAACATGAAAAACCCCCTCCGCCGTGAGCGAAGGGGGTATCATGTCACCAAAGTGCGGGAAACGCATCCAACACTATGGCTGGATTAGATTAAATTCACGCAACCCGCAGGTGGCCCATCGGGCGGTCGTCCCACTCGTCGGGCTTGGCCACCGGGCCGGCGGCGTAGACGCCGTAGCCCATGCGGCGGTGATCCTTGGCCATTTCGTTATGGCTGGCGACGATGGCTTCGCGCGCGGCGCTCAGGGCGGCGATGGCTTCCATCGCCTTGGCCTGCGACACCGTTCCGGCCACGGCGGACACGTTTAGCGCGGAGCGGGCGCCGATCATCGACTGCACGAGGGCGGTCGCCTGCACGATCGCGTCGTCGATCGCCTTTTCAGCAGAATGCAGATCACCGGCGACTGCGGCGATGACTTCGTTACGTTGCATAGCTTACCCCTCATCTAAAGAACGAATGGGCAATAGTTAACACGCATTAACGATCTTCGGTAGTGTTTTGTTTACCATTCTTTACGTTGCGACCGGCTGTCAGACGACCCGGCTCCTCAGGCTGAGGCCGCTTCGTCCAACAGGAAATGCGCCGTCAAACTGGCGATCGGCTGGGCGTGGTTTTCCTGCCAGGCCTCGGCGATGACATAGGCGACGCGGCGTCCGGCGCGGTTGATGCGGGCGCGGGCGAATACGTCGACGGGCTTGCCCGAGCGCAGATAGGCCACCGTTACGTTGATCGGTCGCGGCAGGCGCAGGCCGGGATAGGTCAGAGAGACCTGGGCCATAGCCGTCATCTCCAACAGGGCGGCGGTGGACCCTCCATGCAGGGCAGGCAGGAGCGGGTTGCCGATCAGCTTGTCGTCAAACGGCATTGTGACGGTGACTTCATCGCCGTTCACCTGTGTCTGAAGGCCGAGGAATTGGGCGTAGGGCAGGGAGTCCAGCAGGGCGGCGGTCATGCGGGGTCCTTGGCTCTGCGGGGCTTAAGATTGGCGCCGGTGCGGCTGTCGCCTTCGGCGCTGACCATATAGGCGGACTGGGCGGCAGCGACGGGGTCGGCAGGATCATCCTCGAACGCCCAGGCCCGCACGAAAGCCAGATTGCGCGTCAGGCGATAACAGCGGGCCTCGGCCAACAGGTCGCGCCCCGGCTGGGCGGCGCGCATGTAGTCGACCCGCAGGTCCAGCGTCGCGATAGGCCGGAAGGCGTCCAGCGCCACCCAGACCGCCAGACCGCCCGCATGGTCCAGCAGGGTGGTGACCAGCCCGCCCGCCAGCACGCCCGTCTCGGGATCGCCGACCAGATCGTGGCGATAGGGCACGCGCATCCGCACCCGATCGCCCTCCAGCCCTTCATAGGCAAAGCCCAGGGCGTGGGTGTGAGCGGCCCCCGAAGCCAGTTGCGGCAGTAGGGTGGTAAGGAACGATTCCGTCATCAAGGCGTCCTTTGTGAGCGTCGCCTTTGGTCGCCTGCCCGAGGTTGTCTTGTCCAGCCACACTGTGAACCGATGATGCGTCCTCAGGATCTTTTGCGACCTACGCCCGCAGGCCTTTATTGCCCGCCGGGAGATTTCTATGTCGATCCGGTGCGGCCGGTGGACCGGGCCGTCATCACGCATGGTCATTCGGACCATGCGCGCGCCGGACATGGGGCGGTGCTGGCGACGCCCGAGACTCTGGCGATCATGGCGGTTCGCTACGGCGCGGATTTCGCAGGGCGCACGCAGGCGGCGGGCTATGGCGAGACCATATCCATCGGCGGCGTCGAGGTGCGGCTGATCCCGGCGGGACACGTTCTGGGCTCGGCGCAGGCGGTCGTTAGTCAGAGCGGCCTGATCATGACGGTGTCAGGCGATTATAAACGCCGCCGCGATCCGACCTGCGCTGCTTTCGAGGCGGCGCCGTGTCACGTCTTCATTTCGGAGGCGACGTTCGGCTTGCCGGTCTTCGTTCATCCGCCGGACACAGAAGAGATCCAGCGGCTTGTGTCGTCTCTGGCGCAGTTTCCCGAGCGGGCGCACCTGGTCGGGGCCTATGCGCTGGGCAAGGCGCAGCGGATCATACGGCTATTGCGTGAAGCGGGTTGGGAACGGCCCATCTATGTCCACGGCGCGCTGGAGCGGCTGAACGACCTCTATCAGGCGTCAGGCGTGCCGCTAGGGCCGCTGGCGCCTGCGACGGGGCTGAAGGCCGGAGCCTTGGGCGGGGAGGTGGTCATTGCGCCGCCGTCGGCCATTCAGGATCGCTGGGCGCGCAGGTTCGCCGAGCCGATCGCGGCGTTTGCCTCGGGCTGGATGGGCGTGCGCGCGCGCGCGCGTCAGCGCGGGGTGGAACTGCCGCTGGTGATTTCCGACCATGCCGACTGGCCGGAACTGACGCAGACGTTCGAAGAGATCACGCCGGAAGAAGTTTGGATCACCCACGGCCGGGAGGAAGGCCTGCTGCGTTGGTGCGAACTGAAGGGAATGCGGGCGCGCGCCTTGCGTCTTGTCGGCTATGACGAAGAAGGCGAGGACGAGCAGAACGTGCTGGAGGACGCAGGTTGAGCCGAGGTCAGGCGGCTCCGCGATCCTTGTGTGCAACGCTCTCTTCTGCAGGATCCAGAGCCGTGTTCATCGCCAGGCGCAGCCGTTCAGGCTTGATGGGCTTTTCGACCACGGCGGCCATGCCTGCGGCCAGATAGCCCTTGGCGTCGTCCGGATCGGCGTTGGCGGTGAGGGCGATGATGGGGATTTGGCCGGCGGGTCCCGAAAGGGCGCGGATTGCGCGCGTGGCGCCGACGCCGTCCAGGCGCGGCATCTTGATGTCCATCAGGATCAGATCGAACGGCCGTGACTGCACGGCTTCGACAGCTTCCTGGCCGTCCTCGACGGTTTCCGAGGTGCAGCCGAACATTTCGCACAGGGCCTGGGCCACGACGCGGTTGGTAGCATTGTCGTCGGCGATAAGGATGTGCGGCTGGGCCTGCAGGTGCAGATGTTCCAGGTCCGCGACGTTGGATGGCGTTTCCTGCTCCATCAAGGCGATGGGGGCTTCGATTTCAAAGGCGAAGGTCGCGCCCCGACCGGCGTTGTGCTCCGCGCGCAACTCGCCGGCCATGTATTGAACCAGACGGCGGCTGACCATCAGTCCCAGGTCGCCGCCCTGTTCGGCCGCGTCGTCGAACCGGGCCGGGTCGGCCGCGCCGTCGTCGCGGACGCGGGCCTCGATCACCACCTGATCGCCTCGAGCGTGAGCCTTCAGGCTGGCTTCGACCATGCCGTGACGCGCATTGCCCAGGGCGGCGCCGATCAGGTTGTTGAACACCTGTTTCAGGCGCTCGGCGTCCAGAATGGCCGCCAGTTCGGTGTCGCCCTCATAGCCGACCATCAGGGTCACGCCGTCCTGGGCGGCGCGCGGAGACCAATGGGTCTGAAGCTGGTCCATCAAGGTGCGTAGCGGCGTAGGCGCCGGGGACAGCTGCAGCTCGCCCGCCTCGGCCCGAGCCAGGTCTAGGGCATCGTGCAGATTGCCTAAGAGGTCTTCGGCCGATTCCATGATGGTGCGCGCGTGCGCCTTGGCAGCTTCATTCAGCGGCTGTCGATGCAGGAGCTCCGCGACGGCCAGCACGCCGTTCATGGAGGTGCTCAGCTCGCGATTGAGCAGGCCCATGAAACGGCTCTTCTCACGGGCGGCGGTCTGCATGGCGTGATCGGCGTCAACAGCGGCGCGGGCCTGCTCTGCTAGCCGCTGGTTTTCATGCCTCTGCTGTTCGTTGACGGCGCGAAGCAGGGCCACGGCCGTGCCGACGCCGCGATAGGCCCCGTTGCGGGTGACGATGAAGCCTCGCATCAGCGCGCCGGGACCGCTTTTCAGGATGATGTCGGCGAATGCGTCGATGCGAACGCCCGCTTCGACCACCGCCGGTTCCGGGTCCATCAGATGAGAGACCTCGCGCCCGCCGTACAGGCTGACGCCCAGCGGACCGGCCAGCTTCATCAGGAAGTCGCTGCGTTCGATCAGGCCGACCGGGCGGTCTCCGTCCACGACTGCAATCGCCAGGGTGTCCGGCTCCCGCTCGAAACGTGCAAACACCTCTCCTGTCTTGGCAGAAGGGAGTACGGGCTCCGCCCTGTCGGTCAGCACTTCGATGGTCGGCATTCGGCCGGACTCCTACTGAGGCCATTTTACATTCGCTTATGATTGTTTGCTGAACCGTTAAGCCAGGCCCGCAAAGGACGGCGGCCGGTTTCTTTTGCGACGCGGACAGGTCTGGTCTATGGGTCTTGACCACCCATCTTCCTGACCCTGGACGTCCTCTGGATGCGCGCGGCCGACCGGCCGACCGCAGATTTGTCATGAGCGAAATCGACCTTCACCCCGCTGCCTCCGCCCTGATCCTCTTTTCCGGAGGACAGGACAGCGCCACCTGTCTGGCCTGGGCGCTGGAGAGGTTTGAGCGGGTGGAGACTGTCGGCTTTGATTACGGCCAGCGCCACGCGGTCGAGATGGAGGCGCGCCAGGCGGTCCGGCGCGAAGTGACTAAGGCCCTGCCGCAATGGGCGGACAGGCTAGGCGACGATCATGTGGTCGATCTAACAGGCTTTGGCGCCATCGGCGAGACGGCCATGACCACCGCGCGCGCCATTGAGGCCGACGCGCGCGGCCTACCCAACACCTTTGTCCCGGGGCGAAATCTGATCTTTCTGGTCGCGGCGGCGGCGTTGGCCGACCGGCGGGGCCTGGAAGCCTTGATCGGCGGCATGTGCGAGACGGACTATTCCGGCTATCCCGACTGCCGCAACGACACCATTCAGGCCACGGCCCGCGCCCTGTCGCTGGGCCTGGACAAGCCCGTGCCGGTCGAGACTCCGCTGATGTTCCTGACCAAGGCGCAGACGTGGGAACTGGCCGAGCGGATCGGCGGCGCCGCCCTGGTCGAAGCGATCATCGAGTTCAGCCACACCTGCTATCTGGGCGACCGGACCCAGCGTCACGCCTGGGGGTATGGCTGCGGGGCCTGCCCGGCCTGCGAACTGCGTGCGGCAGGCTATGCCGAATGGGCGGCCGCATGACCTATTCGGCCAAGGAAGTCTTTCTGACGGTGCAGGGCGAGGGGGGGCAGGCGGGCCGCCCGGCGGTGTTCCTGCGCTTCGCCGGATGCAATCTGTGGAGCGGGCTGGAGCGGGATCGCGCTGCCGCCGTCTGCACCTTCTGCGACACCGATTTCGTCGGCGTGGACGGCGATGGCGGCGGCAAGTTCAAAACCGCCGATCTGATGGCCGATCACGTCGCCGGGATGTGGCGCGGTCGCGAGGGCGACCCCAAGCTGGTGGTCTGCACCGGCGGCGAGCCCTTGATGCAGTTGGACGCGCCGCTGATCGACGCCCTGCATGCGCGCGGTTTCCAGATCGCCATCGAAAGCAACGGCACCATGGCGGCGCCCGAAGGGATCGACTGGATCTGCATCAGCCCCAAGGCCGACGCCCCTGTGGTTCAGAACTCGGGTCAGGAACTGAAGCTGGTCTTTCCTCAGCCGCTGGCCATGCCCGCCCGGTTCGAACACCTCGATTTCGAGCATTTCTGGCTTCAGCCGATGGATGGACCGGACCAGGCCGCCAACACGGCCGCCGCCATTGAATACTGCCTGACCCATCCGAAATGGCGTCTCAGCGTCCAGACGCACAAATATATCGGGGTGCGGTAGGCCCTCAGCAGTCCTTGCCGCGCTTCTGTCTCTGTTCGCAGCGGCGTTGCTCACGCTCCCAGGCGCGCTGTTCGCGTTCGCGTTTGGCCTTGGTTTCCTCATCCGAGGTGGTGACGGCGTCGAAGCCTGCACCTACGGCTGCGCCGGTCACCTTGGCCGCGCCGCCGACCACAGCGGCCCCGGCGCCGACGACGGCGCCCGCGACGCAGCCCTGAAGCATCAGGGCGGTGGTCAGGCAGAGGGCGAGGGTAGGTAAGCGCGTGAGCATGCGGATAGTCTGCCTGCGCCGGCTGCATCTGTCAGCGTGGAAAAAAAGAAAGACCCCGGAGATCGCTCTCCGGGGTCTCTTGCTAGGGTCCGTTCGGTTACCAGCTCCAGGCGTCGCGGACGACTTCGATGATGTAGCCGTCGTAGTCGTCGATCAGATAGATCGCATTGTCGACGTAGACCCACCGCGTGCCGGGAGGCGGATAGCCCAGGCCATAGGTGCGCCAATCGTTCACCTGATAGCGCCAGAAGACGTCCGGCAGGTACTGACCGACGGAGTACTGCCGGTTGTAATAGGTTCGCGGCACGCTGTAGTAGCCGTAGCCCGGTGCGAAATAGAAGCCGACGCGCACGCCGCTCCAGCCCCGGAAGCGGCTGTCGTAACGCCACCAATCGCTGCGATGACGACGGTCCCAGTCACGGCGCCACTGGTCGCGGTTCCAGCGATTGTGGAACTCGCGATAGTCCCGATCCCGGTTCCAACCTGGACGATCCGGCCGGTGCGGACGATTGACGTCAGGGCGGCCGGGGCGGTTCCAGTCAGGACGGTTCGGGCGGTTGGCGTCTGGACGATTCGGACGGTTCCAGTCGGGCCGATCGGGACGGTCGGGACGCGTCGCCCCCGGTCGATCAGGACGGTCCGGTCTTTCCGGCCGTTGCGGACGGTCAGGACGATCGGGGCGGCCAGGCTGGTTCGGCTGATTCCAGTCGGGACGGTTGGGACGCTCGGGCCGCTGTCCTTCTGGACGATCCGGGCGGTTGGGCCGTTGATGATCAGGGCGTTGGCCCGAGGGACGTTCGCCTTCGGGCCGCTGCGGGCGCGGGCCGTCCGGCGTTTGGGGGCGAGGCTGATCGGGACGAGGTTGCACGCTCTGGCGCGGGGTTTCGTGACGCTCGCGCGGCCGCATGGCCATATCGCCGCGATCGCGCTGCGGCGCGGCGCGGCGTTCAGAGCGGCGGGGACCGTCTTCGCGGGTCTGGGCGCGTTCAGGGCGCTCCTGGGCCAGGGGCGACAGGGGGGCTGCGGCGGGCACGAGGAAGGCGGAAACCGCCGCGAACATGAGAAAAGAACGTTTCATGGTCAAAGTCCTCGCACACCCAGATTGGGCGGCTTGAACGGAAAATAGACGGCTGAGCATGAACTGCGGCTGAACGGCGGTCACAGAGCGCCGTCATGAAAAAGCCCCGCAAGACAAATGCTTGCGGGGCTGATCGACTGCGCAGGTGCAGGTTTAGTAGACGTTGTTCATCACACTGGCGATCAGGCCCGTGGCGACCGCGATCATCAAGATGTCATTGCCGGCGTGGACGTAGCGGTAACCGCGCGGCGCAGGGCGCAGGCCATAGAAATAGGGGTCGCTGACATAGTAGCTGCGATACGCTGGCGGCAGGTATCCGCCCGTGCGCCAGCGATAACCGTAATAACGCGGCTCGACCCGATAGTAGCCATGGCCCGGCGCATACCAATAGCCGTTGCGCGCGCCGCGATAATCGCGGAATTCGGGGCGTCCGCGCCACCAGTCGCGGTTGTCGCGGCTCCAGCGGTCGTGACGGCGCTGCTCCTGGCGCCACTCGCGCTGGTCAGAGCGACGGTCGTGACGCCACTCGCGACGATCTTGGCGCCATTCGCGACGGTCGTCTCGTCGATCCTGACGCCACTCGCGGCGATCATCCCGGCGGTCCTGGCGCCATTCACGGCGGTCGTGGCGATCCTGGGCCTGCGCCATCATGGGAGCGGCCGTGGTCGCCAGCGCCAGGGCGATGACGGCGGCCTTGGTCAGGCGGTTCATGTTAAACTCCATGCAAAGCGGCGAAACCCTGTCAGCAGCCAGCTTCGGCGGCGGCGAATGAACCGCGGCTGAACCGGTCTGTCAGCCTCGCGTCCGCAGGCGTCTTGCGCGTTAACTCTAATTTCAAACCGCCGGTATTTGAATGTGGGTCCGAGAGCGGCGCAGAACGTGCTTCTCAGGAGGAACCTAGCGATGAACGCCCATGATACGGCGCGCCAACAGACCGACTACGCGCCCTTGCCCCTGCCCACGCCGGATATGGACGGCGATGCGCTGTTCCGGTTGGGCCTGGCCTATTCGTCCGGCCTGGACGGATGCCCGATCGACCGGGTGTCGGCCCATATGATCTTCAACCTGGCGGCCATGAAGGGGTCGCTCGAGGCGAAAGGGTATCGCCGCGACCTCAGCCAGGAGATGGAACACGACGAGATCGCCGAGGCCCAGCGCGCCGCGCGTCGTTGGATCGACGCCGGTTCATCGTCTCTGGCGGCCTGATTTCGAGCGGACCGAGACGGCTTCGGCGTCTGGACCGGGCGGCGACGGCGGGGTATGCACCCGGCAAGTTCTCCGTCCGAAGGATTCCGTCCATGCTCGCTCGCATCTATCGCCCGGCCAAGACCGCGATGCAGTCCGGCAAGGCCAAGACGCGCGACTGGCGTCTGGAGTTCGAGCCCGCCTCGGCGCGCACGATCGACCCGCTGATGGGCTGGACCAGCTCGACCGACATGAACGGCCAGGTCCGCCTGACCTTCGACACCAAGGAAGAGGCGATCGAATACGCCGAACGCCACGGCATCGCCTTCCGCCTGCATGAGCCGAACGAAGCGCCGGTGATCATCAAGGCCTACGCCGACAATTTCGCGACCGACCGCAAGCAGTCCTGGACCCACTAAGGTCCGCCGCGCCCCCTAGCGCCCATAGCTCAGGGGGCGGACTGCGCGAGTCTGACGGCTCCAGCGCTGTGTGCGACCACGGCAGGACGCGCCGCCGCGATGTCTCGCTGCACATATCCATAGAGCTGAGAGCCCAGCCACGCGATCCGGCTGACGACGATGGCGGCTAGCATCCCAAGGCCGTTCGGATGGCCGTCTTGATGGCCTCCGTATCGCGCTCATGGCTGTCGCCCCCGCACCGGCTAAGTCCCGCCGAAACCTGTCAGATGCCCGCAGGCGCTCAGGGTAGGCCTCTCTAACAGCAAGCATCGACGCACGCAGCGTCGGCTTGACGAACGGCGCGGTCGGCATCGGTTCTGTCCTTTGTGACTTGCCCAATCGCGGGGACGACGCCAGCGATCAGATCCAGCTTCTGCGGATGGGCTTCGGAGATGCCGCACCATCCGGCAAGGAAGGGTGCTCAACAAAGCGCGCCGACTTTCGTGGGGAAGCCGCACCCTTGTTTTTCGCGCGTTACCTCGCCCATAGTTCACCGAACGGAGAACTTGATGAGCGACATTATCAGACTGCCTGGCGGCGTTGAAACCAACCTGCGCCGCCTCAACGTCGGCTGCGGCTTTGACATTCGCCCCGATTACATCAACGTCGATATGAACGACTTCCACAGCCCAGACGTGGTGGCTGATATCGTGGACTTGGACGGCTTCCCCGACGGCCAGTTCGACGAGGTTTTCGCAAAGGACGTGCTGGAGCATTTCCTGTGGCGCATGACGCCCTTGGCGCTCCGGTCCTGGAACCGCGTGCTGCGCGTCGGTGGGAAGCTGGTGCTCACCACGACCTACCTGCCCGGTCTGGCGCAGCGTATTTTCTCCCCAGGCTACATGACCGATCTGCGGACCCAGCACATCACTCTGGTCAACCTCTTCTCGAGACAAGGGTATCCGGGCGATACGCACTACACCGCCTTTACCGAGCGGCAGTTGCGTTTTCACGCGCACAACGCGGGCTTCGGCGTCGAACATGTTGAGCTGGATGGCGGATGGCTTATCCGCATGACGATGGTGAAGGAGGAGGAGCGCTCGAACCCCGATATTACCACCGGCGACGATGGTGAGTTCGTGCACCGTATGTATCGCGACATCCTCGGGCGAGAACCTGACGCCGAAGGCACGGAAAGCTGGATGCACCGCCTTTCAGCAGGCGAGTTCGATCGTAAGGGTGTCCTGCTTCAGTTCATCGGCTCTACCGAACGGCAAGAGATCGACATGCGGGCGATGGACGCATTTGAACCTGGGCCGCTGACGCTGGGGATTTAGGCGTCAGTCCATATGGTGAATAGACATAAGATCGCCGGGGTCAAAGCCAAGCGTGGCGGGGCTTTGCGCCGAAACTCCCCGCCTTTCCGGCGTTGTGGGCGCCACCCCCTCCTGGCGATGCTTGCTGCATCGGGGCCCCCGCTGGCTCGACCTTTGCCGTGAAGGCGTCGCGCACGAAACGGCTCGTCGGTCGCGCCGTCGATCGCCGTGCTGATCTGGCGCCCATGGCGCGGATCTGTAGGCCGACATCAGACGCGACCGCGACAATGGCCAGCGCGAACGATATCCTGAAGGTCTCTATGTCGCGCAACAGCCGCGTGGCGAGGAACGAGCAGCGGAAGGGGGCTGGTGGCATGAACATCCAGGACGCACGAGTCCGACGGTCGGGTCGGACGGGAGTCTGACAGTCGCGGTTCGTTCTCTTGCCGCCGTCGCCGAAACCTCTTACGAAGCAACACTTTCCGGCCCTAGGCGCCCATAGCTCAACCGGATAGAGCACCCGCCTTCTAAGCGGACGGTTGCAGGTTCGAGTCCTGCTGGGCGCGCCACGCCTCTAATCCACGGGTCAGATCGGCGAGCAGATCGGCCGGATCCTCCAACCCGATATGCAGGCGCAGCAGTTGGCCGGGCAGGTCGGGCGCGTGCTGCCGATAGGCCAACTGCGGCGTCTCGTAAGTGATCAGGCTCTCGAAGCCTCCCCAAGAATAACCCATGCCGAACAGGCTGAGCGCGCGCATGAAGGCGTGGGCCGCCGCCTTGTCGCCGCCCTTCATGACCACGCCCATCAAGGACGCCGCGCCGTCGAAATCCCTGCGCCAAAGCGCGTGCCCGACCGAGCCGGGCAGGGGCGGGTACAGCACGCGAGAGACCTCGGGCTGGTCCTGAAGCCATTCAGCGACCTGCAGGGCGGCGCGCGCCTGAGCCTCATAGCGCAGCGGCAGGGTGCGCAGCCAGCGAAGCGCCAGCCAGGCGTCGTCCGGCGAGACATGCCAGCCCATGTCCTCGATGACGTTGCTGATGGCCCGGATGATTTCGGGCGCCTGCGCCGCGACGCCGCCCATCAGAAGGTCCGAATGCCCCCCTGCGTATTTCGTCAGGGCCTGAGCGCTGAGATCCACGCCGTGGGCGAGCGGGCGAAAGGCCAGACCGGCCGCCCAGGTGTTGTCCATCACCGTCAGCACGCCACGCGCCCTGCAGGCCGATGCGAGAGCAGGCACATCCATCATTTCAAAGGTGAGGGAGTCGGGCGCTTCGATCAGCAGCACCCGCGTCCGGTCATTCACCTGCTCCATCACTTGCTCGACAGACGCCCCCGCCGAGTGAAAGCGCGCGGCGACGCCTCTGTCGGCCATGTGGCGCGTCAGAAAACGCCGCGTGGGGCCATAGACAGCCTCGGTCGTCAGCACTTCGTCGCCCGGCCGCAGAAGGGCGGTTAGGGGCACGGTGACCGCCGCCAGACCGGACGGAACCAGAAAGGCCTCGCTTGCCCCCTCGAGGTCCGCGAGAGCCGCCCGCAGCTCACGCGCCGCGCTGGTCCCGTCTAGCCCATAGACAGGCCCGTCGCTCGGGTCCTGCATCGCCGCGGGATCGTCGCTCAGCATCGTGGAGGCGCGTTCGATCGGCGGATTGACCGGCCGGCGACCCAGGCCGCGTCGCGTGGCGCCGGCGATCAGTCGCGTGCGGTCCGACAGCTTCGGCATAGGGGCTCCGAGTAGTGTGGGCGTTCAAGGCCATGTTGGCGTTCGACGGCGAGGCCGACAAGGCGCGCGATGGCTCGGCGTGGCGGGGGGGGCTGCCGACCTGAGGCGGACGGGCGCAGCAACCATTGGAGCAGCCGCCAAGACCTCAGATCAATGAAAATCCCGCGACCCCGGCAGGATGCGCACGTCGCGCGGGTGCCGGTGGGACGGGTGGCGCGACGGCTGCGGGTGAGCGACGACGTCAGCGCGAGACAGTTGAATGTGGGCCTCGTGGTCCTCCGACAGGCGGGACAGTTCTGCGCTGCGGTCGAGGATGCGGCGGGCGACCACGTGGACGACGCCTTCAGGGCTTTTCTCGACCACGCCTTCGACCTGCATCAGGCGGGCGCCCATGACCTCGCGCCGGAACTGGTCCAGCATCCGCGCCCACAGGACCACATTGGTGATGCCCGTCTCGTCCTCCAGGGTGACGAAGACGGCGGCGCCCTTGCCCGGCCGCTGACGCACCAGGACCACGCCTGCGACCTGTACGACGGAGCCGCCGCGCTTGGCCTCAGTCGCCGCGCAGGTCAGCACGCGGTCAGCGGCGAAGATGGGGCGCAGGATGGCCATGGGGTGGGCCTTCAACGACAGGCGCGCGGTCTGATAGTCGGCGGCGACGTGCTCGCCCAGCGGCATCAGGGGCAGATGGGCGTCAGGTTCAGCCCCCAGTTCGCGGGCGCCGCGCTCGCGCGCCTCGGCGGCGGCGAACAGGGGCAGAGGATCGTCGTCGGGTAGGCGACGCACCGCCCACAAGGCCTCGCGACGGTCCTGGCCCAGGGACCGGAAGGCGTCGGCGTCGGCCAGCTTGCGCATGGCGGCGGCGGGCAGTTCGGCGCGGCGGGCCAGGGTTTCGACATCGGCGAAGGGCCTTTGGGCCCGCGCTGTCGACAAGGCGTTGGCCCAGTCCTCTCTGAAGCCGTCGATCTGGCGAAGGCCCAGGCGCAGAATGGGCGCGTCGGCAGGGCCCTCCAGACTGTTGTCCCAGTGGCTGTATGAGACGTCGATGGGGCGCACCTCGACCCCGCCGACCTTCTGCGCCTCGCGCACGATCTGGGCGGGGGCATAGAAGCCCATGGGCTGGCTGTTCAGCAGGGCGCAGGCGAAGGCCGCCGGGTGGCGATGCTTGATCCACGACGAGACGTAGACCAGCCGGGCGAAACTGGCGGCGTGGCTTTCGGGGAAGCCGTAGGAGCCGAAGCCCTTGATCTGGTCGAAGCAGCGCTGAGCGAAGGCTGGATCATAGCCGCGCGCGACCATCCGACTGACCATGCGAGTCTCATAGGCGTGCAGTTTGCCGTCGCCGCGGAACGTGCCCATGGCCTTGCGCAGGCCATTGGCCTCGCGGTCGCTGAATTCGGCGGCGACGATGGCCAGTTTCATCGCCTGCTCCTGAAACAGGGGCACGCCGAGGGTCTTGTGCAACACCTGTTCCAGTTCGTCGGGCGGCCCGTGATCGGGGGAGGGCGAGGAATAGACGACCTCCTCCTCCTTGTTGCGGCGACGCAGATAGGGGTGGACCATGTCGCCCTGAATCGGGCCAGGGCGGACAATGGCGACCTGGATGACGAGATCGTAGAGGCAGCGTGGCCTTAGGCGGGGCAGCATGTTGATCTGGGCCCGGCTTTCGACCTGGAAGACCCCGATGGACTGGCCCCGACACAGCATATCGTAAACGGCCGGGTCCTCGCGCGGGAGGGTGTGCAGTTCCCAGTCCTCATGCTCATGCGTGCGGATCAGGTCGAAGGCCTTGCGGATGCAGGTCAGCATGCCGAGCGCCAGAACATCGACCTTCATCAGGCGCAGGGCGTCGATGTCGTCCTTGTCCCATTCGATGAAAGTCCGGTCCGGCATGGCTGCGTTGCCTATGGGGACCATCTCGTCCAGCCGGTCCTGGGTCAGGACGAAGCCTCCCACGTGCTGGCTGAGATGACGGGGAAAGTTCAGCAGGCGAGACGCCATCTCGACCGCGCGGGCGATCATGGGGTTGGCGGCGTCCAGTCCCGCCTGAATGACGTGGCGATCGTCGATCTCGGTTCCCCAACTGCCCCAGTGGCTGGCGGCCAGACGGGCGGTGATGTCCTCGGTCAGGCCCAGGACCTTGCCCACCTCGCGGATGGCGCTGCGGGGGCGGAAGTGGATGACGGTGGCGGCGATGCCGGCGCGGTGGCGCCCATAGCGTTCGTAGATGTGCTGGATGATCTCTTCGCGCCGCTCATGCTCGAAATCGACATCGATGTCGGGCGGTTCGTTACGGTCCTCGGACAAGAAGCGCTCGAAAAGCAGATCGGAGTCCATCGGATCCACCGAGGTGATGCCCAGGACGTAGCAGACCGCCGAGTTGGCGGCCGAGCCGCGCCCCTGACACAGGATGCGCTTGTCACGCGCCACGCGGACGATGTCGAAGATTGTCAGGAAATAGGGGGCGATGTCCTTGCGGGCGATAAAGGCCAGTTCCTTGTCCAGCAGGGCCTGGACCTTGTCGGGAACGCCGTCGGGATAGCGCATGGCGGCGTGACGCCCCGTAAGCTCTTCCAGCCAGGCCTGCGGGGTCCAATCGGGCGGGACCGGCTCTTCCGGGTATTGATAGCTGAGCTCAGACAGATCGAAGGTCGCGCGCGACAGGAAGGCCGTCGTCTCGGCTGCCGCCTCGGGCGCGTCTTTGAACAGATGGACCATTTCGTCCACGGGCTTCAGCCAGCGTTCAGCGTTGGCTTCCAGCCGACGGCCGGCGGTCTCGATGCTCACGCCTTCGCGGATGCAGGTCAGGACGTCCTGCAGGTCCCGGTCATCGGGCGCGGCGTAGAGGACGTCGTTCAGCGCCAGCAGCGGAACGTCCGCCCGCGCCGCCATGGCCTTCAGCCGGGCCAGCCGGCGCCGGTCGTCGCCGCGCCTGTGCAGGGCGGCGCCCAGCCAGACCGCGCCCGGCGCCGCCTCGGTCATGCGAGTCAGCACCTCTTCCAGCCCTGTCAGCCGATCCGGCGGGACCAGGATCAGCAGCAGGTCTTCAGGATCGGCCAGCAGGTCGCGCAGGCCGATCTCGCACTCGCCCTTTTTAGCCCGGCGATTGCCCAGGGTCAGCAGGCGCGTCAGGCGGCCCCAGCCCGCGCGCGTTTCGGGATAGGCGATGACGTCCGGCGTCCCGTCGTTGAAGACCAGCCGCGCGCCTGTCAGCAGGCGGAAGTCCGCCGCGCGCCGCTTTACCTCTTCGGACAGGGCTGGATCGTTCAGCGGATTCTCGATGAAGGCGATCTCGCCCGGACTGCCGCCCTCGCGCACCTTGTCCGGGGGAGCCAGACCTTCGGCCCGTAGCTCCTTCAGCGCGCTCCAGGCTCGCACCACGCCCGCCACGGTGTTGCGGTCGGCCAGCCCCAGTCCGGCATGGCCGCGCAGGATCGCGGTCAGCACCAGATCCTTGGGATGCGAGGCGCCGCGCAGGAAGGAGAAGTTGCTGGCCGTCGCCAGTTCGGCATAGGCGCCGCCAGGGTCGAGCCTGCTCATGCGAACAGGCCGTGGATGAACCAGCGCGGCTCGGGCGTCTCGCCATAGAGGCCCTGGCGGAACAGCCAGAAGCGACGGCCGTCCCGATCCTCGACCCGGTAATAGTCGCGGGTGCGTTGGCCCGGAGCGCGCCACCATTCGCCGCTGATCCGCTCGGGTCCTTCGGCGCGCGTCACCTCGTGCAGGACGCGGCGCCAGCGGAACTTCAGAGGATAGCCGTCAGGGACTTCGGCCAGGGTTTCGACCGGCTGGGGCGGATCGAACATCTGCAAGGGCCGCAAGGGCGGATCGTCGGGATCGAGGTCGGGCCAGGTCTCGGCGCCATGGCGGGCCGAGGCCGGAACCAGCCGCGCCGCCCGTTCGGGAATGTGCGAGGCGAAGGGCTCGAAACGCAGCACGGCCTCTGGCCCCAGGCGCGCTGTCAGCCGGTCGACCAAATGACTGAATGCCTCCTCGCCGGGCGTCTCGCGCTCCAGTCCCTGCTGGGCTGGCGCCAGGATCTGGGTCCAGGGCACGGACATCCGCATCTGGTCGAAGCCGAAGCCGGGGTCCAGCGGGACGGCCAGGGCCGCCATCCGCTCGCGGAACAGCCGCAGGGTCGCGTGCGCGTCGCGGGTCGGACGGCCGGTGCGGACGGCGATCCGACGCGTCTCGCCGTCCACGCGATAGAAGCCGGCCTCGAAGGCGCGGCCGCCTAGGCCCGTCTGATCCAGTCGGTCCATGGTCTCGATCAGCAGGTCGGACAGAACCCGCTCGATGTCTTCAGGCGCCGAGATCGGCTCGAAGAAGACGCGGTCGACCACGACGGGTGCGGCCGGACGATGCGGGGAGATGCGCACGTCCTCGTCGCCCAGAACTCGCGCCAGCTGGGCGGGAAAATCGGCGCCGAAACGGGCGGCCAAAGGCGCGCGGGGCCGGTCGTCCAGGTCAGCCAGACGTTTCAGCCCTGCGCGGCGCAAGGCCTGTTCCTCCTTTTGCGGCAACTCCAGAGCGGCGACGGGCAGGCGGCGTGCGGCGGCGCGCTCCTGCTCGGGCTCGAACCGCCCGCCGGGTCCGAAACGCGCCAGGGCGCGAGCGACCTGAGGCGTTGCGGCCAGGGCGCATCGCGTTTGAAGCCCGGCGCGTTCGGCACGCGTCTGAACCGTCCGCATCAGGTCCGCTTCGCCGCCGAACAGGTGGGCGCAGCCGGTCACGTCCAACATCAGGCCGTGCGGCGGGTCGAGCGCGATCATGGGGGTGAAGCGGCCGAAATCCTCCAACACCCGTCCCAGCAGGGCGTCGTCCAGGTCCGGTCGATGGGCGACGACGCGCAAGGCGGGAGTCCGCGCCCGCGCATCGGCCAGGGCGAGGCCGGGGGTCAGTCCCGCTCGCGCGGCCGTCGGATCGACCGCCGCTAGCCGCAGGGCGCCCTTGATCTTCTCGGCCAGGACGACGGGCGTATCCTCAGGCGGCGCGTCTTCGCGCTGCTCCTGACGCCGCAGTCGGTCGCTGGGCAGCCAGGGGAACCAGACCGCCAGATAGCGGCGCGGGTGCGCGGAAGGTTCGCTGTTCACGATCCCACTCCATGATCCAGGTTCCGGTCGCCCCGCCGCCGCGCCGCCGCAGCAGGGTCGCCGAAAAAGACGGCCGCCCCGGCGCCTCGCCTTCCAAGGGTTCTGAAGCGCAGGACGCCACTGACCAGCGGGTCTCGGCCGCGCTGGGGCAGGGCAGGGCGCCCGCCCGCGCCAGGAACAGGGTCGCGCCGCCCGCCTCGGCCGCCAGAGCCAGTCGCCGGCTGGCCGTCAGGCTGAAGGCCTTGGCCTCGCCCCAGGCGCTCAACAGCACGGCGCCCACGGCGGGACTGCGGAGGGCCTCTTCGCCCACGGCCAGCAGGGTCTGCACGTCGCGCGCCCGCACCAGCAACAAGTCCCGCGGCGACAGCCCCATCTCATGCAGGCCCGGACCGTGCGGCCGCCCCGCCTCCTGGGCCATCATCTCATGCAGGCCCCAGACGATGGGCCGCTCCGCCGCCGCCCGCAGCGCCATGCCCAGCCCGAAGGCGTTGACCGCCACCGCGTCAGCGGGCGCAGCGGCGTAGAGATCGTGAACCACGCCGGTCGCCAGAGGGGCGAAGACATCCTCACCCGCATGACGTTCAGGTGTAGCGACGCGTCGTGCGCCACATCGCTCAAGCGCCTCCAGTCGCGCCTTCAGCGCAGTCAGCGCTTCTGGTTGTGAACAAATGTTCCTCATTTGTTCTATATGCGCTCCTGCCCATGGGAGGAGTCAAGCGAGGCAGAAAGATTATCCAGCCCGGAGCGTAGGGCCCGGCGATCTCCGTTTAGCGCCCTGCAATGATAAGACGGCGGCGCCGATTTGAGATGATGTTTGAGTGACGGGCGGCATGTCGCCACACGCTACGACTCCTGGGCCTAAGACGGAGCGCGCTTGGTCGTGCTGGCGCAACGCAACGGGGGGGCGGCCCTAAAAGTATTTTGGTGCTCGGATGGGGCATACCGCTTTTCATTCATTTAGCGCTAAGTTAATGAACGAGGGCCGGAGAGGGTTCTAGAGGCCAGCCCGGCGTATGGGAGGCTTCAAAAACGTGACTGATAACACTGTGCCGCTGTGCTCGATCCTCGCTCATCACGCGGCGAGGAATCCTGGGCGCCTTGCGCTCATCATGGACGACCTGCGTCTGACCTATGCGGAGTTGGACGCGCGCTCGACGAAACGCGCGCGCTTCATGCAGGCTCGTGGGGTGGGGCAGGACGACTATGTCACCGTGGCGCTGCCGAACGGGCTGGACTTCTACGAAACGATCTTTGGTATTTGGAAGCTGGGGGCGACCCCGAACGTGGTGTCCGCTCGCTTGGCGCCGGTCGAGTTGGAGCACATCCTTGACCTGGTGGGGCCGCGCCTGTTCGTCGGCCAATGCCCGCGCGAGGACATCCCCACGGTAGATGGCGCCTTCGACGGGTATCGGGCGCTTTCGGCCGAACCTCTGCCGCCGGCTATCGCCAGGAACTGGAAGGCCATGACCAGCGGGGGGTCCACCGGGCGGCCCAAGGTGATCGTCGACGCCATGCCGGCGCAGTGGAACACCACCGAGGGTTTCCTGCACCAGCAACCCGGCGAGGTCGTCCTGAACCCGGGGCCGCTGTATCACAACGCGCCGTTCCACTGCATCACCATGGCCATGTTCACCGGCAACACCATTGTGGAGATGCAGAAGTTCGACGCCCAGCGGGCCCTCGATCTGATCGAAGAGCATGGCGTCAACTGGGTGACCATGGTTCCGACCATGATGCACCGCATCTGGCAGCTGGGGCCGGAGGTCCTGGGCCGCTACAAGCTTCCGACCCTGCGCATGATGCTGCACATGGCGGCGCCCTGCGCGCCCTGGCTCAAGGAAGCCTGGATCGACTGGTTGGGTAGCGATCGCGTCTGGGAATATTACGGCACCACAGAGGCGACAGGCTCGACCATCATTTCCGGGACCGACTGGCTGCAGCGTAAGGGTTCGGTGGGCAAGGTCCGTCCTGGCTATGATCTTAGGATCCTCGACGCCGATGGCCGTGAATGTGCGGTGGGCGAGGTGGGCGAGGTCTTTTTCCGACCAGAAACCGGACCGTCGTCGACCTACCATTATCTGGGCAGCGACTCGCGCCTGGTCGGCGAATACGAGACCATGGGCGACCTCGGCAGCGTGGATGCGGAGGGCTATCTGTATCTGTCGGACCGTCGCAACGACCTGATCATCTCGGGCGGCGCCAATATCTATCCGGCCGAAGTCGAGGCGGCGCTGGAAGCTCATCCGGACGTGCGCGGCAGCGCCGTGATCGGGTTGCCGCACGATGAATGGGGTTCAGTGGTGCACGCCATCGTGCAGCCGATGGACGGCTCGACCCTCAGCGAAGAGGTTTTGCTGGAGTTCATCAGCGCGACGCTGAGCCGTTACAAGATGCCGAAACGCATTGAGTTCACCAACGAGGCCTTACGTGACGAAGCGGGCAAGGTCCGGCGCGCCGCTTTGAGGCAGGCGCGCCTGCCTCAATAAGGATTGCGGCCGGTCGGGACGCGCGTCAGCTTGACTGGGGCGCGTCCTTTTTCTTGCTGGCGGCGAAGACGGCGGCGAAGCCCGCGGCCATGAAGGTGACGAAACGCTCCCGCACGGCTTGAAAGTCGTCAGAACTGCAAGCGCCGTTCGATAGACGGTCAATCCGGCCCGTGCGCGACAGGATCAGGGTGTAGGCGCCGGACGTCAGTTGGAAACACCAGAAGAGGTCTTCGTCGCTCGCATCAGGGACGGCCTTCTTCAACAGTTCGATCAGGCGCAGCACCAGGGGATCGAAATACTCGTCCATCAGCTCCGTGCCGTAGCCGGGCGCATTGTTGACCTGGGCGAAGATGCGGCCAAAGCTGCGCCAGCCTTCTTCGCCATGGATATAGGCGTCAAAGGCGTTGTCGTAGAAAGCGCGCAGGGCCCCCTCGATGGTCACGTTGTCGCCGACGGCATTGGCGTAGTCGTCCAGCCCGGCGATACGCGCCGATACGGCCAGTTCAACCCGCCGCTCCCACACAGCCTCGAACAATGACTGCTTGCCGTCGTGGTAGTAGTGGATCAGGGCGGGGTGGATGCCCATGGCGTCTGCGACATCCTTGATCGTGACGCCGAAGTAGCCGCGTTGAGAGAATAGATCCTCCGCCGTGTCGAGAATCAGTTTTTCGGTCGCTGCGCGTTGTTCAGCGCGCGAGCGGCGGACTTTTTTCTCAGGCGTGGTGGCCATTGGGGCGGGACTCTCCAGTAGGCGCTCTGACGTGACGGGCTGGATGAAACGGTACCCATCCGAGCGGCTGGCGCGATGCTCCGTCATGAATAACACGCATTTCATTTAGCTGCGACAAAATGAACTTGACGGGAAAGTTTCATTTAGTGCTAAGTGAATGAATGGGTGGCTGGCCGAGGCGGCGGCCACGAACTAGAGCGGCCAAAGTCGCCATCGGGAGGTCAATTTGAAAGTCGTTCGTCATTCGACGAAGCGCGCAGCCGTGTGCGGCGCTTCTCTGCTCACCCTCATGCTGGCGGCCGGCCAGGTTCAGGCCCAAGAGGTCGGCCCTGACGACGAGGCCGTCGCCGTCGATGAGATCATCGTCACGGGGACGAGCATCCGCGGCGTGCCCCCGGTGGGCTCCAACCTCATCGGCGTGAGCCGCGCGGATGTCGAGCGTCTTGGTGCGGCCAATACGCCGGACATTCTGGCGTCCGTGCCCCAGCTGAACAGCTTCAACACCGCGCCTGTGGCCGCCAGCGGCGGTTTCGGCACCTTTGCGCCGGGCATGCGTGGTCTGCCGTCCAGCGCCACCCTGCCGCTGATGAACGGTCACCGCCTGGTGGCGGCCGCGGCCAATGACACCGCGCCCGACTATCCGTTGATCCCGGCTCTGGCCATTGAGCGTGTGGAGGTCGTGGCCGACGGCGCCTCTTCGATCTACGGCTCCGACGCTGTCACGGGCGTGGTCAACTTCATCACCCGTCGCCGTGTCGACGGCGTCGAGGCGAGCGCCAACTACGGCGTGGGCGACGCCTATTATCAGGGCCACTTCGGCGTGCTGGCCGGCAAGACGTTCGAGCGCGGCTCGGCGCTGGTCGCCTATCAGTATACCCAGAACGACAGCATCACCGGCGGCGACCGCGACTATCGTACGCAGGACTTCACCAAACAGGGCGGTCTGGACGCGCGTGCGGTCAACTGCCCGACGCCGAACGTGCTGTACGATACGAGCTTCTACGCCGTGTATCACGCGGCGCCGGCCCTGGTCGCCGGCACGAAGAACTACTGCGACAACGGCGCCGTAGTCGATCTCTACCCCTCGACAGAACTGCACAGCCTGTTCGCGTCGGGCGAGTATCTTGTCTCTGACAAGATCCGGCTGTGGGGCGAGGCCCTCTATGCCGATCGCCATGACGAAATGCGCGTGGGGCTGCCGGTTCAATCGGTGGCGATGAGCGCCGCCAATCCCTTCTTCAGAGGCCCGGCGGGCGGCGCGGCCAATGTGGCCTATGTGCTGTTCCGCCCGGACAACATCGTCGGCGCCGACCACTTCATCAACCGGGACGACAAGCAGGTCTTCAACGGCTCGGCGGGCGTTGATTTCCAGCTGCCGCGCGAGTTTGAACTGACGCTGGGCGGCACGTTCGGCCGGACGGACAACGACGCCTATATTCCGGCCATCAACACTGCGGCGATCATGGCGGCGGGTTTCGGAACCACGGCGGCGACGGCGCTGGATCCGTTCGGCGATGGCACTTCGGAAGCGGTCAAACAGGCCGTCCTCTCCAATGCGGCTACGGCTGTGGGCATCACTCAGGCCATGGACATGGCTTCGGCCCGTTTGAGCGGTCCGCTGTTCGAGCTGCCCGGCGGCACGATGAAAATCGCTCTGGGCGCCGAATACCGGAAGGAAACCTTTGAGCAGCGCGGGGTCGTGGGGGTCTCTCCGGTGCCCGAGAAGCTCGACCGCGATATCAGCTCGTTCTACGGCGAAATCTTCGCCCCGCTGGTCAGCGAAGCCAACGCCCTGCCGCTGGTGCAGAAGCTGTCGCTGTCGCTGTCGGGCCGCTATGATAAATACAGCGACTTCGGCGAAACCTCGAACCCGAAGGTCGGCGTGAACTGGACGCCTGCAGACGGTCTGGACCTGCGCGCTTCTTACGGCCAATCGTTCCGTGCGCCGGGCATGCGCCAGATCGGCGCGACGGTCGGGGCCTATTATCTGGATGCGGCCACTTCGGTCGTCGGCGCCAATGACCCGACGCGCGGCCCCAATCAGGTCGCCACCATCTATCTGCTGGGCGGGAACAAGAACCTGCAGCCGGAAGAGGCTGAAACCTGGTCGCTGGGCGCGGACTGGACGCCGTCGTTCGCACCCAACTTCAAGGCCAGCGTCACCTACTACAATATCGAGTACATCAACACGATCGGCGTGCCGTCGGCCGCCATGGTCTTCACCGACCCGACCTTCTCCAAGGTCATCCAGCGCGACCCGACCGCGAGCGAGCTTCAGGCCCTGCTGGCCGGCCATGTGAACGTCAACGTTCCGTCGGCGATCCCGGCGGCCGTGAACTTCCTCGACCTGCGCCTCAACAACTTCGGGATGCGCAGCACTGACGGTCTGGACATGTTCTTCCGCTACAACTGGCCGACCGATTTCGGGTTGGTCTATGCGGACCTGTCGGCCAACTACATCCTGAACTACGACGTCAAACAGACGCCGAACTCAGCAGTGGCCGACAGCCTGGACCTGGGCATTCCGCAAACGACGGCGCGCTTCACCCTTGGCGCCGACGTGGGCGCCTGGAGCGTGGCGAGCTTCGTCAACTTCCGCGGCGAATACACCAACAACTACGCCACCCCGACCGGCGTGGCCCAGTACACTTCCTCGCCGTACGTGACGGTCGACCTGCGCGTGTCCTGGACGCTGCCCGACGCCGGCTGGTCGCAAGGCATGACGGCTTCGCTCCAGGTCAATGACCTGCTGGACGAGACCCCGCCTTACTTCCCGGCCACCGACGGCATCGGCGGGGCCTACAACCCCATTGGCCGTTTCGTTGCGCTGAACCTGCGCAAGAAGTTCTAAGCAGCGACCTGTGGTGGCGTGATGAGTCATGAAGCACTGGCCCGGTCTCTGGGCTTTGATCCGGAAACCCTGAAGGCCATTCGCCCGAAACTGCAAGCCTTCGTCGATCGCGATGAACTGGCCGGGATGGTGGCGCTGGCCTCGCGTAACGGGCAGGTCTTCTATGAGGAGCAGATCGGCTGGCAGGACCGCGAGGCTAAAAAGCCGATGCGTCCGGACAGCCAGTTCCGCATCGCCTCGATGAGCAAGCCGGTGACCTCGGTCCTGGCCATGATGCTGGTGGAGGAAGGCTTGATGGCGCTCGAGGATCCAGTCACGCGCTGGATCCCCGAGTTGGCCAATCGTCAGGTTCTGCTCGACCCGGCAGGCCCGCTGGACCAGACCGAGCCGGCTCATCGCGACATCACGGTCGAGGACCTTCTGACCCACCGGTCGGGACTGGCCTATGCGCCCTTTTCCGAAGGCCCCATCCAGGCGGCCTATAATGCGGCGCTGGGCGATCCCGGCATCAATGAAAAGTCGGTCGATGAATGGCTGGCGGGGCTGGGGACGTTGCCGCTGTCGTGCCAGCCGGGGCATCATTTCCACTATGGGCATTCGACCGAGGTTCTCGGCTTCCTGATCGGCCGCGTCCTCGGCGTTTCGGTGCGCGAGGCCATGCTGGAGAAGGTGCTGCATCCGCTGGGGATGATGGACACCGACTTCTGGCTGCCGAAAGACAAGCTGGATCGTCTGGCCAGCCTCTATGCCTATCTGGAGGGCGTGGATGGACTGGCCCGGGTGGACATCCCGGTCTTCGACGCCCCGCCCGAATATACGCCGGCGGGCGGCGGACTGGTGTCGACCGCACCAGACTATCACCGCTTCGTTCGTATGCTGCTGAACGGCGGCGAGCTGGACGACGTTCGTCTGCTCAAGCCAGAGACGGTCGAGCTGATGCTGACCAACCGCCTGACGCCGGAACAGCGGGCGTATCCGTTCGCGGGCATGGATCTGTGGACCAAGTCCGGCTTCGGCCTGGGTCTGGCGATCACCGAGGAGCTGACCGACAACCCTTATGGCTACGGCGAAGTCGGCAGCTTCACCTGGCCGGGCGTGTTCGGCACGTGGTGGCAGGCCGATCCGGCCAACGACATGGTGATGATCTTCCTGATCCAGCACCAGGTGCCGGTTTCCGCCAACAGCGGCTCGACGATCGCCACGGGGCGCGGCGCCGCCGGGCGCAAGGCCCTGCCGGTGTTCCAGCAAGGCATCTATGGCGCACTCAACGGGGCCGGGCGCTAGGCGCGATCTGGCCGTGGAGTTCGGGGCGAAAGCATGTGGGGAGCGGCATGAGTCACACCAGTAACCCAGCGACACGGGCGGCGCTGCGTAGCCAGCCTCTCAAACGCGTTTTCAAACTCACCTACGGTTCGGGAGCCTTGGCCGACGGCATTGTCGTCGCTGGCTTCGGCTTCTTCCTGCTGTTCTTCCTCACGGCCGTCTGCGGCATGAGCGGCACCATGGCCGGGCTGGCCAAGATGATCGCTCTGCTGGTGGACGGGGTGGCCGATCCGGCCATCGGCCTGGCCAGCGACCGGCTGAAATCCCGCTATGGCCGCCGAGTGCCTTTCATGGCGTTGGGCCTGATCCCCTTCGTCCTGTCGTTCGGCCTGCTGTTCTCCATGCCGGAGAGCCTGACCGGAGCGGCGCAGTTCATCTACGCCACCGTCTGTCTGGTGGTGCTGCGGGTCTCGCTGTCGGGTTTCGTGCTGCCCTATACCGCTGTCGGCGCCGAGGTGACCGACAACCATACAGAGCGGGCCAGCATCGTGGCCTATCGCCTGTCGTTCCAGAACGCCGGCATCCTGCTCGGCGTGGTCCTGGGTCTGGGCGTCTTCATGTCCGGCGCCACGGGGATGTTGGAGCGCGAAAACTATGTCCCGTTCGGCTGGACCTGCGCCTTCGCCATGTTCCTGGCCGGCATGATCGCCATTCGCTCGGTCTGGTCGGTTCAGCCCCGCCTGCACGGGCCGGAGAAGAGCAAGGAGAACCTCCTGCTGGGCTTCTTCCGCGAGATGAAGGAGTTGAAGCGCAACCGCTCCTTCATGCTGCTGTTCGGAACGGTGCTGCTGTATTTTCTGGCCTATTCGACCCATTCGTCGCTGGCCCTGCATTCAAGCCGTTACTTCTGGGGGCTGGATACGACGGCTATCCAGATGATCCTGCTGAGCGCCTGTCTGGGGCCAGTCCTGGGGGCGCCGCTCAGCACGCTGATCCTGCGCCGCATGGAAAAGCGCACTCTGTCGCTGATCGCCTATTTCGCCATTGCGGTGCTGCTGTTCTGGCCGCCGCTTTACCAAGTCCTGTCGCCGGTGAAACTGACGCCGGACGCGGCGGCTATCGTGCTGCTGATCAACGGCATGCTCATGGGCACCGCCATCATGGTCGGCGGCGTCGGCTTCCAGTCGATGATGGCCGACACCGCAGACGAGCATGAGTATCTTTTCGGCGTGCGCCGCGAAGGGCTGTTCTTCTCGGGTCTGACGCTGGCGTTCAAGGCGGCCTCGGGCGTCGGGGGCCTGATCGCCGGCGTGGCGCTGGACTTGATCCGCTTCCCCACGGACATCGCTTCGCGTCCGGATCTGGTGATCCCCAGCGAGGTCCTGACCAAGCTGGCGCTGGCGTCCGGCCCGCTGCCTGCTTTGATCGCCTTCCTCGCGCCGCTGTTCCTGTTCGGCTATCGCCTGACACGCAAGCGCCACGCGGAAATCATCGCCGCTCTGGACGCCCGCAAGGCCGGCGCCGAGTGACGGCGCGGCCAGCCGGGACGGGGGGCCTGGCTGGCCGCTTTACGACAATGGAGAACGCTCATGATCAGACTTGACGGCCAGGTAGCCATTGTGACCGGCGCCGGCGGCGGCCTGGGTCGCTCCCACGCCCTGTTGCTGGCCAAGCGCGGAGCCAAGGTGGTCGTCAACGACATGGGCGCCGGCGCGGACGCAGTCGTGGCCGAGATCAAGGCCGCTGGCGGTGAGGCGATGGCGGCCATCGGCTCCGTCACGGACGAGGCCTTCATCAACGCCATGGTCAAGACGGCTCATGAGCAATGGGGCCGGATCGATATTCTGGTGAACAACGCCGGCATCCTGCGCGACAAGAGCTTCGGCAAGATGGACCTCGACTCGTTCCGCCTGATCCTGGACGTCCATGTCATGGGTTCGGTCATTCCGACCAAGGCGGTCTGGGAGATCATGCGGGCCCAGAACTATGGCCGGATCGTCATGACCAGCTCGTCGTCTGGAATCTTCGGCAATTTCGGCCAGGCCAACTACAGCGCCGCCAAGATGGCCGTAGTCGGCTTCATGCAGACGCTGGGGCTGGAAGGCGAGCGCTACAACATCCGCGTCAATGCGCTGGCGCCGACCGCCGCCACGCAGATGATGGAAGGCCTGATGCCTCAAGAGACCGTGGACCTGATCCGGCCCGAGTTTGTTTCGCCGGCGGTGCTGGCGCTTGTGCACGCCGATGCGCCCAACCGCACCATCATCTGCGCCGGAGCCAAGAGCTTCGAGGCCGCCCGCATCTCTATGACGCGCGGCATCCACGTGCCTGCCGATGCCGACGATATCGCTGAGATCCTGGTCGAACGGTTTGACGAGCTGATCGACCCGGCCAACGATATCGTCCCCCATCAAGCCTTTGACCAATCGAAGCTGGAACTGGGCAAGGCCGGTTTCGGCCCCGGTATCTGAGGATGCAGATGAGCCGTCTTCGATCTTTCCTTGTCGCGGGCGTGTTGTCGCTGGCCCTGCTGCCGGCGACGGCCCTGGCCGGTTCGCCGGTGGCGATGACCACGGCCGGTCAGGTCAGGGGTCAGGTCGAAGGCGGCCTTGCCGTGTTCAAGGGCGTTCCCTTCGCAAAGCCGCCCGTCGGCGACTTGCGATGGCGCGCGCCTCAGCCGGTGGAGGCGTGGAGCGGGGTGCAGGACACCACACGCTTCGGCGCGGCCTGCATGCAGGCCAGGACGCCGGTCGCCGACTATGAAGCGATCAGCGAGGACTGCCTTTACCTCAACGTCTGGGCGCCAGGGGGCGCCAAGGACCTGCCCGTGATGGTCTGGATTCACGGCGGGTCGCTGAGCATGGGGGCAGGGCACGAGCCCTTTTACGACGGCGCCTCGTTGGCTCGCGAGGGGCTGGTCGTCGTCACCATCAATTATCGCCTCGGCCCGTTCGGCTGGCTGGCCCACCCGGCCCTGAGCGCCGAGACGCCAGAAAACATCTCTGGCAACTATGGTCTGCTGGACCAGGTCGCGGCTTTGGAATGGGTGAGGGACAACATCGCCGCCTTTGGCGGGGACGCCGGTCGCGTGACCATCGCGGGCGAGAGCGCGGGCGCGCTCAGCGTCATGTACCTGATGACCTCGCCCAGGGCCGAGGGGCTGTTCCACGGCGCCATCGCCCAAAGCCCCTATATGATCACCTCGCCTGTGTTGCGAGACACGCCCTATGTCGGCTGGCCGGACTCAGAACTGGCGGGGACGACGGTGGCCACGGCGCTGGGGGCCCAGACCGCTGACGAGCTTCGCGCCCTCTCTGCCGACGAGATCTTGGCCAAGCTGCCGGCGACCGGCTACTTCCCCATGGGGACCGTGGACGGCCACATCCTCCCTAAGCAGGTGATCGACGCCATCGACGCGGGCGAACAGGCCAAGACGCCGGTTCTGGCGGGCTTCAATGAGGGTGAAATCCGCTCCCTGCGGATTCTCCTGCCGCCAAAGCCCGAGACCCAGGAGGACTGGATCCGCGAGATCCGGACCCGCTATGGCGATCTGGCCGGTCCCTTCCTTGAGCTCTATCCGGGGGAGGACCTCGACGCCTCCATGTTGGCGGCCACGCGAGACGGTCTGTATGGCTGGAGCGCCGAGCGGCTGGTCGAGGGCCAGCAGAAAGTCGGGCTAAATAGCTATCTCTACTATTGGGATCACGGCTACCCCGCCCAGGAGGCCCATAATCTGCGGGCCTTCCACGCTTCGGAAATCCCTTACGTGTTCGGGACAGCCGATCGCCTGCCCGCCTACTGGCCGCGCCCGCCTGCGACCCCGGACGAAGACGGACTGTCCCAGGCTATGACCCGCTACTGGGCCAGCTTCGTCAAGACGGGCCGCCCCATGGCCGAGGGAGAGAGCGACTGGCCCGCCTATGGCGACGCCCAGGCCTATCTGCACGTCGACGACCGCCCTGCGGCGCGCATCAAAACTCAGAATGGCTACGAGTTGCATGAAGAGGTGGTCTGTCGCCTCCGAGCCGCCGGCGACCTGGCGTGGTTCTGGAATATCGGATTGATTGCTCCATCCGTGCCGCAGACTGAAACCTGTTCGCCCGCCTTCAACACCCCTGCCAAGTGAGGACCCGCCATGCGTGAAGCCGTAATCGTCTCGACCGCCCGCACCCCGATCGGCCGGGCCTATCGTGGGGCCTTCAACGACACCCCGTCGCCGACCCTGATGGCCCATGCGCTGAAGGCCGCCGTCACCCGCGCCGGTATTGATCCGGCTGAGATCGACGACTGCATCATCGGCTCGGCGCTGCCGCAGGGCGTGCAGCACACCATCGGCCGCACGGCGGCGCTGGCGGCCGGCTTCCCCGTCAGCGTGGCGGGTATGACCATCGATCGGCAGTGCGCCTCCGGCCTCATGGCCATAGCCACGGCGGCCAAGCAGATCATCACCGACCAGATGCCCATCGTCGTGGCGGGCGGGGTGGAAAGCATCTCCATGGTCCAGGACGCGGCCCTGCGGGTCAGCACGGACCCTTCAGTTCTGGCCCAGGCGCCGGACGCCTATATGCCCATGCTGCAAACCGCCGAGGTGGTGGCACAGCGCTATGGCATCGGGCGCGAGGCGTGCGACGCTTATGGCCTGCAATCCCAGCAACGCACGGCGGCGGCCCAGGCCGCGGGCAAGTTCGACGACGAGATCGTGCCCCTGACCAGCCGCATGAAGGTCGTGGACAAGGCCACGGGCGAGGTCTCCTATCGCGACGTCACGCTCGAGAAGGACGAGGGCAATCGCGCCGACACCACGCTGGAGGGCTTGCAGGGCCTGCGCACAGTGATCGAGGGCGGCATCATCACGGCGGGCAACGCCAGCCAGCTGTCAGACGGGGCCTCGGCCTGTGTTCTGATGGAGGCAGGGGAGGCGGCGCGCCGCGGTCTGCAGCCCCTCGGTCGCTACGTCGGCATGGCCGTGGCGGGCACCGAACCGGACGAAATGGGCATAGGCCCCGTCTTCGCCGTGCCGCGTCTTCTGGAGCGCTTCGGCCTCAAGGTCTCCGACATCGGCCTATGGGAACTGAACGAAGCTTTTGCGGTCCAGGTGCTGTATTGCCGCGACCGTCTGGGCATTCCGGATGACAGGTTGAACGTCAATGGCGGCGCCATTTCGATCGGCCATCCCTACGGCATGTCGGGCGCCCGCATGGTTGGCCACGCCCTGATCGAAGCCAAGCGCCGGGGCGAACGTTATGCCGTCGTCACCATGTGCGTCGGCGGCGGCATGGGCGCGGCGGGGCTGTTCGAGGTCCTCTGAGTGTGTCTCAAATCGCTGCGTGAGGATTGGCCGAGCGAGGCGGCTTCTTGCCGAGACCGGCAACGACCCTTTCTGCCGGCTATTCTCAATGGCCCGAGGGCCGCCGGAGCTTCTTCAGGGACGGGGAAGGCGACTGGTTTGTGAGGACTTCGGCGGCCTCGGGATAACGCTGGGCCAAGCGCGCCTTCCAGTCGCCTGACTGTGGTCGGGGCAGCCGGGCTTCACGGGGACGCGCCAGGACGAGCGCCGCCGCCTCCCTGTGGGCGGGCCAATCCATCAGCAGCAGCACGGCCGCCTCGAAGTCCGGATGGGTCGCGGCGTGGGTGAACGCTCGGTCCAGGGCCTCGACATCATCGAAGTCGGGCAGTCGCGAGAGGTAATCCCGAAGAACGGGCGCCGACAGGTCGCGCTCGAACAAGCTCCAGCGCAGATCCTGGGCCTCCTGGCGGTGTCCTTCGGCGTCGAGCACGTCGATGGATGCGGCTTCCCAGGCCGGGGTCAGGCGCGGGGCGCCGTCCGTCGGATTGTGGCCGAAGGTCCAGCGACGATTCAGCAGTGAAGGGTTCAGGACGCCTTCGAGGGCGGCGCGGGCTTCCGCAATCCGTCCCGCGGCAAGGAGGCGGCGGGCGATGTCGGCGGCGATGTCGGGCGACCCGGCCTGCTCCGGCGTGACGAGCGAGAGCCAGAGGTCGAGGTCCTCCGCCTTGTCCGCCAGGCGGCGAAGCAGGTTGCGGCCCGACGGGGTTTTCGTGGCCGAAGCGTCTAGACTGGCCAGCAGCCGACGCGCCGTAAGCGGGCCGAGGGCCTCGCCGGCGGCTAAGACCCAGCGCGCGTAAGCCTGCGGACGTCGGCCCAGAGCGTCGATCAGGTCGCGCAATGCATGATCGTCTACGGTCTCGGCAAGAGCGAAGAGATCCGGCGCGGCGGCCTCGAAGGCGGCGGGCAGTTCCCCCTTGGTGTCCTTCACGCGGGCGGCCAGGCCAGGATAGAGGTCGAACCAGCGAATGAGGACGGCGAGCGCCTCGCCCGGGGCCTCGGGCGCCAGGCGCCCCACGATCATGTCGCGGTGCGTGTTCAGATCATCGATCAGTTCGCCGCGCTTGCGCCACGACACACGTGTACGGGCGACGGAGACGGCGGTGATGCGCTTGTCGATCTCAAGGGCGAGGAGGTCGGGCCCGGCCTCGGCCGCCAGTTCAAGACGAAGACGGCGCTTGAGATTGGCGTTCCCCGCGCCGGCCTCGATCAGCAGGTCCGCCAGGCGGGGCGCCCCGAGGTGGACGAGGTTGGCTGCGGAAAGCCTGGTCGAGATCCTGGGTTGTCGCGCCATGAGGTCCTTTGGGAGGAGCGGGGTCGTCCAAGGGGCAGCTATAGCACGTGCGCCAAGGACGATTCGTCGTCCCCCTTGCTATCCTGGAGCCTCTCAGTGTCGGGCGGGAGGTGCGCTTTCTCCACGCGGAGCTGCGGGGTGAGGACCCAGGTGGGATTCGCTGGTCGATCGATGGAGGCCGCGATCAGCCCACGCGGCAAGGTCTTCCATATCGTAGACGACCCTGCCGCCAAGCTTCCGATAGACGGGGCCTGTGCCGTAGGTGCGATGCTTTTCGAGCGTGCGGCCGGATGGTCCGAGATACCGCCCCGCCTCAGATATGCGCAGAAACCGCTTCACCGGAAACTGTCCCATGATGCCTCCCTGAAAAGAGATCGATCATGCCTTGGAAGCGCCGGGGATCCGCCCCGCTACTTCATCACCGTAGCGACGCGGTTTGGCTTCGCGCTCAAGACAATGTGAAGCGAAAGGGAACGTGGAACAATTGCGTCCAAAAGTACCGTTCTAAACGCCGCTCTAAACGGCCAAGCTAGAACGGGGCGCTCCGGCCACGTCGTCAGATTGTTTGGGATATCAATCCCCCGAGTGGCTCCGCGGGTAGGATTCGAACCTACGACCAGCCGATTAACAGTCGGCTGCTCTACCACTGAGCTACCGCGGAACATCCCCTCGGGGGAGGCCGGCGTATAGCAGCGCCTTTTCGATTCATGCAACGGGTAAAACGCAGAAATCGCCAAATTTTTTCGCAAAGCCCTGCGCTACAAGGGTCGGCATGACTCCGATCACTGTTTTCGATCCTGATGACCCCCGCGTCGCTCCCTTTCGTGATGTGAAGGAACGCGACCTGACCGGGCGGCAGGGGCTGTTCGTCGCCGAGGGAGAGGTGGTTCTGCGCGTCCTGGCGTCCGGGGCCTCTCTTTGTGCGCCCGTATCGGTTCTGATCGCCGAGAAGCGGCTGGAGGGGCTGAGCGAGGTGCTGGAGCGTCTTCCAGCGGACGTGCCCGTCCATGTGGCGCCCCAAGCGGTTCTGAACGCTGTGGCGGGGTTTGACCTGCACCGGGGCATCCTCGCCCTAGGCCGCAAGCCGGACCCGGTCGAGCCGGGCGCTCTACTGGATCGACTGCCGGAGCGGGCCGTGGTCGTGATGGCGTGCGGAATCGGCAATCACGACAATATGGGCGGGCTGTTTCGTAACGCCGCCGCCTTCGGAGCCGGGGCGGTGCTGCTGGATCGGACTTGTTGCGATCCGTTTTACCGCAAGGCGATCCGGGTTTCGGTCGGCGCGGTCCTGCGCACGCCCATGGCGACGGGACTGGACGCTGAGGCCATGGTCGATCTGCTGCAGGGTAGAGGATTTGAGGTTCTGGCTCTGACGCCGTCGGCGGATCAGGCGCTGGCCGAGCTGGCGCCCGCGCCACGCACTGCGATTCTGTTGGGCAGCGAGGGGCCGGGCTTGCCGGGGGAGATCATCGCGCGCTGCCGCCCCGTCGGCATCCGCATGGCGGGAGGATTCGATTCGCTGAACGTGGCGGCCACCAGCGCCGTGGCCTTGCATCACATCACGACGGTGAAGTTGGCTGAAGGCTGAAAACAAGAAAGCCGCCCCGAGGGACGGCTTTCTCGATGTTTCATCGCGATGGAGGCCTGACCGGGAATCGAACCCGGGTGCAAGGATTTGCAGTCCTCTGCGTCACCACTCCGCCATCAGGCCGTGGCCCCCGTTTCCAGAGGCCCCGCCATCGCGAGGGCCGTCAGCTATCAGATCGGATTGTCCGCTGCAACGCACGGACCTATAAGCGCGTCACATTTCTTCGCCTAAGCCGACCTGAAGGACTTCGGATTATGGATTTCGCCGCCGCCCGCAAGGTGATGCTGGACTCGCAAGTCCGCGTGAACGACGTCACCGACCGCCAACTGCACGCCGCCATCGGCGCTGTGCAGCGCGAGCGATTCTGCGCCCCTGACCGCGCCTTCTCGGCCTATGCCGACGTCGAGCCGGAGATCGTGAACGGTCGCCGCCTGATGCTGCCCCGCGATGTGGCCAAGCTGCTGCAGGGGCTGGACGCCCGTTCGGGCGAGAAGGCGCTGGCCATCGCCGCCCCCTATGCCGCCGCCGTGCTGGCGCAGATGGGCCTGCAGGTGACGGCTCAGGAATCAGATGCGGCCGTGTTCGACGTGGTCGGCGCGGCCCTGGCCGAGGCCGGCGTCGAGACGGCGGTCGCGCCGCTGAGCCAGCCGCAGGGTGAAGGTTATGACCTGATCGTCAGCGAAGGCGCGGTGATCGAGCGTCCCGATTCCTGGATCGCGGCCCTGCGTCCTGGCGGCCGTCTGGCCGTGGTGGAGCGCGACGGCGCCAGCGGCGCGGCGGTTCTTTATGTGCGCGGCCGTGAAGGCGTGTCACGCCGCGAACTGTTCGATGCGGCGCCTGACCTGCTGCCGGAAATGACGCCGGCGCCGGCGTTTGCGCTTTAACGCCTGCTTCGCGACGGAATCGGCATCGCGCTGCGTGAAAAAAACTTAACTGGCGTCGGGCGAGGCTAGCCGCCAACTACGCCGTTAGAAGGCACTACAGGCGCGCCGAACGGGGGGCGTCAGGCAGGGACAGGTTCATGTTGAAACGCTCGCGCGCGCTCGCTTCGGTCGCTCTGGTCGCATTGACGATGGGGGCGACGCCGGCTCTGGCCGAGTCGCTCCAGGAAGCGATCGGTCTGGCCTATCGAACCAATCCGTCCCTGCTGGCCCAACGCGCCAATCAACGCGCCCTGGACGAATCCATTGTTCAGGCGCGCGCCGGGCTGCGGCCGACCATCAACGCCTCAGCGGGCGTCGACTACAGCCGCACCCGCACGGATCGCGTGACCACGACCATTCCCGGCCAGACCATCCCGATCGATACGAACGGCGACGGCGTGCCGGACGCCACGGGCACGCTGCCGGGCAGCACCACCACCAGCGGCGGCACGATCGAAAGCGACGGAGCCAGCGCCAGCGTCAGCCTGAGCCAGAACATCTGGACGGCGGGCCGGGTGTCGCACGGCATTTCGGCTGCTGAGGCTAACGTCATGGCGGGCCGTGAAAACCTGCGTCAGGTCGAGCAGCAGGTGATGACTTCGGTCGTCCAGGCCTATGCCGATGTCGTGCGCGATCTGGAGATCCTGCGGATCCGCCAGGAGAACCTCCAGGTCCTGCGTCGCCAGCTGGACGAATCGAACGCCCGTTTTGAAGTGGGCGAGATCACCCGCACCGACGTGGCCCAGTCAGAAGCCCGTCTGGCGCAATCCGAATCCGACCTGGCCGGCGCTCAGGCGCAGTTATCCGTGTCGCGCGCGGCCTACGCCGCCGTGGTGGGGCAGGCGCCGTCCAACCTTCAGGCCTTGCCGATCCTGCCGGGTCTGCCGTCGGATTTCGATGCGGCGATGGATGTGGGCCTGGCTGAGAACCCCGGCGTTCTGGCCGCCCTGTACGCCCAGCAGGCGGCTGAGGCGAACGTGGCCGCCGCGCGATCGGAATATCTGCCTTCGGCGCGCCTGACGGCCTCCTACGGCGGTGTGGCCAACGACCTGTCCGGCTTTGATTTGACGGACCGCACCAGCTTCACCGCAGGGGCTGCGGTCTCGGTGCCGCTGTTCACGGGCGGGCTGAACCGGTCGCGCGTCGCGCAGGCTCTTGAGCGCGCCAACGCCGCCCAGATCAACGTCGAGGGCCAACGCCGCACCGTGCTGCAAGCGGTCAGCTCGGCCTATGCTCAAAGCGCCTCGGCGAGGTCCAGCGTCGCCGCTGGTCAGGAGGCCGTCCGCGCCGCGTCGGTCGCCGCTGAGGGCGTGCGCCAGGAAGCGCAGGTCGGCCTGCGCACCACTCTGGACGTGCTGAACGCCGAACTGGAACTGCGCAGCGCCGAGGTCGCCCTGGCCAGCGCGCGCCGCAATGAATATGTGGCTCAGGCTCAGTTGCTGGCGGCCATGGGGCGGCTGGGCGGTCCTAACCTGGACCCGGCTATCGACGCCTATGATCCGGCCGACAACTACAACGCCATCCGCAATCGCGGCGCTCTGCCGTGGGACGGCCTGCTGGAGACGCTGGACCGGGTCGCTGCGCCGGCTGTGACGCCCGCTGCTGACGCCGAAGACGCGCCAGTCGACCGCCAGTTGAAGGGCGAGGTCGTTCGCACGGCGCCGCAAGGCTGAGGCCTCGCCCGCGCGGACGGATGAAAACGTTCGTTGATTCCGGCCGAGGTTGATGCGACGACAGGGCAGGGGCGAGGCGAGTCTGTATCGGCCGCGCCCGTTCGCCCTGCGCCCTTTCCGGTTCAGCGGGTGATCATCGAGATCGAGCACCGAGGTTTAAGGCTCCGACATGACCGACCAGTCCGCTCAGGAACCCACGATGGAAGAAATCCTGGCGTCGATTCGCCGGATTATTTCTGAAGACGACGCCCCGGCGGAGACCGCCCCTGCGCCAGAGCCGGAACCTGCCCCTGCGCCCGAACCAGAGCCCGCTCCGATCGCGGCCGCCGAAGAAGACGTTCTTGAGCTGACCGAGCCTTATGAGGCCCCGGCTGCTGAGGCCATCGGCGATCTGGAAGTCGCCGACGCAGCACCCTTCCCGGTCGAGGCCCCTGTCGTCGCACCTGAGCCTGCGCCCGTCGCCGCCGCGCCTGAGACGGACGCCCTGGTCGGCGAAAGCGCCGCCGCCAGCGCCGCCTCGGCCTTCGCCGGCCTGGCCGCCAGCTTCCAGAAGCCGGAACCGGAGCCTGTCGCCGCCACGGGCGACATGCCTTTCATGAGCGGCAACACGGTCGAGGCCATGGTCCGCGAGATGTTGCGCCCGATGCTGAAGGACTGGCTGGACGCCAATCTGCCGGCCATCGTCGAGGCCCAGGTGCGCAAGGAAGTCGAGCGCATCGCCCGCAGCGCGGGCTGATCGCTCGAACACCGCCGAGTTTTTTTCGACGCCCCTCAGTCCGCTGAGGGGCGTTCGTTTTTCCAGTCGAACAGGGCTTCCAGCAGGCGCACGGCATGGCCGCGCTCGCTGGTCAGCTCGGGATCGCGGCCTAGCAGCAGGCGCGCGTCATCGGCCGCCGCCAGCAGCAGGGAGCGGTGCCGGATCGGGTCGGCGAAGCGATAGGCCGGGAAGCCGCTCTGCTTCAGGCCCAGCGGGTCGCCGCCGCCGCGCAGGCGGAAGTCCTCCTCGGCGATGACGAAGCCGTCCTCTGTCCGGCGCAGGGTCTCCAGCCGTTCCTTCGCCGTCTCGCCCAGCGCGCCGTCCTCGCCGCCATACAGCAGGATGCAGGAACTGGCCTTGGCGCCGCGCCCCACGCGCCCGCGCAACTGGTGCAGCTGGGCCAAGCCGAAGCGGTCGGCGTGTTCGATCACCATGATGGAGGCGTTGGGCACGTCGACGCCGACCTCGACCACGGTCGTGGCGACGAGGACGGGCAGGCGGCCCTCCGCGAACTGCGCCATCACCGCCTCGCGCTCGGCGCCCGGCATCTGGCCGTGGGCCAGGCCGACCTCCGTTCCGAGCAGTTTGCGCAGGTCTTCGGCCCGATCCTCGGCGGCGGCCAGGTCGATGGCTTCGGATTCGGCCACCAGCGGGCAGATCCAGTAGGCCTGAGCGCCCGCCTCGATCGCCGACTTCAGCCGTTTCGCGACCTCACCGATGCGCGCGAGCGGCAGGACAGCCGTGGTGACGGGCGTGCGGCCCGGCGGCTTCTCCATCAGGCGGCTCACCTCCAGCTCGCCGTACTGCGTTAGCTCCAGCGTGCGGGGGATAGGCGTCGCCGACATGGTCAGCAGGTGGACGCCGCCCAGGCGCGGGTCGCCCTTGGCCTGCAAACGCTGACGCTCGCGCACGCCGAAGCGGTGCTGTTCATCGATTACGGCCAGAGCCAGCCGGTGGAACTGAACCGCATCCTGGAACAAGGCGTGGGTGCCGATGGCGACCTGAGCCTCGCCGGAGGCGAGCGCGGCCAGCTTGCCGCGCCGTTCGGCCGGGGTGTCGCGGCCTGTCAGCAACAGGCTGGACACGCCCGCCTGATCCAGCATCGGCGACAGCTTGTCGTAGTGCTGGCGCGCCAGAATCTCGGTCGGCGCCATTAGTGCGGCCTGAAAGCCGCTGGAGGCCGCATCGGCCAGGGCCAGGGCAGCGACTGCTGTCTTGCCGGAACCCACATCGCCCTGCAGCAGCCGCCCCATCTGCTCGCCGGAAGCCAGATCGGCGCGAATTTCCGTGACGGCCTGTTCCTGTGCGCTGGTCAGGGCGAAGGGCAGGGCGGCCAGCAGGCGGGCGGAGACTTCGCCCGGCGTAATGCGGGCGGCAGGCGTGATCTGGCGGGCGCGACGACGGCGCGCCAAGGCCAACTGGTGCGCGAACAGTTCGTCATAGGCCAGGCGCTGACGCACCGGGGCGTCCGGCGCCAGATCGGCCTCGTTCGTCGGGGCGTGCAGGGTCTCTAGCGCCGCGCGCCAGCCGGCCCAGCGCCGGGCCGTTAGCCAGTTCGGCTCCTGCCACTCGGGAAGCTCGGGGGCGAGGGCCAGCGCGCCCTGCGCCAGCTTGCGGATTTGGCGTGAGGTCAGCCCCTGCGTCGCCGGATACACCGGCTCGGACAGCGGAATCTCATCCGCCTTCTCGACCGGCAGGATGTAGTCAGGGTGGGCGATTTGAACTTCGCTGTTGAAGCGCTCGACCTTGCCCGTCACCAGACGCCGCGAACCACGCGGGGCCAGGCTCTCGATATGGCGCGGCGATCCGGCGAACCAGATCAGATGGATAAAGCCGGTATCGTCGATGGCGCGCACCTTGATCGGCGCGCCGTGCTTGTGCGGCGGTATCAGGCGATCGATCGTCACCTCGAAGACGCCGATCTCGCCGTCGACAGCCTCCATCGCCGTGGTGCGGCGCCGCTGGATCACGCCGCTGGGCGACAGGAACAGCACGTCGCGCACCAGCGGGCCCGCCACCTTCTGCACCAGGGGCGCGCTGCGCGGCCCCACGCCTTTCAGCGTGGTGACGTCCGCGAACAGGGGAAAGAGAATCTCGGGCCTCATGATGGTGCAGCATAGCTGGCGCAGCGGCGTCTGGAACGCTATCTGATCCGCCTCTTACCGAAGTGAACGGACAGGCAAGGAAACAGCGTGGCCGATATCGACGCACGTCCTGAGGACGCCCAGAACACCGACGACCGCAAGACGCGCCTGGGGCGCCTGTCCTTCCGCGCCTGGCGCCGAGGCTTTCGCGAGGCCGACATGGTGCTGGGGCCCTTCACCGACCAGGTCGCGCCGACGCTGAACGACGACGAGCTGACCGAACTCGAGACCCTGCTCGATGAAGAGGATCAATACCTCTACGCCTGGATCATCGAACGCGAACCGACCCCGCCTGAGTTCGACGGGCCGATGATGGCCCGCATCCGCGCCTTCATGCGCGAGCACGTTGCGGCTGAAGTCGCCAAGGGCATCGGCTGATGGACGGCGCGCCGGCGCGGGCCGACATGGAGCTGGGCGGCGCGCCTGAGGGACTGGACGCCCTGATCGTCGCTGATCGCATCAAGGCGCAGGGCGGGACCGCCCTGTTCGTTGCGCGCGATTATCAACGCACAGGAAACTTCATCCAGGCGTTTCGTTTTTTCGCCAAGGATGTTGAAGTTCTTGAATATCCTTCGTGGGATTGTCTGCCCTATGATCGGCTGAGCCCGACGGCTTCGGTCGCGGCCCAGCGCATGGCGACGCTGACCCGGCTGGCGACGCGCGATCCGGCGGACAGGACGCCGCTGCTGGTGGTCGCCACTGTCGCCGCCGCCGCCCAGCGCACCCCGCCGCGCAGCGCCGTGACCGGCGCCGGGTTCGCCGCAAAGGTCGGAGCCGATCTCGATACGGCGGCTCTGGAACGTTACGTCACGGCGAACGGCTATGTTCGCGCCTCCACCGTGTCTGAACGTGGTGAGTACGCTATTCGCGGCGGGGTGATCGACGTCTTCCCGCCGGGATTCGAAGAGCCTGTGCGCCTCGACATGTTCGGTTCCGAGCTGGAATCGATCCGCGCCTTCGATCCCGAGACCCAGCGCTCGACGCGCCAGCTGAAGGCGGTTTCGCTGTCCCCGGTGTCGGAGGTGCTGCTCGACGCGGACGCCATCTCGCGTTTCCGCAGCGGCTATCTGAATCTGTTCGGCGCGCCGGGCGACGAGCCGATGTACGCCGCCGTCAGCGAGGGTGCGCGCCGTCAGGGCGTTGAGCACTGGTTGCCACTGTTCTACGATCGGCTGGATACGCTGTTCGACTATCTGCCGGATGCGGCGCCGGTCTTTCTGGACAGCCAGGCGGAGCAGGCGCGCGGGGAGCGCTGGAACCTGACCGTCGACGCCTATGAGGCGCGCAAGGAGGCCGCGCGCGGCAAGGGCGGGGCCGCCTATCGCGCCCTGCCGCCCGCGCGGCTTTATCTGGACGACGGCGACTGGAACAGCGCCCTGGCGGGTCGCGCCGTGCGTCGTCTGTCGCCGCTGGCCGCCGGTTCGGGCGAGGACGCAGGCGGCCGTCTGGGCCGCAGCTTCGCCGCCGAACGGTCGCAGGACAGCGTCAACCTGTTCGCCGCCGTGGCCCAGCACGCCGAGGCGCTGAAGGCGCAGGGCAAGCGCGTTCTGTTCGCCTCCTGGTCCGAAGGTTCGGCCGAGCGTCTGGCCGCCATGCTGGGCGATCACGGCCTGACGCACGTCGTGGCGGTGCGCGACTGGGACGACGTGCAAGTGGCGCCCGAGGGGGTCTATCTGCGCGCGGTGCTGCCGGTCGAGCACGGCTTCGTGACCGACGACCTGGCCGTCATCTCCGAGACCGACATCCTGGGCGACCGGCTGGCGCGGCCGAAACGCAAGCGGCGGGCGTCCAACTTCCTGGCCGAGGCCTCGGCTCTGACGGCGGGCGATCTGGTCGTCCACCTGGATCACGGCATCGGCCGCTACGAGGGCCTGCGCACGCTGGAGATCCAAGAGGCGCCGCACGATTGCCTGGAACTCCTCTACGCCGGTGAGAGCAAGCTGTACCTGCCGGTTGAAAACATTGACCTTCTGACGCGCTACGGCACAGACGCCGAAGGGGTTCAGCTGGACCGTCTGGGCGGCGCGGGCTGGCAGGCGCGCAAGGCCAAGGCCAAGGAACGCCTGCGCGCCATGGCCGAAGGACTGATCGCCCTGGCCGCCAAGCGCGCGCTGCGGGTGTCCGACGCAATCACGCCGCCCGCCGGTCTGTTCGACGAGTTCTGCGCCCGCTTCCCTTACGAGGAGACGGACGACCAACTGAACGCCATCGGCGACGTGCTGGAAGACCTGGGCAAGGGCACGCCGATGGATCGTCTGATCTGCGGCGACGTCGGCTTCGGCAAGACGGAGGTCGCCCTGCGCGCAGCCTTCGTCGTCGCCATGACGGGGCAACAGGTCGCCATTGTCTGTCCGACGACGCTGCTGGCCCGCCAGCACTTCAAGACCTTCAGCGAACGCTTCGCCGGTTGGCCGATCAAGGTGCGTCACCTGTCGCGCATGGTCACGGCCAAGGACGCCAACGAGACGCGCGCCGGCCTGAAGGACGGCAGCTTCGAGATCGTCGTCGGAACCCACGCCGTGCTGGCCGATCAGGTCGGCTTCAAGGACCTCGGCCTCGTCATCGTCGATGAGGAGCAGCACTTCGGCGTGAAGCACAAGGAGAAGCTGAAGTCCCTGCGGGCCGATGTTCACCTGCTAACCCTGACGGCCACGCCGATCCCGCGCACCCTGCAGATGGCGCTGTCGGGCATCCGCGAGATGTCGATCATCGCCACCCCGCCGGTCGACCGCCTGGCGGTGCGGACCTATGTGACGCCATGGGATCCGGTGCTGGTGCGCGAGGCCCTGCTGCGCGAGAAGTATCGCGGCGGCCAGGCCTATTACGTCGCGCCGCGCCTGAAGGACCTGCCGGACATCGAGCGATTCCTGCGCGAACAGGTGCCAGAGGTGAAGTTCGTCGTCGGCCACGGCCAGATGAGCCCGACCCAACTGGAGGAGGTGATGAGCGCCTTCTATGACGGGGAGTATGACGTGCTGGTCTCGACCACCATCGTCGAGAGCGGCATCGACATTCCGACGGCCAACACCCTGATCGTGCACCGTGCTGACATGTTCGGTCTGGCCCAACTGCATCAGATCCGGGGCCGCATCGGCCGTTCCAAGGCGCGGGCCTTCGCCTATCTGACGACCGATCCGACCAAGCCGCTGAGCCTGTCGGCCGAGCGGCGGCTGCAGGTGCTGCAGTCTCTGGACAACCTAGGCGCGGGCTTCCAACTGGCCAGCCACGATCTGGACCAGCGCGGCGGCGGCAATCTGCTGGGCGACGAACAGTCGGGCCACATCCGCGAGGTGGGCGTCGAACTGTATCAGCAGATGTTGGAAGACGCCGTCGCCGAACTGCGCGAGCAGGGCGAGGCGGCGCCGGATCGCGGCTGGTCGCCCTCGATCAATGTCGGCGCGGCTGTATTGATTCCAGAGGATTACGTCCCGGACCTGAACCTTCGCCTCAGCCTTTATCGTCGCCTGTCGGACGCCGAGAATATGGAGGATCGCGAGGCGCTCGCGGCCGAGCTGATCGACCGGTTCGGCCCGCTGCCGGACGAGGCGCAGCAACTCCTGCGGATCGTCGGCGTCAAGGCCAACTGCCGGACGGCCTGCATCGAGAAGATCGACATCGGGCCCAAGGGCGCGGTGCTGACGCTGCGCAACAACACCTTCCCCAATCCGATGGGCTTGGTGGGTCTGATCCAGAAGAACCACGCCTTCTGGAAGATCCGGCCGGACCAGAAGATCGTGGTGAAGGGCGAATGGCCCACGCCCGACGACCGTCTGAAGGTCGCCGAGCGCATCACCGCCGATCTGGCGCGGGTGGCGGGCGCGGCCTAGCCGGCGCGCCCCCTCATGCTGCGCACAAGGGCGCCGAACAGATTGACGTAGTCGTCGGTCCAGGGGCGCACTTCGGTCGGCTCCAGCTTGCGCCAGCGGCCGTCGGCCTTGAAGTCGGCCAGACCTTCGGGCGTAGGCGAGATGACCAGGGCCTCGGTCGAGGCTTCGGCCATCAGGGCGGCGTCGGGGTGCTCGATGTAGATCTGGTGCAGTTCGGCGGCGCCGAGTTCGCGCGCGGCGGCGACGGCGGGCAGGGTGATCTCCAGGTTGCGATTGGACAGGTGCAGCACCACGACGCCCGTCGGCTTCAGCAGCTTGAGATAGCCCTCGATCGCCTCGCGCGTCAGCAGATGGGTCGGCACCGCGTCGGATGAGAAGGCGTCGATCACCAACAGGTCGTAGGAGCCTGCCGGCTCCTTGTTCAGCGTTAGCCGTGCATCGCCCAGGACGGTGCGGACCGGGCCTTGAGCGCAGTTCGAGATGAAGGTGAACCACTTCGGATCGCGCGACAGCCGGTCGACCATCGGGTCGATCTCGAAGAAGGTCATCTGATCCGAGGCGCGCTTATAGGCCGCCATTGCGCCCGAGCCCTGACCCACCACGCCGATAACGGCGCCCGGGCCGCGGGCCTGGATCAGTTCGGCCGCCTGCCCGAGAGGCGTGGTCTCGGCATAGTACATGGTCGGGGCGCAGGCGAAGTCGGGGTTGCGCGCCTGGGCGCCGTGCAGGGTCGTGCCGTGCATCAGCACGTGAACGTCGCCGCCCATCTTGGGGTCCGGCGTGACCGCCACACGCATGACGCCGAAGAAGCTGCGCTCGGACAGGCTCCAGTCGTAACCGCGGCCGATGTAGTGGGCCGACAGCGTCATGGCGGCGACGACAGCCGTGAACATCAGCACGCGATCGCGGATCAGGAAGGCGCAGATGGCGGCGCCGCCGAGGATGATCTGCGCCGTTGCAGTCAGGCCGAAGTCGCTGAACACTGTGCGCAACGATGCATCATAGCGCATCATCTCGAACAGCAGCGGTACAGATACGGCGATCGTCAGGCCCGCCGTCATCAGCCAGACTTCATGTTTGGCGGGACGTCCTCCCAGCCAGGGCCGCGCCAGACAGACCAGCACCATGACCAGCGGATATTCGAGCACGGTCTCGAACAGCGTCGGCGCCAGCAAGGCTGTGAATGCCCCGCCCAGCACCCCGCCCAGCGACATCAACAGGTAGAACTCGGTCAGCCGGTCCGGCGCCGGGCGTCGGGCGGCCAACTGCTGGTGGCACATCAGGGTCGTGAAGAAGAAGGCGGCCAGGTGCGCCCCCAGCAGCATCAGCCAATGCCCTGTCGTCATGCCGACCATGGCGCCGATCATCACGGTGAAGGTCGCCTGCAGGATCAGGCTGACGGACAGAGGAATCCACGGCCGCGTCTGGAAGGCGATGACGAAGGTCAGCAGGTAGAGCGCCAGCGGCGCGACCCACAGGAAGGGGGCCGAAGCCACGTCTGTCGAAAGGTGCGCAGTCACCCCCAGCATCAGGCTGGAGGGCGCAGCGGCCAGCAGGATCAGGATAATCTTGCGCGTCCAGGGGATTGGCGGGCTACGCTCGTCCGAGGCGGCGGTGCGCGCGGCGCCCAGACCGCGCGGCAGGAGGACCGCCAGCACCACGATCATGGCGGCGAAGACGCCGTATCCCACCGTCCAGCCGATCCTTTGCCCGGACAGGGACGCCAGCGGCTCGATCAGGACCGGATAAGCCAGAAGCGCCAGAAAGCTGCCGAGGTTGGAGGCGGCGTACAGCACATAGGGGTTGGCTCCGTCGGGGCGACCGACGCGAGCGCGCGCATACCAGGCCTGCAGCAGCGGCGCGGTGGCTGACAGTATGGCGAAGGGCGCGCCGACCGATAGCAACAGAGCTCCCAGCAGCCAGCCGATCGGGGCGGCTGGGTCAGGATCCCCCAACGTCTCAGTAATGCTCAGCGGTAGGAAAACGGCCGCCGCCGCCAACAGCGCCAGATGCGTCATGGCCTGCCACCGCACCGACGGTATCCGTTGCAGCAGGTGGGCGTAGAGATAGCCCGCCAGCAACGCCGCCTGGAAGAAGACCATGGCGGTGTTCCACACCGACGGCGATCCGCCCAGCAACGGCAGCACCAGCTTGGTCGCCATCGGCTGAACCAGGAAAACCAGGCTGGCCGAGGTGAAGATGGCGACGGCGAAGGCGGCAGGTGTTATCGCGTCGATCCTGCGATGCGCCGGGGACAGGACGTGTTCGGTCATGCGCTGCTTTCGACCTCGAGCGGGTGATTCCGCAGGTCGAGGCTAGGACGACTCGAGGATGGAGCGAATTCCCATGTTGCCGCAGGATATCGAGGCGATCGCTGAAGGCGTGATCGGCCATGCGATCAAGGCCGGTCTGATGATCGCTACGGCCGAAAGCTGCACCGGCGGGCTGGTGGCGGGCGCCCTGACGGCGATCGCCGGGTCTTCAGCCGTCGTGGATCGGGGCTTCGTCACCTACAGCAACGAGGCCAAGACGGAGATGCTGGGCGTGCCGCAGGACGTGCTGGCGCGTTTCGGGGCGGTGTCGGAACCGACGGCGCGGGCCATGGCCGAGGGCGCGAAGGCGCGCTCGCGGGCCCAGTTCGCGGTGTCGGTCACCGGCATCGCCGGGCCAGGCGGCGGCTCGGGCGACAAGCCGGTCGGCCTGGTTCACTTCGCCATCGCGCGGGCGGACGGGTCCGTCGCCCATGTTGAAAAGCGCTTCGGCGCCATCGGGCGGGACCAAGTGCGGTTGGAAAGCGTGCGCGTGGCCTTGGGCCTGTTGCACGACGCCGTGACGCGATGAGCGACCCGATCGTCGTCGACGCGCGCGGTCATAAATGTCCCGTGCCCAGCCTCAGGCTATGCAAGGCGATGGAGGGAGCCCGCGCGGGCGAGCAATGGACGTTGCTGGCGACCGATCCGATGGCGCGGATCGACGTACCCTTCCTGATGCAGGAGTTGGGCGGTCAGGTCATTGGGATCGAAGAGTCGGACGGCGTGCTTCAGATCACTGTCGAGAGCGGCGACGCTCGGACAGGCTGACAACCGTATCGGGATAGGCCTCGGGCGGGGGCAGGGCGGCGCGCTTTTCCCAGTCGATCTCCAGTTCCGTGGCGAAGGCGCCGCCATAGAAGACGGCGTTCACGTTCCACGATAGCCAGATCAGCAGCACCACCACGGCGCCGACCGAGCCGTAGGTCGCGCCCAGATGTACGATCTGCTCGACATAGATGGTGCACAGCCACGAGAAGAAGCTGGACATGACCGTGGCGACCAGGCCGCCGATGACGGCGGCCTTCCAGGCGACGCGCTTGGCGTGCGCCATGGCGTATCGATAGAGCATGGTCAGCCCCAGCCACAGCCCGAGAGCGGGCCACAAGCCATCGAGCGGCAGGGTCATCCAGCCGCCTGGTTGGTCGACATAGGCGTGCTCCATCAGGCGCGAGGTGACGACGGCGCCCGACACCACGGTGAACAGCACGAAGGCCGCAAGCGCGACTAAGAAGGCCAGCAGGTTGAACTTGAAAAAGCCCAGCGGCTTGGTCTCGTCGTGGATCAGGTTCAGCCCCGCGAGCAAGGCCTTGAAGCCCCGATGCGCCGCGTAGGCGCCGATCACCAGGGCGATCGCGCTCTGCAGCGACACGGTCCGCGCCGAAGTATTGGCCAGGCGGTCGATCTCGTTCAGGAACAGGGTGCGCGCGGCCGAGGGGATGACGTCCGCCAGCGCCGCCGCCTGCTCGCTCACCTGTCCTATCGTCAGAACGGCCTTGTAGAAGCCGATCAGGATGGCGATGGCCGGGAACAGGGCCAGCAGGGCGAAAAAGGAAACCCCGCCGGTATAGAGCATGACGTCCCGGCCCCAGCTTCTGGCGAAGGCGCGGCCTGCGAGGCGCGCCATGTGCATGGGCAGGTCCGCGAGCGGTAAGGGCTGGGTCAATCCAAGGCCTCGTCGTCGAACAAGCGGGGGGATTAACCCCATTCGGCATGAAGTTGGAACCCCTGATCCGTCGCCCGGCGATATGTCGCCTTGCCCATTGCGGGCGGCCGCTGCGCCGGTATCATGCCCCAAGGCTCGGATACGGCGGCGGGGGCGGCCGGCCGAAGCCAGGAGATCCTTGCTTGCATTCCAATCCGCGCGTGCTGGTCGTCGCCGGCGCTGACGACTCCCTGGATTCTCTGTGCGAAGGCCTGGATCAACTGGGTTGGCGAACCCTGACCGCGCGCGATCTCGATGCGGCTGTCCTGGCGCTGGACGACCTGACGATTGACGCCGCCGTGGTGGATACGTCGCTGCTGGACGCCTCGGCGATCGCGCGGCTGCGATCCGCGACCGACGCGCGCTATCTGACCATTCTAGGCGTCGGCGCGCCGCGCGGGGCCGGTCTCAATGGATGCGATCTGACGCTGTCCAAGGCTCCGCACCCCGCTCAGGCGGCCATGCGTCTGGAGCAGATGACCCGTGCGGCGGTGGCGGAGGAAGAATTCGTTCTGCGCCAGGCCACGTTCAGCCAGCACGGCGTCAACCTGGCGGCGGCCGACATGGAATCGGCGCCGCTGAACATCCTGACGGCCGGCGCTGCAGATCGTCGCTTCCTGGCGCTTTCTAACGCCCTGGTGGCGTTGGGAGCTGAGGTGGTGGCGGCGCCGACCCCATATACTGCGTTTGACTATCTGCATGAGCGCGCGTTCGACGGCGCCGTGCTGTGGGGCGATCGTTCGCACGCGCCGGCCTTGGCGATCGCTGCGGGAATGCGCCGCAACACGCGTCTCTATCATATCCCGCTGACGCTCTACCTGCGGGACGAGGAGGCGGGCGAGGCCTTGGGCGACCTTTACCGGCGAGGGTTCGCCGACGTCGCCGATCCGACCACACCGGAAGAGGACGCCGCAGCCCGCATTGTCGCCCTGGCGCGCAACCATCGCCGGCAGCAGGGACTGCGCCGGGCGCTGGATGCGGTGCGTAGCAGCGAACTGATGGACGCGGCGACGGGCCTGTTCAGCCGCGACCTCTTCGCCTCGCATCTGGGCCGATTGGCGGACGGCGCCCGACTGCGCTCGCGGCATTTGTCTGTGGGTGTTCTGCGCGTGGCGGGACGTCAGCAGTTGGGCGAACTGCGGGCGGGCGGCTGGCTGGACAGGGCCATGCCCCAGGTCGGCGCCATGGTGTCGCGGCTGGTGAGGGTCGAGGACACCGCTGCGCGCCTGTCCAGCGAGACCTTCGCACTGGCCTTGCCCGCCGCCGACGAAGCCTCGGCCCGCGTCACGGCTGAGCGGATCGCGGCCGTCATCGCCTGCACCGCCTTCGACGCCGGCAAGGATCGCCCTCCATTCGTCGTGGAACTGGACGTAGGGGTGGCCCAGTTGAGGCCCGACGACACGGCGCTGACCCTGCTTGAGCGAGCCGCCGCCGGACTGGCCCGCGTCTGAAGCCTTAGCCGGGCAGTTCGACCGAGACGGCGGCCTGGGCGGCAAGACCCTCGCCGCGTCCTGTGAAACCAAGGCCCTCGCTGGTGGTCGCTTTCACGCTGACGGCGTCCAGCGGCAAGTTCAGCAGATCCGCCAGGCGCTCGCGCATCGCCTGTCGATGAGGCTTCACCTTGGGCTGCTCGCAGATCAGGGTGACGTCCACGTTGACGATGCGCCCTCCGCGCGCCGCCACCCGCTCGGCCGCATAGACCAGGAAACGGTCCGAGGCGGCGCCCTTCCATTGCGGGTCGCTGGGCGGGAAATGGTCGCCGATGTCGCCGTCGGCGATCGCGCCAAGAATGGCGTCGGTCAGGGCGTGCACGCCCGCATCGGCGTCCGAATGGCCGATCAGGGTCTGGTCGTGCGGAATCTCGACCCCGCACAGCCAGACCGACGAACCGGGGCCCCAGCGATGGACATCGAAGCCCTGTCCGATGCGAACGACAGTGCGGGGAGCGGCGAGCGCCTCGGCCATGGCGAAGTCCTCAGGGTAGGTGAGTTTCAAAAGGCGGGGATCGCCGGGGATCAAGCGGACGCGGCCGCCGGCGCGCTCGACCACGGCGGCTTCGTCGGTCGCCGTCTCATCGTTCGGCCATGCGGCATAGGCGTCGCGGATGGTCTTCAGGCGGAAGGCCTGAGGCGTCTGGGCGCGCCAGAGGTTGTCGCGATCGACGCCGCCGACAATGAAATCATCCTCGGCGCGACGCAGGCTGTCGGCGACGGCAAGGGCGGGCAGGGCGCCGTCGGCGTCCTTAAGGCCCTGCAGCAGCGCCTCTATGATGTCGGCGCTCAGGAACGGCCGGGCGGCGTCGTGGATCAGCACGGGCTCGGCGTCATCCGCCGTCAGCGCCGACAGGCCGGCCTGAACCGAGGCGGCCCGGGTCGCGCCGCCGGGCACGGCGCGCCAGCCGGATAGCGCTGCCAGAGCAGTCTGGGCCATCGGCGCGGCGTCGGCGGCGATCACCACCACGACCTCACGCGCGCCGGCCTTCAGCAAAGCCTCGACCGACCAGGCGACGACCGGGCGTCCGGCGACGACGCGCCACTGCTTGGCGCCTCCGGCCCGCGAACCCGAACCGGCGGCGACGACAATCGCTGAGAATCCCATGACGGCCTTCTAGGCGTCCCGGTTCCGCTTGACGAGAGGGGGCGCCTTCGGTGCTAAGGGAGCCGTATGAAGACTGGCCTGCAAATTGGGGACGTAAGGATCGACGGGCGGGTGCTGATGGCGCCCATGACCGGGATCACCGACCTGCCGTTCCGGGTGCTGGCCTCGCAGCTGGGCGCCTCTTACGTGGCGACCGAAATGGTGGCGGCGGCCGAACTGGCGCGCGCGCGGCCGGACGTGGTGCGGCGCGCCGCCGTCGGCGGGGGCCTGCCGCTGACGGTGATCCAGCTGGTCGGCGGCGACGCCGAGGCGATGGCCGAGGGCGCGCGCATGGCGCAGAAGGCCGGCGCCGACATCATCGACCTGAACTTCGGCTGTCCGGCCAAGGAAGTCACCGGCGCCGCCTGCGGCTCGGCCCTGATGCGGACGCCGGATCAGGCGGCGCGGATCATGGAGGCGGTCGTACAGGCCGTCAGTCGGCCGGTTACGGTCAAGATGCGGCTCGGCTGGGACGACAACAATCTGAACGCCGCTGACCTGGCGCGTCGGGCCGAGGGGCTGGGCGTGGCGGCGGTGACGGTGCACGGCCGCACCCGCAAGCAGTTCTACACCGGTGTCGCCGACTGGGACGCGGTAGCCGAGGTGAAGCAGGCGGTGGCCATTCCCGTCATCGTCAACGGCGACATCATCACCGCTGAACAGGCGCGCGAGGCCTTGGCGCGATCCGGCGCCGACGCCCTGATGCTGGGTCGAGGCGTCTATGGGCGGCCGTGGCTGGCCGCGCATCTGGAGCGCGCCCTGATCGACGGGACGCAACTGCGCGAGCCGGATCGGGAAGAACGGCTGGCGATCATCATCCGGCATCTGCGGGCCTCGGCTGACTTCTACGGCCTGCCGCTGGGGCTGAAGATGTTCCGCAAACATCTGGGCTGGTACATCGAACAGGCGCCCTGGCCGGCCAATCCCACCGAGCGACGAGCGGCCAAGGCGCGTCTTTGCCGGCTGGAGACGCCAGAGGAGGTCGAGGAGGCGCTGACGGCGCTGTGGCTTGATGTGAAGCATTCTCGCAACTTCGCTGTTGAAAATAGGCCACAGGTGGTTGAAGCTATCGCTTGATGTCGAACCGCGCCGCCCCGGCTGATCACCACAACTCGGAGCTTTCGCTCTGGGGGCGGTTGGCTGGCGGTCGGGCGCGCGCCCTGTTCGGCACAGCCTATGCGATCGCCTTCATCGTCACGGCGGCGGCGATCTGGCTGGTCGCCATCGCGCCCGGCGCGACCGTCGGCGGAGATGCGCGCTCAGCGGCCAGTCAGGCCGTGCTGTTCATCTTGCTGGCCAATCTGGTCCTGATCTTCGGGCTGGCCTTTGTGATCGGCGGTCGGGTGCTGCGCCTGTTCCGTAACCGCTACAACCCGGGCGCGCGGCTGCATCTGCGCTTCGTGACCCTGTTCTCGCTGGTTTCGGTCGTGCCCGCCGTGCTGATCGCCCTGGTGTTCGGCGTTCTGGTCAACCGCGGCGTCGATCAGTGGTTCAGCGCGAATGTGCAATCGGCGGTCAGGAACGGGGCCGAGATCGGCCGCGCCTATGTCGCCGACGTCGGCAGCGGGCTTGAGGCGGACATGGAGACCATGTCCACCGAACTGGGCGGGGTGCGGGGCCTGTTCGACAACCGTATCCAGTTTTCCCGCGCCCTGGCTCAGATCGGCGACTTCTTCGGCTATCCGGCGCTTTATATCCTCGACCAGAACGGCCGCGTGCTGGCCAGCGGCGAGCGGCCCGGGGCCCCGCCCTATGTCGCGCCGCCCCGCGAAGCCTTGGAGACGGTCGCGGGCGGCGAGGTGGCCCCCACCACGGTGACGGAGAACCCCGATACGGTTCGCGCCCTCTATCCGCTGCCTGACTATGGCGACGCCTATCTCTACGTCGTTCGCCCGCTGGCGCCGGGCCTGATCCAGCGGATGCGCAACGGCGAGGAATCCATCACCGCCTATCGCGAGGCGGAGGAAAGCCGCGCCCGCATCCAGGCGGCTTTCGCCCTCAGCTATCTTGAGACGGCCCTGCTGGTGCTGGTCGGCGCGGTGTGGCTGGCCATGTCGGCGGCCAGTTCGATCTCGGCGCCGATCGGGCGACTGGTGCGGGCGGCGGATCAGGTCGCCGGCGGCGATCTGGACGCGAGGGTCGATAATGCTGAGGCGCCGGCAGAGCTGATCGTCCTTTCCGAAGCGTTCAACCGCATGACGCAGGACATCAAGACCCAGCAGGCCGCCTTGAAGACCGCCTCGGACGAAGCTCAGGCCCGAAGCCTTTTCATTGAAACCGTGCTGTCGGGCGTCAGCGCGGGCGTTATCGGCCTGGACCGCAAGCGCCGCATCTCGGCTATCAACGACAGCGCCAGCCACCTTTTGGGACTGGACGCCGACCATGTGCAGGGGCGTCGTCTGGCCGAGGTGGCGCCGGAACTGGGCGAACTGTCCGAGCGCGGCGAGGCCCATATCGAAGAAGACATCGACATCGACCGCAACGGAGAGGCGCTGCGCCTGCGGGTCCGTATCGAAGGCGGGCAGGGCGGCGAGATGGTGCTGACCTTCGACGACATCACGCGTCTGGTCACGGCCCAGCGCAACGCCGCCTGGCGCGATGTGGCGCGGCGCATCGCCCATGAAATCAAGAACCCGCTGACCCCGATCCAGCTGTCGGCCGAACGCTTGCGTCGCCGCTATCGCGAGCAGGTCGGCGAGGATGTCGAAGTCTTCGATCGCTGTACCGAGACCATCATCCGCCAGGTCGGCGATATCGGACGGATGGTGGACGAATTCTCGTCCTTCGCGCGGATGCCCGCGCCTCGTTTCTCACGCGAGAATCCGGCCGAAATGCTGCGCGAGGCGGTGTTCGCCCAGCGCGTTGCAGCGGGGGATATCGGCGTCGATCTGATCGAGCCCCTGCCGGACGTCGTGATGCAGGCGGACGGTCGCATGGTGCGTCAGGCCCTCGCCAACATCCTGAAGAACGCAGGCGAGGCGGTGGCCGGTCGGCGCGAGCGGGACGGGGTGACGGAGCCCGGTCTGGGCATCATCGCCCGTCTGACGGTCGAGGACGGTTTCGCCTCCTTCGTCATTGAGGACGACGGCGTCGGCCTGCCTGCCAAGGATCGGGACCGGCTGACCGAACCTTATGTAACGACGCGCGAGAAGGGGACGGGCCTGGGCCTGGCCATCGTCAAGCGCATTTGTGAAGACCACGGCGGAGAGCTGAAGCTGGCCGACGCCGAAACCTTGTCAGGCGCGCGCGTGTGCCTGACCTTCCCCCTGAGCCAGGATCATAAGGCCGTCGCTCGCGCGTCCAGCGCGATGCGGACGGCGGAGTAAGAGAGGCGTCATGAAAAGCACCGGTGCCGACATTCTGGTCGTCGACGACGAAGCCGATATCCGCGAGCTGGTTTCCGGCCTGCTGGAGGACGAAGGCCACGCGGTCCGCACGGCCGCCAACTCCGACGAAGCCCTGGCCGCCATCAAGGCGCGCAAGCCGTCGCTGGCGGTCCTGGACATCTGGATGCAGGGCGGCGGCCTGGACGGCCTGGAATTGCTGGATGTGGTGCGCGAACTGGATGAGGACCTGCCGGTCGTCATGATCTCGGGCCACGGCAATATTGAAACGGCGGTCAGCGCCCTGAAGCGCGGCGCCTATGACTTCATCGAAAAGCCCTTCAAGTCCGACCGGCTGGTGGTGGTGGTCGAGCGGGCGCTGGAAGCGGCGTCCCTGAAGCGCGAGAACCGTCGCCTGCGCGCCCAGACGCTGACGCCCACCGGCCTGATCGGCAAGTCGGTGGCGGCGCAGGCGCTGCGCAGCACCATCTCCAAGGTGGCACCCGCCAACAGCCGCATCCTCATCGCCGGGCCTCCGGGCTCGGGCAAGGAACTGGTCGCACGCCAGATTCACGACGCCAGCCCGCGCGCCAGGGCCGAGTTCGTGGCGATCTCGGCCGCCGGCATGACGCCCGAGCGCCTTGACGTCGAACTGTTCGGCGAAGAAGGCGGCGACGGCCGTCCGCGCAAGATCGGCGTCTTTGAGCAGGCGCATAACGGCACCCTGTTCCTGGACGACGTGGCCGACATGCCCCGCGAGAGCCAGAGCCGTATCCTACGTGTTCTGGTCGAGCAGCGGTTCCGCCGCGTCGGCGGCGAACAGGATGTTCAGGTCGACGTGCGGGTCATCAGTTCGACCTCGCGCGATCTGCGTCTGGAGATTAGCGAAGGGCGCTTCCGCGAGGACCTGTTCCACCGTCTGAACGTGGTGCCGATCCGCGTCCCGCCGCTGTCCGAACGTCGCGAGGATATCAGCGAACTGGTCGAGTATTTCGTCGATAACCTGTCGGCGTCGCAGGGGCTGCCGCATCGCCGCATCGCCGATGACGCCCTGGCTGTGCTGCAGGTCCACCCGTGGCCCGGCAACGTCCGACAACTGCGCAACAATGTCGAACGCCTGCTGATCCTGGCGACCGGGACGGCGGACGAGCCGATAACGGCGGACATGCTGCCGCAGGAGGTGGCGTCGTCCGCCAGCCCCGCCTCGCTCAGCGCCGATCGCATCATCGCCCTGCCGCTGCGTGAAGCCAGGGAGGTGTTCGAGCGGGAATATCTGTCGGCGCAGATCATGCGCTTCGGCGGCAACATCTCGCGCACGGCCGCCTTCATCGGCATGGAGCGGTCGGCGCTGCATCGCAAGCTTAAGTCGCTGGGCGTGTCGCCCGCACGCGGCGGAGACGAAGAAGGAGAGGGCGCCTGATGTCCAGGGTCGCCTATGTAAACGGCGTTTATCAGCCGCACGGTCAGGCCGTGGTTCACATCGAGGATCGCGGGTTTCAGTTCGCCGACGGCGTCTATGAGGTCTGGTCCGTGTTTGACGGCAGGCTGGCTGACTATGAGGGGCATCTGAGCCGGTTGGCGCGCAGCCTGACCGAGTTGCGCATCGACATTCCCATGTCGGCCCAGTCTCTGGGCATCGTCTTGCGTGAAACGATCCGCCGCAACCGGGTGCGCAACGGCCTGGTCTATATCCAGATCACGCGCGGCACCGCTCCGCGCGATCACGCCTTCCCCAAGGATGTAGCGCCCAGCGTCATTGTCACGGCCAAGTCTGTTGACCTGAAGAAGGGCGAAGCCCTGGCCGCCAGGGGCGCCGCCGGCGTCACCCACCCGGACATGCGCTGGGGCCGTTGCGACATCAAGACCGTCGGCCTGCTGCCCAACGCCCTGGCCAAACAGGCGGCTCGCGAGCGCGGGGCCTATGAGGCCATCCTGTTCGACGAAATGGGCATGGTGACCGAGGGCTCCTCGACCAACGCCTGGATCGTTGATGAGAACGGCAAGCTGAGGACCCGCGACACTCAGGCCAACATTCTGCGCGGCATCACCCGCGCGGCGATTCTGAAACTGGTGGAAGCCGAGGGCATCGAACTGGAAGAGCGCGCCTTCAGCGTCGAAGAGGCCAAGCGCGCGCGTGAAATCTTCGTCACGGCGGCCAGTTCCTTCGTCATGCCGATCGTGTCGCTGGACGGAACCCGCATCGGCGAGGGCAAGCCCGGCCCGGTGGCGACCCGTCTGCGCGAGATTTATCTGGAACAGGCGCGCCGCGAGGCCATTTAAGCCGTTGCCGCACCGGCGGGGGCATGGCTAAGGTCGCGAATGCGGGCGACGTCCCGCCTCGCGGCCATTCCGCCGTCGATGAAAAAGACCAAGAACAGGATCAACCTGCCATGTCGCAAGACAAACGACAGAACCTCCAGGACACCTTCCTGAACAGCGTCCGCAAGACGAAGACCCCGCTGACCATCTTCCTGGTGAACGGCGTCAAGCTTCAGGGCATCGTCACTTGGTTCGACAACTTCTGTGTGCTGCTGCGTCGCGATGGCCAATCGCAGCTGGTCTACAAGCACGCCATCTCGACCATCATGCCGTCCGCGCCCGTGCAGCTGTACGAGCCCGACGCCGAAGAAGACTGATTGACCTCCAAACTCATTGACCACGCCGTCCCGCTGATCCGGGCTGTCGTAATCCACCCCGACCGTCGCGGCGACAATGCGCGCCATGCTTCCGAACGTCTGGAAGAAGCCGTGGGCCTGGCCCAGGCGCTGGACCTTGACGTGCGGGCGCAGGAAATCGTGCGCCTGCGCTCCGTCACGCCCGCCACCCTGATCGGACGCGGCAAGCTGGAAGAGATTTCGGCCCTGATCCTGGCCGCCGACGCCGAGGCGGTCGTCATCGACGACCAGTTGACGCCGGTGCAGCAGCGCAACCTGGAACGTTTCTGGGACATCAAGGTCATCGACCGCACCGGCCTGATCCTCGAAATCTTCGGGCGCCGCGCCCGCACGCGTGAAGGTCGCCTCCAGGTCGAGCTGGCCCGGCTGGAATACGAACGCTCGCGTCTTGTCCGCACCTGGACCCACCTGGAGCGTCAACGCGGCGGCACGGGCGGCGTCGGCGGTCCCGGCGAAACCCAGATCGAGCTGGACCGGCGGATGATCGCCGACCGCATCGTCCGCCTGAAGGCCGAGCTGGAGGAGGTGCGCCGCACGCGCGGCCTGCACCGCAAGGCGCGCAAACAGGTCCCGTTCCCGTCGGTCGCCCTGGTTGGCTACACCAATGCGGGGAAGTCCACGCTGTTCAACCGGCTGACCGGGGCCGAGGTAATGGCCAAGGACCTGCTGTTCGCCACCCTGGACACCACCCAGCGCACCATCCGCCTGCCGCAGGGGCGTCCGGCCATCATCGCCGACACCGTGGGCTTTGTCTCCGACCTGCCGCACGAACTGGTCGAGAGCTTCCGCGCCACGCTGGAGGAGGTGGGCGAGGCGGACCTGATCCTGCACGTGCGCGACATCGCCTCGCCCGACAGCGCCGCCCAGGCCAAGGACGTCGAGACGGTGCTGGAGCAGATCCCGACGCCGGAAGGCAAGACGCGCCGCATCCTTGAGGTCTGGAACAAGATCGACCTGCTGGAACCAGAGACGCGGGAAACCGTGGTCGGTCAGGCCGAACGTCTGGCGCGCGAGGGATCGGCGGTGGCTGTGTCCGCGTGGACAGGCGAGGGGATCGAGGCGCTTCGCGAAACCATCGCCGCCTTGATCGACGACGACCCCGAGACGCAGCTTACGGTCGAACCGCATCGCGGCGACCTGCTGGCGTGGCTCTATGCCAACGGCCGGGTGACGGGGCGCGAGACGGATGATGACGGCCGGGTCCACCTGACGGTTCGACTGCACCCCGCCGCGCTAGGGCGACTTGAACGGCTGTATCCGGACGTGATCGACTGATCCCGTCATGCACCTGATCGAGACCATCCTCTTCCTGTTGCTGGCCGTGGTGCTGTCGGGATGGGTGGCTCGCATCACGCGCATCGCCCTGCCGCTGGTGCAGATCGCGCTGGGGGCCGGGGTGGTGCTGATCACCGGCGAGTCGGTCGATCTGAAGCCGGACGTCTTCTTCCTGCTGTTCCTTCCGCCGCTGCTGTTCGTGGACGGCTGGCGCATCCCCAAGGAGGCGCTGTTCCGCGACCAGGTGGTGATCCTGGAACTGGCGCTGGGGCTGGTGGTCTTCACCGTTCTGGGGCTGGGCTTTCTGATCCACTGGATGATCCCGACCATGCCCCTGGCGGTGGCCTTCGCCCTGGCGGCCATCCTGTCGCCGACGGACCCGATAGCCGTCCAGGCCATCGCTGGGCGGGCGCCGATACCCAAGCGGCTGATGCACATCCTGGAAGGCGAATCGCTGCTGAACGACGCCAGCGGCCTGACCTGCATGCGGATCGCCGTGATCGCGGCGACGACCGGCGCCTTTTCCCTGAGCAGCGCTTTTGGGACCTTCGCCTGGCTGGCTCTGGCGGGCGTGGCGGTCGGGATCGGCGTCACCCTGGCCATAGGGCTGGTAAAGGCCTTCATAAGCCGCCGCTGGGGCGAGGATGTCGGCGGCCAGATCCTGATCAGCCTGCTGATGCCCTTCGCGGCCTATCTGGCGGCGGAAACCATCCATGCTTCGGGCATCCTGGCGGCGGTGGCGGCGGGCGTGACCATGAGCTTCACCGAGCGGCAGGGGTCGGCCCTGGCCGCGACCCGCATTCGCCGCGCCGTGGTGTGGGACACGGTCCAGTTCGTCGGCAACGGCCTGATCTTCGTCATCCTGGGCGAGCAAATGCCCTCCATTATGGCGCGCGCGGCCGAGGTGATCCGCACGACCCAGCACAGCGAGCTATGGTGGCTGGCCGTTTACGTCTTCGCCATTGTCGCGGCCCTGGCGGCGTTGCGCTTCGTCTGGGTGTGGACCTCGCTGAAGCTGACCCTGTTCCGCCGCAAGGGCCGTCGCGCCCAGCCCAAGGTCGGTTTGAGGCTCGTGGCGGTCATGTCTCTGGCGGGCGTGCGCGGAGCGATCACCCTGGCCGGTATCCTGACCTTGCCCTTGTATCTGGGCGACGGGTCGCCGATGCCGGCGCGCAACCTGGCCATCTTTCTGGCGGCGGGCGTGATCATCGTCTCGCTGGTGCTGGCGACCATCGCCCTGCCGCGCCTGTTGAAGGGCGTCCAACTGCCGCCCGAGGATGACCATGAGGCCGAGGAAAACCGCTCTCGTGTCGCCGCCGCCTGGGCCGCCATCCGCGCCATCGAGGACGCCCAGCACTTGATGGCCGAAGGGAAGGCGGACCCCGACTTCTACACCGAAACCGCGACACGGGTCATGGAGGTCTATCGGCACCGTATCGACATGCGCGCCAGCATGGAGGATGACGCCGTGGTCCAGGCTCGCCGCTCCGATGACATCGAGCGCCGCCTTCGACTGGCAGGGCTTGCCGCCGAGCGAGAGGAACTGGTCCGCCTCGGCCGCCAACGGCTCATTGATGAAGAAACGGCCCGCAAGTTGATCCGCGAGATCGACCTGCAGGAGTTGCGCTACATCTAGCTCAGGCTCGCTCGGCCGCCTTTGCGGCGTCCCACAGGGCGTCCATTTCTGGCAGGTCGGACTGTTCCGGCGTACGGCCGTCCTTTTGCAGCTCGGTTTCAATAAACTCGAAGCGACGCACGAATTTGGCGTTGGCCGCGCGCAGGGCGTCTTCCGGTTCGACCTCCAGCTTGCGGGCCAGATTGGCGACCACGAACAGAAGATCGCCCAACTCCTCGCGCGCCTTCTCCTTGTCACCGGCGGCGATCTCGGCGCGTAGTTCCTGAACCTCTTCGGCCAGCTTATCGAACACCTCGTCGGTCGAGGGCCAGTCGAAGCCGACGCGGCCTGCGCGCTTGGTCAGCTTGGCGGCGCGGGTCAGGGCGGGCAGGCCGACCGGCACGTCGTCCAGCACGCCATGCTGTTCCTTGGCCTTGCGCTCGGCCGCCTTGATGTCTTCCCAACGGGCCTTCTGGGCCGGGCCGGTGGCCTTCGCGGCTTCTTCGCCGAAGACGTGCGGATGGCGGCGGATCAGTTTGTCGGCCATGGCATCGGCCACATCTTCCAGCCGGAAATGCCCGGCTTCCTCGGCCATGCGCGAGTGGAAGACGACCTGGAACAGCAGGTCGCCCAGTTCCACCCTCAGTTCGTCCATGTCGCCGCGCTCGATGGCGTCGGCGACCTCATAGGCTTCCTCGATCGTATAGGGGGCGATCGTCTGGAAGGTCTGCTCCACGTCCCAGGGGCAGCCGCCGTTCGGATCGCGCAGGCGAACCATGATCTCTTTCAGGCGGTCGACGGGGTGGGTCATTCAGGCGTGTCCGGCGTCTCTTTGCGCCAGGGCGGCGCGGATTTCATCGTGTCGCTGAGCGGTCAGGGGATAGCCCTTCAGCACCCAGGCGGTGGCCGCCAATAGCAGGCCCGGCACGGCGATGAACAGGATCTGCAGCATCAACAAGGAGAAGTCGCTGTTCCCCTCTGGTCCCGGCAGAGGTTTGAACCCGACCAGAGGCAGGATGGCGTAAGGCAGAAGCGCGAAGACGTGCCCCATCTTCGTCGTGGCCGACAGGATGGAGAACATCAGGCCGGTGCGGTCCACGCCCGTCTCCAGCCGCACCTCGTCGCCGGCGTCCGCCATCATGGCGCGCAACAGGAACAGACCGGCCGCATAGGGCAGGCCGGCGATGAACATGGCGACCGCCGTCAGGGCGAAGTTCCCGCCCGGAACCAAGGTCGCGCCGACGTAGAAGACGGCGAAGATCAGGCTGGCCACGGCCAGGGCGCGGTCCTTGCCGATCCGGGTCGCCAGCCAGGCCCAGATGGGCGCGCCCACCAGACCGGCCATGAAGTAGATCAGCATGAACAGCGACGCCTGGGTGTGGTCGTAACCCTTGATCTGGCCGAAGAAGAAGAACAGCAGCGACCCGGTGATGCCCGGCGCAATGCCCAGCAGCAGGTCAGCGATCAGCAGCTTGCGCACCGTCTTCATCCTGAACAGGGCCAGATAGGCGCGCGGGCCGCCGTGCGGCGCGGCGCCTGCGTTGACCGGCTCGGGCACGGCGACCATGGCCAAGCCGATGGTCAGGGGCAGGGCGATGATGATGGCCCAGCCCATGATATGCACCCCGTCAACGTAGTTCCCCAGGCCCGTCTTCACCACGATGGTCGGCAGGATCAGGATCAGGATCACGCCGATGATGTTGAACACCTGCCACCAGCCATAGACGCGGCTGCGCTGGTCGTACTGAGGCGCCAGCACGGCGGCCCAGCCCAACTGGCCCAGCGTTCCCATCGAGAAGCCGAGGTAGAGCACCAGCAGCCAGGCGAACAGGTAGACCGGCCCGGCGCCCGGCTGGACCGTCACGAACATCATCAGCGCCGCCAGCATCAGGATCGGCGTCGCCACGGCCATCCACGGGCGATAGCGGCCCAGACGCGTGCGGGTCCTGTCCATCCCCCAGCCGATAAAGGGGTCGAACAGGATGTCGATCAGCCGCACCGCCATGAAGACGGCGGCCACCATGCCCATCTCCATGCCGACGTGGGTGGCGTAGAATTCAGGCAGGGTGACGGGCAGGGCGACGCCGAAAGCCGCCAGCGGCAGGCAGGGCCCGGAAAAGGCGGCCAGGATGGCGTTGGAGCGGCGCGGCGCGTCGGGCGCAGCTGTGGCGGACGAAGGCGCGGGGGGTGCGGTCATGCGGTCACGGCCCGATCACGGCGCGAGTCGGCCGCAATCGTCACCATGCAGGTTTTCGACGCAGGCGCGAAGACCGCGAGAGGGGTTGCGGCGACTCTCATCCTGAGGCCTGCTGCGGGCATGTGGAAAGCGTCCGCCTTCGTTATCGCCGCCCTGGCCGCCGCCGTCGCCGGACAGGCTCACGCCGAGGCGCCGGAACCTGCACCGACCGCCCAGATCTGCGACCGGGCGCCTGGCGCCTGGGACGATACGGCCGAGGCGAACGCCATCTCCCTTTATGCGCTGGAATGGGTTCCTTTCGGGCCGTCGGAACTGGGCTGGGAAGTCTATGTGCCGCTGATCCAGCATGAGGTTGGCTCGCCCTGCGATCCGACATCGGCGGGTTTCGCGGAAGCCCTGGCCGCGTTCCAGGCGCGCTATGGACTGACGGCCAGCGGACGGTTCGACCAGGCGACGTTTCAGGTGTTGCGCGGCCTGTGGCAGGAGCGGCGGCCCTTCGTCATGGCGCGGGTGAGGGGGGAATGCCCTGATCCGCCGCCGGTGGCCGACCTGGCCTATCTGACGACCGGCGAGGAACATGCTGAACGTCTGACGCGCCTGCTGCGTCGCGATGTGCTGGAGGCCTATCGCGCGATGGCGGCGGCTGCCCGCGCCGAAGTCCCTGAGATCGCCGCCGAGCCGGAACTGTTGCGCGTCTTTTCTTCCTTCCGCGACCCGGAGGCTGACGCGGCGCGATGTGCACGTGACGGCAATTGCGACGGCCTGCGCCGCGCCGTCTGCTCGCCGCACCGCACGGGCACGGCGGTCGATCTGTATGTCGGCCACCTGCAGGGCATGGGCGTTGATTCCACCGATGTTCACAGCCGCCGCCACATGAGCCAGACCCCGACCTATCGCTGGCTGGTCAAGAATGCGGGGCGGTTCGGCTTCGTCCCCTATGTCTATGAGCCCTGGCATTGGGAGTGGGTCGGTCGATGATCCGCCCCTTGGCGCACGGCGAAGCGGCGCTGGCGCGCGAGGTGTTCGGACGCGACCTGCGGGTGGACGATATTCGCTTTCTGGGCTCGCCCTGGCCGTTCGATCGCGCCTTCGTGCCGGGGCGCTGGTTTGGACGTGACTGGATCGTCTGGCCCAGTGCGACGCTGGCGCCGGACCTGTCGCAGGCGCCGCTCAGGACGCAGGCGGTCTTCATCCACGAACTGGTTCACGTCTGGCAGGCGCAGAACGGCGTCAACCTGCTGACCGGCAAGCTGAAGGCGGGCGACGGGCCGGGCGCCTATGCCTATCCTGTCGATGACGCTTGCGAATGGATCGGCCTGAACATCGAACAGCAGGCCATGGTGGTCGAGCATCGCTTTCTGCTGTCGCGAGGCGCGCGGGTTCCGGGCGAGCCGGCGTTCTATCAGCGCATCTGCCCCATCGGCCTGGAGGATTCTTGACGGAGCCTCTTGCCGCTCCGGATAGAGCGCCTAGATTAGGCACCGACACAGTTGCTGTATAAGCATCGTATTTCACTCTCCCCGGAGCCGTAACGCCCAAGAAGCCGCACGGTTAAGATCATGCGCCAGCCCGCAGTGTTTTTTGGTCATGGTTCGCCCATGAACGCCCTAGGCGGTCCTTTCGCCGACGCCTGGCGGACCTTGGGGCAGGAGATCGGCAAACCGAAAGGCGTGGTCATGATCTCGGCTCACTGGGAGACGCAGGGTCTGGCCGTGACGGCGCAGGAACGACCGGAAACCATCCATGATTTCGGGGGCTTTCCGGCTGAACTTCATGCCATACAATATCCCGCGCCGGGGTCTCCCGCCTTGGCCAGCCGCGTGTCGGAACTGACCGGCGCCGTGCAGACAACCCAGTGGGGCCTCGATCACGGAACCTGGTCCGTGCTGGCGCACGTCTGGCCCGACGCCGACGTGCCCGTGGTGCAACTGTCGCTGGATCGCACCATTGACGCCCGTGGTCATTATGAACTGGCCAAGCGCCTGCGCCCCTTGCGGGACGAAGGCGTGATCGTCGCTGGTTCGGGCGACTTCGTGCACAATCTGCGGACGTGGAAGCGGGCGGGCGGCGAGCCGTACGACTGGGCGGTCGATTTCAATGAGGCGGTGAAACGCGCCTTCATAGCGGGCGACCATGACGCCCTGATCGACTGGGTCCATCTGGCCGAACAGGCGCAGCTCAGCGTGCCGACGGACGAGCACTATTTGCCGCTGCTTTATGTCGCCGCCCAGCAGGCGCCCGGCGAGCCCTTGAGCTTCTTCAATGACGTGATCGACGGCGGTTCGATCTCCATGACGGGCGTCCGGATCGGCTGACCGGACGCCGCGTCGCGCGTGTCAGCGTCGGCCGCCGCGCAGGGCGCTGTCCAGAGACCACGGCCCCGGTCCGGCGAAGACCAGATATAGGAAGACGAAGCAGTACAGGGCCGCCAGTTCCCCGCCGTTGTTGATGGGGTAGGGGCTCTGCGGCGCGTGCACCATCCAGTAGGCTGCGGCGGTGAAGCCGGACAGGATGAAGGCGGTCGGGCGGCTGAACAGGCCCAGCACCATCAGCACGCCGCCGACCAGTTCGATTGGTCCGGACCAGCCCGCCAGCGTCGACAGGTCAATCCCGCCGCCGCGTCCGCCGGGGGGAAAGCCGAGGACCTTCTGCGCGCCGTGCTGAAGCAGCAGCAGGCCGGAGACAAGTCTGAGAAGGCTGAGGAAATGCGGCTCCCAGCCGGCCAGGGATGTCGAACGTCGAGCCATGAAGTCTCCTCGGTCGTGGCGTCCCGAGAGCGGGACCGAACCGTCGAGGTTAGGACACTGGCGGCGAACGGCAAGCGCCTTGTCAGGCGCCCTTCAATTCCTCCTCGACCCGCTTCTGGATCGTCACATAGTCGGTCTTGCCCGTGCCCAAGACGGGAATGCTGTCGACCTTGATGATCCGCTTCGGCACGGCCAGTTCGGGCGCTCCGTTCTCGCGGGCCCACTCCGTCAGCTGGGCGTTCTCGGCTCCTGCGACGTCGGTGACTAGCACCAGGCGCTCGCCCTTCTTGCTGTCAGGGATGGCGACCACCGCGTGGTGGCCAGCCGGCCAGACGGCGCCGGCCATGCCTTCGACGGCGGTCAGAGACACCATCTCGCCGCCGATCTTGGCGAAGCGCTTCACGCGCCCCAAGATGGTGATGTAGCCCTCGGCGTCGATGTCGACGATGTCGCCCGTGTCGTGCCAACCGTCTGCCAGAGGCTCCAAATTGTCCGAGTCGTTCGGCGAGATATAGCCTTTCATCACGTTCGGGCCGCGCAGGAACAGGCGGCCGCCGACCGCAATGCCCTCGACCGGTTCGATCCGGTACTCCATGCCCGGCAGGATCTGGCCCACCGTGCCCGGCCGGTTGCGGTCGGGATGGTTCACGGCCACGACTGGCGCCGCCTCGGTGGCGCCATAGCCTTCCAGCAGTTCGACGCCGCCGAACTTGGTGTTGAACATCTGGCGCGTCTCGTCGCGCACCTTCTCGGCGCCCGCCACGGCGAACTGCAGCGTGGCGAAGTCGCCGGGCTCGGCCACGCGGGCGTACTGGTTCAGGAAGGTGTCGGTGGCGAACAGGATCGACGCCTTCACCTGGGGCAGCAGGTCGGTGATCTGCTTGGCGTGCAGCGGAGAGGGGTATTCAAACGCCTTCAGCCCCTGCAACAGGGGCAGCAGCACCCCGCCGGTCAGACCGAAGCAGTGGAAGGTCGGCAGCGGATTGAACATCACCCAGTCGGGATCCAGGTTGATGTGGGCCGCCACCTGACGCGCATTGGCGACCAGATTCTTCTGGCTGAGCACCACGCCCTTGGGTGCGCCGAAGCTGCCGGAGGTGAACAGGACCACGCCCGCCGAATCCGGATCGGTCTTCACGCGGAAGCGCTTGGGCGCCATGCCCGCGCTGAGGCCATACAGCTTGTCAGCCAGGCCGATGGTCTTGCGGATGTCGTCCAGCCAGACGATTTCGGAGACCTCGCCGAGGGTCTCCACCAGGTCGTCCAGCTTGGCCTGGGTCACGAAGCGCTTGGCCGACAGGATCTTCTTGACGCCTGCCGTCTTCAGCGCCGCCTTCAGATTGGCCTCGCCCGAGGTGAAGTTCAGCATGACCGGCACCCGGCCGAAGGCGTGCAGGGCGAAGAAGGTCACCACCACGCCCGCGCTGGACGGCAACAGCACGCCGACGCGTTCGCCCGGTTTTGTCAGTTTGGCGATCTTGCGGCCCAGCACGAAGGCGGCGCGGATCAGGCCTGTATAGGTCAGGGGGTGGCGATCCTGGTCCTCCAGAATCTCCTTGTCGCCGTAGCGGGCGCGCGCATCGACCAGCGCGTCGAACAGGGTCTCTTCATAGACCTTGGGGTCCAGGGCTGCCCGCAGCAAGCACGTCCTCCTTCGGAGGGCTCTAAAGACGGCCCTCTCGGTTACAAGAGGCCGGAACCTAGTGACGTAAGGTCTGCTTGAAAAGATGCGTAACGCCGCGTGAGGCTGTTCCGGCGTCGGACTGAAACGCAGTGTGCCTTGCGTTTGCACTACGGAAAGCCGACATAGCATCGGAAATCCGGCCGCCCTCGAAAACAGGATTCAGACCACCGACAATGGTCACGCTGATCGACACCTTGCAGAAGAAGCCGTCCGAGCTTCGTCACCCGGAAAAGCAGAACCGGCCGGATTCGGTCGTGCTGAAAAAGCCGGACTGGCTGCGCGTGAAGGCGCCCGGCTCGGGCCAGTATAACGCGACCAAGGAGATCGTTCGCTCCAAGGGGCTGGTGACGGTCTGTGAAGAGGCCGCCTGCCCGAACATCGGCGAGTGCTGGAGCCAGAAGCACGCCACCCTGATGATCATGGGCGACACCTGCACGCGGGCCTGCGCCTTCTGCAACGTCAAGACCGGCCTGCCGCAGCCGCTGGACCCGGAAGAGCCCGCCAAGGTTGGCCTGGCCGTGGCCCAGATGGGCCTGAACCACGTCGTCATCACCTCAGTGGACCGCGATGACGTGTCGGACGGCGGCGCCGCCCACTTCGCCGAAGTGGTGCGCCAGATCCGCCTGCAGGCGCCGAACACCACGGTCGAGATCCTGACGCCTGACTTCCTGCGCAAGGACGGCGCGGCCGAGGTGATGATCGACGCCACGCCCGACGTCTTCAACCATAACCTCGAGACGGTTCCGCGCCTTTATCTGAAGATCCGGCCGGGCGCCCGCTACTTCCACTCGCTGCGCCTGCTGCAGATGGTCAAGGAGCGCGACCCGAACCAGTTCACCAAGTCCGGCATCATGGTCGGCCTGGGCGAGACCAAGGAAGAGGTCATGCAGGTGATGGACGACATGCGGTCCGCCGGCGTCGACTTCATCACTATCGGCCAGTACCTGCAGCCGACGCGCAAGCACGCCCCGATCGACCGCTTCGTCACGCCGGAAGAATTCAAGGCCTATGAGGCGATCGCGCGGGCCAAGGGCTTCCTGATGGTGTCGTCCTCGCCGCTGACGCGCTCGTCGCACCACGCGGGCGACGACTTCGCCCGGTTGAAGGCGGCGCGCGAGGCTCAGCTGTCGTCCCGGAACGGCCGCTGATCCTTTGGCCGTCCATCGCGTAACGCGCATTCTGCCCTATGCGCCGGAACAGCTCGCCGCCCTGGTGGCGGACGTGCGCGCCTATCCCGACTTCGTGCCGTGGATCACCTCCATGCGCGTCTGGAACGTGCGCGACGAGGCGCCGGGCCTGCATCTGCTGGACGCCGAGGCCGGCGTCGGCTTCGCCTTCCTGACCGAGAAGTTCTCGACCTGGGTCCGCCATGACGTCCATGCGCCCAAGGTTGAGGTCGGCCTGATCCGCGGCCCGTTCAAACACCTGAAGAACCGCTGGGAGTTCCATCCGCACCCCCAGGGGACGCGCCTGGAATTCTTTATCGACTTCGCCTTCAAGTCGCGCATGCTGGACATGATGCTTCAGGCGAACTTCGACCGGGCGGTCGACAAGCTGATCCAGTGTTTCGAGGGCCGCGCCAAGGCCCTCTACGGCAAGAGGTAAGACCATGGGCGCGCCTTTCGACTTCGATGCGACGGTCGTGGGCGCGGGGGCTGTGGGGCTGGCCTGCGGACGGGCGCTGTCGCGGCGCGGCCTGACGGTGCTGGTTCTGGAGAAGGAGCCGCACATCGGCCAGGGCGTCTCCTCGCGCAATTCCGAGGTGATCCACGGCGGGCTGTACTACCCGACCGGGTCGCTGAAGGCGAAGTTCTGCGTCGAAGGGCGGCGCGCCCTCTATGACTTCCTGGAGAGCCGCAAAATCGATCACTGGAAGTGCGGCAAGCTGGTCGTGGCGACCGAGGAAGCCGAGGTCGAACGCATCGAGGCCATCTTCCAGCAGGCCGTGACCAATGGCGTCGAGAACCTGGAGCACCTGACCGGCGCGCAGGCGCGGGCGCTGGAGCCGGAACTGAGCGCCCACGCCGCCATCCTGTCGCCCGAGAGCGGCGTGTTCGACAGTCACGGCTACATGCTGGCGCTACAGGGCGAGATCGAGGACGCGGGCGGCTCGGTCGTCGTCTCGGCGCCGTTCGAAGGCGCCGAAAGCCTGCCGGTCGGCGGCTTTTCAATTCGCGTGGGCGGGGAGGGGGCGATGACCCTGACCAGTCGCCTTCTGATCACTGCGCCCGGCCTGTCGGCTCAGGATGTCGCGGCTCGAATCGAGGGCTATCCGACGGCGGATATTCCTGCGCGCCATCTGGGCAAGGGAATCTACTTCCGCCTGACGGGGGCGGCGCCGTTCAACCGTCTGATCTATCCGCCGCCGATTCCCGGCGCGCTGGGCACTCACTACCGCAAGGACCTGGGCGGGCAGGGCGTGTTTGGCCCCGATCTGGCCTATGTCGAGACTGAGGACTATTCCGTCGATCCGGCCAAGGCGGAAGGGTTCGCCCGCTACATCCGCCGCTTCTGGCCGGGCGTGACGATCGAGCGACTGACGCCCGACTACGCGGGCATCCGGCCCAAGCTGCACGGGCCGGGCGAGCCCCAGCCTGACTTCCAGCTTCACGGCGCAGCGAATCACGGAATCGACGGGCTGGTGGCGCTTTTCGGCATCGAAAGCCCCGGTCTGACCAGCTCGCTGGCCATCGGCGAGGCCGTGGCGCAAAGCCTGACGTCAAGGGTTTGACGACCATTGGAACTGACGGTTCCGAGGGTCTTGAAATCGGCTGCGTCTTCATGCATAAGCCCGGCCTCGCGTGGCGGCTCTTATCGGGGGGCCGCCGCTGTTGTTTTCGCGTCTTTACCGGCGCACCGACTTAGAGATTGAGACGGACATGGCCGTTCCGAAGCGCAAAACTTCCCCCTCGCGTCGCAACATGCGTCGCGCTCATGACGCCCTGGGCGCCAACACCTATGTCGAAGACAAGGACACTGGCGAACTGCGTCGTCCGCACCACATCGACCTGAAGACCGGCATGTACAAAGGCCGTCAGGTCCTGACCCAGCAGGAAGACTAAGTCTTTCGGGTCTGACCGGCTTCGGCCGGGCGAAAGTTTTGACGGCGCGCGATGACATCGCGCGCCGTTTTCGTGCGTTATGGCCGGCGTGTCCCAGACAAGAGCGCCATTCATGATCCGTAACGCCGTCCTCAGTTCCGTCGCCCTGTTGGCCTTGGCCGCCTGCAACGCTCCGGAAACCGCCAAAACGCCTGAAGCCGAATCCCCTGTTTCTGTTCCAGCGGCCCCGACGGCTGCTGCGGATGTTCTGACGCCTCAGGGTTATGGGCCGCTGCGAATCGGCATGACCCAGGCTGAGGTGGACGCCGCCGTCGGCCCGCCTCCCGCAAACGCCGCCGACGCCGAGCCTTCGGAATGCCGTCAGTATCAGCCGCCGCGCGGCCCCAAGGGCGTTCTGGTCATGCTGGAGCAGGGCGTCCTGACGCGCCTGACCGCCATCAAGGGATCGGATGTGAAGACCGAGACCGGGATTGGCGTCGGCTCTGACGGCGAGCAGGTGAAGGCTCTCTACGGCGCCGCCGCCGAAGCGACGCCTCACAAGTATCAGGACGCGCCGGCCGCCTATGTCACCATCTGGCCGGGCAGAAACGATCTGTTGAACACCCACGTCATGGACCCCGCTGCCCGCGGCCTGCGTTTCGAGATCGGTCAGGACGGCAAGGTCGCCTTCATTCACGCGGGCGGGCCCAGCATTCAGTATGTCGAGGGATGTTCCTGATCGCGGGCGGCGGTTGGAGATTCCGCACGGTCGGGCTAAACGCCTCGAACAACTCCCACCATTCACTACAGAGTGTCTTTCATGACCGACATCGTCGACATCGTCGCCCGCCAGATCCTCGACAGCCGGGGCAATCCGACGGTTGAAGTGGATGTGATGCTGGAAGACGGCAGCTTCGGCCGCGCGGCGGTGCCGTCGGGCGCTTCGACGGGCGCGCATGAAGCCGTTGAGCTGCGCGACGGCGACATGGACGTCTGGGGCGGCAAGGGCGTCGAGAAGGCGGTCGACGCCGTCAACGGCGAAATCTTCGACGCCCTGTCCGGCATGGACGCCGAGGACCAACGCCGCATCGACGATGCCCTGATCGAACTGGACGGCACCGAGAACAAGTCGCGCCTGGGCGCCAACGCCATGTTGGGCGTGTCGCTGGCCGTGGCCAAGGCCAGCGCCATTTCGGCCGGCCTGCCCCTGCACCGCTACATCGGCGGCGTCTCGGCCCGCATCCTGCCGACGCCGATGATGAACATCATCAACGGCGGCGCCCACGCCGACAACCCGATCGACATCCAGGAATTCATGATCATGCCGACCGGCGCCGAGAGCTTCTCGGAAGGCCTGCGCATGGGCGCCGAAATCTTCCACGCGCTGAAGAAGGCGCTGAAGGATGCCGGTCACAACACCAACGTCGGCGACGAGGGCGGTTTCGCCCCGAACCTGGCTTCGGCCGACGAAGCCCTGACCTTCATCACCAAGGCGGGTCAGGCGGCCGGCTATCTGGCGGGCGAGGACTTCCACCTGGCGCTGGACGTCGCCTCGACCGAGTTCTTCAAGAACGGCAAGTATGAACTGACCGGCGAGGGCAAGTCCTTCGACGCCGAGGGCATGGTCAACTACCTGGCCGACCTGGTCGAGCGCTTCCCGATCGTCTCGATCGAGGACGGCTGCGCCGAAGACGACTTCGACGGCTGGAAGCTGCTGACGGACCGTCTGGGCGACCGGGTGCAACTGGTCGGCGACGACCTGTTCGTGACCAACCCGCGCCGTCTGGCCGCCGGCATCGGCGAAGGTCTGGCTAACTCCATCCTGATCAAGGTGAACCAGATCGGCACCCTGTCCGAAACGCTGGACGCCGTCGATATGGCCCACCGTGCGGGCTACACCGCCGTCATGTCGCACCGTTCGGGCGAGACCGAGGACTCCACCATCGCCGACCTGGCCGTGGCCACCAACTGCGGTCAGATCAAGACCGGCTCGCTGGCCCGTTCGGACCGGACCGCGAAGTACAACCAGCTGCTGCGCATCGAAGAGATGCTGGGCGACCAGGCCGCCTATTTCGGCGACGGCATGCTGCTGAAGTAAGTCTCATCACGAAGATGTCCGGGCGCCGCCTCCGAACCTCGGGGGCGGCGTTCGCAATTACGGCCAAGCTACGGTTCGTTAGGCATTTTCGGTCACTGATAGGTCACCGTGTTTGTGCGCGCTCAGAAGGAGCGTCCGTTGTGCCCGAGCAGATGAAGCCATACCTGCCGACTGTGCTGTTGCTGCTGCTGATCGCCTATCTGGGCGTGCAGGCCCTGACGGGTGAGCGCGGCCTGCTAAGCGGTTCGGAGCGCGACGCCCTATTGGCCAAGCGCCAGGCTCAGCTGGCCCGCCTGAATGAGCAGCGTCAGGATCTGGAAGTGCGTGTCCGGTATCTGCGCACCGAGAGCCTTTCCAGGGACCTGCTGGAAGAGCGGGCGAGGGCGGTCATCGGCTTCGCTGACCCCCGCGACTATGTCGTGCGGCTGAACGGCCCCGCAGGACGCGCCTCTGAGGCGACGCGCGCCTCCTGAACTATTGTTACAGCGTAGCCGGCTGCTTTGGTTTCGGGAACGAAGGCTGCTAAAGCCCCTTTCCGTAACGATAAGAGTCCCTGATACAGGGGTGTAAGCCGGGAGATGCCGGATGGCGAAAGCCGCCGCTCAGAAAAACTCGCCCAGCGCGGGCGACAAGATTCCGAATACGCCTCAGGCTTCCAAGGAAGACCTGCTGCGTTTCTATCGCGAGATGGTCCTGATCCGACGCTTCGAAGAGCGCGCGGGCCAGTTGTACGGCATGGGCCTGATCGGGGGCTTCTGCCACCTGTACATCGGTCAGGAAGCCGTGGCCGTCGGCGTTCAGGAGAGCGTCAAGCAGGGCTACGACAAGATCATCACCGGCTATCGCGACCACGGCCACATGCTGGCCGCGGGCATGGATCCCAATGAGGTCATGGCCGAGCTGACCGGCCGTATCGGCGGCTCAGCGCGCGGCAAGGGCGGGTCGATGCACATGTTCGACGTGCCGACCGGATTCTACGGCGGCCACGGCATCGTCGGCGCCCAGGTGGCGCTGGGCACCGGCCTGGCTTTCGCGGGCAAGTATCGCGGCGACGACTCGGTCAGCTTCGTCTATTTCGGCGACGGCGCGGCCAACCAGGGCCAGGTCTACGAGAGCTTCAACATGGCCCAGCTGTGGAAGCTGCCGGCCATCTACATCATCGAGAACAACCAGTACGCCATGGGCACGAGCATCGAGCGCTCGTCCTCGACGACCGAGCTGTATCAGCGCGGCGCCAGCTTCGGCATCCCGGGCGAACAGGTCGACGGCATGGACGTGCTGGCCGTACGCGACGCCGCCGCCCGCGCCGTGGCCCGCGCCCGCGCCGGCGAAGGCCCCTATATCCTTGAAGTGAAGACCTACCGCTATCGCGGCCACTCGATGTCCGACCCCGCCAAGTACCGGACTAAGGAAGAGGTGGACGAGGTCAAGAAGACCCGCGACCCGATCGACCACATCAAGATGCTGCTCGCCGCCGCCAAGGCGACCGAGGAAGAGCTGAAGGCGATCGACAACGAGGTGAAGGCCATCGTCGCCGAAGCTGTGCAGTTCGCTCAAGAAAGCCCTGAGCCGGATCCGTCCGAGCTCTACACCGACGTCTACGTGGAGGCCTGATACGTGACGGACATTCTGATGCCGGCGCTGTCTCCCACGATGGAAGAGGGCACGCTGACCAAGTGGCACATCAAGACTGGCGACGTCGTGTCGGCCGGTCAGGTGATCGCCGAGATCGAGACCGACAAGGCGACGATGGAAGTCGAAGCCGTCGATGAGGGCGAGGTCCTCGAAATCCTGGTGCCGGAAGGCTCCGAGGGCGTGAAGGTCAATACGCCGATTGCGCGCCTGGCGGGCGAAGACGGCGCTGCTGCGCCCGCGCCCAAGGCCGAGGCTGCTGCGGCCGCCGCCCCCGAGGTCAAGGCTGAAGGCGCGCCTGCCGACGCCCCGGCGAAGCCCAAGGTCGAACTGCGTGACCCGGAAATTCCGGCGGACGCCAAGCTGGTGAAGACGACCATCCGCGACGCCCTGCGCGACGCCATGGCCGAAGAGATGCGCCGCGACGAGAACGTCTTCCTGATGGGCGAGGAAGTCGCCCAGTATCAGGGGGCTTATAAGGTCAGCCGCGACCTGTTGCAGGAATTCGGCGACCGCCGCGTGGTCGACACCCCGATCACCGAGCACGGCTTCGCCGGCCTGGGCGTCGGCGCCGCCTTCGCGGGCTTGAAGCCGATTGTCGAGTTTATGACCTGGAACTTCGCCATGCAGGCGATCGACCACATCATCAACTCGGCGGCCAAGACGCTGTACATGTCGGGCGGCCAGATGGGCTGTCCCATCGTGTTCCGCGGCCCCAACGGCGCGGCCTCGCGCGTGGCGGCCCAGCACAGCCAGGACTATTCCGCCTGGTACGCTCAGATCCCGGGCCTGAAGGTCGTGGCGCCCTATGACGCCGCCGACGCCAAGGGCCTGCTGAAGGCCGCGATCCGCGACCCGAACCCGATCGTCTTCCTCGAACACGAGATGATGTACGGCCACGAGTTCGACGTCCCGGACGTCGAGGATTACATCGTGCCGATCGGCAAAGCCAAGGTTCGCCGCGAAGGCACGGACGTCACCATCACGGCCCACAGCCGCATGGTCGGCTTCGCCCTGCAGGCCGCCGAACAACTGGCCGGCGAGGGCATTTCGGTCGAGGTCGTCGACATTCGCACCCTGCGTCCGCTGGATCACGAGACCATCGTCGAGAGCGTCAAGAAGACCAACCGCCTGGTCTCGGCCGAAGAGGGCTGGGGTCCGATGGGCGTCGGCGCCGAAGTGGTCGCCCGCGTGATCGAGCACGCCTTCGACTACCTGGACGCCCCGCCGCTGCGCGTGCACCAGGAAGACGTGCCGCTGCCCTACGCCGCCAACCTGGAGGCCCTGTCTCTGCCGGGCGTCGACAAGATCGTCGCCGCCGTGAAGAAGGTGATGGCGTGAGGGAGGCCGCAGAGTTCGAACTGGCCGTGCCGGACAGCGTCGCTGCTGACGCCGCTGCGGTCGAGCTGCTGCGCATGTGGTGGTCGAACAACGAGCCGGTGATGTCGGTGAAGCCCGCCTTCGCCGACCCCATCAAGTTCGGGGAACTGCTGGCTTACGCCGCGCGGCACATGGCGCATGGCTACGCCGTGCGTCACGGCCACAATGAGAAGGCCGCCTATGACCGCATCCTTCAAGGGCTCAGCGACGTGATCAAGGCCGATAACGTCCGCACCGTCGCCGAGCCGGTTTCACCGCAAGCGGGGAACGCCTGATGACCGATATCCTGATGCCCGCCCTGTCCCCGACGATGGAAGAGGGCGTGCTGGCCAAGTGGCACGTCAAGGTCGGCGACACCGTCTCGGCCGGCGACGTGATCGCCGAAATCGAGACCGACAAGGCGACGATGGAAGTCGAAGCTGTCGATGAAGGCGAAGTGCTGGAAATCCTGGTGCCGGAAGGCTCTGAGGGCGTGAAGGTCAACACGCCGATCGCCCGCCTGTCCGGCGACGACGTGGCGCCTGCGCCCAAGAAGGCTGACGCTACGGCAGAGGCCCCCAAGGCTGAAGCACCGAAGACGGAAGCTCCCAAGGCTGAGACCGCGTCCGCTCCGGCCGCGCCGAAGTGTGACGACGGCGGACGCATCTTCGCCTCGCCGCTGGCGCGCCGTCTGGCCGCCCAGGCCGGTCTGGACCTGAAGACCGTCAAGGGCACCGGTCCGCACGGCCGTATCGTCAAGCGCGACGTGGAAGCCGCGGGCAAGGGCGGCGCTCAACCGGCCGCCGCTGCCGCGCCCGCGACCTCGGCTGAACCGCGCAAGGCTCTGTCGTTGGCTCAGATGGGCATTGCGGACGGAACCTACGACCTGATCCCGCTGGACGGTATGAAGAAGGCCGTCGCCCGCCGCATGGTGGACAGCGTTCAGAACGTGCCGCACTTCCCGCTCTTCATCGACGTCGAGATCGACCAGCTGATGGCCGTTCGCGCCAAGGTCAACAAGATGCTGGAGCCGCAGGGGATCAAGGTCTCCGTCAACGACTTCGTCATCAAGGCGGCCGCTCTGGCGCTGAAGATGGTGCCGGAGGCCAACGCCTCCTACACCCCCGAAGGCATCGCCATGCACCACAACGCCGATGTCTCGATGGCGGTGGCGATCGACGGCGGCCTGATCACTCCGATCATCCGCAAGGCCGAGACCAAGGGCCTGGCCCAGATCGCGACCGAGTCCAAGGACCTGGCCAAGCGCGCGCGTGAGCGCAAGCTGAAGCCGGAAGAGTTCCAGGGCGGCACTTTCTCGGTGTCCAACCTGGGCATGTTCGGCATCAAGCAGTTCACCTCGATCATCAATGAGCCGCAGGGCTGCATTATGAGCGTGGGCGCCGGCGAACAACGCCCGGTCGTCAAGGACGGTCAACTGGCCGTGGCCACGGTCATGACCGTCACCCTGACCTGCGATCACCGCGTGGTCGACGGCGCGACGGGCGCTCGCTTCCTGCAGGTGTTCAAGCCGCTGATCGAAGATCCCGTGGCGATGCTGGCGTAAGGGAGCCGAGAGGTCATGGCGTCCGTCTATGACTTCTCCGCCCGGGCCATCGATGGCGCGGACGTGTCGCTGGACCGCTTTCGCGGTCAGGCGCTGCTGATCGTCAATACGGCGTCGAAATGCGGCTTCACCGGCCAATACGCCGGGCTGGAGAAGCTGCATCGCGATCTGATTGACGCGCCGTTCGAAGTCCTGGGCTTTCCCTGCAACCAGTTCGGCCAGCAGGAGCCGGGCAGGGCGGCGGAAATCGTGGCTTTCTGCGCCAGCAGTTTCGACGTGACCTTCCCGTTGTTCGACAAGGTCGAGGTCAATGGGCCGGAACGCCACCCTCTATACGCCTGGTTGACGGAGCAGAAGAGGGGCTTCCTCGGCTCGCGCGCCATCAAGTGGAACTTCACCAAGTTCCTGACCGACCGCGAAGGCCGCGTCGTCGCGCGCTATTCGCCCCAGACTGAACCTGAGGCCATCAAGGCCGACATCGAAAAGTTGATCTGATCATGGCTGCTGAATTTGATCTCGTCGTCATCGGCTCGGGCCCCGGCGGTTACGTCGCGGCCATCCGCGCCAGCCAACTGGGCCAGAAGGTCGCCATCGTCGAGCGCGAGAACCTCGGCGGCATCTGCCTGAACTGGGGCTGCATCCCGACCAAGGCCCTGCTGAAGTCGGGCGAGAAGTACGAGAGCCTGTCGCACCTGAAGGACTACGGCCTGTCCGCCTCGGGCGCGTCCTTCGACTTCGACGCCATCATCCAGCGTTCGCGCGGCGTGGCAAAACAGCTGAATCAGGGCGTGGGCTTCCTGATGAAGAAGAACAAGATCGAGGTCATCGAGGGCGAGGCCAAGCTTCAGAAAGGCACCGCTGCGCCCAAGGTCGTCGTGGCTCTGAAGGCCGGCGGCTCGCGCACGATCGAAGCCAAGACCGTTATGCTGGCCGTCGGCGCCCGCGCCCGCGCCCTGCCGCAGATCGGGCTTGAGGCCGACGGCGACAAGATCTGGGCCTATCGCGACGCGCTGGCGCCGAAGAAATTGCCCAAGACCTTCGTGGTCATCGGCTCGGGGGCCATCGGCATTGAGTTCGCCAGCTTCTATCGCGCCCTGGGCGCAGAGGTGACGGTCGTTGAAGCCGTCGACCGCATCATGCCGGTCGAAGACGAGGAGGTCTCCAAGGCCGCTCAGAAGGGCTTCGAAAAGCGCGGCATCGAGTTCAAGCTCGGCGCCAAGGTGACGAAGGTCTCCAAGGATTCCAAGGGTGTGAAGGTCGATCTTGAAGTCAACGGCAAGGTCGAAAGCCTGGAGGCCGAGGTCTGCATCTCGGCCGTCGGCATCACCGCCAACACCGACGGCATCGGCCTTGAGGCGCTGGGCGTCGAACTGGACCGCGGCCATATCAAGACCGACAGCCACTGCCAGACCAATGTGAAGGGCCTATACGCCATCGGCGATTGCGCCGGCGCGCCCTGGCTGGCGCACAAGGCCAGCCACGAAGGCATTCACGCCGCCGAGCACATCGCCGGCTACAAGACGCCGAACGTCAACTCGCCTATCGCCGGCTGCACCTACGCCCAGCCGCAGGTCGCCTCGGTCGGGGTGACGGAGCAGGGAGCCCGCGCCGAGAAGCGCGAGGTCAAGATCGGCCGCTTCCCCTTCAAGGTGAACGGCAAAGCCATCGCGGCGGGCGAGACGGAAGGCTTCGTCAAGGTCATCTTCGACGCCAAGACCGGCGCCCTGATCGGCGCCCACATGATCGGCGCTGACGTCACCGAGATGATCCAGGGCTACGTGACCGCCATTACGATGGAAGCGACCGAGGAAGACATCCACGGCATCGTCTATCCGCACCCGACCATGTCCGAGGCCATGCACGAGGCCGCGCTCGACGCCTATGGACGCGTCATCCACATCTAAGGCCGGTTGTTAGAAAATCTGAACTGTGGCTAAGAGGAGCGCTCCTCCCCATGGTTCGGATTTTCCATGATTGTCGCGCCTGACGTCCTCGGCCTGATCGGCAACACGCCTCTGGTGCGCCTCAAGCGCGCCTCGGAGGCGACGGGCTGTGAAATTCTGGGCAAGGCCGAGTTTCTGAACGTCGGGGGCTCGATCAAGGATCGCGCCGCGCTCAGCATCATCCGGGCCGCGCGGGCGTCTGGCGCTCTCAGGCCCCGCGGGACAATTGTCGAAGGCACGGCCGGCAACACGGGCGTGGGCCTGGGGCTGGTTGGCGTGGCCCTGGGCCACCCCGTCGTCATCGTCATGCCGCGCACCCAGACCGAAGAGAAGAAACGCGCCGTCCGCCTTCATGGCGCGCGCCTGATCGAGGTCGATCCGGCGCCCTTCGCCAGCCCCAACCACTTCGTCCATTTTTCACGGCGTCTTGCAGAAGAACTGAACGAAAGCGAACCGAACGGCGCCTTCTACGCCGACCAGTTCGACAATCAGGCCAACCGCCTGGCCCACTATGAGGCCACCGGCCCGGAGATTTGGAAACAGACCGACGGCCGCGTCGACGCCTTCATCTGCGCCGTCGGTTCGGGCGGAACCCTTGCGGGCACGGCCGCCTATCTGCGCGAACGCAAGGCTGATGTGCGCATCGGTCTGGCCGACGTGCCGGGCGCCTCGCTCTACAGCTGGTTCACCGAGGGCGTGCTGAAAGGCGAGGGGACTTCCATCGCCGAGGGCATCGGCGTCAACCGCATCACGGGCAATCTGCAGGGCCTGTCAGTCGACCATGCCTATCGGATCGAAGACGCCGAATTCCTGCCAATCCTGTTCGACCTGGTGAGAGAAGAAGGCCTGTCGCTTGGCCCGTCCAGCGGCGTCAACATCGCCGGCGCCATCCGACTGGCCCGCGATCTTGGCCCCGGCCGCACCATCGTGACGGTGCTGTGCGACTCTGGCCAGCGCTACGGCAGCAAGATCTATGACCCGGCCTTCCTGGCCGCTCGAAACCTGCCCACGCCCCAGTGGATGAGCTGAGATGACGCGCCGCAAGACCCCATCCGCGCAGGAAAGCCGCATCCCGCCGCTGAATGCGCTCAAGGCGTTCGAGGCGGCGGCCAGACGCCTGAACATCACTCGCGCGGCCGAGGAACTGTCCGTCACGCCCGGCGCCGTCAGCCAGCAGATCCGCATCCTCGAGGAACACGCCGGAGCGCCTCTGTTTCACCGCGATGGCCGTCAGATCGCCCTGACTGAGCTGGGCGCCGAGCTCTATCCTTTGCTGCGCGACGGCTTCGACTATCTGAAACGGGCAGGGGACCTGCTCTATCGTCCAGAGCGTCGCCACGCCCTGTCGATCAGCGTGCCGCCGTCGTTCGCCGCCAAATGGCTGGCGCCGCGCATTGCGCGCTTCTCGGCAGCCCATCCCGAGGTCGAGGTCTGGATGTCGGCCGACATGCGGCTGGCTGACGTCAGCGGAGGCCGGGTCGATGTCGCGGTGCGCTATGGCCGGGGCGATTATGCTGGCGTGCGATCCGAATATCTTCTGAACGCCGACGTAACGCCGGTTTGCGCGCCCAGCCTGATGGCGGGCTCAAGGCCGCTGCGAAAAGCGGCTGATCTGGCGCAGCATGTGTTGATCCACCTGAGGCCCAGCGAACTGGAAGAGCCGCGCCCGGATTGGAGCGCCTGGCTGAAAGCACGCGGGCTGGGCGACATCGATGTTCAGGCTGGACCGCGTTTCGATCAGACAGCCCTGGCGATCGAAGCAGCGGCTCACGGTCAGGGCGTCGCTCTGGCGCCATACGCCTTCGTCGCCGACGACCTGGCGGCTGGCCGACTGGTAGCGCCGTTCGCCGATGGAGCCTTGACGACCGATTTCGCGTACCACGTCCTAATCAAACGCAGCGGGGCTACGGCGGCCGCACGGACGTTCGTGACCTGGCTGAAAGACGAAGTGCGCGCAGCGGCTGAGGCCGGAGTGGACGATCTGTAGGGAGTTAGATCCGATTGTCGCCTAAGGTATATTATGCGAAATGAAAGGGACCTGAATGCTCCCCTTCAGTCCGATCCTCGCCGGATCGTCTCTCGCGGACGAAGGGATGGATGAGGCCGAAAAAATGCAGCCACTCCGTTCGCAAGGCCATCCAGACAAAGCTTACAACCCGGTCTGTCGTGACGCTCAATAGCTCCAGCGGACGCCCAGGCGCAGGGTGCGCGGCGGGCTGTAGCCCTCGACACCCGTTCCCGTCTCGGACACCTCGACCCCTTCGTCGAACAGGTTGTCGGCGGCGACCCAGATCATGGCGGGCGTCAGCCTCCATTCGGCGCGCGCGTCCACCACGACGGCGGCGTCCAGAACGCGGCTGTTCAGATCGTCTTCGAACCGTTTGCTCTCATAGCGAGCCTGGGCGGCCAGGGTCAGGCGGTCGCTGGCGCGCCAGTCCAGGCCGGCTGTGGCGCTCCAGATCGGCGCCTGGGCCGGACGCAGGCCCGTCAGCTGCGGCGCCGCCGAGCCGCCGTCCATGCGGGCGTCGGTGACGGAAACGGCGCCGTTCAGGCTCAGACCGCCGGGCAGGCTGCGGCGCGCCGTCAGCTCGATCCCTGTCGCCTCGATGGTCCCGGCGTTCTGACGCTGGCGCAGCACGCCGCCGGCCGGAACAAAGCCCGCGCGCGGGAAGGTCCCCGGGCCCTCGCCGATGGTCACGTTGACGATGGCGTCCTCGATCCGGTTCCAGAACAGGGTCGCGCCGAAAGCCGCGATCGGCCCCTCATAGGCCAGCCCCGCCTCCACGCCCTGAAGGGTCTCGGGGACCAGGGCGGCGTTGGCCTCGGTTAGGTCGTTGCCGACCCGGAATGGGCGGTGCAACTCGTTCAGGGTGGCGGGCCGAAATCCGGAATAGGCCGCCGCCCGCCCCGCCCAGCCGCCGCCGAGGAAACGCCGCGCCGCCAGACGCGCGCTGACCACCTCGCCTGAGCGGTCGGGATCGGTCTCGTCCAGGGTCGCCGCGCCGTTGGCCCGATCACGCTCCAGACGGCGGCCGTTCGTGTTCTTCCAGCCGTCCAGACGCAGGCCCCCGGCCATCAGCCACAGGTCGTCGCGCCACGACGCCTCGCCATACAGACCCGCCACCGAGGTCTCGCCGCCCGCCACGCGGTCGCGGGTGAAGGCGTCGTCCATGAAGCGGAAGCGTTCGCGGGTCTCGCCCTCGTTGAAGCGGGCGTCGGCGCCCAACTCCCATTCCAGCCGTCCGCCCGCCACGTTGCGCGAGGCGCGGCGCAGCGCGGCGTTGACGCCCCAGCCGGTCGCGGGCGTCTCATACTGATCATTGGCGGGCGTGGTCGCGTTGCGGTCCGCCGCCACCGCGACGGAGGTGTTGGCGAAGTCGCTCGCGCGTCGCCAGGCCTGCAATCGCCAGCCATAGTCGCCGTCCTGCGGCCGCTGTGCCGCTGTCGCCGACAACAGGTGGCCGCTGGCGCTGGACCGCGCGCCCATGAGGCCCGAGCCGCGCTCTTCGTCATAGGCCGAGGCGCGCAGCGATAGACTGGCCCGGCCCAGCGGCGCGTCCAGCCGCAGCGCCGCCGCCTTCGTCTCAAGATCCAGCGGGGTGTCCGCCGCGCCCGCCGCCGCGCCGCGTACGGGCGTATAGCCGTCGCTGGTCTCATAAAGGGCCGAGCCCGTCAGGCGCAGAGGGCCGGCGTCGAGCCCGCCCGCCCCGGCCAGGCGCGCCCCGCCCCTTTCGGCGATCGAGGCGTCCACCACGCCGCCGCGTTCCCGTTCGCGCAGCTGGATCACCCCGGTCAGCGCGCCCGCGCCATAGGGACCGGCCCCGGTGCCGCGCACGATATCGAGGCTTTCCAGAGCCTCGGTCGGCAGTTGCGACCACAGGACCCAGCCGCCGAACGGATCATTCAGCGGCACGCCGTCCAGAGTCACCAGGGTGCGCCCCGCCCCTGACGGCGCGATGGCGCGAAGGGAGATCCCCTGGGTCGTCGGATTGGCGGACAGGCTGGTGGTGCGTCGGAACAGGGAGACCGCCGGCACGGTGGCCAGAGCCTCGTCCAGCCGCGCCGAGCGATCCAGCGTCCGCCCATCCAGCCGCACGACCGAAAATGCCGCCTCCCCCGCCGCCGGCGGCAGACGCGCCGCTGTGACCACGACTTCGTCCACGGAAACCGGCTGAGACTCGAGCACTCTACTTCTCCTGAGACGCTACCTGGGCGGCAAGGCCTTAGCGAGATACGCGATGACGGCGTCGATGTCGTCCGCCGATGCCGGCGTGCCCTTGGCTTCCATCCGAGCCACGATGGATGCCCACTCGGCCTCTGTATGTCCCGCCGCCGTCACAAGGATGAGGGCGCCGCCCGATGACCTCGTTCACATAACCACGCGCGACCCTGTCCTGACCCGTCTTTGAAAAGCACCGGGATGCCTTGCCCCGCTAGCACACAGCGGCGCCCGGACGGGCCCGCCCGTTCTGTCTGAGCGGGATCCTGTCGCCAAGGCCGGATGCTTCAGCCCGCGTTGATGATCACCTTCAGCGCCTTGGTCTCGGCCGCGCGGCCGAAAGCGTCATAAGCCTCCAGGATTTGGTCGAGCGCGAACCGGTGCGTGATCAGGCGGGTCGGGTCGATCTTTCCGGATTGCACCGTCTTCATGAGCATCGGCGTCGTCGAGGTGTCGACCAGCCTGGTCGTGATGGCGATATTGCGCGACCATAGGGTTTCCAGGTGCAGCTGGGCCGGCTTGCCGTGGACGCCGATGTTCGCGATGACGCCGCCGGGAGCCACCAGGGACTCGCACAGTTCAAAGGTGGCCGGGATGCCCACCGCTTCAATCGCGGTATCGACGCCGCGCCCTCCGGTGAGCTTCAAAACCTGGTCGGCGGCATCGACGGCGCTGCTGTTGATTGTCTGCGTAGCGCCGAAGCGACGCGCAACGTCCAGACGGTTGTCATCGAGATCGATCATGATGATCTCGGCGGGAGAGTAGAGTTGGGCGGTCAGCAGAGCGGCCAGCCCGATCGGCCCCGCCCCGACGATGGCGACGCTCGCGCCCGGCGCGACCTTGCCGTTTAGAACCCCGCATTCGAAGCCCGTCGGCAGAATGTCGCTGAGCATCGCCATCGCCTCCTCGTCCGCACCACCAGGCAGAGGATAGAGACTGGTCTCCGCGTGAGGGATTCGAACGTATTCGGCTTGGGTCCCGTCAATGGCGTTTCCCAGGATCCAACCGCCCGTCGAGCAATGGGAATACATGCCCCGGCGGCAGTATTCGCATTTTCCGCAGGACGAGATGCAGGAGATCAGAACCCGGTCCCCCGGCTTGAAAGTCGTGATGGCTGCGCCGACCGTTTCGATGATCCCCACGCCTTCATGGCCCAGAATCCGCCCCGGCGCGCAGGTGGGAACATCCCCCTTGAGAATATGCAGATCGGTGCCGCAAATCGTGGTTTTGACCATCTTGACGACGGCGTCGTCAGGAGCCTGGATTACGGGGATTGGACGGTCCTCGAGCGCCTTCTGGCCGGGCCCTTTGTAGACAAGCGCCTTCATAGCGGCCTCCTCCGGCATGATATCGAAAAGCCGCATCACCAGGCGGCTTGGCCCCATCATCACGCCTTGGCGCCAGTCCTCACTTGATCGACGTCAAGTTTTGCGATCCGCGGGCCGAATTCGAACGCAGGCGGCAGTCCGCCCATCCAGACTGGCCAACAGAGAAATCATCTGCTTGCCGGAATCAGCACCCCTGCCCCGACAAAGGCGCCGCGGCGCAGGTCGTCAAGCGCCTGATTAGCGCGGGACAGCGGATAGGTCGTGACCGTGGGGCGCACGCCGGCCCGCGCGGCGCGGGCAAGATAGTCTCTGCCGTCCTGGCGGGTCAGGTTGGCGACCGAGACGAGCCGTCGTTCCTCCCACAGCAAGGCATAGGGAAACGAAGGTATATCGCTCATGCAGATGCCTCCGCAGACAACGACGCCGCCCTTGCGCACCGCCTTGAGCGCGAGGGGAACCAAGTCTCCGACCGGCGCAAAGATAACGGCTGCATCGAGGGCGACGGGCGCCGCTTCATCAGAGCCGCCCGCCCAGCTGCAGCCAAGCGTGAGCGCAAGCTCCTGGGCGGCAGCGTCGGCGGGCAGCGTGAAGGCGTAGACGGACTGTCCCTCGAAAATCGCCAGTTGCGCCAGAAGATGGGCCGCCGCGCCGAAGCCGTAGAGTCCCAGATGACGCACCGGCCTGTGCTCGCAGGCCTTGCGCCAGGCTCGAAACCCGATCAGGCCGGCGCACAACAGGGGCGCCGCCTCGACATCGCCCAGGGCTGATGGGATGGGAAGGCAGTAATCCGCGCGAGCGATCATCTGGTCGGCGTAGCCGCCGTCGCGGGTCCAGCCGTTGAAGGCGGGATGATCGCACAGGTTCTCCTCTCGATCCCGGCAGTATCGGCACAAACCGCAAGTCTGGGCGACCCAGGGAGCGCCGACCCGGTCCCCGATCCTGAGCCCCTGCGCCTGCCGGCCGACAGCCTCCACAATCCCGACGACTTCGTGACCGGGAACAAGCGGGCGTCTCAGGGAAGGAAGGTCGCCGTCCACGACATGAAGATCTGTCCGACACACGCCGCAGGCCCGGACCTGCAATCGGACCTCGCCCGGCCCCGGTTCGGGGTCCGGTCGGGCGACCTCGACGAGCCGCATGCCGGGCGCAGACAGAGACATGGCGATCATCGCCTCATGAGACTCTGTTTCCCCATCCTCGCCTTGACCATCGTCAAGGCGGCGGCTCGCGGCAGACCTCAGACTCGACAACCGCGAGGTCGCTCGTTTTCTCGCTCGGCCCATGGGAGGCGAAACCTTGAACGCAGGCCGCCATCGGTTTCGGGTGCGCGCCCTGATCCTGGACGTCGACGGCGTCTTGCTGGATTCTCCTCATGAGCAGGCCTGGCGCGAAGCTCTGACGGGGCTTGCCGATCCTTCGCGGTTCACCTCTCGGATCTACCGGGAACAGGTCGCCGGGAAGCCTCGATTGCAAGGCGCTGTTTCCGCTCTAGAAGCCCTAGGCGTCGCGAACGCCGAAGGCGAGGCTGACGCCTATGCCGTCCGCAAACAGGCCCGACTGGAGGCCCTGATCCGAAGCGGCGGCGTTCGGCCCTTTCTGGATGGGCTGCGTTTCGTCGAGCGCGCCGCTGCGGCCGGCCTGCCGATGGCGGTCGCCTCCGCATCCCGCAACGCAGACGCCATGCTGAGACGCTGCAAGCGCTCGGACGGCGGGTCCTTGCTAGAATGCTTCAGCGTCAATCTGAACGGCTGTGACGACGGTCCCGGAAAACCGGATTCCTGGATCGTCCTGCGCGCCGCCGCTGAACTCGGGACCCCGCCGCGGGCCTGCCTGGTCGTAGAAGACGCGCCGACGGGCGTGACGGCGGCCCGCGCTGCGAGCGCCCTGGCCCTGGGCGTGGCGCGATCGGGCGACGCCGGCCCCCTCCGCGCAGCCGGCGCCTGTCGCGTCGTGTCCAGTCTAGACGCGGTTGATATCGAAGGCCTGACGAGCGGCCTGTGGATGGACGCTTGCGCATGAGCCGCGTCTGGGTCCCCGAAGCCGTTTTCGCCCCAACCGCCGATCCGACGTGGCGGCTGTCGCAGGTGGGCTACGACCCCCTGCGTGAAAGCAGCCAAGCCTCGCGTTTCGCCGTCAGCAACGGCTTTCTCGGAATCAGGGGCGAGCGATCCTTCACGCGGGGCCGCCGGGGGGCCTTCCCGAACGCCGCCTATGTGGCGGGCCTTTTCGACCGCACTGGCGAAGCTGGCGGCGTCCCTGTGCTGTTGCCCATCGCGGACTGGCTGCAGGTGCATCTCCAGATCGACGGCGTCGGCTTCGTCGAGGACCCGGCTGACGCGCCATCCCACAGGATGGAGCTGGACATGCGCCGCGGGATGGTCCTCAGCGATTGCATCCATGTCGTCGGTGGCCTGCGCGCCCGCACCCGCACGCTTCGTCTCGTGTCGTTCAGCGATCGTGCCATAGGACTTCAGCTGATCCGGATGGACATGCTGGACGGCGCGCAGGAGGTCGTCCTGGAAGCGTCGCTCGACGGGGCGCATCACGGCCTGGTTCACCGCGTCATTGAGCCGGGCCTGACGCTGTGGCGAACGCGACGGTCGGGCATCGAAATCGCCATCACAACGGCCCCGACTCTGACGATCGATGGATGGACGTCAGCGCCGAGAACGGTTGGCCCCTTGCGCTCCGTCTGGGCATGGAAGACCCAGCCCGGTCAGGTGGTGGAGTTCCAGCGCATAGTCAGTGTCGCCCGCGCTGGCGATGACGCCGCCGCCGCCGCGCATTCAGCGCTTAGCCGGGCCGTCCAGCGCGGTCCGGCAGGCCTGGTCGCGGATCATGAGACGGCCTGGTCAGAGCGCTGGGCCTGCAGCGCCATTGAGATCGACGGCGACCCCGAAGCCCAGCGCGCCCTGCGCTTCGCCGCATACCATCTCAACAGCGCCGCCAATCCAAGCGACGCCCATGTCTCCATTGGCGCTCGGGGGCTCACAGGGAGCGACTATGGGGGGCATGTCTTCTGGGATACGGAGATCTTTCTGCTGCCCTTTTACTGCGCCGTCTGGCCCGAAGCGGCGCGTGCTCTGCTAATGTATCGCTTCCACACTCTGCAGGCCGCCCGGCGGAAGGCGGCGCGCCTGGGCTGGCGCGGCGCCCTGTACGCATGGGAGGCGGCCGACACCGGAGATGAGGCCGCCCCGCCCTTCTCCATCGCGCCGGATCGCCAGGTTCTCGGCATCCTGACCGGAACGCGGGAGCAGCACATCAGCGCGGATGTGGCCTACGGCGTATGGCGGTATTGGATCGCCACCGGGGATGAGGGATTTTTACGCGAAGCGGGCGCTGAAATTTTGCTGGAGACCGCGCGGTTCTGGGTCAGCCGCGCCGTTCCAGAGCCGGACGGTCGCCGCCACATCCGCAATGTGATCGGACCAGACGAATATCACGAGGGGATCGACGACAACGCCTTCACCAATCTTATGGCGCGTTGGAACATCTATCGCGGGATCGAAGCGGCCTCCCTTCTTCAGAGTCGGTGGCCCCGGCGTTGGACAGAACTATCCGACCAACTGGAATTGGAGGCGGGCGAAATCGACCAGTGGCGCATCGCGGCCGAGACGATAGAGACCGGCTTCGACCCGGGCGCCGGCCTCTACGAGCAGTTCGCGGGTTTCTTCGACCTGGAGCCGATCGATCTTTCCCGATATGCGGGACGCAGCGTGCCGATGGACATTGTACTGGGACGAGAGCGGACGCGACGAAGCCAGGTGATCAAGCAGGCGGACGTACTCGCCCTGCTGGCTCTTTTGCCCGACGTCTTCGTCGAAGACGCGGGCAAAAGAAACTTCTCCTACTACGAGCCCCGCTGCGGCCACGGCAGCTCCTTGAGCACCGCCCTACACGGGTTGGTCGCCGCCCGCCTGGGCGAGACCGACAAGGCCCTGGACTATTTTCATCGGACGGCGGCCATCGACCTGGCCGACGCAGCAGCAGCCATCGGCGGCGGCGTTCACATCGGCGCTCTGGGGGGCCTCTGGATGACCGCTATCCACGGTTTTGCGGGCGTCGCCTATGGGGAGGAGGCGATCAGCTTCGCCCCTCGCCTTCCGCCTGGATGGACCCGAATGGCCTTCAGGCTCCAATGGCGGGGCCGCCAGGTCCGGTGCGAAATTGAGCAGACAAATCGTCTGACGCTCGTCCTTGAGCGCGGAGCGTCGATGGCCGCCCGTGTCGAGGAGAGGGATCTGGCGCTGGATCCCGGCTGTCCGCTCGAGGTCCTTCTCGACGGCCTCGCTGGAGTGAAGAACGCCAGTTGAGGGCCTGCCCATGAGCAATCGCGCGCCCTTGGGGCGCTCTTTATATTCAAGCCAGTCACTCCGAACCATGCCCCTACCGGCGCGAGACGGCCTGGCGCTTTGGGAGACCCGACATGTCCGACCCATGGGATCTGGCGACAGCAGCGCATCGATGGTTCAATCTTGCGCCAGACAAGCTCACTGAACGTCAACGCCGTGTGCTGAAACGCACCAAGGCGCGCCGAACGATCGCCCTCGATACGAACGCCGATTTCACACAGGCGCTGACTTTTGGGCAGAGACTGGCTGATCGCGTGGCGTCAATCGGCGGCTCATGGGGCTTTATTATTGGTTTTGGTCTGGTCCTGGCGGCTTGGGTCGGCCTTAACAGCTTGCTGGCGGCCAGGGCGTTTGATCCCTACCCCTTTATCTTTCTCAATCTTCTGCTCTCGATGTTGGCCGCAATCCAGGCCCCGATCATTATGATGAGTCAGAACCGCCAGGCCCTGAAGGACCGCCTGGACGCGGCGCACGACTATGAAGTCAACCTCAAGGCCGAGATCGAGATCATCGCGCTTCACGACAAATTGGACCAGATGCGCAGCCAGGACATGGAGCAACTGATCCGCCGCCAAGAGGATCAGATAGCGCTTCTAACCCGTCTGCTGGACGCTGCCTCGCGCCCGCCCGCCGGGTAGAGGACTTCTAAGCGGGATCGGTTCAGTCCGGCTATGACCGGCTTGCGACTGGTCGCGGCACGCAGGGGGCGCGGGGATTTACGCTTCGCCTGTCGTCGCAGACGGAATTTGACCGTCGTCAAGGCCGAGGCGCCGCCCAGCCGCCCATATGTTGTGTCCGGAGCGGCAAACATGACGATCAAGACCTTACTGGTCAGCGCGAGCAATGATGTTGGACGAGACGCTCGCTTTGATCTTGCTTGCGATCTGGCCAAGGCCTTTCACGCTCGTCTGATCGGCGTGGGCGCCTGTGCGTTGGAGGCGGTTCCAAACGATCCCTTCTGGGCGGGCGCCATGACGGGAGAACTGCTCGGCCTCTATCGCGACATGGCTGCCCAGCAGGTCAGCAAAGGCCGGTCGAGTTTCGAAATGGTCGCCGCAGCTCGGGCGGTCGACACCGGCTGGATCGGCATGATCGAACATCCCGCTACGGTGCTGAACGCTGCCGCTCGCGCCGCAGACCTCATCCTCGTCGCCGGTCCCAACGACACGACTCCGTTTCGCGGCCCCGACCCGGTTGAAGTGATCACCGGCGCGGGACGGCCTGTTCTGGTCGTTCCGGCCGCGCCGCTCGCCTCCCCGCTCGGTCGGCCCGCCGTCATTGCGTGGAAGGACAGTCGCGAAAGCCGCCTTGCCGCCGCTGCGGCCCTGCCCCTGCTGAAAAAGGCCAGGGACGCCCACGTGCTCGCCGTCTGTCCCGAGGATCAAGCGGACATCGCCAACATCCAGCTCGCCGATGTCGCAGCCTGGCTGGGCCGGCACGGCGTGAAGGCTTCGTCTGAGGTGCTCGTACGCAATGAGACCAAGACGGCCCGTCGTCTGCTGGATCGCGCCGCTGCATTAAACGCAGGTCTGATTGTAGCGGGGGCCTACGGGCACCTGCGGCTGACGGAATGGGTTCTGGGCGGTGTTACGCGATCGCTCTTGGCCGACAGCGAGCTCTGTCTGCTCATGGCGCGGTAGACGGTCGCCGACGACCACTAGCCCGGCCTTCCGGGCGGGGGCTGGCCGCGCCCCGATCTGGCTTGCCTTCACTAGGCTTTCGGAGTCTGGTGCAAAGGCGATCGGGAGAACAGCGATGCCCCACAGTGAAACCCACAGGGTCGAACGCATCGGCTGGCTAAGAGCGGCGGTGCTCGGTGCCAACGACGGCCTCGTCTCGACTGCAAGCTTGATCGTGGGGGTCGCCGCAGCGGCCTCCGGCCACGGCGCGGTCCTGGTCGCCGGCGTCGCAGGCCTCGCCGCCGGCGCGATGTCGATGGCCGCCGGCGAATATGTTTCCGTCAGCTCCCAGTCCGACACCGAAAAGGCGGATCTTCAACGCGAGACGTCAGAGCTGGCCGGAGACCCCGAGGCAGAGGTTCGGGAATTGGCCGGAATCTACGCCGCGCGCGGGGTCGCTCCCGATCTGGCCACGGAGGTCGCGAAACAGATGATGGCGCATGACGCGCTCGGCGCCCATGCCCGGGATGAACTCGGCATATCCGAAATCACAACCGCGCGTCCCATTCAGGCGGCGATCACCTCGGCCGTAACCTTTTCCGCCGGAGCCGCCCTCCCCCTTATCGTAGCCGCCTTCGCGCCCATGAACGGTCTGGGGCTGTGGGTCGCTGGATCGGCCTTGCTCGGACTGGCCTTACTGGGCGCTCTGGGAGCCAAAGCAGGAGGCGCTCCCGTCAGCCGATCCGTCGCGCGCGTGGTCTTCTGGGGAGCGCTCGCCATGGCCATCACCGCCGGGGTCGGCCGCCTCTTCGGCGTCGCTGCCTGACCGGACAGCTGCGCTGGTTTCATCGAGCGATCTGACGACCAGCTTTGCAAACGCTCCCGTCAGGCCTGCCGCCGCGACGATCATACCCCAGTCCATCCAATGCAGCGGTTTCAGCGCCAGCAATCCCGCCACCACCGGCGTTTGAACAAAAAGGATCAGACTGACGATCGTGCCGCCCACGACGATCCGCGAGGTCAAACTGGCCAGCCGGCTCAACACCGCGGCGACGGCGGCGCTCATAGCGATCAAAGCGCCGAGCGCGACCGCCCTAGCATGGTCGACATCGCCACCGCCCCCGAGGGCGTGGTCAAATCCGAAAAAGATCACGCCGGCGAGCGCCGCGCCGGAGAGGGCGATGATCAGCCAGGAGCGCGGTCCAAAGAAGCGCGCTTTTCCGCTACGCAGCGTCGGCAGCAATTGACCGGCCTGCGGGGCCTCCTGGAATGCAAGCATCGCAGTTGGATGGATGATCAGTTCCAGCCAGACGATATGGACCGGCAGATAGAGCAGCGGATATCCCGCCAGAGGGATCGCGGCGGCGCTCAGGACCAACGGAATGTGCACCATGAGAAGGTAGATGAAGGACAGCTGCAGATTCCGAAAGAGCTGGCGCCCCTCGCGGATAGCCTCAACGATTGTTCGAAAGTTGTCGTCGAGAAGCACGACGGCGGCGACCTCCCGCGCGCTTTCGGTTCCCCGCTCGCCCATCGCAATTCCGATGTCCGCAATCTGGAGCGCCGGAACGTCGTTGACGCCGTCGCCGGTCACCGCAACGACGTCGCCCAAGCGCTGCAACGTTTGCACGAGCCTGAGTTTTTGGGCGGGCGCGGCCCGAGCCATGACGTCTAAATCAAGCGCCGCTGCAGCGAAGGCGCCCTCATCCTTCCCATCCAACTCGTCGGCCTCAACGACGTTCAGCCGCGCGGCGCCCAACCCCGCCTCACGCGCGATGGCCCTCGCTGTTCCGGGATGATCGCCTGTGACCATGACGACGCGAATGCCAGCCTGCCGGCACGCCATCACGCCCTCGCGCACGCCCTCGCGGACCGGGTCTTCCAGGGCGAGCAGGCCGCTCGGAGAAAAGCCGTCAACCGGCTCGCTCGCCAAGTCCGGGCGACGGTCGAGCGTCTTGGTTGCGATCGCAATGACCTTATGGCCGCCTTCAGCATAGAGGCCGACCTGCTTGCGCAGGCGATCAACTTGCTCCTCACTGCCGGCGCAAAGGTCGAAGACGGTCTCGGGCGCCCCCTTGACCACGGCGATGCAGTCTCCATTCGCGCCCCGCACGATCGCCGTCTCTCTGCGCCGAGCCGCCGTGAAGGGGAAGGTCGCCAACCGTTGAAACCTCTCCCCGGCCGCCGCCGCGATCAGGGCCTCGTCAAGCGGATCGGCGCTGTCTGCGCGCGCTGCCGCAGCCGCGAGAACCCCTAAGGTTTCTGCCGTGAGGTCAGAGGCGGGATAGCTATGAGCCAGCCTCAGCCTCCCCTCCGTCAGCGTCCCTGTCTTGTCGGAACAGATGCAGGTGATCCGCCCCATGTTCTCGATCGCCACAGCACGACGAACAAGCGCCTTGCGCCGAGCGATGCGGTAGACGCCGACGCCGAGAAAGAAGGTGAAGACGACGGGAAACTCCTCCGGCATGGCGGCGATGGCGAGCGTCGCGGCGCTGAGGAAGGCGTCCAGCAATCCGTGGCCTTGCAGCAGCCGGATCACCGCCAAGGCCACGCATAGCGCAAGAGAAGCCGCCAGCAGCAAACCCACCAACCGGGCGATGGCGTGTTGCAGAGGCGTGCGGACGTGACCGCCTAGGCGGGCGGATCGAGCGATTTCGCCGTACAGCGTATCAGACCCTGTATTGACGACCCGCGCGCGAGCTTGACCGGTCAGGACCTGCGTGCCGGCGAACCCCCAATGCGCCGCCTCGGCCGAAGGAAGACCCTGCAGCGGACCCTCCACGGGCCGCTTCGCGACCGGCCACGCTTCGCCAGTCAGGGAAGACTCGTCGACCTGGATTTCTTCGCCCGCCAGAATAAGGACGTCTGCGGGGAAAGGCGCGCCCGCTGCGACTTCGATCAGATCCCCGGGAACGACTTCACGCGCAGGGATCGTAAGGGAGACGCCGCTTCTGACAACGCTCGCCTGAGCGGCAAGGCGGCGCGACAGCGAGCGAGTCGAGGCCTGCGTTCGACGATGAAGAAAAAGATCCATGCCGATCATCGGCGCCAGGACGACGGCTAGAACGGCTGCTTCCGTATAATCTCCCAGAACAGAAAAGAGCAGGCTCAACGTCAGGAGGAACCAGAGCATGGGATCGCGCGCGGTGTCCCTGAGCAAGGTCCGCCAGGTGGAAGGCGCCTTCGCTACGATATCGTTGAAGCCGAACCGGGCCCGACGCGCCGACGCCATCTCGTCGGTGAGACCCACATCGTCACCCCCTAAGTCGGCTAGGCGATCCTTAGGAATGCGGCGCATGGACATGAAGATCGGGTCCGTTCAAGGCAGGTGATAGACTTCCGCAGTCCCATGCCTCGTGTCCGCCCCGACGCCCGCTGCACTAAGGCCATGAACCTGGAACGCACGGGTTTTGCCCTGATAAGTCAGCATGCCGTCGCCCCACAAACCCGAGGCCCGCAGCGACGCTCCCACCGCGGAAGGTGTCGGTGGCGGAAGGCTCCTGTTGAGCTGCGGATGGACTGGCGAAGGCCAGCGCCGAAACGAACGCAAGTGCGACTGCAGCCGTTCATATGATTTCTCCTATTATGCAGGAGTCATGCAGCATTCCGCTCCAAGGTTTTTTGACCAAACTCAATTGCTGACCGGAATGAGCAGACTCCATCAGTGAGCCTCAGCGAAGCCAAGGTTGCTGCTGGGACCCTGGCCGAGGTGGAAGCCTTGAGAGGCGTCGCCGGTCGCTATTGGTCGACAGTCCCCTAGGTATGTTCATGGCTCGCTGAAACGTGTTCGCATAACGCCGAATATTTAACTATACTCTCGCTTTCCTCCTAGCGAGTTTCGAGATGACGGCTGGGCTCGACGATCCATACGATGCGGTCCCCGTTCATACCTTGCCGGTCAGGGCGTGGACGCAAACGCTGGATCTCGCCCTCACCTACGGTTCCGGACAGCAGATTTACGCCGAAGGGGACCGAGCGCATTCCGTCTACACCGTCGTGTCCGGCGCGGTGCGCACCGTTCGGCATTCCGCCGATGGCCGTCGTCAGATTGGCGGCTTCTACTACCCTGGCGAGCTCTTCGGATTGGAAGCGGAGGAGGAGCGCCTCTTTGCAGCGGAAGCCATTCGGCCCACGCGGATCAGGTCGATCCGTCGAGAGACGGCCACGCAACGGGTCATCATCGAAACCGCCCTGCAGGAACTGAGCCGCGCCAATCAGCACCTGGCCATGCTGGGGCGTCGCTCTGCCGAGGAGAAAATCGCCAGTTTCCTCCTGGATCTGGCCCGCGCCGGCCCTGCGCATCAGGCGGCCCTGCCCATGAGCCGTCAGGATATGGCGGACTATCTGGGTTTGGCGCTGGAAACCGTCTCACGCGTCCTGGGTCGCTTCCAGGAGGAGGAGATCGTCGTCTTCGCCTCCTGCCGCGAGTTCAGTATCATAAAGCGTTTTCGGCTGCTGCGCCTGGCCTCCGCTTGAACGCGCTCACCCTCGGAACGCCTCCGGATCGGGCAGCGTTCAGTGAGCCAACAGCAGGCTGGGACCTTCATCCTTCTGCAGGAAGGTTCGCGTCGCCCCGCCGAAGATGGTCTCGCGCACCCTCGAGCGGCCCCATGCCCCAGCCACAAACAGCGCGGCCCCGCGGCTTTGCGCCAGCGACAGCAGAGCCGCCCCTTCGTCGTCGCCTTCCGCCAGCTCTACGTCGTCGATACCGACGCCGTAGAGGTCGAGATAGTCCTTTAACCGCCCGATGTCGGGATCGTTGACCTGGAAGTCTAGCCCCGTCGGGCACTGCACCACGTGAACCGAGCTGGCCCGCTGCAGTATGGGAAGGCTGGCGCGGATCGCGCGACCGGCTTGAGGACTCCCATCCCAGGCGATGGCGGCGGCGCCTGCGACGCCGCCCTCGCCGTCGCCCCTCGCTACCAGAACAGGCGCACCCAGGTTCAACAGCACCTCCCCCAGATGGCGACGCATGGGGCTGTCCCCGGATTGATCATGAGCGATCACCACCAGATCGGCCAATGCCGTCCTTCGCGCCAAGGCCAAGGCTGGTTGAAGTTTCCGCGCCAGGACCGAGATCCGGGAGCCGCCGACGCCAAAGCCGAAAGCGGCGCCCCTCTTGGCGGCCCCCATGCGCGCGATCGTCTCTATGTGACGTTGCACCTCTCCTTCAGCCGCCAGGAGTTCATCGATAACCGTTTGGGATAGAGCCGCTCCCACCGCCGCGCCCAGGGCGATCATATCCGCAGCCGAGTCTGAGTAGACCGGCAGGATCTCGACTTTCGCGTCATGTTCGACGGCCATCTCGGCCCCGAAATTGATCGCTCGTTCGTCCCGCCCCCTGCCCGACGCCAGCACTACGATCAGCTTCAGTCCCATCAGCTCCTCCTGTCCGTTCACAGGGATCAACGACCGCCGTGAGCGATCCGCCTGGCTGTCGCGGCTACCGCTTGAGCGTGCCGTTCTACGACGTCCTCCCTCAGGCCAGACGTCACACCGCCGATGTTGTGGTGGCCGATGAGCTCCAGCCCGGTAACGGCCGCCAAATGATCGTCGAAATGCTTGCGCATGGCGTCCCACGCGCCGCTGCTTTCCACCCAATGCTGGGGGGCGCCGGAACTGGTGAAGCTGACCAGTCGGCGACCTGAAAGGAGGGGCTCATTGCCGCGGAGTCCGAACCGCGAATAGCCGAACCCCATGCCGAACACGCGCTCGACGTAGCCCTTGAGCATGGCCGGCGGCGCATTGAACCAAAGCGGATAGAACAGGGCGAAGACGTCAGCGTCGCCGATGGCTGCGCGTTCGGCCATCACGTCCTGACGCGCCCGAGCGCCCTCGTCGCCAGGCAGTTCGTCGGCGTGCAGCAGGGGATCGAAACCCTGGCGGTAGAGATCGCGCACGATCACCTCGCCGCCTTCATCCCTGGCGGCCGCAGCGTAGGCCTCCGCCATGGCCGTGGTGAAGCTTCGAACCCTGGGGTGGCTTACGATCAGAACCTGCTTCATCAGACCCTCCTTTCAGCCGCCGGCGCGCGAGGGTTATCAGGACGGGACGGCGCCTCCAGAACGTCGCGCAATCTTGCAAGCAGGGCCTCGCGAGCCTCGTCGTCAGGCGCGCCTTGCAGGGCCTCATTGATGTCTCCCAGAAGCGCAGCGCGCCCGTTGCGCCAGTCCGGCCGACCCGCCGCACCAGGCATCAGCCGCCCAACGCCGCCCAAAGGCTCGGCCCCTGCCGCCGTGAGGGCGAACGCCGAATCCAGCAGCGGCATGACGATGGCGTCGCCCTGCACGCCCGCCTGCATGAGACGCGACGCCAGGCCGGAACGCGCGTCAGGCTCGCCATGGGTCAGGAAGACCTTTCCCGTCACCGGCATGCGGCTCTTGAGCCATGCCACCAGCCCCTCGGCGTCCGCATGAGCCGAATAGGCGTCGATTTCGCGTATGCGCGCATTGACCCGCACGTCATCCCCCTGGATGCGGACCAGTCGTCGCCCTTCCAACAGCACCCGTCCCAGGGTTCCCACCGCTTGAAAACCGGTGATCAAAACCGTCGTCTCACGGCGCCAGAGCAATCGTTTCAGGTGCCGCCTGATGCGGCCCGCGTCGCACATGCCGCTGCCGGCCAGAATGATGTGCCAGTCGCGCAAGCGCTCCAGCCCATCGCTTTCCTGAGGCCGCATCAGATAGTGAAGACGCGCGGCGTCGCGAAGCTCAAGATACGGGTTCTCTTCCGCCTCGGCATTCCATCCGCGTCTCAGAAAGACGTCGGTCGCTTCGATCGCCAGCGGGGAGTCCAGGAAGATTTCGGTCGCCAGCTCCGGTTCGTCGCGCATCACCGCCAGCAGATCCAGGATCAGTTCCTGCGCCCGGCCGACGGCGAAACTCGGCATCAGCAACGGCCCCCCGGCCGCCTTGGCGTCATGCATCTCCTTGGCCAGAAGCGCCCGGCGCTCTTCAGGCGTGAGGGGCTGGCGAACGCGGTCGCCATAGGTGGATTCCAGGATCACATGATCGACCCCGACCGGACCCTCCGGCGTGGGCAGCAAGGGCTGATGACCGGACCCCAGATCGCCCGAGAACAACACCCGCACCGGGCCCTTTTCCTCATGCAGCTCAACCTCGATTGAGGCGGCGCCCAGCAGATGTCCGGCAGGCCACCATCGAGCCTGGATTCCCGGCAGCGGACCGATCGTTTCGCCGAACTTGACGGTCTGGAACAGTCTGAGCGTCGGCGCGACATCGGCCGTTGAATAGATGGGCTCAACCCCGCCGATGCCACGTCTCTGATTGCGGCGATTCAGGTGGGCGACGTCGCCTTCCTGGATTTCGGCCGCGTCGGCCAACATCACCTCGCAAAGATCGCGCGTGGCCCGTGTGGCGTAGATTGGGCCGCGATAGCCCGCCTTGACCAGCTTGGGCAGCAGGCCGGAGTGATCGATGTGGGCATGGGTCAGCAGGACGGCGTCGATCGAGTCCGCTTCGAACGGAAAGGGCTCGTGGTTCAGGGCCTTGAGCGATTTGGAGCCCTGGAACATCCCGCAATCCACGAGGAAGCGCGCGCCCCCGCTCTCCACCAGCACACAGGATCCCGTGACGCATTCCGCCGCACCGTGAAAGGCGAGGTTGATGCTCATGCGCTTCCCCGATCCATGCCTGCTTCAGTCATCGGGACGCAGCATCTCCGGGGACAACCACGCGCCAAGATCACGGTCGGCGACCTTGATCAGATCTCGGTGGAGTTCGGCCGACACCACCAGTCGGTCGCCGATCGCTTTTCGCAACACTGGGGCCAAGCGCGGCGGTGCGACAATCACGACCTTGTCCGTGGCATGGCGGGCGGCAAGACGGACCGCTTCATCGGCCACCTCGTCCATGAAGGCAGCTTTTTCCTGTCGGATGCGGTCCTCGGGGCCGACCCGATGGCGGCCGGGCTGAGCGCTTTCATGGACGCTTCCGGGCGGGTGCGATCGTATCTCGGCACGCCGGGCCGCCAGCGCCGAGACATGGTCCAGCGCCTCCGCGGTCTCGAACCGGAAGGGATGCTCTGATCGATGCACTACCAGGCGAGCGTGGGAAGCGTCCGCCAGGATATGAAGCGGAAAGACCTTGTGCGGCATAACGACATTTCACCGTCAATCACGGCCAACCGCAGGTTTAACCAACCAGCGACTTGCGCGTGTCCTGAACTGCCAGCCACGATCCCACCCAAGCCGACAACAGGGTTTGACTATCGTCAATTGTTAGACGTCGAAGATCAAAGCCCGGAGCCAGTCTGCGAGACGTTACCTGACGCTTCTATTTCAGATGCTGACGGATGGCGGCCATGGCGCAGCCCTCGTCGCCGGCCGCACCGCCTGCCCCCGCCACGCCCAGGGCGCCGATGACCTGGCCGTCGACGATCAGGGGCACCCCGCCGCCCAGAAGCAGCAGTTCGTCCAGGGTGTTGAGGTTCTGAGACGTCGGGTCGTTGCGCGCCCGTTCGGCTAGGACGCTGGTCGCGGTCTTGGTCGACAGCGCCGTATAGGCCTTGCGCTGCGCCGCCAGGGTGTTGTGCGGACCGACGACGTCGTCGCGCTGCAAGGCGACCAGGTTGCCGCTGCGGTCGACCACCGCCGCCACCGCCGACCGGCCCTGGGCGTGACAGGTGGTCAGCACGCCGTCCAGCAGGCGGTTGGCCAGGTCCAGAGACACGTCCTGACGAACCAGAACGCCGTTGGCCGCCGCCGGGGCGTCCTGCACCGGAGCCGCGCTGATGAAGGCGGCCGCCGCCAGAAGAGAAAGGGAAAAGGTCATTGTCTGGTCCTTTGAATCAGAGCGGCGGGCATGCCCCGCCATCAGGGTCAGGAATGAGGCAGGTCGGGGCGAATCTCGTGTCCGACCAAGTGATTGGAGACCAACAGCCCGTCTCTGAGCGTCAGACGGCGGGTGCAGCGGGCGGCGACGCCCTCGTCATGGGTGCAGATCAGGAAGGTCGCCCCCTCCTCCCGGTTCACCTCGCGCATCAGGTCCAGCACGCGGTCGGCCGAGTCGCGATCCAGGTTGCCCGTGGGCTCGTCGGCGATGATCAGGTCCGGCTGGTTCATCAGGGCGCGGGCAATGGCGACGCGCTGCTTCTGGCCGCCCGAAAGGCGCGTGGCTGGATAGTCGATGCGATCTTCCAGCCCCACCCGCGCCAGAAGGCCCCGCGCCCGGTCGCGCATCTGGCGCGAAATGCCCCCGGCGGGCGCGGCGGCGGGAAAGGCGACGTTCTCCATCGCGGTGAAGTCGGGCAGCAGGTGATGAAACTGGAAGACGAAGCCCAGCCGCTCGTTGCGGAAGCGCGCCCGCCGGGCCTCGGACAGGCCGTCCACGGCTTCGCCGCTGATCGACAGGGAGCCGGCCGACTGGCGCAGCAACAGGCCGATGATCGACAGCAGGGTCGACTTGCCCGACCCCGACGCCCCCAGAAGGGCGACCAGCTCGCCCCGGTCCAGATCCAGGTCGACGCCTTTCAGCACACGGGTTTCTTCCTCCCCGTTGCGGAAGACCTTTTCGATCCCCCGCGCCTGCAGCACGCGCGTCATTGCTGAATCGCCTCCAGCGGATCGACCTTGGAGGCCGACCGGGCGGGCAGGATCGAGGCGATCACCGCCCCGAGCGTGGTCAGCACCAGGGCCGCGACATAGCCCCCCTGTTCCGGCGCGATGGGCAGGGCCGAGGTTCCGTCAGGTTTGACGATCCCTTGCAGCCAGACACACAGGCCGTAGCCGCTGGCGCAGCCGATCAGGGCGCCGACCAGCCCGATGATCAGGCCTTGCAGCAGGAAGACCCACAGGATGAAGCCGCCCGGCACGCCGAAGGCGCGCATGATGCCGACCTCGCCGCGCCGTCGATAGGCGGACAGGACCAGGGCGCTGGCCACGCCGATGATGATGGAGATCAGCGAAAATATCTGGATCAGGGTTCCCGTCTGGCCCTGCGCCGTCAGCGCGTCCTCCAGGCTCAGGTTCTTTTCCTGCCAGGGCGTGGCGCGCAGCCCCGTCGCATCGGCCAGAAAACGCGCGACCGCGCGGGCGTCGTCCGGATTCTTCAGCTTGACCTCGATATTGGTCACCCCCTCGGGCAGGACGAACAAGGGGCGGGCCGTCTGTAGCGACATGAAGGCCACCCTTTCATCCAGGCTCTGCAAGCCGGTGCGGAATACGCCCTTCACCGTCAACTGACGCTCCACGCCGCGGTCGGTCCGCAGCAGGATGGACTGCCCTGCGCTCAGGCCCAGATCCTCGGCCATGCGCACCCCGATCAACAGGCCGTCCGCGCCCAGATCGCCGTCGCCGCTGATGATCTTGGGCGTGATCTGCGAGATGGCGTCGATCCCCTGCGGGTCCACGCCCAGGATCGACACCGGCGATACCGCCTCGCTTTTCACCAGGAAGGCGCTGCCCGAAATCTGCGGGCTGATGGCCGATACGGCGGGGTTGGCCCGCAGCAGTTGCACGATCATGGGCCAGTCGCGGATCTGCTTGCGCTGGAAGGTGGACACCAGGGCGACCGATTCCACCGGCATGTCCGGCCCCGCCAGGACCCGCGCCACGCGCGTCGGCGGCTCCAGGCTGACATGGGCGCTGTCGCCCGTGACCTGATCGGTCAGCCGCACGGCCAGGCCGGCGATCAGGGCGGTTATGAAGATGAACACCGTCACCCCCAGCGCCACCCCCGCGATCAGCAGCAGAGTCTGGCTGGGATTGGACAGCAGATACCGCCGCGCGACCTTGAAGGCGAACACGGCCTCACCCGTCCGTCTTGGGCGCCACGGGACGGACGCGGGCGCCGACCCGGGCCGAGGCGGGGTCCAGAACCACGCGGTCGCCCGCCGCCAGGCCGCGTTCGATCAGGGCGTTGACCGTGGGCCAGCGCGCCACCACCACCGCGCGTTCGCGCACGATGTCGTCGGCGTCGACCACATAGACCTTGGGCGCGGCGGTGGCGTCCACTACGGCGCTGCGCGGCAGCACGATGGCGCCGGATCGCTGTCCGACGACGATGGTCACGTCGATTGAACGTCCGGGCGACAGGGACGGGCCCGCTTCGGGCGCCAGCTTCACCAGCCGGCCGCCCGTGGCCGCGTCAACCTGCGGCGAGACCTCGGTCACGCGGGCGGCGAAGATCGTGGAGGTCCCGGACAGGGACGCGCGGGCGATCATGCCTGGACGGATGGCGTCGGCGTAGGCCTCCTCGACCTCGGCGCGGATTTCGACGCCTGTCGCCGATCCCAGTTCGAACAGGGTCTCGCCGGCGGCCACCACCTGGCCGTTGTCGATGGGCCGCACCAACACGATCCCGCTCATTGGCGCGCGAATGGTGAACTCTCGCGCGCGTTCGGCGGAGGCGCGCACGGCGGCGGCGGCCGCTGCGACATTGGCCTCGGCCGCCTGCAGTGCGGTTCGCGCAGCGTCCAGCGCCGCCGGCGCGGCGAAGCCCCGCTCGTTCAGCGTTCGGGTGCGCTCGTATTTCAGGCGTGCGTCGGCGGCCTCGGCGCGGGCGGCGCGTTCACGCGCCAGATCGGCCTCGGTCTGGGCCTGCTCGACGGAGGCGAGGATGACGGCCAGCGGGTCGCCGGCCGCAACGCGGTCGCCGTCGTCATGCATCAGGCGCACCACCTGCCCCGGATTGGGCGACGCCACCTGGACCAGATCCATAGGCCGCGCCCGCCCCACCACCGAGAGGCCAAGCTCCACCGTCTGCGGCTTGACCGTCGCCACCGCCGCCTCGGGCGGGCGACGCAACAGAATGGCCGCGGTCACGGCCAGTCCTACCAGGACGGTCACGGCGAGGACGATGAGTTGTTTTCGATTGGGCCGCATGAAGGATCTCTGAGGGTCGCGATCCGCGACGAAACGATCCTGCGGCGGTCGCCATGGATCGGCAAGCCTGTGGGCGCCGCGCGACAGGCGGCTTTTCGCCTGAGGGGAAAGCCCCGGAGCCGGTTGTCGACCCCGGGGCCTGGACTCAGAAGGCGAACTTGGCTCGCAGGGTCACGGGCACATAGGTGCGGTCGCCGACGCCGTTGATCGACGCTAGCCCCAGACCGCCGATGGCGCTGTCGTCGTCGCTCAGGCTGGAGATATAGCGAACGCCCGTCTCGGCCTGCACCGACGCCCGGTCGTTGAAGGCGTAGGACAGACCGACGTCCAGACCCGCCGTGAAGCTGGTGGAGCTGTCGTAGAAGGGCGCGTCAGCGATGGTGATGGCGGCGTCCGGGATCTCGAACGTGGCGTTGATCTTGTCAGTGAAGACCGCGCCCAGACGGCCGGCGACGTAGGGCTTGAGCGCGCCCGCGCCGAAATACTGGCGGTAGCCCGCTTCCAGGGCATAGGCCTTGTATTCGCCGAAGGTCCCGTACACCGGCAGGGTCGTGGCCAGGGCCGGCACGAAGGCGCCGCCCACCTGCACACGGCCCTCGTCAGCCTGCATGTAGCGCACCGATCCAAAGACCTCGGCGTTGTTGCTCATGCCATAGGCGAACTCGGCGCCCAGGTTCATGCCCTCTCCGTAGATATCGTCGAAGCTGCGCGACTGGATGCGCAGTTCAGCGTTCACCCCGGCCAGAGCGGGATTGAGGGGGCCGAGATCCGGCACCGCTGCGGTCGCCCCGCCATGCACGTCGCCCCCGGTCGGGAACTCGGCGCCGGCTTCCAGGCTGACCGTCCAGCGGCCCGGCGCGGTTTGAGCCTGAGCCGCGCCCGCGGCGGAAAGCGCGACAACACTCGAGAGCAAAATCGTCCTGAACATTCTTCATCCCTCTTTCTAGACGCCGACGACGCGAGGCGACGGTCGCACGTCACGGACGAGCCAACGTGACATCTCGTTGGCACGAAAAACGAGCTGCCTTGCTGGACAGCAGCCGATTTACGCGAGGTGGGATCGAACGGATCAACTCGGCGGTCCATTATTCCCGCCAGTCGGTGAACGCCGACGCCTTACCCTGGAGGCGGGCGCTCCAAGTTGCAGGACGCCATGATCCGGCGGTCATGCAGATCTGGTCACCCTTTATGGATCTTGCGCCCCTAGGCAGATGCCAACCGGCGGCTTTTATCGGCCACTGGCGATGTAAACGCTCGCCTCTGTGAAGAGTACATGCGGAACGGGCGGCCCCGCTGATGCGAGACCGCCCGTAAATCCACAGATCAGGCCAAAACCTGAAATGGTCGGAGCGACAGGATTCGAACCTGCGACCCCTTGACCCCCAGTCAAGTGCGCTACCAGGCTGCGCCACGCTCCGAAGGCGCTCCGTATAGACGGGGGTTTGCCGCTCCGCAAACCCTAAAACGCATTATCGACAACAACTTCCGCCCTATCGGCGCAGAACCGCCTCAAGCCGCGCATGCGCCGCTTCCAGCTCGGTTAAAACGCGCCTCAAGCGGTCATGATCCCGTGCTGGCGAAACAGCCGAGGCCTCAAGCGCAGGTGAAAGACCCGAATCGATTTCCAGCGTTGCGGTAGGGTCGCCATAGGCGGCCACGCGCGCCAGGCCCTGATCCTTCACCAGGCGCTGGACGCCGCGAATGGTCAGGCCCTCGTCATGCAGCAAACGTCGAACGGCCTTCAGCACCATCACATCATCCGGGCGATAGAAACGCCGTCCGCCCGCCCGCTTCACCGGGACGATGAAATCGAACTTCGTCTCCCAGAAGCGCAGAACATGCTGAGGCGCGCCGACTTCTTCGGCGGCTTCGGAGATCGTGCGGAAGGCGCTAGGGCTTTTGGCCAATGAACTCAGGTCTCTACGACGGCGTCGTGCACTCGGCCCTTCATGATCTGAGAGGCCCGGAAGCTGATGACGCGACGGGGGTTGATGGCGGCGGGTTCGCCGGTCTTGGGGTTGCGTCCCATGCGCGCGCGCTTTTCGCGCACCTGGAAGACGCCGAAGCCAGACAGTTTGACCGTCTCGCCGCGTTCAAGCGACTCGACGATCAGTTCAAGCGTCCGTTCGACCATGCCGGAACATTCCTGGCGCGATAGGCCGACCTCTTCGTGAACGGCCTCGCACAGATCAGCCCGAGTAAGGGTCTGGGACACTGGCATCTCCCCGCTTTCCAATGGCGGGGCATTGAAGGGCAAAATGAATGAAAATCAAAGCCCTCAATGAAAATCTAGAATCTGAAGGCGCAGGCGCCCCACGTCAGGCCGCCGCCCATGGCTTCGACCAGCACCAGATCGCCCTTCTTGATGCGTCCGTCCTTGATGGCGACGTCCATCGCCAGCGGGATGGAGGCGGCCGAGGTGTTGGCGTGCATGGCCACGGTCGAGATGACCTTGTCCTCGTCCAGGCCGAGGCGGTCGCCGACGCCCTTGATGATCCGCTGATTGGCCTGGTGCGGCACGAACCAGTCGATCTCGGGGATATCGACTCCCGCAACTTCGGCGGCAGCGGTGATCGCCTCGGCGATGTTGACCACGGCGTGGCGGAACACCTGATTGCCCAGCATCCGCAGGTGGCCGACCGTTCCGGTCGTGGCGGGACCGCCATCGACGTAGAGCATGTCGGACTTGGCGCCCTCGCAGCGCAGGGCGAAGCCCAGCACGCCGCGATCATCCTTGGTCCCCTGCCCTTCGCCGGGCTCCAGCACGAAGGCGCCGGCGCCGTCGCCGAACAGGACGCAGGTGGTGCGGTCCGTCCAGTCCATCAGCCGGGTCATTTCCTCGGCGCCGATGACCAGGGCGCATTTGGCCTGGCCGCGCGCGACGAAGCCGTCGGCGATGCTCATGGCGTAGACGAACCCTGAGCAAACCGCCTGAACGTCGAAGGCGATGCCGACCGGGGCGCCCAGCTTGCGCTGGACGATGGCGGCCGTGGCGGGGAAGGTCTGGTCCGGGGTGGTCGTGGCGACGATGATCAGATCGACGTCCGCCGCCGTCTTGCCCGCGTCAGCCAGGGCGCGCTCGGCGGCCTTGAGCGCCAGATCGCTGGTCGGCTCATCGTCACGGGCCTTGTGGCGCTGGCGAATACCGGTGCGCTCGATGATCCACTCGTCGGAGGTGTCGACGATCTTGGTCAGATCGGCGTTGGTGACGACTTGTTCGGGCAGGAAGGAGCCGACCCCGGTGACGACGCTGCGGATGACGCTCACGACTGGATCTCTCCCGTTTGCTCTTTGTCGGACGCGGCCTCAGCCGTATCCAGAACGGCCGACAGACGCGCAAAATTGGCGCTAACCTTGGTCAGATAGTCACTCCGGGCCAGATCGACAGCCACACGGATGGCGTTTCCATAACCCTCGGCCGTGGCGCCGCCGTGGCTCTTCACCACGATGCCGTTCAGGCCCAGCAGGGGGCCGCCGTTGACGCTGCTGGGATCGATCCGGCGCGCCATCTTCTTCAGCGCGGGCATGGCGATCAAGGCGCCCATCTTGGCCATCGGGCCCGAGGTCAAAGCCTCTTTCAGCAGGCCCGAAATGAACCGGGCCGTGCCTTCGGCAGTCTTCAAGGCCACATTGCCGGTGAAGCCGTCGGTCACCACCACGTCCACCGTGCCGGCGGCGATATCGTGGCCCTCGACAAAGCCGGTGTAGTTCACAGGCACCGCATCGGTGCGCAGGACGGCATGGGCCTCGCGAACCTCTTCATGACCCTTCATGTCTTCGGAGCCGACATTCAGAATGCCGACGGTAGGCTTCTCCACGCCGTGGACGGCCGACTGGAAAGCCTCGCCCATGATGGCGAACTCGACCAGCTGACGCGCATCGCTGCCGATGTTGGCGCCGACGTCCAGCACGGCGGTAAAGCCGCGTTTCGTCGGCCAGCTGGCGACAATGGCGGGCCGCTCCAGCCCATCCACCGCCATACGCAGCAGCAGCTTCGAGATAGCCATCAAAGCGCCGGTGTTGCCGGCCGACACGGCGGCCTGCGCCTCGCCGAGCTTGACCGCCTCAATGGCGTTCCACAGGCTGGAGCCCTTGCCCCGGCGCATGGCCTGGGCGGGCTTTTCGTCCATGCCCACGACCTTGTCCGTGTGGCGGATTTCGCAGACATCCGCCGGCAGGCCATTACGCGCGACCTCGGCGCGGATCGCCGTCTCGTCGCCATGCAGTTGAAAACGAACGCCTTCGCCGCCGTAACGGTCGATGTAAGCCTTTACGCCCCCCACCACGACGGAAGGCCCATGGTCCCCGCCCATGGCGTCGAGCGAGATCAGTATCGGTGATGCCAAGTGAAAATCGACTCCGTCGCCGTCTTGCCGCGGCGCATCAGTTTAAGGCGAGCGGACGAAAATGTCGCACCGTGGATGAGGCTTGAGCGACCTTAGGTCAACTCTTGTCGGTTTGCCCGTTTGGCTTCAGCGCCTTGAGCACGCCGAAGGGCGAGATTTCTCCGGGCTCCGGCGGCTGTTGGAACACCGCGCCTTCCTTGCGGGGGTAGGGATCCAGATGCAGGGCCAGTTGCTCGACCGCGTACTGGCCCAGGTCGATCTGACCATTTTCCACCACGTCGGCCGAGTCGTCGTCCAGCTCCAGATCGATCTCGCCTTCCTCGTTGGCTTGAATCTCGGGCGCCGTTTCGGTCAGGTTGATCGAGAACGTCTCATCAATGGCGACAGGCAGCGGCTCCAGCGTCAGGACACACGCCTGAACGGCCTCGGCCTGGACCCGGCCGTCCATGCGCCAACCCGACACGGTGGGGACGATCTCCATGTCGGCGACGAATCGGTCGAGCGATTTCAGGCTCAAGGCCCGCGCGATTCGCGCGCGCGCTGCGTCGTCCGGTTCCAGCCGGCGGCTCAGGGATACGCCGACCTGATGCAGGCGGATAGGTTCGCTATAGGGAAGAGCAGGAAGGGTCATGCGACGATCATCGCCCAGTCCGGCGCCTTTTCCACGGCGGCCGACGGCTGTCGGGCCAGCCTTTCATGCGAATCGATGGTGTAGCGCGCCAGGGCCGCGCCAGCGGCGGCGTCTTCGCTCTCAAAGACATTGCGGGCGATCGAGGCCTGAAGGCCCTCGTGATCCCCTGCCCTCAGCGCCTTTTCATAGGCGCTCATGCGGCCATAGAGGGCTTCGCCCAACTTGCGCATCTTCTTGCCCACCGAGACATCGCCCACGCCCAGTTCGCGCAGCACGTTGTCCAGCGCCGACACATAGGCGTCGAACAGCCTCTGAGACAGGTCAGCGCCACGCTCTCCGTCCTGCTTCAGCCGCACGAACAGCAGCAGCACATGCAGGGTGTAGAGTTCGAAACGCGCGTCGATGCGGTCCGCAACGCCCAGGCGCGTGTAAAAATCAGGCTGGCGGGCCTGATCGACGGCCAGGGCGTACAAGGCCTGGACATGGCGATCTTGCGTCTGGCGCTTGAAGAGTGTCTTGAACATAGGATTTCACGGCCCCTTTTCCGCCGCGCCGTTGCACTAGGACGCAGCGACGGTTAGGTCAAAGACCTTATTTCTTGAGGCCCATCGCCGATGCCCCGTTTTACGTCGCTCATCATCGCCGCCTCGCTCGCCGCCGCCGCCGGCGCCTGCGCGCCAGTCGTCGCCACCCAGGGCTTTCAGGCCGTGGACGTCAAACCTCAGGATATCGAGGCTGGCGTCGACACGCGGGAGACCGTGCTGACAAAGCTGGGCACGCCCTCCACCGCCTCGACCTTTGAGGCGGAGAACGTCTGGTACTATCTGACCCAGACGACCCAGCGCTACACCTACAACAAGCCGAAGGTGTCGCAGCGTACGGTGACGGAGATCACCTTCAACGAGGCGGACGGCAAGGTCGCCACGGTGCGCAATCTGGGCCTGGAAGACGGCCGCCAGATCGCCATGGAAAGCCGCGAGACCCCGACGCGCGGCCGCCAGCTGACCATCCTTGAGCAACTGCTCGGCAACGTCGGCCGCGGCCAACTGCCGCGCACCGAGGACGACGTTCCTGGCCAGCGCCGCCCGGACTAACGGCCACAGCACATACAGTCGCCCTAAAGCCGCGAGCAACCGCGTCACGAGCATAGGGCGCAAAAAAAGATAACGCCCCGGAGATCGCTCTCCGGGGCGTTTTCAGTTCCAGCTGAGCGCTGTCAGACGATCTTGCCGCTCGCCAGCACCGCCAGCAGCAGCAGCGCCACGATGTTGGTGATCTTGATCATCGGGTTCACCGCCGGGCCGGAGGTGTCCTTGTAGGGATCCCCCACAGTGTCGCCGGTGACGGCGGCCTTGTGCGCTTCCGAGCCCTTGCCGTGGACCACGCCGTTTTTGTCAGTGAAGCCTTCCTCGATCACCTTCTTGGCGTTGTCCCAGGCGCCGCCGCCCGAGGTCATGGAAATGGCGACGAACAGGCCCGTCACGATCACCCCCATGAGCATGGCCCCCAGGGCGGCGAAGGCGTTGGCCTTGTCCGGCTGTATGAACAGGATGACGACGAACAGGATGATTGGCGACAGAACCGGCAGCAGGGACGGCATGATCATCTCGCGGATAGCCGCGCTGGTCAGGATGTCGACCGCCCGTCCGTATTCCGGCTTGGTCTCGAACGTCATGATTCCGGGGTTCTCGCGGAACTGACGCCTGACCTCGGCCACCACGGCCTCGGCCGCGCGACCCACGGCCGTCATCGACAGACCGCCGAACAGGAAGGGCAGCAGCCCTCCGAACAGCAGGCCGACCACGACATAGGGGTTGGACAGGTCGAAGGCGACCGCGCCCAGGCCGTGGAAGAAGCTGCCCGGCTGCGCCTCGGCCGCGAAGAACTTGAGGTCCTCCACATAGGCGGCGAACAGGACCAGCGCCCCAAGCCCCGCCGAACCGATGGCGTAGCCCTTGGTCACGGCCTTGGTGGTGTTGCCCACGGCGTCCAGGGCGTCGGTCGAGACACGGACTTCCGGCGGCAGGCCCGCCATCTCGGCGATGCCGCCTGCGTTATCCGTGACCGGACCGAAGGCGTCCAGCGCCACGATCATCCCCGCCACGCCCAGCATGGTGGTGGTGGCGATGGCGATGCCGAACAGGCCTGCCAATTGGAAGGCCGCGACGATGCCGACGATGATGGTCAGGGCCGGAAGCGCCGTGGACTCCAGCGACATGGCCAGACCCTGGATCACGTTTGTGCCGTGCCCCGAGACCGAGGCGTTGGCCACCGACTTCACCGGCCGGAAGCCCGTGCCGGTATAGTATTCGGTGATGACCACGATGGCCGCCGTAACCAGCAGGCCGACGACGCCCGCCCAGAACAGGTTCATCGGCTGGATCAGCAGCCCGCCTGAGGTTTCGACCGCCCCCGGTAGAAGCTGATTGATCACCCACCAGACCGCGCCCAGCGACAGCACGCCGGTGACGATCAGGCCCTGATACAGGGCTCCCATGATGTTGCCGCTCTTGCCCAGACGGACGAAGAAGGTGCCGATGATCGACGTCACGATGCAGACGCCGCAGATCGCCAGCGGCAGCAGCATCAGCACGTCGACATAGGGCTGGTTGCGGAAGAAGATGGCCGCCAGCACCATGGTCGCCACCGTGGTGACGGCATAGGTTTCGAACAGGTCGGCGGCCATGCCGGCGCAGTCGCCGACGTTGTCGCCCACATTGTCCGCGATGGTGGCGGCGTTGCGGGGGTCGTCCTCAGGGATGCCGGCCTCGACCTTGCCGACCATGTCGCCGCCGACGTCGGCCCCTTTGGTGAAGATGCCGCCGCCCAGTCGCGCGAAGATGGAAATCAGCGAGGCGCCGAAGCCCAGCGCCACAAGGCCGTCGATGACCTCGCGGCTGGTAGAGGCGTGGCCCATTCCCTGGGTCATGAAGGCGTAGTAGCCGGACACGCCCAGAAGAGCGCCGCCCGCCACGAACATGCCGGTGATGGCGCCGGAGCGGAAGGCCAGGTCTAGTCCTTTGGACAGGCTCTGCGATGCGGCCTGGGCCGTGCGGACGTTGGCGCGCACGGAGATCAGCATCCCCGCATAGCCCGCCGCGCCCGACAGGACGGCGCCGATCAGGAAGCCGAGCGCCGCCCAGATCCCGATAAGAAAAAAGGCCGCGACCAAGATCACGACCCCTACAATGCCAATCGTTGTGTACTGACGCTTCAGATAGGCGGATGCCCCTTCCTGAATCGCCGCGGCGATCTCACGCATCCGTTCATTACCACTGTCGGCCTTCATCAGGGCGGCGGTCTGGACGGCTCCGTAAAGCACCCCCAAAGCGCCGGCCGCGATGACCAGCCAAAGATATGACCTCATGGCGTTTCCAAGCCCTATGCAACTAGACGCGCGGATCCATGGGCTGCGCTACGGGCGTTGTCGCCTCTCGGCCGCCTTCCGGTCCCCCCGTGCGCTTACAGACGTAAATTCACGCCCCTCGGGAATTGCGGCTAAATCGTGCCAAAAGCAGAGCCGTGGCGCAACAGCGCTCTTTTAGAGGGCGCGCACAGTCGTGCGGCGGCGCGCGGCTTGGCTGACGACCTCGACACGGGCGATCGCCCCCTTGCCGATCAGGCTATCGGCCGAGCGGATCAGGCTGGCGCTCAGCGCGGCCGCGTCCAACTGATTCCAGTCGTCGGCGAGGACGAAGGGCGTCGGGTGGCCGGCGCGGACAAGGGCGTCGCGCAGGTAGGGCTCCTTGGCCCTTACCGCGTCCAGGGTTTGGCCCTCGCCCAGATGCAGTCTCAGTTCTGCAAAGACGTAGTTGCGGACGCGGCCGCCCACGATGATCGGCAGGCCCACGCCGGTCAGGTTGAAGCTCGCGGGCTGGGCGGGCGTTTCCGCTGAGGGCGAGGCGAGCGCCGGTCCCGACAGGGCGGCGCCGGCGAGGGCGAGGATCAGGGAGCGGCGGTTCATCAACTCAGACTGGCTCTTCCCCGTTAGGATTCCGTTGCGCTCAGCCGTGGGTCCAGCCGGTGCGGGTCGGGGTGATGGCCTGGCCCAGATAGCGAGGCGACAGCCCCCTGCCCTCGGTCACGCGACCGATGCAAGTCAGGCGCAGGTGGCGGCGCTCGGCCTCGCGGCGCAATGCGTTCTCGGCGCCCGCCGGGACGGTCAGCAGGATCTCATAGTCGTCGCCGCCGCTGGCCAGCAGCTCCAGCGCCGCCTGAGGGTCGACACGCCCCTCGAACCAGGCCTGGGCCGCCGCTGACATCGGCAGGACCTCCAGGTCGATCTCGAGTCGCACGCCGCTGGCTTCGGCGATGTGGGCGGCGTCGGCCAGAAGACCGTCGGACACGTCGGCGCTGGCCGTGGCGAGGCCCAGAACGACGGGCGCGAACTCCACGCGCGGCATGGGAGTGCGATAGGCGGCCTCCAGCGCGTCCATGCGTTCGGGCTCCAGCGTCAGGGTCGCCTGGGCGGCCTGAAGGCCCAGCCAGCCGTCGCCGATGGTTCCGGTGACGAAGACCAGATCGCCGGGCCGCGCGCCCGCCCGGCTGACCGCCGCGCCTGACGGCGCCCAGCCCATCATCGTCGCGGAGAAACTGGCCGGGCCCGGCGTCTTCACCGTGTCGCCGCCCAGCAGGAAGATGTCGAAAATAGCCTGATCGCGCCGCAGCCCGGCGACGAAAGCCTCGCGCTCGGGCCAGCCGCAGCGCTCTGACCAATGACAGGCCAACAGGTAGCCGAAGGGCTCGGCGCCCTTGGCCGCCAGATCGGACAGGTTCACGCGCAAAAGCTTCTGCGCCACCGTGTCCAGCGGGTCGTCGGGCAGGAAGTGGACGCCCTCGACGATCGCGTCCTTGGTCAGAACCAGGTCGTGTCCCGGTCGCGAGGGCAGCGCGGCCACGTCGTCGGCCAGCCCCCTCGCCCATTCCGGGTGCGCCAGCGGCTTCAACAGCCGCTGGATGGTCTCGAATTCACCCGCGACGTCAATCGCGGGCATCGCGCGCCACGCCGTCCAGCGCCGCGTTCACGAACTTCGCCTCCGCGTCGTCGAAGAAGGCCTTGGCCAGTTCGACGTACTCGTCGATGACGATTTCACGCGGCACGTCCGGCTTGTGCTTCAGCTCCCACGCGCCGCAGCGCAGCAGAGCCCGCAGCGTGGCGTCCAGACGCTCCAGCCGCCAGTTGGAGGCCAAGCGCGCCTTGATCGCCTCATCGATGCCGCGCTGATCCTCGACCACGCCGTGGACGATCTCGGAGAACCAGTCCTCGTCAGCCTCGGCCAGAGGGGCGCCGTCGATGTCGGCGTCGAAGCGGTGATTGCGGAACTCGCGCACGACGCTGTCGACGCCCTCGCCCGCCAGCTCCATCTGATACAGGGCCTGAACGGCGGCCAGACGGGCGACCGTCCGGGCGCGGCGTTGGCGGCTGGTCAGCTGCGGCTCGGCGCGGGCTTTTTCAGCCTCGGCCAGTTGAGCCATGACTTCGGCGACGGTCGCCGGGGCGCTGGTCGGTTCGGTCACGAGGCCAGGCCCCCACGCAGGCGTTTACGGATAGAGATCAGGTCCAGGCAGGCGCGGGCGGCGAAGCCGCCCTTGTCGCCCTCGCTGAGGCGGGCGCGGGCCCAGGCCTGCTCCTCGTCCTCGGTCGTCAGGATGCCGTTGCCGATAGCCACGCCCTTGAGGCCCAGGTTGCGGATGCCGGCGGCCGACTGATCCGAGACGATCTCGAAGTGGTAGGTCTCGCCGCGGATCACGCAGCCCAAGGCGACATAGCCGTCGTAGCGCGGCGCGGTCGGATAGCGCCCGGCCTCCTCGGCCATGGCGATCACGGTCGGCACTTCCAGAGCGCCGGGCACGGTCACGACGTCATACTGTACGCCTTGCGCGCGCAGGGCGTCCTTCGCCCCTTCCAGAAGGGCGTCGGCCAGTTCGTCGTAGAAGCGCGCCTCAACGATGAGGACGCGAGTGGGGTCGTTCAAGATTGGTCTTCTCCGTCCATGTCGCGCCAGCCGACGATGCGCAGGCCATAGCCTTCAAGCGCCGTCGGATTGGGTCGCGTCGAACTCATCACGATCATGTCTTTGACGCCGAGGTCGAGCAGAATCTGCGCCCCGACGCCATAGGCTTTCAGCGAGCGATCCGCCGCCGCGGGCTTGGCCACGCCGCCGAGCCGTTCGGCCAGGCCATGCAGGTCGGGATCGCGCAGGAAGACGACGACGCCCGGGCCGTCATGGGCCGCCAGCGCCTGCATCGCCTTCGGAATATAGTCCTGGCGGGCCTCGACATGGCCCAGCAGGTCGGCGGCGAAGTCGATCTGGTGCATGCGCACGACAGTCGGCTTGGCCGGATCGATATCGCCGCGCACCAGGGCGACGTGCTCCGCGCCCTCGATGGTGTTGCGGTACAGGATCAGCTTGAACTCGCCGCCGTGGACGCTCTGGAACGGCGTCTCCATCACGCGCTCGACAAAGCGCTCGGTGCGGCGGCGATAGGCGATCAAGTCGGCGATGGTGCCTATCTTCAGCCCGTGCAACTGGGCGAAGGCGATGAGATCAGGCATCCGCGCCATCTCGCCGTCGTCCTTGATAATCTCGCAGATCACCCCGGCGGGGATCAGGCCGGCCATGCGGCTGATGTCCACAGCGGCCTCGGTGTGGCCGGTGCGCACCAGGACGCCGCCGTCGCGCGCGACCAGCGGGAAGATGTGTCCCGGCGAGACGATGTCGTCGGCGGTGCGCGACGGGTCGGCGGCCACCTGGACCGTGTGAGCGCGGTCAGCGGCCGAAATGCCGGTCGTGACGCCTTCCTTGGCCTCGATCGAGATGGTGAAAGCCGTGCCCATGCTCTCGCGGTTCTCGGCGGCCATCGGCGGCAGGCGCAACTGCTTGGCGCGCTCGGCCGTCATGGCCAGGCACACCAGGCCGCGCGCATAGCGGATCATGAAGTTGATCTGTTCCGGCGTGGCGAACTGGGCCGGAATGACGATGTCGCCCTCGTTCTCGCGGTCCTCGGCGTCCACCAGGATGTAGGGGCGGCCGTTGCGGGCGTCCTCGATAATGTCCTCGATCGAGCTGATCGGGCTGTCGGTATTGTGGACGGCCAGTTTCATCATGCGGTCTCCTGCCACCGCGCGAGGTAACGCGCCAGCATGTCGATCTCCAGATTGACCTTTTCGCCGACCTTCAGGCCGCCGAGGGTGGTCGCATCCCACGTGTGCGGGATGATGTTCACGTCGAAGCGGCGCTCATGCACCCCATTCACCGTCAGGGAAACCCCATCGACCGTGATTGAGCCCTTTGGGGCGATGAATCTGTGCAGGGGCGCGGGCGCATCGATCACGATGCGGTGCGATCCGCCCTCGGGCGTGATGGACACGACCTCACCCAGACCATCGACATGGCCCGAGACGATATGGCCGCCCAGTTCGTCGCCGAGTTTCACCGCGCGCTCCAGGTTGACGCGGGTGTTCTCGCTCCAGTCGCCCAGCTTGGTCTTGGACAGGGTCTCGCCCGAGACCTCGACCGCGAACCAGCCCTCCCCCTTCTCTGTAACAGTCAGGCAGCAGCCCGCGTGGCTGATGGAGGCGCCCAGGTCGATGGTCGCCGTGTCCCACACGGTCTCGACCTCATAGCGACGGTCGCGGTTGGTTTCACGGACGCTGCGAACGCGGCCGATGTCGGTGACGATGCCGGTGAACATGAAAGCTCCGGTCCCTTCGGACCCAAAAAACAGAGTCTAATTAGTCTAATTCGTCTGAAATCGCGCCTGCGGAGGCGTCAGACCCGGGCGTAGCGTTCCCACAGGTCGTCTCCGACAGGCTCGACGCCCAGACGACGGAACTTGGGGGCGTCGGCCAGCTTTGCAAGCGCCAGGGAGGCGACGCAGGGCCTGCCCTCCCCGCCCAGCAGGATCGGGGCGCGGAACCACTCGATGGCGTCGACTGCGCCCGCCTGGATGAAGGAGGCGGCGACCCGGCCACCGCCTTCGATCAGGACGGAGGTGATGGCGCGGGCGGACAGGGCGTCGAGGACGGCGGAAATGGCGGGGCGGCCGTCATCTGCGGCGACGGTGATGACGTCGGCGTGGCCAATGGCGTGGGCCGTGGCGGTCGTGAGGATCAGGGCGTTGCCGGAGGCGACCTTGGCATTCGCAGGGGTCCGCAGACGACTGTCGAGCACGACCCTCAACGGATTCCTTCTCCCCTCGGGGGAGAAGGTGGGCGGCGGAGCCGCTCGGATGAGGGGGACGCCGGACGCGCCCCCGACTTCAGCCGTTTTGCGTGATGACACATGCCCCTCATCCGTCTCGCTACGCGAGCCACCTTCTCCCCCGAGTGGAGAAGGAAGACGGACAGTCAGTTCGGGATCGTCGGCGAGCACGGTCTCGACGCCGACCAGGATGGCGTCATGCGTCGCGCGCAGGCGGTGGCCTTGCAGACGGGCTTCGGGCCCGGTGATCCACTGGCTTTCGCCCGTGGCCGTGGCGATGCGGCCGTCCAGCGACGTGGCCAGCTTGAGGGTGACGCGCGGGCGCATCAGTCCTGGCCGGACTTGGTCTCGTCGAAACCCTCGTCGCCGAGGAATTTGGCGAAGTCGCTGGTGTGGCGGAAGTCCTTGTAGACAGACGCGTAGCGGACGTAGGCGACCTCATCGACCGACTTCAGCGCCTTCATGATGAAGTCGCCGACGATGTGCGAGGGGATCTCGGTCTCGCCCAGGCTTTCCAGTTGGCGCACGATGCGGCTGACCAGAAGCTCGACCTGATCCGGCTGCACCGGGCGTTTGCGCAGGGCGATGCCCAGCGAGCGTTCCAGCTTGTCGCGGTCGAAGGGGGTGCGGCGGCCGTTCCGTTTCAGGATGACCAGTTCGCGCAGCTGCACCCGCTCGAAGGTGGTGAAGCGCCCGTTGCACTGCGGGCAGGACCGACGGCGGCGGATGGCCGCGCCGTCGTCAGACGGGCGGCTGTCCTTTACCTGGGTGTCGGCGTTTCCGCAGAAGGGGCACTTCATCCGATGGACCTCTTAGCGATAGATCGGGAAGCGCGCGGTCAGTTCGCGCACCTGAGCCGCCACGCCCGCGACGACGGCCGGATCGGCTTCATCGCCGCCGTTCATCGACGACACGACGTCGGCGATCCAGTGGCCGATCTGCTTGAACTCTTCCTCGCCGAAGCCGCGCGTGGTGCCCGCCGGGGTGCCCAGACGGACGCCCGAGGTGACGGTGAAGGGCGCGGTGTCGAACGGCACGCCGTTCTTGTTGCAGGTCATCAGCGCCTTCTCGAGCTCATGCTCGGTGGCCTTGCCGGTCACGCCCTTGGGACGCAGGTCGACCAGCATCAGGTGGCTGTCGGTGCCGCCCGAGACGATGGCCAGGCCGCGCTCGACCAGAACGGCCGCCAGGGCCTGGGCGTTCTTGACCACCTGCTGGGCGTAGAGCTTGAACTCGGGCTTCAGCGCCTCGCCGAAGGCCACGGCCTTGGCGGCGATGACGTGCTCCAGCGGGCCGCCCTGCAGGCCGGGGAAGACGGCCGAGTTGATCTTCTTGCCCAGATCCAGGTCGTTGGACAGGATCATGCCGCCGCGCGGGCCGCGCAGGGTCTTGTGGGTCGTGGTGGTGACGACGTGGGCGTGGGGCATCGGGTCGGGATAGGCGCCGCCGGCGATCAGGCCTGCATAGTGAGCCATGTCGACCATCAGATAGGCGCCGACGCTGTCGGCGATCTCGCGGAAACGCTTGAAGTCGATGTGGCGGCTGTAGGCCGAGGCGCCCGCCAGAATCAGCTTCGGCTTTTCCTTCTGCGCCATTTCGGCGACGTGATCATAATCAATCAGATGGTCGTCTTCGTTCACCTTGTAGGTGACGGGGCGGAACCACTTGCCCGACTGGTTGGCGGGCGAGCCGTGAGTCAGGTGGCCGCCGCAGGCCAGGTCCATGCCCAGGAAGGTGTCGCCCGGCTGCAGCAGGGAGAAGAAGACGGCCTGGTTAGCTTGAGCGCCCGAGTGGGGCTGGACGTTCACATAGGCGGCGCCGAACAGTTCCTTGGCGCGCTCGCGGGCCAGGTCTTCGGTGATGTCGACGAACTCGCAGCCGCCGTAATAGCGACGGCCGGGATAGCCCTCAGCGTATTTGTTGGTCAGGACCGAGCCTTGCGCGTCCAGCACCGCCTGAGAGACGATGTTTTCCGAAGCGATCAGCTCGATCTGCTCCTTCTGGCGACCGAGCTCGCCCTGGATGCCCTTGAAGATCGCCGGATCAGCATCGGCGAGGCTCTTGGTGAAATAGGAATCGTGCGTGAAGGCGGTCACTGGAGGCATCCCGGAGGCTGAAGGCTGAAACGGCGCTCCCTTCTAGGCCGCCCTGCCAGAAGCCACAACATCTAGTGGCCGCTGCGACCGATCAGCCCAAGGGAAAACATCGTTCGAAAACACGTGCGCGAAACATTGCGAACCGCTATCATCCCAACAACTGGCGGGGAATGAATCACGATGAAAAAGTTGATGGGGTACGCCGTTGCGGCCCTTTGCCTTATGGCGACCCAGGCGGCTGCGGCCCCGGTAACCTATTACATCCAGAGCGAGCCCTACACCGCGATCACCAACTCCACGGCATGCCCGGTGGGGGTGTGCAAGGCCTATGTCGCGGGCCAGCGCCTGAGCGGGACGATCACCTTCTTCGGTCCGCTGGACCCCGACCTCAATGTTCAGACCGATGACGTCGGTCATATGATCGACGATTTCGAGATCAGCGACGGCCAAAACACCTACACCCTGCTGACCGCGGGCATCCCTGATCCGAAGATGGTCATCAACTTCGCCAACGTCAGCACCGACGCCAGCGGCGTCATCACGGCCTTTGAGTTCAAGTTCGACCGGACGAATGGCGCGCCGTTCCTTTTCTCCGCCACGCCGTCAAACGATCTCAACACGCGTGTCTCGACGATTTATTTCAGCTCGGTCCATCCGGCGATTTCGGTCGATAACAACGCCCGATGCACGGCGCGCGGCGCCGTCAGCAACGCCCCCACCAACACGCCGGGCGCCGGGTGCATTAATACGACGGCCGCCCCGGCTGAAGGCGCTTCCCAGGCCCAGGCGGGCGCAGTGACCATGTCGCTCACCCCGCCCTCGCCGCCCGCGCCGGTGCCGACCCTGTCGGAATGGGCGATGATCCTGCTGGGCGTCTTGCTGGCCGGCGGGGCGGCTCTGAGCCTGCATCGCCGCCGTCAGACGGTCTGACGGCAAAGGTCAGCGGCGCGTCGTCAGCGCACGCTTCAGCTTGGCGATCGCCACGCGTTCGACCGCGCGCGGCTCGGCGGCGGGGCCTATGGCGGAGACCTCCACGCCCGTGGCCGTGTGGACGGCGGAGCATTTCACATAGGGGCCGTTGCGGACGAACTCGACGATGATCTCGCCGAGGTCAGCGTCAGCCGTCACGCCGCGACCGGACGACGCGCGACGTTACAGTGGGACCACAGCTTGTCCATCGCATCGACCAGCTTGTCGATCATCGCATCATCATGATCGGGCGACGGAGTGAAGCGCAGGCGCTCGGTCCCCTTGGGCACGGTGGGATAGTTGATCGGCTGGACGTAGATGCCATGCTCTTCCAGCAGCATGTCCGAGATCAACTTGCAGTGCACCGGGTTGCCGACGTGGACCGGCACGATGTGGCTGACGCTGGGCAGGACCGGGATCCCCGCCTCGGACAGACGGCGCTTCAGGGTGGCGGCGCGCTCCTGATGGGCGTCGCGCAGTTCGGGGTGCGCTTTCAGATGGCGCACCGAGGCCAGGGCCCCGGCGGTCAGAGCGGGCGGCAGGCTGGTGGTGAAGATGAAGCCCGAGGCCCAGCTGCGCACAGCGTCCACGATCACCGCGTCGGCGGCGATGTAGCCGCCCATGACGCCGATGGCCTTGCCCAGGGTGCATTCAACGATGTCGATGCCGTCCAGCACGCCGTCGCGCTCGGCGACGCCTGCGCCGGTCGCGCCGTACAGACCCACGGCGTGGACTTCGTCCAGATAGGTCAGGGCGCCGTATTTCTTGGCCAGGGCGATGGTGCCCGCCAGGTCAGCGATGTCGCCGTCCATCGAATAGACGCTCTCGAAGGCGATCAGCTTGGGCGCGTTGACCGGCGCGGCGGCCAGCAGTTCCTCAAGGTGTTCGAGGTCGTTGTGGCGGAAGATGTGGCGCTCGCCGCCGCCGTTGCGGATGCCCGCGATCATGGAGGCGTGGTTCAGCGCGTCCGAGAAGATGATCAGGCCCGGCAGGATCTTCTGCAGCGTCGACAGCGTCGCCTCATTGGCCACATAGCCCGAGGTGAACAGCAGGGCGGCTTCCTTCTGGTGCCAGCTGGCCAGCTCGGCTTCCAGGTCGACCGCCGAGCGCGTGGTGCCCGAGATGTTGCGGGTGCCCCCTGCCCCGGCGCCGCTGAGATCGATCGCGTTCTTCATCGCCTCGACCACGACCGGATGCTGGCCCATGCCGAGGTAGTCGTTCGAGCACCAGACCACCACATCCTGGTGCGTGCCGTCCGCGCGCCGACGGCGGGCAAGAGGAAATTGCCCGCGCACCCGCTTCAGATCGGCGAAGACACGGTAACGGCCTTCGCTGCGGACCTGATCCACAGAGTTCTGAAAGGCGGACTTATAGTCGAACAAGGCGGCGCTTCTTTCGCTTATGCAGCTTTGCGAGCCTAATTGCGCGCGCCGCCCTGTCTTGTCCATGTCAGGCGCAGGACAAAACGTCTCAACCCCTTAATTGATAACGGTTCTCAGCTTTGAGAAAGCCCGTGATTTCCTCCCCATGCCAATAGGGAGCTGGATCGGACGCGGAGCGGTCGAGACGGAGGGGCTGCTTGGTTCTGCCGTCGTCAGGCCCCTCCACCACTTCGTGGTCCCCCTCCCCATTAGCATGGGGAGGAAAGCCATGGCTCAGCTCAGCGTATCGATCCGCCCGCGCAGCATCTGGACCATGGCGGAGAAGTCCTTGCCGCCGTAGCCGAGGCCGTTGAACAGGGCGTAGAGAGCTTCGGCCTGGGCACCCAGCGGCGTCGAGGCGCCGGCCTTGGCCGCGGCGTCCTGAGCCAGCTTGAGGTCCTTCAGCATCATGGCCGTGGCGAAGCCGCCTTCATAATCGCGGTTCGACGGGGCGGTCGGCACGGGACCGGCCCAGGGGTAGTAGCTGGTCACGCTCCAGCACTGGCCCGACGACTTGGAGGCGATCTCGAAGAAGCGCTCGGGTTCGAGCCCCAGCTTCTCGGCCAGGGCGATGGCCTCGCAGGTCCCGATCATGCTGATGCCCAGCAGCATGTTGTTGCAGATTTTGGCCGCCTGCCCCGCGCCGTGGTCGCCGGCGCGGATGGTGATGCGGCTCATCGGCTCCAGCGCCGGTTCGACGCGGGCGAAGTCGGCCTCGTCGCAGCCGACCATGAAGGCCAGGGTCCCGGCGTCAGCGGCGGCCGTGCCGCCCGAGACGGGCGCGTCGGCGAAGGCGTAGCCCGCTTCCTTGGCCAGGCCGGCGACCTTGCGCGCCGTCTCCACGTCGATGGTCGAGCAGTCCAGCAGAAGCGCGCTGGAGGGCGCCGCGCCGATGATCTGTTCGGAATAGACGCTGAGGACGTGCGGCCCGGCGGGCAGCATGGTGATGACCACCTCGGCGTCCTTCACGGCCTCGGCGACCGAACTGACGGTGCGGCACCCGGCCTCGGCGGCGCGTTCCAGCGCGGCGGGCGACAGGTCGAAGGCGGCGACGTCATGCCCGGCCTTGGCCTGATTGGCGGCCATGCCGCCGCCCATGTTGCCCAGACCGATGAAGGCGATGCGAGTCATCTGTGCGTTTCCCTTATGGATTTTGGCCGAGGGTTAGCGCCGCACGACCCGCTTCGCCAGTCACCAATTTGAGACGAGACGCCTCAGTTCGGCTTGCGGAAGCGATAGACGAACTGGTTGGTCTTGCCCCGGATCGCCTCGTCGAAGACGTTCAGGCTGTGGTCGTCGGCGGGGTTGGCGACGGCCGTGCTTTCGCCGTCAAAGACGAAGCCGGCGGCTTCGACCTCCTTGCGAAGCTGGGCGCCCTCGATGCGGTGCAGGGTCTCGACCACGGTGTTGGCGGCGCCAGGCGCGGCCTGGTGGTCGATGACGACATAGAGACCGCCGGGCTTCAGCGCCTTGAAGATGTCGGCGTTCATCTTGGCCACGTCCACGCCGAAACGGGGGATGTGGAAGTCGTGATATTCCTGGCTCATGAAGACCAGATCCAGCGGCTGGTCGAAGCTCATGGCGTCCAGGTCGCCGTTGACGCGGCTGACGTTGGGATAGGCGGCGACCAGGGCGTCGGCGCGCGGATTCTCGCGCTCGGCCGTGCGGTTGGGCACGAAGGCGTAGACGTGGCCGCCGTCGCCCACGACGCGCGCGAACAGGCGGGTGAAATAACCCGCGCCGGGGCGGATGTCGGCGATGCGCTGGCCCGGCTTCACCTGAGCGAAGGCCAGCATCTCGGCGGGATGACGCAGGGCGTCGCGCTCGACCTCGTCGGCGGGGCGTAGAGAGTCGGCGACGGCGGCCTGATAGGCAGGCGCGGCGGCGTCCTGAGCCAGAACAGGCGCGGCGCTCAGGAAGGCGGCGGCGACGGCGGCGGCGAGCAGATGCGGTTTCATGACGAATTCCTTGATCTTGCGGCTGCCCCGGTCGGGGCCTTCAGACATCATAAGGCGCGGGGTCGGAGCGGCTGGCAAGCCGCTTCGACGCATAATCAGCCGGCCGTCATGGCCGCCGCGGCCTGCTTCTCTCTCAGTGTGACCAACTCCTCGGCCATCGTCGGGTGAACGGCGCAGGTGGCGTCCCACTGAGCCTTGGTCAGGCCGGCCTTTACAGCGATGGCGGCCAACTGGATCATCTCGGGGCTGTCAGGGCCGACGATGTGGCAGCCGACGACGCGCTGGGTTTCGGCCTCGACCACCAGCTTCATCAGGACCCGCTCGTCCGAGCCCGTGAAGGCGTATTTCATCGGGCGGAAGCGGGTGACGTAGACATCCACCTCGCCCGGACAGGCGTGGCGGGCCTCGGCCTCGGTCAGGCCGACGACGCCGACGGGCGGCTGGCTGAACACGGCTGTGGCGACGGCTTCATAGTCGAACCGCTGAGGGTTGTTCTTGAACACCGTCTCATGGAAGGCCACGCCCTCGCGGATGGCGACGGGGGTCAGGTTCATCCGGTCGGTGACGTCGCCGATGGCCCAGATGTTGTCGGCCGTGGTCTTGGAATATTCGTCGACCTTGATGGCGCCGTTCTCGTTCAGCTCGACCCCGGCGGTTTCCAACCCCAGCCCCTCGACATAGGGCGCGCGTCCGGTGGCGAACATCACCACGTCGGTCTCGATCTTCATGCCGTTTTCGAGGTGGTTGATCAGGCCCGCCTCGGTCTTTTCGATCGATTCATGCTGGCAGCCGAGAATGACCTTGATGCCGCGCTTCTCGATCTCGCCCGCCAGATGGGCGCGCACGTCGTCGTCGAAGCCGCGCAGGATGTTGGGCCCGCGATAGATCAGGGTCGTCTCGACCCCCAGCCCGGCGAAGATGCCCGCGAACTCCACCGCGATATAGCCGCCGCCGACGACGAGGACGCGCTTGGGCAGTTCGGGCAGGTGGAAGGCTTCTTCGGAGGTGATGGCGTGCTCGATGCCCGGCAGGCTGTCCGGCTTCCAAGGTCGGCCGCCGGTGGCGATCAGGATTTTCTCGGCCGTGATCGTCTGGGTTTCAGCGCCGTCCTTGCCGATGACCTCGACGGTGTGGGCGTCCTTCAGCACGGCGCGCCCATGCAGCAGGTCTACGCCCGCCTTGCCCAGATTGGCGGCGTAGATCCCGGACAGACGGGCGATCTCGACATCCTTGGCCTGAAGGAAGGTCGGCCAGTCGAACTTGGCGTCGGCGAACGACCAACCGTAGCCCTCGGCGATCTCAAGCGCGTGGCTGACCTCGGCGGCCATGACCATGAACTTCTTTGGGACGCAGCCGCGAATGACGCAGGTGCCGCCGACCCGATACTCCTCGGCGATGGCGACCTTCTTGCCGCCCAAGGCCGTCAGCCGCGCCGCCCGCACCCCTCCCGAACCAGCGCCGATGACGAAGAGGTCGTAGTCGTATTGGCTCATCGGGGGCTCCGGCTGGCTGGACCTAAAAAATAGAGTCCAATTCGTCTGAATCGTCTGAAATCGCGCGGTTGAACCGCAGCGCTGACCCCGACTTAGGCGCCCGGATGCGAGGGGGCAAGGCGCGAGGCAGGCCCGTGTCAAAGAAGCCCGAGTGGGCGAGGACAGCCACCGCCCCGCTTTCACCAGACGCGGTTATGAAATACTGTGGCTGGGTCAGAATATGTCGTGAGGCCAGGTGATGATCGCAGCCCTTCTCGCTCTTGCGCTCAGCGCCAGCGCCCCGCCCGCTCAGTCGGCCGCGCCCGCCCCTGAGGATCAAGCGGTTCGGCTGGAAGATATCCAGGTCTCGGGCCGACGCCTTGACGACCTGATCGAGAGCTTCGTCAGCGAAGTCGCAGCGCCCAATCGCGGGCGCGGCATCGCCCGATGGGACCGCAGCGTCTGCGTGGGCGCCGTCAATCTGCGCCGTGAAGCCGCGCAATATCTGGTGGACCGCGTTTCGACCGTGGCGGAAGACCTTGGATTGAACGCCGGCGACCCCGGCTGCACGCCCAATCTGCTGATTGTCGCGACCGCCGATGGCGACGCTTTCGCACGGGAGTTGGTGGAACGCCGCCGTCGGGCCCTGCGCATGGGCGGCTCCGGCATGGATCGCGGCGCCGCGGCGCTGAGAGACTTCCAGGAGACGAGCCGCCCCGTCCGCTGGTGGCAGGTCAGCATGCCGGTCGATTCCGAAACGGGTCAGCGCGCGGTCCGCATTCCCGGAGAATGCGCGGACGCCTGCTCGGGGCCGATGGACTACGCTCCGACCATCAACGTATTCGCAGCTTCGCGGCTGACGACCCAGATCGTCGACAACATCTTCCGCGCCATCATCGTCGTGGACGTCAGCAAGACCGGCGCAGTCAATTCGGTGCAACTGGCGGACTATATCGCCATGGTGTCGCTGGCGCAGATCGACCCGACGGCGGACACCAGCGCCTACACCTCGATCCTGAACGTCTTCAACGATCCGGGCAGCGCTCCTTATCTGACCGAGTGGGACAAGGCTTATCTGGACGGCCTGTACGGCGCCCAGCGCACCCGACAGAACGTGCGGGCGGGCAAGTCGGAGATCCAGTCCTCGATCCGCCGCGCGCATGCCCGCCTTGCCGACGAGGCGCCGCCGACTACGGATTGATCGTATAGACGCCCTCGTCCGTACCGATGACGGCCAGGTCAGTCAGGTCGAGGAACAGGCCATGCTCGACCACGCCGGTCAGGCTCTTGAGGTCGGAGGCGAGGCGGGTCGGCTCGGCGATCAGCTTGCAGGCGGCGTCGTAGATCAGGTTGCCGCCATCGGTGCGGATCAGGCCGCGTTCGGCCTCGCGCACGCGGGCGGGCGAGGCGATGTCGTGATCGGCCAGCACGTCGGCGATGCGGTTGGCGGTCGTCTTGTGGCCGAAGGCGACGACCTCGATCGGCAGGGGGAAGGTTCCCAGCGCCGGAACCACCTTGGCCGCGTCGGCGATGCAGATGCAGCGGGCGGACGCCTCCCACACCAGCTTCTCGCGCAGCAGGGCCGCGCCGCCGCCCTTGATCAGCGCCAGGCCGGGGCCGATCTCGTCGGCGCCGTCGACGGTCAGGTCGATGCGGGGGGTGTCTTCCAGCGACGACAGGGTCAGACCCAACTTGCGCGCCAGATCGGCCGTGCGCTCGGACGTCGGGACACAGCGCAGGTCGGGCAGGTTGCGGGCGGCCAGGGCTTTCACGAACCAGGCGGCGGTGGAGCCGGTGCCCAGACCGACGACCATTCCGGCCTCCACGTATTGAGCGGCGGCTTCGCCGGCGTTCTTCTTCTGCAGGTCGCTCATTGGGATTTCGCCGCCTTCTTCGCGCGCATGGTTTCCATGAAGCGGGCGGCCCAGCCCGGCTTCGTCGTCTGCTGACCGCGCGCCAGGGCCAGGTCGCCGGGCGCGACATCCTTGGTCACCACGGAACCGGAGCCGACCATGGCGCCCGCGCCGATGGTCACGGGGGCGACCAGCGAACTGTTCGAGCCGACGAAGGCCCCCTCGCCCACCGTGGTGCGGTGTTTGAAGAAGCCGTCGTAGTTGCAGAAGATCGTGCCCGCGCCGATGTTGGCCTTCGCGCCCACATGGCCGTCGCCGAGGTAGGCCAGATGATTGGCCTTGGCGCCCGCGTCCATGCGGACGTTCTTGACCTCAACGAAGTTGCCGATCTTGACGCCCTCGCCCAGGTCGGCGCCGGGGCGCAGGCGGGCGTAGGGGCCTACCTCGGCGCCGCGGGCGATTTTGGCGCCCTCGATATGGCTGAAGCTGCGTATGCGGGCGCCCTCGGCCACGCGGGTGCCGGGGCCGAAGACGACGAAGGGCTCGATGGTCGTGCCAGCGCCGATGTCCGTGTCCCAGGCGAAGTGGACGGTGTCGGGGGCGCTCATGGTGACGCCCTGCGCCAGGAAATGCTCGCGCTGGGTCTTCTGGAACAGGGCCTCGGCCTGAGCCAGCTCCCCTTGCGCGTTGACGCCCATGACAGAGTCTTCGGCGGCGAAGACGGCGCGGGTCGGGGCGCCGCGCTTGCGGGCCAGTTCGACTACGTCGGTCAGATAGTACTCGCCCTTGGCGTTGTCGTTGCGGACCTCGGCCAGCAGGTCGAACAGCAGGCCGACCGGCGCGGCCATGACGCCCGAGTTGCAGGCGGTGACGGCCAGGACGTCAGCAGACGCCTCCTTGGCCTCGGTGATGGCCAGCAGGTCGTCGCCGTCGAGGATCAGGCGACCGTAGGCGCCGGGATCGCGGGCCTCGAAACCGATGACGGTGACGCCTTCATGAGCATCAGCGAAAACCGGCTCGATGTCGGCGGCCTTCAGCAGGGGCACGTCGCCGTAGGTGACGACCACATGGCCGACGAAGTCGCCCAGCACCGCCTCGGCGGCGCGGACGGCGTGGCCGGTGCCGAGCGGCGGGTCCTGAACGGCGATGCTGTCGGCGCCGAGGCGCTTTTCGACATGGGCGCGGACTTCCGGAGAGTGAGAGCCGACGACGACGACGATGCGTTCGCAGCCCAGAGCCTCGGCCGCGTCGATGGCGTGGTCCAGCATGGCGCGGGCGCCGACCGGATGCAGCACCTTGGGCAGCGGCGACTTCATCCGCGTGCCTTGCCCCGCGGCGAGGATGATGGCGGCCCTAGGATGACTCTGGGGATGGGGTGCGGTCATGAATCGATCCGGCGGCTTGTCGTTGCTTGCGATCTAGCCCATTGCCGGGGTCTTCGCGAGCCGGGAGACAGATGAGTGAACATTGAGCGCGACCTGGAAGGCTGGACCATCGCCTTCGATCTGGACGGAACGCTGGTGGACTCGGCGCCCGACCTGATCGGCACGTTGAACCGGATGCTGGCGGAGTATGAGTTGCCGCCCGTGCCCATGTCTTCGACCCGGCATCTGGTCGGGCACGGCGCGATGGCCATGCTGCGCCACGGCTTCATGGAAGCGGGCGCCGCCTGGGACGAGGCCCATGCGCCCGGTCTGTTCGAGCGTTTCATCGAGGACTACCTGGCCCATATCGCCGACGAGAGCCGCCCGTTCGACGGCTGCGTCGCGGCGCTGGACCGCTTGAGCGCGCGCGGGGCGATCCTGTGCGTGGCGACCAACAAGCGCACGGACCTGTCGGTGGCGCTGATCGAGGCGCTGGGGCTGACGCGCCACTTCGCCTTCGTGGCCGGGCCGGATGCGGTCTCGACCCGCAAGCCCAGCGGCGCGCACATCATCGAGGCGGTGCGCAAGGCGGGCGGCGATCCGGCGCGCTGCGTCATGGTCGGCGACAGCACCACGGACACCAGGGCGGCCAAGGATGCGGGCGTGCCCTGCATCGCCGTCAGCTTCGGTTACAATGACGTGCCGCATAATGAATTGGGCGGCGATGTGATGATTGATCACTACGATGCGTTCGAAGCGGCGCTGGCCGGGGTGATGAGAGCATAACTCTCCCTTCTCCCCTTGAGGGAGAAGGTGGCCCGTCAGGGCCGGATGAGGGGAGTCTGCGCGACGGTTGAAAGTCGCGTGATCGTGCGGCTGTTGGATCGGATACGAGGCGCCGGCGCCCCTCATCCGAGCGCCTCCGGCGCCCACCTTCTCCCTCAAGGGGAGAAGGAAAAACTATCGAACACTTTAGAACTTCTGCACCCCATCTGCGCCCGTCGCTGTTGCCGTCTTCGCGTCTGCGAAACACATAGGTCGACCTGTTCCTCCCCAAGGGTCGTCATGCTTCGTCGCTTCTTCGCCATTCCCCTGTGGCAGCGCACCGCCGCCGGTTTCGCCCTGGGCATTATCGCCGGCCTGATCCTGCGCGAGCAGGCGACCGTCTGGCTGCAGCCCATCGGGGACGTCTATCTGAACCTGATCCGCATGGTGGTAGCGCCGCTGGTGCTGTTCACCATCGCCAGCTCGATCGCCAAGCTGGGCGAAGGCGTCGGCGCGGTGCGGCTGGGGGTGCGGACCATCGTTTGGTTCGCCGTCACCTCCCTGCTGGCCGTGCTGGTCGGTTTTGCGTTCGGGCACATCATCAATCCGGGAGTTGGCCTGTCCGACCTGCCGCTGGGCGAGGTGAAGGCGCGCGAGATCCCCTCGCCGTTGCAGGTGCTGCTGGGCGTCGTGCCGACCAATCCCTTCGCCTCGCTGGCTGAAGGCAAGGTGTTGCAGATCATCTTCTTCTCGGCGCTGCTTGGCGCGGCGCTGGTTGCCCTGGGCGACCGGGCGCAGAACGCGCGCAGGCTGGTGGATGAGGGCGCGGCCCTGATCTTCCGCATCACCCGCTGGGTGATCCAGCTGACCCCGTTCGGGGTGTTCGGCCTGATCGGTTCGGTCGTCGGCGGCTATGGCTGGGAGGCGCTGCTGCCGCTGGGCAAGTTCATCTTCGCCATCTATGCGGCCTGCCTGTTCCACATCCTGGTCGTCTATTCGGGCCTGCTGAAGCTGCACGGGCTGAAGGTGGTCAGCTTCTTCCGCGGCGCGGGCGCGGCCATGCAGACGGCCTTCGCCACCTCCTCGTCTCTGGGGACCCTGCCCGTCACCCTGCGTCAGACGGTCGAGCGCCTGGGCGTGCCGCAGGCCTACGCCTCCTTCGCCGTGCCGCTGGGGGCCAATGTGAAGATGGACGGGTGCGGCGCGATCTATCCGGCCATCGCCTCCATCTTCATCGCCCAGTATTTCCAGATCGAGCTGACGGCGACGCAATATGTCCTGATCGGCCTGACGGCGGTGCTGGGCTCGCTGGGCACGGCGGGCGTGCCGGGGACCAGTATCGTCATGCTGACCCTGACGCTGTCGACAGCGGGCCTGCCGCTGGAAGGCGTGGGCTACATCATCGCCATCGACCGCATCATCGACATGATGCGCACCGCCACCAACGTCACCGGCCAGATGATCGTGCCCGTCCTGGTCGCCAAGGAGGAAGGCATCCTGAACCAGGACATCTATGACGGCCACGTGGCCTGGCTGCCCGGCGATCCGGAAGACGAAACGCCGGACGGCGTGCGGGCGGCGGGAATCTGAGCAAGCGACGCACCGATTTGATGAATTGAGGCTTGCCGTCGTCGGAATCGCGGGCTATGTCCCCGCCTCCCGACGGCGCTGTCACTGACCGCCCCGTTCCCAGGCGGACGCGTAGCTCAGCGGGAGAGCACCTCGTTCACACCGAGGGGGTCACAGGTTCAATCCCTGTCGCGTCCACCATTCCTCCTCCCGATGATTTCTTGCTTCCGACAAGCCGCCGTCAGCTTGACGCTTAAGAACGCTCGTCTTTACAGTTTTCCTGTTTCAACAGCAGGCCTTGCACCCTTTCCGCGCGCGTTGCGTTAGGGACCCAACAGGACGGGGGGCGTGTTGAAGACACTGGCCAAAACGATTGACCTAGTCGCGGCCTTCGACGCCTCGCCTAACCCCTATATGCTGCTGGATCGCGACCTGAGATTTGCCGGGATGAACCAGGCCTATCTGGATGTCACCCAGCGCACGCGCGAAGAGCTGATCGGCGCCCACGTCATGGACGTCTTCGGGGCGGCGGCGGACGGTCCTGGTCGTGAAGACAGCCAGCGGCTGGAAGCGTCCTTCAGAAAAGTGCTGGGGAGCGGGCAGTCCGATCATCTGGCCCTGCTTCACTATCCGATCCGGACGACAGGGGCCCACGGCCAGGCCGTGTTCGAAGAGCGCTACTGGAGTTGCACCCACACGCCGATCAAGAACGATCAGGGCGAAGTCACCCATATCCTGCAGCACACCAGCGATGTCACCGACCTTATCAGGGCGCGGCCGACCCAGGATGGTTCAGGCAACGCCCTCGATGAAATGCTAGGCGGCGGGGTCTTCCGTCGCGCGCTGAAGGTCGAGGCCGACAATCAGAGGCTGGAGGCCGAACGGCGGCAGCTATCGGACGTGCTGTTGAACGCGCCGGGCTTTGTAGCCGTTCTGAGCGGACCAGATCATGTCGTGCAGTTCTGTAATGAGGCCTGCTACCGGCTCGTCAATCATCGCGACATTCTGGGCAGCACCGTCAAAGACGCCCTGCCCGAGTTGGGCGAGCAAGGTCATCTCGACTTCCTCAACGACGTTTACGAGACTGGGGAACCGGTCATGGGCCGGCAGCGCGCGTTCAGCCTGCAGCATTCGCCCGACGGACCGGCCGCCAATCGCTACATCGACTTCGCCTATCAACCCATCCGGGACGAGAACGCGCGCGTGATCGGCGTGTTTGTTCAAGGGCATGACGTGACGGATGTCGTCATGGCCGCCGAACGGCAGAAGCTGATGATCGACGAGCTCAATCATCGCGTGAAGAACACCTTGGCCACCGTTCAATCGATCGCCATGCAGACGGCGCGCACCCATCAGGACCCCCGCTCTTTCGCCGAAGCCTTTGAGGCGCGGCTGATGGCCCTGTCGCACACCCACGACCTGCTCACGAAGAGCCACTGGGAAGGAGCGGACCTGCGCGCGGTGTTGGAACATGAGACGCTGGCGCATGGCGTGGGGCGACTGAGCCTGAACGGGCCTCACATCGCCTTGTCGCCCGCCCGCGCCCTGTCGCTGGGCATGATCTTCCATGAACTGGCCACCAATGCCGCGAAGTACGGCGCCCTGGCTCATGGCGACGGTCGGGTGTCGGTCGACTGGCGCGTGATCCCTCATGCCTCGCCCCAGTTGGAGATCATCTGGAGCGAAAAAGTCGGTCGGCCTGTGAAGAAGCCAGAGCGGCGCGGTTTCGGCACTCGCCTGATCGAACGCAATGTTCGTCACGACCTGCGCGGCGCCGTCGATATGAGTTACACAGAAGACGGCCTGAGCGCCCGATTCACCCTGCCGCTGGAGACAGAAGCCTGATGACCGATATCTTTTCCGGCAGACGCGTGCTCATCGTTGAGGACGAGTCCCTGGTGGCCATGCTGCTGGAGACGATCCTGGCCGATCTGGGCTGCGACGTGGTCGGCCCGGAATCCAACATCGAGGACGGGCTGAACGTCGCGTCAGGGACCGCGCCGCTCGACGCCGCCCTGCTGGACGTCAACGTCGCGGGGCGAGAAATCTTCCCGGTGGCCGAGGCGCTGAAGGCCAGGGGCGTGCCGTTCGTGTTCTCGACCGGCTATGGCGAGGCGGGGCTGCCGGAACATTGGCGCGGCAACCCCACAGTGCAGAAGCCCTTCACTGAAGGCGCCATTCGCGACGCCTTGATGACGGCGCTGAACATGCAAAGGGCCTGAGCGCCGAGGGGCTGACGCGCGCTTACGACGGATGCAGCGCCGACCATGCCGACAGGCGGGCCATCGCATCCGCTTCTATGTCCGCATAGAAAGGGTTGTAGGGCGGGATCTTGCGCTGTTCCGCCCAGGCGCCGGTCGGTCGGAAGGACTCTGAACTCAGGCGAGACCGCCACAGAACGCCGTCGCGGCACTCGGCGGCGACGATGCGACGCTGCAGGGCGGGACGTACGCCCCACTCCAAATTGGTGGCGTTGGTGGCGCCGCGGCTTTCGCGCATTTCAGAGCGCGGGGCGTCCGCTGATCCCGTCACCGGATTGACGCAGGCCGAGGCCAGGCCGTCGAACGTCACCAGAGTTCCACGGTCGTCCCATGTCAGAGCCCGCCGCAGCGCGCGGCGCGCCTCGCTCTCGTTGTTCTCCTCCAGCGAGCGCCAGGTTATGACGCAGCCAGCCTGCTCGCGGCTGCTGCACAGGGGAATGGTGGTGAAGCGAGACGTCGGAGCCAGGTGCTCCATCAGGTAGGCGGCGACCAGACGCGAGCGCAGGGCGGGATCGGGCGCGATCCGTTCATGCAGCAGGCGGTCGGCCAGTTCGGCGCCCTGCTCTACCCCGGCCAGGATAATGGGGCCGTCCGGATGGCGTTTCAGCCAGGCGCCGAAGGCGGCGGATATGTCCTGATAGGCGAAGGCGCGCGCCTCTCGGGCGTCTTCGCGCAGGGTCAGGCGGGTGTAGAGGCTGGCCTGGCGATACAGGGGCGCGCTGACGTCTCCAGCCAGGGCCAGAGGCCCGGCGTAGTTGGGCAGGACCGCGCCGCGCAGCCCGGCCAGGGCGCGGGCGTCATCAACGGCCCCGTTCCACTCCTTGCCGCCGTTATAGGTGGTGGAATGGACGAAGAAGACGTGTGCAGGACCGGCCGTCGGCGTGCGCGCGTCCAGCAGCGCCCAGGCGTCCGTCTGCGCATAGTCAGGCGTGGCCGGCGGCTGATAGGTCTGGAACGGCACCTGCGGATCCAGAGCTGAGCGCAGGATATCGCCGCGCCAGACGACGACCGCCGCCGTCAGAATGAAGACGAGCGCAAAGCCCGCGTAGCCGACCCACTGGCGCGCAGTCAGCCGGGGCAGCATCAGCGGTACGTGTCCGACTGGGCCAGGAAGTCCTGGACGTAGCGGCGGACGCCTTCCTCCAGTGGGGTCGACTGGCCGCCGTAGCCGAGGGCGCGGATGCGATCCATGCGGGCCTCGGTGAAGTACTGATAGCGGTCGCGGATCGCCTCGGGCATGTCGATATAGGCGATGGACGGCTCCTTGCCCGCCGCGGCGAAGGTCGCCCGCGCCAGATCGGCGAAGGAGCGCGCCTGGCCGGATCCGGCGTTGAACACGCCCGAGATGTCTTCACGCTCCAGCAGCCACAGGATGATGTTCACCACGTCGTCGACGAAGACGAAGTCGCGCAGCTGGCCGCCGTCGGGGTAGTTCGGGTTATGCGAGCGGAACAGGCTGACCGTCTCGCCCGCCTGAACCTTGGGCCAGATCTGGGCCACGACCGACTTCATGCCGCCCTTGTGGCCCTCGTTCGGGCCATAGACGTTGAAGAACTTCAGCCCCGCCCACTGACGCGGCGCCTCGTCGCGATCGGCCTGCCGGACGGCGTATTGGTCGAACAAGTATTTCGAATAGCCATAGGCGTTTAGGGGCCGAAGCGAATTCAGGCTCTCAGGATCGTCGCGATCCTCGAACCCCGCCTCGCCGTCGCCGTAGGTGGCGGCCGAGGAGGCGTAGATCATCCGCACGTTGCGCACCGCGCACCAGTCCCAGATGTCGCGCGACAGGCTGAAGTTGGTGCGCAGGATCAGGTCGGCGTCCGGCTCGGTCGTCGAGGAGATGGCGCCCATGTGGATCACCGCCTCGATGCGGTCGGCGTGACGCTCCAACTGCTCGAACAGCTCTTCGGGCGCCCACAGGTCGGCGATCGGGTGTTTGGCGATGTTCTTCCACTTGGCGAGATCGGCCGTCTCCAGCCGGTCGCAGACGACCACGTCCCAGGCGCCGCTCTCGCACAGGCGGGCGACGATGTTGGAGCCGATGAAGCCCGCGCCGCCGGTCACCACAATCATGCGAGGCGTCATTTTTGATCCCCTACCGCTGCGCTGCTTGAGGGGGTCATTCGGGAGCTCCAGTCATCTTCTCGATGGTCTTGGTCGTGGAATAGCCGTCGGCGAAGTCGGCCAGACGGACTTCGCCGCCCCAGCTTTCGACCTCGGCGGCGCCGACGACCTTGTCCTTGGTGTAGTCCGCGCCCTTGATCAGCACGTCGGGCCGCAGCCGCTCGATCAGGGCGATGGGGGTCGGGTCGTCGAAGGCGGTGACGCGATCGACGCTGGCCAGACCGCCGATGACGGCGGCGCGGCTGTCGAGGTCGTTGACGGGACGGCCCTCGCCCTTCAGGCGGCGCACCGAGGCGTCGGTGTTCAGCGCCACGACCAGCCGGTCGCACCAGCTGCGCGCTTGGGCCAGATAGGCGACGTGGCCGCGGTGGAGGATGTCGAAACAGCCGTTGGTGAAGCCGACCTTCAGGCCCTGACGCTTCCACGCTTCGACCTGATCGCCCAGCTCGTCCAACGGGGTGACCTTGGACTGGGCCAGGGCCGCGTGCTGGCTCATCTCGGCCTCGATCAGTTCGGCGGGTGTGACGACGGCGGTGCCGCTCTTGCCCACCACCACGCCCGAGGCGAGGATGGCGAACTGCACCGCCTGCTCCAGCGTCGCGCCCGCGCCCAGCGCGAGGCCTAGCGCGGCGAGGCAGGTGTCCCCAGCGCCCGAGACGTCGAACACTTCACGCGCCCGGCCGGGGAAATGGGTGACACCGCCGCCTCTGCGGGCCAGCGTCATGCCCTTGCCTGCGCGGGTGACGATGACGGCCTTGGCCGTGGTGGCGTCCAGCAGGGCGGCCAGCGCCGCCTCGACCTGTTCGTCGGTCTCGGTCGGCAAGCCGGTGGCGCCCGCCAGTTCGCTCGCGTTCGGCTTGATGACGTCGACCGCGCCATAGCGGGCGAAGTCGCGGCCCTTGGGGTCGACGATGACCGGCGCGCCGTATTCGGCCCCGGCCCAGAGCGCCGCCTGGATCGCGCCGTCGTTCACCACGCCCTTGGCGTAGTCGGACAGCAGGATGGCGCCCGCGCCCTGAAACACCGCCTTGTCGGCATAGCCCGAATGGGGCGCGGCCTCGTCGTCCAGACGCAGCAGCTGCTGGCCGGCGGCGACGAACCGCGTCTTGACGATGGTGGCGGCGCCCTCGGGACGGATCAGGGCGTCCTCGATCCGGTCCTCGGCGGCGATCAGATCGGCCAGTTCGGCGCCCGCCGGGTCATGGCCCGCGACCGCGCCCAGACGGGCCTGACCGCCCAGAGCCGCGACGTTGCGGGCGACGTTGCCCACGCCGCCGGGCATGGCCACGGTGCGGCGCGCGCGCAGGACCGGGATCGGCGCCTCGGGCGAGATGCGGCTGACCTCGCCATAGACATAGCGATCCAGCATCAGATCGCCGACGCAGGCGACCTTCAGGTCGTGCACGCGCTCCAGCAGGGACTGCAGGGCGCCGAGATCGAGAGAACGTTCAGCCATGACGCCGAACTAGCGGATTCACGCCGTCTTCGCCATCGGCCCCTTGTGACCCAGCTTGATGGCCAGGTCGTCAAAGGCGACCAGTTCGGCCGCCAGGGCCTCGAACTGGCTCAGCGGCACCATGTTCGGGCCGTCCGACGGAGCGTTGTCCGGGTCTTCGTGCGTCTCCATGAAGACGGCGTCGACGCCGACCGAGACGGCGGCCCGCGCCAGCACCGGCACGAACTCGCGCTGGCCGCCCGAGGACGTGCCCTGCCCGCCCGGCTGCTGGACGCTGTGGGTGGCGTCAAAGACGACCGGACAGCCGATTTCGCGCAGGATCGGCAGGGCGCGCATATCGCTGACCAGGGTGTTGTAGCCGAAGCTGGCGCCGCGTTCGCAGGCCATGACGTTAGGATTGCCGGCGCCTGTGACCTTGGCGATGACGTTCTTCATGTCCCAGGGCGCCAGGAACTGGCCTTTCTTGATGTTGATCGCCTTGTTGGTGGCGGCGGCGGCCAGCAGCAGGTCGGTCTGGCGCGACAGGAAGGCCGGGATCTGCAGCACATCGACAGCCTCGCCCACGGGCGCGCACTGGGCCTCGGAGTGGACGTCGGTCAGGGTCGGCAGGCCGGTGACTTCCCGGATTTCGGCGAAGATCGGCAGGGCGTCCTTCAGGCCGATGCCGCGCGCGGCGCTGGCGCTGGTGCGGTTCGCCTTGTCGAAGCTGGTCTTGTAGATGATGCCTAGGTTCAGCCGCTCGCCGATCTCTTTGAGCTGATGGGCGGTCTCAAGCGCGTGCTGGCGGCTTTCCATCTGGCAGGGGCCGGCGATGAAGACGATGCGGGCGCCGCCGCCGATGACGACGGGGGTCTTGAGGCCTTCGGACAGGGTGATGACGGCGTTCGGAGAGGTCACGGCGGCGCTTTCGACTGGTTTCAACGGCGGTTCGCGAGCCTATGCCGCGACTTTGAGTCGGACAGGTGGCGTCGCGGATGCGTTTGCGCAACTTATCCGGCGACTCGGGCCCTGACCATCGTTCGCGCGATCGTGGTAATCTGAGGCCATGAACACGCCCGACACTCCCCTGATCTCGACCGAAGCCCTCGCCGCGCAGATGACCAAGCCGGACCTGCGCATCATCGACGCCAGCTGGTGGCTGGATGGACGGGACGCGCGCGCGGATTTCGAGCGCGAGCGGCTGCCCGGCGCCGTCTTCTTCGATCTGGACGCCATGTCGGATCGGGAAAGCCCCTATCCCCATATGTTGCCCTCGCCCGCAGCCTTCGCCGAGGCGATGGGGGCGATGGGCGTGGCCGAGAGCGACGACATCGTAGTCTATGACGCGCAGGGGCTGTTCTCGGCGGCGCGGGTCTGGTGGACGCTGCGGACCATGGGCGCCGAGCGCGTGCGCGTGCTGGATGGCGGCCTGCCGAAATGGAAGGCCGAAGGGCGACCGCTGGAAGGCGGCGCGGCCGGGGCGCCGGTCCCGACGCAGTTTGAAGCGGGGTTCGATGCGGACGCCGTGGCGGACTTCGGTCAGGTCGGCGCCGCACTGGCCGAGGGGCTTCAGGTGGTCGATGCGCGCGGTGCGGCCCGCTTTCGGGGCGAGGCGGCCGAACCGCGTCCCGGCGTGCGCGCGGGGCATATGCCGGGGGCGCTGAACCTGCCGTTCGGCCATCTGCTGAATGCGGACGGGACGCTGAAACAGGATCAGGCGCTGGAAGACGCCTTTCGCGCGGCGGGCGTCGATCTGGAGCGGCCGGTCATCACGAGCTGCGGCTCGGGCGTGACGGCGGCGATCCTGACCCTGGGGCTGGCCGTGCTGGGGCGGCCGTCGCGGCTTTATGACGGGTCGTGGGCCGAATGGGGCGCGTGGCCGGACGCGCCCCTGGCGACCGGCTAGGCCGCGCCTGCCGCCAGCGGCGGCGCGGTCGCGTCCGGCTCCTCTTCGTCCGTCTCGCCGCGAGAAACGATGGTGGCGATCACCAGGTCGCCGGTGACGTTCAGCGAGGTCCGGCACATGTCCAGGAAGCGGTCGACGCCCAAGATCAGGCCGATGCCCTCGGGCGGCACGCCCACCATGGCCAGGATCATGGCGATGACCGGCAGGCTGCCCGCCGGAACCCCTGCCGTGCCGACCCCGCCCAGAATGCAGACCAGCATGACGATGACCTGCTGACCCAGCGTCAGGTCGACGCCGAAGAACTGGGCTAGGAACAGCACCGTCACGCCTTCGAACAGGGCGGTGCCGTTCTGGTTGGCGGTGGCGCCGACGGTCAGGACGAAGCGGGCGATCTTGCGCGGCAGGCCCAGTTCCTGCTCGGCGACGCGCAGCGACACGGGCAGGCTGGCGTTCGAGGAGGCGGTGGAGAAGGACACCACCATGGCCTCGCGGATGGAGCGGAAAAACTTCGCGGGCGACATGCCGCCGGCCAGCCACACGAACAGCGGATAGACGACGAACATGTGGATCGCCATCGCGCCCACGGCGACGGCGACGAAGGCGCCTAACCGGATCAGCAGATCCCAGCCGAACAGGGCCGCCAGGTTGAACATCAGACAGGCGATGGCGATAGGCGCGACGCGGATGACGAGGTTGATGAGCTTCATCATCACTTCGAACAGGCCTTCGATCGTCTGTTGCAGGCGGTCGGTGGCCGGACTCTTGGCCATGACCAGGCCGACGCCGAAGAAGAGGGCGAAGACCATGACCGGCAGGATCTGGTTCTCGGCCGCCGCCGTGAAGACGTTCGAGGGGATCAGTTCGAGGAAGAAGTCGCCGGCCTGGACCGAGGTCGGCGCATTGCCGATGATGGAGGCGGCCCCGGCGCGCCCCTGATCCAGCAGTTGCTGGGCGAGGACTGGATCGACGCCGTCGCCTGGCCTGAACACATTGACCATGACCATGCCGATCAGCACGGCCATGGCGGAAATCACTACGGTGTAGATGAGGCTGCGCGATCCCGCGCGGCCGAGGGCCTTGAGGTCGCCCATCTCGGCCACGCCGATGACCAGGGCCGAGAACAGCAGGGGCAGCACCAGCATGAACAGCAGGCGAAGGAAGATCTGGCCTGCCGGTCCTGTAATGTTGGAGGTCAGCCACTGAACCCAGCCGACATCGCCGCCGACGGTCAGATTGACGATGAGGCCGCCGATGAGGCCGACCAGAAATCCGATCAGCATCAGCATGTGAAGCGGCAGTCCGCGCTTGGCTGTAGTCTCCATCCGGTCCCTTCCCTGCTCCCCCCTTACAGGACTAGCGGACAGGAAGGCCGTAGATCAACCCGCCAGGTCGAGCGGACCATTGAGCATTTAGTCCCCGCTCGAGATCAAGCGACGACTGTTCGCCCAGATTTCGATTGAAGATTTCGCCATAGTTTCCGCTGGCTGTGATCGCATCCAGCGCCCATGTACGCGGCAGATCAATGCTGGGGCCGAAGTCGCCTTCCACGCCAAGCAGGCGTCGCACTCTTGGATCCGCCGAATTCTTCGCCAGGTCAGCGGCGTTGTCGCGGGTGACGCCGAGTTCCTCAGCCAGGATCAAAGCATTCAGCGTCCAGCGGATCACCGCCAGCCAGCGGTCGTCTCCACTGCGCACGACCGGCCCCAGCGGCTCCTTGGAGATCACGTCGGGCAGGATCATGTGTTGCTGCGGGTTGGGCAGGGTCGTGCGCGCAGCGGCCAGGGCCGAGATGTCGGCGGTGAAGGCGTCGCACGCCTCGCGCGCATAGGCCTGGCGCGCCTCGCCTTCGGTGGCGACGACGACCGGGCGGTATTCAATGCCTCGACGACGGAAATAGTCCTCGACGTTCAGTTCGGTCGTCGAGCCGGACTGGACGCAGATGCGCGCGCCGTTCAACTCGGCCGCGCTGGTCAGGTTGAGCGAGCGGCGGACCATGAAGCCCTGCCCATCGTAGTAGTTCACGCCGGCGAAACTGAGATCCGAAGCCGTGTCGCGGCTCATGGTCCAGGACGTATTGCGCCACAGCACGTCCACGCGACCGGCGCGGACGGCGTCGAAGCGCTGCTCTGTCGTTAGCGGCGCGAAACGCACCGCATCCGGGTCGCCGAAGATGGCCGCCGCCGTGGCGCGGCAGAAATCCACGTCAAAGCCCCGCCAGGCGCCCCGGTTGTCGGTATAGGCGAAACCGACCAGACCTTCATGCACGCCGCAGTTCAGACGGCCGCGCTGGCGGACCGCCGCCAGGGTTGGACTTTCCTTGACCTCGGGCAGGGCCGCGGGGGCGCGCGGGGTCGGTTCGCGCATAGCGTCGGTCTGCGGTTCGTCCTGCTTTCCGCAAGCGCCCAGAAGCACAAGCGTCGCCGCCAGTCCCGGTCCGATCCACTGCGCCTTCATGCCGTTCACCGCCTCTTACTCGCCCCGCCTCTAGTTAGGCCGCGCCGAACGCGCACCGCAACCCGCACGGAACGACAAAGCCGCCGCCTCTGATCCCTTGCAGTCGAATCGGGCGGGCCGTAAGAAATCGGACTTCGTAAAGGTCGTTCCTTGATGCCGCTCTCCGTCGCAGACAAGCCCCGGCGTCGCCGCCGTTCGCCTGACGAAGCCCGCCGCGAAGCCATCAGCTCGGCGCGAGACCTGCTGCTGACCCAAGGTCCGAGCGCCGTAACCCTGACCTCCGTCGCACGCGAGATCGGCGTCACCCATGCCAATCTGATCCACCATTTCGGCTCTGTCGCCGGGCTTCAGTCCGCCGTGATGGCCTCGATGACTGCTGATCTGAGCGACGCGCTGGACGCCGCGATCGTTCGGCTGAGGACCGATGACGGCGCGCCGCTGGAGGTGGTCAACGCTGTCTTCGCCGCCTTCTCGACCGGCGGCGCCGGGCGGCTCGCCGCGTGGATCGCGATGTCGGGAGATCTGTCTCACCTCGAGCCGGTGCGGGCGGCGGTGCGCAACCTGGTCGCGGCCATCAAGGAGAAGATCGGCGCCAGCGACGGCCAGGCGGACGGCGTCATCGGCTCGGCGGTCCTCTTCATCGCCCTGAGCGCCTTCGGCGACGCCCTGATCGGCGATCCTCTGCGCGACATGCTGGGCCAGGACGCCGACGCCGGACGCCAGGTCGTCGCAGGACTGCTGGCGCGGATGTTGGCCGATTACTCAGCCCTGTGACCCAAAAAAGAGAGCCCGACGCCAGGCGCCGGGCTTAAAGTCATTCGGTGATGGTGGGTGTCCTCCCAAAAGAAGACAGTCCGTAGATCAACTGGTTTGGTTAATGCGGCGTTAACGACGTTTCGGAAGCCGCCGTGGAGCCGGCCCTGTCGGGAAACCAGCTGGTCTGGCGCGCGGCGTCGGACAAAGCGCGCGTGACCCGCCATCCCTGTCCGGCGCGTTCCGCCCGTCCCGTCGCAGGGCCCGGTCCGGGATAGGCGTAACGCTCGCCCCCGACCTCGATCTGCACCGCTCGGTCCCCGGCTCGCGAGAGGGACGCGGTCCACAGGCCGGCTTCGTCGGCCACGGCCACGGCCGTTTCGCCTTCGCTTTTCACTTCCACGCGCTGGCCCGGCGTGGAACGGCCGGACGCCAGCAGGGCGCGGCCATCGCCGTCCACGGCGTCCAGAGCGGGTCCGTCCGTCAGTCGACGGCTGGGCCCGCCGTCGATCAGCAAGGCGGCGACGATGGCGCCGTCTCCGGCCAGGAAAAGGCGTTCCGGGCCCGGCGTCGGGGTCTGGCCGATCTGGATTTCAGGGGTCAGGACATGGCCGAGCGCTTCCCGGCCGACGCGCAATTCAAAGCGCCCCTGGGAATCGGCGCCTGCCGCCATCGCCTGGCCCAGGGCGTTGCTGAGAATGACGCGCGCGCCCGCCGGTGCCTGGCCGCTGACCACAACGCCGGAGCCCTGTAGGGTGACCTTATCTATATGCGGCGCGGCGGCCCAGTTGTCCTGATCTGCCTGGTTCGGCTCTTCCATGGGCTGACGCGGCCCACTGCAGCCGACGATGGTCAGGCCGAGACACGTGGCCAACGACAGCTTCAGTCCGCCTCGGCCCCACGCCGCCATCGCCTTCATCTCTTCGCCCTTCGCTCGTTCCATCCTGGCTCGCATCACTATAGGTTGCTGCCTCATCCAGGCCAGCCGGTTCGTGCTGGAGCTTAACCGTAAAGGTCGTCAGACACTCTATGTCCCTGCCCCCCGTCAACATCGCCCCGTTCGAGGGTCGCTCTGTCTGTCTGTTCTGCGGCTCGTCCGATGGCACGGACGCCAAATATGTCGAGGCGGCGGCGGCCTTCGGCAAGGCGACGGCCGAGGCGGGGTGGCGGTTCGTTTACGGCGGCGGCGGCGTGGGGCTTATGGGCGCCTCGGCCCGCGCGGCCCATGCGGCGGGCGGCCGCGTCGTCGGCATCATGCCCGCCTTCCTGCGCAGCCGCGAGCGCCTGTTCGACGATGTCGAAACGATCGTCGTCACCTCCATGCATGAGCGCAAACAGCTGATGTACGACGAGTCCGACGTCTTCGTCGTCGCGCCCGGCGGCGTCGGCACGCTGGAGGAAGTGGTGGAGCTGCTGTCGTGGAAGCGGCTGGACCTGCACGCCAAGCCGGTCATCTTCCTGAATCTGGACGGCTTTTGGGACGGCTTCTTCACCCTGATCGAGCACACGGTCGAGAAGGGCATGACGCCGCGCAGCTTCCTGGACGCCTATGTCAGCGTCGATTCGGTCGAAGGCGCGATCGAGGCCATGAAATCGGCGCAGGACACGCCCCACTTGCAACATGATCGCCGGTAAGTAAACGTGCGTCAGTAACGCCGGTCCGTCGGGCGAGAAGCTGGATTGACAGTTTTCTTAAACAACGGTCTATGGCGTTGCTGGGCGTGCGCCCTACCCTTATCGGAGACTGTCCATGCGTGCTCTTCTCGCCGCCGCCGTCCTGTTCGCGGCCGCTCCCGCCTTCGCCCAGGCGCCCGTTACCAGCGCCACCCTGGCGGACGCCGCCAGCGCGCCCTCGGGCCGCGTCATTGTCGACGGCGCGACCTGGCGTTGTGAAGGCGACGCCTGCACCGCCACGGGCGGCTCCAGCCAGCCGGCGACGCGCGCCTGCCGTCGCGTGGTCGCCAAGCTCGGCCCGGTGACCAGCTTCACCTACAAAGGCCAGAGCCTGAACGAAGAAGAAATCGCCGCCTGCAACGCGGCCTGATCCCGACTTCAGCGCCAGATAAAAAAGGCCGCCTTCACGACGAAGGCGGCCTTTCCTGTATCCGTGAGACGAAGCCCGTCAGGCGGCCTCGCCCTTCAGCCGCTGAACCAGACGGTCTCGGCCGATCAGCGGGATCATGGCGGCCATGTCCGGCCCATGCGCTTGCCCGGTCAGCGCCAGGCGCAGCGGCATGAACAGGCCCTTGCCCTTGGCGCCGGTCTTGTCCTTCACCGCTGCGGTCCAGGCCGACCAAGCGTCGGCGTCGATGGTGTCTGGCAGCAGCTCCAGGGCGGCGGCGGCGAAGGCCGCATCCTCGATCACCGGCGTGACCGGCCCGGTGACGATCTTCGCCATATCAACGACATCGCCGAACTTGTTGAGGTTGCCCTTCACCGTGTTCCAAAAGGTCTCGCCCAGATCGACGCCCAGAGCCTCCAGGCGCGGCTTGGCCTCGGCGTAGTCGATCGCGTGCACCGCCTGGGCGTTCAGACGATCCAGATCGGCCGTGTCGTACCGCGCGGGCGAGCGGCCCATCTTGGAGAAGGCGAAGGCGGCGCCCAGGTCTGCCAGCGAGGCGGCGACTTCCAGATTGTCCGAGGTGCCGATCTTGCCCAGGTGGCTGGTGATGGCGATCGGCTCATAGCCGTCGGCGCGCATGTCCATGATGGCCAGCGAGCCCAGACGCTTGGACAGGGCCGTGCCGTCCGCGCCGACCAGCAGCGGCATGTGAGCGAAACCGGGAACCTTGGCCCCCAGCGCCTCGAAGATCTCGATCTGCGCGCCGGTGTTGGTGACGTGGTCCTCGCCCCGGATGATGTGGGTGATCTCCATGTCGATGTCGTCGACGACCGACGGCAGCGTATAGAGGAACAGCCCGTCCTCGCGGATCAGCACCGGGTCGGACATGGAGGCGGTGTCCACCTCGGCGTGGCCGCGCGCCAGGTCTTCCCAGGCGACGCGCTTGCCTTCGAGCTTGAAGCGCCAGTGCGGGCGGCGGCCTTCGGCCTCGAAGGCGGCCTTTTCAGCGTCGGTCAGCGACAGGGCCGCGCGGTCGTAGATGGGCGGCTGGCCGCGCGACAACTGCACCTTGCGGCGGCGGTCCAGTTCGTCGGCCGTTTCATAGCAGGGATAGAGGCGGCCCTCGGCCTTCAGGCGGGCGGCGGCCTCTTCATAGCGGTCGAACCGCTTGGACTGATTGTAGCGCTCGTCCCAGGTCAGGCCGAGCCACTTCAGGTCGATCTCGATGTTGTCTTCCGACTCCTGGGTCGAACGGACCAGGTCGGTGTCGTCGATGCGCAGCACGAAGCTACCGCCCTGCCCCTTGGCGAACAGCCAGTTCACCAGAGCCGTGCGGACATTGCCGACGTGCAGCTTACCCGTGGGAGACGGAGCGAAACGAACCTTGACGGACATGGGGATCAACGACCTCGATGGGAAGGCGGCTTGGTCGCGCCGCCGTCCGCTCAAGTCAAGCCGAACCGCCCGTAAAGACGTCAGTCGTCGCGGTGAACCCGCTCGCGGCGTTCGTGACGCTCCTGCGCCTCGACCGACAGAGTGGCGGTCGGGCGGGCCTCAAGGCGTCCCAGGCCGATCGGCTCGCCGGTGTCTTCGCAATAGCCGTAGGAGCCGTCCTCGATCCGGCGCAGGGCCTCATCGATCTTGGAGATCAGCTTGCGTTGACGGTCACGGGTCCGAAGTTCCAGCGCACGATCCGATTCCGACGATGCCCGGTCCACCAGGTCGGGGTGGTTTTCGGTCTCGGCTTTCAGATTGGTGACCGTACCCTTCGATTCACGAAGGATATCGTCCTTCCAGGCCAGGAGCTTGTTCTTGAAATAGGCGACCTGCCGCTCGTTCATGAACGGTTCGTCGTCGGACGGCCGATAAACAGCCGCGTCCCCAGACACTACAGAGGCCAATGCGGTCATCGCACTCACACTCATTTCCCTATCGCGCCCCCCTGCGGCGCATGGGCCGTATAGGCAAGGGCAAGAGTCGCGGCAATGGCGTTCGCGTTTCCGTGATATGGCTAAGCTGCATTCACCCTGAGGTAGTGTGACGAATTATCCTCACAAAGCCGATCTTGGACGATAAAAGACTGAAGTTTCGTCGCCTTTAGGCGCGAATGCGGCTCATTTCCGCTTTGGCCAATTCCACCGAGGCGCGCAGGTCGATCTGGTCCAGCACGGCGGTCAGACCCGGCTCGACCTCTTCGTCACGCTGTTCCCGAATATCGCGGGCCAGACGGCTCAGAGCCGCCCCGCCGTCCTGACCGCCCAGCAGTGCCAGCTTCAGTTCGTCCAGACGGTCCAGCAGGCCGGAGCCGCGACGGATGGCGCGGCGCCGACGCTCGGTCGGATCCTCGACGCCCTGGAGCGCCATCAGGGCTGCGGCGCCCGCCACGCCCGAGGCGGAGGATGTCGCGCCGGCCTGCGCTGAGGCGGCCGCGCCGCCCGTGGCCGGCAGGGCGAAACCGCCGGCGGCGCGAGCCGCAGGTCGTGTGGTCGGCGTTGAAGCGGCGCCCAAGGGTCCGGTGACCTTCATGCAAGACGTCTCCTTCTACGCGGCCACCTTGACGGCAGGGGCTGAACTCTTGGTTAACAGCTAGGCAAATCCTGCCCGCAGGCGCCGGAAAGAAGATCGACCATCATTGTAATTGCTTATGTTTTCAAGCGGCACGATCCTCGCATGGTTAATGGCGAACGCTCACGCAGGGACGTCCGTCGCATGCAGAAGTTGCTTACCGCCCTTATCGCCCCGGCCATTGCGGCCGTCGCCCTCACCGTCGCGCCCGGCGCGGCGGAGGCCCAGTCGCGCATCAAGGACATCGTCTCGATCGAGGGCGTCCGCTCGAACCAGCTGGTCGGCTATGGACTGGTGGTCGGGCTGAACGGCACCGGCGACAGCGTCCGCAACTCGCCCTTCACCCGCCAGTCGCTGGAAGGGATGATGGAACGCCAGGGCGTCAATATCCGGGGCGCCAACCTGAACACCAAGAACGTGGCGGCGGTCATGGTCACGGCCGAGCTGCCGCCCTTCGCCACGCCGGGCTCGCGACTGGACGTCAGCGTCTCGGCGATGGGCGACGCCAAGAGCCTGTTGGGCGGGACCCTGCTGGTCACGGCCCTGCAAGGCGCCGACGGCGAGGTCTACGCCGTGTCCCAGGGAGCGGTGCAGACCGGCGCGGTTTCGGCCTCGGGTTCGTCCGGGTCGTCGATCACACGCGGCGTGCCCACGGCGGGCCGCATCGCCTCGGGCGGGGTGGTTGAGCGCGAGACCGGCTTTGACCTGGCGTCCATGCCTTCGGTGCGGCTGACCCTGCGCAACCCGGACTTCACTACGGCCCAGCGCATCGCCGCCGCCATCAATGAGACCTACCCGCAGACCGCCTTCGCCGAGAACGGCACGGTCGTCGCCATCCGCGCGCCTCAGAACTTCGGCATGGCGGGCTTCCTGAGCCGGGTCGAGAATCTGCCGGTCCAGATCGATTCCCCGGCCAGGGTCATCATCGACGAGGTCAACGGCGTCATCGTCATGGGCGAGGCCGTGCGGATCTCCACCGTCGCCGTGGCGCAGGGCAATCTGACCGTGTCGGTGCAGGAAACGCCGATGGTCAGCCAGCCCGAGCCGTTCAGCCGCGGCGGCCAGACTGTCGTGGTGCCGCAGTCGGATGTCAGCATCAGCGAAGATGCAGGTCGTGAAATGCGGCTGGTGGGCGGCTCCACCTCTCTGTCGACCCTGGTCAACGGCCTGAATGCGCTGGGCGTCAGCCCGCGCGACATGATCAGCATCCTGCAGGCCATCAAGGCCGCCGGCGCCCTCCAGGCCGAAATCGAGGTGATCTGATGAGCCCCCTCGCCGCCTCTCCCGACCTGTTGCGCGATCCCGCCTCGGCCCTGCCCGGCCAGCCGAAGAACCTGGAAGGCCAGAATCTGCAAGCCATGCGCCGCACGGCAGAGGCCTTTGAGGCCAGCTTCCTGTCGCAGATGATGAAGCCCATGTTCGAGGGCCTGAGCACCGAGGCGCCGTTCGGCGGCGGCGCAGGCGAAGCCGCCTGGCGCGGCTTTCTGGTGGACGCGATGGCGCAGCAGACCGTCAAGGCCGGCGGCGTCGGCTTGGCCGACAGCGTTCTGGCGCAGATGATCAAGATGCAGGAGCAAGGCGCATGACCGCCGATGTCGAAACCGCCGCCCTGCGCGTGCAGCACCTGACGCGCCTGACCCGGGACCTGACCGACCGGCTGTCGCTGGAAATGGACGCCTTACGCGCCCACCGCGCCCAGGAGCTGAGCGAGGGCATGGCCCAGACGCAGGAGATGGCGAACCTCTATCGGCGCGAGTCCGCGCAGGTGAAGGCCAATCCGGCCGCCATCGCCGCCGCGCCAGAGGCTGACCGCCGCGCGCTGATCGACGCCACGGAAGCCTTTGAATCCATCCTGGCCGAGCACGCCGTGACCGTGGAGGCGGCCCGTCAGATTTCTGAGGGACTGGTGCGCACCATCGCCGCCGAGGTGGCGGGGGCCCGGGCGCAGGGGGTCGGCTACGGCGCCTCCGGTCAGGCCATGCAGGGAGACGGCCGGGCGGTGGCGCTGAATCGCACGGCCTGAGGCGCGGCGTCGCCTTTCTTTAACGGCCTCCGTTCTATGAATTCGGCATGACCCTGACCCCTCGCCTGCTCGGACTAGCTTTCGCCGCCGCCGACGCCCTGATCGAAGTCGATCAACATGGGGTGGTTCGCTTTGCGCTCGGCTCGGGCGCTGTGGCGGGACAGCAGACGGCCGCCTGGGTCGGCCAACCCTTCAGCGAGCGCCTGTCGATCAACAGCGCCGCGGCGCTGCAGACCCTGCTGGAGGGCCTGAGCCCGGGTCGGCGCGGCCCCGCCACCGAGGTGCTGGTGGACTGCGGCGACGGCCGGATGCGTCGCGCGACCCTGCGCGCCTTCGCCCTGCCGGACATCGCTCCGGCCCGGTCGTGCGCCCTGTCCTATGAAGGCGAGCCTTTTCTCGTCGATGGAGGGCCGCTTGAGATCGGCGCCCCGCCGCCGGACGCTGAGGGCTTTCTGAGCCATGCCCGCGCGACCCTGGCCGGCGGAGATGCGGACGCCCTGCAGCGTCTGGCCTTGGCCTTTATCGATCTGAGCGGTCTAGAGGGCGTCGACCCGCCGACCCTGCAGCGAATTCACAGCCGTATCGGCGCAACGCTCAGCGCCGCGTCGCACGACGGCGCCAGCGCGGGCCGACTGACGACGGATCGCTACGCCTTGATCCGTCAGGCGGACGATCAACGCGACCTGGCCAATGAGATGCGGATGGCCGGTCAGGCGGAAGGCGTGGCCCTGAGCGCCGTCGCCAGCCAGGCCGGTTTGGGCCGCGACTCCGCCTCGGCGCTGCGCGCCATGCGGTTCGCCATCGAAGGCTGCTTGAAGGAAGGCGGGCTGGACCAGCCGGAGCTGTCCTTCGCCGCTTCCCTGCAGCGCACGCTGGCGGACGCGGACCGTTTCCGCAGCATCGTGCGCGACCGGGAGTTCGCCCTCTACTATCAGCCGATCGTCGACCTGAAGACGCGGGCCGTGCACCATTTCGAGGCTCTGGCGCGCTTCGGCAAGGGATCGGGGCCCGCCGCCGCCATCCGCATGGCCGAGGAACTGGCCCTGATCGACGGCTTCGATCTGGTGGTGGCGGAAAAAGCCGTTCGACGGCTGCGCGAACCGGGCGGGGGTCTGTTGAAGATCGCCGTGAATGTATCGGGTGCCTCGCTGGCCAGCGACGCCTATGTCGCCGCCCTGATGAAAATGACCGCCTCAGCGCCCGAGGATCGGCGGCGTCTGATGGTCGAGGTGACGGAGACCGCCGCACTGGCCGATCTGGCGGCCGCCGACCGACGGCTCGGAGCCCTGCGCAACGCCGGGATCAAGGTCTGCATAGACGATTTCGGCGCGGGTTCGGCCTCCTTCGACTATCTGCGCGGTCTGTCGGTTGATGCGGTGAAGATCGACGGCGGTCTGGTGCGCGATATCGACATCGACGCCCGCACCCGCACGATGGTCGCCCATCTAGTCGAGCTTTGCGGCTCGCTGGAACTGGAGACCATCGCCGAGATGATCGAGACGGATAAGGTCGCCGACGCCCTGCGCGATCTGGGCGTCACCCACGGCCAGGGGTGGCTGTTCGGGCGCGCCGAGGCGGAACCGCGCAACGTGCTGAACAGCCCCGCGATCCGCGGACGCCGTCAGGGCGTGGTCGAAGGCTGGAGCTGACCTGACTTCAGCTCGAGGGTCCGATCGACGCGCAGGTTCTGAATGAAATCAGCGTCGTGGCTGACCACCACAAGGGCGCCGTCATAGGCCGAGAGCGCCGCCTCCACCGCCTCGACGGCGTCGATGTCCAGATGGTTGGTCGGCTCGTCCAGCACCAGCAGTTGTGGCGGCTGGGCGCCCGTCATGACACAGGCCAGGGCCGCGCGCAGACGCTCTCCGCCTGACAGTTCGCCGACGCGCCGATCCGCCTGCACATTGCGAAACAGAAAACGCGCCAGCGCCGCCCGCGCCGCATTGGGCGTCCCTTGCGGGTTCAGCCGCAGCCAGCCCTCGACCAGGCTTTCGTCAGCCTGCAGCATGGCCGCCTGCTGATCCAGCAGGGCGGCGCGAACCGGCCGTTCCACGCTGCCCGACGAGGGCTCGATCAAGCCCGCGATCAGCTTCAACAGCGTCGTCTTGCCGGCGCCGTTGGGGCCGACGACGGCGACGCGCTCAGGCCCGGTCAGACGCAGGCAGAGCGGTCCCAGCAGGCGCCGGTCGTCCTCGACGGTCACGACCGCGTCATTCAGGTTCAGCACCACGCGGCCGGCCGGCAGGCCTGTGGAGGGCATGGCCAGCGCCAGTTGTCGCACCCGCTCGACCCGTTCACGCGCCTGAGCCAGGTTAGCCTCGACGGCCTGACGCTTGCGTTCGGCCAGCCGCTGGCCGCGCGCGCCGGATTCCTCGGCGCGTTGCGCCTGGGCGTCGAGCAGAATCTTGGGATCGGAGTTGTTGGCGCGCGCCGCCTTGCCTGTGCGATCGCGCCGGGCCTGACGCTCCTGCGCCATCTGGGTTTCGCGCTGCACCCGGCCGATGGCGCGCTCGGCCTGTTCCAGGTCGCGTTCAGCGGCGGCCCGTTCGGCGTCGCGGCGCTCGATAAAGAGGTCCCAGCCGCCGCCATGCACCCGCCCGCCCAGACTGGAAAGCTCCACGATGCGATCCACGCGGCGCAGCAGGGCGCGGTCGTGACTGACCAGCACCACGCCGCCCGGCCAGTCGGCCACTACATCGGCGATCATGGCGCGGGCCTCGGCGTCCAGATGATTGGTGGGCTCGTCCAGAACCAGCAGATCCGGCGCGGCCAGCTTCAGCCCCGCCAAGCGCAGGCGCGTCTGCTCCCCGCCGCTCAGGTCCGCCGTGCGCCGATCCAGCGGCAGGTCAGCCAGACCGACCTCGGCCAGAGCTGTCTGCGTCCGCTCTTCCAGCGTCCAGTCCGCCTCGGCCATGTCGTCCAGCGAGCCGTCGCCCGCCAGCACGCGATGCAGAATCGCCAGAGGCTCGGCGACGCCCAGCGTATCGGCGATGGTCTCGTCGTCGGCCGGCTTCTGGGCCTGCGCCAGCCAGCCGACGCTTCCGATGCGCGTGACCGAACCCTCGGCGGGCTCAGACAGACCGGCGACAAGGCGCAGCAGCGTGGTCTTACCCACGCCGTTGCGGCCCACGACGGCCGTGCGTTCGCGCCCGAAGGCGAGCGTCAGATTGTCGAAGAGGCCTCGGCCGTCAGGCGTGCGGGCCGCGACGCCGTTGAGCGTCACGAGTGCGGACGCGGACCGGTTTGGGCTTGGGTTGAGCGAGGACATAGGCGAGCGCGAGCAGCGGCATGGAAAGGGCGAAACCGATTTCCAGAGTGCTGATCATGATCGTCGCGCCTCCTCACTATGCGTTGGCTGAGTGAAGGATGGGGACGGACGTTTCGTAACGCAACCCTAAAACTGCGGCTCCGCTTTCGCTCCGCGACGTGAAGGACCGCCTTGGACAATCCGCATCATGGCCTTTGCAAGCGTCGCTTCCTATGTTGGCGGATATGGACACGCCCGAGCGCACCCTCGCCTTCCGCATCGACCGTCCCGCGCCGGACCGGGCCGAGGCCGCCGCCCGCCGCGAAGCCGCCGTGGCCCGCATCCGCGCCGAGACCGGCATCGATGAAGCCATGATCGACGCCCTGGTCGAAGGCTTCTACGCCAAGGTGCGTGAGGATGACTTCATAGGTCCGATCTTCGCCGAGCGCATCGACGACTGGGGCCCGCACCTGGCGCAGATGAAGCTGTTCTGGTCGTCTGTGGCCCTGTCGACCGGCGTCTATCAGGGGCGGCCCATGCCGAAGCACCTGCCCCTGCCGATCGACGCCCGCCACTTCGACCACTGGCTGAAGCTGTTCGAGGCGACCGCGCATGAACTGTGCCCGCCCGTCGCCGCCGAACACTTCATCGTCCGCGCCCGCCGCATCGCCGAAAGCCTGGAACTGGGCGTCGCCAACGCCAACGGCGTAATGGTCGGCCCCGGAGAACGCTATCGGCGCTCGGAAACGTCGTGGGCGCCGGAAGTCGGCTAAAAGTTCTTATATTGTTCTTGCTGTATCGGACGAATTGATCCCCATATAGCGTCGTCGCCCCGGACCGTTTCGGGGTCTTCCGCGTTCCCGGATTCCATGACCGAAAAGCATAACTTCATTCGCGTTCGCGGCGCCCGCGAGCACAATCTCAAAGGCGTCGATCTCGACATTCCGCGCGAGCAGCTGGTGGTCATGACCGGCCTGTCGGGGTCGGGCAAATCCTCGCTGGCGTTCGACACCATCTACGCCGAGGGGCAACGCCGCTATGTCGAGAGCCTGTCGGCCTATGCGCGCCAGTTCCTAGAGCTGATGGGCAAGCCGGACGTGGACCTGATCGAGGGCCTGTCCCCGGCGATCTCGATCGAACAGAAGACGACGTCGAAGAACCCGCGCTCGACCGTCGGCACCGTCACCGAAATCCACGACTACATGCGTCTGCTGTGGGCGCGCGTGGGCGTGCCCTATTCGCCGGCCACGGGCCTGCCGATCGAGAGCCAGACCGTCAGCCAGATGGTGGACAAGCTGACCGCCCTGCCCGACGGCGAGCGCATCCTGCTGCTGGCCCCGGTCGTGCGCGGCCGCAAGGGCGAGTACAAGAAGGAGATGGCCGAGTGGCAGCGTCAGGGCTTCCAGCGGCTGAAGATCGACGGCGAGTTCTACGCCATCGAGGACGCCCCCGCGCTCGACAAAAAGTTCAAGCATGACATCGATATCGTCGTCGATCGTATTGTAACCAAAGAAGGTCTGGAGCCGCGCTATGCCGACAGCATCCAGACCGCTTTGGCTCTGGCCGACGGCATCGCCACCGCCGAATGGGCCAAGGCGCCCGAGGGCGAAGAGCCGCGCCGGATCGTCTTTTCCGAGAAGTTCGCCTGCCCTGTTTCGGGCTTCACCATCAGCGAGATCGAGCCGCGGCTGTTCTCGTTCAACAATCCTTTCGGCGCCTGTCCGGCGTGCGACGGTCTGGGCGTCAAGCTGGCCTTCGACGCCGATCTGGTGATCCCCGACCGCGACAAGACCCTGCACAAGGGGGCGGTGGCGCCGTGGGCGCGCGGTCCCTCGCCGCTCTATACGCAGACGCTGCAGTCGCTGGCCCTGCACTACGGCTTCTCGATGGACAAGGCGTGGCGCGACCTGCCGGAGAAGGCGCAGGCCGTCATCCTGCGCGGCTCGGGCGGCGACAAGATCAAGTTCGTCTATGACGACAACGCCCGCAAATACGAGGTTTCCAAGCCGTTCGAGGGCGTGCTGCCAAACCTGGAGCGGCGCTGGCGCGAGACCGACAGCGCCTGGGTGCGCGAGGAACTGGGCCGCTATCAGTCCGAAACCCCGTGCGAGGTCTGCGGTGGCAAGCGCCTGAAGCCCGAGGCTCTGGCGGTCAGGGTCGGCGGCGAGGACATCGCCGACATCTCCAACCTGTCGATCTCCAAGGCCTTCCTGTGGTTCTCGACCCTGGAAGAGGCGCTGACCGACAAGCAGGTCGAGATCGCTCGGCGCATCCTGAAGGAGATCACCGACCGGCTGCGCTTCCTGAACAATGTCGGGCTCGACTATCTCAACCTGTCGCGCAGTTCCGGCACACTGTCGGGCGGCGAGAGCCAGCGCATCCGGCTGGCGTCGCAGATCGGCTCGGGCCTGACCGGCGTCCTTTATGTGCTGGACGAGCCGTCCATCGGCCTGCACCAGCGCGACAACACCCGCCTGCTGGACAGCCTGAAGGGGCTGCGCGACCTCGGCAACTCGGTGCTGGTGGTCGAGCATGACGAAGAGGCGATCCTGACGGCCGACTACGTCATCGACATGGGTCCGGCCGCCGGCGTCCACGGCGGCACGGTCTGCGCCGAGGGCACGCCTGCGGAAGTCATGGCCAATCCAAACTCCCTGACCGGCCAATACCTGACCGGGGCGCGCGAGATCGAACTGCCGCCCGAAGGCCGCCGCCCCATCGACCGCAAGCGGATGCTGAAGGTCTCCGGCGCCACGGGCAACAACCTGAAGAACGTCACGGGCGAGATCCCGGTCGGCGTCTTCACCTGCGTCACCGGCGTGTCGGGCGGCGGCAAGTCGACCTTCACCATCGAGACCCTGTACAAGGCCGCCGCGCGGCGTCTGAACAATGCGTCCGACGCCCCCGCTCCCTTCGACCGGATCGAGGGGCTGGAGCATTTCGACAAGGTCATCGACATCGACCAGTCGCCGATCGGCCGCACGCCGCGCTCGAACCCGGCCACCTACACCGGCGCCTTCGGACCGATCCGCGACTGGTATGCGGGCCTGCCGGAATCGAAGGCGCGCGGCTATGGCCCCGGCCGCTTCAGCTTCAACGTCAAGGGCGGCCGCTGCGAGGCCTGCCAGGGCGACGGCGTAATCAAGATCGAGATGCACTTCCTGCCCGACGTCTACGTCACCTGCGACGTCTGCAAAGGCAAACGCTACAATCGCGAGACGCTGGAAATCGTCTTCAAGGGCAAGAGCATATCCGACGTTCTGGACATGACGGTCGAAGAGGCGGCGCGCTTCTTCACCGCCGTGCCGTCGATCCGCGACAAGATGCTGACGCTGGAGCGTGTGGGGCTGGGTTACGTCAAGGTCGGCCAGCCCGCCACCACCTTGTCCGGCGGCGAGGCCCAGCGGGTCAAGCTGTCGAAGGAGCTGTCGAAACGGGCGACTGGCAAGACGCTGTACATCCTCGACGAGCCGACGACCGGCCTGCATTTCGAGGATACGAGGAAGCTGCTGGAGGTGCTGCAGGAGCTGGTCGAGAACGGCAACACCATCGTCGTGATCGAGCACAACCTGGATGTCATCAAGGTCGCCGACCACCTGCTGGACTTCGGTCCCGAGGGCGGCGACGGCGGGGGCGAGATCGTCGCCGTCGGCACGCCGGAACAGGTCGCCGAGAACCCCGCCAGCTGGACCGGCCGCTATCTGAAGGAGGTGCTGGATCGGCACGAGGAGCGCCGCAAGAGCCGTATCGCCGCCATGACCGCCGAGGCTGCGCCCGCCAAACGCGCCAAGGCCCGCAAAAGCGCCTGAACGGCTAGCGATCCGCTCGCCAAGTTGCGGGACCCTACAGACAGAAACGCCGCGCCCTGGTCGGAGCGCGGCGTTTTTCGTTCAGCGATGCCGCCTGATCAGACGCGCGCCTGCCCCTTCAGGCCGAGATAGGCCGACGAGAACGGAGCGTAGATGATCGCCGCCTGCGCCGCCGACAGAAGGGCGTTGACCACGCCCCAGATCAGCAGGGCCGGCCAGAAGCGCGTCAGAAGCGCCACGACATTGGTCGTCTCGGCGCCGATCAGGCTGTTCAGGCCGCCGAAAATCAGGTTCAGCGGCGCGATGACGATGGAGCCCAGCAGGCCGACCAGAATGGACATGACGCCCGCCAGGATCGCCATGCCCAGCAGCGGCCAGAAACGCCCCTTGGTCATGGCCCAGCTTTCCTTGAGGGCGATCTTTCCCTCGGCGAACGTCATCGGGACGACCAGGCTGAGGCGCACGGCCAGCCAGATGGCGACCGCCACAATCGCCAGACCGGCCAGCACAGCCGGGAGAACCAGCCAGGACGCGCCTGTACCGGCGGCGAGACCCGCGAAAAGACCGACGATCAAGGCGCCGCCCATCGTCACGACGAACATCAGAACGGCGACCAACAGGGTCGCGCCCAGAACGCGCAGTTCTTCTCGGCCGAGACGCAGATAGCCGAAACGCTTGTCCTGCGGCCGGATGACCGAGCGCGCGACCGCCGTAGCGAGCACGGCGCCGAACAACAGCGACAGCGGCAGGGCCAGCCCCATCATGGCGCCGTAGGCCTGACCCAGCATGGTCAGGTCGCTCATCGACGGCGACGGATTCTGCTCGACCCGTTCGGCCAGGCTGATGATGTTGACGAGGTTCCCACCCGCCACAGCGAAGAAGACCAGGAAGAAGGCGACATAGGCGCCCGCCCAGGCCAGGATGGCGAGCGGCGCCCGCCGCGCTAGGCGGAAGCCTTCGAAGGCGGACTCTGTGGCGTTGAAACTCATGCTGGCTCCTCGATTCCTGGTCAGCTTAACGCAGCCGCAGCCCATGCGACAGCGCCGACCACGACAGGCGCCGCATGACAGGACTGCGTCGCCCGGCTAGAAGGCCGCCATGTCGAACGCGTCCTCTACTCCCCGCCCCGTCCCCGCGCCTGTGCACGTCATCGGCGGCGGCCTCGCCGGATCCGAAGCAGCCTGGCAGATCGCCCAGGCGGGCGTGCCCGTCATCCTGCACGAAATGCGCCGGGACGAACCGGAACAGGTGCGCACCGACGCCCACCACACGACGGGCCTGGCCGAGTTGGTCTGCTCCAACTCGTTCCGGTCGGACGACTGGGAGTTCAACGCCGTCGGCCTGCTGCACGCCGAGATGCGGGCGCTGGACAGCGTGATCATGGCCTGCGGCGACGCCAATCAGGTGCCGGCGGGCGGCGCCCTGGCGGTCGACCGCGTCGCCTTCTCGGACGCGGTGACGGCCAAACTGGAAGCGCACCCGCTGGTGACCATCGTGCGCGAGGAGATCGCAGGCATTCCGCCCGAAGAGTGGGATAATGTGATCGTCGCCACCGGGCCGCTGACCTCGCCCGCCCTGGCCGAGGCGATCCTGAAGGCGACGGGCGAGGAGAGCCTCAGCTTCTTCGACGCCATCGCCCCGATCATCCATACCGACAGCATCAACTTTGACGTGGCCTGGCGTCAGTCGCGTTACGACAAGGAAGGGCCCAGCGGCGACAAGGCGGCTTACGTCAACTGTCCGATGGACAAGGCTCAGTACGAGGCCTTCATCGACGCCCTGCTGGACGGCCCCAAGGCCGACTTCAAGGAATGGGAGAACGTGCCCTATTTCGACGGCTGCCTGCCGATCGAGGTCATGGCCGAGCGCGGGCGCGAGACCCTGCGTCACGGCCCGATGAAGCCGGTCGGCCTGACAAACCAGCACAACCCGACGGTCAAGCCGTACGCCATCGTCCAGCTGCGCCAGGACAATGCGCTGGGGACCCTGTTCAACATGGTCGGCTTCCAGACCAAGCTGAAGTACGGGGCGCAGACCGACGTCTTCCGCATGATCCCCGGTCTAGAGAACGCCCAGTTCGCGCGTCTGGGGGGCCTGCACCGCAACACCTTCCTGAACAGCCCCAAGCTGCTGGACAAGCAGATGCGGCTGAAGGCTCTGCCGCGCCTGCGCTTCGCCGGTCAGGTGACGGGCGTCGAGGGCTATGTCGAGAGCGCGTCAATGGGCCTGCTGACGGGCCGGTTGGCCGCCGCTCAGGCGCTGGGGCGCGATCTGGCCCCGCCGCCGCCGGAAACGGCCATGGGCGCCCTGGTCGAGCACATCACCGGCGGGCACCTGGAAGGGTCGAAGTTCCAGCCGATGAACATCAACTACGGCCTGCTGCCGCCGCTGGAGGCGCCCAAGGTCGATGAGGAAGGCAAGCGCATCCATCCCAAGGAACGCGGCCGCGCCAAGAAGCGCCTGCAGAGCATTCGCGCCATCGAGGCGCTGAAGGCCTGGCGCGACGCGGCGGCCTAACGCAGCTTGGCGCCGCCGGGGCGGAAGGTCAGGGTCATCGCGGCCATGACCAGAAGGCCCAGCCCCATCAGCATCCACGCCTGACTGAGGTCCGACAGGCGGTCGCGCAGCAGCCCGGCCGCCAGCGGCGACAGGCTGGCGATGATGTAGCCGCCGCCCTGAACGAAGGCGAGCAGGTCTCCGGAGCGCACCGGGTCGTCGATCTGGTCCATCGCCAGGATCAGGGTCAGGGGAAAGACGGCGCCGATCCCCAGGCCCAGCAGCAGCATGACCGGGACCGCCAGACTGACCGGCGTCAGCACCAGTCCGGCCAGACCGATCAGGGCCAGGGCCACGGCCAGCAGCATCGGCCCGCGCCGGTCGGGAAAGCGCGCGATGAACAGCGACACCAGCACGCCCGCCAGCACCTCGGCGCTGGTCATGCCGCTGAGCAGGAAGCCCGCCGTCGCCCTCGCCTGCCCCATGTCGACATAGTAGGGCGGCAACCAGGCCAGCACGAGCGTATAGGCCGAGGTGCCCAGCCCCAGAATGGGAACCAGCGCCCAGGCGCGGGGCTGTTTCCAGAACGGAACCTCGGGATCGGTCCCTTCGGCCACGGCCAGGCGGTTCGGTTCTTCGGCGGCCGGGGTGCGCGAGGCGATGAGCCAGACGACGGCCGCGGCAAGGGCCGGAACCGACCATAGCGCCAGCGCGACGGCCCAACCGAACGCCTCGGCGAAGCCCGCCGCCGTCGCCGCCGCCACGGCGGCGCCGCCCATGATGCCGGTCGTATAGACGGCCATCACCGTACCGAACCGCGTCGGAAAGGCGCGCTTGATGACGACGGGCGCCAGGGCCTGAATGAGGGCCACGCCGACGCCGACCACCACGGCGCTGAGGATCAGTCCGCCCGCGCTGCTGAACGGCCAGCGAGCCAGACAGGCCAGGGCGATGAGAACGGCGCCGAGCAGTATGCCCATCCGCTCGCCCAGACGGCGCCGCAAGGGGCGAATCGACAGGGCTCCGACGCCGATCATCGCCACCGGCAGGGTGGTCAGCAGGCTGGCCATGGTCGAATCCATGCCAGTCGTCGCCTCGATCAGGTCGAGCAGCGGCCCGACCGCCGCCATCGCCGGGCGCAGGTTCAGCGCCAGGGCGAAGATGGCCGCGATCAACAACAGGCCCGCGCCGCGCGACGGCGGCGAGGCGTTCGACTGATCCATCCGAGATGACTCCGGCATTAGAAGGCGATAGTATCTCGACATCGAATATCTTGATGTCAAGACAATGACCGATCGCGCCGCCCGCGCCGCCGCCCAGTGGGCCGTTGCGCGCCCCGACCTGGACCTGTTGGCGATGGAGACGCTGGGCCGTCTGCATGAGGCGTCCATCCTGGTCGCGCGCGAGCGGCAGGCCCCGTTGTATGCGCGCTATGGGCTGCAGCATGGCGAGTTCGATGTGCTGGCGACGCTGCGTCGTGCGCCTTCGCCCGACGGTCTGACGCCGACCGCCCTCTATGAGGCGACGATGATGTCGTCCGGCGGCATGACGGCGCGGCTGGATCGGTTGCAGAAATCCGGCCTGATCGAGCGCACGCCCCACCCCGGCGACCGCCGCGCCTCACTGGTCCGGCTGACGCCCAAGGGATTCGATCTGATCGAGGCCATGATGCCGCTGCACATGGCGGAAAGTCAGGCCATCCTGGCCGATCTGTCGCGCGAAGAGCAGGCCGCGCTGGGCGCCCTGCTCGCGCGGTTGATTGCGACGGTCGAGGCTTAGGCCCGCTTCATCCGACGGTTCCAGGGCATGACCGCCAGCAGCCGCGCCATGCCGCAGAAGCCGGTCGCCCCGGCCACGAACAGGCCAGCCCCGACAAAGGCGCTGATCCCCCAGAAGCCGGGATGGACCATGACGCCCAGCGCCCCGCCCAGCAGGATGAGTCCGCCCGCCGCCATCTGCACCTGACGCATCAGCTCCAGCGGCTGCTTGCGGTCGGCCGCGACCGGCAGGCCCGCCTTCTTCCAGGCGTCCAGACCGCCCGCCAGAACGTGCGACGGGCCGTCGATGCGGGCGGCCAGACGATCACAGTTGCCGGCCGTGCGGTTGCCGCTGCGGCACATGAAGATGACGTCCTTGCCGGGCTTGAGGCTGAGATCGGCGCTTTCAAAAGCGGACAGGGGCGCAGTTACGGCGCCGGCGATGTGTTCGCGCGCATGTTCGTCAGGCTCGCGCACGTCGATCAGCACGGCCGCGCCCGCCTTCAGGCGAGCGGCGACATCGGCGGGGGAAAGGGAAACCAGCGGGTTCATCGTAAAATCCTTGAGGAAGCGGCGGCGCTCAATGCGCCTCAGGCGGGCAGAAGATCTCGGCCAGGACGGCGATCACCTTCAGGGCGGCGGGGTCGGCGATGCGATAGAAGACGGCGGTGCCGCTCTTGCGCGCGCTGACCAGACCGTCGTCGCGCAGGCGCGCCAGATGCTGGGACAATGCCGATTGCGACAGACCAACCTGGAGGTCGGCGACCTGACGTTCTCCCTCGCCGATCTGGCACAGGATCATCAGGCGGTGCTCATTGGACAGCGCCTTCAGCAGCCGCGAGGCGTCGCCCGCGTTGGCCTGAAAACGCTCCAGTCCCATAAGTTCGAGATCAATCATGGCTCTGATATATGCCATGATTCTAAATTAGCAATGTCTAATATGAAACGCTGCAGGCGCCGCTCAGATTCGGCCGCGCAGCACCGCCCAGAACAGACGCAGGCGCTTGAACGGCTCGGGCGCGTCCGGCTTTATTAGGGCGGCGGAGGCCACGGCCGGAAAAGCGGGCGCAGGTAAGGCGCGCAGGGCCTTGTTGGCGTCGCGGCGGGAAGCGCGCGCGTGATCGACCAGTCCGGTCTGGGCCAGTGCGCGCACGCGACCAGCGGCGGCGGCCGCCGCCTCATGCCCCTGCCCTGCGAGGATCCGCACCGCCGCCTGCATCGGCCCGACGTAGAAGGCGTCCAGATCGTGCGGCTCGCCATGCACGCGGCCGATGTGGGCCTCGATCAGGGCATCGAACGGCGCGCGCTCCAGACCATGACGCCCGACCGCCGCCGTCAGCGCCTCCAGCACGGGGTGCCCCAGGCGCGGCGTGTCGGAGAAGACGCCGTCCATCTGTTCCGACCACCAGGCGTAACGCATCTCGGCCAACAGCGGCTGGGTCACGCGCGTGGGAATGGCCATCAGTTCCGCCTCGAAGGCGTACAACGCGATCAGATCGGCGCGCGCCTGTTCATCAGCCACGAAGCGGCTGGCCAGCCAGCGGTCGAGGTCGGCGGCGCGAACCTGAGCGTCAAGATCAACAGTCATGGCGACGGCCCTTCGGCCATTGAGGCGGCGGCATCAAGCCCGGAATGCACACGGCCCGCCTCCCCTGCGGAAGACGGGCCGTGATCAGTAGGCCGTTAGAGCTGTTTACGGCCGGCTGGCCATGCCCAGCTTGACCGGAGTGGCGTCAGCCTTGCCGCCGCCGCTGCGGTCCACGCCCCACAGCAGGATGATCGGCGCGCCCACATAGATGGACGAGAAGGTGCCGATGATCACGCCGAAGGCCAGGGTGATGGAGAAGCCGCGCAGGGCCTCGCCGCCGAAAACGGCTAGGACGATCAGAACGATCACGGTCGTAAGGCCCGTGATGATGGTCCGCGACAAGGTCTCGTTAATCGACAGGTCGATCACGTCACGCAGCGGCATGGTCTTATATTTGCGAAGGTTTTCGCGCAGGCGGTCGAACACGACGACGGTGTCGTTCATCGAATAGCCGATGACCGTGAGCAGGGCCGCGACCAAGTTCAGGCTGAACTCCATGCGCAGGGCGACGATGAGGCCGAACGTCAGGGCCACGTCGTGCAGCAGCCCCGCCACGGCGCCGATGCCGAACTGCCAGGGGAAGCGGAAGGCGATGTAGAGGAACATCAGCACCACGGCCGACACCAGGGCCAGGACCCCATTGGTCAGCAGTTCGCCCGAGACCTTGGAGCCGACGACGCTGACGCCGGAATAGGTGACTTGGCCGACGGCCTCGCTGATGGCGGTTTCAACCTTCTCGACGACGGCAGTCTGGTCCTGGTCCGACGGCACCTGGAAGCGAACGATGGCGGTCGAGCCGTCATCGAGGTTGGTGTCGCGACGCGCGATCCCCTGCACCTGCACGTCGCCCAGATCCAGTCCGCTGACCGAGCCGCGCAGCTTGTCCAGCTCAAGCACCTGACCGGCAGGCTTGGCGACCTCCATCGAGGCGCCCCCGCGGAAGTCGATGCCGAGGTTCAGGCCGGGATAGAAACAGCCGATGATCGCCGCCACCGTCAGGATCGCCGACAGTACGGCGAAGCCCTTGGCGTATTTGACGAACTGGAAGTTCGTCTTGTGCGGCAGCAGTTTGATAAGAGGCCAACCGTTCATCGACATCACTCCGCGATCGGCAGTTTCTTCGGCTTGGCGATCTTGAGCCAGTAGCCGAGCAGGACTTGGGCCGTCAGCACCGAAGAGAAGACGGAGGTGAAGACGCCGATGGTCAGGGTCCAGGCGAAGCCGCGCACGGGCCCGGCGCCGAACATGAACATGATGAGCGCCGCCACCAGGGTGGTCAGGTTAGCGTCGATGATGGTGCCCATGGCGCGGTTGAAGCCCGCATCCATCGACGCCACCACGGAACGTCCCTGACGCGCCTCGTCGCGCATCCGCTCATAGATCAGCACATTGGCGTCAACGGCCACGGCGAAGGTCAGGATCAGACCGGCGATGCCCGGCAGGGTCAGCGTCGCCTGGGTCAACGACATGGCCGCGACGATCAGGATGCCGTTCAGGATCAGGCCGATGACCGACACGCCCCCGAACAGGAAGCCGTATGCCAGGATCATGAAGACGACGATGACGACGAAGCCCAGGGCGGTCGACAGGGCGCCTGCGGCCACGGCGTCGGCGCCCAGTTCGGCGGTGACGACGCGGCGCTCTTCGACGTTCAGCGGGGCCGGAAGGGCGCCGCCGTTCAGCAGGTTCACCAGCTCCGAAGCCGAGGCGATCGTATAACTGCCTGTGATCTGTCCGCTGCCGCCGGTGATGGCCGACTGGATGGTCGGGGCCGAGATCACCTTGCCGTCCAGGACGATGGCGAAGGGCTTGCCGAGATTCTGCGAGGTGGCCTCGGCGAAGCGGCGGGCGCCCTGGCCGTCGAACTGGAAGTCGATGGCGGTGCGCTGGTTCTGGTCCGTGCCGATGCCGGCGCGCGTCAGGTTCTCGCCCGACACCAGGATGCGCTTCTTGACCAGGTAAGGCGTGCCCTGGTCGTCGGTCAGAAGTTCGGCGTCCGGCGGCACGCGGCCGGCCAGGGCGTCGTTCAGGCCCGTCGGCGAGGTGTCGACCATCTGGAAGGTCAGCTGGGCCGTCTGACCGACCAGGCGCTCCAGCTCGGCCGGATCGCTCTGGCCCGGCGCCTGGACGACGATGCGGTCGGCGCCCTGACGGGTGATGGCGATTTCCTTGGTGCCCGAGCTGTCCAGGCGGCGACGCACGACCTCGATCGACTGATCAACCGCCGTGGCGCCCATGCTGTTCAGAGCGGCCTCGGTGAAGGCGTAACGAATACGGCCTCCGCCCAGCTTAGTCGCCACGCGGTCGGGCTGACCGGTCGCGCCCATGCCCTGTTGAGCCATGGTCCGCAGGGTGTTGAACGCCGTGTCATAGGCGGCGCCCTCGGCGACGGTGACGACGACCCCGCCCGGTTCGCGCTGCATGCCGACGATGTTGACCTGGTCTTCGCGCAGGGAGACGCGAACGTCTTCCATCAGGTTGGAGACGCGCTTTTCGCGCATCTCGGGCACGTCGACCTCAAGCAGGAGGTAGGAGCCCCCCTGCAGGTCCAGGCCCAGGTTCAGGCCGTTGCTCGGCAGCCAGCTCGGCAGAGCCTCGCGCTGCGCCGGCGACAGCACGCTCGGGTAGGCCAGGAACAACCCGAGGACGAGCGATAGCGCGACCAGGGTGATCTTCCAGCGTGAAAGCTGAATCATGTCTCGGTTCTCTTCAGGGCCGGCGCGCGCCGCGCCGAGGCGAGGCTATCAGCCCTTGTCGTTGGCGGCGATGGCGGTGCGGTTGCGCACCTCGGCGATCATCGCCTTGACCACGCGGACGTTCACGCCCTGCGAGATTTCGACCATGGCCTCGGCGTCCTCGACGCGCGTGACCTTGCCGACCATGCCGTTGGACAGGACGACCTCGTCGCCCCGCTTCACGCCGGCGATCAGGGCCTGATGCGCCTTCATCCGCTTCTGCTGCGGGCGGATCATCAGGAAATAGAACAGGATGAAGATCGCGACGATCGGCGCGATCTGAACGACAAGAGCCATCAGGCCGCCGTCTTGGGCTGCAGTCATTAGGAAACTCCCCGACGCGGGCCGCGCCTTCATTGGGGGCCCTTCGAAATCAAGGCGCGGAAACTAGGGTGCGCCGGGCCGTTTTGCAACGCGACCTGATGACAAGAACGTCCGGACGCAGCCGCCCGGACGCCTCATTTCACATCCTCAGCGCGGCAGGACCGTCAGAGGGTCCAGCGCGACCGGATCATCGCCGCGCATCTGGCGCACTTCATAATGGATCGAGGGACGGCCGTCGCCGGCGGTCAGGCCGACTGTGCCGATGGCTTGGCCGGCCCGCACCTGCGCCCCGTCGCGCACGGTGGCGGAGCCCAGATGGCCGTAGACCGTGCGCCAGCCGTCGCGGTGAACGATCAGGACCGTCAGCCCCTGCCCCACGATATCGTCGCCGACATAGGCCACGGTTCCGTCGGCCGAAGCCTTGACCTCGGTTCCCGCCGAGGCGCCGATATTGATGCCGTTGTTGCGCTCGCCCATGCCGACCGGGCCGAAGCGACGCAGGATGTCGCCGCGCACTGGCCATTGCAGGGCCAGCGGCTGGCCGATGGGGGTTGCAGGAGCCGTCGGGGCCGTGGCCGCAGGCGCGCGCGTCGGCGGCGGCGGCAGGGGCGCGTTGCCGCTGGGCGGCGGAGGCGGTGGCGGGGCCATGCCGTTGTTCGGCGTGCGGACGCCGACCGGCGACGGGCCGGTCGCGTAGGGGTCGGAGCCCCCGTCCACGGCGCTGTCAGGCAGGATGATGCGCTGTCCGGCCGAAATGGCGCCGCGCGGCCCCAGGCCGTTCAGGTCGATCAGAATCTGAACCGGCGTACGGAAGCGTCGGCCGACCCCCGAAATCGTATCGCCAGGCTGAATGACATAAGTCGCGCCCGGCATGGCGGGATTGCCGGCGGCGGGGGGCGGCGTCACCGTGACCGGCGCGCCGGTCGACGGATAGGCCGGACCGCCAGGGGGCGGCAGGCCGCCGCCCTCGATATTGCCCGCCGGAGCGCGCGGCCCTTCTTCGATCGGCGGTTGTACGGGCTGTTGCGGTTGCGCCGGCTGGCCCTGATAATAGGGATTGTTCGGATAGGCGCCCGGCTGCTGGCCTTGCGGCTGCGGATAGCCGCCCGCCCCCATCGGCCGGGTCGAATAGCGCGGCTCGCTCGGATAGGTCGAACAGGCCGTGACCGCCAGCGCCCCGCCGACGACCGCCGCCGCCCTGATCCAGCCTGTGAAGCCGCTCATGCGTCTCTCCGTATTAACCATGCTTGTCGGTTTGCCCCGACCCGTCGGAGAATCCAACCCGCTAACCCGCGCAAAAGTGGGGCGGAAAGGTTAATGGAGCGGTGAGATTTCGCCCCTAGCCCTCTTTCGCCGTCCCTTCGACCAGGGGCACGAAGCGGACTTCGCACAGGCTTTCGCGCTGGAAACTGCCGTCGGGCTGGCCGGTGTAGCGGTTCAGCATCTGCACCGAGGTGCGGCCGACCGGGGCGACCAGGACGCCGCCCGGCTTGAGCTGTTTCAGCAGTTCCGTCGGCTCGTGCGGCGAGGCCGCCGTCACCATGATGCGGTCGAACGGCGCCTGTTCCGGCCAGCCCTGCCCGCCATCGCCGTGGCGGGTGAAGACATTGTCGATCCCGAGGATTTTCAGTCGGTTCTCGGCCTCGGTTAAGAGACTCTTGTAACGCTCGACCGAATAAACGAAGCGCGCCATGCGGCTGAGCACAGCGCACTGATAGCCGCTGCCGGTCCCAATCTCGAGCACCCGGTGGCGCGGCTGGACGTCCAGCGCCTGGGTCATCAGGCCGACAATATAGGGCTGGCTGATCGTCTGGGCGCAGTCGATCGGCAGGGCCTGATCCTCCCACGCCTGATCGAGGAATTTCTCATGGACGAAGACGGCGCGGTCGATGGATTCCATCGCCTTCAGAACCCGCGCGTCCGTCACCCCCTGACGCCGCAGCGACAGGATCAAGCGGCCCGCGCGGTCGTCCCTGAGACTCATTTCTCGTGCGGCCCCTTGGGCGGAGCGCCGCCCAGCACCTTCTTCAGGTCGTTGACCGACTGCATGTGCGTCAGGTCGATGTGCAGCGGCGTGACCGAGATGCGGCCTTCATCCATGGCGCGCAGATCGGTGCCGTCGGCGTGTTCCTGCGGCGCGCCCCGGAAAGCCATCCAGTAGTAGTCTCGGCCGCGCAGGTCGGTGCGGCGGATGGCGTGCATCTCGCCGATGTCGCGGAAGCCCTGACGCGTCACCTCGACCGACTTGACCAGTTCGGGCGGCAGGCGCGGGAAGTTGACGTTCATGACCACGCCCTCCCCCCACTTCTGCTCCAGCAGGCGAGCCACGATGCCCGGACCGAAAGCTTCGGCGGTCTCCCAATGCGCCACCACGTCGTCGTGGAAACGCTCCAGCGACTGCGACAGGGCGATGGAGCGAATGCCGAAAGCCATGCCCTGCAGGGCGCCGGCCACCGTGCCGGAATAGCTGACGTCCTCGCCCACGTTGTGGCCGCGATTGACGCCGGACAGCACCAGGTCGGGCTTCTCAGGCATGATGTCGTTGACGGCCAGAATAACGCAGTCGGTCGGCGTGCCGGTGACGGCGAACCGCTTGTCGCCCAGCTTGTTAACGCGCAGCGGCTCGGTCAGGGTGATGCCCCGCCCCTTGGCCGACTGCTCTGTCTGGGGCGCCACGACCCAGACGTCGTCCGACAGGGTGCGGGCGATCTTCTCGAGGCAGGCCAGGCCCTCGGCCTCGATGCCGTCGTCGTTGGTAAGCAGAATTCTCATGCGTCGTACTCGTATGCCTTCTCCCCTTGGGGGAGAAGGTGGGCGCCGCAGGCGCTCGGATGAGGGGTAGGTTTCAAAAGGCGGACCGGCGAGAGTGCGGACACAGCCCCCTCAACCGTCGTGCTCCGCACGCCACCTTCTCCCCCGAGGGGAGAAGGGTTCATGCAGCGCCCCCGACCACTTTCAACCCGCCCATATAAGGCTGCAGGGCGGCCGGCACCGCGATGGTTCCGCCCTCCTGCTGATAGTTTTCCATCACCGCGACCAGGGTGCGGCCGACCGCCAGACCCGAGCCGTTCAGGGTGTGCAGATATTCGGTCTTCTTCTCGCCCGCGCGCTTGAACCGGGCGTCCATGCGCCGGGCCTGGAAGTCGCCGCAGTTCGAACAGGAACTGATCTCGCGATAGGTGTTCTGCGAAGGCAGCCAGACCTCGAGGTCATAGGTCTTCTGCGCCGAGAAGCCCATGTCGCCCTTGCACAGCAGCACCTTGCGATAGGGCAGTTCCAGCGCCTGCAGCACCGCCTCGGCGCAGCCGGTCATGCGTTCGTGCTCGGCTTCGGAATCCTCCGGGCGGCAGATGGAGACCATCTCGACCTTGGAGAACTGGTGCTGGCGGATCAGGCCGCGCGTATCGCGCCCCGCCGAACCGGCCTCGGCGCGGAAGCACGGCGTCAGCGCGGTCATGCGCAGGGGCTGAGCAACCTCGTCCTCGGACAGTATCTGCTCGCGCACGAGGTTGGTCAGGGAGACTTCGGCAGTGGGGATGAGCAGATGCTCGCCCGAACGGAACAGGTCTTCTTCGAACTTGGGAAGTTGCCCGGTGCCGAACATGGCCTCGTCCTTGACCATGTAGGGCGGCGCGACTTCCTGATACCCGTGCTTGTCCGTCTGCATATCCAGCATGAACTGGCCGATGGCGCGTTCCAGACGCGCCAGTTGGCCTTTCAGCACGGCGAAGCGCGAGCCGGACATCCTGGCGGCGGCTTCAAAGTCCAGCAGGCCCAGAGCCTCGCCCAGATCAGCGTGATCCTTGGCCGGGCCGGTGGTGCGCGGGTCGCCCCACTTCAGGACTTCGACGTTGTCGTTCTCGTCCTCGCCGTCCGGCACATCGGCGGCGGCCAGGTTCTTCAAGCCCGCCAGCAGGTCGCGCAGTTCGGCGCCCTTGGCGGTTTCGGCCTCGGCCGCCTTGGCGATTTCGCCCTTCAGCGCCTCGACCTCGGCCTTCAGGCGGTCGGCCTCGGCCATGTCCTTCTTGCCCATGGCGGCGCCGATAGCCTTGGATGCGGCGTTGCGTTTGGCCAGGGCGTCCTGGCCGCGCGTCTGGGCGGCGCGCAGTTCCACGTCCAGCGCCAGAATGCGCGCAACGACATCGGCGGCGTCATCCACGCCGCGCGACGACCAGCCCGCAACGAAGGCTTCGGGATTGTCGCGAATGGCTCGGATATCGTGCATGGCGTCGCTCTTTCGGCGCTCAAGGGAGGGAGAGCCGAAGGCTGTAGCGCCCCGCGCGGAGTCGGGCAAATGCTGAGGCCGGTTTCAGCGACCCCTTTTCGTAACAGTCCTAGTTGCCTATATGGTTTTCCAACGGCGCGGCGCAGGCTGCGCACAATCGGAGAGCGCACAATGATCGACGTCAGACCCTTCAACACCCTCGGCGGCGCCAACCACGGCTGGCTGAACGCCAAACACCACTTCTCGTTCGCCAACTACTATGACCCCAAGCGCATGGGCTGGGGCCGTCTGCGCGTCTGGAACGACGATGAGATCGCCGCGCAGTCGGGCTTTCCGCCCCACCCGCACGCCGACATGGAAATCATCACCTATGTCCGCACCGGAGCGATCACCCACCAGGACTCGATGGGCAACACCGGCCGCACCGGTGCGGGCGACGTTCAGGTGATGAGCGCCGGGACCGGCGTGCGTCACGCCGAATACAATATGGAGAACGAACTCACGACGCTGTTCCAGATCTGGATCGAGACGGATCGGCCGGGCGCCCAGCCGTCGTGGGGGCAACGCGAGTTCCCCAAAAGCGACCGTTCGGGCCGTTTCACCGTCGTCGCCTCGGGCGATCCGGCGGACGAGGCGCTGACGATCAACGCCGACGCCAGGGTGCTGGCCGCCACGCTGAAGGCGGGCGAAAGCCTGTCTTATGATCTGGCTAGCGGCCGCCGCGCCTATCTGGTGCCCGCCGTGGGTCAGGTGGAGGTCAACGGCACGACGCTGAACGCGCGCGACGGCGCGGGCATCATGGACGAGCCGACGATCACCATCACGGCCAAGGCCGACGCCGAACTGGTGATGGTCGACAGCCTGTAATCCTGTCGAGCAGCCTGACCCTGGGAGCGCCCCCAGGGTCAGGCGCTGTATCAGAGACCCAGCTTGGCCTTCAGGATGTCGTTGACGGCGGCCGGGTTGGCCTTGCCGCCGGTGGCCTTCATGACCTGGCCGACGAACCAGCCGATGGCCTGAGGCTTCTCAGCGACGGCGGCGGCCTTGTCGGGGTTGGCGGCGATGATCTCGTCCACCGCCTTCTCGATGGCGCCGGTGTCGGTGACCTGCTTCAGGCCGTGCTTCTCGACCACCTCGGCAGGCGAGCCTTCGCCGTTCCAGACGTGATCGAAGACTTCCTTGGCGATCTTGGACGAGATGACGTTGGTCTCGATCAGCTCTACCAGCTGGGCCACATGGGCGGCGGGCAGCGGGTTGTCGCTGAAGTCCTTGCTGTCCGCAGCCAGACGCGCCGAGACCTCGTTCGTCACCCAATTGGACACCAGCTTGGCGTCGCGGCCTTTCGCGGCGGCCTCGAAATAGTCGGCCTTGGCCTGTTCCGAGATCAGCACGCCCGCGTCGTATTGCGACAGGCCGTATTCGCTCATGAAGCGGCGGCGCTTGTCGTCCGGCAGTTCCGGCAGGCTGGCCTTGATCTCGTCGATCCAGGCCTGTTCCAGCACCAGCGGCAGCAGGTCGGGGTCTGGGAAGTAGCGATAATCCTGCGCCTCTTCCTTGGAGCGCATGGAGCGCGTTTCGCCCTTCACCGCGTCGAACAGGCGAGTCTCCTGCGTGATCGAACCGCCGTCTTCGAGGATCTCGATCTGGCGGCGCGCCTCATACTGGATCGCCTGAGAAATGAAGCGGAAGCTGTTGACGTTCTTGATCTCGCAGCGCGTCCCCAGGAAGCTGAAGTCGCCCGTTTCCTTGAACTTGTCGTAGTTGCCGGCGCGGCAGACCGACACGTTCACGTCGGCCCGCAGGTTGCCCTTCTCCATGTCGCCGTCGCAGGTGCCGAGATAGATCAGGATGGTCCGGATCTTCTTGACGTAGGCGACCGCCTCTTCCGGCGAGCGGATGTCGGGGCGCGAGACGATCTCCATCAGCGCCGTGCCCGCCCGGTTCAGGTCGACGTAGGATTCCGTCGGCGACAGGTCGTGGATCAGCTTGCCCGCGTCCTGTTCCAGGTGCAGGCGCTCGATGCCGACGTTGAAGAAGCTGCCGTCCTCGGCCTCCACCTCGACCACGCCCTCGCCCACGATGGGGTGATACAGCTGGCTGATCTGATAGCCGGTCGGCAGGTCGGGATAGAAGTAGTTCTTGCGGTCGAACTGGCTCTTCAGATTGATCTGGGCGCGCAGGCCCAGGCCCGACTTCACCGCCTGCTCGACGCAGTATTTGTTCAGGGTCGGAAGCATACCGGGGAAGCCGGCGTCGATCAGCGACACCTGCTCGTTCGGCCCGGCGCCGAAGCCGACCGCCGCGCCCGAGAACAACTTGGCCTTCGAGGCGACTTGGGCGTGGATCTCCAGACCCATGACGATTTCCCAAGCGCCCGTGCGGCCCTGGATCAGTTTGGAGTTCTCAGTCATGCTCACCACCAACGGTCCGGCTTGGCGACGAAGCCCGCCGCGTCTTCGAGGGCGCCCGCGACCTGGAAGACGGTCGCCTCATCCAGGGCCTTGCCGATGACCTGAAGGCCCAGCGGCAGGCCCTCGCTGTTCAGTCCGGCAGGCACCGAAATGCCCGGCAGACCGGCCAGGTTGGTCGTCACCGTGAAGACGTCGTTCAGATACATGGTCAGCGGGTCGATCTGCTTGTCGCCGATGGCGAAAGCGGCCGACGGGGTGGACGGCGTCAGGATGGCGTCCACCTTGCCCCAGACGTTGTCGAAGTCCTCGGCGATGCGGCGACGCACCTTCAGCGCCTTGACGTAATAGGCGTCGTAGAAGCCCGCCGACAGCACATAGGCGCCGATGGTCAGGCGGCGCTGGACCTCCTTGCCGAAGCCCTCGGCGCGCGAGGCGGCGTAGAGGTCGTCCAGCGACGAGAAGTCCTCGGCGCGGTGGCCGAAGCGCATCCCGTCATAGCGGGCCAGGTTCGACGACGCCTCGGCCGGGGCCACGATGTAATAGGTCGGCAGGGCGTGTTTGGTGTGCGGCAGGCTGATCTCGACGATCTCGCAGCCGGCGGCCTTCAGCCACTCGACGCCCTGTTGCCACAGCGCCTTGATCTCCTCGGACATGCCGTCGATCAGATATTCCGCCGGAACGCCGATGCGCAGGCCCTTGACCGACTGGCCGACGCACTGGGTCCAGTCGGGGGTCGCAACGTCGAGGCTGGTCGAGTCCTTGGCGTCGAACGAGCACATGGACTTCAGCAGCAGGGCGGCGTCCTTCACCGTCTTGGTGATCGGGCCGGCCTGATCCAGCGAGGAGGCGAAGGCCACCATGCCGAAGCGGCTGGCGCGGCCATAGGTGGGCTTGATGCCGACCGTGCCGGTGAAGGCGGCGGGCTGGCGGATCGAGCCGCCGGTGTCAGAAGCCGTCGCGGCCAGACACAGGTCAGAGGCCACGGCCGAGGCCGAACCGCCCGACGAGCCGCCCGGCGTCAGTTCGGCGTCCGAACTCTTGGCCTTCCACGGGTTCTTCACCGGACCAAAGGCCGAGGTTTCGTTGGCCGAGCCCATGGCGAACTCGTCCATGTTCAGCTTGCCCAGCATGACCGCCCCGTCGCGCCAGAGATTGGCGGTGACGGTCGATTCATACGGTGGCACGAAGCCGCGCAGCATGTTGGAGGCGGCGGTCGTCTGCACGCCCTCGGTGCAGAACAGGTCCTTGATGCCCAGCGGCGCGCCTTCCAGCGCCCCGCCCTCGCCCTTGGCCAGACGGGCGTCGGAGGCCCGCGCCTGTCCCAGCGCCTTGTCCGCCGTCACCTCGATATAGGCGTTCAGCGTCGGGTTCGAGGCCTCGATGTTGGTCAGGAAGGCCTGAGTCAGCTCTTGCGACGAGAAGGTCTTAGCCTTCAGGCCGTCGACGGCATCGACGAGCGTCAGTTTGGTCAGATCGGTCATGACTTACTCCACGACCTTGGGCACGACGAAGAAGCCGTCGGCGGATTTGGGCGAGTTGGACAGGACGTCGGCGACCTTGCCGCCGTCCGTCACCACGTCGTCGCGCAGACGCAAGGGTTGAGACACGTTGGAGGTCATCGGCTCGACGCCCTGCACGTCCACCTCGTCCAGCTGTTCGATCCACTTCAGGATGCCGTTCAGCTCCTGGGCCAGCGGCTCCAGGCGGTCCTCGGGGGTCTTGATGCGGGCGAGATGCGCAACCTTGCGCACCGTCGCGGCGTCGATGGCCATGCGGCCCTCCAAAGCATGAGAGTCTGAGGGGGCGGGATTAGCGTTTCAACGCCGGTTCGACAAGGATCGGGCGCCGCACTTCGTCCAGCTTGACCATGGCGACCAAAGGCCCCCTATCCTGACGGAGCGCCCGCCGCGAAGATGAAGGCTCGCCTTACAAGGAGACCCAGCCATGAAGATCACCGGAACCCAAGTCCGCGCCGCCCGCGCCCTGGTGCAATGGCCGCGCGATCATGTGGCCCGCCTGTCCGGCCTGACGGTCGATGTTCTGGCCGACTTCGAGCGCGAGAACGTCGACCCCGGCGAGGAGGCGCGCAGCCGCCTTCAGGCCGCGCTGGAAGAAGGCGGGGCGGTGTTTCTGGGCGAGGACGACGGCGGCCTGGGCGTGCGGCTGAAGTTCACGCGCAAGGAAGTCCGCTCGATCCGGCGCATGGAGAATGAAGGCGGGCCGGTCGGGGATGACGACGTGTGAGTTACTCCCCCTCACCGCTCATCCCGGCGGACGCCGGGATCCAGTAAGAGCCCCACGTGCAGACGTTCGCAGATACTGCTCAATGCGGCCCAACCATCCGTTTGTCGCCAAAGCACTGGATCCCGGCGTCCGCCGGGATGAGCGGGGTTATAGGGATCCGCTTTGACACGCGCCCTCACAGAGCCTAACGCGCCCTCGTGCCTGTTTTTGACCTTTCCGAACTGTCCGCCGCCTGCCCGCCCAACACCCCGTGGCTGGGTCTGGATCTGGGCGAGAACACCATCGGCGTCGCCGCCTCCGACGCCGGGCGCATCATCGCCAGCCCGCTCGAGCTGATCCGCAAGACCAAGTTCAGCCAGGACGCCGAACAGTTGTTCAGGATCATGGACGGCCGCAAGGTCTCGGCGCTGGTCATCGGCCTGCCGCTGAACATGGACGGGACCGAGGGGCCGCGCGCCCAGTCGTGCCGCGCCTTCGCCCGCAATCTGGAACGGTTCCGGCCGGTCAACGTGGCCTTTCAGGACGAGCGCCTGTCGACCACGGCGGTCGAGCGGTTCCTGATCGACGAGTTGGACCTGACCCGCAAGCGCCGCGCCGATGTGGTGGACCGCACCGCCGCCGCCTGGATTCTGCAAGGCGCGCTGGACCGGCTGCGCCCCTGATATGGCGGCCATCTTCGCGGGCGTCCTGCCGGTCTTTCTACTGCTGGCGCTCGGCTATGGCCTGAAGAAGTCGGACTATCTGCCCGACGCCGCCTGGCGGCCGATCGAGAAGCTGGCCATCAATGTCCTCTATCCCGGCTTTCTGATCCCGGCGATCTGGAATGCGGACCTTTCGGGATCGGCCGCGGGCGCGGCGGGCGCCGCCGCCGTGACGGTCTCCATCATCATCTCGACCCTGACCCTGCTGTCCAAGCCGCTGCTGCCCCTCAGCGGCCCGGCCTACACCAGCGTCTTTCAGGGCATGATCCGTTGGAACAGCTTCGTCTTCCTGCCGGTCGTGCAGGCGACCTTCGGCCCGGCGGGCGTCGGCCTGGCCGCCGTGGTCATCGCCGCCATGATCCCGGTCAGCAACATCCTGAGCGTCATCGTCCTGGCCAAATGGGGCGCCGACCAGCGCGGCGCCTCGCCCAAGGCCCTGTTCCGGGCGATGATGTCCAACCCCATCCTGCTGGCCTGTCTGCTGGGGCTCGCGTTGAACTTTTCGGGCGCCCCGCAGCCGCCGGGCGTGGCCGAGACGCTGCAACTGCTGGGATCGGCCGCCTTGCCGCTGGGCCTGATCGTGGCGGGCGCCGGGCTCAGCTTCCGCGAACTGGCGCGCACCCGCGTCACGGTCGGCGCCGTGGTCGTGGTCAAGATGATCGTGACGCCGCTGGCCATGTGGCAGCTGGCGCGCCTGTATGGCGGCGATGAGATGGCCCAGGGAATCGCCCTGCTGTGCGGGGCCGCGCCGGGCGCCGCCTCAGCCTATGTGCTGGCGCGTCAGATGGGCGGAGACGCGCCGCTGATGGCCGGGATCATCGCGGCGACCACGGTATTCTCGGTCATCGGCATCCCTACGGCCCTGCTGCTATTCCATCTGGCCTGAGTCCCGCCTATTACGGCGTCTCAATGACCCACGCAGCGCCTGTCACCGATCTCATCAAGGAACGGCTGACGCCGTTTCCTCGCGACCACTTCCTCGCCGCCGGAGATCTTCATCCGCCGGCCGCCTTGGCCTTGCTGGACCTGGCCGACGCCTTCGTCGACTTCAACCGGCAATCGGCCAAGGGCGTGGACCTGATGCGCGGCCAGACGGTCGTGAACCTGTTCTTCGAGAACTCGACGCGGACCAGCTCCTCTTTCGAGATCGCGGCCAAGCGTCTGGGCGCCGATGTCGTGACCATGCCGGTCGCCTCGTCCTCGGTGAAGAAGGGCGAGACGCTGATCGACACTGCCGTCACGCTGAACGCCATGAAGCCGGAGATTCTGGTCGTGCGCCATGCGTCTTCCGGCGCGGTGGACCTGCTGTCGCAGAAGGTGGGCTGCGCCGTGGTCAACGCCGGCGACGGAAGGCATGAGCACCCGACGCAGGCCCTGCTGGACCTGCTGTCCATCCGCCGCGCCTTCGGCGACGTGGGCGGGCTGAGCGTCGCCATCTGCGGCGACATCGCCCACAGCCGCGTGGCGCGCTCGAACGTCGCCCTGCTGCAGATGATGGGCGCGCGGGTGCGGCTGATCGGACCGCCGACGCTGGTGCCCGGCGACGCCGACCGCTGGGGCTGCGAGGTCTTCCACGACATGAGGGAGGGCCTGGCCGGTTGCGACGTGGTCATGATGCTGCGCCTTCAACTGGAGCGGATGGCGGGCGCCCTGATCCCCTCGACGCGCGAGTATTTCCGCTTCTGGGGTCTGGACCGCGAAAAGCTGGCCTGGGCCGCCCCGAACGCCAAGGTCATGCACCCCGGCCCGATGAACCGGGGCGTGGAGATCGATTCCGACGTGGCGGACGACCTGAGCGTCTCCCTGATCCAGGATCAGGTCGAGATGGGCGTCGCCGCCCGCATGGCCGTTCTGGCCGCCCTCGCCCACCGCCGCGCGGGAGGCGCCGCATGACCGCCGCTCAACCCATAGCCATCATCAACGCCCGCCTGCTGGACCCGGCTAGCGACTACGACGGTCCCGGCGCGGTCCTGATCGAGAAGGGCCGCATCGTCGAGGTCATCCACGGCCAGGCGACCCAGCGCCCCGAGGGCGTGCAGATCATAGACGCCGAGGGCCGCTGCCTGGCGCCCGGCCTGATCGACATCCGGGTCAAGACCGGCGAGCCGGGCAATGAGCCCAAGGAGACGCTGAAGTCGGCCAGCCTGTCGGCGGCGGCGGGCGGCGTCACCACCATCGTCGTCCAGCCCGACACCGACCCGGCCATCGACGACCCGGCCATGATCGACCACATCCAGCGGCGCGGCGCGGCGCTGGATCTGGTCCACGTCCGCGCGGCGGGCGCGGCCACGCAAAGCCGTGACGGCGAGCGCATGGCCGAGATAGGCCTGATGCACGAGGCGGGCGCCCTGTATTTCACCGACGGCGACCGGGTGATCCGCAACACCCGCACCCTGCAACGGGTCATGAGCTACGCCGCCTCGTTCAACGCCCTGATCGCCTGCCGTCCGACCGAGCCGTGGCTGTCGGAAGGCGCGGTGGCGACCTCGGGCGAGCTATCGACCCGGCTGGGCCTGTCGGGCGCGCCCGCCATCGCCGAGCGCATCCAGTTGGAGCGCGACCTGGCCCTGGTCGAGCAGACCGGCGCGCGCTTCCTGATCGACCAGATCTCGACCGAAGGCGCGCTGGAGACCTTGGCTCGCGCCCGTGCGCGCGGGCTGGAGGTCGCGGCCTCGGCCTCGATCAATCACCTGTGCTTCAACGAGATCGACATCGGCGACTATCGCACCTTCTACCGGCTGGACCCGCCCCTGCGCGCCGAGAGCGACCGGCAGGCCCTGGTCGAGGCGGTGCGCGACGGCCTGATCGACGTCATCACCTCGGCCCACTGTCCCGAACCGGCCGAAAACAAGCGCCGCCCGTTCGCCGAGGCCGAGCCGGGCGCAGTGGGTCTGGAGACCCTGCTGCCTGCCGCCCTGACGCTGCACCACGAATACGGCGTCGACCTGCTGGACGTGCTGCGGCCGTTGACGCAGGGGCCCGCAGCCCTGCTGGGGCTGGAAGCTGGTGAGCTGTCGCAAGGGGCGCCCGCCGATCTGGTGCTGTTCGACGCGGGGGCGCCGGTGGTGATCGACGCCGCGACGCTTCGCTCCAAATCGAAGAATTCGCCCTTTGACGGGCGGCGACTGCAAGGGAAGGTCTTGCTCACCGTCGTTTCGGGCCGCATCGTCCACGACGCACGTTAAGGGGAGCGAATCACTTGCAGGATCTGGCGGGGCCGGCGCTCCTTACGCTCGGGCTTGTGGCTATTGGCGGATACCTGCTGGGCTCCATTCCCTTCGGCGTCATCCTGACCCGCGCGGCGGGCGCGGGCGACGTGCGCAAGATCGGTTCAGGCAATATCGGCGCGACCAACGTCCTGCGCACCGGGCGCAAGGATCTGGCTATCGCCACCCTGATCCTGGATGCGGGCAAGGGCGCGGTCGCCCTGCTGATCGCGCGGCATCTGCTGGGAACGGACGTCGCCGGCGCCATCGCCGGGGGCGCGGCCTTTCTGGGCCACCTGTTCCCGGTCTGGCTGGGGTTCAAGGGCGGCAAGGGGGTGGCGACCTTCTTCGGCTTGATCCTGGCCGCGTGCTGGCCGCTGGGCCTGCTGGCGGCGGCGACCTGGCTGATCATGGCGTTCGCCCTGCGCTACTCCTCGCTGTCGGCCCTGGCGGCGGCGGCGCTGACGCCGCTGTACGCCCTGCTGCCCCTGCCCGCGCTGGGCCTGCCTGCGCCTGCGCCCATCCTGGTCCTAGCGGTCTTCACCGCCGTGCTGATCTTCGTCCGCCACCATGAGAACATCGGCCGCCTGCTCAAAGGCGCCGAGCCCAAGATCGGGGCGAAGAAGGCGTGACGCCCCTGTCGGAGGCAGAGTGTTTCGCCCGCCTCCGGCTCGCCCGGACCGACCGCGTCGGCCCCGTGGCCTTTTCCCAGTTGCTCCAGCGGTACGGTTCGGCCGAGCGCGCTCTGGACGCCCTGCCCGATCTGATCCGCAATCGGGGACGCACTGTTTACGCCATACCTGCGCCCGACGCCGTCGAGGCCGAGCTTGAGGCGGGCGCCCGCATCGGCGCGCAACTGATCCTGTGGGGCGAGGCCGCCTATCCCGAAGTCCTCGCCGCCGTCGATCCGCCGCCGCCTTTGCTGTGGACCCTTGGCGACCCGGCGCTGATGCGGCGGCCCTGCATGGCCATCGTCGGCGCGCGCATCGCCTCGGCCGGCGGCCAGCGCATCGCACGCGGACTGGCGCAACAACTGGGTGAAAGCGGTCACGTCGTCGTCTCGGGCCTCGCGCGCGGGGTGGATGCGGCGGCGCACCTTGGCGCTCTGGACACCGGCACGGTCGCCGTTCTGGGCGGCGGCGTGGACGACGTCTATCCGTCCGACAACGCCGACCTGTATCGCCAGATCGCCGAGCGCGGCTGCATCGTCTCGGAAAGCCCTGTCGGCGCGCGGGCGCAGGCGCGCGACTTCCCGCGCCGCAACCGCATTATCTCCGGCTTGTCGCGCGGCGTAATCGTGGTGGAGGCGGAAATCCGTTCAGGCTCGCTGATCACCGCCCGGCTGGCGGGCGAACAGGGCCGCGACGTCTTCGCCGTGCCCGGCTCGCCGCTGGACCCCCGCTCCAGAGGGCCGAACGAACTGCTGCGCCAGGGCGCTATCCTGTGTGAAGGGATGGAGGACATCGAGCGGGCCTTCGCCTCTCTGCGAACCCTGCGAGAGCCGCCCGCTGATTCGCCGTTCGACGCCGGGCGACCTGAACAGATCGAAGACGACGTGCTGGATCGGGTCGAAGCCCTGCTGTCCCCCTCGCCGGTCAGCCGCGACGAACTGGCCCGAGCCGCGAGATTGTCAATCGCGGAAACAGCCGCCGCCCTGCTGGAGCTTGATCTCGCAGGGCGGGCGACCTTGCTGCCCGGCGGCATGGCCTCGGCTTAGGTAGAGCCGTTGCGGCGGGCCAGATCCGCCGCGTTTTCAAGAATGCCGGCCAACCGTTCGTCCCCGTCCCAGCGGGCCATGCCGGCAAGCTCCATAGCCATGGCGGCTACATATTCACGAACCGGATAGTCCGTCAGATCCGGGCTTGGCGCCTGGCGGCGTCGCTGTGCTGTTTGGCTCATCGTCAACCCTCCCGAGAACGCCTCAGAGGAACACAACTTACAATGGTTTGCAAACTCGCGTTACCCGGAAAGGTTGCCCAACTAAAATGCGCCGATTGACTTCCGAGCGCGCCGCAACCACGTTCGCGCCCCCTTTTCCCCGATTGAGCGCCATGAATCTCGTTATCGTCGAGAGCCCCGCCAAGGCCAAGACCATCAATAAATACCTGGGCTCGGACTATAAGGTTCTGGCTTCCTACGGCCACGTCCGCGACCTGCCGTCCAAGGACGGCTCGGTGCTGCCCGACGATGACTTCGCCATGCATTGGGAGGTCGACGCCAAGGCTTCCAAGCGCCTGTCCGAGATCGCCGAGGCCGCCAAGGCCGCCGACCGCGTCATTCTCGCGACCGACCCCGACCGCGAGGGTGAGGCGATCAGCTGGCACGTTCTGGAGATCCTGAACAAGAAGAAGGCGCTGAAGGACACCGATGTCCAGCGCGTCACCTTCAACGCCATCACCAAGTCCGCCGTGCTGGAGGCCATGGCCAACCCGCGCCAGCTGGATATGGAGCTGGTCGACGCCTATCTGGCGCGCCGGGCGCTGGACTATCTGGTGGGCTTCAACCTGTCGCCAGTGCTGTGGCGCAAGCTGCCGGGCGCCCGTTCGGCCGGTCGGGTGCAGTCGGTCGCCCTGCGCATCGTCGTCGACCGCGAGATGGAGATCGAGCGGTTCAAGGCTCAGGAATACTGGTCGGTCGAGGCCGACCTGATCGCTGACAGCCCGCCCTTCACCGCCCGCCTGGTCAAGCATGAAGGCAAGCGCGTCCAGCGCCTGGACATCGTGTCCGAGGCCATGGCCATGGCCGCGCGCGAGGCCGTCCATGGCGGCGACTTCACCATTAAGTCGGTCGAGAAGAAGCCGGCCAAGCGGTCTCCCGCCCCGCCCTTCACCACCTCGACCCTGCAACAGGAAGCGGCACGCAAGCTGGGCTTCACCGCCCAGCGCACCATGCAGGCGGCGCAGAAGCTGTACGAGGGCGTCGACGACACCGGCGGCCTGATCACCTACATGCGTACCGACGGCGTCTATGTGACGCCTGAAGGCATTGCTCAGGCGCGCGAGGCCATCGGCCAGCGTTTCGGCCCGGCCTACGTCCCGGCCGAGCCGCGCTACTACAAGACCAAGGCCAAGAACGCCCAGGAAGCGCACGAAGCCATCCGTCCGACCAACATCCTGCGCAGCCCCGACACCCTGCGGCTCGATAGCGACCTGCAGCGGCTCTATGAGCTGATCTGGAAGCGTATGATCGCCTCGCAGATGGAATCGGCGCGCCTGGACCGCACCACGGTCGAGATCGAGACGCCGGACGGCCAGACCGGCCTGCGCGCCACCGGCCAGGTCGTGGCCTTCGACGGCTTCATCGCCGCCTATGAGGAAGGCCGCGACGAAAAGCAGAAAGGCGCCGAGGAAGACGAGGACGAAGGCGGCCGCCTGCCCGCGCTGAAGGAAGGCGCCAAGGCCAAGGTCGAGGCGATCCGCACCGACCAGCATTTCACCGAGCCGCCGCCGCGCTTCTCGGAAGCCACCCTGGTCAAGAAGCTGGAAGAGCTGGGCATCGGCCGTCCGTCGACCTACGCCTCCATCCTGACGACCCTGCGCGACCGCGAATACGTCCGCATGGACAAGAACCGCTTCTTCCCAGAGGACAAGGGACGGCTGGTCACGGCCTTCCTGGAGCAGTTCTTCGCCAAATGGGTCGAATACGACTTCACCGCCGCGCTGGAGACCCAGCTGGACGAGGTGTCGGCGGGCGATCTGGACTGGAAGACCCTGCTGCGCCGCTTCTGGCAGGACTTCCACGCCGCGACCCAGGCTGCGGGCGAGTTGCGCACCACGGCTATCCTGGATCACCTGAACGACGCCCTGGGCCCGCACATCTTCCCCGACAAGGGCGACGGGACGGACCCCCGCGAGTGCCCGGTTTGTCATGAAGGCCAGCTGAGCCTGAAGACCAGCCGTTTCGGCGCCTTCATCGGCTGCTCGCGCTATCCGGAGTGCAAATACACCCGCCCGGTGGCCTCGCCCGACGCGGCCGAGGGCGGCGTGGAGAGCGGCGACCGCGAACTGGGCGTCGATCCGGCGACCGGCCAGCCGGTGCATCTGAAGATCGGTCGGTTCGGCCCCTATGTCGAAACCACGCCGCCGGACGCGGAAAAGCCCAAACGCTCGTCCCTGCCCAAGGGCTGGACTCCGGCGTCGATGGATCTTGAGAAGGCGCTGCGCCTGCTCAGCCTGCCGCGCGACGTGGGCCCGCACCCCGAAGACGGCAAGATGATCACCGCCAGCCTGGGCCGCTACGGTCCGTTCGTGGCGCACGCGGGCACCTACGCCAACGTCGCGGACATCGAAGAGGTGTTCGACGTCGGCCTGAACCGCGCCGTGGCCCTGCTGGCTGAAAAGCGTGCGGGTCGTGCGGGCCGCGCCTCGGCCGCCGCGCCGCTGAAGGAACTGGGCGCCCACCCGGAAACGGGCGAGGCCGTGCAGGTCATGGCCGGCCGCTACGGCCCCTACGTCAAGTCAGGCAAGATCAACGCCACCCTGCCCAAGGGCACGGCGCCCGAAGACATGACGATGGAGGCCGCCCTGCCCCTGCTGGCCGCCAAGGCCGGCGCCGCGCCGAAAAAGAAGGCGCCCGCCAAGAAGGCGGCTGCGAAGAAGCCTGCGGCCAAGAAGGAGCCCGCAGCCAAGAAGCCGGCCGCGAAGAAGGCTCCGGCCAAGAAGGCGGCTAAGGCCGCAGACGCGGAATAGGATCAAGCCCCCCGTTCTCACGAACGGGGGCATTTCCTGCTTCTGTTCCCATTACCGCTCATCCCGGCAGACGCTGGGACGAGCGGGTATTTAATCTACCGCCCCGCGACCAGCTGATTGCGAACGCGGCGCCCCAAAGGATCGCGCCCCGACCAGGTCTCGCCCACTGAGACTTCGATATAGGGCGTGCAGAAGCGCGAAATGATCATCCGGGGACGGATCTCATTCAGACAGATCTTGTCGTCCTCTTGCGCCCAGCGCGCCGTCAGACGACGCCCGTCTGAAAATAGGGCCCGATAGGCTCCGTCACGATCAAACCAGTGCTTGACCCAGTTGCCGTTGGGATAGTGGGAAACGATAGTATTTCCAAAGGTCGCCTGCATGGCTTCGACGCCCCGTCCGCGATCCGACGCCTGGGCGCCAAGCGGCGCGGCAAGCATCACCGCGATCAATACGGCTGTGCGCATACGATCTGCCTCTCCCTGTCTCCACGGCGGAACATACAGCCCGCAACGTCCTTGCCAAGCTGAGCCGTGCAAACAGAAATACTTGACTGACGAGTAGGGCTTTCCATATACCGCCTCAGGCTCGGAACAGGACTGGCGATGCGCGCCGCCCGCTCGCCCACGAGGGGCGGTTCCGTCAGCTAACGGCGTTTGCGAACGTTATCCTCCGTCCCTTCAGGACTATATGACTGAGTTTTCTAAACTGGGCCTCTCGCCCACGACCCTGCAGGCGGTCGCCGACACCGGCTACACGATCGCCACTCCGATCCAGGAACAGGCCATCCCGGTGGCCCTGGCCGGACGCGATGTCCTCGGCATCGCCCAGACCGGCACCGGCAAGACGGCGGCCTTCACCCTGCCTATGGTCGACCGCCTCGCCTCGGGGCGCGCCCGCGCCCGGATGCCGCGCGCCCTGGTGCTGGCCCCGACCCGCGAACTGGCCGACCAAGTGGCCGAGAGCTTCGCCAAATACGCCAAGGGCACCAAGCTGAACTGGGTGCTGCTTATCGGCGGCGTCTCCATGGGCGACCAGGTCGCCGCCCTGAACAAGGGCGTGGACGTGCTGATCGCCACGCCGGGCCGCCTGCTGGACCTGTTCGATCGCGGCAAGATGCTGCTGACCGGCGTCGAGCTGATGGTGGTCGATGAGGCCGACCGCATGCTGGACATGGGCTTCATTCCCGACATCGAGCGCATCTTCAAACTGACGCCGCCGCGTCGCCAGACCCTGTTCTTCTCGGCGACCATGCCGCCGGAGATCACGCGCCTGACGCAGCAGTTCCTCAAGGATCCCACCCGGATCGAGGCGTCGCGCCCGGCGACGACCGCCGACACCATCACCCAGCACATCACCCGCCTGCCGACCTCGGACCCCAAGGCCAAGCGCACCGCGCTGCGCGCCCTGGTGCAGCGCGGCGACGTTCAGAACGGCATCGTCTTCTGCAACCGCAAGTCGGAAGTCGACATCGTCGCCAAGTCTCTGCAGGTCCACGGTTTCGACGCTGCGCCGATCCATGGCGACCTGGACCAATCGCTGCGCACGAAGACCCTCGCCGACTTCCGCACCGGCGCGTTGAAACTGCTGGTCGCCTCCGACGTCGCCGCGCGCGGCCTCGACATCCCGGCGGTCAGCCACGTCTTCAACTATGATGTGCCGCACCACGCCGACGACTACGTCCACCGCATCGGCCGCACCGGCCGCGCCGGACGCCTGGGCGAGGCCTTCATGATCGTGACGCCGTCCGACGACAAGTCGTTGGACAAGGTGCTGAAGCTGATCAAGAAGGAGCCGGTTGAACTGCCGCTGGACGGTATCGACTTCGCCTCCATCCAGGACCGCCCCCGCGACGACAGCCGCTCAAGCCGCGGCCGTGGACGGGGCGAACGCAGCGAACGCAGCGAACGCGGTAGCCGCTCGCGTCGATCGGTCGAAGAAGCCCCCGTCGAGGCCGAAACGCTGATTGAAACAGCGCCGACGCCTGCGCCCGAAGCCGAAGCGGCGCCTCAACGCGCGCGCAGCCGCAAGAAGACCGAGGCCAAGGCGACGCCAGCGCCCCAGAAGACGCCCCAAAAGGCTAAACAGGCGGAAGACCGTCAGCCCGCGTCCTTCACTGGAAATCCTTTCGGCGATGATGTCCCGGCCTTCCTGCGTCGTCCGGTCGTTCTGGCCGGATAAGGCGGGTCTGCGAACTTAACCCTGCGTTACGGAAGACCGGTATAGCTTGCCGGTTGACGCAGCGCAGGGGCAGTTCAGGCATGACCACGCAGGTGGAAACGACGGTTCGCAGTCCGGAAGCCTATGCTCTGGCGCATCGCGCCGTGGACGCCATGCAGGCGGCCTCAGTCTGGCCGACGCCGCTGAATTTCGAGCTGTGGCTTCACTATCTGGGCGATCCCGAGGGAACCCTGGGACAGGAGATTTCGCGGCTGCTCGCCACGGGCGCGCCCTTCACCGATTCGACGGCGGAAATGCTCGCCGCCGAATTCCTGCCGCGTGGGCGCCTGTCCGAAGAAATCCGCGACGCCGGCGCCGTGCTGAATCGCGAGCTCGCCGCAGTGGCCGGCGCCATCGACAAGGCCCGCGAAAGCCAGGCCACCTATGGCGCCACCCTGGCCGAGGCCGCCGATCGCATGGCCGATTCAGGGACGCCGCACGACCTTACCGATCTGGTCGCGTGTCTAGCGGATGCGACGCGCCGGATCCGACGTCATACCGCCGCGCTGGAACGCCGCTTGGAATCCTCGAACCGCGAAGTCACCAAGCTGCGCGATCATATGGAGCAGGTGCGCCGCGACGCGATGACGGACGCCCTAACCAATCTGGCCAACCGCAAGGCGTTCGATGAACACCTGTTGCGGCTATGCGATCAGGCGGAAAACGGCGGCGGTTCGCTCGGCCTTGCGATCATCGATATCGACCATTTCAAGCGGTTCAACGACACCTGGGGGCACCAGACGGGCGATCAGGTGTTGCGCTATGTCGGCAGCGTCCTGGGACGCGTGTCGCGCGCGCCGCGTATCGCAGCCCGCTATGGCGGCGAGGAATTCGCAGTCATCTTCCCAGGCGAAACGGCGGGCGCAATAGAGGCCGCGTTGAACGCGATCCGCGAGGAAATAGCTTCCCGCGCCCTGCGGCGCCGCTCGACCAACGACGACCTGGGGGCCGTGACCATATCCGTCGGCTTTGGCGTGCGTCGCGCGGGGGAAAGCGCCGGGCAGCTGCTGGCGCGGGCGGACGAAGCGCTCTACGCGTCCAAGCGCAGCGGGCGCAACAAGGTGACCGCCGCCGCCGAGGCCGTATCCGACGCCGCCTGAGGCTTCACTTTAAGCTCGCCTATGAGACGCTTGCTGGCATAGTTGCCTGATGCGAAGCCTGCTGTTCAACATCGCCTATTGGGCGCTTTCCATCACCTACGGCCTGGCCGCCGCCTTTGCGGCACTGGTGCCGGGCCGCACGGCTACGAGCTGGATCATCCGCCGCTATGTCCGGCGCATGGTGCAGGCCATGAGCCTGTTCGCGGGCATCCGCATCGAGACGCGCGGCAAGGAACGCCTCCCGCAAGGCGCCTTCATCATCGCCTCCAAGCATCAGAGCTGGGGCGACGGCTTCGCCACCTATGACCAGTTCGACGACGTGGCTTTCGTCACCGGCGACCATCTGGAGAAGTTCCCGCTGCTCGGAACGGTGCTCAAGAAGCTGGGCGCCATCGTCGTCAACAACTGCGGCGGCCACGCCGCCCGCGCGGCCCTGAAGGAACGCGCCGCCGACGCCAATCGCGAAGGGCGCAAGATCCTGATCTATCCCGAAGGCCACCTGGCCCGCGTCGGCGAGAAGTTCCGCTATCGCTCGGGCGTCTGGCACATGTATCGCGACTTCGACATGCCGGTCGTGCCGCTGGCGACCAATCTGGGCCTGTTCTGGCCGCTGGAGGAGTTCCACAAAAACCCCGGCACGGCGACGCTCGAATTCCTCGAACCGATCCCGACAGGCCTGCCGAAAGCCGAGTTCCTGGACCGGCTGGAAGCCGCTGTGGAAGGCAAGACGGCCGAACTGATCGCCGAGGCGACCGGGCAGCCGGTCACGCCGGCCGTCCTCGTCGAATCCAAGGAAGAATCCGCCCAGGCCGCCGCAGCGGCCAAGGCGGTCAGCGCTGCAGCCTAGGCCGCCGGGATCACCGCGCCTTCGTATTTCGAGGCGATGAAGTCCTTGATCGCCTGACCACGCAGGGCCTTGGCGAGAGCCTGAACGCGCGGGTCGTTCTGATTGTCGGGGCGGGCGACCAGATAGTTCACATAGGGGCTGTCGGCGCCTTCAAGCTGAAGGGCGTCGGTCTTGGGCTTCAGCCCGGCGTCGAGGGCGTAGTTGGTGTTGATCACCGCGCCGTCGACCTGAGGCAGGATGCGCGGGATGGTGGCGGCCTCGACTTCCTGGAACTTCAGCCCTTTCGGATTGGTGGCGATGTCGCGCACCGTCTGCAGCGGGTTCTGCGGGTCTTTCAGCGTGATCAGGCCCGCCGCCTGCAGCAGCAGCAGGGCGCGCCCGGTGTTGGAGGCGTCGTTGGGCAGAACCACCTGGGCGCCGTTCGGCAGATCGGCCAGCGCCTTATGCTTGCGCGAATAGAGGCCCAGCGGCTCGACGTGAATGCCGGCGACCGTGATCAGGTTCGTGCCGCGCGCGGTGTTGAACTCGTCCAGGTAGGGCTTGGTCTGGAAGTAGTTCACATCCAATCTCTTTTCAGCGAGTTGCACGTTGGGCTGAACGTAGTCGTTGAAGACCTTGATCTCGATTGGCACGCCTTCGGCGGCAAGGATCGGCTTCACCTGCTCCAGGATTTCGGCGTGCGGCACGGCGGTGGCGCCGACCAGCAGGGGCGCGACTTCAGCCCCCGCCTTCTTGTCCGCGCCCTGACCGCAGGCGGCGAGCGTCAGAACAGCAACGGCGGACAGCAGCAGCGAACGGCGGATCATGAAGCGGGCTTTCGATAAAATCAGCGGTGCGAGACCTTAGCGACCAGACGGTCGCCGATCATCTGCAGAATTTGTACGAGGATCAGCAGCAGAACTACGGTCACGACCATGACGTCGGTCTGGAAGCGCTGATACCCGAAGCGAATGGCCAGGTCGCCCAGACCGCCCGCCCCCACTACGCCCGCCATGGCGGTGTAGCTGACAAGGGCGATAGCGGTGACGGTCGCCCCGGCGATGATGCCCGGCATGGCCTCGGGCAGCAGGGCGCGCGTGACGATCTGGAAGGTCGAACCGCCCATGGCCTGGGTCGCCTCGACGACGCCCTTGTCCACCTCGCGCAGCGCCGTCTCGACCAGGCGCGCATAGAAGGGCGCGGCCCCGACGACCAAAGGCGGAATGGCCCCCGCCACGCCCAGCGAGGTGCCGACCAGCAGCACCGTCACCGGCAGCATGACGATCAGCAGGATGATGAAGGGCACCGAGCGCAGCACATTGACCACAAAGGACAGCAAGGCGTTGAGCACCGGATTGGCCGCCAGCCGCCCCTTGCCCGACAGATACAACAGCACGCCCAGCGGCACGCCCAGGATCACCGTCAGCACCATCGATCCGCCCAGCATCAGCAGGGTGTCGACCGTCGCCTTCCCGATATCGGCCCAGTCCACATTGGCGAAGGAATTCATACCCAATCCTACTCCTCCGTCATCCTCGGGCTTGACCCGAGGATCGAGCGTTCAACGCGCTGTGCGTTTCTGGTTTCGATCGAGCAAAGCGGACTACTCGATCCTCGGGTCAAGCCCGAGGATGACGGCGATGAAGAGGACCGACCTGAGGATGCCGATGCGAGACGGATCACGCCACGCTCTCCACCACGACGCCGCGCGCGGCCAGTTGCGCCAGAGCCGCCTCGGCGTCGCCGCCGGTGAATGCCACCGTCATCTGGCCGTAGGGCTCGCCGCGAATACGGCTGATGCGGCCCGACAGGATCGAATAGTCGACGCCCGCCGTGCGCGCGACCCGGCTCAGTTCCGGCTCATAGGTCGAGGGGCCGCGGAAGGTCAGGCGGGCCATGCGCGCCCCCGCCGGAGCGACCGAGGCGTCGATCGCCTCCTCGCCCTCGGCCAGCATGGCGCGGGTCACGGCGTGCTGCGGGTGCAGGAATACGTCCGCCGTCGCGCCCTGCTCCACGATCCGTCCGTCCTTCAGCACCGCCACGCGGTCGCAGACGCGGCGCACCACCTCCATCTGGTGGGTGATCAGGACGATGGTCAGCCCCAGGTCGCGGTTCAGCCCGTCCAGCAGGGTCAGGATGTCTTCGGTCGTTTCGGGGTCCAGGGCGCTGGTCGCCTCGTCGCACAGCAGGACGCTGGGCCCGCAGGCCAGGGCGCGGGCGATGCCGACGCGCTGCTTCTGGCCGCCAGACAGCTGGGCCGGGTGCTTCTTGGCGTGATCGGCGAGGCCGAGTTGCGCCAGCAGTTCGGCCGTGCGCGCCTTCACCTCGGCCTCGGGCCGTCCTTCCAGCCGCAGGGGGAAGGCGACATTGTCCTCGATGGTCTTGGCGTTCAGCAGGTTGAAATGCTGGAAGATCATGCCGATGCGGCGCCGCGCGGCGCGCAGTTCGGCGGGGTTCAGGGCGGTGATCTCCTGCCCATCGACGAAGACCTTGCCCGCGTCGGGCGTCTCCAGCCGGTTGATGGCGCGGATCAGGGTGGACTTGCCCGCCCCCGAACGGCCCACCACGCCGAACACCTCGCCGCGCGCGACGTGCAGGTCGACGGCGTCCAGCGCCGTGCGGTCGCCCGTTGCGCTGCGATAGCGCCGGGTCACCCCCTCCAGTCGGATCATGTCAGTCGGCGTCCAGAGCAGCGGCGGGGATGATGGTGACGCTCTCGCCGCAACCGCAGGCGTCCGTCTCGTTCGGATTGCGGAAGATGAATTTCGAGGCGAGCTTCGTCACCTCATAATCGATCTCGGTGCCGATCAGGAACAGGACCGCCTTGGGCTCGATCAGGATGGTGACGCCCTTGTCCTCGACCACCTCGTCCAGCGGCTGGATCTCTTCGGCATAGGCGAAGGTGTACTCCTGCCCCGCGCAGCCGCTGTTCTTCACGCCGACGCGAAGGCCGACATAGTCCTTCTCAGCGTTGTCCATGATCTCGCGCACGCGCGCGGCGGCAGCGTCCGTCAGGGTCACCGCCTTGGGCCGGGGGCGTCGGGGTCGGGTTGTGGTCTGAAGCTCGGTCATCAGGGCCTCCTCAGAACATGTTCAGGGCCAGCTTGGCCTCGTCGCTCATCTTGGAGGCGTCCCACGGCGGGTCGAACACCAGATTGGCCTTGGCGCTGCGCACGCCATCGACCTTTTTCACCGCATCCTCGACCCAGCCGGGCATTTCGCCGGCGACCGGGCAGCCCGGCGCCGTCAGCGTCATCTCCACCAGGACGTCGCGGTCGTCGGAGACGTCGACCTTGTAGATCAGGCCCAGCTCATAGATGTCGACCGGGATTTCCGGGTCGTACACCGTCTTCAGCGCCTCGATCAGGTCGTCCGTCAGCTTGTCCAGCTCGGCCTGAGACAGGGCGCTCTTCTGCGGCTCGTCCCAGCTGGCGGCGAAGGCGTCGCTGTCGCTGATCGCGTTGTCGGTCTTGGCGTCGTCCATACTCGTCACACGAAGAAGTTGCGCGCCTTGATCAGCGCGTCCACGAAGGCGTCTGTATCCTCCATGGTGTTATATAGGGCGAAGGAGGCGCGCGTGCTTGCGCTCACGCCCAGTCTTTTCGCCAGCGGCTCGGCGCAGTGCAGCCCGGCGCGCACGGCGACGCCGTAACGATCCATGATCTGCGCCACGTCATGAGCATGGGCGCCCTCGACGGCGAAGGTCAGCAAAGCGCCCTTCCCTTCGGCCTGGCCCAGAATCCGCAGCCAGTTATGCTCGGCCAGACGTTCGACGGCGTGGCGATATAGAGCCTGTTCGTGTGCCTGGATGGCGGCCGGATCATACTGCGACAACCATTCGATCGCCGCGCCCAGACCAATGGCCTCAAGGATCGGCGGCGTCCCGGCTTCAAAGCGATGCGGCGGTTTGGCGTAGGTGACGCGATCCTTCTCGACCGTCTCGATCATCTCGCCGCCGCCCTGATACGGCGGCAGGGCGTCCAGCGCCTCGCCCGTGCCGTACAGGACGCCGATGCCGGTCGGGCCGAACAGCTTGTGGCCGGTCAGGACATAGTAGTCGCAGCCGATAGCCTGAACGTCCGGCATCGCATGGACCGCGCCCTGACAGCCGTCGATCAGCACCCGCGCCCCGGCCGCGTGGGCCAGGCGGGTGATCTCGGCGACCGGATTGATGGTGCCCAGCACGTTGGACATATGGGTGGCGGCGACCAGCCTGGTCTTCGGCCCCAGCAGGGCGGCGAAGGCCTCCATGTCCAGCGAACCGTCGTCCTTAATCGGCGCCCATTTCAGCACCGCCCCGCGGCGCTCGCGCAGGATGTGCCAGGGCACGATGTTGGAGTGATGCTCCATTTCGGTGACGATGATCTCGTCGCCCGGCTGGATCGACAGACCGACGCCGTTGGCGACCAGATTGATCGCCTCGGTGCCGCCCTTGGTCCAGACGATGGTCTCGGGCGAGGGGACGTTCAGGAAGCGGGCGACGATCTCGCGCGCCTGTTCATAGGCCTCGGTCGCCTCGTTCGACAGGGTGTGAAGACCCCGGTGGACGTTGGCGTAGGAGCCTTCCATCGACGCGACCAGGGCGTCGATCACCGCACGCGGCTTCTGAGCCGAGGCGGCGCTGTCCAGATAGACCAGCGGATTGCCGTTCACCTGACGCGACAGGATCGGGAACTGCGCGCGGGCGGCATAGGGGTCGAACCCCGTCTCGCCAACCTTGTTCACAGGTGCGTTGATCACAGGCGAGCCGTCAGCCATTCCCGCACCACCTCTCTGGCGCCTTCATGCTCGATGCGGTCGACGACCTCGATCAGGAAAGCGTGGGTCAACAGGGCGCGCGCCTCGTCAGCCGAGATGCCGCGCTGCTGCATGTAGAACAGGGCGCTTTCGTCCAGCGTCCCGACGGTCGCGCCGTGGGCGCACTGGACTTCGTCGGCGTAGATGATCAGCTCGGGTTTGACATCGATCTCGCCGCGCTCGGACGTGATCAGACCGTGGTGGCCCATACGGGCGTCGGTGTCGTCGGCGCCCTTCTGGACCAGGATCTTGCCCTGGAAGACGCCGCGCGCCTCGTCACGGACGACGCCCTTGATCAGCTGGCTGGTCGTGCCATTGGCCGCGACGTGGTCAATGACGGAGGTCAGGTCGGCGTGGCGCGAGCCCCCGAGCAGATAGATTCCGTCGACGCACGCATCGGCGCCTTCCGCGCCGTGGCGCAAGCGGGTCTCGTGACGTTGCAGCTTGGCGCCGGTGGCGACGATGGTCTGGCGATAGCGGCCGCCGGCTTCCAGCTTGACCTCAGCCTCGGCCACCGAAATGGCGTCGTCCGGTTCGTCGCTCAGGACGATGCGGGTGACCTCGGCGTCCGCGGCGACGTCGATCTCGACCTTGTTGTGGGCGACATAGCCCGAGCCCTTGCCCTCGTGCGTCTCCAGCAGCAGCAGTCGCGCGCCGGGTCGGGCGACAATGCGCGCCGCCGCCGTATGGCCCCTGCCCGTCGCGTCCGAGATGAAGCGCAGGCGCACGGTCTGGTCGCCCGAGGCGATGTAGTCCCTCACCCCGACCGGGCGGCCGTTGGCGAAGACGATGGCGTCGCCGCCCAAGTCGTAAAACGGCCCCGGCGCATCGACGACGGCCGTGCCGGACGGTTGAGGCGCTTCGCGAAGAAAGCGCTTCAGGTCACTGTATTTCCACTCCTCGACCCGCCGCGAAGGGAAGGTCGCAGCGTCGGTCAGGTCCAGCCGGGCGAGCGCTTTCATGCGGCCTCCGGCAGGAACTTGTCGTAGCCTTCCGCCTCCAGCTGATGCGCCAGCTCCGGCCCGCCCGAGGCGACGATGCGGCCGCCGGCCAGGACGTGCACGCGGTCCGGTTTGATGTAGTCCAGCAGGCGCTGGTAGTGGGTGATCACCAGCATCGACCGTTCCGGACTGCGCATGGCGTTCACGCCGTCGGCGACGATGCGCAGGGCGTCGATGTCGAGGCCCGAATCCGTCTCGTCCAGGATCAGCATCGACGGCTCCAGCAGGGCCATCTGCAGGATCTCCATCCGCTTCTTCTCACCGCCGGAGAAGCCGACGTTCAACGGCCGCTTCAGCATGTCGAAGTCAATCTTCAGCGACTGGGACGCTGCCTTGACCAGCTTCAGGAAGGCCGGGGCTGAAACTTCTTCCTCGCCGCGCGCGCGCTTCTGGGCGTTCAGCGCCGTGCGGATGAAGGTCATCGCCGGCACGCCGGGGATTTCGATCGGATACTGGAACGACAGAAACAGGCCCGCCGCCGCGCGCTCGGCCGGATCAAGGTCCAGCAGGTCCACGCCGTTCCACGAGGCCGAACCGTCCGTCACCTCATAGCCGGGGCGACCCGACAGGCTGTAGCCCAGCGTCGACTTGCCCGCCCCGTTCGGCCCCATAATCGCATGAACTTCGCCCGCAGGCACATCGAGCGTCAGACCCTTGAGGATCGGCTTATCGGCGACAGAGACGTGGAGATTATTGATCTTAAGCATTGTTTTTCTTCTTCAACTCACTCAGCCGACCGAGCCTTCGAGGCTGATCGCCACCAGCTTCTGGGCTTCGACGGCGAACTCCATCGGCAATTCCTGCAGGACGTCGCGAACGAAGCCGTTGACCAGCAAGGCCACGGCCTCCTCTTCCGACAGGCCGCGCTGCTGGGCGTAGAAGAGCTGGGCTTCGGACAGGCGGGTGGTGGTCGCCTCGTGCTCCAGCTGGGCCGAGCCGTTGCGGACCTCGATGTAGGGGATGGTGTGGGCGCCGCACTCCTTGCCGATCAGCAGGCTGTCGCACTGGGTGAAGTTGCGCACGCCCGTCGCCTTGGGGTGGATCGACACCAGGCCCCGATAGGTCGAATCCGACTTACCGGCCGAAACCGTCTTGGCGATGATGCGGCTGCGGCTGTTCTTGCCCAGGTGGATCATCTTGGTGCCGGTGTCAGCCTGCTGATGGCCGTTGGTGATGGCGATGGAATAGAATTCGCCCGAGCTTTCCTCGCCTTTGAGGATGCAGGATGGGTATTTCCAGGTGACGGCCGAGCCCGTTTCAACCTGCGTCCAGCTGACCTTGGAGCGGTCGCCACGACAGTCGGCGCGCTTGGTGACGAAGTTGTAGATGCCGCCCTTGCCCTCGGCGTCGCCGGGGTACCAGTTCTGGACCGTCGAGTATTTCACCTCGGCGTCGTCCAGGGCGACGATCTCCACGACCGCTGCGTGGAGCTGGTTTTCATCGCGCATCGGCGCGGTGCAGCCTTCCAGATAAGAGACGTAAGACCCCTTGTCGGCGATGATCAGGGTGCGCTCGAACTGGCCGGTCTGGCTGGCGTTGATGCGGAAATAGGTCGACAGCTCCATCGGGCAGCGCACGCCCGGCGGAATGTACACGAAGCTGCCGTCGGAAAAGACCGCGCTGTTCAGGGCCGCGAAATAGTTGTCGCTGACCGGCACGACCGTGCCGAGATACTGACGCACCAGATCAGGATATTCGCGCAAGGCCTCGGAAATCGGCATGAAAATCACGCCGTGCTTGGCCAGCTCCTCCTTGAAGGTGGTGACCACGCTGACGCTGTCGAAAACGGCGTCCACGGCATAACGCGGCGCGCCCTCGACCCCTGCCAGGACCTCCTGCTCCTTCAGCGGGATGCCCAGCTTTTCATAGACGGCCAGCAGTTCGGGATCGACTTCGTCCAGCGACTTCGGCCCCTCCTTCTTCACCGGCGCGGCGTAGTAGTAGAGGTCCTGATAGTCGACGGGCTCGTATTTCACCGCCGCCCAGGTCGGCTCCTCCATCGCCAGCCAGCGCTCATAGGCGGCCAGGCGCCATTCCAGCATCCACTCCGGCTCGCCCTTCTTCTCGGAGATGAAGCGGACGATGTCGGCGCTTAGGCCGCGCGGCGCATATTCCGTCTCAATGTCCGACGTAAAGCCGTGCTCATATTTTTCGAGAGCGGCGACTGTGTCGATGGTTTCCTGAACAATAGCCATAATTTACGCGACTTCCTTAGCGCGCTCAATCAGGCGCGCACTATGCTTTTCCCAGGCCGCGACCCAGGCATCGGCGAAGCGAGCCCAGTCCGACTCGGTCGTGCCCCAGCCGCCGGAGACGCGCACGCCCCCGGTCGCCAGGTGATGAAGACCCATGGCGCTGATCGCCTTGGACGGCTTGACCTTGCCGGACGAGCAGGCCGAACCGGCGGACACCATGACCCCGACAAGGTCGAGGGTGATCAGCTGCTGCGGGCTGTCCCAGCCCTCAACCGCCATAAACAGGGTGTTGGGCAGACGCTCCACCGCGCCGCCGATGATCGTCGCGCCCGCAGCCTTGACCTTAGCCTCGGCAGCATCGCGCCAGACGACATGCGTCATGGCGGCGTCCAGATCGCGCGCGGCGCAGTCAGCCGCGACGCCGAAACCGGCGATGCCCGGCACGTTCTCGGTCCCCGCGCGCAGGCCGCGTTCCTGGCCCGCGCCGTGCAGGATGCGAACGGCCGACACGCCGTCCTTCAGCACCAACGCGCCCACGCCCTGCGGCCCGCCCAGCTTGTGCGCCGAGAGGGTCAGGCTGTCGGCGCCCAGCGCCTTCATCGTCACCGGAACCTTGCCCGCCGACTGAATGGCGTCGACGTGCAGCCAGCCGCCCGCCGCATGGACCAGCTTCGCCGCCTCGGCGATCGGCTGGATCACGCCGCTTTCATTGTTGGCGTGATGGATGGCGACGACCGCGCGACCCGGGCGCGCCAGCGCCTCGGCCAGCCAGGTCAGATCGACCACGCCGTTCGAATCCACCCGCAGCACCTCGACCGGCGCGCCGCTGACGGCGGCGGCCTCGGCCACGCATGGGTGCTCGGTCGCGCTGACGATCAGCCGCTCGCAGCCGGCGGCCAGGGCGCTATGGATGGCCTGAGCATTGGATTCGGTGCCGCCCGAAGAGAAGATGATCGCCGTCGGATCGGCCCCGACCAGATCAGCCACCTGCGCCCGCGCCGTCTCGACGCGTGCTCGTGCGCGACGTCCGGCAGCGTGGACCGCCGATGGATTGCCGTTGTCGGCCAAGGCCTTGGCCATGATGTCCTGAACCTCAGGACGAACCAGGCCGGAGGCGTTGTAGTCGAGGTAAACGCTCATGCGGCGGCCTCCATCGAGTCCGCGCCGACACGCGCCCGGCCCGTCCGCTTCTCGACCACGTCGGCGAGGCTGACCCCGGCTAGATAGCGATGAATCTCTGCGCCCAGGTCTTCCCACAGGTCATGGGTGATGCAGCGGGCGCCGCCCGTCATGCAGCCACGCGGCGTGCCGTGGGCGGCGCAGCGCGTAGCGCGGATCGGCTCATCAACGGCCAGAACAATGTCCGCCACGACCATCTCGCCCGCCGCCTTGGCCAGCCGATAGCCGCCACCCGGCCCCCGCACGCTCTTGACCAGACCGCCTTTGCGCAGGCGCGCAAAAAGCTGTTCCAGATAGCTGAGCGAGATTTCCTGACGCGCCGCGATTTCAGCCAGGGAGACGGCCCGATCGGCGCCGTTCTTCGCCAGATCGGCCATCGCCATGACGGCGTAACGTCCCTTGGTCGACAGACGCATCCCAATACCTCAAAATTCTACCGCTTTTCAGGCTCGCTGTGCTAAGACCCCCGGCCTTGCTGGCGAGCGCATCGTGCAGGGGGGACTTAGAAAGTCCTACCTGTGTGGTCAAGTATTATCCGCTCGCGAAACCACTGTTGATCGTAGGGACCGCCATCCATGCCTGAAGTCATCCTGCCTGGCGCCTCCGGCCGCATCGAAGGCCGCTACTCTCCTGGCAAGCGTCCCGACGCGCCGATCGCCCTGATCCTGCATCCCCACCCCAAGGCGGGGGGGCACATGAACAACCCCGTCGCCCTGACGATGCACCAGTTGTTTGTCCAGCGCGGCTTCGCCACCTTGCGCTACAACAGCCGCGGCGTGGGCAAGTCGCAGGGCGAGTTCGACAGCGGCATCGGCGAGCTGGCCGATGCGGCGACGGCGCTGGACTGGCTGCAGGCCAACAACCCCGCCGCCACCCAGACCTGGGTCGCCGGCTATCAGTTCGGCGCCTATATCGGGATGCAGCTGCTGATGCGTCGCCCCGAAACCGACGGCTTCATCTCGGTGTCGCCGCCGTCGAACATCTATGACTTCAGCTTCCTGGCCCCCTGCCCGGCTTCGGGCCTGTTCCTGCACGGCACGGCCGACACTGTGGTGCCGCCGGCCGATGTCGAGCGCGTGGTGAACAAGCTGCGCACCCAGAAGGGCATCGTCATCGACTATGAGCTTGAAGAAGGCGCGACCCACTTCTGGCAGGACCACATCGGCGCGGTCGAGCGCCGCGTCGGCGCCTATCTGGACAAGCGGCTGGAAGAAAAGCCGGCCTGATCCGCATAAGGATATCCTGATTGAAGCGGCGCCCTGATCTTCGGGGCGCCGTTTCTAATTGCGCCGTTCGTCAATGTTCGCCTTCCGCAGCGGCCACAGCCGCCGGGCGGTGAGCGCGGACGCACCAGACGACGCTGACGATCATCAGGATCATGGCGACGATCTCGATCACGGTCGGGCCGCGCTGTTCCCAGATGAAGCCGTAGATGAAGGCGAAAAGGGTCTCGGACACGATCATCTGGCCGAGCATCGTCAGGGGCAGCAGGCGGCTGGCCTGATTCCAGAACGCGTTGCCGATGACCGAGGCGAAGATCGCCACGCCAGCGCTGACGCCGATCAGACGCAGCCAGGCGTCGTTCGTCATTCCGCCCAGCATGAATAGCGACGGGATGACCAGCAGCAGCGCCAGCCCTCCTGTGACCACGCCGGTCAGCAACGACCACTCATGCGGGGTGACATCGCGCAGCCGCCCCATCCAGCGGCTGTTGCCGACGGCGAAGGCGGTCCAGGACAGCAGGGCCGCCAGGGCGCACCCCAACCCGATCAGCGTGGCCGTACCGCTCTGCGCCGCCGCGCCGCCGCCCTGGCTGAGCGACTGCCACCCGATCAGACCGACCGCCAGCGCCGCCACGGCGATGGGCGGCGCGACGCGCGACAGCGGCGGCGAATCCTTGTCCCGCAGGCCCCATAGGGCCACGACCACGGGCACCATGCCGACGATCAGGGCCGAGGCCGCCACGCCTGCGTAATGCACGCTGACCACCAGGAAGGCGAAGTAGACCAGGTTCCCCGCCAGGCTCAGCCAGACCAGCGCGCCCCACGCTTCGCGCGTCAGGGCGGCCGTCACCCGCCGCCACCGCGGCGCGATCAGCAGGACCGCGATCAGGCCATAGGCGAGGTAGCGACCCGCCGTCAGCAGCAGGGGCGAGGCCTCGGGCACCATCTTCGGCGCCAGGAAGACCAGCCCCCACAGAGCGCCCGCCGCCAGACCGCTGGCGACGCCCCAGAAACGCGAAGACGCCGCCATTATTCGGCTCCCGGCTCGACGATCCGGCCGCCGGTCATAGGCGCCGGAACGCCTGTCGTGCCGGGGAAGCTGATCGGCAGGCCCAGACGACAGCGCGCGGCCAGAAAGGCGAAAGCTTCGGCCTCGATCGCGTCGCCGCGCCAGCCCTTGTCCTCGGCGGTCGAGATAGGGACGCCGACGCGCTCGCGGATCGCGGCCAGCAGCACAGGGTTGTGGCGACCGCCGCCGCAGACGACGATCTCCTTCGCCTGCTCCGAACAGCGGGCGACGCCCAGGGCCACGGCCTGCGCCGCGAAGGCGGTCAGGGTGGCGGCGGCGTCTTCCAGGGACAGGTCCGCCACCGGCTCCAGCGAGAAGTCGAAGCGATCCAGGGACTTCGGGCCGCTCGCCACGAAATAGGGATGGGCCAGATAGGCGTCCAGCACAGCCTGATCGACCGTTCCCGCCGCCGCCAGACGACCGCCCTCGTCCATCCGTTTCTTCATGCGCGATTGGACCAGCAGATCGACCATGCCGTTGGCCGGGCCGGTGTCGAAGGCCTCCAGCTCGCCGTCGGCGCGGATCAGGGTGATGTTGCCGACCCCGCCCAGATTCAGGACCGCGACCGGCCCCTCCATCCCCGCCTTGCGGACCAGCGCTGCGTGATAGATCGGCGCCAGCGGCGCGCCCTGCCCGCCCGCCGCCACGTCGGCGCTGCGGAAATCATAGGCGACGGGCACGCTCAGCCCCTCGGCCACGCTGGCGGCGTCGATAAGCTGGACGGTGCGGCCCGGCTGCTCCGGCGTCGGCGCCTCGTGCAGCACGGTCTGGCCGTGGACGCTGACCAGATCCAGCGCACTGGACTTCACCCCGTTCACCGCCATGAAGCCGAGCGCGGCGGCCAGATGCGCATCGGCCACCGCCATGCGGGCGTCTTCGAAGCTGTGCGGTTCTTCTTCGTCGCGCTCCCAATCGAAGGCGTCGTCGATGGCGTCCTCAATGATGGCGCGGGTCTCTGCGTCCAGCTTCATCTCGCCGGCGGGGCCGAAGGACAGGATGTCGTGGCCGTCCGTTTCGATCACCGCCATGTCCACGGCGTCGAGCGAGGTGCCGGTCATGAAGCCGAGCACGCGCAGGGTCTTTTTCGGGGAGGTCGTCATGGCGGCTTGACTGCCACGTCGGGGGCGACGTAGCTAGCGCCGATGATCGCGCAACCGGCCCTTTTCGCCGCCTATTACTACGGCCTCTACTAGAGAGCGGCCGCGATCCTTGCCGCCCTTCCCTCGGCGGCATTATTCCTCGGAAGACGGCCGCCGGTTCTGATGCTACGGACCCGACCATGACCGAGCCCACGACCCAAACCGTTTCCGAAACCGCCTTCAAATCGGACTTCCTGCGCCTGATGAAGGCGCGCGGCTATATCCACCAGATCACCCACCCGGTCGAACTGGACGAGGCGGCCGCGTCGGGCGTGGTCACGGGCTATATCGGCTTCGATGCAACGGCGCCCAGCCTGCACGTCGGCCACCTGATCCAGATCATGCTGCTGCGTCGTCTTCAGCAGGCCGGACACAAGCCGATCGTCCTGATGGGCGGCGGCACGACCAAGGTCGGCGACCCGTCGTTCAAGGACACCCAGCGCCCCCTGCTGACCGAGGAAAAGATCGCCGAGAACATCGCCGGCATCAAAGGCGTGTTCGAGAAATTCCTGACCTTCGGCGACGGCCCGACCGACGCCATCATGCTGGATAACGACGAGTGGCTGTCGCAGCTGGGCTACCTGCAGTTCCTGCGCGACTACGGCACCCACTTCACCATCAATCGGATGCTGAGCTTCGACTCGGTCAAGCTGCGCCTGGATCGCGAGCAGCCGCTGACCTTCCTCGAGTTCAACTACATGCTGATGCAGGCGACCGACTTCCTGGAGCTGAACCGACGCTATGGCTGTTCGCTGCAGATGGGCGGCTCGGACCAGTGGGGCAACATCATAAACGGCGTCGAACTGACCCGCAAGGTGGACCACAAGGCCGCCTTCGGCCTGACCACGCCGCTGCTGTCCACCGCCTCGGGCCAGAAGATGGGCAAGACGGTCGGCGGCGCCGTGTGGCTGAACGCCGACGCCCTGTCGCCGTTCGACTATTGGCAATACTGGCGCAACACCGAAGACGGCGACGTGGGCCGCTTCATGCGCCTGTTCACCGACCTGCCGCTGGATCAGATCGAGCGCTATGAGGCGCTTCAAGGCGCCGAGATCAACGACGCCAAGAAGGCGCTGGCCGACGCGACCACCTCCATGCTGCACGGCGCCGAGGCCGCACAGGCCGCGCGCGCGGCCGCTGAAGCCGCCTTCGAGAAGGGTCAGCTGTCGGCCGACCTGCCGACCGTCGAACTGCCGCGCGACGAGGTGATTGGCGCCATGATCGCCGCCGTGACGACCAAGGCGGGTCTCAGCAGCTCCAATGGCGAAGCGCGTCGTTTGGCCCAGGGCGGCGGTCTTCGCCTGAACGACGAGGTCGTCAACGACGGCGCCCGCCTGATTGAAGAGGCCGACCTGAACGCGGACGGCGTGCTGAAGCTCGGCGCCGGCAAGAAGAAGCTAGTGCTGGTGCGCCCGGTTTAAGGAGAGCGCTGTGACCGACATCACCGAAAATACGCCCGCCCCTGCTTTCGATCTGGCGACAGACGGCGGCGGGCGCGTGTCGCTGGACGGGCTGAGGGGCAAGAACGTCGTGCTCTACTTCTACCCCAAGGCCGACACGCCCGGCTGCACGACCGAAGGTCAGGACTTCTCGGCCCTGATCGACCGGTTCGCGGCGGCGAACGCGGTCGTGATCGGGGTGTCGCGCGACACGGTGAAGAAGCTGGACCGCTTCAAGGCCAAGCATGACCTCAAGGTCGTGCTCGGCTCGGACGAGGACGGCGTGGTCACCGAAGCCTGGGGCGTGTGGGTGCAGAAGAAGCTCTACGGCCGCGAATATATGGGCATTGAGCGCGCCACCTTCCTGATCGACGGCCAGGGCGCGGTCCGCCGCGCCTGGCGCAACGTCAAGGTCAAGGGCCACGCCGAAGAGGTTCTGGCCGCCGTCGAAGCGCTTTGATCGGCGAGCGGGGTTCGGAAGGCCCCGCTTGACCTCTCCGCCTCAGCCCGCGCTAAGTGTCGCCAGGGATTGCATCCTCAGGGGCTGACATTGACCAAACGCCGATAATCGCGGCGTGACGCGGAGAGCATGAATGTTCAATAAGAACAAACCGTTCGACAACAACCCCTCTAGCGGAATGGGCATTCCCAAGCCGCCTGAGCCGGTCCAGCCCAAGCCGGAGCCCGCCGCCCCGATCGCCGCTGCGCCTGCGCGCGCGCCTGAACCGGCTCGCCCCGCCGCCCGTTCCTCCAGCCTTTCGACCCTATCGGCGGGCGTAAAGTATGAGGGCAACATCTCCGGCGCAGGCGAACTTCAGGTCGACGGCTCTCTGAAAGGCGACATCCGCGTGGTGCGCGTGGTGATCGGCGAAGGCGGCGCGGTCGAGGGCACGGTGCACGCCGACATCCTTGAGGTGCGCGGCCGCGTCTCGGGCGCCATCGTCGCCAAGCAGGTCAAGCTGTTCGCCACCTCGCGCGTCGAGGGCGACATCACCCAGGAGCAGCTGTCGATCGAACAGGGCGCCTGGTTCCAGGGCCGCTGCACCCAGGCCAAGCGCGACACGCCGGGCGCCAATATGCTGGAGACTCCTGCTGCGGCCGAAAAGCCTGCGCCCGCCAAGACGGACGCCAAGGTCGAGGCCAAGCCTGCAGCCTGATCGGCGCGAGTGCTGACAACGAGAAAGGGCGGCCCGCAAAGGCCGCCCTTTTTTATGCACCGGTCAGGCGGGTCAGCCCTCGCGGGTTTCGCCCACCCGAGCCGCCAGCGCCGCGCCCATGAACTGGTCCAGGTCGCCGTCCAGAACGCCTTGCGTGTCCGAGGTTTCGACCTCGGTGCGCAGGTCCTTCACCATCTGATACGGCTGCAGGACATAGGATCGGATCTGGTGGCCCCAACCGATGTCCGTCTTGGCGTCAGCCAGAGCCTGGGCCGCAGCCTCACGCTTCTGAAGCTCAAGCTCGTACAGACGCGCGCGCAGCATCTTCCAGGCCTGGTCGCGGTTCTGGTGCTGCGAGCGGCCCGCCTGACAGGCCACCACGGTATTGGTCGGAATGTGGGTCAGACGCACCGCCGAGTCCGTCTTGTTGACGTGCTGACCACCCGCGCCCGACGCGCGATAGGTGTCCGTGCGCACGTCCGACGGGTTGATCTCGATCTCGATGCTGTCGTCGACGACGGGCGAGACCCCGACCGAGGCGAACGACGTGTGCCGCTTGGCCGCCGCGTCATAGGGACTGATGCGCACCAGACGGTGGACGCCCGATTCGGACTTCAGCCAGCCATAGGCGTTAGGTCCGGAGATCAGCAGGGTCGCCGACTTGATGCCGACCTGTTCGCCAGACTCTTCTTCCTGAAGCTCGACCTCATAGCCGTGCGAGCGCGCCCAGCGGCTGTACATCCGCAGCAGAATGCCCGCCCAGTCGTTGGACTCGGTGCCGCCCGCGCCGGAGTTGACCTCCAGATAGGCGTCGTTGCCGTCAGCCTCGCCGGACAGCAGGGCTTCCAGTTCGGCGCGGGCGGCCCGCTCCTTGATGGACTTCAGCTGTTCACGCGCTTCTTCGAGGGTGGCTTCGTCGCCCTCTTCGTCCGCCATTTCGGCCAGCATGATCCCGTCTTCGAGACCCTGCTCCATTTCCTTGACGGCGTTGACCTGAACTTCCAGACGCGAGCGTTCGCGGCTGACGGCCTGGGCCTGTTCGGGATTGTCCCACAGCGTCGGATCCTCAACCCGCGCGTTCAGCTCATCGAGCTTTCTTAGAGCGACATCCCAGTCAAAGTCGCCTCCTGAGCAGAGCGACGCTCTGCTCGATGTCGGCCTTCATGGCCTCGACATCCGATCTCATCGCAAACTCCTGCGAACGGAAGTCCCCCGCAACCAGGACCGCGCAACGCGCGTCCGATAGGGAAGGACAGGTGAAACGGCGCGCCTGAAAGCAGGCGCGCCGGGTTGATGGCTTACCTAGAGCCTCAGTAAAGGCCGCTCAAGTCCTCGGCCGGCTCCTTCTTCGGCGGCGGCGGCGCAGCCGGAGGCGGCGCGGTCGGCGTCGGGGTCTGGGAGCGGACCTCCTGCTCACGACGGATGACGTCGTAATAGTTCTGCGGCCCTTCGGGCTGGGCCGGCGGCGGCGCTTCTTCGCGCAGCTGACGCTCAGTGCCCGGGCGGAAGGCCTCTTCGATGCCGTTGACGATGCGGAAAATGGCGTTCTTCGGCTTCACGAACGGCCGCGCAGGCCGCTCCTTCAGCGCGTCTTCCATGAAGTCGATGAAGATCGGCACGGCGGTCGAGGCCCCGGCTTCACCGCCGCCCAGCGAACGGTTGTCGTCGAAGCCGACGAAGACGCCGACCACGATGTCGGCCGAGAAGCCGACGAACCAGGCCGAACGATATTCATTGGTGGTGCCCGTCTTGCCGCCGACCCACGGGCCCAGGCTGCGAGCGCGAGCGCCGGTGCCGCGCTGGATCACGCCCTCCAGCATGGAGGTCATCTGATAGGCGGTGATGGGGTCGATCACCTGGGTCCCGCGATCCTGAAGGCGGGGCGATTCCTGGCCGCTGAAGCCCCGGCCGCAGTCGCGGCACTGGCGACGGTCGGCGCGGTGGATGGTCTGGCCGTTCCGGTCCTGAGCCAGTTCGATGAGATAGGGATCGATGCGGCGCCCGCCGTTGACGAAGGCGGCATAGGCGGCGGTGATGCGGTAAGGCGTGGTTTCCCCGGCCCCCAGCGACATGGCCAGGTTCGGCGACATGTCGTCCACGACGCCCATCTTCTTGGACAGGTCGACGACGTTCTTCATGCCCACCGCCTGCGCCAGGCGCACGGTCATGACGTTGCGCGACAGCTCCAGCCCGCGCCGCAGCGTCTGGGGTCCGTAGAACTGGCGGCTGTAGTTCTGAGGCGTCCAGGCGCGGCCGCCGGGGCCGCCGGGGAAGCTGATCGGCGCATCCAGCACGATCGAGGCCGGGGTGAAGTCGCCTTCCAGCGCCGCCGCATAGACGAAGGGCTTGTAGGCCGAGCCCGGCTGGCGCTTCGCCTGGGTCGCGCGGTTGAAGCTGGACAGGGCGTAGGAATAGCCGCCGACCATCGCCAGGACGCGGCCCGACTGCGGCTCGATCGCAACCAGGGCGCCGTTGACGGCCGGGACCTGCTTCAGGGCGAACTGGCCGTTCTGGCGCTCGACGAAGATCAGGTCGCCGCGCTTCAGCGGGCGACGTCCGGCGTTGGACCAGGCCACATCGGCGGCGCGCAGCGCGCCCGCCTGATCGTCCTTGGCCGTGCGGACGCGGATTGAGCCCCCGCTGACGCTTTCAACGGCGGCCGCCTGCCACGAGCGGCGCTCGGGCGGGGTCGTGCGTTTCTGGGCCTCGGCCTGCCACCCCTCGGCGAAGTCGGTCGTGCCCCAGGCGCCGCGCCAGCCGTGTCGACGGTCGTAGTCCTCAAGCCCGCGCATCAGGGCGTCACGCGCGGCCGACTGCAACTGCGGATCAAGCGTCGTGCGTAGGTAGTAGCCGCCGCGATTGACCTCTTCCTGACCGAACAGGGCGATGGCGCGACGACGCGCCTCCTCCACGAAGAAGTCGGCGTCGGCGTACTCGGCCCGACGCGGCGCAGAGCGGGTGTTCAGCGGACGGGCCAGCGCTGTCTTCAACTGCTCGTCGGACAGCCATTTGTTGTCGGCCATCTCGCCCAGCACCCAGTTCCGACGACCCAGCGCAGCAGCCGGATAACGTTTCGGGTGATAGTTGGTCGGCCCCTTGGGCAGGGCCGCCAGGAAGGCCGCCTCGTCCGGCGTCAGCTGATCCAGCGACTTGCCGAAATAGTTATAGGCCGCCGAAGCCACGCCATAGGAGCGATAGCCCAGGTAGATCTCGTTCAGATACAGTTCGAGGATCTGCTCCTTGGTCAGCGTCGCTTCCAGACGGCTGGAGAGGACGGCCTCCTTGAGCTTACGGTTCAGGCTGGTCTCACTGGTCAGCAGGACGTTCTTGGCCACCTGCTGGGTGATGGTCGAGCCGCCCTCCAGCCGCTTGCCCGACATGACGTTGAACACGTTCTTGAACATGGCCCGGCCGATGCCGGACACGTCGATGCCGCCGTGATTGAAGAAGTTCTGATCCTCGGCCGCCAGGAAGGCGTGCACGACCGTCTGCGGCACCTGGTCATAGGTGACGTAGATGCGCCGCTGGTCCGAGAACTCGCCGATCAGGGTGCCGTCGCCGGCATAGACGCGCGTCGCCGTCGCGGGGCGATAGTCCGCCAGTTCAGAGGCGTCCGGCATGTCGTGCAGGACCCAGGCGGCGTAGATGGCCACCACCACCCCGGCCAGGGCGATAGCGCCCAGCAGGGCTACGCCCGCCATGACGAACCAGCGTTCGGCTATCTTCACCACGAACTCCGCAAGACGCACCCCATCATCGCTCGTTTATCGCGCGTCGCGCGGCGCGCAAAGCGGAACCGCACTTATCCCTTGTCGCGCAGCAGGCGCGCCTTGTCGCGTTGCCAGTCGCGCTCGGCCGCGGTCTCGCGTTTGTCATGCAGTTTCTTGCCCTTGGCCAGGGCGATCTCCAGCTTCGCCTTGCCCGCCTCATTCAGATAGAGGCGCACAGGGACGATGGTGCGCCCTTCGCGTTGGACTGCGCCGATCAGCTTGTCGATCTGCTTGCGGTGCAGCAGCAGCTTACGGTGACGGCGCGGCTCATGGTTGAAGCGGTTCGCCATCTTATAGGGCGGGATGTCGGCGTTGATCAGCACCATCTCGCGACCCTCCGGCGAGACATAGCTCTCGGCGATATTGGCCCGGCCGTCGCGCAAAGCCTTGATCTCGGTGCCCCGCAGCTGGAGCCCGGCTTCGATATGATCTTCGAGGAAGTAGTCGAAGCGCGCGCGTCGGTTTTCGGCGATGGTCTTCTGTTTGGGGGCGTCGGCGGCCATCAGGCGACTCCAGCGGCGGCCAGCGCCTCGTCGATGGCGGGCCGCACCGCGTCGGCCGTCAGCGACAGCGGCAGGCGAACCTCTTGCGTGCACAGGCCCATCTTAGCCAGGGCGTATTTGGTCGGGGACGGCGAGTTGTCGAGGAACAGCGCCTTGTGCAGACCGATCAGCCGTTCCTGCCACGAGCGCGCGGCGGCGAAATCCCCGGCCTGGATGGCGTCATGCAGGGCGACCATCGCCTCAGGCGCGACGTTAGAGGTCACGGAAATGACGCCGACGCCGCCGTGCGCGGCATAGCCAAGATAGCTGGAATCATCGCCCGAGATCAGGTCGAAGGCGCCGTCGATATTGGCCCGCATCCAGCTGGCCCGCGCCACATCGGCGCTGGCGTCCTTGATGCCGACGATGTTCGGATGCGCCGCCAGGGCCGCCACCGTCTCGTTCGACAGGTCCACCCCCGTACGCCCCGGCACGTTGTAGAGCAGGATCGGCAGTTGCACGGCGTCCGCCACCGCCTCGAAATGCGCCTGCATTCCGGCCTGCGACGGGCGGTTGTAATAGGGGGTCACGACCAGGGCGCCGTCGGCGCCGACCGTCTTGGCGAAACGGGTCAGGTCGATCGCCTTGTCCGTGGCGGACGAGCCCGCCCCGGCGATGACGCGGATGCGACCAGCGGCGATGGCGACGCACTGTTCGACCACGCGCTTGTGCTCATCCAGATGCAGGGTGGCGCTCTCGCCCGTGGTGCCCATCGGCACGACGCCGTGAACCCCAGCGGCGATCTGGCGCTCCAACAGGCGCTCGAAAGCGGCCTCGTCCACGTTTCCGTCACGAAGAGGTGTGATCAGGGCGGTGATCACGCCCTTGAACAAGGGGGCGGTCATGGGAACAACATACCTGCGCGGAGAATGGGCGGCGGTCCGCCCGTCACTAATCGGCAAAGGGTAGGTTGCCCGCCGCCTGGCCGCAACCAAAGATGAATGAGGATCAGATATCTAATGATCGCGACGACCGTGGCCGCCGCCTTGGCGATTCTGACTCCCCCGGCTCAGGACGTGCTGAACAGCACGCCTGCCCCCTACTCCGCCAGCCAGGGCGGAATCATCAGCAGCCAGGACGCCGCCCTGGTGCAGCAGGGACTGACCGCCGCGCGAGCCCGCGACGTGGTCGGCACGCAGGCTGTGATGGCCCGGATTTCCGACCCCTCGGCGCGCAAGCTGGTCGAGTGGGCGCTGGTCGACACCTCTGACAGGCAGATGTCCTACAGCGACCTGGCGCGGGCGCAGACCGACCTGGCGAACTGGCCGCGCGGCGAATCGCGCAGAGCAGCCGGCGAGCGAGCGCTGGACATGGCTGGCCAGTCGCCGGACGCCGTCATCGCCTTCTTCAACGGGACCGCCCCGACCACGGCCCAGGGCGCCATCGCCCTGGCCGGCGCGCTGGAGCAGACCGGCCGCCGCCAGGAGGCCCAGGCGCTGATTCGCGACTGGTGGCGCACCCAGAGCTTTGAGGAAGCTCAGCAAAGCCGCATCTACTCGCGCTGGAGCGGCTGGCTGACCAGCGACGATCATGTGGCGCGGCTGAACATGCTGCTGCTGGGGCCGCACGGCCCGGCGACGCGCGCGATGGTCGCTCTGGTTCCGGCCGACCGTCAGACCATCGCCAATACGGTGATGGCGCTGCGCACCGCTTACGCGCCCGACGCCATCGTCGGCGGCCTGTCGCCCTCGCAAGCCAACGACCCGGCCGTGGTCCTGGAGCGCGTGCGCCTGCTGCGCTCGGCCGGGCGCCAGGCCGAGGCCTTCCCGCTGCTGTCCGCCCTGCCCGCTGCGCCGTCGCACTCGGAAGGTCAGAACACGCTGTGGAGCGAACGCCGCAACTACTTCCTGGACGCCCTGCAACAGGGCAATGCGCGCGCCGCCTACGCCGCCATGAACGGCCACGGCTTCCCCTCGGGCGAGCGCAAGGTCGACGCCGAGTTCTTCGCAGGCTGGGTGGCCCTGACCAAGCTCAATGATCCGGCCACGGCGGCCCAGCATTTCGAGGCCCTGCGCAACGCCTCCTCGACCCCGATCACGCAGGGACGCGCCCTGTACTGGCTGGGGCGGGCGGCCGAGGCGCGCGGCGACCGCGAGGGCGCCCGGCGCTGGTATCAAGCGGGCGCCGAGCACTGGCAGACCTTCTATGGCCAATTGGCGGCGGAGAAAGCGGGGGCGACGACCCTGACCCTGCCGGGCGAACCGGCGCCGTCGCCGGAAGACGTCAACCGCTTCGAGGGCAATGAAGTGGTGCGGGCCACCCGCATCCTGGGCCAGATCGGCGAGAAGACGCTGATGCGGGTGTTCGCCTATCATCTGGATGATACCCTGCCGTCGCCCTACGACCTGGCGCAGCTGTTCGACCTGATGCAGGGCTATGGCGACCAGTTCGGCTCGATGATGGTCGGTCGCGCGGCCAGCCAGCGCGGCTTCGTCATGCCCGAGCGGATGTATCCGATTCAGTTGCCGCAACAGGTCGCGGGCATGGCGCCGAACGAGTTCGCCCTGGCCATCACCCGTCAGGAATCCAGCTTCGACCCCCTGGTCCGTTCGCACGCCGATGCGCGCGGCATGATGCAGCTTCTGCCCGCGACGGCGCAGGGCGTGGCGCGTCGCATGGGCCGCTCGTTCAACTCAGAGCAGCTCTGGGACCCGGAGATCAACATGACCCTGGGCAGCTATCACCTGGGCGAGTTGATGAACAACTTCGGCGGATCTCCCCTGCTGGCCTCTGTCGGCTACAACGCCGGACCGGCCCGTCCGCCGCAATGGACCGCCCGCTGCGGCGACCCTCGTCAGGCCCAGGTCGACCCGATCGACTTCATCGAGTGCGCTCCCTTCACCGAGACGCGCAACTACATGATGCGGGTGATGGAGAACATGCAGGTCTATCGCGCCCGGCTGAACGGCGGCTCTGCCCCGCTGACGCCCTCGGCGGACCTGGCGCGCGGCACGCCGCCGAACGCCGGACCGCGCGCCTATCAGCCGTGAGGTGACGCGCGACGGGCCGCTAGCCACGGCCCGTCTGAGGCCTCCAGCCAGACGGCGTCGAGGTTGAAGACGGTCTTCAGGATGCTGGGCGACAGGGCCTCGGTCGGCGCGCCTTCCGCCGCCGTGCGCCCCTGGTCCAACACCACGACCCGATCGGCGAAACGCGCCGCAAGGCTCAGGTCGTGCAGGCTGACCAGGACCCCGCGCCCCGCGTCAGCGCGCGCGCGCAGCCGCTCCAGCACCAGCAGCTGGGCGTCAGGGTCCAGCCCGGCGATCGGCTCATCGGCGACCAAGAGAGGCGCCGGAACCGTCAGGGCGCGCGCCAGAAGCACGCGTGCGCGTTCGCCGCCCGACATATCGGCCACGCCGCGATCGGCCAGATGGCCGACGCCGACCTCGTCCAGCGCGGCGCGGGCGCGCTCGAGAGCCGCCCCTCCGGTCAGGAAGGGCGCGCCCAGCGCCGCCACTTCGACGGCCGGCAGGTTCCAGGCGATGGAACGGTCCTGCGGCAGATAGGCCGCGCGCTCGCCGCGCTGGCGTTCTGACAGGCGTCGGGCCTCGTGGTCGCCCAGACGAGCGGTCCCTTGGGTCAGCGAGGTCAGGCCAAGAGCGGCGCGAACCGCCGTCGACTTGCCCGCCCCGTTCGGCCCGCACAGGGCGACGACTTCGCCTGGCCGGACAACGAAGGACGCGCCGTTCAGCACCTCGACCCCGCCGAGGCGCGCGTGGGCGTTCTCAAGCTCCAGCAGCCCGCTCACAGCCGCCACTCCCGCGCCGCGCGCCAGGCGATCAGGGCGAACAGCGGCGCGCCGACCAGGGCGGTGAACACCCCCAGCTTCAGCTCCTGATCCGTCGGCAGCATCCGCGCCGCGAGATCGGCCAGCACCAGCATCAGGCCGCCCGCCAGAGCCGAGGGCGCCAGCAACCGTCCCGGATCGCCGCGCACCGCCGCGCGCACGAGATGCGGCGCCGCCAGGCCGACGAAGCCGATGACGCCGGCAACGGCCACCGCCCCGCCCGCCGCCAGCGCCGATGCCGCCAGGGCCAGCACCCGCATCCGTCCCATCGACAGGCCGGAAGCGCGGGCCGCCTCCTCGCCCAGCGTCAGCATCCGCAGCCCCGGCGACGCGCTTCTCGCCAGAAACGCCGAGATCAGAAGCGCCGGCGCCACCCAGGCCACGTCGACCCAGCTTCGGTTCTCGACTGAGCCCAGCAGCCAGTTCATCACCTCGGCCGAGGCGATCGGCGAGGGCGACAGGTTGAAGATCAGGGCCGTCAGGGCGCCTGCGAAGCTGGACAGGGCCACGCCGAACAGGATCAAGGCCTCGGGCGCCCGCACCCGCGCCGCCAGGACGATCAGCAGGCCTCCCCCGACCGCCGCGCCGAACAGAGCCGCGCTTTCCACAGCGCCGGGGATCGCCGCCAGCCCCAGCACAATGGCGGTCGCGGCGGCCAGGGCCGAGGTCGCAGACACCCCCAGCACCCCCGGCTCGGCCAGCGGATTACGCAGCAGTCCCTGCATCACCGCCCCGGCCAGGCCGAGCGCTGCGCCGACCAGCAGGGCGCAGACCGCGCGAGGCGCACGCACCAGCCACAGCACCTCGCCCGGACCGGACGCAGGATCAGACAGCGCCTGGGCGTACTGCGCCGCGCTGAAAGCTGTTTCTCCCAGGGTCGTCGCCACTCCAAGCGCAGCCGCAAGGGCCAAACCCAGGCCGATATTCAGTCTCGCGGCGCCGGTCATTTCGCCTGCTCCGCCAGCAGAACAGCTGCGTCCGCCGCGAACCACGCGGGACAGGTCAGGGCCGCGCCCGGCAGGCTGGCCGCCGTGCGTTCCGCTGTCGCCCGGCGCATGACTGGATGGCGCCCGGCGCCGCGCCAGTCCGACCGCGCCAGGTCGAAGAATCCCTTCACATAGAGCGCGGGCGGCGAAAGCAGCACCCGCTCCAGCCCCAGCGGCTGATAGCCGGGCTGAATCACCCCGTTGCGGAACCCGGCCGCGCGCAGGATGGCGTCCATCAGCGAGCCTGGCCCGCTGGTGAAGCCGCTGGCCGTGACATAGACAGCCGCCCGCCCCCGCCCCGCGCCCGACGCCTGCGTCAGCCGCGCCTCCATTTGGCGGATCAGGGCCTCGCCGCGCGCACGGTGATCCAGTGCGGCCGCCACCTTGCGGATATTGGCCTTGATCCCCTCCATATCCGTGGCGTCGTCAATGCCGACCGTGCGCACTCCACGCCGATCGAGCGCGTTCAAAAGCCGTGCATCGCCGCCCCAGTAGCGAACCGCCACGTCCGGCTGAAATCCTGTCGCGGCCTCCAGGGTCGGACGAACCATCCGCCGGCCTTTCGCCGCCTGTCGCATCCATGCATCGGGATCGTCGGCGCGCGGCGACAGGGCGAGCTCCGCGTCAGGCGCGAGGGCCAGGACGAACTGATCGGCGCACTGATCCAACGCCATCACCCGCAGCGGCCGCGCCTGGGTTGCGGTCGCCAAGGTTGCGGTGATCAGGAGGACGAGTCCGCAGCAGCATAGCCTCACCGGGCGGCCAGCCCATTGAAGAGCACGTCCAACTGAGTGCGGATCAAAACCTCGCGGTCCGCCCAGTCGAAATAGGGCTTGGTGATCAGCAAGGAGACCAGACCGTGCACGCAAGCCCAGATGACCTGCGCCTGGATCCGCGCGTCCCCGCGCAGGACGCCCTGCTCCACGGCGTCTTCGACAACTGACACCACGGCCTCAAACAACTCTCCTCCCGCCTTCTGCGCAATGGTCTCGGCCCCGTGGCGGGTCTCGGCCGTCGGTGTGAGATAGGCGAGGCGGTAGGCGTTGGGATGCTCCAGGCCGAAAGCCACATAGCTCTCGGCGATCCGGCGCAGGCGCGCAAGCGAGGGTTCCGTATCCGCCAGGATGCTGCGGTTGCGCTCGGCCAGCCGTTCGAAGGTATTCCTGCAAATCTCGTTCAGGATTTCGCTCTTATCGGCGAAATGCATGTAGAGCGCCGTCGAGGACAGGCCCACCTCATCGGCGATCTTGCGGATCGTGGCGCCGTCGTAGCCGCTTTCGACAAAGATGCGTTCGGCCGCCGTCAGGATCTCGGCCCGGCGTTCGTGCCCGTCTCCCTTGGCCTTGCGGTTCGATCGCGACGTGGAAGTCGTGGAGATCGACAATCAACTGGCTCCTTGAACGAGGGACCCGAGTCCCGACGCGAGGTTAACTCGACCAACCCCTCTAGCCAAACCCAAGCTTTGGGATATCAATGATATTAACATTGCGTTAAATCGGACGAGGGCGTGGTGGGTTGTCAACAATCAAGGACAGAGTCAGCGCGCATCACCCTGACGCGCGTTCAGGCGATCTCCATAGGCGTCGCGCTGGCGCTGAGCATGACCAGCGCTGCGGCTGTGCCGCGTCTGGCCGGATGGCTCCTCGTATCGACGCAGATCGGGTTTTTGGCGCTGGCGGCGTGGCGGCTAGGCCTGATCGCGGTTCAGGCCCGCGCGCCGAGGGCGGCCCCGTCCTCCAGTTGGCGTCATGAGGACTGGCCCCGCTACACCGTCGTAGCTGCGCTTTATCACGAGGCGCAGATATTGCCCCATCTGGTCGAGCGACTGGATGAGATCGATTATCCCCGTGACCGCCTGCAAGGCTTCCTGGCGCTTGAAGCCGATGATCACGCCACGATCGCCGCAGCGTCGCAGCTGGAGCTGCCCGAATGGTTGAGCGTGCTGGTGGTGCCGCCCGGCACGCCGAAGACGAAGCCACGCGCGTTGAACTACGCCCTGGCGCGCGCGACCGGCGACTTCCTGACCATCTACGACGCGGAAGACGACCCCGATCCGCTGCAACTGAAGGAAGCGGCGATGAAGTTTCGCGATGAGGGCGACAGCCTGGCCTGCGTTCAGGCTCCGCTGCGCATCCGCAGTCGCCAGAAGACCAGCCCCCACCCCCTGCTCGACCGCCAGTTTGCGGCCGAATACGCCGCCCTGTTCGAGATCACCCTGCCCGCCATGGTTCGGCTTGGCCTGCCCTTTCCGCTGGGCGGGACCAGTAATCATTTCCGCGTCTCGGTGCTGAGGGCGTTGGGCGGGTGGGATTCGTGGAACGTGACAGAGGACGCCGATCTGGGTTTTCGGATCTGGCGTTCCGGATATCGACTGGGCGTCATCAGCCGGCCCACCTATGAGACGCCGCCCGGTCCGGTGCGCCTTTGGCTGCCGCAGCGGACGCGCTGGCTGAAAGGCTATCTGCAGACGCTGGCGGTGCATACGCGCTGGACCGAGGGAATGGGCTGGCGCGGCTGGGCGGCGTTGATCATGACCATCGGCGCCGGCCTGGGATCGGCGGCGGTCCATGCCGGCTGCATGGCCTGGGTCGCCGTGGTTTGCCTGATGTCGGCCATGGACAGGCAACTGCCGTCCCTTTCCGTTCTGGGATGGGCGGTGCTGATCGTGGGGGTCGCAGCCGCCTGGATCACCAAATACCGCGGCGCGCGGATCGCCGGGACGCCCTATGGCCCGCTCGATATGGCGGCCTCCCTGCCTTATTGGTTCCTGTTGAGCCTGGCCTTCATGCACGCCGCCGTCCGGCTGGCGCTGGAACCGCACCGCTGGGACAAGACCCCGCATCAGGACGATATAGAACTGATCATCGTTCCTGACCCCTATCCCGACGCTGGACGAGCAGCGGCCTGAGCGCCTATCAGCGCGCATGGCTCCGGTTCTTTCCTCCACGCCCGAAACCCTGGTCACCCGCGGGTGGTCGGACTACGCCCTTTTGGACAGCGGCGACGGCCGCAAGCTGGAGCGTTATGGCCGCTACACCGTCGTGCGCCCTGAGCCTCAGTGCTTCTGGAAGCCTCATGAGGAGGCAGCCTTCGAGCGCGCCAACGCCATGTTCGACCCCCAGCAGGAGGAAGAGGATTCCGGTCGCTGGCGGTTCGATCAACACGGGCCGATCGACGCCTTTCCGCTAAAGTGGCGCGACGTGCGCTTCATGGGGCGGTTCACCCCGTTCCGGCACCTGGCCTTCTTCCCCGAGCAGGCGGCCAACTGGGAGTGGCTGGACGCCCGCGTCCGCACCCTGAAGCAGCCGAAGATTCTGAACCTGTTCGGCTATACCGGCGTGGCCAGCCTGGCCTGCGCGGCGGCGGGCGCCCACGTCACCCACGTCGACGCCTCCAAGAAATCCGTGGCCTACGCCCGCGAGAACGCCGAACTTTCCGGCCTGGCCGACCGCCCGATCCGCTGGATCGTCGAGGACGCCCGCAAATTCGTGGCGCGCGAGGTCCGTCGCGGCAGCAAATATGACGGCATCATCCTGGACCCGCCTAAGTATGGGCGCGGCGCCAATGGCGAAGTCTGGCGGCTGTTCGAGGACATGCCGGGGCTGCTGAACGACTGCGCCGCCCTGCTGTCCGACGACGCCTCATTCCTGCTGCTGAACGCCTATGCGGCGCGCATTTCGGGCCTGTCGCTGGCGCACATGATGGCCGAGGCGACGCATGATCGCGGCGGCCGCATCGACTGGGGCGAACTGGCGCTGTCAGAGGACGGCGAGAGCGCCCGCACGATCGGCCTCAGTTTCTTCGCCAGATGGAGCGCCTGATGAACGAACGCCTCATCACCTCCCTGACCAACGACACCATCAAGGCCGTGCGCGCCCTGCACATGCGCAAGGAGCGCGAGGCGACGGGCCGCTTCCTGGCCGAGGGACTGAAGTTCATCGGCGAGGCGCTGGATCAGGGCCGCGCCCCGGTCATGCTGCTGGTCGGCCAGGACGCCCGGCCGCACCCCCTGCTGGACCGCGCCAAGGCCGAGACCACAAAGGCCGGCGGCCAGATCATCGTCGTCACCCACGCCATCCTCGAGAAGATCAGCCGTCGCGACAATCCGCAGACGGTGCTGGGCGTGTTCGAACAGGTCTATACGCCGCTGGACGCCATCCAGCCCGACGCCAAGCCCTGCTGGGTGGCGCTGGAGCAGGTGCGCGATCCGGGCAATCTGGGCACCATCATCCGCACGGCGGACTCGGCTGGGTGCGGCGGGGTCATCCTGATCGGCGATTGTGTCGATCCCTTCTCGGTCGAGGCGGTGCGCGCGACCATGGGCTCAGTCTTCGCCGTCAGCATCAGCAAGGCGACGCGCGAGGAGTTTCTGGCTTGGCGCGCCCAGTGGCCGGGCAGCGTCATCGGCACCCGCCTGGACGCCACCCACGGCTATCGCGACAGTCCGGCGCGCCACCCCGCCCTGATCATAATGGGCAATGAACAGGCGGGCCTGACCGACGATCTGGCCGCCGCCTGCGACCTGAACGTCAAGATTCCGATGCGCGGCCGCGCCGACAGCCTGAACCTGGCCATCGCCACCGGCATCATGGTCTATGCGGTGACCGACGCCGCCTATGGCGAAGGGCTGTAAGGCAGGCTGATGCCGCGTCAGGTTCCGCGCGGCTTGGCCCGGCTGGTCGCCGCCGCATTGGCCGGATCTTCCGGCCACGGGTGGCGCGGATAGCGGCCGCGCATCTCGCTGCGCACCGCCGCCCATGACCCGGCCCAGAAACCCGGCAGGTCCTTGGTCACCTGCACCGGCCGCCGCGCGGGCGACAGCAGGCTGAGCGTCAGGGGCACACGGCCCCCGCCGACTGTCGGGTGCGCCTTTACGCCGAACAGTTCCTGCACGCGGATTTCGACGCGAGGCCCGCCCTCGGCGGCATAGTCGATGCCCGCGCTGCCCAGCGGCGTGGCCAGGCGCGTCGGCGCCAGTTCATCCAGTTTGCGATGCAGATCCCAGGGGATCAGTCCGCGCAGGGCTTCAGCCAGCTTGCCGTCGCCGATGTCGGCCAGCGATCGCGCGCCGTCCAGCAGAGGCCAGAGCCAGTCCTCGCGCGCCGCCAGCAGCCCCTCATCCGAGACGTCGGGCCAGGCCGCGTCCAGTCCGCGCAGGAAGGCCAGCCGCGCCCGCAGCGCTCCCGCCTGCTCGCCCCACTTCAAGGCGCCGAGGCCGCCCGCTTCGATTTCCGACTTCAGCGCCGCCGTCATGGTGGCCCGGTCCGGTGCGCCAACCACCTTTTCGTCGAGGATCAGAGCGCCGATGCGGCGGATGCGGCGGATCACCGGCTTGCCGGAAGGCTCGCGCGCCAGTCGGTCCTCGACCTCGATCAGATGCGCCAGATCGGCTTCCAGCGTCGCGGCGTCCAGCGCCGCCGCCAGACGGATGCGGTCGCGCGCGTCGCCGCCGCCCAGTTCGGCCACGGCCAACCACGGTTCGCGCGCCAGATGATCCGTCGGCTCGATGAAGGCGCCGCGCCCGGAGGCCAGCAGCACCTCGCCCGGCTTGCCCTTGGCGCGCGCGATGCGTTCGGGGAAGGCCTCGGCCAGCAGCAGGCCCGCATCGGCCTCGCCATCCCGGCCGCCGCCCGCCGCCCGCGCCCAGCGCTCAGCCAGCTTTATCGCGTCGCGGCCGCGCGGCGAACGGTCCCGCTCCAGCCCCTTGAGGCGGTCGTGCAGATCGACGCCGTTTCCGCCGAGGCCCGGCTCGCTGAGCACCGCCGCGATCCTCGCCCCGACCAGCGCATCGCCCTGATCCGAGGCGACAGCGACCATGTGGGCCAGACGCGGCGCCAGGGGGATGCGGGTCAGCCGTCGCCCGTGCGGCGTCAGGTCGCCCCTGGCGTCCAGCGCGCCTAGACGGGCCAGCACCTTCCGCGCCTCCGTCATCGCTCCGGCCGGCGGCGGGTCGAGCAGGGCCAGCCCCTCGACCGACTTCGCCCCCCAACGCGCCAGATCGAGCGCGAAGGCGGTCAGATCCGCCTCCTGAATTTCCGGCCGCTGATGGGCGACCAGGCCGCGCGTCTGTTCCTCATCCCACAGGCGATAGCAGACGCCCGGTTCGACCCGGCCCGCGCGGCCCCGCCGCTGCTCGGCCGAGGATCGGCTGACCTTGACCGTCGCCAGCCGGGTCAGGCCGCTGGACGGTTCGAAGCGGGGCACGCGCGACAGGCCGCCGTCGATCACCACGCGCACCCCCTCGATGGTCAGGCTGGTCTCGGCCACGGAGGTCGCCAGAACCACCTTGCGGCGGCCAGGCGCGGCGGGCTCGATGGCGCGGTCCTGCTCGGCCTTGTCGAGCGCGCCATAGAGGGCGACGACATCGACCGACGGATCACGCAGCCGCTCGTTCAGGCGCTGGACGGTGCGGTGAATCTCGCCCTGCCCCGGCAGGAAGGCCAGGAGCGAACCGGTCTCCTCATGCAGGGCCTGAATCACGGCCTTGGCCATGGCCTCCTCGAACCTTTCGACCGGGTTGCGGCCCAGATAGCGGGTCTCGACCGGGAACATCCGTCCCTCGGCCTCGATCACCGGCGCGCCGTCCAGCAGGCGCGACACCCCGGCGATGTCGAGCGTCGCCGACATGACCAGCAGGCGCAGGTCCTCGCGCAGCACCGACTGACTGTCGCGCGCCAGCGCCAGACCCAGATCGGCGTCCAGACTGCGCTCGTGGAATTCATCGAACAGGACGGCGCCGACGCCCTCCAGGCCCGGGTCGTCGAGAATCATCCGGGTGAATACGCCCTCGGTCACGACCTCGATTCGGGTGTCCGGACCGATCCGGCTCTGCAGGCGCGTGCGATAACCGATGGTTTCGCCAGCCTTTTGGCCAAGATTGGCGGCCATGCGATCGGCGGCGGCGCGCGCGGCCAGTCGCCGCGGCTCCAGGACCAAAATCTTGCCGCCGGCCAGCCAGGGCTGATCCAGCAGGGCCAAAGGCACGACCGTGGTCTTGCCCGCGCCCGGCGGGGCCGCAAGGACGACCGCAGAGGTCTGGGCCAGGGCGGCCTTCAGCGGCTCCAGAACAGCGTGAATCGGCAACATAAAGCGGCTGTAGCGCCTTCGAACGGGTTCACGAAAGCGTCGTCGGCGCGTCATCCCTCGTAAACCGCGTTGCGCGCACGGCCTCAGATGGCTAGCGTCCCCGCCCAAGAAGGCGACCCGGGAGGGGTCGTCGCATATGTTGGGGGCGCAACTGCATGTCTGCAGACGGCGTAAAGCCTGCCGGTAATCGGCTATTCCTTAAAAAATCCATCGCCCAAATTCAGAAGGAAGCCGCCAAAAGCGAGCTGAAGCGGACGCTTGGCCCGCTGAATCTGATGAGTCTGGGCATCGGCGCCATCATCGGCGCGGGCATCTTCGTGCTGACGGGTCAGGTGGCTTCGGCCCACGCCGGTCCGGCCATCATGTTCTCCTTCGTCATCGCCGGCATCGCCTGCGGCCTGGCGGGCCTGTGCTACGCCGAACTGGCGTCGACCATGCCGGTCTCGGGCTCGGCCTACACCTATGCCTACGGCACTCTGGGCGAAATCTTCGCCTGGATCATGGGCTGGCTGTTGGTGCTGGAATACGGCGTCGCGGCCTCGACCGTCGCGGTCGGCTGGTCCGGCTATGTGGTGTCGATCCTGAATGACTTCGGGATCAGCGCCAGTCTGTTTCCGACAATAAGTTACCCAGGCGGCGAAGGACCCCAGTGGGCCACCCCGCTGATCCAGTACGTCGCCTCGGGCGCTGACGCGGGCTTCCCGCTGACGGGCACCTTCAACCTGGTGGCGGCCGTCGGCATCGCCGCCGTCTGCGGCCTGCTGGTGCTGGGCGTGTCGGAATCGGCGAACATCAACAACGCCATCGTGGTCATCAAGATCATCGTCCTGCTGACCTTCATCGCTGTGGGCCTGCAGTACATCAACCCCGCCAACTGGGACCCCTTCATCCCGCCGCAGGGCGACAGCTGGGACCAATTCGGCGTGGGCGGCATCTTCCGCGGCGCCTCGATCATCTTCTTCGCCTATGTCGGTTTTGAAGCGGTTTCGACCGCCGCCGCCGAAGCCAAGAACCCGTCGAAGGACGTGCCGATCGGGATCCTGGGCGCCCTGTTCGTCTGCACTCTGATCTACATGGTCGTGGCCGCCGTCATGACCGGCGTCGTCCCCTACCTGGAACTGGCTTCGCCGGCCCCGATCGCCGTCGCCATCGACCGCATGGCGCTCACCTGGGCCGACATTCCGCTGGCCGGCGCGCCGAGCGGCAAGCTCAACCTGATCGCCTTCCTGATCAAGATCGGCGCCATCACTGGCCTGTCCTCGGTCATGCTGGTGCTGTGCTACGGCCAGACGCGGATCTTCTACACGATGGCGCGCGACGGCCTGCTGCCCAAGGCGTTCGCCGTGGTGCACCCGAAGTTCCGCACCCCGTGGATCGGCACCATTCTGCTGGGCATCGTCATCGCCATCGCGGCGTCCTTCCTGCCCATCTCGATCCTGGGCGACCTGGTGTCGCTGGGCACGGCGACGGCCTTCGCCATCGTCTGCCTGTCGGTCATCGTCCTGCGCATCAAGCACCCAGACATGGAGCGTCCCTTCCGTGTTCCGGGCGGCATGATCACGGCCGTGCTGGGCATCCTGGCCTGTCTGACGCTGGCGTCGTTCAACTTCGTGCCGATGGTCCAGCACGCCCTGAACGACAACCCGCTGCCGCTGACCATCCTGGGCGTCTACGCCGTGGTCGGGGCGCTTATCTACGGTCTGTACGGCTTCGCCCACTCGAAGCTGGCCAAGGGCATCGACATCACCGAGGACGTGAAGCTGGAATCGGCGGCTGACGCCTTCGGTCACGGCGTTGACAACAAGAAGGACGACTGATCCCGATCAGCCGTTCCGCACACCGCGTCTGCACGTTGCAGCGGGCCGACGGCCTCAAGCAGCGCGAAGCGCGGTAGGCCCAAAAAAGAGAAGGGCCCCGGAGCGATCCGGGGCCTTTTTCATGGCCGGACGGGATTGCCGAAACGGCCGCCCTCGCCTACAGCCTCGGGCGAACCTATGCGGATGTGGCGGAACTGGTAGACGCACCAGATTTAGGTTCTGGCGCCGCGAGGCGTGGAGGTTCGAGTCCTCTCATCCGCACCATTCTCGGCCACGCGCCAACGGCCGCGGACCTCCGTGCAGCGCCGACAGCGCCGTTGGCAAAAGCCCCGCCTTATTCCTGCAATTTTAGCAGTTGAGACGCTCGCAGGCGGGGCCTGTAGCCCCCGACCTCGCCCGCCAGCGACCGGCCCTCGCACAGTCGATTCGCGGTGCCTGAGATCATCCGACGGCTATCCACCCGCGGCTCGGCTGTGAGGAGCTTGTGGCGATGCAGCGCGCGCACCATCCGCAGCGCGAGTTCGGCATCCAGCGTTAGAGCTCGGATGTCGGAACCACCACATCTTGCAGAAGCCAAGCCATAATTTCAAATTTCTGACGGCTTTCCACCCCTCAGGGCGCGCCTTCCTTCGTTTTTGGCAAAAAATTGTTCTCAGAGGGGGAATATGTCTTTTACGGGGCGATTTTTTGTCCGAGCCTTTGGCGGCGGCTGGACGATCCCGGGCGCGTATATGGGGGAAATCAATGTTCCGGACGACCTTTGCCAGCCGGCTTTGTGCGGCGCTTCTGACCAGCACTGCGCTTACCGCCGCAGGCCCCGCCTCAGCCGCCTTGGCTCAAGCCGCGACGGCGGCCACGCCGGCTTCGGACATCGTGACGGCGCCTGAGCGCTTTTTCCCCCAGCCTCCCGGCACGGACTACTTCCTCGCCGACTATGATCAGTATGAGCGTTATCTTCAGCGCCTGGCCGGCGAATCTGACCGGATGAAGCTGCAGAGCTTCGGAACCTCCGCTGAAGGACGCACCCAGTGGATGGCGATCGTGTCTTCGCCTGAAAACCTGGCCAATCTGGATCGTTATCGCGACATTTCCCGGCGCCTGGCTCGCGCTGAAGACCTGACCGCAGAACAGGCGGCGGACCTGGCGCGGGAAGGCAAGGCCATTGTCTGGATCGACGCCGGCCTGCACGCCACCGAGACCGTCACCACGCAAGGCCAGATCCAGATCATCCACCGGCTGCTGTCCCAGAACGACGCCGAGACCCGGCGCACGCTCGACGATGTCATCATCCTGTTCGGCCACGCCAACCCGGACGGCCTGCAACTGGTAGCCGACTGGTATATGCGCAACGAAGACCCGCTGAAGCGCGAGTTCAACTCTATCCCGCGCCTGTATCAGAAGTATGTGGGCCACGATAACAACCGCGACTCCTACATGTCGCTGATGCCCGAAACCGAAAACATCAACAGGGTCCACTATCGCGAGTGGTTCCCCCAGATCGTCTTCAATCAACACCAGACCGGCCCGCGCGGCATGGTGGTGTTCATTCCGCCCTTCCGTGACCCGTTCAACTACAACTTCGACCCGCTGGTGATGACCACGACCACCGAGGTCGGGACCATCATGCACAGCCGCCTGATCTCTGAAGGCAAGGCCGGATCAGGGATGGACAGCGTCGCCCCCTACTCGACCTGGCACAACGGCATGTATCGGTCGGCCCCCTATTTCCACAACATGGTCGGCATCCTGACCGAGATCATCGGCGGGCCGACGCCGGAAGCCATTCCGCTGATCCCCGAGACCCAGTTGGCTCGCAACGACGAGCCTATGCCGATCGGCCCCCGGATGTGGCGCCTGCAGGACAGCATCGACTACCAGTGGTCGATGAACCGGGCCGTCATCGACTACGCCTCGCGCAACCGCGAACGCCTGCTGATGGGCATTTATCAGATGGGCGCCAATAGCATTGAGCGCGGCGGCCAGGACAGTTGGACCATCACGCCCCAGAAAGTCGACGACCTGAAGGCGGCGGCCACCACCACCGATCGCGGCGCCATCGATGCGGGTTTGTTCGATACGGTGCTGAAGACGGCCGAGAACCGAGATCCGCGCGGCTTCATCATCAACCCTGAAGAACAGCGCGACCTGCCCACCACGGTGGCCTTCCTCAACGCCCTGATGAAGAGCGGCGTCGACGTCGAGGTCGCCGGCGCCCCCTTCACCGTTGGCGCAAAGCGTTATCCGCAGGGCGCCTATGTCGTGAAGACGGCCCAGGCCTTCCGCCCCCACGTGCTGGACATGTTCGAGCCGCAGGACCATCCGCACAACACCGAGTATCCAGGCGGCCCGCCCAAGCTGCCCTACGACGTGGCGGGTTACACCCTGGCCTATCAGATGGGGGTGACGTTCGATCGCGTGCTGGACGGCTTTGACGGCCCCTTCACCCGGGCGGGCGACCTGCTGGCCGCGCCGCCGGGCGCCGTCATCGGCTCGGGTCGTGCGGGCTTCGTCATCCCCCATGAGGTCAACAACAGCTTCATCCTGACCAACCGCCTGCTGAAGGCGGGGGCCAGCGTCGAATGGCTGGAGAACGGCGCCAAGGTCGGGCGCACCCAGTTGCAGCCGGGCGCCCTGTGGGTGCAGGCCTCGCACGAAAGCACTGCAGCCGTGCGAGCGGCGGTCAGCGAGCTGGGCTTCAACGCCTATGCCGTAGACCGCAAGCCGGCGGGCGGCTCCATCGCCTTGAAGCCCGTTCGCGTCGGGCTGGTGGATCGTTATGGCGGGGTCATGAGCGCGGGCTGGACCCGGTGGTTGCTGGAGCAATATGAGTTCCCGTTCGAGGTGGTCTATCCGCAGACCCTCAGCGCCGGAAACCTGAACGAGCGCTTCGACGTCCTGGTGTTCACCGACGGGACCACGCCGGCGCTCGATCACGCGGCCTATCGTCCCCAGCGCAACCAGCCTCTGCCGCAAGCCGAGGACATCCCCGAAGCCTATCGCGCCTGGCTGGGCGAAGTGACTGCTGAGAGCGCCGTGCCCCAGATCGCCGAGTTCGCTCGCAACGGCGGCTCGGTCATCACGATCGGCGGCGCCAATCGCCTGGCGCACCTTCTGGGCGCGCCCATCGCTCCGGCCCTGGTCAAGGAAGAGAATGGAACGCAGCGGCCCCTGGCCACGACCGAGTTCTTCCTGCCCGGTTCGATCCTGAGCGCCAAGGTGGACAACACCGACCCCCTGGCCTTCGGCATGCCGGCCCAGGCGGATGTCTTCTTCGCCAACGGCCAGACCTATCGCATCGCCGGCGAAGGCGCGAAGTCCGTGGCCTGGTTCGATACCGACGCGCCTTTGCGGAGCGGCTGGGCGCACCATCAGGAGTTGCTGAAAGACACCTCGGCCGTCGTCCAAGTGGATATCGGCAAGGGCAAGCTGTTCGTCTACGGCGTCGAAGTCTTGCAACGCGCCCAACCGGCGGGGACCTTCCGGCTATTCTTCAACGGCCTGCTCTACGGCCCGGCCGCTGCCGCCGACTAAACCCTGAAGCCAACAAGAGAAGCAGGCGCTTGCGACGCGCTGGCTGCCGCTCGTCCTCGCTCAAGCGCTTCAGGTCGAAACACCACGTCATTCGCTGAGACTTCGAAGGAAGTCAGTAAACTCAGAGGGGTAATCATGAAAAACCAAGGACTCACGCGATCCAAGCCCAAGCCCTCCCGCGTGTTGCTAACGAGCGCATGCGCCTATGCGGCCCTGATGGCCGGTGCAGCACACGCCCAGGAAGATCAGTCTGAAACCGCGACCCATGTGAGCGATATCATCGTCACTGGCTCGCGGGTGGCGCGCCCGGACTATGTGGCCAACAGCCCGATCGTGTCCGTCTCGACCGAGGCTATCGAAGACACGGGCCAGGTGTCTGTCGAGCGGGCCCTGACGCAGTTGCCGCAATTCACCGGCGCCTTCGGTCAAGCCAGCACGGGCAGCAGCACCACGACCCTGAACGCCGGCCAGGCCAACGCCAGCCTCAGAGGCCTGGGCCCCAAGCGCACGCTGATCCTGCTGGACGGTCGCCGGATGCAGCCGTCGTCTCCGGATGGCTCGATCGACCTGAACACCCTGCCTGACGCCCTGATCGGCAACGTCGAAGTCATCACCGGCGGCGCCTCGACCGCCTACGGTTCGGACGCCACGGCGGGCGTGGTCAACTTCCGGCTGCGCAACATTGAGGGCCTGACGCTCAGCAGCCAGTACGGCGTCAGCGAATACGGCGACGGCGAGCAGTTCCGCGCGACCGTCACCGCCGGTCAACGATTCGCGGAAGGTCGCGGCCGCGCCATGGTCTCGGTCGACTACTCCCAACGCGAGCCTGCGCTTCAGAGCGATCGGCCGTTCAATATCACGCGAACGCCCCAGAACGGCACGGCGACGCTCGATTCCGGGGCCATGCTCTTTCCCGGAAACGCGCCCAGCGCCGCTGTGGTCAACAACCTGTTCCGCAATGTCTATGGCACCAGTCCCATCACCGGTTCAGCGACCTACACGGGCCAACTGGGGTTCAATCTGGACGGCACCCTGTTCAGCCACGTGACGCCAGTCGGCAACTATTTTGTCGAGAACTACCGCGACCCGGAGACGGACACCCAATACATCGCCGGCAGCCGCAAACAGCTTAACTTCGGCTGGCCGAACAGCCAGGTCGTGAACACCAACGACCGCGTCACGGTCTTCTCCAAGCTTGATTACGACGTCACCGACAACACCTCGGTCTTCGCCCAGGCGACCTTTACGAGCTATGACGCGTTGACCTTCTTCAACCCGACCCTGGCGTCGGGCGCGGCCTATGCGCTGAGCGCGCCGGTCACCAACCCCTTCCTGACGCCTGACGCCCGGCTGATCCTGGCGTCACGCCCCAATCCCAACGGCGACTTTACCTTCCAGAAGGCCTTCACCGCCGCCGGCGACCGCCTACAGACTAACACCTATGACGTCTATCAGATCGTCCTGGGCGCAGATGGCGTCCTGCCGTACCGCGACTGGACGTGGGATACCTTCGCAAGCGTGGGGCAAACCAAGACCAACAACATCCAGCACGGCGCGCTCAGCAAATCCGCCGTCGTGAACCTGCTGTACGATCCGTTCGGCGGCGCGGGCGGTTCGCGGATGGAATACGACCCCGTGACAGGCGCTTCCGTGGGCATGGTCGCCTATCCCGTGCTCTGCGAGGGCGGAGCCAACTTCTTCGGCAACCATGCGCTTTCCCAAAGCTGCATGGACTACATGACCCGCCGGACCTCGAACACCAACGAGATGAAACAGCGGGTCGCCGAACTGAACCTGCAGGGCGGATTGTTCAACCTTCCGGCCGGGGAAGTCCGCGTGGCGACTGGTCTCGGCTATCGCTACAACTCCTTCCAGTACAACTCAGATGAACTTTACAATATTCCGGGCGTCGGCAGCGACATCCTGGGCTACAGCGTCCTGCGCCCTTCCGGCGGCAACACCAGTGTCAGCGAGATCTACTTCGAAGCCCTGGTCCCCATTCTGAAGGACATTCCGATGGCTCGCGAGGTCAACATGAACCTCGGCTATCGCTATTCCGACTACAGCAGCGTGGGCGGCGTCAGCGCCTATAAGGTCGATGTCGACTGGAGCGTCATAGACTCCCTACGTCTGCGCGGCGGTTACAATCGCTCTGTGCGCGCGCCCAGCGTCGGCGAGCTCTACGCCCCCGAATCTTCGGGCAGCACGGGCATCGGCAGCCCCAGCGCGGCGACGCCGTTCGGCGGCGACCCCTGCGATGTCCGCTCCGGCTATCGCGGCGGCTTCGGTCAGAGCGGCGCCAACGCCGCCAAGGTCGAGGCTCTGTGCGCGGCCATGGGCGTGCCTGCGGGCGTGCTTCCGACCTATCAGTTCGGCTCGACCCAGGTGTTCGCTCTCACCGGCGGCAACCCCAACCTGCAGGAAGAAACCACTGACACCTACTCGATCGGCGCCGTCATCCAGTCGCCGTTCTCTTCGCCGCTTCTGGAGCGGATCTCGACCTCGATCGACTGGTACGCGATCGAAGTCGCCGGCGCGGTCGGCAACCTGCCGATCATCCAGACCATGGAGAACTGCTTCAACCTGAATGGCGCCAACCCCACCTATGACGTGAACAACTACTACTGTCAGGTCATGGGCAAGCGTAACCCGACCACAGGATTCCTGTTCGAGCCGGGCCAGCCCGCGCTGAACCTTGGCGCCTTCAAGGTCAGCGGCGTCGACCTGCAAATCGACTGGTCGTTTGACCTGGCTGACATCGGCCTGCCCGCCTCGGCCGGCAGCCTGTCTCTGGGCACCGTGGTCAGCTATGTCGACAAGTTCGAGATTCAGAACCTGCCGGGCGGCCCGTCCTACAACTATGCAGGCAGCCGCGGCACCGCTGTCGAAGAGGGCGCCGGCCTGGCCCACCCCGACTGGAAAGCCAATACGACCCTCGCATACACGCGGGACTGGCTGAACGTCAGCCTGCGGTGGCGTCATACCGCCGCAATGATCAGCGCCGAACAGGTGCGCAATGCGGCCAGCACGACCCGAGGCGTCGATTCCTATGACGTCTTCGACTTGAACGGCCGCTTCACCCTGCCGAAAGACCTCAGCGTGCGAGTGGGCGTCTCCAACCTGCTCAACGAAACGCCGCCCCAGGTGGGCAATTTCGCCGGCAGCTATGATGGCCAGAACTACGACACGCTCGGCCGCTACTACTCAATCTCGGTCACCAAGAGCTTCTAAACGGCTTGGGCGGAGAAGGACGGCCTTCAGAGCCATCCTTTTCCGCCCCTCGCCGCAATGAAGCTGGGTCCGGTTCCCATTCCTGTTTCGCCCACACTGGAGACGCCGTTTTCAGTGGTCGGAAACTGATGACCGCGAGCGATCGTCTGTCCCGTTCGCCGTCTCGATCTTTCACCCTTCAAAAGCATGCGCACGAACAGCGGAACTCAGAATATGAAATTCACCAGTCTTACCGCCATCACCGTCGCTCTATCGTGTCTTGCGGGCACATCGGCGTGGGCGGCTGAACTGCCGGCGGCGCAGCAGTCCGCCATCATCGACAGCGTCGAGCGCGGCCGCGAGCACTTGGGAGCCACCGCCCTGGCCATATGGGAGTTCGCCGAGGTCGGCTATCAGGAAACCCAGAGCTCAGCCCTCCTGCAGCAGGATCTGACGGCCGCCGGCTTCACCATCACCGCAGGCATCGCCGGCCAACCCACCGCATTCGTCGCCAGCTTTAAGAACGGCAAGGGCCCGGTGATCGCCCTGCTGGCTGAATTCGACGCCCTGCCCGGCCTGTCTCAGGCGGTATCGCCCGTCGAACAATCCCTGCATGCGATCGCCGGTCACGGTTGCGGCCACAACCTGTTCGGCGCGGCCTCCAGCCATGCCGCCATCGCTGTCCGCCAATGGATGATCGACAACAACATCAAGGGCGAATTGCGCCTCTATGGCACGCCCGCCGAAGAAGGAGGCTCGGCCAAGGCCTTCATGGTCCGTGACGGCCTGTTCAATGACGTGGACGTCGCGCTCCATTGGCACCCGGCAACCGTCAACAGCGCCAGCCAGGGCACGACCAAGGCCAATGTCAGCGGTAAATTCCGCTTCTACGGCACGTCGTCGCACGCGTCCGGCGCGCCGGATCGCGGACGCTCGGCCCTGGACGCCGTCGAGGCGATGAACGCCATGGCCAACATGATGCGCGAGCACATTCCTGACGGCACGCGCATCCACTACGTCATCACCGATGGCGGCGAAGCGCCCAACGTCGTGCCCAACTATGCGGAATCCTACTACTACGTCCGTCACGGCGACCCGGAGGTCGTCCTGTCGGTCATCGAACGGCTGAAGAAGGCCGCCGAGGGCGCCGCCCTGGGCACCGAAACCCGATATGAGTTCCAGCAGATCGGCGGCGTCTACAGCATGATGCCCAACGGCGCGCTGATGAGCGTCATGGACCGCAACCTGCACCGCGTCGGCGGCATCACCTGGACGCCCGAGGAAACGGCTTTCGCAACCAAGCTCCAGCAGACCCTGGCCAGCCAGCCGCCCCTGTCGAGCGTCGGTGAAATCCAGCCCGCCAAGCTGAGTTTCGATGGCGCAGGCGGATCGACCGATGTGTCGGACGTCAGTTGGGTCGTTCCCACCGTGGGCCTGGCGACCGCTACATTCGTGCCGGGCTCTGCGGGGCATAGCTGGCAGAACACCGCCGCCGCAGGCTCCAGCATTGGCGTCAAAGGCGCCGTCGTCGCCGCCAAGACCTTGGCCCTGACGGCGGCTGAACTGTTCGTCAGCCCCGAAACGATCGCTGCGGCAACTACCGAGCTCCATGAACGTCGCGGCGCGGATTTCGTCTATCGTCCCCTGGTCGGTGACGGCCCGCCCCAACTGAACTATCGCGGCGACGGCAAATAGCGCCAAGGCCGGGACGGTTGGAACACAGTTGACGCCGTAACTGATGCGACTGAGATCTGAGGGCGTAGAAAAGGCGTCGGACCTGGGGTCCGACGCCTTTAGGTCCTTAACGTAGGCCCGCTGATCAGCAGCTGTAATACATGTCGAACTCGACCGGGTGCGGGTGCAGTTGCAGCCGGGCGACTTCTTCCTGCTTCAGGGTGATGTAGCTGTCGATGAAGTCGTCATCCATGACGCCGCCCTTCTTGAGGAAGGCGCGGTCGGCGTTCAGGGCCTCCAGAGCCTCGCGCAGCGAACCGGCGACCTCGGGGATCGAGTGACGCTCTTCGGGCGGCAGATCGTACAGGTTCTTGTCGGCGGCCGCGCCCGGATCGATGCGGTTCTCGATGCCGTCCAGACCCGCCATCAGCAGGGCCACGAACGTCAGATAGGGGTTGCCCATCGGGTCGGGGAAGCGCGCTTCCAGACGCTTGGCCTTGGCCGAGGTGACGTGCGGGATGCGGATCGAGGCCGAGCGGTTGCTGGCCGAATAGGCCAGCTTCACCGGCGCCTCATAGCCGGGCACCAGACGCTTGTAGGAGTTGGTGGTCGAGTTGGCGAAGGCGTTGATGGCCTTGGCGTGCTTGATGATCCCGCCGATGTACCACAGGCATTCCTGCGACAGGCCGGCGTATTTGTCGCCGGCGAACTGAGGCTTGCCGTCCTTCCAGATCGACATGTGGACGTGCATGCCCGAGCCGTTGTCGCCAAACATCGGCTTGGCCATGAAGGTCGCCGACTTGCCATAGGCGTGGGCCACGTTGTGGATCACATACTTATACAGCTGCATCCGGTCGGCCATGGTCAGCAGGTCGCTGAACTTCAGGCCCAGCTCGTGCTGGGCAGGGGCGACTTCGTGGTGGTGCTTCTCAGGGTCGAGGCCCAGATCCTTCATGACCGCCAGCATTTCGCCGCGCAGATCCTGGCCCGAATCGACCGGGTTGACCGGGAAGTAGCCGCCCTTGGGCCCCGGACGGTGGCCCAGGTTGCCCTCGGCGTATTCGGCGCCGGTGTTGGCGGGCAGCTCGGTGGAGTCGAAGCTGTAGCGGGTGTCGTGCGGCGCCGTGTTCCAGCGCACGTCGTCGAACACGAAGAACTCGGCTTCGGGACCGAAGAAGACGGTATCGCCCACGCCGGACGACTGGACATAGGCCAGGGCCTTCTTGGCCATCGAGCGGCTGTCGCGATTGTAGGGCTCGGCGGTGTCCGGGTTCAGCACGTCGCAGAACATGAACAGGGTGGTCTGCTGGTAGAAGGGGTCGATGAAGGCGCTCGACAGGTCCGGCTTCAACAGCATGTCGGACTCGTTGATGGTCTTCCAGCCGGCGATCGAGGAGCCGTCGAACATGGTGCCGTCTTCGAGGAATTCCTCATCGACCATGCCGATGTCGAAGGTGACGTGATGGACCCGACCGCGCGTGTCGGTGAAACGGAGATCGACGTACTGGACGTCCTTATCCTTGATCTCCTGCAGGATCTTTTCGGCGGCGCTCATGGGGAGGAGGTCCTGTACTGGGAATTGAAATCGGCCGCCCCGAGAGGCGGCCGCTGGTCTAGATGGCCTGGGCGCCGGTTTCGCCCGTGCGGATACGGATCACGTCTTCGAGGCTGGTGATGAAGATTTTGCCATCCCCGATCTTGCCGGTGCGGGCCGCGTTTTGAATCGCCTCGACCACAGCCGGAGCCAAGTCATCGGCCACCACCACCTCGATCTTGATCTTGGGCAGGAAGTCGATGACGTACTCGGCGCCGCGATAGAGTTCCGAATGACCCTTCTGGCGGCCATATCCCTTGGCCTCCAGCACAGTCATGCCTTGCACCCCGATATCCTGGAGCGCATCCTTCACTTCATCCAGCTTGAACGGCTTGATGACGGCTTCGATCTTCTTCATGGCAAGTCCCGAGCCGGCTCCTTGTTTGGTCCGACGCTCGGGCGGTAAAGGGACATTGCATCGCACAAATTGGCAAGCGTTTTTCGCGCCCGGAGGCCGTCCGTGAACGGAAATCCACATGAAGTTCGGTAACAGTCCCTCTGAGTGGCGTCATCTGCTGCCCCGACCGGGGCCTGATAGCCATAAACATGTGCGCGGCAGGCTTGGCGTCGTCTCGGGCGGCGCCTTGTCCACCGGGGCCGCGCGCCTGTCCGCCAGAGCCGGCCTTCGGGTGGGGGCGGGTCTGGTCAAGGTCTTCTGCCCGCCGGACGCAGCGCCGGTTCTGGCCCCCGCGCTGGAGGCGGTGATGCTGGCCAGCTTCGCGACGCCCGAGCAGCTTCAGGCCCTGGCCGATCCGATGGACGCCGTCGTGATCGGTCCCGCTGCCGGACTGAACGAAAGCACGGCGTTGAACCTGGCGGCGCTGGCACGTACCGGCGCGGCGCTGGTGGTCGATGCGGACGCCCTGACCCTGTTCCGCGATCGACCTGAGCAGTTGTTCGCCTGGCTGGATCGGGACGATGTCCTGACCCCGCACGAAGGCGAGTTCGAGCGGCTGTTTCCCGGCCTGCTGGCGGCGGAAGGCCGCGAGGGCGCGGCGCAGGAGGCTGCGCGTCTGGCCGGGGCGATCGTGGTGCTGAAGGGCGCGGCGACGGTCATCGCGGCGCCGGACGGCCGCCTGGCGGTCAACGGCGACGGTTCGCCCTGGCTAGCCACGGCGGGCAGCGGCGACGTATTGGCGGGCATGATCGGCGGATTGATCGCCCAACACATGGACAGCTTCGACGCCGCACGGGCGGCGGTGTGGATACATTCTGAGGCCGCGCGACGCTTTGGGCCCGGGCTGATCTCAGAAGACCTGCCGCAGGGGCTGCCCGCGGTGCTCGCCGATCTGCTGAACGGCTCAGGTTCGGTTTAGGCCACGCTGGCCCCAGCCTGCTGTCAGGCCGTCAGCCCGTCAGTTGTATCCGCCTTCCTGCGGCGCAGCTCGATGATGCGGACGCACCAGATGGACACCTCGTAGAGCAGCACCATCGGCACGGCCAGCATCAGCTGGCTGATCGGATCCGGGGGCGTCACCACGGCGGCGACCACGACCACCGCCACGATAGCGTAGCGGCGCCCCTTGGCCATCAGTTCGCTGCTGATCAGACCAGCAAGGCCCAGCAGGGTCATGACGACCGGCAACTGGAAGCACAGGCCGAAGGCCAGAATCAGCGCCGTCACCAGGTTCAGATAGTCCGACACCTTGGGCAGCAGTTCGGCGGCCACATTCTCCCCGATGATCTGCTGGCTCAGCGAGAACCACATCACAAAGGGCAGCATGACGTAATAGACCAGCGCAGCGCCCAGCAGGAACAGCACCGGCGCCGCGATCAGGAACGGCAGGAAGGCGCCCTTCTCATTGCGATACAGGCCCGGCGCGACGAAGCGATACAACTGCCAGGCCAGGATCGGGAAGGCGACGATGACCGCGCCCAAGCCCGCCAGCTTCATCTTGGTGAACAGGATTTCGAGCGGCGCCGTATAGATCAACCGCACGCTGTTGTGGTCCACGTCCGGCACGGGGATCAGCCCGGCCGTGCCCAGGATCAGGCTGAACGGCGACACATGGCCGTGCGCGCCCACCGTCTGGTGGAACGCGGCCGAGACCACATAGGGCTTCACCAGAAACAGGTAGAGGGTCTCTGAAAAGGCGAAACAGCCGATGAAGGCGATGATGAAGGCGACCACGCAGATCATCAGCCGTGACCGCAGCTCGATCAGGTGATCCATCAGGGGCGCGCGCGAAGCCTCGATGTCGGCTTCATCATGGTCGGCGCGGCTCATAGATCGACCTTCTTGGCGCGCTGAGCCCTTGCACGTGCAGCGGCTGGCTTCGGCGAGGACGGCGGGGCGTCAGACTTAGGCGTAGCCTTGCGCGACTTGACCTTGGACGCGGCCGCCCCAGCGCCGGCGTCCGCCTTCTTGGCTCTCGGCTTCGTCGCGGGTTTGGGCGCGGGCTCGGGCGCAACGACGGGCGTGGCGCTGTCGGGCCATTCGTCGACGCCTGTGACCTCAATCTGCGCCGGGGCCTGTTCGACAGGCTCGGGGACGGCCGGCGTCTCAAGCGGCGCCTCAAGCTCCTTGCGGATGTCCTTGAAAGCTTCGTCCGCGTCAGCGCCCAGGGCGTACATCCCCTGCCCCGACCGCAGCGCCTCGACCTCCTTGCGCAGGTCGTCCAGTTCCGACTGGCGCGCCATTTCATCAAAGCTGGCGCGGAATTCATTGGCCATGCCGCGCGCCTTGCCGACGAACTGGCCCACCCTGCGCATTAGCATGGGCAGATCCTTGGGCCCCACAACAAGCAGGGCCACCAGACCGATGACAAGGATTTCGAACCCGCCGATGCCGGGGCCAAGACCACCCATGGTTCAGCGTCTTCCGGCGAAAATCAGCGGTTCAGTTCTTCTTTTTCGGCCTCGGTGCGCGGCAGTGCGCCCGGCGCTTCCTTGCCCTTGGCGTCCGTGTCGTCCTTCAGGCCGTCCTTGAAGGCGCGGATGCCCTTGGCCGCGTCGCCCATGATGCCGGACAGCTTGCCGCGGCCGCCGAACAGGACCAGCACGACAACGACGACAATGGCCCAGTGCCAGATGCTCATGGAGCCCATGGCGATACCTCCTCAAGGGGCGGCCGCGCCCACGCGCGCCCCACCGACTGATTGTTGTGCGTCATATAGGCTGAGTGATGGCGATGCGCCAAGGGAGGCTGTAGGCATCGCGACCATGAATCCTAACGATCACGTCATCATCCACACCGACGGCGCCTGCAAGGGCAACCCCGGCCCCGGCGGCTGGGGCGCTATCCTGCAAACCGGCGGCGGTCATGAGAAGGAACTCTGGGGCGGCGAGGCTCTGACCACCAACAACCGCATGGAGTTGATGGCGGCCATCATGGCGCTGGACGCGCTGAAGCGTCCCTGCCGCGTCGATCTGCACACCGACAGCAAATACGTCATGCAGGGCGTGACGGAATGGATTCGCGGCTGGAAAGCCCGGGGCTGGAAGACCGCCGACAAGAAGCCGGTCAAGAATGAAGACCTGTGGCGGCGCCTGGACGAGGCCCGCAGCCGCCACGAGGTTAAATGGCACTGGGTCAAGGGCCACGCCGGCCACGCCCTGAACGAGCGGGCCGACGGCCTGGCCAATCGCGGCGTGGCCGAATTAAGGGGCCGCTAGCCCCTCCAGTCCTCGGAGCCGCCTAGACCGCCCTGACCTTCAGGCGCGAACCGATGACTGATTCGACGATGACGCTCTCGCCGGCCAGAGGCCCTGCGCCTTCGATCTCGGCCGGCCATTCAGAGCCCGACACGAAAACCCGCCCTCGTCCATCGACGAAGGCTTCCACGACCCGCGCCCGCTCGCCGATCAGGCGCACGTTGGTGTCGTTGATGTCGGGCTGATCCTGGGGATTCACGCGCTTGATCAGGCGACGCGACAGGATCGTGGACGCGACGGTCAAGGCGGCGAACACGCCGATTTCAATCGGCAAGCCAAGTTGCGGCGCCAACGCCGTCAGCAAGGCCGTCAGCCCCGCCGACACCGCCGGCCACAGCAGCCACTCGGTCGAGGCCGCAGCCTCGATTCCCAATAGGACGACGCCAATGGCCAGCCAGAGCCAGAACGGCTGCGAGGCGTGGAGCGAGATGATCCAGTCCATGCCCTACTCCGTCGTCGGCACGGCGCCGCCGGATCGACGCGGCGAAACGGTGCGGCTGGGCGGCGTCGAAGCCGAGGAAGCCGCCGCGGCGCGAGACGGTTCGCGACGGATGTCCGACCGGTTCTGTTGCTGCTCCTTGGCCAAGCCTACCAGTTCGCCCAGCCCGGCGATGGTGCCGACCAGACCGCCCATTTCGGCCGGTACGATGACCGTCTTGGCCGTCGGGTTGCGGGCAAGTTCACCGAACGCCTCGACATACTTCTGGGCCACGAAGTAGTTGATGGCGTTGACGTCGCCGCGCGCGATGGCTTCCGACACCATGGCCGTCGCCTTGGCCTCGGCTTCCGCCTCGCGTTCACGGGCTTCAGCATCGCGGAACGCCGCTTCCTTGCGGCCCTCCGACTGCAGGATGGCGGATTGTTTAGCGCCCTCGGCGCGAGCGATGGCGGCCTGCTTCTCGCCTTCCGCCTCGGTGATGATGGCGCGGCGCTCTCGCTCGGCCTTCATCTGGCGGGCCATGGCGTTGGTGATGTCGACGGGCGGGGTCAGATCCTTGATCTCGATCCGATTGACCTTGACGCCCCACGGCTCGGTCGCCGCATCGATGACGGTGAGCAGGCGTGAGTTGATGTTGTCGCGCTGGAACAGGACTTCATCCAAATCCATGGAGCCGACCACGGTCCGCAGATTGGTCGAGCACAACTGGGTGATGGCGTAAGGCAGATTCTCGACGCGATAGGCGGCGGCCGAGGCGTCCATGACCTGAATGAAGACGATAGCGTCGACCTTCACCATGGCGTTGTCCTTGGTGATGACCTCCTGAGTCGGGACGTCCAGCACCTGCTCCATCATGTTCATGCGGCGGCCGATGCGCTCGACGAACGGAGTCAGGATGTGGATGCCCGGCGTCAGGGTCTTCGTGTATTTGCCGAACCGCTCCACCGTGAACTCACGGCCCTGGGGCACGATCTTGATCACGCTGAACAAGAAGATGAGCGCGAAGACCGCGAACATCACAAAGAAAATCAGCGAAAAATTCATTAGGCCCTCCGATGTGGAGACCAGCTTATCCGCCGGACGCCGGCTGCGCCATCGAATCCGGTTCCCTCAACATGACATCCCCGTCAGCCATCCGGCGCGCCATACGGATGATCCGCCGCGTTTCGTCCCAATCCACCTTGGCCAGCGCGGCCTGGAACGGGAAAAAGGCCGCTTCCGTAGCGTCATCGGCCGCCACGGGCTCGCCCGCGATCCAGCGCGCGGCGTAGTCGATCAGGACATAATGACGCCCAGCCTCTGGAAACAGGCCGTCCACCACGTCGACCAGACCGATCAATTCCGCCTCGACGCCGGTTTCCTCACGCAGTTCCCGCAAGGCGGCGTCGGCCAGGCGCTCGCCCGGCTCCAGCCGCCCGCCCGGCAGGCTCCACTCGCCCACGCGCGGCGGCGTGCCGCGCTGGATCAGCAGGACTTCATCGCCTTTCAGGCACACCACGCCCACAGCCGGCGTCGGAATCATGTTTTGCCCTTGAATTGACCGCCAGAAGGCAAGGTTTTGCGCTTCCACCACGGCGCGCCTTTTGCCACAAGGCCGATATGACCCTCCCGACGCCAGAATCCCTCGCTGAACTCAAGGCCGCCCTGCCCGGCGCCTGGACGCAAGACGCCGCCGAGATGGCGCCGTGGCTGACCGAATGGCGTGGCCGCTGGACCGGCGAGACGCCGCTGCTGCTGCAACCGCGAACGACCGAAGAGGTCGCCCGCGCCGTCGAGATCTGCGCCCGTCACGGTACGGCTATTGTGACGCAGGGCGGCGGCACCGGACTGGTCGGCGGTCAGATTCCCTATGGCGAGGTGCTGCTGTCCACGCGCAAGCTGCGGACGGTGCGCGACGTGACGCCGCTGGACGACGCCATGACGGTCGAGGCGGGCGTGACCCTGCTGGAAGCGCAAGAACTGGCCAAGGAGAAGGACCGCTTCTTCCCGCTCAGCCTCGCAGCCGAGGGCTCAGCCACCATAGGCGGCGTCATCTCGACCAATGCGGGCGGCACGGCGGTTCTGCGCTACGGCATGATGCGCGACCTGGTGCTGGGCATCGAGGCCGTCATGCCCGACGGTCAGGTGTTCAACGGTCTGAAGCGACTGCGCAAGGATAACACCGGCTATGACCTGAAGCAGATGTTCATCGGCGCCGAAGGCACCCTAGGCGTGATCACAGCGGCGACGCTGAAGCTGTTCCCCATCATGCGCAGCCGCGTCACTGCCATCGTCGGGCTGGAGAACCACCACGACGCCGTTGAGCTGCTGGCCCGCGCCAAGGCTGAGACCGGCGGCGGGGTTGAGGCGTTCGAGCTGATGAAGCGGTTGGGCATGAGCCTGGTGCTGAAGAACATTCCCGACACGCGCGAACCGCTGGAGTCGACGCCGCCCTGGTATGTGCTGATCGAACTGGCCTCGGGCGACCCAAACGGCGCCGAGGCGGCGATGGAGCGCCTGCTGACCGCCGCTTTCGAGGAAGGTCTGATCGTCGACGCCGCCATCGCCCAGAATGACGCCCAAAAAGCCGAGTTCTGGCGTCTGCGCGAAGAGCATTCGGCTGCGCTCAAGCCCGAAGGCGGCGGCTGGAAACATGACGTCTCGGTTCCCGTATCGCGAATCGCCGACTTCATCGACGAGGCCACGGCGGCGGTCGAACGCTTCCATCCGGGTTGCCGCGTGTCGGTCTTCGGCCACGTCGGCGACGGCAATCTTCACTATGACGTGATCCCCGGCGTAGGTGAAGACGTCGCCGCCTTCATCGCCCGCTGGATGGAGGGATCGCAGGTCGTGCACGATGTCGTGGCCCGTTACGACGGCTCGATTTCGGCTGAACACGGCCTGGGACGGCTGAAAACCGATGAGGCGCGACGTTACAAATCGCCGCTCGAAATCGCGACCATGCAGGCGATCCGTCAGGCCATCGACCCCCAGCGGATCATGAACCCGGCGGTCCTCTTCTGATGACTTGCGACCGTATGTGACGTTTCAGGCGGTTCAAAACGTCATGGAAGCGGCCTATGAGGCCCGCTCTTGAGACGCATAGGGAGTCGATCGTCTTGCTGATCGTCCTGTCCCCGGCCAAAAAGCTGGACTTCAACCCGCCCGCCATCGACGCCCCCGTGACGCCAAGGCGATGCGCCGATGAGACGGCCGAACTGGCCAAGGTAACGCGTGAACTCAGCCGCGCGGACCTGCGCCGCCTGATGTCCATCTCCGACGCCCTGGCCGAGCTGAACTATCAGCGCTTTCAGGCCTTCGACAACGACACTTCGGAAGGCGCGCTGCAGGCCGTCTTCGCCTTTGCGGGAGATGTCTATGACGGGCTGTCGGCCCGCACCCTGTCGGTCGAGGATCTGAACTGGGCGCAGGATCACCTGCGCATCCTGTCGGGGTTCTATGGCCTGCTGCGGCCGCTGGACGCGATCCAGCCCTATCGGCTGGAGATGGGCGTGCGCCTGAAGACCAAACGCGGCGCCACCCTCTATGACTTCTGGGGCGAGCGGATTTCTCTGCGCCTCAACGAAGACGCCGGAAAGCTGCCCGAGCAGACGCTGGTGAACCTGGCCAGCCACGAATATTTCGGTGCAGTCGACGCCAAGGCGCTGAAGCTGCCGGTCGTGACGCCACACTTCAAGGAAAAGAAGGACGGCGAAGCCCGCATCATCTCCTTCTACGCCAAGAAGGCCCGCGGCGGCATGGCCCGCTTCGCCATCGAGAACCGGCTGGAGAAGGTCGAGGACCTGAAGGCCTTCGATCGCGACGGCTATCGCTTCGACAAGACTCTATCGACGGACACGGACTGGATATTCATCAGGGAAGGAAATTCCTGATCGCCAGATTGAACGACTGCGGCTAGGGTGCGTTGCAGCATCATTAGCCACGGGTTCTTTCTGTCATGTTCGCGATGAACGATCTCAAGGGCCGGGTCGCGGTCGTCACCGGCTCGACTTCGGGCATAGGGCTGGCGTTCGCGCGGGCGGTCGCCCTGTGCGGCGGCGACGTGATGCTGAACGGCCTGGGCGACGCCGACGCCATTGAGAAGACCCGCGCCGATCTGGCCGCCGAAACCGGCGTGCGCGTCCTCTATCACCCGGCGGACATGACCCAGCCGGATCAGATCGCGGACATGATCGCCACGGCGCATCGCGAACTGGGCCGCCTCGACATCCTGGTCAACAACGCCGGCATCCAGCACGTCGAGGCCGTCGAGAACTTCCCTGCCGACGCGTGGGAGAAGATCATCGCCATCAACCTATCCTCGACCTTCTACGCCACTAAGGCGGCGATCCCGATCATGAAGGCGCAGGGCCGCGGCCGGATCATCAACGTCGCCTCGGCTCACGGCCTGGTCGCCAGCCCCTTCAAGTCCGCCTATGTCGCGGCCAAGCATGGCGTCATCGGCTTCACCAAGACGGTGGCGCTGGAGCTGGCGCAAGAGAACATCACCTGCAACGCCATCTGCCCCGGCTTCGTCGAGACGCCGATCGTCGCCAAGCAGATCCAGGATCAGGCCCGCACCCGCAACATGAGCGAAGAAGACGTGATGAAGAACGTCATTCTCGGCTCGCAGCCGACCAAGCGCTTCGTCACGACCGACGAACTGGCGGGGATTTTCCTCTATCTGGCGTCGGACCTCGGCGCCTCGGCCAACGGCGCCCACTTCTCCGTCGACGGCGGCTGGACGGCCCAATAGCCTTCACAGCGGCCGCGCGGGTCGAAAGACGGAGAGGCTGATGGCGGCGAAACGCAAACCTGTCTGTCTGGCCCTGCAGGGCGGCGGCGCGCACGGCGCTTTTCAATGGGGCGTGCTGGATCGACTGCTTGAGGCCGACGTGCTGGACGTGCGCGCCGTCACCGCCGCCTCGGCCGGAGCAATGAACGCCGCCGCCCTGATCACCGGGCTGGAGCGCGGCGGCGCCGAGGGGGGTCGCGAAGCGCTCGACACCCTATGGCGCGAGGTGAACCAGTCCGGCGGCCGCAACGTCTTCGGCGACAGCGCCGTCTGGTCCAAGGCCCTGACGCCCGACTGGCTGAAGGGCACGCCGATGTGGCAGGCGGGACAGACGCTGGCCCTGTCGATGAGCCCCTACTCCTTCAACCCCTTCAACCTGAACCCGCTGCGCCGGGTGCTGGAGACGGCGGTGGATTTCGAGGCCCTGCGCGCCTCCTCCATCCAGATGTTCGTGTCGACGACGGCGGTGCGCGCGGGCCGCTCGCGCATCTTCAAGTCGGGTGAAATGGCGCCAGAGGTGCTGCTGGCCTCAGCCTGCCTGCCCCAGTTGTTTCAGGCGGTCGAGATCGAGGGCGAGCCCTATTGGGACGGCGGTTATCTGGCCAATCCGGCGCTGTGGCCGCTGTTCTACACCGACACGCCGGACGATATCCTGCTGCTGCCGCTCAATCCGTTCCAGCGCGACGAGGCCCCGCGCGAGGCGGGCGACATCAACGACCGGCTGAACGAGATCGTCTTCAACGCCCCGCTGGTGGCCGAACTGCGCGCCGTCGCCTTCGTTCAAGACCTGATCGCCGAGGGCAAGCTGAAGCCCGGCGAGGACCGTCGGCGCGGCATCCGCATCCACGTCATCGAAGCGGATGAGTGGCTGGGCGGCGAGTCGCTCCACTCCAAGTTCGATACGGAGTGGAGCTATCTGAACAAGCTGAAGCAGCACGGCCGGACGGCGGCCGAGGCCTGGCTTGAAAACTGTCTGCCCAAGGTCGGCAAGGCGTCCAGCGTGGATGTGAAGGCGCGCTTCCTTTAGCCGACGAAGCCCGCCGCACGACGCAGACGGTCGTTGATCGCCTCGCCCAGCCCTTTGGCCGGAACGGGCGACACCGCGATACCGGCGGGCCGCGTCCGGTCCGCCTCTCGCAGCAGGCGGAACAGATTGGCCGCCGCCTCGCGCAGGTCCCCGGTCGGGCTGAGGCTCCAGCGCGGATCGCCGACGTTTGGACCGAACCCCAGCAGGATTTCGCCGTCCCTGGCGCCCTCCGCCTCGATCCGCACCGGGGCGTCGGGCGCATAGTGCAGGGCCAGCCGGCCGGGCGAGCGATGCCGCTGCCCGCCTTCATCCAGCGGCCCGACCACGGCCTGAAGTTCTTCGCGGGTGACGGAGCCGGGACGCAGCAGGGAAACCTTGCCGTCGAGCACCGAGACGACGGTGCTTTCCACCCCCACGGCGCAGGAGCCGCCATCGACCGCCGCGCCCACGGCATGACCCGTCTCCTCCAGAGCATCAGCAAAGGTCGTCGGGCTGGGCCGTCCGGAACGGTTGGCCGAGGGGGCGACGACCGGCCCGCCAAAGGCGCCGATGACCGCCCGGGCCCGCGGATGTGCCGGCACCCGCACGGCCACGCTGTCCAGCCCCGCCCGCGCCAGATCGCACACCCGATCGCGGTCCCGAACCGGCGCGACGATCGTCAGCGGCCCCGGCCAGAAGGCTTCGGCCAGCGCCCGCGCCCTGGCGTCGAACACGGCGATGTCTTCGGCGTCCACGGCGTTGGCGACATGGGCGATCAGAGGATTAAAGCGCGGCCGCCCCTTGGCCTCGAAGATACGCGCCACCGCCTGAGGGTTGGAGGCGTCGGCCGCCAGGCCATAGACCGTCTCAGTCGGCAGGATGACCAGACGTCCCGTCTTCAGCGCCTCGGCGGCGATTTCTGGGCTGTCGCCCCTGGCGGGTCGGTCGGCGGGCACGGTCGCTCTTTCCTTACGCGGCGTCAGTCGTTCAAACAGAGGCATAGAGTGCGCGGAAACTCGACCAAAGTCCAAGCGGGCTTGCGCCACAGAGCGCAGGGGTCGACAGAAGCGCAACGTCTTTCTGAGGATAACCGATGAGCTACCGCGCCCCCGTCCGTGACATCGCATTCGCCCTCGACGCCGTGGCCGGCATCGATCAGGTCGCAGCGACCGGCGCCTTTCCGGATTACGACGCAGATGTCGCCTCGGCCGTGCTGGACGCCGCTGGCCAGTTTTCGGAAGAGGTTCTGGCCCCGCTGAACCGCCCCGGCGATCTGGCCGGCGCCAAATACGCCAACGGCGCGGTGACGGCCGCCCCCGGTTTCGCCGACGCCTATCAGCAGTTCGCGGCGGGCGGCTGGACCAGCCTGACCGCCTCGGTCGAGGCCGGCGGGCAGGCCCTTCCCAAGGCGCTGGAGCTGGCGGCCTATGAGACCGTCCACGCCGCCAACATGGCCTTCGGCCTGTGCCCCATGCTGTCGCTGGCCTCGATCGAGGCGCTGGAGCAGGTCGGCAACGAGCATCAGAAGGCGACCTATCTGCCCAAGCTGGTCTCGGGCGAATGGACCGGCGCCATGGTGCTGACCGAGCCGCACGCCGGGTCCGACCTCGGCGCCCTGACGGCGACGGCGGTTCCCAATGGCGACGGGACCTACGCCCTGACCGGCCAGAAGATCTTCATCACCTGGGGCGATCACGACGCCACGGACAACATCGTCCACCTGGTGCTGGCCCGCCTGCCCGACGCGCCTGCCGGGCCGAAGGGCATCAGCCTGTTCCTGACGCCCAAATTCATCGTCAACGCCGACGGCTCGCTAGGCGAGCGCAACGCCTTCCGCCCGGTCGGCGTCGAGCACAAACTGGGCATCCACGCCTCGCCCACCTGCGTCATGAGCTATGAGGGCGCCCGCGCCGAACTGGTCGGCCAGCCGAACCAGGGCCTGGCCCATATGTTCGTCATGATGAACGCCGCCCGCCTGGCCGTCGGCGTCGAGGGCGTCGGCATCGCCGAGCGCGCCTATCAACATGCCCTGGCCTATGCGCTGGAGCGCCGTCAGGGCCGCAGCGTCTGGACCGGCGAGAAGGACGCCCCGATCTTCGACCACCCCGATGTGCGCCGGATGCTGTCGGTGATGAAGGCCAAGGTCGCCGCCGCCCGCGCCATCTGCCTGTCGACCGGCGTCGCCGCCGACCTGGCCCGCCACGCCAGCACCGAGGAAGAGCGCAAGGTTTGGAAGGGCCGCGAGGACCTGTTCACGCCGATCGCCAAGGCCTGGTCCACCGACGTCGGCTGCGAGGTCGCCTCGATGGGCGTTCAGGTCCACGGCGGCATGGGCTTCATCGAGGAGACCGGCGCGGCCCAATACTATCGCGACGCCCGCATCGCCCCGATCTACGAAGGCACCAACGGCATCCAGGCCATGGATCTGGTCGGCCGCAAGCTGTCGATGGACGGCGGCGAGTCGGCCAAGGCTCTGATCGCCGAAATGAAGACGACCCTGGCCCAGATCGACCGCCTCTATACCGGCAAGCCGGTCGAGCGCTTCGCCGCCGCCATCGAGGCGGTCGAGGACGCCACCCTGTGGCTGCTCGACGCCAAGTCGGACCCGGCCCGCGCTGCGGACGTTCTGGCGGGCGCCGACGCCTATCTGAAGCTGATGGGCGACGTGGTCGGCGGCTGGATGCTGGCCAAGGGCGCCCTGGCGGCCAAGGCGAAACTGGACGCTGACGAGGGCGACGCCGCCTGGCTGCAGGGCAAGCTGGACCTCTATGAAGTCTATGCGGCCAACGTCCTTGGACACGTCTCCAGTCGTCTGGCGGCCGTGGGACAGGGCGGCGACCTGCTGCAGCGGATGAGCGTCGAAGCGCTCGCCGGCTGAGGGTTTTTCCTCCCCATTGGCGTCGCCGATGGGGAGGTGGCGCGGCGCGCTAGCGCCGTGACGGAGGGGCCTTTCGGGCGCCGGCGGCGCTGCGCCCTCCACCGCTACGCGGTCCCGCTCCCCATCTCATGGGGAGGAAATATCCAGCCGCTCAATCGTCTCGCGCACATATTGCGCGTGAGCTACGACGCCGAGATCCAAACCCTCTCCGCCGCCCTGAACCTCTTGGACCAGAACCCCGGCGATAAAGGGATGATCCGGCACGGGCGCACCGGGCACGCGACGCGCGGCCGGGGTCCAGAACACCGGGCCGCCCGAGTTCCCCTGCGCCACCACGAAATCCAGCAGGAAGATCGGGAAGTGACGGATGGGAGTCAGCGGCCATGAGCTGATCCGCCCCAGTCGCAGGATCGGAAATCCCGCCCGATTGGCCGACAGCCCATGGGGATAGCCCAGGGCCAGAAGTTCGTCGCCGGGACCCATGCGCCAGCGGTCGAAGGCGTCCGCCTCGGCCAGCCAGCCGAGCGGAATCGCCGCCTGGACAAAGGCGGGCGGCGCCGTGATCTCCATCACCGCCACATCGCGCTCAGGATGGGCCGTCCACAACGGCGCGCCGCCCGCATCGCGTATGCTCAAGGTTTCGGGAGTGAACGTCCACGCCCCGTCCGCCTCGGCTGTGCGCCACCCGATGCGCGCTTCATTGCCGGGCATGACGTCCAGCACGTGCCGGGCTGTCACCAGCACGACGCGGGGGGCGCCGTCGGGCCTGGGGGCGGAGATCAGGAAGCCCGTACCGACCTTTCTCTGTCCGCTGCCGAACGCCTGATCCAGTTGCACGGTGGCGTTGATGACCCCGACCGTCAGGTCCCATTCGGGCGGCGGGGCGGAGACGATACCGGGTTGTTCGGGCGGAAGATCCTGAATGACCATGACGCCATTTGACGCCGAGCGTCGCCGGGCACAAGGTCCCGCTCGAATGATAATCGAGGGGAAGCCCACGCCATGAACCGTCGCGAACTGATCGCCTCGACCGCCGCTGTCGGCATGGTCGCCGCATCCCCCGCCCTTGCCCGCCAGAGTCCCGGAGCCTCGATGTCCAAGCCCACCCCGCCCGTCGCCAAGAAGGTCCCCGTCCGCATCGAGCAGCTGGGCCGCGTGCGCGTCGACGACTATCAGTGGATGAAGGACGACAACTGGCAGGCCGTGCTACGCGATCCGTCACTGATCAAGGCTGACGTCAAGGAGCACCTGACCGCCGAGAACGCCTATCGCGAAGCCATGATGGCCTCGACCCTGCCGCTGCAGGCCCAGATGTTCGAGGAGATGAAAGGCCGCATCAAGGAGGACGACAGCTCCGTCCCTGCGCCAGACGGCCCGTGGGAGTACTACGTCCGCTACAACGTCGGTGATCAACACCCGCTCTATTGCCGCCGCCCGCGCGGCAAGACGGACGGCGAGGTCATCCTGCTGGACTGCAACAAGCTGGCCGAGGGCAAGGCCTATTCGGAGGTTTCGGCGACCGAACACAGCCCCGATCACGCTCTGTTCGCCTATGCCGAGGACGCTCAAGGCTCCGAAGTCTACAAGATCTATGTGAAGGATCTGGCCACGGGCGAGGTGCTGCCCAACCCGATCGAATCGGCCAGCGCCAACTTCACCTTCTCGCCGGACAGCCAGTGGATCTTCTGGACCAACCGCGACGACAACGGCCGCCCCGACAAGATCTTCCGCCGCCCGGCGCGCGGCGGCGAGACCGCCCTGGTCAACGAAGAACTGGACGAGGGCATGTTCCAGGGCATCGAGCGCACCGCCGACGACGCCTTCATCGTCATCTCCATCGGCAACCAGGAAACCTCAGAGAGCCGCATCATCCCGGCCTCGGACCCGACCGCGAAGCCGATGGTGGTCGAGCCGCGCCACGTCGGCCGGCTGTATGACCTGGACCACTGGGGCGATCGTTGGGTGATCCGCACCAACGCCGATGACGCCATCGACTTCAAGGTCATGGAGGCGCCGACCGCCGCTCCCGCCAAGGCGAACTGGAAGGACCTGATCCCCCACACGCCGGGCCGCTTCATCGAGGGCGTGGCCCTGGTGAAGGACTACCTGGGCCGGCAGGAACGCGCCGACGCCAACACCAAGATCGTCATCCGCGACCGCAGCGGCGCCGAACATGAAATCGCCGTGGACGAGCCCGCCTACGCCCTGTCGCTGGGCGGGGCGTCCGAGTTCGACACCACGATCATGCGCTACGGCTACAACTCGCCGTCCACGCCGACCTCAACCTACGACTACGACCTGAAGACGCGCGAGCGCACGCTGCGCAAGGTTCAGGAAATCCCCTCGGGCCACAATCCGGCGGACTATGTGGTCGAGCGACTGAACGCACCCGCTTCTGACGGCGAGCTGGTGCCGGTGACGGTGCTGCGCCGCAAGGACACGCCAGTCGACGGGTCTGCGCCGCTGCTGCTCTACGGCTACGGCTCCTACGGCATCCCGATGGCGGCCGGCTTCTCGACCAACCGGCTGTCGCTGGTGGATCGCGGCTTCATCTACGCCATCGCCCATATCCGCGGCGGCTCGGACAAGGGCTGGAACTGGTTCCTGACCGCGCGTCGCTTCACCAAAAAGAACACCTTCACCGACTTTATCGCCGCCGCCGATCACCTGATCGCGCAGAAATACACCAAGGCGGGGAACATCGTGGCAGAGGGCCGCTCGGCCGGCGGCCTGCTGATGGGCGCGGTCACGAATATGCGGCCCGAACTCTGGGCCGGCGTCATCGGCGGCGTGCCCTTCGTCGACGTCATCAACACCATGAGCGACACCACCCTGCCCCTGACGCCGCCGGAATGGCCCGAATGGGGCAATCCGCTGGAGGACGCGGCGGCCTATGACTACATCCACTCCTACAGCCCGTATGACCAGATCGAGGCCAAGCCCTATCCGGCTCTGCTGGCGACGGGCGGCCTGTCCGACCCCCGCGTGACCTATTGGGAGCCGGAGAAGTGGGTGGCGAAACTGCGTCCCGCCTCGACCTCCGGCAAGCCGGTGCTGCTGAAGATCAACATGGAGGCGGGCCACTTCGCCTCCTCCGGGCGGTTCGACTATCTGAAGGACATCGCCCACGACTACGCCTTCGCCGTCTGGGCCGTAGAAAAAGGCTGGGAGAAGGCCTGAGAAGACGGGAGGAACTCCGGCCCACGGGTTCCTCCCATTCTGCCTGCTAGCATCTGAATTCGCGGATTTTTTATCAAAAACGCCACAACGCGCTTGACCGAAGCGGCGACGCCCCGTATCCGCTCCTTCCTCTCCTCCTCGCGGGGGGAGCAACGCGGGTGTAGCTCAGTTGGTTAGAGTGCCGGCCTGTCACGCCGGAGGTCGCGGGTTCGAGCCCCGTCACTCGCGCCACTCCTTCTCAAGCATTTGAGGGAGTGGCGCGCCGCCCTTCACTTTAATATTGATACGACGCCATCCGGTGATGATCAGAAGGTCATCGCCGCTTTCGCGTGCGCGCGGCACAAGCGCCCTCAACGTCCGCGATCCCGCCTAGAAACGACAAAAAAGGCGGCGGGCCGTTAGACCCGCCGCCCTCAATGCAAGGCTCGACGCTTCTTAGAAGCGGGCGCGAGCGCCGATGTAGAAGTAACGGCCGATGACGTCATAAGTCGACGGATCGGTCTGGTACTGGAAGCCGCTCGCGTAACGCGGCGGATCCTTGTCGAACGATCGGCGAACTGGCCGCCTGTCGCGCGATCGGCGAGCCCGAAGCCCGTCTGTCATGTCTAGACAAGGCGGCCGAGGCGCTGATCCGGGCCCAGGAGGCGGGAGACGTAACGGTTGTAAACCGCCAGCAGGTGCGGGAAGCCCGACGCAACCTGTTCGGCTTCAGCAATGTGGCCCTGCCGGCCTTCCTCGGATCGAATGACGATCGCGAAGAGATATCGTCTATCCAGACCGCCCTCGTCCGGGCAGCGAGGGACGGCGCCGGGCGCTGGGTCTTCCAACTGACGGATGGGAGGGAATGGCGGCAGGTCGACAATGAGCCGGCCCATATTCGCCCTCAAAGCGGGAGTGAGGTACGTATCCGTCGCGCGGCCTTCGGCAGCTACTTCCTCAACGTCGGCGATGCCCGCGCCATCAGAGTGAAAAGACAGTGACCTATCGCCTCCTGTTCGACGCCCTTAGGGCCTGAAGAGAGCTATGATCCCTTACGTTCGCCAGTTCGATTTCGCCTATGGACGACGCGATCAGGTCTCGCCGTTGATTCAGCGCGTGATCGCGGACAATCCGGGGCCGTTCACCTTCACGGGCACGGGGACCTATATCATCGGCAGAAACCGGCCTGGCGCTGGCGTGGCGGTCATTGATCCTGGGCCTCTGGATGACGCTCACCTGGACGCCCTGCTGCGCGCCGTGGCCGGACGCACGGTCAGTCATGTGCTGGTCACCCACACGCACCGCGACCACGCCCCCCTCGCCCGCCCGTTCGCCGAAGCGGTCGGCGGCGCGCCGATCCTGGCCATGCAGCCGCCCGCGCGCACGATGCACGCCTCGGACAGCAGTCTGGACGAGGATGAGGACGAGGATTTCCGTCCCGATATCGTCCTGACCGGCGCAGAGCGGATCGAGGGCGACGGCTGGACCCTGGAAGCGATGGCGACGCCGGGCCACGCCTCGAACCACATGGCCTTCATTCTTAGGGACGAGAACGCCCTGTTCAGCGGCGACCATATCATGGGGTGGTCCACCACCGTGGTGGCGCCGCCCGACGGCGATATGACGGCCTATATGCAGAGCCTCGACGCGGTGCTGGCGCGCGGCTTTTCGACTATCTGGCCCACGCACGGCCCGGCGATCACCCAGGTCGCGCGCTTTCTGAAGGCCTATCGCGCGCACCGGTTAGAGCGGGAAGGCCAGATCATGGCCCGACTGGCGGCGGGCGACCGGACCATCGCGCAAATGGTGCCGATCCTCTACGCCGCCGTGGATGAACGCCTTTGGCCCGCCGCCAGCCTGTCGGTGCTGGCCCACCTGATCAAGCTTGAAAAGGAGGGACGCGCGCGGGCCGAGCCTCAAGCCCGGCTCGGCGCCGACTGGCGGCTGACCGAGGACCTTTAAGGCGTCAGCTCAGCCACCACCGCCTTGGCGAGACGGCAGGCTTCATCGCCAATCTTCAGGCTGTCGCGCCCAGCGACGCGCACATCGGTCCGGCCAGGTCGGATGCGGACGGTGACGTCGTGGGTGACGCCGAACCAGGCGCTCTGCTGGCGGCCATCAACCCGGAACGGCGACGTGCCGAACACGGTGAAGCCCGCCTTTTCAAGCGCCCAGGCGGCCGTTTCAGGCGCAACCTGGGTCGATGCAGGCTCAAGTCCCGCGCAGGCCCGAGGATGGCTGTCGTCTGCGCCCGCCAGGCGCCTTTCAGCCGCAAGGCCCCGGGCGAACGCGGGCGGCTCGTTCACATCCGTGGTCACATCGCGCGGCGCGGGGGTGAAACGACGCTCCTGGATCAGATAGCCGGCGATCGTCACGCCCGCGATCAGCAGGGCGGCGCCGGCGATCCTTATGAGGCGGCGCTCGCGAAACGCCAGCAGGCAGGCCGCCAGAGCCGCCGCCAGACCGAGGTAGGCCAGAATACGGCCGACCGTGAGCGCCAGGACCCCCATGCCGAAGTCTGTGCTCCACAGCTCGCCTCGCGTTCCTGCAGAGGCGACCAACAGCAGGCCCGGCGCCAACAGCGCCGTCGCGAGCAGCAGCTTGGCGAGCACGCCTGCCTTGGGGCGGGGATTGGGCATGGGGGTCCTCCGTCGCAATTAACCAGCGGCGGGCAATTGATAATCCTTCATCCGCTCTCTCAGCGTCTTCTTATCAATCTTGCCCGTGGCGCCCAGCGGAATGTCGTCCACGAAGACGACATCGTCCGGCATCCACCATTTGGCGATCTTGCCCTGCAGGAAGTCCAGATGCTCCTGCTTGTCCTCGGCCTCGCCCTCCTTGAGCTTGACCAGCAGCACCGGCCGCTCGTCCCACTTCGGGTGGGCCGCGCCGATGACGGCGGCCAGGACGACCTTCGGGTGGCCCACGGCGATATTCTCGATGTCGATGGAGCTGATCCATTCGCCCCCGGACTTGATCACGTCCTTGGCCCGGTCGGTGATCTGCATGAAGCCGTAGGCGTCCACGCTGGCGATGTCGCCCGTGTCGAAGAAACCCTCGTGGTCCAGGATATCTCCGCCCTCGCCCTTGAAATAGGCGCCGGCGACGGTCGGTCCCTTGACCATCACCCGGCCGAAGGTCTTGCCGTCGTGAGGCATTTCCTGGCCGCCGTAGTTCTTGATCTTCAGCTCGACGCCCAGCGGCGGCGTGCCTTGCTTCAGGCGCCAGGCCATCTGTTCGTCATAGGGCTTGGCCTTCAGCTCAGGCGTTAGGTTAGCGATGGTGCCGATCGGCGACGTCTCGGTCATGCCCCAGGCGTGGACGACCTCGACGCCGAATTGGTCCTGGAAGCCGCGGATCAGGGCTTCGGGACAGGCCGATCCGCCGATCAGAACCTTGCGCAGGGTTGAGAACTTCAGCCCGTTCTCGACCATATGGCCATACAGCCCCTGCCAGACCGTCGGCACGGCGGCCGAGAAGGTCACGCCTTCGGTCTCGATCAGTTCATAGACAGAGGCGCCGTCCATCTTCGCGCCCGGCATGACCAGCTTGGCCCCCGCCGCTGGACCGCCAAAGGCTATGCCCCAAGCATTCGCGTGGAACATGGGCACGATAGGCAGGATGACCTCGCTGGGCGTCGCGCCCATGACCGTCGACTGCAGGCCCAGCAGGGTATGGATGAAGTTCGAGCGGTGCGAATACAGCACCCCCTTCGGATTGCCGGTCGTGCCCGAGGTGTAGCAGAGGCCGCAGGCGGTCTGTTCATCGAAACCGCCCCAGACGACGTCGCTGCTGACCTGCTCCAGCACCGTCTCATAGGCCTCGGCGTTAGGCAGCTTGGCCTGAGGCATGTGGGCGGCGTCGGTCATCACAATGACCCGCTCGACTGTCGGACAGTGCGGCAGGACGGCTTCGAGCAGCGGCACAAAGGTCAGATCGGTGAAGATGACCCGGTCTTCGGCATGGTTGATGATGTAGGCCAGTTGCTCGGGAAACAGGCGCGGGTTCAGGGTGTGGCAGACGGCCCCGATCCCCATGATCCCATACCAGGTCTCCATGTGATTGCCGGTGTTCCAGGCCAGGGTGGCCACACGGTCTCTCGGCTTGATCCCCCACGCCAGCAAGGCGTTCGACACCCGGCGCGCGCGATCATGAATGGCGGCGTAGGTCGTCCGGACGATCGGCCCCTCGACCGAACGGGTCACGACCTCGCGTCCTCCGTGCCAGTTCTTCGCGTGGTCGAGGATCTTGTCGACCGTCAGCGGCCAGTCCTGCATCATACCCAGCATTCGGCATTTCCCTCGTATATGCGCCTGATTGAAACCGGCGCTTGTCGCCACGCTAAGACAGGTGAACCGCCACAGGCAACGTGCCCTTAGGGAAGCCTGCCCGCGACAGATCGCCTTAAAACCGCCCTCCCCGGGCTTGCGTTAAGACGCGAGCGGAGGAAGTAGGGCGCCCATGACCATCTTGATCGCAATCACCGGCGGTTCGGGCTCGGGCAAGAGCACCCTGGCCGAAGCCCTTGTTTCCTCCCTGCCCGACGGCGTAGCCACCCTCTTGCGGGAAGATTCCTACTATCTGGACGCCGCGTCGGTTCCCGGCTTCGACGCCGCGACCCATGATTTCGACGACGTGGCGGCGCGCGATCACAATCTGCTGATCGCCGACCTGACGGCGCTGAAGCGCGGCCAGGCCATAACGGCGCCGGTCTATTCCTTCATCCACCACGGGCGCGAGCCACAGGGCGAAGCTGTCGGCGCCACCGAGGTGATCGTGGTCGAAGGCACCCACCTGCTGTGCACGCCCGCCCTGGCCGCGCTGTTCGACATCAAGGTGTTTGTCGACACGCCGGCGGACATCCGCTTCATCCGACGTCTGCTGCGCGATCAGACCGAGCGCGGCCGCACGGCGGAATCCGTCATTCAGCAATATCTCGGCACTGTCCGGCCCGGCCACGAACGGCTGACCGAACCGTCGCGCGTCCATGCCGACTTCATCGTCGCCGACGCCACTGCGGCCGTGCGTTTGGAAGACCCTCAAGCCGTCGTTCGACTGGCCGCGCCCGTTCTGGCTCATCCCCTGTTGGCGGCCTGGCTGGCGTAACCTAGATCAGGGGCAGAGCTTTCCCCTCCCATTGCAATTGAGGCGACTTAAAGGCACTCTCCGGCGAAAGGCTGGTGAACGCCATGACGGCCCCTATCCACGATATCGACGACCCTCGGCGCGCGGCGCTGGTACGGCAGGCGCGGCATCATTTCATCAACGAAGGCTACGTCGGCACGCGGATGGAGCCGATCGCGCGAGAGGCAGGCGTTTCAACCGCCACCCTTTACGCGATGTTCGAGAACAAGGCCGCTCTGTTTGCGGCCGTCATGGCCGAAGCAGCGACGGACTTCGCCGCCCGGATGTCAGCCGTTAAGAACTGCACCGGGGCGCCGAAGGAGCGGCTTCTCAGCTTCCTCACGACCTACGCCGATTTCATGAGCGACCCCTTCGTTCAAGCCATATTCCGCCTGGTCATGACCGAGCGCTCGCGATTTGAATCCGTGGCCATCGCCTTTTTCGAACAGGCCGAGGGGGATTTCGCCGGCCCGCTGATCACCGCCCTGGACGAGCTGAAGGCCAGCGGCGATCTGACGTTTGAAAAAGCGTCCTGGGCCGCCGGCCAATTGATGGGAATGGTCGAACATCCCGTCTTTCTCGTGCCCATGGTCACGGGAGGCCAGGTCCGCACCCAGCGCGCGACAGCCGAGATCGCCGCCGACGCCGTACAGACCTTCCTGTCTCGCTACCAGGCCTGAGCGGTCGTTTTTACGGCCACAGGCGGCTGGTCGACCAGGTGTCCGCCACGCGATCGAACCGCAACCGATCATGCAGGCGGAACGGACGGTCCCGCCAGAACTCGATCTGTTCGGGCAGGACGCGCCAGCCGGTCCAGCGCTCCGGACGCGGCACATCCTCGCCTTCGAACCGAGCCGTCTGTTCGGCCACCCTGGCCTCCAGCGCCTCGCGGCTAGCCAAGGGCCGAGATTGGTCGGACGCCCAGGCGCCGATGCGGCTTTCCCGCGCCCGGCTGGCGAAGTAGGCGCTGGCCTCCTCGGCGCTGACGCGCTCGACCGCGCCGCGCACGCGGACCTGGCGTCGCAGGCTCTTCCAGTGAAACAGCAGAGCGGCGGCGGGATGCGCCCAAAGCTGCTCGCCCTTGGCGCTCTCCTGGTTGGAGAAGAAGGTAAAGCCCCGCGCATCCACGTCTTTCAACAGCACCATGCGGACGTCGGGCATCCCCTCTGCGTCGACCGTGGCCAAAGCCATGGCGTTCGGGTCGTTCGGCTCGCTGCGCCTGGCTTCTTCCAGCCATTCGGTAAACAGGCCGATCGGCTCATCCCGATCAAAGATCGTGTCGTCAGCGTTGGCCGCCAACTGGCCGGCGTAGTCGTCTGCGGAGGGGCTGGGCGGGATCACCGACATAGTCAAAAACAAGGCTTCCTGAGGCCGGATATACACTCGGGCCATCCCTGGCTGACTAGGCCCCTGTGTCAATAGCCCAAAGCGTGGTGGCGCGCCTTGTTCCGCGTCGCCCGGCCGGAAGACGGTTAACCTCGTCTTGACCATAGTCCCGCACGGTGTCGCCATGAGCGCGCAGTCGTTTCTTTCCGTGCACGAGGCACGACGTCTGTTGAGCCTGCGCGGCCCTGCCGACGTCGATGGGCTGACGGCGGCGTTCCGGGTCGCCGTGAAGGCTGTTCACCCCGACCGTCCCGATGGAGACGCCGAGCGGTTCAGAAAAACGGTCGCCGCCTACCGCCTGCTGCAAACGCAACTCCCTGCCCTGCCTGCGCCTGTTCGCGTCGAAAGCCGCGCCGAGACGCTTCCTCCGGCGCATCATGCCGTGCCGCCTCTGATCGTGCTGACGCCCATGCAGGCGCTGACCGGCGGAACCGTCTCCGTCAAGGCGTCAGGACGCCGGTTGCTGGTTCATGTCCCCCCCGGGGTGCGAACGGCGGATCGCATTCGCCTGAAGGGCGTCAAGGGACTGATCCCGGTCCTGATCCGCCCTGCCGATGGCCTGTCGGTGCTGGGCGCGGACCTGTTCATGGATTGGCCGATCGCATCCCGCCTGATGCGAGACGGCGGGCGGATCGAGATCGACACCCACGCCGGGCCGCAAGCGGCCTGGCTGGTGCCCGACATGACCGCGCCGGTTCGTCTGCGCCTGCCCGGCCTGGGCCTGCCCGGCCTGGGCCTGCCCGCACGCGGTCGGCGTCCCGCCGGCGATCTGTTCGTCAAGCTGATTCCCTCCGACGAACTGCCGTCGGCGGCCGAGGACATGCTGCTTCGTTTCACTCGGGTCTGGACGCCGCAGCGCATGGCGGCTTAAGCCTCGCCGTCATGACGCACAACACCTTCGGCCATCTGTTCCGCATCACCACCTGGGGCGAAAGCCATGGCCCGGCCATAGGCTGCGTCGTCGACGGCTGCCCGCCGCTGATCCCGCTGACCGAAGCCGACATTCAGCCCTGGCTGGACCTGAGGAAGCCCGGCGGCAGCCGCTTCGTGACCCAGCGGCAGGAAGCTGACCAGGTCCGCATCCTCTCGGGCGTCTTTGATGACGGAAACGGTCCCGTCACGACCGGCACGCCGATCAGCCTGATGATCGAGAACACCGACCAGCGGTCCAAGGACTATGGCGAGATCGCCCGGGCCTTCCGGCCCGGCCATGCCGACTACGCTTATCAAAGCAAATACGGCGTGCGCGACCATCGCGGCGGCGGGCGATCCTCGGCGCGCGAAACGGCCAGCCGCGTGGCCGCCGGCGCGGTGGCCCGCAAGGTGCTGGGCGAGAGCATCGGCATCCGCGCGGGGGTGGTCCAGCTTGGCCCGCATCGCATCGCCGACGACGCCATCGACTTCGGCGCCGTTTACGACAACCCCCTGTTCGCCGCCTCGGCCGAGGTCGTGCCCGCTTGGGAAGAGTATCTGGACGGCGTGCGCAAGGCCGGCTCGTCCATCGGCGCCGTCGTGGCGCTGGAGGTCACGGGCCTGCCCGCCGGCTGGGGCGCGCCCCTCTACGGCAAGCTGGACGCTGAACTGGCGTCGGGCCTGATGTCCATCAACGCGGTCAAGGGCGTCGAGCTCGGCGCCGGCTTCGGCGCCGCCGAACTGTCCGGCGAGGACAACGCCGACGAAATGCGTATGAGCGCTGACGGCCAGCCGGTCTTTCTGTCGAACAAGGCGGGCGGCGTATTGGGCGGCATATCCACCGGCCAGCCCCTGACGGCGCGGGTGGCGTTCAAGCCGACCTCCTCCATCCTGACCCTGCGCCAGTCGATCAACCGCGACGGCGCCGAAGTCGACCTGCGCACCAAGGGCCGCCACGACCCCTGCGTCGCCCTGCGCGGCGTGCCGGTGGTCGAGGCCATGGCCGCCATCGTCCTGGCCGACGCCATGCTGCGGAACCGGGCGCAGGTGGGCTGAAGGAGGCCTACCCCGCCCGCTCGGCTTTTACCCGGATCTCGACGCCGATGGCCTTGGACACCCAGTCGCCGCCCGCGCCGGATGCCATGCCCATGTTCAGCGCAGCGCGGTCCAGCTCCAGCCGGCCTGCGACCGTGGCCGTCCCGCTCGCCTCGTCTAAGGTGAAGGGCAGGACGACCGGGACCGTCGTCGCCTTGATCCGCAGGGTTCCGGTCGCCTCATAGCGGTTTCCGCCCAGCGCCTTGAACGCCGTCGCCTGGAACCGGGCGGTCGGATAAGTCCCGGTATCGAACCATTCGGCGCCCGGCAGGCTGCCTTCCTGAGTGGCGTCGCCCGTCTTCGCCGAACCGGTCTGGATCGTCACGACGGCTTTCGAGCCTGCCAGATCGGCCGGGTCGAACCAGATCTGCGCATCCCACTGCTCGAACTGGCCGGTGAAGGCCTTGCCGGCGTGGGTTCCGGTGAACTGGATCGTCGAGGCGGCCTTGTCCACGGTCCAGGCGGCGGCCGTGCCCGGCGTCACGGCGGCGTCGGCCGCAGGCGCAGCGGCGGGTGCCGAGGCGACCGCCTGCCCTTCCGCCTTGGGCGCAGGCCTGGCGGCCAGACCGAAGGCGGCGCCGATCACGACCACGAAGGCCACGCCAGCCAGCCGCTCGGCCCAGCGCAGGGCCGGCGTCGGATCCGGCGCAACGCCCTGGCTGTCGTCGCCATGCGGCAGGATCGGGATCATGTGCGACAGCACGCCGTCTCGATCCAGAAACTGATGCTTCAACGCCGCTCCGACGTGAAGAACGATTAGGACGATCGCGCCCCAGGCCAGCTTGCTGTGCGCGCCCATGGCCATCCACGCCGTAGCGCGGCGGGCCGCTTCGGAAACATGCTCGATGAAGGGCAGATGCGGAATGGTGAACAGGCCGAACCAGCTGGTCGCCACGGCCAGCGGCGTGTCCGTGACCACGGCCCAGCCGGTCGAGACATAGGCCCACCCCGTCAACGGCAATGCCAGCATCAGGGCGTAGAAGGCGGCGTGCGTCGCCCTCGCGGCGAACTGCTCCCACCCCTTCATAGCGCCCGGCAGGGCCGGAACCGGATGCGTCAGCCGCCACACGATCCTCAGCACCGTCAGCGCCAGGATCAGGAAACCGATCGACTTGTGAATCTGAAAGACGCGATAGGCCAGCGCCTGGCTGTCCGGCTCGGCGATGGCGTCGCTCATCCACCAGCCCATCGGGATCATCGCCAGCAAGGCGATCGCGATGATCCAGTGCAGTGCGATGGCGACGGCGCTGTAGCGGTTGGGCCTCTCGGTCCGAAGACGGGCGATCATGAAATGTCTCGCGGCAAGCGGTGCATGAGAGGGGCGGAGCCTTAAGGCCCCGCCCCTTATAGCTTATCCCAAGCCGTCAGGCAGCCGGAGCGGCCGGGGCGACTTCCTTGATGAACTCGGCGTCGAAGCGAATGGTCACCTCGTCGCCGACCGGGCCCAGCGGCATGCCGAAGTCGGTGCGCTTGAACTTGCCTTCAGCCGCAAAACCGATGGCAGGCGCCGGCACGAAGGGGTGCTTCTCCAGGTCGCCGTTGAACGTGGCGTCCAGGGTCACCGGCTTGGTGACGCCCAGGAAGGTCAGGTCGCCCGTCACCTTCGCCGTGCGCGCGCCGGTCAGCTCGACCTTGGTCGATTTGAAGGTGATCTGCGGGAAGGCCGTGGCGTTCAGGAAGTTCTTGTTCTTGGCGATATCTTCGCTCCAGCTCTTAAAGCCGGTGGCGGCGTGGGTGCCGACGTAGTCGCCCTGATAGTTGGCGTCGACCGAGGTCGGGTCGATGGTCGCCTCGACCGTGCTGTTGGCCAGGTTGGCGGTGTCCAGCGTGATCTTGGCGTCGAACTTGTTGAAGCGCGCCGTGTAATTCGAGATCGAGTTGTGCGGCAGCGACCACTGCAGCGAGGCGTGGGTCGGGTCCATCACATAGACGCCCGAGGTCGCCTTCAGCGCGACCGGAGCGGTCGAGGCGGCGTCGGTCGTCGGGGCGCCGGCAGTGTCGGCGGGCTGGCTGCAGGCGGCCAGCAGGGCGGCGGCCGAAACGGCGATCAGGGCGGCTTTGATCTTCATGGGGGAGAAAACCTCAATCAGGCGGTTGAAACGATAACTGGACAGAAAGTCCGCAAACAGGTCGTGTGTCGGCTCGGCCTCGCCGTCGCGACTGCAACAGTATAAGTTGCCATTAACGCGCTTCAAGTCCCTGCATCACGAAAATCGTCATTCAGCTCACGAAAGCAGGATTGAGGTGCGCCCGGCGGCGACGGCGCCTATCCTCGCGACTCACATGACCATCCGCCGCCTCCCCCCCGAAACCGTCAACCGCATCGCCGCCGGCGAAGTGGTGGAACGCCCGGCCAGCGCCATCAAGGAACTGGTGGAGAACGCCATCGACGCGGGCGCCCGCAGCATTGAGATCCAGGCGGACGGCGGCGGCCTGACCCGCATCCTGATCGCCGACGACGGCAAGGGCATCCCGCGCGACGAACTGCCCGTCGCCATCGAGCGCCACGCCACCTCGAAGCTCAAGCCGGACGACGCAGGCGACGTGGACCTGCTGCGCATCTTCACCCTGGGCTTCCGGGGCGAGGCCCTGCCCTCCATCGGCTCGGTCGCCCGGCTGAACATCACGACCCGCGCCAAAGCCGAGGCGGGTCAACCCCAGAACGAGGCCTGGGCCGTCTCCGTCGAGGGCGGCGCCCAGCGGCCCCTGTCGCCCGCCGCCTTCCCTGGCCCGCATGGCGCCCGGGTCGAGGTGCGCGACCTGTTTTACGCCACCCCCGCCCGGCTGAAGTTCATGAAGTCCGAGCGCGCCGAGGCCATGGCCATCTCCGAAGAGATCAAGCGCCAGGCCATGGCGCACGAGGCGGTGGCCTTCACCCTGTCATTGGACGGCAAGACGACGCTGCGCCTGCCCGCCGAACATCCCGGCGACGAGGGGCGGCTGAAACGTCTCGGCGCGCTTCTGGGCCGCGACTTTGAGGCCAACGCCCTGCTGATCGATCAGGAGCGCGACGGCGTGCGCCTGTCCGGCTATGCGGGCCTGCCGACCTATTCGCGCGGCAATGCGGCGCACCAGTTCCTGTTCGTCAACGGACGGCCGGTGCGCGACCGCCTGCTGCAGGGCGCCCTGCGCGGCGCCTACGCCGACTTCCTGGCGCGCGACCGGCACCCGGCGGCGGCCCTCTTCATCGACATCGACCCGCTGTATGTCGATGTGAACGTCCACCCGGCGAAGGCCGAGGTGCGCTTCCGCGACCCGGCCCTGGTGCGCGGCCTGATCGTCGGCGCCCTGCGCCACGCCTTGCACGCGGCGGGGCACCGCGCCTCGACCACGGTCGCCGCCGACGCCTTGTCAGGATTCCGGCCGCATACGGGCGAGGCCCTCTGCAGCCCGGCCGCGCCACAGTCGTTCAGCAACGCCGCGCCCGGCTGGAGCGGATGGCAGGGCTGGTCGCAACCGGCCGCCGCCGCCCAAAACCTGCCCGGCCTCAACGAACGATCCGCCCGCGTCGAGCATACATGGAGCGGCGAAGCCTCCGCCCCCAGCTTCCGCACCCTGGGCGAGATTCAGGCCGAACACGCGGGCCAGATCACGCCCGGCGCGCCTGCCCCCGTCGATCTGATCGACTACCCGCTGGGCGCCGCGCGGGCCCAGTTGCATGGCACCTACATCGTCGCCCAGACCCGCGACGGCCTGGTCGTGGTCGATCAGCACGCCGCCCACGAACGCCTGGTCTATGAACGGATGAAGGTCCAGATGGCCGAGGGGGCGGTCACCCGTCAGGCTCTGCTGACCCCCGAAGTGGTCGAGCTGGATCCCGCCGAAGCCGAGCGCGTCGCCGCCAAGGCCGAGGAATTGGCCGAGATGGGCCTGATCGTCGAGGCGTTCGGCGCGGGCGCGGTGCTGGTTCGGGAAACCCCGGCCCTGCTGGGCGACACGGACGTTCAGGGCCTGATCCGCGACATCGCCGACGACCTGTCGGAACACGGCGCCGCCCTGTCGCTGAAGGAGCGCATGGCCGAGGTCTGCGGCACCATGGCCTGCCACGGCAGCGTCCGCGCCGGCCGGGTTCTCAGCGCCCCCGAGATGAACGCCCTGCTGCGCCAGATGGAGGCCACGCCTCACTCCGGCCAGTGCAACCACGGCCGCCCGACCTACGTCGAGCTGAAACTCAACGACCTCGAGAAGCTGTTCGGGCGGCGCTGACCGCCAACCCCCGCCACCGCGGCGAACAATCGGGGTTCATTTCCCCAAAGGCTCAGGAGCCGGTCAGATGCAGTGCTTGCGGCGGAAGTCTTCCTTGAACAAGGCCGCGTTCTGAGGCTTCCGGATCCAGGCCTCGTGCCGCCTCTTCTCGACCTCCAACACTGGAAACCAGGTTCGTTTGAGATTGGCGTCCTGATCGCAACGGTCGTCCACCGTTTCAACCAAGTTCCAGACCATCCCGGCGTATATTTCGTAGCGTCGCCGGTTCTTGATCGAGCGCTTGTCCTTCCCCTCCAAGGGCGGAGGAATGCTGGCGGCCGGATAGTCCAGCGCCGCGCGCTGCAGGTCGAAATAGAGTCGATCTAATTCCGCGTAGGTGACGTCACGCAGTTGGCGCGACACGTCCCTGATTGCGCGCCAGGCGCCCCAGAAAGCGAGAGCGAACGCTAGGAGGGCGGCAATATCCTCCAGACTTATGGTCCCGTCCAATGTGAAGGCCATGCGCATTCTCCACGGAAGACCCACTGAACCCGCATGCGCGCGCATTTAACAAATCACAGTTCGTTGAAATGCTGGAGGTCGATAGGGGCCGCCCGCGTCGCCAGATTAGAACGCCTCAGAGGCTGAGCGCCTCGACCAACCCGCTGGCCTTGCCGCCCGACACCACCTCGCCGCCGCCGATAGCGTAAACCACGCCGTCCACGCTGGCCGCCGCCAGGCCGTGCCGGGGCGTCCGCATCACCGGACCCGCCGCCCAGGCGTCGCGGGTCGGCTCATAAATCCAGGTCTCGGCGAAGACCCCGCCGCCCGGCCGGTCGAACCATTCTCCGCCGAAGGCGACCAGCCTGCCGCCCGCCCCCGCCATGGCCAGGCCGCCCCCGACCTGCTTTCCGGTCGCCGGCGAGGCCGGAATCGGGGCCAGCGTGTCCCAGCGGTCTTCGGCGGGATCATAGCGGTCCAGCCGCCCCGTTCCGCCGCCATCCACCGTGCGGCCGCCGGCCACGAACAGCTTGCCGCCCAGCACCGCGCCCGCCGCGCTGTTGCGGGCCATCGGCGCCGGCCGCGCCTTGTCCCAGCGGTTGGCGGCGGCGTCGAAGACCAGGTGCGTCGCCACGTCGCCCTGGTCGGTCCACTGCCCGTTCGCTTCGCCCTTGGGCGAGCGGCCGGTGATCAGGTGCACCTGGCCGTCCAGCGACAGGCCCACGGTCTCGCACAGACGCTCGGGCATCTGGCCGACCTGGGCCCAGACGCCTCGGTCGATGGCCCAGACATCCGTCATGGCGGTCCACTCGCCGCCGTCGCGCCGGTCATAGCCACCGAAGGCCCAGACGCGCCCGGCCGCCGCGGCCAGCATCGGGTGATGGCGCGGTTGCGGCAGGCGCGGCCCCTCGCTCCAGCGGTCGGCCCTCGCGTCATAGACGGCGGTTCGATCATTGATGTGAAGTCCGCCTGTGGCCGAGCGCACCAGGCCGCCGGCGACCGTGATCTCGCCGTCCAGCGCTGCGCAATAGATCTCCTGCGTCGGCCACGACATCGAGGCGCGGGGCGTCCAGCCGGTTTCGGCACAGGCTACGGCGGGCGCAACGGCGACGGCGGCGCTTGCGGCGAGGAAGGTGCGGCGGTGCATGGTCATGCGGCCAAGCCTAGCCGTCGCCGCCGCCCCGCGCTAGAAGTCCGGCCCGTCCCCCAATGGGATCGAACCATGTTTGAGATTGTAGCCACGGCATAGGCCCGGACGCTGATCGTCCAGAGGCCTCCTGAGCCCGCCCCGCGCCTCGTTGCGCCGGGCGCGTGTTTTCTTGTGCCTTGGAAATCTCAATCCCATGAACCTGTCACGTGCGGAGCAACGCACGCTCCACGCCCTCGCCCAGGGCGGTCGCATCCTGCTGGAACGCGACGAACAGGGCCGCATCCTGGCCGCGCGCTGCTTCACCCGCGAAGGCTGGGTGCTGGACGGCTGCAACCTGGATCAATGGCGCAGCCTGAAGCGCAAGGGCGTCATCAAGTCCCGCAACGGCGGCCCCTATGTCGTCAACCGCGACGGCCTCAGCCGCCTGCGCAGTCGGGCCGACAACCGGACTTCAGGCCGAAGCTTCTGACGCCCTGAGGAACAGGACGCGCGCGGCGCCGTAGTCGCGCGCGTCCAACCGCTCATAGCCGGGCGTGTCGATGTCGGGCTCGTCCGAGCCGCGCTCGAACACCACGATGGCGCCCGGCGCCAGCCAGCCGCCCTCCAGCAGACGGGCCAGCGTCTGCTCGCCCAGACCCTTGGCATAGGGCGGGTCCAGAAAGGCCAGGGTGAAGGCCTCGCCCGCCGAACCGGGGCGCGGCCCCAGGTCGGTCGCGCTGCGCCGATGCACCCGGCACCGCCCGAACAGGCCATAGGCGTCCATGTTCTCGCGGATCGCGCCGCGCGCGCCGTCGTCCGTATCCACGAACAGACAGAAGGCCGCCCCGCGCGACAGGGCTTCGAAGCCCAGCGCGCCCGAGCCGGCGTACAGGTCGATCACCCGCGCCTCATGCAGCCCCTCGGCCCACGGGGCGTGCTCCAGGACGTTGAAGATCGCCTGACGCGCCCGATCCGATGTCGGCCGCGTGTTCTGCCCCTCGGGCGTGACGATGGCGCGCCCTTTCAGGCTGCCAGCTACGATGCGCATGGGTCAGCCGCGCCCGCGCGGGCCGCCGCGACCGCCGCCGCCCGAAGGCTTGCCGCCGAAAGGCCTGCCGCCAGAGGGCTTGGCTCCGAACGGCTTACTCCCGAACGGCCTGCCCTCGCCGCGAGGCCCGCCGGGCCGGTCGCCCGACCGCTCGCCAAAGCGGTCGTTAGGACGCGCGTCGGAACGCCCGCCCGCGCCGCCGGGACGGCCGAAAGGCTTATCGCCGGGCTTGCCGCCCCGGCGACCGCCCTTGGGCGGGCCGCGACGGTCGTCGATGAACTGGTCGGCGCGCGGTTCGCGCGGCTTGAACGGGCGGCGCGGGCGGTCGTCGTTCCCAGCGCCTTCACCCTCGCCCGGACGGGCGCGCGGCTTGAAGCTCTTGGAATGCTCGAACTTCGGCTTGGCCTTGGCCCAGCCGTCCTTCTTGGCGGGTTTGCCGAACTCGGCGCCCTCTTCGGCCGCCGTTTCAGCGGCGCGCACGCGGCTGGGCTTGCGCGACGGGTCGGACATGGCCGAGCCGGACTTGCCGCGCACGATCGGCGTGCCGGTGCGGCGGCCGGGCGTCGGCGCGGGCGTTTCGACCGTGTTGCCAGTCGGCAGGTTCTCGGGCCGGATATGCTCGGCCAGCATCTCGCGGATCACGCGCGGCCCGACTTCTTCGACCGCGCCGACCGGCAGGGTGCCGAGCTGGAACGGACCGTAGGCCAGGCGGATCAGGCGGTTGACCGTCAGGCCGACGCTCTCCAGCACCTTGCGGACCTCCCGGTTCTTGCCCTCGGTGATCTGGACGCTGAGCCACAGATTGGCCGAGGACTTCTCGCCGTCGGCCTTTTCCTTGGCCTTGTCGATGGTGGCTTCGACCGGACCATAGCGGATCCCGTCGACGACCACGCCGTCCTTCAGCTTGTCCAACTGCTCCTGGGTGATGCGGCCGCGCGCACGGGCGCGATACTGACGCACCAGGGCGGTGTCAGGAAGTTCCAGCGCCCGGCTCAGTTCGCCGTCGTTGGTCAGCAGCAGCAGACCCTCGGTCGCCAGATCGAGGCGGCCGACCGAAATCACGCGCGGCAGGCCGCTGGGCAGGGCGTCGAACACATTGGGACGGCCCGCCGGGTCGTTGTGGCTGGTGATCAGGCCCGCAGGCTTGTGATAGCGCCAGACGCGCGTGGCCTGAGCGGCGCCGATCGGTTTGCCGTCGACGGTGATCTTGTCGTCGCGCTTCACCAGCACGGCGGGCGTGTCCAGGATGCGGCCGTTCACCGCCACCTTGCCCAGACCGATCAGCCGTTCGACCTCGCGGCGCGAGGCGATGCCGGCGCGGGCCATGACCTTGGCGATTCGCTCGGTGCGCTCGGGCGCCTTGGCTTCCGCTCCAGGCTTGCCCCCGGACCGGCCCTCAGCGCGGTCGCGGGGCTTCCCGCCCGGCTTGCCGTCCTTGTCGAAGGGCTTTCGCGGGCCCTTGTCGGCGAAATTACGGGGACCGCGCGCACCGTCGTCTTGACGGGAGCGGGGCTTCTTGTCGTTGTCTTTGGGATGGCGATCCATGATGAGCGGTTCATGAGCATGGCGCTCGATCTGGCGCAAGCGGCGGCTGAGGCTGGCGAGGTGCCGGTCGGGGCCGTGATCGTGGACGAAAACACCGGCGAAGTGCTTGGGCGCGGGCAAAATGGGCCCATCACGGCCCATGATCCGACCGCTCATGGCGAGATCATCGCGCTGCGCGATGCAGCGGCGACGTTGCAGAATTATCGCCTTACGGACCTAACCCTCTATGTCACCCTAGAGCCGTGCGCCATGTGCGCGGGCGCCATCAGCCACGCCCGCATCGGCCGGGTGGTCTGGGGAGCCGACGATCCCAAGGGCGGCGCCGTGCTGCACGGCGGGCGGTTCTTCGACCAGCCGACCTGTCACTGGCGGCCCTCGACCGAAGGCGGCGTCCTGGCCGACGCGGCCGCCGAGATGCTTCGCGGCTTCTTCCGCTCCCGGCGGAAACCCCGGGCAGGAACGCCGGGCGACACCGGGCGTTGAAGCTCCAAGCTTGACCTTGAGAGGGCCTCCATTGCCGACCCGCACCCTATGGCCGACCGTCGCCGTTTCCGCCCTCGTTCTGTTGTCGGCCTGTGAGCAGGAGCCGCGCGAGGCGCCGACGGACGGCGACGCGGTGCGCCAGCGCGCCATCGACGCCCAGACCGCCCGCCGCCGCACCGGCGCAGAACTTCAGGACCGCGCGCTGAACCGCGTCATTCACGCGGTTTACCTCTGCAACAACTCCGAGCGGCTGTCGGTCGATTTCGACAACCCACGCCAGATGGCGACCGTGCGCAATTCCAACGGCGAAGCGGTCGATCTGTATCAGGAGCGCGCCGCTGACGGCATCTGGTATCGCGCCTCGGGCTATGAACTGCGCGGCAAGGGCGTCATGGCGACATGGAGCGCCGCCAATCGCGAACCGACCGAGTGCCGGGCGGTCGACTAGGCCTCCGCCGCGCCCTCTCCGATCAGGAAGGCGCGCACCGCCTCCGCGTCCACGTCCCTGTCCGTGAAAGCCTCGCCCACGCGCCGCGCCAGGATCAGCGTCAGACGCCCGCCCTCGGCCTTCTTGTCCCCCGCCATGCGCGCGATCAACGCGTGGGCGGCGAAGCGATGATCCACGTCCGACAACCGCGTCGGCAGGCCAGCCGCGCGTATGCCCGCCTCTGCGCGATCAGCCTCGGACGCCGGGCACAGACCCTGCTGCGCCGAATAGCGGAAGGCCAAGGCGCAACCCAACGCCACCGCCTCGCCGTGGGTCAGGGTGTCTGCGAAAGCCAGCTCGGCCTCCAACGCGTGGCCGAAGGTGTGGCCCAGGTTCAGCAGGGCGCGGCGGCCCGCCTCCTTCTCGTCCTCGCCGACGATCTGGGCCTTGATCTCGACCGAGCGGATCACCGCCCTCTCCAGCGCATCCGGGTCGCCGCTTGCCCCGGCCGCGCCCTCCCCGCCAAGCCAGTCGAAGAAGGCCGCGTCGCAGATCAGGCCGTGCTTCAGCACCTCGGCCCAGCCCGAGCGCACCTGACGTACAGGCAAGGTGGCGAGCGCCTCGATGTCCGCCAGCACCCGGCGCGGCTGGTGGAAGGCGCCGATCAAGTTTTTACCGCGCGGCGTATCGATCGCCGTCTTGCCGCCGACCGAGGAATCCACCTGGGCCAGCAGGGTGGTTGGAATTTGCACGAAATCGATGCCGCGCATGAACAGGGCGGCCGCCAGGCCGGCCAGGTCGCCCACCACGCCGCCGCCCAGGGCGACGACCATGCTCTTTCGATCGAGCCCCTCGGCCAGCAGGCGATCCAGAACAGCCTCAAGCTGTTCAAACGACTTGGAGGCCTCCCCCGCCGGGACGGTCGCCAGCCCCGTCGCCAGACCCGCCGCCGCCAGGGAGGCGCGCACCGTCTCGCCGTGAATGGCCGCCACCGTCTCATCGCTGACGATGAAGGCCCGCGACGGCCTCAGGGCCGCGACCTCGGCCCCCGCCGCCTTCAGCAAGCCCCGCCCGACCACGACCTCATAGGGGGCGAAGGCGCCGCCCGCGACCGGGATCGTCGTCGTCATCGCTTGGTCTCCTGCCGCCCGAACCGGCGCAACTGTTTCAGAATGGCGTCCACGGCCTGACCGTGCGAGCCGCCGCCCACATCGACGGTCACATCGGCCTGTGCGTAGATGGGGTAGCGCGCCCGCGCCAACTCGTTCAGCGCCACCAGCGGGTCGCGTCCGCGCAACAGGGGGCGCGTGTCGCGCCGGCCTACACGTTCGGCGATCACCTTCAGATCGGCCCGCATCCAGACGCTGACAGCGTGTTGCTTCATCAAGGCGCGCGTATCGGGGTTGAGCACTGCGCCGCCCCCGGTCGCCAACACGATCGGCGGCCCTTCCAGCAGGCGGCGCATCACCCGCGCCTCGCCCGCCCGGAACTCGGCCTCGCCGCGCGAGGCGAAGATCTCGCTGACGGTCATGCCCGCCGCTTCCTCGATCACCTGATCCCCATCGGCGAACGGCAGGCCCAGCCTTTGAGCCAGCCGTCGCCCCACGGTCGATTTCCCGACGCCCATCAGCCCCACCAGGGCTATGGTGCGGACAGAAGACAGCGGGAAGGAATCAGGCGAGGCGTCGGAAGGCATGGCTCCTATACCCTCTACACGAGACGCCGCCCGGCTCCACACCTCAGAAGAGACGACCTGACACGGCATGACACCGCAGATCGAAGCCTTCCTTGAGATGATGGCGGTCGAGCGCGACGCCTCGCCCCATACGCTGGCCGCCTATGGCCGGGACCTGGCGGATGCGGAAAACTGGCTGGGCGACGGGGGCCTGATGGCTGCGCCGCAGGAGGCGCTGGAGGCGTGGTTCGCCGATCTGTCCCGGCGCGGGCTGTCCGCCGCCACCGCCGCGCGCCGCCGCGCCTCCGTGCGACAGTTCTACCGCTTCGCCCTGGGCGAAGGCTGGCGGGCCGATGATCCGTCGCGCCGTCTCGATGCGCCCAAGCAGGGACGCAGCCTGCCCAAAACCCTGAGCCGCGACGAGGTCGAGGCCCTGCTGGCCGCCGCCGGCGCCGCAGACAACTCCGCGGGCCTGCGCCTGATCGCCCTGGTCGAGATGGCCTACGCCTCGGGCCTGCGCGTGTCCGAGTTGCTGGGGCTCAAGGTCGAGGCCGTGCGGCGCGATCCGGCCTATCTGATCGTGCGCGGCAAGGGTGGAAAGGAGCGTCTGGCGCCCCTCAACGCTGCCGCGCGGGAAGCCATCAAGGCCTGGCTCGACGCCCGCGACGCCGCGCGCAAATCCGGCGCGCCCGATAGTCCGTGGCTGTTTCCTTCCCATGGCAAGAGCGGCCATCTGACCCCGCGCCGCTTCGCCCAGCTGCTGGATCAGGCGGCCGTTTCAGCCGGGATAGACCCGTCGCGCGTCAGCCCCCACGTCCTGCGCCACGCCTTCGCCACCCACCTGCTGGAAGGCGGGGCCGACCTGCGCGTGGTTCAGACCCTGCTCGGCCACGCCGACATCTCGACCACCCAGATCTACACCCACGTCGCCACCGACCGCCTGTCCCAGGTGGTCCAGGCCAACCATCCTCTGGCGAAGGACGACTGAACCCGCGCTTGCTCCGAAGCGTTCGGCGCTCTAGGTTCCGCCGCCTTCCGTAGCGCAATGCGCGCTTCCTCCTCACGGACGCCTAATGGCCACGCACTATCTCGAATTCGAAAAGCCGATCGCCGAACTGGACGCCAAGATCGCCGAGTTGTCGCTGCTGGCGCCGACCAGCGGATCCTTCGAGACCGAGATCGCTGCCCTGCGCAAGAAGGCCGACGCCATGCGCACGAAGGCCTACGCCAACCTTGACCCGTGGATGCGCACCCAGGTCGCGCGCCACCCGCAACGTCCCCACTTCATCGACTACGTCGACGGCCTGTTCACAGACTTCGTGGAACTGCACGGCGATCGTCAGTTCGGCGACGACCAGGCGATCCTGGGCGGTCTGGCCCGTTTCCGCGGCCAACCGGTCGTGATCATGGGCCATGAAAAGGGCCACGACACCCAGACCCGCATCGTCCACAACTTCGGCATGGCCCGGCCCGAGGGCTATCGCAAGGCCGTGCGCCTGATGGACATGGCCGAGCAGTTCGGCCTGCCCGTCCTGACCTTCGTCGACACCGCCGGCGCCTATCCAGGTCTGGGCGCCGAGGAGCGCGGCCAGGCTGAGGCTATCGCCCGTTCGACCGAGCGCGGCCTGACGCTGGGCGTCCCCTCCATCGCCACGGTGACGGGCGAAGGCGGTTCGGGCGGCGCCATCGCCATCGCCGCCGCAAGCCGGGTGCTGATGCTGGAGCACTCCATCTATTCGGTCATCTCGCCGGAAGGCGCGGCGGGCATCCTGTGGCGCGACGGCTCGCGGGCCAAGGACGCGGCCAACGCCATGAAAATCACGGCGCCGGACCTGATCGAGCTGAAGATCGTCGACCGCGTAATCCCCGAGCCGCTGGGCGGCGCCCACGCCGACCGCGAAAAAGCGATCCAGAACGTGGGCCAGGTGCTGGAAGAAGAACTCAAGGCCATGTCCGGCCTGTCGGCCGAGCAGTTGAAGAAGCAGCGCGCCGACCGTTTCTACGCCATCGGCCGTCTGGGCTGATCGGACGCGCGAGCCGTTGCAAGGCGGCTCTTCGGCGTCGAAGCTGCGCCGATGCGATTCGTCCAAGGTTCCGTAATGCGTGATTCGAGGCTCTCATGCGCAGCATGAACGGGGTCGGCGAAACCCTGCGCGAAAGTGCGGTCTTCAACTTCGATGTGGCGATGACCATGGTCATCGACGACTCCCCGTTCGCGATGGAGCTGACGACTCAGGCTCTGCTAGGGTTCGGCATCAAGGTCCGCCATGCGTGCGCCCAAGCGGCGGAAGCCATCAAGGTCCTGCAGACCCACCCGGTCGATCTGATCCTGGTGGACTGCGAAATGCCGGGCATGAGCGGCTATGAGTTCGTGCGTTGGCTGCGTCGCTCGGGGCTGGAGCCGAACGCCTATGCGCCCGTCATCATGACCGCCGCCCACGTTCGCCGCTCCAAGGTGTCTGAGGCGCGCGACTGCGGGGCCAACTTCCTGATCACCAAGCCGTTCAGCGCAGGCGTGCTGCTGGAACGTATCGTCTGGGTGGCCAAGGATAATCGCCCCTTCCTGGAGGTCGGCGACTATTTCGGCCCGGACCGTCGTTTCAGGGAGGAACCCTGGCCCGGTCCCGAGCGTCGTTCCGAGGAGATCCGCAAGACGGAATTCGAGGCCCAGCGAAGAGGCTCGATCAATCTATGACCATCATCACGCACAATCGTCGTCGCTCGCGCCTGTCGACCCTGATCGACCAGCCCGGCGGCGTCAGCGTCGGAACCGCGCTGAAGCAGGCGCGCGCCAACCTGGCGGAATATGAGCCCCGCAGCCGAGAGGTCATCGAGGCACAGGTGTCCGCTTTGGCGGGCATGAAGCCGCCCTCCAGTCCTGACGAAGCCTCCGCCGCTCTGGATCAGGCCTATGCCCGCTCCAGCGCCGTGATCGATGCGGCCGGGCCATTCGAGATGAAGGACATCTGCACCGCCGCCGCCAATCTGTGCGACCTGATCGACGCTGCGCCGGAAGATCAGGCGTTCGACTGGCGGATCGTCACCGTCCACGCCCAGGCGCTGCGCCTGCTGCTGACGCTGCCGAGCGAGGCCGACGACGCCCGCGCCCAGGTGCTGGACAGCCTCAAGGACGTGCTGAAGGCCAAGGTCCCCGGCGCCAAGGACTAAGTTCAGTCAGGTTTGAGGGGCCTGCGTCCTGGCGCCGCGCGTCTGTTTGCGCCACAGGGCCGCATATTCCCCGCCCTGGCGCGCCACCAGCTCATGGTGGGCGCCGCGCTCGACCACGCGGCCCGCCTTGAGCACCAAGATCTGATCGGCGTCGGCCACGGTGGACAGGCGGTGGGCCACCACGAGGGTCGTGCGCCCTGCCCTCGCCTTGCGCAGCGTCTTCTGAATGGCCGCTTCAGTGCGGCTGTCCAGGGCGCTGGTGGCCTCGTCCAGGATCAGGATGCAGGGATCGGCCAGCAGGGCGCGGGCGATGCCGACACGCTGGCGCTCGCCGCCGGAGAGCTTCAGGCCTCGCTCGCCGACGCGGGTCTCCATGCCCTCGGGCAGACTGCGGATGAAGTCGGCCAGTTCGGCGCCCTCGGCTGCGGCCCAGATCGCCGCGTCGTCCGCATCAGGACGGGCGAAGGCGATATTGGCGGCGATGGTGTCGTTGAACAGGGCCACGTCCTGCGGGACCAGGGCCACGGCGGACCGCAGCGACGCCTGGGTCAGGCCGCGCGCGTCCCGACCGTCGATCAGCACCGCGCCTTCCTGTGGGTCCAGCAGGCGCAAAGCCAGTTTGACGATGGTCGACTTGCCCGCGCCGGACGGCCCCACCAGGGCGGTCGTCGTGCCGGCGGCCGTGACGAAGCTGACGTCGTCCAGCCCCGCCGCCCGCGCATCATGCCGGAAGCCCACATGATCAAAGACGATCTCGGCGCCGCCACCGCTCTCAGGCCGGGTCAGGGCCACGGCGTCGGGCGCGTCCGCCACCTGCGGCGCTTGTCGCGTCACCTTAAGCATCTCCTCCATGTCTATGAAGGACTGGCGGATTTCTCGATAGGCGAAGCCCAGGATGTTCAGCGGCGCATAGAGGGAGATCATGATCAGCACGGCGGCCGTCACATCGCCCGGCCCCATCCGTCCAGCCGCCGCCTCGAACCCGGCCATGACCGCCATGACGCCCAGGCCGACATTCATGATCAGGCCCTGGATCAGGTTCAGCGCCGCCAGGGAGGTGTTCGCCTTCAGCGAGGCCTGAACATAGGTCGATAGGGATCGGTCATAGGCCTCGGCCGCGCGGCTTTCGGCGCCGAACGACTTAACCGTCTCATAATTCAGCAGGGCGTCCACCGACAGGCCCGCCGCCTCGCTGTCGGCGGCGTTCATGGCGCGCCGGTGCTCCAGCCGCCAGTTGGCCATGGCGAAGGTCGTGATCGCATAGACCAGCACGACCGCCACCGCGACCGCGCCGAAACGCCAGTCGTATTTGCCGCCCAGCACCGCCGCCGCCAGCAGCAGCTCCAGCACCGTCGGCCCCAGATTGAACATCAGGATGCGCAGCAGGAAGTCGACGGCGCGCGAGCCCCGGTCCATCACGCGCGACAAGGCGCCGGATCGCTTGGTCTGGTGGAAATCCAGCGACAGGCTGAGGGCGTGGGCGAAGGTCTCGGCCGCCGTCTTTCGCTGGGCCGCCGCGCGCACGGGGGCGAACACCACGTCCGACAACTGCGGCGTCGCCGCTGACAGGAAGCGCACCACAGCCCAGCCCACGGCGAAGGCGGCGAAGCCCAGCCCCACGGACGCCGCGGGCCCCTGATCGGCCGCCAGATGGTTGACCGCCGCGCCCAGCACCAGAGGGGCGAGCACGCCCAACCCCTTGCCCGCCAGCGTGAGCAGGATCGCGCCCGTCACGCGCCAGGGCAGTTGCGGCGCGCCGGACCGCGCCACGACGCCGATCAGATTCTTCAGCGCCTCCAGCGTCGGCGGCGCGTCCTGCTGAGAGGGATCGACGCCAGCGTTCATGGCCTTGGTCGCGACATCGCCGCGCCGTCCCGAGCGTTCACCCCGCATCGCCGCGCTCCGCCGTCGTCATGCCATCGAGGCGGAACCGGACCGCCACCTCAGTTCAGGCTCGCCACAGCGTCGATGAGAGCGTCCACCGCCGCCTCTTCGGTCGCCCAGGAACAGACGAACCGCACCGAACCGTCGTCGAACTGATAGCAGGCCCAACCGGAGGCGTTCAGCGCCTGATGCGCCTCGTCAGGCATGCGCACGAAAACCGCATTGGACTCGACTGGATGAGCGAGAACGAAGGACGTCCGGGCCTCAATGCCGTCCGCCAGACGCTGAGCCATCAGATTGGCGTGGGCGGCGCCCGACAGCCAGTCGCCGCTTTCCAGCAGACCCAGCAGCGGGGCCGCCAGCAGCCGACCCTTTGACGCCGTCTGACCCGCCTGCTTCAGCCGATTGTCGATCCGCCGCGTCAGCCCCTTGTCGAAGATGACCAGCGCCTCGACGCAGTGCGCGCCGGCCTTGGCGCCGCCGAACGACAGAACATCCACGCCCAGCCGCGCGATATTCTTGGGGTCGAAACCCGCGGCCACGGCGTTGGCCAGCCGCGCCCCGTCCATATGGACGCCAAGCCCCGCGCTATTGGCCGGCTCGATCAGGTGGCGAAGCTCTTCCTCGGAATAGACGGCGCCGTACTCCGTCGCCTGGGTCAGGCTGAGGGCGGCGGCAGGCTGGCGATGGCCGACGACAGGCTCTTCCAGAGCGGCGTGCAGCGCCGCCACGTCGATCTTGCCCGAGTAGCCGGGCAGCCCGATCAGGCCGACGCCGTGACCGAAGAAGCCGGGCGCGCCAGTTTCATCCGTGCAGATATGGGCCGCGTGGTGGGCCAGCACCGCCTCATAGGGGCGCGCCAGCATCGACAAGCCGATGGCGTTGGCCGCCGTGCCGCTGAACAGGAAGCGCACCTCGGCGTCGGCGTCCAGCGTCTGACGGATCAGGTCGGCGGCTCGCGCCGAGGTCTCATCGGAGCCATAGGCCCGCGCGAACCCGGTATTGGCCGCGATCAGGCTCTGAAGGGCCGAGGGCGCCATGCCCGCCGTATTGTCGGAACCGAAATCGAAACGCACGGGTCACTCTCCCCCTCGGCCGGACGATCCGTCCTGAGCCGCATCGTTTTCCAGCGGGGCCATGACGACCCGCGCGAACTTGGCGTCCTTCGCCGGCACCTCGACCTGGTGCGGGAAGGGAATCTCGATACCGGCCTCGTCCAGCGCCTCCTTGCCCGCCTGCATCAGGTCTGACTGGGTCTGCCACCAGTCGGCGTTGTTGACCCAGGCGTGCAGGGTGATCTGGACCGAGCTGTCCAACAGACCCGTGACCCCGGTCCACGGCGCCGGATCCTTCAGCACCCTGTCGTTCACCCTGGCGACCGACGCCAGAACGGCGCAGGCGTCCTTCAGGTTTTCGCCATACCCCACGGTAAATTTGATCTCGATCCGGCGCGTCCGCTGGCCCGTCACATTGACGATGACGTCGCTCAACACCTTGGAATTCGGAATGACGATCTTGTGGTTGTTGGCGTTGGTCAGCTGAGTAGTGAACAGATCAAGCTTCTGCACCGTGCCGGAGGCGCCGCCCACGTCGATGGCCTCGCCCACGCGATAGGGGCGAAGGATCAGCAGCATCACCCCCGCCGCCACATTCGACAGCGTCCCTTGAAGGGCCAGGCCGACCGCCAGCGAGGCGGCGCCCAGAACGGCGATGATGGAGGTCGTCTGCACGCCCAGACGCTGCAGTACGGCGATCATGCCGATGATGACGACCACCACCCGCACAATCTGCACCATAAAGGCCAGCACCGTGGGATCGCGCCGCACCAGCCGCGTCCGGCCCAAAATCTTCCGCGCCGCCCCCGAGGCCCAGCGCGCAGCGAGCAGGGTCAGGACGAAGATGATCGCCGCAATCGCCAGGTTGACGGCGAAATCGCCTAGCAGATCCATAGCCTTGGCCAGAATAGCGGCGTCCATGCTCAGCCTCTGCTCGCCGGCGGCCATCGCCTGAGCCAAGGGCTCGGCCAGAACGACGCGACTATGCAGGAAATTCATGAGCATGAACCGGGTCTAACGCACGTGGAGCCGATTGGAAGCCCCGACGCTCAAGCTTTTTCACCGGCGCTGACCCGACCGCCGCCGCGCTCGATGGCGTCCAGCAGATCGAGCACCGTCTCGAGCGTATCCGCCTCGCGCGCGGGCTTGTCCCAGCGGATGCGGCTGACGCGCGGGAAGCGCATGGCGACCCCCGATTTGTGCCTCGTCGAGCGCTGAAGCCCCTCGAAGGCGATCTCAAGAACCAGGCCGAAATCGCGTTCGGCGCGAACCGCGCGAACGGGGCCGAAACGATCGGTGGTGTGGTCGCGCACGAATTTGTCGATCTGTTTCAACTCCTCGTCGGTGAAGCCGAAATAGGCCTTGCCGACCGGCGTCAGCGCGCCTTCCTCGGTCCAGACGCCGAACGTGTAGTCGGAATAGAAGCCGGACCGTTTGCCGTGGCCCCGCTGGGCATACATCAGAACCGCGTCGATGACGTGAGGATCGCGCTTCCATTTGAACCACGGCCCTTTCGGGCGGCCAGCGACATAGGCGCTGTCGCGGCGTTTCAGCATCAGGCCTTCGGCAGCGGCGCCGACCGGCGGATCGGCCCGCAAGGCCGCCAGATCGTCCCAGGTCGCGTGGGTCAGCAACGGCGACAGCGCCAAGCGATCGCCCTCATGTCGGGACACCAGACGCTCGAGCCGCTCTCGACGCTCCGTCAGCGGCAGCGCGCGCACGTCCTGCTCTCCGTCGGCAAGCAGGTCGTAGGCCAGGATGGCCGCCGGATAATCCTGCATCAATCGCGCGCTGGCCGTCTTGCGGTTTAACCGCTGCTGCAAGTCGCCGAACGGAGCGACAGCGCCATCGCGCACGACGAGCAGTTCGCCGTCCACCGCGCCCTCAAAGGCCAAAGCCTGGATCACGTCGGGAAACGTCGCCGAAATGTCGTCGCCGGTGCGGGAATAGAGCCGCGTCACCCCGCCTTCGCGCACGGCCTGCACCCGCACGCCGTCCCATTTCCACTCGGCCACGAAGTCCGTCGGGTCCAGACGGGGCATATCCGTCGCCTCATCCAGAGCGGTCGCCAACATGACGGGACGGAACCGGCCGGAAGCCTCGGCGCTGGGGCGCTCGCCTCGCCCTTCCAGCCAGGCGAACAGATCGCCATAGGGCGCGCTCAGCCCATGCCAGACCTCTTCAATGTCTGCGACGTCGACCGGCGGCAGGACGGCGGCCTGCTCGCCGCCTTCCGGCGTAGGAGGCGCGCTGACGGCGTCCGGCCGCATCATGGCCGTGGCGGTGCGCGCCAGGCGCGCCGACACGCCGACGCGCAGTCCGCCTGTGACCAGCTTCAACAGCGCCCAGCGCCCTTTCGGCTCCAGGGCGTTCAGCCAGCCTTCGATCAGACGGGGCGCCTCCTGCCGGCCTGCGCCCTGCAGCGCGTCCACGACCTCGCCCAGCGACGGCTCGCGGTTGGGCCGGTGGTCGGGATCGGACGGCCAGATCAGGGCGACCGTCTCGGCCAGGTCGCCCACATAGTCGTAGGACCAGCCGAACAGCACAGGATCGACGCGCGCCTCGGCGGCCTTGCGGATCATGGCCGGCTTGGCTGCGGAGAATGTCAGGTCGCCGGTCAGCGCCGCCAGCGCCCAGCCCCGATCCGGATCGGGCGTCGACCGGAGGTAATCGCGCAAGAGAACCAGCTTCGCCTTGCGCGACGCAGTCAGCGACAGTCGATCAAGCAGTTCGGCGAAACGGCGCAAATCGGCTCCTGAGATTCGGTCGTGGCCTTACGGAACGCCGAACCTCGCAAGCGTTTCCGTATCCGTCAGGCGGCTTCGCTCTCGACTGACTGTTGAAGCGCGGGCCGCCCGCCCTTGGCCTGGGTCATAAGGCCGGCAAGACTGCGGAAATCGATCGGCTTGTTCAGGTAGGCGTCGGCTCCAGCCGCCATGCCGGCTTCGTGGTCCTCGTTCCGGGCCGACGCCGATAGCACGACGATCGGCGTTTCGGCGTTGGCGCCGCCCGCGCGGATCAGACGGGTGGCGGTCAGGCCGTCCATGACCGGCATGTTCACGTCCATGATGATCAGGTCAAACGCCTGATGTTGAGCGATATCGACCGCCTCCTGGCCGTTTTCAGCCGTCGTGGTGCGGCGTCCGGTCGAGCCCATCCACGCCTCAAGGATCATGCGGTTGACCGGGTGATCCTCGACGACCAGCACCTTCATGCCGTCCGGTTCGATGCTATCGGAGTCCGCGTCGGCCTGAGCGGCCTCATCTTCCCAGCAGACGACCTCGCCCTCGACAGCGAAGGTGAAGACCGACCCCGAGCCGACCTGAGACTGCACCGTGATGTCGCCGCCCATGATGTTGGCCAGGCGTCGCGAAATCGTCAGGCCCAGACCCGTGCCGCCGAAGCGTCGTGTCGACGAAGCGTCGATCTGGGTGAAGGGCTGGAACAACTGATCCATGTCGCCTTCTGAAATCCCTGCGCCGCTGTCGTGAACCGCGAACTCGAACGCCACGCGGCGCTCGGAGATACGGCGGCTTCGCGTCACAAAGCGGATGTCGCCGCTCTCGGTGAACTTCACCGCGTTGGACAGCAGGTTCTGCACCACCTGACAGACCCGCAAGGGGTCGCCGCGCACGACGGCAGGCGTATCGCCCTCGAACTCGGACACGAACCTCAGTCCCTTGGCCTCGGCCTGCGCCTCGAAGGGGCCGACGATGCGGCGGTGAAGGTCGTCCAACTGGATGTCGATGGACTCGAAGTTCATCCGCCCCGCCTCGATCTTGGTCATGTCGAGGATGTCGTTCAGCAGGCTGAGCAGATTGTCGCCCGAGTTGCGGATGATCGCCAGATATTCGCGCTGGGCGCCGTCCAGCCGCGTCGCGCTCAACAGCTGCGCCGCGCCGAGCACCCCGTTCATCGGCGTGCGCAGTTCGTGAGAAATGACGCCGAGGAAGTTGGATTTGGCCTCGTTGGCCGCGTTCGCCTTGTCCCTGGCCGCCTCCAGTTCCTCGATCAGATGCGCCTGGTGTTCCTGGAAAGCGCGGATGCGTTCCTCGCGCAACATGGTCATCGTCACGAGGACGAACAGCGAGGCCGCCGTGAACGGCGCCAGCATGAGGAAGGGCCAGAAGGCCGGATCGCCGATCAGGGTCACAGCGATGATCGCCGCCGCGACGCCGTAGGGCGATGAAATCACAATGGCCTGCTTAGGCGAGCTGCGCAGTTGGGCGAAGACCAGCACATAGCCGGAGATCAGCAGTGCGATCGCCAGTTCGCGGCCGAAGAGCGAGTCGGAAAACCAGGCCATAAGGGGCGCCGCCGCCCAGGCGGCCGTCGTCACAGCGCCCACAATCGGAAAGATGCGGTCCCACCCGGCCTCAGCGTTCTGGCTGCGGCTGATCCGTTTTTCCGCCACGCCGCGCAGCGCCCCGGCGGCCAGGGTTCCGGCGAACCACAGCAGGCCATGCAGCAGACCCACGGTCGCGATCAGCCCCACGGCCCAGCTGGTGATGATCAGATAGCGCAGATAGTGGGTCTGCAGGATGGCGGACAGAGCCTGGGCGGCGCTGCCGGCCTCCTGGCTTTCAAGCCCCTTCCCTATTCCTTCGGAACCCACCATGGCGACGCCCCCGCTCGCTGCAATATGCTTCGGGGGCGGACGCTATGGCCAAAAGTTCTAAGACGATATGAATGCGGAGAACTACGTAATCCCAAATCGGTGAATATCAGCCCGCGGCCTCGCCCGGCGTCTGGGCGCGGATGGATAGGGCGTGAACCGGGCCGCTGAGCTCGTCTTTCAGAGCCGTATTCACCGCCCGCTGACGCGCGACGCGATTCATGCCTTCGAAGGCGGTGGAAACGATCCGCAGCTGGAAATGACTTTCTCCGCCGTCCTGGGCGTCGATTCCCCCTTCGTGGTGGTGGCCGGCGTGTTTCCAGCTGTCGTCCTCCAGCTCAATCACGCTCGGAGCGAAGGCCGCTGTCAGTTTTTCACGGATAATCGTCGCCACAGGGCCATTAGACATCGGTCGTTCCTTGAAGCCGTCCAAATCAGCCCTACACTTCGGAGGATGTCTGCGTCTTTTCAATACAAGCCTCGCTTTACCGATATCCGCGTGAAGCCGCCCCGGCCCGAGGAGGAACAGGCCGAGGCCGACGTCCTGCACCTGAAGCCCGGCGAGAAGCGCTGCGAGTGGCCCGACTGCTCTCGCCCGGCGACCGCCAAGGCGCCCAAGTCGCGCGAGCAGATCAACGAATTCTACAACTTCTGTCAGGGCCACGCGGGCCAGTACAACAAGGGCTGGAACTTCTACGCCGGCATGAACGAGGGCCAGATCCGCGCGGCCCAGGAAAACGAGGCCATGACCGGCGGCCGCCCCACCTGGCAGATGAAGGCCGGCCCCCAGACGCGCGAGGCGGCCGCCTTCGCCGCCAAGTTCGGCACGAACAACACCTCAGGCGCCGGTTCATGGCGCGACAGTTTCGGCCTGTTCGGACGCAGAACCCAGGAAGCGCCGGTCGCCGAGGCCCCTGAACAGCGCATGGGCAAGCTGGAGCGCGCCGCCCTGGCGGACCTGAACCTGGAGCCGGGCGCCGACAAGGCCGCGGTGAAGGCCCGCTATCATGAGCTTTTGAAGCGCTTCCACCCGGACACCAATGGCGGCGACCGTGGCGCCGAGGTCAAACTTCAGAGCGTGATCAAGGCCTGGAAAACCTTGAAAAAGGCCGGTTACGCTTGAGGGACCTCAGCAGGCCGGCGCCGCCGGGCGAGGCCTCCACGCGGGTGACCTGCCCGCCGAGTTGAGACGAGTCCCAGATCTCCGCGAAGACGTCCGCGCCGCTTTCGCCGCGCATCACCTGGCGCGTCTCGCGGATCGCCTCAAGGAAGGTGTCGGCCTCAAGCGCAAGCATTTGAGGCGTCCGGCCGGGCGCGTCGTACACATAGCAGAAGAACTGCGGCAGCGTGGTCATCTCAGCCCCTCCCCAATGGGAGCGATGCGGCAATTGTTAACATCACGCTGTGGATATTCCGAATCACAGAACCGTTGTTTCTGAGAGGCGTTGAAGCAGCTTCAGCCCTTCAAAATGTTCGGAGCCTGTCTCATGGAAATCCTGTACCGCGCCCACGCCACGGCGTCCGGCGGAGGACGCGACGGGGGCCGCTCGGCCACCGACGACGGCAAGATCGACGTCCGCCTGTCCGTCCCGACCGAAATGGGGGGCAAGGGCGGCGACGGAACCAACCCGGAGCAGCTGTTCGCAACCGGCTACGCCGCCTGCTACCTGGGCGCCCTGCGTCTGGTGTCCGGCAAGGCGGGGACGCCTGTGGGACCTGACACCAAGGTCGAGGCAGGCATCGGTTTCGGCAAGAACACCCGCGGCGAAGGTTTCAACTTGGATGTGACGCTGAAGGTCACGGACCACGGATTGGACGAGGCGGTTATCAAAGACCTTATCCACAAGGCGCATCAGGTCTGCCCCTACTCCAACGCCACGCGCGGCAACGTCGAGGTCGCCCTTTCGGCGGAATAATCCGACCGGCCCAGCGCTAATCATCAGTCCGGCCCCTCGCGCGTGTTGAGCCGCGCGCGCGAGGGCGCTAGGTGGTGGCCATGACCTCTCCGCTCGACGCCTCCCCCGATCCGCTCGTCACGCTGGAACCGCACCGCAAGGTCACGCTGAAAGAAGCGTTCGGCATCGATTCCGACATGGTCGTGCCCGCCTTCGAGACGCGCGACAGCCACGTGCCCGAAATCGACGAGTCCTATCGGTTCGATCCGCAGACGACGCTCGCCATCTGCGCGGGCTTCGCCTACGACCGCCGCGTGATGGTCCAGGGCTATCACGGCACCGGCAAGTCGACCCACATCGAGCAGGTCGCCGCGCGCCTGAACTGGCCGATGGTGCGCGTGAACCTGGACGCCCACGTCAGCCGGATCGACCTGATCGGCAAGGACGCCATCGTCCTGAAGGACGGCAAGCAGATCACCGAATTCCGCGAAGGCATCCTGCCGTGGTCGCTGCAACGCCCGGTCGCCCTGGTGTTCGACGAATACGACGCGGGCCGCCCCGACGTGATGTTCGTCATCCAGCGCGTGCTGGAGGCGCAAGGGCGCCTGACCCTGCTTGACCAGAACCGGGTCATCCGTCCGAACAAGTGGTTCCGCCTGTTCGCGACCTCGAACACGGTCGGTCTGGGCGACACCACGGGCCTGTATCACGGCGCCCAGCAGATCAATCAGGCGCAGTTGGACCGCTGGAACATCGTCACCACGCTGAACTATCTCGACCACGACGTGGAAGCCGAGATCGTCGTGGCCAAGGCGCCTGAGTACGACACGGCCGACGGCCGCCGTCAGATCGCCGCCATGGTCCGCGTCGCCGACATGACCCGCAACGCCTTCATGAACGGCGACATCTCGACCGTCATGTCGCCCCGCACGGTCATCACCTGGGCCCAGAACGCCATCATCTTCGGCGGCGACCTGGCTCTGAGCTTCCGGCTGACCTTCCTGAACAAGTGCGACGAGCTGGAACGGCCCACCATCGCCGAGTTCTATCAGCGCGCCTTCGGCGAGGACCTGCCGGAATCCGCAACGCGGGTGAAGATCGGCTAACGCTCTCGCCTATCGCCATATTGAAAAGGCCGCCGTCCGATCCGGAAGGCGGCCTTTTTGTTCAGCCGTGCTGACGGCTTAGCGCAGGCTGGACGCGAACATCCGCGGCCGCGAACGCCGCACCAGCCACAGGTTCACCGTCGCCGCCCCAAGCACGAGCGCCGCCACGGCCTGGTGGAGCACGCCCAGCGTCACCGGCACGGCGTGGATCAGGGTCATGACGCCCAGGCCCGCCTGGAACCACAGCGCGCCCGCAAAGACGACGGCGGCGATCCCAAGCCCGCCGTCCAGACGCCCGCGCAGGGCTTGGACCGCATAGAAGGTGCCGGCGAACAGCAAGGCATAGGCGCCTATGCGGTGGTTCAGCTGCACCAGCCCCTGATCATGCAAGAAGGCCAACACCCCCTGCCCCCACGCGATCGGCGGGAAGAAGGCTCCGTTCATCAGCGGCCAGTCGGTATAGATCAGGCCCGCCTTGGCGCCCGCCACCAGGCCGCCCAACAGGCACTGGACGAAGACCCCGCCCAGCAGCAGGCCCGCGGCCCAGGTCCAGGCGCGCGACGGGCGGTTGGCGTCAACCCCGGCCCAGGCCTCCAGCCCCGTCCAGATCAGGCCCGCAAAAATCACGAAGGCCAGGCCCAGATGGGTCGCCAGACGTTCCGGCGCTACATCGACGCGCTCGGCCAGGCCGCTGGACACCATCCACCAGCCGATCAGACCCTGCAGGCCGCCCAGAGCCAGAAGAACGGCGCAGCGGCCGATCAGACGACGCGGGATCGCCCGAAAGGCCAGGAAGGCGATGAAGGGCAAGGCGAAGACGGCCCCGATCAGACGCCCCAGCAGCCGGTGCGCCCACTCCCACCAGAAGATGTACTGGAACTGCGCCATGCTCATGCCGGCGTTCACTTCGGTGTACTGGGGGATGGCCTTGTACTTGTCGAACGCCTCGACCCAGTCGGCGTGGTTCATCGGGGGCAGCGCGCCCATGATGGGCTTCCATTCCGTGATCGACAGACCCGATCCGGTCAGGCGCGTCGCCCCCCCGACCACGATCATTGCGAACACCAAGGTCGCGCAGAAAAACAGCCACAGCGCCACAGCGCGGCTGCGATCCAAATCCCCAATACGCTTCATTCGACGCCTGCCGTTCGCCCCGATATGCTTGCCGCCTCTTCACAGGCGGCGGAACCGAGGGATATGCCCCTCCCGCGTGGCAAGATCGAGTCGCTTTCTTCGCCAAAGCGTCGCACAGCAGTCAGGGAGCGCCGGCCGGTGCAATATATAGAGATCGCCATCGCCGTTGTCGGCGCCGTGGCCCTGGCGTGGATCGCCGACCTTCTGACGGGACGCCGAGGCATAGGGGCCGTCATCCTGGTCGCCCTGGTCAGCGCGGCCTGCGGCGCCTTCCTGGCCATTCGCGTCTTTGCGGTCGCGGCGCTGACGGACTGGGAGTGGCTGCTGTGGTCGCTGGTGACCACGGTGATCGGCCTGGCGGCCTTCTTCCTGTTCAGGAACAAGCGCTGATGCCGCCCCGCGCGCGCCGGTTCGTCGCCACCGTGGCGGTGGTGTTCTTCCTGATCTTCTGGATCTGGGGCGCCGTGACGCTGCACGCCCTGTTGCCTAAGGCCTGGTGGATCGACCTGATCTTCTTCGCCGTGGCGGGCATCGGCTGGGGCGTGCCGCTCATTCCCCTGCTGCGCTGGGCCGAACGGGAATAGAGGTTTGGCCGGGCCGCCCCGACATCAGGGCGGCCCGACCTTCGCATCAGAAGCGGACGCGCACGCCGCCGAAGACGCCGCGACCGGCCGTGCCGTAGCCCAGCACGGTCTGGTAGTCCTCGTCGAAGGCGTTCTCGATCCGGCCGTAGACTTCCAGATTGTCGTCGATCGGATAGGAGGCCCGCAGGTCGACCAAGGTGAAGGCGTCGACCTTCACCGCGTTCGCCAGGTCATTGAAGGTCTCGCCCACGTAGCGAACGGACAGGCCGGTTTTCAGACCGAAGGCCCAGTCGTAGTCGGCCGCGAGATTGCCCATGTGCTCGGGACGCAGGCGCAGACGCTTGCCTTCATGATCGCCGACGGCGTTCTTGGCGTCCGTCCAGGTGTAGTTGGCGTTCAGGTGCAGGCGCTCGGTCACGTCGAGACGGCCGATCAGTTCGACGCCCTTGGTCTCGGCCTTCTGGATGTTCTGATAATAGCCGCCGTACGGCTGGCTGCAGATCGGGTGAGCGTCGCCGGGCAGGCAGTTGGCGTAGTTGATCTCATTGTCGCTATCGCGCTGGAAATAGGTCGCCGAGACGACGGCGCGGTCGAACAGGCGTTGTTCGACGCCGATCTCCCAGCTCTCGGCTTCTTCAGGCTGCAGATCCAGGCTGCCGTACTCGCTGTAGAGCTCGTACAGACCCGGCGCGCGGAAGCCCTGCCCCCAGTTGGCGCGCAGGACGGTGGCTCCGTCGTTCAGCGCCCAGGCCGCCGCGACCTGCCCCAGCAGATTGTCGCCATACTGGGCGTGATCGTCATAGCGCAGCCCGCCGGTCAGGGTCAGTCCGTCCAAAACAGTCCACTGAACCTGGCCGTAGACGCTGTTCAGTTCAGCCTCGCCGCGCCCGTAGTCTGCGTTGGGATTCCAATCGCCGAGCGAGCGCGCCTTCATTTCAGACTTTTCGTGCTCGACGCCGAAGGTCGTGTTCAGCGTCTCGGTGAGGGCGAAGGCGCCCTGATACTCCCACCGGCGGTTCTGGCCTTCGGAATCGAAGGTCAGGGGCTGGATCTTGTTGTCCGGGTTGAAGTTGCGACGATCCGTATCGGTGTGGGCATAGCCGATGCGGTTACGGAAACGGCCGTCCAGAAGGTCGATGTTCAGCCCGGCGTAGGCGACCAGCTCCTGCGTCTTGCCATAGTCGCGGCTGTCGCCGTTCCAGGCGTCGAAGTCTGCGCGCCCGCTGGACCAGACCGAGCGCAGGTCCAGCGACACGGCGTCGGTGATCTTCAGATTCAACCGTCCCGACAGGCCGGTATTGTCGTAGCCGTCGTCTTCGGTTCCCGTGGCATAGGCCGAGAAGCCGTCGGTGGCGTAGCGGCTGGCCGCCAGGCGCCAGCTCAGTCGCTCATTGGCGCCGCTCACGCCGCCGCGGAAATAGGTCGTGCCGCGCGCGCCGGCTTCTGCGTCCAGGCCGCCCTGGAAGGCTTCTGTCGGCTCGGTCGTGACGATGTTCACCACGCCGCCGATGGCCTGACTGCCCCACAGGGTCGACTGGGCCCCGCGCAGAACCTCGATGCGGGCCGCGTCGCCGACCAGCAGATTGCCGAAGTTGAAGCCGCCCTGGGTCGAGGACGGGTCGTTCAGCTTGACCCCGTCGATCAGGACGACGGTGTGGTGGCCCTCGGCGCCGCGGATATACAGGCTGTTGGCCGCGCCCACGCCGCCGTTGCGGCTGTAGCTGACGCCCGGCGTCTGCGCCAGAAGCTCGGCCACGGCGGTCGTCTGGCGCGCTTCAATGGCGGCCTGGGTCAGGACGGCGACCGAAGCGCCGACACGCTCGATCGGCTGAGCCGAGCGGTTGGCGGTGACGACCACGTCCTCGACGGCGGTGGCGCCGGCGCGGCCCGCGACATCGGGGGCGGCGGCTTGCTGATCGAGCGCTTCAGCGGCGAAAGAAGGGGCGGCGGCCAGAAGGCTGGCGGCGGCCAGGGCGGCGAATGCGGTCCGGTTCATTCCGGGTCTCCATATGACGACGCCGCGCCGGACCGACCCTCGCCCGGATGAGCGAAAGCGGCCGCTGACGCGGCTGGTTTACGACTGTCGTCACACGAGTTGCCTCGACCGCCCGGCACATCCCGACCGCGCGGAGAACGACGGCGACAGGCAGGTCTCCTGGCTCGCGGATCAAGGCCGGTGCGCGTCGCCTTCCCAGCAGTCGATGAGGTCGTGACCTCTCGAGCCGCCAGTGGCGTTTGACGCGCGGGCTAACCGCTTACAGTTGCGGGAACAGCCGGAGTTTCACACTCCGTTCCCTTTTAATCCCCCGTCGAGGGGAACCTGACGCGACCGCCGCAGTAGGGCCGCGCGCGGTTCAGGTCAACAGCAACGCCCGGCCCGGCATGGCGGGCTCCGGCCTTACACCCAAGAAAAAGGGCGTGGAGATGATCTCTCCACGCCCTGCTTCTTGTTGGACCGAACCGACGTCAGACGGCGGCGGGCTGCGGCTCGCCGTCCGCGCTGTCCGCTGCAGGGATGTCGTCCAGCTCGCCTTCCCACTTGGCGACCACTGCGGCGGCGACGGAGTTGCCGACGACGTTGGTGGCCGAGCGCCCCATGTCGAGCAGGTGGTCGACGCCCAGCACAATGGCGATCCACGCCTCAGGCAGGCCGAAGTAGGTCAGGGTGGCCATGATCACCACCAGCGAGGCGCGCGGAATACCCGCAATGCCCTTGGACGTCACCATCAGCAGCAAGAGCATGAAGATCTGCTGCGACACGCTCAGATGCACGCCGTGGGCCTGCATGATGAACATGGTGCCGAAGGTGCAGTAGAGCATCGACCCGTCCAGGTTGAACGAATAGCCCAGCGGCAGGACGAAGCTGACGATGCGGCGGCGCACGCCGACCTTGGGCAGGGCCTCAAGGATGCGCGGGTAGGCGGCTTCCGAGCTGGCCGTCGAGAAGGCCAGCAGCGTCGGGGTGCGGATGGCCTGGAACAGCGGGATCACCCGCTTGCCCAGCACCACGGCGCCCGCCACGAACAGCAGGCCCCACAGCACGCCCATCGAACCATAGAAGCCCAGCACGAACTTGGCGTAGGTGCCCAACATCTCCAGCCCCTGGGTGGCGATGGTCGAGGCCAGGGCGGCGAAGATGGCGAACGGCGCCAGCTTCATCACGAACTCGGTCACCTTCAGCATGATGCTGGCGGCCTGTTCGACCAGGTGCAGCACCGCCGGCGCCTTGTCGTCGAGGGCGGCGACCGCCGTGCCGACGAAGACCGAGAAGACGACGATCTGCAGGATCTCGTTCCTGGCCATGGCGTCGAAGATCGAGGTCGGCACCAGGTGGGCGATGAAGCCGTGCAACGAGAAGGCGTCGGTCGAGGCCGCCGGGGCCGTCGCAGCCACCGCCTCGGGCAGGTGCATGTTCGCGCCCGGCTGCAGCAGTTGGACCATCACCAGGCCCAGCACCAGCGACACGATCGAGGCGCCGATGAACCAGGTCATGGTCTTGACGCCGATCCGCCCGACCGAGGCGGCGTCCTCCATATGGGCGATGCCCGCCACAAGGGTGGTGAACACCAACGGCGCGATGATCATCTTGATCAGACGCAGAAAGATGTCGGTGATGAGATTGAGGTTCGACGCGGCGGCCGAAGCCTGATCCGCCGTCAGAAATTTATTCAGGCCCCAGCCCGTCACAACGCCGAGGACCATAGCCCCGACGATGAGGTAAGCGAAAATACGTTTCATACAGTCGTCCAGGTTCGCGGCGCAGAATCCCCCAACGCCGCCGTTACACCAATGGAGGGCCCCACCGCCCGCAGCTCAGCCGGAGCGAATAGCCGATAAAACCCCTGTGGCACATCACATATTCTTGCATGGACAGGCGAGCGTCACTCCCCAGCCTGAGCCTCGTCCAGCAAGATTCGGCTACGCCAACCGTCATAAGCGACATCGACATTGGTCGGAAGCTCTCGCTTCAACCGCTGATAATCCAGGTCAATGTGCAGATTGGTTAGGACGGCCTGCTTCACTCGCGCTCGCGCGATCCAGTCCAGCGCCTTATCGACATGGGCGTGGGTCGGATGGGGCGTATAGCGAAGAGCGTCCAGTATCCACAGGTCAGCCCCGCGCACCGCTTCCAGCGCCTCATCATCGAGGTCTGAGACGTCGCTGGAATAGACCACGCCGCCGATCCTGTAGCCGACCGATCGGATCGGGCCGTGCGCCTGATCGAACGTCGCCACCGGCAGGTCGCCGCCTGGCCCAGGCACGCTCCATTGACGGCCGTGCGGCGGAAGCGGCCGCGCCTCGACGATGGCCGGATAACCGTGCTGGCTCTCGAAAATGTAGTCAAACCGCCGCGTCAGCGCCGCATGGGTCGGCTCATCCATCCAGGCGGGAATGCGGCCTCGCGCGTGGGCGAAAACCCGCAGATCGTCGATGCCGTGGGTCTGGTCCGCATGGTCGTGGGTGTAGAGGACGCCGTCGATATGCTTGACTTCCGCCACCAGCATCTGCTGGCGGAAGTCCGGCGAGGTGTCGATGATCACGCTAGTGACGCCATCCGGGCCATGAAGACGCGCCAGCATGGAGCAGCGGGTGCGCCGGTTGCGCGGCTCGGCCGGATCACAGTCGCCCCAGTCGCCGTCGCCGCGCGGCACCCCGCCCGACGAACCGCACCCCAGGATGACGACCTCCAGCTCTCTCATTCGGCGGGCCGGGGGATACGGTCGAACAGATTGAAGAAGGCGTCGGTCGTCAGACGATCCGCCTGTTCCGGAGACCACCCGCGAATCTCGGCCAGCTTGGCCAGCACCAGGCCGACATAGGCGGGCTCGTTGCGGCGGCCCCGATGCGGGATGGGCGCCAGATAGGGGCAGTCCGTCTCGACGATGATGCGGTCTTCGGGCATCCGCCGGATCACCGCCCTCACCTCTTCGGCCGCCTTGAAGGTAGCGATGCCGGAAACAGAGAACCACCCGCCCAATTCCATAGCCAGTTCAGCCAGCTCCATGCCGCTGGTGTAGCAGTGCATGAGGAATTTGAACGGCGCCCGCCCATGTTCTTCGCGCAGGATGTCGGCCATGACCTCGTCGGCTTCACGGGTATGGATGACCAGCGGCAGCCCGGTGCGGCGCGCCGCCTCGATATGCTGGCGGAAGACCGCCGCCTGCACATCGCGGGGGCTGAGATCGTAGTGGAAGTCCAGCCCGCACTCGCCGACGCCTATGACGCGCGGGCGCTGCGCCAACTCCACCAGATGATCGGCCGTCAGATCGGCATAGTCCTTGGCTTCATGCGGATGCACCCCGACCGTGCACCAGATGTCGGCGTTGTTCATGGCCAGCGCATGGGTCGCATCAAAGGTCGACAGCTTGTCCGAAATCTCGACCATCAGCCGCACGCCCGCCTCGCGCGCGCGCGCGATCACGGCGTCGCGGTCTTCATCGAACTGGGGCGCGTGAAGATTGACGTGACTGTCGATGATCATTTCAGGTGAACGCCCTTATACTGATGCCTTGACGCGGGCGATGTCGGCCAGAGCTCCGGCCAGCACATCCCCCTTGTCCATATTCAGGCCCGCCGCGCGGTCCGGCAGTTCCGACAGCCGCCCCCACAGTTCAGCCCACAGCGCGCCCTCGCGCCCGCCGGTCTCGACCGCGCGCCGCTTCACCGCCGCGATCAGCCGATCCATCAAGGCGTCGAACCGCGCCTGCCCTTCGGCGCCGCGAAAGCCGTCAGCCACGGCCAGTTGTTCAGCGCGGTCCACATCGCCGCCTTCGACCCAGCTGCGCGCCAGACGATCCGTTTCGGACATGGCGCCGGACGCTAGATCCAGCGCGGCGCCCGGCGAGCCACCGGCCATGCGCGCCGCCTCGTCCGCCTCGGATGGCGACACGCCGGTGCGTCGCTGGACCAACTCCGCCAGACGATGTTCCGGCCAGACCGGAAAGCTGAGACGACGACACCGCGAACGGATAGTGGCCAGCAAACGGCCCGGCGCGTGCGTCACCAGGAACAGAACGCCGCTTTCAGGCGGCTCCTCAAGAATCTTCAGCAAGGCGTTGGCGGCATTGACGTTCAGGTCGTCTGCAGCGTCGATGATCGCCACCCGATGCCGCGCCTGGGACGGGCTCTTGGCGAAGAATTCCGGCAGGTCGCGCGCCTGCTCGACCGAGATCGACTTCTTCTGCTTACCGCCCTCGACCAGACGCTCAAGCACCAGCAGATCAGGGTGCGACTGAGCCGAAACCAGACGACTGACGGGATCGTGCGGCGCGGCGCCCAGCGGCCCGCGGGAAAGATCCGGCGCCGCGCCCAGCAGACGCCGCGCGGCGCGATAGGCGAAGCTGGCCTTGCCCGATCCCTCGACCCCGCACAGAAGCCAGGCGTGGTGCAGACGGCCACGGTCCAGCGCGTCCAGAAAAGCCTCTTCGGCCTTGAGGTCGGCGATCAGATCGAACCGGTCGCGCGGATGCTCGCTCAAAGCAGCCGCGCCTCCACCACCGTCCAGAGGCGTTGCGACACCTCATCGACCTCGCCCGTCGCGTCGATGACGACGCAGCGGTCGGGGTGGCGCTCAGCCACGTCCAGAAAGCCTTCGCGGAGCTTTTGATGGAAGGCCATGCCCTTGGATTCAAAGCGCGTCTCGAACAGGCCGCGACCGAAGGCGCGCTCCAGCCCCACATCCACCGGCAGGTCGAACACAAGGGTCAGGTCGGGTTGGTCGCCGTCGACCACGGCTGCGTCCAGCGCCTCGATCAGGCTTTCAGGCGCGCCGCCGCCTGCGCCCTGATAGACGCGGCTCGAATCGGCGAAGCGATCGCACACCACCCAGCGCCCGGCTTCCAGCGCGGGGCGGATCGTGCGCTCCAGATGGTCGGATCGGGCAGCGTACATCAGCAGGGTCTCGGTGCGCGCGGACCAGCGGTCAGCCTCGCCCGAGACGGCGATGTTGCGGATTTCCTCAGCCCCCGGCGAGCCTCCCGGCTCCCGCGTCTGAACGACGTCCAGCCCAGCGGCGCGCAGCCGCTCGACCAGCAGGCGCGCCTGTGTGGTCTTGCCGGCGCCTTCGCCGCCTTCGAACGTGATGAATCTGCCTCGCTGCACCCGCGCACAATGGCGACCCGCGCGGCGGACGCAAGACCCGTCAGCCGCCTATCAACAGGGCGTCGCTGAAACCGCGCGCAATCACGGCCTGACGCGCGCGCTCCGCCGCCGTCGCATCGGGCCAGGGTCCGACGATGACGCGAAACAGGGTCCGGCCGTCTCGATCGAGGTTCTGGATGGAGGCTCGGTCGCCGAGGCGGCGCGCGACCTGATCCGCGCCGCGCCGATCCGAATAGGCCCCGGCCTGCACCCAATAGGCGGCGGCAGGAGCAGCGTAAGACGGAACAGGCTGAGGCGCAGGCGCCTGTGCGGGTGGCGGCGCCGTCGCGACTTCATAATAAGGGCGCGGTCCCGCGTCTCGGCTCGGCGCGGAGTCGGCGCCGGCCGGCGTCGCCTCTGCGCGCTGCATCGGCGTCCCGCCGCCCTGACGCGGGGCCCGGCCGACATAGCGGACCCGCACTTCGCCCACGCCCTGATTCAGCAGGCCCAATTCCTCAGCCGCCCCGCGCGACAGGTCGATGATTCGCCCGTCGACGAAGGGGCCGCGATCGTTGACGCGCAGGATCACCCGACGCCCGTTCGCCCGGTTGGTGACCTCGACGAGACTGGGCAGCGGCAAGGTCTTGTGAGCCGCCGTCAGGCCGTTCATGTCGAAACGCTCGCCCGTCGAGGTCGAGCGGCCGTGGTGATAGGAGCCGTACCACGAGGCCTGACCCACCTCGTCATAGTTGGGCTGTTCCTTCGGGTGATACCAGCGACCGCGGATCTGATAGGGCCGCATGGTCCCCGACACGATCGGCGCAGGGTCCGTGACGACAGGCGGCTTCAGCGGCGCCTCGCGCCCTCCGCCCAGGCTGGCGCACGCCGCCAGGGTCGAAAAGGCGGCGGCGACGACCGCCGCTCTCAGGATCCTGGCCCACATGGTTCAACGCACTCCGACCGACTGACAGACCTTGCTTATGCGGCCGAACGGTTTCCGGTTTGGTTAACGTCGCGTTTGCGCCTATGAGCGCGGCGGAACGTCGTGCGTCTTCTTCCCTCCGCTTGCTGAAGCCGATCTTGACCCCATCGCTGTATCAGACCCGTTCCGGCGTCTTCATTCTCGCTACTTTGTGCTGCGCGTTGTGGGGCAGCGCCTTTCCCGCGGTGAAGGGCGGCTACGCCCTACTGCACATCGCGAAAGACGATATCGCCAGCCAGTTGCTTTTCGCCGGGTGGCGGTTCACCCTGGCGGGACTGATCCTGTTGTTCGTCGCCGCGGCGTTGAAGAGGCCCGTGCTGAGGCTTGAGCCACGCCAGACGGCGCAGGTCGCCCTGCTGGGCCTGACGCAGACGGCGATCCAGTACGTATTCTTCTATATCGGCCTTGCGCACGCGACCGGCGTGAAGTCGTCGATCATGAACTCCACCAGCGTCTTCTTCAGCGTGGTTCTGGCCCACTATCTGTATGCTGACGACCGCCTCAACGGGCGAAAGGCGCTCGGCTGCCTGATCGGCTTTCTGGGCGTGGTCGTCGTCAATCTGGGCGGGGCCGGCCTGGGGTTCGACTTCAGCCTGCTGGGCGAGGGCTTCATCGTCATCGCCGCCTTTGTGCTGGCGGCGGCCTCAATCTACGGCAAGCGCGTCTCGCGCCAGTTGGATCCCATGATCATGACGGGCTGGCAGCTGTTCATCGGCGGCGCCGCCCTGACCGGCGCCGGGTGGGCGGCGGGCGGCCATCTGGAGGCGCTGAACGCCGCCTCGGCCGCGCTGTTGCTCTATCTGGCGCTGTTGTCATCGATCGCCTTCGCCGTATGGAGCGTGCTGATGAAGCACCATCCGGTCGGCCTGATCGCGGCCTTCAACTTCCTGATTCCCGTCTTCGGCGTGACGCTGTCCGCCGCCTTCCTGGGCGAGTCGATGTTCAAATGGAGCTATCTGATCGCGCTGATCCTGGTCTGCGGCGGCATCTGGCTGGTCACCCGCTCCACACGAGCCGCGAGGCCGGCCTGACGCGCTTTCCGCTTGGATTGCGGACAGCTTTACGGCTATGCACGCGAGCGCGCCGAGTCGCGCTGGACAGGTGGCCGAGTGGTTTAAGGCAGCGGTCTTGAAAACCGCCGTAGGTGGAAGCCTACCGTGGGTTCGAATCCCACCCTGTCCGCCACGCACGTTGTTTTTATTGAACTTTTCCTGCCCCCCCCCGAATTACCCATCTGAGTTTACTTGGGGCGAGGCCGCGGCGGTGGTTCATAGGCTACGCAGAGCGTAATCGCCCAAAGAAACTGCCGCATATCCAGAGTCCCGGCGACACCGGCGACCTCACATCACGGAAATCAGGTTCCTGACTAGCCGTGCAGGGCATGTTCCGATGACGGATCGAAGCGCCCCTCACGGCTAGTCTGCTCGTAATGACTAGCGAGCTATGTAATCACCAAATTCTTACGCGATCGGCCGGTTTAAGGTAGAAGCGCGTGCCGGATTTGACTTTGAAAGCATCATACCAGGCGTCGACGTTTCTAACGGATCCGATGACACGATACTCGGGCGGACTATGCGGCCCCCGCGCGATCTGGTTCTTCAGCGCATCCTCGCGATACTTCGATTGCCAGACCTGAGCCCAACCGTAGAAGAACCGCTGGTCGCCGGTGACGCCGTCGATCACCGGCGCCGGCTGGCCCTTCAGCGACAGGTGGTAGGCCTCAAGCCCGACGGCCGTGCCGGCGGCGTCGCCGATGTTCTCGCCCATGGTCAGGCTGCCCTGAATGTGGAAACCCGGCAGAGGCTCGAACTCGTCATACTGGGCGCCCAGGCGCGCGGTCAGACTATCGAAATTGGCCTTGTCCTCGTCCGTCCACCAGTTGCGCAAAACGCCGTCGCCGTCAGACTTGGAGCCCTGGTCGTCGAAGCCGTGGCCGATCTCGTGACCGATGACGCCGCCGATGCCGCCGTAGTTGACGGCCGGGTCCGCGTCCGGGTCGAAGAAGGGCGGCTGCAGGATCGCCGCGGGGAAGGCGATTTCGTTGTTCACTGAGCTGTAATAGGCGTTCACCGTCTGGGGAGTCATTCCCCATTCCTCCTTATCCACGGGCCGGCCCAGCCTCGATACGTCGTCTTGCCATTCGAAGCGCGCCAGCCTCTGAGCATTGCCGAACAGGTCGTCGGCCTTGATCTCCAGGCCCGAATAGTCTCGCCATTTGTTCGGGTAGCCGATCTTGACGGTGAATTTCTGCAGCTTCTCCTGAGCCGCCGCCTTGGTCTCGGCGCCCATCCAGGTCAGGTTGTCGATGCGGTGCGACAGGGCGGTGCGAAGGTTGGCGACCAGCTCTTCCATCTTGGCCTTGGATTCGGCCGGGAAGTATTCGGCGACGTACAGACGACCCGCCGCCTCGCCCAGGGCGCCTTCGGCGAAGCTGATGGCGCGCTTCTCGCGGCTGCTTTGCTCCGGTTGCCCGTCCAGATCCCTATACCGAAACTCCCAGTGAGCGTCGGCAAAGCGCTGCGAAAGATAGGGAGCGGCCGCGTCCGCAGTGTGGAACGCCTGCCGGGCCTGAAGGGTGGCCACCGGCGTCTGAGCGAAGACGGCGGCGATCTTGGGCATGGCCGTGTTCTGACGCACGATCAGGCGGTCGATCGAGCCCAGGCCGGCGGCGTTGAAATAGCCGTTCCAGTCAAAGCCCGGCGCATCGGCGGCCAGGGCCTGGATCGAGTATTCATTATAGGTCTTGTCGCGATTGCGGTTCTCGATCGGGGTCCAGTGGGCCTGGGCGATCCGATCTTCCAGGGCGACGACGGCGGCGGCCGAACCGGCCGGGTCAGCCCAGCCGATGTGGGTCAGCAGCCGCTCGATATAGGCCTGATACTTCTCCTTCTTGTCGGCGAACCGGGCGTCCAGATAGTAGTCCCGGTTGGGCAACCCCAAGCCGCCCTGGCCCGTCGTCACGGCGTAGCGGGTCGGGTTCTTCTGGTCGATGGTGATCCCGGTGCCGAAGAAGGAGCCGCCCACGCGGCCCTGCGTCTGGCCCATGTAGGCGGCGATCTTCTCATGGGTGTCGGCGGCGCGGATAGCGGCCAGATAGGGGGCCAGCGGCTGGGCGCCCAGCGCCTCGATGCGGGCCTCGTCGATGAAGGCGCGGTAGGCGTCGGCGATCTTCTGCTCGTCCGAGCCAGGGGCCAGGTCGGTGCGCGCGGCCAGATCCGTGACCAGCTTCTTCATGCGGTTGTCGGACAGTTCGCGCAGCAGGGCGAACGAGCCGTAAGAGGTGCGGTCCGAGGGGATGGTCAGTTGATCAACCGCCGCGCCGTTAGCGTAGCGGAAGAAGTTGTCGCCGGGATCGACCGAGGTGTCGCGGCCGTTGAGGTCGAAGCCCCAGGTCCCGTATTTCGGCGCCTCGGTTCCCTGCCAGCCCGAGGCGCCGCCTTGCGCCGCCGGGGTCTGGAATAATTCGAAGACGCTGCACGCCTGGTCAATGCAGGCGTGATCATGTCCGTCCTGAGCCAAGGCGGCGGCAGGCGCCAGAAGCGCGGCGGCGGCCGCTCCTGCGAGCAGTACTCTCATCAAGTCGATCCTTTGCTAATGTAGAGCTCTTCAGCTCACGTTGATGCGGTGAGGTGCGACGCCAGCACCGTCATGGGCATCGGTCCGGACATCACGACGCGGTCGTGGAAGGTCTTGAGCGAGAAGCCGGGACGGCGCTCGGCTTCGGCCCGCAGGCGGGCGATCTCGATCTCGCCCAGCTTGTAGGCGCAGGCCTGGCCCGGGGCGGCGCAGTAGCGTTCGATCTCGCGCGCGGCGCGGTTCTCGGGCTCGGCGGCGGTGGCGATCATGTAGCGGATCGCCTCCTCGCGGCTCCAGCCCTTGGCGTGCAGGCCGGTGTCGACCACCAGGCGCGCGGCGCGGAACAGGAAGCTCTGCAGATAGCCGATGCGGCCGAAGGGATCGTCGTCGTAGAAGCCCATCTCGTCGGCCAGCCGCTCGGCGTAGAGGCCCCAACCCTCGGAATAGGCCGAGAAGCCGGTCAGACGGCGATAGAGCGGCAAATCCCCCGCCTCGCGCGCCAGGGCGCCCTGGAACAGGTGGCCGGGCGCCGCCTCGTGATAGGTCAGGGTCTTCAGGCTCCAGCGCGGCCAGTCCGCCGTGTCCTTCAGGTTGATGTAGTAGATGCCCGGCCGCGTCCCATCCAGGCTGCCCGCCGAGGCGTAGCCGCCCGGCGCTCCGCCCTCGATCTCGACGGGGATGCGGCGGATCTCGAAGCCGCCCCGCGGCACGGTGGCGAACACTTCGGGCATGCGGGCCCGGACCCGGGCCATCTCGGTTTCCAGATAGGCCAGAAGCTCGGCGCGCCCGGCGTCCGTATTGCCGAACAGGAAGCGCGGCTCGCGGTTCAGGGCGGCGACCCGCTCGCCCACCGTGCCCTTGGTGTAGCCCTGAGCCTTCAGCAGGCCGTCGAGGCGGCCGGTCAGCTCGGCCACCTGATCGCGGCCGATGCGGTGGATCTCGTCCGCCGAATAGGCCGTGGTCGTGTAGGTCTTCAGGTTCAGCGCATAATAGGCCTCGGGGTCCGGCAGGCGCGAGCCGATCCCGGCGTCGTGGACGGCGCGGGCGCGGTGGCGCTCCAGGGCCGCGATCTGGCGCGTCAGGGCCTGGCGGATAGGCCCCTCGAACAGGGCGACGGCCGCCGCCTCGGGATCGTCCAGCCCCTGTTCGCGCGCGCGGCGCGTCAGAGAGCGGATCATGGCCTTGTCCTTGGCCTGGCCGTCGCGCAGGGCCTTCAACTGGGCCAGGGCGCCGTCCAGCAGGAAGTCGGGCGGCACGATGCCGGCGGCGGCGTTGGCCTCGGCCCGGTCGGTGTCCTGATCCAGGGCCTTGGCGAAGGCGGCCATGCGCGACAGGGCGGCGTCGACGTCCTGGGCCGTCTTCACCGGATGCTGGGCGTCCAGGAAGTCCGGCGTCATGGAATAGACGCCGCCGATCTGGCTGACGATGTAGGGGCCTTCGCGCCAGCCTTCGGACTTGTGGAAGGGGAAGGCCCGATAGGCCGCCGTGCACTCCAGCTGGAACACGGCGATGTCGCGGCTCAAGCGAGCCTCGGGGGAGAGGGACGCCGGATCGACCGCGCGCACGGCGGCCAGGTCGGCCGCCGCCTTGTCACGGCCCGCCACGGCCGCGGCCTGCGATCGGTCGGCCAGCTTGAAGCGCTGGGCCGCGCGCGCGCCGACGTCCAGGCCTAGGCCCGTCACCAGTTCGGGAGCCCGGTCCAACCAGGCCTGAAGCTGGGCGTCCAGCATTGCGTCCAGCCGCGCGTCCGCGTCCTTCGCCCCCGCCCAGACCGGGCCGGCGGCGGCCGCCAGCGCCAGGCCTGAGCCCGCCGCCAGCACGCCGCGCCGGTTTATGCGCCTTGCGTCAATCATGAGTACTCTCCCCCTCTTTCTCGTTTCAGCTTCCGCTCACCACACCGGCACGCGCTTGGCGGGCGGCAGGTGCAAGGCCTCGCCCGGCTGGACGTCGAAGGCGGCGTACCAGGCGTCCAGATTGCGCGCGGCGTCGGCTCGATAGGGGCCAGGCGCGTGCACGTCGGTCAGCAGGCGGCGGCGCAGGGCCGCGTCGCGGTAGCGGCTGCGGTAGTTCTGGGCCCAGCCCAGGAAGAAGCGCTGGTCGCCGGTGAAGCCGTCCAGCACCGGCGCCTCGGCGCCCTTCAGCGACAGCTTCCAGGCGTCGTAGGCCGCTGACAGGCCCGCCACGTCGGCGATGTTCTCGCCCAGGGTCAGCCGCCCGTTCACCGAAGCGTCGGGGAAGGGCTTGTAGGCGTCGTACTGGGCGATCAGCAGGTCGGTGGCGGCGGTGAAGCGCGCCTTGTCAGAGGCCGTCCACCAGTCGCGCAGCCGCCCGCGCGCGTCGAACTGAGAGCCCAGGTTGTCGAACCCGTGGGTGATCTCATGGCCGATCACCCCGCCGATGGCGCCGTAGTTGACCGCCGGGTCGGCGTTCGGGTCGAAGAAGGTCGGCTCGAGGATGGCGGCTGGGAAGATGATGGAGTTCTGCGAGGGGGCGAACAGGGCGTTCACCTCCTGCGGGACCATGAACCACTCGCCGCGATCGACCGGCTGGCCCAGCTTGGCCAGCTGGCGGCGGTATTCGAGCAGGCTCGACCGCTCGAGATTGCCGAAGGCGTCGTCGGCCCGCACCGTCAGGCCGGAATAGTCGCGCCATTTGTCAGGATAGCCGACGCCGACGCGCATGGACTTCAGCTTGGCCTGGGCCTCGGCCTTGGTTTCGGGCGACATCCACTCCAGCCCCTCGATGCGGCGGGCGAAGGCGGCCTTGATGTTGGTCACCATGGCCTCGACTTCGGCCTTGGCCTCGGGCGGGAAGTAGCGGGCGACGTACATCCGGCCCACGGCGTCGCCCAGCGCGCCGTTGGTGGCCGCCACCGCCTTCTTCCAGCGCGGCGACTGCTGCGGCGTGCCCGACAGGGCCTGGCCGTGGAAGGCGAAATGCTGGTCGACGAAGGCCTTGGCCAGCCAGGGCGCGGCGCGGTCGACGGCGTGGAAGGCCAGGTAGTCGCGCCATGCCTCCATCGGCTCGGAGGCGGCCAGCGCCGACAGTCCGGTCACGGCGTCGGTCTGCCAGACCTTGATCGTCTGCGGCTGGGCCAGGCCCGCGGCGGCGAAGAAGGCGTCCCAGTCCAAGCCCGGCGCGCGCTGGGCGAACTGGGCCTTGGTCCAGGTGTTGTTCGCCTTCTGCACGTCGCCGGTGTCCAGCTGGCTCCAGTGGCTGCGGGCGATGCGGGTCTCCAGCGCCATGACGCGGGCGGCGCGCTCGTCGGCCTTGTCGAGGCCCGCCAGGCGCAGGGTCGCGGCCACATGGGCCTGATACTGGCGGCGCAGATCGGCGAAGCGCGGGGCCGGGTCCAGGTAGTAGTCGCGGTCCGGCATCCCCAGCCCGCCCTGCATCAGATAGGGGGCGTAGCGTTCGGGCTCGTCCAGATCCTGGGCCACCCACAGGCCCAGCGGCCGGTCGGTGTAGTAGTTGGTGGCGTTCAGCGGATCGACATCGGCCCGCATCACCCCGCCCAGATAGGCCGACAGGCCGCGGCGGTCGTTCAGGGCGGCGATGCGCGCCAGCTCGGCCTGGATCGGCTGGACGCCCTTGGCCTCGGCCGCCGCCGCATCCATCAGGCTGGCGTAGAAGTCGGCCACCTTGGCGGCGTCCTTGTCGTTGCCGGCCCGCGCCTGGGTGATCAGCTCCAGCACCCGGCCGTCGGCCTTCTCGGCCAGGACGCCGAAGGTGTTCCACACCGAGCGGTCGGCCGGAATCTCGGTCGTCTTGACCCAGCCGCCGTTGGCGAAGGCGAAGAAGTCGTCGCCGGGCCGCACCGTCAGATCCATGCCCGCGGCGTCGAAGCCGAACGTCCCATAGACGGGAGCCTTACGCTCGGCCCGGCCCGCGTCGGGGCTGGAGCAGGCGGTCAGCAGGCTGAGCGCCGAGGCGGCGGCAAGGACGGTGCGCAGGTTCATCTTCACGGTTTCCTCCCGGTTGGATCCGGTTCTGTCGGGTGCGGCGCCGAAGCGTCAGAAATAGTCGGCCAGGGTCAGGGCGCGGCGCTCCCCGCCCTCCAGCGTCAAGGTCACGGTGCGCCCGGCCGCGGCCTCGCCCCAGTGGTTCTCGGGGTCGATGCCTCCGCCGTCGATGTCGACGATGACGTCGCCCGCCCTCCATCCGCCCGCCTCGCCCGGAGAGCCCGGCGCGACGAAGCGGACGATGCGCTTGCCGTCGCGCACGATGGTGTTCAAGCCCGAGCGATCGCGCGCCAGCGGCCTGGCCATGTCCGGCCCCGGCAGCAGGAACAGCCGGTCGCCGCCGAAGTCGATCATCAGGCGAAAACGCGACAGGATCGGCATGCCGACGTTCGCCGCCGCGTCTTCGCGCGCCCACACGCCTTCGCCGCGCACAGTCGCCGGCACGCTCTCGAACACATGACCGCCTATGCTGAGGCTGTTCAGGTTGAACAGAACCGCCGGCGCCGCGCCGCCAACCCCGCCCGCCATGACGGCCGAGACCCGCCGTCCCTCCGTCAACCGCGCCTCGGCGGCGTAGCCCGGAAACAGGGCGAGCGGCGTACCGTTGCCCAGGTCGAACATCGCCATGACGGTCGGGCCGTCCTCGATGACCACAGGCAGGGCGCGCAGGCCGTTGACCGGCGTCAAGGGCAGTTCGATCGTGCCCGGCGGCGGCGCGAAGGCGTCGGGCGCCACCAGACGAATTCGCCGCGCGGCGAAGTCGATGTCGGTGATCGCCTGGTTCATCATCTCCTTGCCCAGCAGAACCGGGACGGGGCGGCCCAGAGCCTGGGTGATCGGCGACAGGTCCATGACCGCCACGGTCACGCCCTTCAACTCCGCCCCGCCCAGACGCACGTCGAAGCCGGGCGCGATAGAGACCGTCTCGCTGCCTCCGGTGCCGATGGCGGTGACCCCGCCCTGACCGACCAGCCCGATCTTCTCGGCGAAGGCGCGATCAACGACCGTAACCTCCGCCCCGCTGTCGAGCATGGCGTCGACCGTCTGGCCCTGGATGATCACGGGGATGAAAAGGCGGCGCTGCGAGAACAACTCGAAATCCAGCCACCCGCTGTCCGTGCGGCCGGGATCGAAGCGGACCACCTGCACGGCCGCAGGCCGGGCGAAGACGGCGTCGTCCAGCGCCGGGTTCACCGTCAATCTGTCGATCGCAATGTGGCCGTCATTATTATCGTCGCTGTCGTCCACCGCCTGATGGAAGGGCATACGTACGCCGTCGACCCAGCGCCAATCGGAATAGAGGACGGTTCGGCTCTCGCCGGGCGCACTGATGCGCACGCCGCACAGGGCGCCGTCCATGCTATCGATGAGCAACTCGTAAAGCTGACGCCCGGCGTCAGCCGCTACGGGCACACAGGCCCGCCCGTCCACATCCTCAGCCGCGCCTACTCTGGGACGCGCGCCGCGCGGCAGCTGGCCCAGCATCAGGGCTGCGGCGTTCAACGCCTCATCGGCCTGCTCGCGCGACAGGGTCTCGATCTGGCCGCTCATTGTGCGGCTCCAGCCCCCGAGCTCGGTGGCGCCCGTTTCTTCATGCACCGGCCCCAGCTCATCCGCTTGCCGATAGCGTCGTACGCCATCCGGGCCGACGGCGAGCCAAGCCCGCGTTACGCCCTGCAGGCCCGCGGTGGTCACCGTTCCAAACAAGCTGAGCCCCGTCAGGCCGTCCAAGGCGCTGCCGCCGCGCCAGGCGGCATGGCGCTTCAGCAAGGCCTCGGCGGACGGGGACGCTTCCGCAAGCGCAGGGACGGCGGTCGCCAGGACCGCGGCGGACAGGAGGAGAGCGCAAATCTTCATTCGGCGATAATGACTAGTAGCATCGACTAGTCGTCAAATGAGAAATCTGTAATGATGAAATTGTGTCGGCGACATTACGCCGATTTCACTTCCCATAGCAGCTAACGCAACTAGGCTTATGTTCATGTCGCCTGAAGAGACCCTCATGCCCCTGGGCTTCACCGAAACCGAAGCGCTCGCCTATTGCGAGCTGCAGCGCGCCGGGCCGTCGACCGGCTATCGGATCGCTCAGGGCATCGGTAAGGCGCAGGCCAATACCTACAAGGCGCTATCGACGCTGGTGCAGAAGGGCGCCGTCATCGATGACGGCGGCGAGCCCCGCGCGTTTCGGGCGGTGGCTCCGGATCAGCTGATCACGGCGCTCAGCAACCGCTTCGCGAACCAGACTCAGGTCGCTGCCGAGGCCTTGGCCCGGCTCAGGGCGCCCGAGCCAGAACATCGGCTCTACCACCTTCGTTCGCCGGATCAGGTCTGGGCCCAGGCCGAGGCTATGATCGACGCCGCGACAGAGACGGTGCTGTTCGACTGCCTGCCCCAGGTCGAAGCGCGCCTGGCGCCTGCCTTCGCCCGGGCAGCCGCGCGCGGCGTCGCCGTCCTGGGGGTCGCCTATGATGACGCAAGGCTGCGGCCGGGGGGCTATCTTGTCGTTCATTCCCGCATGGCGGACGACGTCGGAGAGCGTTGGCCTGGCGCGATTCTGCGGCTTGTCACAGACGCCGCTCAATATCTGCTGTGCCTCTTGTCCGACGATCTAGCTGAAGTCCGTCACGGCCTGTGGAGCGACAGCGCCTATCTGGCCGTCCACGAGCATTATGCGCTCACAGCAGAGATGCGCCTGCAAACCACCGACGATCTTGAATCTCCGTTCGCGAAGGCGCTCGCCGCCGCCGCGCTGCACAAACGCGGGCTGCGCCGTCTCGTGGCATCGCCTTTATCCGCAACCCCCTGACGCTTCTCTCTTCGATGACCATCGCCGACCGTCGTGAATTCCTCGCCGCCGCCGCGGCCTCCTTCGGGGCCGCCCTGGTCTTCGCCGGCCCCGTCAGCGCCGGATCGCGGGCCGTGCGGCCGGCGCCCGAGCGCTTCCCTCTGGGCGTTGCCTCGGGCGATCCGCAGCCGGACAGCGTCATCCTGTGGACGCGCCGACCGCCGGTCGCGGGACGGGACGGCGGCGCCCTAACCGTCGAGGCGGCCGAGGACGAGGGCTTCCGCCGCGTCGTCGCCAGAGCTTCGGTCACGCCGCTTGAAGCCGCCGACTGGACCTGCCGGGCGCTGGTCGCCGGGCTGAAACCGGGGCAAGCCTACTGGTACCGCTTCATTGACGCTGACGGCGGGGCCAGCCGCACGGGCCGCACCTTCACCGCCCCGAACGAGGACGACATCGCGCCCGCCCGCTTCGCCTTCGTCAGCTGCCAAAACATCAACCTGGGCTACGCGACGCCCTACCGGCGCATGATCGCCGAGGACGCCGGCAAACCCGAGGCCGAACGGCTGCGTTTCGTTCTGCACCTGGGCGACTTCATCTATGAGATGATCTGGTCGCCCAAGGACCAGGCGACCCTGCAGGGACGCTCGGTGCGCGAGATCGGCCCCCTGCCGACCGGCGCCCGCGTCGGGACCATCCAGGTCCCGACCACCGTGGCCGACTATCGCCATGTTTATCAGGCCTATCTGGCCGATCCCGACATCCAGGACGCGCGCGCCCTGTGGCCTTTCATCTGCGTCTGGGACAATCATGAGTTCTCGAACCGCTGCTGGCAGAGCCAGATCAACTACGACGGCTCGCGCGCGGCCCAGAGCCTGAAGGCGGCGGCCAACCAGGCCTGGTTCGAATACATCCCCGCCCGCGTGCGCGGCGACATCGAAGGGTTGAGGCGCTTCCTGTCGCCGGCGGTGAAGGACGCGCCGCTGACCGATTTCGACGCCGACGGCCTGTCGCATCAGGCGGACAATCAAGCGGCGATCAACAGCCTGCTGATCAACCGCGCCCTGCGCTGGGGCGCCAATGTCGAGCTGATCCTGACCGACAACCGCTCCTTCCGCTCGCAGGCGGCGGCCGAGCGGGCGGACGCCGCCCCCTTCGTCGTGCGCGGCTTCCCCTGGTATGCGGCCCAGGACGCGGTCGAGGCTCTGGACGCCGGTCGCGCCCTGCCCGGCGGCGCGCCCGACACGATCCATTTCGGCGGCCAGGACCTGCCCAACCCGCGTCGCGACGCCCCGCCCGGCAGCATGCTGGGCGCCCGCCAAAAGGCGTGGCTGAAAGAGCGGCTGACCGATTCGACCGCCCGCTGGAAGTTGTGGGGCAATTCGGTCGGCATGCTGCACCGGCGCACCGACTGGCAGAACCTGCCCGAGGGCGTCGAGGCCGACTGGCCGTCCGAGGGCTACGGCCTCTACGGCACGGACGACTGGTGCGGCTATCCGGCCGAGCGGCGCGAACTGCTGACCTTGCTCGAGGCCGAGGGCGTGACCAATGTCGCCACCCTGGTGGGGGATCGGCACAGCTTCTTCGCCGGCCTGCTGTCGCCGGACGTGCCCCCGCGCGAATATCGCCCGACGGCGGCCGAGTTCGTGGTCGGCTCCATCTCGACGCCGTCCAGCTTCGAGGCGGCCGAGGCGGCCCTGCCGCTAGATCGGCCGCTGTCGCCCGCCTATTTGCACCGTCCGGCCGCGGGCGGGCCGGTGCAGCCGGCCATGAACCTGGCGGTGCGCCACGGCGTGCGAGCCTGTTACGCGCTAAAGGCCACCGGTCGGGTCGAGGACGCCCTGGCCGCGTCCAACCCCGAGGTCGCCCCGCACCTGGCCTTCGCCGACCTGGGCGGCCACGGCTACGCCGTCGTCGTCGCCGCGCATGACGCCCTGGAGGTCGAGTTCGTCGCCACGCCGCGCCCGACGCGCCCGGCCGAGGGCGAGGCGGGCATCCCCCTGGCCTATCGCGTGGCCCATCGCCTGCCAGCCTGGTCCCCCGGCCAGACTCCCCGTCTGGAGCGCATCCGCCAGGACGGCGTCGCCCCCCTTATTCTCGACATCTGACAACCGGAGCGCCCTGGCGTGAGACCCCCTTCGCTCGACTTCCATCCCGCCGACGTGCTGCCGCTGGGCGAACTGACCCTGCTGTGGCGCGAGATTTACGCCAACTATCCCGTCCCCCTGCCCTTCACCGAAGACGAACTCGAGCGCTTCATCTCCATGTCGGCCGTCGATCTGGGCCTCTCGCTGGTCGCAGTCGCGAACGACTTGCCCGTGGGCCTGTCCTTCGTCGCCGCCGCCGGAACAGAGGCCTGGATTGGCGGCTTCGGCGTGATCGACGCCCATCGGCGCACCGGCATCGGCCTGGCGCTGATGCGGCATCAGTGCCGCATTCTGGAGGGTTCGGGCGTGACCGAGACGCGCCTTGAGGTCATGACCGCCAATCGTGCGCGGCGGCTCTACGCCTCGGCCGGCTTCGTCGACCGCCGCCGCCTGCTCAGCTTCAACAGCCCCGCCATGGGCGGGGGCGCCGATCCTCTCGTGGTTCTTCAACCCGAGCTGCTGCCCGATCTTCATCGTCGGCTGCATATCGGGGTCAGCGCCGCCCCCTGGCAGCGCAACGAGGCCAACGTCATGCGCGCCGTCATGCGCGACCGGCTGACCCTGCTCGGCTGGCGCTCGGGCATGGGCATCGCCGCCTATGCCGTGGAGCAAAACTCGGGCGGCGTATCCCGGCTGATCGACGTGGCGGCGGAAAGCAGCCATGCGGCCGAGGCCATCATCGCCTCCCTGGCCGCACGCGTTCGCGGACGCCGCCTCTGCGTCGGCGACGAGCCGGCGGACTCGCCCATCGCCCAGGCCCTGCGCCGCTTCGGCGCCGCGCCGCGCACTCAGAGATACGAGATGATGCGCCTCAGCGCCCAAACCCAGAACCAGGCGTCGACAAGCCCGGCGCCCCGCATCAAAGCCTTGCAGAGGTGCGCCGGATGAAAAGCGTCCTTAATCGGCGTCTGGCCCTCATGATGGCGGCCGGCGCCGCCCTGCTGCCCGCCACGCGGGTCGCCGCGCGCGGCCCCGACGACCGCTGGGCCGAAGGGGTGTTCCAGCTGTATCGCGGCCTGATCAACAGCCACGACTTCGACCTGCTGGAACGCCACGTCATCGCGCCCGACGCCGTCTTCGTCTTCTCGGACCGGCGCGAGGAAGGCATCGCCGCCGTGCGCGCCGGGTTCGAGCGCACCTGGTCCATCCTGCCCGACGAGGTCTATCAGATGACCGATCCCGAGTGGCTGATCGACGGCCCCGACGCGGCCGCCTGCGCCTTCCGCTACAGCTATAGCGGGACCCTGGCCGACGGCCGGCCGCTCAGCGGAGGCGGCCAGGGAATCAACCTGTTCCGTCGCGCCGAGGGGCGCTGGCGGCTGACCTTCGAACAACTGACGCCCGACACGCGCACGGCCAAGGCCTGATCGCGCCCCCATTACCCGGAGACCATGATGACGACTTCCCCCGCCCTGTCGCGGCGCGGCCTGCTGGCCGCCTCGGCCGCCGCTTCCCTGTTCCTGACCGCCCGGCCCAGCGTGGCCTCGATCGGCGGCGTGACCTTCGTGCGCGACGCCGCCGCCCTGGCCGGCAATCCGGTCTATGCCCCCTGGCCCGGCCCGAACGGCGGGGTTCCGCCGTGGGACAAGGTCAAGGTCGAGCACCTGAAGCCCGCCCTGGTCCAGGCCATGCAGGACCAGTTGGCCAACATCGACCGCATCACCGCCAACCGGGCCGCCCCGACCTTCGACAACACCGTGGCCGCCTATGAGGCCTCGGGCCGCGCGCTGGAGCGGGCAGGAACGATCTACAGCGTCCTGTCGTCGAGCCTGTCCACGCCGGAGTTCCGCGCCGTTCAGTCCGAGCTGGAAGCCCTGTTCGCCGCCCACGCCAACGCCATCAACCAGAACGCCGCCCTCTACGCCCGCATCAAGGCGGTGGAGGCGACGCGCGAGACGTCGAACCTGACGCCGGAGCAGCAGCGCGTCGTCTGGCTGCACCGCACCGACTTCATCCGCGGCGGCGCCGAACTGTCGCCCGCGGCCCGTATCCGGGTCGGCGAGATCAGCCAGGAACTTTCGCAGAAATTCACCGCCTTCCGCCGCAATCTGCTGGCGGACGAAGAGACCTGGATCGTCGTCGACGACCGCGCGGCCCTGCGCGGCCTGCCCGACGCCTTCATCGACGCCCTGGCCATGGCCGCCGAGGAGCGCGGGCTTAAGGGACGCTGGGCCATCGTCAACACCCGCTCCTCGGTCGATCCGGTGCTGACCTACGCCGACGACCGCGACCTGCGCCGCCGCGTCTGGACCGCCTTCATCATGCGCGGCGACAACGGCGACGCCAACGACAACAAGGCGCTGATCGCCGACATCCTGAAGCTGCGCCACGAGCGGGCGGGCCTGCTGGGCCACCCGACCCACGCCCACATGCGCTTGCACAACACCATGGCCCAGACGCCCGAGCGCGCCATGACGCTGCTGGAGCAGGTCTGGCGTCCCGCCGTCGCCCGCGTCCACGAAGAGGTCCGCGACATGCAGGCCCTGGCCGACGGCCAAGGCGCCGGGATCAAGATCGCGCCCTGGGACTACCGCTATTATCAGGAGAAGGTGCGCAAGGCGCGCTACGACCTGGATGAGGGCGAGGTGAAGGCCTATCTGCAGTTGGACAAGCTGCGCGAGGCCATGTTCTGGGCCGCGGGCCGCAACTTCGGCTGGAGCATCGTCGCGGCCGACCTGCCCGTCTATCACCCCGACGTCACCGCCTGGCAGGTCAAGGACGCGCAAGGCCGCCACGTCGGCTATTTCTACTTCGACCCCTTCGCCCGCAGCGGCAAGCGGTCGGGCGCCTGGATGAACCAGATCCGCAGCCAGGAGCGCTTCGCCGGCGCCGTGGCCCCCGTGGTCTCCAACAACGAGAACTTCGTGAAGCCGGCGCCGGGCCGTCCGGCGCTGATCTCCTGGGACGACGCCACCACCCTGTTCCATGAGTTCGGACACGGCATGCACGGCCTGGCCTCGGACGTCGCCTATCCGTCCGTCTCGGGCACCAATGTGCCGGGCGACTTCCTCGAGTTCCCGTCGCAGATGTGGGAGCTGTGGCTGTCGGACCGGCAGGTCCTGGGCCGCTTCGCCCTGCATCACGAAACCGGCCGCCCGATGCCGAGCGAGCTGATGGACAAGATCGAGCGCGCGCGCCACTTCAACCAGGGCTTCGCCACGGTCGAGTTCCTGGCCAGCGCCATCGTCGACATGCGCTATCACATCGCCGAGACGCCGCCGTCAGACCCCGCCGCCTTCGAGAAGGCGGTGCTGGCCGAGATCGGCCTGCCGGACGAGCTGGTCATGCGTCATCGCAGCCCGCAGTTCGGCCACATCTTCGCCTCCGACAGCTATTCGGCGGGTTACTACGCCTATCTCTGGGCCGACACCCTGGTGGCCGACGCAGGCGAGCGCTTCGCCGCCGCGCCGGGCGGCTTCTTCGACCCCGCGCTGTCGCGCCGCTACTATGACATCGCCCTGAAGGTCGGGAACAGCCGCGATCCGGCCGAGACCTATCGGATGCTGATGGGGCGCGACGCCGATCCGGCGGCCCTGCTGCGCAAGCGGGGGTTCGCATGAGCCTGGCCGTCCTCGCCGCCGCGACCCTGCTGACCGCCTCGCCCGCCGAGGCGGAGCTGCAGGCGGCCGTCGCCGCCCTGCCCCGCCCCTCCGCCGTCCATCTGGAGGGGCGCTGCCTGCCCCAGGGCCGGGGCGCCGCCGTCGGCCTGGCCGACGCGGACGCCGGTCGCCCGATGACGGTCGACACCCCCCTGCGCATCGCCAGCAACACCAAGACCTTCACCGCCGCCACGGCCCTGCGCTTGTGGGAGCAGGAGCGGCTGGACCTGGAGGCCCCGATCGCGGGCCTGATCGACCCCCAGTTGGACGCCCTGTTGCGGGAGCGCGGCTACGACACCGGTCGGATCACGGTGCGTCATCTGCTGACCCACAGCGCGGGCCTCTATGACCACGGCTCGGACCCGCGCTTCACCCAGACCCTGTTCGGCGATCCCGAACGGCGCTGGTCGCGCGAGGACCTGGTGCGGTTGTCGATGAGTTACGCTGGCCCCCAGGGAGAACCCGGCGAGAAATTCCTCTATTCCGACACCGGCTACATCCTGCTGGGCGACATGATCGAGCGGATCACCGGACAGTCACTGGCCGTCGCCGTGCGCGACCAGCTGGGCCTGGACCGCCTGGGCCTGGCCTCGACCTGGTGGGAGATCATGGAGCCGCCGCCGGAGACCGCGCCGGACCGCGCCCGCCAGTTTCTGGGCGAACGCGAGGCCACCGGCATCGACGCCTCCATGGACCTGTACGGCGGCGGCGGCCTGGTGATGTCGGCGCGCGACATGGCCCGCTTCATGGCCGCCCTGTTCGAGGGCCGCGTCTTCGCCCGGCCCGAGACCCTGGCCGAGATGACCCGGCCCGGCGCCCACCCCGGCGGCGACCACTACCGCATGGGGCTGATGGCTTACGGCGAAGGGCAGGCCCAGGCCTATTGGCACTCCGGCTTCTGGGGCACCGTCGCCTACTACAGCCCGGCTAAGGGCGTCGCCGTCGCGGGCGTCACCGTGAACCAGGACGGCTACCGCGCCCTGGACAAGCAGGTTCAGGCCCAGATCGACGGCTTCACCCCCGCCACGCCCTGCACAGGAGGGATGGGCCGCTGAAGAGCGGCCCTTACTCCAAGTAATGCTAAGACAAAATCATGCCTAAATACTGTAATATTACGCATGAAGATGCTATTTTGCATCACTAGTTCGAATTGAAATCGCCAATGACAATTGATGTTGAAGTAGTTTATTTGCAAAATAGCGTTCTCGATCTGCGCTTCTTCTGAAACGCAGACGTCAACCATGCGTCGCGCAAGCGACCAGATCGAGAAACCCATGCAGTACCAAAAGTCATTCCTAATGGCCGGTTCGGCCCTGGCCCTGGCGATGTCCGGCGCCCCCGCCCTGGCGGATGCCGATCAGACCCACGCCACCAACGTCGAGGACGTGGTCGTCGTCGGCTCGCGCATTCGCCGCGACGTTTATAACTCCCCCTCGCCGGTTCAGGTCGTGACCCGCGAGGATGCGACGCTTCAGGGCTACGCCTCGACGGCCGAAGTTCTCCAAGGCACCGCCATTACCGGAGGCGCGACCCAGACGGACAATTCGCGAGCCGGCTTCACCGTCAACGGCGGCGCCGGGGTGAACACCATCGGCCTACGCGGCATGAGCCCCACTCGCACCTTGGTGCTGCTCAACGGCCGACGCGTCTCTCCCGCAGGCACGCGCGGCTCGGTCGGGGCGGCTGACCTCAACGTCCTGCCCAGCGCCATGATCGAACGCGTCGAAGTCCTGCGGGACGGGGCATCGTCCGTTTACGGCTCGGACGCCGTCGCAGGGGTCATCAATCTGCAGACCCGCAAGAACTTTGAAGGCTTGTCCGTCGAAGCCACGGCCAATGTCCCTATGGACGCAGATGGGGCCGGCATGAGCAGCCGCCTGTCCGTCGTAGGGGGTTTGCGCGGCGCGAACTGGCGATTGAGCGGGGCGGCTGATTATTTCGAACGAAATGAAATGACGTTGAGGGATCGCGACTTCACCCTCTGCAACCGCCTTATGCAGCGCAATCCGCAGACAGGGGCCAGCCTCGATTACATCGACCCGAACACGGGGAAGGCCAAATGCTTTCCGACGAACGGCTCAGGGGCCTCGATTAATCTGATCGGCACAGGCACGCGTACAGGCGTCGGCGCCCCCGGGGCTGTGGGAACCCAGTTCAACCGCTGGCGCCCAAACTCGGCCGTTGATACCGGGTTTGTCGGATGGGAAGGCGTGGGCGGCACGGGGGTCAACCTCGACGTGCGCGATTCATTCGACGACCGGATGCTGAACCGCTCTCTGATTTCGCCGACCAAGACCCTCAACCTCTATGCAGAAGGCGGCTACGGGCTCAACGCCTTGGGCGACGCTGAGCTTTATCTAGAGACCATGTATTCGCGTCGCGAGTCATACCAAACCGGCACGCGGCAATTTAACCCCGACTATGCGGTAGGCAGCCCCCTGCTTCCAAACAGCCTGTCTTGGAGCCGCTACGGCGCCGATGAAGGCATGAGCAAGGGCAAGGACGTCGCGGTCAAGGCGTTCACTCTTGAACAGAATACAGCGCACCAGACGGTCGACTTCCAGCGTCACGTCGTCGGCCTGAAGGGCGACATCACGAGCCTGGACGGCTGGCGATATGACGCCTATCTCAGCTTCGCCCGATCCGACGCCGAATATCGCCAGCCGCAGTATTTGAAGAGCCGGCTGTCAGAAGCGCTTGACGTAGTGGTGGGTCCCGACGGCCGGTTCGTCTGTCGCGAACTCGCCAAAAACCCGGGCTGCGTCGCCGCGCCCGCCCTCTCGGCAGCCCTTCTGAAAGGCAAGGTTCCGGCCGACTTCCTCGCTTATGTCGCCCCGGTGGACATCGGCAAGACGAAGTATGAAGAAACCGTCCTAGCCGCCGGCTTCGATGGACCGCTCTGGACCTTGCCGGCCGGACAGGTGATGGCGTATTTCGGCGCCGAATACCGTCATGCCTCGCTGTTAGACACTCCGTCTGAAGCGTCGCGCGCCTCCGATATCCTCAACTATACATCCGCAGGCATCACCAAAGGCGATGATTCTGTGATTGAGGCCTTCGGTGAGATTGACGTTCCCCTGCTTAAAGACTTGCCGATGGTTCAGGACCTGAACCTGACCGCGTCTTACAGGTACACCGATTACGATTCGTACGGCGACGACACGACCTACAAATTGGGCCTCTTCTGGAAGACGAACGACTGGCTGAACTTCCGCGCATCCTACGGAACGTCGTATCGCGCGCCGGCCCTGTATGAACAATACGTCGGCGACACCTCCAGTTTCGGCAACGCTCTTTTGGACCCGTGCAACAACTTCGAGAGCAAGGACGCCTACATCAAGGCGAACTGCGCTTCGGAAGGCCTGGCGCCCGGTTTCACACAAAAAGGCAGCATCACCGTCATTCAGCGTGGCGGCGCCGCCACTGGCCTATCCGCTGAAACCAGCAGCAATCTTTCCTTGGGCGCAGTCTTCACGCCGCGCCTTAAGCAAGGCTGGGGCGATCTGGCTGTGGCGGTCGATTACTACGAGATCGAAGTCAATAACGGCGTCTCTCGCCTCGGCTCGGCCAACATCATGAACGACTGCTACGCATCAACGCCGGACGAGTTCAAAGCACGGACGGGGCTCTGCCGTCTGATCAGTCGCGACCCGCAAACCGGATATCTGCGTGTCATCGACTCCTACGTCAATATAGCCACGGATGTCGTCAAGGGTCTGGACTACAATCTGCGCTATCGAAACGACGTCGGCCCCGGCCAGGTCGCCCTCAACGTGGCCGTGAGCTACACGCCCACTCAGGAACAGATGCTGTTCGAGGACGAGCCCGCAATCAATAGCGCCGGCGATATCGGGTCCCCCCGTTACAGCGGCACGGCCGACCTAGCCTATAGCGTGGACAACTGGCTTGTTCGCTGGGGTACCGAATGGGTGGGCGAGATGAGCGGCTACGAACGTCGAAAGCTCGACCCGGCGACGTCGATCTACAACCTGCGGACGCCCAACTATTTCTTGCATCATCTCTCAGCCCAGGTTCGCGCCCATGAATGGACGGCGACCGTTGGCGTTCGAAACGTCTTCAACGTCAATCCGCCCGAAATCTCGGCGACCTCTTGGTACTCCGTGTTTGGAAACGCACCGCTGGTGTCGTCCTATGACTTCGCAGGACGGACGGCTTTCATCAAACTGAGCCGCACGTTCTAAGCGGCGGCCCGGGCAGGTCGGCCAACCTGCCCGGGCTTTTCGATCAAGGCGCGCGCCAAGGATTCCCTGGCCCGCCAGCCCTTTCCGACGGCCAAGGCGGCCCCGTCGGGATGCGGCCGCTGAGAATCTCTTCCTCCAACGCCCGGTGAACAGCCTTCAGGCGCTGCAGTTGATTTGCCGCCTCTCTTTGTCCAACAATCCGACCATCGGCTATCAGGCATCGATCAAGCCGCCAACGCGGGGGATTAGTCGTGCCGGACCGCCACGACCGTCGCCCCGGAGCCCTGACCGCATGACCCATCCGCTGATCGTCCGTCGCGACCTGGATTTCATGCTGAATGACTGGCTGAAGATGGAGACGCTGTTCCAGGCGCCGGCCTTCGCCGATCACAGTCGCGAAAGCATCGACGCGGTGCTGGACCTGTCCGAAGCGCTGGCTGTCGATCTGTTCCTGCCTCACTACAAGGCGGCTGATGCGGCCGAGCCTCGGCTGGAGGATGGGCGGGTGATCACCCTGCCGGCGATTAAAACCGCTCTGGAGCAGTATGCCGAACTCGGCCTGTTCTCGGCCGGGTTCAGCGAGCAGTTGGGCGGGCTGGGCCTGCCCTATCTAGCCTGTTCGGCGTCGTTCGCCTTCTTCGGCGCGGCCAATATCGCCACGGCGGCCTATGCGATGCTGACGACGGCCAATGCGCGACTGATCGCCGAGTTCGGCACGCCGGCTCAGGTCGAGGCCTTCGCCCTGCCCCAGATCGCGGGCCGGTGGTTCGGCACCATGTGCCTGTCGGAGCCTCAGGCCGGCTCGAACCTGGCGGACGTGCGCACCCGGGCCGTGGCCGACGGCGAAGACGAACTGGGCGCCCGCTATCGCCTGTCGGGCAACAAGATGTGGATCTCGGGCGGCGATCAGGACATCAGCGACAACATCGTCCATCTGGTGCTGGCTAAGATCCCGCTGGACGACGGCGCCCTGCCGGACGGCACCAAGGGCCTGTCGCTCTTCATCGTGCCCAAGGTGCTTCCGGAGGGTCAGCGCAACGACATCAGCGTGGCGGGCCTCAATCACAAGATGGGCTATCGCGGCACGGCCAACTGCCTGCTCAACTTCGGCGAGGGTGAAGGCGCGATCGGCTGGCGCATCGGCGAGCCGGGACGCGGCCTGCAACAGATGTTCCTGATGATGAACGAGGCGCGCATAGGCGTGGGGCTGGGGGCCGCCGCGCTGGGCTATCGCGGCTATCGTCATGCGCTCGCCTATGCGCAGGAGCGGGTGCAGGGTCAGCGGCCGGGCCACGCCGGCTCCGTCGCCATCATCGAACACCCCGACGTTCGCCATATGCTGCTGACGCAGAAAGCGTATGCCGAAGGCGCGCTGGCCCTGTGCCTGTATTGCGCCAAACTGGTCGATCAGCCCGACGATCCGGACGCCGCCGCCCTGCTGGGCCTGCTGACCCCGGTGGCCAAGACCTGGCCGTCGGAATACGGCCTCGCCGCCAACGACATCGCCATCCAGATTCACGGCGGATACGGCTACACGCGGGACTTCGACGTGGAGCAGCTCTATCGCGACAACCGGCTAAACCCGATCCACGAAGGCACGACCGGCATTCAGGGGCTCGACCTGCTGGGCCGCAAGATCCTGCGCGCCGACGGCGCCGGGCTTGCGGTGCTGGAACGCCGCCTGGGCGAAACCTGCGATCAGGCCGCACAGAGCGCCGAACTGGCCGCCGCCGCCGACGCCCTGCGCGCTGCCTGGCAGGATATCCTGCGCGCTTTGCGGGCGATTCAGAACCTGCCCGAAGCGACCCGCATGGACAATGCCACCGCCTTCCTGCGCGCGTTCGGCCATGTCGTCATGGCCTGGCTGTGGCTGGATCAGGCCAGGGCGGCCAGCCAGGCGCCCGCTGACGCCTTCCACGCGGGCAAGCTGACCGCCTGCCTCTACTTCTTCGAGTTCGAGCTTCCCAAGGTCGGCCCGTGGCTGGCCGCCGCCATATCCGCCAGCGACCTGACCGGCGCCATGAGCAACGACAGCTTCTAGCCCCGCTTCACGCCGTCACCGGGCCTTCCACGCCCCCCGAGGCCATTTCCTGGGTCGCCTGCTGGAAGCCGAAGGCGGGGACCGCTTCGCCGGTGCGATCGCTCGCCTCGGCCCAACGCGCGATCAGCTGTTCGCCGGCGTCCTCGGCCCCGCCGATGCGCACGCCCTGCGTCAGGGTGATGTTGGCCGTGGCGAAGTGGCCGGCGCCGGCGCACAGGATGGCGCGCGTCGGAGCGTCCTCGCTGACCAGGGCCAGCAGGCCGGGGCTGACCAGGGCCGGGTCCAGCGTCTTCAGCACCTCTTCGGACAGGATGCCGGCCGTCATCTGCGTCGCCGCCGTCGGGGCCAGGGCGTTGACCTTGATGTCGTATTTGGCGCCCTCGATGGCCAGGGTCTGCATCAGCCCGACCTGGGCCAGCTTGGCCGCGCCGTAGTTGGCCTGGCCGAAGTTGCCGTACAGGCCCGAAGACGAGGTGGTCATGACGATGCGGCCGTAGGTCTGGGCGCGCATGATCTCCCACACCGCCTTGGAGCAGATGGCGGCGCCCATCAGGTGCACGTCCACCACCAGGCGGAAGTCGTCCATCGTCATCTTGGCGAAGCTCTTGTCGCGCAGGATGCCGGCGTTGTTGACCAGGATGTCGATCCGGCCCCAGGCCTGCATCGCCGCATCGACCATCGCCTGGACCGCGTCCACGTCGGTCACCGACCCCGCCGCCGCCATCGCCTGACCGCCCGCCGCGACAATCTCGTCGACCACGCCCTGCGCCGCCGCCTCGGCCAGATCATTGACCACGACCCGCGCGCCCTGCGAGGCCAGATACAGAGCGTGACAGCGGCCAAGACCCCCGCCCGAACCCGTCACGATCGCCACCCGATCCTTCAGCAACATCCCTGCAAACTCCTATCTCGAAACCAATAGAAACTCATCACCGTGCGCCGTACTCAGCGCGCAGCCTCAGCTGGTCAGTCGCTTTAGGGCAGACCCCGCGCCCAGAAGCTCCCGCCATCGTGACCTCTATCCGCCGCAACCCATCATGGCGTTGACGGGTTCACTGAGCATGACTGGATTTGGCGGATATCTGCTTTCGGCGCTCGACGACCTGTTCAAGATGATCATCGGACAACGGCGTCTTCTATGACCTCTGGAGGCAGGGAGATAATGGCGGATTTCTCAATCGGCGATCATGTCAGCAGGGATTCAGAAGCCGGGCGAGTGAGCGGTAAAATCATCCGCATCCATCGCCAAGACTTTGATTACAAAGGGCACAGACGACGTGCATCACACGACAAGCCCCAATACGAGATCGCCAGCGACAAGACAGACCATGTCGCGGCGCACAAAGGAGACGCCCTAACCAGGCTCTCCTAATCGCCGCTTCCTAGATCCCGCCGATCAGACGCAACATCGTGCGCGCCATCGCAAAAGCCAGCACCACGCCCAGCGTCACGCTGATCGCGAACACCGCACGAAAGTGGCGGTGCAGGAAGTAGAGAATGTTTCCGGCCATGGGCGTCGTTCCAGATCGTTAACGACAGGTTGACACGAAAACCGGATAACACCGCTACAATCGTCTGTGATCAGACCAGCCGGCTCTGCACCAGGGCCGCCGCGATGAAGCTGGCGAACAGCGGGTGCGGGGCGAAGGGGCGGCTGCGATACTCCGGGTGGTACTGCACGCCGATGAACCAGGGGTGATCCCGACGCTCGACCGTTTCAGGCAGGACGCCGTCGGGCGACATGCCGGCGAAGAACAGACCGCCCTTCTCCTCCACCGCCTCGCGGTAGTTGATGTTCACCTCATAACGGTGACGGTGGCGCTCATTGATATCGGTCTGGCCGTAGATCTCGGCGATCTTGGAGCCCGGCGCCAGGGTCGAAGCGTAAGCGCCCAGGCGCATGGTGCCGCCCAGGTCCCCGCCATGCTCGCGCTTGACGCGCTCATTGCCCTGAACCCACTCGGTCATCAGGCCGACGACGGGTTCGTCCGCGGGGCCGAACTCAGTCGAGGTCGCCTTGGGGAAGCCCGCCAGGTTCCGCGCCGCCTCGATCACCGCCATCTGCATGCCGAAGCAGATGCCGAAATAGGGAATCTTGCGCTCGCGAGCATAGCGCGCCGCCTCGATCTTGCCCTCCGCGCCGCGCTCCCCGAAGCCGCCCGGCACCAAAATGGCGTGGGCGCCTTCCAGACGTTCGGCGCAGGCCTGAGGATCGCCTTCGAAGGTATCGGCCTCGATCCAGTCGATATTGACCTTGGCGTTGTTGGCCACACCGCCGTGCTGCAGCGCCTCGATCAGCGACTTATAGGCGTCCTTCAGGACAGTGTATTTGCCGACCACGGCGATGGTGACTTCGCCGTCCGGGTGCAGGCGGCGACGCACGATCTCGTTCCAGCCCGATAGTTCCGGCGCCGGGGCGTCGTCCATGCCGAAGTGGGCCAGCACCTGGGTGTCCAGACCCTCGCGGTGGTAGTCCAGCGGCACGGCGTAGATGTCGGCCGAGTCCATCGCCTGAATGACGCTGTCGGGACGGACGTTGCAGAACTGGGCGATCTTGCGCTTTTCGTCGGCCGGGATCGGCGCCTCGCAGCGGCACAGCAGGATGTCGGGCTGGATGCCGATGGAGCGCAGTTCCTTGACCGAGTGCTGCGTCGGCTTGGTCTTCATCTCGCCGGCGGTCTTGATGAAGGGCAGCAGGGTCAGGTGAACGAAGCACGACTGGCCGCGCGGCAGGTCCTGCTCCAGCTGACGGATGGCTTCGAAGAAGGGCAGACCCTCGATGTCGCCGACCGTGCCGCCGATTTCGACCAGAACGAAGTCCACATCCTCGCCCGCGTCGGTCTTGGCCGGGTTGAGGCAGAACTGCTTGATCTGGTCGGTGACGTGCGGAATCACCTGGACGGTCGCGCCCAGATAGTCGCCGCGACGCTCCTTCTCGATGATCGTCTGATAGATGCGGCCGGTCGTGATGTTGTCCGACTTGGCCGCCGAGACGCCGGTGAAGCGCTCATAGTGGCCCAGGTCGAGGTCCGTCTCGGCGCCGTCGTCAGTCACGAAGACCTCGCCGTGCTGATAGGGGCTCATCGTGCCCGGATCGACGTTGAGATAAGGGTCCAGCTTACGCAGGCGGACCTTGTAACCGCGCGCCTGCAGAAGAGCGCCGAGAGCGGCGGAAGCGAGGCCTTTTCCAAGAGAGGAAACCACGCCGCCGGTGATGAACACATAGCGAGCCATGGGCGGACACCTTACTCCATGATTCGTCCTGAGCGGAGAGCGGCTCTGAACAAATCCAACGGTTGATCAAAAGAAGAAAGCGCGCCTCGCGGCGCGCTTCCCCAAACTCGATGGCGGCGACGCCCTTACTGGGCGGGCGCGCCCTGGCCGGCGGGCAGGCTGGCTTCCAGATCGTCCAGCGACGGGGCGGCCGGAGCGGCCGGGGTCGCCGGAGCGGCTTCCGGCGCCGGGGCCGTCTGCTCAGGCTGATCCAGGGCGATGGAGCCGACGGCGTCGGCGTCGATCACCGACCGCGAACCGCGCGCATAGTTGCCTGCGATCGTCAGGCCGATGGCGCAGACGAAGAAGGCCACGGCCAAAATCGACGTCACCCGGGTCAGAAGGTTGCCCGCGCCACGCGCCGTCATGAAGCCCGACGGCCCGCCGCCCATGCCCAGGGCGCCGCCCTCGGAACGTTGCAGCAGGATCACGGCCGAAAGAGAGACCGAGATGATGATCATCGCGACGAGCAGAATGGTCTGGAGCATGGCGTCATTCATGTGGGCGCAGAAACGCGCCGATCAGGCGGCGGCCTCTAACACCGTTGAGGGTTTCGAGCAAACGGTCCGCGCGGTCAGGCCGCGCGGATGATGCCCAGGAAGTCTTCGGCCTTCAGCGAGGCGCCGCCGACCAGGGCGCCGCCGACCTCGGCCACGGCCAGGATCTCCTTGGCGTTCGACGGCTTGACCGAGCCGCCGTACAGGATCGGCGCGGCGCGGCCGCCCTCCCCCAGCTTGGCGATCATGGCGGCGCGGACGGCGGCGTGGACCTCTTCGATCTGCTCCAGCGTCGGCGTCAGGCCGGTGCCGATGGCCCAGACCGGCTCATAGGCGACTGCAAAAGCCTTGCCCGCCAGCGAAGACGGGAGCGAACCGGCGACCTGACGGCTGACGATCTCGACCGCCTGCCCGGCTTCGCGCTCCTGAAGCGTCTCGCCGATGCAGATGATGGGCTCCAGACCAGCGGCCAGGGCGGCCTCGACCTTGGCGGCGACATCGGCGTCCGTCTCGCCGAACCCGGCGCGACGTTCCGAGTGGCCGAGAATCACCAGACCGGCGCCCGCCTCGCGAACCATCTCGGCCGAGACCGAACCGGTGTAGGCGCCCGACGCCTCGGCGTGGCAGTCCTGCCCGCCGATCTCGACGACGCCGCCCTTCAGCGACTGCGCCATCCGGTCGATCAGGGTGGCCGGCGGGCACAGGGCCACGCGGCAGGCCGCAGCCTGCTCCTTCAGCGCCTTTGCAAGAGTTTCAGCCTCGGCCAGGCTCGCGCCCAGACCGTTCATTTTCCAGTTGCCGGCGACCAGCTTCACAGATTGTGTCATGCGGCTTGTCTAGTGGCGAGCGCGACAGAAGCCAAGATGTCGTCAGGCCTCACTTGCGGCGGCGGCCCCGCACCCCCTATACGCGACCCTTGGCGCCCCTTTGACGCCGGCCCTCGTCAGGTTCTTTTCGATGATCACGTACTTCCGAAACTTCGCCAAGTCGAAATGGGCCGCAGGCCTGTTCGCCCTGATCATCCTCAGCTTCCTGGTGGTCGGCGCCCAATCCGACATCTTCGCCAACCTGGGGCCGCGTCACATCATCAGCGCCGGCGACCGCAGCGTGGATTCGGGGCAGTTCCGCGCCGACTTCGAGCGCGTGCGCGCCAATCTTCAGGAACAGGCCGGCCGTCCCGTCAGCTATGACGACATGGTCAAGGAGAACCTGCACCAGCAGTATCTCGACAGCCAGACCCAGCGACTGGGCTTCCTGGACTGGGCCTATAAGGCCGGCATCCGTCCGGGCAAGGAACTGATCCTGGCCCAGATCCGCAAGATTCCCGCCTTCTTCAACCAGATCACGGGCCAGTTCGACAAAGACCTGTACGCCCAGGCCCTGGCCCAGCAGAACCTGACGTCCGAAATGCTGGAAGACGACCTGCGCGACCAGTATGTCACCGCCCACGTCGGCTCCGCCGTCTTCGCTGGCCTGCAGGCGCCGCGCGTCTACGCCGCCCTGCTGGCGGGCCAGGCGCTGGAAACGCGCGACGGCCGCTGGTTCTCGGTCACTCAAGCCATGGCGGGCCGCGCCGGCGCGCCGACCGACGCCCAGCTGACCGCCTTCATGAAGGAAAACGAAGCGCGCCTGCGCAGCCCCGAGTTTCGCATGATCTCGCTGGTCCTGTTCTCGCCGGGCCCGAACGACGCCCGCCCGGCGATCACCGAAGAGCAGATCAAGGAGCGTTATGAGTTCCGCAAGGCCGCCCTGGCCGAGCCGGAGAAGCGCACCTTCGTCACCCTGACGGTCCCGACCAAGGACGCCGCCGACAAGATCGCCGCCGACCTGCGCGCCGGCAAGGCTCCGGCCGAGGTCGCCAAGGCCAACAACATTCAACTGGGCGACTACAAGGCCACGCCGCAGGCCGCCGTGGGCGACCCCGCCGTCGGCGCCGCCGTCTTCGGCCTGGCCGCCGATCAGGTGTCGGCGCCGATCCAGGGCCGTCTGGGCTTCACGGTCGCCAAGGTCGCCGCGATCCAGGCTGGCCAGGCCGTGTCGCTGGAAAGCGCCCGCGCCGCCGTGGTTCAGGAGCTTCAGGCCGAAGCGGTGAAGGCCGCGACCTACGCCAAGGTCGAACAGTTCGAGAAGGCGCGTCAGGAAGGCAAGAACCTGGCCGACGCCGCGACCGCCGCCAAGGCCCGCGTCATCCAGCTGCCGCCCTTCACCGAACAGGGCCAACTGCCGGACGGCCAGCCGATGAACGCCCCGCGTCAGGTTCTGGAAAGCGCCTACGCCCTGTCCAAGGGCGGCGAGAGCGACGTCATCGACGCCGGAGACGGCCAGTATTTCGCGGTCCGTCTGGACGAGATCCGCCCGTCGGCCCTGCCGACGCTGGACGAAGTGCGCGCGCCGCTGGGCCAGCAATGGACGATGCGTGAGAACGCCCGTCTGCTGTCGGCCAAGGCTGAAGAGCTGGCCGGTCGCATCCGCGCCGGTGAAGACATCGCCAAGGTCGCTGCCGACGCCGGCGCCCAGTTGACGGTCCGCACCGCCGTCCAGCAAAGCCGCGAGTCGCAGGCTCAGGTCGGCGACGGCGTGCTGCGCGGCCTGTTCGGTCAGTCCAAGGGCCAGGTCTTCTCGGGTCAGCAGGCCCAGGACAGCTTCGTGGTCGGCCGTGTCGACGCCATCCACGCCGCTGATCCGGCGCAGGCGGCGCCGCTGGCTGAACAAGCCCGGGCGCGCCTGACCGAGGAACTGGCCAACACGATGGCTGACCGCACCATCGCCGCCGCCGCCGCACGCACCAAGTCGCGCAATGACCCGGCCCTGGCCCTTCAGGCCCTGGGCGTCGAAGCCCCCGCCGCTCCGGCGGCGGCCCCGGCCGCTCCCGCCAAGAAGTAATGCTGCAAGACCGCGACGCCTTCATCGCCGGCCTGACGGCGGGCCGCCCCCAGGTTCTGGTCCGCCGTCTGGTCGATGATCTTGAAACACCCGTCTCGGCCTTCCTGAAGGTCGGGCACGGGCGGCGCTACGCCAGCCTGTTCGAGTCCGTCGAGGGCGGCGCCGTCAACGGCCGCTATTCCTTCGTCACCCTGTCGCCCGACGTGGTCTGGCGCTGTCGGGACGGCAAGGCCGAGATCGCGCGCGGCGCCGACGTCCTGACGGAAACCTTCACGCCGGAAGACCGGCCCGCGCTGGACTCCCTGCGCGCCCTGATCGCGGCGACGAAGTTCGAGCTGCCCGCTGACCTGCCCCCAATGGCCGCCGGTCTGTTCGGCGTGTTCGGCTATGACATGGTGCGGCTGCTGGAGCCGCTGGGCCCGGCCAACCCGGACCCGCTGGACCTGTCCGACGCCGTCATGGCGCGTCCGGCGCTGGTCGCCATCTTCGATTCGGTGAAGCACGAGATCGTCCTGATCGCCGCCGCCTATCCCGACACGGCGACCGATCCGGCTCAGGCCTACGCCGCCGCCGAGGCCCGCCTCGAGGATTTCGAGGACCGCCTGCGCGGCCCCCTGCCGATCCAGCGCGAGGTCGAGCCCGTTGCGGCGCCCGACTTCCATTCCGCCGTGGACGAGGCCGCCTTCGGCCGCATGGTGGCGCGGGCCAAGGACTACATCGCCGCCGGCGACATCTTCCAGGTCGTGCTGGCGCACCGTTTCTCGGCGCCGTGGAGCCAGGACCCGTTCGCCTTCTATCGCTCGCTGCGTCGCGGCAATCCGTCGCCCTACCTGTTCTTCCTCGACTATGTGGATTTCCAGTTGGCGGGCTCCAGCCCGGAAATCCTGGTCCGACTGAAAGACGGGCGCGTCACTATCCGGCCGCTGGCGGGCACGCGTCCGCGCGGCGCCACGCCCGAACTGGATCAGGCCCTGGAGGCCGAGTTGCTGGCCGACCCCAAGGAGCGGGCCGAGCATCTGATGCTGCTGGACCTGGGCCGCAACGACGTGGGCCGCGTGTCCTCGCCCGGCTCGGTCGAAGTCACGGAAAGCTTCGTGGTCGAGCGCTACAGCCAGGTCATGCACATCGTCTCCAACGTGAACGGCGCCGCCGATCCGAAGCTGGACGCGGTGGACACCCTTCTGGCCGCCCTGCCCGCCGGCACCCTGTCGGGCGCGCCCAAGGTGCGGGCCATGGAGGTCATCGACGAGCTTGAGACCGAAAAGCGCGGCGTCGGTTACGGCGGCGGCGTCGGCTACATCTCGGCCAATGGCGAGGCAGACATCTGCATCGTCCTGCGCACCGCCATGTTCGCCAAGGGCCAGATCTTCGTTCAGGCCGGCGCGGGCGTTGTCGCCGACAGCGATCAGGCCGCCGAATATGCTGAAACGCTGGCGAAAGCCCGCGCGCCGATGACGGCGGCCGAGGACGCGTGGCGATTCACCGCGACCACGCGCGGCCAGGGTTCTGACGGCTAAGGATTGGAAACCGTGGCAGCCTGGTCAAACGATACGCCGGGGCCCACGACCATGGTTCCGGCCAACAGAACCGCCGCCGTCGCGGCGAAGGCGGCCGCCGCCAACAGGCGCAGCGGCTTGGGTGGCTCGCTCGGCGCCTCGTTCAACAGGGCGCAGGCGTCACGGATGCATTCTACAGGGGTCAAGACGGATTTCTTCCGATGGCGATGCTCCTGTATCGCCCGGACAGCTTAACGTCCGCTTTCAATCGGCCCGTTTGCCTTCCATGCTTGGGCCGCCATGCCTCCCCGTCTTCAAGAAGCCTTCGCCATGATCCTCGTCGTCGATAACTACGACAGCTTCACCTACAATCTCGTCCACTACCTCGCAGAGCTGGGCGCCCAGACGCATGTCGTCCGCAACGACGACCTGACCGTTAAAGAGGCATGGGCGCTGAAGCCCGAGGCCGTTCTGCTGTCGCCCGGCCCCTGCGCGCCGGATCAGGCGGGCATCTGCCTGTCGCTGATCGAGACGGCGGCCGAGACCATGCCCATCCTCGGCGTCTGCCTGGGCCACCAGTCGATCGGCCAGGCCTTTGGCGGCGAGGTGGTGCGCGCCAAGACCCTGATGCACGGCAAGACCTCGCCCATCCTACATGGAGGACGCGGCGTCTTCGGCGGGCTGCCCTCGCCCTTCACGGCGACGCGCTACCACTCCCTGGCCGTGCGACGCGAGACCCTGCCGGACGCGCTGGAGGTCACCGCCTGGACCGAGGACGGCGAGATCATGGGCCTGTCGCACCGCACGCGCCCGATCCACGGCGTCCAGTTCCACCCGGAATCCATCGCCACCGAACACGGCCACGAGATGATCGCCAACTTCCTCGACCTGGCGGGCGTCAAGCGCCTGGCGACGGTCTGAGGCCATGGACAGCATCAAGCCCCTGCTGGCCAAGCTGGTCGACGGCCAGGTTCTGACCCTGGACGAGGCCAAGGCCTTCTTCGCCGCCTGCCTGCGCGGCGAGCCCACCCCGTCCCAGGTCGCCGCCGCCGTCACCGCGCTGCGCATCCGCGGCGAGACGGTAGACGAGATCGTCGCCTTCGCCAGCGCCATGCGCGAGGCCGCCCTGTCGCTGAACCACCCGTTCGATCAGGTGATCGACACCTGCGGCACCGGCGGAGACGGCCAGCACACCTACAACGTCTCGACGGCGGCCTCTTTCGTTCTGGCGGGCGCAGGCCTGAAGGTCGCCAAGCACGGCAACCGCGCCGTGAGCTCCAAGTCCGGCTCGTCCGACGTCCTGGCCGCTCTGGGCGTCAATCTGGACGCCACGCCCGCCCAGCAGGCGCGGGCGCTCGATCGAGCGGGCGTCGCCTTCCTGTTTGCCCCGACCTATCACGGGGCCATGCGCCACGTCGGCCCGGTCCGCGGCGAGATCGGCTTCCGCACCGTGTTCAACCTGCTCGGCCCGCTGTGCAACCCGGCGGGCGCCACGCATCAGGTCATGGGCGTCTATGATCCCGCCCTGCTGGAGCCGCTTGCCGAGGTGCTGGGCCGCCTGGGCGCCCGGCGCGCCTGGACCGTCAACGGCCAGGGCCTGGACGAACTGACCACCACAGGCCCGACCGAGGTGGCGGAATGGAAGGACGGCGCCGTGCGCCGCTTCACCGTCACGCCCGCCGACGCCGGACTGCCGCTGGCCACGCTGGACGACCTGCGCGGCGGCGACGCCGAGCACAATGCGGCGGCCCTGACCGCCCTGCTGGCGGGCGAGCGCGGCCCCTATCGCGACATCGTCCTGCTGAACGCCGCCGCCGCCCTGGTGGTGGCCGACCGGGCCCAGGATTTGAAATCGGGCGCAGAGATCGCCGCCGCCGTCATCGACGACGGCTGCGCCGCCGCCGCCCTGGCTGAACTGGTGCGCGTCTCCCACGCGCCGATCGAAGACGAGGACGCCTGATGAGCGACGTTCTGGACCGCATCGCCGCCTACAAGCGCGAGGATGTCGCCGCCCGCAAGGTCGCCACATCACAGGACGCCGTTGAGGCCCGCGCGAAGGAGGCCTCGGCCCCGCGCGGCTTCCGCGCCGCCCTGGCCCGGCGCTTCGCCGAAACCGGCCGCCCGGCCCTGATCGCCGAGATCAAGAAGGCCAGTCCGTCCAAGGGGCTGATCCGCGCCGACTTCGATCCGCCCGTCCTGGCGCAGGCCTATGAGCGCGGCGGCGCCGCCTGCCTGTCCGTGCTGACCGATGGGCCGAGCTTTCAGGGCGACGACGCCTATCTGGGCGCCGCGCGCGCGGCGGTGGCCCTGCCCTGCCTGCGCAAGGACTTTCTGGTCGATCCGTGGCAGGTCGCCGAAAGCCGGGCGCTGGGCGCCGACTGCATCCTGATCATCATGGACATGGTTGACGACACCCTGGCCGCCGACCTGCTGGCCGAGGCGACCCGCTGGGGCATGGACGCCCTGATCGAGACGCACGACGCGGATGAAATGGCCCGCGCCGCCAAGTTGGTTCAAGGCCGCGACGACGCCCTGATCGGCGTCAACAACCGCTCGCTGCGGACCTTTGAGGTCGATCTGGCGACGACGGAGCAACTGGCGGCGCTGAGCCCCGACGGCGCGTTGCTGGTCGCCGAAAGCGGCCTGTTCACGCCAGACGACGTGGCGCGCGTCGCCAAGGCCGGAGCCCGCGCCCTGCTGGTCGGCGAAAGCCTGATGCGCCAGGCCGATGTGGAAGCCGCGACGCGGGCGCTGCTGGCCTAAGTCTTTCTAAACCCGCTCATCCCGGCGGAAGCCGGAACCCAGTGCTTTGGCCACAGTCACAGCAGTAGCCAAGGGGGCTTCCAGCCCCATCAGCCGAGAACTGCGCGCGAGGTTCTTACTGGGTCCCGGCGTCCGCCGGGATGAGCGGAAATGAGCGCGCTACCCCGCCTTCGCCGCAATCACCCGCAGCACCGCATCGGCCGCCAGTTCCGACGGGTCCGGTCCCCCGCGCCCCATCAGGTCCAGCGCCTCGGTCTGGCGGCGCGCCTGATCGGCCGCCGCCTCGGGATCGGTCAGCAACCGCCCGACCGCCTTCGCCAGGGCCTGCGGCGTCGCTTCGTGCTGGATGAACTCCGGCGCGATGGCCTCGTCAGCGGCGATGTTGAACAGGGTGATGTGCTTGGCCGTCACCAGCCGCTTCATCAGAACGTAGCTCAGCCCGTCGATCTTATAGGCGATGACCATCGGCGCGTCCGCAAGCGCCAGTTCGGTGGAGACCGTGCCGCTGGTGGCCAGGGCGGCGTTGGCGGCCTTCATGGCGTCGTACTTGTCGGCTTCCTGCACCACATGTGCTCGGAAGGGCCAGGCGGCGACCCGGCCCGCCACGTCGGCGGCGACAGTGCCCGCCGCAACGACAGCGACTTCCAGCCCCGGAATCTGGGCCTTCAGCTGTTTGACCGCCTGCTCATAGACAGGCGTCATCCGCGTGATCTCGCTGGGTCGGCTCCCTGGCAGAACCAGCAGCAGCGGCGCATCCGCCGCAATGCCCCGCGCCGCGCGGAAGCGGGCGCCGTCGGCCCCCGCCATATCGACGTGCAGCGCCTGCGAACCCACGACCGTCGTCGGCAGACCCGCCTTCTCGAACCACGGCGCATCCAGCGCATAGAGGGCCAGCAGGTGATCCACCGCCCCCGCCAGCGTCTTCGCCCGGCCCGGCCGCGAGGCCCAGACCTGCGGCCCGACGTATTTGATCAGCGGCGTCTTCGGCGAGGCGGCGCGGATCGCCTGAGCCACGCGGATGGTGAAGCCCCAGCTGTCGATCAGCACCACGGCGTCCGGCTTTTCCGCCGCCGCCAGCGCCGCCGTCTCGGCCACGCGCTTCTTGACCCGGCCATAGGCCTTCAAGCCCTCGATCCAGCCCAGAATCGACAGTTCAGCGATGTCGAAGGGGCTGACGACGCCCTCGGCCGCCATCTTGGGGCCGCCCACGCCGACGAAGATCACGTCATTCCCCAACCGCGCCTTCAGCGCTCGCGCCAGCCCGGCGCCCAGAGCGTCGCCGGAGGCCTCGGCCGCCACAAGCATGACTTTCAGAGGACGGCTCATCGCGGTTCTCCCCAGACGAACAGGCCCAGACGGTCGGCCGCCTCGACCAGACCTTCATGATCGATGACGATCAGCCGCCCTTCGAACCCGCCGATCCCGGCCAGGCCGGCAGCGGCGGCCAGTTCAACCGTCATCGGTCCGATAACGGGCATGTCGACGCGCAGATCCTGAATCGGCTTGGGCGCCTTGCCCAGAGCCCCGCGCGCAAAGCCGGGTGAGCCGCGCAGGTCTGCAGGCAGACCCGCCACGCGGCGCAGCATCTCGTCCGTGCCTTCCTGCGCCTCGACCGCCAGCACCAATCCATCGCAGACGACCGCGCCCTGACCGATATCCAGTTCGCCTGATTTTTCAGCGACGTGCAGCGCCTTCTTCAGGTCCGCCAACTGCTCCGCCGTCGGCGCCACGCGGCCCAGCGCGCCCGCCGCCAGCATCTCGCCGCCCAGAATGTCGTCCGCGCCCTCTACGACGAAGCCTTCGTCCTCGAACACCGACAGGATCTTGCGCAGCAGGGCGTCGTCGCCCTTTGAGGCCGCCGCGATGATGCCGGGCAGCAGGGACGCACCCTTGAGATCGGGCTTCAGCGTCCTGAAATCCGGGCGGTTGACGTAGCCCGCCAGACAGACCGCGCGGCAACCTTCGGCGCGCATGGCTTTCACGATCCTGCCGATCTCGGCCATGCCGAAGTCCTGCCCAGGCCAGCGGTGCAGGTGGGCGTCGGCGAAGCCCTTCAGGCGGATGATGAAGACCTCGCGCCCCTCGGCCTCGCAGCGCTGGGCGACGCGGATGGGCAGATCGCCCGACCCCGCGATCAGGGCCAGCTTGGGCGCGGTCGTCATTCCGCGCCCGGAAGGCACAGCGGGCGCTTCCCGCCGTCACGGATGAAGGACGTGATCTCCATAATCTCGGGCAGGTCGGCATAGGCCTGTTCGACCCGATCCAGACGCTCGGCGAAGACGCCTTCGCCCTCGAACAGGTCGCGATAGGCGGCCAGCAGGCGGCGCACCGCATCCTTGTCGTAGCCCTTGCGCTTCAGCCCGATCACGTTGAGGCCGTGCAGGCTGGCGTGATTGCCCCAGACCGAGCCGTAGGGAATGACGTCGCGCGTCACAGCGGCCAGGCCGCCGACGATGGCGCCCTGCCCCACCCGGCCGTTCTGGTGGATAGCGCACAGGCCGCCGAGGAACACCCTGTCGCCGACATGGACGTGGCCACCCAGGGTGGCGTTGTTGGCCATGGTGACGCTGTCGCCGACCACACAGTCGTGGCCGACGTGGGCGCCGGTCATGAACAGATTGTTCGAGCCGACGCAGGTGACGCCGGCTCCCTGAGGCGTGCCCCGGTTGAAGGTGCAGTGCTCGCGGATCAGGTTGTTCTCGCCGATCTCCAGCCGCACGGGCTCGCCCTTGTAGCCGCCGTGCTGGGGATCGCCGCCGATGACCGCGAAGGGGTGGATCGTCGTCCCGGCCCCCACGGTCGTGTCCTGCTGGATCACCACATGGCTGACCAGACGCACGCCGGAAGCCAGCGCCACGCCCGGCCCGACGGTGCAGAACGGGCCGATCTCGACCCCGTCCGCCAGGGTCGCCGAGGCGTCGACGACGGCGGTCGGGTGGATGGTCACTGGGCGGGCTCCGCCACGGTCACGACCATGGCCATGAACTCGGCTTCAGCCGCCAGCTTGCCGTCGATGAAGGTCTCGCCGCGGAACTTATAGGCGTCGCCGCGCGCCTTGATCACCTTGACCTCCATGCGCAGCTGGTCGCCCGGACGGGCGGGCTTGCGGAAGCGCACGCCGTCGATCGACATGAACATGATGACCTTATCAGCCACCGCCACGTCCAGCGACTTGGACATCAGCAGCGCGCCCGTCTGGGCCATGGCCTCGACGATCAGCACGCCCGGCATGACCGGGTCGATCGGGAAGTGGCCGGGGAAGAAGGGCTCGTTGTGGGTGACGTTCTTGATGCCGACGATGGAGGTCGCCGCCACGAAATCCTGCGCCTTGTCGACCAGCAGGAAGGGATAGCGGTGCGGCAGGCGACGCATCACCTCGGCATAGTCGATCTTGTTGTCTTCGCTCATTCTTTCGATTCCTTCGCGCCCTTCTTCTGGGACGCCTGTTTGGACAGCCACACCGTCTCACGCAAGAACTGGCGGATGGGCTTTGCGGGATAGCCGGACCAGGTCTCGCCCGGCGGAATGTCGGCCAGAACGCCGCCGCCGGCCGCGACGCGCGCGCCTTCGCCGATGGTGATGTGGTCGCCCACGCCCGCCCGGCCGCCGAAGATGCAGTTGTCGCCGCTGGTGACCGAACCCGAGATACCGGTGTGCGCCGCCATCAGGTTGTTGCGGCCGATGACGCAGTTGTGGCCGATCATGACCAGATTATCGATCTTGGTATTCTCGCCGATGACGGTGTCGTCATAGGCGCCCCGGTCGATGCAGGAGTTGGCGCCCACCGTCACCCCGTCCTGCAGGATGACGCGGCCCAGTTGGGGAATGTCCACCGGTCCGGCCTTGGACCCGGCGGCGCCGAAGCCCGCCTCGCCGATGCGTGCGCCCGCCAGCAGCTTCACCCGGTCGCCCAGCAAGGCGAAGCCGACAGTGACGCCGGGGCTGATCAGGCAGTCGCGACCGATCTGGACGCCCGGCCCGATGACGGTGTTGGCGCCGATGCGACTGCCGCGACCGATGCGGACGCCCTCGCCCAGGATGACGCCCGGCTCGACCACCACGGTGTCGTCCTCAGCGGCCTCAGCGGCGGTGATGGCGCGGTCCAGACGGATCGGTCGGTGCAGCAGGGCCGAGGCCCGCGCCCAGGCGGCCTGAGCCTCGCCTGACACGATGACGGCGGCGTCAGCAGGCGCCGCATCCACGGCCGACGACGGCACGATCACGCACCCGGCCTTGGTCTCGGCCAAGGCGGCGGCGAACTTGCGGTCGCCCAGAAACGCAATCGCGCCCCGGTCCGCACTGGACAGGGGCGCAACGGCCGAGATGACGACCTCGCCGCCTCGGACCGCCTCCCCGCCGATGTGCTCGGCGAGGGCGGCGACCGTCAGGGGCGACAGGGTCTGGAAGAACCTCGGATCGGGCATGGCCCGTCTTACGACTGCGGCTGGGCCGGAACCGGCATGCGGTTGAAGCTCAGCGTCGGCAGCTGGGCGTTCAGGCGCTGGATCACAGTGTCGGTCACGTCCATGGCCGGGTTCATGATGAAGACGCTCTCACGGTCGAGCATGATGCCGCAGCCCTTCTCCTGATAGACGGCGACCAGCAGGGGCTCGATGGCCTCCGAGATCTTGCGGCGCTGTTCAGCCAGGGTGTAGCGCAGCTCATTGTCGCGCGTGGCTTCCAGTTGCTGGGCTTCCTGGATGCGCTGCTGCAGTTGCTGGCGGCGCTGGTTCATCTGGTCGGCCGGGATCGTCGCCTGACCCTGCTGCAGGGCCTGGGCCTCGGTCTGGATGGCGGTGGCGTAGGGCTGGAGTTCGCCCTGAACTTCCTGCGCCAGCTGTTCCATGCGGGCCTGAACAGCTTGGCCGACCGTCGACTGAGCCAGGACGCGTTGGTTGAAGTAGACGCAGACGCCGGGGATGGCCGGGCCGGGGTTGGCCGGGCCCTGCGACTGGGCCAGGGCGGCCGAGGCGGTCAGCGAAGCAAGGGCGAAGGCGCCGATGGCGATGAGTTTCATAATCTAAGCCTTAGTGACGGCGGTCAGACCGCAGTTAGAATTGGGTGGAGGTCGAGAAGCGGAACGTCTCGGTCTTGTCGTAGTCTTCGCGGTTCAAGACCTTGGACAGGTCGAAACGGATCGGCCCCATCGGCGAACGCCAGTGGATGCTGACGCCGGCCGCTGCGCGCAAGGCCAGGTCGTCGACAATGTTGGGGTTACGCAAACCCGTAGAGGGATCGATCAGATAGCGATCGTCCAGCTTGCCGATCGTGCCGAAGTCCGCGAACAGCGAGGTCTTGATGCCGTATTCATCGGGCAGCATGTTCGGCACGGTCAGCTCGACCGTACCAATGGCGTAGAAGTTGCCGCCCAGGGCGTCGGTCGTGGTCAGGTCGCGCGCGCCCATACCGGCCGTCTCGAAGCCACGGAAGGTGTTTCCGCCCTTGAAGAAGCGGTCGTTGATCCGGATCGGATCGCCGTTCCAACCGCTGACGTAGCCGGTCTGGCCTTGGAAGCTGACCACCCAGTTCGGGCGGATGCCATAGTACCAGGAGGCGTCCGCCTCGGTCCTGATGTAGTTCACGTCGCCGCCGATGCCGGCGAAATCCTGACGCAGGGAGGCGGTCCAGCCGCGCGTCGGGCGCACGGGATCGTTCAACCGGTTCACCAGCAGGGTGTAGCCCGCCGAGGAGTTCAGGTACGAGCCCGCCTGATCGCACAGGGCCGACGAGCCGGCGCCGACGCCGCCGCAATAGCCGTACGGGATGATGACCTCGTCATCCTTCAGGAAGTAGCGGGCGCTGAAGCTGGCGTAACCGTTCAACGGATAGGTGATGCGCACCCCGCCGCCCGTCGAGCGATAGTCATAGGACGAATATTTGCTGAGGTCGTAGCGGGTGTGGAACAGGTCAAAGCCCGCGCGCACGTCGCGACCCAGGAATTTGGGCTCGGTGAAGCGGAAGTCGATCTGTTGGCGCAGCGAACCCCATTCAGCGCGGGCCACGACGTTCTGGCCGCGACCCCGGAAGTTGCGCTCGGTGATGCCCAGGTTCAGCACGAAGGAGTCGACCGAGCTGAAGCCCGCGCCGACCGACAGTTCGCCGGTGGGCTGTTCTTCGACGGTGACGTTGACGACCGAACGGTCCGGCGCGCTGCCGCGCGTCTCTTCGATCTTGACGTCCTTGAAGAAGCCCAGGGCGCGCAGGTTATTGCGCGACCGCTCGACCAGCGAGCGGTTGAAGGCGTCGCCCTCGCCCACCATCAGCTCGCGGCGGATGACGCTGTCCAGGGTGCGGGTGTTGCCGACCACATTGATGCGGTCGATGTAGACACGCTGGCCTTCGCGGACATTGAAGGTGACGTTGACGGTGTCCGTCTCGGGGTCCGCGCGATAGGTCGGATTGATTTCGACGAAGGCGTAACCGGCCGAACCGGCGGCGAAGGTCAGGGTATCGACCGCCGCCTGGATGCGATCGCTCTCGTACAGGTCGCCCTTACGGATCGGCAGCAGCAACTGCAGGAAGTCGGCGTTCAGGCGGTCATTCTCCGTGACGACCTTGATCTCGCCGAAGTTGTAGCGATCCCCTTCATCCACCGTGACGGTGACGCCGAAGGCGCTGTTGTCGGGCTTCAGCTCAGCCACGGACGACAGGATGCGGAAGTCGTAATAGCCGCGGTTCGTATAGAATTTACGCAGCTGTTCCCGGTCGTAATCCAGCCGGTTCGGATCGTAGTTGTCGTTGGAGCTGAACAGCCGCCACCACTTGGAGGTCTTCGTCACCATGACCCCAGCCAGGTCGCTGTCCGAGAACGCCCGATTGCCCAGGAAGGTGATGGCCGCGATGCCCGTCTCAGGCCCCTCGTCGATCTCGAACACGACGTCGACCCGGTTTTGGTCCAGCTGGACCAGCTTGGGCGTCACCGTCGCCGAGATGCGGCCCGACAGGCGGTACAGTTCGACGATCTTGCCGACATCTTCCTGCACCCGCGCGCGGGTGTAGATGCCGCGCGGCTTGATGGTGACCTCGTCGCGCAGCTTCTTCTCGGCCAGCGCCTTGTTACCCTCGAACGTCACCTGGTTGATGATCGGGTTCTCGGCGATCTCGACGATCAGGTCGCCGTTCGCCTGCAGGCCCAGCTGGACGTCGGCGAACAGCCCCGTGCGCGACAGGGTCCGCACCGCCACGTCGATGGTCACGGCGTCGATGGTGTCCCCCGGCTGAATCGGCAGGTAGGACAGGACCGTCGTCTGGTCGATCCGTTCGTTGCCGCGCACCACGATGCGGTTGACCACGGCGCGATCAGCCTGAGGCGGCGCTTCCTGAACAACGACGTTGGGCGTCTGTTGCGCCAGCGCGGGGCTCGCGAGGCCGGCGGCGAAGGTCAGGGCCAGGGCGCTGACCCCGATAATGCGGCCACGGGTCTGGGTCATGAGGCGACTGTCGTTTTGATTCATGCGGATACCATCGGGGGCTGGCGTCGGCTCACGAGACGAGCCCGCCGAGGAATTTGAAGAGATTGAGCTTCTGCAGATCGTTCCAGGTCGCGAACAACATCAAACCCGCCAGCAAAGCAAGACCGACCCGATATCCCGCCTCCTGAACCCTGGCCGCCATCGGACGGCGCGCCACGGCTTCGTAAGCGTAGAACAGCAGGTGCCCCCCATCCAGGACGGGAATGGGCATCAGATTTAAAAAGCCGATTCCGACCGAAAGTATGGCCGCGAAGCTCGTCAGCGTCAGCAACAGATTGCGGACGATGGCCCAGGGCTCGGGATTGGCCGCCACGGCGGCGTTGGTCAGGGCGCCGGAAGCCTTGGCGATGCCCAGCGGCCCGCTGAACTGATCGCCCGACTCGCGGCCGGTGAAGATGCGGCCGATATAGGTCAGGGTCGTGTTCAGGATAGCGCCCGTCTCGCGCACGCCCTGCCCCACGGCCGCGACCGGACCGTAGCGGACATGGCGAATCTCGTCGCGGGTCGAGCCCAGGGCCAGGCCGATGCGGCCCACGCTGACCCGGCCGGCGATGCGATCGGTCTCGACGCGGCGCTCTGGCGTGGCCGTCAGTTCCACGGCGCGGTCGCCACGCTCGACGGTGAAGCGCACCGGATCGCCGCTGCTCAGGGCCACGACGCGCGTCACCTCGCCGCCGTCCGAGATCAGCTTGCCGTTGACGTGGGTGATCAGGTCGCCCTGCTGGAAACCGGCGGCGGCGGCGGGCGATCCCGCCTGCACCTGCATCACCCGCGCCGGGCGAAGCTCGACGCCGACCAGGCTGAACAGCAGGGTGAAGATGAAAATGGCCAGGACGAAGTTGGCGAACGGACCGCCCGCCACGACCAGGGCGCGCTGCCACAGCGGCTTGAAATACAGATAGTCGCGCTCAGCGCCCGGCCCGTGGGCCGCGACAAGCTGCTTGCGCATCGCCTCCAACCCGGCCCGGTCGGGCACGCCGGTCGCATCCAGATCGCCGGAAAACTTGACGTAACCGCCCAGCGGCAGCCAGCCGACGCGCCATTCGACGCCGTGTTTGTCAGTGCGTTTGAAGAGGGCGCGGCCAAACCCGATGGCGAAGCGGTCCATGTTCACGCCAAAGGCGCGCGCGGTCAGGAAGTGCCCGAGTTCGTGCACCGTCACGACCAGCGTCAGGACGAGCAGAAACGGCACGACATAGGTCAGAATCTGGCTGATCGCGCCTAACATGCCGCTCGTCTCTCCTGCGCCCTCAGGCAGCCATGTTCAGCGACGCGATGACGTCGCTCGCAATCCGCCGCGCCTGCGCATCGACGGCCAGAGCCGCATCGCAGGCATCGTCCGAACCGCAAGACACGCCCGCGCTGGTCGCCTTCTCAAGGGTGTCGGCGACGACTGCGGCAATATTGAGAAAGCCCAGCCGTCGGTCAAGAAACGCCAGAGCCGCCACTTCGTTGGCCGCATTGAAGACGATCGGCGCCGCGCCGCCCGCCGCCAGAGCTTCGCGCGCCAGCCTCAGGGCCGGAAAGCGCGCCTCATCCGGCGCCTCGAAGGTCAGTCGTCCCAGCGACGCCAGGTCCAGCTTAGGCGCGGGCCAGGCCAGTCGATCCGGCCAGGACAGGGCGCAGGCGATCGGCGTCCTCATGTCCGGCGGCCCCATCTGGGCCAGCGTCGAACCATCCACATATTCCACAAGGCTGTGGATGATCGATTCCGGGTGGACGACCACATCGATCCGCTCGCCCGGCATGTCGAACAGATAGGCGGCCTCGATCAGTTCCAGCCCCTTGTTGGCCATGGTGGCGCTATCGACCGAAATCTTGGCGCCCATGCTCCAGTTCGGATGGGCGACCGCCTGCTCGGGCGTAATCCGCGTCATGGCCGAGCGGGGCAGAGTGCGGAATGGCCCGCCCGACGCGGTCAGCACCAGCTTCGACACCCGCTCGGGCGCCTCGAGCGGGAAGACCTGAAAGATGGCGGAGTGCTCCGAATCGACCGGGATCAGCTGGCCCCCGCTGCGCCGGACCCGCTCGATCAGCGCCGGACCGCAGCAGACCAGGCTCTCCTTATTCGCCAGGGCCAGGGTCGCGCCCGTCCCCGCCGCCGCCCAGGCCGACCGCAGGCCCGCCGCGCCGACGATGGAGGCCATGATCCAGTCGGCCGGGCGCGTGGCTGCTTCCACGATGGCGTCGGGGCCGGCCGCCGTCTCGATCCCGGTTCCCGTCAGGGCTTCGCGCAGTTCATCCAAACGCGCGGGATCGGCTGTTACGGCGATGCGCGGCCGCCAGCGGCGCGCCTGCTCGGCCAGCCGGGCGATATTGGCGCCGCCGGTCAGGGCCTCGACCTCGAACCGCGCAGAGCCCGCGCCTTGCGTCTGTTCCATAAGGTCCAGCGTCGACGAGCCGACCGACCCGGTCGAGCCCAGAATCGTGACGCGCCGCGCGATCACGCCGCCCGCTCCAACATGAGGACGATCAGCCGCCCGGCGGCGACTACGACCACGGCGAACATGAGGCCGTCGACGCGGTCCAGCAGACCTCCGTGGCCTGGAATCAGATTGCCCGCGTCCTTGACGCCGAAACGCCGCTTCAGCGCCGACTCCCACAGATCGCCGCCCATAGTGGCCAGGGCGGCGGTCAGGCCCAGCACCCCGCCCCAGACGGCGGTCAGCATCCCCATGTCCAGCCAGCCCGCCATTGCGGCGCCGGCGATCATCCCGGCGGTCAGACCGCCGATGAAGCCGGACCAGGTCTTGTTCGGCGAAAAGCGCGGCCACAGCTTCGGGCCGCCGACGAAGCTGCCGACCAGATAGGCCAGGATGTCCGCCGACCAGGCGACGGCGAAGACCAGCACGGTCCAGTACAGCCCCTGCACTTCATGCAGGTCGCGCAGCCAGATCAACAGAACGCAGGGCCAGCCGAGGTAGAGCACGCCATAGGCGGTATCAAGCGCCGACTGGCCGCGCGTCCGGGCGAACAGGCCCGCCGCCAGCGCTCCGAACACCATCAACACCAGCGCTAGGGAAATCTGGCCGACGTGGGCGGCGATCACCGCCACGACCAGGGCCAGAGCCACCGCGACGCCGATCGGCCGCCACAGCCTGGGCGCGCACATCCTGGCCCATTCGAAGGCCAGCAACACCGCGCCCGCGACCACTAAGGCGCAGAACCAGTCGCCCCCGGCCCAGGTCGCCAGAACCGCCGCCGGGGCCAGCACGACCGCAGAGGCGGCGCGCAGGGCGATGTCGCGAGGCTTCAACGCCATATCAGACCGCCGCCTCGCCATAAGCCGTATCCATGACCTCGCGCCCGCCATAGCGACGCTGGCGACAGGCGAACTGGGCGATAGCCTCGGCCAGGGCTTCAGCGCCGTAGTCCGGCCACAGGATGTCCTGGAAAACCATCTCGGCGTAGGCCGCCTCCCACAACAGGAAGTTGGACAGACGCTGCTCGCCCGAGGTCCGCACGATCAGATCGACCGGGGGCGCCCCGGCCGTCGACAGCCCGGCGCCCAGCGCCTCTTCGTCGACGATGACGTCTTCGCCCGCGCGGGCCCGATCGACCAGCCGCTGGGCCGCATCGGCCAGATCCGCCCGGCCGCCGTAGTTGAAGGCCACCTGCAACAGGAATTTGTCGTTGTGGGCCGTCTGCGCCTCTGCCCGCGCGACGATGGCGGCGATGTCTTCGGGCAGCCCCTTGCGGCGCCCCAGCACCTTGACCCGCACGCCCGCAGCTTCCAGCCGTTTCAGATCGCTGCCGACGAAGGCGCGCACCAGCCCCATGAGGTCGGACACCTCATCGGCCGGACGGCTCCAGTTCTCGGTCGAGAAGCCGAACACCGTCAGGCACTGCACGCCCAGTTCAGGCGCGGCCTTGATGGTCCGGCGCAACGCCTGGACCCCCTCGCGGTGGCCCACGGCGCGCGGAAGGCTCCGTCGCTGCGCCCAGCGGCCGTTGCCGTCCATGATCAGGGCGACGTGACGAGGCCCCTTTGCAGGCGCCGTGGCGACGGGCTCGGCCGACATATGAGACCTTCCTTGGACAGACCAGACGCGAGCGTCAGACCTGCATGATCTCGACTTCCTTGGCCTTCAAGGTCTCGTCGATACGCTTGATGGCGGCGTCGGTGTCCTTCTGGACCTCGGCTTCCATCTTCTTCTGTTCATCCTGGCTGATATCACCGGCCTTTTCAGCCTTCTTCAGCTCGTCGTTGGCGTCGCGGCGCACGTTGCGCACAGCGATCTTCTTGTCCTCGGCGTATTTGGCGGCCAGCTTAGCCAGATCCTTGCGGCGCTCTTCGGTCAGCGGCGGGATCGGAATACGCAGATTCTGGCCGTCGACGATCGGGTTCAGGCCCAGGCCCGCGGAGCGGATCGCCTTCTCGACCGAGACCACCATGCCCTTGTCCCAGACGCTGACCGAGATCATGCGCGGTTCCGGCACGCTGATGGCGGCGACGGCGGTCAAAGGCGAGGTCGCGCCATAGGCTTCGACGACGACCGGCTCCAGCAGACCCGCGTTGGCGCGGCCCGTGCGCAGGCCCGCATAGTCGTCCTTCAGCGCGGAGACCGACTTTTCCATCCGGTCACGAAAGGTTTTGAGATCGGGTTTGGCCATGACGAATGTCCTTGGTCCTGTCGTTGAATAGCGAAGCCGCTCAGGAGGGCTTGTTGGTGATGACGGTATAGGTCCCCTGCCCCGTCAAGGTCTTATGCAGCGAACCTTCCTCGCGAATCGAGAAGACTACGATCGGAATCCCGCTGTCGCGCATCAGGGCGATGGCCGAAGCGTCCATGACCCGCAAGTCCTTGGCCAGCACGTCCTGATAGGTCAGCGTTTCGTAACGGGTCGCGGTCGCATCCTTCTTGGGGTCCGCCGTGTAGACGCCGTCAACGCTGGTGCCCTTCAGCAGGGCGTCGCAGTTCATCTCTGCTGCGCGCAGGGCGGCGCCGGAGTCCGTGGTGAAGAAGGGCGCGCCCACGCCCGCAGCGAAGATCACCACGCGGCCCTTTTCCAGGTGCCGCAGCGCGCGGCGGCGGATGTAGGGCTCGGCGATCGCGGCCATCGGAATGGCGCTCTGGACCCGCGTGTCGACCCCGATTTTTTCCAGCGCGCCCTGCATGGCCAGGGCGTTCATGATGGTGGCCAGCATGCCCATGTAGTCGGCGTTGGCGCGGTCCATGCCCTCGGCGGCCTTGGACAGGCCCCGGAAGATATTGCCCCCGCCGATGACTAGGCAGATTTCCACGCCCTGACGCGCCACGGCGGCGACGGCGGCGGCGACCACGTCCACCGTCTTCATGTCGATTCCATAGGGCTGATCGCCCATCAGGACCTCGCCCGAGACCTTCAGCAGGACGCGCTTGTAACGAAACTCAGAGGGGGCGTCGGGCATGGTCAGGAGTCCGTGGATACAGGGGTTAGCATCCGCGCGAAATGAATCGGCGGCTCATCATAGACGAAGGGCGCGTCAGCCTTCAAAGCCGAACGCGCCCAAACGCATAATTCTCCCTCCCCTTCGCGGGGAGGGAGAGGTCTTCTTAGTTGCCGCCGGTCATCGAGGCGACTTCCGACGCGAAGTCGGGAGCATCGGACTTCTCGACGCCTTCGCCCAGGGCCATGCGGACGAAACCGGCCAGCTTCAGCTCAGAGCCCAGCTCCTTGCCGGTGTTGGCGACCAGTTGTTCGATGGTCACGTCCGGGTCCATGACGAACGGCTGCTTGGTCAGCACCACGTCCTTCTGGAACTTGGCGATCTGGCCCGACACGATCTTCTCGATCATGTTTTCCGGACGGCCTTCTTCCTTGGCCTTCTCGATCAGGACAGCGCGTTCCTTCTCGATCGCGGCCGGGTCCAGGTCCGAGGTGTCCAGCGCCAGCGGAGCCGTGGCCGCCACGTGCATGGCGATCTTGCGGCCCACTTCGCGCAGGGCTTCCTTGTCGCCGGCGCCTTCCAGGGCGACCAGCACGCCAATGCGGCCGACGCCCGGCGACACGGCGTTGTGGACGTAGGTCGCAACCGCGCCTTCGCCAACCGACAGGCGAGCCGCACGACGCAGCTGCATGTTCTCGCCGATCGTGGCGATCAGGTTGGTGACTTCGGCCTCAACGGTCTTGCCGTTTTCCAGGGTCGCGCCGTGGATGGCGTCGACGCCGTCATGGTGCAGGCCCAGTTGAGCGAATTCCTTGGCCGCGGCCTGGAACAGGTCGTTGCGGGCCACGAAGTCGGTTTCGGCGTTGAACTCGATGGCCGAGGCGACTTCGCCCTTGCCGTCTTCGCGCACGGCGACGGCCACCAGGCCCTCGGCGGCGACACGGTCGGCCTTCTTGGCGGCCTTGGACAGACCCTTGGCGCGCAGCCAGTCGATGGCTGCTTCGATGTCGCCGTTGTTCTCAACCAGCGCCTTCTTGCAGTCCATCATGCCGACGCCCGAACGCTCGCGAAGTTCCTTCACGAGGGCGGCAGTGATCTCGGCCATGTCTTTCTCCTGAAATTCAAAATGGGCGGCCGGACTGTTTAGCCCGGCCGCATGTCAAGTTGACGTCGGTCCAGCGCGCTGGCGGCGCCGGAACGTCAGTCCTTAGCCTTCGACCTTCTCGGCCTCGGCGGCTTCGACCGCAGGGGTCTCGACGGCAGCGGCCTCGGCGGCGACCATCTCTTCAGCCACGCCTTCCGTGCCGGCCGGAGCCGGGTCGGCGGCCACGGGGGCCGAGGCTTCGCGCAGCATCGGCTCAACCGGAGCTTCCGAAGCGCCCAGGTCGATGCCTTGGGCGACGGCGCCGGCGGCCAGGCCGTCCAGAACGGCGTCGGCGATCAGGTCGCAGTAGGTCTGGATGGCGCGGGCGGCGTCATCGTTGCCCGGCACCGGATAGGTGATGCCGTCCGGGTCCGAGTTGGTGTCCAGGATGGCGATGATCGGGATGTTCAGCTTGCGGGCTTCCTGGATCGCGATCGATTCCTTGTTGGTGTCGATCACGAACATGATGTCCGGCACCGAACCCATGTCCTTGATGCCGCCCAGCGACAGTTCCAGACGGTCCTTCTCGCGCTGCAGGGTCAGCAGCTCCTTCTTGTTCCGGCCCTCGCCGGTTTGAAGGATGGTTTCCAGTTCGCGCAGGCGCTGGATCGAGTTCGAGACGGTGCGCCAGTTGGTCAGGGTGCCGCCCAGCCAGCGGTTGTTCATGTAGTATTGGGCGCAGCGCGTGGCGGCCTGCGCGACCGGGTCGGCGGCCTGACGCTTGGTGCCGACGAACAGAACGCGACCGCCCTTGGCGGCCACGTCGCGCACGGCGACCAGAGCCTGGTGCAGCAGCGGCATCGTCTGCGACAGGTCGATGATGTGGATGTTCGAGCGCGAGCCGAAGATGTAGCGGTCCATCTTCGGGTTCCAGCGGTGCGTCTGGTGACCGAAGTGAGCGCCGGCTTCCAGCAGGGTACGCATCGAGAATTCAGGCAGAGCCATGATCGTGTTTTCCTTTTTCCGATCAAACCTAGCGCGGGCGGTTAAAAGGATCGGCTGATCCCTCGGAACGGTGCAGGCCGGGATGTCTCCCCGAACCACGCCACGCCCACGTGCGAAGTGCGCCGCGCATATAGGCGAAAGGCCTGAAAAACACAAGCGGCCGAACAAGATGGCCGCATCAGCCGTCGCGGGCCCTACGTCACCCCGCGAGCCGACGCTTGGGCCGGATCAGAAGCTGCGGCCGTCCACGCGCTGCGCCGTCCAGGTCCAGGGCTCGATATCGGTCAGGGTGCGGATATTGATCGCGGCCACCTCGGCTCCGTCCGGCCCCACGCCGTAGCCGAACGGCTGCACACCGCAGGTCTTGCAGAAGCGATGATCGATCTTGTGCTGATTGAAGAAGTAGGATGTCATTTCACCCTCTCCCTTCGTCAGGCGGAACGCCGAGCGCGGCGCGAACGCCAGAACGAATCCCTTGCGGTAGCAATGGGAGCAGTTGCATTCGACCAGTCCATCCAGACCGACATCGACTTCATACGCGACCGCGCCGCAGTGGCAGGACCCGGCATGGGTCTTCACGCTCGTCTCGCTCATCATGCATCCTCCAGCATCACCACCCCCGGCGCCGACTTCAACGCGCCGCGCAGCGCCGCGTCCAGCCGGTATCGTCCAGGCAGCTTAATCTCGACCTCGGTGCGGCCACCCAGCGTCGCCTGCAGCCAGACCTCGCCGCCCTTGCCCTGCGCCCGCGCCCGATCCAGCCGCGCCTTCAGCGCCTCGGCGTCAGCCGACTGCGCCGACAGGATGACGCGCAAACCGATCTGGGCGTCGTCCAGCAATACGTCCATGCGGCTGGCGTCGTCGCCGAAGAAACGCACCTCCCCGTCCGCCGCCTTGGCCCGCACCCTGACCAGAACCGACGTGCCGACCTCCAGAACCTCCCGGCAGCGCCGCAGTTGCTCCGGCGGGAACAGGCATTCAAACTCGCCGGTCGGGTCCGAGAAGGTGACGAAGGCGAACTTCTCGCCGGTGCGGGCGCTGGCCCGTTCCTGACGGCGACGCACCACGCCCGCCATCTGAAACGCTTCGTGCCCCGCCTCGGCCAGCCCCTGCGCTTCGGCCACGAAGGTCACGCGCTTGCGCTTCAAGGCCGGCGTCAGTTCTTCCAGCGGGTGGCCCGACAGATAGAAGCCGACGGCGTAGAGTTCCTGATCCAGCTTGTCCGGGCCGGCCCATTGTTCGACGCTCTTCAGCCGTGGACGCGCAGCCCCCGCCTGATCGGCGCCGAACAGGCTGACCTGGGCCGAGGCACGTTCAGCCGCCACGCTCTGGCAATAGGCGATCAGAACGTCAGCCTGTTCGAACAACTGACGGCGGTTCGGATGAATGCTGTCGAACGCGCCCGCCCGCGCCAGCCCTTCCAGCGCCCGCTTGTTGACGGCCTTGGGATCGACCCGCTCCAGGAAATCAAAAATATCGGCGAACGGCCCGCCCGTCTCGCGCACCTCGACCACGTGACGCATCGCCTCAAGCCCCACGTTGCGGATGGCGCCGAGCGCATACAGCACGCTGCCCTGCCCGTCCTTCCACGACACGTCGAAGTCAGCGGAGGAGCGGTTGATGTCGGGCGCCAGCACCGGGACCTCGAACCGGCGGCAGTCCTGATAGAAGACCGCCAGCTTGTCCGTGTTCGACAGGTCCAGGCTCATGGAGGCGGCGAAGAACTCGACCGGGTGATTGGCCTTCAGCCAGCCCGTCTGGAACGAGATCAGCGCATAGGCCGCCGCGTGCGACTTGTTGAAGCCATAGCCCGCGAACTTGGCCACCAGGTCGAAGATGGAGCCAGACTGCGCCTCAGGCACCCCCTTTTCGGAGGCGCCCTTGACGAAGCGGAGGCGCTGGAAGTCCATCTCCTCTTTCTTCTTCTTGCCCATGGCGCGACGCAGCAGGTCGGCCTCGCCCAGGCTGTAGCCGGCCAGGATCTGGGCGATCTTCATCACCTGTTCCTGATAGATGATGACGCCGTAGGTCTCGGTCAGCACCTCCTTCAGGCTGGGGTGCAGGTAATCGACCTCGGCCCGGCCGAACTTCCGGTCGATATAGGTGTCGATCATCTCCATCGGCCCCGGCCGATAGAGGGAGATCAGGGCGGTGATTTCCTCGATCGAGCCGCAACGCATCTTGCGCAGGGTGTCGCGCATGCCCTGGGATTCCAGCTGGAACACCCCGACGGTCTGGCCCGACGCCATCAGTTCATAGGTCTTGGGATCGTCCAGCGGCAGCAGGCCCCAGTCCTGAGCCGCGCCGCGCCGTTCCAGATAGCCCTTGGCCCGGTCCAGAACCGTCAGCGTCTTCAGACCCAGGAAGTCGAACTTCACTAGGCCCGCCGGCTCGACCCACTTCATGTTGAACTGGCTGGCCGGGATGGTGGAGCGCGGGTCCTGGTACAGAGGCACCAGTTCCGTCAGCGGCCGGTCGCCGATGACGATGCCGGCCGCGTGGGTCGAGGCGTTGCGGTACAGCCCCTCAAGTTCCAGCGCCGTCTCCAGCAGCGCCTTGACTGAAGCTTCGGCGTCGCGCGCCTCGCGCAGGCGCGGCTCCAGGTCGATGGCCTGGGCCAGGGTCACGGGGTTGGCCGGGTTGGCCGGAACCATCTTGGCCAGACGGTCCACCTGGCCCAACGGCATCTGCAGCACCCGCCCCACGTCGCGCAGCACGGCGCGCGCCTGCAGGGTGCCGAAGGTGATGATCTGGGCCACCCGGTCCTTGCCGTAACGGTCCTGAACGTAGTCGATGACCTCTTCGCGCCGCTCCTGACAGAAGTCGATGTCGAAGTCGGGCATCGACACGCGTTCCGGGTTCAGGAAACGCTCGAACAGCAGACCAAACCGCAAGGGATCCAGGTCGGTGATGGTCAGCGACCAGGCCACCAGCGAGCCGGCCCCCGAACCCCGCCCGGGCCCGACCGGGATGTCATGCAGCTTGGCCCATTTGATGAAGTCGGCAACGATCAGGAAGTAGCCGGGGAACCCCATCTGCTGGATGATCCCCACCTCCCACTCGAGACGGTCCCAATAGTCCTGCTCGGGCGCATAAGCCTTATTCTTCTCCAGCCGCGCCTTCAGCCCCTCGCGCGCCTGGTGGGCCAGTTCGTCAGCCTCGGAACGGCCCGCCCCGGTGTCGAAGCGCGGCAGGATCGGCTTGTGCGTCTTAACCAGGAAGGCGCAACGACGGGCGATCTGAATGGTGTTGTCACAGGCCTCGGGCAGGTCCGTGAACAACTCGCGCATCGCCTCCGCCGACTTGAACCAGTGCTCGCCGGTGACGCGGCGGCGATCTTCCTGGCCGGTGAAGGCGCCGTCGGAGATGCACAGCAAGGCGTCGTGCGACTTCGCCTGCGCCGCCTTGGCGTAATAGACGTCGTTGGTCGCAACCAACGGGACATCGTGGGCGTAAGCCCACTCGACCAGCCCGCCCTCGGCCGCCGTCTCGCTGTCCAGGCCGTGGCGCTGAAGCTCGACATAGAACCGATCGCCGAAGACCCGCTTCATCTCAGCCAGGGCGGCGGCGGCCTCCGCCGGTTTCTTCTGCACGAACAGAGGGTCGACGGGACCGTCAGGCCCGCCTGATAGCAGGATGAGCCCTTCGGACTTATCCACAACCTGCCCCCAGGGCACCCCCGGCTCGGCCATTTCGCCTGCGTCGAGGTAGGCGGCGGATGACAAGGCGCACAGGTTGAGCCAGCCTTGCTCGTTCTGCGCGATTAAAACGATCGTCGGCGTCTTGGCCCAGCGCTGGGCCGACTGTCCGCCGATGTCGAGGACAGGCAGAGCGCAGGCGACGATCGGTTGGACGCCGGCTTCCTTTGTCGTCTGGCTGAACTCAAGCGCGCCGAACAGGTTGGCCCGGTCCGCCACCCCCACCGCCGGCATGCCCGCCTCTGCGGCCATCTTGCCGATCTTGCTCGCCTTGATCGCCCCTTCCAGAAGCGAATAGGCGCTGCGGACCCGCAGGTGGACAAAGCCCTGACTGTTCACCGCATCCGCCAATCGAAAACTCCGCATCGCAGCGCCGCTTAGACGACGCTTCTTCATCATGCAGGGAGTCGCCCCTCAGCGGGGCGCGGTCATGTCACCAGGAAGGCCGCCTGCCAGACCATCCAGACGAAGCCGCCGCAGGACGCAAGCGACAGAAGATCCCTCACCCAACGCGCCATTGATTTTATCCCCAGATCAGATGTTGCCTTTTTGTTCTAAGTTGCTCATTTGTTCTCGTCAACCCTCAATCCGCGAGGAAGGCGACCTGGGTCATGCCGCCCCATCGGACGATGGCTTAAGCCTGCGAACAGGCTTGTCGACCGCTAATAGGCCTGACTTTCGGCGGCGCGCTGCACCAGATGGCCGTCCTTCAGCGCGAAGACGCGGTCCATATGACCGGCCAGTTCCATGTTGTGCGTGGCGATCAAAGCCGCGACGCCCGTGGTCTTCGCCAGTTCGCGCAGGGCCTCGAACACCGCCTGACTGGTTGTTGGGTCCAGGTTCCCGGTCGGCTCGTCCGCCAACAGCAGACGCGGACTGTTGGCCAGGGCGCGGGCGATGGCCACGCGTTGTTGTTCGCCGCCCGACAGTTGCGCCGGCTGGTGCGTAATCCGCTGACCAAGGCCGAGCGCGGTCAGCTGCTCGGTCGCGCGGCGACGCGCCTCCCCTTCGCGCACGCCCGCAATGCGCATCGGCAGGGCGACGTTGTCCAGAGCGTCGAACTCCGGCAGCAAATGGTGGAACTGATAAACAAAACCGATGCGATGCAAGCGAAGGCGGGTGCGCGCCCGCTCGTCCAGCCCGCCGACATCCTCGCCGTCGATCAGCACCTGACCGCTGGTCGGCCGCTCCAGCAGGCCCGCCGCGTGCAGCAGGCTGGACTTGCCCGAGCCCGACGGTCCGATCAGGCCGACGACCTCGCCCGGCATGACCTCCAGATCGACGCCCTTGAGCACCGTCAGCCCGCCCTGCGCCGTCGGATAGGTGCGCGTGACCCCGCGCAGCGACAGGATGGCGCCGTTCGTCTCAGCGGCGACGACGGGCTTCTTCTTCAGCAGCCTATTCAAAACGCAGGGCCTCCACCGGATCGATGCGCGACGCATTCCACGACGGGGGCAAGCTGGCCAGGCAACTCATGAGGAAGGAGAAGACGGTCACACCGACCACGTCCCACAGATCAACCTTGGCCGGGACGGAATCGAGCATATAGACTTCGGCGTTGAACAGCTGGACGCCCAGCAGTCCCTCCAGGAAATGCTGGATCGCGCCGATGTTCCAGCAGAACAGCAGGCCCAGCACCAGGCCCGCAATCGTGCCGCCGATGCCGATGGCCGCGCCTGAGACGAAGAAGATGCGCAGGATGGACGACTGGCTGGCGCCCACGGTCCGCAGGATGGCGATGTCGCGCGTCTTATTCTTCACCAGCATGACGATGCCGCTGATGATGTTCATGGCGGCGATGGCGACCACCATGCCCAGAATGATGCTCATGGCCGTCCGTTCGACCTGGAGCGCGCCCCAGATCGCCGCCTGACGGTTGCGCCAGTCGGTCACGACGTTGCCGGCCCCGGCCGCGCGCTGCACCGGCGCCAGCAGGTTCTCGACCTTGTCCGGCTCGGCCACCTTCATCTCGATGATGTCCCAGACGCCGTCCTTGCCGAAGAAGAGCTGAGCCTGCTCCAAAGGCATGAAGATGAAGGCCCGGTCGTAATCGGCCGCACCCGACGTATAGACGCCGCCGACGATATAGGTCTTCTCCAGCCCGCCCAGATTGCCGAAGGCGCTGTCGGCGCCGGTCGGCGAATATAGCGAGATGGGATCGCCTTCGCGCAGGCCCGCTTCTGCGGCCAGGGTCTTGCCGATCAGGACGTGATCCCCGCCGTATTCGCCCTTGCCGAACTGCTCGCGCGCCTCGGGGCTCAGGCTTTCAAAGACGAACTTCATCGAGGCCAGATCCTGGGGCCTCACCCCACGCACCATGCCCCCGGTCGCCAGATTGCCCGCGCGGAACATGGCGGGGCTTTCGGTCAAAGGCGTCACCGATACGACGCCCGGCACGTCGGCGATCCGCTTCAGCGCCGCGTCGCGGTCAGGCGCATAGAGCACCGGCCCCTGCACGTACATATGGCCGTTGAACGACAGAATGCGGTCCATCAGCGTGCCGCGAAAGCCCGCCATGATGCTCATGACGCTGATCAACACGGCGACAGCCAGCATGATGCCGATGAAGCTGATCATGGCGATCAGCGCCACCCCGCCCTGTTTGCGCTTGGCGCGCAGATAGCGGAGGGCCAGCCCGATCTCCCAGCTGGAGAATGGGCCGGACCCTTTCGATGCGGGCGGCGGAGCGGAAGCCGTCGCGGCGTCGGTCATTTCGTAAGCAGCTCCAGGGCGGCGTCCAGCGACAGGCTCTGCTTCTCGCCGGTGGCGCGGCGCTTCAATTCCACCACGCCCTCGGCCAGTCCCTTGGGCCCGATGGTCAGCTGCCACGGCACGCCGATCAGGTCGGCGGTGGCGAACTTGCCGCCCGGACGCTCGTCCGTGTCGTCGTAGAGCACGTCCTTGCCCGCCGCTTCCAGCTTGGCCACGGCCTCTTCGCATGCGGCCGAGACGGCCTCGTCGCTTGCGCGCAGGTTGATGACCACCACCTCGAACGGGGCGACCGCGTCCGGCCAAATGATGCCGCCAGCGTCGTGGCTGGCTTCGATGATGGCGCCCAGCAGGCGCGAGACGCCGACGCCATAGCTGCCCATGTGGACCGGCGCGTCCTTGCCGTCCGGCCCCTGGACGTTGGCCTTCATCGCCGCCGAATATTTGGTGCCGAAGTAGAAGATGTGGCCGACCTCGATGCCGCGCGCCGACAGGCGGTCGCCCTCGGCGGTCTGGGCCTCGAACTGGGCCGCGTCGTGCATTTCCTCGGTCGCGGCGTAGAGGGCCGTGCGCTCGGTGAACACGCCTTCCAATTGCTCGACGCTGAGGTCGTGCCCCGGCGGCGCCATCTCGACCAGCTTGCGGTCGCAGAAGACTTCGCTCTCGCCCGTCTCGGCCAGGACGATGAACTCGTGGCTCAGGTCGCCGCCGATCGGGCCGGTGTCGGCGCGCATCGGGACCGCCTTCAGGCCCAGGCGGGCGAAGGTGTTCAGATAGGCGGCGAACATCCGCTTATAGGCGATGCGGGCGGACGCCTCGTCGATGTCGAAGGAATAGGCGTCCTTCATCAGGAACTCACGGCCGCGCATGACGCCGAAGCGCGGACGGCGCTCGTCGCGGAACTTCCACTGGATGTGGAAGAGGTTCAGCGGCAGGGCTTTGTACGACTTCACGAAGCCGCGGAAGATGTCGGTGATCATCTCCTCATTGGTCGGTCCGTAAAGCAGTTCGCGCTCGTGGCGGTCGGTGATGCGCAGCATCTCCGGGCCATAGGCGTCGTAGCGCCCGGACTCTCGCCACAGGTCCGCCAGCTGCAACGTCGGCATCAGCAGCTCGACGGCGCCGGCCTTCGTCTGCTCCTCGCGGACGATGTTCTCGATCTTGCGCAGCACCCGCAGGCCCAGCGGCAGCCAGGCGTAGATGCCGGCGGCCTCCTGCTTGATCATGCCCGCACGCAGCATCAGTTGATGCGACACGATCTGGGCGTCGGAGGGGGCTTCTTTCAGGATCGGCAGGAAGTAGCGCGACAGGCGCATGGGAGGATTCTCGGCAAATTCAGTCAGGCCCGAGGTTTAACCGGGCAAGGGGGACGAAAGCTAGAGCGCGTTCGCGTGGGTGATGTCGGGAACAGGGGTCCAGCCGACCCAGACGAAGGCGACGATCACCAGCCAGACGATGATCGACACCCAGGTCGTGGTGATGAACTTCTTCTTCAGGTTCGGATTCTTCGGCGCGCCCCACTGGGTGCCGTCCGTCGGCGGATCCTTGACCTGATCAGACATCCCCAGCGGCAGGATGGCGAACAAGACGATCCACCACACCGTCAGGAAAGTGGCGACCAGGGTGAAGGGGCCAAGGGGCATCGTCTCAAAAGTCCGTTCATCGCAATCATCGTCGCGGGGCGATAAGGAGGGCTCCGCAACAAGGACGCCCTGAATGCCACAGATTACGCTGGAACACTCCACCCATTTCGACGCGACCGACTGGCGCGCCCTGGCGCTGGAGATCCATCGCTTCTGTGTCGAGGTGGTCGGCGCCACCCTGCCCGCCTGCAAGACGCGCATCGTGCGCTGCGAAAACCTGATCATCGCCGACGGCGCGCCGGACCAGGCCATGGTCCACTGCGACCTGCGCATCCTCAGCGGCCGCACGCAGGAGCAGAAGACCGCCCTGGGCGAAGCGGTGCAAGCCGCCCTGCTGGCCGGCGTCGCGCCTTATGGCGGCCCACGCCAGATCTCGGTCGAGATCGGAAACCTGGACCGCGACAACTACCGCAAGGTCACGCTGTAACGCACAAACCTCTCCTCCCCATGCCATGGGGAGGGGGACCACGAAGTGGTGGAGGGGTCAAGGTCAGCGAAAACAGGCAGCCCCTCCGTCTCGGCGGCTATGCCGCCGATCCACCTCCCCATTACATGGGGAGGAGAAGGCATCAGGGATGCGGCCGCCCGATGCCGTAACGCGCGGCCCAGTACGGCAGGATGTCGTCATCCTGCAGGAAGCGCGCACCCGTTTCCTCGCTGACCTGAGCGTCCGGCCAGTCGAACTCGCCGTCCAGCACCAGAAGCGGGCAGCTCTGGTTCGCCTCCCCGACCTCGGCGATCACGGCCGGGCGCGGGCGCGGGTGATCCAGGTAGGTGACCGTCAGGTGCTCGCGCAGGCGCGGATAAAGGCCCAGCACCCCCTCGATCCGCGCGCCCGGCGGACAGAACCACGGCCCGCCCTGATCGTCGAACCAATCCGGATTCAGCAGATACAGCCGATCCGCCATCAGAGCCTCAGCACCACGGTTTCGACGATGGGACGACGGTCCCAGATTTGCTGGCTGGCCTTCTTCAGGGTCCGGCTGACGGCCTGTTCGATGACCATTTCGTCTTGCAGCGCCTCGCCCTTAAGACCGCGCACCGTGTTCTCGACGCGCTCGGCCATGTCGTCCAGCACGTCGCCCAGCGGACGATCCGCGTCGCCAGGCAGGCCGACGCCGCGCACGTCAATGTCGCTGGCGATGCGGCCGCGCTTATCCAGGGCGAAGCTGACGATCAGGATGCCGTTGTTGGCCGCGTGCCTGCGCTCGCGCAGAGCCTCGCCGCCCTCCTCGACCAGCATGCCGCCGTCGACGAACAGACGGCCCGAGGGCACTTCATCGATAATGGCTGCGGGTCCAGGCGCCAGGCGCACCATGTCGCCGTTGCGCGGCGTCACCGTCTCAGGCACCTGCATGTCCTTGGCCAGATTGCCGTGCTCGATCAGGTGGCGGCGCATGCCGTGGGTCGGCACGGCGATCTGCGGCCGGGCCCACTGATACATCTGACGCAGTTCGTCGCGGCACGGGTGGCCCGAGACGTGGATGCCGGGGTGATCCTTTTCGGTGTAGATGCGCACCCCGCGCTCGGCCATCTTGTCCTGCAGCCGGCCGATGGCCAGTTCGTTGCCGGGAATGACGCGCGACGAGAAGATGCAGTGATCCCCCTGCCCCAGCTTGATGAAGGGATGCGTCCCTTCGGCCACGCGCGACAGAGCCGCGCGGGCCTCGCCCTGGCTGCCGGTGCACAGGTACAGGATCTCGTCCGCCGGCCAGACTCTGGCTTCCTGTTCGGACAGGAAGGGCTTGAGGTCGCTCAACATGCCGACCGACTTGGCGGCGGCGGTGATGCGGTGCATCGAGCGACCGGCCAGAGCCACGCGGCGTCCGGCGGCCTCTGCCGCGCGGATTACGCTGTCCATGCGCGCGACGTTGGAGGCGAAGCAGCCCACGGCCACCCGGCCCTTCAGGCCCTGGATCAGCTCGGCCAGCTTGACCTTTACGTCACCCTCGGAGCCTGCGACGCCGTCGACGAAGACGTTGGTGGAGTCGCACACCATGGCCAGGACGCCCTCGTCGCCCAGCTTCTGGATGAAGTCGACGTCGGTGCGCTCGCCCACGACCGGATCGTTGTCGATCTTCCAGTCGCCGGTGTGCAGCACCGTGCCCAGCGGGGTCTTGATGGCCAGGCCGTTCGGCTCGGCGATCGAGTGGGTGATGGTGACATAGGTCACCTCGAACGGGCCCAGGTTCACCGTCGAACCCAGCGGGGCCTCGATCAGTTCGACATCTTCATAGATGCCCGCGTCGCGCAGCTTCTCGCGGATCAGGAAGGCGGTGAAGGGCGTGGCGTACAGAGGCGCCTGAATGCGCGGCCACAGCCAACCCAGGGCCCCGATATGGTCCTCGTGCGCGTGCGTCAGCACGATGCCGAGGATGTTCTCGCCTTCCAGGAAGGTCGGATCGGGCACGATCACGTCCACGCCCGGCGTGGACTGGTCGCCAAAGGTCACGCCGACGTCGACGATGATCCATTTACGATCATGCGCCGGGCCGAAGCCATAGGCGTTCAGGTTCATTCCGACCTCGTTCGAGCCGCCCAGCGGCAGGAAGACGAGTTCGTCGTTTTGATTTTTCTTAGTCATACGGCCTTACAGATGGGAGTTCCGCCGCCAGATTTCGAGTAGGCCGCGGATGGTCAGGTCCGGATCGAACCGGTCGATAGAGTCAGTTGCGCCCTCGAACAGTGAGGCGACGCCGCCAGTGCCGATGACCGTCATGGGCTTGCCCCACTCGGCCTTGATGCGGTCCACCAGCCCTTCGATCAGGGCGATATAGCCCCAGAAGACGCCCGATTGCATGGAGGTGACGGTGTCGCGCCCGATGACGGTTTCGGGGCGTTGAATGGCGATGCGCGGCAGCTTGGCCGCGGCCTCATGCAGGGCCTGCAGCGACAGGTTGATGCCCGGCGCGATCAACCCGCCCTCAAAGGCGCCCCCGCCCTTGCCGTTGGCGCCGGAGACGACGTCGAACGTGGTCGCCGTGCCGCTGTCGATCAGTAGCAGGTCGCCCTCATAGGCCTGTAGCGCGCCGATGGCGTTGACCAGGCGGTCGGCCCCGGCCTCGCTAGGCTTATGGATGCGCACCTCGATGCCCAGCTCGACATTCTCGCCGATTACCAAGGGTTCGACGCTGAGATAGCGACGCGCCAGGTTGCGCAGGTTGAAGATCGACTGCGGCACCACGCTGGAGATGATGCAGCCATCCATGTCGGCCATCGTCAGGCCCTGACCGCGCATCTCGAACAGCTGATGCAGCCAGACAGCGTATTCATCGGCCGTGCGCATAGGATCGGTGGCGGTGCGCCACTGGAAAATCCACTCCTGACCGTCATGGACGGCGAACAGGGTGTTGGTGTTGCCTTGCTCGATCGCCAGCAGCATCAGGCGGCCTCTCCGAAGAAGACGTCGCCCGCAGAGATCACTCGCAGGCTTCCGTCCGGCAATTTCAGACGCAGAGCGCCGTCGGCCTCGACGCCGTCGGCGATCCCGCTCACGGTTTCATGGCTTAATCGCGCGGTGCACGGCCCGAACAGACCCGGCGTCCGCGCCACCCAGGCGTCCAGCACCGGCTGAAAGCCCAACCGCGTCCAGCGTTCCAGCCAGGCGTCAAAGGTTTCGGCCAGCGCCCTGGCCCCCTCCTCCATCGACGGCCCGGCCGCCACGTCGTGACGCAGGTGCTCGGCGATGCAGGTTGTAGGCCGCTCGGTCCCTTCGGGCGCATGAGACAGGTTCACGCCGATGCCTACGGCCAGCCACAGGCCGCCGGAAGGCGCAGGACCGGATTCGATCAGGATGCCGGACGACTTACGCCCGTCCAGCAGCACGTCATTGGGCCATTTGATGCTGACCAGCGCGGGCGGAACATAAAGATCGAGCAGGTCGGCCACGGCCAGCGCGGCGGCGAAGGTCAGTTGCGCCGCCTCGGCCGGCGAGCGATTCAGCGTCAGCAACAGGGTCGTGGCCAGGTTGCCGTCCCGGCTGTCCCAGGCGCGGCCGCGACGGCCCCGCCCGGCGGTCTGACGCCGGGCCGCGATCCACAGCGGCCCGGCCTCGCCCGCCTCGGCGCGACGACGCGCCTCAGCGTTGGTGGAGTCGGTTTCTTCGAGGATCAGGACCGGAGCCGCCAAGGCCCCTTATCCGATCCCGACGCCTGCGGCCGCCGCGCGCGTCAGCGGCTCCAGCCAGGTCAGGGCGACCAGCAGCACCGGGAAGCTGAAGGCCGCCGCCGCCCAGCCGATCCACTGCGCGCTGACCGGCGCCTTGTCCGTCGTCACGTCGAACTCGGGCGTGTCGAACCAAATGACCTTGATAATGCGCAGGTAGTAGAAGCCCGCCACGACCGAGGCCACCAGGCCGGCGGCGCCCGCCATCCAGTAACCAGCGTCGGCGGCTGCGCCGAAGACGTAGAACTTGCCCCAGAAACCCGACATCGGCGGGATGCCGATGGCCGACAGCGACAGGATCGTCAGGGCGACGGCCGTCAGCGGGCGGTCCTTTTTCAGGCCCGCAAGATCCGCGATCTTGCGGATCGGACGGCCGTTGCGGCTCAGCGACAGAAGGATGGCGAAGAAGCCGATCTGGTCCACGACGTACAGGGTCATGAACATCAGGGTCGCCTGGACGCCGACCTGCGTGCCCGCCGCGACGCCGAGCAGGGCGTAGCCGATGTTGATGATCGAGGAATAGGCCAGCAGGCGCTGGATGTCCTTCTGCATCAGGCCGCCGAAGGCGCCGACGGCGAAGCTGATCAGCGAGATCAGGATCAGCACCTGCGCCCACTGCGCGTGGGCCAAGCCGAAACCTTCGATCAGGACGCGGATGATCAGCACCATCGCCGCCACCTTGGGCGCTGTCGAGAACAGGGCCACGACCGGGGTCGGGGCGCCTTCATAGACGTCCGGCGTCCACATGTGGAACGGCGCGGCCGAAACCTTGAACGCCAGACCGCAGATCAGGAAGACCAGACCGAAGATCAGGCCCGGACCGGGGTTGGCGCTGGCGAAGGCGGCGATGTCCTCGAACCGCATCGACCCGGCGAAGCCGTAGATCAGGCTGGCGCCGTACAGCAGCAGGCCCGACGACAGGGCGCCCAGCACGAAGTACTTCAGACCGGCTTCCGAGGCCTTCAGGTCGTCGCGGCGATAGGCGGCCAGGACATAGAGGGCCAGAGAGTGCATCTCGATGCCGATGTAGAGCGAGATCAGGTCGCCCGACGAGGCCATCATGCCCATGCCGACCGAGGCCAGCACGATCAGGATCGGATATTCGAACTTGGCGATGTTGTTGCGGTGCATCCAGCTGTCGCCCAGCACCACGGCCACAGCGGCGGACAGGAAGATGAGCGCCTTGCCGTAAACGGCCAGCGGATCGGCCACATAGGCCCCGTTGAAGGCCGAACCCAGGGGGCCGACGACGGCCAACGCCGTCGCCGCCAGCAGCAGCAGAACCGACAGGCCCGAAACCAGGCGCGTCGACCTCTCGCCGGAGAAGGCGCCGACCATGAGCAGCACCAGACCGCCGACCGCAAGGGTCAGTTCCGGGGCCGAGAGATGAAGGGCGGAAGACAGATCAGTCATTATGCTCTCACCCGCCGATGGCTGCGCGATAGGCGGTCGTCAGGGCCTCAACGCTTGGCCCGGTGTAGTCGAGGACGGCGTTGGGATAGAGGCCCAGCCAGATGGTGCCGACGATCAACGGCACGAAGATCAACAGCTCGCGCTTGTCGATGTCCGTGATGGTCTGCAGCGCCGGATTGGTGATCTCGCCGTACATGACGTTGCGGAACAGCGTCAGCGCGTAGACCGCCGAGAAGATCACGCCCGAGGCGGCGATCAGGGCGGTCCACGTCGAGGCCTGATAGGCGCCCGTCATGGTCAGCACTTCGCCGATGAAGCCGGAGGTGCCCGGCAGGCCGACGTTGGCCATGGTGAACATCAGGAAGATGGCCGCATACCAGGGCATCCGCGCCGTCAGGCCGCCGTAGAAGGCGATCTCACGCGTGTGCATCCGGTCATAGACCACGCCGACGCACAGGAAGAGCGCGCCCGAGATCAGGCCATGGCTCAGCATCTGGAAGACGGCGCCCTGCACCCCAGTGTCGTTGCCGGCGAAGACGCCCATGGTCACGAAGCCCATGTGGGCGACCGACGAATAGGCGATCAGCTTCTTGATGTCCGTCTGACGGAAGGCGACCAGCGACGTGTAGACGATGGCGATCACCGACAGGGCGAACACCAGAGGCGTGAACATCTGCGACGCCAACGGGAACATCGGGATGTTGAACAGGATGAAGCCGTAGCCGCCCAGCTTCAGCAGGATGCCGGCCAGGATGACCGAACCGGCCGTCGGCGCCTGAACGTGGGCGTCGGGCAGCCAGGTGTGCACCGGCCACATCGGCATCTTCACCGCGAAGGAGGCGAAGAAGGCCAGCCACAGGATCGGCTGCACCGAGGCGTCGAAGGCGTACTGCTTCAACTCCGGGATGCTGGTGGTGCCGGTCGTGTGGGCCATCCACAGCATGGCCAGCAGCATCAGGACCGAACCGGCCAAGGTGTAGAGGAAGAACTTGTAGGCCGCGTAGATCCGGTTGGCGCCGCCCCAGATGCCGATGATCAGATACATCGGGACCAGGGTGCCTTCGAAGAAGATGTAGAAGAGGAACAGGTCCAGCGAGGTGAACACCCCGATAACCAGCGTCTCCAGGATCAGGAAGGCGATCATGTATTCGACGACGCGCGTCTGGATCGACTTCCAGCTGGCCACGATACAGATCGGCAGCAGGAAGGCCGTCAGCAGGACGAACAGGATCGAGATCCCGTCCACGCCCAGATGATAGCCGGCGCCGGCGAACCAGGCGTAGTTCTCGACGAACTGATAGGCCGGGTTCGACGGATCGAACTGCGCGACCAGCAGGACCGACACGGCCAGCACCACCATGGTGGTGACCAGGGCGATCCAGCGGGCGGCCGGGGCCGTGGCGTCCTGACCGCCCTTGTTCAGCAGGCGCGCGACCAGGATCGCGGCTGCGCCGAGAAGCGGCAGGAAGGTGACGATGCTCAGAATGTGAGGCACGAGGCTCAGGCTCCCCACGTGAAGATGGCGAAGGCAAGGAACGCAGCCACGCCGATCAGCATCACGAATGCATAGAAGTAGACGAAACCGGACTGGAACCGGGACAGCCAGCCGCCCGACTTCAGCGAAGCCCAGGCCGCGCCGTTCGGGCCGAGGCCGTCGATGATCTTCACGTCGCCGATCTTCCAGAAGAAGTCGCCGAGCGCCTTGGCGCCCTTCACAAAGACGGCGTCATACAGCTCATCGAAGAACCACTTGTTGTAGAGGAAGGTCCACAGCGGGCCCTTGCGCTCAGCCATTTCCTTGGCCGCGCCTTCCTTCACGACATACAGCCAGTAGGCGATGGCCGTGCCTAGCAGCGTCACGATCAGCGGCGCCCACTTCACCCAGGTCGGGACGTTGTGGCTCTCGTGCAGGACGTGGTTGTCGCCGCCGACGAAGATGGCGCCGCGCCAGAACTCGGCCTCATGATGGCCAATGAAGTGCGGGGCGAAGATCATGCCCGCGAACACCGCGCCGATCGACAGCAGCAGCAGCGGCAGCACCATGACCCACGGGCTCTCGTGCGGCTTCAGCGGACCATGGTGATGATCGTCGTGCGCGTGATAGTCGCCGTCCAGAGGTTCGGAATGGGTTTCGATCTGGGCGTGCGAGGCGTGGTCGTCGCCCGCGTGAGCGTGCGCGCCCTCCTCTTCCTTCCAAACGGGCTTGTTGTGGAAGGTCATGAACACCAGACGCCACGAATAATAGGCCGTCAGAAGGGCGGCCGAGATGCCGATGACGAAGGCGAACATGCCTGCAGCCGAGTGGCCGGTCGTCGCCGCCGCATATGCGCTCTCGAGGATGGAGTCCTTGGAATAGAAGCCCGCGAAGCCGCCGACGCCGGGCATGCCCAGACCGGTGATGGCGATGGTGCCGATCATCATGGTCGCATAGGTGACGGGCAGCAGCTTCCACAGGCCGCCCATCTTTCGCATGTCCTGCTCGTGGTGCATGCCGTGGATCACCGAACCGGCGCCCAGGAACAGCAAGGCCTTGAAGAAGGCGTGCGTGAACAGGTGGAACATGGCGGGCTGGTAAGCGCCGACGCCCGCCGCGAAGAACATGTAGCCCAGTTGCGAACAGGTCGAATAGGCGATCACCCGCTTGATGTCGTTCTGCATCATGCCGACGGTCGCGGCGAAGATGGCCGTGATCCCGCCGATGATGGCGATGAACTGCGACGCGACCGGCGCGTGCTCATACAGCGGCGACAGCAGGCAGACCATGAAGACGCCGGCCGTCACCATGGTGGCCGCGTGGATCAGGGCCGACACAGGCGTCGGTCCTTCCATCGCGTCCGGCAGCCAGGTGTGCAGGAAGAACTGCGCCGACTTGCCCATGGCGCCGACGAACAGCAGCAGACCGGCCAGGTCCAGCGCCGACCAGGTGTAGCCCAGGAACTCCCACCCCGCGCCGACCTTGCCTTCGATCAGCGGGAACAGCTTGGCGAACTCGATCGTGCCGAACATCCAGTAGACGGTCATCATGCCGAGCAGGAAGCCGAAGTCGCCGACGCGGTTGACGACGAAGGCCTTGATGGCGGCGGCCGAAGCCGAGGCCTTCTTGTACCAGAAGCCGATTAGCAGATAGGACGCCAGGCCCACGCCTTCCCAGCCGAAGAACATCTGCACGAAGTCGGCGGCCGTCACCAGCGCCAGCATCATGAAGGTGAACAGCGACAGATAGGCGAAGAAGCGAGGACGGCTGTCGTCCTCCTTCATGTAGCCCCAGGAATAGAGGTGAACCAGCGAGGACACCGAGGTCACCACGATCAGCATGACCGCTGACATGGCGTCGACGCGGATCGACCAGTTCGACTGGAAATCGCCCACGTGGATGAAGGGCGCAATCTTGACGGTGAAGGCTTCCAGCCCGCCCCAGGTCCACTGTCCGAACACGATCCAGGAGACCGCGCACGAGAAGAACAGCAGGCCCGTCGTAACGGCCTGAGACGGAATGTCGCCGATCCGGCGACCGAAGAAGCCGGCGATCATGGCCCCCAGCAAGGGGGCGAATACGCCGAGAGTGACGAGAGTCTGGATAGTCACGGTTCCGATCAGCCCTTCATCACGGAGGCGTCGTCGACCGCGATGTCGCCGCGGTTACGGAAGAAGGTCACGAGAATGGCCAGGCCGACAGCGGCTTCGGCCGCGGCGACGGTCAGGACGAACATGGCCATCAACTGACCCGACACGTCGTTCAGGTGGGTCGAGAAGGCCACGAAGTTGATGTTCACCGCGAGCAGGATCATCTCGACCGACATCAGGATGATGATGACGTTCTTGCGGTTCACGAAGATGCCGAACACGCCGATGGTGAACAGCATGGCGGCGACCGCCAGATAGTGCTGGAGCGAGATATCCATCACAGAAGCTCCTCGGGGGTGACGCCCTGGCCCGTGGTCACGGACTTGACCTCGACGGCCTTGGCGCGTTCGCGGTTGGCCTGGGCCGCCAGATCCTGGCGATGCACGCCCGGACGGTGACGCAGGGTCAGAACGATGGCGCCGATCATGGCGATCAGCAGGACCACGCCCGCCGCCTGGAAGAAGTAGACGTAGTCCGTGTAGAGCACGCGGCCGATCGTCTCGATGTTGGTCGCGTCAGGCCCGGCCGGAACCGGCGAGGCGGTGTCGCGGGCGGCTCCGCCCTGAACGACGCTGATCGACACCATGATCATCTCGGCCAGCAGGACGCCCGCCACAATGCCCGCCAGCGGCAGGTAGCGCGCGTAACCCTCGCGCAGCTTCACGAAGTCGACGTCCAGCATCATGACGACGAACAGGAATAGCACCGCCACGGCGCCGACGTAGACGACCACCAGCAGCATCGCCAGGAACTCGGCGCTCAGCAGCACGAACAGGCCGGCCGCCGAGAAGAAGGTCAGGATCAGCCAGAGGACGGAGTGCACGGGGTTGCGCGCGGTCACCACCAGAAGGGCGGAAACCACGGCGACCGTCGCCAGAAGATAGAAGGCCAGGCCTTGCAACATGTGCGGGACGACGCCCCTCTTCAAAACCAATGGCCCGGGCGAACGCCTCGGACCCTTCCAGAAATCGGCCCCGGCCCGAAGGTCAGGGTCAGCGTGGCGGAATCGCCGCTCCGTTTAGCGATACGGAGCGTCGAGTTCCAGATTCTTCGCGATCAGACGCTCCCAGCGGTCGCCGTTGTCCAGCAGGCGCGCCTTGTCATAGAGCAGTTCTTCGCGCGTCTCGGTGGCGAACTCGCTGTTCGGTCCCTCGACGATGGCGTCCACCGGGCAGGCCTCCTGGCACAGGCCGCAGTAGATGCATTTGACCATGTCGATGTCGTAGCGCGTCGTGCGGCGGCTGCCGTCGGCGCGCGGTTCGGCCTCGATGGTGATGGCCTGCGCCGGGCAGATGGCCTCGCACAGCTTGCAGGCGATGCAGCGTTCTTCACCGTTCGGATAGCGACGCAGCGCGTGCTCGCCGCGGAAACGCGGCGACTGCGGGTTGCGCTCGAACGGATAGTTCACCGTGGCCTTGGGCTTGGCCATGTACTTCAGCGACAGGCCGACGGCGCCGAACACGTCGGTCAGCATCGCGCCCTTGGCCGCCTGAACGATACGGGTCAGCATTACGATTTCACTCCGGCGCACTCGCGTTCATAGCGGGCGCTTTCCTTGTCGAGAGTCTGGCACAGGCGCTGGCGTTCCGCCTCGCGCCGTTCAACTTCCTGCACCTTGCGCTCCCACTGATAGACCGAGACGGGCTCGGCCTCATAGGGCGCGCAGGCGCCGGCCGTCGCAGCGACGGCCAGGCCGATCAGCAGGGGCACGCGGATGCTCATCAGCCGCCCACCACGAACACGCGCCACGCCGCCACGAAAACCACGGCCACCAGCGAGGCAGGCAGGAAGATCTTCCAGCCCAGACGCATCAGTTGGTCGTAGCGGTAGCGAGGCACGAAGGCCTTCACGAGGGCGATCATGAAGAACCAGAAGACCACCTTCGCGGCGAAGACCGCCAGGTAGAACAGGTTGGCCACGAAGGCCGGCACGCTGTTCAGGAAGTCGGTCGGGAAGCCCGGATTCCACCCGCCGCAGAACAGCAGGGTGATCATGGCGCACATGAAGACGATGTTGGCGTACTCGCCGATCATGAACAGCAGGTACGGGGTCGAGGAATATTCGACCTGATAACCGGCCACCAGCTCCGACTCCGCTTCGGGCAGGTCGAACGGCGGGCGGTTCGTCTCGGCCAGGGCCGAGATGAAGAAGACGATGGTCATCGGCAGCATGACGATGATCGTCGGCAGGGTCTCAAGGCCGCCGCCGAAGGCGTTCCAGTTCCAGATCCAACCCTGTTGCTGGGTCACGATCTCGGTCAGGTTCATCGTCCCGGCCAGCAGGATCACGTTGATGATGATGAGGCCCATGGAGACCTCATAGGACACCATCTGCGCCGCCGAACGCAGCGAGCCGAGGAACGGGTACTTCGAGTTCGAAGCCCAGCCGCCCATGATGATGCCGTAAACGCCCAGCGAGCTGATCGCGAGGATGTACAGGATGCCCACGTTCAGGTCCGACACCACCCAGCCCGGCGCGAACGGAATGACCGCCCAGGCGATGAAGGCCAGCACGAAGCTGATCAGCGGAGCCAGAATGAAGACCACCTTGTCCGACCCGGCCGGGACGACGATCTCCTTCAACACAAACTTGAAGAAGTCGGCGAAGGACTGCAGCAGGCCGAAGGGACCGACCACGTTCGGACCCTTGCGCAGCTGAACGGCCGCCCAGATCTTGCGGTCAGCCAGCAGCAGGAAGGCCAGGGAGATCAGGATGCCGACCACGACCAGCAGGATCCCGCCCAGAGTGGCGAGGGTCCAGCCGACGGGAGTGGCCCAGAAGGAAGTCGCAGCGTCCATGTCTTACTCCGCCGCCAGGGCGACCGGCGCCGTCCGCTCAGCGGACAGTTGGGCCATCGTTTCACTGGCGCGCGCGATCGGGTTGGTCAGGTAGGGATCGGCGATGACGGAGACGAAGGCGACGTCGCCCAGGTCTCCCTTGGCGCCCAGCTTGGCGACGTCGAACGTCGCGGCCGGAGCCAGATAGTCGATGCGGCCGAAGGTCGGATGGTCGCCCATCAGCTTCGTACGCAGTTGCTCCAGGGTGTCGAACGGTAGCTTGTGGCCGACGCGTTCCGACAGGGCGCGGATGATGGCCCAGTCGTCCTTGGCCTCGCCCTTCGGGAAGACCACGCGCTCGGCCATCTGCACCCGGCCTTCGGTGTTGACGTAAAGGCCCGACTTCTCGGTGTAGGCCGCGCCCGGCAGGATCACGTCCGCGCCGTGCGCGCCGCGATCGCCATGCGAGCCCAGATAGACGCGGAAGGCGCCCGATGCGTCCGCGTTCACCTCATCGGCGCCCAGCAGGAACAGCACGTCCAGCGCGCCCGGCTTCAGCATGCCGGCCACGTCCAGACCGCCCTCGCCCGGCAGGAAGCCCATGTCCAGACCGGCGACGCGCGCGGCGGCGGTGTGCAGGACGTTGAAGCCGTTCCAGCCGTCCTTGACCACGCCGACCTTCTTGGCCAGCGCGCCCAGGGCGTTCAGCACGGCCGGGCCGGTCTCGCCGGTCAGGGCGCCCGCGCCGACGATGATCGCCGGGCGCTCGGCCTTGGTCAGGAAGTCGGTCGCGGCCTTGGGCAGCTTGCCCAGGGTCTTCGAACCGGCGCCGAGCCAGGCGTAATCATAGGTCAGGTCGGCTTGCGGGCCGATGACGCCGACTTCGACGCCGCCCTTCAGCCAGCTCTTGCGGATACGGGCGTTGAGCAGCGGCGCTTCCGTGCGCGGATTGGCGCCCACGATCAGGATGGCGTCAGCGTTTTCAATACCTTGCAGGCCAGAGTTGAACAGCCAGCCCTCGCGAGCCTCGCCGCCCAGCGCCGCGCCGTCCTGACGGCAGTCGGTGTTGGCCGAGCCCAGGGCGCGGAACAGGTCCAGCGTCGCCTTCATCGACTCGGCGTCCTGCAGATCGCCGGCGATGGCGCCGATGCGGTTAGCCGGAGCGGCCTTCAGCTTGTCGGCCACGACCGACAGGGCTTCATCCCACGAAGCGGGACGCAGCTTGCCGTTCTCGCGCACCCACGGGCGGTCCAGACGACGCGCCTGCAGGCCGTCGACGGCGTAGCGGCTCTTGTCCGACAGCCACTCTTCGTTGATGCCCTCGTTCACGCGCGGCAGCACGCGCATGACTTCGGCGCCGCGCGAGTCGGCGCGGATGTTGGAGCCGAGCGCGTCCATCACGTCGATGGTCTCGGTCTTCTTCAGCTCCCACGGGCGGTAGTGGTACTGCCACGGACGGTGCGTCAGGGCGCCGACCGGGCACAGGTCGTTGACGTTGCCCGACAGCTCGCTGTCGATGTTCTTTTCCAGATAGGTCGTGATCTCAGCGCTTTCGCCGCGCGAGATCATGCCGATGTCCGGCACGCCAGCCACTTCGGTAATGAAGCGAACGCAACGCGTGCACTGGATGCAGCGCGTCATGAACGTCTTGACCGTCGGGCCCATGTTCTTTTCTTCGACCGCGCGCTTGTTCTCGCCGTAGCGCGAGCCGTCGCGGCCGTAGCCGACGGCCTGATCCTGCAGGTCGCACTCGCCGCCCTGGTCGCAGATCGGGCAGTCCAGCGGGTGGTTGATGAGCAGGAACTCCATCACCCCTTCGCGGGCCTTCTTGACCATCGGCGTGTCGGTGAAGATCTCCTGGCCGTCGGCGGCCGGCAGCGCGCACGAAGCCTGCGGCTTCGGCGGTCCAGGCTTCACCTCGACCAGGCACATGCGGCAGTTGCCGGCGATGGACAGGCGCTCGTGGTAGCAGAAGCGCGGGATTTCCTGCCCGGCGCGCTCGGCGACCTGCAGCACGGTCATGCCCGGTTCGAACTCGACTTCAACGCCGTTGACCTTGGCGATAGGCATTACGATTACTCCGCCGCGATCGCGTGGCCGGCGAAGTTCGCGCGGCGGCTGCGGTAGGTGTGGATGCGCTCTTCGATCTCGTGACGGAAGTGCCGGATCAGGCCCTGCACGGGCCAGGCGGCGGCGTCCCCGAGGGCGCAGATGGTGTGACCTTCGACCTGACCGGCCACGTCGAGCAGCAGGTCGATCTCGGACGGGTCGGCGTCGCCGATGGCCATACGCTCCAGCACGCGCCACATCCAGCCGGTGCCTTCACGGCACGGCGTGCACTGGCCGCAGCTCTCGTGCTTGAAGAAGTAGCTGATGCGGGCGATCGCCTTCACGATGTCGGTGGACTGGTCCATGACCGTCACGCCGGCGGTGCCCAGCGACGAGCGATGCTCGCGCATGGAATCGAAGTCCATCAGGGCGACTTCAGCCTGTTCGCGTGTGATGACCGGGCAGGACGCGCCGCCGGGAATGATGGCCTTCAGGTTTTCCCAGCCGCCGCGCACGCCGCCGCCGTGATCCTCGATCAACTGGCGCAGCGGGATCGACATGGCTTCTTCGACCACGCAGGGCGTGTTTACGTGACCCGACAGCGACATCAGCTTGGTGCCGGTGTTGTTCGGACGACCGAAGCTGGCGAACCAGTCCGCGCCGCGACGCAGGATGGTGCCGACCACGGCGATCGATTCCACGTTGTTCACGGTCGTCGGGCAGCCATAGAGGCCGGCGCCGGCCGGGAACGGCGGCTTCAGGCGCGGCTGGCCCTTCTTGCCCTCCAGCGACTCCAGCAGGGCCGTCTCCTCGCCGCAGATATAAGCGCCCGCGCCGTGGTGGATGTAGACGTGGAAGTCCCAGCCGTGGACGTTGTCGTCGCCGATCAGCCTGGCCTCATAGGCCTGCTTGACGGCGGCTTCCATGCGCTCGCGCTCGAGGATGTATTCGCCGCGCAGGTAGATGTAGCAGGCGTGGGCCTTCATCGCGAAGGAGGCGATCAGAGCGCCTTCGATCAGCAGGTGCGGATCATGACGCATGATCTCGCGGTCCTTGCAGGTCGCGGGCTCGGACTCATCGGCGTTGATGACCAGGTAGTGAGGGCGATCCTTCACTTCCTTGGGCATGAAGGACCACTTCAGCCCGGTCGAGAAACCGGCGCCGCCGCGTCCGCGCAGGCCCGAGTTCTTGACGTTGTTGATGATCCAGTCGCCGCCAAGGTCCAGCATGTCCTTGGTAGCGTTCCACGCGCCGCGCGTCTTCGCACCCTCAAGGCCCCAATCGTGGAAGCCATAGAGGTTGGTGAAGATCCGATCCTTGTCTTGGAGGATGCCGACCATGATCCCTTAAAGTCCTTCCGCCATGCGGCGTTTATGGTGGCGGGTGCGCTGGAAGACGGCGTAGATCACCAGCACCCATCCGATAGCCAACAGGCCATAGGCCGCCATCACCGCGTTGTCAGTCAGGCCGAAACGGCCGTCGCGCGCGAACAAAACCAATGCGGCCGCGACCACGATGCAAGCCAGGCCAGCCCAACGCTGACGCCAGCCCACGCGACGCAGTTCAGCCCGATAGGCCGCCCTGCCCGCATCTGTCTCGAGGTCCGGCCGCGCCATCAGGCCGGCGCCTTTTCAGCGACGGGCTCCGAGTTCGGCAGCTTCGTAATCTTCCGGGCGGCCGAGCCGTCATACAGCGCCGGGTCCGTCAGAACGCGCGGGCCGCCCACCGGCTCAGACGTATGACGGCCGACATAGCTGCCCGCCTTCGGCGTCTTGCCCGCGGCGAAGTCGTCGATGATCTGGGCCATATTCTCAGGCGTCAGGTCTTCGTAATAGAGGTCGTTGATCTGGGCCACGGGCGCGTTCGAGCAGGCGCCGATGCATTCGACTTCCTGCCAGGTGAAGCGGCCGTCGGCGGACAGCTCGTCCTTGGGTCCGATCTTCTCGCGGCACACGCGCATCAGATCATTGGAGCCGCGCAACATGCACTGCGTCGTGCCGCAGACCTGGATCAGCGCGGTCGTGCCGACCGGCGTCAGCTGGAACATGGTGTAGAAGGTCGCGACCTCCAGCACCCGGATGTAGGCCATGCCCAACAGGTCGCCGATGGCGCGCAGGGCGGGTTCAGAGACCCAGCCTTCCTGCTTCTGGACCAGCCACAGGATCGGGATCACGGCCGACTGGCGACGCGATTCCGGATACTTCTTGATCCACCACTGAGCTTTTTCCATCGTCTCCTTCGAAAACTCGAAAGAGGCCGGTTGCTCCTTGGCGAGACGACGAACGCTCATCGGTCCACTTCTCCGAACACCATGTCGAGCGAGCCGAGGATGGCGGACACGTCCGCCAGCATGTGGCCGCGGTTCATCCAGTCCATCGCCTGCAGGTGACGGAAGCCGGGGGCCGACAGCTTGACGCGGTAGGGTTTGTTGGTGCCGTCCGACACCAGATAGACGCCGAACTCGCCCTTGGGCGCCTCGACGGCTGCATAGACCTCGCCTTCCGGGGTGCGGAAGCCCTCGGTGTAGAGCTTGAAGTGGTGGATCAGCGCTTCCATCGAACGCTTCATCTCACCGCGACGCGGCGGGGCGATCTTGTTGTCCTCGGTCAGGACAGGCTCGCCGGGGCAGTTGCGCAGCTTGTGGATGCACTGCTCCATGATGCGCACCGACTGGCGCATCTCTTCGACGCGGCACAGGTAGCGGTCCCAGCAGTCGCCGTTCTTGCCGACGGCGATGTCGAACTCCATGTCGGCGTAGCAGTCGTACGGCTGGGCCTTGCGCAGGTCCCAGGCGATGTCCGAGCCGCGCAGCATGACGCCCGAGAAGCCCCACGCCAGGGCGTTCTCCTTGGACACCACGCCGATGTCGACGTTGCGCTGCTTGAAGATGCGGTTCTCGGTGACCAGGCTTTCGATGTCGTTCAGCGCGGCCGGGAACTCGGCGCACCAGCGGCCGATGTCGTCGATCAGCTCGGGCGTCAGGTCCTGGTGGACGCCGCCCGGGCGGAAGTAGTTGGCGTGCAGGCGCGCGCCGCAGGCCCGCTCGTAAAATACCATCAGCTTCTCGCGCTCTTCGTGGCCCCACAGCGGCGGGGTCAGGGCGCCCACGTCCATGGCCTGCATGGTCGCGTTAAGAAGGTGGTTCAGGATGCGGCCCATCTCCGAGTACAGGACCCGGATCAGCTGGCCGCGATACGGCACGTCAATCTCCAGCAGGCGCTCGATGGCCAGGCAGAAGGCGTGCTCCTGGTTCATCGGCGAGACGTAGTCCAGCCGGTCCAGGTAGGGGATGTTCTGGAGGTAGGTGCGCGCCTCCATCAGCTTCTCGGTGCCGCGGTGCAGCAGGCCGATGTGCGGATCGACGCGCGTGACCAGCTCGCCGTCCAGCTCCAGCACCAGGCGCAGCACGCCGTGCGCGGCCGGGTGTTGCGGGCCGAAGTTGATGGTGAACTTGCGGTCGTCCATCGCCCGCGCGTGCGGGGTCAGGCCGTCCTCATAGTCCTCGAACGGGTCGATGGCCGAACCGAGCGGCGCGGGCATGTTCTTGACGTCGGCCATTACTGCGCTCCCGCCTTTTCATCGCCCGGCAGGACCGATGTCGGATAGTCGGCGCCTTCCCACGGAGACAGGAAGTCGAAGTTGCGGAATTCCTGCGTCAGCTTCACCGGCTCATAGACGATGCGCTTCTGCTCTTCGTCGTAGCGGACCTCGACATAGCCCGTCATGGGGAAGTCCTTGCGCAGCGGGTGCCCCTGGAAGCCGTAGTCGGTCAGGATGCGGCGCATGTCCGGGTGATCCGAGAAGATCATGCCGTACATGTCGAAGGCTTCACGCTCGAACCAGCCGGCCGACGGATAGACCGACGTCACGCTGGGGACCGGCTTGACCTCATCGGTCGACACCTTGACGCGAACCCGCGCGGCGCGGGTCAGCGACAGCAGGTGGTAGACCACCTCGAACCGCTCGGCGCGGTCAGGATAGTCGGCGCCGCAGACGTCCATGCACTGCTGGAAGCCGAACTGATCGCGCAGGGCCGTCATGATCTCGACGATGTTCTCGCGCGGGGCGATCAGGGTCAGTTCGCCATAGGCCACCACAGCCTCGACGCCGAGCGCCGCGACCATTTCCGTGCCCAGGGGCGTCAGGGCGGATTCGCGCTCCGCAACGCGCACCAGTTCGCTCATCGTTCGATGGTCCCCGTGCGGCGGATCTTCTTCTGCAGCTGCAGGATGCCGTACAGCAGGGCCTCGGCGGTCGGCGGGCAACCCGGAACGTAAACGTCCACCGGCACCACGCGGTCGCAGCCGCGCACGACGCTGTAGCTGTAGTGATAGTAGCCGCCGCCGTTGGCGCACGACCCCATCGAGATGACGTAGCGCGGGTCCGGCATCTGGTCGTAGACCTTGCGCAGGGCCGGAGCCATCTTGTTGGTCAGCGTCCCGGCGACGATCATCAGGTCGGACTGGCGCGGCGAACCGCGCGGCGCGGTGCCGAAACGCTCCAGGTCGAAGCGCGGCATCGACAGGTGGATCATCTCCACGGCGCAGCAGGCCAGACCGAACGACATCCACATCAGCGAACCCGTGCGGGCCCAGGTGATGACGTCGTCCAGAGAGGTCGTCAGGAAGCCGCGCTCGCCCAGCTCCGTATTGACGGACTCGAAGAACTTGTCGTGGATCTTGGGATCATAGCCCTCGACGGTCGAACGCGCCGCCGAACCGGCGGGGACCAGGGGGCTAGAGGGGGCGATCACTGCCATTCCAGTGCTCCCTTCTTCCATTCGTAGATGAAGCCGACCGTCAGGACGCCCAGGAAGACCATCATCGACCAGAAGGCGAAGACCATGCCGCCGTGCGACAGGTCGAACATCGACACCGCCCACGGGAACAGGAAAGCGATTTCCAGGTCGAAGATGATGAAGAGGATCGACACCAGATAGAAGCGCACGTCGAACTTCATGCGCGCGTCGTCAAAGGCGTTGAAGCCGCACTCATAAGCCGAGAGCTTCTCGGTATCGGGGTTCTTGGGGGCCAGCACCCAGGCCGCCAGCATGAAGCCGGCGCCGAGCACGATGGCGATGCCCAGGAAAACGACGATCGGAAGATATTCTAGAAGAAATTCGTTCATTCGAGCTGCCTCGCCCGCCGGGAGGTAGGGGGCGGATTCGGGGCTTCTTAGACCCAACCTCGCCAGGGTTCAAACCCATGTCGGCAAAGGTTTTTTGTTGCGAACGGTTCGCAGTTCTTTGCGCGATTTGCCGCAGCCCTTTCGATTGCCTCCTATGCCGGTGATCCGCGAAATGCGCTGTCGTCTATCCTGAACCCAGAGCTTGCGCATGAACCTGGCCGCCCGTCTGCTGAACACCGTCGAGCGTATCGGCAATCGGCTGCCAGATCCTGTCTTCCTGTTCCTATGGTTGATCGTCGGTCTGGTCGTGCTGAGCCTGGTCGGGGCCGGCCTGGGCTGGTCCGCCGTCAACCCGGTGACCGGCGAAGTGCTGCAGGCGCAAAGCCTGTTGTCGCCCGCCAATCTGGAGCGGCTGTTCATCGGCATGCCGCGCACCCTGGCCGACTTCCCGCCGCTGGGGATAGTCATCACCATCATCTACGGCGCCTCGGTGGCCGAGCGGACCGGCCTGTTCTCGACAGCGATCCGAGGCGCGCTGCTGAATGCGCCGCGCTTTATCCTGACGCCGATCGTGGTGATCACCGGCATGGTGTCGCACCACGCGTCGGACGCCTCCTATGTCGTGGTGATTCCACTGGCGGCCGTCATCTTCGCCGCTGCCGGCCGCCATCCGCTGGCGGGCCTGGCCGCCGGTTTCGCCGCCGTCTCGGGCGGCTATGCGGGCAACCTCTTCCCCGGCGCCAGCGACGCCCTGATCCTGGGCATCACCGAGCCGGCCGCCCATCTGATCGATCCGTCCTACGCCGTCAGCATCGCGGGCAACTGGTTCTTCATCGTCGGGGTGGTGATCGTCTTCACCCCCATCGTCTGGTTCCTGACCGACCGCGTCATCGAGCCGCGCCTGGGCGCCTGGATCCCGCACGACGCCGCCCCGGTCGCGGCCGAGGAGAAGACGCCCCTGACCGCCGCCGAGAAGCGCGGCCTGGCCTGGGCCGGCCTGACCATCCTGGCCATGATCGCCGTCTGGGCCGCGGTGACCTTCCTGCCCGGCTCCCCGTTCGTCGACGCCGACGCCGAGCCGGAGCAGCGCTTCAACCCTCTGTATCGCTCGCTGGTGGCCTTCTTCGCCCTGACCTTCTTCATGGCGGGCGCAGCCTTCGGCGCGGGCTCTGGCTCGATCAAGAGCCACCATGACCTGGTGCGGATGATGCGCGAGGGGATCAGCCAACTGGCGCCCTATATCGTCCTGGCCTTCTTCGCCGCCCACTTCGTCGCCATGTTCAACTGGTCCGGCCTGGGACCGATCCTGGCGGTCAATGCAGCCGCCTCCTTGCGCGAACTGGCCCTGCCCACGCCGTTGCTGCTGATCATGGTCGTGCTGGTGTCCGGCATCTTCGACCTGTTCATCGGCTCGGCCTCGGCCAAGTGGTCGGCTCTGGCGCCCATCGTGGTGCCCATGTTCATGCTTCTGGGCATCAGCCCGGAGATGACGACCGCCGCCTATCGCATGGGTGATTCCGTCACCAACATCGCCACGCCGCTGATGAGCTACTTCCCGCTGATCCTGACCTTCGCCCAGCGGTGGGATCCGAGATTCGGCCTGGGATCGCTGATGGCGACCATGCTGCCCTACGCCGGAGCCTTCCTGGTTGCGGGCCTGATCATGGTGGCGGCCTGGGTGGCGCTGGACCTGCCGCTGGGGCCGGGCGTGGGCGTGCACTACGAACCGCCCCCGCCGGCCACGGCCTCTCAGCTTCCGGCGGACGGCGGAATCGCCGGTCCCGCCGCCCCGCCTCAGGCCGCCGCAGCCGCTCCGACAAGATGATTTGATTTATCCACAGCCAGGTCGCTTGACCTTCGGCGCAGCCCCGCCTAAACGACGCCCCTCGCCGGGGCGCACAGTCGCTTCGGATGGGAACGCGGGTGTAGCTCAGTTGGTTAGAGTGCCGGCCTGTCACGCCGGAGGTCGCGGGTTCGAGCCCCGTCACTCGCGCCACTCCTCTCAAGGCTTTGAGGGAGTGGCGCACCGCCCTTCCCTCTTCTCCCTGAAAATCGAAACCGACAGCAGGCGCCGCTTTCGCACGCCTGCAGTTCAGTCGATCCCGAGCCCTAGTTGAGCGGCAGTCGCTCTCGCGGCGTGACAAAGGCGGCTTGCCCGGTCAGTTCGCCGTACAGCATGGTCAGGTCCTCGAACACCCGGTTCCAGGCGAACTGCTCGACCGCCTTGACCCGCGCCGCCGCGCCCAGCGCCTCTACGTCGCGCGCGAACAGCGCCTCAATGGCTGCGGCGTAGTCGACCGGGTCGGCCGAGGCGGCCAGTTGCCCCACGCTGTCATCGACCGTCTCGGCCACGCCGCCCGCGTTGACGCCGACCACGGCCCTGCCGCAGGCCATCGCCTCCAGCACGATCAAGCCGAACGGCTCCTTGTCATTGGCGTGCACGAAGGCGTCGCAACTGGCGATGATGCGGGCCACGGCGCGCGGGTCCTTCTCATACGGCAGGGAGATCACCCGATCTTCCGGCGGCATACCGGCGCCCGCGCCGACCAGCACCAGATGATAGGGCGCGCCCAGACGCTGGACCGCGTCGATCAGCACGCCGACGTTTTTCTCCTTGGCCGGACGCCCGGCGAAACACAGCAGACGGGCGTCGGCGCCCAGACCCAGCTTCTTCAGCAGCCAGTCGCGATCGCGACGATCCGGATGGAAGGTATCGACCTCCACGCCCAGCGGGCGCACGACGATGCCGCCGACGCCGGCCTCTTCCAGCCGCCGGGCAATGAAGCGGCTGGGCGAGACGACGCGATCGAACTGAGAGAACAGCTTGGCCCAGCGTTTCTCGACCGGCTTCTTGGCCCACTCGCCGAAATGCAGGGCCGCGAGACTCGCCGGGTCCGAATGACAGAAACCCACGACCGGACAGCCGACCCTCTGGCCTGCCTCCAGCGCGCCCTGCCCCGGCGTATAGGGATCGCCCGCTTCGATCAGCGCGGGATTCAGCGACGACACCCAGGCGCCCCAACGACGCACCGAACCGGGCCAACGATAACCGTCGCCGAACGGCAGCTTGGGGGCCTGCAGCCGCACCACGCCGTCGGCGCTCGCCCTATAGCCGGCGCCGGGCACGACGAGGCTGTGCGCCACATCGGGACGATTGTCCGCCAGCCACGCTTTCTTGGACAGCAGATAACGCTTCACTCCGCCCGATCGCGGCGCGAACAGCATGGTTGTGTCCACCAGCCGGGGGCGATCCTGGGCCGCGCAAGCCTTCAGCGCGCGAAGGGTCGCAGCGACATCGTCATCCAAGCCCGGAAACAGGCGCAGTTCGCTTTCCTGGACGTTGATCGGGCTAACGCTCATGCCTGGGGCCTTTCCGCTGAACTTCTTCACGCTAACGCCAAGGCTCCGACTTTGGATGCGGGACGGTGCAAATCAGCATCCTGCAGATTTTCCGCCGTATATCCGTCCCCGGCTACGCTGCAAGGCGGAAGCGCACAAGGCCGAGCTTGCATCCCGGCCACGCTGTGGTTTTCATCTGCCGTTCAGCTTCAGCCGCCTAACGCCAGGCCTTGCAATCGCCTCAAATTCAAGAAATTTGGGGCATGTGGGTGCGGACCCTGTTAGGAGGGTCGGCTCAGTCCTTGCGCGTGCGACCACGAGGGGTTTCCTACCGATGCGTATTCTGCTCGCGACCGCTGTAGCGATCGCTCCCCTGATGGTTGCGGCCGGCGCCCAGGCCGAACAGGTCATCTCGAACGGCCGCACCACGCCGATCAGCACCTCGACCGCCAATAACGGCGCCCGCGACGACGTGCGGATCGCCAACGGCGGCTCCATTGCGGTCACCTCCGGCGCAGCCGTGACGCTGGATTCCAGCAACAGCGTCAAACTCGACGCCGGCTCCAAGATCGACATGCTGAAGGCCGCCGACGGCGCCACGGGCATACTCGCCAACGGCGGCAACACCGGCGACATCACCATCGGCGGCCCCATCACCATCACCGATGCGATCGACGAATATAAGGACGACGACAAGGACGGCGACCTGGACGGTCCCTTCGCCGAGGGCAATAACCGCTATGGCGTTCGTGTCACCGGCGCTTCGCCCCTGACGGGCAATATTCGGATCGAAAACTCCGGTTCGATCCGGGTTGAGGGCAACAATTCCGCCGGTCTGTCGGTCGAAGCGCCCCTGACCGGCAATATCGTCAGCTTGGGCCAGATCAACGTCATCGGCGACAACGGCTATGGCGTCCGCACGAGCGGCGACGTCAGCGGCGACGTCACCCTGCTGGGCGGCATCGGCGTGGTCGGCGAGAACTCGACCGGCGTGGCCATCGACGGCGATGTCGGCGGCCAGGTCAAGATTCAAGGCGCCGTGACCGCCACCGGCTATCGCTACACCACGGCGCCGCCGTCCAAGCCCACGACGGGCGAACCCTGGCCCGGCCAGACCTATCTCGAAAACCTGGATGCGGACGACCTGCTGCAGGGCGGCCCGGCTGTGCGAATCGCCGGCGATGTCGGCAAGGGCGTCGTATTCGACACCGCCCCGTCCTACGGCCCCGGCGGCATCGACGGCGACGACGACGGCGACGGCGTCAAGAATGGCGACGAGGACGACGACGGCGACGGCAAGAAGAACCGCGAAGACGACGATCGCGACGGCGACGGCATCCCCGACGCCCAGGAAACGACCGCCACCATCCGCTCGTTCGGCGGGTCGGCGGCCGTGCTGGTCGGTTCGTCCGACAGCGCGATCACGCTGGGCGCGGCCGGCGCGGGCGATTCCGCCTATGGCCTGATCAACCGCGGCTCCATCGAAGCGGCAGGCGTTTACAAGGACGTCGACGCCAAGGCCGTGCAGATCGGCGGCACGGGGCAGGACGTGACGGTCGTCGGCGGCTTCCGCAACGAAGGCACCATCGTCTCGTCCGCCGTTTCCGCGAACAGCAGCACCGTCCTGGTCGGCAGCGGCGCTTCCTTGCCTACCATCTTCAACAGCGGCGCCATCCAGGGCTCCATCGCCACCTCCGACGCCGACACGGCGAGCGGCGTCCTGATCCAGAGCGGCGCCAACGTCGGCTCGATCTCGAACTCGGGCAACATCGCCGTGGCGTTGAACGGGTCCAAGGGTTCCGCCGTGGCGATCCGCGACGAATCCGGCACGCTTTCCACGATCAACAACACCGGTCGCATCATCGCCGTCGTCACTCCGGAAAAGGATGTCGAGCGCACCGGTTCCGCCATCGCCGTGGACGTGAGCGCCAATTCGACCGGCGTGACCTTCGTCCAGGACGGCGTGGTCATCCCGGACCACAAGTTGCCTGATGCTGACGGCGACGGGGTGCCGGACGCTAATGAACCTGGGATCGTCGGCGACATCCGCTTCGGCTCAGGCGCTGACGTGCTGGATCTGCGCAACGGCACGGTGAACGGCGACATCTCGTTCGGGACCGGGGCCGACCGCCTGTCGATCAGCGGCGGAGCCGTGGTCAAGGGCAAGCTGTCGAACGACGACGGCCAGCTCGACATCGACATTTCCAAGGGGGTCCTGGACGCTCAGCAGACCGCCAGCCTGGATATCTCCAGCCTGAACGTCGGCAAAGACGGCAAGCTGATCGTGACCCTGGACGAGGCCACGGCTGACGAGTTCCGCTACAATGTGTCCGGCTCGGCCGACCTGGCGGGCGCCAGCAGCCTGGGCGTGCGCTTCAACTCCCTGATCGCAGCCGAGGGCACGACCAGCTTCAAGGTGATCAAGGCCGGCGACCTGAACGCCGGAGACCTGACGTCCGAGCAGTTGCAGTCCAATTCTCCGTACGCCTTTGTCGTCGAGATCGGGGACGTGACCGGCAACGAACTGTCGATCGACGCCCGGAGGATCACGGCCGAAGAGGCCAAGATGATCAACTCGGAAGCCGCCGCCTACGACGTGCTCTACGCCGGGCTGGCCGATAACGAGGTCATCCGCGCGGCCCTGCTGAACCAGACGGATCGGGAAGGCTTCTTCAACGTCTATCAGCAACTGCTGCCCGAGCACTCGGGCGGCCCCCTGCTGTCGCTGGCCAGCGGCGTCGACGCCGTGACCCGCGCCCTGACCGGCCGCAACGCTGCGGCGACGCCGGGCGAGACCAGCGCCTGGGTTCAGGAGATCAACTTCTACGCCGACAAGGACAAGACCGACACCTACGGCTTCCGCTCGGAAGGCTTCGGCCTGGCGGGCGGCGTCGAGCGCGGCACCTCGATGGGCGCCTTTGGCCTGACCGCCGCCTTCACCTCGTCCGATTTGGAAGACCCGGAATCGGCCGCTGAAGAAGTGCTGTCGGCCAACCTGCTGGAACTGGGCCTCTATTGGCGCGCCCAAGGGCAGTATTGGTCGACCTGGGCGCGCGCGGCAGGCGGCTACGCCTCCTTCAGCGCGACGCGCAAACTGGTCGCCGAAGGCGTCAACCTGAAGAATGAGTCCGACTGGCACGGCTTCACCCTGGCCGCAGCGGGGGGGGCTTCTTACGAACGTCACTTCGGTCGTGTGAACGTCCGCCCTGAAGCCTATGTCGAATACTTCTCGCTGAGCGAGGACGCCCGCTCCGAACGCGGCGGCGGCGACGGCTTCGACTTGGATATCGATGAGCGCGACGGCCACCTGTTCTCGGGCGTGGCGGCCGTCAACATCGGCTACGGCTTCGGCAAGGACGGCTGGATCCGCCCGGAAGTCCGTCTGGGCTGGCGTCAGAACTTCTCGGTCGACGCCGGGACCACCATCGCTCGCTTCGCCTCGGGCGGCGACGCCTTCACCCTGACGCCCGCCAGCATCGAAGGCGGCGGCCCGATCCTGGGCTTCCGTCTGAATGTGGGCAACGAGCTGGGGATGCTGGCCATCACCGGCGACGCCGAACTGCTGGAAGACTACGTCCGCTACACCCTGCTGCTGCGGGCCAGCTTCAAGTTCTGATTCTTCTTCGGGATTCGGATCAAAAGGGGCCGCCGGATTCGTTCCGGCGGCCTTTTCCGTATCTTGTCGTCGCCTCGCGTCTTCCTATGATCCCTGTCAGTTCAGAGGGGGATTCATATGAACAAGTTCGCCTGGGCCGCCTGCGCCCTGATCCTTAGCGCCCATGCGCCGGCGCTGGCCCAGACGGCGCCGGCCCAGACGGCGCCGGCCGGTCAGACCGCCCTGCCCGCCGCCGACCGAGGCCTGTTCACGGCCCAGGACCTGTTCGGCATGGAGGTCGCCTCCGACGCCCAGATCAGCCCCGACGGCAGCCGGATCGCCTATGTCCGCCAGACGGCCGACATCATGACTGATCAGATGCGTCCGACCATCTGGCTGATTGACGTGAAGACGGGCCAACACACGCCGCTGATCGCTTCGGCCGGTTCCCACCGCCAGCCGCGCTGGTCGCCGGATGGAACGCGCCTGTCCTACATCTCGAACGCCGAGGGCGGCGCGCCGCAACTGTTCGTGCGCTGGATGGCGTCGGGTGAAGCGGTCCGCGTCACCAACCTGCCCAACACCCCGTCAAGCATCAGCTGGTCGCCCAACGGCGAGCAGTTGGCCTATTCGGTCCTGGTTCCCGGCGACAAGCCCAAGATCGGCTCGTCGCTGCCGAAGCCCGAAGGCGCCAAATGGGCGCCGCCGCTGGAGATTATCGACACCGTCTCGTACCGCTCGGACGGTCAGGGCTATCTCAAGCCCGGTTTCCGCCATGTCTTCGTCGTCGGCGCCCAGGGCGGCGGCGCGCGCCAACTGACTCACGGCGACTTCAATCACGGCGGCGGTCTGTCCTGGTCGGCTGATTCCCGCACCCTCTATCTCAGCGCCAACCGTCGACCCGACTGGCAGCGCGAAGCCGCCGACAGCGAAGTCTTCGCCCTGGACGTGCAGACCGGCGGCCTGACCGCCCTGACCAGCCGCGCCGGTCCCGACAACTCGCCCGTCGCCTCACCCGACGGACGCCGCATCGCCTATCTCGGCTATGACGACAAGCGGATGGGCTATCACAACACTCGCCTCTATGTGATGGACGCCGACGGCTCGAACAGCCGCGTGCTGACGCCGAACCTGGACCGCTCGGTCAAATCGCCGGTGTGGAGCCGCGATGGGCGCTCGGTCTATGTCGCCTATGACGATCAGGGGCGCACCAAGGTCGCCCGCGTCTCGCTGGACGGCGCCGTCACCACCCTGATCGAAGACCTGACGGGCGACGATTTCGGCCGTCCCTACACCGGCGGCGATTTCACCGTGGCCGACGACGGCGCCATCGCCTTCACGCGCGGCACGCCGATGCGTCCGGCCGATGTCCACGTCCTGAAGGGCGGCCGCAGCACTCAGCTGACCCGCCTGAACGCGGACTTCCTCAGCGCCCGCCGCCTGGGCGAGGTGCGCCGCATTCAGGTCGCCTCGTCTCACGACCAGCGCGCGGTCGAAAGCTGGCTGACCCTGCCGGCCGACTACGTCGAGGGCCAGAGCTATCCGCTGGTGCTGGAAATCCACGGCGGCCCGTTCGCCGCCTATGGCCCGCACTTCGCCACCGACAACCAGCTGTTCGCAGCTGCGGGCTACGCCGTTCTTTCGGTCAACCCGCGCGGCTCGACCTCCTATGGGGACGAGTTCGCCAACCTGATCCACCACAACTATCCGTCGAACGACTATGACGACCTGATCAGCAGCGTCGACGCCGTCATCGCTCAAGGCGTCGCCGATCCCCACCGCCTGTTCGTCACCGGCGGCTCGGGCGGCGGCGTGCTGACCAGTTGGATCGTCGGCAAGACCGACCGCTTCAAGGCCGCCGTGGTCCAGAAGCCCGTCATCGACTGGGCCAGCTTCGTGCTGACGGCCGACAACCCGGCCTTCTTCGCCCGCTACTGGTTCGGTGAATATCCGTGGGAGAACCCGGAGGCCTACTGGCGCCGGTCGCCGCTGTCGCTGGTCGGCAACGTCAAGACCCCGACCATGGTCGTCGTCGGCGACGAGGACTACCGCACCCCGGTCAGCGAGTCGGAGCAGTACTACACCGCCCTGCAACTGCGCGGCGTGCCCACGGCCCTGGTGAAGATCCCCGGCGTCGGCCACAGCCTGGCCGTCCGTCCGTCCCAGAACGCCGCGCGCATGAACGCCATGATCGAATGGTTCGAGCGCTATAAGGACGGCGCCCCGACCGCTCGCTAACGTCAGCACAGCACGGACCGAAACCCGCGCCCGCCGTCGAACGGCAGGCGCGGGTTTTTGCTTTGAGAGCCTTAAGCGTGGCGTTAGTTGACTTTTAACCAGAACACTTACAGAACATCACCAACGGTTCACGCCTTGTTCTGGATTCGCCGCCATGCTCACGAAGAAACAGCACGAACTCCTGATGTTCATTCATGAGCGCATTCGGGAAACGGGCGTGTCGCCCTCCTTCGACGAGATGAAGGAGGCGCTGGACCTGGCGTCCAAGTCGGGCATCCACCGCCTGATCACGGCGCTTGAGGAACGCGGCTTTATCCGCCGCCTGGCCCACCGCGCTCGCGCGCTGGAGGTCGTGAAGCTGCCGGAACAGGCGACGACCGCTGCTCCGGCCAAGGGGCGCGCTCCCTTCAAGCCCGACGTGATCGAGGGCGGCGGCCTGGGCCCGCGCCCGGCCGCGGCCGAGGCCGCCAACGACGTTCGTGACCTGCCCCTGTTGGGCAAGATCGCCGCCGGCACCCCGATCGCCGCCATCCAGCACGAACGCGAGCGCCTGCCGGTCCCGGAGTCCATGCTGGGCGCCGGCGAACACTACCTGTTGGAAATCGAAGGTGATTCCATGATCGAGGCCGGCATCCTCGACGGGGACACGGTCATCATCAAGCGGGTGGAGAGCGCCTCTTCCGGCGAAATCGTCGTCGCCTTGGTCGAGGGCGAAGAGGCCACGCTCAAGCGCCTGCGAAAGAAGGGCCAGTCCATCGCCCTGGAGCCCGCCAACAGCGCCTATGAGACCCGCATCTTCGGCCCTGATCAGGTTGAGGTTCAAGGCAAGCTGGTCGGCCTGCTGCGCCGGTATCACTGAGGCGCAGCCCTATAAACTCCGATCATCCCGGCCGACGCCGGGACCCAGTGCTTTGGCTTCAAACGGGGCCGTTTGATTGTCCCCTCGCCTCATCTGGCCAGCGACAGCACGCGTATCTCTTACTAGATCCCGGCGTCCGCCGGGATGAGCGGGATTAAAAGAGACGGCGCCTATTCTGCTCCTCCCCCGCTCCACGGTCGCCGTCCCCGCACTTCCGCCGCCCACAAGGCGCGCCAGCCGCCAGCGTCGTCGCGCCATAACTCCACCGAGCCGCCGCGCGCATAGTCGGCGCCGTCCAGCACCAGCCGCCCTTGGCACGACGACGGCAGGGTTGTGATCACGGCGCGCACGCTGATCACCTGCGCGCTACGGCACAGCTGGTCCAGTTGCTCGGCCGTCGGCGCCGCCTTGCCCCACCACAGCGCCAGCGGCCCCGGTTCGCCGTCCGGCGCGCAGTAGGAACGCTTGCAGGTCCAGCCCTCGGGCGGCCGTGCGACCGGCTCCAGCCCTCGACGCCGGGACCAAAGGTCGCTGGCGAATTGGCGCACCGCCGGCCGCACCACGACCGCCTCGCTTTCCAGCCGATAGGCCGCATTCGCTCCACCATCGCCGATCCAGATATCCGGCGGCGCCGGGCGCGGCCAGATCAGCACAGCCGCCGCAAGCGGCAAGCCCAGCAAGCGCCACGGTCCCCGCCACAGGCACATGAACAATATGCCCAGAAAGGCGACCGGCAGGGCGGCCGCAGGAGCGCTGGGGATCGCCTTCACGGCGCCCGGCAGACTGGCCGCCCAGTGTCCGATCGCCAGCATGGCGTCGACCGACTGACCCGCCACCCACAGGAAGGGCGCGCCCAACCCCAGCGGCTCCAGCGCTGCGCCCAGCGCCAGGGCGGGCATCATCACGAAGTCCGCCAGCGGCGCCGTCGCCATATTGGCGGTCAAGCCATAGACGGCCGTGCGGTTGAAATGCTGCATGGCGAACGGCCCGGTCGCCATGCCCGCCACCAGGCTGGCGGCGCAGGCGGCCATCAGCCAACTGGTAAACCGCTGCGCGGCGACGATAGGCCAGGGCGCGGCGAACTCGCGGATACGGCGCGGCCAGACCTCGACAAGCGCCACCAGCGCCGCCGTCGCCGCGAACGACATCTGGAACCCGGGCGTCACGACCGCCTCTGGCCGCAACAAGAGCACGACAAAAGCCGCCGCCGACAGCGCCCGCATGGTCACCGCCTGCCGATCCGTCAGGATCGCCAGAAAGGCGATCGACGCGGTAATCGCGGCGCGCTCGGCCGGCGGCGGCGCGCCCGAGATGACGAGATAGGTCCCGACCGCGATCAACCCTGCGATCGCCGCCGCCTTCTTGCCCGAGACGCGCAGCGCCAGCCACGGCCACGCCGCAACCAGAAGGCGGGCGGCAAAGAAGACAAAGCCGCCCACGACCGCCATATGCAGGCCCGAGATCGACAGGATGTGCGCCAGCCCGGAATCGCGCATGGCGTCCAGATCCGGATCCTGAATCCATGTTTCATGACCGGTCGTCATGGCCGCCGCCACCCCGCCGGTCCGCTCGCCCAGACGCGCCACGATCCGCTCAGCCAGGGCATAGCGGACGGCATTGATCTTCATCGTCGCCCTTACCCGCCACGGGGGCGGGGCGAGCACCGCCGGACGGGTCGGCCCCAGGGCGAACAGGGTCCCGCCCATCCCCTTGAAATAGGCGTTGCGGCCGAAGTCGTAGGCGCCGGGGCTGGCGGGCGGCGGCGGCGGGTTCAGGATGCCGAACACCCGGATCGGCGCGCCCGGCGGCGGCGGCGCCCCCTTCACCGTCACGCGCAGCCGCTCGGGCGTCTGCTCGGGCGTCAGACCCCGCACGCGCACCGGCGCCACCACGACGCGCGCGCCGTTCTGGCCGGACGAGTCCACGTCTATGACCCAGCCCTCGACCTGGGTGGGCGCCATGTCCGCAGGTGCGATCGGCGCCGCCACAGCGCCTGTTCTCAGCTTGGCCACCGCCAGTCCGCCCGCGAAACAGGCCAGCATCAGCAGGATCAAGGTCGCCCAACGCGGCGCGCCTCTGGCCCGCCCCATGATCCAGGCACCAAGCAGGACGACGGCGCCCAGCACCAGCGGCCAGGTCGCCGGCTCGCCCTTCAGAGCGAAGTAGGCCGCGCACCCAGCGCCGAAGCAGACGGACGACCATAGCGGCCAGCGTTCGGCCTGCGCCCGCGCGTCGGCGAGCAAGCTGGCAAATAACCGGGCCATAAGGGTTCGCTTCCCCACAGGCGGGCGTATAAGACCCTGCCCTATGGATGCTGCCTCTATGACCTCCCCTTCATCGACCGTCGTCACCCGCTTCGCCCCCTCGCCCACAGGCTACCTGCATATCGGCGGGGCGAGAACCGCGTTATTCAACTGGCTTTACGCCAAGGGACGCGGCGGCAAATTCCTGATCCGCATCGAGGACACCGACCGCGAGCGGTCGACGGATGAGGCGGTGAAGGCCATATTCGACGGCCTGTCCTGGCTTGAGCTGTTCGGCGACGAAGAGCCCGTCTTCCAGTTCGCCCGCGCCGACCGCCACCGCGAGGTGATCAATGAGCTGCTGGCGACAGGCCACGCCTATCGCGACTTCCTGACGGCCGATGAGACCACGGCCCTGCGCGACCAGGCCAAGGCCGAGGGGCGCGACTTCGTCTCGCCCTGGCGCGACCGCGAGCCCAGCGTCGATGACTTGGCCAAGCCCCACACGGTGCGCTTCCGTCGGCCGCTGGATCAGGCCGTCGTCGTCGAGGACGCCGTGCAGGGGACGGTGCGCTGGGAATCGGCGTCGCTGGACGACCTGGTCATCCTGCGTTCGGACGGGGCGCCGACCTATAATCTGGCCGTGGTGGTGGACGACCACGACATGGGCGTGACCCACGTCATTCGCGGCGACGATCACTTGAACAACGCCGCCCGCCAGAGCCTGATCTACGACGCGCTCGGCTGGACGCGCCCGACCTTCGCCCACATCCCCCTGATCCACGGCCCCGACGGCGCCAAGCTGTCCAAGCGCCACGGCGCCCAGGCGGTGCACGAATACGCCGACATGGGTTATCTGCCCGAAGCCATGCGCAACTATCTGGCCCGCCTGGGCTGGGCGCACGGCGACGACGAGTTGTTCAGCGACGAACAGGCCCTCGCCTGGTTCGACCTGGCGGGCGTCAACAAAGCGCCCGCTCGCCTGGACTTCGACAAACTGGCCCACGTCAACGCCCACTGGCTGCGGCTGGCGGACGACGACCGCCTCGCCAAACTGACGCTCGACGCCCATTTGGCGCGCGGCCGCACCCTGGAGCCGGACGACGAGGAACGGCTGCTGCGGGCCATGCCTTTCGTCAAGGATCGCGCCAAGACCATCCCCGAGTTGGCGGATCAAACGGCATTCGTGTTGCAGGCGCGTCCACTCGCGCTCAACGAGAAATCGGCCAGTTTGCTGCAAGGCGAAAGCGGGCAGAGAATTTCACGACTGCGTGAACGTCTGGCTCTTTTCCAAAGCTGGGATGTCTTCGCCCTTGAAGCCGAACTTAAGGCGTTCGCCGAGGAAGAAGGCGTAGGCTTCGGAAAAATAGGACCTTCCATGCGCGCCGCCTTGACGGGCGGTTCGGCCTCGCCCGATATCGCACGAACTCTTTGCGCTCTCGGGCGTGACGAAAGTCTCGGACGCTTGGATGATGCGCTGCAACAGACTAAGTGATCTCCCATAACCAACTCAGGCCGACCGCCTCCCCGCGCCGGTCCAAGGAAGAACAAGGGGCCTAGATGACTGAACAAGCGAAACCCGCCGGCTCGGCGACCCTGTCCTATCAGGACAAGACTGTAGAGCTCCCCGTCCTTTCCGGCTCGACCGGCCCGGACGTCATCGATATCCGCAAGCTGTACGGCGGCACCGGCGCCTTCACCTTCGACCCCGGCTTCACCTCTACGGCGGCCTGCGAATCGGCCCTGACCTATATCGACGGCGACGCTGGCGTGCTGCTGCACCGCGGCTATCCGATCGACCAGTTGGCCTCGAAGTCCAACTTCCTGGAAGTCTGCCACCTGCTGCTGCATGGCGAGCTGCCGAACGCCGCCGAATACGAAGAGTTCGAGCAGTGCGTCACGCGCCACACCATGCTGCACGCGCAGTTCGACCGCTTCTTTGAGGGCTTCCGCCGCGACGCCCACCCGATGGCGATCATGGTCGGCACCGTCGGCGCCCTGTCGGCCTTCTATCACGACAGCCTGGACATCCATGATCCGGTGCAGCGCAACATCTCGGCCATCCGCCTGATCGCCAAGATGCCGACGATCGCGGCCCGCGCTTACAAGTATCACATCGGGCAGCCCTTCATCTCGCCGCGCAACGACCTGTCGTACGCCGAGAACTTCCTGCGCATGTGCTTCGCCGTGCCGGCCGAGGACTACCACGTCGATCCGGCGCTGGTGCGCGCGATGGACCGCATCTTCATCCTGCACGCCGACCACGAGCAGAACGCCTCGACCTCGACCGTCCGCCTGGCCGGCTCGTCGGGCGCCAACCCGTTCGCCTGTATCGCCGCCGGCATCGCCTGCCTGTGGGGCCCGTCGCACGGCGGCGCCAATGAAGAGGCGCTGAACATGCTGAAGGAAATCGGCACCCCCGACCGCATCCCCGAGTTCATCGAGGGCGTGAAGGCGCGCAAGTACAAGCTGATGGGCTTCGGCCACCGCGTGTACAAGAACTACGATCCGCGCGCCAAGGTCATGCAGCAGTCTGCCTATGAAGTGCTGGCCGCCACGGGCCGCGAGAACGACCCGCTGTTCCAGGTCGCCAAGGAACTCGAAGCCGTCGCCCTGCAGGACGAGTATTTCACCTCGCGCAAGCTGTTCCCGAACGTCGACTTCTATTCGGGCATCACCCTGTCGGCCATGGGCTTCCCGACCACCATGTTCACCGTGCTGTTCGCCCTGGCGCGCACCGTGGGCTGGATCGCCCAGTGGCAGGAAATGATGGCCGATCCGTCGCAGAAGATCGGCCGCCCGCGTCAGTTGTACACCGGCCCGACCGAGCGCGATTACGTGCCGCTGGCCCAGCGCGGCTAAGCGATCAAAAGCGTAAGACTGCACAAACGCCGGGGCGAAAGCTCCGGCGTTTTTTCTTGGTTTTGCGAAAGATCAAGACCCGGCCGCATCAGGCGCGTTATGAGTCGAACTCTCCCAGTTCTTCATGAGGATCCGCCATGCAAGGCTATCTGGACGACATCGAACGGGCCACGCTCGACAACGACGACTATCGCCGCGTGCTCTACACCGGCCGTCACCTGCAACTGGTGCTGATGACCCTTCAACCGGGCGAAGAGATCGGCGAAGAGGTCCACGAAGGTCACGACCAGTTCTTCCGCATCGAACAGGGCGAAGGACAGATCGTCATCGACGGGCAGTCGCGCCCCGCCCAGGCCGAGTCCGGCATCATCGTTCCGGCCGGCGCCCGTCACAACCTGATCAACACGGGTTCGGAGCCGCTTAAGCTCTACACCCTCTATGGCCCGCCGGAGCATCGCCACGACGTGGTTCATCCGACCAAGGCCGACGAAGCCGAAGAGCATTTCGACGGCAAGACCTCGGAATAGGCTCAGGCGACCGGCGCGTTCCCCCATGCAGACGGAGGAGCGCGCCCTCTGCCTTGGACGCTTCAGCCGATTTCAAATGCCGAACGGTCTGGCATGGTGAAGCCTGTCGAGAATCTTCGACCGGTTGAAAGACCGACTCGACGTTGTGGCCATACCTAAGGGAGCTAAGCGATGGATTTCACCCTGACGGAACGAGAGCGTTCGTTTCAGGCGCGCGTCCGGGCCTTCATGGCCGACAAGGTTCGCCCGCGTGTCGCCGCCGTCCACGCCGAGATCGCTGAAGGCGACCGCTGGGCCGCGCCCCTGCCCTCGATCGAGGCGTTGAAGGCCGAGGCGCGCGCCGCCGACCTGTGGAACCTGTTCATGCCGCCCGCCCCCGAAGGCATGGCCGAGCCGGACGATTTCGAGTTCACGGGCGAACGGCTGACCAACCTCGAATACGCCCTGTGCGCCGAAGAGATGGGCCGCATCGAATGGGCCAGCGAGGTGTTCAACTGCTCGGCGCCGGACACCGGCAACATGGAGGTGCTGCACCGCTACGGCTCGCCCGCTCAGAAAGCGCAGTGGCTGATTCCGTTGATGAACGGCGAGATCCGCTCAGCCTTCCTGATGACCGAACCGGCCGTCGCTTCGTCCGACGCCACCAATATCCAGACGCAAATCCGCCGCGACGGCGACTGCTATGTCATCAACGGCCGCAAATGGTGGTCGTCGGGCGCGGGCGATCCACGCTGCCGCGTCGCCATCGTCATGGGCAAGACCGACCCGGACGAGAAGACCTATCGCCAGCAGTCGATGATCCTGGTGCCGATGGATGCGCCGGGCGTTAAGATCGAGCGGCCGCTGAGCGTCTATGGCTATGACCACGCCCCGCACGGCCACATGGAGGTCAGCCTGACCGACGTGCGCGTGCCGGTCGAGAATATCCTGCTGGGCGAGGGTCGCGGCTTCGAGATCGCGCAGGGCCGCCTGGGGCCGGGCCGCATCCACCACTGCATGCGCACCATCGGCGCGGCCGAAGAGGCGCTGGAGGCGATGACGCGCCGCCTGATGTCGCGCGTCGCCTTCGGCAAGCGGATCGGCGAACATTCGGTCTGGGAAGAGCGCGTCGCGCGCGCACGCATCGACATCGAGATGACGCGCCTGCTGTGCCTCAAGGCCGCCGACATGATGGACCGCGCGGGCAATAAGGCGGCCAAGGACGAGATCGCCATGATCAAGGTCCAGGCGCCGATGATGGCCCTGCGCATCATCGACGACGCCATCCAGGCCCACGGCGGCGGCGGCGTGTCCCAGGACTTCGAGCTGGCCGCGGCCTGGGCGGGCATCCGCACCCTGCGCCTCGCCGACGGCCCCGACGAGGTGCACGCCCGCGCCATCGCCCGGTCCGAGTTCGCCCGCCACGCTGAGGCGGCGCGATGAGCGATCTAGACGTCGCGCGTCTGGGACAGTGGCTGGCGGGCGTCCTGCCCGCCGCGCCCGCCGATGTCCATCTCGAGAAGTTCCCCGGCGGCCAGTCGAATCCGACCTACCGGATGACCGTCGACGGCCAGGACTATGTCCTACGCCGCCGCCCGTTCGGCCCCCTGCTGCCCTCGGCCCATGCGGTCGAGCGTGAATACAGGCTGATCAGCGCCCTGCATCCGACCGGCTTTCCCGTGCCCGCCCCGCTCGCCCTGTGTCAGGACGACGCCGTCATCGGCTCGGCCTTCTATGTGATGGAGTTGGTTGAGGGACGCACCTTCTGGAACGGCGCCCTACCGGGCCTGTCGCCGTCCGAGCGCCGCGCCGCCTATGAGGCCATGGTCGATACGTTGGCCCAGTTGCACGGCGTCGATCCGGTCGCGGTGGGACTGGAAGACTTCGGGCGCCCCGGAAACTATTTCGAGCGTCAGGTCGCGCGCTGGACCAAGCAGTATCGCGCCGCCCAGACCGACGACCTGCCCGAGGTCGAACGCCTGATCGACTTCCTGCCGCGCACGGCGCCGGAACAGACCCGCACCGCCATTATCCACGGCGACTATCGTATCGACAACCTGATCTACGCCCCCGATTCCATGACGGTCCGGGCCGTGCTGGACTGGGAGTTGGCGACGCTGGGCGACCCTCTGGCCGACTTCGCCTATCTGGCCATGAACTGGATTCTGCCCGCCGACGGCCGCGCCGGGCTAAACGGTCTGGACCTTGAGGCCGCGGGCATTCCCTCGCTGGACGACATGGCCCGGCGATATTGCGCCGCCACCGGGCGCGATACCCTGCCGGACCTGCACTGGCACTTCGCCTTCAACCTGTTCCGCCTGATCGGCATCATTCAGGGCGTAAAGAAGCGGATGCTGTCGGGCAACGCCTCCAGCGCCAAGGCCGCCGACGCCGTGGCCATGCTGCCTGCCCTGACCAAGGCCGCCTGGCGTGAAGCTCGCCTGGCGGGCACCGAAGAATAGGATGCTCGCCCGTCCGAACGGAAGCGATGGTAGGCGGCGACGGGTTCGAACCGCCGACCCTCTCGGTGTAAACGAGATGCTCTGACCAGCTGAGCTAGCCGCCCACATCATTCGACTCAATGTCGAGGACAGGCTTCATGCCCTGTGGCGGTCAGCCGTTCAAGGCGCTTTTCAAGCCTTCGCACGGGCGAAAGCGTGCGGTGCGAGAGGCGGGCCGCGCGATCTCCTGGCCGGTCTGAGGATTGCGCGCCACGCCCGCCTTGCGCTCGGCGGCGACGAAGCTGCCGAAGCCGACCAGGCGCACCACCCGCCCCTCGACAAGCGAGGCCGTCACCTGATCGGTAAACGCCTCCAGCGCCAGCTTGGCCTGGTCGCGGCTGATCCCCGCCGCCTGGGCCATGCGGCCGATCAGTTCAGTCTTGGTCACGTCGAAAGCCCCCTCGCGAACGAAGGCGGAACTTAAGCGGCTATTGGGGCGCGCGTCAAAAAAGAGGCGGCTCAGGTCGCCCCGAGCCGCCTCTCGTCACTCTCAGGCCAAGGCCCGCATCAGTGGCTGATGCTGGCCCCCTCGCCGGCCGGCGCCGCCGGCGGCGTCGGGGTCATGGGTTCGGCCGCCTCGTCCCATTCGACGGGGGTCGGCGTGCCGGTCAAAGCCCACTTCAGCGCCTCGTCGGCGTTAGAGATCGGTACGATCTCCAGGGCCGCCTTGACGTTCTCCGGCACCTCCTCGAGGTCCTTCTCGTTCTCCTGCGGGATCAGGACGGTCTTCACACCCGAACGCAGGGCCGCCAGCAGCTTCTCCTTGAGGCCGCCGATGGCCGTGACCCGACCGCGCAGAGTGATCTCGCCGGTCATGGCGATGTCCTTGCGGATCGGAATGCCGGTCAGAACCGACACCATGGCCACCGTCATGGCCACGCCCGCCGAGGGGCCGTCCTTGGGCGTGGCGCCGTCCGGCACGTGCACGTGGATGTCGGTCTTCTCGAACAGCGGCGGCTTGACGCCGAAGCTGAGGGCGCGGCTGCGGACGTAGGACGCCGCCGCAGAGATCGACTCCTTCATGACGTCCTTCAGGTTGCCGGTCACGGTCATGCGGCCGCGGCCCGGCATCTTCAGGGCCTCGATGGTCAGGATGTCGCCGCCGAACTCGGTCCAGGCCAGACCGGTGACGATGCCGACCTGATCTTCCGCGTCCGTCTCGCCATAGCGGAACTTCTTCACGCCCGCGTATTCGGCCAGCTTGGCCGCATCCACAGTGATCGAGGCGGCCTTGGTCCTGGCCATCTCGCGCACCGCCTTGCGAGCCAGACCGCCCAGGGCGCGTTCCAGCGAACGCACGCCTGCTTCACGCGTGTAGTAGCGGATCAGGTCGCGGATCGTGTCATCAGGGACGATCAGCTCGCCCTCCTTCAGGCCGTGGTCCTTGAGCTGTTTGGGCAGGACGTGGCGGCGGGCGATCTCGACCTTCTCATCCTCGGTGTAGCCGGAGACGCGGATGATCTCCATGCGGTCCAGCAGGGGCTGGGGCATGTTCAGGCTGTTGGCCGTGGTGACGAACATCACCGGCGACAGGTCGTAGTCGACCTCCAGATAGTGGTCGCCGAAGGTCGAGTTCTGGGCCGGGTCCAGCACTTCCAGCAGAGCCGAGGACGGGTCGCCGCGCCAGTCGGCGCCCAGCTTGTCGATCTCGTCCAGCAGGACGAAGGCGTTGGTGGTCTTGGCCTTCTTCATCGACTGGATGATCTTGCCGGGCATGGAGCCGATGTAGGTACGGCGGTGGCCGCGGATCTCGGCCTCGTCGCGCACGCCGCCCAGCGACATACGGACGTATTCACGCCCCGTCGCCTTGGCGATGGACTGGGCCAGCGAGGTCTTGCCGACGCCCGGAGGGCCGACCAGGCACAGGATCGGCCCCTTCAGGCTGCCGGTGCGCGCCTGAACAGCCAGATACTCGATGATCCGTTCCTTGACCTTCTCCAAGCCATAGTGATCCTCTTCGAGGATGTCCTCGGCCTTCTGCAGATCGATGGGCTTGGGCCGGGTCTTGGACCACGGGATCGACAGCAGCCAGTCGAGATAGTTGCGCACCACGGTCGATTCCGCCGACATCGGCGACATATTGCGCAGCTTCTTCAGCTCCGCCTCGGCCTTGGTGCGGGCCTCCTTGGACAGGCGCGTCTTCTTGATGCGCTTTTCCAACTCCAGCAGTTCGTCACGCGCGTCGTCGGTCTCGCCCAGCTCGCGCTGGATCGCCTTCATCTGCTCGTTCAGATAATACTCGCGCTGGGTCTTCTCCATCTGCCGCTTCACGCGGCTGCGGATCTTCTTCTCGACCTGAAGGACGCTGATCTCGCCTTCCATCATGCCGTAGACCTTCTCCAGCCGCGCCGGGATGACGACGGTTTCGAGCAGGGCCTGCTTGTCGGCGATCTTGACCGACAGATGGGCGGCGACCGAGTCCGCCAGCTTGGACGGATCGGTGATTTGGGGGATGGCGCTGAGGGCCTCGGGCGGGACCTTCTTGTTCAGCTTCACATAGTTTTCGAACTGTTCGATCACGGCGCGCAGCAGGGCTTCGCTCTGCGACGGGTCGCCGGCCTCATCGTCGATCTCGACGGCCTCGGCTTCGTAATAGTCCTCACGATCGGTGAAGCGGGTCAGCCGCGCGCGCGACTTGCCCTCGACCAGCACCTTCACCGTGCCGTCCGGCAGCTTCAGCAGTTGCAGCACCGTCGCCAGCACGCCGGTCGAATAGATGGCGTCCGTCGCCGGGTCGTCATCGACCGAGTTCATCTGGGTGGCGAGCAGGATTTGCTTCTCGCCCTTCATGATCTCGTCGAGGGCGCGCACGGACTTCTCGCGCCCGACAAACAGCGGCACGACCATGTGCGGAAAGACGACGATGTCTCTCAGCGGCAGGACAGGGAGGATTTTGCTCTCGGTCATGATGCGTACTTTCCGGGGCCATCGTGAATCTCCGGCCCGCCGAACCGGTCTGATTTGGCGTTACTGCCTCTTCGTCCCGACTCGACCCGCTGTTGTCAGCGGCTTTCGTGTGAGTATGTGGTTCTGTCTGGACGCGGTTCAAGCGTGGCGGGCCTGCAGCCCACAGAAGCGTGAAAAAGCGTGTGATTTCAGATAGCCGCCTGGGCCATCTCTGAAACGATGAAGGGGCGGCCCGTGGCGAGCCGCCCCTTTTCGCTTTGATCGGACGTCAGCGTCAGGCGGCGCCGTCGGCCGTCTTCTTCTTGGTTTCCGAATAGATCAGCAGCGGCTGGGCCTTGCCCTCGATCACCTCGGCGTTGACCACGACCTCTTCGACGCCCTCGAAGGTGGGCAGTTCGAACATGGTCTCCAGCAGCACGCCCTCCAGAATGGAGCGCAGGCCGCGCGCGCCGGTCTTGCGGGTGATCGCCTTCTTGGCCACCGCCGACAGGGCGTCATCGGTGAAGGTCAGGGTGACGTTCTCCATCTCGAACAGGCGCTTGTACTGCTTGACCAGGGCGTTCTTCGGCTCGGTCAGGATGGTGATCAGCGCCGTCTCGTCGAGGTCTTCCAGCGTCGCCAGAACCGGCAGACGGCCGATGAACTCGGGGATCAGGCCGAAGCGCATTAGGTCGTCCGGCTCGACGCCCTTCAGGATTTCGCCGGTGCGACGCTCGTCGATCTCCTTGACCTTGGCGCCGAAGCCGATCGAGGCCCCTGCCCCGCGCGCCGAGATCACCTTTTCAAGGCCGGCGAAGGCGCCGCCGACGATGAACAGGATGTTGGCGGTGTCGACCTGCAGGAACTCCTGCTGCGGATGCTTGCGCCCGCCCTGCGGCGGCACGGAGGCGACGGTGCCTTCCATGATCTTCAGCAGGGCCTGCTGCACGCCCTCGCCCGACACGTCGCGGGTGATCGAGGGGTTGTCCGACTTGCGCGAAATCTTGTCGATCTCGTCGATGTAGACGATGCCGCGCTGAGCCCGCTCGACGTTGTAGTCCGAAGCCTGAAGCAGCTTCAGGATGATGTTCTCGACATCCTCGCCCACATAACCGGCCTCGGTCAGGGTCGTGGCGTCGGCCATGGTGAACGGCACGTCGATGATGCGCGCCAGCGTCTGGGCCAGCAGCGTCTTGCCCGAGCCGGTCGGCCCGATCAGCATGATGTTCGACTTGGCTAGCTCGACGTCGTTGTTCTTCGTCGCGTGGTTCAGGCGCTTGTAGTGGTTATGAACGGCGACGCTCAACACCTTCTTGGCGTGGCTCTGACCGATCACATAATCGTCGAGGACGTCGCGGATCTCCTTGGGCGTAGGCACGCCGTCCTTGGAGGTCTTGAAGGCGATCTTGTGCTCTTCGCGGATGATGTCCATGCACAGTTCGACGCATTCATCGCAGATGAAAACGGTCGGTCCGGCGATCAGTTTGCGGACTTCGTGCTGGCTCTTGCCGCAGAACGAGCAGTAGAGCGTGCTTTTGGCGTCTGTGCCGGCGGCTTTGGTCATAGACCCTTCTCACTATCCGCAATCCGCCCCGACATTGAGACGAAAAGCGCTTCCTTCACGATCGATCCAGGGAATCTATCATCGAAGGTCTTCAAAAAATGACAATCACCCATCACACGTTCCGCCACAACCCCGTTGCGGCGCTGCAACGCGCTTCAGGGACGGACAGGACAGATAATATGGGGATCACGGCTAATGTCTGACATGGGAAGCCAAAAAGCCTTTCACCAGTCCCCTGACCCCGGACAGCCCATCGTCGCCTTCGACTTCGACGGCACCCTGACGATTCGCGACAGCTTCACCAGTTTCCTGAAGTGGCGAGCCGGGCCGCTGCGATGGGTGACCGGTCTGGCGCAGATGATCCCGGCGGTCTTGGCCTATCTGGGCGACCGCGACCGGGGCCGGATCAAGGTCGCCTCGGTGCGCGAGTTCCTGATGAACGTCGACCGCAAGGCGCTGGAGGCTGACGCCGAACGCTTCGCCGCAGAGATCTGGCCGCGCTTCATGCGCCCGGACGCGCTGGCGACCTGGGAGGACTGGGGCCGTCGCGGCGCCCATCGCGTCATCGTCACCGCCTCGCCTGAGACAACCGTCGCCCCCTTCGCCCGCAGGCTGGGCGCCGAGAACCTGATCGGCACACGCTTGGCGTTCGACGCCCAGGATCGCGTGGCCGGCAGCTTCCTCGGCGGCAACTGCCGGGGCGAGGAGAAGATGAGCCGTCTTCGCGCCGCCTACGGCGACGACATGACGCTGGCCGCCGCCTATGGCGATACCTCGGGCGATGCCGAGATGATCGCGGCGGCCGCCGAAAAGGGCTACCGCGTCTTCACCGGCCGCCCCTGAGCACTAGGCGATCATGCGCTTGGTCGTCTCGTCCTTCCAGATGAAGCGATGAACCAGCACCATCAGGATATGGCCCGCAATCGCGGCCAGCAGCACCCAGGCCAGCAGGCCATGAGCGGCGTTGGCCGGGGCTGTCATCCACGGAACCTCAGCCCAGCCCCCGTCGATCAGACGCACGCCGAACACGTCGAGCGGCTTGCCCGATCCATACTGCCGGAGTAGGGCCAGCGCCGGGACGATCAGCATCAGGGCGTAGAGCGCCAGATGCCCGACCTTGGCGGCCAGCCCCCAGAAGCCGCCGCCATGCGCCGGACGCGTCTTCATGTTGTATAGCCCCCACAGCGCGCGCAGCACGATCAGGGCCAGCAGAACGACGCCGATCCCCTTGTGCGTGCCGACCCAGAAGGCGGTGATCGGCGCCTTGCCGACGGTCAGTTTGATGGCCATGCCCGTAAACTGCCACGCCAGCAGCAGGGCCATCGCCCAGTGCAGCGCCCTCGTCACGGCGCCATATCGAAAGCCGTCGTCTCTCCACTGCGTCGCCATGAGGCCCCCTCCCGCTGATACCGAGTCTGAAACACGATTCGAGGCGGGATCCGTCGCCGAATCCCGCCTCGCCAATTGTCGCAGCCGAAGCTCGTCTAAGGCTTAGGGAGCCTTGACGCCGTCGTCGTCAGCCTGGGTGCGCTTGTCATAGACGTGGTCGACGATGCCCCAGGCCTTGGCTTCCTCGGCGGTCATGAAGTGGTCGCGGTCCAGGGTGCGCTCGACCTCTTCATAGGTGCGGCCGGTGTGCTGGACGTAGATTTCGTTGAGGCGGCGCTTGGTGGCGATGATGTCCTCGGCGTGGCGCTCGATGTCCGAAGCCGTGCCGCGGAAGCCGCCCGAGGGCTGGTGCACCATCACCCGCGCGTTCGGCAGGGCGACGCGCTGGCCCGCCTCGCCGGCCGTCAGGATCAGCGAGCCGGCCGATGCGGCCATGCCCATGACCACGGTCGAGACTGGCGACTTGATGTATTGCATGGTGTCGTAGATCGCGAGCGCCGAGGTCACCTGACCGCCGGGGCTGTTGATGTACATGCTGATTTCCTTCTTCGGGTTTTCCGATTCCAGGAACAGCAGCTGGGCGCAGATCAGCGAGGCCATGCCGTCTTCGAACGGGCCGGTCAGGAAGATGATCCGCTCGCGCAGCAGGCGCGAGAAGATGTCGAAGGAGCGCTCGCCGCGGCTGGATTGCTCCACCACCATCGGCACGAGGTTATTGGAGATGTAGTCGATCGGATCGCGCATGAAGGCCTTCTCGAATTCAGGAGGGTCGCACGACTCATACGGCGCGCGCCTGTCTTCTACGATATCGCGTTCATGAGGCCTCGGCGCAAGGCGGCGCCGGAAAGCAAAATCCCCGCCCCGGAAAACCGGAGCGGGGATCGCAAGGCTCAGGGCCTGAGGAAGAAAGGCTTACGCCTCGTCTTCTTCCTTCATCAGCTCTTCCTTGGTGATGGCTTCGTCCTTCACCTCGGCGACCGAGACGATCAGGTCGACGACCTTTTCCTCATAGATCGGCGCGCGCAGTTGGGCGGCGGCGTTCGGGTTCTGGCGGTAGAAGTCCAGCACCATCTTTTCCTGACCCGGATAGTTGCGGGCCTCGGCCATGATGGCGTTCGACAGTTCCTGATCCGTCACGCCGACGTTGTTGGCGCGGCCGATCTCGGCCAGCACCAGACCCAGGCGCACGCGGCGCTCGGCGATCTTGCGGTACTCGGCCTTCAGTTCGTCTTCCGACTTCTTGGCGTCTTCTTCCGGCAGCTGGCCCGCGTCCTTGTCGGCCGAAACCTGAGCCCAGATGCCTTCGAACTCGGCGTCGACCATCTTCGGCGGCAGGGCGAAGTCGTGGCCTTCGTCCAGGATGTCCAGCAGGGCGCGCTTCAGCTTGAAGCGGGTGGCGCCGGCGTATTGCTGGTTCAGGTTGGACTTCAGCAGTTCCTTCAGCTGGTCCAGCGACTCCAGGCCGATGCGCTTGGCGAACTCGTCGTCGATCTTGGATTCGACCTCGGCCTTGATGGCCTTGACGGTGACGTCGAAGGTCGCGGCCTTACCGGCCAGGTGCTTGGCCTGGTACTCTTCCGGGAAGGTCACTTCGATGGTCTTTTCTTCACCGACCTTGGCGCCCTTCAGCTGCTCTTCGAAGCCGGGGATGAAGCGGCCCGAGCCGATCACCAGGTCCGCGTCGGTGGCGGCGCCGCCGTCGAAGGCTTCGCCGTCGATCTTGCCGACGAAGTCGATGGTCAGCTGGTCGCCGTCGGCGGCCTTGACCGTCTTGCCCTTCTTGTCCTCGTAGGACTTGGCCTGCGAGGCCAGTTCCTTCAGCGCCTCGTCCAGGTCCTCTTCCGAGGCCTCATAGGTCGGGCGGGTCAGCTTCAGGGTCTTGGGGTCGACCGGGGTGAATTCCGGCATGACTTCCAGCGACATTTCATAGGCCAGGTCTTCCTGACCGGCGATGACCTTGTCCATGTCGGAGGTCAGGTTCATTTCGGCCGGCGCGGCCGGACGCAGCTTCAGCTCTTCCAGAGCGCCCTGGCTGGTCTCGTTCAGCGAGGCGTTGATGATTTCGCCCATGAAGTCACGGCCGAAGGTCTTCTTGACGTACGAGGCCGGCACCTTGCCCGGACGGAAGCCTTTCAGCTTCATCTGGGGGGCCACTTCCTTGATGCGGGCTTCGAGCTTTTCATTGAGCTCGGCGACGGGAATGGTCACCGCAATCACGCGGCTGAGGCCTTCGTTCGACTTTTCGACGACTTGCATGGTCGGATATCTGACGCTCTGTGGCGACGCCGCAAAGGCGCGCGGTGGATAAAGCAACAGGGCCGCCCCTTTCGGGAGCGGCGCCTCGGAGCCCGCCCTTATGTCGAGAAGGGGCTGAAACGTCAACGCAACGCGGTTCCTTTGTGGTCAGAGGGCCGCTATCTGGTGACGCATGAGCCAGTCGTCAGCCTCTTCCGCAGCCCCCATCGGCGTCTTTGTCACGCCCGTCACCCCGCTTCAGCAGAACTGCACCACCGTGTGGTGCACGAAGACGAACAAGGCCGCCGTCATCGATCCCGGCGGCTCGGTCGACGCTATCCTGGGCGAGGTCGCGCGGCGCGGACTGACGCTGGACGCCATCTGGATCACCCACGGCCACCTAGACCATGCCGGCGCCGCCGCCGAAATGCAGGAGAAGACCGGTCTCGACATCGTCGGCCCGCATCTTGAGGACCAGTTCTGGATCGACCTGATTCCCACTCAGGGCCAGAAGTACGGCCTGCCCGAGGCCCGCACCTTCACCCCCACGCGCTGGCTGGACGATGGCGACGTGCTGACCCTGGGCGAAACCACGTGGGAGGTCTTCCACTGTCCCGGCCACACGCCCGGCCACGTGATCTTCTTTAACCGCGAGGCTCGCTTCGCCCAGGTCGGCGACGTTCTGTTTCAGGGTTCGGTCGGCCGCACCGACTTCCCGCGGAGCGATCATCAGGCGCTGCTGAGCGCGATCACCACCAAGCTGTGGCCGCTAGGCGACGACGTGACCTTCGTGCCGGGCCACGGGCCGTATTCGACCTTCGGGGCAGAGCGGCGCACCAACCCCTTCGTCTCGGATCGGGCCATGCAGGCGGCGCCGATCGCGCGCCCCGCCTCCGGCCCGGCCTGACCTCCCTGATAGTCGTCTAACGCGCGGCCAGCAGGCCGATCAGGACGCCGATGCCAAGGGCGTAGAGCGTCATGCGGATCGGCTCATCGCGAATCGCGTCGCGGGCCTCAGAGCTGCGATGGCGCGCCCAGTCGCGCACCTCGGCCGCATCTTCTCGCACAGCCTGACGCAGGGGGCGTGGCCGCGCCCCGGCGGCCAGAATCTCGTCGGCGGCGCCCTCAAGACGGTCGCCAAGGGTGGAGCGGTCCTCGATGATGTCCTCGGGCGATGGCGCGCCGTCCGTATGGGCGAAGGGGTCGTTGGATGCCGACATGAACTGAGCTCCTGAATGCTGCACTCCGAGCCTCGATGAACCCGCCGAAGTCCGCGCGGTTCCGTCTTGTCGAGGCGCGCCGCCGAACAGGGTTTTAATCCTTTCTCGGAACCTCCGCGCCGGGGCTGGGTTCTCTTTCGCAAGCGCCACCGTCTACGAAAGGAACATCCGAAATGGCCGAAGGTCAGCCCACTCGCGGCTCCGGTGTTTCCAAGCGAGGCTTCGCCTCGATGGACCCGGAACGTCAGCGCGAAATCGCCCGCAAGGGCGGCGCCAGCGTCCCCAGCGAGAAGCGCAGCTTCTCTCAGGATCGCTCTCTTGCAGCCCAGGCCGGCCGCAAGGGCGGCGAAGCCTCCCACGGCGCGCGCAACAAGGCCGCTCAGGATCCGGCGACGCCGAAGCGCTGATCCCAGCGACACAGTTTCAGACTTTACAGACGGCGCGGGAAACCTCGCCGTTTTTCTTTGCCCGAAAAGACCCGAAGACTAGCTGCCCAGCAACGCCAGGGCCACGCGCGGCGCGTCGCTGACCGCGAACGCCTCGATACGCCAGCCCGCCGCCTCGGCCAGGGCGCGCACGCGGGCCTCGTCGAACTTGCGCGAGCTTTCGGTGTGGATCGTCTCGCCCTGCGCAAAGCGGAAGACCAGCTTGCCAAGGCGCACCGTCATGGGGCGCAGGGCCTCCAGATGCATCTCCATGCGCGCCTCGGCCTCGTTCCAGACCGCCCGATGGGCGAAGGCGTCCAGATCAAAGTCCGTCCCCAGATCGCGGTTGGCCCGCGCTAGCACGTTCAGGTTGAAGCGGGCGGTCACGCCTTGCGCGTCGTCATAGGCGGGGACCAGGACCGACGGCTCCTTGATCAGATCGACGCCCAGAATGAACAAGGCGTCCGGCCCCAACATGTCGCGCGCGTCGCGCAACAAGGTCTCGGCGGCCTCTGGCGTCAGGTTGCCGATGGTCGAGCCCGGGAAGAAACCGACGCGACGCCCCTGCCCCGCTTCGGCCGGCAATACGCCCATATGCTCGAAATCGCCAACCTGCGGCAGGACCCTTAGCGCGGGATAGGCCTGTCGCAACCGCGCCGCCGCGTCATCCAACGCCGTAGGGCTGATGTCGATGGGGATATAGGCCGCCAGATCAGGCGCGGCGTCCAGCACGATCCGGGTCTTCTCGCTGGCGCCCGAGCCCAGTTCGACCAGGACGGCGTCAGGGCCGAACCGCCCCGCCCAGTGCGGCGCGACCCGCCGCAGCAGCGCCGCTTCCTGTCGGGTCGGATAGTATTCCGGCAGCCGCGTAATCGCCTCGAACAGGTCCGAGCCTCGCGCGTCATAGAACCACTTGGGCGGCAGGCTCTTTGGCCTGGCCGCCAGGCCGGCGACCAGATCGCGACGAAAAGCCTCATGCTCGTCGTCGCTCTCGCCGCGTCGCCTCGCCTCGTCAGCGTCCGACGCCACCCGCACGCCGGTGAAGGCCCAGCGCTGGTCCGGATAGAAGAAGTTGCGATAGGTCGGCCGCGCGTGGCCCGGCGCAGTGGCGAAGGCACCGCCGCGCAGCACCATCTGATTGGCCATGAACTTGCCGTTGTACTCGGCCGCCGTGCCTTCGGTCGGGCGAAAACCGGGGTAAGGGGCATAGGCGCTGGCGGTCCATTGCCACGCCTCGGTGTCCAGATTGGAGAAGGCCTCGGGTCGGCTGCGGGCCGCGTGTTCCCACTCCGCCTCGGTCGGCAGGCGTCCCCCCGACCACCGCGCGAAGGCGTCGGCCTCATAGAAGCTGACATGACGCACCGGCGCCGCCGGATCGACCGGCCGCCGCCCCGCCAGCGTCATCACCGTCCAGCCGCCGTCTTCCTCACGTCTCCAGTAGAGCGGCGCCGTCCAGCCCTTCGCTTGAACCGTCGCCCAGCCGTCGCTCAGCCACAGATCGGGCCGCGCGTAGCCGCCGTCGCTGATGAAGGCCAGCCACTCTCTGTTGGTGACCAGGTCCGCCGCTAGGTCGAACGGCTCCAGCCAGACGCGGTGAGCGGGCCGCTCATTGTCGAAGGCGAAGCTGTGGCCGGCGTCGCCGATTTCGACCAGTCCGCCTTCAAAACCTTGCCAGCCGCCATACGGAGCCTCCAACGGCGACGACCGCGGCTCTTCGTCATAGACGGCCGGATCCAGGGGCGAGCGCGACATCAGATGGAGGATATCCATCAGGAACAGCTCCTGGTGCTGCTGCTCGTGGTTCAGGCCCAGCTCGAAGAGATATCGCTCTAGCGCGCCAAGCGGCCTTGCAGCGTCGGCAAGGCGCGCTTCCATCCGCCGATCGACCTCTGCCCGATAGGCCATGACCTCAGCCCGGGAAGGCCGGGTCATCAGACCCCGTTCGGCGCGCCCGATCCGTTCGCCCAGAGCCTCGTAATAGGAGTTGAAAACCCGCCCCAGCCTGGGGTCGATCGGCTGATAGCCCGGCTCTTCGAGCAGCATGGTTTCAAAAAACCAGCTAACATGGCCGAGGTGCCATTTGCCCGGACTGGCCTCCGCCATCGACTGAGCCTGCAGGTCTTCATCCGTCAGCGACGCCGCCAGTATCGGCAACACGCTGCGGGTCCGGCGATAACGTTCCAGGTCATCGACGGGTGCGGTCGCCCTATGCTGCATGCTGCCCATGAAGCCGCTTCGCCCCCATTTTGATTTCGACGATCGCCACCTTCTCGAAATGCAGCCGGCGCGCAGGGGGTTCCTTAAGTCGTGAGCGGACCCTGGCGGAGGCTCAGCATCGCCACGTGGCGTACGGAAAAGAAGGTGATCGGCCGGCGGCGCAACCGGGTCGGCGATGACGCTAAAATAATACTGGCCGCAAAAGCGGCGCCGCAGGAACAGCGCCTCTCTGAAGGGGTTTAATTCCCAGCCTTAGGAGAGTCCGCAATGATGACTCCGCAACACCCTTCGTCCCCCCAAAGCCCCCGTCCGGCCAAGCGCGGCCTTATGGACTGGCTGTTCGGCCGGCCGCCAGCTCCGCCCAAAAAATCAAGCACGAATCTTTATTTGGGCGACATCGTCGATGGCGATTTCAGTTCGCCGTCTGTCCATCACCACCACAGGAATCCGCCTGATAAGGCGGGATAGGACGACCCGCGCCGGCCCTGAACCGGGCGCGAGCCATCCCCCAAACGAAAACGGCGCGGCCCCATCGGAGCCGCGCCGTTGACCATCAGACCTCAGCCCGCCGTTAGCCCTTGAGCAGCGGCGCCAGCTTTTGGGCGATCATCATGTCGCCGGCGATCTTCAGCTTGCCCTGCATGAAGGCCATCATCGGATCCAGGCGACCCTCGGCCAGGGCGACGAAATCGTCCCACTTGATCGAGACCGTGGCGTCGGCCGGCTTGTCGTCGTTGCTGACGGTGTTCGGAGCCGAGGCGCCGTCGATGAAGATCTTGCCGTCATCGCCGAAGTCCAGCTTCACGGTCTTGCCCAGACCCGAGTTTTCGCCGACGGCGGCGCGGATCTTGTCGGTGGCGAGGGCCAGATCGGCCATGTGCGTTTCTCCCGTTGAGAAGTTGAGCCACAGGCCTAACCCGCGCGCCGCGCGGCGCCAAGATCACCTTAGGGAAGCTCGCCCCTGAAGAGGCCCAACATGCGGCCTCCCTCACATATGGCTCAGGTTACATGAGTTTGCGTTCGTCCCCGGCTAGACCGCCTAAAAGCAAGGCGTCTGCGTAACGAGGACTCGTCAATGACTCGCCTGCTCACTCCAGAGGAAGTTCGCCTGGATCAACTGTGGCGCGAGCGTTTCGGGCAACCGCTGCCGATGGTCGGCGCGCCCGAAGTCGCCCGTCGCATCCTGCGCCAGCACGGCGTCCCTGTACGCCGCCCCACCGACGCCAAAGCCGCCCCCTCCCAGCAAGGCTGAGGCTGCATCATCATTTATGTAAGGTGAAAGGTTCTGGCGGAGACGGAGGGATTCGAACCCTCGGTACCCCTTACAGGGTACGACGATTTAGCAAACCGTTGCCTTCAGCCACTCGGCCACGTCTCCGGCAGGCCGCGTGGATAGCGAGTCGCGCGACGCTTCGCAATGCGGAACTGACGCCCTTTGTGTTAACCCGGCATAAGACTGGCATGTGAGAGGGGATTATCGCCCTGTTTTGCTCGATTTCGGGAAAGAGAATTGGCCCTCACGCCTGCTGACAGCCTGACATCCGCGACGGATCGCGCGCGCGCATCTCGCGCAGCGTCGGCCGAATCGCGCGCTGCGGCGCCGGCAGGGCCGGCGGAGCGGACGCGGCGCGGGCCGTTGCGTCCAGAGGTTTGGCTGAACACCCGACAGCGCGCGGCGGCGCGACGCCGGGTCTTCTATTTCCGTGGGGTGGACATCGTCGCCTCGTCCTTCCTGTGCGTCGTAGCGATCGAGCGGCTGGCCCCAGGCGGTCTGATGCAGGTCGGGCTGTTTCAAGCCCTGCCGATCCTGCTCGGCGCACTGGTCACTCTGGGCCTGATGCGCTCGCTGGGCCTATATCGTTTTGACAGCAGCCGGGCGCCGGCGCGCCATCTGGCGGGGGTCGCTGTCGTGGCCGCCCTGGGCGGAGCCATCGCTTGCGCGCTGGGGCTCGTCCTGCCCGGCGAAACGCCCCTGGCCGAATACGGCTGGTGGGCGATCGCGTCCACGGTGGTGGTGACCGGCCTGCATACCATCTGGCGAATGCTGGTGGCGCAATGGAGAAGCCGCGGCGACTTAACGCCCAACGTCGTCGTGGTCGGCGCCACGCGCCATGCTGAATCTCTGATCCGCGAGGCGCTGGATCGCCGCGACCTGAACATTCTGGGCGTTTTCGACGACCGCCTGGCCCGTACGCCCGACGCCCTGGCTGGAGTGCCGGTTCTGGGCGGCGCCGACGCCCTGCTCGACCATCGACTGACGCCCTATATCGACCGCGTCATCCTGGCCATCGACCCCAAGGCCGAGGCGCGGGTGCGCGCCCTGACGCGCCGGCTGGAAGTCCTGCCCATCCCGCTGACGCTTCTGGTCGATCCCAAGGGCGCCGCTCAACGCAACGAGGCGCTGGAGAAGCTGGCTTCGGCCTCCCTGCCCCTGCTGGGCGGCGCGATGGACGGCGAGCGGCGCGCGTTCAACAAGCGCATCCTCGACATCATCCTGTCGGCGCTGGCCTTGGTCACGCTCGGCCCGGTTCTGTTCCTGATCGGCCTGGCCGTGCGGCTGGACAGCAAGGGCCCGGCCCTGTTTCGCCAGCGCCGCCACGGCTTCAACCAGGAAGAGATCGTGGTGTGGAAGTTCCGCACCATGCGTCAGGAAGCCTCCGACGCCACCGCCAGCCGTCAGGTCACAGCCGGCGACGACCGCGTCACCCGTCTGGGCAAGTTCCTGCGCGCCACCAGCCTGGATGAACTGCCCCAGCTGGTGAACGTCCTGCGCGGCGAGATGTCGCTTGTCGGGCCGCGTCCGCACGCGATCGGCATGAAGACCGGCGACGCCGAGTCGGCGCGTCTGGTCGCTGAATACGCCCACCGTCATCGCATCAAGCCCGGGATGACCGGCTGGGCCGCCATCAAGGGCTCGCGCGGGCCTTTACACACGGCCGATGAGGTGCGCCGCCGCGTGCAGCTCGATATCGAATACATCGAGCGCCAGTCCTTCTGGCTGGACCTGTGGATCATAGCCGTGACCGTCCCCGTGTTGTTGGGCGACCGGATGGCCGTGCGCTGATGTTCTGGCGGGGGGTGTTCGGCTATCTGCCGGCCAACATCGTGCAGGGCGTGGTCGGGTTTCTGACCATCATCATCTTTACGCGCCTGCTGTCGCCCGAGGATTTCGGGCGCTACGCCCTGGCCTATTCGGTGCTGACCCTTGCCCATGTGGCGACGTTCAGTTGGCTGGAAGCGTCCATGGCCCGCTTCTGGGCCGCCCAGTCCGACGAGGCGCAGATGGCCGGGCATTTCGCCAGCCTGTATCGCGCCGCCCTCATTATGACCGCCGTCTTCGTGCCGGTCGTCGGTCTCATGGTGTGGCTGTGGCCCATGCCGGACAGCTTCCGCCTGCCGCTGGCGGTGGCCTTGGCGGGCGTGCCGGTGCGCTGCTTCCTGAAGCTGGCGCAGGAACGGTTCCGCGCGGCGGGGGATGTCGGCCCCGCCGCCGCCATCGATATCTGGAGCGCGATGGCCGGACTGGTCTTCGGCGTCGGCCTGGCCCTGCTGGGGCTGGGGGCTGAGGCCCCGTTGGCGGGTATGCTGCTGGCCCCGCTGGCCGCCCTTCCCTTCATCCTTCCCGCCGAACTGCGCGAAGCCCGGCGCGGGCGGCTCGATCGCCAGCGGCTGAAGGCCTACGCCGTCTACGGCTATCCCATCGCCGTCGGACTAGGGCTGACCGTGGTGCTAGCCTCGACGGACCGCTTTCTGCTGGCGCTATTCATGAACGAGGCGGCGGTCGGCGCCTATCACGCCGCCTACAGCATCGCCAACCGGACCCTGGACGTCATGTTCGTTTGGCTGGGCGCAGCGGGCGCTCCCGCCCTCGTCATGGCGCTGGAACGCGGCGGGCGCGAAGACCTTCAAGCCGCCGCGCGCGAACAGGCTTCCACCCTGGTGCTGATCGGCCTGCCCGCCGCCGTAGGCGTGGCCCTGGTCGCGCGGCCGCTGGCCGAGTTCATGATCGGCGAAGACCTGCGCACAGTCGCCGCCTCCGTCACGCCGTGGGTGGCGCTGGGCGCTTTCCTGTCGGGCATGACGACCTATTATTTCGGACAGGCTTTCACCCTGGGCCGCCGCACCGGCTGGCTGTTGCTGGCCATGAGCATTCCGGCGGGCAGCAACATCGTCCTGAACATCTTGCTGATCCCGCGGTTCGGCGTGATGGGCGCGGCCTGGGCGACGGCGATCAGCTTTGCCCTGGGCCTGAGCGCCTCCATGACTATCGGCCGCCGCATCCTGCCGCTGCCGGTGCCGTGGAACGCTCTGGCGCGCTGCGGTCTGGCCGCCGCCGTCATGGCCGCAGCTGTGCTGTTGCTGCCGCCGATCGGAGGTTTCGCCGAACTGATGATGGACGCAGGCGTGGGCGTCGCCGTGTACGGCGCTGTCGCCTACGCCCTGAACGCCGCCGGCGTGCGCGACCTGCTGCGCCGCCTGCGCGGCTTCCTGCAGGCGCGAAAGGCGGCGGCATGAGCGGCTCGCTTCACGACAACACGGCATGGGCGGCGGCGACGCCCGTCCTGTCGGTGCTGATGCCCTTCCTGCGCGACGATCCGGCAGAGCTGCTGCGGATGCTCGACCGCGAGGCCCCTGCCGTCGCAGAGCGCGCCGAGTTGATCATACTGGACGACGGTACGGCGGACCCGGCCCTGACGGCCCGCCTGACCGCCCTGATCGACGCCCTGTCCCTGCCCGCCCGGCTGATCACTCTAGACGCTAACGAGGGCCGCTCCAAAGGCCGCAACCGCCTGGCCGAGGCAGCGCGCGGCCGCTTCTTGCTGTTCCTGGACAGCGACATGCGCCCCGACCATGCGCGCTTCCTCAGCGACTGGGTCGATCTGGCGATTAAGGATGACCCGGCCGTGGCCTTCGGCGGCTTCTCCCTGCTTCAGGCGCCGACCGACGCGCGCTTCGCCGTTCATCGCCAGATGGCCGCGCGATCCGACTGCATACCCGCCGATCAGAGGGCGCTGCAGCCTGAAAAATACGTCTTCACCTCCAACCTTCTGGTGCGCCGGGACGTCTTCGACACCGAGAGCTTTGACGCCGGTTTCAGCGGCTGGGGCTGGGAGGACGTCGAATGGGCCATGCGCGTCTCGCGCCGGTTCACGGTCACGCACATCGACAATCCGGCCACCCACATGGGTCTGGACACCGTCGAGGCCCTGGCCGCCAAATATGAGCAATCGGCGCCCAACTTCGCCCGCGTGGCCGCCCGGCACCCTGACTTCGTCGCCGCCTATCCCAGCTATCGCGTGGCGAAAAAGCTGAAGGCCGTGCCCGGCCTGCGCCTGATCCGGCCTCTATTCAAACAGGCGGCGCGCATCGGCCTGCTGCCCCCCGCCGTACGCGGCCTCAGCCTGCGCCTGTATCGCGCCGCCCTCTATGCAGAGGCGATATGAGCAGCCCTGACGTCGCCGTCGTCATTCCGACCCTGCGTCGCCCGGACGAACTGACCCGCGCCCTGCGCTCGATCTTCGCCCAGCAGAACGTCGACAGCCGCCTGCGCGAAATCGTCGTCGCCGACAACGATCCCGAAGCCAGCGCCCGCGCGACCGTCGAAGCGTTGAGGGGCGAATCGCCGGTCCCGCTGATCTGGACCCACGCGCCGCGACCCGGCGTAGCCACCGCGCGAAACACGGGCCTGGCCGCCACCCAGGCGCCGCTGATCGCCTTTCTGGACGACGACGAGGCCGCCGCCCCCGGCTGGCTCGCCGCCCTGCTGCGCGGTCAGGCGGCGACCCGCGCCGACGCCGTGTTCGGCCCGATCCTGGGTCGCGTGCCGGACGGAACCGGCTGGGCGACGGCCTACCTGGAGCGCTTCTTCGGCCGCGAAGGCCCTGAAGGCGATCAACTGATCGACGAGCCCTACGGCTGCGGCAACTCGCTTCTGGTGCGCGCGACCGCCTTGCCCGGCGAGACGCCCTTCCACGTCGGATCGGATCAGATCGGCGGCGAGGACGATGTCCTGTTCGCCGCCTTGAAGGCGCGCGGCGGCCAGTTCGGCTGGGCGGCCGACGCCTGGGTGGATGAGTTCGCCCCCCCGCATCGGGCCACCCTGCGCTACGCCCTGACCCGCGCGTTCGCCTATGGCCAGGGCCCCAGCCAGACAGCCGCCGAGGCGCGCGACTGGCTCGGCGTCGGCCGCTGGATGGCCATCGGCGCGGTACAGACGCTGGTCTGGGGCGCAGCGGCACTCGCCATGGCCATTATGGGCCGCGACAGCCGCGCCCAGATGGCCGACCGCGCCGCGCGCGGTCTGGGCAAGATCATGTGGATGAAGGGCTTCGAGCCGCGCTTCTACGGCCAGAGCGAACTGGACCGCCTGAACCGCCAGCGCTCCAGATAGTTCTGGACCATTGTTCTGGGTCCAGTCGATTCCGACTGAACCGAAAATGGTCTAGCTGAAGAACCGCTTCAGCAGTTTGGGCGGGCTCCAGGTCGAACGGTTCATCACCAGACCCGCGACACGGCCCCCGGCGGCGTCGATCTCTTCACGCAGGGCGGCAGGCGCGGCTGCGCCGGTGCTGTCCGCCGCCACCACCATCACCGTCGAGTCCGCCAGCGGCGCCAGCGTCAGGGCCATGTCGCTACGGTCCGCCGCCGGGGCGTCGATCACCACGGTGTCGGCATGCGCCCGCAGACGGGTCCAATAGCGCGGATCATCGACCGCCTCGACCCGCTGGCCTGCGCGCAGCAGCTCCATATGGAAGCGGGTGACATACAGCCGCCCTCCCAGGCAGGCCTTGGCCGTCAGGACGCGTCCCGGCGCAGCGGGCTTGCCGTCACGGCCGCGCAACGGCGGCGACACGGCGTAGAAGGCCGACCCGTCCGGCGACGCCCGCACAGACGCCCCCAGGCGCCCGAACCGGTCCGGCTCGGCGGCGATCTGCTCCATCTGGCCCTGCTGCGACAAGTCGCCGTCGATCAGCCAGACCGGACGGCGTCCGCGCACGGCGGCCATACGGGCGAACTCGCGCGCTACCGTCGAGACGCCTTCGCCCGATGTCGCGGCGGCGAACAGGATCACGCGGCCGCGATGCGCCGGGGCCGGCCCCAACGCAGCCCACAGGCCAGCCATTTCTGTCGTCAGATCGACCATGCGAATCGGTTACGCGCGCGCCATTTGGCGAAACCTAGCACGGGCCGTCCGCCGGTCATCGCCGCGTATCCGCGTCATACGCGCTCAGATGCTCTTGGCGGGCGCTACGGCCAGCACCGGCGCGTTGAGGGTGCGGCTCAGGGTCGCGGGCATGGCGAATCCCGGCCGCAGCAGCACCCGCAGCAGGCCGACGCACAGGGCGGTGAAGCCGGCGAACAGGAAAACGGCGATCATCAGCGGCGCCTTCAGGCTCTTGCCCTTCGACGGCGGCTGGGCGCGCTCGATGACGGTGACGTTGTCGGCGCCCGCCTTGACCAGTTCGTTGTCAGCTCGGCTCTGGGTCTCGCGCTGCTGGAACTCGCGGATCGATGCGGTCAGCACCTCGCGGTTGCCCGCCAGGGTCGAGTTGCGCGACTCCAGTTCGGTCAGGCGCGACTGACGCGCGCGCAGGTCCGACAGTTGCCGATCCAGAACGGCCAGCCGCGCCGCCAGCGCGTCCCGCTCGGCCTGGGCGTTGATGCGGGTGGTCTCCAGTTCGACCCAGATCGGGTTCGGTCCCGTGCGGACCTCCTTGGCGCCGACCGCCGTGCCGGTGCCGACATAGGTCTGGAGCTGGGCGATCTTGGCGTCGATCTCGCGCACCGGCTGGGCGTCGGCCTGATAGCGGGCCAGCAGGCTCTCACGTTCCGTGCGCAGTTGCAGGATCAGATCCTGGGCCGAAACGTTCAGATCCTTGTACAGGGCCACCTCGGCCGGGGTCCGCGACAGCTGGCTTACCAGCGTCGCCAGACGCTGCGACGCCTGCTGCAGTTGGGCCTGAACGCCCATCCGCTCGGCGAAGATCGACTGATAGGTGCTGGCGACCGTCGCCCTGGCCGTGGCGAAATCGCCGATATTATTGGTGCGCAGGAAGTCTTCATACGCGCGGTCAGCGTCGCCCAGCTCGTCCTCGAATGTCTGGCGCTGAGTGCGGATCGCCGCCGTCGCGCGGTCCTGAAACACTTCGCGGCGATAGGTCAGATACTGGTCGATGACCGTGTTCAAGACCCGCGCCGACTTGGCCGGATCATCGCTCTTGTAGCTCAGGCCGATCACCGGGCTCAGCGGCGTCACCTCGACGCCCAGACCGCTGGCGACCGCGCGAACCGCCGAAGCCTCGCGGCGGGCCGGATCGGCGGGCGGGGGCGCATCGGGGCTCTGGAAACTCTCGACGCCCAGGGCGCGCACCACGCGGCGCTTGACCTCAAGGCTGTTAAGGATGGCCGCCTCGGACTGAGCCACCTCGGCGGCCGAAGGCGGCATCGCCCGCTCGCCCAGGCCGACGCGCGGCTGGTAGACATATTCCTGACCGACGCCAACAAACAGGCTGGCTCCGGCCGTGTAGGTCTTCTTCATCGTCATCACGACAGCGGCGCCGATGCCGAAGATCACCGCGAAGATGATGACCATCAACAGCAGCTCCCGGAACAGCAGGGCCACGACGTCCATGACGCCGTACCGGGGACGGGTTGCTGTGACGTGCGAACGCATACGGGCCGGATCATCCACCAGTGTCAGACCGGGACAGCTTGAAGCGTTGGCGTTAACCGGCCGTTACCCATAAGGCGTCAACTTGGCGGAACTTCAGTTTCGCAATCGATCGGACCCGGCCGCTCATGGACGTTGATCGCCGCCTGCTTCTTCTGGCGCTGGGCGCCGGCCTGACCGGCTGTGCGTCAAGCGGGCGCAACGAGTCCGCCGCCGTCCTGCCCAGGCCTCAGACAGTGGCCGACCTGCCGCGTGACCTGCCGTTCGCGCCGTGGACCGATATCGAGCCTGAATACCGTCTCTACGCCGGAGACGAGATCGAGGTCGCCCTGCCCACCGCGACCGAACTGACCCGTCAGCTGAAGATCGGCCCGGACGGCCGTGTCTCCCTGCCCCTCGTCGGACATGTGACCGCCGCCGAGCGCAGCCTGTCGGAGCTTGAAGGCGATATCTCGGCCGGCTACGCCCCTCACCTGCTGCGCCCCGAAGTCGAAGTCACGCTGCGCCAGGCCGGCCCGCTCAAGGTCTGGGTCGACGGCGAGGTGCGCAATCCCGGCGTTTTCGACATGCCGGGCCCGATTGACGCCTATCAGGCCCTGATCATGGCCGGGGGCGCCCTGCCGACGTCCAACACTCGAAACTGCGCCCTGATCCGTCGCGGGCCGGGCGATCTGCGCATGCTGAAGGTGCTGGATCTGCGCGCGCCGCGCGGCGAGATTCTGCCCCTGCGTCGCGGCGACATCCTCTTCGTTCCGCGCTCGACGCTGGGCGAACTGGCGGCCTTCTTCACCCAGTTCCGCGCCGCCCTGCCGATCGGCTTCTCCTACGCCATCAACGGCGGCTACGCCTCGACCTGACGCGGGTCGGGGCGATGCGGCGATAAGGAAGCGGCGTCATCGTCGCACTGAGGGCGTTAGCAATCAGTCCCGGGCGCCTGGATCGACTTCCAGAAGCAGTAGACCGCGAACACGTCACGCCCGTTATCGGACTCTATCGTTTGTTCGGGTCGCCGGAAATCACGCGTCTGCGAGCTATTTCGCCCTCAGGGGTAAGTCGAAAATCGAAAATAGGCCCAAATCGAACTAAGTCGATCCGATCGAGCCGCTCGGTTCTGACAACAAGGCCTGCCTCCCCTGCCGTCACAAGCGCATGATCCCTTGTCCCAGGCGCGGTTGCAGTTAGCAGTGCAGAGGTTCCGCCTCGGGCGAGAAGGACGGCGTCTACATTCTTAGCAGTTTGCTTCCGAACAAGGCGGCGGAGCAGTGAGAGCATCGACATGCCCTTTGCTTGCTAGATTTTGGTAATGACCGCAATCCACCCTTAGGCGAACTTCGCTTCACGACCCGTTGCTGACATCCAGAGAGTTCAGTCCCCGTGGGACTTACTGAGGTTGGTCGGTCGCTCCGAACCGCTTGACCAAGGTCAGCGTCGATTTGCCCGCTAGCAGCAGTCCGACCAAGCCGATGAGGACCGCCCAATCAGAGCCTGAAATCAGAGCAGAGACGATCAATGCCAGCCCCAGCGCGATGGCGATGAAGAAGGCCAGAGTCGGGGCTCGATCTATAATGCTCATGTATCAACGATACAGAGAGCCGATTCTGGGAGCAACTTCCGCCTTCCACCCATAGCTGAAGTTGAAAGGGTCTGTTTTGGGGAAACCAAAACCAGCGCCGATCGAGAAAACTGATTGCGAGGCAGCGCTTCAGCCGCAGGGACGAGTGTAAAACTCATCCCGCCCAAACGGGCTTAAACCGTGGTCGGGGCGAGAGGATTCGAACCTCCGACCCTCTGGTCCCAAACCAGATGCGCTACCAGGCTGCGCCACACCCCGGACCGACGGAGCGCTCTCATGGCACGTCGGCGGCGGCGCCGCAACGGCCTAAGCGGCGCCTTAGTCGTCAAGGGCGAAAGAAAGGGTGTTTCACCGTGTCGCCCGGCTTGGCGCCGATCTCGTCCGCCCGTCCTGCACGCAGTTCCAGCACTCCGTTGGCCGCGCCGTTCGAGGGAATCGGCGCCTCTGAGTTCGGCGTCGTGTGGCGGGCGATGGAGACGATGCGGCCGCGCGGGTCGATGTAGAGGATGTCCAGCGAACTGGGCGTGTTCTTCATCCAGAAGCTCTGCTCGGACGCCGCCGGGAACTGGAACAGCATTCCGCGATCGCCTTCCAGCGGCGGGCGGAACATCAGGCCGCGCGCGCGCTCAGTGTCGTCGTCCGCGATCTCGACCATGAATTTGTGCTCGCCCGTCGACGTGACGATGGACAGAGCTTCAAGCGGTTGCCCCGCGCCATCCATCGGCCCTGTGCGCGCGCAGGCCGAAGCCATCACGGCGATACCCAGGGCGGCCCCCAGGGCGAAACGGCGAGTGAGGTTCATCATCATCGTCCTCTACGGACGAACTCAGCCGCCCGGTCTGATATCAGCCACCACGAGGCCCTTGGGACCTTCGGCGAAGCGAACGCTGACCGGATCGCCCGGCAGCAGGTCGTCCAGGCCGCAGCGTCGCAGCGTCTCGACGTGAACGAAGATATCGCCGTCCTGGCCGTCACGCACCACGAATCCATAGCCCTTGGTGCGATTGAACCATTTGACCACGGCGGCTTCCAGCGGGGTGTCAGCAGAGAAAGCCTGACCAATCGACGAGGGCCGGACGTTTTCCCGCCGCGTCACAGGCGTCGCCTCAGCCGCTTCCAGATCAATGACCGCCACGACCTGCCAGCCCTTCGTCCGCTTGGCGCATTCGCAGGTGATGGCCGCGCCCTCGCCCGCCAGCTCGTGCCCCGCCTGGCGCAGGCTGGTGACATGAAGCAGGACGTCGCGACCTTCCGTCAGAGCCGGATCGTCCGGGACGATGAAGCCGTACCCCTTGCCAGCATCGAACCACTTGACCTTACCGGCGACCTTGACGGTCTCAAGCGTATCGCTCTCTTCGAAACTCATCACCTACTCCCCGCCCGAGCACTCCGGGACAGTCGCCATACCACGGGTATGTCAAGATTGGCAATCTTGCCGCCCCTTTTACGCCACATTATCGTCACGGGCGCAAGACAAACGCGCGCAACCGCGCGTTGCATAGGCGGTCTTGGGGCTGGAGATTCTGGGGAGGTGTTTGCTCCGCGTGGCAGTCCCTAGGGGAATCGAACCCCTCTTTTCAGGTTGAAAACCTGACGTCCTAACCGATAGACGAAGGGACCGCTGCGCGGAGGAGCGGCCTGATAGCCGTCCCTTTTCGGCGACGCAAGAGGCTGCTTCGCGCTTTTTCAAAAAAACGACAAAGCCGCACGCAGACGCCGGATCGATCGCGCAAAATCGACACGGCAAGCGTGCGTATTCACGAGCGACGACAGATCTAAATGTCAGGGGGAGATAAACTCCGCGTGGCAGTCCCTAGGGGAATCGAACCCCTCTTTCCAGGTTGAAAACCTGGCGTCCTAACCGATAGACGAAGGGACCGCTGCGCGGAGGACCGTGTAGATAGCCGCCCATTCCGCTTATGGCAAGCTCGGTGGAGGCGATTTATGCGACTTTTTCAAAGACCTGCGTCGTTTCACAGCCAAGGCTGACGCTTTCAGACCATGCGCGGATCGGCGACGTCCTCGATCTCGAACTGAACGCCGCGACGGCCGTTCCAGTCGTCGGCTTTCAGGCGGCCCGCCACGTTGAGGCCGCCCTGCCCCGCCAGCAGCGCCTTGCCCGTCGGCAGGTCGGCGCAGCGCCAGGCGATGGCGCGCACCGAGGCGCCGTCCGGCCCGACCAGGCGGCACCGCACATGGCCGCCGTTCATGGCCACCGGTTCGCGGGCTTGAACCCCTTCCAGCGCGAATAGAGGCTCTGGGTTGGCGGGGCCATAGGGGGCGAGTTGCTCGAAGGCGTCGAACAGCTCGCGCGTGGCGGCGCGCGGGTCGATCAGGGCGTCGACCTCGACCCAGTCCTGGGCCACGGCCTCGACGCGTTCGTCCGACAGTCGCTCATTGAGGAAGGCGCGCAGCTCGTCGATGCGGTCGGCCGCCACCGTCAGGCCCGCGGCCATGGCGTGGCCGCCGCCGGCGATCAGCAGGCCGTCGGTCCACGCCGCCTGCACCGCTCGGCCCAGATTCATTCCCGGCTGCGAGCGGCCCGACCCCTTGCCCACGCCGTTGATGGCGTCGACGCCGATGACGATGACCGGCTTCCTCCAGCGTTCGCGCAGGCGCCCGGCGACGATGCCGACCACGCCGGGGTGCCAGTCTTCGCCCGAGACGACCACGGCGGCGCTGTCGTCGGCATGAGCGCCCGTCGCCTCGACGCGGCGGACAGCCTGTTCCGTCACCTCGGCCTCGACCTCGCGGCGAGCGAGGTTCAAGGCGTCCAGTTCCTGCGCCAGCATCCGCGCCTCATCCGGGTCGTCGGTGGACAACAGGCGCGCGCCCAGATCCGACTTGCCGATCCGACCGCCCGCATTGATGCGCGGCCCCAGGATAAAGCCCGCATGGTTGGTCTTGGCCGGTCCCGGCTCGGCCCCCGCCGCCGCCAGCAGGGCGCGCAGGCCCGGATTGCGCCAGTGCGACATGACCCCCAGCCCCAAGCTGGTCAACGCGCGGTTGAAGCCGGTCAGGCCCGTCACGTCGCAGATGGCGCCCATGGCGGCCAGGTCCAGCCACTGACGGATATCGGGCTCGGTCTTGCCCTCGAACAGGCCGCGCCCGCGCGCCTCGCGGTTCAGGGCGGCCAGCAGGACGAAAACTACCCCCGCCGCCGCCAGATTGCCCTGCCCCGAGCCGCAGCCCGGCCGGTTCGGGTTGACCACGGCCAGGCAGGCAGGCGGCTCCTCGCGCATCATATGGTGGTCGATGACCACGACCTTCAGGCCGATGGACGCCGCATGGGCCACCGCTTCGTTAGCCGCCGCCCCGCAATCGACGGTGATGACCAGATCGGCGCCGCGCGCCTTCAGCGTGTCGAACGCCCTGGCGCTGGGGCCGTAACCCTCGGTCAGGCGATCCGGCACATAGATCGGCAGGTCGGCGCCCAGCGCCCGGAACCAGCGTACCAGCAAGGCCGCGCTGGACGCCCCGTCCACATCGTAGTCGGCGAAGACGTGGATGCTGGCGCCGCTCTGCAAGGCGTCGACGATGGCGGCGGCGGCGGCGTCCATGTCCATGAAGCTAGACGGATCGGGGAACAGCGCCTTCAGCGTCGGCTTGAGGAAGTCGGCGCCCTGATCCGCCGCCACGCCGCGCGCCGACAGGGCGCGAGCCATCACCTCGTCCAGCCCCAGCGCCTGCATATGGGCGCGGGTCGTCGCCGTCTCGGCCGGACGCTGCCGCCACGCCCGCCCCGACAGAGAGCGGCTGACCCCCAGAAAGGCGGGCAGGCCGTAACCGTCCGCCATCAGAAGGTCCGTCCGATGAAAATAGCGACAATGAAGACAGAACGGGCCATGCGGACCTTTGCAGCAGATTCGAGCGTCGGCCCTGCGGCCGAAGCGTTCAGGATCGCGAGATTCGAGGCCGGACGCGATCTGCGCGCCTCATGCCCCTTACATCGCGACTGCGCCTGATACGGTCGTGCGTCTCAGAAGCGCGGACGGTCGATCGGCGGCGGCGCCGTGGCGCGGCGGCGCAGCTCTTCGGCGTAGGCTTCAACTTCCTGAGCGGTCTTCAGCGTCTGGGGCGACATCTGGCTGGCGTCCAAACGGCGGTTGATCTCGGCGAGGAAGGCGGACGGGTCGCTGTTCAGCGTCCAGTCGATACGCGCCATCTCGGCGGTCAGGGCGGCGCTGCGGCCTTGCAGGCGTCCCACGTCGGCGGCGATCTCGGTCGGCGCCGGCAGCGGGGTGCTGCTGCGCGGGAAATCGGCCCAGCGCGGATACTGGCGATTCTCATCGACCAGTTGCTGGATGCGGGGCGCCAACGGCGAGGTCGGGTCGATCTTCGGCTCGAAAGCCCCGACGCAGCCGCCCAAAATCAGGGCTGAACCGAGGGTCGCCCCCCAGGCTGCCGTCCATCCCGTCTTTTTCAGCATAAGCGCGTTCATTTCCGTCACTGACATATGCCATCATCGCGTCGGGAGGAAGGCGCGCGCATTCGCTCGTCCCCAACGGAGGTTCGCCATGGCCAAGCGCCCGACCAAGGCCCCGCCCCAGCCAACGGCGCCCGCCGAGGCCCCCGCCCCGCGCAAGGCCGGCCGCCCGACCTCGGCCAAGCCGCGCGCCAAGAAGGCCGCCGCACCGCCTGAACAGCCGCAACCGGCGCCCGCCCCGGAACCGACGCCGCAGGACGAAGCCCCCGCCTCTACGCCCGACTTCATGGCCTTCAGCGCCAAACAGCGTCAGCAGTTGGAGACGCTGTCCCTAAATCTGGCCAAGGCGGCGATGATGGCCCAGACAGCGGTGGCCGAGGCGGCTCTGTCGCAGGCCGACCGCCCCGCCGCCCTGTCGCCCGACCCGTTCAACGTGGCCCCGGCCATGTCCTCGGTCATGACCAGCCTGGCCGCCCGACCCGAAAAGCTGTTTCAGGCCCAGGCCGATCTGTTCGGCCGCTATATGGAGCTGTGGTCGACCACCACGCGCCGGGCGATGGGCGAGACGGTCGACAGCCCCGCCCCGTTCGACAAGCGGTTCCGCGATCCGGCCTGGTCCGAAAACCCCATGTTCGACATGATGCGCCAGTCGTATCTGGCCACCTCGGACTGGATGAATAATCTGGTCTCCAGCGTCGAGGACGTGGACCCGCGCGTGAAACGCCGGGCTGAGTTCTTCACCCGCCTGCTGACCGACGCCTTCTCGCCCGCCAACTTCCTGGCGTCGAACCCGGTGGCGCTGAAGGCGCTGGCCGAAACCAGCGGCGAATCCCTGGTGCGCGGGATGCAGAACTTCGCCGCCGATCTGGAGCGCGGGGCTGGCTCGCTGAAGATCAGCCAGGCCGATTATGGCCGCTTCGTCCTGGGCGAGAACGTCGCCACGGCGCCGGGTCAGGTCGTCTGGCGCGACGAACTGTTCGAGCTAATCCAGTATGACGCCGCGACGGAGCAGCAGCACGCCATTCCGCTGCTGATCTTCCCGCCGTGGATCAATAAGTTCTACATCATGGACCTGCAGCCGGCGAACTCCCTGATCCGCTGGCTGAGCGCGCAGGGCTTCACCGTCTTCGTCTGCTCGTGGGTCAACCCGGACCGCGACAAGGCCGAGTTCGGCCTCGACGACTACATGAAGAAGGGCGTCTATCGCGCCGTCGAGAAGACGCTGGAACAGACCGGCCAGAAGCATCTGAACGCCGTCGGCTACTGCATCGGCGGCACCATGCTGGGCGCCACACTGGCCCATATGGCGGCCAAGGGCGACGACCGCATCGCCTCAGCCACCTTCTTCGCCGCCCAGCACGACTTCGCCGAGGCGGGCGACCTGCTGCTGTTCACCGACGAGCACTGGCTGGCCGAGATCGAGCGCATGATGGACGAGGCGGGCGGCGTACTGCCCGGCACGGCGATGGCCGACACCTTCAACGCCCTTCGCGCCAACGACCTGATCTGGTCCTTCTTCGTGTCCAACTATCTGATGGGCAAGGCGCCGCCCGCCTTCGACCTTCTGGCGTGGAACGCCGATCAGACGCGGATGCCCAAGCGGCTGCACCTGCAATACTTGCGCCTGATGTACGGCCAGAACGCCCTGGCGAAGGGCGAACTGGAGATCGACGGCGAGGCCATCGACCTGTCGAAGGTCCGCATCCCCCTCTACTTCCAGGCCAGCCGCGAGGACCACATCGCGCCGATGAACTCGGTGTATCGCTCGGCGCGGCTGTTCGGCGGGCCGGTGACCTATACGCTGGCCGGGTCGGGCCATATCGCCGGGGTCATCAACCCGCCATCGGCCAACAAGTATCAGCACTGGGTCAACGCCGCCCTTCCCGAAACGCTTGAGGAGTGGCAAGCGGAGGCGGAACAGCATCCCGGCAGTTGGTGGTCGCACTGGGCCGACTGGCTGGGCGCGAAGTCCGGCGAGAAGATCGCCGCTCGCGATCCCAAGGCCGGGCCGCTGAAGCCCATCGAACCGGCGCCCGGCGCCTATGTGAAAGTAAAGTCTTGAAGCGTATCGAGCCTAACCTGCTGCTGGCCGTCGCCACGGCCATTCCGCTGATCCTGCTGATCGCAACGGCGACCCTGTTCGGAGCGCCCGGCCAGCTGGTGAAGTATCTGGCGATCGCCATTATCGTGCCGGCGGCCTTCGTGCCGCTGAACGGCATCATGGCCCGGCGGATGGGCATGCAGCGCCCGCCGATGATCCATCCTCACGCCGCCTCGACCGCCGTCTGGGCCAGCCTGTTTCCGGCGCTGATCATCCTGGCGGCGGGCGTGCCGCTGGTCTTCCCCGGACACGACTACGGCCTGCTGATCATCATCGCCGCCGTCTTCTTCGGCGGGACGGTGGAGTCGGCCGTCAAGGCGGCGCGGGCGCGCTGATCGCGCGCCCCGGCCGGCCTCACCTGAGGCCGGTCGCCTCGTCCAGACCCAGCATGATGTTGAGGTTCTGAACCGCCGCGCCCGAGGCGCCCTTGCCCAGATTGTCCAGCAGGGCGACCAGACGCGCCTGCTCCCCGCCCCGATCGCCGAAGACGTGCAGGCGCATTCGGTTGGTGCCGTTCAGGCCCTCGGGCTCGATGCCGGTCATGGCCTCGGTCTCGTCGATCTCGGCGACCTCGACGAAACGCTGGCCGTCATAGGCCTCGACCAGCGCGCCGTGTAGCCGCTCGACCGAGGGCGTCTCCGGCAGGGCCGACAGGTGCAGCGGAACCTCGACCAGCATTCCCTGGCGGTAATTCCCGACAGCGGGCGAGAACAGCACCGGCCGCGACAGCCCCGCGTGCCTGGTCATTTCCGGCACATGCTTGTGCTTCAGCGTCAGGCCATAGGCGCGGAAGGCGGTGGATGCGCCCTCAGCTTCAAACTCGGCGATCATCGCCTTGCCCCCGCCGGAATAGCCGGACACCGCATTGATCGTAACCGGCCAGTCCGCCGGGACCAGCCCAGCCTTCACCAGCGGCCGCATCAGGCCGATGAAGCCGGTCGGATAGCAGCCGGGATTCGACACCCGCGTCGAGGCCGCGATGGCCGCGCGATGGGCCTGATCCATCTCGGCGAAGCCATAGGTCCAGCCGTCCGCCACCCGATAGGCGGTCGAAGCGTCGATGACCCTAACCGACGGATTTTCGATCATCGACACGGCTTCCTTAGCCGCGTCGTCGGGCAGGCACAGGATAACCGCATCGGCGCTGTTCAACGCCTCACGCCGCGCCTCGACATCGCGGCGGCGGTCGCCCAGCAGCATCAGTTCCAGATCGCCGCGCGCCTCCAGCCGCTCGCGGATCTCCAGGCCCGTGGTCCCGGCCTCGCCGTCGATGAAGATGGTGTGGGTCATCTGGTGCCCTCGGACATGCAAAAAGAAAAAGGCGCCTCGGGTTTCCCCGAAGCGCCCTTTGTATTCCCAGTCGCGGGTTCGCGACTTAGCGCTTCGAGAACTGGAAGGACTTGCGCGCCTTGGCGCGGCCGTACTTCTTACGCTCGACGACGCGGCTGTCGCGGGTCAGGAAGCCGTGCGGCTTCAATACCTTGCGCAGTTCCGGCTCGTAGTGGGTCAGGGCGTGCGACAGGCCGTGGCGGATGGCGCCGGCCTGGCCCGACAGGCCCGAGCCCTCGACGGTGCAGATCACGTCGTATTGCGTGGCGCGGTCCGAAACGTTCAGCGGCTGTGCGACCATCATCTGCAGCACGGGGCGAGCGAAATACGCAGCCACGTCCTTGCCGTTGACGGTGATCTTGCCGGTGCCGCGCTTCACCCACACGCGGGCGATGGCGTTCTTGCGCTTGCCGGTCGAGTACGAACGGCCCAGGGCGTCGATCTTCGGCTCGCGGACGATTTCCTCGGCAGCAGCGGTGCCCAGGCCCTTCAGGGCGTCAAAGCCGGCGGCGGTGTCTTGAGTCACGTCGGTCATGCTCAGGCGCTCCGGGTGTTCTTGGACGACATCGACTTGAAGTCGATGGTCGTCGGCTGTTGGGCTTCGTGGTCGTGCGCGGCGCCGGCGAACAGGCGCAGGTGGGTCATCTGCTTGCGAGCCAGCGGCGACTCCTTGGGCAGCATGCGCTCAACGGCCTTTTCCAGCACGCGCTCGGGGAAGCGGCCGCCCAGGACTTTCTCCGGGGTCGTCTGCTTGATGCCGCCCGGGTGGCCGGTGTGGCGATAGTAGACCTTGTCGGTGTTCTTCTTGCCGGTGAACACCACCTTGTCGACGTTGGTGACGACGACGTAGTCGCCGCAGTCAACGTGCGGGGTGTAGGTCGGCAGGTGCTTGCCGCGCAGGCGGTTGGCGATGAAGGTCGCGAGGCGGCCCACCACGACGCCTTCGGCGTCGATGTGGATCCACTTCTTCTCGACCTCGGCCGGCTTCAGCGAAGCCGTAGTGCTCTTCAGCATGATGAGGGTCCTGGAAGACGAAAAACGCGGCCCGAACCAGATGGATCGGGCGGAGGCCGTGCTGATAGAGGGTCCACGCGCACAGGTCAACGCCATCCTTGATGCGGAAAACAGGACAACTTGTTGAAAAATATCGTCTATTTATATCTGGTATTAAAATACCCGACCCGTTTCGCCCGAAAGGTGCCGCCGAGGGGCCGGAAAACACCCCGTCGCCCGCCCTGCGCGACCGTTTTCGTCTTCTCGCATAAATCCAGACGCGGTATCGCGGGCCATGCCCTCTCGCTCCCTCTTCCCGACCCAGGTGTATGACGCCTCCCTCGCCTCGGCGCGCGGGTGGACGGAACTGCACGAGGAGTTGCTGGAACTGTGCCTTGTCATGGCGGAAGAGGACGAGGCCGGGATCGAATGGTGCCGGGCCAACCACTATCCGGGCTATACCTCCTATGGCTCGATCAACGACCTGCCTCAGCGGTTTCCCGAGTTCGGCGAGCTGAAAAAGCTGCTGGACAAGCATGCGGCGCTCTTCGCGCAGAGCCTGCATTTCGACTTGGCGAAGAAGCTGCGGCTGGACAATCTGTGGGTCAATGTCCTAATGCCCGGCGGCGGCCACACCGGACACATCCACCCCCACGCCGTGCTGTCCGGCACCGTCTATATCCATGTGCCCGACGGCGCCTCCTCGCTGAAGATCGAGGACCCGCGCCTGGCCATGATGATGGCCCGCCCCGGCCTGACCGCCGAAGCCGGCGAGGCGGAACAGCCTTTCGTCTATCTGAAGCCGGCGCCCGGCACGGTGCTGATGTGGGAAAGCTGGCTGCGCCACGAAGTGCCCGCCAACCGCGCCGAAGAACAGCGCATCTCCATCAGTTTCAACTACGCCTAAGGCGGGGCGCCGACGCCGCCATTGAAAAGCCGCGTCGGCGTCCGAAGATTTGCCCAAAGCCTTCTGGATCGCTACATCCCCCGGCAACTTCCCATCCGCACTGAATCAAAGGCGCGACGCGACGCATGGCGCAACAATATATCTTCCAGATGCAGGGCCTGACCAAGGCCTATCCCGGCGGCAAGAAGGTCTTCGAGAACATCTGGCTCAGCTTCTACAACGACGCCAAGATCGGCGTCGTCGGGGTCAACGGCTCGGGTAAGTCGACCCTGCTGAAGATCATGGCCGGCCTGGACCACGAGTTCCAGGGCGAGGCCCGCGCCGCCGACGGCGTCAAGCGCGGCTACCTGGAGCAGGAGCCGCAGCTCGACCCGAACCTGAACGTTCGCCAGAACGTCGAGGCCTGGTGTGAAGAGAAGCAGTGGGTCAACCGCTTCAACGAAGTCGCCAACGAACTGGGCGAAAACTACACCGACGAGCTGATGGAGGAGATGACCGCCCTCCAGGAAAAGATCGACGCCGGCGACGTCTGGGACATCGACAGCCGCATCGATCAGGCCATGGGCGCCCTGCGCTGCCCGCCGGACGACTGGGAAGTCACCAATCTGTCGGGCGGTGAAAAGCGCCGCGTGGCGCTGGCTCGCCTGCTGCTGTCCAAGCCGGACATGCTGCTGCTCGACGAACCGACCAACCACCTGGACGCCGAGTCGGTGGCCTGGCTGCAGCACCACCTGGAAAACTTCCCCGGCTGCGTCATCCTGGTGACCCACGACCGCTACTTCCTGGACCTGGTGACCAAGTGGACGCTGGAGCTGGACCGCGGCAAGGGCCACCCGCACGAGGGCAACTACTCCTCGTGGCTGGAAGCCAAGACCAAGCGCGTGGTGCAGGAGCAGTCGGAATCCGAAGCCCGCCAGCGCGCCCTCACCCGCGAACTGGAATGGGTCCGCTCGGGCGCCAAGGCTCGTCAGGCCAAGTCCAAGGCCCGTCTGGCCGCCTATGAGAAGATGGTCGCCGAGCAGGAAAACAGCCGTCAGGCCCAGTCCTTCGCCGTCATCCAGATCCCGCCCGGCCCGCGCCTGGGCAACGTGGTGCTGGAAGTCGAGGGGCTGAAGAAGTCCTATGGCGACAAGGTCCTGTTCGACAACCTGAACTTCAAGCTCCCGCCCAACGGCATCGTTGGCGTCATCGGCCCCAACGGCGCCGGCAAGTCGACTATGTTCAAGCTGATCACCGGCCAGGAACAGCCCGACGGCGGCACAATCAAGGTCGGCGAGACGGTCAAGCTGGCCTATGTCGATCAGTCGCGCGACGACCTGAAGCCGGACGACACCATCTGGCAGGCCATCTCGGGCGGCACCGACATCATGATGGTCGGCAAGCGCGAGATTAACACCCGCGCCTATGTCGGCAGCTTCAACTTCAAGGGCGGCGACCAGCAGAAGAAGGTCGGCCAGCTGTCGGGCGGTGAGCGCAACCGGGTCCACCTGGCCAAGACCCTGGCCACCGGCGGCAACCTGATCCTGCTCGACGAACCGACCAACGACCTGGACATCGAAACCCTGCAAAACCTCGAAGAGGCTCTGGAAGAGTTCGCCGGCTGCGCGGTGGTCATCAGCCACGACCGCTGGTTCCTGGACCGTCTGGCCACCCACATCCTGGCCTTCGAAGGCGACGGCCATGTGGAATGGTTCGAGGGCAACTTCGAAGCCTACGAGCAGGATAAGATGCGCCGCCTGGGCGCGGACAGCATCATTCCCAAGCGCGTCCAGCACCAGAAGTTCGGCCGCTGATCCAGCGGACAGACTGACACGCGGCCCTCCGAGCGATCGGGGGGCCGTTTTTCTATGCCCCCTCTCCCGCTCATCCCGGCGGACGCCGGGATCCAGTAAGAGCCCAAGACCAGAGGGTCGAACGTCGCACCTGTCGCCAAAACACTGGATCCCGGCGTCCGCCGGGATGAGCGGTGAATGAGAAGGCTGGCGCTCCGGCGAAAGCGGGATAGTCTGCGCCCATGACCCAGCGTCCCGCCGTCCTGATCATGCAGCGGCATCTGGCCCCGCTGAGCGCCTTCCTGGAAGGCGCCTACGATGTCTATCGCTTCTGGGAAGGCCCCCCGATCGAGGCCGCCGGCGACATTCGCGCCCTGATCGTCGCCGGCGAGTTCGAGCTCGACAAGGATCTGATCGAGCGCCTGCCGAACCTGTCGCTGGTCGCCTGCTTCACCGCTGGATATGACGGCATCGACGTCGCGTGGTGCCGCGCGCGCGGCCTGCCCGTCACCCATGCGCCCGGCGTAAACCATGAGGACGTGGCCGACCACGCCATCGGCCTGATCCTCGCCTCACGCCGCCAGATCGCCGAGGGCGACCGCGCCGTCCGTGCGGGCGAATGGAGCCTGTCCAGCCGCAGCATCACCACATCTCTGAGCGGTCAGCGTCTGGGAATCGTCGGTATGGGCCACATCGGCGAGGCCGTAGCGCGGCGCGCCGAGGTCATGCGCATGGACGTCCGCTGGTGGGGGCCCCGCGCCAAGGAGGCCGCCTGGCCCCGCGCCGATAGCCTGATCGCCCTGGCGCGCGATTCGGACATTCTTGTCGTCGCCTGTCGCGCGGACGAGAGCAACCGGGGACTCATCTCTCAAGATGTCATCGATGCGCTTGGGCCTTTAGGTCTGCTGGTCAACGTCGCGCGCGGACAACTGGTGGACGAAGACGCCGTCATCGCCGCCCTGAGAGAGGGCCGCCTGGGCGCCGCAGCACTCGACGTCTTCGCTGAGGAGCCGACCGACGCGGCGCGTTGGGCGGGCGTGCCAAACACCGTCCTGACGCCCCATACCGGCGGCGCCACGACCGAAGCGGTGCAGGGCATGCTGATGCTGCTCCTGCAGAATCTGTCCGCCCACTTTGCGAACGAGCCGCTGCAGACGCCTGTCGCAGACTAAGATTTTCTCTTTGGGGCGCTCTCGACCCTGATTTCAGACACAAGAAGAACGATCCGTGCCTGCGTTCGGTGGTTGGCGGACGCGCGCGACCAGATTTTGCTTGCATAAGCGTATAAGGATATCTTTATACGACCTATGACGCTGACCGCTGACCAGACCGTTGAAGCCCTGCGCGCCGCCGGAGAACCGACCCGCCTGCGCGTCCTATCCCTGCTGGCTGCGGAGGAGCTGTCGGTGATGGAGCTGTCGCGGGTTCTGGACCAGAGCCAGCCGCGCGTCTCGCGCCATCTGAAGCTGATGGCCGACGCGGGTCTGATCGAGCGGTTTCCCGATGGCGCGCGCGTCTTCTACCGTCTGTCGCACGACGCCCTGTCGCGGCGGCTGATCGACACCGTGCTGGACCTGCTGGACGACGGCGAGGGCGAGGCCGACCATCGCCGCCTGGAGGAGGTGCGCAAGGAGCGCGCCATCGACGCCGCCCGCTACTTCGAGCAGATCGCGCCCCAGTGGGACCAGATGCGCAGCCTCTATGTCTGCGAAAGCGCGGTCGAGGCGGCGGTCGAACGCGCCGCTGGTCCCGGCCCGTTCGATCGGGTGGTCGACCTGGGCACCGGCTCGGGCCGGATGCTGACCCTGTTCGGCAAGAAGGCGAAAATGTCGGTGGGCCTCGACCTGTCGCAGAACATGCTGAACATCGCCCGCGCCAATGTCTCCAAAGCCGGGCTGGACAAGGTCGAGCTGCGCCACGGCGACATCTTCTCGACCCGCCTGCCGCACGAGAGCGCCGACCTGGTGATCGTCCATCAGGTGCTGCACTACCTGGCCGATCCCGCCGCCGCCGTGGCCGAAGCTGCGCGTCTGGTCATGCCGGGCGGCAAGCTGCTGATCGTCGATTTCGCCCCGCACGCCTTCGAGCACCTGCGCGAGGCGCATCAGCACCGTCGCCTAGGCTTCCCCGACGCTGAAATCCGCGAATGGCTGACCGAGGCGGGCCTGACGCCCTCGGCGCCCATCGCCCTGCCGCCCGACACGGAAGGGCTGACTGTTCACATCTGGACCGGCGAACGCGCCGCGAGCCCCGTCCGAAAGACCGCCTGATGGCCCCCTCCTCTCTCGCCGAAGCCCGCGCCCTGCTGCTGTCGCCGCTGGGCCCAGTCGCGCGCGCCGGATCGAACCGCAACGCCGTCAACGTCTCGTTCGAGTTCTTCCCGCCCAAGACCGACGCGGCCGAGGCCAATCTGTGGTCGGCGATCCGGCGCCTGGAGCCGCTGAACCCGGCCTTCGTCTCCGTCACCTACGGCGCGGGCGGCTCGACGCGCGAGCGGACGCACCGCACCGTCCAGCGCATCATCAGCGAAACGACCCTGCGCCCCGCCGCCCACCTGACCTGCGTCGAGGCGAGCCGCGCTGAGGTCGATGAAGTCATCGAAGGCTACAAGGCCATCGGCGTCGATCACGTCGTCGCCCTGCGCGGCGACCCGCCGGGTTCGGCCGGCATCGGCGGCGCCTATACGCCGCGCGCCGACGGCTACGCCAACGCCACCGAACTGACCGCCGCCCTCAGCCGCATCGGCGGGTTCGAGGTCACGGTCGGCGCCTATCCGGAGAAGCATCCGGAAAGCCCGTCGATCGACCACGACATCGAGGTGCTGAAGGCCAAGGTCGATGCGGGCGCCACGCGCGCCGTGACCCAGTTTTTCTTCGACATCGAGGCCTTTCTGCGCTTCCGCGACCGGGTGCGGGCGGCGGGCGTGACCATTCCGCTGATCCCCGGCGTCATGCCGGTGACCAACTTCGCGGGACTGCAACGGATGACGGCGGCGTGCGGCGCGGCCCTCCCCGATTGGCTGGCAGGCCACTTCGACGGGCTGGACGACGACCCGGAGACGCGCAAGCTGCTGGCCGCCTCCATCGCCGCCGAAACCTGCGCCCGCCTTCAGGAAGAGGGCTTTTCGGACTTCCACTTCTACACCCTGAACCGGGCCGAGCTGGTCTATGCGATCTGTCGGGTTCTGGGCGTGCGCGAAACCAAGGCTGTTGCGTAGATGACGTCTCCCCTGACCCGCCCCGACCGCATCGCCGCCCTGCACGCGGCGGCGAAAGAGCGAATCCTGGTGCTGGACGGCAGCTGGGGCGTGATGATCCAGCGCCGCGAGCTGACGGAAGAGGACTTCCGCGGCGAGCGCTTTCGCGACCACAGCCATCCGCAGAAGGGCAACAACGATCTGTTGATCCTGACGCGCCCGGACATCATCGCCGACCTGCACGATGTCTATTACGCCGCCGGGGCGGACATTTCGGAGACCAACACCTTCTCCTCGACCACCATCGCCCAGGCCGACTACGGGCTGGAAGACGCGGTCTATGACCTGAACTATGAAGGCGCCCGCATCGCGCGCGAGGTCGCCGACCGTTGGGCCGAGAAGGAGCCGCACAAGCCGCGCTTCGTCGCCGGCGCCATCGGCCCGACCAACCGCACCCTGTCGCTGAGCCCCGACGTCAACGACCCCGGCTATCGCGCCGTCACCTATGACGAGGTCTATGAGGCCTATAAGCAGCAGGCCCGCGCCCTGCACCACGGCGGCGTCGACCTGTTCCTGATCGAGACGGTGTTCGACACCCTGAACTGCAAGGCCGCGATCAAGGCGATCAAGGATCTGGAGGACGAGGGGCTGGAGCCCCTCCCCCTGTGGATTTCCGGCACCATCACCGACCGCTCGGGCCGCACCCTGAGCGGCCAGACGGCGGAAGCCTTCTGGAACTCGATCCGACACGCCAAGCCGTTCGCCGTCGGCTTCAACTGCGCCCTGGGCGCCGAGTTGATGCGGCCCCACATCGCCGAGCTGAGCCGCGTCGCCGACACCCTGGTCAGCGCCTATCCGAACGCGGGGCTGCCCAACGCCATGGGCCAGTATGACGAACAGCCGCACGAAACGGCCCACTTCCTCGAGGAATGGGCGCAGTCGGGTCTGGTCAACATCGTCGGCGGCTGCTGCGGCACCACCCCCGACCACATCCGCCACGTCGCCGACGAGGTCGCAGGCGTGACCCCGCGCGTTGTGCCGGAGCGCCCGGTCGCCCTGCGCCTGGCGGGCCTGGAACCGTTCGAGCTCGTGTCGTGATCACGTGTTGCTCTTTCCTTCTCCCCTCGGGGGAGAAGGTGGCCGCGAAGCGGTCGGATGAGGGGGCTGCCCACAACGCGCTCACCCTCAGCCGTTCAGCCTGCGGAACCCTACCCCTCATCCGTCATGCTTTGCATGACACCTTCTTCCCCAAGGGGAGAAGGACTGCCTTTGGTGCGTGCTGATGCGTCCTGTCTTCATCAACGTCGGCGAGCGGACCAACGTCACCGGCTCGGCCAAGTTCAAGAAACTGATCATCGCGGGCGACTATCCCGCCGCCCTGTCGGTCGCGCGTCAGCAGGTCGAGGCGGGCGCCCAGATCATCGACGTCAACATGGACGAGGGCCTGCTGGACGGTCCCGCCGCCATGCGCACCTTCCTGAACCTGATCGCGGCCGAGCCCGACATCGCCCGCGTGCCGATCATGATCGACAGCTCGAAATGGGAGGTTATCGAGGCGGGCCTGAAGTGCGTGCAGGGCAAGCCGATCGTCAACTCGATCAGCATGAAGGAGGGCGAAGACGCCTTCCGACACCATGCCGTCCAGTGCCTGCGCTACGGCGCCGCTGTCGTGGTCATGGCCTTTGACGAGGTGGGCCAGGCCGACACCGCCGCGCGCAAGATCGAGATCTGCACCCGCGCCTACAACATCCTGGTCAACGAGGTCGGCTTCCCGCCCGAGGACATCATCTTCGACCCCAATATCTTCGCCGTGGCGACGGGGATCGAGGAGCACGACAACTACGCCGTCGACTTCATCGAGGCGACGCGGGTCATCAAGGCCACCCTGCCCCACGCCCGTGTCTCAGGCGGGGTGTCGAACGTCTCGTTCAGCTTCCGCGGCAATGAGCCGGTGCGCCGGGCGATCCACAGCGTGTTCCTGTATCACGCGATCAACGCTGGTCTGGACATGGGCATCGTCAACGCCGGCGACCTGCCCGTCTATGACGACATCGACGCCGAACTGCGCGAAGCCGTCGAGGACGTGATCCTCAACCGGCCGCAGCGGACCAACGTGTCCAACACCGAGCGGCTGGTGGACATGGCGCCCCGCTACAAGGGCGAGAAGGGCGCGGCCAAGGTCGTGGACCTGAGATGGCGCGACGCCCCGGTCGCCAAGCGCATCGAACACGCCCTCGTCCACGGCATCACCGACTACATCGTCGAGGACACCGAAGAGGCCCGACAGGCGTCCGAGCGCCCGCTGCACGTCATCGAAGGCCCGCTGATGGACGGCATGAATGTGGTCGGCGACCTGTTCGGCTCGGGACGGATGTTCCTGCCCCAGGTGGTGAAGTCGGCGCGGGTGATGAAACAAGCCGTGGCCCACCTCGAGCCCTTCATGGAGGCCGAGAAGGCCGGTCAGGAGCGGCAGGCGGCGGGCAAGATCCTGATGGCCACGGTCAAGGGCGACGTTCACGACATCGGCAAGAACATCGTCGGCGTCGTGCTGCAATGTAACAACTATGAGGTCGTCGATCTGGGGGTCATGGTTCCCGCCGACCGCATTCTGGACGCCGCCATTGAGCACAAGGTCGACATCATCGGCCTGTCGGGCCTGATCACGCCGTCGCTGGACGAAATGACCTTCGTCGCCGCCGAGATGGAGCGGCGCGGCTTCGACATTCCCCTGCTGATCGGGGGCGCCACGACCAGCCGGACCCATACGGCGGTGAAGATCGAACCGGCCTATCGCAAGGGCTCGACCACCTATGTCATCGACGCCAGCCGGGCCGTCGGCGTGGTCTCGGGCCTGCTGTCTCCAACCGACCGGGCGAAGAACGAAGCGGCCACTCGCGACGAATACATCCGCATCCGCGAGCAATACGCCCGTGGGCAAGAGGTGAAGGCCCGCGCCACCATCGAACAGGCGCGCGACAACCGCTGGCGGCCCGACGAGGCGCAAAGCCCTGCCCCGGCGCCGTCCTTCCTCGGCGTGCGCGCCTATGAGGCGTGGGACCTTCAGGATCTGGCCGACCACATCGACTGGACCCCCTTCTTCGCCAGTTGGGAGCTGATCGGCCGCTATCCGCTAATCCTGGAGGACGAGATCGTCGGCGAGGCGGCGCAGGACCTGTTCCGCGACGCCCAGGCCATGCTGAAGCGCATCGTCGAAGAGAAATGGTTCACGGCCAAGGGCGTCGTCGGCTTCTGGCCCGCCAATGCGCGCGGCGACGACGTGATCGTCTGGACCGACGAGAGCCGCACCGAGGAGGCCGCTCGGCTCCACGGCCTGCGCCAGCAGATCAAGAAGTCCAACGGCAAGCCGAACCTGTGCCTGTCCGACTTTGTCGCCGAAGAAGGAAACGACTACCTGGGCGCCTTCGCCGTCACCGCCGGTCACGGCGAGCTGGAAAAGGCCGCCGAGTTCAAGGCGGCGGGCGACGACTACTCCGCCATCATGGCCACGGCCCTGGCCGACCGTCTGGCCGAGGCCTTCGCAGAGCGGCTGCACAAGGAAGTTCGCACCCAGCTGTGGGGCTACGTTCCCGACGAGCAGACGTCGGTGCAGGATCTGATCGAGGAGAAGTATCAGGGCATCCGCCCCGCCCCCGGCTATCCGGCCCAGCCCGACCACACGGAAAAGGCTGCGCTGTTCCGTCTGCTGGACGCAGGCGCCAACGCCGGGATAAGCCTGACGGAATCCTTCGCCATGTCGCCCCCGGCCTCAGTCAGCGGCCTCTACTTCGGCCATCCGGGCAGCCACTATTTCGGCGTCGGCAAGATCGACCGCGATCAGGTCGAGGACTACGCCGCCCGCAAGGGCTGGGACGTGCAGACCGCCGAGCGCTGGCTGGCGCCCATCCTGAACTACGATCCGGCCGCCATCGGACGAGACGACGCCGCCTGACCCGCGACCGGGGGCCGCCATGTCCCCGACCGCGCGGGGGTGCTAAGGGTCTGGGCGTCGTCTTTTTCGCCGGATGCCTGACCTATGAAGCCCCTGCCCGCCCTCGCCGCCCTCGCCTCGGCCATGACCGCCTGGCGTCGGGATTTCCACGCCCACCCCGAGCTCTCGGGCGAGGAAAGCCGCACGGCGAAGATCGTCTTCGACGCCCTTAAGGACATGGGCCTGTCGCCCGAAGGCGGCATCGGCGGCGCGGGCGTCGTGGCGGTGGTTCAGGGACGCGAGCCCGGCCCCTCCATCGGCCTTCGCGCCGACATGGACGCCCTGCCGATGAACGACGACAGCGGCGCCGAGCACGCCTCGACCAAGCCCGGCGTCTCGCACGCCTGCGGCCACGACGGCCACACGGCGACCCTGCTGGGCGTCGCCCGTTACCTGAGCGCCAATCCTCCTGCGCGCGGACGCGTGGTGCTGATCTTCCAGCCCGCCGAAGAGAACGGCCTGGGCGCCAAGGCCATGATCGACGACGGCCTGTTCGACCGCTATCCGTGCGATGAAGTCTACGCCTATCACAACATGCCCCTGCTGCCGTTCGGCGAGGCGGCGGTGCGTCCGGGCGCGACCCTGAACGGCTACAAGATCTGGGAGATCGACATTCAGGGCGTCGGCGGCCACGGCGCCGCCCCGCACAAGACTAAGGACCCGCTGCAGGCGGCCGTCCGCGTCGCCTCGGAGATCTCGTCCATCATCGGCCGTCACGTCGATCCGATGGAACCGGCCCTGTTCACCGTCACCAAGCTGCAGGCAGGCGCGTCGCACAACGTCGTGCCGCACGAAGCCAGTCTGGCCGGCACCCTGCGCGCCACCTCGCCTGAAGTGATCGAAACCATGTGGAGCCAGCTTCAGGCCATCTGCGACGGCGTCGCCCGCATGACCGGCTGCACCCTCACCGTGACGGAAATCGCCGGCGTGCCGCCCTGCATCAACGCCCCGGCTCAGGCCGCCATCGCCGCCGACGCCTGCGCCGCCGTGCTGGGCGCGGACAAGGTGCTGCGCGATCTGAAGCCTTATCCCTTCACCGACGACTTCGCCTATATGCTGCAGCACGCGCCGGGGGCCTATATGTTCTTCGGCCAGGGCGGACCGATGGTCCACCAGACGGTCTATGACTTCAACGACGCCGTCCTGCCCGTCGCCTCGTCGATCTTCGCCCGCGTCGTCGAGGACCGCCTGAGCTGAGTTCAAATCAGCAAGAGGCGCATCAGGCGCGCGGAGGAAGGATCCGGGCGAACCGGGCCGCGTCGCCTGCAGGGCGCGCCAGCTCCGGCGCGGGCGCCTGATGCAGCCTTTCGGCCAGGGCCGCCGGGTCCTGGCAGAAGATCTCGAACAGCATGGCCATCACCCCTTCGGCCCGCTCGTCGGCGAGGGAGTAGTAGATGGAGCGGGATTCCCGCCGGGTCTTCACCAGACCCGACTGGCGCAGTTCGGCCAGTTGCTGCGACAGGCCCGGCTGACGCAGACCCAGCTCCTGTTCCAGCTGACCCACCGAACGCTCTTCCTGCGCGATATGGCACAGGATCAGCAGGCGATTGGCGTTAGCCAGTTGGCGCAACAGTTCGGCCGCCTCGGGCGCGGCAGCCTTCAACCGGCCCAGATCGACGTCGCCGCGCGTCATTTCGGCCCCGGCCGATAATACCAGGCGTCATCGCCCGCCAGCACGTCGCCAAAGTCGGTCGGCGCCGCCTGAAGCAAAGGCGCGCCCGGCGTCCAGCCCTCGGGCGCGGAGGCCCCTTCCCGATCCGCCGTCTGCAGGGCCGTGATCAGCCGCAGCAACTCCTCGACCGAGCGGCCGACGTTCATCGGATACCAGCTGATCGCCCGCACCACCCCGTTCGGGTCGATGACGAAGGTGGCGCGCACCGAGGCGCTGTCGGGCGCCGCCGGGTCGATCATGCCATAGGCCTGAGCGATGACCATCGACGGGTCTTCGATGATCGGAAACTCCACCGTCACGCCGAAACGGTCGCGGATGTCCTTCAGCCACGCCAGGTGAGAATAGAGGCTGTCGACCGACAGGCCCAGCAGCTCGCAGCCGATCGCCGTGAAGTCCGCCTGACGCCGGGCCAGGGCGATGAACTCGCTGGTGCAGACCGGGGTGAAATCCGCCGGATGCGAGAAGAAGGCCAGCCAATGCCCGCGATAGTCGCTCAGCCGGCGCTGGCCGCGCGTCGTGCGTGCGGCGAAATCCGGCGCCGCCTCATTGATCCGCAGCGGCCGCAGCAAAGGCGTGTCCGTCATCGAGTCGGTTTCCATGTCATAGGGCTACGCGCAGCCGAGGTCTGACGCACCTTGAAAACATTTACTTGCATATAATATGTAAATATCTAATTGCTTGATGCAGATCAATGCGGAGAGACGCCGTGACCGACACCCCCATCGACCCCGCCCGCGACCACGCGAGGGAAGTGATCGAGGCCGCCCTGACGAACCCGACCCAGCGCCCCGTGGTCAAATCCTTCTTCGACCCCGCCACCTTCACCGTCAGCCATGTGGTGCGCGACCCCGGCTCGAACGCCTGCGCCATCATCGACAGCGTGCTGGACTATGATCAGGCGGCGGGCCGCACCTCGACCGCCTCGGCCGACGCCCTGATCGCCTATGTCGAAGCCGAGGACCTTGAGGTTCAGTGGCTGCTGGAGACGCACGCCCACGCCGATCACCTGTCGGCCGCGCCCTATCTGCAGGAGCGCCTCGGCGGCCGCCTGGCCATCGGCCGCGACATCATCAAGGTGCAGGACGTCTTCGGCAAAGTCTTCAACGAGGGGACCGAGTTCCGCCGCGACGGCAGCCAGTTCGATCAGTTGTTCGACGACGGCGACCGCTTCGCCATCGGCGGGCTTCAGGCCACGGTGCTGCACGTTCCCGGCCACACCCCCGCCTGTCTGGCCTATGTGATCGGCGACGCCGTCTTCCCGGGCGACACCCTGTTCATGCCGGACTACGGCACGGCGCGTTGCGACTTCCCCGGCGGCGATGCGCGGACGCTGTATCGCTCGATCAAGCGCCTGCTGTCCCTGCCCCCGGCGGCGCGCGTCTTCCTGTGCCACGACTACAAGGCGCCGCCCGCCCGCACCGAATTCGCGTGGGAGACGACCATCGGCGCCCAGCGCCAAGGCAATATCCACGTCCGCGACGGCGTGACTGAGGATGAGTTCGTCCAGATGCGAACCGCCCGCGACGCCACCTTGTCCATGCCGCGCCTGATCTTGCCTTCGGTTCAGGTCAATATGAACGGCGGCCGGATGCCCGAGCCTGAAGACAACGGCGTCCGCTATCTGAAAGTGCCCATCAACGCGCTCTAACCCGAGCACCCCTTTCCTCAAGCCAGAGAAGCCTCATGGACATCCGCACCCTGGAAGACCGCCTGCACGTCTCGCCGCAGATCCTGCCTGAGGAGGTCCCGACGGCGGCCGCCCAGGGCTATCGCGCCATCATCTCCAACCGCCCCGACGCCGAAGAGCCGGGCCAGCCGACGACCGAGGACATCCGCGCCGCCGCCGAGGCCGCGGGCCTGCCCTTCGTCCACATCCCGGTCCGCGGCGGAGCCATGACGCCTGACGACGTGGCCCGCTTCAAGGCGGCGCTGGCCGAACTGCCCCAGCCCATCCTCGGCTACTGCCGTTCCGGCACCCGCACCACCTTCCTGTGGGCCCTGTCGCAGGCAGGCGAGCGCCCGGCCGAAGAGATCGTCGCCCTGGCCGCCGCCGCCGGTTACGACGTCTCGCCGCTCGGCCCGCGCCTGGAGGGCTGAGGCATGGCCCATACGGAAGCTTCCGAGACCTGCGACGTCCTGATCGTCGGCGGCGGCGCTGCCGGCATCGCCACGGCGGCCAGCCTGCTGCGCCGCCGCCCCGGCCTTGACGTGGTGATCGTCGAGCCGTCCGAGCGCCACTATTACCAGCCCGGCTGGACGCTGGTCGGCGCCGGCGTCTTCACGCCCGAGCGCACCATGCGCGAGACCTGCCGCCTGATCCCCAAGGGCGCCCGCTGGATCAAGGACAGCGTCGTCGACTTCGCGCCGGAAGCCGATCAGGTGCGCCTGTCGGACGGCCGCCGCATCGGCTATCGCGCCCTGGTCGCCGCGCCGGGCATCAAGCTGGACTGGGACGCCATCCCCGGCCTTAACCAGACGCTGGGCCGCAACGGCGTGACCTCCAACTACCGCGTCGATCTGGCGCCCTATACGTGGAAGCTGGTGCAGGAACTGAAGGGCGGCCGCGCCCTGTTCACCCAGCCGCCCATGCCGATCAAATGCGCGGGCGCCCCGCAGAAGGCCCTCTATCTGTCGGCCGACCACTGGCAGCGCACCGGCGCCCTCAAGAACGTGGACATCGAGTTCCACAACGCCGGGGCCGTGCTGTTCGGGGTCAAGGACTACGTCCCCGCCCTGATGAAATACATAGAGCGTTACGGCGTCGACCTGCGCTTCAACTCGCGCCTGACCGCCATCGATGGCGAGGCGCGCAAGGCGACCTTCGCCGTCACCGACGCCGATGGGGCCGTCAGCGAAGTCGACCGCGACTTCGACATGCTCCATGTCTGCCCGCCGCAGACCGCGCCCGACTTCATCCGCAACAGCCCGCTGGCGGCCGACAGCGGCTGGATCGACGTCGATCAGGCCACCTTGCATCACAACCGCCTCGACAACGTCTTCGGCCTGGGCGACGCCTGCTCGGCGCCCAACGCCAAGACGGCCGCCGCCGCCCGCAAACAGGCGCCGGTCGTGGCCGAGAACGTCATCTCCCTGCTGGACGGCAAGGCGCTGAAGGCGGTCTACGACGGTTACGGCTCCTGCCCCCTGACGGTCGAGCGCGGCAAGATCGTGCTGGCCGAGTTCGGCTATGGCGGCAAGCTGCTGCCCAGCTTCCCGGCTTGGATGCTGGACGGCCGCCAGCCGACGCGCCGCGCCTGGCACCTGAAGGCGCAAGCCCTGCCGGAAATCTACTGGGTCGGGATGCTGAAGGGCCGCGAGTGGCTGTGCGCCCCCGACTGCGTCGAGCCGGGCGTCGCCCCCCGCGCCAAGAGCGCCGCCTGATGGGCGAGCCGCTCAGCCTGCTGCAATACGGACTGGGCGCCGGGGCGGGGTCGCTGGTCGGCTTCACCCTGGGCCTGGTGGGCGGGGGCGGCTCGATCCTGGCCGTGCCGCTGATCGTCTATCTGGTGGGGGTGAAGGACCCCCACCTGGCCATCGGCACCAGCGCCTTCGCCGTGGCCGCCAACGCCTTCGCCAACCTGCTGAACCACGCCCGCCACGGGGCGGTGAAGTGGAAGATCGCCCTGCTGTTCGCGGCGGCGGGCGTGGTCGGGGCGGCCCTGGGCTCCAGCCTCGGAAAGGCGGTGGACGGGCAGAAGCTGCTGGCCCTGTTCGCCGTGCTGATGCTGGTCGTCGGCTCCCTGATGCTGCGCGGCCGCTCGGCTGCAGGCGACCCGCAGGTGATCCTGACCGCGCGCAATGCGCCCAAGCTGATCGGCACGGGGACGGCGACGGGGATGCTGTCGGGCTTCTTCGGCATCGGCGGCGGCTTCCTGATCGTGCCCAGCCTGATGGGCTCGACCGGCATGCCCATCTATTACGCCGTCGGCTCGTCTCTGGTCGGCGTCACCGCCTTCGGCCTGACCACCGCCTTCAACTATGCGCTGGCGGGATGGGTGGACTGGCCGCTAGCGGCGGTCTTCATCGGCGGCGGCGTTCTGGGCGGGTTGGTGGGCGCGCGACTGGCCAAGACGATGTCCAGCCGCAAGGGCCTGCTGAACACCGTCTTCGCAGGCCTGATCTTCGTCGTGGCCCTCTACATGCTCTATCAGAGCGCGCAGGCCTTGATGGCGTGAACACGGGGGCGTCCTGCCTTATGGCGTGACGCCCTCGCCCGCGACGTCCTTCGCAGCGCGACGCGGGACGCGGCCGGTGAAGATCCAGTGCGCCGCCAGCCCGATCACCAGCCCCCAGAAGGCGCCGCCGATCCCCAGCAGGGTGATGTTCGCTGCCGCCGCCAGGAAGGTGATCAGGGCCGCCTCCCGCGACGTGGTGTCGGCCATAGCGCCCGCCAGGCTGCCCCCGATCGTGCCCAGCAGCGCCAGCCCCGCCAGGGTGGTGATGAAGGCCGCCGGGAAGGCCATGAAAACCGCCGCCAACGTCACCCCGAACACGCCGACCAGGATGTAGAAGACCCCTGCGGCGACGCCCGCGATCCATCGCTTTGCGGGGTCTTCGTGCGCCTCTGGCCCCGTGGCGATGGCGGCGGTGATGGCGGCGATGTTGAAAGCGTGCGACCCGAACGGCGCCAACAGCAGCGAGCCCAGGCCCGTCACGGCGACGATGGGATTGGCGCTGGTCTTGAACCCGTCGTTCCTCAGCACCAACATGCCGGGCATGTACTGGCCCGACAGGGTGATCAGGAAGAGCGGCAAGGCCACGCTCAGCAGGGCGTTGAGCGAAAACGTCGGCATGACGAAGACTGGAGCGGCGAACTCCAGCTTCAGGCCCGACACGTCCACCCGCCCCTGCCAGATCAGGATCGCAACCCCTAACAGCAGGATGCCGACGACCGCATAGCGCGCCGAGAACCGCTTGAAGCCGACATAGGCCAGGATCAGCAGGCCGACCAGCAGGGGATCGACGCTGGCCCCGGCGAAGGCCCCCACGCCGAACTGCAACAATATGCCCGCCAGCAGGCCCGAGGCGATGCCCGGCGGGATCAGTCTGACCACCTTGTCGAAGCCGCCTGATACGCCGAGCAGGACGAAGGCGGCCGCCGAAACCATATAGGCGCCGATCGCATCGGCATAAGCCGTGGTCGCCAGTGCCGTGACCAGAAAGGCCGCCGCCGGCGTCGACCACGCCGTGATGATCGGCTCGCGATAGCGCCAACTCAGATACAGGCCGGTCAGGCCCACGCCGATAGAGACCGACCACACCCATGAGGCCGTCATCTCAGGGCTGAGCCCAGCGATCTTGGCCGCCTGGAAAACCAGGATGAAGGTGCCGCCATAGTTGACCAGAACGGAGATCAGGCCGGCGACGACGGGATGGAGCAGATCACTAAGGCGAAACGGCGAGGCGATGGTCGGGGAGGACGACATCTGGCTTGAAAGTCTCCGAGGAAGGGGTCGCGGACGGCGGCGATAAGCGGGGCGAAGTCGGCGCGTCGCCGGCCGCTGGATACAGACGCGCCACACCACCGCTTCTGGCGTGCGGGGTCTGGGCGCGGGCCGCGTCAGACGGTCTCTAGCTGGCGCATCGCCATCGCTGAGAAGCGTCGCCACTCGGTGTTATCGCACCAGATTTCGACCAGCGCCTCCAGCAGTTGCTCTTCGTCCTCGTCGGCATGAAGAGGCGTGGGCGTGACCCTGAGGCGCTCGGTTCCGCGCGCAACGGTCGGGAAGTTGATCGGCTGGATATAGACGCCGAAATCCTCCATCAGCCGGTCCGTCACGCGCCTCGCCGTCGCCGCGTCCCCGATCATCACCGGCAGGATGTGGCTGGGGCTGGGCAGGACCGGCAAGCCCATCCTGACCATGGCTTCGCGGATGGACTTGGCCCGCGCGGCCAGGGCTCGCCGGGGTCCGCCGTCGGCTTTCAGATGCTTCAGCGCAGCGCGCACCCCCGCCACGACCGACGGCGGCAGGGCGGTGCTGAAGATAAAGCCTGGCGCATGACTGCGAACAAAATCGACCGCATCCGCATCACCCGCCACATAGCCGCCCATCGCGCCGAATCCCTTGCTGAGCGTGCCCTGGATCATGCTGATGCGGTGCGACTGGCCGTCGCGTTCGGCCACGCCGGCGCCGCGCGCGCCGTACAGGCCCACGGCGTGGACCTCGTCCAGATAGGTGAAGGCGCCGTGTTTTTCGGCCACGTCGCAGATCGCAGCGATGGGGGCGAAGTCGCCGTCCATCGAATAGCAGCTCTCGAAGCAGACCAGCTTGGGCCGATAGCGGCAGACCCCGCTCATCAACCGGTCCAGATCGCGCCAGTCGTTATGGGCGAAGATGTGCTTCTCCACGCCCGAGCGCCGCATGCCCTCGATCATGGAGGCGTGGTTCAGGGCGTCAGAAAAGATCACCGCGCCCGGCAGGCGCGAGGCCAGCGTCGACAGGGCCGCGTCATTGGCCGCATAGCCCGAGGTGAACAGCAGCGCCGCCTCCTTGCCGTGCAGATCGGCCAGATCGCGTTCCAGCAGGACGTGCTCGTGACTGGTGCCCGAGATGTTGCGGGTGCCGCCCGCGCCCGCGCCATAGGTGCGGATCGCATTTTGCGCCGCCTCGACCACCTCGGGATGGACGCCCATCGACAGATAGTCGTTCGAGCACCAAATGGTGATGGTCCGCTCGCGCCGATGATCCCAGGCGTAGGGCGCGCCCTTCGACAGCCGCTCCAGATCGGCGAAGACGCGATACCGGCCCTCCTGCTTCAGGTCGTCCAGATCGCGGCTGAAGAAGTCGGCGAAGTCGAAAGCGCCCATGACATCACATCCCATCACAGGACGGGCGGCGACATTGCCATCCCGCCGGGGGCGTGACACCTAGCGCTGCATTGGCCGGGCCATTCCGGCCACTTTGGAAAGAAGCCCCAGACCATTGCTGAAGCGCGCCCAGCTGGACTCCGTTAAGGCCTTCATGGACCACCCGGCCCAGTCCGGCCTGCCCCTGCACGCGCGCATCCAGCGCGCCGTGCGCCAGTTGATCGTCGAGCGTTCGCTGACGGCGGGGCGCCCCTTGCCCTCGTCGCGCACTCTGGCCCGGTCGCTGGGCGTGTCGCGCGACACGGTCGAGACGGCCTATGCCCAGCTTCACGCCGAGGGCTTCATCGAGCGCCGCGTCGGCAGCGGCAGCTTCGTCTGCGAGCTGACCGAACTGGGCCTGAAGCGCGGGGTGCTGCGCCCGGCCGACCGCCGCCCCGCCCTGCAACCGGCGACGGCGCCGACCCTGAGTAAACGCGGGCAGGCGATGGCCGACAGCGGAGGTCTGCGCGACCCTTACGCCCCGCTGGCCTTCTCGCCCGGCGTGCCGGAGACGCGGCTGTTTCCCTTCGCCCAGTGGGACCGGCTGCACCGCCAGACCCTGCGCGAGGAAGGCGCCGCCGCCCTGCATCACGGCGATCCGCAGGGGCATCCGCGCCTTCGCCGCGCGATCGCCGAATACGCCAATCTCGAGCGCGGGGCGCGCGCCGACCCCGACCAGATCCTGGTCCTGACCAGTTCGCAGCAGGCCCTGTCCCTGTGCGCGCGGGTGCTGGCCGACCCCGGCGACGGCGTCTTCATCGAAGACCCGGCCTATCAGGGCGCCGCCAGGGCCATGGACGCGGCGGGGCTGGAACGCCTGCCCGTGGCGGTCGATGCGCAGGGGCTGCGCACCGACGACCTGCTAGCCCGGCGTGAGGACGGGCGGGCGGTGTTCGTCACCCCCTCGCACCAGTTTCCGACCGGGCGCACCCTGTCGCTGGACCGGCGTCTGGCCCTGATCCAGTGGGCGGCGGATCATGACGCCTGGATTCTGGAAGACGATTACGACAGCGAGTTTCACTACGCCGGGCGGCCGACCGCCTGCGTGCAGGGTTTGGACCCGCACGACCGGACCCTGTACCTGGGCACCTTCACCAAGTCGCTGTTTCCGGGGCTGAGGCTGGCCTATCTGATCCTGCCGCGCCCACTGGTCGAGCCTATGGTCGCGGCGCGCAGCCTGATGGACGGCTTCACCGCCTCTGTGGCCCAGCTGACGCTGGCGCGCTTCATCGAGGACGGCCGGTTCAGCGCCTATGTCCGCACCATGCGCGGCGTCTATGAGGAACGGCTGGATGCGCTGGAGGCGGCGGTGACGGCGCGTCTGTCCCACGTCGTCACGCCCGACCGGCCCGCCGGAGGATTGCAGATGCCCTGCTTCCTGAAGGACGGCTTAGACGAGGCCGAAACGGTGCGCGCGGCGCGGCGCGTCGGCGTCCACCTGACCGGCCTGACGCCCCTGCACGACGCGGGCGCGGGCCGCCCCGGCTGGCTGATGGGCTTCGCCGCCTCGACCCCGGCCGAGATCGACGCCGCCGTCGAACGGCTGGCGAAAATCTTCCCCGCGTGATCGACGCTTACAAAGCGGTCTGACGATCTGCGCCGACGTGGCGGGGAATGGCCGGGGCGGCGCTGGCTAGGGTGCAGAGGTCGGCGGTGAGCCGACGCCGTGAAAGCTTCCGTCCCTTGCCTGCCCTCGCCCTCTTCCCGACCGACCAGCCGGCCCGCCGATCCGACCATGGCGGCGGCCGCATTCGCGTGTCCCTAGGCGCCGTCGCCGCCAACTATCGCGCCATGCGGGACAGGATCGCGCCCGCCGCCTGCGCCGCCGTGGTCAAGGCCGACGCCTATGGTCTAGGCGCGGCCCGCATCGCGCCCGCCCTCTATGACGCCGGATGCCGCGCCTTCTTCGTCGCCCATCTGTTCGAGGCGGTGAATCTGCGCCGCGTCCTGCCCGCCGACGCCGAGCTGTTCGTGCTGAACGGTCTGGCGCCGGGCGCCGAATACGCCGCCCTCGCCGCCGGAGCGATCCCGGTGCTGAACAGCCGCGAACAGATGGAGGACTGGGCGCGTCTGGGCCGGGCCGTCGGGCGGCCGCTGGCGGCGGCGATCCAGTTCGACACGGGCATGTCGCGACTGGGTCTGCCGCCCGAGGACGCTGCATGGGCCTTTGACCCGGACGGCCCGATCCGCTGGATCGAACCGCGCCTGATCCTCAGCCATCTGGCCGTCGCCGACACGCCCGGCCATGCGGGCAATGCGCGCCAGCGTCAGGCCTTCGAGCGCATTCTGGCCCACGCGCGGCCGGGCGTTCCGCGTTCGCTGGCCAACTCGGCCGGGTGCTGGCTGGGCGAAGACTATCACTATGACGTGTGCCGGGTCGGGGCCGCCCTGTTCGGTCTGGACGCCTCGCCCTCGGCCAAGGCCATGCTGCCAGTGGTCGAGGTGACGGGCCGCGTCATCCAGACCCGCGCCGTGCCTGCGGGCGCGGGTGTCGGCTACGGCTGGGCCGTCACGGCGGCGAAGGGAATGCGTCTGGCCACCATCGGCGTGGGCTATGCTGACGGCTGGCCGCGTCAGTTGTCGGCCACCGGCGGCGCAGCATTCGAGGGGCGGTTGCTGCCCTTCGTCGGGCGCATCTCGATGGACAGTCTGGTCGTGGACATCAGCGACCTGCCGCCCGATGCGGTGAAAGCGGGCGATCAGCTCGAACTTCTGGGCCCCAATCGCACGCCGGAACAACTGGCTCGGGACGGCGCGACCATCGACTATGAAGTCATCGCGCGGCTGGGCCGCCGCCTGTGTCGGGAGTATGTTTCGTGACCCTTTCGCCTGAAAACCTCGAACGCTTCGGTGCTGACCCGCGCGAGCGGTTCGCCGCCAATCTGGCGCTGGTCCATCGCCGCATCGCCGCCGCCTGCGAACAGGTCGGGCGGCCGATCGACAGCGTGCGTCTGTTGCCGATCACCAAGACGGTTCCGGCCGAGGTCCTGCGTCTGGCCTGGGCCGCGGGCGTCACCGACTTCGGCGAGAACAAACTTCAGGAGGCTCGCGACAAGGCTGAGGCCATGGCCGACCTGCCAATGCGCTGGCACGTCGTCGGCCACCTTCAGTCGAACAAGGTCAAATACCTGACCCGTCTGGCCGACGAGTTTCATGCGCTGGACAGTCTCAAGCTGGCCGAGGTGCTGAACAAGCGGCTGGAGACCGACGGCCGCGACATGAAGGTCTATGTCCAGGTCAACACCTCGGGCGAGGAGAGCAAGTTCGGTCTGCATCCCGATGATGCCCTGGACTTCATCGAACGGCTGGAAGCCTTTCCCCGGCTGAAGCCGCAGGGGCTGATGACGCTGGCGGTGTTCAGCGAGGACCCGGACAGGGTGCGGCCCTGCTTCACCCTGTTGCGGTCCCTGCGCGACAGGGCCGAGCGCATTGATGGGCGCATCACCGGCCTGTCGATGGGCATGACCGGCGACTACGAACTGGCCGTGCGCGAAGGCGCGACCGTGGTCCGCGTCGGCCAGGCCATCTTCGGCCCGCGCCCGACGCCGAACGGGCACTACTGGCCAGGTCTGGCCTGAGCTGACTTGCCCTGGGCCGACTGGGCCTGAGCCGACTGGGCCTGACTTTCCTCCACTCCCCGGAGTAACCGCGTGACCATTCCCTTCATCGATCTTCTCAGCCAGCGCCGCCGCATCGGCGCGACCATCGACGCCGCCCTGCTGGAGGTCGCCGCCAGCGGCCAGTACATCATGGGTCCGGCGGTCGGCGCCTTCGAACACGCCCTGTGCGACTTCGGACAGGCGCCGCACGCCCTGTCCTGCTCCAACGGGACGGATGCGCTGGTGCTGCTGATGATGGCGTGGGACGTGGGGCCGGGAGACGCCGTCTTCTGCCCCGCCTTCACCTTTGCGGCTACGGCCGAGGTGGTGGCGCTGGCGGGCGCCACGCCGGTCTTTGTCGACATCCGTCCCGACACCTGGACGATCGACCCCGACCACCTGCGCGCCGCCGTCGAGGCGGTCGAGCGCGAGGGCGTGCTGAAACCCCGCGCCGTCATCGCCGTGGACCTGTTCGGGCAGCCCGCAGACTATCCCGCCCTGTCGGCAATCGCGCAGCAATACGACATTAAGCTGATCGCGGATTCGGCGCAGGGGTTCGGCTGCACCCTGAACGGCCAGCACCCCATCCACTGGGCCGACGCCACGACGTTGAGCTTCTTTCCGGCCAAGCCGCTGGGCGCCTATGGCGACGGCGGGGCCGTGCTGATGAAGGAGGCGGCCCTGATGGACCACCTCGTTTCCCTGCGAGTCCACGGTCAGGCGACGGCGGCGGATGCGGCGGCGCAGGGCTTCGCCCACGACCCGAAATACCTGAACCCGCGTCTGGGCATGAACGGACGGCTGGACACGCTGCAGGCCGCCGTCCTGCTGGAGAAGCTGAAAATCTTCCCGGACGAGATCGAGCGCCGCAACCGCATCGCCGAGCACTATGTGCAGGGGCTGGCCGGTCATGTGGCGGCGACGCCGGTGGTCATACCCGGCGGCCGGTCGGTCTGGGCCCAGTTCACCGTCGAGCATGACGATCGCGACGCCCTGGCCGCCCATCTGAAGGCTGAAGGCGTGCCGACCGCCGTCTATTACCCGATCCCCCTGCACCGCCAGCCCGCCTATCGCCAGCACCCGGTCGGCCCCGGCGGTCTGGCCGCGACCGAGGCCAAGGCGGAACGGGTCATCAGCCTGCCGATGAGCGCCTATCTGGACAAGGCCGTGCAGGATCGGGTGATCGCCGCCGTCGCCAGCTTCGGCTGAGGGCTTTCAGCCCTCGGTCAGGCGCATCTCGAAGGCGCCCGCCGCCTGGGTCCGCAGCAGAACGGTCTGGACCCCGGCGGTGGCGCGGGCGGCGGCCTCGGCTAGTCCCTCGCCGCGCATCAGCCAGCCGGTCAGGTATGCGGTGAACAGGTCGCCCGTGCCGCTGGGCCGGATCGGGATGCGGGGGATGGAGGTGCGATGGGCGACGCCGCCTTCGACGGCCACCGTCTCGACCTCGCCTGGCGCGGTGTCCGTCAGGACGCAGCCCGCCACCACCGTCCGCCCCGTGCCGCGCGCGCTCAGGATGCGCGTCGCCTCGATCACCCCCGCGACCGTATCAGGCCGTTCGCCGACCAGTCGGCCCAGTTCGAACTGGTTGGGGGTGATGATGTCGGCCATCGGCGTCAGCTCGTCGCGGAACTGTTCGATCAGGCCCTCGGCGACGAAGACGCCCAGATCATCGTCGCCGATTACCGGGTCGCAGATGTGCAGCAGGGCCGGATTCTTCGCCTTCCAGCGCCGCAGGAAGCCCGCCGTCGCCGCCGCATTGGCGGCCGAGCCCATATAGCCCGTGACCACCGCCCCGGATGTCATCGGCAGGTCGCGCTCCTCGACCCCCAGCAGCAGGTCGGCGACCAGTTCCGTCTCCAGAATCCGGCCGCGCATGGTGGGATAGTGCGGGTGATTGGACAGCAGGGTGGTCGGCACCGCCGCCACCTCCAGCCCCATGGCCTGCATCGGCTGGACCGCCGCGCTGTTGCCGACGTGGCCGTAGACGACCTGGCTCTGAATCGAGATGACCCGCACGCGCCTTCAGAACCTCCTTAGGCGGGCGTCAGCGCCGGTCCGGCGATCGGCCAGGCCCGCGTCAGTTCTCTTGCCTGCGCCTTCACCGCCGCGCTGTCGAGATCGCCGTCTCGCAGGCCTTTGAGGATGGTCAGGATCATGCCGCCGACCGTGCGGAACGCCTCGGCGTCGAACCCGCGCGAGGTCGAGGACGGCGAACCCAGCCGTAACCCCGACGTCACCATGGGCGAGGCCGTGTCATAGGGGACCGAGTTCTTGTTGGCGATCAGGCCGTGATCCTCCAGCGCATCGACCGCCGCCTTGCCGGTCAGGCCGAAGGGGCGCAGGTCGACCAGCACCAGATGGCAGTCCGTTCCGCCCGACACGAGGCGCAGGCCTCCGTCCGCCAGCGTCTGGCCCAGCACGCGGGCGTTCTCGATCACCGCCTTTGAGTATTCGACGAAGTCCGGTTGCAGCGCCTCGTGGAAGGCCGCCGCCTTGCCGGCGATGACGTGCATCAGCGGCCCCCCTTGCGTGCCGGGGAAGACGGCCTTGTCGATGCGCCTTGCCAGCTCTGGATCATTGCACAGGATCAGACCGCCGCGCGGGCCGCGCAGGGTCTTGTGCGTGGTCGAGGTGGTGACATGAGCGTGCGGCGTCGGATTGGGATAGAGGCCCGCCGCGATCAGCCCGGCGTAGTGGGCCACGTCGGCCACCAGCCAGGCGCCGACCCTGTCCGCGATCTGGCGCATCCGGGCGAAGTCGATGCGGCGCGGATAGGCCGAGCCGCCTGCATAGATCAGGCGCGGCCGATCCTGAAGGACGCGCCGTTCCATGTCGTCATAGTCGATCAGGTCGTCGTCCTCGCGCACCCGATAGGCGCTGACCTCGAACCACTGGCCCGACAGGCTGACCGGCGAGCCGTGCGTCAGGTGACCGCCGCAGGCCAGGTCCAGCCCCATGATGCGGTCGCCCGGCTTGATCAGGGCGAACAACACGGCCAGATTGGCGTTGACGCCCGAGTGCGGCTGGACGTTGGCGTAGGCCGTGTCGAACAGGGTGCAGGCGCGTTCGATCGCAAGCTTCTCGGCGATGTCGACCGCCTCGCACCCGCCGTAGTAGCGGCGGCCCGGATAACCCTCAGCGTATTTGTTGGTCAGGACCGAGCCCTGCGCCTGACGCACGGCGGCGCTGACGATGTTCTCGGACGCGATTAATTCGATGCTGTCCTGCTGGCGCTGGCGCTCCTGCATCAGGGCTTGGGCCAGTTGCGGGTCCAGAGCCCGCGTCGCAAGGTCGGAAGTCATGCCGTCTCCGTCTGACAAAAAGAGGCGGGCGGCTTGACGAGAGGGAGGCCGCCCGCCCAGCGGCCGCGCTTCGGGGGAAGGAAGCGTAGCCGAACAGATCACCCGCGCAGGGCCGAGAGATCCGCGCCGTGATTGATGTGGTACACGGCGCCGTCGATGACGAAGGCGGGCACCGACTTGACGCCGGCGGCCTCGGCCTCCGCCAGGCGCTCGGACGTCTCTCCAAGATGCACCACTTCAACAGCGTAGGCGGCCGGGTCCAGGGCGCCCACGAAGCCCCTCTCGGCATCAAGGCAGACGGTGCATCCTGCGTGATAGAAAACAGCTTTCCCGGACATGACGCTTTCTCGTGTTTCTGGTCCCGCAGCGGTGTTGCTGAATGGGAGAGCGGCTGGGATAACCGGCGAAACGGCCCCGTGATAAGTGCCGCTATTTCGAAACTTGATAGGCCGGATTATGGCGCGCAGCACCGTCGTCATTGAACTGATAGAAGACGCCTCCAGGCCCATCTTCATCAACCTGGCGGAATCGATCATCCGCGAGATTGAACGTGGCCGGCTCAAGCCTGGAGATCGCCTCCCGGGGACGAGGGCTCTCGCTGGGACGCTCGGCGTGCACCGGAATACGGTCGACGCCGCCTATCAGGAGCTGGTGCTTCAGGCCTGGCTGGTTTCCGAGGCGTCCCGCGGCACATTTGTCGCAAGGGACCTGCCGGACCTGGGCGCCCGAAGCTGGGCAGGGCATGCCAAAGCCCGGGCGGCACCGATCGAAGCGCGAACCGCTCTGCCTCCCCTGAAATTCTCCGACGGCGCGCCTGACGCCCGGCTGATGCCTGGCGCAGAACTGGCGCGCGCCTTCCGCCGCGCCGTGTCCGCCTCAGGGCTGAGAATGCTGACGGGATATGGCGATCCTCGCGGCGCAGCGCCCCTGCGATCGGCCCTCGCCCGCTATCTGTCTTCGGAACGCGGCCTGATTGTCGGCGCCGACGACATCCTGGTCACGCGTGGGAGTCAGATGGCGCTCTTCCTCGTGGCGGGCGCCGCTCTCAGGCCAGGTGAAGCGGTCGCCGTCGAAGACCCGGGCTATCCCATGGCCTGGAAGTCATTTCGCGCCGCGGGCGCCCGCGTCGTGGGCGCTCCTGTGGACGGCCTGGGCCTGGATATCGACCGCCTGGAGAGCCTGCTCGACCAGGACCCGGGGATTCGCGCGATCTATCTGACGCCGCATCACCAGTATCCCACCACCGTGACTCTTGGCGCAGGGCGCCGCCTGCGGCTCTTCGACATTGCGCGCCGGCGCCGACTGACGCTGATCGAAGACGACTATGACCACGAATACCGTTTCGAAGGCCGGCCGGTTCTGCCCATGGCGGCGCGCGCGCAGGCTGAAGACCGGATAATACACATCGGTTCGGTGTCAAAACTGCTCGCTCCTGCCTTGAGGATCGGCTACGCCACCGGAACCTCCGCCTTGTTGGAAAGAATGAAAAATCTGCGCGAAGCGATTGATCGTCAAGGCGATGTCCTCCTGGAAACCGCTCTCGCCAAGCTGATCGACGAAGGCGATCTCGGCCGTCACGCCCGCAAGGCGAGAAAGGTCTACGAACAGCGCCGCGACCACCTGGCGGATGAACTCACTGCACGGCTCGGCGACGCCGTCGCCTTTGATCGTCCCGCAGGGGGACTGGCTCTCTGGGTGAAAGTTCATCCGTCGATCAACGCCTCGGCCTGGGCGGCCGCCGCCCAGGGCTCGGGTCTCTTGCTGACACATGGCGGCCAGCTTTGCCTGGAAGAGGATGGCCAAATGAACGCCTTCCGGCTCGGCTTCGCCAGCCTCGACGATGCCGAGCTCAGACGCGCCGTCAAACTCCTGGAGACCTCCAGGCCCGTCTAGCGATCCAGTGGTCTTCAGAACCGGAGGATCGCGCCCATCCCGCTTCATGCCCCCGTCGTGAGCTGATGTCTCGAGGGTTGACTGGTTCATGTCCTGACGAACCTTCGTCAGAAAACCCGCGCAACGTCGGCGACCTGACGAGATCGACAGAACCGTCCAAGGCCGGGCGTCGACCCAACGATCACCCAAGCCGGTTCAACAACTCGATACACGCCTTTCACAGCCGCCGAGCCTCGACACGTCGGGCCCGCCGAACTCGGCCTTCCATTTGGAAGTCCGAGACTGAGTGATGCCGAATCAAGTGTTAGGCAGGAAAACGGGCAACTTCCGGTTCCTTTAAAATCAATGACTTCGTCGGCGGGATTGTTGTTTCGGTGCAAAGGTAGCGCTGTCCGGTTGACATGAGCGAATGCGGAACACGCTGCCACATGCCACCGCCTAAGAGTGCTTAGCCAAATAGAAATAGTGCTATTGATTCTGATAATCGTTCGCATTAAAGGCGAGGCCTCTTTCAAACGGGGTGCCGCCTATGCGTTCGCTATTGATGATTTCCGCCGGGGCCGCGGCTCTTGGGGCCGCCTTGCCGGCCAGCGCGGAGGACGGGTTTGAGATCGACCTGAATCAACCGGTGCGGGTGGCTCCGGTCACCGTCGTCGGCACCCGCACCGAACGACGCGTTGACGAAGTGCCCGCCAGCGTCAGCGTCATCACCGCAAAAGACATCGAGACCAACCTCGTTACGGACATCAAGGACCTGATCCGGTTCGAGCCGGGCGTTAGCGTTCCGACCAGTCCGGCCCGCTTCTCGGCAGCCCTGTCGGGCGCCGGGCGGGACGGCAATTCGGGTTTCACCATCCGCGGCATGGGCGGCAACCGCGTCCTGATCGTCCAGGACGGCGTGAGGGTGCCGGACGGCTTCGCCTTCGGCGCCCAGGCGGTCGGACGCGGCGGCTATAATGACTTGGATCTGGTCAAGTCGGTCGAGATTCTGCGCGGTCCGGCTTCGGCTCTGTATGGCTCGGATGGCATCGCCGGGGCGGTCAGCTTCACCTCGAAGGACCCGACCGACTTCATCGAGGCGGGCCGCAGCTTCGGCGTGCGTGCGCGTGTCGGCTACAGTTCGGCTGATGAGGGCTGGACCGAAGGCCTGGCCCTGGCCGGGCGCAGCGGCGCCCTGTCGGGTCTGCTGGCCTACACCCGCCGCGACGCTCAAGAGACCGAGAACAGGGCTGAGACCGGCGGCGTCGGCGCGGCCCGAACCCAGCCCAATCCCCAGGACTTCGCCTCCAACGCCGTGTTGGCCAAGCTGGTCTGGGATGTGAATGACCATCACACCTTGCGCCTGACCTACGATCACTTCGATCAGGACATGGATGGCGCGGCGTTGAGCGGTTATTCGGCCACGGTCGTCGGCTTGACGGCTCATGACGAGACCCAGCGCGATCGCGTCAGCCTTGACTGGCGTTTCGACGACGTCCTAGGTCTGGATTCGGGCTCTGTGGCCGCGTTCTGGCAGGATTCGACCACGCGCCAGTTCACCTATGAGGACCGCACGCCAGCGGTCGACCGCACTCGCGACGTGACGTTCGACAACGCCGTCTGGGGCTTGGCGGCGCAGGGCTCCCGAAGCTTCGGCGGCGAGGCCGTTCGTCACCGGGTCACCTTCGGCGCCGACTGGTCGCGCACCACCCAGGAAGGCATCCGCGATGGCACGGTCCCGCCCATGGGCGAGCCTTTCCCCGCCCGGCCTTTCCCCAAGACCGAGTTCGACCTGGCGGGCCTGTTCATCCAGGACGAGATCGATCTGCTGGGCGGCCGCCTCAGCATCATCCCGGCCCTGCGCTACGACTGGTATGAGCTGACGCCGCAGGCCGACGCCCTGTTCCCGGCCCCGGCCGAGGGGCAGAGCGACAGCCATCTGTCGCCCAAGATCGGCGCCATCTACTGGGCCGACGATCATTTCGGCGTCTTCGCCAACTACGCCCAGGGCTTCAAGGCGCCCTCGCCGATGCAGGTGAACAACTTCTTCGCCAACCCGGTATTCGGCTATGAGTCCATCCCCAATCCCGACCTGAAGCCCGAAACCAGCGAGAGCATCGAGGGCGGCTTCCGCTTCCGCAATCTGGAAGCCTTCGGCGGCGCCCTTTCGCTGCAGGCTACGGCCTTCCGCACGGAATACGACGACTTCATCAATCAGGTCGTGGTGAGCGGGACCGGCGTGCCGGGCGTCGATCCGCTGATCTATCAGTACGACAACCTGACCAAGGTCGAGATCTGGGGCCTGGAAGCGCGCGGCGATATTCACTGGGACAACGGCTTCTCGGCCATCGTCGCCGCCTCCTTCGCCGACGGCGAGCAGGAGACGGACGGCCAGCGCGGCGCCCTGACCAGCGTGGATCCGATCAAGTTGGTCGGCGGGCTGAACTACGCCGCTCCCTCGGGCGTCTGGGGCGGAAGCGCCACGGTCACCTGGTCGGACAGGAAGTCGAACCACGAATGCGGCGGCGGCCTGTGCTGGCCGGGCGAGCGCTTCACCCTGCTGGATGTGATCGCCTTCTGGAACGTGACCGAACGGGCCACTCTGCGCGCCGGCGCCTTCAACGTGTTTGACGAGAAATACGCCTGGTGGAGCGACGTGCGCGGCCTGAACAGCCCGGCCGTCGGCGCCCGACCGGCGACGCTGGACGCCTTTACCCAGCCCGGCCGCAACGTCGGCGTGTCTCTGAGCGTGCGCCTGTGAGCTCGACCATGCCCCGGAAGCGCCAGCTGAAACCCCGTCCTTCGCAAACCAATGGAGCCCCCATGCGCGCAATCTTGATCGCGGCCGCCCTTCTGACCGGCGCCCCGGCCGTCCAGGCCTTGCCCGCCTCGACGGAGACGGGCCAGACCCAGGCGCCCGCTAGCGCCTTTGAACAGGACCGTCAGGCCATCCTGGCCCAGGTCGGCGATTATCGCGTGCGTTTCGACATGCGCGAGACGGTTGGCCTGCAGGCGGACTATCAGCCGCTCGAGCCCAAGCGGTCCGGCGGCACCGAGATCGTGCGTGTCGTCTACGACACCGGCGATCGCATCAGCCTTCAGCACATCCTGGTCATGTATCACCAGGGTCAGACCATACTGGTCAAACACTGGCGTCAGGACTGGGCCTATCAGCCCGAGACCGTGCTGACCTACGCCGGACCGAACCAGTGGACCCTGACTCCTGTGTCGGACGAAGAGCGTCGCGGCGCCTGGTCCCAGACTGTCTGGCAAACGGACGATTCGCCTCGCTATGGCGGCGTCGGACGTTGGAGCTACGACAATGGCATGACCGTGTGGACGTCCGGCCCGACCTGGCGGCCGCTGGCCCGTCGCGACGCGGTGCGCAACCCGGTCTATGACCGTTATCTTGGGACCAATCGCCACGTTATCCGTCCGGGCGGCTGGGTCCACATTCAAGACAACGTCAAAATGACCGGGCGTAACGGCGGTGTTCCTCAGGCCGTGGTTCAGGAAGACGTGGTCAACACCTACGACGCCTCGACGGCCTTCGAGCCCAAGCCCGGCGACGACTATTGGGCCGCGACCAAGGACTATTGGGCCGAGGTCCGCGCCGCATGGGACGCCGTGATCGCACGCGACGGAGGCGTCCATGTTCAGGAGGTCGCTGAAACCGGCGCCGTCACCAGCGCCCCTCTGAGGGATCTGGCGGACCAGATCAATGCAGGGACATTGACTACCCAAGCTGCTGTAGAGCGCGGACGCGCCCTGATCGCCGACGCAACCCGGCGTTAAGCACCTCTTCCGCCTATCGTGCCGGTCCGGGTGAAGCAGCGTCTGATTTGGGTCGCCTAGCTCTGCAGCGCATAAATCAAGTCCGCCCCGGACACGAGCGGGGGCCCAAGATCGGGCGGGGGGGGGGCCATGACCCGACGGCCCCCCCTGCTTTCCCAGCCCTTATAGGCAATCGCGGATTCACCAGTCTGATTGTGATTAACTAGGCTGATTTCGGCATGAAACCTACGGACCGAAATCGCCCCCAAGCGAGTCCCCAGCCGGTTCTTGAGCCGGTGACAGCATTCTAAGAAACTCCTCGGCCAGACGCGACGGCTTGACGCTGCTGGACACCACGAAGGCGTGTTCATGCAGAATGTCTGGATCGAACCGACCCAGCACGGTTTGATCGCGCACATAGGCCTGCGCCAGTCGTTCGTTGACGATAGCCACGCCGACGCCACGCGCAGCCAGGGCGCAAGACGAGGCCACCGTGTGGGTTTCAACGCATGTCAGGGCCGTGCTGGATGATCTGGATCGCGGCGAATGCCCGACCGTCCTGCAGACGTCGGATGGTCTGCCCTAGACGCCGCTCGGCAACGGCCTGGATAGCGGCGTGAGGCGCGCCCGCCTTGAGGCGGATGAGGCCGCGAAACGATCCGGCAAGGCCAGCGCCGGCCTTGAGGGCCTGCGCTTCCATGACCTGCGCGGCACAGCCGCCACCAACTTCATCCGTGCAGGTCTGCCGCTGGATGATGTCGCCACGATCCTGGGCTGGGAGCTCGACCGCGTGAACGAGATCGCACGGCGTTATGTAACGGGAGAGGCCATCGGTTTAGGCATGATCGCGCGGCTCCAGGAGACCCGGAACCGAAGGCCAACTGTAAAACCCGCTGTAAAACCTGAGCCCCGAAGGGGGCGCTCAAGGCGCTCAAACCCTTACAGGACGATGGCTGGGGAACTAGGACTCGAACCTAGAATGACGGTACCAAAAACCGTAGTGTTACCATTACACCATTCCCCAGCGGTCCGGTGTTCCCGCCGGCGCAGTGCGTCCCGGCGAGGAGCGGTCAGATACGCCAAGGTTTCGGGGGATGCAACACCTGAAAAGGAAAGAATTTTCATCGGCCCAAGAGTTTTTTCCGGAGGCTCATTTACCCGCTTGCGAGGGCCGGTCGGCATGGCTATAAGCCCCCTCCTCGACGCAAGCGGCGACCACGGCTCGTCTGATTGCGTAAAGTCGGAGTGTGGCTCAGTCTGGTAGAGCACCGCGTTCGGGACGCGGGGGTCGCAGGTTCGAATCCTGCCACTCCGACCATTTCTTTCTCTAATTGCGAAGTCAGAGCCGTCGCAAGGTCGCGCCCGCTGGCGCGCTGCTGCTAGGCTGGCGGCATGACCCAAGTTCTGACCCCCGCTGAAGTCGTCGCCTTCTGGACCGAGGCCGGCCCCGAAAAATGGTTCGCCAAGGACGCCGCCTTCGACCGCGCCTTCACCGAGTTGTGCCGCGACAGCCACTTCGCCGCCGCCGCGCGCCAGCTGGATCATTGGCTGGAGACGCCCGACGCCGCCCTGGCCCTGATCATCCTGCTGGACCAGTTGCCGCGAAACGCCTTTCGCGACACCGCCCACATGTTCGCAACCGACCCCCTGGCCGTCGCCTTCGCCAAGAAAGCGATTGAGCGCGGACATGATCGCCAGGTCGCGAAGGAACTGCGCCCCTTCATGCTGATGCCTCTGATGCACTCCGAGTCGTTGGAGGATCAGGACCACCTTCTGGCTCTGCTGGATGAAGCGACCGAAGCGCAGACGTACAAGTTCGCCGTGATTCATCGGGACATCATCGCCCGTTTCGGCCGCTTCCCGCACAGGAACGACTGTCTGGGCCGCGTGACATCCGCAGAGGAGGCGGCCTTCCTCAGCGCAGGCGGCTTTTCCGGCTAGACGTCGATTGCTTTGCAGCAACGGCAAAGCTAAGGGCGGGCCGGTTTTTCACAATCGGCCTGTTCATCATGTATCGTTTCGCGCTCGTCCTGACGGCAACCTCGGCCCTGTTCGCCGTCTCGGCGTCCCCGGCTGAAGCGCAGATTTTCAACCGCCGATCCAACGCTGAAACGGCTCAGGTCGTTAACGAAGCGCCGCGCTGCACCCAGAATCTGGGAACCGTGGCGATCGCCGAAACCCAGGGCGTCCTGTTCGAGCAGATGGGGCTGGGGGAGCCGACGGAACTGCTGCGCACCGTGATTCGCGATTCCGGCTGCTTCACCCTGATCGAGCGCGGGCCCGGGATGGATCTGGTCGAGCGCGAGCGCAGCCTGGGCGGCGCCGCGCGCGTCCGCACGGCCGACTTCGTCCTGGTCGCCGAACTGGCGAACCCCATTGAATCGACCGACAGCGACCGCAGGTCGGGTCTACTTGGCTCGCTGGCGGCCGTCGGCGGGCGCGCGCTGCTCACGGCCGGCCTGGCCGCAGCCACGGGCGGCGATCTGGGCGGAGGTCTCGGTGGTCTGGGCGGTCTAGGCGCCGAGGCGGGGCTTAATCCCTTGCAGATGCAGGCCATGAATGCGGCCATGAACATGGCCGGCAACGCCCTCGGCGGCCAGAAGGGCGCTCAGGCCGCCCCAGCCCAGGCGCTGAACGCCAATACGGTTGAGCGGATTCGCGACCTGAAAAAGGACATTGGTCGCGGCAAGGAAGACGCCCAGATCGTCTTTTCTCTGGCCAGCGTGCCTCTGGCTGAAACCGTCGGCACTACGCGCGCCGTGGCCAACAAGGACGAGCTGCGCCGCCTTCGTATCCGCGACAACCATTTCGGCGGCCGCGTCGGCGCCGGCTATGAAAGCCAGGATGAGGGGAAGGTGATCGCCCTGGCCCTGGTGCGCGGTTACGCCGATCTGGTGACCAGCCTTGGAGGCACGGGCGCGCAGACGCCGGACGTCACGCTCGCCAACCGTGAGGCTGTCCGCGCCGCCGCCGCCGAGCGCGAGGCCGAAGCCGCTCGCAAGGCCGAGGCGGAACGCCGCGAGCAGGAGCGTCTCGATCGCGCGCGCGAAGAAGAACGACGCCGCCTGCGCGAAGAAATCCGGCGTGAAGACGAACTCCGTCGCCGCACCGACGCAGCGCAGAGCCTGGCCAGCCGTCAACTGGCCCTGCCGACGGTGCTGCGCAAGGCTCCGGACGGCGAGGCCATTCGCCCCATGGCGGCGGGGGCGGCGGTGTTCCCGACTGGAAAGTCTGATGACCAATGGGTCGAGGTTCTGGACGCTGACGACAACATCGGTTGGCTGCCACAGGACCGATTGGTCGACGCTCAATAAACAAGGTTCCCTTAGCTTCACCGTATTGCTACGGCGTTCGCGCCCGCCGCGTGTCGGCGCCAAGGGCCGTGAAGCTTGATAGCGAAACCAGGAGATCACGTTTTGAAGACCTATCTTATCGCCCCGGCCCTCGCCGTCTCGATCGCCGCCTTGGCCCTGCCGAGCGCATCCCTGGCCCAAGCGCGCAGCGGCGCGCAGCGCGCCCAGGACGCGCAGATGGCGCAGATCCCGCGCTGCCGGGCCAGCCTCGGCTCCATCACCATCACTGACGGCCAGTCCGACTATTGGCGCGAGCTGCAGCTGTCGCCGCCGCAGAGCCTGCTGCGCGTCGTGATCCAGCGTTCGGGCTGCTTCACCCTGGTCGATCGCGGCGCCGGCATGAGCGTCGCCCAGCGCGAACGCGAGATGGCCGCAGGCGGCGACCTGCAGCGCGGCTCCAACGTCGGCGGCGGCCAGGTGCGCGCGGCCGACTATGTGCTGGTCGGCGAAATCGCCAGCCAGAACGCCAACAGCGGCGGCAACGCCCTGGCCGGTCTGGCCGGCGCGGCGCTGGGCGGGCGCGCCGGCGCCCTCGTCGGCGGCCTGCGCACGCGCAGCATGGAAGCCAACACCGTCCTTTCGCTGACCAACGTCCGCACCTCGGAAACCGAGTTGGTGACCGAAGGTTACGCCTCCAAACGCGACCTGAGCTGGGGCGTCGGCGCCGCAGGCTTCGGCGCAGGCGCCCTGGGCGGCGGCAGCTATGAAAACACCGAGATCGGCCGCATCGTGGCCCAGTCCTTCATCCAGGCCTACACCGACATGGTGACCCAGATGGGCGGCCTGGAAGGCGGCTCGGCGGCCCAGTCCGCCCCGATCCAGAGCTATACGGTCCAGACGGCGTCGACGCTGCGCTCGACCCCGAACGGCGGCTCGGTCGTGCGCGCCCTGCCCGCCGGCCTGCGCCTCTATCCGACCGGCCAGCGGGACGGCGCCTGGTGGGAGGTCATGGACGACAACGACAACGTCGGGTGGGTCCAGAACGAACGCCTCGCGCCGGGCAAGTAACGGCCGAACGCCTGAAACCAAGAGCGCCCGCTGTTGCGTCAGCGGGCGTTTTCTCTTTTCTGTGAGCAAGAGAATCAGGCCCCTGCCCTCCGGAGAGAATCAGCGGCATCCTCAGAGCATGAACGCCGCCGTCGCCCTCGCCGATCTTGAAGCCCGCACGGCGGCCGCGCCCGCCGACCATCCCGAATGGCAGTATCTGAACCTGCTGCGGGACATCCTCGACAACGGCGTGCGGCGCGACGACCGCACCGGCACGGGGACGCTGGGCGTCTTCGGACGTCAGATGCGCTTCGACCTGTCCAAGGGCTTCCCCCTGCTGACGACGAAGAAGCTGCACACGCGGTCGATCTTCATCGAACTGCTGTGGTTCCTGCGCGGCGAAACCAACATCGCCTGGCTCAAGGACAACGGCGTCAGCATCTGGGACGAATGGGCCGACGCCGAGGGCGACCTCGGCCCCGTATATGGCAAGCAGTGGCGCTCCTGGTCCGCCCCGAACGGCCAAAGCATCGACCAGATCAGCAAGCTGGTTCACGGCCTGAAGACCAACCCCAACAGCCGCCGCCACATCGTCAGCGCCTGGAACCCGGCCGACGTGGACGACATGGCCCTGCCGCCCTGCCACTGCCTGTTCCAGTTCTTCGTCGCCGACGGAAAGCTGAGTTGCCAGCTGTATCAGCGCTCGGCCGACGTCTTCCTGGGCGTACCCTTCAACATCGCCTCCTACGCGTTGCTGACGCACATGCTGGCCAAGGTCGTGGGGCTGGAGCCGGGCGACTTCGTCCACACCTTCGGCGACGCCCACCTGTATCTGAACCATCTGGAGCAGGCCGAGCTTCAGCTCAGCCGCGCCCCCCTGCCCCTGCCGACCCTGAGCGTGGCGGACAAGAGCGACCTGTTCGGCTTTGGGCTGTCGGACTTCGTGCTGAACGACTATCAATCCTGGCCGCACATCAAAGCCGCCGTCGCCGTCTGATCCCCGCATGAAGCTGACCGATCTGCAGGCGGATGTGCTGCGCATCTCCGACATCTACGCGCGCGAACACGCCATCGACCGCGACCGCGACTGGGCTCTGCTGAAGTTGCAGGAAGAGCTGGGCGAGCTGACCGCCGAGCACTTGCGCCTGACCCAAAGGGCGCGCGGCGCCGCCGATGCTCAGGCCCTGGCCGATGAGGCGGCGGACGTGTTGGGCATGCTGCTGATCTACTGCGACCACGCCGGCGTCGACCTGAACGCCGCGATGCAGCGCAAATGGCTGAGCTGGCTCAACACCGAGGCTTGAAACTGCTCCAGCCGGACGCCTAACTCCTGCGGACGGGAGCGGCGTCGCGCGGCTCCCGATTCGCTTCGGAGAACCGCCTTGGCCCTGCCCCGCATCGCCCTCGTCGTCGCCCGCGCCCGCAATGGCGTCATCGGCTGGGACGGCGACCTGCCCTGGCGGCTGCGCTCGGACCTGCAGCGCTTCAAGGCGGTGACGATGGGCAAGCCCTGCATCATGGGCCGCAAGACCTGGGAGAGCCTTCCCTTACGCCCCCTGCCCGGACGGCTGAACATCGTCCTGACCAAGGATGAATCCTACGCCGAGGCGGGCCTGGCCAAGGGCGCCGTCGTCTGTTCGACGCTGGACGAAGGCCTGTCCATCGCCCGCGAACAGGCGGCCGACGACGGCGTGGACGAGGTCTGCGTCATCGGCGGCACGGCCATATTCGCCGCCGCCCTGCCGCGCGCCAGACGCCTGTACATCACCGAGGTCGAGGCCGAACCGGAAGGCGACGCCGTCTTCCCCACCTTTGACGAAACCGCCTTCGTCCGCACGGCGTTTGAACCGCATGAGGCGGGCGAAAAGGACGAGCACGCCTTCGCCTTCACCGTTCTGGACCGCCGCTGAACATCAGGAGTTCTCATGATCGTCGCCACCACCAATGACCTGGCCGGTCATCGCATCGTGCGCCAGCTGGGCGTGGTGCGCGGCATCACTGTGCGCTCGCGCAACCTCGTCTCCGACGCCATCGGCGGGGTCCAGTCGATGATCGGCGGCAAGGTCGGCGCCTATGTCAAACTGGCCGAGGCCGCGCGCCAGGAAGCCTATGACGACCTGATCGCCCATGCGCAGGAACTAGGCGCCAACGCCATCCTGGCCATGCGCTACGACGCCAATGAGATCATGCCGGGCGTGACCGAAGTCCTGGCCTACGGCACCGCCGTGGTGGTCGAGCCCGCCTGAACCGATAATGGTCTAGCGAGCGATGGTCACGCTGACCGGGGCGCGGGCGGCGACAGCCTCGGCGGTGGAGCCCATCAACCAGTTCACCAGCCCTTTGCGGTCGCCCGTGCCCACCACGATGTGATCCGCGCCTAGGGCGACGGCCGCCGCGATCAGGGCGTCGGCCACGTCATGCCCCTCGGTCGTGACCGCTTCAACCGACGGGCAATGACGCCGCGCCTCGGTCATCGACCGCATCAGAATGGCGTCCTGCTCCTCGGCCTTCCAGGCGCGAATATCCGGGTGGCCGCTGGCCGAGCTGAGCGGATTGACCGCCACCAGCGCCAGTCTGGCGCCTTTCGCCCTGGCGAACTGCGCCGCGATGCGCACGGCGCTCTCAGCATGCGCGCTGCCGTCGATGCCGCAGACGACCGCGGATTGTTCCTGCTCAGCCATCATGGCCTCCCTCTAAAGAGCCAGCGACCTAAAGACCCAAGGACTGGGCGACCTTCGCGGCGATCTGTTTGAAACGCTCGGACGCCGGATGCTGCGGGTCAACGGCGACCAATGGCCGCCCCGCGTCGCCCGCCCGCCGCAGCGCTCCGTCCAGCGGCAGATCGCCCAGATAGGGTGCCCCCAGACGCGCCGCCTCGGCCTCGGCGCCGCCGGTTCCGAACACCTCGCCGCTCATGTTCTCGACCAAGCCTAGCGTGGGGACGCCGACCTTGTCGAACAGGGTATGCGCCCGGCGCGCGTCGGCCAAGGCCACCTCCTGCGGCGTCGAGACGATGACCGCCCCGTCCAGCGGCGTCTTCTGGATCAGGGTCAGTTGCACGTCGCCGGTGCCGGGCGGCAGGTCGATGACCAGAACATCCAGCGGCTGCTCTTCCGTTCCCCAGCGCGTCTGGGTCAGCATCTGATTGATGGCCTGCGACGCCATCGGCCCGCGCCAGATCATGGCGTCCTCGGCCTTGGTCAGCAGGCCGACCGACATGGCTTTCAGCCCATGCGCCACGTGCGGAACCATCGCCCCGTCCTCATAGGCGGGCTGTCCCGAGATCCCCAGCATGGTCGGCAGCGACGGGCCATAGACGTCCGCATCCAGCACCCCGACCGATAGACCGCGCGCCGCCAGCGCCGCCGCCAGATTGACCGAGACCGTCGACTTGCCGACCCCGCCCTTGCCGCTCGCCACGGCCAGAACGCGCTTCACATGGGCCGGGCGCTCGTTCGGCACCGGCGCCTTGGGGCGCCCCTGATCCGTCGCCGCCTTCGACAGTCCAGCCGTGCGGCGCGGCGCGGCGGTCACGGCCTCGGCGGTCAGGACGACCGACACCCGCTCCATGCCCGGCATGGCCTTCAACGCCGCCTCGGCCGCATCGCGCACCGGGGCGTAAAGCGCCGTCTCCTTGGCGGGAACTTCCATGACGAAGCCCGCGCGCCCGTCGGTCACCACCAGTCCCTGCACCAGCCCGGCGGTCGCCAGCCCCTGCCCCGACCTGGGGTCGGTCACGGCGTCGAGGACAGCGAGGACGGCGGCGCGGTCAGTCACGATGAAGACTCCTTGAAGACCCGACGGACTTGCCGGGCCGGTGACAGGCGTTCTATCGCCCTAAGCGTCCGTTCGCGAGTTGATCCTTTGTCCCAACCTCTCCTCACCCTGATCGCCGGCCCCACCGCCTCGGGCAAGTCGAGGCTGGCGATGCAGCGTGCGCGCGAAACGGGCGCCGTCATCATCAACGCCGACAGCCAGCAGTTGTACGCCGACCTGCGCGTGCTCAGCGCCCGGCCGTCCGCCGAGGACGAGGCCGAGATTCCGCACCGCCTCTACGGCGTCGCCGACGCCGCCGACGCCTGGTCCGTCGGGCGCTGGAGCCGGGCGGTGATGGACCTGCTGGCCGAACTGGCCGCCGAGGGCCGCCCGGCCCTGCTGGTCGGAGGGACGGGCCTCTACTTCAACGCCCTGACCAAGGGGCTGGCCGAAATCCCGCCTGTCCCGGTCGACGTCCGCGACGCCGTTCAGACCGAGTTCGACGCCGAGGGCGAGGCTGTCTTCCGCCGCCGCCTGGCGCACGTCGATCCGGCCGCCGAGGCCGCCATCTTTCCCGCCGACCGCCAGCGGCTGGTCCGCGCCTTCAGCGTGCATCGCGCCAGCGGCCGCGCCCTCAGCGACTGGAAGGCCGACACCCGATCCCTGCTTGCGCCCGGCAGCTATGAGGCCCTTGTCGTGGAGCCCCCGCGCGAGCGCCTTTACGCCTCGTGCGACGCCCGCGTCGATGTAATGATGGCCCACGGCGCTCTGGACGAGGTTCGCGCCCTTGTCGCCCGCGACCTTCCCCCCGATTTGCCCGCCATGAAGGCTGTCGGCGTGCGGGAGCTGGCGGCGCATCTGGCGGGCGACCTGTCGCTGGACGACGCCGTCGCCGCCGTGAAGCAGTCGACCCGCAACTACGCCAAGCGCCAGTTGACGTGGTTCCGCAACCAGCAGCGAGACTGGCCCCGCCATCCCGGTTTCGCCTGAACTTCTGCGCCAGCCCCTTGGAACGCGGCGTCGCCCATACTATATTGATCGTGCTCGGGTTCGCCCGGGCTATGGCGATAAACGCGCCTGTAATAAGCGGACCGGACCCGGGTGCGAATCCCGGCGGCTCCACCAACTTCTTCCCCGCGTTATCGGCGGAGGCAGCATGGGGCCGACTAGCATCGACGGACGTGTAAAGAGGATTGCTTTCGCTCGTCCTGGCCCACCGTATCGGGCCTTTATCTAACTGCGAACGATAACTTCGCTGGAGAAGTCCGCCTCGCCGCGTAATGCGGTTCGGTTGATTTCGAACACTTAAGTCCTAGGGGTTCAGATCCTTAGGCGGGGCCTGTCGGGAGCCTGGCAACAGAATCCCGGCGCTTCTCGCAAAAATCGAAATTCCTGATCCGGCGGCGACTCTGCGTCTTCCGTCGCCTGCGCTTGGCGGGTAACAGTCACGCGTTCCCCTGTTTTGAGGCCCTGATGACGGATCAAACTCCCCCTGTCGACGAGATGCACTATGAGCAGCTCGCCCAGGACGCCCTGCGCGGCGTGATCCGCCTGGCGCTGGAGCGCGCGGCCATGCCCGAGGGCATCCCCGGCGCCCACCATTTCTACATCACCTTCAAGACCCGCGCGTCGGGCGTCAGCGTCCCGCCCGACGTCCTGGCCAAATATCCGGACGAGATGACGGTGGTGCTGCAGCACCAGTATTGGGATCTGGCGGTCGAGCCTGACCTATTCTCGGTGATGCTGAAGTTCGGCGGCGCGCCCAAGGTGCTGACCGTGCCCTACAGCGCCGTGGTTCGTTTCTACGATCCCAGCGTGCAGTTCCTGCTGCAGTTCGACGAGCCGGAAATCGTCGAGGCCGAGATCGCCCCCCTGTCGCCGCCCGCGCGCGACCCGGATGCAGCCGCCCCGCCGCCGTCCGGCGACGACGGCCCCAAGGTCGTTTCCCTGGATCAGTTCCGGAAGAAGTAAGCGGCCAAGCCTCGCCCCGATCGGCGCCCGCTTTCAGGTCCTCGGAAACACCCTGATGCTGATCCGTTCGCGCTCGCCTTCGCGGCGTTCGACCAGCAGGCGGGCGACCTGGCTGTCGTCGTGGAACAGATAGCCCTTGATGGCGTCCAGCAGGGCCTTGGCCAGGTTGTCCAGATCCATCCACGGCGGATCGCCGACGTGCTCCATCATGATCTCGACGACGTAGTCGCCCCAGGAGGGGCGCGACGCCCACTCCTTGCGCATGAACTCATAGACCAGCGGCTTGTAGTATTTGGCCTGGGTGGTCAGGCCGTCGATGGTGATCTCGACCGCCTCGCCCTGCTCGCGCGCCCTGACCTTTCCGGTTCCGATCCAGCCGTGCACGCGCCGTCCGCCTTTCGTGATCAGCGGCTCGCCTTGCTCCGCCGCGCCTGCGTGCTACACCGCCCGGCATCTTCCCGCCACGCCTGAGAGACGAGTCCCGCGCACATGAGCAACGTTCGTATCGAAACCGACACCTTCGGCCCCATCGAGGTCGCCGCCGATCGCTATTGGGGCGCGCAAGCCCAGCGCTCGCTCGGCAACTTCAAGATCGGCTGGGAGAAGATGCCGCTGCCGATCGTGCGTGCGCTCGGCGTCGTCAAGCGCGCCGCCGCCGAGACCAACCGCGACCTGGGCAAGCTGGACGCCAAGCTGGCCGACGCCATCATCGCCGCCGCCAATGAAGTGATCGAGGGCAAGCTGAACGACCACTTCCCGCTGGTCGTCTGGCAGACCGGTTCGGGCACCCAGTCGAACATGAACGCCAATGAGGTGATCTCGAACCGCGCCATCGAGATGCTGGGCGGCGAGATGGGCTCCAAGACGCCGGTCCACCCGAACGACCACGTCAACATGAGCCAGTCGTCGAACGACACCTATCCGACGGCCATGCACGTCGCCTGCGCCGAGCAGGTGGTCAACGACCTGCTGCCCGCGCTGAAGCACCTGCACGCCGCGCTGGACGCCAAGGCCAAGGCCTGGGCCCACATCATCAAGATCGGCCGCACCCACACCCAGGACGCCACGCCCCTGACGCTCGGCCAGGAGTTCGGCGGCTACGCCCACCAGGTCGCCATGGGCATCGAGCGCATCGAACTGACCCTGCCGCGCCTGATGGAGCTGGCCCAGGGCGGCACCGCCGTCGGCACCGGCCTGAACGCGCCCATCGGCTTTGCCGAGAAGGTCGCCGAGAACATCGGCAAGATCACCGGCCTGCCCTTCACCACGGCGCCGAACAAGTTCGAGGCCCTGGCCGCCCACGACGCGATGGTCTTCACCCACGGCGCCATCAACACGGTCGCCGCCTCGCTGTTCAAGATCGCCAACGACATCCGCTTCCTGGGCTCGGGTCCGCGCGCGGGTCTGGGCGAGCTGTCGCTGCCGGAGAACGAGCCGGGCTCGTCCATCATGCCGGGCAAGGTCAACCCGACCCAGAGCGAAGCCCTGACCCAGGTCTGCGCCCAGGTGTTCGGCAACAACGCCGCCATCTCGTTCGCGGGTTCGCAAGGCCACTTCGAGCTGAACGTCTACAACCCGGTGATGGCCTACAACTTCCTGCAGTCGGTGCGTCTGGTCGCCGATGCGGCCGTCAGCTTCACCGACAACTGCGTCGTCGGCATCGAGCCGCGCGAGGACAACATCAAGGATGGCCTGGAAAACAGCCTGATGCTGGTCACCGCCCTGAACGCCAAGCTGGGCTACGACACCTGCGCCAAGATCGCCAAGACGGCGCACAAGAACGGCACCACCCTGCGCCAGGAAGCCGTCGGCGGCGGCTATCTGACCGACGCCGAGTTCGACGAATACGTCCGCCCCGAGAAGATGATCGCGCCGCAGTAAGCCGCGCTCATCACCAGATATGAAGACGCCGGTCGGGTTCGTCCCGGCCGGCGTTTTTCATATTCAGTCCTTGTCGCGGATGGTCCGCCCGACCGGCGCCAGCGACAGCCGCGCCAGCTCGACATTCTTCAACGCGAACGGAATGCCGATCAGGCTGACGAACTGCGGCACGGCGATCAGGATATGCGCCAGGGCGATGTACCAGCCCGCCAGCACCAGCCAGATCACGTTCAGCCCGACGCCCAGGCAGCCTGCGCCCAGATCCGCCGGGTTCGGATCGCGCCAGACGATCTCGCGCCCGAACGGCCAGAAGGAATAGCTGGCGATCCGCCACGCCGAGAACGCCCACGGCAGGCCCACGACGGTCAACGCCAGCAGCATTCCGCCGAACAACCAAGCTAAACCCGAGGCGAACCCGCCCAGGAAGAACCACAGCAGATTGAGGATCAATCGGATCAAATCATCGGCCCTTTCGCGTCACCACCCCCCTCATATGGCGAAAGGCCCCGCTGATTGCAGCGGGGCCTTCGATGAAATCACGGTAAGGCGTGACTAGTGCTTCTCGGTCCAGCGCGCCTTGGCCTCGTCCTTGCTGAGGTTGAGATGAACGTGCTCGTCGACGCGGGACACCCAGCTGACCGGGATCATATGGTGCTTCAGGCCTGAACCCAGATCCAGTTTGGCCAGCTCGATCTGATCGCCCTTTACGTGGTCCACCCGGCCGACGTGGCCGCCGTCGGAACCGACGACTTCCTGATGTTCCTTGATCATCGAGGCGTTTATCATGATTGACTCCAATGGCTGTGAGGGACGCTGAGACAACGAGTCCGCCCGCCATGGGTTCACCGCCAAGCCTATCGTGGGAGTTCACAATGTCGATGCCCCGCCCGATGCCGGGACGCGCCTGATGGCCGAGATCGTCAACTTGAACCGGGCGCGCAAGGCGCGCGCCAAGGCCGACGCCAAGCGTACGGCCGAGGCCAACCGCCTGACCTTCGGCCGCACCAAGGTCGAACGGCTGACCACCCAGACGGAGCGCGAGCGCGACGCCGCCCAGCTGGACGGTCACAAGTTGGAAAAGCCTGACGACGCCTAGGCCGCCGATCGCTTTGGCGCGCGGATCAGGAACAACTGCCCTGCCAGCACCAGGACCAGGCCCGCCAAGGCTAGGACGCCGAAGCGGGCGCCCTCGAACATCACCGACACCAGCATGGCGATCGGCGGCGTCAGGGCCGAGATATAGCTGGCCAGCGCATAGCCCCTCGCCCTGGCGATGGTGAAGTACAGGCCGAAGGCGATGACCGAGCCGAACACCGCCAGATACAGCAGGGAAACGATATAGGCCGGACTCCAGGCGACCGACCACGACACCCCTGTGACCAGGGCGTAGAGCGCCAGCGTCCCCGTGCCATAGGCCATCGCCCAGGCGGTCGAAGGCAGAACCTGCGAGCCCGCCTGCTGGCCGCGCCAGGCGAACCAGTTGCCGAAGGCCGAGGCGACGACAGCGATCACGGCGAAGCTGACGCCCGCCACGGCATGGACGCCCAGCCCCGCCCCCATCACCTCGCCCGCAGACAGAACGCCGACGCCGGCCACGCCCATCCCCGCGCCCAGCCAGGCCGCCGGCGCCGCCTTCTGGCCCGAGGCGACGCGGAAAAGGATCAGATTCAGGAAGGCCAGGGCGGCGAAAATCACCGCCACCACCGCCGAGGCGATCTTCTCCTCCGAGGCGTAAACGAAGGCGTAGCTGATGGCGAACGAGAACAGCCCCTGCCCCAGCGCCGCCAGATGCTGAGTGCGTGTCAGGGCCAGCCGCCCGCCCGTCGCCTTGGCGACCAGCGCCAGCAGGGCCGAGGCGATCCCGAACCGCAGCACCACCGACACCACCGGGTCCACAGCGCCCAACTGGAACGTGATGGCGTACCAGGTGGTGCCCCAGATCAGGGCGCAAACGCCCACGCCGCCGAAGGCCAGCATGGCCGGCGACCGGAGAAACGACGATCCGCCTTCTGGCGATGGAGCATCAGACTGGGGCACTCAGGCGCACTCGACAGGACTAAACGACACATGGCGATACCACCGCTCGGGCGTCCCGTCTCTCAAGCGTTGCAGCCATATGTCGCGCTGATGAGTTCTGCTAAGCTGACCTTATGCAATGGAGGCGCTGATGCGCTCTTTTCTCGCCCCGCTCGTCATGATCCCTGCCCTGATGGCGGCAGCCTGCACCACCTCGCCCGAACCGTCGAGCGACACGACCGAAGTCCGGGTCACCGCGACCTATCGTGAGCGCATCATGCTGCCGGCCGGCCATACCCTGACGGTCAGGATCGAGGACGTCAGTCGCGCGGACGCTCCATCGCGCGTGCTCGCCGAGTCGCGGCAGCCTTTGGATGGCCGCGCGCCCCCTTACGCCGTCACCCTGTCCGTTCCGAACGACGAGATCGACAGCCGCTTTGAATACGCCGCCCGAGCAGAAATTCGCGATGCCGCCGGCGCCCTGCGCTTCACGACCGACACACGCCATTCGGTGCTGACCCGCGGCGCGTCGAACAGCGCCGACATCGTCATGGTGGGCGTGCGGTAAGCCTTGAGCGGTCTCATTAAACGATCCGTCCTGCTGTCAGGCCACGCCACATCGGTGGCGCTGGAGCCTGAGTTCTGGGCCATTCTGGACGCCATCGGGGCGGAGCTTTCCTTGAGCCGCGCCGGACTGATGATCCGTATCGACGACTGGCGGGGCCGCCGCCCCCTGGCGTCATCCTGCCGCGTCCTGGCCCTGCAATGGGCGGGCGGCGACCGCAGCTTTGCAGAAGAGAAGACCCCATGAGCGATAATCGCATCGACACCGCTCGCCTCATCCCGGCGGCTGTCTTCGGCGGCCTGGTGGCTATCGGCCTGATCGGCGGCGGCGCCCTGATCGGACAGGGCGTGGTCAACGCCCGCGCCGGCGACCGCTCCGTCACGGTGCGCGGCCTGGCGGAAAAGGACGTGAAAGCCGACCTGGCCGTCCTGCCGATCCGCTTCACCACCTCGGGCGACGTGCTTTCCGAGGTCCAGAGCCGCATCGACGGCGACCTGGCCATCGTGCGCCAGTTCCTGAAGGCGCAGGGCTATCCTGACGATGCGGTCGACCTGGGCCAACTGGGCGTCGCCGACACCCGTTCGCGCGAATACATGAGCCAGACCGGCGGGCCGCGCTTCATCTTGACCCAGACCGTGATCGTGCGCACCACCGACGTGGACCGGGTGCAGACGACGACGCGCAACCTGAACGATCTGGTGCGTCAGGGCGTGGTGCTGCAGGACTTCAACGGCCCGTCCTACATCTTCACCAAGCTCAACGACGTGCGACCGGCTATGATCGCCGAGGCCACCGCCGCCGCGCGCAGCGGCGCTGAACAGTTCGCCAAGGATTCCGGCGCGCCGCTCGGCCCCATCAAGACGGCCGGCCAGGGGTCTTTCGAGATCCTATCGCGCGACGGAACCGGCGACGAGGCCAGTTCCCCCAACAAGAAGGTGCGCGTGGTCACGACGATCAGCTACCGCTTGAAATAGTCGGGCCCGCCTGCCGGGCTGGCGTGAGCCGCCCGGCTCAGGCGCCGCCTAGAAAGGCCGCGAGCACGACGGCGTCGTTGTGCGCTTCATCTTTCGCACCATAGAGCAGAGTCGCTCGACCGCTCGCCAGCGCGGCCTTCAGCTGGGAGACCGCCTCCCCCTTCGCCCGCAGCTCGGCGCGGTACCGACGCTGAAACTCGGGCCATTTTTCGGGATCGTGGTTGAACCACTGGCGCAACTCAGTGCTGGGCGCGACCTCTTTCAGCCAGAGGTCGACTTGCGCCTTGTCCTTGCTCAGCCCGCGGGGCCACAGGCGGTCGATCAGAATGCGCGTCCCGTCCGCCTGAGACGGAGTCTCATACACGCGCTTCAGGCCGACCGTCACGGCGTCAGGCCTTGGGTTCCGGCGTCGTCACCTGAGGGGTCTCGCTGGGGCGGGGAAGTTCCGGCGGCGCGGGGCGATCTGGAACGTCGGGCATGCGCGGCGCGGGTACGCTTATGTCCACATCGAGGTTCGGCGCCTCCGGCGCAGGCGCGCGTCCCCCGGCGAAGACGAACCAGGCGATCATCGCCACGGCGACCAGCAGCCCGCCCACCAGGAAGGCCAGGCCCGCTCCCCCGCCTTTGCGTGGCGGCGGGGCGGTGTTGATGGTCGTCTGATGCACGACGCGCTCGGGCGGAAGGTTAGGGTCCGTCATCGCGCGACCTCAGTTGCCGCCCGGGACGGCCGTCGCCGAAACTTCAGGCAGCTTGACGTCGACATCGACGTTCTTGGTCTCCGGCGCGGCGCCTCGGCCCAGCAGGAACCAGGCCAGTATGGCCACCACCACCACCAAACCGCCTACGATAAAGGCGAGACCGGCGTTGCCGCCGCTGCTTGAGTTCTCCGCCATCCGGCATCCCTTCCTATGTAGTCCCTGTCATTTGGGACAACGATGCTCTGGCTTCACGGTTCCGTTCATTCCCTAGCTGAAGGGGACTGACTTTGGCCGCTGTGCTGCTTATGTTCTCCTCTTCCAGATTCCGCATGGGCGCCACGCCCGCCCCAGACGCCCAGACGCTGTCCCGAGTACCCGCCCCTGTGACCGACCTGCCCGCTCCCCGTATTTCCGACCTCGCCCGCGCCCAGAGTCCGCAAGGTGCTCCGCAAGGCGCGGCGTCCGACTATCTGGCCGGGCTCAACCCCGAACAGCGCGAGGCGGTGGAGACGACCGAGGGGCCGGTTCTGGTGCTGGCCGGAGCCGGCACGGGCAAGACGCGCGTCCTGACCACCCGTCTGGCGCACATTCTGGCGACCGGCCGGGCCAAGCCGTGGGAGCTGCTGGTCGTCACCTTCACCAACAAGGCTGCGCGCGAGATGCGCGAACGGATCGGCCACCTGATCGGCCCGTCGGCCGAGGGGCTGCGCTGGCTGGGCACCTTCCACTCGGTGGCCGCACAGATCCTGCGTCGCCATGCGGAACTGGTCGGGCTGAAGTCCAGCTTCACCATCCTGGACACGGACGATCAGGAGCGGCTGCTGAAGCAGCTTCTGGAAGCGGCCAACATCGACACCAAGCGGTTCACGCCCAAGTCGCTGGCCCATATGATCGACCACTGGAAGAACCGCGGCTGGACGCCCGACAAGCTGCCGCCGGGCGAGGACTTCGCCAACGGGAAGGGCCCGGCGCTCTACGCCGCCTATCAGGCGCGGCTGGCGACGCTGAACGCCTGCGACTTCGGCGACCTGCTGCTGCACAACATCACCATCCTGTCCAAACACGCTGATCTGGCGGAGGAATATCGCCGCCGATTCCGCTACATCCTGGTCGACGAATATCAGGACACCAACGTCGCCCAGTATCTGTGGCTGCGGCTGCTGACCTCTTCGACCGGCAACGTCTGCTGCGTCGGCGACGACGATCAGTCGATCTATGGCTGGCGCGGGGCCGAGGTGGACAATATCCTGCGCTTCGAGCGCGACTTCCCCGGCGCCAAGGTCATCCGACTGGAGCGCAACTACCGCTCGACCAAGCACATCCTGGGCGCGGCCTCGGCCCTGATCGCGGCCAATCAGGACCGACTGGGCAAGACCCTGTGGACCGAGGACGACAGCGGCGACAAGGTCCGCGTGCGCGGCGTCTGGGACGGCGAGGCCGAGGCCCGCCTGATCGCCGACGAGATCGAGACCGCGCGCAAGCAGGGCATGAATTACAAGGACATGGCCGTCCTTGTTCGCGCGTCATTTCAGATGCGGGCGTTTGAAGAACGCTTCCTGATGCTGGCCATCCCCTATGTCGTCATCGGCGGCCCGCGCTTCTTCGAGCGGGCCGAAATCCGCGACGCCCACGCCTATCTGCGGCTGATCCAGTCCGAGGACGACGACCTGGCGTTCGAGCGCATCGTCAACACGCCCAAGCGCGGCATCGGCGACACCAGCGTCCAGAAGATCCTGCACATCGCGCGTGAGAACGGCGTCTCGGCCATGCGGGCGGTGCGTCACCTGATCACGACGGACGAGCTTCAGGCCCGCACCCGCACGCCGCTGGCCAACTTCGTGCGCGACCTGGACCGCTGGCGCGACCTGATGGCCATGGGCACGCCGCACTGGCAGGTGACGGAGACCCTGCTGGACGAGAGCGGCTATACCGCCATGCAGAAGGCCGACCGCACCAGCGGCCAGACGCGGTTGGACAACCTGAAGGAACTGACCCAGTCGATGCAGCAATTCGAGACGCTGCAGGCCTATCTGGAGCATGTCTCCCTGGTCATGGATCTGGAGCGCCGCGACGAGAACGCCGACGGCTCGGGCTCGGTGCAGATCATGACCCTGCACGGCGCCAAGGGGCTGGAGTTCCCCCTGGTCTTCCTGCCGGGCTGGGAGGAAGGCGTCTTCCCCAGCCAACGCAGCATCGACGAGAAGGGCGTGAAGGGGCTGGAGGAGGAACGCCGCCTGGCCTACGTCGGCGTCACCCGCGCCAAGCAGGATGCGCGCATCAGCTTCGCCGCCAACCGCATGGTCTACGGCCGCTGGACCTCGCAACTGCCCAGCCGCTTCGTCGATGAACTGCCCCTCGCCCACGTCGAGCCGCAGTCGGACACCGGCTACTACGGCACCTCGAGCGGGATGAAGGAGGCCAAGAGCCGCTGGGACGAGGCTCCCTCGTTCGGCGGCGGCTATTCCAGCCCCGGCTGGAAGCGCGCCCAGACCTACACCGCCGCCCAGACGCCCAAGCCCGCCTACGCCCGCCGCGCCGTGATCGAGGGCGAAGGCCGCCTGATCGCCACCGCCGATCCCAAGGCGGCGTCCGGCTGGTCGCGCGGCGACCGCGTCTTCCACCAGAAGTTCGGCTACGGCCACGTCCGCGCGGTGGAGGGCAACAAGCTGGTCGTCACCTTCGACAAGGCCGGCGAGAAGAAGGTCATCGACACCTTCGTGGAGAAGGCGTGACGGGGGCCGACGCCCTTCGACGTCCGGTCTCCGACACCCCCACCCTGTGGGAACAGGCGGCGGCGGCTCTGATTCTGGCTCTGTTGTCCGGCGCCCTGCTCGGCCCGATCTTCGCACCACAGCAGCAGGAAACGCCGGTGCTTCGGCTGATCTGGCCGCCGATCTATCTGGTGATCCTGGGGCTGGCCGCGTTTCGCGCGCGCCGGATGGCGGCGGCCTGGCCCGCCTTCATTCCCCTGCTGTTGATGGCGGTTCTGGCGTTGGCGTCCAGCCTGTGGTCCCAGGCGCCCGAGGTGACCGAGCGCCGCGTGCTGGCCCTGGTTCTGACCGGCGTCTTCGCGATCTATCTGGGCGCGGTCTTTCGGGGGATCGCCCTGCCCCGAATGCTGACCGCCGCCTTCCTGGCCCTTGGCGTCGGCAGCCTGATCTCCGTCTTCGCCTTTCCCGGCTTCGGCGTGCACGCCGACGTCAACGCCGGGATGTGGCGCGGCCTGTGGTATGAAAAGAACCAGCTGGGCATGGTCATGGCCGTGGGCCTGATCTCCGCCGCCGCCCTGATGGCCGCTCAGGAGCAGAAGGTCGACCGGAACCTGGCGCTGATCGCGCTGGGCGTCTGCGCCCTGGCGCTGTTGGGATCGCAATCCAAGACTGCCCTCATCATGGCGATGCTGGGCGCCGGGCTGGTGGTCCTGTGTCTGGCGATCCGGCGGATGGGGCCGGTGTTCGGCGTCATCGCCGTCTGGTGTCTGGGCGTCGCCCTGTTCGGCGGCCTGTGGATCTGGAGCGAGTTCTCCGTGGAGATTCTGGCCCTCTTCGGCAAGGACCCCAGCCTCACCGGCCGAACCGAAATCTGGGACGCCATCGGCCGCATGACCGAGCGCAAACCCTGGCTCGGCTATGGCTACAGCGCCTTTTGGCTGCCGCACGCCGAGCCGATGGAATGGATCCGCCATGAGACGGGCTGGCGCGTGCCGTCCGCTCACCAGGGCTGGCTGGACCTGCGCGCCGAACTGGGCTGGACGGGCGTCGGCCTGGTCGGCGCCGTCGTCGCCGTGACCTCGTCCGCCGTCCTGATCCGCCTGTCCGGCCTGGGTCGGCGGGAGGGCTACTGGAGCCTGGCCTATCTGGCCGCCTTCCTGCTGCTCAGCCTGTCGGAGAGCGTGCTGATGCGGCACCAGGACCTGCCCTGGACCCTGTTCGTCGCCCTGATGACCCGCAACCTGTTGGTCAACAGGCCTGAATGAGGCGACGCTTGCCCCCGCTCTCTGCGAAGCCTACCAGACCCTGCCCCGAATCGCCGCAAAATGCCCTGATGGACGATCTGTTTTCCAAGCTCGACGACGCCGAACCGACCAAGCCCGCCGCTCCCGCTGCGGCGCCCGCTCCTGCGGCGACGCCCCTGGCGGCCCTTCAGGCAGCGCCTGCGCCGGTGCATGAGCCGAAGGTCGAGCTGACGTCCCACGCCAGCACGGCGACGGCGGCCGCCACCGGCTATTCGGCCTCCTCGATCGAGGTGCTGGAAGGGCTTGAGCCCGTCCGCAAACGCCCCGGCATGTATATCGGCGGCACCGACGAACGCGCCCTGCACCATCTGTTCGCCGAAGTGCTCGACAATGCGATGGACGAAGCCGTCGCCAAGCACGCCAAGCTGATCACCGTCGATCTGGACGCCGAGGGCTATCTGTCGGTGCGCGACGACGGGCGCGGCATCCCCGTCGATCCGCACCCGCGCCATCCGGGCAAGTCGGCGCTGGAAGTCGTCATGACGGTGCTGCACTCGGGCGGCAAATTCTCGGGCAAGGCCTATGAGACCTCGGGCGGCCTGCACGGCGTCGGCGTCTCGGTCGTCAACGCCCTGTCGGAAAGCCTGGACGTCACCGTCTGGCGCGACGGCTTCGAATGGCGCCAATCCTTCAGCCGCGGCCTGTCGCAAGGCCCGATCCAGCAGGTCGGCCCCTCTAAGAAGAAGGGCACCCTGATCCGGTTCAAGCCGGACGAGCAGATCTTCGGCGTCGGCGCGACCTTCAAGCCCGCCCGCCTGTTCCGCATGACCCGGGCCAAGGCCTATCTGTTCCGCGGCGTCGAGATCCGCTGGAGCTGCGCCCCTGAGCGCATCACCGACCAGACGCCGGCCCAGGCGACGCTGCACTTCCCCGGCGGCCTGGCCGACGCCCTGTCCGAGCGCGTGGGCGAACTGGAAACCGTCACCCCGGTCTTCGCCGGGCGCGTCGAGCGCAAGGGCGAGGCCGGCGCGCTGGAATGGGCCGTCACCTGGTCGCCGATCGGCTTCGGCGACGCGGACAGCTTCGTCGCCTCCTACTGCAACACCGTCTCGACCCCCGACGGCGGCACCCACGAGGCCGGTTTCCGCGCCGCCCTGGTCAAGGGGCTGAAGGCCTATGGCGAGCTGATCAATGAGAAGCGCGCCGCCCAGATCACGGCGGAAGACGTCATCGCCAATGCCGGCGCCCTGATCTCGATCTTCATCCGCAATCCCGAGTTCCAGGGTCAGACCAAGGACCGCCTGTCCTCGCCCGAGGGCGCGCGCCTGGCCGAACAACTGCTGCGCGACCCCTTCGATCACTGGCTGACCGAGAGCCCGAAACAGGCCAACGCCCTGCTCGGCTTCGTCGTCGACCGCGCCGAGGACCGCCTGCGCCGCCGCAAGGACAAGGAAGTCCAGCGCGCCGCCGCCACGCGCAAGCTGCGCCTGCCCGGCAAGCTGTCGGACTGCTCACGACAAGCCGCCGAGGGCACCGAACTCTTCATCGTCGAGGGCGACTCGGCCGGCGGCTCGGCCAAGCAGGCGCGCGACCGCACGACCCAGGCCATCCTGCCCCTGCGCGGCAAGATCCTGAACGTCGCCTCGGCCACGGCGGACAAGCTGCGCCAGAACATCGAACTGACCGACCTGATGCTGGCGCTCGGCGTGCAGGCGGGCAGCCGCTTCAGCGTCGACGACCTGCGCTACGAGCGCGTGGTCATCATGACCGACGCCGACGTCGACGGCGCCCACATCGCGGCCCTGCTGATCACCTTCTTCTACCGCTCCATGCCGGACCTGATCCGTCAGGGACGGCTCTACATGGCCCTGCCGCCGCTCTATCGGATTTCGGCGGGTCCCCTGTCGGAATACGCCCGCGACGACGCCCACCGCGACGAGCTGCTGGCCACCGTCTTCAAGGGCAAGAAGACCGAGATCGGCCGGTTCAAGGGCCTGGGCGAGATGATGGCCTCTCAGCTGAAAGAGACCACCATGGACCCGAAGAAGCGCACCCTGGCGCGCGTCTCCCTGCCCGACAGCGAGGAAGAGATCGAGGATCTGGTCGAGCGCCTGATGGGCCGCAAGGCCGAGGCCCGCTATCAGTTCATCCAGGAAAACGCCCGCTTCGCCGTCGCCGACCTGGACGTCTGATCCGCGCGTCAGCTCATCTGGAAACTGAGCCGCAGGGCGCCGTTGATGCCCTTGACGCCCATCCGCATGCAGATCGAGCGCAGGTGCGCCCGCACGGTATGGATCGACATATCCAGCTTGCGGCCGATGTCCTTGGGCGTGGCGCCGGCGGTCAGGTGCAGCAGCACCGCCGTCTCGGCGCGGGTCAGGCCGAAGACCGCCCCGAGAGCCGTGATCTTGGCCACGTCCAGCGGTTTGACCGGCTGGGCCGTGGCGAACACTCGGCACGGCGCCTCGGGCGTCGTCATCAGATCCAGGATGCACCACTCGTCGTCGCCGGTGCGGAACAGAATGCGTCCGCTCGACCGATTTCCATCGGCTAGGTCCCGCAACAGCGCGTCCAGCTCCGCCCGGCTGCGATGCGCCGCGCAGATAAACAGACCGCGCGACCCCACCATGCCGCAGTCGGCCAGGGCGCGCGCCTTGGCGTTGGTGCGTAGAACCCGACCGTCTGCATCCAGAATAAAGCGGGCCGTATCATCGGCCTCAAACCAAGCGTCCGCTTCCGGTAGATCGCGAGGCGCGGAAGGGGGATGGAACGAGCGGATATCGCCGAAGGCCGCTTCAGATCGGCTTATCCACAACCCGTCAACGGGGCTCCCCGTATCCGATCCAAGCGTCGTCGTGGTCTGCTCTCCGATCATCGCCCTAACCTCCCGCACGCCAGGCCCTAAGGACCATCAGCTCCTGAAAGCTGAACAGCGCATCCTCTAATTCCACATTGTTGGTCGCGTATCGGTGGCTTTTCAAGGTTCAAAATGAGAAATCGGGATTTTAATAAGCTGCGCTTTAAAGATTCTCCCTAGTGGGTACGTTTGATCAACACTAAATAAAAAACTTCGATGACTTCACAGATCTGACAAACAGCATACTTGGCGCTGTAAACAAATTCGTTCTGGCACGAAATTTAACACGCCGCTATAAAGTCCCAAAATGGGTCAGTTCATTTGGGGGAGATGTCTATCGTCAGAACGTCCGCATAACGACCTTCCATGGCGCCGGCGACAGACCCCAAAATGAAGGTCATCGGAATGGAAATACCGGCCAGGGTCCGCGGCGGATCAATCTGTTTTGTCCACAGGGTCGACAGATCAACACCATCACCGTCCAAATCCACTGTGTAGGGCAAGGCCGGGGCGTCGGGCGCCTCCTCCACCCGGCGCATGACGCCGCCGTGCTGAGACGAAACCGACACCGTCGCCATCGTATTGGCGCGGACCTGAAGGAATATCCGCCGGGTGACGCCGGCGATCGCCTCGCCGAAATCCACGACCTCAACGCTGGAGCCCGTGCCGAAGGCTCCCGCTGCGCCCGCCAGATTCAGTTGCGCCCTCGGCGTCGCTTGAAGGATCAGCCGCACCGGGATCGGCGCTCCGATCGGTTCGCCGTCCGCCGTCTTCACGACCAGACGCAGGTTCACGCCGTATTCGCCGGCGTCGGCCACCGCTCCCTGCACCACAGCGGCGTCGAACTGGGCCTGCCCCTTGGCGCCCGGAGCGAGCTGATATTGGAACACGGCTGTCTGCACATCGGCCATCTGCACGCCCGACGCCTCACGCGGCCGGAATTGCACGCCCACATTACCCAGGACTACGCTGGTGACCTCAACGCCGACGTCGTCGGTGAACGACATCCGCACATCGCAGGCGGCGTCGCCCCGGTTCTCCAGGTTGATGTCCAGCGCTCCGGACGAAGGTCCGATGTCGAAGGGGTTGTACTCGATCCGCACCGTCTGCGGCCCGTCCCGCGCCGCCAGCTCGCATGTCTGGGCCGAGACGCTGGACGCCAAGGCTGCAGCCGCAAGCAGGCCCGCTGTCCCGATCATCAGCCGCCCTTGCGCCCTATGACACCGGGCCAGGGGTTTTGATTTCTCCCACATCGCTTACTCCTTCCGCGTTGTCCGGAATGACAAATTCGCCCACCGTTCGCCCCTTGATCACCAGTCGATATTGTCCGGGGGCCAGGCCGTCGGCGATGAAACGCCCGTTGCGATTGGTGAAGAAGGGCTTGCCCTGAGCGTCGTCCTTTGCACCGGCCGGGACGATCAGGCCGCCCATCAAGGCCACCGGCCCCTCGGGCGATATCAGATAGCCCCGCGCCGTGCGTGAGGCGTCGCTGCCGACGACAAAACGATAGCCGTTGCCGAAACCAGGAAAGGCCTGGATCACGCCGGCGCCGAGATCATAGCCCTCCGGCAAGGGATCGACCTCCAACTCGTAGCGCCGGACGCCATAGCCGCGATCAATGCCCGCCAGCGCCGGGCCGAACCAGCCGCTTTTGGCGACCGGATAGCCGCTGGAGTCCGTCAAGCTGACCTGCGCGCCCTTCAATGTCGGGTGGCCGGTGGCGATGACGAAGCCTTCGCGCGCCGATCGGCCAATGCCGAAAGCGCCGTTCGCATAACCGACCATGGTCGAGAGCCGCCACAGCGACTCCTGCCGCGTCTCGCCGTCGTTCAGGTTCGAAACCAGGCGGTTTGAGATGATCTCCGCATCGAAGCGGTTGTTGATGTAGCGCAGGTCGCCGGCGATGGTCTGCTGCGTCCCGTCTTCGGAGAAGCGCAGATCCCCGCTCAGATCGTTCAGGCGGCCTGACGAGGCGCGCGAAATGCCGACCTCGCGTAGGTCGTTCTGGCTATCGTAACGCGCCACGCCGCTCCACCGCCCGCCGAAACGAGTGGTCAGGTTGATGCCGAACCGCGTGTCGTCGCGTCCGTCCAGGGCGGTCGTGCGCTGCACGGTCATATTGACGCCGAAACGGCGGAAACTGCGACCGAAGTTCAGATTGAGGTCGGTCCGATCCCGCTCGCCCCGCCCCTTCACATAGGCTGCGCCAAAGCCCATCGTATAGGCGCGGAACCGCAACAACGCCTGGCCGGCGGCGCGCCATCTCTCACGGTTGAAGCCATTGGTTTCGAAAGCGCTCTGGAAATAGCGGCTGGTCGCCTGGATTGACGCTACAAGGCGAAGATCGGCTTCCCGGCCGAACGTCGTCTCGCGCAGATAGTCGATCGAGCCGATATAGCCCTGCCGTCCCGTGTCGCCGTTATGACTGACAGCGGCGCTCGCCTGGATCAGGCCGAGGCGGCTGCCCCATACGGCCAGCCCGCCGGCCTGGCCACGTCCTTCGGCCAGCTGGGCGTTGGCGCCCAGGGTCAGCACGTCGCTTATCCCCTTGCGGACAAAGCCCGACGCGCCCAGGGCGGAGCCGTATTCCAGCGATCCGCCCTCCTCCAGCACGCCCGCCGAGACGCCGAAATCCAGCACGCCGGGGTCCAGCAGTCCTGCGCCGCCGAACAGGTCGAACACGGCGATCTCTCTCTGGCCCGTATTGTCCTCGACCAGCAGGCGCACGGTGTTGGCGCCCTGGCCGAACGGAAAGTCGCCCAGTGAATAGGGCCCGGCGTCCAGGCGCAGCCGCTCGATAATCACGCCATTGACCTCGACCACCACCAGGGCGGGGCGATCCAGCACGAACTGGCGCCGCCCAGATGGCCGCACGTTCTGGAACGGTCGGATCGTCGAATAGGCCCGCGCCGCCGACAGGCCCAGAAATCGTCGCGAACCCTGGAAGCTCTCAACCGGCGGTGCGAACTCGCCGGCGGTCAGGCGCACCGCCGACTGGAACAGATCCTTGGTGAGGCGGATTTCGCGGCGGCGCCAGCGCTCATCGGATGAGCCGTCGTAGTCGACGCCTGCCGTTAACGTCACGCCGTCGAAGCCGCCGAAGTTGGCGAACATGTCCACCCCGCCCGCCAGGGGCGCAAAGCTGTTCTCCGAATGCGAATACTGCTGAGCCATGGTGATATTCGCGCCAGCCGAAAAATTGGCGGGCTGATCAAAGGCCGCCGGATCGACCAACTCGTTACGGTTGAAGCTGACGTCCCGGCGCGCACGCGCCCCGGCCGACAGTTCTGCTACGAAGGTCAGGGCCAGTGGATCGAAGCTCAAGGAAAAGCCCTCGCCTCTCAGGTCCGCCATGTTGACGCGCTTCTGCGACGCGATGATCGTCTTCAGCCGGTCGCGCTGGGCGGGCGCCAGACTGGGACCCAGAAGGTCCATCAGCCCCTCGGCGTCGACCAGCCCCTGGCCTTGCAGATCCACCTCCCCCGCCAGGTCGCCCAGATAGCGGCCATCGAGGGTCAGCGGCCCCTGGATCGGGCTCAGCACCGGCGTCGGCCGGGCCGAGGGCGCCTGATCCTGGGGTCCGCCGGCCGCCGCATCGAGCGCGGGGGGAACACTCGACGCGGCGCCGGCGGCGAGCAGGACGTCAGGGGCGTCTCGCTCGACCGGGACTACGGCGGCGGCGCCGTAGGTGACTTCGGAATAGTTGCGCGCCGTGCGGATGACTTCATCCCCCGCGAAGGGCGCTTCGGCGTTGCTGGCCGAGGCGACGCTGCCGCCCAGGCAGGCCGCGGCGCCCAGGCGCCGCCAGATCCGTTTGCGGCCGGACATCTCACAGCAGCACGATCGAGGCGGTCACGTCGCCGCTGGCGTCAGCCGCCAGCGCAGCCGGGATACGCATGTTGCGCGTGGCGCCGCCCGCCATCACGCTAACCTCTCCGACATCAATATTGGCAGCAGGAACCTCATGCGTCTTCCCGTCCGCCGTCTTGAGCGTGAAACGCGCCTCGCGCAGATGGGCGAAGCCGTCGCCCGTGTTTCGCGCCGTCAGAAGAATGTCGCCGTTCGGCGCGCGGGAAACGGAGGTCACCTCGACCGCCGCCCTGGCGCTGGTCGGCGCCACGAAGACATAGGTGTTGATCGTGAAAGCCAGCTTGACGTCTGCTCCAGCCTCGTCCTCGCCGGTGATCGACTGCATATTGATCGGCAGTTGCGCCGCCCGTACCAGGTACATCTTTCCTTCCGGCCCGCTGTCGCCGAGATAGCGCACCTGCACCACCTGTTCGCGATTGGGCGGGATGACGGATTGCACCGGGAAGACGCCGATGTCGTCTTCTTCAGGGACCAGGCTGCGGACGCCGTTTTCGTCGACCCTCATCCGATAAACTTCTATCTCCACCGTGGCCGGCGCCGTGGCGGTGTTGCGCACGGTCAGTCGGTAGCTGGATCCGCTTCCTGAAGGCGTGATCTTGGCCACCATCGGCGAGACATCCATGGCGCGCGTGTCTGACGGCGCCGTCATGGCCATCATCAGACAGAGCACCGAAGCTGCGATGACTTGAACTCTCATAACTGCATCTCCCCTGCAGTAATGCGAAAGAAAAACGGGGAGCCTTGCGGGCTCCCCGTTCTGGCTCGATCAAGCCGGGTTCAGCGTAAAGGTGAAGGTCTCCGTATAGGTGCCGGCCGGGGCCGTGGCCGCGCCCGGACCAGACGGCGCAGCCGCGCAGCCCGTCGAACCGGGGTTGGTGTTGTCGCCTTGCGTGCCGCCGACGCCGGTGCCGCCCGGAACGTTGTAGCAAAGGTTCAGGAACAGATCGGCGAAGATGCCGTCAGCCAGGGCTTGGCTATAGCCGCCCGAGTTGGTGACGATCGCCGGGCTGCCGGGCCAGGTGTCCTGAGCCGGGAAGCCCAGGGTCGGCACTTGCTGAACCACCAGGTCCCAATCGTAGTTGATCAGCACGCCGTCGACCGACTTGAAGTCGCCGTTGGCGGCGCTGGAGGTCAGCTTGGCGCCCGTCGGGGCGTTACACGACATCCGCAGCGTGGTGACTTTCTGGCGCTGGCCGTTGGCCACCGCGACATTGCCGCCGGCCACATTGGCCAGGCCGATGCCGCAGAAGTTGGTCACGCTGGTGCTGACCGTCACATTGGTTTGCGCGCTGGAAACGCCGGGCAGAGCCAGCAGGGCTGCTGCGGCGGTGGCGGCCGCAGTGATCATCAAAGTACGCATCTTCGCCTCCGGGAATGGGTTGTTAAACGAGATTCCAGACTGTCGCTTCCGATGTCTGGAGTTGCGGCTGATCGCCACAATCTCGCCATTTAAACCTCCCCCCAGAGGCCAACATCCCCAAGGTTGATACTCATCTTGGACTAGTCAATTGTAACTAATCATTTACCGCTGCGACGGACGAGGCTGCTACGCGGCGGATCGAGCAGCAACCACAGGGCGCCGAAGATCGCCGCCAATGCCACCAGCCCCGCCGCCTGAGGCGCGACCTCCGCCAGACTGGCGCCCATGGCGTTCATCGGCACAAAGGCCTGGACGGCGGCGGTCGAGGGCGACAGGTAAGCCAGCCAGACCAGCAGCTTGGGCATCATGAAATGCGGCCAGGCCGCCCCCGCCAGAAAGAAAAGAGGCGCCGAGGTTCCGACCAGCACCTGCAAGACCCGCTCGTGACGATCGAACAATCCGCCCAGCAGCAGCCCCAGCGCCGAGACCCCGGCTGCGAACACGGGCGACAACAGGACGACCCCGCCTAGATCGCCGCCGCGCGGATAGTCCTGCACCCAGAACACGAAGCCGAAATAGAACAAGCAGGACGCCGTGCCGATCGCCGTGAGCGCCAACCACAGACCCAGCTTTGCGCTGCGCCGCATGGGGGCCGCGCCGGTCTCGCGGCGCAGGGCGGCGATAACGCCGGCGCCCAGCAGCAGGGTCTGCTGCAGAATGATCAGACTGACCGCCGGCACAGCATAATCGCCATACCCTTCCGTCGGATTGAACAGGGACTCCTGCTTCAGCGTCGGCACCAGCTTTGCCGCGCGGGCGGCCTGAGGCAGGCCCTCCAGCCGCGTCTCGGCGACATGGGCCGCAGCGGCCGCGACCGCCTTGCCGACCGAGGTGACGCGGACCAGATAGCCGCCGTTCAGCCAGACGGCCACGCCGTCGGGCGCGCCGCGCGCCAGATCGGCCTCGAACCGCTCGGGCAGGATGACCACGCCGTCGACGACGCCGCGCCGCATCAGGTCGGACGCTTCGGCGGTCGAGGGGAGGACGGCGGCGACCTCGACCGCGTGGGAGGCGTTGAGGTCTTCGACCAGGGCGCGGGTCAGGGCGCTCTGCGTCGGCGTCACCACGGCGACCGGCAGCCCCGTCGCCGCCTGCCCGGCATAGGCCGCCGGATAGTAGAAGGCGTACAGAACCACAGCCAGGATCAGCAGGCTGCTGACAGGCCGGGCGCGCGGCAGATTGCGGAAGGTGGCGATGAAGGCGACGCCCACGCCCTGTTCGGGCAGGGGGAAGGCCAGCGCTTCGGCCTTGGGCGCGCGGCGGGCGCGCAGGCCGACCAGCACGGCGGCCAGGATCAGGGCGATCACGGCGACAACGCTCAGAATCGCCAGGTCGCGCCAGGCCCCGCCGGGCGCTGCGCCTGTCACCATCTGGCCGGTCTGCAGCCGCAGATAGTGGGTGTAGGGCAGGATGTCGCTCCAGATCCGAGCGAACCGCGGCCCGTGATCCAGCGGCAGGGTGCCGTTCGAGAAGGCGATGGCCGCGCCCGAATAGATGGCGGTGCCCGAGAAGGCCATGTCGATGTCCCCCAGCAAGGCGACCAGCAGGGCCGACAGGGCGACGCTGACGGCCATCAGGGCGACCACGCCCAGCAGCAGCAAGGGCAACGACCCCGCCACGCCCCAGCCCCTGATCCCGCACAGCCAGCCGATCCACGCCAGCCCCCACAGGGTGAAGATGACGAAATGCGGGATCAGCGTCCCGAGCAGAGCCACCGTCGTCCGCCCGTCGTTCTGGGCCCTGAAGGTCTGGAAGGAGCCGCCCTGCATCAGCCGCCCCACCGCCAGCACCGCTGAACAGGCCGCCAGCAGATGCAGCACGCCGGGCGCCAGCAGGCCGCCGAGGAACAGTTCGAAACTCAACTGCGGATTGCCGATGATCGACACCTGAACCACCGGCGGCTCCAGCGCCGTGGCGGGCAGGCCCATCTGGCGCGCGCGCTCCTCCAGCCGCGGCGCGGCGGCCGAGGCGATGGCCGCCGACTGCCCCAGGGCTGACAGGGCGCCGACGGTCTGGAAGGCGCCGTTGAACGACACCGTCACCTGCTCCGGACGACGGAAGGCGCCTTCGCTGAAGCCCGAGGGAAAGTGCGCGATGCTGTAGACCTCGCCGCGCCGCATCAGGGCCACGGCCTCATCCACCGTCGCCGGGGCATGGGCCACCCGCACGCCGGGGCTGGCCTCCATGTTGCGGATCGCCGCCCGGCTGAAGGCCGAGTTGTCCTGATCCACCACGGCGACCGGGGCCTGACGGATCACGCCGGGCGCCAGCATGGCCGCGATCACCGCCAGCAGGATCAGCGGCAGGCCGAAGGCGACGAAGGCGTCCCACGGCCGGGTCGCCAGCCGCCGCGCCTCGTCCTGAACGGCCGCAAGAAAGACGGCCGCCCCGCCCTTCATCGCGCCGACCAGTCGAACAGGACGCTCATGCCCGGCCGCAGGCCCTCGATCGGCCGGACAGGCTTGGCCTTCACCTGGAAGCTGCGGACATCATAGCCGCTGGACTGCCGGGTCGAGCGCCAGGTGGCGAACTCGCCCTGCGGGCTGATGGCGGTGACGCGGAAAGCCGCGCCTTTGACGCCCAGCGCCGGCACGTCGCCGCGCACGGTGGCGCCGATCTTCAGATCGCGGAACTGATCCTCGCGCACGCTGAAGGCGACCCACGGATCAGACGTATCGACGATGGTGAACACCGGCACCCCCGTCAGCACCAGCTCTCCGACATTGGCGAAGCGTTTCGACACCTCACCCCCATGCGGAGCGGTCAGGCGGGTCTCGCCCTGCAGGCTTTCGACCTCGGCGACGGCGGCGCGGGCGCCGCTGACATTGGCGTCGGCGACCGACTTCTCTTGCTGACGGGTTCCGGCCTGCGCCTTCAGATACTGCTGGCGCGCGGCCTCGGACTGAGACGCCGTAGCGGCGCGGGCGGCCACCGCCTCATCTCGGCGCTGGGCGGAAATGACGCCCTCGGCGAACAGGTTTTCGGCCCGGCGCGCGGTCTGATCGGCCAGACGAGCCGTCGCCTGTGACGCGCGCCAGATGGACTCGACCGTCTGCACGTCCTCGACGCGGGCGCCCTCGCGGCTCATGGACTGGATGGCCTGCGTCGACTGCAGCAGGGCGCGGGCCTGGGCGTCCTTGGCCTCGACCTCGGGGCTGCTCATCAGCGCCAGTTCCTGCCCGGCCGTCACCTGATCGCCCTCGGCGGCCATGAAGCGTTCGACGCGGCTGGGCACCTTGGTGGCGACGGTGAAGGTCTCGGCCTCGACCATGCCCTGAACCTGATTCGGCGCCGGACGGGCGGCCAGGAACAGACCCACGACGATGAAGACCAGCAGCAGCGCCACCCCCGCCGCGACGATCAACGGCAGAAGCGGACGGCGCGGTTTCGGCGGCGGCGCCTCGGCGGGTTTGGGCGGCGTATAGGCCGAAGAAGGCGTCTCGCTCATGGGGCGCTGAGTCATGGGGCGCTGATCCGGTCGTCGCGTTGCAGATAATCGTTCAGGGTCTGGCCGTTGCCCGACGCCGCCAGCAGCGCCGCCAGGCTCAGGTCGTATTCATAGGCCGCAGCCGCCCGTTGCAGGCGCGCGGTTCCCAACAGGTTGCGGGCGTCGATCACCGAGGCGGCCGTCGCCTCGCCCTCGCGGAAGCCGACCTCCTGCACGCGCAGATTTTCGCGCGCGGCCTCCATACTGCTGTCCATGCTCAGGAACTGCCGCCGGGCCAGATCGACCTGATTATAGGCGCGCGTGACCATCAGCCGGGCGTCGTCGCGGGCCTTGCGCTCCATCTGAGACGCCGCCGAGGCCTGGGCGCGCGCGGCGCCGAGCAGCCGTCGCCGGTCCACCGAAGACATCAGGGTGTAGCGCGCGCCCAGCCCAAAGGCCCAGTCCGGCTCGGTCGGCAGGGCATCATCGGGGTTCAGATTATAGGTCCCGAAGGCGAACACCGACGGCTTCAGCCGCGAGGCGGCCAGATCCGCCCCCGCCTCGGCCAGATCGCGCCCCGCCTGCGCCTGAATGACCCGCGCGTTCGACTGCCCCGCGCTGTCCACAAACAGGTCGGCCGGTCCCACCGGGCCGCGGTTGACGAACAGGGGCGTGGTCGGCGTCGCCCCGTCCTCAAGGTCCGTCACGCGCGCCAGCGAGGCGACGGCGTTTTCATGCTCCAGTTCGGCGCGGTTGACCTGACGCTGGGCGGCGTCGCGCGCCACCTCGACCTGAAGCGTCTGGGCGCGGCTGAGGAACCCCTCGCTCTCCATGCGGCGCGCGTTGTCCAGATGCAGATCAAAGCCGTCGCGCGTTTCGATGGCGATCTTCAGCGCCTCCGCCGCCAGCACCTGGCTGAAATAGGCCTGGGCCAGCCCGACGCCTTCCAGATCGACGGCTTCGCGACGCTTGGCTTCGGCCAGATCCAGATTGGCCTCCGCCGCCCGACGCAGGGCCGGAATGGCGCCGCCGGTATAGATCGGCTGAAGCGCCGTCACCGTCGGGCGAAACGTCGTGTCGTCCACCTGCAGCCGGATATCGTGCGGCAGGGCGGCGAAAATCTCTGGCAGAGCCGCCTGCAGCCTCTGCTCCACGACGCCCAGAACATCGCCCGGCACGCCCGGCAGACCTGAAATCAAACCCGGAATGGCCGCGCTGATGTCGGACTGCGCCCGGTCCAGCGGCTCGCCCAGCGACAGGTCGAACGTCTTGCGATAGCGGATCAGCTGAGCGTCCAGCGACACCGTCGGCCGGTTCAGGCCGTCTGCGGCGCGCGCCTGAGCCTCCGCCGCCTCTACCGCATAGCCCGCCGCCCGGTTCAGGCTGGACGTCGCACGCAGCCGCGCCTCAGCCTCTGCATAGCTCAGCGGGGTGCGGGACGCCTCGGCGTTTCGAGGCGCAGATGCGGTCAGTTGAGCCTGCCGCTCCGCCTCCTGGCTGCTCGCCATCGGCCCCGCAGCCAGCGCGACGCACAGCCCGACCCCACTGATCACCATCGCTTCACCCCGTATCACGTCCGGCCCCAACGATCCTGACGCGCCGCCGTTGCGTCAAGCAAGCACGGGCCGCGCCCGCTCGCCTTGAGGAAAGGCGTTCTAGCCGGATTCCAGCCCTGTTCCGAACCGTCTTGACGCGCGACGCCCCCGTGCTGGAAGGTCTCCATACCGCTGGCGAAGCTTCCGGGCTCGGCGGCGGAAGGGGCGCTGTCAGGGCGGACCTGACGACAGGGGGAATGACCTATGGGCTCGCCGTTGACCCTGATCGGGCTGCCGATCGCGCTGGGCATCATCATGTTCGGCCTGGGCCTGGGTTTGACGCCCTCCGATTTCGTCCGGGTGGGCCGACAGCCGAAGGCGGCGGCGGTGGCCCTGGCCTGTCAGCTGCTTCTGCTGCCGGCGATCTGCTTCGCCCTGGTGCTGGCGTTCCAGTTGCCGCCGCTTCTGGCGGTCGGCATGATGCTGCTGGCGGCCTCGCCGGGCGGGACAACGGCCAATCTCTATAGCCACCTGTTCCGCGGCGATGTGGCCCTCAACATCAGCCTGACAGCGATCAACTCCGTCATCGCCGTCGTGACCCTGCCGGTCATCGTCAACCTGGCCGTGGCCCATTTCCAGCCCGGCGACATGAAGGTCGGCCTGCAGCTGACCAAGACCCTCGAGGTCTTCATGATCGTGCTGGTTCCCGTGGCTCTGGGGATGCTGGTGCGCGGTCTGAAACCCGGCTTCGCCCAGGCGATGGACAAGCCGGTGCGGATCGCCTCCATCGTGATCCTGACCCTGGTGATCCTGGGCGCGGCGGCGTCCAGCCTGGATGTGCTGCTCGCCAACTTCCAGGCCCTGGCGGGGATCGTCATCCTGTTCTGCCTGTTCAGCCTGGGCATAGGTTTCGCCGTGCCGCGCCTGCTGAAGATCGAACGCCCGCAGGCCATCGCCAGCGCCTTCGAGGTCGGGCTGCACAACGCCACCCTCGCCATCGTCATCGCCCAATCGGTGCTGCGCAGCCCGGAGATGACCCTGCCGGGCGCCGTCTATGGCGTGCTGATGTTTCCCCTGGCGGCGGCGTTCGGCCTGCTGATCACCCGCTACCGCGCAACAGCCGTCGCAGGCTGAACGCGATCAGCCGCGCAGTTCGCGACGCAGCACCTTGCCCACCGCCGTCTTAGGCAGGGGTTCGCTGCGGAACTCGACGATGCGCGGCACCTTGTAGCCGGTCAGTTGCGCGCGGCAGTGGGCGATCAGCATCTCCTTCGTCAACTCAGGCGATCGCGGCACGACGATGATCTTGATCCGCTCGCCCTGCGCCGCATCCGGCACGCCGACGGCGGCGACCTCCTCGACCAGCGGATGGCTGGCGACCACATCCTCGATCTCGCCCGGATAGACGTTGAAGCCGGACACCAGGATCATGTCCTTGATCCGGTCCACCAGACGCACGCGCCCGTCCGCCTGCATCACCCCGACGTCCCCCGTCGCCAGCCAGCCGTCGTCCGACAGCACCCTGGACGTCTCGTCGGGCCGTTTCCAATAGCCCAGCATCACCTGGGGGCCGCGCACATGCAGCTCTCCCTCTTCGCCGATCCCGGCCCAGCTGCCGTCCTCGCGACGCATGCGAACCTCGGTCGAGGGCACCGGCAGGCCGACCGTTCCGTCGAAGCCCATCCCCTCCTGATGCTCCAGATCGACGCGCCCGATGCATACCACCGGCGACGTCTCCGTCAGTCCATAGCCGTCGATCAGCGGCGCGCCCGTCACCGCCTGCCACTCCTGGGCCACGACGCTCTGGGTCGCCATGCCGCCGGCGATGGTCAGCTTCAGATCCGAAAAGTCGCGCTCTCGAAACGCCTGGCTTTTCATCAGGCTGACGAACAGGGTGTTCAGCCCGGTCATGGCCACGAAGCGCTCCTTGCGCAGGATCCATTCCACCCGCTTGGCGTCGCGCGGATTGGCGATCAGGATGTTGCGCCCGCCCGCCCCGGTGAACATCATCAGGTTCGCGGTCAGCGAGAAGATATGGTACAGCGGCAGCATGGTGACATTGCCTAAAGGCCGTGTCTGATCAATCTGATCCAGCAGCCAGACCCGCCCCTGAATCGTGTTGGCCAGGATGTTGCGATGGGTCAGCATCGCCCCCTTCGCCACGCCTGACGTTCCCCCCGTATATTGCAGGAAGGCGATGTCCTCGGGACTGATCGGCGCCGGCTGCAAGCTCATTCGCCGCGCCTTGGCCATCAGGCGCGTCCACCGATGCGCGCCCGGCAGGCGATAGGTCGGAACCATCTTCTGCACATGACGCATCATGGCGCTGACGGCGACGCCCTTCAGGCCGCCCATCATGTCGCCCATGGCGGTGACGACGACATGCCGAAGATCGGTCCCTTCGCGCGCCTGCTCCACCGTGGCGGCGAACATGTCCATGACCACCAGGACGACTGCCCCGCTGTCCTTGAGCTGATGGTTCAACTCGCGCGGGGTGTAGAGCGGATTGACGTTGACCACGATGGCGCCGGCGAACAGCGCGCCGAACAGGGCCGCCGGATACTGCAGGCAGTTCGGCATCATCAGCGCCACCCGCTCGCCCGGCTGCACGCCGATCGACTGCAACCACGCGCCGAAGCTCTTGGCCGCCTTCAGCATATCGCCGTAGGTCACTGCCGAACCCAGGCTGACGAAGCCGGGCCGGCCGGCGAACTTCAGCGCATCCGCCTCGAACAACTGAGGGACCGACGTCCAGCGCGCCAGCTCGTCCTCAATGCAGCGGGGCACGCCCTTGTGATAGAATTTCGTCCAGAAACGCTCGGCCCACAGTTGGTCCAGGTCGTCAGCGGAATCAGTCACGGCGCTCATTTCTCGACCGCCCACGCCGACCGGCGCCCTGCGGCCGCCTCGCGACAATGGACGCGCAGGGCGGCGGTCAGCCGGTCCCGGTTCGCCCCAACGGCCCAGGCGGCGCTGGGCCGCCAAAAGGGGATACGAACGCCGCCGATCATGGCGAACCGTGGCGGTGCGGATGCGGTCAGCATAGGGCTTCATCCCTGGACGAAAGGGTCAGGCGACCCTGTAGATGGAAGCGCGACCCAATGGCGGCGCGCGCGGAAAAATCACATTCGTGGCCGCCTGCTCCTACGTAAAGCAACGCCTTTCCGAGCCGAAACTGCGGCGCGGGAGCGAAGGTCATGGCGACGAAGGCCATCGAGACAACCCCGACGATTCGTCGAGCGTAGCCAAAAACAGAAACAGTTTCATTTTCTTCTTGCGACGTAATGAACCTTGTGAAAGCCTTGGGCTGGGCGAACACTCACGAGCGTTCTGGAGGGGACATCATGAAAATGCGCATCTGGCTGCCGGTCGCGGCGATATTGTTTCTGAGCGCCTGCGGGTCGAAACCGGCCGAGAAGGGCACGGACCTCAGCAAGGCGAACACCACCTATCAGAACGAACTGATGGAGCTGTTGATGGACGCCAAGCCGGGCGCGGTGATCGAGATCCCCGCCGGCGTCTTCGCCATCGATACTGAGTTGAGCCTCGTGGTCGACGGCGTGACCATTCGAGGCCAGGGCATGGACAAGACCATCCTGAACTTCCGCAACCAGGCGGCCGGCGCCCAGGGGCTGCTGGTCACCGCCAGCAACTTCACCATCGAAAACCTGGCGATCGAGGACACCAAGGGCGACGCCATCAAGATCAACAAGGGCGAGAACATCATCGTGCGCAAGATCCGCACGGAATGGACCCAGGGCCCCAAGACGGAAAACGGCGCCTACGGCATCTATCCGGTTCAGACCAAGAATGTCCTGATCGAGGACAGCGTGGCGATCGGCGCCTCCGACGCCGGCATCTATGTCGGCCAGTCGCAGAATGTGGTGGTCCGCCGCAACCGCGCCGAGTTCAACGTGGCCGGCATCGAGATCGAGAACTGCATCGACGCGGACGTCTATGAAAACCTGGCGACCAACAACACCGGCGGCATTCTGGTCTTCAACATGCCCCAGCTTCAGCAGGCCGGCTATCGGACGCGCGTTTATAACAACCGCGCGATCGCCAACAACACGCGCAACTTCGGCCACGCCGGCACCCCGGTCGCCAGCGTGCCCGCAGGCACGGGCGTGATCGTCAACTCCAACGATCAGGTCGAGATCTTCGACAATGAGATCGCCGACAACAAGACGGCCAACATCATCATCTCGGCCCTGTTCTCCGCCGGCTATTCCGACGGCGCCATGAGCGCGGACTTCGACCCCTATCCCGAGGCCATCCTGATCAAGGACAACCGCTTCAGCGGCGGCGGCAATGCGCCGGACGGCATGGATTTCCAGGCCCTGCGCATCGCCAAATTCGGCCCCACCGGCCGCTTCCCCGACATCCTGTGGGACGGCTATGTCAATCCGAAGAAGCTGGTGAACGGCCAGTTGCCCGCTGACCTGCGGATCTGCATCGACAACGGCGACGCCGGAATCCTGAACGTCGACGGGCCCAACAAATACGCCAAGCCCAACACCGACATCACGCCGCACCGCTGCACCCTGCCCCGGCTCAAGCCGGTCGTCCTGCCGCAAGCCTGACACGGGCCATGAAACCGCTTCACCTGCTCTCGCTGGGCCTGCTGCTCCTGATCGGAGCAGCAGGCTGCTCCAAGCCTCCGCCCCCGGCCCAGCCTCTGGCGGAGCCGACCTATTTCGAGGCCGACAATCCCAAATCCCTTCGGGAATGGGGCATGGTTCAGACATCGGACGGGGCTCTGGTCCTCGGCGCCCGGGTCACGCCGTATGACCTGACCACGCCGCTGTTCACCGACTATGCGCAGAAGCTGCGGACCATCTGGATGCCGCCGGGCGTTTCGGCCGGTTACACGCCGGACGACGCGCTGTCCTTCCCGGTCGGCACGGTCATCACCAAGACCTTCTTCTACCCGACCGGCGCCAAGGGTCGCGTGCTGCAACAGGCGGACCCCAGGCAATTCCATGATGGCGACGGCCTGAAGCTCAAGCAGGTTCGCATGATCGAAACCCGCCTGCTGATCCGCCGGCCCGAGGGATGGACCGCCCTGACTTATCTCTGGAACGAGGCCCAGACCGACGCCGTCCTGCACCGCGTCGGCGCCGCGGTCCCCCTGACGATGACGGGCTCGGACGGCAAGGACGAAACCTTCTCCTACATCGTCCCCAATGCGACCCAGTGCTCGGCCTGCCATGCGACCAATGTCGCCACCCGCGAAATCCAGCCCATCGGCCCCAAGGCCCGTCTGCTTAACCGCGACTTCGCCTATTCGGACAGGACGGAAAACCAGCTGAGCCGCCTGACCGCCATGGGCTATCTGAAGGGCGTCGCCGATCCGGGCCAGGCGCCGCTCCAGGTGTCCTGGACAGACGCCGCCGCATCGACCGAGGCCCGCGCCAGGGCCTATCTCGACGTCAACTGCGGCCATTGCCACAACCCCAAGGGCGCCGCCGCCACCTCGGGGCTTTATCTGGATGCGCCCTCGCCGCTGTCTGGGTCCGCCGGCCTGTGCAAACCGCCCGTCGCGGCGGGCGCGGGCACGGGGAACCTGCGGTTCGACATCGTGCCGGGCAAGGCGGATGAATCCATCATGGCCTACCGCATGGACTCGACCCATCCGGCCGTCATGATGCCCGAGATCGGCCGCTCGACCCGCCATGACGAGGGCGTCGCCCTGATCCGGTCCTGGATCGATTCACTGGAGGGATCATGTCGTTAGACGCGGCCCAGACCCCTGTGCACCAGACCCCTGCCCCTCAGACCCCTGACCCTCAGATCCCCGCGATCCTGGATCGCCTCCGGGCCGCCTTCGACAGCGGCCTGACGCGCGACCTGGCCTGGCGCCGCGCCCAGCTCGCCGCCCTCGAACGGATGATGGTCGAGAACGAAGCGGAGATCGCTTCTGCGCTGAAGGCGGATCTGGGCAAGCCGTTCGCCGAGGCCTGTACGGCCGAGATCGACCTGGTCTCCAGCGAGGCGGCCCTCGCGCGCAAGCATCTGGGCCGCTGGAGCCGCCCCCAGCGGACCCGCACCCCCCTGGCGATCCAACCCGGCAAGAGCTTTATCGAGTCGGCGCCCTACGGCGTGACCCTGATCATCGGGGCGTGGAACTATCCCTTCCAGCTGGTGCTGGCCCCTCTGGTCGGGGCCATCGCGGCGGGCAACTGCGCGGTCATCAAGCCTTCCGAGATGGCGGTCCAGTCCTCCGCCCTGCTGAAGCGTCTGGTGGAGCGCTATCTGGACCCGCGCGCCTTCGCCGTGGTCGAGGGGGACGCCGCAGTCTCGACAGCCCTATTGGAGCAGCGTTTCGACCTGATCTTCTATACGGGCGGCGAGCGGGTCGGTCGGATCGTCATGGAGGCCGCCGCCCGACATCTGACCCCAGTCGTGCTGGAGCTGGGCGGGCAGAACGCCTGCATCGTCGATGAAACCGCCGACCTGACGGTGGCCGCCCGGCGCATCGTCTGGGGCCGGTTCCTGAACGCCGGCCAGATCTGCGTCGCGCCGGATCACGTCTATGTCGCCGCCTCGGTCGAGGCCCGCTTGCTGGAGGAGCTGAAGCGCGCGGTCACGGCCATGTTCGGCCCCGATCCACGACAGAGCCCCGACTACGGCCGCATCATCAACGTGCGTCACGCCGCACGCCTGCAGCGCCTGCTGGCCGACGGCCGCGCCGTCACGGGCGGCCAGGCCGATGTCGACGCCTGCTATGTCGCGCCCACCATCCTGACGGATGTCGCGGCCGATGCGCCGGTTCTGGCCGAGGAGATCTTCGGTCCGATCCTGCCGGTCCTGCCCTATCAGACGCTGGACGAACCCCTGGCGGCGATCAACGCCCGCGCGCCTGCCCTGGCGCTCTACGCCTTCACCCGGAACAAGGCGACGGTTGACCGGATCATCGCCGCCACGCGATCCGGCTCGGCCACCATCAACGATGCTGTGATCTTCATGGCCAATCCGAACCTGCCGTTCGGGGGCGTGGGGGCCAGCGGCATGGGCGCCTACCACGGACGCTACAGTTTCGAGGCCTTCAGCCATCGGCGCGCCGTGCTGAAGCGAGGCTTCGCCCTGGACGCCAGCATCCGCTATCCGCCCTTCACCCCGGGCAAGCTGGCGCTTTTCCGACGCATGGCCTGAGCCGTCTGCCCCGGATCAGTCCTGCAGATAGGCTGACAGATAACGCTCCAGCGCCACGGTCGCCTCCGCGAACAGACGGTCGGTCCATTCCGACTGGGCCTCGCCGCTGGTCAGGGTTTCAAACGAGGTGAAGATCTCGGTTGCCATGCGGGCGACGGCCAGGGGCGCGTCGCCCTGGAAGCCGTCCAGCCCCTGTTCCCACCGCGCCGCCAGATAGGCCGCGATCTGGGCATTGGCCTGTTCCTTGACGATCCGCAGTTCGCGCGTCGTCAGCATCAGATGGAACAGGGGGCGATAGGCGGGGTCCTCGTCCAGCATCTTGCGCAGGGTCCGCATCACCTGCAGATGGCGCTCGCGCCATGACGTGAACTCGGGGTTCTCCATGATCTCCGCAATGCGGGCGTGCAGTTGCGCCACCAGGGTCTCGAACAGCTCCTTGTAGATGGCGAAGACGTTCGGGAAGTAGCGATAGATCGAGCTGACCGGCACATTGGCTTCAGCCGCGATGGCGCTGGTGGTGATCGTATCGACGGAGGTCGAGGCCAGGAGCTTCTCGGTCGCCGCCAGCACCCGGGTGATTCTATCGCGCGCACGTTGCTGCATCGGCGCGGCGCGGCGTTCCAGCGTGGTGATGATTTCTTGCGACGCGCGCGAGGTCACTGCCGCCCTCCATTCCAGTCTGCAGGCCGTCTAACATGACTTGACGCCTTTCCATACGCCGCATCGAGCCACAGCCTCTTGTCAAACGGAATAATATTCTGTTTCTTGAAGTTTGAGAAACGGGGCTTTGGGAGGGGCTGCGATGATCAAGATGGAGCACTGTCGCAAGGCGACGCTGGCGGGGAGCGTGGCGCTGGCCGCCCTGGCCGCGCCGGGTCTGGCGACGGCGCAGGAGGCCACGACCCTCGATGATGTCGTCGTCACCGCGCAACGGCGCGAACAGAGCCTGCAGGAAGTCCCGATCACGGTCAGCGTCGTCACGGCCAAGACCCTGGAATCGCTGGCGGCGGACGACATGGGCGACATCTCCGCCTTCGTGCCGGGCCTCTCGGTGTCGAACACCAGTCCGACCCAGGCCAAGTACAGCATTCGCGGGGTCTCGACGTCGGACTTCGGCGTCGGCACCGACCCGGCGGTGGGCGTCTATGTCGACGGCGTCTATGCGGCGCGCTCGGGCGCCGGCCTGCTGGCGTTCAGCGACGTGGCCCGGATCGAGGTGCTGAAAGGGCCGCAAGGCACCCTGTTCGGCCGCAACAGCGCCGCCGGCGCCGTGTCCATCACCACCAACAAGCCCAGCGACGAATTCGAAGCCCGCCTCGGCGTCCGGCTGGGCGAATATGACAAGCGTCGCTTCGAAGGTCTGGTCAATCTGCCGATCAACGACGCCCTGGCCCTGCGGGTGAACGCCCTGGTGAACCGCCGCGACGGCTGGCTCATCGATGAGGCCACCGGCCAGTACTATGACCGCGAGGACAACTGGGCGGCGCGTGCAGCCCTGCGCTGGGATATCGGTCCCCAGACGCAGATGATCCTCAGCTGGACCCATGACGAGATCGATCAGGACGCCCGCCCGGCGATCGGCGTCGCCCGCCTGCCCGCCGCACCGGGTTTGCCGGCCTTTCCGTCGAATCCGGCGGACTATCTGAACCCGTTCAAGGCCGGAATCCGCAATGACGTCATCGACAACCACGAGACGCGTCGCCTGGACGAGGGCACGCTGACGATCACTCACGCCTTCGGCGACATCGACTTCACCTCCCTGACCTCGGCCCGCCGCTTCAGCACCGAGAACCGCGAGGACGAGGACGGCACCAACCGGCCGGATCTGTATTTCGACACCAACAACCGCGAAAAGAACCGGTCCTGGTACCAGGAATTCCGTTTCGCCGGCGAACACGGCGCGTTCAACTGGATCGCCGGTGCCAGCTATTACAGCGAACACGCCGAACAGCGCAGCGACACCTACGCCACCACCGACAGCATCAACACCATCCTGACCAATGCGGCCGGACAGCCGCTGTTCTCGCTGGCCGACATGATCCTGGGCATGGCTGGAATCCCCGCCAGCACCCTCGGTCACAGCTGGCAGGAGGACATGATCAACGAGGGCGATTTCGACGCGACCGCCGGGTTCGCCGACGTCATCTGGGCCGCCAACGACCGCCTGAACTTGACGTTCGGCCTGCGCTATACCCGCGACAAGAAGACGTTCCAGTGGCTGAACGGCCCGCGCGTCGCGCCCGGACTAGACGCCGTGCTCAACGACCCCACGGTCAACTTCGTGCTGGACGCCTACATGGGGCCGGCGCTGGGCTATCTGTATTCCGACTTCGTCTTCGACCTGTCCGGCCTGGCGGGGGTTCAGTGCGACAACGGCGTCACGGTCCAGGAAGGCGTAGCCTGCAAGCTGTCCGACTCCTGGTCCGACCTCAGCCCGCGCTTCGTCGCGGACTATCACCTGACCGACAACGCCATGGTCTTCTTCTCCTACGCCAAGGGTTACAAGGCCGGGGGCTTCAACAGCGTCGAGGTCGCCTCGCGCTTCGACAATGAAGACGTGCAGAATTTCGAGATAGGGCTGAAGAGCAGCCTGGGCCCCAACGCCCGCTTCAATATCTCGGCCTTCCAGTATGACTACGACGGCAAGCAATCGATCCGGCTGGTCACGCCGGCGGGGTCCAATGTGCCGCAGTATCTGGTCGAGACCAGCGACGACACCGCCTGGGGCCTCGACATGCAACTGGACGTGCAGCCTCTGGACGGCCTGAACCTGTTCGCCAACGCCCAGTACATCGACGCCACCTACAAGCGAAAAATGACCGACGACGGCGATCTGGCCGGCCAGCCGACGGGCGAACCGCTATGGTCAGCGGCGGCGGGCGCCTCCTATCGCCGCGACCTCGGCGCCGCCGGCTCGCTCGACATGCAGCTGATCCACGCCTATCGCGGCGAAGGTCGCTGCAACAAGACGTCCACGGGTCAGGGTTCTTGCCTTCAGACCCCCTGGTTCGATCCCTCCGAGGCGCAGAACCGAACGGACGTTCGTCTGTACTGGCGCAATGCGGACGAGCGCTATCAGGTCGGTTTCTACGTCAATAACCTGTTCGACAACCAGTATGTGACCGGCGTGAACAACATCACCGCCACCACCTTGGGCACCCCGTTCGTGAACATCACCGAACCCAGAATGTGGGGCGTCGACCTGACCTACACCTACTGAGGGGTTTCCGCCTGGGACGGCGCAAAGGCGGTCCCAGGCGCCTCGCTTGGCCGATAGGACGCCGGGCGCGGAACAGCCCAGACCGGCGCCTGGCCGCTCTCGCTCGAGGGCGCCGCCGCCCCGCATCGGTTTCGGCTTGTCGGAAAAGTGCGGACCGGATAAATTATGGATCAGCGGACCGGGCCCCTCTGACGTCTGATGGCAGACGTGATGTCGGACCGCATCGAGTGATCTCGGTGCGCGACTACCCCTTTCTGGTCGATCCCCCAAATTGCGCGCCGGGGTCGCTCCTTGAACAAGGGGTGTCCTTATGGACCTGATGACTTTCTTCCTGACCGAATGGCTGGGCAAGCCGGCCTGGATGTGGCTGGCGTTCATGGGCGTGGTCGTGGCGCTGCTGTTGCTGGACCTGGGCGTCCTTCACCGCGACCAGCACGAGATCGGCGTGCGTGAGAGCCTCTTGCTCTCCAGCATGTACATCGCCGTCGCGCTCCTTTTCGGCGGCTGGGTCTGGCGGGAGCTGGGCAGCCAGTCGGGCATGGAATACCTGACAGGCTTCGCGATCGAGAAGTCGCTGGCGATGGACAACGTCTTCGTCATCGCCATGATCTTCGGCTACTTCGCTATTCCGAGGTCGCTGCAGCACCGGGTGCTTTTCTGGGGCATCCTGGGCGTAATCGTACTCAGGGCCATCATGATCGGCGCAGGCGCGGCCCTGGTCAGCCAGTACGGCTGGGTGCTCTACATCTTCGCCGCCTTCCTGATCTTCACCGGCATCAAGATGTTTTTCGCCGGCGACGGACATGCCGACGTGGGCGCCAATCCGCTGGTGAAGTGGATGCGCGGGCATCTCAGAATCACCGACCAACTGCACGGCCAGAGGTTCTTCGTGCGGGAGCCGCACCCGAAGACCGGACGCTCGGCCCTCTGGGCCACGCCGCTGTTCCTGGCGCTGGTGATGATCGAGATCGCGGACGTGATCTTCGCTGTGGACTCGGTGCCGGCGATTTTCGCCATCACCACTGACCCCTACATCGTCTACACCTCGAACATCTTCGCCATCCTGGGGCTCCGGGCGCTCTATTTCGCGCTCGCCGCCATCATCCACCGCTTCGCCTATCTCAAGCAGGCGCTGGCCGTGCTGCTGGTGTTCATAGGCGGCAAGGTTTTTGTGGCCGACCTCTTGGGCTGGGAGAAGTTTCCTGCGGAATGGTCGCTGGCCATCACGGCCTTCATCTTGGCCGCCGGGGTGTTGTGGTCGCTCTGGAAGACGCGGGGCCGGTCCTCTGAGGCCTCCTCCTCGTGACGAGAAAGGGCCCCTCGACAGGCCCCAAAGCCGCCCCTTCCCCGACGGTCCGCTGAATGGAGGCGGCTAGACCTGATCCAACCAAGGGCTGGAGCGTAATAAAGCCCGACTGAGGCGGGACCCCTCTTGCAGGGCGGAAGGTGACTTGGATGCGGCGAGTTCAGAAGAAGGACCTGCCTTCCAAGACCTGCCCCGTCTGCGCCAGGCCCTTCGCGTGGCGCAAGAAATGGCAAAGAGACTGGCCGAACGTGATCTACTGCAGCGCGCGTTGCGCCTCCCGAAAGACGCCCCTCGAAGAGGCGGGCAAGCCTGTCCGTCCTTCGTCGATGCCGTCATGACGCGGGTGGATGACGTGAGGGTTCTGCGGCTGGTGCTCGGCGATCAGCTTTCAGACAGCCTTGCCGGCCTGACTGATCTGGAGGCGACGCGCGACGTCGTGCTGATGGCGGAGGTGCGGGACGAGGCGACCTATGTGCGTCATCACAAGCAGAAGATCGCGCTGACCTTCGCCGCCATGCGAGCGCACGCGAACCGGCTGACGGCGCGAGGCGTGACGGTTCGCTATGTCCGCATCGACGACCCCGACAACACGCATTCCATCATAGGCGAACTGCATCGCGCCCTTACGCACGACGCCTATGCCCGCGTCGTGATCACCGAGCCCGGCGAAGTCAGGCTGGCCGAAGCCTTCGCGGCCTTCGCCGCGACCGCCGGCCTGCCGGTCGAGATCCGCGAGGACCGGCGCTTCATCTGTTCCCATGCCCGTTTTCGACGCTGGGCCGCCGACAAGCGCGAACTGAGAATGGAGTATTTCTATCGCGAGATGCGCCGCGAGACGGGCCTGCTGATGGACGGCGCCGATCCCGAAGGCGGTCGCTGGAACTTCGACGCCGAGAACCGCAAGAAGCTGACCAGGGGACTGCGCCCGCCCCCTCGGCTGCGCACCGCCCCCTCGGCCACGACGAAGGGCGCGATCGCCGACGTCGCCCGCCTGTTTCCCGACCATTTCGGCGATCTGGACGATTTCGGATGGCCGACCACGGTCGAGGAGGCCGAGGCCGCGCTGGAGACCTTTCTGGCGCGCATCCTGCCCGCCTTCGGCGACTGGCAGGACGCCATGGCCCACGGCGAGCCCTGGATGTGGCACGGCCTGGTCTCGACGGCGATCAACATGGGCCTGCTGGACCCGCTGGACGTCTGCCGACGAGCCGAAGCCGTCTATCGGGCCGGCGCCGCGCCCCTGAACGCGGTCGAGGGCTTCATCCGCCAGATTCTGGGGTGGCGAGAGTTCGTGCGCGGCGTTTATTGGCTGAAGACGCCCGAGTACGGGCGCATGAACTTTCTGGACGCGGACCGCACCCTGCCCTGGTTCTTCTGGTCCGGCGAGACGGACATGGCCTGCGTCGCCGACGTGGTGTCCGCCACCCGCGCCAGCGCCTACGCCCACCATATCCAGCGCCTGATGATCACCGGCAACCTGGCCATGATGCTGGGCGTTCATCCCGACGCCGTCGATGACTGGTACATGACCGTCTATGCCGACGCCTATGAGTGGGTCGAGATGCCGAACACGCGGGGCATGGCCACCTTCGCGGACGGGGGGATCGTCGGCTCCAAGCCCTACGCGGCGTCCGGCGCCTATATCCAGCGCATGAGCGACTATTGCGGCGGCTGTCGCTACGACGTGAAGGGCAAGAGCGGCGATGGCGCCTGTCCGTTCAACCGTCTCTACTGGGGCTTCCTGGAGCGCAATCGCCCGCGCCTTCGCCGCAACGCCCGCCTGGCCATGCCCTATCGCACGCTGGACGGCTTTGGAGAGGCGAAACGCGCCGCCTTGCTGGCGGAGGCGGAAGCCGCGCGGCTGGCTCTCGGCGCTGCGCCGATCAGCGGCGCGGACGAAGGCTTAGGCCGGTGAAGGTCAGCGCGGCGCTCGGATCAGCTCGGATCCTGGGGCAGACCCGCGATCTCGGCGTCAAAGTCTAGCGGTCAGGAGCACGGCGGACGCCGCGATCAGGCAAACGCAGACTGCCAAGGTGAGCCATACACGGATCCGACCATACCATTGCGGAAGGTCGCCACGCCGGACGCATCTCAGATCATAGGCCAGCAGGAGGCAGAAACCGGCGGCGAGCCCGACCAGACCGATCGTCGTCGGGGCGAACCCCATGGCAAAGGCCCACAGCGCGGGCAGGACGCTGACGGCATAAGGCGGCGCCTTGTCCTCATTCCTCAACGTCGCGACGCCCCAGTGGACGCCGCCCATGAAGGACAGAATGACCGCCCCGTAAAGCCGAAGGGCGCCCGCGACCTGGTCAGAATCGCCCAGCCCAAACGCCAGAGCCCCCACAAGGCCGGCAAAGGGCAGAACGCCGGACCAGCCCAGGATCATCGCTGAGCGCGGGGTCTGCATCATACCCCCTTGCCTTCGCGTTCCAGGCGGCGAACGACCCTCTGCAGGCCAGGACGAAGGCGCAGGAAGCCTCGGTAGGCGAACTCCAGAACTGCGGCGACAGGTCGGATTGTCGCCAGTCGGCCAAGCCAGTTCAAGGCCGGAAGCTCGCGCCAGACGGCGGCGAAGGCTGCGGCTCCGCTAACGGTCTGACCGTCGGTCCCGCGCACATGAAACTGACGGAGCAGCGCGTCGCGGTCCATATCCCCCACATCGCGCCGCGTCACGTCGAGGAAGGACAGACGCCTGTGACGGTCCAGCCGCCGCATCACCCTGATTTCCCGAGAGCAGAGCGGGCACCCGCCGTCGTAGTAGACGATCATCCCGGAATCCGCCGGCTCTGCCTGATGAGGTAAGCGCTTCACGACAGTCGGAACTCCAAACCGCACCCGCGCACAATACGCCCCATCCCGACCTCTGGATCAGCCGCGCTGGCGTCACACGCTGAACCTCTAAAGGACCTCCTGGAGAGAGAGGCGGTCAGGCCCGCCGGTTGGCGCGAGGCGACCGGTCACCTGCAGTCTGCCTGGGAGTTAGGCGAAAGTCGGGAGGGTCATGCTCTGGGCGTCGAGCGGACCACCGTGCGCTCTCCGGGGGCGGGCCCGCACGACAGCGCCTTGCGCGCACGGCCCAGCCATGACGAGTGCATTTGAATACCTCTAAGTTCTAGGGCAGCCCTGGGACGACCGAACGGCACGGCTCGCCGCGTGCGTTTGTCAGGTTTTCACGCGGACTGATTGACAGAAAGCTCAGGTTATGTCGACATCGCACGTATTCATAAAGATACATGCTCGGCCAAGAGGGCATGACAGGGGAGCCACCGTGAAACATTGTACCCACGCCTTAGCCATGACTGCCCTCGCGGCCGGCTTTAGCGTCCTGGCCAGCGTCGCCGCAGCCCAAGAAACCGCCCAGGTCGATGACATCATAGTCACCGCGCGCAAGACCAGCGAGCGTCTGCAAGAGGTGCCGCTGGCCATTACCGCCCTGAATGCCGAGGAAATGCAGCGTCGCGGCATTCGAGACGTTACGGATCTGTCCTCGATCGCGCCGGGTCTGAACATCGAGAAAGACCAGGGCCGCCGCTTCGAGCGCCCGGTCATTCGCGGCCAGGCCAACGTCTTCGGCGCGCCCAACGCCGCCTCCTTCATCGACGGCGTCTATATCCCGGACAGCTTGTTCGCCACCGAAATGGCCTTCGTCGATCAGGTCGAGGTGATCAAGGGACCGCAGTCGGCTCTGTACGGCCGCCAGACCTTCTCGGGCGCGATCAGCTACACGACACGCAAGCCGTCGCAGGACGTCGAGGCCCTGATCCGCGCCACCGCGGCCGAGCATGACGAATACAACTTCCTGATGGGCCTCAGCGGGCCGCTGGTGAAGGACGTGCTGTCGGCCCAGGCGTCCGTCAACTACTACACCTATGGCGGCGAGTACCGGAACAACGCGCCCGGCACGCCCAGCGACGGCAAGACCATCGGTCAGGAAAAGACCGTCGGCGGCACCCTGGCGCTGATGTACACGCCGACGTCGGAACTGAGCTTCATCCTGCGCGGCTCGTACGCCCATAACAACGACGGCCACGAGCCGATGGCGATCCAACGCTCGAGCGCCAACAACTGCTATCTGAACACGCGCACCCAGTATTATTGCGGCGCCATCAACGTCACGCCGGACATGATCGGCCTGAATCTGGATGAAATCGGCGGCGGCGGCGTGGAACGCAAGACCGGCCGTCTGAGCCTGACCGCCGAATACGATCACGGCGGCTACACCCTGACCTCGATCAGCGCCTATAACGATTCCGAAGAGCATCGAAAGGCCGACCTTGATTACCTGCCCCAGCGTCTGCTGGGCGGTTCGCTGCATGTCGACGACCGGGTGAACATCAAGGGCTTCAGCCAGGAGTTCCGCATCGCCTCGCCGCGCGGCGAACGCCTGCACTGGATGGCCGGGGCCTATTATTTCAACAGCGACCGCTGGGACGGGCGTTATCGCTATGTCTCACGCGCCCTGCAGGACAACGGCACGATCGAGACGGAAAACCTGGCCGCCTTCGGCCTGGTCGGCTTCGACTTCACCGACAAGCTGTCGGGCACGGCCGAAGTGCGGGTCGCCGAAGAAAAGCTGCACCTGACCGGCGGCGATTCCAACTTCGATTACGAAGCGACCTATCGCTCGACCAACCCGCGCTTCACCATGTCGTATAAGGCCACTGACGACCTGATGTTTTATGGCCTGGTGGCGCGCGGCAACAAGCCGGGCGGCTTCAACACCGACGTGCGCCTGAGCCCCGCGGATCGCTCCTACGGCGAAGAGACCGCCTGGAACTATGAACTGGGCTTCAAGAGCGATCTGTTCGATCGCCGCGTCCGCCTGAACGTCGCCGGCTACTATATCGACTGGTCGAACCAGCAGATGACCCAGGTGGCCAATCTGTCCTCGACTGAGACCGTCTCCTTCATCCGCAATGTCGGCGAGGTCGAGGTCAAGGGCGTCGAGGTCGAGGCCCAGGCCAAAATCACTTCTGACTGGTCCGTGCGCGGCACCTTCGCCTATGCGGATTCCGAATACACCAATGCGTTCGACCCGGACTTCGCCACCCTGACCGGGGGCGACGGCGACGTCAGCGGCAAGGCGATCCCCAACGCGCCCAAGATCCAGTACTCCCTGGGCAGCAACTACGCCTGGTACGTCGGCGAGAACCGCTTCTTCGTCGACGGCACCTATTCCTTCCGCTCCAAGAAGTATGATCAGGTCGCCAACCTGGCCTGGGTGGACGGCCGCGATACCGCCAACGTGCAACTGGGATGGGAACGCGGCCCGCACCGGGTGATCCTGTTCGGCCGCAACATCTTCGACAACATCGATCCTGTCGGCATCGTCCGCTACTCGGACTTCACCACCAACCAGCGCGGCTTTGTGGGCTCCCTGCCGCGCGGTCGTCAGATCGGCCTGACCTACGAAGCCAACTTCTGACCTGCCTCCCGGAAGCTGGTTGGGCCCGCAGTTCACGCTGCGGGCCCTTTTTTCTTGGCTGAGTTCACGTTGGACGTTGGCGAACTGAAGGCCTCCGATTCTCGCGTCATCCTCGCCCTTGTGGCGAGGATCCAGAACCTCGACGGGAGACTGGTCGGGCGGAACCGCTCAAAACGGCTTCGGCGGCGCGTCTAGATCCTCGCCACAAGGGCGAGGATGACGAATGATGGCGGGGCCAACACTTAACGTGGATACAGCGTTTTTCTTTGAGGCCCTGGCCTCGGCCAGCCTCTGCTCCAGAAAGCAAAAAGGCCCCGGACGGCGATGCGTCCGGGGCCCTTTCCATCATTTGATCGCCGGGTCGATCAGCCGGTGAGAGCCGTGCCGCGACGCCCCTCAGCGTCAGGCTTCTCGCCCAGCACGATATACCAGGCGCGCGGGCCGTCGCGCATCCGCACCGTCGTCTCCAGCACTTCGTCAGCCGCGAAACCCGCTTCGAGCATGACGTCCGGCGCCTGTGTCGCCAGGAACTCGTCCCAGAAGGGTTCGTCGTTGTTCTTGGTCTGCCAGGCGAAGATGAACTTCTCGAAGGCGCTGAAATCGGCGCCCTTCATCGGCACGTCCTGGTGCACGACCACGCCGCCGGGACGCAGCACACGGCGCGCCTCGCTGAAAATGCGGCCGAGCGAAGCGCGCGAGACCTCGTGCATCATGTTGTGCGACACGACCAGATCAAAGCTTTCGTCCTCGAACGGCATGGCGCCCGCATCCATCTGACGGAAGTGCGCCTTCAGCCCCATCGCCTCGGCCCGGATATGGGCGTAGCGCAGCAGGCCCGGCGCCACGTCGACGCCATAGACCTCGGCCTCGGGAAAGGCGGCCGCATAGCCGACCGTGGCGCCGCCCGAAGAACAGGCCAGATCCAGAATGCGACGCGGCTTGAAGCCGGGATAGCGCTCAGCCAGGAATTCGATGACAGCCGCAGACTTGGAGTCGCGCGTGCCGATGCCGACGCCCAGCGAATAGGCGTTGCCGCCGCTTTCATAGAAGGCCCCGGCCGTGAAGTCGTCGGCCGAACCCTCGCCCAACATATAGCCGCCGGGCTGGCCGTGGATGTGGCCCGCATAGGCGTCGGCCGGGGCCGCAAAGTCGGGGCTGGTTTCGCAGCTGCCGCCCGCCGGCGCCTGAGCCAGACCGGCGGCGACCTGCTTCATGCGCGGCAGTTCGCGATGAATGGTCTCGCCCACCGAGTTCCACATGACGTCCTGAGCGCTGCGGCTGAAGGCGCTCCAGATCTGATAGAAGGGATCACGGATCATGGCCGCCGTGATGTCCTCGACGGTTTCCGGCGCCTTGCCCGACGCGGCCTTGAAGGCCGGACCGGCGCGCGCGTCCAGGGCGACCTTGTTGGCGTCCTCATAGCGACGCAGCCGGTTCTTCAACTGCACGATGTACTGGGTGCGCGCCGCCTCGTCATGAAGCGGCCGGGCCAGAAGTTCATGGGTGGCCGTACGGTCGATGATCATGCGCTCTCCTCCATGTTCGACTGGCGTTCAGTCTTTCATGATGTATTATCTCAAATACCTCTTATGCGGAAGTCTCTTCGTCGGATCGGACCATGCCTTCAATCTCGCCACCCCCTCTTCACGCTGCATCCGGTGTGGAGCGCGACCGGCCCGATCTGGGCGCGCGCGGCGTGGTCGCCCTGCTGACCCCGGCCGAAAACCCGACCGCCGAGCCCGAGCTGTCGCTGCTGATGCCGCCGGACGTGAACCTGCTGACCGCGCGCATGTATGCGCCCGCTTCCGAGATGAGCGCCAGGCTCAGGGCCTATGAGACGCGGCTTGAGGAATGGCTGGCCCCTTTCGGCGACGCGCCGCTGGACGCCGTTGCGTTCGCCTGCACCGGCTCGACCTATCTGCTGGGCCCTTCGCGGCGTCGGCCGGAAGCGCTGGAGCGTCACCACGGCCCCTGTCCTGTCGTTTGCGCCGCCGATGCGCTGAAGGATGGCCTGCAATCGCTGAGGGCGCAGCGCATCACCCTGGTCAGCCCTTACCCTTCAGCCTTGACCGAGGCCGCTCAGGATCACTGGCGCGAGGCGGGATATGATGTGGCCGCTGTCATCCAGTCGCCCCTCGCGCATGGCGCGGCCCACCCGATTTACGGCCAGACGGCCGCCACCCTGCTGACAGGGCTGCGCCAGGGCCTGAAGGCGGGCGTCGCCGACGCCGTGATCGTCATGGGAACGGGCGCGCCAAGCCTGGCCGCCCTGGCCGTCGCCAGCGAGGAAACGGACATTCCGATCCTGTCCTCCAACCTGGCCACGGCCTGGTCCATCGCGCGTCAACTGGGGCTGGAGGATCGGGCGCTGATCACGGACTGGCTGGCGCCCGACGCCCCCTGGCGCGAACGGTTATGGAGCCGTTTCCCCGCCGTTCAGGCCCGGCTGAAGAGCGCCTGACGCCCTATTCTGATTTCGTTTCGAGGAGTTTCCTGATGTCTACGCCCAAGCCGCCCCGCCCGACCTTCTTCGAGGACACCGCCAACGACCGGCTGACCGCCATCATCACCGCCCTGGTGACCGAGGTGGCCGGGTTGAGCGACCGGGTGGCGACGCTGGAGAACCTGCTGGCCGCCCAGGGTGTTTTGTCGCCGGACGCGGTCGATCATCATGTCCTGACCGAGCAGGAACAGGCCGCGCGCCGCGCGCGCCACGCCGCTCTGACCGACCGCGTGTTCTACGTGCTTCAGGAAGAGGTCGACGCCCTCAAGGGACAGTTGGGCGCCTGATACGAAAACGGGCCGGGACGCCTTCGCATCCCGGCCCATCGCCCCTCGCCCCGCTCCGCTTTCACCGATGCTCCCTCAAGCAGCGACGCGCGGAGGAGTTCGCCTCAGGTCAGCGTCGCCGCCTTGCGCAGGCCGTCGATCATGGACGACCGCATCACATAGTCCTTGTGCCGCACAGGATCGGCCAGCATGGCCTGCATCTCGGCCATCATGACCTTGCGGCGTTCCGGGTCGCGCTCCTGCATCCGGCCACGGTTGCGATCGGCCTGGGCCAGGATCTCCTGCTCGGCGATAGGGCGGCGCTGGCGCGTGTAGAGATCCAGCAGCCCCTCGTCGGCGCCTTCCAGCACGGCTTTCAGCTTCTCGGTCAGGTTGAAGGCGTCATGAACGCCGCCGTTCATGCCCATCCCGCCGGACGGGCTGTTGATGTGGGCGGCGTCGCCCGCCAGAACGACCCGTCCGCTGCGGTAATCAGGCGCGATCCGCATGTGCACGCGATAGGGACGGATCTCCAGCACCTTATAGGGCTCGTCCCTGGCGACGATGGCCTGAAGCTTGCGCTCGATGCTGGCCGGGTCCAGCGCGTCCTCGATGGACTCTTCGCCGCGCGGATAGAGGCTGCAGCGCCAGAAATCCTTCAGCTTGAGCAGGGAGAAGGTGCCGCCGTCCGTCCAGCAGTAGTTGACGTTCGACAGCCCCTCCAGATGGTCTTCGAAAGGGAAGTCCGTGATCGCGAGGATGGTCGTTTCAGGATAGGTCTTGCCGTCAAGCTCCCACCCCAGCAGGGTCCGCACCGCGCTGCGGGCGCCGTCCGCCCCGATCAGATAGCGACAGCGCAGCGTCCGCGCCTGACCGCCCTGCTCATAGGTGACGTTGACGCCGTCTGCGTCCTGATCCACCGCGCACACCGTTGCGCCCATGCGGATTTCGACATGGCGCGCATCCGACAGATGGTCGGCCAGGATGCGGCACAGACGAAACTGCTCGCACTGCAGCCGGAAGGGATGCTGGGTCTCGCCCTCAAGATAGGACAGGTCGAATACGGCGCGTTCGCCGGTTTCATGATGCCGGATCTGCCACTGCTCGCACTTCAGCCCCTGAGCGATCAGCGGCTCGGCCAATCCGTACTGCGCCAGCATGTCCAGCGTCGGGGGATGAAACGTCGACGCCCGCAGGTCTTCCGGCAACTCCGTTTCGGCCTCAAGCACGATGGCTGAAATCCCGAAAGCTTCCAGCCTCAAGGCCGCGCTCAACCCGACCGGGCCGGCGCCGACGATGACCACTTGGGCGTCCCATTGCTGCATATTGGCGACCTCATGCCTACTTGTATCTGACTTAATACATTTGTTCGGCATTCCGGCAAGGGAAGAGTCGCAGACTTCTCTGCCGCCTGGTCGGTTTAAGGAAACTTCGACGCCGGAGCGGGCCAATGATGCAGCTTTCCCCTCACCGCACCGTCTCGCCTTGCGATCCGCATCGATCACGTATTAGCTTAAACACAACACAAGTCGCCACAGTATCAGGATGACCGCTCATGTCCCTCCCCGCCTCCCCATTCGACTGGGCTCCCAAAACGGTCACCAGCCTGATTGACGGCGCCTATGTCGCAGAGCACGGCGGCCATCGCCTGCCCGCCTATTATCCGGGCAACGGCGAGGTCATCTCCGAACTGCAGGAAGCCGACGCCGAGGAAGTCGATCGTGCGGTCCGGTCGGCCCGCCGGGCCTTCAACGATCCTGCATGGCGCGAAATGTCGGTAGAGGCCCGACAGGCCATCCTCTATCGAATCGCCGACGCCATCGACGCTCACGCCGTGGAACTGGCGACGCTGGAAACGCTGAACGCCGGCATCGTCCTGCGCGACGTTCTCAGCCGCCAGGTCGTGCGCGCAGGCTATAATTTCCGCTTCTTCGCCGAGGCGATCAGCCAGCAGCCCGGCCAGGTCTGGCAGCAGATCAAGGATCACCTGACCTTCGTCACGCGCCACCCCGTCGGCGTGGCCGCCCTGATCGCACCGTGGAATTCGCCGCTGGCGCTGGCGTCGATGAAGGTCGCCTCGGCCATCGCCTTCGGCAACACCTGCGTGCTGAAGCCGTCGGAGCAGACACCGCTGTCGCTGGCCCGCATGGTCGAGATCATCAACACCATCACCCCGCCGGGCGTGGTGAACCTGGTGAACGGGCGCGGGGCGGTGACGGGCGCCGCCCTGGTGGATCACCCCGAGGTCGATCTGATCTCCTTCACCGGCGGGACGGAGACGGGCCGCCACATCATGCAGGCGGCCGGACGGCGGCTGAAGCCGGCCGCGATGGAACTGGGCGGCAAGTCGGCCAACATCATCTTCGCCGACGCCGATCAGGAGCGGGCCCTGGACGGCGCCTTGATCTCCATCTTCTCGAACAACGGGCAACAGTGCCTGGCCGGGTCGCGCATCCTGGTCCAGGATTCCATCTTCGACGAGTTCGTCGATCGCTTCGTCGAGCGGGCGCGAAAGATCCGCGTCGGCGACCCACTGGACGACGCCACCGAGATCGGCCCCATCGCCTCGGCCCGCCATCGTCAGCACATCCTGTCCTATGTCGACATCGCCAAAAGTCAGGGCGCGACCCTGTTGACCGGCGGCAAGGCGCTGGACCGGCCGGGCTATTTCATCGAGCCGACCGCCGTCCTGGCGCCCAGCAACAGCGACCGCGTCTGTCAGGAGGAAATCTTCGGCCCCTTCGCCGCCTTCGTGAAGTTCAGCGACATGGAGGACGCCGTCCGCATGGCCAATGAAAGCCAGTTCGGCCTGGTCGGCTATTGCTGGACGCAGAACGTGGACAAGGCCCTGAGGGTCAGTCAGGCCGTTCGCACCGGTCTGATGTGGGTCAACACCCCGATGGTGCGTGAACTGCGCGCGCCGTTCGGCGGGGTGAAGGATTCAGGCCTGGGCCGCGACGGCGCCGCCGCCTCCATGGCCTTCTTCACCGAAGAGAAGACGACGACCATTCCTCTGGCCGACGTGCCGCTGCGCAAGTTCGGCGTCTGATCCCGACTGGGTCGCGGCGGGCCTGTCCCGCCGCGCTTCGCGTCAGCCGATGTGGCGCCACTGCGGACGGGCCGAGCTGTTATCGCGCGTCAGCAGCATGTGGTACTCATACTGATCGGGATTATAGAGGCCGACCTGATGCTCGAACGGGCGGCCGTCGCCGTCAAACACGGTGCGGCGCAGGCGCAGCAGCGGCGCCCCGATGGCCACATTCAGCTTATTGGCCGCCGCGTCGTCAGCGAGAATGGCGCTGATGGTCTGTTCGGCGCGCTGGGCGCGTATCCCGCCGCTTTCCAGAATGCGCATGATCGGTCGGTCATCGATGACGCTGCGGGGCGTCAGGGAGGCGACGGAACGAGGCAGCCACACCGTCGTCACCGACAGGGGCTTGTCCTTGAAGAAACGCAGGCGCTCGATCCGCAGCGCCCGCTCGTCGGCGGGCAGGCCCAGCGCCTGAAGCACGGCGGCCGGCGTCGGCGCCTCGGGTTCATAGGCCAAAAGCCGCGCCGTCGTCTCAAGCCCCAGGGTGATGAGGTTCTCGACCAGGCCCGACACCCGGCTTTCCTCTCGCTGCGCCTCATCAGCACGGGGGGCGACGAAGGTGCCGACGCCATGCTTGCGTCGAATCCAGCCTTCGCGTTCCAGCAGATCCAGCGCGCGCCGCACCGTCACGCGCGACACGTCATAGGCCGCCGCCAGCTGCATTTCGGACGGCAGCGGCTGCTCCGGCGCAAAGGCGCTGTCCTTGATCTGCTGACGCAGAATGGTGGTCAGCTGGTGATAGATCGGCAGGCTGCTGGAACCGCCGTCCGCCTTGAGGCTGCGTCGACCGATATCGGTCCCTGCCCCGGCGCCCTGTCTGGCCAAGCTCATCCTCCACACGCCGGCGTCAGGGCCTGCGTCGTCAATTAGCGAACTTGTGCTTATTATCAGACCTTAGCGGCTTGGCCACTCCGGCTTGTCTCCGTCGCCGCCGCAAGCCACACAAGACGGTATGACATCATCCCCGCCGACAGACGACGCCCTGGATCTGCGTCCCGAGCTTCTGGACGACCGGCTGCCGATCCCCCTCTATCATCAGGTTAGGTTGCTGCTGGCCGAGCGCATCCGGCGCGGCGTGTTTCCGCCTGGCTCCCTGTTGCCCGGCGAGCATCAGATCGCAGAATTGCTGGGCGCGTCGCGCATTACGATCAAGCGCGCCATGAATGAACTGGCCGATGCGGGCCTGGTCACGCGCCATCGGGGCCGCGGCACGGTGGTGGCGCCGCAGGTCGAACTGCCGGTTGTAACGGGGTCCTTTTCGACCCTGATGGATTCGCTCAAGACCATGGGACACGAAACCCAGGTCGAGTTGCTGGAAAGCCGGTCCGTCGCCGCCGATAGCGACGTCGCGCACGCGCTGGCGGTCAGCCCCGGCGCATCGGTGCGGCGCATCACCCGCCTGCGTCGGCTGGGCGAGACGCCGTTTTCCTATCTGGTGTCGTGGTTGCCGGAGTTCGTCGCCAGCGGATGTGACGACGCCGCCTTCGCTGAACAGTCCATGCTGGACCTGCTGGAGCGAGCCGGGGCGACGCCGCATGAGGCTGAACTGTGGATCTCGTCAGTCGGAGCCGACACCGCTGCTGCTTCGGCGCTCCAGGTGGCGATCGGGTCGCCCCTGCTCCGGATCGAGCGGATCATGCGCCGGGCCGACGGCGAACCGGTTCAGTATATTCACGCCCATTATCACGCCGACCGCTTCCGCTATCACCTGCTCAGCCGCCGCGAAAAAGGAAACTGGCAGGACGGCGCCTGATTTCCGCTGCGCCGCCTCAGGACCGGCTGGCGCCTGCCGCAGGACGGTCTATAGTTGGCATATCTTTATACCATTAAGGACAGACCGACCGTGAGCGACCTTGTCTTCGAACCGACCATGATCTGCGAGAACAAGACGGCGCGCGAACTGTTCGAGGCGGTCAAGGCCAACCCCGCCCGCACCCGTTTCGGCTTCGGCGAGAAACTGGCCGTCGTGAACGTCGACTTCCAGCAGTCCTACACCCGCCCCGATCTGTTTCCGAAGACGGCCTATGTGACCCACCCTGACCAGATCGGCTTCACCAACCGCATCTCGGCCGCCGCGCGCGCCAAGGGGATGCCGGTGATCTGGAGCCATGTCGCCTATAAGGCCGACGCCGGGGACGCAGGCGTCTGGGGCACGCGCACCGATACGCCCGACAGCCTGCAGAACATCAAATACGGGTCCGAACGCCACGCCCTCGATCCGCGCTGTCAGATCGATGAGGCCGCCGACCTGATCTACACCAAGCGGATGCCCTCGGCCTTCTTCGAGACGCCGCTGAACTCCTACCTGCGGTGGCACAAGGTGGACACGGTGCTGGTGACGGGGGGCTCGACCTCGGGCTGCGTGCGCGCCACGGCGGTGGACAGCCTGTCCTATGGCTTCCGCACCATCGTCGCCGAAGAGTGCGTGGCGGACAAGCACGAGAGCTACCACTACGCCAATCTGACCGACCTTCAGTTGAAGTATGCCGACGTGGTGTCGGCGCAGGAAGTGCTGGACTGGCTGGCCTCGCGCTGAGCTGACGGCAGCCTGAAAAATCGAAGGGCGGCGGACCGAAATCCGCCGCCCTTCTTTTTACGCTTTTACGCTTCCCGGCCGAAGGTTGGGGGCGACGGCCGAGCCTGGAGCCGGGACGGCGGCGGCCTCAGCCGCGCGCCGCCTCGACAATCTCTGAGACGCCGGCGGTCCATACGGCGTCGTCCTGGGCCAGACCGTCCAGCACGCGGCGGACAGACTTCATCCGGAACGGCAGGCCGCTGACGTAAGGGGTCAGGGTGAAGCCGACGACCTGGCCGCCGAAGCGGTCGGCCTCGGCCCTGTGCAGGCGGATCGCCTCCAGCACCTGATCGGCCCATTCGTCCTCGGTCTGAAGGCGCACGGTCAGCAGGGTGCGGTCATCCAGTTCATTCGACAAAGGCGCCGCCCAGACCACGCCCTTGTCGGTCTGCATCGGCACGGGAACCGTGTCCTGCTCCCAGTCCAGGCAGATGTCGAAGCCCGCCTCGGCGATCAGGTCCAGCGTCTGGAACGACTGCTGCCGCGCCGGGCTCATCCAGGCGCGCGGCTTCAGCCCCGCCCTGTCGAAGGCGTCGCGCGTACGGCCGATCCATTCAGTCTCGACGCCTGGTTCAAGCCCGCTCCAGTGGATGCAGTCCGCCTCCCAGCCATAGGCGGCGATCTCATGCCCGTCGGCGAGGATGGCCTCGACCAGCGGTCGTGCGCGTTCCAGCAGGACCGCATTGATCGGAAACACCGCCTTCAACCCTCTCGCTTTCAGCGCGTCCAGAATGCGGAACACCCCGACCCGATTGCCGTAGTCGCGCGTGGTGAAATGGCGCAGATCCGGATAGGTGGTCTGCATGGCGCCGGGATGCTTGAACGGCTTGCCTTGCGGGTTCAGGCGATGGAACTCCAGCGGGACCACGATCATGGCGGCGGCAACCTTGCCGTCCGGCCAGGCCATCTTCGGCCGCTCGGTCGCCGGACGCCACGGATACAGCGTCTGATCCATGCCGTAGGAACGGTGCGGATAGGTCAGATAGTCCTCAGGCAGCGCCATGGCCGAACCCCTTTCCTCCGGTCGCGCAGCCTCTTGCCGCGATATCGGCCTGCGTCTGGTCCCAGCAGTGGTCGCGATAGTAGCCCGCGATCTCGGCGCCGGTGGCGAACCACACGTCGTCGGCGTGGCCCATCACGTGTTTCAGCGCCTCTTCGAACGGGCCGATGCGATGGGGCTGGCTGACCAGATAGGCGTGCAGGGGAATGCACATGACCGTGCCGCTCTGCTCGCCCTCTTCCAGCAGTTGGTCGAAATGCCGCTTCAGGATGTCGGTGTAGCGCGCCGGGCTCATCCCCAGGGCGCCGTAGGTGATGACGTCGTTCACCTCTAGCGAATAGGGCAGCGAAATCAGCTTGCCTGACGCCGTCTTCACCGGCTGCGGCTGGTCATCCTGGAACAGGTCGCAGGTGTACCAGAAGTCGTTCTCGGCGATCAGGTCCAGCGTCCGTTCGGTGTGCGTCAGAGCCGGAGCCAGATAGCCGCGAATACGCTGGCCGCTGGCCTTTTCGACCGTGCGGATGGCGTCTTCGATGATGGCGCGTTCCTGCGCCTCGTCCATGCCGTATGAATAGCGGGTGTTGTAGACGCCGTGCGAAAAGAACTCCCAGTTCCGCTCGACGCAGGCCTCGATGATCTCAGGATGGTGGTCGCACAGGGCGACGTTCAGCGACACCGAGCCGCGCAGGCCGTATTTGTCCAGCAGTTCCATCAGCCGCCAGTGGCCGACGCGGTTGCCCCAGTCCCGCTGGGAATAGGCGACGACATCCGGCGCAGGCTTGGGCCAACCGGCGCGGCCGGGGTTCCTGGCGGGATCGAACTCATAGAACTCGATGTTCGGAGCGACCCAGAAGGCCAGTTTCTTGCCGCCGGGCCAGACGATCTTCGGCCGGTCTCGATAGGGCCAGTAGTCGTAGAGGTTGGGGTCCGCGACGGTCATGCCTTCTCCTCTTCCTGCGCTTCGTATCGCTGTCCCAGAGCCATCATCTCATCCAGACCGATGCGGGCGTTGACCCCCATCAGGTCGGTCATGTGCGCCCGGTGCGCCGCCGTGCCGCCGTCGCGCTTCAGCACCGACAGGAAGGCTTCGACAGCCGGAATGACGGCCCGCACCATCGCGCCCGGCGCAATGACAAGGCGATAGCCCAACTCGCACAGGCTGTCCGCCGAACTCAGCGGCGTGTCCCCGCCCTCGACCATATTGGCCAGCAGGGGAACGCGGGCGGCGAAGCGTTCGGCCACCGCCCGCATCTGCTCCAGATCGCGCGGCGCCTCGACGAACAGGACGTCGGCCCCGGCCTCAAGGAACAGTTCGGCGCGATCCATCGCCGCTTCAAAGCCTTCGACCGCGATAGCGTCAGTGCGGGCGATGATCAGGGTGTCGTCGTCGTGGCGGGCGTCGACGGCGGCGCGGACCTTGCCCGCCATCTCCTGCGCCGAAATCACGCCCTTGCCGCGCAGATGGCCGCACCGCTTGGGGAAGGTCTGGTCCTCGATCTGGATGGCGCGGGCGCCCGCCCGCTCGAACAGCCGCACCGTCCGGCCCATGTTCAGGGCGTTGCCGAAGCCGGTATCCGCGTCGACGATCAGAGGAATGTCGATCCGCTCGGTGACGCGCGCCGCCACGTCAACGACGTGATCCAGACTGACCAGGCCGATATCGGGCCGCCCCAGCTGAGTATAGGCGACCGAGGCGCCCGACAGATAGGCCGCCTCGAATCCCGCCTGCTGGATCAGCAGGCCGGACAGGGCGTCATAACATCCCGGCGCCAGAAGGGCGGGGGACTGCTTGAGCCGGCGACGCAGGTTAAGACGCTCGCTCATGCGGCGCCCGCCAGCTTCTTCTTCAGGTGCGGCATCAGCCCCCCGTCATCCATCATGGCCATAAGGTGCGGCGGCAGGGGCGTGAAATCATAACCCTGCCCCGTCGTCAGATTCGTCAGACGCCCAGCCGCCAGATCGACCTTCAGCCGGTCGCCTGCGGAAATCTCGCCCGCTTGTTCAAGGGTGATGCACGGCACCCCCAGATTGATCGCATTGCGCCAGAAGATGCGGGCGAAAGAGCGCGCGATCACGGCGCGTACGCCCAGCAGGCTCAAAGACACCGCCGCTTGCTCGCGCGACGAGCCGATGCCGAAGCTGCGGCCGCCAACGACGAAGTCGCCCTTGGCCACCGTGCGGGCGAAGTCAGGATCGACAGCGGCCAGACAATGCTGCGCCAGTTCTTCGGGCGGCAGCTTCATCAGCGTCCCCGGCGCCATGACGTCGGTGTCGATATTGTCGCCGAAGACGAAGGCCCGACCGCTCATGCCGCCTCTCCCAGGAACTGACGCGGATCGGCGATGCGGCCTTCAATCGCGGCAGCGGCCACGGAATAGGGCGAGCCGAGATAGACCTGCGCCTCCTTGGACCCCATGCGCCCCTTGAAGTTGCGGTTGGTCGAAGAGATGCAGACCTCGCCGTCCGCCAGCACCCCGGCGCCATAGCCAGCACAGGCGCCGCAACCGGACGGCAGCAGGACCGCCCCCGCCTCCATCAGCGTCTGCAAGGTGCCGTCCTGCGTCGCTGTCGTCGTGGTTTTCTGAGACGCCGGAGCGATCAGCAGGCGAGTGTCCGGCGACACCTTGCGACCCTTCAACACGGCGGCGGCCATGCGCAGGTCTTCGATCTTGGCCCCGACGCAGGCGCCGATATAGCACTGATCCACCTTGATCCCGGCGTGTTCGGTCACGTCCTGAGTGCGTGACGGATCATGCGGCGCGGCGATCTGCGGCTGCAGCGTCGCCGCATTGAAGCGGTGGACGGCGGCGTAGGCGGCATCGCGGTCCGACGCCAGCGCCAGAGCCGCCGCCTCGTCCTCCACCGGACGCCCGGCCGCGCGCAGATAGTCGAAGGTGGTCCGGTCCGGCGCCACGACCCCGGCTTCGCAGCCCAGTTCGGCGGCCATGTTGCACAGGACCATCCGCTCGGCCATCGACAGGCCCTCGACCGTGTCGCCGCCGTATTCAATGGCCTTGAAGGCGTTGTCCATGCCCAGTTCGCGGCACAGGAACAGCATGATGTCCTTGGCCGCAACGCCCGCACCGAACCGGCCCGACCACTCGACGCGGATCGTCTCGGGCACGGCCAGCCAGGTTTCGCCGGTGGCGACGATGGCGGCCATGTCGGTCGCGCCATAGCCTGCCGCATAGGCGCCGAAAGCCCCCGCCGTCGGCGAGTGACTGTCGCCCCCCGCCACGAAGGCGCCCGGCCGGATCAGGCCATGCTCGGGCAGGACCAGATGGCAGATGCCCACCATGTCGAAGAAGGCGCCGACCTGATGTTCGGCCGCAAACTCTCGCGCCAGCTTCAGGATACGGGCGGATTCAGCGTCAACCGCCGGGACATAATGGTCAGAGACGATGGCGACCTTCTGCGGATCCCACAGCCCCACGCCCAGTTCGCGCAGCATCGGCGCCCAGCGACGCGGCCCCGAACTGTCGTGCGCAAAGGCCAGATCGACCTGAGCCGTCACCAGTTGGCCGGGCGCAACCCGGTCCACGCCGGCCGCCCGGGCGATGATCTTTTCAACGAGGGTGGAGCCCCGGCCCATGCCTTCTCCCGATGATGCGCCGCACAAGGGCATTGCTGGATCAAATGATATAGTTTTATATCATCTAAACGCGCAGCCTTGGCAAGCGCCTTCCCGCACCTTCCAGTCCGTCAGGAACGCTCATCATGTCGAACCCCGCCGCTTCTTCCGCCCAAACCTTCCGCTGGGACGACCCCTTCGACCTGACGGGGCGTCTGACCGGCGAAGAGCGGATGGTCCAGGACGCCGCCCGGTCCTATGCGCGCGAGGCCCTGCTGCCGCGGGTGGTCGCCGCCTTCCGCGACGAGGTCTTCGACCGCGCCATCATGACCGAGATGGGCGAGATGGGCTTTCTGGGCGCCATGCTGCCGGAACAGTACGGCGGTTCCGAAGCGTCGCACGTCGCCTATGGCCTGATCGCGCGCGAGGTCGAGGCGATCGACAGCGGCTATCGCTCGGCCATGAGCGTGCAGTCGTCGCTGGCCATGTACCCGATCTTCGCCTTCGGCTCCGAAGAGCAGAAGGCCAAATTCCTGCCCAAGATGGCGGCGGGCGAACTGGTCGGCTGCTTCGGCCTGACCGAGGCCGACGGCGGGTCCGACCCGGCCTCGATGAAGACCACGGCGGTGGCGGTCGACGGCGGCTATCGCCTGAACGGCGGCAAATACTGGATCACCAACAGCCCGATCAGCGACCTGGCCATCGTCTGGGCCAAGCTGGACGGGACCATCAGGGGCTTCATCGTCGAGCGGGATTTCGAGGGCTTCACCACAGGCAAGATCGGCGACAAGCTGTCCTTGCGCGCCTCGATCACCGGCGACATCGGCCTGAACGACGTCTTCGTGCCGGAAGCCAACATCCTGCCAGGCGTGCAGGGCCTGCGCGGGCCGTTCTCCTGCCTGAACAAGGCGCGTTTCGGCATCGCCTGGGGGGCGATGGGCGCGGCCGAGTTCTGCTTCCACGCCAGCCGTGACTATGTGGCCGAGCGCACCCTGTTCGGCCGCCCGCTGTCGGCGCGCCAGCTGGTGCAGAAGAAGCTGGCCGACATGCAGACCGAGATCTTCCTCGGCTTCGAGGGCGCCTATGCGCTCGGCCGCCTGCTGGACACGGGCGCCTGGGTTCCCGAGGCCATCAGCCTGATGAAGCGCAACAACTGCGGCAAGGCCCTGGCCGTCGCCCGCGAGGCCCGCGACATGCACGGCGGCGCCGGGATCACGGGCGAGCTGCACGTCATGCGCCACGCCATGAACCTGGAAACCGTCAACACCTATGAAGGCGCCCACGACGTCCACGCCCTGATCCTGGGCCGCGCCATCACCGGCGAAGCCGCCTTCTGATCAGGAGACTGTCATGACCTCCAGACCCGCGATTTCGAAGACCGCCCGCGGTCCGCTTCACGGCGTGCGAGTTCTGGACCTGTCGCGGGTGCTAGCGGGGCCTTGGGCGACGCAGACGCTGGCGGATCTGGGGGCCGAGGTCATCAAGATAGAGCGGCCGGGCGCCGGCGACGACACCCGCCATTGGGGCCCGCCCTTCACCACCACGGCCGACGGCGCGCCCGGCGACGCCGCCTATTTCCTGTGCGCCAACCGGGGCAAGAAGTCGGTCGAGCTGGACATCGCCAGCCCTGAAGGCGCCGAGGCCGTGCGCCGTCTGGCCGCCACCTGCGACGTGGTGGTCGAGAACTTCAAGACCGGCGGGCTGAAGAAGTACGGCCTCGACTACGCCGCGCTGGCGGCGATCAATCCGAGGCTGGTCTACTGCTCGATCACCGGCTTCGGCCAGGACGGGCCGGACGCGCACCGGGCGGGCTATGACTACATGATCCAGGCCATGGGCGGGCTGATGTCCATCACCGGCCAGCCCGACGGCGCGCCGGGCGCCGAGCCGATGAAGGTCGGGGTGGCGGTCGTTGATCTGTTCACCGGCCTTTACGCCTCCAACGCCATACTGGCCGCCCTGTGGCACGCCCGGGCGACGGGCGAGGGCCAGCACGTCGACATCGCCCTGTTCGACGTTCAGGCGGCCATGCTGGCCAATCAGGCGACCAACTGGTTCGTGTCCGGCAAGGCGCCGACGCGGATGGGCAACGCCCACCCCAATCTGGCCCCCTATCAGCCCTTCGCCTGTTCCGACGGGATGGTGATCATCGCCGTGGGCAATGACGGCCAGTTCCGCGCCCTGTGCGCCGCCCTGGGGCTGGAGGCTGAGGACCGCTTCGCCACCAACGCCCTGCGGGTCGCCGAGCGCGAGGCGCTGGGTCCGCTGATCGCGGCGAAGACGGCGGGCTTCACCATGCAGGGGCTGATGCAGGCGCTGGAGGCGGCGGGCGTGCCCTGCGGCCCCGTCAACACCATCGACCAGGTGTTCGCCGAGCCTCAGGCCATCCATCGCGGCCTGACGGTCGAACAGACGCGGCCCGATCTGGCCGATCCGGTCCGCACCGTCGCCTCGCCCATCCGCCTGTCGAAGACGCCCGTGCGATACGACGCCCCGCCGCCGAGGCTGGGACAGGATACGCAAGATGTGCTGCGCGATCTCAAGTCCGGGGATTGAGCGCCGTTGACAGGCGCTTCGCTTACCCTAAGGATGATGTCTTAACTTAGATACGACTCTGCGGCGGAGACCGTTCATGCCCAAGCCTCTACCGAGCGTTTCGGCCCGCAGCAAAGCGAGCCGCCGCCCCTGATGTTTTCCTCTTCTCGTATGCTTGGCGGCTTGAGGGACTTCGCCTTTGTCCTGATCGCCGCAATGACAGTGCTGTTCTTCCTGCTGCGGCTGACCGGCGACCCGGCCCTGGTCATTGCGGGCGAAGGCGCCTCTCCGGCTCAGATCGAGGCGATCCGCGTCGAATACGGCTTCGACAGGAGCCTGATCGTCCAGTACAGCCAGACCATGCTGAGGCTGCTTCAGGGCGACTTCGGCAAGTCGCTGACCGATGGAAGCCCGGCGCTGGGCAAGGTCCTGGCCTCCCTGCCCGCCACCCTGTTCCTGGCCGCAATGGCGCTGAGTCTGAACCTGCTGATCTCCCTGCCGCTGGGCGCCTGGCTGGGGCAGAAGCGCACCGGGGCGGCGCGTCGTGCGGTGCGCGGCGTGCTGACGGTGATGCAGGGATTTCCCGGTTTCGTCATCGCCCTGCTGTTGATCAACCTGTTCGCCGCCGGGCTCGAATGGCTGCCCTCGATCGGCTACGGCGGACCGGCGACCTGGGTGCTGCCGGTGATCTCGGTCGTCTCCTTCCTGGCCCCCAAGCTGATCCGCGTGGTCGAGGCCAACACCCACGCCGCCCTGGCCGCCGACTTCGTGCGCACCGCGCGCTCGACCGGGGCGTCCGAAAACCAGATCCTGTGGCGCCATGTCCTGCCCAACGCCCTGCTGGGCGCCGTCGCCCTGATCGGCGCTGAACTGGCCTTCATGCTGACGGGCCTGGTGGTCATCGAGACCATCTTCGCCTGGCCCGGCATCGGCTGGCTGCTGGTGCAGTCCACGCTGAACCTGGACTTCCCCGTGGTGCAGGCCGTGGTCTTCGTCATGGTGGTCAGCGTCTTCCTCAGCAACGCCGTCACCGAGGCGGTGCAGGCCCTGTTGGACCCGCGCATCCGCAGCCGCGCGAGGGCCGCATCATGAGCCGCAGCCTGTCCCCCGCCATTGTCGGCGCCGGCGTGGTCGGCCTGTTCTGCCTCGCCGTCATGATCTTCGGCGACGCCCTGTCCGGCCACGATCACCGCGCCATCGATCTGTCTATGCGTCTGGCCGCGCCGCTGGCGGCGGGCCATCTGTTGGGAACGGACGAACTGGGGCGCGACGTGCTGGCGCGTCTGCTGAACGGGATGCGCTGGTCGGTAGGATCGGCCCTGTGCGCTACCCTGATCGCCTTCAGCATCGGCACGACCTTCGGCCTGGCGGCGGCGCACAAGGGCGCCTGGCTGGGCGGCGCCCTGAAGCTGCTGACCACCTTCACCCAGTCCTTTCCGTCCTTCGTCATGGCGGTGACGGTGATCGCCCTGCTGGGCGACAGCGGCTTCTGGGCGGTCACGCTGACGCTCGGCCTGGTGACCTGGCCGGTCTTCTCCCGCGTCGTCTACGCCGAGGCCAGCAGCCTGTTTCAGCGCGAATACGTCCAGGCCGCCGAAATGACCGGCATGAGCGTCGCGCGTCTTTACGCCCACCACGTTCTGCCGGCCCTGGTCCCGACGCTGTCGGTGCTGGTGGTCTTCCACTTCGCCGAGATGATCGTGGCCGAAAGCGCCCTGTCCTTCCTGGGCATCGGGGCACCGCTGGGGGCCGCGACCTGGGGCGCCATGTTGAGCGAAGGACGGGCCTTCATGCTGCAGGCCCCGTGGCTGACGCTGGGACCGGCCTTCGCCATGGTCATCATCATCGTGGCCGCCCACAGCGTGGGCCAGCACCTGCGGAACCTGACCCGATGAGCGTTGCTGACCTGAACACGGCGCACGAAATCGTGCTGGATATCCGCAAGCTGAGGCTGGAGACCGTCGCCGACCGCCGCGTGTTGATTCCCAGCCTCGACCTGACGATCCGTCGCGGCGAGATCGTCGGCCTGGTCGGCCAGTCGGGGTCGGGCAAGACCCTGACCTGCTTCGCCGTCGGAGGCCTGGTTCCGCCGGGCGTGCGCCTCGCGGGCGGCGAGATTCATCTGGAAGGCCGCCGCATCGACAATCTGACCGAGGCGGAATGGCGCGCCGTGCGCGGCGGCCGCATCGGCATGGTGTTCCAGGACCCCCTGTCCTCGTTCAACCCGGTGAAGACGGTCGGCTCCATTCTGATCGAGTCGGCGCGTCGTCATCGCGGCCTCGACAAGGCCGCCGCCCGCGCCCTGGCCGTCGAAACCCTGCGCGCGATGCGCCTGCCGGGAGCCGACGCCTGCGTCGACGCCTTCCCGCACCAGTTGTCGGGCGGACAACGCCAGCGCGCCATGATCGGCCTGGCGTTGATCAATCAGCCTGCGCTGATCCTGGCTGACGAGCCGACCACCGCGCTTGACCCCACGGTCCAGTTGCAGATTCTGGCCCTGTTGCGGCGTCAGGCCCAGCAGGCCGCCGCTCTGATGATCACCCACGACATCGCCGCCGCCGGCGCCGTCTGCGACCGCCTCGCCGTCATGCTGGAAGGCGAGATCGTCGAGGAAGGCCCCACAACACAGGTGCTGTACGAGCCCCGGCATCCCTTCACCCGCAGCCTGCGGGACGCCGCCCACCTGGGGAGACGGCCATGACCGCGCCGCTTCTGTCGATTCAAAACCTGGGCGTCGCTTACGGCAGCGGGCTTGACCGCCGCTTCGTCCTGCGCGGCGCCGGTTTCGACCTGGCGCCCGGTCAGGTCATGGCCATCGTCGGCGAGTCGGGATCGGGCAAGTCGACCCTGGTGCGCGCCGTCGCCGGGCTGGCGACACCCGCTGAAGGGGCGATCATGTTCGAGGGCGTCGCCCTGCCGCCGCTGGGCAAACGCTCGAAGGCCATGCTGCACGGCATCCAGATGGTCTTTCAGGACCCCGGCGCCAGCCTGAATCCGAGCCAGTCGATCCGCACCGTGCTGGAAGAGCCGCTGATCGTGGTGGGCAGGCTGGACGGCGCGGCGCGACGGCGACGGGTCGAGGAGCTGATGGACCTCGTCCATCTGGACCATCGCCTTCTGGACCTGCGGCCCTCCGCCCTGTCCGGCGGGCAGAAACAGCGCGTCGCCATCGCCCGCGCCCTGTCGATGGAGCCGCGCCTGCTGATCGCCGACGAGGCGCTGTCGGCCCTGGACTTCGCCAATCAGGACAAGGTCTCCGCCCTGCTGCTGGAGCTGAAGGAGCGGCTGAACCTGGCCATGCTGTTCGTCTCGCACGACATGCGCAGCGTGCGCCGCATGGCCGACCACGTCTGCGTCATCGAAGGCGGTCAGGTCGTCGAACAGGGGCCGGTCGCAGAGGTCCTCTACCACCCCAAGAGCGCCTATACGCAGTTGTTGCTGGCCGCCGCCCTCAACCCGGCCGCCGCCCTGGCCGACCCGCGCCTGAGCGCCGCCCTGGAAGCCGGGGGCCCGATCTCGGACGAGGCGCTGGCCGGCGTGATGGACATCATCGGCGCGAACGCCCGCTTGCAGGAGCAGCCCAGCTCATGACGCCGAACCGCCTTCGCCTCTTCATCGCCGCCTGTCTGGGCGCCGCCCTGGTCGCCGCCTGCGGCGAGGGCGGCACGAACAAGCCGACGCCTGCGACCGGCAGCCAGGTGCTACGTGTGGCCGCCGCCAGCCTGCCCTCCAGCCTTGGCAATCCCTTCCGGGGCAACAGCCGTCCCGGCTCCCTGCTGTGGTTGGCCATTTACGACGGCCTGACCGCCATCGACGACGAGGACCAGTTGGGCTCGGGCCTGGCGACCGAATGGGCGCTGGTCGAACCGACGGTCTGGCGTTTCAAACTGCGCGAAGGCGTGCGTTATTCGAACGGTCGCCCGTTCGACGCCGAGGCCGCGGCCGAGGTCTTCGCCTTCCTGCGCTCGGATCAGGGCAAGCGCACCCTGATCGGCTCCGAAGCGCGCGGCATCGTCGAAGCGCGCGCCGTCGGACCGCTGGAACTGGAGATCCGCACCGAACGGCCCGATCCGGTCCTGCCGCGCCGTCTGGCCGCCATCATGATGATCGAGCCGAAGGCCCTGGCCGATATGGGCATGGACGCCTACGCCCAGAAGCCGGTCGGCACCGGCGCCTTCGTCATGACCGGCTGGGACCAGCGCACCCGCCGCCTGACCCTGGCCCGAAACCCGAAATCATGGCGCCCGTCGACGATCGACGGCGTGGTCTTCTATGAACTGCCGAGCGCGGCGGGGCGGACACAGGCCCTGCTGTCGGGCGATGTGGATCTGTCTCTGGTCGACCTGGAGGAGACGGAGCGGCTGGAGCGCAACGGCTTCCACGTTCTTTACAGACCCTCCATGCAGGTGAAGGCCTACTCCTTCCGCAACGTGGGCGGCGATCCGTCCTCGCCCTTGCGCGACGTTCGCGTGCGTCAGGCGCTCAACTACGCCGTCGACAAGGAGGCGATCGCCTCCCTGCTGCCGCAGAACGCCAAGCCGTCGGGCCAGCCTGCCGCCAAGGGAGTGTTCGGCTACGACCCGACCATCGCGCCCTACCCCTATGACCCCGCCAAGGCGCGCCGCCTGTTGGCGCAGGCCGGTTACCCGAACGGCTTCAATCTGACGATGGAGGTCCTGACCGACGCGGCGCCGGGCGACGACATGATGTCCCAGGCCGTGGCCGAATACTGGCGCGCCGTCGGGGTCGACACCCGCCTCAAGGTCATGACCATGCCGGACTTCCTGGTGAAGTATCAGACCAACAGCTGGTCGGGCGAGGCGCTGGCCCTGTCGTGGAACAGCTTCCAGTACTACGACGTCACCCGCGCCATGGAGGACTTCTCCTGCATGCGGCCGACGCCCTTCTTCTGCGACGCGGAAATCACCGACAAGCTGAAGACCGCGCGCGAGATCATGGACGATGACGAGCGGCTGAAGGCCTATCAGGCGCTGGGTCGACTGTACCGGGAGGCGGCGCCTTCGCTGTTCCTGATCGAGCACCAGGACCTGTTCGCCTATACGCCCAGGGTGGGCCACGTGAAAATCCGCCACCGCGTGCCGGTCTATGAAGAAATGACCCTCCGTTGAACATGGCCTCAGGCGCCGCTCCCTGGGACCTCGTTATCGTCGGCGGCGGGGCCGCGGGTATGGCCGCCGCCATCTTCGCGGCGGAGCGCTCGTCTCGCGTCCTGTTGATCGACCACGCCGATGTGCTGGGCGGAACCCTCTGGGTCGCCAACGGCCAGTTGAGCGCGGCGGGCACGCGCCTGCAGCGCGACAAGGGGATCGAAGACGACGCGCAGGCGCATTTCGACGACATCATGCGCCTAAGCCGGGGCACGGCGAACGAGGCCCTGGTACGGCTAGCGGTATGGAACGCCGCCGAGACGTTCGACTGGCTGATGGAACAGGGGTTCGACGTCGACCCCGCCTGTCCGGTCGACGGCGTCGGCCACGAGCCCTATTCGCGCGCGCGCTACTACTGGGGCCGAAACGGCGGCGCCTCGCTGCGCGACGTCCTGATCCCGCGTGTCGAGCAGGCCGTCGCGGACGGCCGGATCAGCCTGAGGCTAGGCCATGAAGCACTGAGCCTGACAACCGACCCCGGCGGCGCCGTGACCGGGGTTAAGACCCGCGACGCCCACGGCGCCGAACATCGCTTCGAGGCCGCCCAGACCGTGCTGGCGACGGGCGGCTATTCTGCCTCGCCCGACGTCTATCAGGCCCTGAACGGCGTCCCGCTCTACACCAATCTGCCCTATGCTTATTCGCAGGGGGTAGGGCACAGGCTGGGCTGCAGCGTCGGCGGATGGCTGCGAGGTCGCGAGAACTTCTTCATCAACTTCGGCTTCCTGCTGGACGGCGAAGGACCGCGCCCCGGCATGGTCGGCCGGTTGAACACCTATCCCCAGCATCGTCCGCCGTGGGAAATCTACGTCAACGCCCACGGCGACCGCTTCGTGCGCGAGGACATGGAGTCTGTCGATGCCCGCGAAAACGCTCTGCTGGAGCAGCCCGAGCAACGTTACTGGGTCGTGTTCGACGAGCGAATCCTGAGCGAAGCGCCGCCGTTCATCGCCGGCTTCGACGCCGGCGAAATACGCGCCCTGTTCGCGGACGATCGCCCCTTCTTCTACAAGGCCAATGATCTGGAGACGCTGGCTCAGAAAGCGGGCGTCGACGCGCATGGCCTGATGCGCGCCGTGCGCGGCTATAATTACGGCGTCCATTCCGGCAACGATTTCCTGGGCCGCCGCCATCTGCCTCTCCCGATCGCGCAAGGCCCTTTCCACGCCATCCGGGTGCAGGGCGCGGCGGTCAGCAGCGCGGTCGGCCTGGCGGTCAACGAGCAGCTTCAGGTGATCCGCCCCGACGGATCGGCCATACCGGGGCTGTGGGCCGCCGGCGAACTGCTGGGCGCCGGCCAGACCATGGGACGCGCCGTCTGCGGAGGCATGATGGCGACGCCCGCCCTGACCTTCGGACGCCTGCTGGGCCAGAGTTTCGTCCCCCTGAACTCCAAGGCCTGACTTCAAGCGGGCTCCGGCTCGTGATCGTCGCGGTTACGCGGACCGCCTGCGGGGCGGATCACTAGCCCAAGCACTCTGGTCTCCGTTGGAAGTCACGCGGCTTTTGATGCACCTCCCATAATGCGGTCAGTTCGGCGACTACGGGGAGCGCCCAAGCCATTCGACCGTCGACCGATAGACGCCAGTCGCCTTGCTGCCGGCGGGAACCATTTCGGGCGCCGTCCTCTCATCAGAGGCAAAGCCATGACGGGAGAGTCCGATGGGACAACCGAAGCAGTCGAAAGGTCGAGAGCAGAACGCCGCCATTCCGGGCGGCAAGCCTGATGCGGCCACGTCCGATGAAGCCGTGCGTCGGGTGGGACGAGACTCCCGCCGTCGCGCCGGGCCTGACGGACCTGACGCCCGCGAGGTTGGCGACACGTTCAAAAAGACGTCGGCCGCCCCCGCGGCCAGCGCGAAACCACAAAGCCGCCCTTAAGCTGCGGAACGGCCATCGCGCCTAGGTGCAGCTTCGAGAGCCCCCTCGTGATCATGCCACGCCACGGCAGGGCGCCAGAACGAAGCCTTATCTGCGCGTCATCGCCCCGTCCTGCGATCCGCCTTAGGCGTGAAGGCGGCGCGATTGCGTCGCGCCGCCTTCCCTCTTCGCCTTATCGATATCGCGCGCGCTCGGCGGCGATTTCTTCGGTGGTATAGGGCGCGGCGGCAGGGTCGAAGTTCGTCCAGCCGGCCTCGCGGTAGGCGGCGCCTCGAGCGCCGGCGTCCCAGCCCCGGCTTTCGTCCAAGATCGCCTGCGCCCTGGACCGCTCAGCTTCATCGACGCGAACGCTGACCAAGGTCCCGCCCCGACGCACGCCCTCGGCGTAGACGTGGGCGTCCTTGTCATCATGGCCCGCCTCCTTGAGCGCGCCGAGGATGCCGCCGACCGCGCCGCCTGCAGCGGCGCCCGCGACGCCCGCAGCCGCCGCCGACGCGAGCCAGCCGGCAGCCACCACGGGGCCCAAGCCCGGCACCGCCAGCATGCCCAGACCTGCCAGAACGCCGGCGCCCACGCCGAGCGCGCCGCCCGTCGCCGCGCCCTTGCCAGCGCCTTCGGCGACGTCGTTCTCGCCATCGCCGTTCATATCGCCCGGCGAGCGCCCGTGATGGCGGTGGCCCTCATGCCAGTTATCGGAGTTGTTGGAGATGATGCTGATGTCGCCCTCTGCAAAGCCAGCGGCTTCAAGGGCGGATACGGCATCCATCGCTTCGGTGTGAGTATCGTAAAGGCGCGTGATCGTGGACATGGAAATCTCCTTAAGCATCAGGAAGCGGGCGAGGCGCTGACAACGCCCTTGTAGTCGACGGAAACCTTGGACTGGACGCCGTCCTTGACGGCGGTCGCCGTCCAGACGCCGTCTTGGCCTTGGCTCAGGGCGCCGATCTGGGCGTAGCCCTGTTTTTCAATGGCGCTTCGCGCCTGGCCCTCGGTGAAGGAGTTCGCGCCCGGCGTGAGCGTCCCGTCTGCAGCGTTCTGCGTCGTGTCGACAGCGGGATTCCTGGGCGTTTCGGACTCGGACACCACAGGCCCTTCAACAGGCGCCTCGGCGTCGCGACCATCGCCGCACGCTCCCAGCAGAAGGGCGGCTCCCGCCAGGCCGATGAGGGCTCTTGTCATGGACTTTCTCCTTTGATGAGGTGTTGAAGGAAGCCGCCCGGATTCAAACCGTTCCGCCGCGTCGAAGACTTTCTCGCGAAGCTTGCGTCCAACATCCTGCGCAAAAGAAGCTCAGGCTGAGGCCGAGCCGCCGCCGCGCCTCCGCTCGGGAGCGGGACGTTCACCACGAACGTCGATAAGCTTTTCGCGGGCCTGGGCGATCAGGCGAGCCCCTCCGAAAAACTTGGAAGGACCGCGTCAAAGTCCACTTTTATGTCAGCGACCTCGGCTCTTTCGGAAGCAATACCGGCGCCTCCTGGACGGCCTGAATGAGTCACGCTCGACTACTGTGTCTTCACTTTCGGCCAGCCAACACCGATCCGATGAGGGAAGCGCCCGCCCGACGCGTAGATGATCACGCGGCCAATATCGGCCAATACCGTGGAGACCGCGCGTGGGTTACTCAAATATCGTCCCCTTCGTCGCCGTCGCGGCCGTGACAATCGCGGCCGGCCCGGCGGCGGCGCACGCCCGTCTCGTCAGCGCGACGCCGGCGCCCGGTTCCGCCGTGTCGGCGCCCCGGTCCATCAGCCTGACCTTCAGCGAGCGGACCATGGCGGCCTTTTCCGGCTTCGACGTGATAAACGCCGCGGGTGCGAAAATCGCGATCAGGGTCGCTGTGTCACAGGACGGCAAGACCCTGACCGGAACGCTGGCTCGGCCGCTGCCTGCCGGCGCCTATGTCGTCAATTGGCGCATCGCTTCCAGCGACGGCCACCGCATGACCGGCCGCCACGGCTTCACCGTCCGCTGAAATGGCCGACGTCTGGATCGTCGTCCTGCGCGGCCTGCAATACGCCGCCGGGGCGTTGCTGCTGGGGCTGCCCGCCTTCATGCTCTACAGTCAGCAGGCGGTCGGGCCGCTGGGTCTGCGCTGGCCGCGTCAGGTCCTGATCTGGGCGGCGGCGGCGGCGGCGGTGGCCGCGCCCGCCGCCCTGGTGACCCAGACCGCAATGATGGCCGGGTCGTTGAGCGAAGCCGTCAAGCCCGCCCCCCTGGCGTTTATGGTCACAGGCATGGGATTGGGCCAGGCGCTGATGGTGCGGACGCTGGCGGCCGTCCTGGCGTTGGGGGCGGCCCTGCTGCTGCGGCCCGGACGTCCGATGTGGAGCGTGCTGACGCTGCTGGGCGTCATCGTCTCGGCCAGCTTCGCCTGGACCGGCCACGGCGCCGCGACCGAAGGCGCAGGCCATGCGGCGCATCTGATCTCCGACGTCCTCCATGCCCTGGCCGCCTCCATCTGGATCGGCGCCCTGGCCGCCTTCGCGGTCCTGGTCGTGCGGCGACCTGCGGAGGATCCCGCCTGGGAGGCGAGCGTGGCGCGCAGCTTGACCGGGTTCGCCGGGGTCGGCGCGACGGCGGTCGGCACGTTGATCGTCACCGGCCTGATCAACAGCGCCTTCCTGGTCGGGCCGTCGAAGGCGCTTGAACTGTGGACCAGCCCGTATGGCGTCCTTCTGATGATCAAACTGGTCCTGTTCGGCCTGATGCTCGGCTTGGCGGCGATCCACCGTTTTCGCCTCGCGCCTCTGATGGCCAGGGACGCCGGCCAGGCGCTTCCCCATCTGAAGAAGAGCCTGACGATCGAGTTCGCTGCGGCCTTGGGGATTCTGGCCGTGATCGCGGTCATGGGAACGCTGCCGCCACCCGCAGCCCTGTAGCGACGAGTCCTAGAGGGCGGCCTTGCGGCGGGCCGCCCGCACCGCCCGCGCCGTCTTCAGGTCGCGCGCCAGGCGTATCCAAAGCAGGATGAAGCCGGTGATCACGATGCTGAGCGTCAGTGCCGTCAGGCCGATCAGCAAGGGATGGTTGAAGTTGTCGCCGTCCTTGAAGTCCAGGATATGGAGCCGCCAGAAGAAGTCGTAGAAGCGCCAGACCGCCGAGCGCCGCGTCACCACATCGCCCGTCTGCGGCGACAGATAGAAGGCCGTCCGTTCGGCGTCGTTGAATTCCACGCGCCAGATCGGCCCCTCGCGGCCCGTCTCCTTCGGCGCCTGATCCAGCAGAACCGCCTGCCTGGGCGCCGCCCCGCCCCGATAGGCGGCCGCTGCCAGGGCCGAGGCCTCGTCCTCCCTCATGGCGGCGAAGGATCGGCCGGTCGCGGCGGCCACGGTGACAGGCGCGCCCTCAAGCGGGGTCAGGACCCAGGCAGGTCCGCGCGGCGTGGTTTTCAACTCGGCGCGCGCGGGCGCCACGCCGGACAGGCGCGCGGCCTCGGCCAGCGGCAAGGCCTGATCCAGGGCCAGGGCGACCGGCGCCGGCGCCTTCAGCCGCCCCCGACCCAGAACAACACCTGCAAGCCCACCACCAGGCCGACCCATTTATGAATCTAGGTCGAATAACGCAGGACCTTCATAGCTTCCCCTCAAGCCCAAGGCGCCGCGGCCGCCACGGCCCAAATGAACCCTATACGCCTATCGACGCGCGCCCCCTCATGCGCTTTCAAGGGAAGGAACGACGGGCTGCGTATTCACCGTCGGGGCCGCGAGGATTTGCAATGACCGACGACATCGAGCGCATGCTGGCGACGCCGCTTTCAAGCGACGAAACCGCGCATCTGACCGGGCTGGAAGGGCGCGTCTGGCGCCGCATCGAGGAGCGGCAGGCGCAACGCCGCCAGGGTCAGGTGCGCCTGGCCGTCCTGGCCTTCGCGCTGCTGGTCGGCGTGACCAACGGCGGCGTACTGGGCCAGGCCTTCAAGCCCCGGCCGTCCGACATCCAGGTCTTCAGCGTCTCGGCCGGCCTGTCGCCGATGACGAGCGTCGAGTTTGGCGGATGAGCTCGAACTGGAAGTCGATCGCCCTGACCGTGGTCATGGCGGCCCTGGCCAGCGCCGGCGGAGCCTGGCTTGGCGCCGGCTGGATGATGCAGCGGCATGAGACGCTCGGCTTGCATGAGATCGTGCATCAGAAGCTGGACCTCACTGCCGAACAGGATGTCCGCCTGGACGAGATCGAAGCCCGCTTCGCCGTTCGGCGCGAGGCTCTGGAGGCAGACGTCCGCGCCGCCAACCGCGAACTGGCCCAGGCCATCGCCGCCAGCCAGGGCGACAGCCCCGAGGTGCGCGCCGCGGTCGATCACTTCCACGACGCCATGGGCGCGCTGCAGAAAGCGACCATCGCCCATGTGTTCGAGATGCGCGCGGTGCTGACGCCGGAACAGGCTCGCGTCTTCGACAGGGAAATCGCCGGCGCCCTGACGCAAGAGCCCAGGTAAGCCCGGGGTGGCGGCCGACGACGACACAGACGAAATCCGGGCCGCGCAGGGTGATCGACGCGCCTTCTCCGCCCTGATGGCGGCGACCAGCGGCGAGCTATACCGCTTCGTCCGCCGGTATGTCGGCGATGCGGACGAGGCTCAGGACCTGCTGCAGGAAACCTACGCCGCCGCGTGGATGGCCATCCGGCGCTACGATCCCGCGCGGCCCTTTGCGACGTGGCTGCGCAGCATCGCCGTCAACAAGTGCCGCGACTGGGGCAGGAAGCGGACGGTGCGCCGCATCGTGCGCGGCGTCATGGGACTGGACGGTCCCGAAGCCATGGCCGTGGGCGAGGATGCGCCCGAGCCCGAGGCCCGGCTGGACGCCGGCCGCCGCATGGCCGAGCTTGATCGCGCCTTGGCCGACCTGCCCGACGCGCTGAAGGCGCCGCTTCTGCTGGCAGCCCTGGAAGGCCGCTCTCACGCAGAGATCGCCGAAGTGCTCGGCGTCACCCCCAAGGCGGTGGAAACCCGCATCGCCCGCGCGCGACAGAAACTGAACCTGGCCCTGAGGGGTTGAGACCGACGCGCGTCGGACACCCTAGACCTGGACCTTGGCCGAGCCTGCGGCGCCCTGCCGCAACGGCGGGGCGAGGGGCCATCGCATTCTTCGCGTATCCCGATCAAACCTCTTCCCTGCCCGCCATCCCTTGGCGAACGGCTTCCTTGAGACCTGGACGACATGGCGACAACATCCCTGGACCGTCGAACCCTATTGAGAGGCGCCGCCCTGGGCGGCGGCGTCCTGGGCCTGCAGGGCCTACTGCCCGCCTGGGCCCAGACCGGATCGCCGGGCCTTCGCGCCGACCTGCCGACCCTGACCGGGCCGAACATCGACTTGAGGGTCGGGCGCTCCGACTTCACCGTCGGCGGGCGCACCGGCCATGCAGTGATGGTGAACGGCCTTTTGCCCGCCCCCCTGCTGCGGATGCGCGAGGGCCAGAACGTGCGCCTGTCGGTGACGAACACCCTGGACGAGGACACCTCGATCCATTGGCACGGCCTGCTGCTGCCGTTCCAGATGGACGGCGTGCCGGGCATCAGCTTCCCTGGCATCAAGCCGCGCGAGACCTTCGTCTATGAGTTCCCGATCAGGCAGTCGGGCACCTATTGGTACCACAGCCATTCCGGCCTTCAGGAAGCCATGGGCCACTATGGTCCTATCGTCGTCGATCCGGCGGGCGCCGACCCGGTCGCCTATGACCGCGAGCATGTCCTGGTCCTGTCGGACTGGAGTTTCCTGCATCCGCACGAAATCCTCGACAAGCTGAAGAAGAGCCCCGGCTACTTCAACCAACAGAAGACGACGCTGGCGGGCCTGATCGACGGCTCCGACCGCATGAACCTGGCCGAGCGGCGGATGTGGGGCTCCATGCGGATGGACCCGCGCGACATCCTGGACGTCAACGGCTCGACCTACACCTATCTGGTCAACGGCCACGGGCCGGACGAGAACTGGACCGGCCTGTTCCGGCCCGGCGAGCGCGTGCGGCTACGCGTGATCAACGCCTCGGCCATGTCGATCTTCAACGTCCGCATTCCGGGGCTGGCCATGACCGTGGTCAACGCAGACGGCGAGAACGTGCGCCCGGTCGAGGTGGACGAGTTCCAAATCTCGGTCGCCGAGACTTATGACGTCATCGTCCGTCCCACTGAGGATCGCGCCTACACCATCGTCTCCGAGGCCATCGACCGTTCAGGCATGGGCCGCGCCACCCTGGCGCCGCGCCTGGGCATGACGGCCGAGGTCCCGCCGCTGCGCCAGGTCCCGAACCTGACCATGAAGGACATGGGCATGGGCGGCATGGATCACGGCGGAATGGACCACAGCGCCATGGGCCACGGCGCTGCCGGCGCCGACCACGCGGCCATGGGCCAAGGTGCGGCCGCAAGCGCGGCCGCAACCGCCGCGCCGATGGACCACGGCGGCATGAGCCACAACATGCGCGATCCGAACAACGCCCCAGCCGACATGGCGGTCGGCGTCGGCGTCGACATGATTTCGCCCGCGCCTTCCAACCGCCTGGCCGACAGGCCGCAGGGTCTGGATAACGTCGACCACCGCGTGCTGGTCTACGCCGATCTGGTCTCGCTGACGCCGAACAAGGACCGTCGCGCGCCCTCGCGCTCCATGGAGATCCACCTGACCGGCAATATGGAGCGGTTCATGTGGGGCTTCGACGGACGCAAATTCTCTGAGGTCGTCGAACCGATCCGCTTCGAGCTGAACGAACGGGTGCGCGTGACCCTGGTCAACGACACCATGATGGCCCACCCCATCCACCTTCACGGCCATTTCTTCGAACTGGTCAACGGCCACGACGGGCATCAGCCGCTGAAGCACACGGTCAACGTCGCCCCGGGCGGCAAGGTCGCCTTCGACCTGACCGCCGACGCGCCCGGCGACTGGGCCTTCCACTGTCACCTTCTGATGCACATGCATGCGGGCATGTTCAACGTCGTCACTGTTCGCCCGCTGGATGGAGCCGTCTCGTGAAGTCCCTTTCTCTTTCGCTCGCGCTCGCCCCGCTGATGGCGCCCGCGGGCGGGCCGGCCCTGGCCCAGAGCCATGCCGGACATGCCGGCCATGCTCCCGCTGCTCAAGCGGCGGCTCCGTCGGCCAAGCCCGCGCATGACTGCCCGATGATGCGTGACGGCAAGCCCTGCCCCATGCACGGCGCAGCCGCCACCGGCGCTCAGGCCGATCCGCATGCGGGTCATGACATGAGCAGCCATGCCGGACACGGCGCTGCTGCGGCCGATCCCCACGCGGGCCACGCCATGGCTTCCGCCCCAGCGGCTCAGGCCGACCCGCACGCCGGTCATGACATGGGCGCGACACGCGGTGGTCCGAACATCCCGACCAGCGTGGACGCCGTCGGCGGCCGTCTGGTCGAGACTCCTCCCCCCGCCGCCGCGCGCGCGGCCCCCGCCCACGCCGCTGACCTGCTGTTCGACCCGGTCGTCATGGCTGCGGCGCGCAAGCAGTTGCTGGCCGAGAACGGCGACATCCGCTCGACCGCCGTATTCATCGACTCCCTCGAAGCCAACTTCGGCGACGGCGCCGACGGCTACAGTTGGGAGGCCCAGGGCTGGACCGGCGGCGACATCAACCGCTTCTGGTGGAAGACCGAGGGCGAAGGCGAGTTCGGCGGCAACCTGCACGAGGCCGAGTTCCAGGCCCTCTACAGCCGTGCCGTCGCTCCCTTCTGGGATCTGCAGGCAGGCCTGCGCCAGGACATCCGTCCCGACGGCGACGACACGACCCACCTGACCGTCGGCGTCCAAGGCGTGGCCCCCTACTGGTTCGAGATGGGCGCCGCCGCCTTCCTGTCGACCGACGGCGACCTGACCGCCCGCCTCGACGCCGAATACGACCAGCGCATCACCCAGAAGTGGATCCTGCAGCCGGTGGTCGAACTGCATATGTCGGCGAGCGACATCCCGGAACTGGGGCTGGGCTCGGGCCTGACCTCGGTCACGGCGGGGCTGCGCCTGCGCTATGAAATCCGCAAGGAATTCGCGCCCTATGCCGGCGTCGAGTGGAGCCGCTCGCTGGGCGACACGGCCGATTACGCCAAGACCCGCGGCCAAGACCCCCAGGACACGCGTTTCGTGGTCGGCCTCAAGGCCTGGTTCTAACGCTGAAGGATAGCTGACAATGATGCGCACCTTGGCTTTCACCACTGCGCTGGCTCTCACCGCCGGCGCGGCCTTCGCGCAGGATCCCCATTCCGGCCACGCTGGAATGCATCCGCAGGCATCGGCCGCCTCGGGCATCGTCACCAGCCCGGCCGACGGCGCCATGACGCACGGCTCGCCGGAGCGCTTCAACGTGACCTTCCCCCATCCGATGATGCTCAGGACCGTCACCCTGACGATGGAGCACCATGCTCCGATCGTGGTCACGGCGCCGGAAGCGCCTGCCGCGCTGAGCGTCGGCGCGCCCCTGCCGCGTCTCGCGCCCGGAACCTATCGGGCGATATGGGTCGCCGAGGCGCCGGACGGCCACCGCATGACCGGGACCGTCAGCTTCATGGTTCACTAAGAGCGACGCTAGCTCGAGCCCCAGGGTCGACCTGGGGCGCGAGGCAGGCCCCGACGACCTGGAGCCCCTGACCCTCGCCCTGGCCGCGATCGGCCGACGCTCGCCCCCGAAGCCATGAGCGCTGCCTTAGGAATCCTCGGCGGGTCTATGGAGGGCTACCTCGCCCAGTTCGACAGCATCGATGTCTTCATGACCCCGACGCAGAACAAGCCGCCGGTCCCGCTGTCCTATCTGGATCAGGCCCTGCCGGTCGAAATCCAGATGGAACGTCTGTTCGGCTACGCCCCGACGTGGCTCGACAACGTCGCCGGCACGCCCGCGATCACCCTGCCGATGGGCCAGAGTCGTGACGGCCTGCCTCTCGGCCTGCAGTTCTCGACCCGCCCCGGGGGCGAAGCCATCCTGCTTCAACTAGCCTTCGAGCTTGAACGCGAGTTGCAATGGGACCTGCGCAAGCCGCCGGTCTGGGTGGGGTGATGGACGGAGCCAACGCCCAAGTGACCTCCACGGCCGAAGCCGCAGTCTATGGCGTAGCTGAGCGCCAATTCACGGCCGGACCTCGGTTCCGCTTCTGATCGGATACGCCGGTCCGGGTGGGCCCGCGCGTCGATCTGCCTGAAGACCAGCAAACCCTCAGGCGACGAAACGTCGCCGTCCCTTCTGGACTGTCATCCGGTGCGCGCCTGCGACGGCGGTGCTGCGCGCCTTGATCGTCTCCATGAAGATCCACTCGCCGCCGACGCGGTCCGGCGTGATGTCGATCATCATATAGCCGCGCCCGCTGGTCTGGGCCCAGGCCATCTCCGGGTTGGCGGCGACGAAGGAACGGGCGGCGACCGAGGGGGCCACGCCCAACTGTTTTTCGATGCCGTTGGAGGTCACGGCCTGACCGGCGAACTCCACCCCGGCCGGGCGACCGTCCTCGGACAGTGAATAGGCCCAGGCGTTGTGGCTGTCGCCGGCCAACATGACCAGATCCGCGTCGGCCGCCTGCGCCGCCTTGAGGAAGCGCGAGCGCGCCGCCGGATAGCCGTCCCAGCGGTCCATCCACATGGGCAGGCCGACCCGCCCCGCCCGCGCGGCGTTGGTGAAGGAGCGGACGGCGCCTTCGCTCAGGTCCGAGCGCAGCCAGCTGACGGCGTCGTGGGGCATGACGGTGCGCCCCATGATCGTGCCCATACCCACCACCTGCCAGGCTGTCTTGCGTGCGTTGATCCGCAGTTCGCGCGCCAACCAGGCCTCCTGGGTCGAGCCCAGCATGGAGGCCGAGGCGTCCTGCCAGGCGCCGTCGCGGAAGGCGGTCAGGGCGGCTTCCGTCCCCTCGCGATAGGCGGCGCCGATGTCGGCCTGGCGCGTGCGGCCGATCAGGCGCGATTCCGTGCGATAGAGGGTGGCCAGATCGCCGATCGGATAGGCTTTCCACGGCTCTTCCGAGATCGGCATCCATTCCAGATAGGCCTGAGCGGCGGCGGCGCGGCGCGTGCTCCAGTCGCCTTCGGTGGCCGCCTGATGGTTCTGCGCCCCGCCTTCCCAGCTGTCGTTCGTCGATTCGTGATCGTCCCAGACGCAGACCATGGGCGCCGCCGCATGCACGGCCTGCAGGTCGGGGTCGGCGCGATAGCAGGCGAAGCGGAGGCGATAGTCGGCCAGAGCCACCATCTCGTGGTCATGGGCGGGCAGGACCGCGCGCTCGGCGAGCCGGTCGTCCACGGCGTAGGAGCCCAGGCCGTATTCATAGACATAGTCGCCGACGTGCAGCCACAGGTCGACGTCGTCGCGCGCCGCCGCATGGGCATAGGCGTTGAACCAGCCCATCGGCAGGTTGGAGCAGGAGAACAGCCCGATGCGGAACCGCTCGGCCCGACCGACCGGCAGGGTCCGCGCCCGGCCCGTCTGCGACTGCGACCCGTCTGGGCCGATAAAGCGATACCAGTAGGTCGTGCCCGGTTGCAGACCATCCAGAGTGATCTTCACCGTCCAGTCGCGATAGGCGCCGGTCCGCACCACGCCGCGCGCTGCGATCTGATGGAAGCTTGCGTCCAGGGCGATCTCGGCGTCCAGGCGGACCTCGTCGGCGCCGCCCGAGGGAACGTAGCGGCTCCACAGCAGCAGGGAGTCCGGCCCTGGTTCGCCGCTGGCCACGCCGTGGGTGAAGCCGGAGGCGCTGAGAAGTTCGCGCGCCAGGGCTGCGCCGCCCGGCAGGCCCAGCGCCGCCAGCCCCAGGCCGCCGCCCAGCACCAGCCGCCGTCGATCAAGCATCAGAGGCATGAGATGTCCTTTGGAAATACAGGTCGAGGGACGCCGCCCCTCAGGTCGGACTCCGAGCGGCCGCACCGTCGCAGGACGATACGGCCGCCGGGTCTTCAAGCCGAAAGGGTGATCAGAAGACGCCCTTGACGCCGATGTTCCACATGGAGCCGTAGACGGTGTACTGCTGCACCCGATCACGCTCGTTGGAGTAGATGACGTCCGGCGAGTTGAAGATATTCCGACCGGCCAGCATCAGGTCGAAGCGGTCGTTGATCTTGTAGTTCACGCTGACGTTCCACAGCTCGCGCGGCGAGTGGTAGAGGATGCCGTTGTTGGCCGTGGTCGGCGTGTTGTTCAGCCCACTGACGCGATATTTTGACTGCCAGTTGCCGTTCAGCTGGAAGTCGAAGCGCCCGATGTTGTAGCGCACGCCCCAGTTGGCGGCCTGTTTCGGCGTGCCCTGACGCTCGCCGTCCGGATCCAGGTAAGTCACCGAGCCATGCAGGCCCAGGCCGCGCCAGGCGCCCGGCAGGAAGGTCAGCTGCTGGCTGTATTCCGCGACATAGCCGCGGTTGGTGCTGGTCCCCGGCAGGTTCTGGGCGCTGCGGAAGGTGTAGCCGGCGTATTCGGCCGGATCGAAGCCGACGTCCTCCGGGTTTACCGTCATGCCGGTGACCTGCATGTCCTGCATGTCGAGCTGGTAGGCCGACAGACCGATGATGCCCGCCGGCGCCAGATAATACTGCAGGCTGGCGTAATACTTCGTCGAATGCTCCGGCTTCAGCTCGGGGTTCGGCACGGTGACGATCATGGTGTCGTCGTTGACCGACACCACCCCGCCCAGGTTGCCGTAGTCGGGACGCAGGACCGCCTGGCTGAAGGACAACTGGCCGACCAGCTTGTCGGTGAAGTCGTACTTCACCCCGCCGCTCCAGAACCAGTCGTCGTACTCGCCCTTGCGATCCTGATAGGTCCCGTTGTTGTACTGGTACAGCAGCCCCTCGACCGTGTTGACCGACAGGCCGGCGTCCGCGACCTCCTTGGCCGGACGGATGACGGCGATACGGGCCGCCGTCTCGGTCTTCTCGTAGCGCAGCCCCAGGTCGAAGCGCGCGCGGCCGGCGTCGGCCTGGGCCTCGACGTAGGCCGAGGTGATGTCTTCCTTGACCCGCTTGTTGTTGTCGAGACGGCGCTTCAGGTTGCCGACCTCGTCCGCCACGAAGTACTCAGGGTGTTCGCGGTAGATGTCGTACATTCCGTAGTGGCTGTCGGCGCGCCAACCTTGGGCGTTCATGTTGCCGGCATCGAAGCCGATCATCTCGAAGCGGTATTTCTGCGTCCACGGCACCACGGCTTCGGCGGCGGTCTGGGTCAGATCGCCGGTCGAGCCGACATACTGGAACTGCTGATAGGAGCCCTCGTCCGTACGCCAGTCATTGCTGCGCGCGCCCAGGCCGCCCATCAGGGTGAAGTGGACGTCGCCCAGGCTGAGCCGCTTCTTCGCGTCCAGGTTCAGCGAATACATGTCGTTGACGGCGTCCGATTCCGCCGTGCGGACGTTGTTGCCGATGTCGATGTCGCGATTGAAGTTCATCGGATCGCTCCACGAACGACCCGCCGTCTGGCGCAGATACCAGGCGTTGGAGTCCGTGGAGTCGCGCTCCATCTCGAAGCCGATCCCCGTCAGGTGGTTGTCGGTTCGCTGGAAGAAGCCCTTGCTGGTGTCGCGGAAGTTGAACTCCGCCGACGAGTAGCTGGCGCGCAGCGCCGCTTCCCACGTCTCGCCCTTATATTCCAGCTTCGGCGCGATCAGATAGGTCGGCGTTCCGGCGTAGCGGTGCGAATAGCCGGTGTGCAGCCGGGTGTTCCGGCCGTCCGGATTGACCACGATATGCGTCCCCGTCGAGTCAGGCGTGGCGTAGGACTTCGTCGTCGTGCCGAACGTCAGATAGGTGTACTGGTTGAAATACTCGACGTCATAGAACGAGTAGTTGCTGCGCAGCGAGAAGATCAGGTCTTCGGTGAACTTGTAGTCGACCGCCAGGTTGGCGGCGGATCGGCTGGTCAGCTTCGGCCCCGGACGCCACATGACCTGGTAGGGGATCACCCGGCCGTCAGCCAGGTAGGACCAGTCGGTCTGGATGCGATCCTGCTGCACATAGTTGGCGTTGTGGCTGGCGCTGACGGCGACGCCCAGGCGGCCGTCCAGGAACACGTCGGCGTAGGAGAACTGGGCCGAGGGATAAAGGCTGGCGTGCTTCTTGTCGTCGGGCATGTAGTGGCGCGACAGGGCCGAGTCCGAGGTCGCCACCCCGCCCACCTGAAAGCGCAGCTGCCGCTCGGGCAGCTGGAAGGCGTACTTGCTGCGCAGGTTGATGCTGCCGCCCGGCGAGTCCGCATCCATGCTGGCCAGCAGGGTGTGGTTCAGCTCGATCGTCTCGATGCCGGTGATCGACATCTGCTCGAACGAGTTCTGACGGCCCGAGTTGTTGTTCGAGGTGGCCGTGGCCATCCTGGCCCCGTCCATGGTGAAGGTAGAGTATTTGGGCGGCAGGCCGCCGATGCGCACGGCGGTGGCGTCGACCTCGGTGTAGTCGATCGACAGACCCGGCATCGACTTCATGAACTCGCCCACGTCGCCCATGGTCAGGGCGCCGAAATTGTCGGCCGGGACCACGTTCTTGGCGTTCATCGCCACGCGGCGCTCCATCAGCGCCTTGGCCTGGCCCCCGCGTGCGGCCGTGACCACGATGTCCTCCACGGCAGACGCCTCATCGGAGCCAGCATAGAGCGGGGCCTTCAGCTCGATGTCGACAACCGTGGTCTGGCCTGCGACGACGCTGGCCGTGGCCCGCGCGTCCTGCAGGCCGGCGTAGCGGACCACAAGCGTGACCTCGCCCGTCGGCACGCCGCTGAGACGGAAGGCGCCGCCGTCCTCGGAATAGGCGACGATGCCCGTGCCTTCGACGCGAACCTCGGCATTGCGCAGATACTCGCCGCTGACGGTGTCGAGCACCCGGCCGCGCAGGGCGCCGGCGGCGGCGGGCGCCTGGGCCGCGGGCTGGCTGGTCGTTTGCGCCACCGCCGCCTGAGGCGTCACGGACACAAAGGCGGCCGCCATCAGCGGATACAGCAAGAGGGCTCGCGGGCTGGTGCTGGCGAGGTGGCGAGAACGGGCCTTCATGGGAGTTTACTCGAACAACTAGGAGGGAAGAGAAAAAGCGAGGGGGATGCCGCTCACAGCGAGCGGCGCGCCGAGAGGGCGGGCGCAGCTCAGGGCGTGGAGCTTCGTCGCCGGCGCTCTTCGGCGTCGACGGGCGCGAACGGCGTCTGCGGATCGCCGGTCCAGCGCATCAGGGTCAGGTCGGCCGTCTGGCTCCCCTTTCCGCCGGAATTCATCGCCAGATAGAAGAGGCCGCGTCCCAAGGACTCCAGGCCGACATCCGCCTTCCAGCGCCAGCCGCGCAAGCCAGTGGCTGGATCTTCCAGGCCATCGGCCGCCAGGGGCAGAAGCATCCCCTGATCCCATCCTGGGCCGGACGACGCAGGCACGCCGATCAGATCGCCGCGCACGGGCCGGCTCCCGGCCTCGACGGCGAACAGCAGATAGTTGGGAAACTCCGCCTTGCGGCCCTGATAGACCCCCAGGAACCAGCGCCCGAGTTCGGCGTCGTAGGCGAGGGTCTGCACCCCATAGGTCGTATTGCCGGTACGGACAAAATACTTGCCGTCAACGGCGGCGGGGCCCTCGCGATGCGGCGCGGCCTCGGACAGCGGACGGGCGTGACGCTCCCAGTCAGCGATGTCGTACTGCAGCAGGACCTGGTGGTCGTTGTCGGCCCGCGTCACATCGCCATAGACGCCGTAGGCCACCGTCAGCAGCGAGGGGCCGTCCCTGCGCCCGAAGCGCGGCCCAAAGGCCACCCCGTCGATGCCCGAGGCGCCGTAGCGATGGTCGCGCGTCTTGGCCGTATCGCCGTCGAAGCGTCCGTCCCCGTCCATGTCGGCGACGTAGTCCCGCGCGACCTCGGCCAGATGAACGGTCTTGAACAGGTCGCTGCGGCCGGCCTCGACCCCGACCCGATCCAGTCCGCTGACATCGATCACCGCGATGTAGAACGCCTGATCCGCCTTGTATTCCAGCGAGCCGTAGAGCTTTCCGTCGGCTGGATTGAAGGCTAGGTCGCCCAGGTGCCCGGTCCACCCGACCAGCGTCCCCACCAACCGACCCTCGAGGTCGTATTTGGCGAGCAGGTTGGTGAAGGAATAATAGATGAAGCCGCCTTCGAGATCGACGGCGACGCCCTGCACATGGCCGGCGTCCCACGTCCCGCCATTCTGGCTCAAAGGCAGCCGCAGCAGAGACTGTCGCTCGGCGGTCGAGGCCGTAGCCTGATGCGGCTGCCACGCGACTAGCGCCGCCGTCACAAACGCCACGCCCGCCCGCTTCAGCGGCGCAATACTGAACTTCATCCTTGCCCCCTGCGACAGCCTGGGGGTCTAGGGCGGGTTCATGATCGCTCGCTCACGCTTCAGCTACATTCGCGCCAAGTTTGGATGAAGATAGCTTTGCGATTAGGCCGCGCACGGATAAGCGCCAGGGGAAGACTGGCTGGCTCCCCATAAGCCGATAAGGGCGCCCCGCCTAAAAGCTGGCCTCTAGACCCGCTTGCCGTACCCGCCAAAGTCGCGCCTTGAGGCGTTGATCAATCCACCAGGCGATAACCGACCCCTGGTTCGGTGACGATCAACCGGGGCTGTGCGGGGTCGATCTCTAGCTTCTGGCGCAATTGGCCGATGACCACGCGGAGGTACTGGGTGTCGTCCGCATGAGCCTTGCCCCAGACGGCGGTCAGCAGGTCGCGATGGCTGACCACCTTGCCGACGTTGCGCGCCAGATGGGCGAGGACATCGTATTCCTTGGGCGTGACGCGCACGGCGACGTCGGCGCGGGTAATCAGGCGGCCCTCCAGATCGATAACCACCTCGCCCGCCGTCAGCGGCCCCTGCATCTCGACGCGCGACGCGGCTTGCCGCAGGTTGGCGCGGACCCGGGCCAGAAGTTCGCCGACGCCAAAAGGCTTTTCGACATAGTCGTCGGCGCCCAGATCCAGGGCCGCGATCTTCTCCGCCTCCCTATCGCGCGCCGACAGGATGATGATCGGCCCTGAATAGAACTCGCGGGCGCGGGCCAGCACGTCCTTGCCGTCCATGTCGGGCAGGCCGAGGTCCAGCACCACGGCGTCGGGGCTCCACAGGGCGATGCCGCGCAAGCCCTCCTGCCCGCTGTCGGCGCGGCGCGGCTCATAGCCGGCGGCGTCCAGCGCCGGCGACAGGAAGCGATGGATCTGGGGCTCGTCGTCGATGACGAGAATCTGGGGACGAACGGCGGCCATGCGGCGGACCTTAGAGCAGGCTCGGGTGGGTGACGACGGCCTTGGGCAGGCTGATCAGGATACGGGTCCCTTTTCCGTCCATGATCGGGCTGGCGGCGGCGATGCGGCCGTTCATGGCCTCGACGAAGCCCTTGGCGATGGCCAGACCCAGGCCGGCGCCCTTGGTGCGGTCCGACGGCTCCTCCATGCGGCGGAACTTGTCGAAAACCCGTTCCAGCTCGGCGGTCGGGATGCCCTTGCCCTCGTCCTCGATGGAGATGACCACCGCCCCCCGGTCCTCATAGGCGGCCAGTTCGACGGTCGAGCCGTCGGGGCTGTAGGCGATAGCGTTTTCCAGGATGTTGACCAGGGCCTGTTCCAGCAGCCCCTGATCAACCATGACCAGGCTGAGCTGGGCCGGGAAGTCGCGGGTCATCTTGCGCGCGCCCAGACGCCGCGCGACCCGCTTGCCCGCCGCGTTCAGCACGTCGCGCACATCGACCCAGTCGGCGCGGATGTTCAGCCCCCCGCCCTCCAGACGGGTCATGTCCAGCAGGTCGCCGACATAGCGGCTGAGCCGCTCAGCCTCCTCGCGGATGGAAAGCAGCAGGTCGGCGCGGACCTCGGGCTTCAGCTTGTCGCCCAGATCGATCAGGGTGGTCGAGGCGCCTAGGACCGTGGACAGGGGCGTGCGCAGATCATGGCTGACGGAGTTCATCAGCGCGCCTCTAAAACGATCCGTTCGCCGCAGGGTTTCGGTCTCGACCGCCTGCCCGGCCAGATCGGCGCGCTCGACGGCCACAGCGCCCTGATCCAGCAGGGCGAGGGCCAGTTTCTCTTCGTCCGAACCGGGCGACAGGGCGGCGGCCTCGATCCCCGCTACGCCCGCACGATCGCGCACGCCCTGCAAGGGCCTGAAGGTCCAGCGCGCCTGCGGCAGGGTGCCAGTGCCGTGCCCCGCCGGTTCGCCCTTTTCCCAGGCCCAGCGGGCGGCGGCCATGGCCTCGGCGTCTAGCGGGGTCTTGGTCGGCGCGCCGGCGACCAGGGTCAGTTCGTCGTTGACGGGCAGAAGCACCACGGCCCCCGCCCCCGCCGCCGCCGCCGTCTGCTCGGCCAGGATGCGCGCGGCGGTGGTCCGATCGCCGACGCCAGTCAGCCTCTGACTGGCGGCCAGCAGAGCGGAGACCGCCGAGGCCCGGCGCTGCGCCGTCTTCGCCTGCTCGCGCACCCGACCCGCCAGGAAGCCTGTCGTCAGGGCCACGGCCCAGAAAACGATCAGGGTCAGGACATCGGTCGGCGACCCGATGGCGAAACTATATTTCGGCTGAAGGAACAGGAAGTTGTAGGTCAGGAAGGCGACCGTCGCCGCCGCCAGGGCCGGGCGCAGACCGTAGAGCACCCCCGCCGCCAGCACCGCCGACAGATAGATGACGCCCAGATCGACACGCTCGAACGTGCGGTCCAGCAGCAGGGCCAGGCCCGTCGCCGCCACGACGCAGGCGGCGCCGACCGCATAGCCGCGCCAGCCCCCGGTCAAACGCAGACGCGGCTCCCGCAGCGTCTTCTCCTCCAGATCGACCCCGTCGGTGATGACGTGAACCGCGACGCCGCGCGCCTGGCGCAGCAGTTCCGCCGCCAGCGACCGCCCCAGCCATTCGGACAGGCGGCTGTCGCGCCCCTTGGCAAGGACGATCTGGGTGACGTTGTTCTGATGGGCGTGATCCATGACGGCGCGCACCACGTCGTCGCCGCTCAGGACCACCGTCCGCCCGCCCAGCTGCTCGGCCAGCTTCAGCGCGTCCGACAGCTTGCCCGCCGAGCCCACGCCGTGCCGCGCGCCCGAGGGCCGGTCGACGTGGGTCACGGTCCAGGGCGCGTCCATCATCATGTCGGACAACCGTCGACCGGCGCGGACCAGGGGCGCGGCCATGGCGTCGCCGGCGATCAGCACCAGAATCCGCTCGCCCGCCGCCCACGGCCCCGGCACCCCCTGCTCGCGGAGTCGGGCCACCAGCTGATCATCCACCGTCTGGGCCGCCCGGCGCAGCGCCAGTTCGCGCAGGGCCGTCAGGTTCTCGACCTTGAAGAAGTTGTCCGAGGCCAGCCGCGCCGTCTCGGGCACATAGACCTTGCCCTCGGCTAGCCGCTTGCGCAGTTCCTCCGGGGTGATGTCCACCAGTTCGATGTCGTCGGCGCGCGACAGGGCGCTGTCCGGCACGCTTTCACGTTGCCTGACGCCGGTGATGCGCAGCACCACGTCCGACAGGCTTTCCAGGTGCTGGACGTTCAACGTGGTCCAGACGTCGATCCCGGCGTCGAGGATCTCCTCCACGTCCTGCCAGCGCTTGGGATGACGCGAGCCGGGGGCGTTGGAGTGGGCGTATTCGTCGACCAGCAACAGGCCGGGGCGGCGCGCCACGGCGCCGTCGAGATCGAATTCCAGCAGGGTCCGGTCGCGATAGGCGATGGGGCTGCGGGCCATGACCTCCAGCCCGCGCAGCAGGCTCATGGTCTCCTTGCGGCCGTGGGTCTCGACCACGCCGACGACGACATCATCGCCCTCGGCTTTGCGGCGGCGGGCGGCGCGCAGCATTTCGTAGGTCTTGCCGACCCCAGGCGACATGCCCAGAAAAACCTTCAGCCGCCCACGCTTTCGCGGGGCGGCCGGGGTCTTGCTCGTCGGAAGGATGGGCGGCGCCATCAGCCCTCCGCAGGACGCGGGAAGCGGGCGTCCAGCGCCATGTTGGTCAGCAGCACATTGACGCGCGGCTGGCCCAGCACGCCGAATGTTCGGCCTTCGACATGCTGTTCGATCACCTCGCGCACCTGCGCCTCCCCTACCCCGCGCGCGCTGGCGATGCGGGCGATTTGCAGCTCGGCGTAAGCCGGAGAGATATGCGGGTCGAGGCCCGAGGCCGAGGCCGTCACGGCGTCGGCGGGAATAACCGCCGCACCCGTTTCGGCGCGCAAGGCATCGGCGTCTGTCTTGACCCGCGCGATCAGATCCGGGTTCAGCGGGCCCAGGTTGGCGCCGGATGAGGACGAGGCGTCATAGCCGTCGCCCGCCGCCGAAGGGCGCGGATGCAGATAGACCGGCTCTGCGAAGGTCTGGCCGACCAGGGCCGAGCCGACCACCTTACCGGCCTTGTCCCGGACCAGGCTGCCGTCGGCCTGTTCCGAGAAGACCGTCTGGGCCACGCCCGTCACCGCGAACGGATAGGCGACGCCCAGAACGCCGGTGAACAGGGCGATCATCACGACCGCCGGACGGATGTGGTTCAGCATCAGAAGGTCGCCTTCAGGCTGGCTGCGACGCGACCGTCATAGGCGGCGCCGAAGTCGTGTTCGTCAGTGTCGAAATAGCGGACGTCCAGCGCCAGATGGTCGGTCAGCTGATAGGCCGCGCCCAGGTTCCAGGTGGTGTAGTCAAAGTCCGACGACACCCACTGGCGCCCCACCGCCGCCGAGATGGTCCACTTGTCGGCCGGGCTGATCGCGCCGTTGATCTCGGCATAGGTCGCCTCGTCCTCGGACGCGCCGAAGAAGTCCGGCGAGTGATAGATCGCGGCCCCCAGGGTGGCCGGGCCGACCGCGCGCGAGGCGGCGGCCTTCAGCTCGACATAGTCGTAGTCGGCCCCGTCCGGCTGGCCGGCGTAGACATAGCTGACCACGCCGAAGTCCCAGTTGAAGCCGCCGAACTCGGGCCGGACGCCGGCGTAGAGGTCGATCTCGGCGTCGGTGTCGGCGTCTCCGGCGAAGGAGACGTTCCCGGCCCAGGCCCCGGCGTAGAAGACGCCTTGCGTCACATCGACCCCGGCCGAGATCGCCGGATCGCCTTCATTCTGGCTGACGCCCCGGAAGACGTAGTCAGATCCAATGGCGGCGTTGAAGGCGACCTCGGGACGGACGCCCTTCGCAAAGTCCTGGGCCTTGGCGTCCGTGGGCGCCGTGCACAGGCCCAGGGTGATGACGGCGACCAGGCAGGCCCCGCCCACCAGGGCGTTGTTCAGGTCCGAGCCGTCGAGTTTCTTGCGTTTACGCATGGTGGCTTCCTTGATCGCTCAGGGCGGGCTTTACGCCAGGCCGAGGGCGGAGATGACGATGTCGATGAGCTTGATGCCGACGAAGGGCGCGATCAGACCGCCCAGGCCGTAGATCAGCAGGTTGCGGCCCAGCAGCTTGCCCGCCCCCACGGCGCGGTACTTCACCCCGCGCAGCGCCAGCGGGATCAGGGCGATGATGACCAGGGCGTTGAAGATGACCGCCGACAGGATGGCGCTCTCCGGGTTGGACAGCTTCATCACGTTCAGCGCCGCCAGCGACGGCAGGCCGACCACGAACATGGCCGGGATGATGGCGAAATACTTGGCCACGTCGTTGGCGATGGAGAAGGTGGTCAGGGCGCCGCGCGTGATCAGCAGTTGCTTGCCGACCTCGACGATCTCGATGACCTTCGTCGGGTCGCTGTCGAGGTCGACCATGTTGCCGGCCTCGCGGGCGGCCTGGGCCCCGGTCTGCATGGCCACGCCGACATCGGCTTGTGCTAGCGCCGGAGCATCGTTGGCCCGTCGCCGCACATGGCGACCAGACGGCCCTTGGCCTGCTCCGCCTTGATCAGGCGCATCTTGTCCTCGGGCGTGGCCTCGGCCAGGAAGTCGTCGACCCCGGCCTCGGACGCGATGGCCGCCGCCGTCACCGGGTTGTCGCCGGTGATCATGACGGTGCGCAGACCCATGCGGCGCAGATCGGCGAAGCGCGCCTTCACGCCCGGCTTGACCACGTCCTTCAGGTGAATGACCCCGACCAGGGCGTCGTTCTCGGTCACGGCCAGAGGCGTGCCGCCCGAGCGGGCGATGCGGTCCACGGCGGCGCGGAACTGGGCGGGTGCGGCGTTTTCGGCCATGCCCAGGGATTTCAGCACGGCGTCGACCGCGCCCTTGCGCCACGACTGGCCGTCCGCTTCCAGACCCGACTGGCGGGTCACGGCGCTGAACGGGATGGTCCTGGCGCCGGCAGGCAGGTCGCCCATCACGCCGGCGTTTCGGCCCAGCTCGACGATGGAGCGGCCTTCCGGCGTCTCGTCGGCCAGCGAAGCCATGACCGCCGCCCGCATCGCTGCGTCGGGACGCACGCCCGGCACGGTGATGACCTCGACAGCCATGCGGTTGCCGAAGGTGATGGTGCCGGTCTTGTCGAGCAGCAGGGTGTCGACGTCGCCTGCCGCCTCCACCGCACGGCCCGAGGTCGCCAGCACGTTCACCTTCAGCAACCTGTCCATGCCGGCGATGCCGACCGCGGACAGCAGTCCCCCGATCGTCGTCGGGATCAGGGTGATGAAAAGGGCGCCCAGGACGATGGGGTCCAGCTTGATCCCCGAATAGGCGCCGAGACCCAGCAGGCTGGCCACCGCGATCAGGAAGACCAGGGTCAGCCCGGCCAGCAGGACCGACAGGGCCAGTTCGTTCGGCGTCTTGCGACGGTCTGCGCCCTCGACCATGGCGATCATGCGGTCGAGGAAGGTCGCGCCGGGGGCCGAGGTGATGCGTACCTTGATCCAGTCCGAGACGACCGTGGTGCCGCCGGTGACGGCCGAGCGGTCGCCGCCGCTTTCGCGGATCACGGGGGCGCTTTCGCCGGTGATGGCGGCCTCGTTGACCGAGGCGACGCCTTCGATGATCTCGCCGTCCGACGGGATGACGTCGCCGGCCTCGACCAGGACGATGGAGCCGATCTCAAGCTCCCCGGCCGGGGTCGGGACCACCGTGCCGGTCTTCGGATCGACGATCAGCTTGGCCTTGGTGGTGACGCGGGTAGCCCTCAAGGAGTCCGCCGCCGCCTTGCCGCGCCCTTCGGCGATGCTTTCGGCGACGTTGGCGAACAGGACCGTGGCCCACAGCCACAGCGCCAGTTGGATGGCGAAGCCCGCCGCCTGGCCGCTGGCTGCCGCCACGACCGCCGAAGCGGTCGCCAGCAGGGCGACGATCCAGGTGGCGAAGATCACCGGGTTGTTGAGAAGCTTGGTCGGGTTCAGCTTGGCGACGGCGTCGCCGAGCGCCCGGCCGAGCATGGCCCCGGTCAAGCCGCCCGCGATGGACGGCGACGACCGGGAGCTCGACGGATCGAGCGTGACTTGGGTCATAGGATTATCCGATCAGAACCGGGCCACGACCTGGAGCATGTCGAAATGCTCCCCGATCGGACCCAGCGAGAGGGCGGGGAAGAACTGCAGGCCGCCGAGGATCAGGATCACCCCGATCAACAGGCCGATGAACAGCGGGCCATGGGTCGGCAGGGTCCCGGTCGAGGGGGCCAGCTTGGGCTTGGCGACCAGGGCGCCGGCGACGGCAAGCACCGCGACAGCGGGCACGAACCGGCCCAGCAGCATGGCCAGACCCAGGGTGGTGTTCCACCAGGGGGCGTTGGCGGTCAGACCCGCAAAGGCCGAACCGTTGTTGCCGGTCGCCGAAGTGTAAGCATAGAGGACCTCGGACAGGCCGTGCGGCCCCTTGTTCAGCAGACCGGCCAGGGCTTCGGGCAGGACCGCAGCCACGGCCGAGAAGCCCAGCACCGACAGCGGCACGACCAGAACCGACAGCATGGCGAACTGAATCTCGCGCGCCTCGATCTTCTTGCCCAGGTATTCAGGCGTGCGACCGACCATCAGGCCCGCCACGAAGACCGCCAGCATGGCCATCAGCACCATGACGGCGATGCCCGAGCCGATCCCGCCGGGCAGGATCTCGCCCAGCTGCATCAGGAACATGGTCACCGCCCCGCCCAGCGGCATGTAGCTGGCGTGCATGGAGTTGACCGAGCCGTTCGAGGCGCCGGTCGTCTGCGCCGCCCAGGCCACGGAGGCCGGGACGCCGAAGCGGACCTCCTTGCCCTCCATATTGCCGACCGAGGTCTCGACCCCGGCGGCGACCAGAGCCGGCGCCGGCTGGCTCTCGATGACGTAGAGCGCCGAGCCGGCGGCGCCCAGCAGCAGGATCGCCGCGATCACCAGGGCGCGCACGTCCTTCTTGGCCAGGACGCTGCGGCCAAAGGCGAAGAAGGCCGCCCAGCCCAGGACGTTGATGCTGATCGCCGTGATCAGCGTCGTCAGCGGCGTGGGGTTTTCCAGCGGGTGGGCCGAGTTGACGTTGAACACGCCGCCGCCGTTGATGCCCAGCTGCTTGATGGCCAGCTGGCTGGCGGTCGGGAACAGGCTGATCGTCTGCGATCCGCCTTCCAGCGTCGTCGCCTGGGCCGCGGCCGCCAGCGACTGCACCACGCCCAGCCCGGCCAGAACCACGGCCACGATGAAGGCGATGGGCAGCAGGACATAGAGGCTGGTGCGCGTCAGGTCGGCCCAGAAGTTGCCGACGCCCTCGCCGCGATTGGCGATGAAGGCGCGGGCGAGAGCCGCCGCGATGGTCGCGCCGGTGGCCGCCGACACGAAGTTCTGCACCGTCAGGCCGACCATCTGGGTGAAGGTCGACAGCGTCGTTTCGCCGCCATAGCTCTGCCAGTTGGTGTTGGTGACGAAGCTGACGGCCGTGTTGAAGGCCAGATGCGGGCTAACGCCGTCAAACCCCTGCGGGTTCATCGGCAGGACGCCTTGCAGACGCAGAATGGCGTACAGCAGGACAAACCCCGCCAGGTTGAAGGCCAGCAGGGCGCCGGCATAACCCAGCCAGCCCTGGCTGCGCGTCGGGTCCACCCCGGCGGCGCGATAAAACAGGCCCTCGACCGGCCTAAGCACCGGGTCCAGCCAGGTGCGTTCGCCGTTCCAGACGCGCGACATATAGATCCCGATCGGCCAGCCGAGCATGACGGCGAGGCCGAGGGTCAGGGCGATTTCCGCCCAACCTTGAATATTCATGAGAAGGCGGCTCCGTTCAGAACCGCTCGGGGCGCAGCAGGGCCGCGACCATGTAGCCAGCAATGACGAGGGCGCCGGCGCCCCACAGGACGTTCAGCAGCATCGTCACAACCTCTTCAACGCAACAGCGAGGGCGGCGAAGGCCAGAAAAGCCCCGCCGCCGATCGCCAGAAAAATCACATCGGCCATGCCGACACCTCCAGCTCGACTGAGAGCCGGAAGAGACGCCCTGAGGACCTAAGCGGGCCATGTGGAAAGCGCGGCCGAGCATAACGCCTGCATAAGGGCGCGCTTTGCTTGAGACGGTGCTGCGGCGATGCATCCAGCCTGATCAAGGCCGACGCCAACCGCCAACGCGGCGTGCCCGGGCCACCAAGGCCTGCCGCCCGAGGCCGCCAGCTGCGCTATCGACGAGTACTCTGGCCGTGCTGGACGAGGCCGAAGCGACGGCGGCCCGCACCATGATCGAGCGTGCGCGCGAGCATCATGATCTGTGGCCCGCCCGGCTGGGGGGCGGACATGGCCTATGGCTCGGCCGAGATGCTGGCCTGGCGGGTTCACGGTCGGCGTGGCTTCTCGACGCCCCGGACCCAGGCCCCGCCTCGGGACACCCAGCGCTAGGCGCCCAGGACTCCGCCCGCGGCATCGCCGAGACCGACGCCGACGACCGCGTGAGGCGGGAGCCAACCGCAGCGTCCGCTTCAAGCGGCGATCTCAGCAGCCGCCTTTTTCAAATCAGTCGGAAGCTGACCTAATGAGCCGCATCAAGCCCTCTGCGCCCCTTCCGCCTCCGTAGATCTACTACCGCAGACCCGAGGGACCGCACTCGCCGAACGCGACCGCTACCCCCCTCTTTCTCATTCCCACTCGATTACTTAATGACAACAACAGTGTTGTTTACAAAGCTCTTTTTATTGGCACGACGACCCCATGCCGACTAGGCTACCGTCGCCCAATAACGCTATTGAAAACACTAAGAAATATTGCGTCATAAAATTTTAGTGATGACGCTATCTTTCGAGATCATTCGAGGCATGGCAGCCAAGTCGACGCGTAATTTAAATCGAATCTGAGCTGCAGAGTCCATCTCATCTATTCGTAGCAGCTCGAAAGAATCCATGTCGCCCTCGCGGCTCCTAATCGACCAATCATGTCGGCGAAGCGCCAACAGCGGTCATTGGCGAAGTTCCGAGAACCAGACATGAGCTTGGGTTCGATGACCGAGCTTAACTGCGCCGATCCCGGCACCTCATTGTGCCGCGATGGCGATGGATGACAAATCGGACGCGGCGTCGACCGGAACGCCCTCCGCCTTTCGTTCGGAATACCGATCGACGAGCTGGACGGCGTGGGGCCGGACCAGAATGGTGAAGCGCACCAGTTCCTCCATCACGTCGACGATCCGCTCATAGTAGGCCGAGGGCTTCATCCGGCCGGCCCCGTCGAACTCCTGGAAGGCCTTGGCCACGCTCGACTGGTTGGGGATGGTGATCATCCGCATCCAGCGGCCCAGAAGGCGCAGGGTGTTGACGGCGTTGAAGCTCTGCGACCCGCCCGACACCTGCATGACGGCGAGGGTCCGGCCCTGCGTCGGGCGCATGCCGCCCTGGCTCAATGGCAGGTGATCGATCTGCAGCTTCATCAGCCCGGAGACCTGGCCGTGCCGTTCCGGACTGCACCAGACCATGCCCTCCGACCAGAAGGCGTGTTCGCGCAACTCGCGCACCGCCGGGTGGTCGTCGTCGCCGGGCGCGCCCGGCAGGGGGAGGTCGGAGGGGTCGAAGATGCGGGTCTCGCATCCCATGCGCTGCAGTAGGCGGGCCGCTTCCTCGACGCAGAGCCGCGAATACGACCGCTCGCGCAGCGATCCGTACAAGAGAAGGATCCGCGGCGCCGGGTCGGTCGAGCCCAATCCCCGGGCGGGCTCGGCGGACAGATAGGCCGCGTCCAGGGCCGGCAGGTTATCCGGATCCGGCAGCGAACGCAGACGGGTGAACGTCATTCAAAGGTCCTTGGTCAAATAGACGGCAGACGCCGGGCAGAGGTCCGCGAACTCGCGAGTTTGCCGGATCGCGGGCGGCGCGGACTCACGATCGGCGGCTACAAAGCCGCGCCCGGTGAAGAAGCGCTCGGCCGTCGTGGTGAGCAGGTGCAGACGTGCAGCGCCCAGGTCGCCGGCGGTGGTCTCGGCGGCGGCCAGCACCCGACTTCCCAGGCCGCGGGCCTTCTGGTCGGCAAGTACGACCAGGGAGCGCAGCAGCAGGTCGCGCCGCTCCCCTTCCACCCCGACGTAGCCGATGACCGCGCCGTAGTGGTCGGCGCTGAAGTATCGCCCGGCGCCCGGCTCAGGCAGGTTCTCGCCACGCAGGGCCGCGATCAGATCGACATCGGTCGAGTCGACCAAATGCAGACTGACCATCAGCCGGCGTCCTTCGGCGGGGCCGTGTCCGGGAACCAGCGTCGGCCCATCCAGAGCGCGACCGACACGAGCAGGATCAACACCGGCACCTCGACAAGGGGGCCGATGACGGCCGCGAAGGCGACCGGCGAGGTCAGACCGAAGGCCGCGATGGCCACCGCTATGGCCAGTTCGAAATTGTTCGAGGCCGCGGTGAAGGCCAGGGCGGTGGTGCGCGGATAGTCGGCTTCGATCAGCTTGCCCATGAGGAAGCTCACCACGAACATGACGAGGAAGTAGATCGTCAGGGGAATGGCGATGCGCAGGGCGTCCAGCGGCAAAGCCACCACCTCCCCGCCCTTGAGGCTGAACATGACCACGATGGTGAACAGCAGAGCGATCAGGGTGATCGGCCCGATGCGCGGCAGGAAGCGCCGCTCGTACCAGTCGGCGCCGCGGCGAGCGATCAGGCTGCGTCGGGTCAGGAAGCCGGCTAGGAACGGTAGGCCAAGGTAGACGAGCACCGCGCCGGCGATGGTCCAGACGCTGACGTCCACCACGCTGCCCTGCAGGCCGAACAGTGGCGGCAGGACGGTGAGGAAGATCCAGGCATAAAGGCTGAAGAACAGGATCTGAAAGATCGAGTTGAAGGCTACGAGGCCGGCGACATACTGGTTGTCGCCCCGCGCCAGCTGGTTCCAGACCAGGACCATGGCGATACAGCGCGCCAGCCCGATCAGGATGACGCCGGTCATGTATTCCGGCTGATCACGCAGGAAGATCACCGCCAGGGCGAACATCAGCACCGGGCCCAGCACCCAGTTCTGGAACAAGGACAGGGCCAGGACCCGCTTGTCGGCGAAGACGCGCGGCAGTTCCTCGTACCGGACCTTGGCCAGCGGCGGGTACATCATCAGGATCAGACCGATGGCGATCGGGATATTGGTCGTGCCGATTGAGAGGCTGTCGACCCAGGTCGGCAGGCCCGGCGCCAGCGTCCCCATAGCCACGCCCAGGCCCATGGCCACGAAGATCCACAGCGTCAGCCAGCGGTCGAGGAAGGACAGGCGACGCGGCGCAGCGTCCTCCACGCGGGTGTCGATCATCGCTTCACCCGCTGGCCGGCGGCGTCGATGACGACCTCGCCGTCCTCCTTGGTGAAGGGCTTGAGATCATCGGCGGGCAGGAGGTCCAGAACGGCCTCGGACGGTCGGCACAGGCCGACGCCGAGCGGACTGACGACGATCGGGCGATTGAGCAGGATCGGATGGGCCTCGATCGCATCGAGCAACTGATCGTCCGTCAGGCCCGGGTCCCCTAGGCCCAGTTCGGCGAAGGGCGTGCCCTTCTCGCGCAACAGATTGCGCAGCGGCTTGCCGGCCCGTTCGGCCAGCCAAGCGACCATGGTCCGCGACGGCGGGGTCTTCAGATACTGCACGACATGCGGCTCGATGCCGACGTGGCGGATCAGCTCGAGCGCGTTGCGCGACGTCCCGCAGGCGGGGTTGTGATAGATGACGATGTCCACGGGATCCTTAGGGGCACCAGGGCGCGAGTTCAGCCAGCAGGGGTTCGCACAGGTCCGCCCTGCCCCCGCAGCAGTCCTTGAGCAGGAAGAGGACCAGGTCGCGAAGCCGATCCAGGTCGGCCCGGTAGATGATCGACCGGCTGCGCCGCTCCGACCTGATCAACCCCGCGCGCGTCAGGACGCCGAGATGGGACGACAGGGTGTTGGCCGGGATCACCAGATGGTTGGAGATGTCACCGGCCGGCAGACCATCGGGTTCGTGACGCACGAGGAGGCGAAACGCCTCCAGCCGCGTCGATTGCGCCAAGGCGGCGAGAGCGAGAATCGAAACTTCGGTTTCCATATTTCCAAATTAGTCGAAATATGGAAATGTTCAAGCCCGCTCGTCTGCGGGTGCGGCAGTTCAGGCATCGGTGACGACCTGATCTTTGACGACTGCCGCCTAAAAGATCGCAGAGTAGCGACAGCCGAGTTTAAGGGTCGCTGGGCTATACTCTCCGTCGAGACCATGGACTTTGGCCACGAGGTCGACAGTTGGCCGATTTCGCACGTCTGTCGGTCCGGACGCGGTGCGCTGATCTCGCGATCAGGCGGCGGGAGCCGCCGACGCTCCCTTCTGGGCGAGCCAGGCGTCGATCAGGGTGATTTCGCGCTCCTGCGCCGTGATCACCTCCTGGGCCAGGTTCCGCGCTTGGGCGTCCTTGCCTTGCGCGAGCTCCACACGGGCCATCGAGACGGCGGCGACGTGGTGACCTCGCATCTGCTTCATGAAGTCGATGTCCGCGTCCCCGGTGAAGGCGGGCATCGCCTCCATCATCGTGTTCATCGAGGCCTTGTAGCCTTGGGTGGCGACGGAGTCGCCGGGCGCAGGCGCAGCCATGCCGCCCTCCGCCGCTGCGGGGGCCTCAGGCGCGGCTACGGCGGGCTCTTCGGCTTGCGGGGAACAGGCCGTAGCCAAGGCGCAGGCGGCGAGGACGAGGCTGATGCGTTTCATGACGGCTCCTTGGGATCCCGACGTTAGCGACCAGGAGGGCCCATTCGTTCCGCCAACTCTACCGTCCGGCCCGCGCCAAGAGCTCGATCAGCTCGCCGGCCTTTGCCTTGCGATCCTCGGGATCGTCGCCGGTCATAGCGCCCATGACGCAGTGGTCGAGGTGATCCCGTAGCACTTCGGTCTCCACGCGATGGAGCGCGGCTCGAACGGCCTGAAGTTGGGTCAGCAAGTCGACGCAATACCGGTCATCTTCAACCATGCGGGAGATTCCCCGCACCTGGCCTTCGATCCGGCTGAGCCTGTTGAGGACTTTGGGTTTCGTGTCGGTTTGCATGCGGCCTGTCCTCCTGAGCACCCCCATATACCCCAGACGGGTATCTTGCGATATACCCCCCATGGGTATATGTTAGCTCTTCGGTCAGCCGGAGAGAGCGACATGTCCACGCATCCTCACAATCACGCCTCGGGTCACGCCTGCTGCGGGGCGAAGGCCTCGGATGGCGCGGCAACGGTCAAGGATCCCGTCTGCGGCATGTCGGTCGATCCGACGGCCACCGCTCACCGAGCCAGTCATGACGGTCAGGACTATTTCTTCTGCTCGGCGGGGTGCCGGACCAAATTCATCGGCGATCCGATGCGTTACCTGAACCCTCCCGTGGAGGCCGAGCCGGCCGTTCCCGGCGCCATCTACACCTGCCCGATGCACCCCGAGATCCGGCAGGAAGGCCCAGGCTCCTGCCCGATCTGCGGCATGGCGCTTGAGCCGGAGACGGTCACGGCGGAGGCCCCGCCCAACCACGAGCTGATCGACTTCACCAGACGCTTCTGGGTCGGTCTGGTCCTGACCCTGCCGGTCTTCGCCCTGGAAATGGGCGGACACCTGGCCAATCTCCACATGTTCATCCCGGGCCAGATGTCGAACTGGATCCAGTTCGCTTTGGCGACCCCCGTGGTTCTCTGGTGCGGCTGGCCCTTCTTCGAGCGCGGCTGGACATCGCTGCGCACCCGGCGGCTGAATATGTTCACCCTGATCGCCATGGGGGTCGGCGTGGCATGGCTTTACAGCGTCGTGGCCGTCGTCGCGCCAACCCTGTTCCCGCCCGCCTTCCTGAAGGCCGACGGCAGTGCGCCGGTGTATTTCGAGGCGGCGGCGGTCATCACCGTGCTGGTCCTCGTCGGGCAGATTCTGGAACTGCGCGCCCGCGAACAGACGTCGGGCGCGATCCGCGCCCTGCTGGACCTCACGCCCAAGACCGCGCGCCGAATCCGGGCGGACGGCGTCGATGAAGATGTCTCGCTTGACCAGATCGCCGTCAGCGACCGCCTGCGGGTAAGGCCCGGAGAGAAGATCCCGGTCGATGGCGAACTCCTGGAGGGTCGGGTCGCTGTCGACGAATCCATGGTGACCGGCGAGTCCATGCCGGTGACCAAGGATGTCGGCGACCGCGTCGTGGCCGGCGCGCTCAACAAGACCGGATCCTTCATCATGCGCGCCGACAAGGTGGGCGCCGACACCCTGCTGGCGCAGATCGTCCAGATGGTGGCCCAGGCCCAGCGCAGTCGCGCCCCGATCCAGCGGCTGGCCGATACGGTCTCCGGATGGTTCGTTCCCACCGTGATCGCGATCGCCCTGCTCGCCGCCGTCGTCTGGGGCCTGGTCGGTCCCGAGCCCCGTTTGTCCTACGCCCTGGTCGCCGCCGTTTCGGTGCTCATCATCGCCTGTCCCTGTGCGTTGGGTCTGGCGACGCCGATCTCGATCATGGTCGGGGTGGGACGTGGCGCCCACGCCGGCGTCCTGATCAAGAACGCCGAGGCGCTCGAACGCTTCGAGAAGGTCGACACTCTCGTTCTGGACAAGACCGGCACCCTGACGGAGGGCCGTCCGTCGGTGACGGCGATCCTGCCCGCCCTCGGCTTCGTGGAAGCGGACATCCTGCGTCTTTCGGCCAGCCTCGAGCGGGGCAGCGAACATCCGTTGGCCGACGCAATCGTCCGGGCAGCCAAGGACCGGGACATCCCCCTTACCGAGGCCGCGGACTTCGACAGCCCGGTCGGTCGCGGCGTTCGCGGGACGATTGAGGGCCGCCAGGTCGCCCTGGGCAACACCCGTTTTCTCGGCGAGCTTTCGATCGACGTCTCCGCGCTGGAGCCGAAGGCGGAGGCCCTTCGCCACGACGGCGCCACCGCCATATTCGTGGCGATCGACGGAAAGGCGGCCGGGGTCATCGGCATCGCCGATCCCATCAAGGCCACCACGCCGGCTGCGATCCTCGCGCTGAAAGCGGCCGGTCTGCGGCTGGTGATGATGACCGGGGACAACCGGACGACGGCCGAAGCGGTCGCGCGGCGCCTCGGCATCGACGAAGTCCAGGCGGAGGTTTTGCCGCAGGACAAGGCGTCTGTGGTTCAACAGCTTCGTTCGCAGGGTCGGATCGTCGCCATGGCGGGGGATGGCGTCAACGATGCCCCTGCCCTCGCCGCAGCCGATGTCGGCGTCGCCATGGGGGCGGGTTCGGACGTCGCCATCGAAAGCGCCGGCGTCACCCTGCTGGGCGGAGATCTGCAAGGCATCGTGCGCGCACGGCGTCTGTCCCGCGCGGTGATGGGCAACATCCGCCAAAACCTCGTTTTCGCCTTCGGCTACAACGCCCTTGGCATCCCCGTGGCGGCTGGCCTGCTTTATCCCGTCTTCGGCTGGCTTCTCTCGCCTGCCCTTGCGGCGCTCGCAATGGCGCTCTCCTCGGTCAGCGTCATCGGCAATGCGCTGAGACTGCGCGCGGTGAGGCTTTAGCCAGGATAGGCAATCAACAGTCCGCCCACCCACCCAAGGGAGGAACCGGCTGTGACGGGCCGGATTGATTCAGACGCTGACCGCAGTCTCCAGGCTTTCGCAGCGGCAGGCGAAGACGAACTGAAATTTCTGAAAAGGATACGGACGATGTCTCATCAACAGATGGACCACGGCGGGCAAGGCAACGCTCGTGGACTCGGCCCTTATCGGAGCCTGTACCTCGAGTTGGCGCTCGATTTCGTCATCATGTACCTGGTCATGTACACGATGATCGCCACGCTCGGTCACTTCTATCTCAACCTGAACAACGTCTACATGACCCTGATGATGGTCGCGCCGATGGCGGTACTGATGCTCGTCTTCATGCGGTCCATGTACCCGTCGCGCAAAACGAACCTGGCCATCGGCGCGGTCGCGGCCGTGATCTTCCTCGGCAGCTTCATCGGCATGCGCACCCAGGCGTTCGTTGGCGACGACGAATTCCTTCGATCGATGATCCCGCACCATTCCGGGGCCGTGTTGATGTGCGAGCAAGCCTCCCTGACCGATCCGGAGATCATCGCCCTGTGCAACGGCATCGTGCGTGGTCAACAGGAGGAGATCGCCCAGATGCAGGCGCTCCTCGAGAAGCGTCGCCGCTGACCCCGGCGTGCGGGGGTAGGACTCAGCCGCCGCCCGCTTCCTCTTCATGAGGGACGCGGTCGTGTGGCGCGTAGAGAAGCAGAAGGCCGGGACCGGCCGAACGTCTGGAGACTGAGTATGCGTTACTTCAACCCTGCGCCCTTCATCGCCGTCGCGGCGGTCGTGGCCTTCGCCGCCGGACCGGCGGCGGCCCACGCTCGCCTGGTCAGCGCCACCCCGGCACCCGACTCCACCGTGGCCGCCACCCGGACGCTGACCCTGACCTTCAGCGAACGCAGCGTTCCCGCCTTTTCCGGCTTCGACGTCGTCAATGCGGCGGGGGAGAAGATCGCGATCCGCACCTCGGCCGCCGAGGACGGCAGGACCCTCACGGGCGCGCTGGCTCGCCCGCTGGCCGCCGGCGCCTACCGTGTCGACTGGCGTATCGCGTCGAGCGACGGCCACCGCATGACGGGATCCTACACCTTCACGGTGCGCTGACGCCGTGCTGGAAGTCGCGGTCATCGCGCTTCGCTGGCTTCAATACGGCGGCGGCGTCGTCCTTCTCGGCGCGCCGCTGTTCCTTCTCTACAGCTTCAAAGACGCCGACGCGCCGAACCTGGAATGGTCGCGACCGACATTGCGCCTCGCCGCGATCATCGTCGCGCTCGGCTCGCTCGCCGCCCTGGTGGCCCAGACGGCCGTCATGGCGGGGTCGCTGGGCGAAGCCGTCAAACCCGCGTCCCTGTCCTTCATGGTCACCGGCACGGCCCTGGGCATGGCGATGGTCGTGCGGGCCGCCGCCGCCTTGCTTGGGCTTGTCGCCTTGGTGGCCCTGAAACCCGGTCGCGCGCTCTGGAGCGTGACGACCGCCTTGGGTCTGATCGTGGCCGCCAGCTTCGCGTGGACGGGTCACGGCGCGGCCACCGAGGGCCCTGGCGGGCCCATCCATCTTGTCGCCAACATCATTCACGCGGTGGCAGCGGCCTTGTGGCTGGGCGCCCTGGCGGCGTTGACGGCCCTGCTTCTGCGCCGAGCCGGTCCGGACGACCTTGCAATCCATCGCGCCCTGCATGGCTTCGCCGGCCTTGGAACGCTCGCGGTCCTGGTGCTGGTGCTGACCGGTCTCGTGAACAGCTGGTTCCTGATCGGTCCCGAGCGCGTGGCGTCGATCGCGGGCAACCTCTACGGCCAGCTGCTGGTCGCCAAGCTCGTCCTCTTCAGCTTGATGCTTGCGCTGGCGGCGAGCAACCGGTTCCGGCTGACGCCGACACTGGGCTCTGCGCTGGAGACGGGCCAACTCTCCGTCGCCGCCATAAGCGCGCTCCGGCGCAGCCTGTTGGTCGAAACGGGTCTGGGACTCGCCCTGATCGGCGTCGTGGCGGTCATGGGAACCCTGCCGCCCGCGGCGTCTCTGTAGGCTCGATTGCGATGATCAAAATGAGCTCGTCGTTCCGCCGACCGTTGAAGTATGATCAGACAATGCCGTTCCTGCGTCATGACCTCGTCCGACTGACGACCGCGCTGCTCGCGGCATTTGCCGTGCTGTTCGTGTCCACCGCTTCGATCGCCTGCGAAGCTCCGGTCGATCAGGATATGGCGTCCATGTCGATGAGCGGCGACGGCGCCCCGTGCGAGCCGAAGACCGTCAGGATCTCGTGCCATAAGGCGTGCCTGGCCATCTGCCAGGGCCTCGTCCCCCAGAGCGGCGAACCCACCCCTGCACGGGTCTATGCATCCGTCCGCTATCCATCCCTTGATACGCGGCATGCCGATTTCACCGCGGAGGCGGACGACCCGCCCCCGCGACGCTGATCCTGTTGAAGAAGACCGAACTCATTCAATCAAACAGAGATCAAAACCATGAAACGCACGCTCACCATCGCAGCCCTGGTGCTGCTGGCTTCCGGTTCAGCCGCCTTCGCGGCCGCGCCGGACGCCGTGGCGCAGGCCGTATGCGCTTGCTGCGACGCTATCGCAGCCTGCGCGGAAGCCTGCGCCTGCTGCTGATCTTATGATCGGGGACGCCCGCCCGCGACGGCGGGCGTCTTCTCGATGTTCCTCACCGACGTCGCAGGGCAGGCGACCCGCTGCCGCGGGCCTGAGCGTCAGCCGGGCGCGCGCGACGACCAGTGAATGTGGTGGATGCGCCAGCCGTCGGCATGGCGTTTGAGCACCATCGTTTCCGTCGTCAGGCGGTCTACGGCGCGGCCGTTGAATTGGCCCGTGGTGCGGCCTTCGCTGGCGATCCAGGCGATGTCCCCGTCGGCCCATCCCGATCTGCGCGTCACCGTCGCTTCAGAGGCGGCGGCGAAGGCGGCGTCCGAGCCCAGGTGATGGGACGCATACTCGTCGCGTGATCGCTCCGCGCCACCCTCCTCGAAGATCATCACATCCGGCGCCATCAGGGCCAAGGCGCCGGCCGTGTCGCCGGCCTTCAGGGCGACGTGAAAGGCGTCGACGGCCTTCGCCGCGTCCGCAGCTTCCGCGGCGACCGAGCCGGCGGCCTGGGCATGCCCGTGGGCGTGGTCCTGGGCGAAGACGGGGGTTGCCGAAAGCACGGCGAGCGACAGGACGAGGGCGAGAGAGGTGCGGGACATGGCGAACTCCGGACTGTGGGTGATCTGAACGGGCTGAGCGCGATCTGCGTCAGGCCGGCGGGTTGTGGCGGGCGAACACGCGGGTCGCGCCCGAGCGAAGCACCAGCAGGGTGTCGTAGGGCTCCTTGTGCCCCTGCGGCGTCTCCATGCCGGGCGAACCGAGCGGCATGCCCGGGACCGCGACGCCCACCGCTGCCGGTCTCTCGGTCAGCAGTCGAATGACGTCCGGGGCCGGCACATGACCCTCGACCAGATAACCCTCGATCAGACCGGTATGACAGGAGGCGAGCGCGTCCGGCATGCCGCGGCTGCTCCGGACCGATTGAAGGCTGGGAAGGACGGTGATGGTGGTGGTGAAGCCCGCCTGGCGCATGTGCGCGATCCAGGCGTCGCAGCAGGCGCAGGTGGGCGTCTTGAAGACCGTGAGGTTTCTGGACGGACGGGTCTGGGCGCAGGCGGACCCGCCCATGCCGATGAAGACGGCCGCGCCCATGAGTAGACGACGGTTCAGATTGGCGGGTTTCAAAAGGGTTCTCCCTGATCGCTGTGGACGGATCGCTGCGCCTCGACAGGGTCGGCGCGCTGCGGCGCCAGCCGCGCCCGCAACCACCGTCGGCCAGGCTGCTCGACGAAGACATGGATGGCGGCCGCGGCGGCGAGCGTCAACACAAGCATGGCGGCCAGTTCGACCAGGCCCATTCGATAGTCGGCGCCCCAGCCGGAGAACGCCTGCGCCGCATTGCGCCACACCATCAGGATGGGGATGTGGACGAGATAGAGGGCGAACGACGCTTCGCCGGCGAACAGAAGGACGGGGTGAGACAGGAAGGTCCGGACCGGAGCCTTGGCCAACAGGGCGAGCGACAGGATGAAGGAACCGGCCGCCGCCACGATGACCCGGTCGTCGGCGCCGATCTGCATGAGCGTCAGCAGCAGGGTCGTGGCGACCAGGGCGCCCATGAGGGACATTCGCGGCGAAGGCGTCCAGCGCTGACCGAGATAGTAGAGGCCAATGCCGTAGAGGAATTCGGGAATGATGCGCAGGATCCCGAGGCTGTCCTCGGCGCGAGGCAGCATCCGGCCGAACCAGGCGCGGTAGAAGGCGTCCAAAGCGACGAAAAACAGCATGGCGAGTGCAATCAGGACCCACGGCCTGGCCCGCAGCCGGAGCGCGAGGGCGGCATAGGCGGGGAAGGCCAGATAGGCGAACCACTCCGCCGACAGCGACCAGGCCGGTCCGTTCCAGAGCGCCATGCTCTCGCGCGGGAACCACGCCTGTACGAGCAGAAGGGTGCCCGCGAAGTCGACGGGATTAAACCGGCCAGGCTCCAGCCCGACGCCGAACACCGGCGCGATCAGCACCAGCCCAAGCATGGCCAGGAGGATGAACAGGTGAGCCGGATAGATCCGGGCCAGGCGCGCCGCCAGGAATCGACCGTAGTTCGGGGCCCGGTCTCCCTGCAGGTAGACGTGGGTCAGGATGAAGCCCGACAGGATGAAGAAGACATCCACGCCCAGGCGCGCGCGGTTCAACAAGCCCGCGCTCTCCGCCGGGAGCGTCCAGTAGAGCTGGAAGTGGAACAGCACGACGCCGAGGGCGAGAAAGAACCTCACGCCCGTGAGCGGATCGAGCACGTCGGGGAATGGAACCCGCGTGGGCCCTGCTCTGTCGCTCACGTCTTTTCCCCGGACGACAGGGCGCGTCCCGGTCGTTCTCTGGTATCTACGCGGGCGACGGCTCGTCCCCTCGTGAGGGGACCGGAAGGCCGGCGCGTATGGCAGATGGGGCGTGACGCAGGTGCTCAATGACCGACGACATGAATGAACTGATCGCAGCGGTCGGGCCGGGCGACGCCGGCCGGCTGGTCGGAATGGAAGACGCGGTCTGGGTGCGGATCGGCGAACGCAAGGAGCGCGCCCGCATGGGTCAGGTCCGGGTCGCGGCCGTTGCATTCGCGCTGGTGATCGGCGTTGCGAACGGAGGGCTGATGCTCATGGCTCCGCGGCCGGAGCCGTCCGAGATGCGGATTTTCACCGTCTCGGCGGGCTTGTCGCCTCTCTCCGGCCTGGACGTTCGGGGATGAGGGCCGCCTGGAAGTCGATCGTTATCACGGCCATCCTGGCCGCGCTGGCCAGCGGCGCGGCGACCTGGGCGAGCGCGACCTGGGTCATGCGGGAGCGGCAGCCGCCAAGCCTGCACAGCGTCGTCCATGAGAAACTCGACCTGAGCCCTGAGCAGGATCGACGGCTCGATGTGGTCGAAGCCCGGTTCGCCGCTCAGCGGCCGGCGCTCGAAGCGGAAGTGCGCGCGGCCAATCGCGAACTGGCGGCCGCCATCGCCGCCAGTGACGGCGACACGCCCCAGGTCCAGGCCGCGGTCGATCATTTCCACGCCGCCATGGGCGATCTGCAGAAGGCGACAATCACCCATGTGTTCGAGATGCGATCCGTCCTGACCCCGGCGCAGGCCGAGGTGTTCGACGCCGCGGTCGTCGAGGCCCTGCACGACGACGCCGGCTAAGCGGCGCGCGTGTGTGCCGAGCAGAGCATCGAGGCCCGTGCGGCGACCGGAGACCGGGCCGCCTTCACCGCCTTGATGGCCGCCACAAAGGCCGATCTCTACCGGTTCGTGCGCCGCTATGTCGGCGACGAGTCCGAAGCGCATGACGTGCTTCAGGAAAGCTATGCGTCCGCCTGGCTCGCCCTGCTGCGGTATGATCCGGCGCGGCCGTTCGACGTCTGGCTTCGCTCCATCGCCCTCAACAAATGTCGAGACTGGGGCCGGCGGCGCGCGGTCCGCCGGGTCGTGCGCGGCGTCATGGGCCTGGAGGCGCCCGAGGCGGCGGCGGTGGGCGACGATGCGCCGTCACCCGAGACACGGCTGGACGATCAGCGCAGGGCCGAAGCTCTGCAACGCGCCTTGCGGGACCTTCCCGACGCCCTGAAGGGGCCGCTTCTGCTCGCCACGCTCGAGGGACGGTCTCACGCCGAGATCGCCTCGATCCTCGGTATTACGCCCAAGGCGGTCGAGACCCGCGTCGCCCGCGCCCGCAAGACCTTGACGGCGGCTTTGGCCCAAGCTTCCGGCGGAAACGCTTGACCTTGCCCTGATGGGAAGATGCACAAGCTGCAATCCCGACGTCTGCGGCAACCTGACGCGAGGGATACGCCGCCCGGCCGCGTATCTGAACGAACGGCTGAATAGCCCGACCAAGGAATTTCTCGCCTATGTCCACGCCCCGCCTCGATCGCCGAACGCTTCTCCGTGGCGCAGCCGCCGGCGGCGGGCTGCTGGGCCTGCAGGGTCTGCTCCCCGCCTGGGCGCAAACCGGATCGGCGGGACTGCGGGCGGATCTTCCGACGCTCACGGGACCGAACATCGACCTGACCGTCGGACACACGCCCTTCACCGTGGGCGGCCGCACCGGCCATGCGGTGACCATCAACGGCGTTCTGCCGGCGCCGCTGCTACGCCTTAGAGAAGGCCAGAACGTCCGGCTAGCGGTGACCAATACGCTGGACGAGGACACCTCAATCCACTGGCACGGCCTGCTCGTCCCGTTCCAGATGGATGGCGTGCCCGGCATCAGCTTCCCCGGCATCCGGGCGCGTGAGACCTTCGTCTACGAGTTTCCGATCAAGCAGTCGGGCACCTTCTGGTATCACAGTCACTCTGGCCTACAGGAGGCGATGGGTCACTACGGCCCAATCGTGATCGACCCGGCGGGCGCCGATCCGGTCGCCTACGACCGCGAGCATGTGCTGGTCCTGTCGGACTGGAGTTTCATGCATCCGCACGAAATCCTGGCCAAGCTGAAGAAGAGCCCGGGTTACTTCAACCAGCAGCGCACCACGCTGGCGGGGCTCATGGACGGCAGCGACCGCATGAGCCTGGAGGAACGGCGCATGTGGGGCCAGATGCGGATGGACCCGCGCGACATCCTCGACGTCAGCGGGTCGACCTACACCTATCTGATCAACGGCCATGGACCGCAGGAGAACTGGACCGGCCTGTTCCGGCCCGGCGAGCGGGTGCGGCTGCGCATCATCAACGCGTCGGCCATGTCCATCTTCAACGTTCGCATCCCGGGCTTGCCGATGACCGTGGTGCAGGCCGACGGCGAGAACGTGCGCCCGGTCGAGACGGACGAGTTCCAGATTTCGGTCGCCGAGACCTACGACGTCATCGTCCAGCCGACCGAGGACCGCGCCTACACCATCGTCTCCGAAGCCATCGACCGGTCCGGCATGGGCCGGGCGACCCTGGCGCCGCGCCTGGGCATGACCGCCGAGGTCCCTCCCCTGCGAGAGGTCCCGAACCTCACCATGCGCGACATGGGCATGGGCGGAATGGATCACGGCGCGATGGGCGACATGTCCGGTATGGACCATGACGCGATGTCCGGCATGGACCACGCCGCTCCGACCCAGAACGCGCCCGCAGCCGGCGAGATGGCCGGGATGTCCATGTCGGGCATGAACATGCGCGATCCCGAGAACGCTCCGCCCGACATGGCGGTGGGCGTCGGCGTCGATGCGATCGCCATGGACCCCGCCAACCGTCTGGGTGAGCGTCCGATCGGTCTCACGACCGTCGATCATCGCGTCCTCGTCTACACCGACCTGGTGTCGCTCCAGCCGAACAAGGACCCGCGCCCCCCGTCTCGGACGATGGAGATCCACCTGACCGGCAACATGGAGCGGTTCATGTGGGGCTTCGACGGCCGAAAGTTCAGCGAACTGGTCGAACCGATCCGCTTCGAGCGCAACGAGCGGGTGCGGGTGACCCTGGTCAACGACACCATGATGGCCCACCCGATCCATCTGCATGGTCATTTCTTTGAACTGGTGACCGGCGGACCGGCCGGGCACCAGCCCCTCAAGCACACGGTCAACGTCGCGCCCGGCGGCAAGGTGACCTTCGATCTGACCGCCGACGCGCCCGGTGATTGGGCCTTCCACTGCCACATGCTGATGCACATGCACGCCGGCATGTTCAATGTTGTGACGGTGCGGCCCATGGACGGAGCTGCGTCATGAACCGCCTCGCCGTCGCCCTCGCCCCGCTGGTGCTCGCCGCCAGCGCCTTCAGCGCCCAGGCCCAGGACCCTCACGCGGGCCACACGATGCCGGCGACCGCGGCGCCGACACGCCCCGCGCCAGCACCGCGGCCCACGCCACAGGCGCCGGCCCGACCGGCGCAGGATCCGCACGCCGGTCACGTCATGCCGCCCGCGCAGACGCCGCCCGCCGCGGATCCGCATGCAGGCCACCAGATGCCGGCGCAGCCCGCGCCCGTAGACCCGCACGCGGGACACCAGATGCCGGCGGCGACGCCCGGCCAGGCTGATCCGCACGCGGGCCACGACATGTCGGCCATGTCGCCCGCGCAGACCGACCCTCACGCCGGGCATGACATGTCGACCATGAGCATGGGGCCGCCCGATGTGGCGACCAGCGCCGACAATCCCGGCCGTCCTCCGGAGGACCCGCTCCCGGCCGCCGCCCTGGCCGGCCCTGCCCACGCCGCCGATCTCGTCTTCGGCGCCGAGGCCATGGCCGCCTCTCGCCGGACCCTGATTCACGAAAACGGCGACGTCCGCACCACGGCCGTCATTCTCGATCGCCTCGAAGCCGGCTTCGGCGACGACGGCGAGACCTACCTCTGGGACGTCCAGGGCTGGACGGGCGGCGACATCAATCGCTTCTGGTGGAAGTCCGAGGGCGAAGGCGACTTCGGCGGCGAGCTCGAGGAGGCTGAAGTCCAGGCGCTCTACAGCCGCGCGGTCACGCCCTTCTGGGACGTTCAGGCCGGCGTGCGTCAGGACTTCCGGCCCGACGGCGAGGACACCACGCATCTGGTCCTCGGCCTGCAGGGCCTGGCGCCCCATTGGTGGGAAGTCGACGCCGCCGCCTTCCTGTCGACCGACGGCGACCTGACCGCCCGCGTCGAGGCCGAATACGACCAGCGCATCACCCAGCGCCTGATCCTTCAGCCCCGCCTCGAAATCGACGCTTCAGCCAGCGACATTCCGGAACTGGAGATCGGTTCGGGCCTGTCCTCGATCGAGGCGGGCCTGCGACTGCGCTACGAATTCCGCAAGGAGTTCGCCCCCTATGTCGGCATCGAGTGGAGCCGCGCGTTCGGCGATACCGCCGACTACATCGAGGCCCGAGGCGGCGAGACCGACGACACCCGCTTCGTCGTCGGCCTCAAGGCCTGGTTCTAACCGAAGGAGACCACCCCATGATGATCCGCACTCTCGTTGTCACCGCCGCCCTCGCGTTCGCTGGCGCCGCCGCCGCCCAGGACCCGCATGCGGGTCACGCTATGCCGGCCCAGGCCGCTGTGCCCCAATCTGGCATCACGACCGTCCCTGCGAATGGCGCGATGACCCAGGGGTCGCCCGAGCGGTTCAGCGTCACCTTCCCCCACGCCATGGTCCTCAAGACCGTCGCCCTCTCCGCCGAGGGGCAGGCTCCGGTCGACGTCACTGTCCCCGCCGCACCGGCCGCCGCCACCGTCGGCGTGGCTCTTCCGCGCCTCGCGCCGGGCACCTACACTGCCGCCTGGACCGCCGAAGGCCCGGACGGTCACAAGATGTCCGGCTCCGTCAGCTTCATGATTCACTAGGAGAACGACGATGAAGGTTTCCACCCTGCTGGCCGCCGCCGGCGCGATCGTGACCCTGAGCGCCGGCGCGGCCCTCGCCGCCGAGGGCTGCGAGTGCTGCAAGGACATGGCCGCGGACGCCGCGATGACGTGCTGCGACGAGATGAAGACCGAGCCCGCCCCGGCCGAACCGGCGCCGCCCGCCCCGGTGCCGTCGGATGCGCCCGCGCCTCAGGGCCACGCCGACCACAACTGATCGTCGCATCGATGGTTTCCGGCGGTTTCCCGTGGGGGAGCCGCCGGACGCCTCAGTTCTGAATCAGGCGGATCAAGTTTCCGTCCGGGTCGATGAGCGCGCCGATCCGCAGTCCCGACTCCTCAAGCTTCGGCGCGTGCAGGCGGGGGTGGCCCCAGCAGGTTTCCGGCAATCCTGAAACGACGCACCCTGCGTAAAACCCGTCCAGGTCGTCCAGCCGCAGGCAGCAGCCGAAGTTGCTGGTCAGCGGATCCACCTCCGGATGCGGGAAGAACTCCAGCGTCAAACCGCCTCTTTTCAGGATCATCCAGCCTTTGTCGCGCCAGTCCTGGTCGAAGCCCAGTCGAGTGTAGAACTGGGACGTAACTTCGAAATCCCGCGACGGTAGGTTGGGCGTGGCGTGGTCGGTCACGGCGAACTCCGGGAATGCAGCAATGCCGCCGTAGCCTAGCCGCAACACCCCTTGCCATCTACCTGGATCGGCGGACACGGCACGTCGGCATAGGAGCAGAACACGCAGCAGTCGCCGGGTAGGGGCTTCAGCTTCATGCCGCAGCCGAGACAATCGTAAAACCAGATGCAGGCGTCGGTGGGCATGGTCTCCGTCGCAACATGACCGCAATCCGGGCAGGTCAGCGTCGAATCCAGAACGATGGCCGGGGTCATCGCATGGCCGCCAGTCGCGGCATGACCCACGGCTCGATGTACGGCTGCCAGGCCATGGAAAGGACGATCAGCAGACTGGCGATCACCAGCAGCCAGAAGGCGAGCCGCGAAGGGTGGCGGCAGGCCCCGTCTTTCCGACACATCCGCAGGCGACGCCAATGCAGCAGCCAGCCCGCGGCCAGGATGACGGCGGCCAGAAGCGTCAGCCAGTTCCGCGCACCCGCGATGACCGCGGCGCCGGCGAAGGATACGCCCGCCACGGACAGAGCCAGAGGCAACACACAGCACGCGGCCCAGGCGAACACCGAGGCGACACCGCCGAGGGCGGCCGAGGCGCTGACGGCGACCTCGGGCATGCGGGGCCGGTCGTAATCGATGGCCATGGGACCTCCCGTTCGATTTCTGCTACAGGCTACAACCCGTAGCCGCTACAGGATCAAGAGCCATGTCCGCACGAAGTTTGACGATCGGGCGCCTCGCTGACAGCGCCGGGGTGAACCTGGAAACGGTGCGCTACTACGAACGTATCGGGTTGATGCCCGCGCCGGCCCGGACCGAGGGCGGCCACCGCAGCTACGAGCCGGAACACGCCCAGCGCCTGCGCTTCATCCGCCGGTCGCGCGAACTGGGCTTCGGCATCGACGCCATTCGGCGCCTGATCGCGCTGAGCGAGCCGGGCGTTCAGGCGTGCTGCGAAGTCCGCGACATGGCCCAAGACCACATCGCCAGCGTGGACGCCAAGATCGAGGATCTGCAGAGGCTACGGAAAGTGCTGAGGCAGGCTGTGGCCGACTGCAGTGAAGGCGGGCGGGTTAGGTGCCCGGTGATTGATGAGCTGGGCTCGAGCTAGCGTCGAAGCTACGACCCTGTGCCGATGACAGCGGTCAGCCTCAGTGCCGTGAAGGCCTGATCGACGCGGCCGCCTCGCGGCAAGCATCTTCGCAACGCCGGCATTCTTCGGCGCAGATACGGCAATGCTCGTGCATCTCGGCGTGCTTCTCGCACTCGATGGCGCAGTCGGCGCAAGCCTCGGCGCAGGTCTCGAGCATGCGCTTTATCAAGGCCTCGTTGCTGCCGGCGCGCCGCACGGCGAGCCCGGCCGTAGCCAGACAGACATCGGCGCAGTCGAGATCGAGCCGGATGCACTGGGTCAGGTCCCTGACCATCTCCTCGGCCAGGCAGGCGTCAGCGCAGATGCGGCATACGGCGGCGCAGCCGTAGCCCGCTTCGATCGCGCGAATGAGGCTGTCGTTCACGCTGCCGCGTACGTCGGGGTGGGTGCTGATCATTGGTTGGATTTGCATCGGAGGCTCCCTCGGGTGATCTGGATCCAACCCCGGCGCCGGGAAGATGTTCCGAACGGCGACGCCTCCCGACCTCGTCAAACCCGTACTTCGCCGAGCCGAGATCATGTGGAAATGCGGTGGACCAGACATCAGGGGCCGGCCGGCGACCTCAAGCTCACATGCATTCGACCACGGATCACTGAACCGCTTGCGATTTGGATCTCCGCACTTGCCCGCGAGAATTCATCTACAATCGGCGGCGCAACCGAGATTGTGGGGTCGGCGGGCTCCGGAACAGAGAGGCGCTGGTCTTGAGCCAGGGACGTAATGCGTCGGCCCGGGCGCGCCGGGCCGGCCTCGTCCTCGCTGCCCTCGAGGGCCGAAGGCTCGTCTTCGCGAGCGGGCCCGCGCGAAAAGTCAGCCTGTTGGTCGCGCGCGCCGTGTTGCGCCTTATACGGCCGGGCGGAGGCCGTTGCCGCTCACATGCAGTTTTTGGCGCCTTCGGGGCCCCGCAAGCGTCTGCGGGCTAGCTCTCGACGCCACGTTAGCCGCAGCGGACGCTTCGCCTCCGGCTTCCGCCGGCTCCTCAATCCCGTCGCCCATGACCATTCCGCGGGGATCAGCGCTTGCGTGACCGGCCTCGTACGGTCGCGATACGTCAGCGAAGGCATGGTTGCGAGACCCCGGGCGCCTCAGGCGAACGGATTCGCTTGGCCGCGCCGGCCGAGCAGGGGGCTGTGTCCTGCCCGGGCGGGTGCGGGCCTTCTACCAGAGGTTCCGCTGCGATATGGGCGGGCTTAGCCGGCGCTCCACGCCTGGGCGACGTCAGGTCAGGGCGCGACAACTGCGCCCGTCGCCAAACCGGCCCGCGCCCGCCATGGTGGGATTTGGACTCCCAAGGAGCGCTCACTTTGGTTCAAACTCGCCCGCGCTTGTCCCGCCGGACCCTCGTGTTCGGCCTGCCCCTGGTCGCCGTGCCCGGCCCGGCCCTCGCCGCGCCCCCGAAACGGATGATCGCCTACAAGACGCCATGGTGCGGCTGCTGCGGCGGCTGGATCGCCCACATGCGCCAGGCGGGCTGGATCGTCGAGGTCGTCGAGCGCGAGGATCTCGCCCCGATCCGGGCCCGGCATGGCATTCCGGACCGCCTCGCCTCGTGCCACACAGCGGTGGTCGGCGCCTACGCCATCGAGGGCCATGTTCCGTCGAGCGATGTCGAGCGGCTGCTCGGCGAACGCCCCGCCGCCCGCGCACTAAGCGCGCCCGGCATGCCGGCGGGCTCGCCGGGCATGGAGGCCGCCGGGCGCGAACCCTATGCGACCGTCCTGATCCTCAACGACGGTTCGACCCGCGTGTTCGGTCGCCACAACGGGGCCTGAGAAGGCGCACCGCCGGCAGTCACGACGGTTGACGACGCGGCGTCCAGCGCAGCAGGCGCATGGCATTGGCGGTGACCAGGACCGTGGCTCCGGTGTCAGCGAGGATGGCGGGCCACAGGCCCGTCACCCCGATCACGGTGGTGACCAGGAACACCGCCTTCAAGCCCAAGGCGATGGTGATGTTTTGCCCGATATTGCCCATCACTCCGCGGGACAAGGCGATCATGTCGGGAATGTCCCTGACCCGGCCGTGCAGGACGGCGGCGTCCGCCGTCTCCAGGGCCACGTCGGTGCCGCCGCCCATGGCGATGCCGACATCCGCCTGGGCCAGGGCCGGGGCGTCGTTGATGCCGTCCCCGACCTTGGCGACCACCAGCCCCTCGGCCTGCAGCGCCTTGACGATGACTAGCTTGTCCTGCGGCAGCAGTTCGGCCCGGGGCTCGATGCCCAGGCCGGCGGCGACCGCCTCCGCCGTGCGGCGGTTGTCGCCCGTCAGCATGATGGTCCGGATGCCCCGCGCCTTCAGGTCGGCCAGACCCTGGACTGCGTCGGGCCGCGCCTCGTCGCGCATGGCGAGGAACCCGGCGACGCCATCCCCGACGACAAGGACGGAAACCGTCTTGCCCTCGGCGTTCAGGGCGGCGATGGCCGCGTCCTGGGCCGGCGTGATCGGGGCGCGTCGGGCCGCGGCCTGCGGCGAGCCGAGGAATATGCGTTCGCCGCCGACCTCGCCTTCCACGCCCTCCCCCGGAATGGCCTGGGTGGCCGAGGCCGGCGGCGCCGTGATCTTGTCCGCCTCAGCTCGGGCGAGGATGGCGAGGGCGAGCGGATGGCTCGATCCCGTTTCCAGCGCGGCCGCTAGGGTCAGCAGGGCGGAGGCATCCCGCGTTCCGGCGACGACGTCGGTGACGACGGGCTTGCCGGCGGTCAGGGTCCCCGTCTTGTCGAAGGCGATCGCCGTGATCTTGCCCAGGGTCTCCAGCACGGCCCCGCCCTTCATGAGCAGGCCGCGCCGGGCCCCCGCCGACAGGCCGGCGGCGATGGCGGCCGGCGTGGAGATGACGAGGGCGCAGGGGCAGCCGATCAGCAGCACGGCGAGGCCCTTGTAGACCCATTCGCTCCACGTCCCGCCGAACAGCAGCGGCGGCGTGACCGCGACGAGGGCGGCGAACACGAGCACGCCCGGCGTGTAGATTTTCGAGAAGCGGTCGATGAACCGTTCGGTCGGCGATTTCGATTCCTGCGCCTCCTCGACGAGACGCACCACCCGGGCGATGGTGTTGTCCGAGGCTGAGGCCGTCACGCGCACTCGCAGGACGCTGCCGCCGTTGATCGTGCCGGCGAACACAGGATCGCCCTCGACCTTGCGCTTGGGCACGCTCTCGCCCGTCACCGGGGCCTCGTCGAGGTCTCCCGCGCCCTCGATGATCTCGCCGTCCGCCGGAACGCGGTCTCCGGGCCGGACGAGGATGATCGCGCCCACCGCCACGGTCTCGGCGGCGACCTCCGTGGTCACGCCGTCCACCTCGACGAAGGCGGTCTTGGGCACGAGGGCGGCGAGCCCCTGGATGCTCTTGCGCGCGCGACCAGCCGCCACCCCTTCGAGCATCTCGCCGACGAGGAACAGCAAAACGACGGCGGCGGCCTCTTCCGCGGCCCCGATGAAGACGGCGCCGACGGCGGCGATGGTCATCAGCATTTCGATGGAGAAGGGCGTGCCGTGGCGCGCCGCCGAAAAAGCGCGCGACGCGATCGGAATGAGCCCCACGGCCAGGGCGGCGAGGAAGGCGTATCGTTCCAGGGAGGGGAACAGCGTGCCCAGTCCATAGGCGGACAATAGCGCCAGGCCGCAGAGCGCGGTGAGGCGGGCCTTGCCGGTCCACCACCACGGGGCGCCCCCGGCCCGGGCGGCCGCCGGAGGTGGGCCCGCCGCCGCAGCGACGGCTCCGGACGTCGGCGCGGCCGCTTCTCCGCTGTAGCCGAGGTTGCGCAGTTGCTGCAGGACCGCCTCGTCGGCGAGGTCTCCGCCATGCCGGATCTTGAGCACGCCGGTCTGCACCGCCACCGAGACGTCCTCGACGCCCGGCAGCCTGCGGATCGCCGTGTCGATCTTGCGGCCGCAGCTGGCGCAATCCATCCCGGTGACCCGGTATCGGCTTTCGAGAGTTTGCGCCGTCATGTCTGTTCCTTGTGATCTCTATAGGGCAAGGCTACCTCCTCCAGCGACTGTAGATGCAAGCTAAAAAATGAGCGCGCCGTTCGGTTGGAGTGGAGGGCGCCGTCCGACGAACCCCGGAGGCGAGGCCAGCCCCTTGATGACCTCGCCTTGTCCGCATGACCGGGAGACCGCGCCGCCGACGGCCGCACAGGTGGAACGCGCCCTGGACGCAGCCGCCGCCAGCGTCGCCGCCGCCGGGGACAAGCTGACGCGCCCCCGGCGCAGGGTGCTGGAGCTCCTGCTCGTCGCGGGCGCTCCGGCCAAGGCCTATGATCTCGTGGCGACGTATCACCGGGAGGCCCGCGTCGCGACGCCGGCGACCGTCTATCGGGCGCTGCAGTTCCTCGAGACCCGCGGTCTGGTTCATCGTCTTTCCAGCCTTAAGGCCTATGTGGCCTGCGATCCCGAACGCCTCGGTTCGCCTGCGGTTTTTCTTCTGTGCGACTGTTGCGGCTTCTGTCGCCAGATTCCTTCGTCCGGCATGGCGTCGCTGGGCGCGGCCGCGACAGCGGCGGGCTACGAGATCGAACGGATCACGCTCGAAGGCCAGGGTCTGTGTCCGGCCTGCCGCCCGCAGCGCCCCGGCGCGGCCCGGGATCCGGCCCCCCAGACAGAGCCGGGGGCGGCCGCGGGGGTCCGGGCCCACAAGCACTGAGCCGCGCCCCTGATCAAGCCCGGGGCGGGTCGATGGCGGCCTGGCCCGGGCGCCCGGCCGCGGCGACGCCGGGGCCCGCGGCCCATTCCATGGCCTGTTTGGTGGCGGCGGCCGACATTCGGGTCCCCCCCCCCGTCGGGACGGACTAAGCCAGGTCTGGACCGGTCGGTCGAAGCCGTAGCGAAACACGGCGGCGGCCACGAACGCCCCGACCAAGCCGATCGCCCACAGGACCCAGCGAACGCCGGACGACCACGCCTCCTGTCCAAGGGCGTCGAGCAGGCCGAACCAGACGATGCGGCTCACCTCATTCGTGAGGAACATCGAGAACGACATTAGGGCCAGATGCTCGATCAGCCGTGAAGGACTGCGCACCGGCACGGCGCCGGCGGCCCAGATGATCACGGTCATCAGGCCGAGCGACACCAGGCTGAAGGCGCCGAAGGCCTGCAGCCCCACGAGCGCGAAGGCGGCGGCGAGGCCGATCGCCCTGGCCCGGTGCGGCGCGACACAGACCCGCGAACCGTAGAAGGCCGCCGCGACTCCGAGCAGGAAGAGCGGCATGGCGCGGAGAATGCCGTGGCGCATCGGCAGGCGGTAGATCGGATCCCCGAGCCAGAGCGAGGCCGCGACATCGGCGACGACGACGAGGAGGGCCGCGCCGATCACGACAGCGATCGGCGGCCAGCGCCACAGGGCCCGGCAGATCCAGGGCAGCAGGAGGTAGCAGGCAATCAGGGCCGAGAGCGTCCAGGTCGGGGCGTTCCACCCCTGCCCGCCCGGCACGCCCCAGGCCTGGAGCAGCAGCACCTGGGCCGGCAGCTGCGACCAGTCGAACCAGCGCGGATTGCTGGGCGCGATCCCGGCCAGGGCGGCGCCGCCGACGAGCAGCACCAGGACGAGGCTGACCGCCAGGTGGGCCGGAATGACCCGCAGCAGGCGCTGGCGCGCATAGGCGCGCAGCGAGGCCTGTCCGGACGCGAGGCGATCACCGTAGATGCGGGCCAGGACATAGCCGGAGTCGATGATGAAGAAGTCGGTGAGCAGATAGCCGCGCTCGAAGACTGGATGCAGTTGTCCGAGAGGCACAGGCGCGGCCTCGCGGAAATGGTAGAGGATGATCAGCGCCCCTACGATAAAACGCAGCGCGTCCAGCCAGCCGCCGCGCGCGATCCGGACGGGGCGAGGCGATGGCTCGGTCAGCGCGGCTTCGGGCATTCAGTCAGCCTTCCGTGGCGCAGACTTGGCGGCGGCGCTGCGGTGCTCATGTGGACGCAGGACGATCTGGTCTCGCGAAGCGTAGAGGACGGCCGTTCCCAAAACCCAAACGACGACCAAGCCTCCGACGACCATCAGTCCGGGCCTATCGCGGGGTCCAAACACAAACGAGCAGCCGATCACGCCGCCCAGAATGGCCCCGTAACCAAAATGCAGCGGCACCTTGTGTGCGCCCAGTAGCAGAAGGGCCATGCAGAAGACCAGGCCTCCTGCGAACAGGCTGACCCCGATGGCGACGAGCGTATCGAGCACGGGCCGTGGCTTCAGCGGGCGCGCCTGGAGCCGCCGCCTACCTCGTTGGCGATAGCGGCCTTCCCGCCAACGAATGCTCCGGCCGCGCACGGTGAAGCGTTTGCCGGCCATGCGTCAGGGCCTTGCGTTGGGCGCGGGCGTGTCCTCATGGCGCGCAAGAAGGATTCTCATCCGGACAATTTCGGATTCCTGGGCCGCAATGATCTCATCGGCCAGATTACGCACGTCGCGGGCTTCGCCATGCTCGACGGCGACCTTGGCCATTGCGAGCGCACCCTCGTGGTGGGCGATCATTCCGCGCAGGAAGTCGATGTCGGCGTCGCCCGTGTAGTTGATGCTCATGGCCTGGTGCATCTTCGCGCTGGCCTCGCGATAGGCGCGAGTCGATGGGCTGTCCGTGGTCTCGCCAGCGTGGCTTGCCTCGGTGTCGCTCGGGCGAGAGTCAGCCGCCGACGGCGCCGCAGGGACCTCGCGGGTTTGCCGCGAGATCATCCCGAAGGCGAAGGCCGACAGGGCGAGAAAGACGGCGATGACGGAAATCCATCCGAAACGCTTCATGACGATGTCCTCGAGAGAGCCGGCGGGGCCACGGGGGCGGCCGGGATTGCACTGGGAAGGATGGGCGCCGTTCGGTCGCGGTAGCCGAGCAGGCGCAGAGCGTTGAACACCACCAGCAGGGTCGACCCCTCGTGGAGCGCCACGGCAGGGCCGATGCCAAGGCCGAGGATCGTCGCCGGCACAAGGAAGGCGACGATTCCGAGACTGACGTAGAGATTCTGGAGAATGATGCGCCGCGTCTGTCGGCTGAGACCGACGGTGAAGGGCAGCTGCGACAGGTCGTCGGACATCAAGGCGACGTCGGCGGTCTCAAGCGCAACATCGGAGCCAGCCGCGCCCATCGCGATACCGACGGTCGCCGTGGCCATGGCCGGGGCGTCGTTCACCCCGTCGCCGACCATGGCAATCTTGCCGTCAGCGCGAAGGCGTTTGATGGCGTCGACCTTGTCCTCGGGCATGAGGTCGCCCCAAGCCTCTGTCAGGCCGACCTGTCCGGCGATCGCCTGTGCGGCCTTCTGGTGATCGCCCGAGATCATGATCATTCGCCCGATGCCGAGGGCGCGAAGAGTGGTCAGCGTCGGCCGCGCTGCTGGGCGAGGCGTATCAAGAAGCCCAATGACACCGAGATCGCGCGTGCCGCGTCGCACCACCATCAGGGTTCGCCCCTGCAGTCGCAACTGAGCGACGACAGAGGTTGTTTCGTCGCCGAGCGGCGCTACGCCGTCGACGCCGAACATCTCCGGCTTCCCTATCCAGATCGTCTCGCCGTGCAGCTGGGCGGTCACGCCCTTGCCCGTCAGGCTCTTGAGGTCGATCGCGGCCGGGATGATCGTATCGCGCAAGCGTGCGCCACCGTCGCGCGCGATGGCCTCCGCCAACGGGTGGTCGCTGAGCCGTTCGACCGCCACAGCGACCGCCAGAAGATCGCCCTCCTTCGTCCCGCGCACCGTCATGACGTCGGTGATCCGCGGCCGTCCCTCGGTCAGGGTGCCGGTCTTGTCGAAGGCGATGGCGTTGAGCGAGCCGAGGTTCTCCAACGGCGCGCCGCCCTTGATCAGGACACCGGCGCGCGCCGCACGGGCGACGCCCGAGAGGACGGCGCTCGGGGTGGCGATGGCGAGCGCGCAAGGACTCGCGGCGACCAGCACGGCCATGGCGCGATAGAAGCTGTCGCGGAACGGCTCATCGACGACGACCCAGGCGAACAGCAGGACAAAGGCGAGCGCCAGCACCACAGGCACGAAGATGCGTTCGAACCTGTCCGTGAAGCGCTGGGTCGGCGACTTCTGCGTCTCGGCCTCACTCACCATCCGAACCACCTTGGCCAGGGTGGTGTCGCTCGATGTGCGGGTCGTCTCAATCTCGATGGCGCCTGAGCCATTGATGGTGCCCGCGAAGACGAGAGACGGCGATCCGACCTGGGCCGGTCTCGCCCGCGCCGCCTCGGGGTCCGCGACGGGCTGCTTGTCGACAGGCATGCTTTCGCCGGTCACGGGGGCTTGGTTGATGCTTGTGGTGCCGACCACGACAAAGCCATCAGCGGGCAGTCGTTCGTTTGGACGCACCACCACGGTGTCGCCGACGACCAAATCTTCGACAGGCAATTCGACGACCTGCCCGTCGCGTCGCACATGGGCTGTCCGGGGGGCAAGCTCGGCCAGGGCCTCGATCGCGCGTTTGGCGCGGCCCATGGCGTAGTGTTCGAGCGCGTGGCCGATGCTGAACAGAAACAGCAGGAGAGCGCCTTCGGCCCAGGCCCCGAGCGCCGCCGCACCTGCGGCTGCGACGAGCATCAAGGTATCGATCTCGAAGCGCTTCTGGCGGAGGTTCTCGAACGCTTCTCGCACCGTAAAAAAGCCGCCGAAGATGTAGGCGATCAGGAAGAGGGCGAGGGGAATCCAAGCGGGAAGGCCCGTTGCGAGTTTCTCGAGGGCGAATCCAAGGCCCAGAGCAAGGCCACTTGTCAGGGCGAAGATCAGCTCCGTATTGGAGCCTAGAACGCCACCGTGATCGTGCTCCTCGGACTTGGTGTGGAGATGGTCCGGCAGTGTTGTGCTGGTCATAAATAGGGTCCCGTTGCGGGTTGGGAATCGCGGCTGCTTGCGGCGACCGCCGCGATCGAGGGGGCGGGATAGCGACACGGGCGAAGGCGCGCCGGGCCAGCGGGTTCCAGCGCGATCCGCTCGCAGGTGGTCATCCCGGTTCTCCCGACCTCAGGGCACGGGCACGACGGCATTAAAGCCCCCGAGCCGCTGGAGCTGCTCAATCGCTTCGAAAAGCGGAAGCGCTAGGAGAAAGACGAAGCCGTCGCGCACCGTGCGGACGAAGAATACCGGCCGGATCATGATTTCCGCCTCGTCGCGCCATAGGGAGAGCTTGGGCAGGAACCGAGGGGTGCGCTCACGGTAAGCTTGGTAGTCGTGTCCAAAGGCGTCGGAGAGGAAGCGTTCTTCGCGGCCGACCACGATGCGAAACACCACCCAGCAGGCTAATCCGAAGACCAAACCGACGCTAAGGCTGCCGGACTGGGCGCCGATGCCAAACGCGCCGATGAAGCTGAAGACGTACAGCGGATTGCGGCTGACCGAATACGGTCCTGCGGATATGATCTCCTGTTTCTTCCGGCCACCGATGTAAAGGGAACACCAGGCCCGACCGATGATGCAAACCATGATGGCGATCAGGCCCAGATGCTCGACAGGATGTTCGAGCAAGGGCCAGGATGTGACGAGCGCCGCGCAGACGACAAGAAGCAGGCCCCCGACGAGAATGCCCGCCTTGCGCCATCGTTGAACGGATTGGATATCGACCGCTGATCGACAGGCGTCATCAGGGGGCGAGGAGCCGGACAAAGCGGGGCTTGCGGGCTTGGAGACGCTGTCGGAGGGCTCGAGCTCCATCATTGCCCCTCCCCCTCAGCCGGACGATCCTTAGCCGCATCGCGCAGGATATCCACGCCGCCCTTCAACGCGATGGCGGCCACGAGGACGCCGACGACGAGGTCCGGCCACGCCTGGCCGAGCCAGAGCACCAGGGCCCCGGCGACGAGGATTCCCCCGTTGGAGGCGAAGTCGTTAAAGCTGAACGTCTCGGCAGCCTTCATGTTGACGTCGCCGCTGTGCTGACGGCGGATCAACTGCAGGCAGATCAGGTTGATGATCGCTGCGACGACCGAGAGTCCCATCATGGTCGGGCCGATCGGTTCGGTCCCGATGAGGAATCGACGACCCGCGTCCAGAAGGACGCCAGCGCCGAAGATAAGGAGCATGACGCCCGAGAGGCGCGCCGCCCCCCGCTTCCACGAACCAGGCCGACCGATCGCGAGAAAGCTGATCAGATAGACAGCAGCGTCCGAGGCGTTGTCCACTGCATTGGCCAGCAGAGCGCTGGAATCGGCGGACAAGCCGCCGATCCCGAGCGCTAATGCCAGGCCCGCGTTGAGCGCGAGAACCGTCAGCAACGTGCGTCGCTGCTGACGGTCATCCTGAGTGCGAGCAATCAATCCTCAACCCCCTCGTCCTTGCGATGACGCACCGCCTTGGCCGCGAAGGTCGGCAGGACCAGCAGGGTCAGGGCCGTCGCGGTCAGAAGGCCGCCGATGACGACCGTCGCCAGAGGCTTCTGAACCTCGGCCCCCGCGCCGTGGGCGAGCGCCATCGGGATGAAGCCGACAATGGCGACCAAGGCTGTCGTCAACACCGCACGCAATCGGCTGGACGCCCCTTCGATCGCCGCGTCCCGGGGCGCGAGCCCCGCCTGCAATCGCTCGCGAATGGCCTGCATCAAAACAAGTCCGTTCAGGGTCGCCACACCCGAGACGGCGATGAAGCCAACGGCCGCAGACACCGAGAACGGCATCCCTCGCATGAGAAGCGCCAAGGCGCCGCCGATCAAGGCCAAGGGCACGCAGGCGAAGACCAGCCCAGCCTCGGAGAACGACCCCAGAGCCATAAACAGCAGCACACCGATCAGGACGAAGACGATCGGAATAACCAGGCCCAGCCGTTGTTCGGCCCGTTTGAGGTTCTCGAACTGACCGCCCCAGGTCAGGCGGACGCCCGGCGGGAGCTGGATTTGGTCCACCTTGGTTTGTGCGTCGGTGACGAAGCCGCCCAGATCCCGGCCGCGAACGTTGGCCTGGACCACCATCCGTCGGCTACCGTCGTTGCGGCTGATCTGGTTCGGCCCCTCGGCGCTTTGGATACGGGCTACCGAAGACAGCGGCACGGTTACGCCTGTCGAAGAGACGATCGGCAGGGCCGCGAGCGCCGCCGGATCGTTGCGCGCATCGTCCGGAAGACGGACGACGACGTCGAAGCGACGGTCGCCCTCGAAAATCCGGCCGGCCTCCGCGCCGCCGATGGCGGCCGAGACCGCTTCAGAAACGTCGGCTGCGGACAGGCCGTAGCTGGCCGCCGCGAACCGATCGACGCTGACCGTGAGCGTCGGCAAGCCCGACGCTTGTTCGACGCGAACGTCGGCGGAGCCGGTGGTCTGCCGCAGTACGCCGGCCACCTCATCAGCGACCCGCTGCATGGTGTCGAAGTCATCGCCGTAGACCATGACCGCGAGGTCGGTCCGGACCCCGGAAATGAGTTCGTTGAAGCGGAGCTCGATGGGTTGGCTGAACTCGAAATTATTCCCGATCTGTTGGTTGGCGAGCTCTTCGAACCGCTCGAGCAAGGCTTCCTTCTCGAGACCTGAATCCGGCCAGTCCATGCGGTCCTTCAGAACGATGACGCTGTCCGAAATGTTGGGCGGCATCGGGTCGACGGCCGCCTCGGCGGTGCCGGTCCTGGAGAACATGGTCTCGACTTCCGGCTGGGCGGTGATGACCCGTTCCAACGCCATCTGCATGGCGAGCGACTGTTCCAGCGACGCCGAGGGAACACGCAGCGCCTGCATGGCGATGTCGCCTTCGTCCAGGGTAGGGATGAACTCCCGCCCGAGGGACGAAAAGGCCAGACCACCGACGACGACCGCGCCGAGCGCCGAGATCAGGACGATCTTCGGACGATCGACGGCGGCGCGGATGGCCGGCTGGATCCAACGCCGCGCGTGGCGGAGCAGGAAGGTTTCGTGTTCGTGGGCGTGGCCGTGTTCGTCGGTCTCGACCTTCTTGGGATCCCGCACCAGCAGGGCCGTCATGGCCGGAACGAAGGTGAAGGAGAAGATGAAGGCCCCGACCAAGGCCAGCATCACCGTCGCCCCCATGGGGACGAAGGTCTTGCCCTCCACCCCCTCAAGCATCAGCAGGGGCGTGAAGACCAGCAGGATAATCAGCTGACCGAAGGCGGCCGGCTTGACCATCTTGCGAGCTGCGGCCACGGCGACATCGAGGCGTTCCCGACGGGTCAGGGCCCGTCCCAGATCGATCCGCCGCTGCGATAGCATCAGCAGGGTGCTTTCGACGACGATGACCGCCCCATCGACCAGAAGGCCGAAGTCCAGCGCGCCCAAGCTCATCAGGTTTCCACTGATGCCAAACCTATTCATGCCGATGACGGCGAACAGGAAGCTGATCGGGATCATCAGGGCCGTGATGCTGGCCGCACGAATGTTTCCGAGCAGCAGGAACAGCACGACGATGACCAGAAGGGCGCCCTCGGTGAGGTTGCGGGCCACGGTCGAGATGGTCGAGTTGACTAGGGCGCTACGGTCAAGGACCGTCACCGCCTCGATCCCTGCGGGCAGAGTCTTGCGAACCTCATCGAGTCGCTCCCCGGCCGCCTGGGCCACGGTGCGGCTGTTGCCGCCCGCGATCATCAGCGCCGTTCCGAGCACGGCCTCGTGGCCGTCACGGCTGGCGCCGCCCAGGCGCGGAGCCTGGCCGATCTCGACCGTGGCGACATCGGCGACCCGCACGATCAGGCCGTTCCGGTTGACGACCGGCGCCTGAGCCAGATCTTCCACGGTGGAGGCCAAGGCGTCGGTGCGGACCGTCAGAGCTTCGCCAGCGCGCTGGATATAGCCTGCGCCGGCCTGAGTGTTGGCGCGATCGAGGGCCTGGATAAGGTCGCCCATGCCCAGGCCGTAGGCGGAAAGGCGCGCCGCGTCCGGACGGACCGCATACTCCTTCACATAGCCGCCGACGGTGTCGACGCCGGCGAGACCGGGGGCGGTCCGCATTTGCGGCGCGACGATCCAGTCCTGCACGGTGCGCAGATAGGTGGCGCGCTGCTGCGGGGTCGAAAGCAGATCGCCTTCGGGCGTCAGATAGGCTCCGCCCGCCTGCCAGCCCGGCTCGCCAGGCTTGGCGAGGTTCTGACTGTTGAATGGCTTGTAGTCGATCGTCCACATCAGCACTTCACCGAGGCCCGTGGTGATCGGGGCCATGGTCGGCTCCACCCCGTCAGGCATGGCCTCCCGGGCGCCCGCGAGCCGTTCGGCGACCTGCTGGCGCGCGAAATAGATGTCGGTCTGGTCGGTAAAGATGACCGTGACCTGGCTGAAGCCGTTTCGGCTGAGGGATCGGGTCGTGGTCAGGCCGGGAATGCCGGCCATGGCGGTTTCAATCGGGTAGGTGACCTGTCGTTCGATCTGTTCAGGCGCGAGCGCCGGAGCGACCGTGGTCACCTGGACCTGGCGATTGGTGATATCCGGCACGGCGTCGATGGGAAGCCGTGTCAGCTCGAGGAGTCCGTAGGCCGCGACAAGCGCCGTGGCGAGAACCACGAACCATCGGAATTTGACCGAGAGTTCGATGATGAATTTGAACATGCGGTGCGCCCCTAGTGACCGTGCTCGGCCTCGCCCTTGGCGAGCTCGGCTTTGAGGAGGAAGGCGTTCGTGCCGGCGACCCGTTCAGCCCCGGTGAGGCCACGCAGGATTTCAGTCCGCCCCCCGGCCTGACGACCGGCGAGCACCGGACGGGCCTGGAAGCCGTTCGGGACCTGAACGAAGACGACGGTGTTGCCGTCGACGGTCTGGACGGACTCGGTCGGCACGGTGAGACCGCCGGTCGTCTCGCCCGTCACGATCGCCCCCGTGACGGCGGAACCGGCCGGCGGGAGGACAGAGCCCGTCGGCCGGGCCCGAATGACCGTGGCGCCGCTTTCGCCGCCCGCGCCTGCGGCAACGCCGGTGACGATGGCGTCGAAGTCGCCGCTGGGGCTGCTGACCCGCAGAGGCGCCCCGGCCCTTACATTGGCGGCCAAAGCAGGCGGCGCGTTGAAGACGAGCTCAACCCTGGCCGGGTTGGTGACCTCGGCGACAACGCCGCCAGGGGCGACGAAGCCGCCCGGTCCGACCTGGACGCTGGTCACGACTCCGGTGATGGGGCTGGTGACGCTGAGGCGGCCCGAAGCGTTGGGCGAGCCCGCCGCGCTGGACCGCGCGCGAGCCGCGCGGGCGCCGGCTTCGGCGCTGAGCAGTTGCGCGCGGGACGCCTCGACCTCCTGTCGGGCGACAACGCCCTGGTCCGCCAGATTGCGGTTGCGTTGATAAGCCTGGCGCGCCACTTCAGTTTCGGCGGCCGCCGCGTCTGCGTCCGCGCGGAACGTCGCCGCTTCACCGCTGACGACGCTCGCCAGGGGCTGACCGATCCGGACCGACTGGCCCGGAGCTACGAGAACCCGCTCGACCCGCCCGCCGACGGACGCCGCCACAGCGGCGCGCGCGTCGACCATGGGCTCGACCCGCCCGGAGAGCCGGGTTTCGGCGCCCCCTCCCCGACCGACGCCGACCACGATCAGGTTGGCGGCCTGGGCCTGGGCCGCGCTCAGAGCGACGAAGCCTTCCGGCGCTTCGGCCTCGCGTTCGTGGCCGGCTTCGCCCTCGGCGTGGGCGCCCTCTTCTTCAGCGTGACCCGCCTCACCCTCGGCGGCGGCTGGAGCGGCGTCCGGCCCGCGCGTGAGCAGGAACAGCCCGCCTCCGCCAAGCAGAACGACGGCGGCGGCGCCGCCGATCAGCAACGTCTTGTTGGATGTGCGCTTGCGCATCATTGGGCTCCTTGGAAGGGGGCGCGGCCGTCCTGGCGCGCAAGTTCAATCTCGGCCTGGACGCGTGCAAGGCGCGCATCGACGGCCGAAGTTCGGGCAGAGATCAGGGCTGCACGGGTGACCCGCAGCTCGAGTTGGGAGATGCGCCCCGCTTCGGATCCGATCCGCGACAGACGGTAGGCCTCCTCGGCAGACGCCACCCCCGCATCGGCGGCGGAGACCCGGCTCACGGAGGCGGCGAGGCGCGCCCGCGCCGCGGCGCGATCGGCCTGGGCCTCCTGGCGGGCGCCCAGGAGCCGCGCATCCGCAGCCCGGAAGTCGGCCTGCGCCGCGTCGATGTTCCCGCGGTTGCGGTCGAACAGGGGCAGCGGCATGCTGACGCCGAACGTCAGCGCCGTCGCGTCCTCCATCTCGTAGCGACGGACACCAACGCTGGCGTTGATGTCCGGGCGCGAGCGGATCCGCTCCACATCGATCCTGCGTTCGGCGGCCGCGCGCTGAGCCTCGGCGACGCGAACGGCCGGCGCCTCCGCCGGGGGAGCGAAGGTCGCGGCAGGTGCGAGGTCCAGCAGGCTGGTGTCGATCGTCGTGACCGGAGCCGCCAGCATGGCGACTGCGGTCAGCCGCGCGAAGGCCGCGTCGCGCTCCGCGACGGCTTCATCGCGAGAGGCACGCGCCGCAGCCGCTTCGCTTTCCCCCTGGATGCCGCGCAGCAGCGGCTCACGGCCTTCCTCGACAAGAACAAGGGCGGCCCTCGCATCGGCGATGGTCAGGGTGAGGCTTTCCTCCGCGAGAGCAGCCCGCCTTTGGGCGGCTTCCGCATCGGCATAGACCTGAGCGAGCCTTCCGGCGGCGTCGATGATGGCGAGATCCCGCTGCAGCGCCGCGGTTCCGGCTTCCGCGCGGGCGACATTGACCCGCGCGGTCCGACGTCCCCACAGCTCGAGGTCCTGGCTGATCGACAAGGTGGTTTCGGCATTGGCGTAGCCCGAGAAGGGCCCCGTGCCGAAAGCGTTCTCGGCGTCGAGAGCGATCGTCGGATTAGGCCTCGCACGGGCCTGGCGGACACGTGCTTCGGCGGCGTCCGACAGGGCGCCGGCTTCAAGGGTGGCCGGGGTTTGACCCAGCTGGGCGAGCAGCTCGGCGAAGGACGGCGCGGGGTCAGCCCAAGCGGGACTGGCCAGCACGGCCGCGAATGCGGCCAACGCGCAGCCGACCGCGAAACGCGGCGGCCTGCGGTATGAGGGAGGCATGATTCATCTTCCAGAAATTTGACACGAGTTCGCGCGCACGGCGGCGCAGACGTCCGGTCAGACTCTGGGAGGGCGCTTCAGGCCGTCGGGAGAGATCGACGACGGAAAATCACTCGAGGGGAAGGCGTGAACAGGCCGCGCGTGGATCTGCATCGCGATGTGGTCGGCGACATCCGCACGGGCAGTTCCGTTGTGGTGGCAGTGGCCGTGGGTGCAGACTCCGTGCCCAGCGCCAGGGTCGACCTGGTCGCCATCGCCCGCATCTTCAACGACCATGGCGTGAGCCGATGCCGTCTCCGGGACGCAGGTCGCGGCGTCAGCGATCGGGGCGACGAAAAACACGGCGGAGACCAGGGTCACCGCCAGTATCAGTCTTGCCCATGTCGCAATTGGCCACGCCATCGCGTGGTGGATACTTTCATTCGGGCGATCAAGCAATCTGTTACAGTGTTCGGGGGCTGCGACTGTTTCGAGTGACCACCAATCCGCGGTGAGGGAGAGGGAAAGTCGACATGCAAGGCCGAGAGTGGCGCGTCGTCGGCCATCTCGACCTATTCAGCAACGTCGAGCGATCTTTAAGCGAGCGCACGCTGATCGCGTCCGATTCTTTCGCTGCGTCTGCAGGTGGATCGAGATTGCAGAATGCGCAATCTTCACCCGAGTAGCGCTCCCGCTATCAGGTCGGGCCATCGTGAACCGGTCAGCCAGACCGCTCCGCCGGTCGCCGCGACGCCAGGCTCTGGGTAAGGTCGTTGCGCGCGCATAGCCAGAGCGAGCGGACGTTGGCGTCGCCTGCGCAGTGGCTTACCAGCAGTAAGCCGGCCAGGGCGTTGGCGAAGAAGCCCAGAGGGCCCAGTCCGGTGATGCCACGGGACGGCGCCCCGGAGGTGGCTCGCGAGATCGCGTAGCTGAGGAATAACAGCACCAACGCAACGAGGCTGGCGCCTTGGCCATTGGCCGCCCCGGACTGCACGGCGACCGAACGTCCGATCACGGCCAGGCTGATGCCGTAGGTGGCGCGTCGGCCAGGAAGTTGAGCACATTGGCGCCCAGGGGGCGCCGAGCCTTGCAGGGACACGCCGCTGGCTATGGCCATAAAGGCGGCGCAGTTGACGGCGATCACCGCGATCATGATGCGCCGGTAGGCGGGGTGGCGCTGTCGAACCTGGAGGCCACGCCGCAACTGCAGCCGGGCGAGGAAGTGCACAGGACGAGAGGGGGTTCAGTCATCGGATTACCCTTTCGCGAGAAGCATGCATCTCCCAATGGCTAGACGATCATGCCGAGAATGCATGGCTTCCATGAAAGAAACGCCTGTCAGATAAAACCAGCTTGATCCTCTAGTAACTAGAGGGCCCAAAATCAGTTGAAATCCATTGGAGGCTTCATGATCACCATGCACCCGACGCGACGCGTTCCCGGCCGCCTGCAGACGATCGCCTTCGCGCTCGCGGCGCTGATCGCCGTCGTGGATCAGGCCGCCAAGGCCGCGGCGCGCGCTCAGCTGGACGCTCCGATCAACCTCACGCCGTTTCTCGCGCTGCGTCTCGGGTTCAACCCCGGCGTCACCTTCGGCCTGTTCGCCGGCTCAGGCGCCGTCGGCCGCTGGGCGCTGAGCGCCGTGGCCTCCCTGATCATCGGCGCCCTGCTGGCGTGGATCTGGCGCACGCGCAGCGCCGTGACGGCGGCCGCCGCAGGCCTCATCGCCGGTGGAGCGATCGGGAACCTCGTCGACCGGCTACGCTTTGGCGCGGTCACCGATTTTATCGATCTTCATTGGGGGGCGGCGCACTGGCCGACCTTCAACCTCGCCGATGCGGCCATTGTCTGCGGCGTCGCGCTGCTCCTCCTCACCGTCCGGGGCTCGGACAGCCGCGCGGCGTCCTCGACCCTGGGACGGGCGGCGCGATGAGGCTTCCCGCCGAACAGAGGGCGATCGCCGTCCGCTCGGCGCCGGCGATTCTCATCACCGCCTCAGCGGCGGCCTCCGCCTGGCTGCGGCTTTCCCCGCCCCTTCTCGGCGCGGCGCGCGACATGGCGACGGCCGATAGGCTGGCCTATGCCCTGCAGGCGAATCTCCCGGTCTTCCTGTGGCTCGCGGGGTGTTTGAGGGTGGTGGCCAGCATCCGGTTCCGGTCCGACGCCGACCGGCCGGGTCCGCCGATGCGGCGCCCGGCGCCAGGCTCGCCCTACCCGCCGCCGTGCTACAGAACTCGCTTGAACAGACCGTTCTGGCGGTGAGCGCCCACCTGGTGCTCGCCACCGTGCTGCGCGGCGAGGAGATGATCCTGCTGCCGGTGTTGGTCCCTCTTTATCTGGTTGGTCGGGGTTTCTTCGCCCTGGGTTACGCGCAGGGCGCGGCGGCCCCGGCCTTCGGCATGGCGCTCACCGGCGCCTCCACGATTGCCGCCTTCGGCATCGCCGTCGTCCTGATGGGGCTGGGCCGATGATCCCTCCCCGCCCCAGATGCCTTTCACCCGCCGTTACGAGCTGACGCGATGCCCCTCCCCTCTCCCGCCTCGTCCGGGTTGCGCCCCATCGGCAAACTGGCCGCCGCCACGGGCGTCAAGGTTCCGACCATCCGCTTCTATGAAGAAATCGGCTTGCTTCCGCCGCCGCCGCGCACCGCCAGCGACCGGCGCATGTATGACGACGCGGCGGAGCGCCGCCTGTCATTCATCCGGCATGCCCGCCAGCTGGGCTTCGATCTGGATTCGATCCGCTCCTTGCTTGATCTGTCGGATCACCCCGATCGACCCTGCGCCGAGGCCAGCACCCTGGCCGAACGTCATCTCGCCGATGTGAAACAGAAGATCGCCCGGCTCCGCGCCCTCCAGCGCGAACTGTCGCGGATGACGACGGAATGCGCCGGGGGCCGGGTCTCCGCCTGCAAGGTGATCGAGGCGTTGCACGATCCATCCGCGCCGCTTTGACCCTGTGGAAGATCCGGAAGGCGCAAAGACCCCGGAGCCATTAGCCCACCGCGACGTTTGGAGGCGATTGGCGGCTCCCGTCGCGGACCGCCCGTCCTTCTGGAGGATTTCGATGACGCATCGGCCGACCTCGCGACACGGCGACCAGACCCTGGCCCTGCTGACAGACCCTTATCGGCGCCTTTCCCACCTGTTCGAGCAGGCCGGCGCCGACGTCGTCGAGACCCGCCTGGCGCTGAAGGAGACGACCTGTCTGAGAGGCCGCGAGGCGGCGCGGATCTTCTATGACGAGACCCGCATCGTGCGGGCGGGCGCCATGCCGGCGCCGGTCCGCCGCACGCTGCTCGGCGAGGGCGGTGTCCAGGGGCTGGACGGCGAGGCCCACCGCGCCCGCAAGGGCGTGTTCATGTCCCTGATGTCGCCAGCCCGTGTCGCGCGACTGGGCGAACTGTTCGAAGCGGAGTGGCGGCGCGCGGCCGTCGAATGGGCCGGCGAGGACGACATCGTGCTGTATGACGCCTTGCAGCCGGTGCTAACGCGGGCCGTCTGCGCCTGGGCCGGCGTGCCGCTCGAGCCGCACGAAGAGGCGAAACGGGTCCGTCACCTGAGGGCGCTGTTCGACGCGGCGGGATCGCGGGGCCCCCGGCATCTGTGGTCGAGGCACGCGCGTCGCCGCGTCGACGCCTGGCTGGGCTCGATCATTGAAGACATTCGCGCCGGCCGTCTGTCGCCGGATCCGGACACGGCCGCCCACGCCTGGGCCTGGACCCGCGCCGCGGACGGCGAACCGTTGCCGATCCACACGGCGGCGGTCGAACTGGCCAATGTATTGCGGCCGACTGTCGCGACCTCGGTCTACATCGTGTTTGTGGCGCACGCGATGCAGGCTCACCCGGATGCGGCCCGTCTGGCCGACGCCGACGCCGGACGTCGCCGCGCCTTCGTCCAGGAAGTCCGACGCTTCTATCCGTTCTTCCCGGCAGTGATCGGGCGTGTGCGCGCGCCGTTTCGCTGGCGCGACCTGGTCTTCCCGGAGGGCCGTCAGGTGGTCCTCGACCTCTATGGCTCCAATCACGATCCCGCACACTGGACTGATCCCGAGGCGTTCCGGCCGGAGCGGTTCAGCGACGGCTCCGGAGATCCGTTCGGTCTCATCCCCCAGGGCGGTGGGGATGCGGCGACCGGTCACCGTTGCCCTGGCGAAGGGATCGTCGTGGAGCTGATGGAGCGCGCCGTCGGCCTGCTCGCCGACCTGAACTACCGGCTGCCGGATCAGGATCTGGAGATCGACTTCCGCCGCCTGCCGGCCCTCCCCGGAAGCGGGTTCCGAATGGAGACGCGCGACGCGGCCCTCAATGAGGGGGGCGCCTGATGCCGCTTCCTCGGGCTGGCCGGGGCCCTTCTCTCCCATCCACTCGCAGCAAAGGCTGACGCCATGAGCCGTTCGACGACCTCCTACGACCTGGTGATCATCGGCGGCGGGCCGGGCGGATACCCGTGTGCGATCCGGGCGAGCCAGCTCGGCCTGTCGGTGGCGGTCATCGACGACCGCGAACTGCTCGGGGGGACCTGCCTGAACATCGGGTGCATTCCGTCCAAGGCGCTGCTCCAGGCCACCGAGCGGCTGGAGATGGCGCGCAATCTCGAAGCGTTCGGCGTCATGGTAGACAATGTGCGGGCCGATCTTGACGGTGTCATGCGGCACAAGGGCAAGGTGGTGACCGAGCTTGGCGAAGGGGTCGCCTACCTCCTGCGCAAGCACAAGGTCGCCCGCTTCCAGGGCCGCGGGCGGCTGCTGGCGCGCGACCGGGTGGAGGTGCGCGCCGCGGACGGCGCTTTCGAGGTGCAGGCCAGCAAGGCGGTGGTCATCGCCAGCGGATCGGAAGCGGCGACCTTGCCCGACCTGCCCATCGACGAGCGGCGGATCGTCACCTCCGCCGGCGCCCTGAGCCTGACGGCGGCGCCGCGCCATCTGGCGGTGATCGGCGGCGGCTACGTCGGACTGGAGCTGGGGTCGGTCTGGCGTCGGCTCGGCAGCGAGGTCACGGTCATCGAGGTGCTCGACCGGATCGCCTCCGGCGTCGACTCGGAGATGTCGGCGGCGCTGCACAAGGTGCTCGAGGCCCAGGGCTTCCAGTTCTGCCTTGGGCATAAGGTGGTCGGATCGCGGATGGAGGGCGACGACGTCGTCCTCGACGTCGAGCCCATGGGCGATGGCGCGCGAGGAACCATCAAGGCCGATGTCGTGCTGGTCTCCATCGGCCGACGGCCCGCAACCGCCAGGCTCGATCTGGAAACGGTCGGCATTGCGCCCGACCGCAGGGGCTTTATTCCGGTGGACGAAGGGTTCCGGACCAGCGCCGACGGGGTCTACGCCATCGGCGACGTCATCGGCGGCGCCATGCTGGCCCACAAGGCGGAGGAGGAAGGGATCGCCCTGGCCGAACGCCTGGCGGGGGGCGCGGGCCATGTGGACTACGGAACGATTCCGGCGGTCGTCTATACCTGGCCGGAACTGGCTTCGGTCGGCCGCACCGAGGACGACCTCAAGGCGGCCGGCGTGGCCTACCGCGTGGGGCGCTTCCCCTTCTCCGCCAACGCCATGGCCAAGGCGCGTCTGGAGAAGAACGGTCTGGTCAAGGTTCTGGCCGACGCCGCGACGGACAAGATCCTCGGCGTGCACATCCTGGGCCCTGAGGCCGGCGGGTTGATCCATGAAGCGGTCGCCGCCATGCAGTTCGGCGCGGCGGCCGAGGATCTGGCGCGGACAAGCCACGCCCATCCGACCCTGCCGGAAGCCCTGCGCGAAGCCTGCCTGGCGGTAGCCGAGCGCACGATCCACCTCTGACGGCCGCGCGTTACGAAGTCTGACCCGACGGCAGCCGCGATCGCGGCCGCCTCTGCGGGCCCGGGCGCGTCCGCAGTTTAGACGCGACAGCGGCGTCGCTTGAATGCTATTGCGAGCCGCTCACAACTAGGTCTCCCATGCGTCCTCTGCTCCGTCTGCTCACCCTGCTGTTCGCCCTAGGGTTGGCCGCCCCGGCCCTCGCCCAGGCGCCGTCCGCCTCGGAGGCCCAGGTCGCCTGGCGGCTGCTGGATTATGTGGCGGTCGACTACGCCGGCGCAGTGGCCGACGGCGAGATCGTCAATCCGGCCGAATACGGCGAGATGATCGAGTTCAGCACCCAGATCCGGACGCGTCTGGAGGCCCTGCCGGCCAACCCGGCCAAGGCCGCCCTGATGCGCGACGCAGAGGGCCTGCAGGCGGCCATCCGGGACAAGGCGGATCCGGCCGTCGTCGGCGCCCGGGCCAAGGCCCTGGCCGGCGCGGTGCTGACGGCCTATCCGAGCCCGCTGGCGCCCTCGTTCCCGCCCGACCTGGCCCGCGGCGCCGCCCTCTACGCCGAGCAGTGCGCGGTCTGCCACGGCGTGACCGGGCGCGCCGACGGCCCCGGCGCCGAAGGGCTCGATCCGCCGGCGATCGCCTTCGCCGACGTGGAGCGCGCGCGCCAGCGCAGCGTCTTCGGGCTGTATCAGGTGATCGACCAGGGGCTGGAGGGCACGGCGATGGCCAGCTTCTCGCACCTGCCGGCCGAGGACCGCTGGGCGCTGGCCTTCTATGTCGGCCGCTTCGCCTTCACCGACGCCGAAGCCGCCGAGGGCAAGCGCCTGTGGGACGGCGATCCGGCGGTCCGCGCGGCCTTTCCCGACCTGGCCGCCCTCACCCAGACCACGCCGGCCGAGCTGGCCACCCGCCTCGGCGAACCCCGGGCGCGGGCCCTGACCGCCTATCTGCGACGTCATCCCGAGGCCGCGGCGCGCCCGGCCGGATCGACGCTGACCCTGGCGCGGACGCGCCTGGCGGAGAGCGAGGCCGCCTATCGACGGGGCGATCGCAAGGCCGCCACCGACGCGGCGCTGTCCGCCTACCTCGACGGCGTCGAGCCGATCGAGCCGGCCCTCGGCGCCCGGGACAGCGCCCTGCTGCGCCGGGTCGAGACCGCCATGACCGAGCTGCGCGTCTCTATCAGCCGGGGTGCGCCCGCCCAGGAGGTCGCCGGTCGGGTCGCTCGTGCGAACGCCCTGCTGGACACGGCCGAGCGGGCCCTCGCGCCCCAGGAGGCGGACAATCTCGCCAGCTTCCTCGGCGCCTTCACCATCCTGCTGCGCGAAGGCCTAGAGGCCCTGCTCATCGTGGTGGCGATGATCGCCTTCCTCAGGAAGGCCGAACGGCCCGAGGTGCTGCGCTACGTCCACGGCGGCTGGGTCGCCGCGCTGGTCGCCGGCGGGGCTACCTGGGCGGCCGCGACCTTCTTCATCTCCATCAGCGGCGCCAGCCGGGAACTGACCGAAGGGTTCGGTTCGCTTCTGGCCGCCGTCGTGCTCGTCTCGGTGGGCATCTGGATGCACGGTAAGTCGCACGCCGACGCCTGGCAGACCTATATCCGCGACAAGCTCTCCCATGCGCTGTCGAAACGGTCGGCCTGGTTCCTATTCCTGCTGTCCTTCGTGGTGGTCTACCGGGAGGTGTTCGAGACCATCCTGTTCTATGCGGCGATCTGGAGCCAGGGCGGCCACCTCGGCATGCTGGCCGGCGCCCTGACGGCGGTGGTCATCCTGGCCGTGGTTGCCTGGGCCCTGCTGGCCTACAGCAAGCGCCTGCCGATCGGCCGGTTCTTCTCCCTGAGCTCGATCCTTATGGCCATCCTGTCGGTTGTCCTCGTCGGGAAGGGGGTGGCGGCGCTGCAGGAGGCGGGCTGGCTCGACGTCCATCCGCTGGCCTGGATCCCCCGTATCGAGATCCTCGGCCTCTACCCGACGGTCGAAGGCGTCGCCGTTCAGCTGCTGACGATCGCTATCCTCGTGGTCGGCTTCTCCCGGCATGCGGCACCGAAGGGCGCGCGGCCGGCGGACATCGGCTAGGGCCGCCAGCCCTTCAGCGAACTTCCGCCCCGCCGGGGGCCGCATGGGCAGGCGCCGGCTTCCGGTTCTGAAACCGCCCTCCGCCCCCGGAGTCCGCAGGCCGGGGAGACGGTCTTATCGGACGATGGGTTTGCCTCCGGCGGGCAGCACATCGGGCTCTTTCGTTGGAATGTCGTCGCTTGCGGGATCAAGAACCTCCGGCACGTTGCGATGCAGCTCGTCGATCCAGACCTGGCCATGAGCGTCCGAGGGCATGCGCCAGTCGCCCCGCGGCGACAGAGAACCGCCTGTCGTGACCTTGGGTCCGTTCGGCAGGGCCGAGCGCTTGAACTGATTGGCGAAAAAGCGCTGCAGGAACACCTCCAGCCAGCTGCGAATAGACCCGATGGGGTAGGCCCGCTTTTGCTCGTCCGGAAAGCCCGGCGGCCAATTCCCGGCGGCGGCGTCCTGCCAGGCGTGCAAGGCCAGGAAGGCGATCTTGGAGGGCCGCAGCCCGAACCGGGTGAGATAGTAGATCCAGAAGTCGTGGAGCTCGTAGGGGCCGATCTTGCCTTCGGTGCTCTGCGACTCGCCCTCGGCCGTCTGCGGGATGAGCTCCGGCGAAATCGTTGTCGCCAGGATGTCGAGCAGGACGTCGGACACCGCGGGGTCGAACAGGCGGTTCGCCGCTGTCCAACGGACCAGGTGTTGAATGAGGGTTTTCGGGAGGGAGCCGTTGACGTTGTAGTGGCTCATCTGGTCGCCGACGCCGTAGGTGCACCAGCCGAGCGCGAGCTCGGACATGTTGCCGGTGCCGAGCACCATGCCGTTCCGCTGATTGGCGGCCCTGAACAGGAGGTCTGTCCGGAGCCCGGCCTGCACATTCTCGAACGTCGTGTCGTACACAGGTTCGCCCCTCGCGAACGGATGGCGCAAGTCCTGCAGCATCTGCTGGGCGAGCGGCTTGATGTCGATTTCCTCGACGGTCACGCCGAGCCCGTTCATCAAGGCGTAGGCGTTAGACTTGGTCCTCGCGCTCGTGCCGAAGCCGGGCATTGTGAACCCGAGAATGTCCGTGCGTGGACGCCCAAGCAGATCGAAGACCTTGGCCGCGACGATCAAGGCGTGCGCTGAATCCAGGCCTCCGGACACGCCGATGCAGATCTTGGCTGTTCCGGTCGCCTCAAGCCTCTTGGCCAGCCCGCTCACCTGTATGTTGAACGCCTCGTAGCAATCCTGGTCGAGACGGGAGGGATCGTTGGGCACAAAGGGAAAACGGTCGATGCGTCGTTGCAGGCCGAGGTTGCGAACTGGCGGATCAAGATGGAAGGTCACCCGGCGAAAGCGCCGGTCGGGCATCCCGTTGGCGATCGCGGCCTCGTTAAAGGTGCCGGTCCGCATACGTTCCAGCTGCAGCCGTTCCACGTCTATGTCCGCGACGGCCATCTGGGACCCCAGGCTGAAGCGCTCCGTCTCCGCGAGCTGCGCCCCCAGCTCGTAGATGCAGGCCTGTCCGTCCCAGGCCAGGTCGGTCGTCGATTCTCCATAGCCGGCCGCGGAGTAGATGTAGGCCGCCCAACAGCGGCCGGACTGCAGCTCGCAGAGTCTTCGCCGCGTGTCCGCCTTTCCGACAACGATATTGCTTGCGGACAGGTTCGTCAGAATCAGCGCGCCGGCGAGCGCGGCGAAGTCGCTGGGCGGCGCGGGCGCCCAAACATCCTCGCAAATTTCGACATGAAAGATCAGGCCGTCGACATCGTCGGCCTGGAACAGCAGATCCATTCCGAATGGAGCGGTCTCGCCCCCGATCGTAATCTCGCCTTCCACATCCCGCCCGGAGGCGAACCATCGCTTTTCATAGAACTCGCGGTAGTTGGGCAGATGGCCCTTTGGCACCACGCCAAGGACCCGCCCCCGGTGGATAGCCACCGCACAATTATAGAGCCGTCCCTCACGACGGAGGGGCGCGCCGACCAGAACGACCGGATGGAGATCGCGGCTTTCGGCCACGAGGTTCACGAGTTGCCGCTCGACCTCGTCGAGCAACGCCCGCTGCAGCAACAGGTCGTCGATCGAATAGCCCGAGAGGCCCAGCTCCGGGAAAACCATCAGCGCGATCCCTGCCTCGTCTCCCTCACGGGCGAGCCTCAGGGTCTGCTCCAGGTTGAACGCCGGATCCGCGATCCTGCAGACGGGACGGCACGCAGCGACCCTCACGAAGCCTTGCTGGTAAATCGACAGGAAATCGGCTGCGTTGCGAGGCACGTCTGCTCCTATTCCGCTTCGGGCATTACTGTTTTCGGCCGGACGGCCCGCGCCTGGTCCCCCTTGCTTAGCGCGGCAAGGGCCTGGAGGTTCGTTAGGATGAGGACGTCAACCGGAGACTGCCTTTCGCCACTTCTGGCGAGTTACGACCATCGCGATGCTCGGCGGCCGCCGCGGCCATGGGGTCAAGGTCCGTATTAAGGGGGAGGAATGCGAGGCGTGTTCGCGTTGTCGAGGAGAGGTCACGCCTGGCGCGCGATGGCGATCCCCGACAGATCGGAAGCGGCGTCGAGGGGAATCCTGGCCGCCTTGCGCTCGGAATAGCGGTCCACCAGCTGGGCCGCGTGCGGCCGGGTGAGGATGGTGAAACGCACCAATTCCTCCATCACATCAACAATCCGCTCATAGTAGGCCGAGGGCTTCATCCGGCCGGCCTCGTCGAACTCCTGGAAGGCCTTGGCCACGCTGGACTGGTTGGGGATGGTGATCATCCGCATCCAGCGGCCCAGCAGGCGCAGAGTGTTGACGGCGTTGAAGCTCTGCGACCCGCCCGACACCTGCATCACCGCCAGGGTGCGGCCCTGGGTCGGGCGCAGGCCGCCCAGGCTGAGCGGCAGATGGTCGATCTGCAGCTTCATCAGGCCGGAGACCTGGCCATGCCGTTCCGGACTGCACCAGACCATGCCCTCCGACCAGAAGGCGTGCTCGCGCAACTCGCGCACCGCCGGGTGGTCGTCGTCGCCGGGCGCGCCCGGCAGGGGCAGGTCGGAGGGGTCGAAGATGCGGGTCTCGCATCCCATCCGCTGCAGCAGACGGGCCGCCTCCTCGACGCAGAGCCGCGAATACGACCGCTCGCGCAGCGAGCCGTACAAGAGAAGGATCCGCGGCGCCGGGTCGGTCGGGCCCAATCCACGGGCGGGGTCGGCGGACAGATAGGCCGCGTCCAGAGCCGGCAGGTGATCCGGATCCGGCAGCGAACGCAAGCGGGCGAGGGTCATCAGAGGTCCTTGATCAGATAGGCGGCCGACGCCGGGCAGACGTCCGCGAACTCGCGGGTTCGCCGGATCGCGGGCGGTGCAGACGCCCGATCGGCGACGACGAAGCCGTGCCGGGCGAAGAAAAGCTCGGCCGTCGTGGTGAGCAGGTGAAGCCGTTCGCTACGCAGATCGCTCGCCATGGCCTCGACGGCGGTCAGTATGCGGCTCCCGATCCCTTGGGCCTTCAGGTCGGCGAGCACGACCAGGGAGCGCAGCAGGAGATCCTGCCCTTCCCCTTCCAGGCCGACATAGCCGGCGATGCCGCCGTGTTCGTGGGCGGCGAAGTATCGACCAGCGCCAGGCTCGGGCAGACCCGCGCCGCGCAGGGCCGCGATCAGGCCGACGTCATCCGCGTCCAAGAGATGCAGGACGACCATCAGGCCGCGTCCGCCGGCGGAGCCGTATCCGGGAACCAGCGTCGGCCCATCCACAGCGCAACTGACACCAGCAGGATCAGCACTGGCACCTCGACCAACGGGCCGATGACGGCCGCGAAGGCGACCGGCGAGGTCAGGCCGAAGGCCGCGATGGCGACGGCAATGGCCAGTTCGAAATTGTTCGAGGCCGCGGTGAAGGCCAGGGCGGTGGTGCGCGGATAGTCGGTCTCGATCAGCTTGCCCATCAGGAAACTGACCACGAACATCACAAGGAAGTAGATCGTCAGCGGAATGGCGATGCGCAGGGCGTCCAGCGGCAGGGCCACCACCTCCCCGCCCTTGAGGCTGAACATGACCACGATGGTGAACAGCAGGGCGATCAGGGTGATCGGTCCGATGCGCGGCAGAAAGCGCCGCTCGTACCAATCGGCGCCCCGGCGGGGGCTGGCTGACGATGGCCGGCGGATGAACACGCCAGGCGGCCTCAAACGCCTTCGTCGCCTCGGCCGTTGTGTCTACGACCTGCCCCGCCGCCGGCTCGGCGCGAATCCGATGGCGCGCGACGCGCTCGAACGCGTCCAGGGTCTCGGCCAGACGGGAAGCCGTCCCGTCCAGCGCCTTGATGGCGGCGTACATCGCCTGGCGGGACGTCTCGTTGGGAATCTCCTGAGGCTTGGCCGTACACCAGTCGCTCCGGTTTTCGGTTGCGCTGACGTGGGTGTCGACCAGCGAGTAGAAGGCTTCATTGGCCTCGCGCACCGTCTCGAGCGCCGCCTGTAGCTTCCGATCATGAAACTCGTGCCGCGCGCCGATCCATTCGAAACGCAGGGCGAAAAGCGGATCGAGGAGAGCGCGGGGGAACGGCGTCCCGAAGCTGTGCGTCACAAGGAAGTTGTGAATGCGGTCGGGAATGAGTTTGCGGAGCCGGTCGAGCAGCGCGACGTCATGCGGGTGCGGTCCCAGGGCCGAGGCGCCGAAGCCGTCATCGGCGATGCTCAGCTTGAGCGCCTTGACGAGCACGGCGGCGAGCTCCTCACGCGCCGCGTTGCGCACTGCGTCGTCTGCGCCGGCGGGGCAATTGTACAGGATCGGCCAGCGGCTATGCAGGAGATCGAACGGCAGCGGATGGGTCTTGGGATGGCCGTAGGCGGTGTTCATCAGGCCCACGACCTGGGGCCACCCCTTGGATTTCAGGGCCCAGCCGTGTTCGAGGAGGACGTTGGGATTGGGGATGCCCTCGCCGCGTGCCCTGAAGGCCACATAGGTCAGGTCGGAGACGAAAATCGCCGCCTCGTCGATCTTCTTGAAGATGGTGTCGGCGACGGGCGGCATGCCCGGGGTGTCGATGGTGTCCCGGTCGATAGCGAGGGACCGGTCCGCTTCGCTGACATCGACGTCGGCTTTCAGGATCTTGATCGCCCGGTTCAAGGCCCACTCGATCAGGCTGCGGTTCTCGCGGGAAGCGGTGTCGGACTGCCAGGAGAAGAAGACCTTTGCGGTCGTCGGCGTGTCTGTCGTCAAGAGCCGCCTCCGTGCCGCCGCCGCGATCCGGCCCGTCGCAGCTTACAGCCGCCACGCGGCGCGACAACGCGGAAACGCCGCGCCCGAGAAACGCCGCTCACGGCGTAAATCGGAAATCGGCTAGTTGGAGAACCATCCTTCACAGCCCTCGCCGCCGGACCATGCCAGAGCCCAAGACCTACGAACGCCGCCTCATCCTGTTTGTGGACTTCCTCGGTTTCAAGGAGATCGTGGATCGGACCGCCACCGACCCTGAGGCGCTGCAGAAGGTCCTGTGGGCGATGGAGCAGCTGCGCGCCATCGGCGACGACGCCATGGGCGAAAGCCAGAGATTCCAGCAGTTCTCCGACTGCGTGGTCCTGTCCTTCCGGGTCACGGAACCGTCGGGCGTATTTTATCTGCTCAATGACATCGGGATCACGACCATCACGCTGGCGTCCGCCGGCTTTATGATCCGCGGCGCCGTGACGGTTGGCGACCTCTATCACGACGAACAGCTGATCGTCGGACCGGCGATGGTTCGCGCCTATGAGCTGGAGAGCAAGAGCGCGAAATACCCACGCGTGATCATCGATCCGGAAGCGCTGGAGGTCGGGCGCAGCCACCGCAGCAACCGCCATTCTCGCCGGGAAGAGTCCGCCTATCTCGAATCCTTCTTGCTCGAGGACGACGACGGATGGATGTTCTTCGACTGGTTCTCGTGGAAGGTCGTCGTCGAAGCCATCGGCGCCGACGACCAGGCCTATCCCAACTATCTCGCCCGCCTCGCGGCGACGATCAAAACGGGCCTGGCGCATCCGGTGGCGGCCTGCGCGGAGAAATATCTCTGGGTTCGACGACACTATCTGCGCGCGCTGGACCATCTCGCCGAGGCCAACCCTGAGCACCGCCGTCTCAATCCCGAGTTCTGGGAGGTCGCCGACGGCCTACCTCGCCTGAAGAAGCGCGCCGCCAAGGCGAAGGCGCGGGTTGCCGCGGCCAGGGCGGTGGCGCAGGCTCGGCGTTGAAGGCGCTGGAACGCCGCGCACGGGGCGACGCCGGCGGGTCATGGTGACGATCGACGAACATTGGTGGCTGCACCTCGCGCCGAAGGCGATGCATCCCCTGCGGCTGGAGCTAGAGCGCCTGTTGCGGGCCTGGGTGCGCACGGCATACGGGGCGCACTGGTTGAACTCGGCGGCGCGAGGCAATGGTCTGATCCGCGTCAAACCGGGCCAAGTCATTCCCGCCTTCCACGCGATTAAGCTCGACGGGCGTCCCATGTTCGTCGCGCCGCCCTCGCTGCTCAAGCCGGGGCATCGCGGCGTCGGCCAGGCCGAGATGGCCTCGCGGCGGCCGCTGGAGGCGGGCGAGATCGCGCTCCAGCCCGAGATCCGTCTGGACCTCGTGGACGACCCGGTCCTGCTGGAGGCGGCGCGGCGTGGAGAACATCCGCTGCGGCCCCAAGGCGTGACCCGCCCCAGCCAGGTCTTCACCCTTCCCGCCCACTATCTGATCGCGCCCTCCGTGCGGCCCGATGCCGCCTACGTGCTCTACCAGCACATCTTCGGCGAAGGCGGCAGCTACCCCAATGACGGCTGGTTCTATGTCGGCCTGACCACGCGGAGCTGGCAGACCCGATGGGCCGAACATCAGAGGGCGATGCGCTCTGGCAGCGCCCTGCGTTTTCACAGAACCTTCCGCGACGAACAGACCGCCGGCCGCATCACGTACGTCAATCACAAGGTCATGGGGATCACCGACGACCTCGAAGCTCTCTACCAGGCGGAAGCCTTCCTCGTCGAAGGCCATTGGGAGGATCAAAGGCGTCTGAACATGATCCCCGGCGGCAAGGACGGCCTCCGATACCTACGCGATCATGGGATTATCCCCCCGGGCCCCGCGCCTGAACCCGATGCGCGCGAGCCGGTGCTGGCCGAATGGCTGGCTGCCCGCTCTGCCGCGCCGCTATCGCGCACCTGGCTGAAGGACCGATGGGGCGATCGGACGTGGGCCGCAGCTCAGATCTGCAGTCGGAAGGATCGGCTGTCCATCGAGCAGGTCGCGGCCATCCGCGCCCTGGCAGAGGATCACACCGCGGCTGAAATCGCAGATCGGATCGGCGCCGCCGGGCCTGAGCAGGTTCAGGGCGTGATCGACGGGAAGACCTATCACCGGGTGGGATCGATCGAGCCGAAGACGGCGCAATAGTCCGTTGATTCGACCGATGTCGGTTTAGCGGGATCGAACGGCGATCAGGCGTCTCGCTTCGCCGGGCTCGGCCTCAGTCCCTTCGCAAGGCGGTCTGCGATCAGCTTATCTTCGTACAAGCGGCGTCCGAACTCGGCAGGGCGCACCAGCAGCCGGGGCAGGTTAAGGACATTCAGGCGCGACGCCGCCTCGAGGATTGCCGCTTCGGCCTTGCCGAACTCCGGCCCCGCCTTGCGGTTTACGGCGGTCCACTGGGCGCGGGTGATGATGAAGGCGGCAAAGTCGGCCAACTGCAGGCCCGCGACGTCCTCGGATCTCTGGAAACAGGCGCGCGGCCCCGCAATGACGTCTCCCCAGTTCGGCAAGGCGCGTTCGCGGCCGGCCGGGAGAAGGCCCTCGTCGACGTAAAGCGCCAACGGAAGGCCCAGACCATCCGCCGCATTACCGGCCATCACGCGAAGGCGGACCGCGACCTCCCGGCAGAGGAACAGGAAACCGAGATGGGAAACATCGTCGAGCCGCCAGTCTCCGGTTCGGCTGCGGCTCAGGCCGGACATCAGGTCCGGGTGATCGCTCAGGGTCTGATCGCTGACGGTCTGGTGGACGACTGGCAGGGCGAAGGAGTCCATCAACGTGGCCATCAACGAGATGAGCTCGCCGCGGTCCGAAGGCGCGACCGCCTTCCATACCCCTTGGCCGCTCCAGATCTCGGTGAAGTGCAGCTCCTCGGCCCCATAGTCAGCACGCACGCCATCGAGAAAGATCTGCAGCGCGTGGTCGACGTCGGCCGCAACCTCGGGCGGGACAACGACCGCCGTCCAGGATTTGCGCGTGTCCGGCAGGAACGCCGATCCCGACTCGGCGCCGGGGTTGCCGGAATCATCAACGTAGATCGCGCCCGTCGCCATGGCTGGGTCCGTGTACCCTCGGCTCGAGGCCGACCGGGGACCGATACGACCATCGGAACGCGATGCCAACGGCCGCCGTCGTGGACGATAATGATTACCTGCGCAGGGGTCCCGCCGGCTGCAGCGCTCCGCTGGGGGTCGAGCTGAACGGGATGTCTGGACCGGCAGACGGCGAGCGCTCAAAAAGCCCGCCTCTTATCGCGGACGGTCCGCCGCCCCTAGGACGAACGCCATGCCCGCCAAGGCCCCGAACGAGTCGAACTTCCACCATTTCGTGCCGAAGTCCGCCTTGCGCCGATTTACCGTCGACGGCGCCGGCAAACAGATCTGGGTGTTCGACAAATCGGACGGGCGTTCGTTTCCGGGCGGACTGAAACGCACCGGGTCGGGCCAAGGATACAATACGCTTCGGCTTTCGGACGGATCGCTCTGGAACTTTGAAGACGCGTTCCAGAACATTGACGATGAGTTCGCAGCGACCGGGAACACGCTGGCCACTCGCCGTCGGGTCGATGACCTGGATCCGCCGTTCAAGGCGGCGGTCTGCACCGGCGTAGCGGTGCAGTTCCTGCGCACGCCCAAGGTTCGGACGACGCTGGATCGCCTGCCGCGCCAGCTGGTCGAACGGCTCGTGGAGGCTGGCCTACCCGCGCTAGACGATCCGATGCCGAGCGAAGACGACATCCGCAAGATCACGCTCGACCTGATCGCCAATCGGGACGAGATCGTCGAGGGTCTGCTCACGAAAATCCCGATCCTCTACGAGCCTGCCGGCGGAGCGCGGTTCTGGACCTCGGATCATCCGATCGTGCGCGAGGGTTCGACGCCCGACGACCGGCGTGGCGTCAAGGACCTCGGTGTAGCCTTTTATGCGCCGATCTCCAGCGACCTGCTCCTCGGCCTCGTCTGTCCGAGCATCCTTGCCAAACTGACGGACGCTCCGATCGAACGTCTCGAGCTGTCGGCGAATCGCAAGGCCCGGCTCCTGGCCTTGCGGGACGGATTACTCTCGGGACGGCCGGTCCCGATCACCGATGACCAGGTTATGGACTTCAACCTGAAACAGGTCGGTGGCAGCGAGCGCTTCGTCTACGCCCATGAGGATGCTTTCGAGCCGGCGCGAACATGGCTGAAAGCGCACCCCGAGCAACGCGCCGGCGCCGCCCTGTTCTCGGTCGGTCGGATGGGCTCGGGTCCGCCGCGCCCCGAACAATTCAAGGAGGGGCAATGGCTGGTGCTGTATGGCCGGGACAACTGGGTGCAGCTGCCCATTGGGGGCTACGATCCGCAACGCTCCCTTCGACAGGCTTGGACCGATCAGCCGGCGCTGCTCCGCTCCGCGATGCGCCACGCGCCTTTCGCCGAGGCGCAGATCTACTATCCGGAAGGGTCCGAAATGATCCGGGACATTAATGTCGTCATTCTCGAACGGGGGCCTAGGACACGGTTCAAACTCGTTCCGTCCGACCCCGGCATGGCTCAACTCGACGCCATGCTGCGCCGAGGCGGATAGCCCAAGGACGCGACCGGCGACTCGACCGGGCGCCACGGCGATCGCAGGGAAGCGCGGTTTGTGTGCCGAACGCTCATATGGTGCGCGAGCGTTATGAGTTTCCGGCAAGCGGCGATGATGACGCCTTTCCGCAACCCGTCCTCACGTCGGCCGCTGGCGATGGACCTAGCGATAGCCAGACACCGCTCTTTCTCGCTCTGTTGCTGACCCACCTGGACCTAGCCGCCGCCGCGAAACGCCAAACCTCCGCCTTGTTCAGCCCTGTTGTGCAGCAGCTTGAGAATGTTCCGCTCGGGAGTGATCTATGACGACTGGCGGCCGTCGATGGTCAACAGCGACCTCTCCGTGGTCCTGCGGCCGCAGGGCTGCTCCCAGTATGTCAAAAACGTCCACGCGTTCCGCGCGGGAGAGATCGACGAACCCGCGATCGAGCATGGTCTTGGTCCGGAGGAGGCCGAGCCCGCGCAGGTCAAACCTTAGCGGCCGGTCCGGCGGCGCAGCCGCTTCACCTTGGCCCGCGCGAGGGCGGAGCCCTTAGCGCTTCAGGGGCATCGTCGTATTTCGATGGAGCGTGGGAAGACTGCGACCCGACATTCGGCGCGCTTGCCGACCTTCCGACGTTGAGCCATTCGGACTTTATGACCGACGTCGCCCAGCCCGAACCTGCTCCTCACCCCGACCCCTTCTTCGAGAAGATCCCCGATGGACTCTGGAACGCCTGTATCGGCGTGCAGGGCAGCGAGGAGGCCTATGTCGACGGCTACATTGAGGCTGCGCGCGAACTCGTTGTGGCCGTCATCGACAAGAAGATGTTCGGCAGTCGAGACTCTCTCGCCATGCCGATCCTGTACAACTGCCGACATGCGATCGAACTGTCCCTGAAGTTCGCGATAAACCGGCTGCATGACGCCAGAATGGTCGCCGAGCGTCACAAGCCGGACCACGATATCCGCTCCCAGTGGAAGCATCTTAGGGACGCCAAGGTCGGAGACGCACGGATCGTGGATCTTGTGGCTCAGCTCGAGCCCTATGTGGCGAGCCTGTCGGCCGTGGACGACGACGGACAGGAACTGCGTTACGCCAGCAACCGTGCCGGCGTAAAAAGCCTGGGCGGCTTTGCGGTCGTCAATCTCCCGCATATCAGGACCAGTATCGAGACGTTGGAAGCGATATTGGGTCAGATGAAGATCCGCGTGCTGGAGCTCGAGCAGGAGCGCCTGACCGGCGTACACACCGGCGAGTGTTCACGAGAGGATCTCAAGCGGGTCGCGGCGATGGTGGGGCCCCATTCCGGGTGGGGCGACGCCGAATTTTCCGACCGCAAGGCAAAGGTCATGGAGAGCTTTGGTCTCGGGAGTCGGAAGTTCAGCCAAGCGTTGACGACTATTCGAAACTCACGTCCGCTGGCGACGCTCGTCGGGATTGAGACATCCCTGAAGCACCTCAGTGACGACAAGGCGGTCGAAGCGCTTTCGGCTTGGGCAGAGGCTCACCCCGTCAAGGACCGGACAGCGGATCTCGGATCGTCATTCTTCCCTCGGGACCTGGAGGCTATCGCCACGCATCAGCAAAGGCGTCAGAGCCTGAATGCCGCGATGACCGCCCTTCTGACATCGGAGGAACTCGCCGATCTTGAGACGGTGTATTACCTGGGGCGCAACCGCGAAGACGGCGAACACTACGACGCCAATCTCGAGCTGACCCAGCGCACGTACGGCGTCTCTGGGAGACCCATGGGGCGTCTGGACGACGTTTTCAGCAAGACCAACCTTCTGGACGCCTTCGTCGACGGCGCAGCGGCGGCAGGCCGGCCCAGTCTCGCTCAGAAGGTCCGTGCGATCAGGCCGGGCAGGTAGCCCCCCGTCAGGTTCCGATTGCCGCCGTCACATCGACGATTTGGCGGCTCAACCTCGACCTACGGCGTGCGGTGCGGCCTAGTCTACGGCGGTCGGCGATAAAGTATCCGGGCGGGTTCGTCCCGCAAACGTCACATCGCATCCTGTCGGGTTTCGCCTTCGTTGCGTTTCGGTTTGATTCTATCGGACTGGACAGCCGATGGAGATCGAAAGATGGCCCGCTCAGATTCCCTGCCGCGAACGATCAAGAAGCCGGAACTGCGCCAGATGGTGCCGCTTGCAGACAGCACCATCTGGGAGATGGAGCAGCGCGGAGAGTTTCCCAAACGCTTCCGGCTGACTCCGCGATGCGTGGTCTGGGATCTGTCGGAGGTCCAGACCTGGCTGGAGAAGCGCCGCCGCGCCCCCGTCACGCCGGCCAAGGCTCCGGATGTGCGACTGCGCCGATCACGCCCCGTCCACGACGGGGCGGGCGCCTCCCGACCGCACCTCTAAGCTGCGCTTCGCTTCAGAAAGCGGCGAGCGGGTCATGAGATGCTTCATTCGGGGATGGCGGAGCCACGGACGACGGGACAGGGCTTCCAGGGCCGATAATTGATTTCTTCACTCCCTGGAGCTATATGTCGTCCCGAGGCCAGATCGGTTGAAACAGCCTCACCCGCCTCTTCGGAGGTCCACGCGTGAGCGAGATAGGGATTTCGATCCCGGAAGCGGCTACCGAGTGACTTCTGATAAGGGCGCCTCCGGGCGCCCTTATCTTTTCCGGTGAAACTTCAGCTTCTCGCCCTTTAGCGTCTTGTCGATCAGGACGGCGAAGCGAACCTTGCTCATGTGGGCGATGGCGAGCGCCTGGGCCGGCTCAGGGCTGTAGGCGCTTTCCACGAAGAGCTTGAGATCGACGCCGGCATCGGCGCCGCGCTTGACACGGAAGAAGACCCTGTAGTCCCCTGCTCCGCCGTCGTTGCGCACGCCGATACGCAGGAAGTTCGCCTCCGGGGTCTGATAGACATGCGCGGTCGGCAGACCTTTCAGGATGTGCGGCAGCGCCTGCGACAGCCCGTAGCGGATGGGACAGAAGACGCGCCGCCTCGGGCCGTCCCAGACCGTCACAGCATTGTCGTCGTGCTCAGCGGCGTCGAAGGTTTCGCTGAAGCAGTGGTTGCTGAACCGGACATCGATCTTCACTCCGTTCGGACGCGACTGGGTGGCCATCTCCAGCACGAAGGGCTCGAGATGGTCGAACACGAGCGTCTGCCCCGCGACCTCCAGCGGCGGAAAGTACGGCCCGGCCATAGCCTACAATCCAAGCAGGTGCGGCGACCGCTTCCGCAGTCCCGGCCGCTCGGCCGCGCGCTCGGTGACGGCAGCCTTATCCCGCGCGTCGATCATGTCCTTGTCCCTGCTTTTTCTGTTGGCATCCCCCGATGCATCTCAAAATTTCGGATCAAAACGCGGTGCGCTGACCTCTGACACGGTCAGAACTGGGGTGTAGGCATGGCCCGCTTCCCAAGCGTCTACGGCGTTAGACCATTCCTGAGCCATGTGCCGACGCTGGGTCTCGAACTCCGCCTTGTTGTAGACGCCGCGCGAGGATCGCTCTTCGTGAGCCAGCCCTTTCTCGATCCAGTCCGAGTTGAAGCCCATCTCGTGCAGCAGGGTCGAGGCCGTCCGCCGCAGGTCGTGGACGGTGAAGGGTTCGAGCGGGAGATCACCCTTTCCGGCCTTCTCAGCGATCGCACTGGTGACGCGGTTGAAGGTCGCCCGCGACATCGGCGCATCGGCATCGTAGCGCGACGGCAGGATGTATTTCGAGTTGCCGGCGCAGGTCTTCAGGGCGACCAGGATGTCAAGCATCTGGGTGGAGAGATAGACGTTGTGAGGACGCGAGCGTTTCATGCGTGCGGCCGGGATCGACCAGACCGCATTCCCGAAATCCACCTCGGTCCATACCCCGTCCTGAAGTTCGCTCTTTCGAACCATGCTGAGCAGGATGAACTTCAAGCCGAGCCTGATGGTCGGCAGTGTCGCCACCTCACCCAAGAGCATAAGCATGATCCGGATTTCGGCGGGGGTGAGCGATCGGTCGCGCGGTCGGAAGGTCGCTATGGACGCCGGGCCCACGTCATCCGCAGGGTTGTCGATCTTCTCGCCGTGGAGGATCGCCCAGCCGTAGATCTGCTTGACGATATCCCGGACGTGGATCGCTGTCGCGGGCGCCCCGCGGTCCACGATCGCCTTGCAGTGCGCCCGCAGGTCGTCGGGGGTGATCTCGCTCAGCAGGCGGTTCTTCCACTTCGGAAGGATGTCGCGATTGAAAATCGCCCGGCGCATGTCGCGGGTGCTGTCCGCCATCGGCGCGCGGTCCATCCAACCCTGGGCGACCTGTGCGAAATCGCGAGCCTCCTTGAGGCGACGTTTGGCGCGCTGCTTTTCAACGGCGGGGGATACCCCGTCGGCGATCGCCTTCTTCACCTCGATCAGCCGCTCGCGGGCCTGCGCCAGCGTCAGCCCGGCCCGGCCATAACGGCCAAGCGTCACAGTCTCCCGACGGCCGTTGAACCGATAGTCGTAGCGGAATGAGACTGCGCCGCCCGTCGAGACGTAGACATACATGCCGTCCCTGTCGGTACTCTTGTAAGCTCTTGCTTTTGGACGCAAATTCTTCAGTGCGGTGTCGGTTAGCACGGTATAATCGCCTTCGGCTGTCGGCCCTCGAAATCGACCGCGCCATCAAGAACTTTCTCTCAAATCTTCAATGACTTGCCGAGAAATAATACCGTCAGGGCGTGGCCGGCTGTCAGGACGGTATGAGCCCGAGTCCGCCAGATCAATGCAGCGGCATACCGTCGGCCAGTCCGACAAAACGAAGAAAGACCCTCCGAATGGCTTCGAAGGGTCTCGACAGAATTCACAATGTTGTCAGCCGCTTAGTGGACGTTTCGGAAGCGATGCCGAATGCTGCCGAAAGGTCCGAACTATTCCCACTCGATCGTGCCGGGCGGCTTGGACGTCACGTCGTAGACGACGCGGTTGACGCCGCGGACTTCGTTGATGATGCGCGTGGCGGTCTTGGCCAGGACGTCCCAGGGGAACTGGTAGAAGTCGGCTGTCATGCCGTCGGTCGAGGTGACGGCGCGCAGGGCCAGCACCTTCTCATAGGTGCGGGCGTCGCCCTGGACGCCGACGGTCTTGACCGGCAGCAGCACGGCGAACGCCTGCCAGATGTCATCGTACAGGCCCGCCTTGCGGATCTCGTCCAGATAGATGGCGTCCGCGTCCTGCAGGGTGGCGACGGCCTCCGGCGTGATCTCGCCGGGGATGCGGATGGCCAGGCCCGGTCCGGGGAAGGGATGGCGGCCGACGAAGGCGTCCGTCAGGCCCAGTTCGCGGCCCAGCGCCCGCACCTCGTCCTTGAACAGTTCGCGCAAGGGTTCGACCAGCTTCAGCTTCATGAAGTCCGGCAGGCCGCCCACGTTGTGGTGGCTCTTGATGACGTGCGACGGGCCGCCGGTCGGGGACACGCTCTCGATCACGTCGGGATAGAGGGTGCCCTGAGCCAGGAAGGCGGCGCCTTCGATCTTGTGCGCCTCGCGGTCGAACACCTCGATGAAGACCCGGCCGATGGTCTTGCGCTTGGTCTCCGGGTCGGAGATTCCGGCCAGCTCGCCGAGAAATTCCTTCGACGCATCAACGTGCACCAGCGGGATGTTGTAATGCTCGCGGAACAGGGTCGTGACCTGATCGGCCTCGCCCTTGCGCATCAGGCCGGTGTCGACGAAGACGCAGGTCAGCTGGTCGCCGATGGCCTCGTGGATCAGCACGGCGGCGACCGAAGAGTCGACCCCGCCCGACAGGCCGCAGATGACCTTGGCGTCGCCGACCTGTTCGCGGATCTTGGCGATCTGCTCGTCGCGATAGGCGGCCATGGTCCAGTCGCCGGTCAGACCCGCCACGCCATGGGTGAAGTTCTTCAACAGTTGGGCGCCGCGCGGCGTGTGCACCACCTCGGGGTGGAACTGCACGCCGTAGATCTTGCGCGTCTCATCGGCGATGGCGGCGAAGGGCGCGCCTTCCGAGGTGGCGATGACGTGGAAGCCTTCCGGCAGAGCCGTCACGCGGTCGCCGTGGCTCATCCACACCGGCTCGCGGTGGTCGACGGCGCCGATGCCGGCGAACAGGGGGCTTTCGCGGGTGATGACGATCTCGGCGCGGCCGAACTCAGCGTGGTGGCCGCTCTCGACCTTGCCGCCCAGCTCGGCGCAGATCAGTTGCTCGCCATAGCAGATGCCCAGGATCGGCGCGCCATAGTCGAAGACCACGCGGTCGACACGCGGACTGTCGGCGTCGGTCGTGGAGTTGGGGCCGCCCGATAGGATGATGGCCTGAGGCTGCATCGCCGCCAGGGCCTCGCCCGCCTTGTTGAACGGATGGATTTCGCAATAGACGCCGGCCTCGCGCAGGCGGCGCGCGATCAGCTGCGTCACCTGGCTGCCGAAATCGACGATGAGCACCTTCTGGTGTTGGGTCGGCTGGGTCATGAGGTCGAATCCGGGGCGAGCGATTGGGCGAGGGTTTGGCCTTGCAGGGCCGGAATTTCAAGGGCCGAGAGGCCCTGATCCGCGAGCACCGCGATCAGGCCGTCCAGCACCCGGGCCAGGTTCTCGTCCACCAGATGCAGGGTCGAGGTCCAGTCGTGCAGGCCCGTCAGTTCGGCCTTGCCGTCCGACACCCCGCGCAGCGCGACCAGCGGCAGGCCGAAGCTTTGTGCCGCGCGCACCAGCGCCCACGTCTCCATGTCCACCATCTCGGCGTCGATGGCGTCATAGGCGGCGCCCGAGACGACGTTGGCGCCCGTCGACAGGCGCGCGCTCGGCACGCCAGGAATGGGGCACGGCAGCAGCAGAACGGCGGGCAGATCGAGCAGCGGCGTCACGCCCTTCTCAAACCCCAACGGACTGGCGTCCATGTCGCGATAGGCCACGGACGACGCCTGATAGACGGCCGCATGATCCAGCACGCGCGACCCGCACGAGCCCAGCGACAGGATCAGATCCGGCGTCTCTCCCCTCGCCTCCAGCCGCGCCAGGGCGGCCGTCAGCGCCACCGCCCCCTCGACCGGACCGATGCCGGTCATCAGCGGGTCGATGCGGGCGCGCAGGTGCTCGCCGTATTCCGCAGGCGCCGCCATCACGGGCAGGACCGTGACGGCGCCGTAGCGTTCCAGCCTCATGAGGCGCGCTCATAAAGAGCGATGAAGAAGCCGTCCGTGCCGGTCGCGGCGGGCGACAGACGCAGGCGGTTGCCTTGCGCCAGCGCGGGCAGGCGTTCGCGCCCCGCCTCGGTCAGGTCCGCGCTGTGCGCCGCATCGGCGATGGGGACGGGCTTGAAGTCCGCGTGCGCGGCCTCGAAGGCGGCGGCTGTGGCCTCATTCTCCGCGCCCAGCACCGAGCAGGTGACATAGGCCAGGCGCCCGCCCGGCCGCACCAGCTTGGTCGCCTGCCCCAGAATACGCAGTTGCAGCGCGTGCAAACGCGCGACTTCCTCGGCCGTCAGGCGCCAGCTGTCCTCCGGCCGGCGCCGCCAGGCGCCCGAGCCCGAGCACGGCGCGTCGACGAACACGACGTCGGCCTGACCGTTCAGATCCTCGACCCCGCCGCCGTTCGTGCCCAGCAGGCGCAGATCGGCCTCGACGCCCGCGCGGGCCAGACGCGGCTTCACATTGTCCAGGCGTTTGGCCGAGACGTCGCAGGCGATCAGCGACCCCTGCCCCTGCATGGCCTGCACCAGACCCAGCGTCTTGCCGCCGCCGCCCGCGCAATAGTCCACCACCGTCGCGCCGGGGAAGGCGCCGGACAGCCAGCCGACAACCTGACTGGCCTCGTCCTGAATCTCGAAATGGCCGTTCTGGAAGCCGTCCAGCGGCTGCACGTTCGGCGCCGGCTCAGCGTCCAGCCGCAGGCCCCAGCCCGACAGTTCGGTGCGCTGGGGCGATAGGCCCGCGCCGCGCAGCTCGGCCTCGACCTCCTCCATCGTAGCCCGCAGACCGTTGACCCGCAGGTCCACCGGCGCGCGACCGCTCAGGGCCTCGACCTCGTCGCGCCAGCGGTCGCCGTGGACCGCCTTCAGGTCCGCCGTCACGAAGTCCGGCAGGGCGACCTCGGCCAGATCGGCCGCGTCCTCGTGCGCCATGATGCGGCCGCGCTCGTGCTTGGACAGCGGGCGTGGGCCATAGCCCTCGCCGTTATAGAGGCCTTCGATCTCCTCCAGCGTCGCGCCGTCCAGCAGCGACAGGGCGCCCACGATCAGGGCGCGTCCGTCCTGACGCCCGCCCATGAAGGCCGACAGGCGGCCGCGCGCGCGCAGCACCTGATAGACGCGTTCGGCGATGGCGCGGCGGTCGCCCGAACCGGCATAGCGATTCTGCTGGCTCCAGGCCTTGAGCACGGCGTCGGCGGGCTGGCGGCCTTGCGAAATGCTGTCGATGATGGCGGCGGCGGCGGCCAGGCGGGCGGCTGGGGTCAAATCAAACTCGGATGAAAAGGGCCAGAAGGCACAGCGCCAGTCCCGCAAGCGAGACCAGCCACACCAGCGACCGGATATAGGGAACGCCCAGGGCGTACAGCGGGATATAGGCGACGCGCGCCCAGAAGTAGAGGCCTGCGCCCCACGCCGTCAGCGCGCCGGTCCGATCCGCCATCTGGGCGATCAGCACGGCGCCGATGAACAGCGGCAGGGTCTCGAACAGATTGGCCTGGGCCCGCTCCAGACGGCCGACGACGGGGCTCTTGGCTTCGGGCGTTTCGTCCCGCGCCCCGGCGTTCCACGACAGGCCGAACTCGCGCGTTCGGGCGAAGGCGGGCAGGAAGATCTGCACCAGGGCCAGCACCAGCGTCGCCGCCAGATAGGTGAGTTCAGTGGTCACGCTCTTCTCCTGTTTCACTAGCCCAAAACAAAACCGCTCCCGACCGGGGCCGGGAGCGGATCAGGTCAGCCCTGACGATAGTTCGGCGCCTCGCGCGTGATCATCACGTCGTGGACGTGGCTTTCACGAAGGCCCGCATTGGTGATGCGGACGAAGCGCGCGCGCTCCTGGAAGTCCGCGATGGTGGCGCCGCCGACATAGCCCATCGAGGCGCGCAGCCCCCCGACCAGCTGGTGCACCACCGGGGCGATCGGCCCCTTGTAAGGGGTCTGGCCCTCAATGCCCTCGGGGACCAGCTTCTCGGACGAGACTTCCTTCTGGAAGTAGCGGTCGGCCGAGCCGCGCGCCATCGCGCCCACCGAGCCCATGCCGCGATACGACTTGTAGGACCGGCCCTGGTACAGGAAGACCTCGCCGGGGCTTTCGTCGGTCCCTGCGAACATCGAGCCCATCATGGCGACATTGGCGCCCGCCGCGATGGCCTTGGCCAGATCGCCCGAGAACTTGATGCCGCCGTCTGCGATGACCGAGGCGCCCGTGCCTTGCGCCGCGCGGGCCGCGTCGACGATGGCCGTCAGCTGCGGCACGCCCACGCCGGCGACGATGCGGGTGGTGCAGATGCTGCCCGGCCCGATGCCGACCTTCACCGCATCGGCGCCCGCGTCGATCAGGGCGCGGGTGGCGTCATAGGTGGCGACGTTGCCGGCGATGATCTGGACGCGGTTGTTCTCGCGCTTGATGCGCTCGACCACCTGGGCGACCGAGGCCGAGTGGCCGTGGGCGGTGTCGATCACCACCACGTCGGCGCCCGCCTCGGCCAGCGCCATCGCCCGCTCGAACCCGGCGTCGCCGACGGTCGAGGCGGCGCCGACGCGCAGGCGGCCCTGCTCGTCCTTGCAGGCGTTGGGGAAGGCCTGGGCCTTCTGGATGTCCTTCATGGTGATCAGGCCGACGGCGCGATAGGCGTCGTCCACCACGATGACCCGCTCGATCTTGCGCGTGCGCAGCAGTTCGCGCGCCGCCTCGCGCCCGGCCGAGCCTTCGCGCAGGGTGATCAGCTCGCCCGTCGTCATCAGATCGGCGGCCTTGAGGTTCAGGTCCGTCTCAAAGCGCATGTCGCGGTTGGTCAGCATCCCGACCAGCTTGCCGCTCTTGGGATCGACCACGGGGAAGCCGGTGATCTTCTTGCGCTCGACGATCTGGAGCACTTCGCCCAGCGTCGTGTCGGGGGCGACCGTGACCGGGTTCACCACCATACCGCTTTCGTAGCGTTTGACGGCGCGGACCTCTTCGGCCTGCTCCTCGATCGTCATGTTCCGGTGCAGCACGCCCAGGCCGCCCGCCTGCGCCATGGCGATCGCCAGGCGGCTTTCCGTCACCGTGTCCATGGCGGACGACAGCAGCGGGATGTTCAATCTGATTTCGCGCGTCAGCTGGGTCGAGACATCGACATCAGCGGGCATGACCTCGGACGGACCGGGTTCGAGCAAAACGTCATCGAAGGTTAGGCCTTCGCGTATCTCCATTTGGAGCCTCCATTTTGCGGGCCGCGTATAGCCCCCGTTGGCGGGGAACCGCAACCCCAAGCCCGCGCTATCGTCCATATAAGAGGAATTGCCTTGAAACGGGCGGCGAAGGGACGCATTGCGCGATAATGGTTCGCATCTTGATCAACACGGCGCGGGAGCTGGCTCTCAAGATTGCGAGCTACGGCGCCATGCACCTGATCGTGGCGATCCTGGTGGCCTTCGCCCTGACGCGCGACTGGCGGCTGGCGCTGGCGGTCGGGGTGGTCGAGCCGATCTTCCAGACCATCGCCTATTCGATCCACGACCGCGTCTGGCACCGGGTCGAGCGCCGCAAGATGCTGTCCGGGGTGGAAGAGACCGCCGAGGCCTTCACCGCCCGTCTGGAGCTGATGGACGCGCACGAGCAGAACCGCGCCCACAACCACCACAGCCACGGACATAGCCACGCCCTGCCCCGCAACCTGAAGCAGGTGGCGTTGAAAACCATCACCTACGGCGTCATGCACTTCGCCGTCGCGGTGCTGGTGGCCTTCGCCCTGACGCGCGACATCCGCATCGCCCTGGCGATCGGCACGATCGAGCCTCTGGTGCAGACGGTCTTCTTCACCCTGCACGACCGCCTGTGGACACGCGCCGAAGCGAAAAAAGCCGCCCGGCGCGCTGCGGCCGAGGCGGAAGGCGCGTCGGCCTAGCGCTTGTTCAGCGCCACCAGGAAGACCTCGGCGCTGCCCTTTCGGCTCGACTCCGGCTTCACGTATTTCACCGTCTCGAACTCTTCGCGCAGGCGCGTCAGCACCCCGCCGGCGTCGCCGCCCTGGAAGTTCTTCGACACGAAGTTCCCGCCCGGCCGCAGCGTGCGGATGGCGAAATCGGCCGCGATCTCGATCAGGGTGATGATCTTCAGGTGGTCCGTCTGGCGGTGGCCGATGGTGTTGTGCGCCATGTCAGACAGCACCAGGTCCGGCGGACCGCCGATGGCGTCCAGCATCTGCTGATCCACGCCCGGATCGGTGAAGTCGGCCTGAATCAGCGTCGCGCCCGGAATCGGCTCGATCATCAGCAGGTCCACGCCCGCCACCGCCGCCGCGCCGCGATCCAGCGCCACCTGCACCCAGCCGCCCGGCGCCGCGCCCAGGTCGATGACCCGCGAGCCGCGCTTGATCAGCCGATACCTGTCGTCGATCTCCATCAGCTTGAAGGCGGCGCGGCTGCGCCAGCCCTCTGCGCGGGCGCGCTCGGACCACTGGTCCGACAGTTGACGCTTGATCCACGCCTGGCTGGACAGCGTCTTCTTGTCGGCTGTCTTGATCTTCTGACCGACCTTGCGGCCCGAGGCAGTGCCGCCCGTGGGCAGACGCACCATGCGGCGGCGTTCCTGCGGCTTGTCGGCGGGCTTTTCGTCTTCACTCATGCTTCCCACATAGCCCTGACGGCGTTCAGCCGCTATGACCCGCGCACAATTCCGGCTCGCATAACCTCAAGGAGCGCCCGATGGCCGACCAAACCCTGACCTTCACCCTGGACACCGGCGACGGCGAAGACCGCAACGTCGTCATCAAGCTGCGCGACGATCTGGCGCCGAACCACGTCAAGCAGATCACCGACCTGGCCAAGGAAGGCTTCTACGACGGCGTGGTCTTCCACCGCGTGATCCCGGGCTTCATGGCCCAGGGCGGCGACCCGACGGGCACCGGCACTTCGGGTTCGTCCAAGCCGAACCTGAAGCAGGAATTCTCGAAAGAGCCGCACGTCCGCGGCGTCTGCTCGATGGCCCGCACCGCCAATCCGGACAGCGCCAACTCGCAGTTCTTCATCTGCTTCGACGACGCCCGCTTCCTCGACGGCCAGTACACCGTCTGGGGCGAAGTGATCGAAGGCATGGAACACGTCGACGCCCTGCCCAAGGGCGAGCCCCCGCGCGCGCCGGGCAAGATCGTCAAGGCGACCGTCGCCTGATCATAAATCTCCTCCCCACGGCGTGGGGAGGGGGACCACGTAGTGGTGGAGGGGCTTGCGACAGCGGAACCGGGCGGTCCCTCCGTCACGGCGCTACGCGCCGCGCCACCTCCCCATGAAATGGGGAGGAGAAGATCAGTCCCCCGCCCACCACCGCATCGACACCCCGTCGAAGGTCCGGTCCCCGACCTTCAGCCGTCCTTTCAGGACCACGCCCTGATCGCCCAGGTTGCGCCGCGCCGTCGCCAGCGCGCCCTGGTCCAGCGCTCCCTCGAACGACACCGCGCCCAGCTCGCGCGACGACGCCTCAAACCGCACCCGGTCCTCGGTCACGTCATAGGCCGTCGGAATCAGCCGCGTGCGCCGCGCCTTATCGCCCGTCTCGAACTCCATCATGATCGGCGCGAACCCCGCCGTGCGCTGACCGTCGCGCCAGGCCATGAAGTCGGGAACCTGCCCTATGAACAGGTGATGCAGCCGCCAGTCGCCGACCTGCACCACCGTCGTGGGGATGTAGTAACCGGACACGTCCTCAGGCAGGTCGTGCTTGAACGCCGTCGCCGAGGGAGCCTTGTCAGGCACGGCGCCCCGATCACAGGCCGCGACCGTCAGGGCCAGGGCCCCCGCCAGCAGAATCGACAACGCCCTCATGGCAGGCGCAGCAGCGTCGACAGCCAGCCCAGATCCTGCAGCCGCTCGACCGACTCGAACAGCGGCACGGCCAGCAGGAAGACCAGACCGTCACGCAAGGTCGTCAGGAAGAACTGCGGCCGCACCTCCAGGCTGTCGGCGTCGCGCCATTTGGAGAAGTCCGGCCCGAACCGCGGCGTCCGCGCGCGATAGTCCGCATAGGTCTGGCCAAACGCGCCCGCCAGCCAGGCCTCCTCGCGCTTCACCGTGGCGTAGAAGACCGCCACCGTCAGCAGCAGGAAGACGGTCGCCAGCGTCACGCTGCCCGTCTGCGCGCCCACGCCGAACGCCCCCATGAAGCTGAAGACATACAGCGGGTTGCGGCTGATCGAATAGGGTCCGCGATCCACGATCTCGGCCTTCTTGCGTCCGCCGATATAGAGGGAGCACCAGGCCCGCCCGACGATGCAGACGACGATCAGGCCCAGGCCGAACGCCTCCAACCCCTCGTGCAGCATGGTCTCGCCGCCGATGGACCGGCTGACGAAGGCCAGCCCGACCACCCCGATCAATCCGACCAGCAGCGCCGCCTTGCGCAGCTTCTGCACCCGTTGAAGGTCAAACCCTTGCGTCGCCGACATCACGGTATTCCTCGACTGCTGAGGCTGCGACAGAACGCCGCTCTGAGGGCGGATTCAAGGCCTATCTTTGCAAGTGTATTGCGACAGCCGTCACTGATCCAGCCACCGGTCCAGCGCCCGGAAGCCCGCGATGGCCAGCTCCGTCGAGTCCTGGAACACCGCCGGGTTGATCTTCTCGAAGTCGTCGCTGGGGCGGTGATAGTCCGGGTGATAGTTCACCCCAAAATAGAGGAACGGCAGCCCCGCGCGGTGGAAGGCGGCGTGATCCGACGCCTCGACCCAGTTGTCGGCGCCCTCATCCTGAGGCGTGTCCTTGCCGAAGGCCAACGCTACGTTCGGACGCGCCGCCACCTGATCCAGCACCGGGCGGAAATAGGGATGCTGATACGTCCCCGTCACCCACAGCTTGCCGTCGCTGTCGGCCCGCGCCGTCATGTCGAAGTTCAGGTTCATCGCAATGGCGTGCAGCGGCACCGGCGGCGCCTCGACGAAATGCTTGGCGCCCAGCAGGCCTCGCTCCTCGCCGTCCAGCGCCACGATCAGCACGCTGTGCTCGGGCGGGTTGGCCTTCAGCCGTTTGGCCAGCTCCAGCATGGTCGCCACGCCCGAGGCGTTGTCGTCGGCGCCGTTGAAGATCTGGCCGTCGTTGACGCCCACATGGTCGTAGTGCGCCGTCACCACGATGTATTTGTCGCCCACCCGCGTGCCGGGGATCACGCCGATGATGTTGGTCCCGCTGAAGGTCTTGGTCCCTTCGCGCGTCCGCCCCTGCATCTCCCACGGCTGCAGCCGCCCCATCGGCGAGGGCTGGACGCCCAGCGCCTCCAACCGCCCGACGATGTAGGCGCGCGCCTTGGCCCCGCCCTCCGAACCGGTGTCGCGCCCCTGCATGTCGTCGGCCGACAGGATGCGCAGGTCCTCCATCAACTGGGCGTAATCGACCGAGGGCGACGCCGCGGCCGCAGGCGTCTCGACCACAGGCGCGGTCGTCGTCTCACAGGCGGCCAGCGTCAGGGCGGCGGCGATCACGGACAGGCTGACAAGAACAGGACGCATGGAGGGCTCCGGCAGGAATCTTTGAGGCGGGACGCTAGCGGCCCTCGGCTGTCGCGTCAGATTACGTTTCTGTCATGGCGGCGGCAGGGTGGTAAGGAACCCCTTCCGCCTTTGCCGACTTCCTGCGATTCTCATGTCCGATCTCTTCCCGCCTGTCGAAACCCTGACCGAAGCCCAGGCGCGCGAAGAGCTGGATAGCCTGTCGGCTGAGCTGGCGCGTCACGACGCCCTCTATTACGCCGACGCCGCGCCCGAGATTTCCGACGCCGACTATGACGACCTGAAGCGCCGCGCCCTGGCCATCGAGGCCGCCTTCCCGGCCCTGTCCAGCCCCGTCTCCCCGTCTCAGCGCGTCGGCGCCCCCGTCTCCACCCAGTTCGCCGAGGTCCGCCACGGCGTGCCCATGCTGTCGCTGGACAACGCCTTCGACGACGGCGAGGTGCGCGACTTCGTCGCCCGCATCGCCCGCTTCCTCAAGCTGTCGGGCGACGAGCCCATCGCCTTCGTCGCCGAGCCCAAGATCGACGGCCTCTCGGCCAGCCTGCGCTACGAAAAGGGCGTCCTGGTCCAGGGCGCCACGCGCGGCGACGGCAAGACGGGCGAGGACGTGACCGCCAACCTGCGCACCATCGCCGCCATTCCCCAGACCCTGGCCGGCTCCGGCTGGCCCGACGTGATCGAGATCCGCGGCGAGGTCTACGCCCCCAACGCCGCCTTCGACGCCTTCAACGCGGCGGCCGAGGCCGAAGGCAGGCGGACCTACGCCAACCCGCGCAACTTCGCCGCTGGCTCCCTGCGCCAGAAGGATCCGAAGATCACGGCCCTGCGCCCCCTGACCTTCTTCGCCTACGCCTGGGGCGAAACCTCCGCCCCGTTCGCCGACACCCAACACGGCGCGCTGGAGGCCTTCCGCAGTTGGGGCTTTCAGGTCAACGACCGCTCGGTCCGCGTCGAGGGCGCCGAAGGCCTGATCGGCGTCTATCAGACGCTGGAGGCTGACCGCAGCCGCCTCGGCTACGACATCGACGGCGTCGTCTATAAGGTCGACCGGCTGGACTGGCAGCAGCGCCTCGGCTTCATCGCCCGCAGTCCCCGCTGGGCCATCGCTCACAAATTCCCGGCGCAACAGGCGACGACCGTTCTGGAAGGCATCGACATTCAGGTCGGCCGCACCGGCTCCCTGACCCCCGTCGCCCGCCTGCATCCCGTCACTGTCGGCGGCGTCGTGGTCCGCAACGCCACCCTGCACAACGAGGACGAGATCGCCCGCAAGGACGTGCGCATCGGCGACACCGTCGTCCTGCAACGCGCCGGCGACGTCATCCCCCAGATCGTCGGCGTGGTCGAAACCCTGCGCCCCGACGGCGCCGTCCCTTACGTCTTCCCCACCGTCTGCCCCGTCTGCGGCTCCGAAGCCGTGCGCGAGGGGGACGAGGTCAAGCGCCGCTGCACCGGCGGCCTGATCTGCGACGCCCAGATCGTCGAGCGCCTCAAGCATTTCGTCAGCCGCCGCGCCTTCGACATCGAGGGCCTCGGCGAAAAGCAGTTGATCGCCTTCCACGCGCGCGGCTGGATCAAGGAGCCCGCCGACATCTTCCGCCTCGCCCGCGACGAGCAGAAGCTGGCCCTGCTGCGCGCCGAAGACGGCTATGGCGAGACCAGCGTCGGCAACCTGATGGCCGGGATCGATGCGCGCCGCGTCATCAGCCTCGACCGCCTGATCTTCGGCCTGGGCGTGCGAGAGATCGGCGAACAGACCTCGCTCGTCCTGGCCCGCGCCTTCGGCAGCTGGACCGCCTTCCAGGGCGCCTGCATGGCCGCCGCCGATGGCCTGGCCAGCGACGACTGGAAGACGCTGGCCGCGACCCACGCCATTTCGCCCCGCGTCCTGGGCCTGATGGCTGACGCCCGCCCCGCCGCCGACGATCCCTGGCCCGAGGCGCCGATGGATCAGAAGATCGCCCTCGCCTTCCCCGGCATGGCCGCGCCCGCCCGCCGCTCGCTGGCGGAAATCTCGGACGGCTGGAGCGACCTCACCCGCTGGGCCGCCGTCGCGCGCAACGAAGGCCCGTCCGAAATGCTGAACCAGATCGCCGGCGTCTCCGGCGTCGGCCCGGTCGCCGCCGAGGCCCTGGCCCACTTCTTCCACGAACCGCACAACCTCCAGGTCGTCGACGCCCTGCTGGCCGAGCTCGAGCGCGTCGAGGACGTGGCCGCCCCCACGACCGACAGCCCGGTGGCGGGCAAGACCGTGGTCTTCACCGGCTCGCTGGAACGCTTCACCCGCGACGAAGCGAAGGCCCGCGCCGAGAGCCTCGGCGCCAAGGTCTCGGGCTCGGTGTCCAAGAAAACCGACTACGTCGTCGCGGGACCCGGCGCCGGGTCCAAGCTGAAGGACGCCGAAAAACACGGCGTCGCCGTCCTGACCGAGGACGAGTGGCTGGCGCTGATCGGCGGCTGACGCTTTCCTCCCCATGGAATGGGGAGGAGAACGCGCGCGAAGAAATCTTGACCTGAGGTCATGTAATCCTTTGGCGAACTTCAAGATTTCGGCCTTGTTTCCGTCCGAAACCCGGATCACCCTCCGGCCAAGGGATCGGCTCAACGATCCGTCAGAAGGAAAACGCCGATGAAGACCTCCGTCCTGACGGCGCTCGCCGTCGCCGCCGCCGCCCTCGCTTCTCCCGCGCTCGCCAGCGACCCGACCGGCCTGTGGCAGACCCCGACCAATGGCGGCCAGGTGCGCATCGAGCGCTGCGGCCAGGCCCTGTGCGGCACGCTCGTCACCTCCAGCCACATCCGCGCCGATCCGAACGCCCGCGACGCTCGCAACAAGGACGCCTCCCTGCGCGACCGTCCCTTACGCGGCCTGCGGATGCTGTCGGGCTTCACCGGCGGCCCGACCGAGTGGCGCGGCGGCAGCGTCTACAATCCCGAGGACGGCGGGACCTATCGCGGGACCATCACCCTGACCAACGACAATACGCTGCGCCTGCGCGGCTGCATCGTCGCCCCGCTGTGCAAGACCCAGACCTGGACCCGCGTCCAGTAGGCCTTTCGCACAGCCCGAACCAAAAACGCCTCCCCGGCGATCGCGAGGGAGGCGTCTTCATATCCACGCTTGCGCGCTCGCCTTACAGCGGCGCCGTCTGCGCCTTCAGCCACTCCAGCGCCGCCTCGTCCTTCTGCACGCCCTCGGCCAGCAGCGGTCCGACCTTGGCCAGAACCTCGGCGTGATAGGCGTCCACGTAAGCCCGCTCGTCCGCCGTCAGCAGCGCTGTGTCGATCAGCTTGCGATCCAGCGGCGCCAGCGTCAGCTGCTCAAAGCCGTGCATCGGCCGCTCGCCGCCCGGAACCTGCGTCGGCTCCGTGACGACCTGCAGCGTCTCGATGCGGATGCCCCACTCGCCCTCGCGGTAATAGCCCGGCTCGTTCGACAGGATCATGCCGGTCAGCAGAGGCTGGTCGGTGCCCCAGCCGGCGATGCGCTGCGGCCCTTCGTGGACGCCCAGATACGACCCCACCCCGTGCCCTGTGCCGTGATCGAAGTCGAAGCCCGCATTCCACAGCGGCTGGCGCGCGATGGCGTCCAGCTGACGCCCGCTGGTCCCGGCGGGGAAGCGGATCACCGCCATGGCGATATGGCCCTTCAGCACCAGGGTGAACATCCGGCGCTGATCGGCCGCGCCCTCGCCGATGGCCATGGTGCGGGTCACGTCCGTGGTCCCGTCCAGATACTGGCCGCCGCCGTCCACCAGCAGCAGCGAGCCCGTCTCCATCGGCCGAATCTTGGCCCCGACCGGCTTGTAGTGCGGCAGGGCGCCGTTCGGCCCGACCCCGGCGATGGTGTCGAACGACAGGTCCTTCAGCATGCCGGTCGCCTCGCGGAAGCCTTCCAGCGCCTCGACCACCGCCCGCTCGTCGGGCAGTTCCTTCTGCGCGACCGTATCGACCCAATGCAGGAAGCGGGTCAGGGCCGCGCCGTCGCGGATGTGCGCCTGACGGGCGCCCTCGATCTCGACGGCGTTCTTGCAGGCGCGCGGCAGGGCGCAGGGGTCCATGCCGCGCACGATTTCGGCGCCCGCCGCTTCCAGCCGGTCGAAATACCAGGCCGACGACACGGCCGGGTCGATCAGCACCTTGCGCCCCGACAGGGCGTCCAGCGCGCCCGGCAGCGCCTCGGGCGCCTCCAGCGCCACGGCGTCGCCCAGCCAGCCGGGCAGTTCGTTGGTCACCTTGGCGGGATCGAGGAAGACTTTGGCGGTCCCGTCCGCCTTCACCACCGCCTGGCCCAGCGGCAGCGGCGTGCGGATCACGTCGCCGCCGCGAATGTTGAACAGCCAGGCCAGCGACGACGGCGCCGTCAGCACGGCGGCCTCGGCCCCGGCATCACGGATGGCCTTGCCGATGCGGGCGCGCTTGGACGCGGCGTCTTCGCCGGAATAGCGATCCTCGTGCGGGACTACCGGCGCCTGCGGCTGGGCCGGGCGAGCGTCGCCCCAGGCCAGATCGATCGGATTGGCCTTGACCGCCTTCAGCGTCGCCCCGGCCTTCTCGACGGCGGCGCGCAGGCTTGCCAGCGCATCGGGGCTGTGCAGGCGCGGATCATAGCCGATCACCGAACCCGACGGCACGGCCGCCAGCCAGTCGGTCAGCGCGTTCAGCGGCTGGCGCTCGAACAGGGCCTCGTCCGTCTGGGCCTTGGCCTGGACCGTATAGCGGCCGTCGACGAAGACCGCCGCCTTGTCCATCAGCACCACGCCCGCCCCGGCCGAGCCGGTAAAGCCGCTGACCCAGGCCAGCCGCTCATTGGCGTCGGGCAGATATTCGTTCTGATGCTCGTCCTCGTGCGGGACCAGCAGGCCGTCGAGCCCCTGCTTGGCCATCTCGGCGCGGAGCAGAGGCAGGTGCTTGGCCCCGAAGGACGGATCAGTGGTTTCGTCGAATGTCTGGCGCATGAGGGCCTCTTACTCCTTCTCCCCTTGTGGGAGAAGGTGGCCCGTCAGGGCCGGATGAGGGGTGAAACACCGTCACCTCGCCTGCTGCGCCATCGCCCGCCGAACAGCATCGAACACCACGGACGGATTGCTCAAGACGGCCTCGTTTCCGAAGCGCAACACCGTGAAACCCTGCGCCGTCAACCACGCGTCCCGCTCGGCATCAGACTCAGCCCGCAGGACATGAACGCCGCTATCCAACTCAATGATCAGCCGCAACGCCGGGCAGCAGAAGTCGGCAATGTATCGCCCGATAGGCGCCTGTCGGCGAAACTTCACGCCCGACAGCCGACGATCCCGCAGAAGCTTCCACAGGGCGGCTTCGGCCATGGTCAAGTCTTGGCGAGACCGCCGGGCGTTGGCCTGAATGCGAAACGAGGGCTTCAACATAGCTGAAGCCTAAACACCGAACGACGGTACTTCACCCCTCATCCGTCATGCTCCGCATGCCACCTTCTCCCTCAAAGGGAGAAGGATCAGGATTTACGCAGCTGCAGCGCGCTCCACGCGTCATGATGGATCGTCTGCTCCACCACGAAGCCCAGCGGCAGATAGGCCTCCAGAATCCGCTCTTCCTGCGTCCGCAGCAGGCCCGACAGGATCGCCACCCCGCCCGACTTCAGCGCCCCGGCGATCTCGGGCGCCAGGAACACCAGCGGCGCGGCCAGAATGTTGGCGAACACCAGATCATAGGGCGCGTGCTGGGCGATGCGCGCGTCGCTCAGGCCGTCGGCGAAATAGAACTCGCATTTGGCGTCGTTGATAGCCGCATTCTCATTGGCGATGCGGGCCGAGGGCTCGTCGATGTCGGTGCCGACGGCGATGGGCGAGCCGGTCTTGGCCGCCGCGATGGCCAGCACGCCCGTACCGCAGCCGACGTCCAGCACCTTTTCGAACGTCTCGCTCTTCAGCAGATTGTCGAAGGCCTCCAGGCAGCCGACCGTCGTGCCGTGGTGGCCGGTGCCGAAGGCGGCGCCCGCGTCGATCTTCAGATTGACCCGGCCCTCGGGAATCTTGCCCTGATCGTGCGCGCCATAGACGAAGAAGCGCCCCGCCTCGACCGGCGGCAGGCCCGACAGGCTCATGGCCAGCCAGTCGGCGTCGGCCAGCTTCTCGACCACCACCTCCAGCCCCGGCGTGGCGCGCAGGATCTCGGCGATGCCCTCGGCCTCCTCGTCGCTGGTCGGGAAGGCGTCGATGCGCCAGATTTCCTTGTCCTCATCCTCTTCCAGGATGGAATAGGTGGCGCCTTCCAGCAGGGGGTTGGCGTCGATGGCGGCGGCGGCGGCCTCGGCCGGGGCGCGGTCGCCGCGGGCGATCACCTGAACTGCGGATTCGGACATTTTTCAAACACCGTTATAATAACGAATCGCCAGTGCGGGCTTGGATCACACGCCCGCGTCCAACGAGGGGTCGGGGAGTTTATGGCCAAAGCACCGTCTGAGACGAAACCTGCCGCGAAAGCGGCTTCTGTCGCTTCCAAGCCGAAACCAGCGGCAAAGTCGAGCGCCGCAGCGACAAAAGCTGACGCCAAGCCCAAGACCGTAAAGGCCGCCGCGCCGGCCAAGGCTCCCGCCAAGGCGGCCGCGCCCAAGGCTGAGCCCAAGGCCAAGCCCGCCGCCGCCAAGGCGACGACCGCCAAGGCCGCTCCGGCCAAGAAGCCGGCGGCCGCCAAGACCGCGAAGACGGCCGCCGCCAAGGACGCCGCGCCCAAGAAGGCTGCAGCGCCGAAGAAGGCCCCCGCAGCCAAGCCCGCCGTGAAAGCCGCGCCGTCCGCTTCAGAGGCCAGGGCCGAGCCGGCCGTCGCGGCCGCCGCCGCCCCGGTCGAGCCCCCCGTTCAGGCCACGGCGCCCGCCGCCGCCGCTGCGGCGGTCGAGCCGGTGAAGCCAGTCGACACGCCCGCCCCCGAAAAGAAGAAGGGCTTCTTCGCCCGTCTGTTCGGTTTGTGATCCGGCGCTGAGCGCCAAGAAAAAAGGCCGGAGAGGACGCCCTCTCCGGCCTTTTTCAATTCACGTCGTCAGGCGGGCCTCAGGCCGGCGGCAGGTCTTCCGCCAGGATCGCCATTTCGAACATGTAGGAACCGGCTTCGTCTTCATCCTCGAACACCACGCCGATGAACTCGTCGTCGACATAGACTTCGGCGGAATCGGCCACCTTGCGGCCCTTCACCTTGATGCCGCCGTGGTTGAAGGTGCGCTTCAGGTGCGTCTCGACGCGCTTCAGATCGTTCTCGGTCACGGGGTAGCCTCGTTCAACTCGTTGGCCGCGAAGGGTAGAGAAGCCGTCTGCCGATTGGAAGCCCGGACAGGATCAGCCCACAGCAGAGTCTCAGATCACGAAGTCATAGACGATGTCGGACAGCGTGTGGTCCATGGTCCGCGCCGGCGTGGCGTCGGTGGGGCAGTTGACCAGCCGCGCAGGCACCCCCGCCACGGTGCAGCCCGCCGGGACGGGTTTGAGCACCACCGAGCCGGACGCCACCTTGGCGTAGTCGCCGACCGTGATGTTGCCCAGCACCTTGGCCCCGGCGCCCAGCAGGACGCCGCGCCCGATCTTCGGATGGCGGTCGCCGCGCTCGGCCCCGGTCCCGCCCAGGGTCACGGCGTGCAGCATCGACACCTCGTCGCCGATCACCGCCGTCTCGCCGATGACGATGCCCGTGCCGTGGTCCAGGAAGACGCCCGAGCCGATCCGCGCCGCCGGGTGGATGTCCAGTTGGAACAGCTCCGAAATCCGGCTCTGGAAGTGAAACGCCAGGGTGTCGCGGTCCTGGGTCCACAGCCAGTGCGCCACGCGCCAGGCCTGCAACGCCTGGAACCCCTTGAAATACATGAAGGGCTGCAACAACGAGCGGATCGCCGGATCGCGCTCCTGCACCGCCTTCAGGTCCGCCTCGGCGGCGGCCACGATGCCCGGATCGGCGGCGAAGGCCGACAGGGCCACCTCGCGCACCGTCATGGCGCCCAGTTCCGCATCGCCCAGCTTGCGCGCGATCTGGAAGCTCAGCGCCCCCGCGAAATCATCGTGCGCCAGCACCACGGCGTTCAGCTGCGACGCCAGGCGAGGCTCCTCGCGCGCAGCGTCCTGGGCTGCGGCGCGCAACTGCGCCCACAGGTCCGGCTGTTGCGGCACGACTTCCAGCTTGGCCATCCGGCTTCCTTCGCGTTCGGCGGCGATCTTACGCGCCCAGCATGGAACGCGCCAGCGCGGCGGGCAGTTCGCCCTCCCGGGCCATATGGTAGGCGCGATAGGCCGTCGCCACCGTCAGGCTGTCGCGCACCGCGCCGCGCGCGATCTCGGCCATCAGCTCGCCGAAGGGCACGCGCGCCGACAGAAAGACCTCCGTCTCGTCCGGCGCCGTCTCGGTCGCCTCAAGCCCCCACGCCACCCAGGTCATCGCCCGCTCGTCGGTGATGGAGTTGGACAGGTCCACGTCCAGCGCCGCGCGCCAGTGCTGCGCCGTCAGCCCCGCCTCCTCGGCCAGCTCGCGCTTCACGGCCTCGAAGGGGTCTTCCCCCTGCGGCGCCCCGCCCTCGGGCATCTCCCAGGAGTAGCGCATCAGGGCGAAGCGGTGCTGCCCGACCAGGCTGACCGTCCCGTCGTCATGCAGCGGCAGCACCCCCGTCCCCACATTCTTCGGCCGCATGACCATATAGTCCGCATCCGCCCCCGTCGGCGCCACGGCGGGATGGCGCGTCACCTGCATCCAGGGCGTATCGACGATCACGCTCGTCCCCAGACTGCGCCACGGCGGCGTGTCAGGCAGGCCCTCGGCCCAGCGAGGCTTGATGTCGCGGATCTTGCTCATCCCCCTGCTATGGCGCCGGAGGCCGGGAAATCCTAGCTAAGCGGCCATGAGCCCGTCAGACCTGTCCGCCCCCCTGCCCCTGCCCGTCCGTTCGCAAGAGCTGCTGTCGCGCCTGGCCGTGCGCCGCTCGGCCTCGGCCCAGTTGCTGACCCTGCCCGGCCCCTCGGACGCCGAAGTCGAGCAGATGCTTCTGCTGGGCGCCCGCACCCCCGACCACGGCAAGCTCTTCCCCTGGCGCTTCGTCGTGCTGGGCCCCCAGAGCCGCGCCGAACTGTCCGAGGCCCTCGCCGTGCTGGGCGAGACCCAGAACCGCACCGGCAAGGAGATCGCCTCCCTGGCCAAGCTGGCCAACCCGCCGCTGACCATCCTGGTCGTCTCGACCCCCATTCAGGGCCACAAGGTTCCGGTGTGGGAGCAGCAGCTGTCCGCCGGCGCCGTCTGCATGAACCTGGAGCACGCCGCCAACGCCCTGGGCTACTGCGCCAGTTGGATCACCGACTGGTATGCCTACGACCCCGCCGCCGTCGCCCTGTTCGGCGTCGAGGACGGCGAGAGCATCGCCGGCTTCATCCACGTCGGCTCCCTGACCGAGCCCCCGCTGGAGCGCCCCCGCCCCAACCTGGCGCACAAGGTGACGCGGCGGCCGTGATCCTCTCCCTTCTCCCCCTGTGGGAGAAGGTGGCTCGCGCAGCGAGACGGATGAGGGGTGTCAGCGCCCCCGGCATCCGATTACGTCATCTGGCGAGCACACGCGGCAGACGCCCCGCCGCCACCCCTCATCCGAGCGCCTCCGGCGCCCACCTTCTCCCGCAAGGGGAGAAGGCCTTCCTACCTCGGCTCCTCCTCCGGCCGGTGCACGATCGACACCAGCACCACCGAGATGATCATCAGCAGGAACCACGCCCCCAGCTTGTTCAGGCTGACCATCTCCCATCCGTCGCTCTGCCCCGGATAGACCCAGGCCCGCGCGAACGTCCCCAAGTTCTCCGCGAACCAGATGAACAGCGCCACCAGCCCATAGCCCAGCAGCAGCGGCATCGACCGCCGCGTCCGGTCGGCGGTGAAGTAGAACCACCCCCGCATGAACAGCAGCCCCGTCGCCGCGAACAGCGCCAGCCGAACGTCCGGCAGCCAGTGGTGCGCAAAGAAGTTGACGTAGATCGCCGCCGCCAGCACCCACGTCGTCCACAGCGGCGGATAGTTCCGTACCCGGATATGGAAGATGCGCTGCACCCGCGCGATGTAGCTGCCCACCGCCGCATACATGAAGCCCGAGAACAGCGGCACGGCGCCGATCCTCAGCACCGACTCTTCCGGATAGATCCACGACCCGTGATAGGTCTTGAACAGCTCCATGATCGTCCCGGCGACATGGAACAGAAAGATGACCCGCGCCTCCTCCCAGCTCTCCAGCCTGAAGGCCAGCATCAGCGCCTGTATCCCCAGCGCCCCCAGCACCAGAAAGTCATAGCGCGCCAGCGGCGAGTCCTCGGGCCAGAACAGAAACGTCCCCAGGATCAGCGCCAGCATCGCCCCGCCGAACAGACACGCCCACCCCTGCTTCAGCCCGAACCACAGGAACTCATAGGCGTAACGGCGAAGCCGCGACCGGTCCGCCCACGCTTCGGCGCGGGCCATCAGACGACGGCCCCAGGCTTCGAGCGGGAGGCGGGAGGATGGGGTCACTCCGGCGCCGCCGCCGTCAGAGTCCTCCAGTAGTCTTTGAACAACTCATGGCAAGTGGCGACTGCAAGGCTTACCCGGCTTGATGCAAGCCTATCCCATGCAAACCCAAACGCTTCGGCCAATTCGTCCTCAATCACGTCCCTATCGCTGGATGATATCCCCATGGCTGTGGCCAAAATTTGGGCGTGGTCACTGATTTCCGTGGAGATGAGCGCAACGTTCTGCCGATGGAAGGCAAATCCCAAGAAAACAATCCGATCCGCTTTGGCGATGGCGCTTCGGATTGCGTTCAGATTGTCACCTTCTTCAACTTGCTCGGTGAAGGTACGAATTTCCGGCACAATCTGAGCAAGTTGCTGAGGTGCCCCCTGACCAAACTCCACCCCAGGGCCATCACCCGGTCGCCAAGGAAGTCGCCCAACTAGACCATAGGGACGATGGACGGTCAACTTGGACATAGAATTTCGTACAATATCCAACCCAACACCACAGTAATCGGATAAACTGTACTGCAAATAATACTCTAAACAGCGGTCATAATTAAAGTTGACTACCTCCACATTATCAAAGAGCTTATCAATCTCACTTCTTTTAACCTGTTCGGTCAGTAACTGAGTTAAACTTGAGTACCAAGTATTTTTAAACTTGCTAACATCAATAGCGTTTGTGTCAAAATTTATTTTAAAGTAAGGACTTTCAGCCTCAGCCTTGAGAATGGCTCTAGCAATTCCAAGCTTTCCTAAAATTTCGATTTCACTATTTTCTAGGGCATCTATCACGTTGTCGATAGATAATGCTTGTTTTGCGGATTTGCCTAACTGCCTACCAGCCATCAAATGCGCCTTTAAGCGGGATACATCACCACCTTCATCAAGAAATATCTTCAAAGCATCGAAGATATTGCGGTCTCCTTTCATTAGTCGACCAATATCGAACTCGAAATGGGTAAGATCAACGATCGCCTTGAGCAGAGAATCTCCAACCGGAAGTCCGACTTCACAGCTAGCTCCAGCCCCGATTACAAAAACAGTCCTCGCCCTAAACATTCCATGCCCCCGATATTCGTTAGAATATATAGCCTTTCATTCTACGACTAATCGCCCTTACCCCCGCCCGCGATACCCCGCCACGCCCTGATCCGGCAGCCACACGCCCTCCAGCGGCGCGCCCGTCTGCCAGAAGACGTCGATGGGGATGCCGCCGCGCGGATACCAATAGCCGCCGATGCGCAGCCATTTCGGTTGCAGCAGTTCGGCCAGGCGCTTGCCGATGGCGACGGTGCAGTCCTCGTGGAAGGCACCGTGGTTGCGGAAAGATGTCAGGTACAGCTTCAGGCTCTTGCTCTCGACCAGCCAGTCGCCCGGCACATAGTCGATGACGAGGTGGGCGAAGTCGGGCTGGTTCGTCACCGGGCACAGGCTGGTGAACTCCGGCGCGGTGAAGCGCGCCACATAGAGCGTGTCGGCGTGCGGATTGGGCACGCGCTCCAGCACCGCCTCTTGCGGGTTCGTCGGGGCGGCGGTCTGGACGCCGAGCTGGCTGAGGCTGTCGGTATAGTGGGTCATGCCCGCCATTTAGGCCTTCGCCCCGCCAAAGAAAACGCCGCCCCCGCCGCAATCGGCCCTCCCCCCGTTTCGCCTGTGCTAGACTGCGCCCCGGCCGATGGAGACCGGCCGTGCGGCGACGAGGCGATTTCAGACGATTCAGACGAATTGGACTCTTTTTTTTTCCGCAGAGACATTTCGGCGGCCTGTTTCAGGAGCATCCATGATCTTGCCCACCAAGCTTGGCTTCGCCTTGAGCGCGCTGGTGATCGCATCAGGCGTCGCCGCCCTGCCCCCGGCGTCTTCGGCCCAGGAGGCCGATCAGGCCTTGGCGCCCCCGCGCTGGAGCGTGCCGCCGCAGGCCTCGGTCGATGACTTCCCCGAAGCGGCCCTGCAGGCGGACGTCAGCGGCGCCGCCGTGATCGCCTGCGACGCCGCGCCGGACGGCCGGCCCGTCAACTGCGAAGTCCGTTCCGAAACGCCGCCGGGCATGGGTTTCGGTCCGGCCGCCCTGGGCATCGTGCAGCGCGGGCGCGTGGTGGTCAGCGATGACGGCGCTGACGCGGCCTCTAGCCGTTTCGCCGTCCGCGTGCCGTTCAATCTCGCCCCCGAGCCGCCCCCGCAGGAACCGGCCCGGACGTTGGCCAACATTGAATCCCGATGGCTGACGCCGCCCCAGCCGAAGGCGTCTGACTATCCGCAAAGGGCGGTCGATCGCGGCCTTTCCGGCGGCGCCGCCGTCCGTTGCGAAGTGGCGCCCTCAGGCAAGCCGACCAACTGCGTCGTGATCGGCGAAGTTCCTCGCGGCAGCGGCTTCGGCGAGGCGGCCGTCAAAATCGTCCTTCGCGGCCGGCTGGACCCCGCCACGATCCGGCCGGAAGAGGTCGGATCGACCTTCGTCGTCACCGTGCCCTTCAGCATCCACTGATGCGAATTTCAGACGATTCAGACGAATTGGACTCTGTTTTTTAAGCAGCCTCAGGAGGATGGGCGCGACGAGCACGGGATAGAAAGAGCCGATTGCCTTCCCCGACGACAGCCGGTTAGCGTGGCCAAAAGCAACTCAGGAGAGACGACCCGTGGCCATTCCCGCTTCCCTGCAGTCCGGCCTGAAGCTGCCGGTGATCGCCTCGCCCATGTTCCTGGTGTCGGGGCCGGATCTGGTGGTGGAGGCCTGTAATGCGGGCGTGATCGGCACCTTCCCCTCGCTGAATCAGCGTACGACCGAGGGCTATCGGGAGTGGCTGCACGAGATCAAGGCGCGTCTGAAGCCCGACGCCGCCGCCTTCGGCGTCAACCACATCGTCCACCCGACCAATCCGCGCCTGATGGCCGATATGATGGTCTCGGTCGAGGAGAAGGTGCCGCTGATCATCACTTCGCTCGGCGCCGTGCGCGACGTGGTGGATGCGGTGCACGGCTATGGCGGCGTGGTCTTCCACGACATCGCCAATGTGCGTCATGCGCGCAAGGCCGCCGAGGCCGGCGTCGACGGCCTGATCCTGGTCGCCAATGGCGCAGGCGGGCACGCCGGCGTGGTCAACCCCTTCGCCCTGATCAACGAGGTGCGCAGCTTCTACGATGGGACCATCATCCTGGCAGGCGCCATCTCGACCGGTCAGGACGTGGCGGCGGCGCTGATGATGGGCGCCGACTTCGCCTATATGGGCACTCGCTTCATCGCCACGACCGAGAGCGCGGCCCAGCCCCACTACAAGGAGATGATCGTCCAGGCGGGCTCGGCCGACATCACCTACACTCCCGCCGTTTCGGGCATCCCGGCCAACTTCCTGACCCCGTCGCTGGTCGAGAACAACATCGACCCCAAGTCCCTGCCCGAGCACAAGCTGGACATGGGCGAGGAGGCCAAGGCGTGGAAGACCGTCTGGTCGGCCGGTCAGGGTTCGGGCGCCATCCACGACGTGCCGACCACGGCCCAGCTTGTCGCTCGGCTGACGGACGAGTTTTCGCAGGCCTGTGATAAATTCGACAAGAAGCGTCTCTAGTAAGCGGCCTCGACACTCCCCTGACGAGGCCGACCATGCGCATCCTGACGACCGCCCTTTTGGCGACCGCCCCGCTCCTGATCCTGGCCTCGGCGGCCCAGGCTCAGGACATGCCCGGCCGCTGGAGCTTCAGCGCGGGCGCCGCCAGCGACAACCGCTCCAAGGACGCCTCCAAGTCCGACGGCGATCCCTTCGTCTGGGGCGCCGCAGAATGGGAAAGCGACAGCGGCCTTTTCTACGTCAGCCCCGCCGCCGAAACGATCAAGAGCGGCGGCTCGGAGCTGGAGCTGGAGCTGACCGGCGGGGTGCGTCCGCAATGGGCCGGCTTCGACTTCGACCTGAACGCCGCCCACAAGTGGCGCGTGGACGCCGCCCCCGGTTATGACGCCAACGCCTGGGAATTCACGGCCGACATGAAGCGCTCGATCGGCCCGGCCAGCGCCCGCCTGCGGCTGCAGCACTCGCCCGACGGCGCCGGTTCGGTGAAGGCCTGGACCTGGGTCGCCCTGCGCGGCGGCTGGGACTTCACCGACAAGCTGAATGTCTCGGCCGAGATCGGCCGCCGCGAGCAGGACGAGAGCGTCGACTACACCGGCTACAACATCGGCGCGACGTACGCCCTGACGTCCAATCTGGAGGCCGAACTTCGCTGGCACGGCACGAACGCCAAGGTTCCGGGCGAGCAATACGCCGACGCCCTGGTGGCCGGAATCAGCGTCTATTTCTGACCGGCCGCGCCGCGTTTCAGGCGCCGGTTTCATCTTTGCCGCGAAAAGGCTTAGGCTGACGCCATGACTTTTCGACCGACGACTTTGGAACGTGCGTACCAACTGGCCCAAAGCGGCGCCTGCCGGACGGTAGGCGATGTGAAACAGGCCCTGAAGACCGAGGGGTATGAGCGGATCCAGGATGCCCTGTATGGCTCGACCATCACCTCGGCCCTGCGTAAATTATGTCAGGAGAACTGGGTTTCGCCCCCCGAAACCGCCGAGCCCTGAACCGCGCCCCTTGCATTAGGACGAGGAACGGTCCACTTTATCGGGGTCGATCTCACTGCGTAACGCTCTGCCTTCTGCCCCGCGCACCGAGGTCTAAGCCGATCCATACAGACCCGACAGGCCATCAGGGACGTTCTCTGAGGCCAACTTCTAGCGGAGGTCCTGAAAATGGCTACCGGCACTGTTAAATGGTTCAACTCCACCAAGGGCTACGGCTTCATCCAGCCGGATGACGGCGGCAAGGACGTTTTCGTCCACATCTCGGCCGTCGAGCAAGCCGGCCTGCGCGGCCTGGACGAAAACCAAAAGGTTTCGTACGAAATCGAGCGCGACCGTCGCTCGGGCAAGGAATCGGCCGGTCAACTGAAGACCGAAGGCTGATCCAGCCGTCCCCTCCCCGTCGGCGACGACGGGCGTGGGCGACAAGGATTGAAGCGCGCAGAGGTCGCCCTCTGCGCGCTTTTCTTATGCGGGTTTCAACTGGCTGAAGTCGGCGCCGCTGGGCGACTGGAAGAGGCGCAGACCGAATTCGGGCAGGATCGCCAGCAGGTGATCGAAGATATCGCCCTGGATCGCCTCATACTCGGCCCAGGCGACCGTGGCGGTGAAGGCGTAGATCTCCAGCGGCAGGCCCCTCTCCGTCGGCTGCAGCTGGCGCACCAGCAGGGTCATGTCCTGGCGGATGCGGGGATGGTTCTCCAGATAGTTCTGCACATAGGCCCGAAACGCGCCGATGTTGGTCGAGCGGCGCATGTTGACGGGGTCACGCCCCGCCGCGACCAGCTTGGCGTTCCAGTCGGCCATCTCGACGGCCTTGTCGGCCAAGTAGTCGTCGATCAGGAGGAAGCGCCGCATCCGATCGCGCTCGGCCTCGGTCAGGAAGCGCGCGCTGGTCTGGTCGATCAGCAGGGCGCGCTTGATCCGGCGCCCGCCGCTTTCCTGCATCCCGCGCCAGTTCTTGTAGGACTCGTTGATCATCCGCCATGTGGGGATGGTGGTGACGGTCTTGTCCCAGTTCTGAACCTTCACCGTATGCAGGGCGATGTCGATGACGTCCCCGTCGGCGTTGACCTGAGGCATCTCGATCCAGTCGCCGACGCGCAGCATGTCGTTGGAGTTCAACTGAACCGACGCCACCAGCGACAGGATCGTGTCCTTGAACACCAGCATCAGCACCGCCGCCAGCGCCCCCAGACCCGACAGAAGCAGCAACGGCGAGCGGTCGATCAGCGCCGCGATCACCAGGATGGTGGCGACGGCGTAGATGACGATCTTCAGGACCTGAAGATAGCCCTTGATGCTGCGTCGATGCGCGCGTGGCGAGCGGGCGTAGATGGCGTTGGCCATGTCCAGCGCGGCGCCGATGCCGACAGCCACCGCCACGATCATAAAGGCCCCAGCCACATTCTGGACCAGGGTGACGACGCCGGGCGAGAGATGGGGCACGCCGCCGATGCCCCGGTAGATGATGATGGCTGGAACGACGCGGGTGAAGCTGCGCACCACCGGCTGCAACAGGACGTCGAGATCCTGCGCCGCCCGCCCGACGACCTTCAGGATCAGTCGGGTCAGAACTCGGCGGACGACAAAGTCCGCAATAAGGGCGACAAGGACAAGAAGACAGAGCCCGATCAGCATCTCCGCCGTCGGGAACTCCGCCAGGCGCTCGCGCATGGCGTCAAAATTAAACATGTCCCCAGCCTAGGCAGGCTGGCCGGGGATTTGAACCCCGGCGCCTCAATCAGTCTCAGCCGATGGCTTGATCCAGATCGGCGATCAGGTCGTCGATGTCCTCGACCCCGACCGAAAGGCGGATCAGGTTGTCAGTGACGCCGCCGGCCTCGCGCACCTCTTTCGGTACGCTGGCGTGGGTCATGATGGCCGGGTGGTTCACCAGGCTTTCGACGCCGCCCAGCGATTCCGCCAGGGTGAAGACCTGCACCCGCTCCAGCACCCGCTTCGTGCGCTCCAGGTCGCCGTCGATCAACAGGGTGACCATGCCGCCGAAGCGGCCGTTCATCTGGCGCGCGGCCAGTTCGTGCTGCGGGTGGCTGATCAGGCCCGGGTAGAGCACCTTGGCGACGCCGCCATTCTTCTGATCGGCCCGGTCTTCCAGCCAGCGGGCCACGGCCAGGGCGTTCTCATTGTGCGCCTTCATCCGCAGACCCAACGTCTTCAGGCCGCGGTTGGCCAGGAAGGCGTCGAACGGTCCCATGATCCCGCCCACCGAGTTCTGCAGGAACTTCAGCTGAGCCGCCATCTCGGCGTCCTTGGCCACCAGAACCCCGCCGACGATGTCGGAGTGGCCGTTCAGATATTTGGTCGCCGAATGCATGACCACATCGGCGCCCAGCGTCAGCGGCTGCTGGCTCCACGGCGTGGCGAAGGTGTTGTCGACCACCAGGATCAGCTTGTTCGCCTTGGCGACCATCGACAGGGCCTCGATGTCGGCCAGTTTCATCAGCGGGTTGGTCGGCGTCTCCACCCACAGCATCCGCGTCTTGTCGGTGATGGCCGCTTCGACCGCCGCCAGGTCGGTCAGGTCCACATAGCTGAAGTCCAGCCCCATCGAGCGGCGCCGCACCCGCTCGAACAGCCGCCATGAGCCGCCATAAAGATCGTCGCCGGTGACGATGTGCGACCCGGCGTCCAGCAGCTCCAGCGCCGTCGAGGTCGCCGCCATGCCCGAGCCGAAGCCAAAGGCCTGAACCCCGCCTTCCAGATCGGCGATGCAGGCCTCGAAGGCCTCGCGCGTCGGGTTCTTGCCGCGGGCGTATTCATAGCCCTTGTTCACGCCGGGGCTTTCCTGCGCATAGGTCGAGGTGGCGTAGATCGGCGTCATCACCGCGCCCGTCGTCGGGTCCGGCCGCTGGCCCGCATGGATGGCGCGGGTCGAGAAGCCCTGGCGGTTCTTCAGTTCAGACATGGGTTTACCGGTTCAGGCTGAGGTGGTTGATCAGGTCGGTGCGGGTGATCAGGCCGACGAAGGCCTCGCCGTCCAGCACAATGGCGACGCGGTCTCGATCAAAGACCGGGATCAAGGCGTCCAGAGACTCAGTCACCTGCAGCGTGTCCAGATCGCGCGTCATGGCCGAGGCGACCGGCTTGGCGAAACGCTCCTGACGGGTGATGTCGTCGGTGTTCATGATGTGGACGATGTCGCTCTCGTCCAGAATGCCGACCAGACGACCGTCCTGAATGACCGGCAGTTGCGACAGGCCGTCGCCGCGCATCCGCTTGAAGGCCGTGTCCAAGGTGTCGTCAGGCCCGATCACCACCACGTCGCCGGCGGCGTATTTGCGGTTGATCAGGTCCGACAGGTCGCCGTGCAGTTCGCGTTCGGCCAGCCCCTGATCGGCCAGCCAGGCGTCGTTATAGACCTTGGACAGATATTTGGCGCCGGTGTCGCAGACGAAGGTCACGACCCGCTTCGGCTCGGTCTGCTCGCGGCACCAGCGCAGGGCCGTGGCGATCAGGGTGCCCGAGGATGACCCCGCCAGAATGCCTTCCTTCAACAGCAGCTCGCGCACCGTGGCGATCGCCTCGGCGTCGGGGATGGAATAGGCGACGTCGATCAGGTCGGGATCGGTCGTCTCGGGCATGAAGTTCTGACCGATGCCTTCGACGGTATAGCTGCCGTCCGGCCCCGGCACGCCTTCGTTGATCAGGCCCGCCAGCGCCGAACCGACCGGGTCGGCCAGGATGATCTTGGCGTCCGAGCCCTGCGCCTTCAGATAGCGGGCGATGCCCGTGATGGTGCCGCCCGACCCGATACCGGCGACGAAGGCGTCGACATGACCCTCCATCTGCTCAAAGATCTCGGGGCCGGTCGTCCTGAAGTGGGCCTCGGAGTTGGCGTCGTTGGCGAACTGGTTGACGAAATAGCCGCCCGGAATCTGCTGGGCCAGGCGCTCGGCCATGTCGGTGTAGTATTCGGGGTGGCCATGCGGCACGTCCGAGCGGGTCAGGCGCACGTCGGCGCCCATGGCGCGCAGGTGCTGGATCTTCTCCTTCGACATCTTGTCGGGGATGACCAGCAGGACCTTATAGCCCTTCTGCTTGCCGACCAGGGTCAGCGCCAGGCCGGTATTGCCCGCCGTGGCCTCGACAATGGTGCCGCCGGGCTTCAGCCAGCCCGCCTTCTCAGCCGCCTCGATCATCGACAGGGCGATGCGGTCCTTGATGGAGCCGCCGGGGTTCTGGCTCTCCAGCTTCAGGAACAGGCGGCAGGGGCCGGTGTCGATCCGCGTCACCTCGACCATCGGCGTCTTGCCGATCAGGTCCAGCAGGCTCTTGGCCGGACGGCTGAGAACAGGGGCGTCGGTCATCGACATGAGAGCAGGCTCCGTTGCACGGGTGACTTGTGAAGCTGGGCGTCCGCCCCTCTGCGGTCAACTCCTGCAAGTTTTCACCCTTTCGGCGCGAAGCGCGTTAGAAAGGGCGCAATGGTCAAGACTCCGAAACGCCCCGCTGCGGGCCTGCCCGACAAAGAATCCCTGATCGCCTTCCTGCGTGAGGCCGGAGAAGCCGAAAAGGCCGACATCGCGCGCGCCTTCGGCCTGAAAGGCGCCGAGCGGCGCCAGATGCGCGAAATGCTGAAGGAGTTGGAGGCCGAGGGCCGGCTCAGCAAACGCGGCCGCAAGGGCTTTTCCGAGGTCGGCGCCCTGCCCCCGGTCGGCGTCGCCGACGTGGTGGATCGCGACGCCGACGGCGAGCTTTACGTTCAACTGGTCAAGGGCGGCGAGGACGCGCCGCGCGCGATCCTGATGCCTGACCGCGAAGGGCGCGGCCCGGCGCCCGGCATGGGCGACCGCCTGCTGGTCAAATTCAGTCAGGGCGTCGACGGCTGGGAGGCGCGTCTGGTCAAACGGCTGGACACCGGCGCCAACCGCGTGCTGGGCGTCATCCGCAAGGGCGGGCGCGAGACGCGGGTCGAGCCGGTCGACAAACGCTCCAAGGATGTTCTGCTTGTGCCGGCCGCCCAGGCGGCGGACCTGCGCGACGGCGATCTGGTGCTGGCCGCCGTCGAAAAGGGCGAGCATCGCTACGGCCCCAAGCGCGGCAAGATCCTTGAGAACATCGGGCGTGAAGACGACCCGCGCGCCGCCTCCATCATCGCCATTCACGCCCACGGGGTGCCGACCGGCTTCTCCGAGGCCGTCGAGCGCGAGGCCGAGGATCAGGATGTGCCGACGTTGAAGGGGCGCGAGGATCTGCGCCACGTCCCCTTCATCACCATCGATCCCGCCGACGCGCGCGACCATGACGACGCCGTCTATGCCGAGCGCGACGAGGACCCGGCCAATACAGGCGGCTGGATCGTCTGGGTCGCCATCGCCGACGTCGCCGCCTATGTGCGCCCCAATACGGCGCTGGACCGCGAAGCGCGGGCCAAGGGCAACTCGACCTACTTCCCCGATCGGGTCGAGCCGATGCTGCCCGAAGTGCTGTCCAACGGACTGTGCAGCCTGAAGCAGGGCGAGAACCGAGCCTGCATGGCCGTGCGCATGGTCTTCGACAAGGACGGCAGGAAGACCGGGCACAAGTTCACGCGCGGCCTGATGCGCAGCCACGCCAAGCTGTCCTACGAACAGGCGCAATCCGCCATCGACGGCCTGCTGGACGACGCCACCGGCCCGATCATGGAGGCCATCCTCTATCCGCTGTGGAACGCCTATCGCACCATGCTGAAGGGCCGCGAGCGCCGCAGCCCGCTGGCTATCGAAAGCCCCGAGCGCCGCATCATCATGTCGCCCGACGGCGGCATCGCCGGCATCGAGCCGCGCAAGTCGCTGGAAGCTCACCGCCTGATCGAAGAGATGATGATCCAGGCCAACGTCTGCGCCGCCGAGACGCTCGAGAAGACGCACACGCCGCTGATCTATCGCGTCCACGACACGCCCAGCCAGGAGAAGATCTTCAACCTGGCCGACTTCCTGCACACCATCGGCAAGCCCTGGAACAAGGGCGAGGCGCCGAACACCAAACGCTTCAACAAACTGCTGGAAGAGACCCGCGACACCCCTCACGCCGAGGTCGTCAACGAAGTCGTTCTGCGCACCCAGATGCAGGCCTTCTACAGTCCGGAAAACGTCGGCCACTTCGGTCTGCACCTGGACCGATACGCCCACTTCACCTCGCCGATCCGGCGCTATTCCGACCTGATCGTCCACCGCGGGCTGATCCGGGGGCTGAAGCTGGGATCGGACGGCCTGACCGATCGCGAGATCGCCGAACTGGGCGGCATCGCTGAACACGTCACCGAGACGGAGCGTCGCTCGATGGCCGCCGAGCGGGACGCCATGGATCGCTACATCGCCGCCTTCCTTGAGGAGCACGTCGGCGCGACCTTCAGCGGCCGGATCACCGGCGTGACCCGCTTCGGCCTGTTCATCCGGCTGGACGAGACGGGCGCCGATGGTCTGGTCCCGGTCTCGACGCTCGGCGACGAATATTTCACCCACGACGACCGCGCCCACGCCCTGGTCGGCGAGCGCAGCGGCAAGCGGTTCCCGCTGGGCCGCCGCGTCGAGGTGCGGCTGATGGAGGCCACGCCCGTCACCGGCGGTCTGGTGCTGGAAATGCTGTCCGAACCGGACCCGCGCGACCCCAACGCCCCGGCCCCGCGCTATGGGATGCGCGGTAGAGGCGGCGACGGCCCGCCCAAGCGTGGGAAAGGCCGTCCGGGCGGTCCCAAGCCCCGCAACAGCGCCAAGCCTTCCGGCGGCCTGAAGGGCGTCAGAAAGGGCAAGCGGCGATGAAGCCCCTCCCCTTCGACGCGGCGCAGGACCTCGCCGATGCTCCGCGCACCGGGGGCGCCCAGCGCCCCAAGGACGCCGCCACCCTGATCCTGACCCGCGACGCCAAGCGCCCCGAGGTGCTGATGGGCCGCCGCGCGCCGGGCCATGTCTTCATGGCCTCGAAGTGGGTATTTCCGGGCGGACGCATCGAGCGCGCCGACTTCACCGCCGCCTCTCAAGGCCCACTATCGCGCGACGCCGCGCGCCGACTCGAAGCGGAAATGCCCGCGCGGCGCGCCCGCGCCCTGGCCCTGGCCGCCGTGCGCGAGACCTTTGAAGAGACGGGGCTGATCCTGGGCCGCGCGGCGCCCGCCGCCTCAGTCGCCGGGCCGTGGCGGGAGTATCGTCAGGCGGGCGCCCTGCCCGATCTGTCGGTCCTGTCCTATGTGGCGCGGGCCATCACCCCGCCGGGCCGACCGCGCCGTTTCGACGCGCGCTTCTTCATGGCCCCGGTCGAGGCCCTGCGCGATCCGGACCGTATCGAAGGCTCAGGCGAACTGGACGAGATCGCCTGGATTCCGCTGGACGAGGCGCAGAACCTCGACCTGCCCGCCATCACCCGCTTCGTCCTGGGCGAGGTGGCCGAGCGGCTGGAGACGCCTCAGCGCCCCCTGCCCTTCGTGCATATGGCGCGCGGCCGCCACGTCATAGACCATCAGGACTGACGCGGCGGCCTCAAGCCCTTATTCGGCAACCGGCTTGGTCAGGTCGAAATCAACCTGGAAGTGGCGGTTCGGGCGGCGCAGTTCATAGGTGAAGGTCTTGTCGGGATGGACCTCCATCGCCCAGACGTTGGTCGTCGAGACCGAGGCGTCGTTGGCGTTGAACAGGTCGATGGATTCCTGATCGACCGGGAACTCCTGACGCTCGGCGGTGCCTTCGTTGGCCGTGTCGCCGCCGTACCAGTGCAGCGGATCGGTCTTGCCATCCGGTTGGCGGTGATCGTGCTTCAGGCGCAGGCCCGAATCGGTGCGCGTCACCACCCAGGTGCGCGAGCGGTCTTCGCCGACCCAGAAGGGGATACGGATCTCGTCCGCCGAGCAGTCGCGCACGTGCATCAGCAGGCGCTTGCCGGCGAAATCGGAATCGGCGGCCTCGTTGGTGACGACCTTGCCCTCGAATCGCTGGCCGCACAGGGCGGTCAGATTGGCGAAGAAGGCGTCCTGCGCCGACGCCGGGGCCTCAGCAGTCGCAGCCGCCGGAGCGGCGGGCTCGGACGAGCAGGCGGAAAGGGCCAGACCAGCGGCGAGAACGGCGGCGGAAAGGGCGGGGGCGGGCTTGAAGCAGGGCTTTTTCATGGCGAAACACTAGCGTCTGTATGGCCAGGCTCAACGCGACATCGAAGCCGTTGACTTTGAGCCTGTCCTGAGTATGTTCCGCGCCTCTTATTTCAAGCGGCTTTCGCCGTCGCAGAGGTTAATTCCGATGGCCAAACCGGCTTCCATCAAGATCCGCCTGAACTCCACCGCCGACACCGGCTTCTTCTACGTCACCAAGAAGAACGCCCGTACGATGACCGAGAAGATGGTCGTCAAGAAGTACGACCCGGTCGTCCGCAAGCACGTCGAGTTCAAGGAAGGCAAGATCAAGTAAGGGCTTCGCCCTCCGCTTGAATCTGCAAGAATCGAAACGCCCGGTCGCAAGGACCGGGCGTTTTTCTTTGGTCGCCTGTTAGGGCGAGGCTGCGTCAGGCGGCCCGAGCTACGACGCGGTCGCGCCCCTGAGCTTTCGCCTCATAGACGCCCTCATCGGCCCGTTTGAGCAGCGCCTCGGGCGTGTCGTCCATGCCCAGACTGGCCGCCACGCCGACGGAGACGGTCACGCCAAGCACATCCCCGCCGCTGATACGGAAGGGGGCCGCCCCTACGTCGCGGCGAATACGTTCGGCGATGCGATGTGCGTCTTCCAGCGTCGTGCCCGGCATGACCACCACGAACTCCTCGCCGCCGAACCGACAAGGCAGATCGACCGCGCGCACATTGGTCGCCAGCCGCACCGAAAACTCGCGCAGCACTTCGTCGCCCACGTCATGTCCGAAGGTGTCGTTCACAGCCTTGAAGTGGTCGATGTCCAGCACCAGCACCGCCACCGGGTCCCCGCCCCGCGCGGCGCGCGCGACAAGAGCCTGAAGCTGGCCGGTCATGTAGCGGCGGTTGTGCAGACCCGTAAGGGGGTCGGTGAGCGCCAATTCCAGGCTGTAATCCAGCTTATCGCGCAGGAAGTCGCCGTACCGTTTGCGCTTCACCTGGGTGCGCACTCTGGCCGACATCTCTTCGGGGTCGACGGGGCGGGCGAGGATGTCGTGCGCGCCCAGATCCAGCGCCTTCAGCAGACGCGGCCGGTCATGGGTGTCGATCAGCGCCAGGATGGGGATGCGGCGCATCGCCTCCTTGGACCGCAGCTGGGCGATCAGTCGAAGGCCGTCGAACCCTTCGGACGACACATTGACGATCACCAGATCGACCGATCCGCGCGCCGCATCCAGACCGTCGGCTAGCGTGTCCGCAATCATGGGACGGTGCTCGATCGACAGCTCGCGCGCGATCATCTCGGCCTGAAGCTCATTGTCGTCGACGACCAGAACCCGGCCGCCCGAGCCCTTCAGATGGCCGACGCCGCCTGCGTCCATGCCCAGGCGGCGGCTGCTTTCCTCGCGCTCACGCAGTTCATCCATGACCATTTTCAGGCGCGTCAGGCTCTTGACCCGCGCCATCAGGATCACATCGTCCAGCGGCTTGGACAGGAAGTCGTCGGCGCCTGCTTCCAGTCCCCGGATGCGGTCATGACGCCCGTCCAGGGCCGTCACCAGCACCACCGGGATATGACGCGTCTCCTCGGCGGCCTTGAGGCGGCGGCAGGTCTCGAACCCGTCCATGCCGGGCATCATGACGTCCAGCAGGATCAGGTCGGGCTGTTCGTCCTGGGCGATGCGCAGGCACGAGGTCCCTTCGCCGCAGGTCAGGACATCATAGTATTCAAGAGTCAGCTTGGCTTCGAGCAGACGGACGTTCGCCTCTACGTCGTCGACCACGAGAATTCGCGCACTCATCCCCTACCCCAGGTGCTTCCGCACCGTTTCCAGGAAGGAGATGACCGAAATCGGCTTGGAGATGTAGGCCTCGCACCCCCCCTGGCGAATTCGTTCTTCATCACCCTTCATGGCGAAGGCGGTAACGGCGATGACGGGTATATGGTTCAGCTCTTCATCGTCCTTGAGCCATTTGGTCACTTCGAGCCCCGAAATCTCCGGCAGCTGGATATCCATCAGGATCAGATCAGGGCGATGCTCGCGCGCAATCGCCAGCGCCTGCAGCCCTTCGCGGGTCTGCAGCACTTCGTACCCCTGAGAATCGAGCAGATCATGAAATAGCTTCATGTTCAGCTCGTTATCCTCGACGATGAGGATCTTCTTGGACATCCGCCACCCGGCTGTTGCGCCTCTGGTTCATTCGCTTTCGCGTCGGGCTGTTACGCCTTCTTGGGTGCACTGTGGGCGCGTCAGTCTTAAGTTGACGTGAAGCTGAGGAAACGGAGTTCGGGTTTGGCCATAACGGCCCTTTGTCGCGACTGCCTGTGGACCGGCGACCGCACGGTCGCGCGGTGCCCGTCGTGCGCTTCGCGCCGGGTGATCGCCCACGATGAACTGAGCGATCTGCACATCGCCCACCTGGACTGTGACGCCTTCTACGCCTCGGTCGAAAAGCGCGACCGACCCGAACTGCGCGACAGGCCCGTGATCGTCGGCGGCGGCAAGCGCGGGGTCGTCTCCACCGCCTGCTATGTGGCGCGGCTGTACGGCGTCGGCTCGGCCATGCCGATGTTCAAGGCGCTGAAGGCCTGTCCCGACGCCGTGGTCATCAAGCCGGACTTCGCCAAATACAAGGCGGAGAGCGCGCGCATCTTCGGCGCCGTGCAGCGCCTGACGCCGCTGGTTCAGACCCTGTCGCTGGACGAGGCGTGGATCGATCTGAAGGGCACCGAGCGGCTGAACGGCGGGCCGCCCGCCTTCCAGTTGGCGCGCCTGCAGAAATGGATCGAGGATGAGACGGGGCTGAGCGTCTCCATCGGCCTGGCGCCCAACCGCTTCCTGGCCAAGATCGCGTCTGAACTGGACAAGCCGCGCGGCTTTTCCGTCATCGGCGCGGCGGAGGCGCAAGATCTGCTGGCGCCGCGCCCCGTGACCACTCTGCCCGGCGTCGGGCCGGTGTTCGGCCGCACCCTGCGCTCGGACGGCTTCTCCACCATCGGCGATCTGGCCGCCGCCGAGGTGAAGGATCTGGCCCGGCGGTATGGCGAGACGGGCCTGCGGCTGCACGATCTCAGCCACGCCCGCGACAGCCGCCCGGTGAACCCCGACCACGACCGCCGCGGCATGAGCGCCGAGACCACCTTCAACGAAGACCTGATCACCGCCGAAGCGCTGGAGGCCGAACTTTGGCCCCTGTGCGAAAAGCTGGCCTCCAAGGCCCGGCGCGAGGGCGTGGCCAGCCGGGTCCTCGTGCTGAAACTGCGCAAGACCGACTTCAAGATCGTCACCCGCCGCGTCACCCTGGCCGAGCCGGTGCAGACGGCGCGCGCCCTGTTCGCCGCCGGGCGAGACCTGCTGAAACCCGAAATCGGCGTGCCCTACAGGCTGATCGGCATCGGCATGGCCGACATCGCCGACGCCCACGACGCGCCAGCCAGCCTGTTCGCCACGGCCGAGACCCGCGCCCTGAAGACCGAGACCGCCATCGACGCCCTACGCGACAAATTCGGGGCGGGCGCCGTCGTCGCCGGGCGCGCTCTGAAACGTCCCAACGAACGCCCCGGATGACGCGGCCGCCGCGCCGCGCTAAACCCCCTGCACCCTTTCATACGGAGTCGCCCCATGAGCATTCACGCCCGCATTGCTGAACTCGGCATCACCCTGCCCGAGCCCGCCAAGCCGGTCGCCAGCTATGTCTCCTACGTCCGCTCGGGCGAGCAGATCTTCATCTCGGGCCAGCTGTCGAACGACGCCAATGGCGGCATCAAGGGCACCGTCGGCGTGGACGTGACCCCTGAGCAGGCCGCCGAGGCCGCCCGCCTGTGCGGCGTCAACCTGCTGGCCCAGATCAACGCCGCCGTCGACGGCGACCTGGATCGCGTGGTCCGCATCGTCAAGCTGGGCGGCTTCGTCCAGGCCGGCCCGGACTTCGAGGCCATCCCCGCGGTCATCAACGGCTGCTCGGACCTGATGGTCCAGGTCTTCGGCGACGCCGGCAAGCACTCGCGCTCGGCCGTCGGCGTGTACAAGCTGCCGCTCGGCTTCGCCGTCGAAGTGGACGCCGTCATCGAGGTGAAGTGAGCTTCACCCTTCAGGTTCACGACGGGATCGCCGCCATAGGCCGGGACGCGTGGGACGTCTGCGCGGCCCCGACCGGCGATCCCTTCGTCTCCTACGATTTCCTCGACGCCTGCGAGGCGTCCGGCAGCGCCGTCCCGTCTGAAGGCTGGGCGGCGCGCCACCTGTCCCTGCACGATGAAGATGGGGCCGTGATCGGCGTCATGCCCCTTTATCTGAAGGGTCATAGCCAGGGCGAGTACGTCTTCGACCACAGCTGGGCCGACGCCTATCAGCGCGCTGGCGGGCGCTACTATCCCAAGCTTCTGGGGGCTGTGCCCTTCACTCCCGCGACGGGCCCACGGTTTCTGAATGCGCCGGGGACGGACGCCGTCGTGGTGCGCGAAGCCCTGCTGCAAGGCGCGCTGACCCTGACGGAGCGGCTGGGCCTGTCGTCGCTCCACGTCAACTTTCCCCTAGAGGCCGAATGGCGCGCCATGGCCGAAGCGGGCCTGCTGCCGCGCCGCGACATCCAGTTCATCTGGCGCAACGACGACCATCAGAGCTTCGACGACTTCCTGGCCGCCCTGTCTTCCAACCGGCGCAAGACCATCCGGCGCGAGCGACGCGAGGCGCAAGCGGGCCTAGACATTCGCGTGCTGACGGGCGCCCAGATCACCGAGGCGCATTGGGAGGCCTTCTTCGCCTTCTACATGGACACCGGCGACCGAAAATGGGGGCGGCCCTATCTGACGCGCGACTTCTTCGCCCGCGTCGGCGCGACCATGGCTGACCGCATCGCCCTGATGATGGCGTTTGAAGGCGAGACGCCGGTAGCCGGGGCGCTGAATTTCATCGGACGGGACGCGCTTTACGGACGCCAGTGGGGGACGCTGGTCGACCGGCCCTTCCTCCATTTCGAGCTTTGCTATTATCAGGCCATCGACTTCGCCATCTCGCGCGGCCTGTCGCGGGTCGAGGCGGGGGCGCAAGGAGAGCACAAGATCGCGCGCGGCTATCTGCCCTCGCCGGTCTATTCCGCCCATTTCATCGCCGATCCGGCGCTGCGCGATCCTGTCGCCCGCTACCTCGACAACGAGCGCCCGGCGGTCGAGGCCGAGATGGACGCGATGACGGCGGATCTGTCGCCCTATCGCGCCCGCTGACAGGGCGTCGCATCGCGAATTTCTACGGAACTTGCTGCGTCGCAATACGCTTTCCCTGTGAGTACCCTCCTCACATCAGGAATCACCATGACCGATCAACGTATCGAAGGCGTCGCGACCGAACTGCAAGGCAAGGCCCAGAACGGCCTCGGCCGCTTGACCGGCGACAGCAAGCTCCAAGTCGAAGGCAAACTGAACGAGGTCAAGGGCAAGGCGCTCGACGCCTATGGCCGTGTCATCGACGGCCTCGACGGCATGGTCGACAAGGCCCCCGTCGACCTGCGCGACCCGGCCCGCAAGGGTCTGGACTTCGCCCGCCGCAAACCCCTGCTGACCACCGGCATCATCGCCGGCGCGGCGATGCTCTTGGGCGCTCTGGGCCGTCGCCGTTAAACAAGGCCCTCTCCTCTTGCGGGAGAAGGCGGCTCGCGAAGCGTGACGGATGAGGGGTTGCGAGGCATCAAAGTCTCGCAACCCCTTTTTGCGTCGCGAGACCCCTCAACCGGGCCCGGGCGGGAGACGGACAGAAAAAAGGCCCAGGCGTTATGCCCGGGCCTTTCTCTTTGCGCCTGATCGAAATCAGGCCGTTTCTTCTTCCGCTTCCTTCACCGCCGCGCCCTTGGCCGGGGTGATGTCGAAGGCGATCTTGCCGTCCTTCAGCTCGACCTTGACGTGGCCGCCGCGGGTCAAGCGGCCGAACAGGATGTCGTCGGCCAGCGGCTTCTTGATGTGCTCCTGGATGACGCGGGCCAGCGGACGCGCGCCATACAGTTCGTCGAAGCCGTTCTTGGCCAGCCAGTCGGCCGCCTCGTCGGTCAGTTCGATGGTGATGTTGCGGTCCGCCAGCTGGGCTTCCAGCTGCAGCACGAACTTGGTGACCACCGAGCGGATCGTCTCGGCGCCCAGCGGCTTGAAGGCCACGATGGCGTCCAGGCGGTTGCGGAACTCAGGGGCGAACAGGCGCTGGATGGCCTTTTCGTCCTCGCCCTCGACCTTGCCCCGGCCGAAGCCGATGGCCGCGCGCGCATTGTCGGCGGCGCCCGCGTTGGTCGTCATGATCAGGATGACGTTCCTGAAATCGACCTTCTTGCCCACCGCGTCGGTCAGCGTCCCGTTGTCCATCACCTGCAGCAGGATGTTGTAGACGTCGGGGTGCGCCTTCTCGATCTCGTCCAGCAGCACGACGGAGTGCGGATGCTGGTCCACGGCGTCAGTCAGCAGGCCGCCCTGATCATGGCCGACATAGCCCGGAGGCGCGCCGATCAGGCGGCTGACCGTGTGGCGCTCCATGTATTCGGACATGTCGAACCGCTGCATCTCGATGCCGAGGGTGGCGGCGAGCTGCTTGGCGACTTCGGTCTTGCCGACGCCGGTCGGACCGCTGAACAGGAAGGCGCCGATGGGCTTGTTCGGGTCGCGCAGACCCGCCCGCGCCAGCTTCATCGCCGACGACACCTGGTCGATCGCCTGCTCCTGACCGAAGACGGCGCGCTTCAGATCGGTCTCCAGCTCGCGCAGGGATTCCGTATCCGACTTCGACACCGACTTGGCCGGGATGCGCGCCATCTTGGCGATGACGGCCTCGACCTCCTTCTGGCCAATGACCTTCTTGCGCTTCGATTCCGGCAGCAGCATCTGCGACGCCCCCGCCTCGTCGATCACGTCGATGGCCTTGTCCGGCAGCTTACGGTCGGTGATGTAGCGCGCCGACAGATCGACCGCCGTGCGAATGGCCGAGTCGGTGAAACGCAGCTTGTGGTGCGTCTCATAGGTCGTCTTCAGGCCCTTGAGGATCTTCACCGTGTCCTCGATCGTCGGCTCATTGACGTCGATCTTCTGGAAGCGGCGGACCAGGGCGCGGTCCTTCTCGAAGTGCTGGCGATATTCCTTGTAGGTGGTCGACCCCATGCAGCGCAGGCTGCCCGACGCCAGCGCCGGCTTCAGCAGGTTGGACGCATCCATCGCTCCGCCCGAGGTCGCGCCTGCGCCGATCACAGTGTGGATCTCGTCGATGAACAGGACGGCGTTGTCGTGGCTCTCCAGCTCCTTGACGACCTGCTTCAGCCGCTCCTCGAAGTCGCCGCGATAGCGGGTGCCCGCCAGCAACGAGCCCATGTCGAGGCTGTAGATCGTCGCGTCCTTCAGGACTTCCGGCACCTCGCCGTTGACGATCTTGCGCGCCAAGCCCTCGGCGATGGCGGTCTTGCCGACGCCGGGGTCGCCGACCAGCAGCGGGTTGTTCTTGGTGCGGCGGCACAGGATCTGGATCGAGCGCTCGACCTCGGCCTGACGCCCGATCAGCGGGTCGATCTTGCCGTTCCGGGCCTTCTCGTTCAGGTCGACGCAATAGGCCTCCAGCGCCTCGCCGCCCTGTTTGACGACCGAGCCGTCCTCGGCCTCTTCGGGGCTGGCGCCGCGCACCGAGCGGGCTTCGTTGGCGCCGGCCTTCTTGGCGATGCCGTGGGCGATGAAGTTGACCGCGTCGTAGCGCGTCATGTCCTGCTCCTGCAGGAAATAGGCGGCATGGCTTTCGCGCTCGGAGAAGATGGCGACCAGGACGTTGGCGCCGGTCACTTCCTCGCGGCCGGACGACTGGACATGGATGACCGCGCGCTGGATCACGCGCTGGAAGCCCGCCGTCGGCTTGGCGTCGTCGCCGTCGGCCGTGGCCAGGGCGGCCAGGTCAGTGTCGACATAAGAGCCGAGCGCAGCCTTCAGCGCGCCCAGATCGACGTTGCAGGCCGTCATCACGGCCGAGGCGTCCGGATCGTCGATCAGGGCCAGCAGCAGGTGTTCAAGCGTGGCGTACTCGTGCCGGCGCTCGTTGGCGTAGTGGACCGCGCGGTGCAGGGTCTCTTCGAGAGGACGGGAAAACGAAGGCATGGCAGGTTCCTCTCAGTCCTTTTCCATCGTGCATTGCAGGGGGTGCTGGTGGCGCCGCGCCGTCTCGACCACCTGGGCGACCTTGGTTTCGGCCACTTCGTAGGTGAAGACGCCGCAGACCCCGACGCCATGCTGGTGCACGTGCAGCATGATGCGGGTCGCGTCCTCGCGGCTCTTCTGGAAGAACCGCTCCAGCACGTAGATGACGAACTCCATGGGGGTGTAGTCGTCATTCAGGATCAGCACCCGATAGAGCGAGGGGCGCTGAAGTTTCGGCTTTGTCTCGGTGACGACGGCGGCGCCTGCGCCTCCGCCTTGTTCACCTGGCCGTCTGTTAGGCATTCGTGGTCCGTAATCGGGGAGTGTCGAGGATCAGATAGGGAATGATGGCCTGATTTGTAGAGGCGTCCAGCCCGCAGACGCTCACGCACGCCCAGTTGATAGCTAAACGTGAAAAAGCCCCGGCGTTTCCACCGGGGCCTTTCCGAAAGTCTGAGTTACGCAGGCGCGTCTTAGCGAGCGCCCTGGAACTGCTCGACAGCGGCCGAAACGCGCTCGTTGATCGGCTTGAAGCTGTCCTTGACCGAGGCGGTCATGGTCTCGGTCGCCTTGCCGAACTCGGCCAGATAGGCCTCGGCGGCCGACTTGGCCCAGTTGGTCTGCAGTTCGAACAGTTCCTGCATCGAACGGGCCTGCGAGAAGGACTGGGCGGCGGCGACGCCGTCTTCCCAGGACTTCTTGCCGTAGGCCACGGCCTGTTGCGACAGGGCCTCGGCGCCCTTCTGGGCGGCGGCCGCGGATTCGACCACGGCTTCCAGGTTCTTCTTGCCGTGCGCATTCAGCTCGCTCAGCGAGGCGACGGACTTGTCCACGCCTTCGCGGAACGCCTGGGCGCCGGCGGCCTGGATGGATTCAGCCTGGGCCTTGGCCTTGGCGGTCGTTTGTTCGACGGTCTTCTTCACGGTCTCAGCGGCGTCAGCCATGGGGAGTCTCCTGAAGCGAAAGGTTTCTTGCGACAGGCGGAGCCCATCGCGACAACGGCGATATGGTGCACCTGCGAAAAGACTTCAAGTGAAAATTGTGCGCTGCACAATATTATCATTGATAACCTTCCTGCCGACTTCGCAGGAGCGATCACAAGTCTGTTGACGCGCCGTTAACCCTCTCGAAACCGGGCGAGCCGATGTTAGCGTTTGTAACGTGCGTGATCGCAGCCGTCTTCGCGCCACAGTGACGAGGCTAGTAGCTTGCCCATGAACGCCCTCTTCCGCCGTCGCTTCCTGGCCGCCCTGGTCCTGGGGGGCATCGTCCTGACGCCGACGGTCGGCGTCGCTCCTCCGGAAGCCCAGTCCTCGGACAGCCGATACGCGGCCATTGTGGTGGACGCCGCCTCGGGCGAGGTGATGTTCTCACGCTTTGCCGATGCTCGCCGGTATCCGGCCTCCATCACCAAGGTCATGACCCTGTATCTGGCGTTCGAGGCGCTGGAGTCGGGCAAGGTCAAGCTGGACGACAACCTGACCGTCTCGCCTCGGGCGGCCTCTCAGCCGCCGTCCAAGCTGGGCCTGGCGGCCGGTCAGACGATCAGTCTGGACGACGCGATGCGCGCCACGGCCGTCCGCAGCGCCAACGACATGGCCGTGGTGATCGCCGAACACATCGGCGGCTCCGAAGGCCGCTTCACCCAGATGATGACGGAGAAGGCGCGCGAGCTGGGGATGGAGCACACCCGCTTCACCACCGCCAACGGCCTGCCCGACACGCGCCAGGCGACCACGGCGCGCGACCTGTCGATCCTTAGCCGCGCGGTGATGCGCGACTATCCGCAATACTATCGCTACCTCGGCCTGCACGACTGGTTCTACAAGGGCCGCGACTACCGCAACACCAACGGCCTGCTGGCCACCGGGCGCGGCTATGACGGCATCAAGACCGGCTTCACCAACGCCTCGGGCTATAATCTGGCGGCGTCTTCCGTGCGCGACGGCAAGCGGCTGATCACCATCGTCATGGGCGGACGCTCGACCGCCAGCCGCAACGCTCACGTTGCTGAGTTGATGGACACCGGCTTCGAGGTCCAACGTCGCCGCAGTCAGGGCGAGACCATCCAATTGGCTCAGGCCTTCTTCGAACAGCGCGGCTATGGGATCAGCAGCGAGCCCGCCGCCACGGTCGCCTACGCCTCCCTATCCGACGAGGACGGCGAAGGCGCCAGCGGCTCGACCGAAGTGGCCTATGTCTCCGGTCCGCCGCCGCGCAGCCTGCCGACCGAGGTGACGCCGCCGCCGTCGGCCCGCCGCGCCGAGAACCGCCCGCCCGAAAACCTCACCGCCGCGCTGAACGGCGGATCGGCTGCGACGTCGGCGGCCCCTGCCCGTGCGACCCGCAACACCCCCGCGCGGGCCGCCGCCCCTGCTCCGGCCGGTCGCTGGACCGTCCAGGTCGGCGCCTTCCGCGAAGAAGCCGTGGCCCGCGACTGGCTGAACAACATCAGCCGCCGCTTCTCCGGCCAATTCTCGAACGCCCAGCGTGACGTGCAGACGGCCAACGGCTGGTATCGCTCGCGCTTCACCGGCATGACCCAGCAGGCGGCCGAGGCGGCGTGCGAAGCCCTGTCGGAACGCCGCGTCACCTGCATGGTGGTGCGTCCCAGCTAAGGCGGCGCTTCCCGGCGCCCCCGGCCTCGTCCTGAATGAGCGTGGAACGCCGTCCCGTCGCCCGCGACAGCATCCGAGCGGCCTCGTCAAAGGCCTTCAGGATAGATCGTCAGGCCCGATCAGCCATGCCTCCGAACAGGGCGCCGGCGATCCAGCTGACTACGCCGGTGACGATGGCCGCCCCGATCCCCGCCCACAGACCGTCGACGACAAAGCCGCCCAGGAACATGGCCGTCAGCCCGATCATGGCCGCGTTCACCACCAGCAGAAACAGGCCGAAGGTGACGATGGTCAGCGGCAAAGTCAGGATCACCATCAACGGCCGCACGAAGGCGTTGACCAGGCCCAGAATGATCGCCGCCGCGACCAGCGAGCCGGTCGAGGTGAACTCTACTCCCGGCACCAGCTTGGCCGAAGCCCACAGGCCGATAGCCGTAACCACGGCCTGAACGATGAAACCCAGCATGACGCCTCCGTCGGTTGAACCTTGACCATATAAGCGCATATCGCGGCGTTCCGCTCCGTGCGTCGGGCCGGATCGCCTGCTAGGCTGGCCGCCCTATCCCGAAGGAGACTTCCATGAGCCTTCACGGCGCCTACGACCCGGACAACATCTTCGCCAAGATCCTGCGCGGCGACATGCCCAGCGTGAAGGTGTGGGAGGACGACGACGTCCTGGCCTTCATGGACGTGTTCCCCCAGTCCGAGGGCCACGTCCTGATCGTGTCCAAGACCTCGACCGCCCGCAACATCCTGGAGATCGAACCCGAGGCGCTGGCCAAGCTGACGGCCGCCGTGCAGCGCACCGCCCGCGCGGTCGAGAAGGCGCTGAAGCCCGAAGGCCTCAGCCTGATGCAGTTCAACGGCGACGCAGGCGGCCAGACAGTGTTCCACCTGCATTTCCACATCGTGCCGCGCTGGTCCGACCGCCCGATGAAAGGCCATGGCCACGCCCCGATGGCCGACGCCGAAGAGCTGAAAATCCTGGCCCGGAAGATCGCCGCCGCGCTCGACTGAGCGTCTCCTACATCGGCCCTTTGAAGATGAAGAAGGCCCCGCCGGCGATCAGGGCGAAGCCGATCAGGTGATTGACCGTCAGCTTCTCGCCCAGATAGAGTACCGAGAAGATCGCGAAGACCAGCAGGGTGATCACCTCCTGCATGGTCTTCAACTCGGCCGCCGAATAGACCTGATGGCCGATGCGATTGGCGGGCACGGCCAGCCAGTATTCGAAGAAGGCGATGCCCCAGCTGATCAAGACCACGATCCACAGCGGCTTGGCCCCGAATTTCAGATGGCCGTACCAGGCGAAGGTCATGAAGACGTTCGATAGGGCCAGCATGACGATGGGCGCGAGATAGGGCAGCGTGGGCATTCAATCAGTGTGCTTGCGTCAAAGAGATTCCGCCAGCATAAGGCGGGCCACGCCGGTTTAGCTCAGCTGGTAGAGCAGCGGTTTTGTAAACCGAAGGTCGCGGGTTCGATTCCTGCAACCGGCACCACTCTCGCGGCCTCCCCCATGTCCGAGACGACCAACAAACTGGGTCACAGGATCCGAACGCGCGGCGCGCGCACCCGCCGCGCCTTGCTGGACGCCCTGCGCGCCCTGCTGAACACCAAACATCTGGGCGAGATTCGCGCCGCCGACGTGGCCATGGCGGCGGGCGTATCGGCGCCGACCTTTTACACCTACTTCGCCTCGGTCGAGGAAGGCCTGCAACTGCTGTGCGAAGAGGCGGGCGAGGACTTTCAGCGGCTGGCCGCCCACATCCACGCGGACTGGTCGGGCGACCGGGCGTTCGAGGCCGCGCGGGCGTATGTGCTGGAGGTGCTGAACCTCTGGAACGACCACGGGCCGGTGCTGCGCGTCGAACAGATGCTGGCCGACATGGGCGAGCCCGCCTTCGCCGAAAGCCGTATCCGGCGCCTGCGTCGCCTTCACCTGGCGCTGGAGCGCCGCATCGCCCAGGCCCACGCCAACGGCCTGCACCCCGAAGGCCTGAATCCCCGCCTGGCCTCCTATGAGACCGCGAACCTGGTGGAGTCCGTCGCCGCCGGTTTCGACCTGATGCGCCGCGCCGACACGCCCGAAGCCATCATCGAAACCACCGCCCATGTCGTTGTGAAGCTGACCACCGGGCGCTGACGCTCCTGGCTGGCTTGGACAAGCTGTCCATTGCGGCGGCGCCTTCATGGGGTAAGCATGATCGTTGGCTTAGGAGTGCGTCATGTCTCGTCTTTCGTCCTTTCCTTCGATCCGCAACATCGCGGCCCCAGCTGTCGCCCTGAGCGCCGTGCTGACGCTGGCCGCCTGCGGCCCGAACGACGCCGCGCCCGCAGCCGACAACGCGCCTGCCGCGCCCAAGGTGCCGTCGCCCAGCGAAGCCGAAAAGCTGGCCCTGCTCGCCGCCCTGCCCGCGCCTTATAATGAGGCCGACCTGGACAACGGCCGCCGCGCCTTCGCGCGCTGCCGGTCGTGCCACACCATCACGCCGGGCGGGCCGAACATGACGGGGCCCAACCTCTATGGCGTGTTCGGCAGCAAGGCCGGGGCAAAGGAAAAGTACAGCTATTCCCACGCTATGCGCACGGCGGGCTTCACCTGGGACGCCGAGACGTTGGACCACTGGCTGCAGAACCCCCGCACCTTCCTGCCCGGCAACAAGATGAGCTTCGCCGGCCTGCCCGACGCCACGGACCGCCGCGACGTCATCGCCTTCCTGAAGGTCGAGACGGGGTTCAAACCCCAGGCCGAGTGAGCCGAGACAGCCAGACAAGCAAAAGGGCGGCGGACCATGGAGATCCGCCGCCCTTCGCATATGCAAGGACCAGAGCGGTCTATTCCGCCGGGCTCATGTCCGGCTGGACGCCCTGGCGCTTCTCTTGCGCTTCCCACTCCTCGATCTTGCGGGCGGTGTATTCCGGCGACTTGGTGAAGCGCGCCAGCACGCCGTAGATCACCGGCACCACGAACAGGGTCAGCACCGTGGCGAACATGGCGCCGGTGAAGATCACCACGCCGATGGTCTGACGACTGCCCGCCCCCGCGCCTTGCCACAGCACCAGCGGCAGGGCGCCGAAGGCGGTGGCGATCGAGGTCATGATGATCGGGCGCAGACGCAAGCTGGAGGACTCGATGATGGCCTCGCGGATGCTCCGGCCCTGGTCGCGCAGCTGGTTGGCGAACTCCACGATCAGGATGCCGTTCTTGGCCGCGACGCCGATCAGGATGATCAGGCCGATCTGGCTGTAGATGTTCAGGCTGGAACCCGCCATCAGCAGGCCGAACAGCCCGCCCGCCGCCGCCAGCGGCACCGTCAGCATGATGACCGCCGGGGTGATCCAGCTCTCGAACTGGGCCGCCAGCACCAGGAAGACCAGCAGCAGAGCCAGGGCGAAGGCCCAGCCCACGGCGCTGCCCGCCTCCTGCTGGTCGCGGGCCGCGCCGCCCCAGCGGATATTGGTCACGCCCTGCGGCTGCTTGGCGGCCTCGGCCATCAGGAACTGAACGGCGTCATCGATGGTGGTGCCGGGGTTCAGGTCGGCCTGCAGGGTGATGGCGCGCTGGCGATCCAGACGGCGACGATCCGGCGTGTCGCCCGAAGTCTTGGTGGTGACCACCGCCGACAGCGGCACCAGCTGCGCCGTGCCGGTCGAGACATAGAGCGCCTCAAGGTCCGAAACCTCGCGGCGGCTGTCGCGGTCGGTCTGCAGGATGACGTCATATTCCTGGCCGCCCTTGATGTAGGTCGTGGCGCGGCGCGAACCGAACATGGTCTCCAGCGTGCGGCCGATCTGCTGTGACGAGACGCCGAGCGCCGCCGCCTTCTGCGGATCGACGTCGACCAGCAGGCGAGGCGCGTTCGGCTCATAGTTCAGGCGCGGACGCGAGAAGCCGGGGTTGTCCTGCGCCGCCGCCAGGATCGGCTGCAGCCAGTTATAGATGGCGGAATACTCCGACCCCGTGACGATCATGTCGATCGAGTTGGAGTTGCCACCGCCGCGCTGGAAGGCGCCGGGCGTCGAGGCGTTGACCTGTGCGCCGGTCTGGTTGCGCAGCTTGCCGTTCAGCTCCTGGGCGATCTCGTCCGCCGAGCGGTCGCGCTCGGACCAGTCAGCCAGGTTCAGCACGGCGCTGCCCGAACTGAAGCCGGAGCCGCCGAACCCTGGCGAGGAAATCATGTAGTTGGCCGCCTCGCCGTTCTCGCGATACTCGGCCAGCAGCGGCTCGAGCCCCAGCATGATCTCGCGCGTATAGTCGAAGCCCGTGCCTTCCGGCCCGGCGATCCGCACGGTGACGCGGCCGCGGTCCTCGTTCGGCACCAGTTCGTTGGGCAGATGCAGGAAGATGCCGGTCGCGCCCGCCGCCACCAGGACGATCAAAGCGGCCACCCCGCCGACAGCGACCCGGCGGCCCAGCAAGGCGTCCAGCGAAGCGGCGTAGGACCGCTTCAGCGCTTCCATGCCTGCATCCACGCGTCGCGCGACCCAGCCGCCGGTCTGCGCCGGCTTCAGGATTTTGGACGCCAGCATCGGCGACAGGCTCAGCGCCAGGAAGGCCGAGAAGGCCACCGCCGCCGCAATCGCCGCCGCCAGCTCGACGAACAGCCGTCCGACGTAGCCCGGGAGGAACAGAAGAGGCGCGAACACGGACAGCAGGACGACGGTCGTCGCCACCACGGCGAAGAAGACCTGGCGCGCCCCGCGCTCAGCCGCGACCAGCGGCGGCTCGCCGCCGTCAAGGCGGCGCTGAATGTTCTCGACCACGACGATGGCGTCGTCGACGACTAGGCCGATCGCCAGAACCAGAGCCAACAGGGTCAGCAGGTTCAGCGAGAAGCCCAGCGGCGCCAGGACGATGAAGGTCGCCAGCAGGCAAATGGGCGCTACGACCGACGGAATGATCGCGGCGCGCAGGCTGCCCAGGAAGATGAAGTTGACCAGAGCCACCAGGGCCATGGAGATGCCGATCGTCACCCACACCTCGTCGATGGCGTGGGAGGTGAAGACCGAGTTGTCCGAACCGATCTCCAGCGTCGTGCCCGGCGGCAGGCTGGGGCCCACCTCCTCCATCAGCTTACGCACGCCTTCAGAAATCTGCAGGTCGTTGGACTGGGCCTGACGGGTGATGGCCAGGCCGATCTGGTCGATGCCGTTGCCGCGGAACAGACGGCGCGCTTCGGCGGGCGCCTCCTCGATCCGGGCGATGTCGCCCAGCCGGGTGACATAGGCGGCGTTGCCGATCAGGGCGCCGGTGACGCCATTGGTCATGGCCGCCGACGCCGCGCCCAGAGTACCGGACGCCTGCGCGCCGGTGGCGGTCGAGGCAGAGCCGCGCGTGCCGATCGGCAGTTGAGCGAAATCCGCCGGGTCGGCGTAGTTGCGCGCCACGCGGACGGTATAGTCCTTCTGCGCCGACTCCAGCGAGCCGGCGGGCAGTTCGACGTTCTGGTTGTTGAGGGCGGTCTCGACGTCGGTGACGGTCAGGCCGCGCGCGGCCATCGCCCCGGCGTCCAGCCAGATACGCATGGCGTAGCGCTGCTCGCCGAAGATATTGACCTGGGCCACGCCCGGCACGGTAGCGAAGCGGTCGACCAGATAGCGGCGGGCGTAATCGGTCAGCTCCAGACGATCCATCGTCGTGGAACGCAGGAACATGATCAGGATGGGCTGGCTGTCGGAGTCGGCCTTGGCCACCTCGGGCGGATCCGCCTGGTCCGGCAGACGGCCCAGCACGCGCGAGATGCGGTCGCGCACGTCGTTGGCCGCGTCGTCGATGTTGCGATCCAGCGAAAACTCGATGTTGACGTTGGATCGGCCGTCGCGACTGGTCGAGTTGATACGCTGGACGCCTTGGATCCCGGCGATCTGCTGCTCGATCGGCTCGGTGATCCGACTTTCGATCACCTCGGCGGAGGCCCCCGCGTAGCCGGTGCTGACCGAGACGATCGGCGGGTCCACGTCTGGCAGCTCGCGCACCGGCAGGAAGAAGAAGGCCGCCAGGCCGATGACGCACAGGACGATCGCCGCCACCGCCGCAAAGACGGGGCGCCGAACCGAAACATCGGACAGCATCATGGGCGGGCCGCCTGCGTCGCGCGGGCGCCGCCCTTGCTCGGAGCACGCCCTTGAGCGGCTTCACCCTCGACGGTGACATGAGCGCCGGGCTGAATGCGGTTCAGGCCTGAGGCGACGATGTGGTCGTTGTTGGCCAGCCCCGAAACAATCTCGACATAGCCGCCCTCGACGGCGCCCGTCTGGACCTCGACCCGCTGGGCGGTAGAGCCCTTTTCGCCGCGCGCGATGCGATAGACGAAGGCGCCCTGCCCTTCATACTGAACGGCGGCCTCAGGCACGGCCAGGCTCTGGCGGCGGCCCTGCTGAACGGCGACGCGCATCATCATGCCGGGGCGGATGCGATTGCCAGGGTTGGTGAATTCAGCGCGGGCGATGATAGCGCGGGTCTGTTCGTTGACGCGCGTGTCCAACAAGGCGATGCGCCCGTTGAATTCTTCGCCAGGGAAGGCGTCCGTCGTGGCCGTCAGCGACGCCCCCACCGGAAGCACGCCCAGATAGCGCTCCGGCAGCGGGAAATCGACGCGCACGCCGCTGATGTCGTCCAGAGTGGTGATGACCGAACCCGGCGAGATCAGGGTCCCCGGCGTCACAGAGGTCAGCCCCAGCACGCCGGCGAAAGGCGCGCGCAGGATGCGGTCGCCGCGACGGGCTTCCGCCGCCGCCACGGCGGCCTGCGCCGTCTTCAGAGCCGTTTCCGCCGTCTCGGCCATGACGCGCGGCGCTACGCCGCGCTCGGCAAGAATGCGGTAGCGGTCGTACTCGCGCTGGGCGTTCTCCAGCTGGGCCCGGGTGCGGATCAGGTCTGCGTCTTCCTCACGCGCCTGCAACTCGACCAGGGGCGTGCCCGCCGCCACGGCCTGCCCATCAGAGAACATGACCTGGGTCACCAACTGGGTGGTGTTGGAGGTGATGTTGACCGAGCGACGCCCTCGCGCCACGCCCAAAACGCGGATCTGGTCCGCAAACTCACGACGTTGGGCCACGACCTCGGCGACCACCTGGCCGCGCCCGGCGCCCGGCCCGCGCGGACCCTTGCGATCGCCTGCGCCGCCGTCGCTGAAGGCGATCTTCAAGACCGCCGCGACGATCATCAGCCCCAACAGACAGGCCGCGCCGATAATGAAAAAATGGCGTTTGAACACGCGACGCAGTCTCCCCCACAACAAGCGCTATCGCTTAACGGGTCATCGCCGTTACGCAAATAACGTATCTGTAACGAGGGTCCTCTCTGATTCCGTCGCGCAAATTTGCTTCAAAAGCGTCGCCAAATTCCGATAACGGGCCCCTGCCCCGCAGGAGTTTCGCGCCCTGCGACCGCCGTTCGCCAGCCGGCCTGCAGGCTCCAATCGCCGAGTCGTCGCACGACTGATGTTTCCAGCGAAAGCCAGCGCGGCCCGTCTTTATCCGCCGCTCCGGCATAGGCCTGGCCCAGCAGCAGCCAGTCCGGCGCGAGATACAGGCCCGCCGTCACGTCCAGCCGCGTCTCGTCATTCAGCCCCGCGCGCCATAGCCGCGCCGCCTGCGCCTCGATGAAGCCGCCCTGCCCGTCGGCGCCCAGGCTGCGCCCCGCCATCACCCGCGCCTCCCAGTCGTGATCGCCGGCGCCGGGCGGCGCATAGCCGGCGTTGCGCCCCTCGCCGCCCTGAGCGTAGCCGACATAGACGGCGGCGGCGTTGCGCGTATCGCGATAGGCCTGCCAGCGCACGCCGATCTCAATCGGGCCGCGTCCCTGATAGTCGACGAAGGCGTCGCGCCCCTGTTGCCACTCGCCCTTCATCTGCAGGGTGAAGCGGTCGTCCAGCCCATACTCGGCAAAGATGGAGAGGGAGCGGTCCAGCCGGTCGTGCGACAGGTCAACCCGTTCGCCATCGGAAGTGAAGGCCTGGTCCGCGCGGATGGTCTCATATTTGACGATCGCCTGCCCTTCTCCCTTGGGCAGGTTCCAGGCGCCCGCATGGGCCGGGCAGCCGACAGCGATGCACGCCAGACCGGCCAGAAGGCCGATCGGGCTGCGCCTTGATCCGCCCCCCAGCGGCCTCACGCGTCGTAGCCGGGCGATTTTCGCTGGAGCTGACGCAGAGCGCCGGGCCAGGCCAGGGATGAGACGAAGCCGATGCCGCGTCCCTGTTCCTTGGTCTCGGCTTGAGCGGCGTCCGGGGCGATCAGGACATTGTCGCGACCGGCCGACAGGGCGGCGACCTGCTGGGCGCAGGCGCGTTCCAGGAAGAAGATGCCGACCCAGGCCTGCGCCGCCGTGTTGCCGACCGCCATCGTGCCGTGATTGCGCAGCAGCATCAGCGACCGGTCGCCCAGGTCCGCGACCAGACGCTCGCGCTCGTCATGGTTCAGCGCCAGGCCTTCATAGCCGTGGTAGGCGACCTGATGCTGCAACAGGCAGGCGTTCTGGCTGATGGGCAGCAGGCCGTCCTTCTGGGCCGCCACCCCGACGCCGTTCACCGTGTGCAGGTGGATGACGAAATGCGCGTCCTCGCGCGCCGCATGGACGGCCGAGTGGATGGTGAAACCCGCCGGATTGATGAAGCTGTCGGTCTCTTGGACAATGTTGCCGTCCAGATCGACCTTTACCAACGACGACGCTGTAATCTCGTCGAAATACCAGCCGTAGGGATTGATCAGAAAATGCGTCTCGGGCCCCGGGACGCGGGCCGAGATGTGGGTGAAGATCATGTCGTCCCACCCGTGCAAAGCCACCAGCCGATAAAGGGCCGCCAGTTCGACGCGCGTGCGCCATTCGTCTTCCGAAACCCGCCCCTGCAACGAGGGCGCCCCGCTTATCCCATCCGCCATGACCACTCCCCTGATCAGCGTTCAGGTGAACGTCCCCCCGGCAGGCGTCGGCGTCAAGACGCAAGGCCGCGCTTTCCCAAGACTTCGTTAACCCTGTTTTCACAGCCCCGCCTCAAGGTGCCTTCGCCTCAGGGGCAGGCAGTTCTTCCGCGAGGGCGACGTGGAACCCACCAATGTGACGCGCAACGGACCGCAGACGCACGGCGCCCTGCCTCTGAACAGTCTTGAACAACTGGTCGACCTGGCGAAGGGACAGCCGCCGGAGCGTCAGCACGGCCTGCTGATCGGCGTGGCGGATCTGTATCGCTCGACCGGAGGGCGCGATCGCGCGCCCCAGGCGCTCGGCGACGCCTTCATCGCTCTTGTCCGTGTGGTTGAGGCGGATATTCGCCAGGCCCTGTCGGAACGACTGGCGGATGCGGATTGGGTTCCCGTCGCCCTGGTGCGAATGCTGGCCGCCGACGCCATAGAAATCGCCCGCCCGGTCATCGCGGCCAGCCCCCTGCTGCAGGACGACGACCTTTTGACCCTGCTGGCCGAGGCGTCGCTAGATCACCGCATCCAGGTCGCGTTGAGGCCTGGCCTCGGCGCCGCCGTCGCCCGCGCCATCATCAGCGCCGACGATCCGACCGTGCTGACGGCGCTGGCCTCGAACCGCACGGCGGCCCTGGGCGCCGAAGGCATGAGCCGACTGGTCAGCCGGTCGCGGGAACTGGCCGCCCTGCGCGCGCCCCTGGCCCGCCACCCGCAGATGACGCCTGAACTGGGCGCGCGCCTGTATCAGTGGGTGGGCGAGGCCCTGCGCCAGGCCATCATGGACCGCTTCACCCTCGATCCAGCGCGGCTGGCCGAGGCGGCGCACACCGCCGCACAGGAAACCGCGCCCGCCGACGTCGCCGCCGCCCGCCTGACGGCCAAGCTTCAGGCCTCGGACCAGCTTCGGCCCGCCACCCTGATCCGCGCCCTGCGCGAAGACCGACTGGAGGTCTTCATCCACGCCCTGAGCCGCCTGGCCCGGTTGGATCTGGATCAGGTGCGTCGCGCCTTGCGGGCCGACACCGCCCGCCCGCTGTTTCTGGCCTGCACCGCTGCGGGCCTCGATCGCGCGGCCTTCCCTGCAGTCCTGAACGAGGTGCGGCGGATGAACAACGGCTTCCCGCATGATCCCGATGGCGGCGACTGGCGCCTGGCGCATCGCTCGGCGGCGCAGGCGGCCTATGAATTCCAGCTGCTGATGGCGCCTGAAGACGGTCATCCCGTTTGACAGGCGGCCCCGGCTCCGCTTGCCTAGGCTGGTGAGCCAGCCCTTCCGCCCCACCGCCGTCACCTTCCTCGCCAGCGACCGGCCCGAGGCCGAAGAAGCGCGCCTGCGGCTGACCGAACGCTATGGCTCCGTTCCCGTCGCCGAGGCTGAGGTGATCGTGGCCCTGGGCGGCGACGGCTTCATGCTGGAAACCCTGCACAACAACCTGCAATTGCAGACGCCGGTTTACGGGATGAACCGCGGCTCGGTCGGCTTCCTGATGAACGACTATGAGGAAGACGACCTGCTGGACCGCCTGATCCAGGCGGATCGCACCGTGCTGCATCCGCTGCAGATGGACGCCTGGACCGAGAGCGGTCAGGTCCACAGCGGCCTGGCGATCAATGAGGTCTCCCTGCTGCGCCAGACGCGCCAGAGCGCCAAGCTGCGCATCAGCATCAACGACAAGGTGCGGTTGGAAGAACTGACCTGCGACGGCTGTCTGGTGGCGACGCCGGCGGGATCGACCGCCTATAATCTATCGGCGCACGGGCCCATCATTCCCCTCGATGCGCCCAGCCTGGCTCTGACCCCCATCAGCGCCTTCCGTCCCCGGCGCTGGCGCGGGGCGCTGCTGTCGCACACGGCCCGCGTCCGCTTCGAGGTGCTGGAGGCCGACAAGCGCCCCGTCAGCGCCACCGCCGACAACTTCGAAGTGCGGCGCGTCACGCGCGTCGAGGTGCGCGAGCGTCGCGACATCGCCCTGACCATGCTGTTCGACGCCGGCCGGTCCTATGAGGAGCGCGTGATGGCCGAGCAGTTCGCCTCCTGAACGTCACGATTTTTTAGAACTCTCGCGGCAGATTGGATTTTACAGTTCAGGAGTCCGCCCGTGAGCAATTCGTCCAACGTCTTTCGCCCGCCCAACGCCCTGCGCGCCAAGGTGGGCGGCGGCTTCGGCGGTATTGACGCCAACGCCATCGCCAAGGCGGAAGAGGCGCTGAAGGCGATGTCGTCCCAGTTCGGCCAGTGGCTGCAGGACGAACTGACCAAGCTTGATCAGGCCCAGGCCGACATCCGCGCAAAGGGCTATACGGCCGAAACGGCCGAGGCGCTGTATTTCCGCGCCCATGATCTGAAAGGCCTCGGCGCGACCTATCAATATCCGTTGGTGACGCGCATCGCCGGCTCCCTGTGCCGGATACTGGACGACGCGGACAAGCGGCTGCAGGCGCCCCTGCCCCTCGTTGACGCCCATATCGACGCCATCAAGGCCGTGGTGCGCGATGAGATTCAAACCGACGAACACCCGGTGGGACGCGATCTGGCCGAGACGCTGGAAGCGCGGGTGGCCGAGCATCTCGGCTGAGGCCTTAGTCTCGTAGATAACGAAGGGGCGTTCGGTCGGACGCCCCTTTTTCTATGCCGCGCCGGCCGCTGCCTGCATCTCGGGCGCCGGGCGATCCAGACGCTCCATCAGATAGGCCAGGTCTTCGCGCGCGGCGTCGGGACGCTGGCTGAGGAAGCGTTCCAGCATGCGCTGACGGAAGCGCTCGCCCGAAGTGTCGCCGCCCTCGGCCTGAAGCGCGCGCCAGGTGTCCACGCCCGCGCGGAACGCCTGAAACAGTCGCGGCGGCATCCCCGCCCGGTCATAAAGGGCCTTGAACCCCAGCGGCCCCGCATCGTGCACCATCAGCCAGGCGCGGTGATGCGGCGTGCCGGCCAGTTCGGCCAGGGCGTGCTCCAGCAAACTCATTTGCCCGCGCGCCAGCGCCCTCAGCAGCAGCGACGGCGTCAGCGCCTTTCGCCCATACAGGCGTGCGACGAAGGCAGGCAGGTCGGTCGCCGTCCGCGCCTGATCGATCAGGTCCACGGTCGCCCGCTCCCGCGCGAAATCGGCGAACCGAATGGCGGTTTCAGGCGCCAGGGCGTGGCGGGTGATCAGATGCTCGCGCGCGGCGTCGGCGGCGAGGTCCACCAAACGCTGGGTCACCGACAGCGGCAGAACCTGGCGATAGGCCAGAGCCGATACGATCTCCGGCGCATGACCGAAGCGATCGACCACCACGCCCAGCGCTTCCTCGGACAGGTCGGCGTTGTCGTTGGCCGCCAGGGCCAGCACTGCCTCCTGTCGCCCCTCGGCGGCCAGGACGGTCGCCACATCGCGCGGCACCTTTGGACGGGAGGCCACGGCGGCCTGACGCAGCGCGCACCCGGCGCGGACGATCTCGATCAGATCATCGTCGGAAAAGACAGGCGAGCAGTTGATGACCGGCAGGGCCACGCTGTCCACATCGGCCGCCAGGCGGCGCGCCACGTCGCGCGGCATCAGGCTGGAGGCCTTCAGCGTCACCGCCAGGGCGCGGCGCACCAGTTCAGCCGCATCGACGGCCAGCACTGTGAGAATCTTCTGCGCCGCGGCCCGTTCGGCCTCGTCCAGCGTCATGCGATCGATGCTGCGCAACAGCTTGTGCGCCGCCGCCGCCCGTTCGTCCTCGACGTCGGACTTGATCAGGCGCCGGATGTCGCTTTCCGTCAGGCGGGCCCGGTAGGCGGTCATGGATGAGGCTCAGGGCGGCGAAGAATCAATCGTCACCCATAGCGTTACATAGTTAAAGCCTCGTTAGGAATAACGGCCGAACAAAGGTCTTCAGACCGACCTGTCCGGCGGCGGTCCATAGGCGCCGCCGAAGCCGCCACCCGTCCCCTGCCCGTCCTGACCCAGCAGCAGGGCCAGCAGGCCTTGATCCTGCTTCAGACGATCCAGTCGCGCGGCCAGCGCGCGCTCCTTGTCGCCCAGTTCGGGTCCAGCCTTGACGGCGCCGACGCCTGCGGCAGGCGCGACCTCGCCCGCCGTGCGCTGCAGATTGGCGTGCACCTCGGCCACCGATACGGCCCGACCGTTGCGGTAGAAAATCGAGCGGTTGGCCGAGGCGGCTTCCGGGAACAGGGCCGCGGCGCTGGACTGGGGCCGCGTCTGCATGGCCTCCATCAGCTTGGCCGCGCCCGCCGGGCCGAGGAAATGCGCGGCGTAAAGCTCGCCCCCGTTCGGCTCGCGTCCCGTGCGGCCGCGCAGATAGGCGGCGTTGGAGGCGGTCAATTCGCCGGCCATGGTCGAGGCGGCGTGGGGGTCGAAGCGCAGGTCCAGCACGACATTGCGGGCCGAGCCCCGCACCTGCCAACGCCCGTCGCCGCCCTGATAGATCAGGTCCGCATACTGGCCGTAGCCATGCTTGGCGCCGTGCCGCTTCACCGTGCCCAGCCAGGTCTGCTCGATGAACTGAAACAGGCCAGAGGCCGAAGACGTCGGCGCCCGCGCATTGGGGTTCATCGCGCTTTCGCGACGCGCGGTCTTCATCAGAAAGTCGAAGTCCACGCCGGTCGAGGTCGAGGCGCGCCGAATGGCCGCCTCCACGCCGCCGGATGATGGAATCGCTTTCACGCTCATGTGTGAACGGTCGCTAACCTAGGTAAACCAAACCTTAACGCAGCAGCGTCGCCATTAACAATTCGAAGCGCCACAATAAGGCCGCAAGCCAAGCGCGAACTTCGTTCCGTGGGGCGCTGGGGAGGGCCCGCGACAGGAGGCGCGTAAGTCATGATGATGCGTATCGCGGGCGGCCACGGCGTGGTCAGCCCCCTCGACTTCCAACAACGCCGCAAGCCGCTGTCCCCCTTGATGTGGGCGATGATCGGCGCCTCGGCCCTGGTCCACGTCGGCGCCGGCGTCTGGCTGTATCAGCAACGGTTTGAAATGGCCGAAGCCCCGCCCGCGCCGGCAGAGCCGCCGCCCACCATCATCGATCTGATCCGTCCGCCCTTGCCGCCCAAGCCGCAGACGACGCCCCAGGCCTCGCCCGCGCCGACGCCGCCGATCCACCGGCCGACGCAGGTCACGCCCAGCGATGTCGCCCCTCTGGAGGTTCCGGTCGCCCCCGTCGTCAGCCATGACGCCGGGCTGGCCATCAACATCACCGCGCCTGCGGCCGAACCTTCGACCGGAACGGCGGTCACGCCCGAACCGCCCAAGCCCGCGCCGGTCATCACCCAGCCTGACTGGGTGCGCAGGCCCACGGCGGAGCAGTTGATGCGCGCCTATCCGTCCGCCGCCGAGGCGCGCGGCGTCGGCGGGGTGGCGGAACTGTCCTGTCTGGTGCGCGTGGACGGCAGCCTGACCGGCTGTTCGGTCACGTCAGAGACGCCGGGCGATCAGGGGTTCGGCCGGGCGGCGGTCAGCCTGAGCCGCTACTTCCGCCTCAGCCCGCGCACGGTGGACGGACAGGCTGTGGACGGTGCCCGCGTCACCATGGCCATCCGCTTCGACCCGCCCAAAGACTAAAGAAACCGCGAGGGATGGAGGGTCGGCTCGGCGACGGGCCGACCCTCTGTCGCATCGGCGATGACGGCGCCGACCAGCGGCCCCAGCAGCCAGCCGTTGCGTCGCGGCCCCAGCGCGACATACAGGCCGGGCGCGACCTGCCCCGCCATCGGCAGGCCGTCCGGCGTCGTCCCCCGCACCCCTGCGCGCCAGTCGATGCTCAGCGGGCGCGGCGTCTGCCCCAGCACCTGCCATGCCGCCGCCAGCATGGCTTCGCAGCGCGCGGCGTCGGGGGTCAGGGACCGCTCGCCCGGCTCCATCGTCGCCCCGATCACGCTGCCCTCGCCCATAGGCGCGACATAGGCGCCCGGCCCGCGCACCACATGGTCGACCAGAGCCTCCGAAACCAGGCCGATCTGGCCGCGAACAGGCGTGACGAGCGCCACGAGCGCCTGAGCCTCGGCCGGCAGGCCCGCCAGCGCCGGTTCGGCTCCGGTCGCCAACACCAGATGATCGGCGCGGAAGGCCCCCGCCGGGGTCTCGACGCGCCAGCCCTTGTCGTCTCGCGCCACGCGCTGCGCCCGCGCCTCGATCAGAGTCAGCCCCTGCGCCAGGGCGGCCATGGCCTGAGGCGGATCGACCTTGGCGTCCTCGTGCGTGGTCAGGCGCGCATAGGCTTCGTCGTAGTCATGCTGAAAACCCAGCGCCTTCATCCGCGCCGCCAGTTCGGCGACGTCCCCGCCGCGCCATTCAGCTACATCGCCATACAGGCGCACGCCGGTCGCCTTGGCGAAGGCTGGCCAAAGGTCGCGCGCTCGCCGCAGCACCTGCGCCGTTTCCGGCGACAGATCATCGATGGCGCATTCCATCCCGGGCGCGATCATGCCCGCCGCCACCGCCGAGGCGTTGACGCCGCCGGGGTCGACCACCGCCACGCGGCGTCCGCGTCGCCTCAGCTCCGCGGCCACGCACAGGCCCAGAGCGCCCGCGCCAATGACCACGGCGTTGAAGGAAGGTTCGGGAGAATTAGAAAGGGGCACGGGATGTCCTTCGACCTCCCGCGCCCCGATTTCAACCGTCGATGGCGGTGTTTTATTCAGCAGCCAGCTTGGCCGCGCGCGCCTCTTCCAGACGCTTGGTCAGGGCGGCGTGCTGGTCCCACAGGGCCTTGGGCAGGCGATCGCCGAACTTCTCATAGAAGGCGGGGATCAGCGCCGCTTCCTCGGTCCAGACGTCGGCGTCGACATCCAGCAGGATCTTCAGATCGGCGTCTGACAGCGTGAGACCCGACAGGTCCAGGGCATCCTTGGACGGCACGCGGCCGACCGGGGTGTCCACGGCCTCGGCCTGGCCTTCCAGACGCTCGACGATCCACTTCAGCACGCGGGCGTTATCGCCGAAGCCCGGCCACACGAACTTGCCTTCGTCGTTCTTGCGGAACCAGTTGACGAAGAACAGGCGCGGCAGCTTCGCGGCGTCGGTCTTCTGACCCATCTTCAGCCAGTGGCCGAAGTAGTCGCCCATGTTGTAGCCGCAGAAGGGCAGCATGGCGAAGGGGTCGCGGCGCAGTTCGCCGACCTTGTTCTCAGCCGCGGCGGTGCCTTCCGAGGCCACGGTCGACCCCAAGAAGACGCCGTGCTCCCAGTCGAAGGCTTCCGTCACCAGCGGCACGGCCGAGGCGCGGCGGCCGCCGAACAGGATGGCGTCGATCGGCACGCCCGCCGGGTCTTCCCACTCAGGCGCGATGGACGGGCACTGACCGGCCCAGACCGCGAAACGCGCGTTCGGGTGGGCGGCGGGCTCGCCCGAGGCCGGGTCGTGCGGCTGGCCCTTCCAGTTCGTCAGGCCTTCGGGCGCTTCCTTGGTCAGGCCTTCCCACCAGACATCGCCGTCGGCGGTCAGGGCGACATTGGTGAAGACGGTGTCCTTGGCCAGCGTCTCCAGCGCGTTCTTGTTGGTGTTGCGGCTGGTGCCCGGCGCCACGCCGAAGAAGCCCGCTTCCGGGTTCACGGCGTACAGGCGGCCGTCGTCGCCGAAGCGCATCCAGGCGATGTCGTCGCCGACCGTCTCGGCCTTCCAGCCGTCCAGCGCCGGCTGCAGCATGGCCAGGTTGGTCTTGCCGCAGGCGCTCGGGAAGGCGGCCGCCACATATTTCGACACGCCCTCGGGGCTGGTCAGCTTGAGGATCAGCATGTGCTCGGCCAGCCACCCCTCGTCGCGGGCCATGATCGAGGCGATGCGCAGGGCGTAGCACTTCTTGCCCAGCAGGGCGTTGCCGCCGTAGCCCGAGCCGTAGGACCAGATTTCGCGCGTCTCGGGGAAGTGAACGATCCACTTGTCGTCGTTGCAGGGCCACGGCACGTCGGCCTGGCCCTCGGCCAGCGGCGCGCCCAGGGTGTGCACGGCCGGGACGAAGACGCCGTCGGCGCCCAGCATGTCCAGCGCGCCCTTGCCCATGCGGGTCATGATGCCCATCGACACGGCGACATAGCCGCTGTCAGTGATCTCGACGCCCAGGGCGGAGATCTTGGAGCCCAGCGGTCCCATGCAGAACGGGACGACATACATCGTCCGGCCCTTCATGCAGCCGTCGAACAGGCCGTCCAGACGGGCGCGCATCTCGACCGGATCGGACCAGTTGTTGGTCGGGCCGGCGTCAGCCTCGTCCTGCGAGCAGATGAAGGTGCGGCTCTCGACGCGGGCCACGTCCTTGGGATCCGAGGCGGCGTAGTAGCAGCCGGGGCGCTTGGCCTGATCCAGTTCCTTCAGCGTGCCCTTGCCGATCAGGTCGGCCACGATGACCGACTTCTCGGCGTCCGAGCCGTCGCACCAGTGAACACGGTCCGGCTTGGTCAGGGCGGCGATCTGCTCCACCCAGGCGACAAGGCCCTTGTGTTCGGTGGGCGCCGGATGGAGTCCGGGAATCGATTGCGTCACGTCTTGCTCTCCTGAAGCTGCGCGCGCCGATCTGTCGTCGCCGTCACGCAATAAGCTGATCACGCTGTGTTACGCGGGCAATGAACCCGACGGGACGTAAGGTCAACCGCTGCACGTTTCATTCCCCCGTTATCCGGGCCAGGCCGCCCACGCGCACAATTAAATCGTCAGAGCGCGCCCCAAGGGCTATCTCCTTCGGCGTGAAGACAATGGATTCTGCAATATCGACATCGGCCGGCACCCCTGACGCTCTGATTTCGCCGGCAGCCGAACGCAACAGCGCGGCGATACTTCAGGTTCTGCGCGCCCATCTGCCCGCCCAGGGCCGGGTGCTGGAGATCGCCGCCGGATCGGGTCAGCACGCCGCCGCCTTCGCCGCCGCCCTGCCCGGCCTGGACTGGATCCCCAGCGACCCCAGCCCTCAGGCCCGCGCCAGCATCGAGGCGTGGCGGGCGCATACAGGCGTCGCAAACCTGCACCCTGCACAGCCCGTCGACATGCTGGACGACGCCAGCTGGCCGTCGGAGCGGCTCAACGCCATCGTCTGCATCAACATGATCCACATCAGCCCGTGGACGGCGGCCGAAGGCCTGATGCAACTGGCCGGGCGGTCGCTGCTGCGCCCCGGTGGGCTGCTGTACCTCTACGGCCCCTATCGCGAGGCGGAGGTTCCGCTAGCGCCGTCCAACGCGGCCTTCGACGAGAGCCTGAAGGCGCGCGATCCGGCCTGGGGCCTACGCGACCGGGGCGAGGTCGAAACGCTCGCCCGGTCGCATGGCCTAGCCCTGACGCTGCGGCGAGCCATGCCCGCCAACAACCTGAGCCTGATCTTCCGCCGGATTTAGATGGCGGCGACGACGGCCGTCAGTTCGGCGCGGTCGTTCAGCAGGGCGACCTTGCCGTCGCGGAAGGCCGCGCCCGGCGCATCGGCGGCTTGGCCAAAGATTTCGGCCGTCAACGCCACGCCGTCGGCGAAAGCCAGAACCGGCAGTCCCTGCGCCTTGGCCAGGCTCACCAGCGCCTTGACCTGAACCAGGCCGGCTTCGTCCGAGTCGCCGCCCGGAACCACCACGCCCTGAACACGGCCGCCGGTGATGTCGTCGGCCGTCGCCGTGGCCAGAACCGTCAACCCGCCGGAATTCAAGCTGCCCTCGCCCGACGAGATCGGAGCCAGCGACACGCCTTCAAAGCGCAGAGCGGTCTCCATGTCCCCCAATTCGCCGAAATCCATGCCCTTGCGCATGATCAGGCCGAAGCGCAGGCGGGTCGGTGCGGGGCGGTTGCCGTATTGGCGGGAACGAGGGCCGGTCGCGGTCTTGCGTTGAGCGTACAAAACGTCTCCTTCAAAGGTTATCGATCAATATTCGCGGACAGTTCCTAAAAACCGTCGCGCCCTGCGTGTCGAAATTCGGTCAGACACGGCAAACGTCGCGATCCGAATCGATCGGCAGCGAACGTGTCAAAATCATCAGGGTGACTGCTGATATAGGCTTATGATGCTCAAGGTCAACTTGGCGACGAAAACGTGACCTGAAACACAAAGGCGGAAAATCTGGGCTCTGGCGAGCGGCGGCCAGCCTTGCCTGAGCCCACAACCCCGCCCTACACAGCCGATCGCATCGCAGAGAGTCAGTCAGCTCATGGCCTTCGTCCGCACCTATGACGGCGCAGAACCCGTCCGCATCAACAAATGGCTGGGCCAGACCGGCGTCTGCTCGCGCCGCGAGGCCGAGGGGCTGATCGCGGATGGCCTGGTCAGCATCGACGGCGAGGTGGTGCGCGACGCGGGCCGCAAGATCGAACCGGGCCAGACGTTGACCCTGAACGACAAGGGCGAGGCGGCGCTGGCGGCGGGCGTCGCCATCCTGCTGCACAAGCCGGTCGGATACGTCTCGGGCCAGCCGGAACCCGGCAAGATCCCCGCCGCGCGCCTGTTGACCGCCGCCAACAAGGTCGGTGAAGGCGAAGTCCCGGCGCGCGACGCCTCCCTGCCCCCGGTCGGCCGGCTGGACGAGGATTCGCGCGGCCTGCTGCTGCTGTCGTCGGACGGGGTGGTGGCCAAGGCGGTGATCGGGCCACAGTCCGATCTCGACAAGGAATACCTGGTCCGGGTCGCCGGTCAGGTGACGGAGGCCAAACTGTCCCAACTGCGCCACGGGCTGGAGCTGGACGGCCGCCAGCTGAAGCCCGCCCGCGTCACCCAGATGGAGCCCCAGCGCCTGCGCTTCCTGCTGCGCGAGGGCCGCAATCGCCAGATCCGCCGCATGTGCGAACTGGTCGGGCTGGAGGTCGTTGACCTCTATCGCATCCGCATCGGCCCGGTGAAGCTGGGCGACCTGCCCGAAGGCCGCTGGCGGATGCTGACGGCCGACGAGCGGGCGGCGCTGATCAAGGGCTGATCGGCGCCGTCATGGCCGCCAGGCGGCTCAGCTCGGCGACATGGGAGGCGAAGGCCGCCTTGCCCGCCCCGGTGAGGCTGAGCCAGGTGCGCTGCCGCCCGCCCTGCGCCGCCTTGCGGACAGCAAGGTAACCGGCCTCCTCCAGCGTCTTCACGTGTTTCGACAGGACGGAGTCCGACACCTGAATGGCGTCGCGCACCACCGCGAACTCGGCTTCGGCGGCGGATAGGATGGCGCAGATCTGCAGCCTGCCCGGCGCATGGATCACAGGATCGAAAACCGGCGGCTTCACGACAGGCTCCGCACGTCGATGCGGTACAGGCGCATCCACACCCTCATGCCGACGACGCCCAGAGCGGCGGCCGCCAAACCGTTGGCGAAGGGAACCCAGACGACGCCCTGCACCCGGCCGAACCAGATGCTGACGCCCATCAATCCCATCAGGATCGCCGCCAGGCCAAAGGCGGCCCAGCGGGCGCGACGCGGTGCGTATCCGTTCACCCAAACGCCTGTGCGATCCTGCCAAACCCGCATGATCGTCGCCAGAATGGCGATGGCGACAACCACGCAGGCCATCCCGATCGCGGTCGGGAAGCCCTGCCCCGCCACCAGAAGCCCGCACGACAAAGCGTAGCCGGCGTCATACCACCACGGCCAATAGTTCATCTTTCCGAGCGCCTGTTCGCGCGTCTGGAGAATCTGCTCCAGAGCGGCCTTAGCGTCTTGCGTATCTGACATGGATGAATCCCTCACTTTCCAGAACGGAAAATGAAGATGGCTTTCCACTTCGTCAAGTCATAACTTTCCAGGACGGAAAGTTATCTGAGCGCCTCGAACCACCGCTGCAGCAACGCAGCTTCGGCGCGGTGAGCAGCGGTTCGGGCAGCCGCCTCTTCGTCCACGCCCCAGCGCTCCTCGGTGAAGGCTTCGTCCAGCCGCGACAGGTCCAGCGCCGTCTCGCCCGCCAGCGCCCCGCGCTGCACCGCCAGCCCCAGCACCGCCGAGCCGAACAGAGGCACGGCCGTCGCCAGCCCGGTCAGGGCGAAGTCGTCCATCTCGAGCGCCAGGGCCTCGACCCGCGCCAGAGCCTCCGGCGCCTGCGGCCGATGGATGATGCCCTCGACCGGTTGCAGTTCGACCCCCAGTTCGCGCGCGGCCCAGTCGCGCCACGGCCCCCACTCCGCCTGCTGGCGCTCGATCAGCCCCGACGGCGTCTCGGCCAGGTAGCAGAGCACGTCCGACCCGGCGTAGCGGGCGATCTCTTCGGCCACGGGACCGCGCGTCTGGCTGACCCGGTCGATGGCGGTCGAGGCCAGACGGGTGGCGGGCATGGTGGCCGGCAACAGGTGCTCGCCCTGATCGTTCCACTCCTCGGCCACCAGTCCCGCGGCGGTCTCGGTCGGCAGGACGATGGCGTTTCCGGCCGGCGTCTTGGGCGCGCGGCCGTCCAGCAGGACGATCCAGCCGCTCTCGCGGGCTTCGACCCCGGCGGCCTTCCAGAAGCGCTTGATGCGCTCCTCGGATTCACGGAAGCCCTTCTGGGCGGCGACGTTGGGATCAAGCGGAGGAATGTGGGACATGATGAACTTCTAGGCGAACAGCTTGGTCGAGGCGAAACGATCGAGCGCCGCCTCCAGATCAGGAAAATCAGCGGCGATGTGCAGCGCGCCGGCGGCCGCCTGCTCCTCGACCGTGTGAAACCCCCAGCCGACCCCCAGCGGATGCACCCCAGCCGCTACGGCCATTGTGATGTCGTGGCTGGTGTCCCCGATCATGACGGTCGAAGAGGCGTCGGCGCCGCAAGCGTGCATGGCGGCGCGCAGCATGGCCGGGTCCGGCTTTCCGGGTCCATCCTCGGCGCAGTGGCTGGACAGGAACAGCTCGCTCCACTCAGGCCGCGCCAGGTTGCGAGCCACCCCGCGCCGGTTCTGCCCCGTCGCCAGCGACAACCGCCAACCGTCGCGCTTCAGCCGCCGCAGGGTGTCCATGACGCCGGGATAGAGCGGCTCCTCATGCCCCGCCTCGTACATGGCGCGGAAGCTGGCCTGGAAAGCCGCGACGAAGTCCGCCAGTTCGGCGTCGGTCAGCGACGGCTCCAGCACATGCAGGGCGTGAGGCAGGCTCAGACCGACAATCTGGCGCACTCGGTCGTATCCCGGTTCCGGCAGGCCAAGCACCAGCGCCGCCTCGCAGGCCGCGCGATGGATCGAGGCGCGGCTGTCGACCAGGGTGCCGTCGATGTCGAAGACGGCGAGGGGAGCGTCGGAAGCGATCATGTCAGACAGGCACGATGTCAAAGGCGACGGACAGACGGGGCTGGTCGCCGGTAAAGGGCACGGTGCCGTGCCACAGGCAGGACGGGAACAGCGCCAGCTTGCCCGGCTGCGGCTTTTCATACCGCAGCGGCTCCAGGGGCTGCGGCGTCGGGAACGGCGGCTGACCCAAGGCCAGCCAGCCCTCGCGACCGCCCGCCTCGACCACCGGCGGCACGTCGATGTAGCAGGCGGAGGAATACCAGCCCTTGGGGTGGATGTGGTGTTCGTGAAAGCCGCCCGGCGCCAGCCGCACGGACCAGCAGCCGTTCAGCCTGTAATCGCCGCTGTTGCGACGCCGAACCGGGTCGCCGCCCTGCCCTAGCCGCGCCAGATGACGACGGATCGGCCCGTCGATGGCGGTGAAGAAGGCGCGGATGGACGGATCATCGACCAGGGTCAGATCTACCGGGGTCTGCGTCCCATGACGCAGGCTCTGACCCAGCGGATGGTTCTGATAGGCGTGCTGCGCCAGCAGGGCCGCCTGCAGGTCCGCCAGATAGGCGCCCAGATCGTTCCAGCCCGGCGGGGTGTCGATGGTCTGTGCGCTGACAAGACCGTCCATATCATCGAGGCCCAGCGCATCGGCCTGTCCCTTCACCCGGCTGGCCGTGGCGTGCAGGGCCAGAACCTTCTGATGGACGACCGGCGCGCCGGAAAGCTGGTTCAGTATTTCGAAGGCGCCGTCGGCGTCGCCCGTGGCGACAAGGGCTTCGGCCAGGCTGATCCAGGAATCGATCGTCTGCGGCGCCAGCTCGGTCACCCTGCGCGCATGTCCGATCGCGAGCGCCGGGTCAAAGGTCAGGGCCAGTTGTCCGGCCGCCAGTTCGACCGACGCGGAACGGGCGCCGCCCGCCTTGGCCCGCTGCGTCAGTTCGGCCCACGCCTCGCGCGGATCGCCGCCGCCATACATCAGCACCAAGGCCAGACAGGTCAGCAGATCGCCGTCGCCCGGCGCCGTCGCCAGCGCCTTCAGCACCGGCGCTCTGGCGGCCTCTACATCGCCGCCGCGCATCCAGATCAGCTGGGCCAGTTCGCGAACCGCCTCGCCATAGGCCGGGCGGCGTTCTACGGCGCGGCGATAGGCGTCTTCGGCCTCATCCAGCCGGGCGCAGCCGGATAGGGCGCGCGCCAGAACCAGCCAGGTCTCGGGCGCATCGCCACCGTTGGCGAATGCCTGATGCGCCGTCTCGACCGCCTCGGCATTGCGGCCCATGTCGCCCAGCAGGGCGGCCAGATTGTGCCGTGCGGCGACGCTGTTCGGCGCCGCCTGGACCTGCTCACGCCGGATCGCCAACGCGTCCTCGAAACGCTCCATCGCCTTCAGCAGATCGACCTGAAACGACAGGACGCCCGCGCGATCGGCCGGCGGCGCCTGCTCCAGCTCCGCCAGCGCCCCCGTCAAGTCGCCTTGCTGAGCCAGGGCCTGAGCCCGCTGGAGCCTCATATGAACCCCCGGCGCGGTACTCATCGCATCCGCCGCACGCCCTCGAAGGGATCCTCGTCGGCCTCGTCCTCGGAGAAGCCGAAGTGGTTGAAACCGGCCTTCATCTCAGGGCTCAACGGCGCCTCGACGATCAGCTTGCCGCCGCCGGGATGATCCAGTTCGATGCGTCGGGCGTGAAGCTGCAGCTTCAGCGGGCCGGACAGTTCGCGCGACTTGTCGTCTCCGTATTTGGGGTCGCCCAGGATCGGGTGGCCGATGGCCGCCATGTGTGCGCGCAGCTGGTGCGTCCGGCCGGTGAAGGGGCGCAGGGCCATCCAGGCGGCGCGGTGGGCGGCGCGGCTGATGGTGGCGAAGGCCGTTTCGGCCGGTTCGGCCTTGGGGTCCTTGGGCTCGGCCGGGCGCATCATCTCGAAGTCGTTGATGCCGGTCTTCTTCAACGCCATGTCGATCTGGCCCGCCGAAGGCTTGGGGTTGCCGATGACGATGGCCCAATAGGTCTTCTTGGCCTGACGACGGGCGAAGGCGCCGGCCAGACGCTTGGCCGCTTCAGGCCCCTTGCCCAGCAGCAGCACGCCCGAGGTGTCGCGGTCCAGGCGGTGAACCAGCCGCGGCCGGTCCATCCCCTCGCCCCAGGCCGACAACAGGCGGTCGACGTGCTTGGTCGTCTTGGTCCCGCCCTGCACGGCCAGGCCGTGCGGCTTGTTCAGGGCGATGACCATGTGATCTTCGTACAGCACCAGCGACTTGGCGTAGGCGATGTCGCGCTCGGTCAGTTCATGCAGGTCGCCGGGCTTGCGCGGATTGGCCTCGGGCAGCGGCGGCACGCGCACGGCGGCGCCGGCGGTCAGGCGATCCTGCGGTTTGACGCGCGAGCCGTCGACGCGGATCTGGCCGCTGCGGGCCATCTTCTCGACCTGGATATGGGTCAGGTGCGGCCAGCGTCGCTTGAACCAGCGATCCAAGCGGATGTCGTCTTCATCCTCGGCGACATAGAGGGTCTGGACTTCGCGGCTCATGCGCCCACTCCGGTAAACAGTTTGCGCGCGATCATCAGGCCGACGAACAGGGCGGCGATGGCGAGAACCACCGAACCCGCCGCATAAACCAAAGCCGAGACGATTTCACGGCGTTCGATCATCAGGGCCGTTTCCAGCGAGAAGGCGGAAAAGGTCGTGAACCCGCCCAGCACGCCGACGGCGGCGAACAGGCGGATGTTCTCCTGCCCCGCTCCCGCCTTCAACGCCAGCCAGCCGGTCAGCAGTCCCATCAGCAGGCCGCCGATGACATTGGCGGTCAGGGTCGCCCATGGCCAGGCCGCGCCCGGCGCCAGGCGGCCCGCCGCCAGACCCAGCCCATAGCGGGCCATAGCCCCCAGGCCGCCGCCGATCGCCACCAGCAAGAAACGTGTCATGCTGGCGGCTTATACTGTTCCGACGTCATTTGCGAAGGCCGCCAGGTTGCGGCGATCCCGCGCTGGGCTGTTCCAGGCCCTTATAGGCGCGGACGAATGGCGTCCTGGACCCCTCGCGCGTCATAGGCTTCCCGACGGTCCGGGCGCTGGCCGCGCCCCATGACGATCTCCAGCGTCGTCGATGTCGGCTGCGGCCCGCTGAGGTCGAAGCCGAGGCCGACGCCGACGCCCGAGGTCGACCATCCGCCGTAACGGCCCGAGCTGGCGCCCACCGACACGCTGGGACGCACGCCACCGGCGCTTTCGGGACGACCGTCGATCCAGCGCTGCGTCACCTCGAACCAGTCGTAGCCCTGCTCGACCGTCAGTTGGGCGGCGCGGAACAGGGCCATGTCGGCCACCGGGCCGGGCGCGCCGACGCCTCTGTAGGTCACGCGGAAACGGTCGCGTTCGATCTGCTGGTCGGAATAGCCCTGCCCGTTCGGTCCCATCTGCTGGCCATAGGGCGCCAGGCTGGCGCAGGCGGTCAGGGCCAAGGCCGAAGCGGCGATCGTGACGATGGCGAGGCGTTTCATGCGCGTGTCTCCCACGCCCGAACAGCGCGCGGGCCGGCCGGATTGTTCCGCTGTGAAGCTGAATAGGGGATGAAGCGGCGCCGGCGTCTCTCGCAGTTCCACCGTCATCCTCGGCGTTGACTCGAGGGTCGAGCGTCCGCGCGGCGCACCGCATCTGCTAAAGGCCGGCGGCCTCGCGCAGGGACTGGAAATCTTCAGGCTCCGGCGCCTCGACAGTCACGCGGCCGCCGTCGGGGTGGGGAAAACTCAGCTTCGCCGCGTGCAGCATCAGCCGCGGCGCCGCGCGCCCGGCGAAGGTCAGGGCCCCGCCATAGCGCACATCGCCGACCAGAGGACGCCCGATGGAGGCCATGTGGACGCGGAGTTGGTGCATCCGCCCCGTCTCGGGCGAGAGTTCGACCACCGCCCCGTCCTGACCGGAGGCCAGAGTGCGGTAGCTGCTGGCGGCCCCTTGCGCGCCCGGCGCATCGAACGCCACGACCCGCATATAGCTTTCACGGCCGATCTCTTCGCGGCGCAGGGCGGAGGTGATGCGGCCAGCCTTGGGCTCCGGCGCCTCTGCGACAAGCGCCAGATAGGTTTTCTGGAACTTGCGCATCTGCATCGCCTTGCCGAAGAAACCGGCGGCGGGCTTGGTCTTTGCGGCCAGGATGACGCCCGAGGTGTCTCGGTCTAGCCGGTGGACCAACTCCGGCCGCTTGCCGTTCGAGCGAGCGAAGGCCCACAGCAAGTCGTCCAGCGTGTGCGCCTGAATGCGCCCGCCCTGACTGGACAGGCCCGCCGGCTTGTTGAAGGCGATCAGATGCGCGTCTTCATGCACCACCCAGGAACGGACGGCGGCGATCTCTTCTTCGGTCAGGGAAACAGGCTGGCGAGTCTTCACCCGCCCAGCCTTTAGCCGAGCAAGGCCCGCTTCGCCATGCTTCTCAGCGGATCAGACCCTTGCGGCGCGCCCAGTGGGCATAGGCGATCTGGATGACGAAAACGGCGGCGACCGCCCCGACAGAAGCCAGCCCCGCGGCGCCCAACACCTCTCGCCCATTGCTCAGCGCCAGCACATAGACGGAGTGCGCCAGCATGGCGATCAGGCCCGCGACGAAGGCGTTGAAAGCCAGCTTGCGCCGCAGCAACAGCATCAGCGCGCCCAGCAGGCCGCACCACACCGCCACGCCGAAGGCCACGTCCGTCCACATCGGCGCCGAGCGCAGATAGAAGACCTGCTCCATCGTCAGGGCGCTCCAATAGGCCTGCGCGCCGGTCACCTTCTGGTACCATTGCCAGACGCCGACGCCGTTCCAGAGCACCGAGGCGGCGGCGATGGCCCACAGATGCCACGGCGCCGTCGGGCGCTTCGAAATATCGACCATCATTCTTCCCCCACAGCCTGAGCGCCAATAGCTACGCCGAAATAGGTCGCCGCAACAAGGGTTTCGGATGAATCTCACGCCCCATGGCTGAGTCGTGCGCCCGGCGAACAGAACCCGCTAAAGCGGCAAGGCCTATGTCCTATCCGCCTGCATCCGCGCCCGCATCGCCGCCCAGCGTTCCAGGCGCGCCTTGACCTTCTCCTCATGGCCCTCGCCCTTGGGCTTGTAGAAGGTGCGGCGCTCCATTTCGTCGGGGAAGAAGTCGGCGCCCGAGAAGCCCTCGGGCGTGTCGGGGTCGTATTGGTAGCCCTTGCCGTAGCCCAGCGCCTTCATCAGCTTGGTCGGGGCGTTGCGGATATGCGCCGGAGGCATCAAAGAGCCGGTCTCGTGGGCCGCCTTCTTCGCCGCCTTGAAGGCTTCGTAGACGCCAACCGACTTGGGCGCGGTGGCCAGATGGACCACCGCCTGCGCCAGGGCCAGCTCGCCCTCGGGGCTGCCAAGAAAATCGCAGGTGTCCTTGGCCGCGTTGGCGACCAGAATGGACAGGGGGTCGGCCTGACCGATGTCCTCGACCGCCATGCGCACGATGCGCCGCGCCAGATAGAGCGGGTCTTCGCCCCCGTTCAGCATCCGCGCCAGCCAGTAGAGCGCCGCGTCCGGGTCCGAGCCGCGCACCGACTTATGCAGGGCGGAGATGAGGTTGTAGTGCTCCTCGCGCGCCTTGTCATAGGCGGGGGCGCGTTTCTGCAGCACGCCCGCCAGGGCCTGAACGTCCAGCGGCTGCACGTCCGTCAGATCGAACAGCACCTCGGACATGGTCAGCAGGTAGCGGCCGTCGCCGTCCGCCAGGGCCAGCATGGCCTGCCGCGCTTCCGGGGTCAGCGGCAGAGGCTTGCCCATCAGCGCCTCGGCCCGGTCCAGCAGCCGGTCCAGAGAGGCGTCGTCCAGCCGCTTCAGCACATAGACCTGGCTGCGCGACAGCAGGGCGCCGTTCAACTCGAAGCTGGGGTTCTCCGTCGTGGCACCGACCAGGGTGACGATCCCCTCCTCCACGAAGGGCAGGAAGCCGTCCTGCTGGGCGCGGTTGAAGCGGTGAATCTCGTCGACGAACAGCAGGGTCTGCTGCCCCGCCGCCCGGCGCATCCGCGCGGCTTCGAACGCCTTCTTCAGGTCGGCCACGCCCGAAAAGACGGCGCTGATGGACTGGTATTCATAGCCCGCCGCCTTGGCCAACAGGCGGGCGATGGTGGTCTTTCCCGTCCCCGGCGGCCCCCACAGGATCATGGAGCCGAGGCGCCCGGCCTCGATCATGCGGCGGATGGGGCCGCCCTCGCCCAGCAGGTGATCCTGGCCCACCACCTGGTCCAGCGCCTGCGGGCGCAGACGGTCGGCGAGCGGCGCGTCGGGAGGATGAATGCCGGAGGCTTCGAACAAATCAGTCATGGAACGCTCTAGATAGGCGTTCGTTCGGGCGACTGCACCCGCTACAACGCCTCCAAGGAGGAATCGCATGACAGAACCCAAGCCCGATCAGGGACCGCGCGGCGGGGTGACGCCCCATCTGACCATTCCCTCGCGCGGCGCGGCCGCAGCGATCGAATTCTACGCCCGCGCCTTCGGAGCCGAGGAAGTCATGCGGATGCCCGCCGAGGACGGCGAGCGCCTGATGCACGCCCATCTGCGCATCAACGGCGGCAGCCTCATGCTGGCTGACGAATTCCCCGAATGGACCGGCGAGGCCGACATCAAGCCGGTCGGCGTCAGCCTGCATCTTCAGGTCGACGACGCCGATGAATGGTGGGGCCGCGCCCTGGTCAACGGCGCCATCCCGGTCATGCCGCTGGAGGACCAGTTCTGGGGCGACCGCTACGGCCAGGTCCGCGATCCGTTCGGCCACCTGTGGAGCATCGGCGGGCCGGTGAAGGGCTAGGCTTCTCCTCCCCATTTCATGAGGAGGTGGATCGGCGGCGCAGCCGACGAGACGGAGGGGCTTCTTGGTTACGCCGTCGCAAGGCCCCTCCACCGCTTCGCGGTCCCCCTCCCCCACATAGTGGGGAGGAAAACTCGGAGGCTTACGGCAGGCGCCCGGTCAGACGGCGGCCGCCGCGCACGATCACCAGCTCCGAGCCCCGCTGCGCCCGGCCCAGGGCGGCGACCGTCGTGACGGCGCGGCCGTCGATCTGCACCACCAGGTCATTGGGACGCAGGCCGATGCGGGCCGGGATGCTGTTGCGCTGCAGGCCCGTCACCACCACGCCGCTGGTGAAGGGATCGCCGCCCAGACGGTCCGCCAGCGCCGGGTTGAGCGCCACGCCCTGAAGACCCGCCAGAGCCCCCTGCCCCACGACCGTTCCCTGCCCCGGATCGGCATCGCCCGGCAGAGTCGAGACGCGGGCGTTCAGCGTCTGGGTCCGACCGTCGCGCAGCACGGTGACGGCGACCGTCGAGTTCGGCGACTTGGTGCCGACGCGGAAGTTCAGGCCGCCCTGATCATTGACCTCGGCGCCGTCGATGGCGGTGATCACGTCGCCCTGCTGGATGCCTGCGCGCGCGCCCGGGCCGCCGGGGTAAACGTCGGTGACCATCAATCCTTGCGGTCGCTCAAGGCCCAGGCTGCGGGCGATGTCGGCGCTGACGGTGTCGCCCTTGACGCCCAGCCAGGCGCGCTCGACCGCCTTGGCCCCGCCGACCGCCGAGTCCACCACCCGCTTGACCATGGCCGCAGGGACGGCGAAGCCGACGCCGCTGGACGAGCCCGAGCGCGAGAAGATCGCCGTATTGATGCCGATCAGTTCGCCGTCCATGTCCACCAGGGCGCCGCCCGAGTTGCCCGGATTGATCGGCGCGTCGGTCTGGATGAAGGAGCCGGAATCGCTGATGCCCGTCTCGGTCCGGTTCAAGGCCGAGATGATGCCGTTGGTCACAGTCTGGCCGACGCCGAACGGGTTGCCGATGGCCAGCACCAGATCGCCGACCTGCTGCTGTTCCTGATCGTCGATGCGCAGGACCGGCAGGTCGCCGTCCAGGTTTTCCAGTTGCAGTACGGCGATGTCGGACCGCTCGTCCGCCAGCAGCACCTTGGCCGGATATTCGCGCCGGTCATTCAGGGTGACGCGGATCTGCTGCATGTTCTGGATGACGTGGTTGTTGGTCACCACGATCCCGTCGGGGCGCACAATGACGCCCGAACCGATGGAGCCGGTGACGCGCGACTGCGGCCCGCCGCCGAACAGTTCGAAAAAGGGATCACGCACCTGCTGGATGCCGCGCGCCGAGATGTTCACCACGGCGGGGGCGGCCTCGCGCACCACGGGGGCGAAGCTGGTCTTCAGCGCCCCGGCGTCGCGCGGGGCGACGCGGGGCTGTTCGGCGAAGACGCCTTCCTGCGCCTTGGTGGGCTGCGGCTGGCCGCAGGCGGACAGGATCAGGGCGGCGGCGATGGCAAGTCTGGAAGTTTTCATCTCGTCCCGATTTTTATCAAGCTTGGGCGTTTCGTTCATTCCGCCTCGGCTTTTCGACAGGATCAAGGCCCTCGTTCGCTCAAAGGCGCGGCGGCGATCAAACGGACGTGACCCCGTCCCGTTCCGCCGCGTGCCGAGAGATCGCCGATCAGCGCACCGTGACTGGCAGGGTGTCGTTCGGATCGCCGTCGCCGCGCGGCGCGGTCACGCCCAGCAGGCGCGCCAGGAAGGGCTGGACGTCGACGCTGTCCAGGTTCTGCAACCGCCGCCCCGCGATCACGCCGGGACCGCGGGCGATGAAGACGGCCTGCATCTCGGGCGCGGCGTTGTCATACCCGTGGGCGCCGCCGGGCTTGGTCACCGGCCGTGCCTTGGTCGCCAGCAGCCAGCCGGGCTCGGACGCGCAGACGATAGCCGAGACGCGCGGGTTGGAGCCCAGGACGAAGCGCGCCGGAATCTCGCTCTTGCGCCAGCAGTCCAGGTGCGGGCGCGAGCCCAGCAGGGCCTGCTCGACCTCGGCCTCGCGGCCCGCCACGGGGTTCAGGAAGGCGACCGCGCCCGAATAGACGATCTGCACCGCTTCGGGATCGATAATGTCGTCCAGCACGGTGACGCGGTCGGGCGAAGTCGCCGCCATGCCGTGGTCCGACACCACCACCACCATGGTTTTGTCATACAGGCCCCGAGCCTTCAGCCCCTCGACCAGACGCCCGATGGAGGCGTCGACCGAACGCAACGCTTCCAACGTCTGCGGCGCGTCGGGGCCGTGGTTGTGGCCCATGGTGTCGACGATATCGAAATAGAGGGTGGTCAGGGCCGGGCGCTGGGCGGCGGGCAGGTCCATCCAGGCCAGCACCTGATCAACGCGGGCGTCGCCCGGCAGCGACTGGTCGAAAGGCGTCCAATAGGTGGGACGCACGCCGCGAATGTCGGCCTCGGAGCCCGGCCAGAACATGGTGGCCGTCTTCACCCCCTGCCGCTCGGCCGAGACCCAGATCGGCTCCCCCTGCTCCCACCAGCGGCGATCGGTGACCGCCTGCTTGTTGCCAAGCGAGAACCGGCCCAGTTCAGCGTCGACCATATTGTTGCCGACGATGCCGTGGTGATCGGGATGCAGGCCGGTGACGAGCGTATAGTGATTGGGAAAGGTCACGCTGGGGAAGGACGGCTTCATCGGCCCCGACGCCCCGTCGGCCGCCAGTTGCGCCAGCACCGGCGTCGCCCCGCGTTCCAGATAGTCCGCACGGAAGCCGTCGATGGAGATCAGGATGACGTTCGGCGCCTGAGCCGTTTCGACCGGCGCGACGGGCGGCGTGGTGGCGCAGGCGGCGACGGCCAGCGTCAGGACGGCGGCGCGCGCCAGCCCGAACAGACGATCAAACATGAGGAACTCCGACAAACCGACTTTCGCGAACATTGCCTAAGCTTAATCCGCGACAGACAGAAGACGGCTTGCCGGTTTTTCAACCACGGGCCACGCTCCCCTTCATGACCAGCGTTATCGAAACGAACGGCCTGACCAAGACCTATGGCGCGGTGCGCGCCTTGGACGGCCTCAGTCTCAGCATACCGCGCGGCGGGGTCTATGGGGTGCTGGGGCCGAACGGCGCGGGCAAGTCGACCCTATTCCGCATCCTGCTGGGCCTGATCCGGCCCACAGCGGGCGAGGTGCGGGTGATGGGCCAGCACGCCGGCGATCCGGCCGTGACCCGGCGCATGGGCTCGATGATCGAGACGCCGCGCTATCCGCCCTATCTGACCGCGCGTCAGGCCCTGCGCTGGCTGGCGCTGGCGCACGGCATGGGCGCAGAGGCTGAGACCGACCGCTGGCTGGATCGGGTCGACCTGTCCGAGGCGGCCGACCGCAAGGTGCGCGGCTTCTCGGTCGGGATGATGCAACGGCTGGGCGTCGCCGCCGCCCTGATGACCCGGCCCGATCTGGTCATCCTGGATGAACCGACCAGCGGCATGGATCCCCCCGGCATTCAGGAGATGCGCGCCTTGATCCGCAGTCTGGCCGACGACGACGGCGTCACCGTCGTTCTGGCCAGCCACCAGCTTCTGGAAGTCCAGCGCGTCTGCGACCGCGTCGCCATCCTGAACCGGGGCAAGCTGGCGGCCGAGGGCAGGGTCAGCGACCTGACCGCCTCGGGCGAGCGGCTGCGTCTGTCGGCAACGCCCCTGGCCAAGGTCCTGGCCGTGCTGGGCGAGCGGGGCAGCGTTCAGGACGACGCCGTCATGGCCGCCATTTCCCGCGCCGAGGCCCCTGCCCTGCTGCGCGCCCTGATCGAACAGGGCGTGGACATCGATGAGGCCCGCTGGGTCGGCGCCGATCTGGAAAGCGTCTTCATGACCGAAACCTCTGCCGCCGCAGGAGGCCGCCCATGATGCTGGCCGACGCCATCCGCGCCGAAACCTGGCGCCTGCTGCAGAACCGCACGGCCGTGTTCTGGAGCGTCGTGTTCGTGCCCCTGATCTCGCTGGGGCTGGCGACCGCAAGCTTCCTGTTCATTCGGTCCAAGATGGACGGGGCGATGCAGACCCTGCCGGTCGAACTGAAACTGACGGCCAGCGCCGTCGATCTGGGCCAGTCGCTGGTCGATGCGGCCGGCGGGCTGGCCAATCCGGGCGCGCTGGCCTTCCTGTTGATCGGCGCGGCCACCGTCTTCGCCGGCGACTACCGCTGGGAGACCTGGCGGTTGATCACGGCGCGCAACACCCGGCCGAACCTGATCATGGGCAAGGTAGGCGCGGTCAAGCTGATGACCCTGGCCGGACTGTTCCTGCTGCTGCTAGCCAGCCTCGGCGCCGATGTCGCCAAGGGCGTGATCTTCGGGCGCAGCTTCACCTTCGGCTTCGGCGGCGAACAGGCGCAGGCCTTCGGCCTGCTGGCGCTTCTGTCCTATGTGCGGGTGGTGCAGTTCCTGCTGCTCGGCCTGCTGGCGGCGACAGTGACGCGGTCCCTGCTGGCGGCGCTATTCGTGCCCCTGGTCATCGGCGTCGGCCAGTTCTTCCTGGCCAAGCTGAGCCCGCTGTTCGGCTGGCAGATGGGCGACTGGGCGACGATGCTGCTGTTGCCCGGCGACGCCTATGAAGTGCTGAAACTTCTGATCAAGGGCGGCATGGAGGCCGCCCTAGTCCCCGCAGGCGCCGCCTGGCGCGCCATCGCGGGACTGGCGCTGTGGAGCTTGGGCCCCTTCCTTCTGGCTCTGGCGTGGTTCCAGAGACAGGACCTGTCGAAGGAGTAGAATCTTTCCTCCCCACTGCGTGGGGAGGGGGACCGCGTACCGGTGGAGGGGCTTAAGGCTGCGGAACCAAGCGGCCCCTCCGTCTCGACGGCTACGCCGCCGATCCACCTCCCCATGTCATGGGGAGGAGAAACCCAGCGCCTTCTCCATGAAGACGTCGGCCCGAACATAGGGCGTGTCGCGCGGCGGCAGGCGGACAAAGCCGAAGCTGTCATAGAGCGCCAGCGCCGGGCCGAGCGTCGAACTGGTCTCCAGATAGAGGCGATGCGCCCCCGCCTCGCGGGCCGCCGCCTCGCAGGCGTCCAGCAGCCGGCGCGACAGCCCCTGACCGCGCGCGGACGGCGCAATGGTCATCTTGGCGACCTCATAGCCGCCGTCGTCCATCGCCATCAGGGCGCAGCAGCCGACGGCCTGCCCCGCCTGTTCGACGAAGAAGATGCGGCCGCCCGGCGTCAGGATCTGCCCCTCGGGGTCGCCCAGCACCTTGCGGTCCTTGGCTTCGATGGCGAAGCCGCCCTCGGCCAGCCAGGCTTCGTTCAGGGTGCGCCAGGCGTCGCGATGGTCCGGCCGATAGGCGACGATATCGAAGGTTTCGCCGCTCATGCCGACAGCCCCCGGCAGTGATTAGCGAAACCGGCGACGAAGGCGGTCAGGCGACGGCGCGTATCTGCGTCGATCAGGCGGCCCTCGGCGTCGAAGGCGTCGCCCGCGCGCGGGACCATCAGCCGCGCCCCGAACCAGGGCGCCGCGCCCAGGGTGCGCAGCACCGGCAGCCAGGCCGCCTGGCTCATCAGCGTCCCGAACGGCCCGGGCGAGGCGCCCAGCACCGCCGCCGGCCGCCCGCCGAACACCCGTGCGATGTCTGAACTGGGCCGGCTGAGCCAGTCGATGGCGTTCTTGAACGGGCCGGGGATGGAGTTGTTGTATTCCGGCGTGAACAGCATCAGCCCGTCGCAACCGGCGATCAGGTCCTTCAGCGCCACCACGGCCTCGGGCAGGCCCTGCTCGGCCTCCAGGTCGCCGTCATAAAGAGGGATGCTGTGGATGGTCGCGGCGATCAGTTCTACGTTCGGCGGCGCCGTCTCCTGCGCCGCGCGCAACAGAGCGCTGTTGTAGGAGGCCGCCCTCAGGCTGCCCGACAATCCGACCAGACGCATTTCAGTCCTTCGTCTTCGCTAGCGCCGCCATATCAGGCGACGACAGCCTTTCGCCGTGAATTTGCTGCTCGGCGCAACCCTCGACCAGAAAATCCAGCAACATGCGCACCGAAGGCAGCAGCCCGCGCCGCGACGGGAAGACCGCGTGGACGATCCACTTCTTGGGCCGCCAGTCCGGCAGCAGGTCGATCAGCCGCCCCGTCTCAAGGTCGCGCATCACCGCCACGCTGGGCAGCAGACCCACGCCCAGGCCGCTCAGAGCGCCGTCGTGCAGCATGTGCAGGTCGTCGGTGACCAGACGCGGCGCATGGCGCACCGACGCCGTCATGCCGTCCTTATGGTGCAGGGCCCATACGTGATCGCGATGCGCCGGGCCGAAATCCACGCTGGGCCAGCCCGCCAGATCCGCCGGGCCGGTCGGCGTTCCCATGCCGGCGATCAGGTCCGGGCTGGCGACCAGGCGATGCACGCTCTCGTCCAGCTTTCGCATGACCAGATCGATCTGCTCCAGCGGCGGCTCGCGGACCCGGATGGCCAGGTCGAATCCCTCGCCGATCACGTCCACCCGGCGGCTGGTGCTGTGAAGCTGCACCTCAAGCTCGGGATACAGGGCCATGAAGCGCACGATCAGCCCGCTCATCTGATAGGTCAGCAGGCCCGGCGCGCAGGCGACGCGGATCGTGCCGCACGGCTCGGACCGGGCGCCGTCGATCAGGGCCTGAGCGGCCTCGGCTTCGACCAGCATGGCGAGGCAGTGCTGGTAATAGGCCTGACCGATCTCGGTGACGGAGAACTTGCGCGAGGACCGCTGGATCAGCCGCGTGCCCAACTGGTCTTCCAGCGCAGCGATGCGGCGGCTGAGCTTGGATTTCTGCATCCCCAGCGCCCGCGCCGCCGGGGCGAAGCCGTGGTGATCCACCACCTGCACGAAATAATAGAGGTCGTTAAGGTCTCTCATCGTCCTATTGATAGAACGCAGCGAGGCGATTTCGCAATCTGCCCGGCTCATCGTTTCGCAGGCATAAGTTCTTCAACGCGATCGGCCCTGCCCCCAGCGGCCGATCCGACGAATGGAGACTAGACCATGAAGAAGGTTCTGGGCCGTTACGGCAACGAGCGCGGCCACTGGGTCGGCGACGGCTTCCCCGTCCGTTCGCTGTTTTCCTACAACGCCGCCGGCAAGCAGGTCAGCCCCTTCCTGCTGCTCGACTACGCCGGTCCGTACAACTTCGAGCCGACGACCGAGCGGCGGGGCGTGGGCCAGCATCCGCACCGCGGCTTCGAGACCGTGACCATCGTCTATGACGGCGAGGTCGAGCACCGCGACTCGACCGGCCAGGGCGGGATCATCGGCCCTGGCGACGTCCAGTGGATGACGGCGGGCGGCGGCATCCTGCACGAGGAGTTCCATTCCCCGGCCTTCTCGCGCACCGGCGGCCCGTTCCGCATGGTTCAGCTGTGGGTCAACCTGCCCGCCAAGGACAAGATGACCCGTCCCGGCTACCAGTCGATCCTGAACGCCGACATTCCGTCCGTCGCCCTGCCTGACAATGCAGGGACCGCGCGGATTATCGCCGGCGCGATGGAGGGCTCCAAAGGCCCGGCCACGACCTTCACCCCCATCAATGTGTGGGACGTACGGTTGAACCGGGACGCCGAGACGACGCTGGACCTGCCCCAAGGCCACACGGCCATGGTGGTGGTTCTGTCGGGTCATGTCACCGTCAACGGCGACCAGCCGGCCGGCGCCGCCGAGGCCCTGCTGCTGGACCGTCAGGGCGACAGCGTGACCCTGAGCGCCGATGCGGACACGACCCTGCTGATCCTGACCGGAGAGCCAATCGACGAGCCCATCGTCGGCTATGGCCCCTTCGTGATGAACAGCGAGGACGAGATCCGCACCGCCATCACGGACTTCAACAGCGGCCGCTTCGGCGACATCCCCGCCGCAGCGTGACACACTGAGCAACAGGCGGCCCGGCCAGCGCCGGGCCGCCCCCCTTTCAAGGAGGCCCCCCATGATCGAACTCGTCATCGACCAGCGCCGCAAAGACCTCGGCGGCTTTGAAGTCGGCCGCGTCCTGCCCTACGCCAAGCGCCGCATGGTCGGCCCCTTCGTCTTCTTCGACCACATGGGACCGGTGGATATGCCTGCGGGCATTCCCCAGACGGTCGACGTGCGCCCGCACCCGCACATCGGCATCTCGACCCTGACCTATCTGTTCGACGGCGAGATCACCCACCGCGACAGCCTGGGCGTCCAGCAGGACATCCGCCCGGCCGAGGTCAACTGGATGACCGCCGGCAGCGGCGTCACCCACTCCGAACGCTTCGAGCGGGCGCGGATGGAGGGTCTGCGTCTTGAAGGCATCCAGGCCTGGGTCGCCCTGCCCAAGGGTCAGGAAGAGATCGATCCCTCCTTTCAGCACGTCGTCCCCGGCGACCTGCCGACCTGGATCGAGAACGGCGTCAAAGGCCGTCTGGTCGCGGGCGAGACCATGGACATGAAGGCGGGCGTCAGCACCTTCTCGCCCCTGCACTACCTGCACCTGGAGCTTGAGCCCGGCGCCCGGTTCCAGACCCCGACCGACCATTCCGAAAGCGCCGTCTACGTCGTTCAGGGGCTGGTCGAGATCGACGACGGCAGGCCCCTAGGCCACGGCCAGATGGCGGTGCTGTCCAAGGGATCGCCATCGGTCATCCACGCCCTGCAGCCGACCACCGTCATGGTGCTGGGCGGCGAGCCGGTGGGCGAGCGTTTCATCGAGTGGAACTTCGTTTCCTCGTCGCAGGACCGGATCGAACAGGCCAAGGCCGACTGGCGCGCCGGGCGCATGAAGCTGCCCGACATGGACGATCAGGAGTTCATCCCCCTGCCGCCCGACCGCACGCCGCCTCCCCCGCCCATGTCCTGAAACGGCTCCGCTGCAGTTCAGGCCCGCAGCGTGGCCCCGCCGTCGACATAGAGGTCCGTCATGGTGATGTGGGCGGCCCGATCGGACAGCAGGAAGACCACAGCCTCGGCGATGTCTTCGGGCGTCGCCAGCTTCTGCAGCGGGATGCCCGCCTTGAACGTCTCGGGCGAGCCGGCGATGACGCGGGCGGCGCCGTCTTCATCCGCCCACATGCCCGTCTGCATCGGCGTCAGGGTCGAGCCCGGGGCGACGATGTTGCAGCGGACGCCCTTGGGCCCCAGCTCCAGCCCCAGACAGCGGGTGAACATGGTCGCCGCCGCCTTGGACGCGGCATAGGCCGCCATCGCATGACGCGGCACGCCCGCAGCATTGGAGCTGACGGTGACGAAGGCCCCCTTGCCCCGCTCGCCCATCCGGCGCGAAACTTCACGGCCCAGGTGGAAAGGCCCATCCGTATTGACCGCGAAGACGCGGCGCCATTCGGCGTCCGAGGTCTGATCCACCGTCACATTGGACAGGACGCCCGCCACGCTGGCCACCAGGTCGATGGGGCCGTCCTCGCCCTCGATGCGCTCGAACAGGGCCTCGACCGCCGCGCCGTCGGATACGTCCAGCGGCTCGATGCGGACGCCCTTCAGGAAGGCCAGACCTGACAGTGCGGTGGACGGCAGGTCGGTGGCGACCACGCGCGCGCCCTCCTCGACCAGCAGGCGCACCACGGCCGCGCCGATGCCGCCCCCCGCGCCCGTGACCAGGGCCAGACGGCCGGACAGTCCGCTGTCTCTCATCGTGTCGTATCCTCTGCGGCGGTCATGCGGGCGTCCAGCGCCGGGGCGATCAGGGCCGTCGCCGCCGGGCCGGTCAGTTGCGGGTGCAGGAAGGGAACCTCGACCACGTCCAGATCGGCGGCGTAGGGGCGCCATAGGCCCGGCGTCAGGTCGCGCTCCGTGTGATCCAGAGCCGCGCGGACGTGGGTGGTGCGGCCTCCGAAAGGCTTGTGATAGTGTTCGCGCACCAGCCGATTGGTGTCCATCACCACGCGGATGACCCCGTCCAGAGCCGCCTCGGGCAGGCCGCCCAGCGCGCTGTCGCCCGCCTTCAAAAAGGCGAGGATGGCCGCACGGCTGCGCAGTTCGGGATACTGGGTCGGGTCGTAGCCGGCGATGGCCAGAAGCGCGCGCAGGGCGTCCACCGGGTCGGGCTCAGGCTCGGCGCGCCAGCACTCGGCCGGATAGGAATCCAGCATGGCCATCAGGCCGACCTTGACCCCGCGCCGCTCCAGCTCGACCGCCGCCGCCTGGGCGATGATGCCGCCCACGGACCAGCCCGCGATATGGACCGGGCCGGGCGCGCCAAGCGCCAGAATATGATCGACATACACCGACGCCAGCGCCTCGATACCGTCCGGCAAGGCGTTATCGGGGTCCAGCGCGGGCGACTGCACGCCCCACACCGTGCGGCGGGGCGACAGGGCGCGCGCCAGGGTGCGATAGCCCCACGACAGCCCCCCCGCCGGGTGGATCAGGAACAGCGGCGCCAGGGCCGCATCGCCCTCGGCCAGACGGATCAGCACGCCCAGCCCGTTGTCGAAGTCCAGCGCCTCAGCGTCGATCAGGGCGGCCAGTTCCGCCACGCGCGGTCGGTCGAACAGGGCGCCCAGGCCCGGATCGCGCCCCAACCGCTCGCGGATCAGCATCATCAGGTGCACGGCCAGCAGGGAGTCGCCGCCCAGGGTGAAGAAGTCGTCGTCGGCGCCCGCCGGTTCGGCCCGGCCCAGCGTCTCGGCGAAAAGTTCGGCGATGACTTTCTCGGTCGGCGTCTCAGCCGCCCGGCCCGCTGCGGCCTCGAACACCGGGGCGGGCAGCGCCTTGCGGTCCAGCTTGCCGTTGGAGGTCGTCGGCAGGGCGTCCAGCGCCACCATGGCGGCGGGGACCATGTAGTCAGGCAGGCGCGCGGCCAGCTTGGCCTTCAGCGTGGCGGGGTTGTAGCCCTCGGACGGGACCAGATAGGCGACCAGACGGCGCTCTCCCGGCCGGTCCTCGCGCGCCAGCACCACCGTCTCGCGCGCCAGACCGCTGGCGATGACGGCGGCTTCGATCTCGCCCAGTTCGATGCGCAGGCCGCGGATCTTCACCTGATGGTCGCTGCGGCCCAGATAGACCACCGCCCCGTCGGCGCGCCGGCGCGCCACGTCGCCGGTGCGATACAGGCGCTGGCCCGGATGGTGCGGGTCGGGGATGAAGGCGGCCTCGGTCAGGTCGGGCCGGTTCAGATAGCCGCGCGCCAACTGGACGCCGCCCAGATGCAGGTGGCCGCCCATGCCGGGCGCCACGGGGCGCAGCCGCTCGTCCAGGATGACCAGCCGGGTGTTCCACACCGGCCAGCCGATCGGCATGGGGCGGGACGTATCCTCCGGCCCGGCGGCCCAATAGCTGACGTCCACCGCCGCCTCGGTCGGGCCGTAGAGGTTGTGCAGTTCGGCGCTGACCGTCTGATGGAAGCGGTCGCGCAGTTCGGCGGGCAACTCCTCGCCGCTGCAGAAGACGTGGGCGACCGTGATCCCCTTGGCCGCCGGATCGGCCAGAAAGGCCGACAGCATGGAGGGGACGAAGTGCAGGTCGGTGATCGCATGGCGACGGATCAGCCCGGCGATGGCGGCCGGATCGCGGTGCGCGCCGGGCGGGGCCACGACCAGTTCGCCGCCGGAAATCAGGGCGAGGAAGAACTCCCACACCGAGACGTCAAAGGTGGCGGGCGTCTTCTGTAGGATGCGGGTGTGGGCGCCGATGCCGTATTCGGCCTGCATCCACAGCAGGCGGTTGACGATGGCCCGATGCTCGACCAGCACCCCCTTGGGATCGCCGGTCGACCCCGAGGTGTAGATGACATAGGCGGCGTCCTCGCCCCCTTGCGCCACCGCAGGCGCAGCCCCGTCCAGCGGCCATTTGGCGGGCGCCAGCAGGGCCTCGCCAACCGCGCCGCCGATGTCGTCATGGGCCAGCACGACGCTCGGTCCGGCGGCGCGGACGATGGCGGCGATGCGCTCGGCCGGATGCTCCAGATCCAGCGGCAGATAGGCGCCGCCTGCGCGCAGGGTCGCGACAAGCGCGATCACCAACTCCAGCGAACGCGGCAGGGCCACGGCGACGAGGCTTTCGCGCCCCACGCCGCGCGCCGCCAGCGCCGAGGCCAGCGCCGCCGTGCGGCGGTCCAGTTCGGCGTAGGTCAGGGTCTGCTCGCCGAAGGTCAGCGCCGAGGCGTCCGGCGTCGCCTTCATCGCCATCTCCAGCAGGGCGGTCAGCGTCGTGTCGGGAACCGGATGGGCGGTGTCGTTGAAGGCTTCCAGTTCGCGCGCGGCCTCGCCCGGCGTGGCGATGGGAACCTCGCCCAGCGTTTCGGCGTCCAGCGCGTTCGTCAGAAAGGCGGCCAAACGCTCTGCGTGGGCGGCAGCCTCCTCCAGCGTGTAGAGGTCGGGGTTGGCGTCGACTTCCAGCGTCAGGGCCGGGGCAGCGTCACCACGGAAGGTGAAGCTGATGTCGTCGACAGGGCCGGTGCCCAGCACCTTCAGCGTGGTGTCCAGTCCCGCAAAGCGCGGCGGCAGGTCGAACGGCAGGACGTTGACCAGCGGCCCATACAGACGCCGCGCCCCGCCGATCAGGCCCAGGTCGCGCCGCAACTGCTCGCTGCGATAGCGACCGTGGCGGCGGGTCTTGATCAGGGCCTTGGAGGCGAGGACCAGCTGCTCGTCCAGCGGCGCGTCCTCGTCCAGCGTCAGGCGCAGCGGCGGGACGTTCATGATCATGGCGGGCGTGCGCGCCGAGGCGCTGCCCATGCGCCCCATCCACGGCACGCCGATCACAGCCTCTTCAGCGCCCGAGAAACGGCGCACATAGGCGGCGCCGATGGCGGTCAACACGTCGGGCCAGGACAGGCGCCCGGCGTCAGCGCGGGCGCGCAGGCGGGCCGTGACCTGCGGCGGCAGGGCGCGCTCGATGCGGTGGAAGCGGTGGGCGGTCGTCGCCTTGCCGGGCGCCAGAGAGGCCACTTCAGGCGCATCGCCCATGACCTCGCGCCAGTAGGCGGCGTCGGCCGTGCGCTTGTCCGAGACGCGATAGGCGGCGTCTTCCTCCCACACCTTGGCGATGGGGTTGAAGACCGGACCGGGCGCCGGGCCGCCGCGCGCGGCGTTGTAAAGCTCGGCCGTGCGGTTGGTCAGCAGGGACATGCCGAAACCGTCGGTGGCCAGGTGGTGGACGCGCAGGCTCCACAGGAAGCGTTGCGGCCCCATCAGGAACAGGATGTTGGCGGCCAGCGGGTCGCGGGTAGGGTCCAGCGGCGTCTCATGGTCGCGACGCATGGCGGCCATGGCCTCGGCGACCGGATCGGCGGCGGCGGACACGTCGATGATCTGAAGCAGCGGACGATGGACCGGCTCGAGGGTCTGGAAAACCTCGCCGTGCTTCTCAACGAAACGCAGCGACAGGGCCTCGGCCTCGGCGGCGGTCTGATCGACGGCGGCGCGGAAGGCCTCGACATCCAGATCGCCCCGGATGTCGAGATAGTGGGCCGTGTTGAAGATCGGGTTGGCCGGGTCCAGCCTCTGGGCGAACCACAGGCCGGATTGGGCTTCCGTCAGCGGGTGTTCCAGCACCGCCGCCATGCGTCCGTCGTCCATGATGTCAGGTCAGGCGTCGTGACCGGCGGCGCGCAGGCGCGCCTGAACCACGCTCCACCAGCCTGCGAGCGTGGTGTGTTCGGCCAGTTCGCTGAACTCCAGCGGCACGGCCTCGCTCCACGCCAGCGACAGGTTGAGTGCGCGTAAGGAGTCGACGCCCAGGTCCATCAGATTGTCATCGTCCAGAATGGAGTCCGGCGTTTCGTGCAGCACGGCGGCGACATCGGCGCGCATGCGCTCCAGCGTCAGATCCTGCGGGGTCAGCTTGGTCATGTCAGTCGTTCCAGAACGCGCGCCGTCGAAAGGGCCACGGCGCAGGTGTCGGCGGCCCAGGCCACCGCGCCCATATGCTTGTCGCGCGAGAAGTCGCCAAGCGCATCGGCGACGAAGAAGGGTTCGATATCGCGCTGAAACGCCTCGGCGGCCGTCAGCTGGCAGCCGATGTGGGCGTAGACGCCGCAGACGATCAGCTGGTCCCGCCCCCGCGCGCGCATCAGCGTCTCGAGGTTGCTGCGCTGGAATGCGCTGTAGCGGTGCTTGACCAGAGGGAAGTCGCCCGGCGCCGGGGCCAGTTCCGGCAGGATGTCTTCATGCTCGGGCATACGGCTCATGCCCGGTCCCCACAGGTCAGCCTGCAGGCCCCGGTCGCGACGATCCTGATCGCCGTGCTGGGCGGTGTAGAAGACCGGAACGCCCGCCGCCCGCGCCGCCGCGATCAGGCGGGCGATGTTGGCGATCAGCCCCGGCAGCGGCTCGGCGCCCGGCGCATAGGGGCGCATGAAATAGCGCTGCATGTCGTGGACCAGCAGGGCGGCGCGGCCCCGTTCCAGCGCCCAATGGGCGCGCGAGGCGGGGATTTCCGCCTCGGTCGGCAGGGCGTAGGCCGGGACGGTGGGCAGACCTTTCGAGACGCTCACGCCTTGCCCTCTTCTTCCAGAATGCGCTGACGCAGAGCGGCGCGCAGTTCGCGGCGGCTGACCTTGCCGACAGCCGTCACGGCGAAGTCTTCCACGAAGACGATCTGATCCGGCACCTTGAAGTCGGCGATGTCGCGCTTGCGCATCCAGGCCTTCAGCTCGACGCCGCGCGGCGGGGCGCCGTTGGGGATGATGAAGGCGCAGATGCGCTCGCCCAGATAGTCGTCGGGCACCGACACCACGGCGGCGTCGAACACGGCCGGGTGGGCCAGCAGATGATCCTCGACCTCCTCGGCCGAGATCTTCTCGCCCGCGCGGTTGATGTGGTCGGTGGCCCGGCCCATGACCACGAGGTAGCCCTCGGGCGTGCGGCGCACCACGTCGCCGGTGCGATAGAAGCCGTCGTCGGTGAAGGACCGCGCATTGGCCGCCGGTTCATTGTGATAGGCCCGGATCGTATAGGGGCCGCGCGTCAGCAGGTTGCCCGGCTCGCCCTCGGCGACCGGCGCGCCCGCATTGTCGACGATCAGGATTTCGTCGTCAGGGCTGATCGGGCGTCCTTGCGTTTCTACGATCAGGCTCTCGGGGTCGTCCAGCCGGGTGTAGTTGACCAGCCCCTCGGCCATGCCGAACACCTGTTGCAGGGTGCAGCCCAGTTCGGTGCGCACGCGCCGCGCCGCCTCTGGCAGGAATTTCGCGCCGCCGACCAGCAGCACCTCAAGACTGGAGATGTCGTGGGTCTTTCGCGGCGCCGCCTGCATCCACAGCAGGGCCAGCGGCGGGACCAGACCGGTGATCGTCACCCCCTCGCGCTCGATCAGGGGGAAGCAGGCGTCCGGCGACGGCGACGGCGACATCACCACCGTCGCCCCGACATAGAGGGCGCCCAGATAACCCGGCGAGCTCATCGGGAAGTTATGCGCGGCCGGCAGGGCCGTCAGATAGACGCTGGACGCGCTCAGTTTCGAGATCACCGCGCTTTCGCGCACGCTGTAGAGGTAGTCGTCGTGCGTGCGCGGGATCAGCTTGGAAAGGCCGGTCGAGCCGCCCGAAATCTGCAGGAAGGCCACGTCAGACGGATCGGCGTCCTCGGTCGGCAAGGAGGCCGCATCGGCGCGGAAGGCGTCGAAGGATGCGAACTCCTCCGCCTCGCCCACCACGACCACATGGCGCAGTTCGAGAACCTCGGCCTGAACGGCGCGGGCCAGGACCCGGTAGTCGAAGCCCTCATGTCGGTCGGCCACGACATAGGCCGAGGCCTCGGCCCGGCGCAGGAAGTGAACGATCTCGGTCGAGCGGTGGGCCGGCAGCGCATAGACGGGGATCAGCCTGGCCCGGAACAGGCCGAAGATCACGCTGAGGAACTCGGGCAGGTTCGGCAACTGCACCACGACCCGGTCGCCCGGCTTCAGCCCCAGCGCCATGAACCCGGCGGCGGCAGTCTCGGCCTTTTCCAGCAGCTCGCCATAGGTCCAGCGCTGGTCCATGCCGACCACGGCGACGGCGTCGGGGGTCGCCTCGACGCGATCGCGCAGCAGTTGGGAGAAGGTCTCTCCACGCCAATAGCCCTTGGCGCGATAAAGGGCCGCCAGATCGTCCGGCCAGACCTGCTGCAGGGGAATCATACGCTCGCCTCATCCACGCCCAGGGCGCGCAGGACGGCCTGGAACTTACCTGACGTCTCGTCCGCCTCGGCGGCGGGGTCGGAGCCTTCGACAACGCCCGCCCCGGCATAGAGACGCGCCTGATCGCCGCACGTCTCGGCGCAGCGCAGCGAGACGTACCATGCGCCGTCGCCGAAGGCGTTGGTCCAGCCCACGGCCCCGGCATAGAAGCCCCGGTCATAGCCTTCAAGCGCGCGGATCATCTCAGCCGCCCGGTCGCGCGGCGAGCCGCAGACGGCCGGCGTCGGATGCAACAAGGCGGCCAGTTCGGCGGCGGAGGTTTCATCGGGGCGATGCAGCCGCCCCTCGATGCGCGTGCCCAGGTGCCACATGGTCCGGGTCGAGACGAGCGCCGGTCCGGGCGGCGCGCGCAGGTCGCTGCAATAGGGCGCCAGCAGATCCATGATGGCCTCGACCACCAAGGCGTGTTCGCGGCGGTCTTTGTCCGAAGCCAAAAGGCTCTGCGCCGCGGCCTCGTCCTGCACCACGTCGACGCTGCGGCGGGCCGACCCGGCCAGGGGGTGAGAGAAGACGGCGGGCCCGCGCTTGGAGACCAGCAGTTCCGGCGTGGCGCCGACCAGACGGCGCATGGCTCCGCCAGCGCCCTCGCCCAGCGGCGTCAGGAAGCGCGCGGCGGTCGGGTCGGCTTTCAGGTCGCGCCACAGGGCGAAGGGGTCGATCGCGCCGTCGCCCTGAACCTTCAGGCTGCGCGACAGCACCACCTTATTGATCGGTTCGGCGCCGCCGTGAGAAGCGCGCATGGCGGCAAGCGCCTGCGTCACCGCCGCCTCATAGGCCGCGCGCGACGGCTCGGGCGTCAGGGCGCGGATCGAGGGGCGCGGCGCGCTCGAGCGCATATCCCAGATACGGTTGGCGGCGCGCTCGGGCAGAAACAGGCAATCGTCGGCGCGGCGGTCGAACGGCAGGGCGCCGACCAGCAGGCGCGGCGACGGCTCATCGGTTTCCGGCGCGACGGGCAGATCAGCGAAGAAGCGGCGCACGCGCGCCCCCAGCGTCGCCGCCGGTCCCGGCGTCAGGCGTTGCTTCAGACCGGTGGTGAACAGGCGAAGCTCGGGCGTGCTCAGTCCAAAGGCCCAGTCCATGTCGTCCTTGGGAGCGGCGGCCTCTTGCCGTTCGGATGCGCCGCCGCCGATCTGAACCGACAGATCGGGCGCGCCCCAAAACTCCGCTACTCTCGACTCCATGCTGATCCCTGCTGCACTCAAGCTGTTGCATATCATTCGCAACAATCGGCCTATAGCGGAGCAACCTTCGCGTTGTCTTGCGGCCAGATTAATTCCAAGCCGGTCTGGTCGTTTCGCCGCAGAGGTTTAGAAGGGCGCTCATGCGAATGCTAGTCATTGACGATGATGCCCGAACCCGCGCCTTCGTGGCCGAAGGGTTGCGCCAGCAGGGGCACACCGTCGATGAAGCCGGCGATGGGGAGACGGGCCTGCACATGGCGATGGAGGGCCAGTACGACGCCCTTGTCGTGGATCGCATGATGCCTGGCCTGCCGGGCCTGGAGGCCGTCCAGGCCATGCGCGCAGGCGGGCTGAAGACGCCGGTGCTGATGCTGACAGCGCTGGGTTCGGTGGATGATCGGGTGGCGGGGTTGAACGCGGGCGCCGACGACTATCTGGTCAAGCCCTTCGCCTTCAGCGAGCTGAGCGCACGGCTTCAGGCCCTGGTGCGCCGCCCGCCGTTGGCCGAGACATCGACGCGGCATCGCGTGGCGGATCTTGAGGTCGACGTGGCCGCGCACCGAGCGACCCGCGCGGGCCGGACGCTGGACCTGACCCCGCATGAGTTCAAACTGCTGGAGCGGCTGGCCCGCAACGCCGGTCACGCGGTGACGCGCACCATGCTGCTGGAAAGCCTGTGGGGCTTCCACTTCGACCCGCGCGCCAATCTGATCGACGCCCACATCAGCCGCCTGCGCGCCAAGGTCGATCGTGGCTTCGATCAGGAGTTGATCCACACCATTCGGGGGGTGGGCTATGTCCTCAAGGCCCCCGACTGAGCCGAAGCGCCCCTCCGTCTGGTCCACGGCCAGCCTGCGCTACGCCGCCGCCTTCTCGGTCCTGTTCGGCCTGGGCGCTGCGGGGATGATCGCGGGCGTGGACTATGGGCTGATGCGCTTCGCCGAGGCCGAGGTCCGCGACGGGCTGAACCACCAGATGGACGTCATGCGCGCCGACGCGAACCGGCACGGCACGGCCCAGCTGGTGCGGGAGTTGAACGCCGAGGCCCGCAACCGCGACGCCCGCCGCTATCTGCTGCTGGTCGAGGCGCCGGACGGCAGCACCTTCTCCAACGGCCTGACGCGGCTGGCGGTCAATGAGACGGGCTTCCGCCGCAACCTGCCCAACAAGGCGCGTCCCGCCCGCTGGCCCGACCAGACGCCCAACATGCTGGCGCTGAGCGCGCGGGCGTCCGACGGCGGCCTGCTGGCGGTCGGACGCGACATCCAGCATCTGGACGAACTGCGCGGCGGCATCCGTCGCTATGCTCTGATGAGCGGGATCGCCCTGATCCTGCTGGCGCTGGTTGGCGGCTGGTTCGCCGGACGGCTGTTCCTGCAACGGCTGGAGGACGTCAATCAGGCGGTCGGCCGCATCATCGCCGGTCAGGATTCGGCCCGCTTGCCCGCCGTCGGCCTGGGGCGGGAGTTCAACGAACTGTCGGCCAACCTCAACCGGATGCTGGACCGGCAGGAGGCGGCGCTGACGACGCTGAAGACCCTGTCCGAGGGGGTGGCCCACGAACTGCGCGCGCCGCTGAACCGGGTCCGCAACCGGCTGGAGCATCTGGCCGCCAATCTGAATGACGCCCAAGCGCGTGAAGCCGCCGTCGAACGCGCGCTTGAGGAGACTGATCAGGTCAGCGCCCTGTTCGAGGCCCTGCTGACGCTGGCGCGGATCGAGAGCGGCGACGCCGCCCTGAAGACCGAACAGTTGGACCTCGCCGCCTTGGCCGGCGCCGTGGCCGACATCTACAGCCCCTTCGTCGAAGAGGCGGGCGGGCGCCTGACCGTCACCTTGGCCCCCACAGGCACGATCGAGGCCGACCCTGCCCTGCTGCAACAGGCGCTGGCCAACCTGATCGAGAACGCCGTCTTCCACGGCGGCGGCCAGGTCGAGGTCTCCACGTCCAGCGAAGACGGCTGGGCGACCATCCGCATTGCCGACCGAGGCCCCGGCGTGCCGGAAGCCGAGCGCGACAAGGTGCTGCGCCGCTTCTATCGCCTGGGTCAGGGCGCGAGCGACCATAGTTCCGGCGCCGGTCTGGGACTGGCCATGGTGGCGGCCGTGGCGCGGGCCCATGGCGGCGAGCTTCGGCTGGACGACAATCAGCCGGGACTGGCGGTGGAGCTGGCGCTGCCCCTCACCACTGCGAAGGCTTAAGTCTCGTCCGGCGCGCGCTCCGAGCTTGCGGTCGCGATCGGGTTGCCGCTTATATTCTAGAGAGGCCGACACATCGGTCGCGAGTTCCAGGAGGGCCCATGCCAGACGGTTTTCCGCAGGGAACCGTGCATCAGGCGGCCGCCGATCTTCAGAACGCCCTGAAAGCAGACGACGAGGTTTTCGAACTGTGGCGAAACCTGACCCCGCTGGGTCGTAACGAGTTCATCTGCTGGGTTGAGGACGCCAAACAGCCGGCGACGCGCCAGCGACGCATCGGACGGACCGTAGAGGAACTGCGGGAGGGCAAGCGCCGTCCCTGCTGCTGGGCGGGCTGCATCCATCGCACCGACAAGGCGCCCAGCCGCTGGCAAAAGGCCGTTCTGATCGACCAGAAGACCAAGGGCGCGTCCAAGCCCTGACGCGCCCTCGCCTTCTCTCGTCTGTCGCCCGTATTTATTGGGCGGCGACCGCCTTGGCCGTCTCAGCGGGTTTGCCGCCGCGCGCGATGAAGGCGCGCATATGCTCCTCCAGCGTGTTCAGCGGCACCGAACCCAAAGCCAGGATTTCGTCGTGGAACGGGCGCGGATCGAAACGCTCGCCCAGGGCGACCTCGGCCTCGCCGCGCAGGCGGCGGATGGTCAGCTCGCCCAGCTTGTAGGACAGGGCCTGACCAGGCCAGCTGATGTAGCGGTCCACCTCGGTCTCGACCTCGTGGCGCGACAGGGCGGTGTGACCCGCCAGATAGTCGATGGCCTGTTCGCGCGACCAGCCCTTCAAGTGCACCCCAGTGTCGATCACCAGACGCGCCGCGCGCCACATCTCATAGCTAAGGCGGCCGAAGTTCTCGTAGGGCGTGCGATAGATGCCCATCTCGACGCCCAGCCATTCCGTATAGAGGCCCCAGCCCTCGCCATAGCCGGAGAAGTAGGTGTGGCGACGGAAGGTCGGTCCCGCGTCCTGCTCCTCGGCCAGCGCCATCTGGAAGCTGTGGCCCGGCGCGCATTCATGCAGGGTCAGGGCCGGGATGTTGTACAGGGGCCGGCTAGGCAGGTTATGGGTGTTCATCTGGCAGGCTTCCAGACCGCCGCGCCCCGCCGTGTAGAAGGGGGCCAGCGCCTCAGGCACCTGGATGATGGTGTAGCGACGGCGCGGCAGCTTGCCGATCAGCTTGCCGATCTCCCCATCGGCCCGCACGGCGACCCAGGCCGACACCATCATCAGCTCGTCCGGCGTCTTGGCGTAGAACTGCGGATCGGTGCGCAGGAAATGCAGGAACTCGTCGAACGAACCGGTGAAGCCCGCATCGGCCATCGTCTGGCGCATCTCGGCCTGGATGCGGGCGACCTCGGACAGGCCGATCTGGTGAATCTCCTCGCCGCTCAGTTCCAGCGTCGTGTATTTGCGGACCTGGGATTCGTAGAAGGCGACGCCGTCGGGCATGTCGCGGGCCGCCAGCGTGGTGCGGGCGCGCGGCTGATACTCGTTCAGATAGAACTCCAGCAGCGACCGATAGGCCGGGATCACCGCCTCATTGATGACTGTCGCGGCCTCGGCGCGCAGGCGCGCCTGGTCGGACGCCGAAACGGTCGAGGGCATCTGGCGGAAGGCGGCGTAAAAGGAGTTGGCCTCGGCCGTGTCGGTGATGAAGTTGGTGATGGAGGCTTCGCGGCCTTCCAGCGTCACGCGCGGCACGCTGAAACCGCGCGCCAGGCCGTCGCGCATATTGGCCTTCTGCTGGCCGAAATAGCGCGGGATGTCGCGCATCCGCGAGATAAAGGCGCTGTAGTCCTCGGCGGTGCGCAGGCTGCGCGACTGGTCCAGATAGGTCCAGAAAGAGCTGTCGCTGTTGAACGGCATCTCCCACTGGCGGGCCTGACCGTCGATCAGGGCGTGCTCCAGATTGGTGCGGAAGACGGCGGCGTTGATGCGGTCCTCCGCCGACAGTTCGTCCAGCGTAATGCCGTCCAGTTGCTGCAACAGCTCGCGCACATAGGTCAGGCGTTGCTGCTGCGCCGCCGGGCTGACGTCGGCCAGACGATCCGCTGGGCCGTATTCGCCGTCGGCGCCTTTGACCCGGCCGGTGCGGGTCATGCTCGTTTCCGTTTCCGCCTCATAGAGCGCCTTCAGCCGCGCTCCGGCCTGCTGCATCGGCGCGGCGGACGGGGAGGCCTCGGCGGCGAACGCCGCGGCCGGGACCGACGCGACCAGAAGGGACGAAACGGCGCAGGCCGTCAGCAGCAGGGTTCTCATGATACTGTTCCTATTCTTACCAGCACGGGCGTCGGCCGAAGCCTGGGCCTGCGTCAATGCCACTCGCCGCCGCCGATCGGCGCGCCCGGCGGAACAGGCTGAGCGACCGGAAGGGTCGCGCTGAGCGCCTTCAGCCCCTCGATCGGTCCTGTCAGGGCTTCGGCCAGATAGGCGCACTGCGCCGTCTCCAGCCGATCGCCACGGCAGCGTTTCAACTGTTCGCCGAAGCGGCGGGCGCTGTCGCGCACCACGCCCTGAGCGGTCGAAGACAGGTCCTTGCCCTGCATCAGGGCCGACAGATGGGCGGCGTAGCGGGCGCGGGCCACGCGGCGCAGTTCGGCCTGTCGCGGGCTGAGGACGGCGCCCGGACCGACGGCCAGCGCCACCCGATCCAGCGTCTCGACCAGACCCAGCTGGCCCGGATCGCGGCGCTGCTGTTCGATCAGACGATTCAGCCGCTCGGGCGCCAACAGGGTCTCGAACACCACCTCGGTCGCCGCAGCCGCCGCCGAGGACGGGTCGAACACGGCGTCGGTCTTGCCTTCGAACAGCTCGATCTGGGTCTGGCGATCCGGATTGCCCGACTGGACCGAGGACAGCAGGTCGATCAGGTCGTCCCTGAGGTCCAACTCGGCCGGAGACAGCGCCTGCATCAGGGCCTCCAGCGCCGCGCGCTGCTTGTCGGCGGGCACGACCTCGGCCCGCTCATGCCCGGCGCCGCTGACGGCGTAGCTGTAGTCCACGCCGCCGATCTGACGCCCGACCGCCGTGGTCTGATAGCGGTGATACAGATAGATCGGCACGATGACCCGGCGCAGGTCCGCCGCCGGGGCTCCGGCCGGCAGGTTGCCCAGACCAAAGCGCGACAGGGCGATGCGGCGCACCGCCAGGGTGTTGGCGAACTCGGCCACCGGGTCTTCGCCGTTGTCCCACATGGCGCCATAGGGCTGAAGACTGCCCAGCGGGCGGGTGTCGCTGTCGCCGACGAACCGATAGCCCTTGCCTTGCGCCTCTGCCGCCAGAGCCAGACGGCGCGCCTGCGGGTCCTGCCCCGGCGTGTCGCCATACAGCCAGTCGATGGCGTAGCGGTCCCAGGCACCGACGCCGGTCGTATAGGCCTGGCTGAAGTCCAGCCGGTCGCCGTCGGCGATCACCCAGGGCGCAGGATAGTCCATCACCGAAGCGCGCCCCTCATACCTGGAGGCGGCGAAGTTGTGGGCCAGGCCGATCGAATGGCCGATCTCATGCGCCGACAGGTGACGCAGGCGGTGATAGGCCAGACGGTCCGGATCGTCCTCGGCGCCCGTCCCGGCGCGCGCGGCGCCGACCAGCCCCTCGATGATCATCTTGTCCTGGCGGTCGCGCAGCGAGCCCAGTTGCACCACGCCGCGCACGATCTCGCCGGTGCGCGGATCGCTGACGGTGCTGCCGGTGGACCAGCCGCGCGTCTCGCGGTGCACCCAGGCGATGATGCTGTAGCGAGCGTCCATCGGATGCGCCCCTTCGGGCAGCAGCTCGACCCGGAAGGCGTTCTGATACCCGGCCTCTTCGAAGGCTTGCGCCCACCAATTGCCGCCCTCGATCAGGGCTTCGCGGATGGCGACGGGCGCGGCGCGGTCGACGTAGAAGACGATCGGCTTCTTGACCGGCGAACGGGCGGCCGACGGGTCGGTCTTCTCCAGCCGGAAGCGGCGCGCCATCCGCTTCATCACCGGCTGATCCAGAGGCGCGGCGAAGTCGACGGCCATCGCCTGGCCGACGCTGCCGCCGCGCGGATCGTGCGGCACGGGCTGGAAGCCGTCGTCCGGCAGGCGGATGAAGGAGTGCTGGACCGTCAGGGTGACCGCGCGCGAATCCGGCGCGATGCGCGACAGCTCGCCGCCCGGCTCGTCGCTGGTGAAGGTCTGGACGGTCTGAAGTTCGACGTTGTCGGGGAAGACCAGGGTCTGTTCCAGCGCCAGATGCCCCAGATCCTGCGCCGCCTTGAACGAACCGAGGTTGGCTCGCTTCAGCCGCCCGGCGATATTGACCGCATCGCGCGTCAGGAAGCCGGACAGATCGACGACCACCGAGCCGTCGGCGCCCGTCTCGATCACATCCGTCGCCCAGACGGTCGAGGGGGCGAAGGAGGCGGCGACCGCCCTCTGTTCGTCGTCGCTGGCGTCAAGGGCGCGGAAGCGGTGATTCTCGAACCGGGCGAACACCCGGCCGCCGACCTTGTGGAAGGCCACGATCTGCGTCTGGCCCAGCCCTGATCGGTCCAGCCCGGCGTTATCCATGCCCAGCCCCGCCGACAGGCCCGGCTGATACAGGTATCGCCCGATCACGCCCTCGGCGTCCGGCGGCGACAGACGCGCCAGAACCCGCCCCTTCTCGCGGTCCAGCCGCACGCCGAACAGGCCGTCCTGCCAGACGGCTGTGGCCGCCGCTGTCGGGGGCGTAGACTGCGCTGTCGCCTGAGCCGACGCCCCGAACATCACCAGACCGGCGACGCTCGCCAGCAGAACCTTGCGTAACATCGGCTTCCCCCTCCGACGGTTTTAACAGGGCGTTCAGAACACTGAACGCGCGCAAGCGCAAGCCGAAGGCGCGCCTCGATCGAATAATGTATCTGGATATCCGATAGGCAAGCGGCTTCCTGTTTTGCCAACGGCCAAGCCAGGCGGAACCCTCAGCGTCCCCTCCCGTTGCGCTCGGGTACGAAGGAGAACGACATGATCAAATGGGCCATCATCTTCGCCATTATCGCCATAGTGGCCGGCCTGCTGGGCTTCGGCGGCATCGCGGGCGCCGCGGCGGGCATCGCCAAATTCCTGGCTGTTCTGGCGCTGATCATCTTTGCGATCTTCCTGGTGCTTGGCTTCACAGTGGCCAAGAAAATCACCTAAAATCCGGCCTTGAACGCTGGCCTGCAAGCCGCCGCCCGTCCGCCGGAGGGGCGGCGGTCGCTTTTCAGCTGTGTTCCGGTCGCGTCCTGACCGGCAGACCGCGCAGTTCCACCCGCAAGCCGCCCAACCGCGAGGGAACGAAGCGAACCTCGCCCCCGTGCGCCTTCATCGCCGACGCCACGATCGACAGGCCCAGTCCGCTGCCGCCGCCGGGGCTGCCTGCCGGTCGGAAAAATCGCTGGCCCAGCCTCTCAAGATCAGCGGCGGCGACGCCGGGGCCGTCGTCATCAATGGCGATGACGGCGGACGGCCCCTCTCCTTCAGCCGACACGCGGATGCGGCTGCGGGCGAACTGTTGCGCGTTCGCCATCAGATTGGCCGCCACCAGATTGAAACAGGCTCGGCGAAGACCTCCATCCCGCCCTGCGGCGCCTCAAGGCGGGGTTCCGGCCCCTGAGCCTGGAAAGGCGCCGCCAGCCCCGTCCACCGCTTTTCGCGATCGTCGATGGCGGTCACATCCTCCCGCGCGAGGGCCAGCAGGCCGGCGACCAGACGCGCGGTTCGGTCGACCGAGACCTGGATCTGCTCCAGCGCATGTCGGCGCGTCTGCTCATCAGCCGTCGCGGCGGCGATCGGGGCCTGGATACGCAGCCCCGCCAGCGGCGTGCGCAACTCATGCGCGGCGGCGGCCGTGAACTCCGTCTCCCGTAATCGGGCCGCGCGCACCCTGTCCATCAGGGCGTCCAGAGACTGCACAAAGGGCTGAAGGTCAGACCCGCCGGGCGCCACGCCGATCGGCGACAGGTCGTCAGCGTCCCGTTCGGTCAGGATGCGGGTCATCTGGCGGACCGGCCGCAGCCCGGCCCCTACCGACCACCAGATCAGCACGCCCAGGGCCGCCAACCCCAGGGCCGCCGGGCCGAGCAAACCCGCGACCACGCTGCTGACCAGATGCTCGCGGATCGTCAGACTGTCGCCGACCATCACCCGATAGCCGCCCTCGGGCACGTTGACGGTGTAGACCCGCCAGCGCTCGCCCTGGATCACACGCTCGGAAAAGCCGTCTTCGTCCGGCGCCAGGCTCTCGGCGGGGGCGTTCTGGGAGCGCGCGATCAACTCGCCGTTCATGGTCCAGATCTGACACGACAGCTGCCGCTCATAGGCCGGAACAGGCCCTGGCAGGGCCGGGTTCGCCACCGGCGTCATCTCGCCCGTGCGCATCAGGGACGACACCATGCGCGCCGATTCCATCAGACGCCGGTCCAGCACGCGCTGGACCTCATGGCGGGTATGGACCTCCACCCAGACCACCGCTGCGCCCCATACCAATGCGGTCACAACGGCCAGAATGGCGAACAATCTGAGCCGGATGGAGGTCATCGCAGGGTGTATCCCACGCCGCGCACCGTGCGGATGAAGGCGGCACCCAGCTTGGCCCGCAGGTGGTGGACGTGAACCTCCACGGCATTAGAGCCGATCTCCTCCTGCCAGCCATACAGACGCTCTTCCAGCTGGCTCCGCGACTGCACAGCCGACGGCCTTTCCATCAGAGCCTCCAGGATGGCGAACTCCCGGCGCGACAGCGGCAAATCCTCTTCGCCGCGCCAGGCCAGCCGCGCCTTCGGGTCCAGCGTGACGTCCTTGTGCGTCAGAGCCGGGCGCGACCGCCCCAGCAGCCGACGCCGCACCGCCCGCAGCCGCGCCGCCAGTTCGTCCAGATCGAACGGCTTGCCCACATAGTCGTCGGCGCCCGCGTCAAGACCGCCGATCCGATCCCGGCTTTCGTCGCGCGCCGACAGAATGACCACCCCGACATCCATGTCGCGCTGCCGCACGAAGCGCAGGACCTGAAGACCTTCGCCATCGGGCAGATGGAGGTCCAGGACGACAGCGTCGAACGCCGAGCTTTCAAGCGCAGCCAGGGCGTCCTCGATGCGCGTCGTGGCCTCGACCGTCCAGCCGCAAGCCGTCAGGCCGACCTGAAGGCCGTCCGAAAGCACCGGATCATCTTCCACTATGAGCAGTCTCATGCCTTATGTCTTCCGCCGCCGGGCTTAAGCCTGACTTAAGCTCTTACGCCGACCCGAGACGCATGAAGTTCATTTCCTGGCGCCTTCTGGCGATCCTGTTCGCCCTGATGCTGGCCGCCCCATCTGTCGGGCGCGCCCAGGCCTTCGCGTCCCTGGACCAGTCCTTCCTGTCCCCGGACCAGGCCTTCACGCTCAAGGTTTCGCGTGAGACCAACGGCGATCTGACCTTCCGCTGGACCATAGCTGCGGGGCATTACCTCTATCGGGATCACACCGTCGCCACGGCGCCGGGCGGCGAGGAGAGCCTCAGCCTGCAGTTGCAGCCCGGCGAGAAGAAGGACGACCCCGGCTTCGGCGTGGTCGACATCTGGCGCACGGCCGGACAGGCGCGCCTGTCGGCGTCGACGTTGGAGCGCGCGGGCGCGCCGGGCTCGATCAACATCACCTATCAGGGGTGCAAGGAAGACTCGATCTGCTATCCGCCGACCACGCGGACCATCGCGATTCCCGCCATGCCGCGCGCGGCAAGACAGGCCGGGGACGGCGCGGCCCAGCCCCCGGCCGAACCGGCCGCCGCACTGGCCCTGAAGGCGCCGCCTGCGCCCGAGGCCCAGCCGGCCCCTGACGCCTCGCCGGTTTCAGAGCCCGAAGCATCCCTTGTCGCTGAAGCCGCCGATGCAGCGCCCGCGCCCGCCGTCCGGCTGGACCAGAACCCAGGCTTCGTTGACCGGCTGGCGGATCGGGGGGGCTTTGCCTGGGTCCTGCTGGCCTTCTTCGGTTTCGGCGTGTTGCTGGCTTTCACCCCTTGCGTCTTCCCCATGTATCCGATCCTGGCCGGCGTGATCGGACGGGGCGTCGATGGACGCGGGACCCGGCGCGGGCTGGTGCTTTCCACGGCCTATGTCCTGGGACTGGCCACGGCCTTCGGCCTGCTGGGCGTCGCCGCCGCCTGGTCGGGTCAGAATCTGCAGATGGCGCTTCAGTCGGTCTGGGCCGTCGGCGCCCTGTCGATCATCTTCCTGCTGCTGGCCGCCTCGATGTTCGGCGGTTTCGAGCTGCAGCTGCCGTCCGCCTGGACCAGCCGGTTCTTGCGCGACAACGGGACCGGGCGGCGCTCCGTCGGCTCGGCCGCCGGGCTGGGCTTCGCCTCGGCCCTGATCGTCGGTCCCTGCGTGACCGCCCCGCTGGCGGGCGCCCTGCTCTACATCGCCCAGACCGGCGACGCCGGGCTAGGCGCGGCGGCTCTGTTCGCCCTGGGGCTGGGCAAGGGCGCGCCGCTGATCGTCTTCGGCACGGCCGGCGCCCGCTTCCTGCCCAAGGCCGGGGCCTGGATGGATCGGGTCAAGACCCTGTTCGGCTTCGTCTTCCTGGGCATGGCCTGGTGGCTGGCGAGCCGCATCCTGCCGCCGACCGTCGTGCTGGCGCTGGGCGCGATGCTGGCTCTGGCCGCCGCCGCCGCCCTTGGCCTGTTCAGCGGCCCCGCGACCAGCCGTCCGGCGGGGCTCGCCCGCGCCGCCGGATTAGCCGTCGCCGCCTGGGGGATCATGCTTCTGATCGGCCTCAGCATGGGCGCCGCCGATCCCTGGCGTCCGCTGGCCCCGCTCGCATCCCGCTCGGCGCCCGGCGACGCCGGACCGGGCGCGGCGCCTATCCCCGCTGCCGTGGTCACGGACCCTGCCGGGCTGGAGCGCGCCATCAAGGAGGCGGCCGCCCGCTCACGCCCGGCCATGATCTACTTCACTGCCGACTGGTGCGTCATCTGTCGGCAGATGGACCGGGACGTCTTCGTCGACGACCAGGTTTTCGCCGCCCTGCAGAACGTCGATCTGATCAAGGTCGATGTGACGAACAACACCCCGGAAACGCGCCAGCTGATGGAAACCTACGGCGTGGTCGGCCCGCCGACGCTGATCTTCCTTTCGGCCGCATCGCAGGAGCCCGCGTCCACCCGCCTGGTCGGCAAGACCGCCGTGAGCAAGGTGCTGGCCTCGCTCGACAGCACGCAGGCCGCCCGATGAACGCGCTAGAGCTCGGCCCCCTCGTCCTGTCCGGCGAGCGGCTTTCCATCATCATCGGCATCTTCGTCTTCGTCATCGGCTCGGGCCTTCTGGCCAGCCGGGTGAGCATCCGCTTCAACGCATGGAGCACTGTCGTCGTCTTCGGCGGCGTTCTGGTCGCGCGCCTGGCCTATGTGGCTGCCAACTGGCCGCACTTTCAGGCCGACCCCTTGCGCGCCTTCGCCGTCTGGCAGGGCGGGTTCGCCTGGCTTTGGGTCATCCCGGTCGTCGTGCTGGCGACGGCGGTGCTGCTCAAAACCGCCAGAGAACGCGCCTGGGCTCTGGCCCCCGTCGCCGTCAGCGCCCTGGCCTGGATCGCCGCGCATCAGCTGGCGTCCGCGACCGAGCCCCTGCCTCCCGCCGAAATCACCCTGGCGCAGTTGGACGACGCCCCGCTCGACCTGGCCGCGCCGTCCGATCGCCCGACCGTGATCAACGTCTGGGCCAGTTGGTGCCCGCCCTGTCGCCGCGAGATGCCCGCCCTGGCCGCCGCCCAGAAGGCCCATCCCGACGTGCGCTTCCTGTTCGTCAATCAGGGCGAGGGCGAAGCGACGGTGCGGACCTATCTGGCGCGCGAGGGCCTGACGCTGCAGCATGTCCTGCTTGACCCGCACATGGATCTGCCCCGCCACTACGGCACGGTCGGTCTGCCCATCACCTTCTTCCTTGGAAGCGACGGGCGGCTGGCCAAGGCCCATCTGGGCGAGATCGGGCCGGAGCGCATCGCCGCCGAAATCGCGCGGCTGGAATGAAACGAAACATCCCCCACCCGTCTGCGTCTTAAGCCTGACTTAAGACCGGGCGTGGACGAAGCCCACACCTTTGAGGCGCGCGCCTCGCCAAGATCATGGCCCTGGATGGCCGTCACATCACCCGGAGAAGTCTGATCATGAACAAGCCCGCGCTCGCCCTGATGATCGCCGCGACGATGAGCCTGGCGGCCTGTGGTCCGGCCGACGCCAGCGCCGCGCAGGACATGCCCATGATCGCAGAGGTCGGCTTCAGCGACCTTCTGAAGAATCCGGCGACGCCCTTCATCGGCGCCGAACAGGCCGATATCACCATCATCGGCTTCATGGATTACAACTGCCCCTACTGCAAAATGATGATCCCGGAGCTCAACGGCCTGATGGAAGCCGATCCGAAGGTGCGGGTGCTGTACAAGGAATGGCCGATCTTCGGCCCGGTGTCCGAGAACCTGGCGCGCATCGCTCTGGCCGCCGGCTATCAGGACAAATACCACGCGGTGCACAACGCCTTCATGAGCGCGCCGGATCGAATCCAGACCAATCAGAAGGCGCGTCAGCTCGCCACGGAAGCCGGCGTCGACATGGAGCAGCTGGACCGCGACCTGGCCGCCCATCGCGAGGACATCGACGCCGTCCTGCTGCTCAACAGCCGAGAGGCCGCCGCCCTCGCCCTTAACGGCACGCCGGCCTTCGTCATCAACGGCAATCTGATCCCCGGCGGAATCCCCCAAGCCCAGCTGGAGGCCGTGATCGCCCGCATCCGCTCCGGTCAGCCGCTGCGCTGATTCAAGAGGCGAAGGCTCCATAAGGGGCTCGGGGTCGGCGCGGCGCGGAAGACGCCGCGCGCCTCGCCGATCCCGTTTCCCCTGCGCCGCGTTCAGGGGAACCTCGGCAAATCAAAGACCGTTCTAAACCACATGAACCTTGGCCTTTTCTTCTTTGGCGTTGTGTTGCTGGCGGTCCTGCTCACCGGGCTGGATCGCGCCATCACCGGACCTCGGCGCGCTGCGGACAAGGATCAGGACGGCGAACCCGACGGTCCCCCAGAGGACTGACGCCCGCCCCCTTTCGATCCGGCGGCAAAGAACTATGTTGCCGACACGCCGCGGCTCGATCGCGGCGCGTTCAACCTGTCCTGATTTCGCCGAGCCTGCTTCATGTCCTACGTCGCCCGCGACGACCGCCCCGCCGACAAGGCCGAACGCTACGCCGAGGTCGAGGCCGAGATCCTGGCCGTCCTGGACGGCGAGCCGAACCTGACGGCGCGCATGGCCACCGTGGCGTCGATGCTGGCCGACGCCTTCCCGGCCTTCTTCTGGACCGGCTTCTACGTGGTGGACGCGGCCAAGGACGAGGAGCTGGTGGTCGGCCCCTATCAGGGGACGCTGGGCTGCCTGCGCATCCCCTTCGCGCGCGGCGTCTGCGGCGCGGCGGCCAAGACGCGCCAGACCCAGGTGGTCGAGGACGTCCACGTCTTCCCCGGCCACATCGCCTGCGACAGCCGCTCGGCCAGCGAGATCGTGGTCCCGGTGCTGGACGCGGCGGGCGGCCTGATCGCCGTGCTGGACGTGGACGCGACCGAGAAGGCCGCCTTCGACGCCGTGGACGCCGACGCGCTTGAGCGGCTGATGACCAAGGTGTTCGGCGCGAGCTGAGGGGCGCCCTCCTTGAACGCCGTCATCCTCGGGCTTGACCCGAGGATCCAGCCGTCCGCGCGCTGCTTACCGCGCGAGGCGAAACGGCGCAGCATCACCAGCGGCCCTCTGCCCGACCTTCGCTCGATCCTCGGGTCAAGCCCGAGGATGACGGCGGATTAGGTCGGATAAGGTCGCGTTAGGGCGGGAGAGGGTTCCGCACACGACGCCTGCCCCCGCCCGTGCTACCTCCCGGCCATGAGGATCGGAATCGACTTCGGCGGCACCAAGATCGAGGCGGCGGCGCTGGACGCGGCCGGCGCCTTCGCCGCGCGCATCCGGGAGCCCAACCCCGGGAGCTATGACGCCGCCCTGGCCCTGGTCGCCGACCTGGTGCGCCGGGTCGAGGCCGGGGCGGGCCCGGCGCGCTCGGTCGGCCTGGCCATTCCCGGCTCGCCCTCGCCGCGCACCTGTCTGATCCGCAACGCCAACTCCACCTATCTGAACGGCCGCCGCTTCGCTGAGGATCTGGAGGCCGCGCTCGGCCGCCCGGTGCGGCTGGCCAACGACGCCAACTGCCTGGCCCTGTCGGAGGCCGCCGACGGCGCAGGCGCGGGCGCCGCCAGCCTGTTCGGCGTCATCCTCGGCACCGGCTGCGGCGGAGGCCTGGTCATCGACGGCAAGCTGGCCGAGGGCGCGCACGGGGTCGCCGCCGAGATCGGCCACATCTCCCTGCCTTGGCCCGCAGCGGACGAGGCGCCCGGCCCCGCCTGCTGGTGCGGCCTGCACGGCTGTCTGGAGACCTGGGTGTCCGGGACGGGCTTCCAGCGCGATCATGAAGCTGCGACCGGGCGGGCGTGGAAGGCGCAGGCCATCATCGACGTCGCCCGCGCGGGCGACGCGCAGGCCGCCGCCGCGCTTGAGCGCTACATCGACCGGCTGGGGCGCGGACTGGCCATGGTGGTCAATCTGGCCGACCCGGAGCTCTTCGTGCTGGGCGGCGGGATGTCGAATGTGGGCGAGCTTTACGATCGCCTGCCGCAGGTCGTGGCCCGCCATGTCTTCTCCGACCACTGGGAGGGACGGATCGTTCCGGCGAAGTGGGGCGATTCCTCGGGGGTGCGCGGCGCCGCGCGGCTGTGGGACGATTGATCCCTGATTGATTGGGCCGCGCGCCCCGCTATGGTCCGCGCCGAACCATTCAGGAGCGAGACGATGGGCGAACGGGTTGCAGCGATCACCGGCGGACACGGCGCCCTGGGCCGCGCCGTGGTCGAGGCCGCGCTGACCGCAGGCTGGACCGTCGCCGTCATCGACCACGCCAGCGGCCACGCCGTCCCCGAAGGCGTGCTGGAGGTCGGCGGCGTCGACCTGACCGACTCCGTCCAGGCCAAGAGCGCCATCGACGCTGTCATCGCCCGCTTCGGCCGTCTGGACGCCCTGCTGAACATCGCCGGCGGCTTCGTCTGGAGCCCAGTCGAGGGCGACGGCGACGAATTCGACCGGATGCACGCCCTCAACCTCAAGACGACGCTGAACGCCAGCCGCGCCGCCCTGCCCCATCTGAAGGCCTCGGCCGAGGGGCGCATCGTCAACGTCGGCACCAATGGCGCGGTGAAGGCCGGGCACGGCATGGGCGCCTACGCCGCCTCCAAGGCCGGGGTCCACCGCCTGACCGAGGCCCTGGCCGAGGAGCTGAAGTCGACCTCGGTGACGGTCAACGCCGTCCTGCCCTCCATCATCGACACCGCCGCCAACCGCGCCGACATGCCGGACGCCGATCCGTCGAAGTGGGTCGCGCCGGCCGACCTGGCGGCGGTCATCCTGTTCCTGGCCTCGCCCGAGGCGCGGGCGGTAACGGGCGCCCTGATCCCCGTCACGGGCAAGGTCTGATGCGCGCGCGCAGCGTCCTCTACCTGCCCGCCTCGAATGCGCGGGCGGTCGAGAAGGCCCGCACCCTGCCCTGCGACGTGGCGGTGCTGGACCTTGAGGACGCCGTCGCGCCCGAAATGAAGGCTGAGGCCCGCGCAGCCGCCGTCGCCGCGGCGCATGAGGGCGGCTTCGGCCCGCGGCTGGGCGTGCGGATCAACAGCCTAGACACCCCCTGGGGCGCCGACGACCTGAAGGCCCTGCGCGACGCGCCCGTCGACCTGATCGTCGCGCCCAAGGTCGAGAGCGCAGCCAGGGTCCACGCCCTGTCGGAGGGAATGCGCCCCGGCGCCGCCCTGTGGGCCATGATCGAAACGCCGCGCGCCCTGGTGTCCCTTGGCGACATCGCTGAAGCGGGCGGGGCGCTGAGCGGCCTCATGCTGGGCGTCAACGACCTGGCCAAGGATCTGAAGACCGGCCTCGCGCCTGACCGGGAGCCGCTGAAGCCGTGGCTGGCGGCGGTCGTGGCCCACGCTCGCGCCAACGGACTGAACGTCATCGACGGCGTGTTCAACCGCATCCAGGACGAGGCGGGGTTCGCCGCCGAGTGCGCGCAAGGGCGGCTCTACGGCTTCGACGGCAAGAGCCTGATCCATCCTTCGCAGATCGAGAGGGCCAACGCGGCGTTCGGCCCGTCGGTCGAGGAGGTGGAATGGGCGCGCAAGGTCGTCGCCGCCTTCGCCGCGCCCGAAGCCGCCGGGCTGGGCGTCCTCCGCGTCGAGGGCGAGATGGTGGAGCGGCTGCATCTGGGGCAGGCGCAGGAATTACTGGCGGATCTCTAAGCCCTTCTCCCCTTGTGGGAGAAGGTGGGCGCCGGAGGCGCTCGGATGAGGGGTGTCGGCGCGACGGCGGAAGATTGGCGGCGTCGCTTGGAGCCCTTTTCGGATAGGAGACCGCACACACCCCTCATCCGTCAGGCTCCGCCTGCCACCGTCTCCCACAAGGGGAGAAGGAAGAGCGGGGTGGCGTCCTTCTACGGCAGACCTTAGACACAGCCTCATGATCGCACCGCTTCCGCCCCCGTCGAAAACCCGCGCCTGGGTCTGTGCGCCGGGGGTGCTGAAGGTGCCTTTCCTCTCCGCCTTCCTGCCCGATTACGACCTGTCCGCCCTGCCCGGATCGTCGATCGAAGCCGTCCTCGGCTGGGGCATGAAGCCGACGGCGGAGGCGGGCCGACGCTGGGCGCAGAAACAGGGCAAACCCTACGTTGCTCTGGAGGACGGCTTCCTGCGCTCGGTCGGCATCGGCGAGAGCGGGGCGACCAGCCTCAGCCTGATCGTCGATGATCTGGGCGTCTATTACGACGCGACCCGGCCCAGTCGGTTGGAGCAGTTGATCCAGACTGCGCCCGACTGGTGCGACGCCGCCATGAAGAGCCGCGCGCGCGGTCTGATCGACCGCATCGTCGCCTCGGGCGTGTCCAAGACCAATATGGGCGGGACGCTGGACACGAACCTGCTGAAGCCGGGCCGCCGGGTGCTGATCGTGGACCAGACCTTCGGCGACGCCTCCATCGGCTATGGGCTGGCGACCGAGGCCAGCTTCTCGGACATGCTCGCGACCGCCCGGCGCGACGAGCCGGACGCCCAGTTGATCGTCAAGCGCCACCCGGCCGTGGCGGCGGGGCGCAAGTCGGGCTGCATCCCGGCGGACCAGCTTGAAGGCGTCACCCTGATCGACACGGACGTGCGGCCCGCCGACCTGCTGGCGGCGGTGGATGCGGTCTATGTCGTGACCTCGGCCCTGGGATTCGAGGCGCTGTTGAGGGGCCTGCCGGTGCGCTGCTTCGGCGCGCCCTTCTATTCGGGCTGGGGGCTGACCACGGACGCGGTCGAGACCGGCCGACGCGGCGTCGGGCGCGATCTGGAGCAGGTCGCGGCGGCGGCCCTGATCGGCTACACCCGCTATGTCGACCCGATCACCGGCCAGCGGTGCGAGGCGGAAGCGGCGCTGGAGCGGCTGATCGCCCTGCGCGACCGCGCCGACCGGCTGGCGGGCGACTGGGCGGCGGTCGGCTTCGCCCCGGCCAAGCGGCCGCCGGTGCGCCGCCTGCTGAACTCGCCCAAGGGCCGCGTCCGCTATTTCTGGCGTTCATCCGCCGCCGTCGCCCATGCGCGGGCGACGGGCGGCAAGCTGATCTGGTGGGCGGGCAAGGAGACGCCGAAAATCCGCGCCGCCGCCGACGCCTTCGAAGGGCCGGTCGTGCGCATGGAGGACGGCTTTATCCGCTCGCGCGGCCTGGGGTCCGACTTCTTCGGCGCCCTGTCGGTCGCCCTGGACGATCAGGGCGTCTATTACGATCCCACCCGGCCCAGCCGTCTGGAGAGCCTGATCGAGGCGGGCGAGCCGTCCCCGGATCAGGCGGCGCGGGCCGAGCGGCTTCGCGCCCGCGTGGTCGAGGCGGGTCTGTCGAAATACAATCTGAAGGGCGCGGGCGTCCCGGCGCATTGGCCGACTGACAGGCCGATCCTGCTGGTCGTGGGTCAGGTCGAGAACGACCGCTCGATCATGATGGGCTGCGCGCCCGACCTGCGCACCAACTCCGGGCTGGTGAAGGCGGCGCGGGCGGACCACCCCGACGCCTTCCTGATCTATCGCAACCACCCAGACGTGACGGCGGGCAACCGGCCCGGCCTGCTGGACCATGCGGCCATGGAGGAGGTCGACGCCTCGGCCGACGATCTGGACATCATCGACTGTCTGAACGCCTGCGACCGGCTGGCGACCCTGACCTCCCTGACCGGGTTCGAAGCCCTGATGCGCGGCAAGGCGGTCAGCGTCTATGGCCGGCCCTTCTACGCCGGCTGGGGCCTGACCAACGACAAGCTGACGTTCGATCGCCGCATCCGCCGCGCCAGTCTGCAATCCGTCATCCACGCCGCCCTGATCGGCTACCCGGTCTATGTCACGCCCGAGGGCTGGCCGTGCGAGGCCGAGGACCTGGTCGAGGCCCTGATCGCCGCGCGCGACCATCCCCTGCCCGCCCCGCCGCGCGGGCGGATCAATCGCTGGTGGCGAGGGATCAAGGCCAGTCTCGACCGCAGCCTTCCCCCGGCCTATTGAAAGGTTCGTCATCGCAACGGACTGAGTCCGGCCCGCGAGGCGCCCGAACTTCGCCGCGAGGCGCCGACATAAGGCTTGTCGAGCGCCGGGGACTCCATGTTCCCTCATGCAGCGAGGCGCCGCGCGCCGAGCGTTAGGGAAACAAGAAGTGCAAAAAGCCGTCATCTCCGCCACCGGCCTGTTCACGCCGGAACAGTCGATCTCGAACGAGGAGCTGGTCGGCGCCTACAACGCCTGGGCCGAACGCTGGAACGCCGCCAACGCTGAAGCGATCGCCGCCGGAGAGATCGAGGCCAAGACGCCCTCGTCCGAAGCCTTCATTGAAAAGGCCTCGGGCATCAAGGCGCGCTACGTCATGGACAAGTCGGGGATCATCGACCCGGAGCGGATGCTGCCCAATCTGCCCGCGCGCGGCGATGACGAGCTGTCGATCCTGGCCGAGATGGCGGTGAAGGCCGCGCAGGACGCCATCAAGGCCTGGGGCAAGCCGGTCAGCGAGATCGGCGCCGTCATCTGCGCCGCGTCGAACATGCAGCGCCCCTACCCCGCCATGGCCATCGAGGTGCAGCAGGCGCTGGGGATCGAGGGCTTCGCCTTCGACATGAACGTGGCGTGCAGTTCCGCCACCTTCGGCATCAAGACGGCGGCGGACTTCGTGGCTTCAGGCTCGGTCAAAGCCGTGCTGATGGTGAACCCGGAAATCTGCTCCGCGCACCTGAACTTCAAGGATCGCGACAGCCACTTCATCTTCGGCGACGTGGCCACCGCCGTCATCATCGAGGCCGAGGATCAAGCCGGTCCGGGGGGCTGGGACATTCTGGGCACGAAGCTGCAGACCAGCTTCTCGAACAACATCCGCAACAACTTCGGCTTCCTGAACCGCGCCGCCCTGCCGACTGACGGGCATGAGCCGGTCTCGTCCGATGGCCTGAGCGACAAGATGTTCGTCCAGCAGGGCCGCAAGGTGTTCAAGGAAGTCGTGCCGATGGTGTCGGAGATGATCCTCGACCACGCCGCCGAACTGAGCCTGGACCCGCATGGGCTCAAGCGCCTGTGGCTGCACCAGGCCAACATCAACATGAACACCCTGATCGGCAGGAAGGTGCTGGGTCGCGAGCCTGAGGCCGGCGAGAACGTCATCATCCTGGACGATTACGCCAACACCTCCTCGGCGGGGTCGATCATCGCCTTCCACCTGCACCACGACGGCTTCGAGCCGGGCGAGACGGGTCTGATCTGCAGCTTCGGCGCAGGTTATTCAGCGGGCACGGTTTTTGTGCAAAAGCGGCCCTGATTCCGCCAATCAGGAATCATTATTTCCGGCGGCGCTTGCACTGTTCGGAAAATTTTGCAAACCGTTACGCGTCGAGAAACAGGGGGGATGAAGCCCGAATGACTCAGACAGCTTTGCCTTGGGCTGAAAAACTCAGTGATCCGCTGGCGCACGACGTGGCCACGGTGTTGCAACGCATGGGCGGCTCCGCCCATCAGGATATCGTCATCAACTGCGTCGCAGCGCTGAAGCGCCAACGCGGCGAGTCGGTCACTCACGACCTCAAGATGAAGATCATCGAGGTGTTCGAGCGATATCGGGACTTGTTCGTGCGCCCGTTTGGCGAAGGCTCCCTGCGCTGGGCCCTGGCGCCTGACGTCGCCTGACGCCTCAAGGGTTCCGTCAACGAAAAAGGCCCGCTCCGACCGGAGCGGGCCTTCGTCATTTTAAGAGCGAGCGCTCTTAGAAGCGTCGGATGTAGCTGACCGAATAGGCGTCAGCCTCGCCGCGGTCATCGCGGAAGTCACGACGGGTCCAGTCAGCGCGGACGCCGTTCACGCCGTCCAGGTAGTAGTTGGCGCCGACGCCATAGTTCCAGCTGTCGCCGCCGACCTTGGTCTCGGCGCCGGCCAGTTCCTGCTTCAGCTCGGTGTGGCCGTAGCCGCCGCGCGCAAACAGCTCCAGCTTGTCGCCGATCGGGTATTTGCCGACGACATAACCGGCAGCGTCCCACTCGTGCTTGATCTGGCCATCGACGCCGGCGACGGTGATGTCCTTATTCTTGACCCCGACCCCGACTTCCGTCTCGACGGCCAGGTAGCGGTTCAGATCGACGCCCAGGCGACCGCTGACCGCGCCGGTCTGGGCGGCGTCGCCTTCCATGTGCGTGTAGCCCAGCGAGCCATAGCCGCGCGGCTCAGGATTCGATTGAGAAAACGCCGGAACGGCAAGAACAGACATAGCGGCGGCGGCGAGAATAACGTTACGCATTATTTCATACTCCTTAGATGATGTGACTTCTGTGATCACATGCCCCATCCAACACAGAGACAAATGGGTAGGCGGGACTTGGCGTTCCATACCCATCATCAAAGATACAGATCGATGGTGCACCAATGACACATACGGTGTTACATCTATATCTCAAAAAGAAGGGCGCGCTCCGCCGAGAAGCGCGCCCCATCCGGTCGCTGATAAGTCGGCTTAGAAACGACGGACGTAGTTGACCGAATAGATATCCACCTCGCCGCCATCGTCGGTGAAGTCACGGCGGGTCCAATCGCCGCGCAGGCCGTTTTGAGCGTCGAAGTAGTAGTTGGCGCCGACGCCGTAGTTCCAGCTTTCACCGTCGGCCTTGCTCTCAAACCCGGCCAATTCGCCCTTGATACGGGTCGTGCCGTAACCGCCGCGTGCAAACAGTTCGAAGTTGGGCGTGAGCGGCAGCGTGCCGACCGCATAGGCGGCCAGATCATAGTCGTGCTTGATCTTGCCCTCGGCGCCGGCGACGGTGAAGTCGTCGTCCTTCACCCCGATCGAGCCCTCGCCCTCGACGCCGAAATAGGGGTTGAACTTGGCGCCCAGACGACCGGTCACCGCGCCCAGGTCCCCATCAGAATGGTCCAGTTGCGAATAGCCGAGCGTACCGTAGTAGGTGGGGCCGCCCGGCTGCACGACCTGGGCCGCAGCCGGCAGGGCAAGTACAGACAGCGCGGCGGCGGTGAGAATAACATTACGCATGAGCTTCAATCACTCCTTATTGCGATGAGCAGGACTGGCCTGATCACCTTGCGGAGAAACAAAGCTCGCACGCCCGCAGACGTTCCTTGCCCTTCATGAAGAAGTCGATGACTGTGCAATAGGAAGCACACACGACGTTCCTTCAAGAGCGACTATTATAAGACAAGAAAAAGGCGACCCTTTCGGATCGCCCTTTCCTTATCGATGCTGAGAGCGGACCCTAGCGATCCTTCTCGCGCTCTACGCCCGAGCGGGCGGACAGCGCCGCCTGCGCCGCCGCCAGACGGGCAATCGGCACGCGGTAGGGCGAACAGGAGACGTAATCCAGCCCCACCTCTTCGCAGAAGGCGATGGACGACGGGTCGCCGCCGTGTTCGCCGCAGATGCCCATCTTCATGCCCGGCTTGGCCGCGCGGCCCCGCTGCTCGGCGATGCGGATCAGGTCCCCCACCCCGTTCTGGTCCAGACGGACGAAGGGGTCGTTCTCGAAGATGCCCTTGTCCAGATAGACCTGCAGGAAGCGGCCGGAATCGTCGCGGCTGATGCCGAAGGTCGTCTGGGTCAGGTCGTTGGTGCCGAAGCTGAAGAACTCGGCGTATTCGGCCAGATCAGCCGCGCGCAGGGCGGCCCGTGGCAGCTCGACCATGGTGCCGACCAGATAGTCCACGCTGTCGCCCGCCTCGGCGAAGACGGCCTTGGCCGTGCGGTCGGTCAGCTCGCGCAGATATTTCATCTCCAGACCAAGGGCGACCAGCGGGTGCATGATCTCCGGGATCGGGGCGACGCCGGTGGACGCCTTCACCTGCAGCGCCGCCTCAAGGATGGCGCGGACCTGCATTTCATAGATTTCCGGATAGGCCACGCCCAGGCGGCAGCCGCGGTGGCCCAGCATGGGATTGGTTTCCTGAAGCTCCTTGGCCCGGCGCTTCAGCTTGGCCGCGTCCAGCCCCTGATGCACGGCCAGGGCGTCGATCTCAGCCTCGGTGTGCGGGATGAACTCGTGCAGCGGCGGGTCCAGCAGACGCACCGTCACCGGCAGGCCGCTCATGATGGCGAACAGTTCGGTGAAGTCGGCCTTCTGGAACGGCGCGATCTTGGCCAGGGCGGCGCGGCGGCCCGCCTCGTCGTCGGCCAGGATCATCTCGCGCACGGCGGCGATGCGGTCTTCGTCGAAGAACATGTGTTCGGTGCGCGACAGGCCGATGCCCTCGGCGCCGAAGCCCCGCGCGGTCTTGGCGTCCAGAGCGGTCTCGGCGTTGGCGCGGACCTTCAGGCGGCGGATGCCGTCGGCCCAGCTCATCAAGGTCTGGAAGTCGCCCGTCAGCTCCGGCTCGATCATGGCCACGGCGCCGTCCAGCACCTCGCCCTTGCCGCCGTCGATGGTGATGATCTCGCCCGCCTTGAAGGTGCGGCCGCGCGCGGTGAAGGTTCCGGCCTTCTCGTCGATCGAGATTTCGCCCGCGCCCGAGACGCAAGGGCGCCCCATGCCGCGCGCCACCACCGCCGCGTGGCTGGTCATGCCGCCGCGCGCCGTGACGATCCCGCGCGCCGCGTGCATGCCGTGGATGTCCTCAGGGCTGGTCTCGTCGCGGACCAGGATGACGGCGTCGCCCTGCTGGCCCAGACGTTCGGCCTCATCGGAATCGAAAACGATCTTGCCGGTCGCCGCGCCCGGCGAGGCGGGCAGGCCCGCCGCCACCACGGTGCGGGCGGCCTTGGGGTCCAGCGTCGGGTGCAGCAACTGGTCCAGCGCGGCCGGCTCGACGCGGCTGACGGCCTCGTCCTGAGAGATCACGCCTTCGGAGGCCAGGTCCACGGCGATCTTCAGCGCCGACTTGGCCGTGCGCTTGCCGTTACGGGTCTGCAGCATCCACAGGCGGCCCTGCTCGACCGTGAACTCGATGTCCTGCATGTCGCGGTAGTGGCTTTCCAGCCGCCCCACCACGTCCACGAACTGGGCGAAGACCTCAGGCATGGCCTCTTCCATCGAAGGCGCGGTCTCGCCCATTTCCTCGCGGCCCGCCTTGGTCAGGGACTGCGGCGTGCGAATGCCGGCCACCACGTCCTCGCCCTGGGCGTTGATCAGGAACTCGCCGTACAGCTTGTTCTCGCCGGTCGAGGGGTTACGGGTGAAGGCGACGCCGGTGGCCGAGGTCTCGCCCATGTTGCCGAACACCATCGACTGGACGTTGACGGCCGTGCCCCAGCTTTCGGGGATGTCGTGCATACGGCGATAGAATTTCGCCCGGTCGTTCATCCAGCTTTCGAACACGGCGCCGACGGCGCCCCACAGCTGGGCCTGGGGGTCCTGCGGGAAGGGCTGGCCCAGCTCGCGCTCGACCAGGGCCTTGTAGTCCGCGACCACCTTTTCCCAGTTCTCGGCGGTCAGTTCGGTATCGACCGAGACGCCCAGGCGATCCTTGTGATCGTCCAGCACCTCTTCGAAATAGTCGTGGCCCAGGCCCAGCACCACGTTGGAATACATGGTGATGAAGCGGCGGTAGGAATCGAAGGCGAAGCGGCGGTCGCCCGACAGCTTGGCCAGCCCCTCGACCGTCTGGTCGTTCAGGCCCAGGTTCAGGACGGTGTCCATCATGCCCGGCATGGAGGCGCGGGCGCCCGAGCGCACCGAGACCAGCAGCGGGTTGGCGGCGTCGCCGAAGGTCTTGCCCACCACGCCCTCGACATGGGCCAGGGCGGCCTTGACCTGATCGGTCAGGTCGGTCGGATAGGTCTCTTCATTGGCGTAATACCAGGTGCAGACCTCGGTCGTGATGGTGAATCCCGGCGGCACCGGCAGGCCGAGGGACGACATCTCGGCCAGGTTCGCCCCCTTGCCGCCGAGAAGATTCTTCATCGAAGCGTCGCCGTCAGCGGATCCGCCGCCAAAGCCGTACACCCACTTGGTCATTTCGCAGTTCCTGAACCGTGGTCTGACTGCGGGTGCCAGCCCCGCATATGTATAAGGGTGCGGGTATATTCTTGAGTCCCGCCTTACGGACGCCCTCACTAGCGCGCTGCACCTGCGAAGGCGAGGCTGCAGGCGCAACAATCCGTGAGCAGATGTCTCGTCTGATAAGGCGGGGGCGCCGCGTGACGCACTGGAGGAAGCGGCTCGGGCCGCCTATCTAGGCCTTATGCCTATCGCCCGCCTCGACAGTCGCGCCCTGGTCCGCATCAGCGGCCCCGACGCCCGCCCCTTCCTGCATAATCTGCTCACCCAGAACGTGGAGACGCTGCAGCCCGGCGAGTTGCGCTTCGGCGCTCTGCTGTCGCCGCCGGGACGGCTGATGTTCGACCTGTTCATCTGGGGCGAGGAAGACGGCGTCATCCTGGATGTGGCGGCCGACCGGCGCGACGCCCTGCTCCAGCGCCTGTCGATGTACAGGCTGCGCTCCAGCGTGGACGTGATGGCGATTCCCGACGCTGTCTTCGTCGCCTGGGGCGCCGACAGGCCGGACGGCTTTGTCGACGATCCCCGCCTGCCGGCGCTGGGCGGCCGCCGCTGGGGCGATCAGAGCGAGACTGACGCCACCGAGGCCGACTGGCAGGCGCACCGCCTGACGCTGGGCGTGCCCGATCCCACGGCCGACACGCTGCAGGACAAGACCTATCCGATCGAGGCGGATTTCGACCTGCTGAACGGCATCGACTTCCACAAAGGCTGCTTCATCGGTCAGGAGACGACCTCGCGCATGAAACGGCGCGGCACGATCAAGAACCGCATGATGGCCATCGCCTTCGACGGCCCTGCCCCCGAACGCGGCGCCGAAGTGCTGAACGGGGACTTGCGGGCGGGCGAAGTCATGACCGGCGCCGAGGGGCGCGCCATCGCCCTGATGCGCTTGGACCGCATGGACGGCGATCTGACCGTCGAGGGCCGCCCCGTCCGGGTCGAGAAGCCCGACTGGATCCCTGATTTATAAGGCTGAATTCGAAAGAACGGAAAATCTGCTTGTCTCTGTGTAAAAGGCGCTTGACGTAAACGCGGCCTCGTTGGTAAAGCTCACTTGTCAACACGACAGGGGAGCTTGTCATGAATACCGAGGTCACCACCGCCGGCGCAGCCGCCGCCCGTAACAAGAAGAAGATGGACGACCTGACGGTCGTTCTGTGCGCCCTCACTGTGGTGGGCGTCAGCGCCACCGCCGCCACGCCCTTCTGGCCTGACGCCTGGGGCCGCGCGCCGTCGATCGGCGTCGTCGTCCTGGCCGCCGGACTGGCCGTCTTCACCGCCCTGCACACCCTCTACTGGTGGCGCGGCCTGGATGAGGCCGCCAAGGAGGCGCACAAATGGGCCTGGTGGTGGGGCGGCAATCTGGGCTTCGTCGTCGGCGGCGCGGCCGTCGTCATCGCCGCCCTCGCAGGCGTGAACCTGCTGCCCGCCGCCGTGCCGCACACCGATGCGGCCTTGATCGCCCTGGGCGTCGCCGCCGCCTTCGCCGCCCAGGCGGTGGGCTATGGCGTCGCCTGGTGCGGCTGGTGGTTCGCCCGTCGATGACCAGCGCCTTCGTCAATCGCCTGAAGGTCTTCCGCGCCGAGCGCGACTGGACCCAGGCCGATCTGGCCGAGCGCCTGGGCGTCTCGCGCCAGACCATCCAGGCGCTGGAGAAGGGCCGCTATGACCCTTCCCTACCCCTCGCCTTCCGCATTTCCCGCCTCTTCGGCCAGCCGATCGAAGCCATCTTCATCGCCTGATCCGGCCTCACCTTAAGCCAAACCCCTAAAATCCAAGGACTTTGCAATGACCCTCGCACACCGCATGGGCCAGTCGGCCAACTGTGTCTCGCGCTTCGCCGCTGGACTGCTGGCCGCCCTGGCCGCCTCCGCCGCCCTCGCCGCCGCGCCCGGGGCCGCTCATGCTGGACAGGCAGCGCCCGCTCCGGCCGCCGCGCCCATCCCCCGCGCCGAGGGCGCCGGCCCGCCGCTGTGGGTGGTCAGGGACGCGGACTCCACCGTCTATCTGTTCGGCACGGTCCATGTGCTGCGTCCCGGCACGGCCTGGGGCTCGGACAAGGTGGACGCCGCCTTCGCCAGCGCCTCGGACATCTGGGTCGAGGTCGCCGATCAGGACGATCAGGCCGTGGTCATGCCGGTGATCCAGCAGCATGGCGTCGATCCCTCCCGCCCTCTGTCATCGATCCTATCGACCGAGGAGTTCGCCGCCTTCGACAAGGTCGCCCAGGCCAATGGCGCGTCAGGCGCCGCGCTGGACGCCTATCGCCCCTGGCTGGCGGCCTTCATGATCTCCATGTCGGGCCCGACCAACGCGGGCTATCGGTCCGAAGCAGGCGTCGACAAGACGTTGATGGATCGCGCCAGGGCGCAGGGCAAGGCGCTGCACGGCTTTGAAACCGCCGACGTCCAGGTGCGCCTGATCGCGGGCATGAGCGAAGAGGCGCAGGTCGCCTATCTGAACAACTATGTCCGCAATGCAGACGGCATCGTCGCCAATCTGGATGCCACCGTCGCCGCCTGGCTGAAGGGCGACGCCGCCGAGGCGGGCCGCCTGAACCGCGTCAACACCCGCGACATTCACCAAGACATCCACCGCGCCGCCCTGATCGATCGCAACGCCGACTGGACCAACCAGATCGAAGCGATGATGCAGGGTTCCGGCACGGCCTTCGTCGCCGTCGGCGCCGCCCACCTGATGGATCAGGACAGCGTCATCGACATGCTGACGGCGCGGGGGTTCAAGGTCGAACGGCTGTAAGGTCCCGCCCCGACTGAACAGAGGCCCGGCGGCGACGCCGGGCCTCTTGTCTTTCGCCATCCTCCGACAAGCCAAGCGGAGAGCGGCGTCATAGAGCCGCCACCCACCGCTGAGCGTTCGCCCTTAGGCGTCAGTCCGAGTCAGGCGCTACGGGGCGTCCGCCGCTCCACTCGGGCTGGTACAGGCCCGTTGCTATGCCGGCGATAAAGCCTTCGGGCCGAATTCGCGGACCGAACCGTCGACACGGATCGGGCGTGGGCGCCGGCCGTGCTTCGCGATTTTCCGGAGCAAGGGCGTCAGCAACCATGTCGCCCAAGGGCTCGGCCAGTTGGTGCGCATCGCCGACTCGAGAAAGGGAAGGCTTGTCTGTGCCCACAAGCATGGCGTCGCGTCGCCAGACAATCGCCGCCGCCTGCCGCCCGTCCGGCGTCAACAGCTCGGCCTCGGCCCCTAGCCCGCCCAGTCCGCCGGGCGCTCGGACCTTGATCGGCCCTGGAATAAAGAAGTTCGCAACCGCGGCAGCCGCAGAGCCCGCCTGGTGCGTGGGCCGGATATGCGTCACCCCGACCCGCACGGTCCCGGCGCCTGGATCCGGCTGTTCAGCGATTTGGTATCGCTCGCTCAGTTCATAGCAAAGCTGACGATCGACCTCCGTCAAGACCAGCCGCCGCTCCTCCGGCGAAAGCACCGGGTCTGAAACGCCGAACACCTCGGCCGGCGCGACCCAGACTCGCTCGACCGTCGCGGTCAACGCTTCATCGCGACGCTGCAGAACCGAAGCCCTCACCACGTCGGTGCGAGGCTCAAGTCCTTCGTAGGAGGACAGAAAACCCGATCCCGGCTTAACCTCGGTGGTCGCGCAAGCGCCCAACGCGGCCGACAGGCCGGCTGCTGCGACGGCGAGCCGCGCAATCCTGAAATCCATGCGTCTTCTCCTGCTTTAGACCATTACGCGGCAGAAGGGTCGTCGGATCGCGCCCGGCCTAGTGTCGAACGTCTCTGACCAGGGAAAGATCATATCCGAGCGCCTTCGTCCGCTCCATGATGGCGGATCGCGTCGCTTGGTCCGGGTGGGGATTACGGCTCAGCAGCCACAGGTACCGACCCGAGGGTTCGCCGACGATCGACCAGGAATAATCATCCGCCCGATCCAGCACCCAGTAATCGCCCAGATAGAAGGGGCCGAAGAACGAGACCTTCAACTTGGCGTTGTCCGAACCGGGCGTCACCTTGGCCCTGCCCTGGGCCGTCTTGACGGGTCCGTCCACAGCGCCCTGGCGACAGGTGTTCAGCACGCTGACCAGGCCGTCGTCACGCAGACCGTATTCCGCCGTCACCGCTTCGCAGCCCCGTTCGAAGCCGTTCTCGTAGCGACCGATCTCGTACCACAGCCCTGCGTAGCGGTTCAGGTCCACCGCCTTAGCCGGTTGGGGCACGGCCGAGTTGCCGACCGGACCACGCTGCAATGTGGCGCACGCCGACAAGGTGGCGGCGGTCCCGACGGCGAACAGAACAAGGAGGCTGGTTCGTTTCAGGTTCATGGCTGGCTCCGCGCTCAAAAGGTTTCAGACGCCCCGATCCAGGGCGACTTGGATGACATCGGTTCGACCGGAACGGAACCCGGCCTCGCAATAGGCCAGGTAGAAACGCCACAGACGATGAAAACGACTATCGAACGCCTCGCTTTTGCTCCGAATGTCCGACCAGGCGGCGTCGAACCGGCGCGTCCATTCGGCCAGAGTGTCGGCGTAATCGAGACCGAAACGATCGACCGCCATCTGCTTCAGGCCTGCCTTTTCGATCACCGGGGCCATCCGGTCCTCGGACGGAAGAGAGCCGCCCGGAAAGACGTATTTCTGGATGAAGTCCGTGCGCGCGTCGTATTCCTCGAACAGGCTGTTCTGAATGGTGATGACCTGCAGGCCCGCACGTCCGCCGGGTTCAAGAACGTCGTGTATCTTCTGAAAATAGGTCGGCCAGTATTCCCGGCCTACAGCCTCGAACATCTCGATTGAGGCGACGCGGTCGAAGCGTCCCTGCACATCGCGATAATCCAGCAGGCGAATGTCCGCGCGCTCGGCCAGCCCCGCCTCGAACATGCGGCGGCGGGCGTAGTCATGCTGTTCCCGTGAGATCGTCACGCCGGTGACGAGGGCGCCGACCTCGCGCGCGGCGAACTCGGCGAAGCCGCCCCAACCGCAGCCGATTTCCAGCACGCGGTGGCCGGGCTTGAGGTCCATTAGGCGCGCCAAGGCGGCGTATTTGGCCTGCTGCGCCTCCTGCAACGACTGGTCGGGCCGCTCGAACCGCGCCGAGGAATAGGTCATCGAAGGATCCAGCCAGGCGGCGTAGAAGGCGTTGCCCAGATCGTAGTGGGCGTGGATGTTGCGTTGCGAGCCGCGTCGACTGTTGCGGTTCAGCCGATGCCCGACCCAGTTGACGGCGTTCATCAGCGGATTTCCGTCGAAGAGCCGGCGGATGTGGTCGTAATTGTTGACCAGGGTCTCCAGCAGGACCGCGAGGTCGGGCGTGTCCCACTCGCCCGCCATATAGCCCTCGGCAAAGCCGATATCGCCGCCTCTCAACACCCGAGCGGCGAAGCGCGGGTCGCGGATGACCAGAACGGCGGCGTGTCCCGTGGATCGACCGCTCAGTTGTCGGTTCGTCCCGTCCGGCAGGAGGAGCGTCAGGCGTCCCCAGGTCCAGTTCGAGGACAGCAGGCGCAGCAGCAGATCGAGAACGGGCGAAGCCCCCCTCTTCTCGTCCTGGCCGCCGTAGAAGGTCGTAGTCATGGCGTCATAAGGCCTTTGTGGGCAAAAAGGATCATGTCGGCTCTTCATCCAAGGGTCGCGCGGCGAGCGATTTCAGGGCGTCCAGCGCCCGCGCTCGCGCCGCCGCGTGATCCACGATCGGGCGGGGGTAGGTGCGGCCCAGCCTCACCCCGGCCTCGGCCAGGACAGCGGCGGGGGCCGACCAGGGCGCGTGCAGCCAGCGATCCGGCAGGGCCCGGATCTCAGGAACCCAACGACGCACATAGCGCCCGGCAGGGTCGAACTTCTCGCCTTGGGTCACCGGGTTGAAGATACGGAAATAGGGCGCGGCGTCGGCGCCAGAGCCTGCGACCCACTGCCAGTTCTGCACATTGCTGGCCTGGTCGGCGTCCACCAGAGTGTCCCAGAACCAGGCCTCGCCCTCGCGCCAGTCGATCAGCAGATGCTTGACCAGGAAGGAGGCGACCACCATCCGCACGCGGTTGTGCATCCAGCCGGTCGCCCACAACTCACGCATCCCCGCATCGACCAACGGGTAGCCGGTGCGCCCCCGCTTCCACGCCTGAAGCCCCTCGGGATCGGCCCGCCAGGGCATGGCGTCGAACTCGGGCCGGAAAGCGCGCTCGGCCATGTAGGGAAACTGATGCAACAGATGGGCCGAGAACTCGCGCCAGCCGATCTCGGCGATGAACTTGTCCGCCTGGGCGGGGGCGACGCGGCCGTCGGCGACCGCCGCGCGGACGGCCCGCACCACCCCGCGCGGGCTGATCTCGCCCCAGTGTAGGTGCGGCGACAGACGCGACGTGCCCCGGCGCCCCGGCACGTCACGGCCGACCGCGTAGTCCGCCAAACCGCTCTCGATGAAAGTCGCCAAGGCGGCGGCAGCGCCGGCCTCTCCGGGCGTCCAGTCAAAGCCTCGGGACCAGTCCGGCGCGCAGGGATGAAGCCCCCAGGCGTCGATGTCCTGGCCGGCCGGCCCCTCGGGCGTGACCAGGGTTTCCGGCGCGGGCGTCGCGGGCCGCTCGGGCGCGGCCTGAAGCAGCGCCTTCATAAAGGGGGTGAACACACGGTACGGCTTTCCCGCGCCGGTCAGGACAGCGCCCGGGCGTGTCAGCAGGCTGCCGTTGAAACCGTGGCAGGCGACGCCCTCTTCCTGCAGGTCGTGGGCGATGTCGGCGTCGCGGACGAAGGCCTCTGGCTCGAACCGGCGGTTCATGAAGACCTGGGCGGCGCCGGTCTCGTCGATCAGGCGGCGAAGTTCAGCCTCGCTGTCGCCGCGCCGCAGGATGAGCCGCCCTCCGCGCTGGCGCAGCGCGGCGTCGAGGGCGCGCAAGGATTTGTCCAGCCACCACCGGGAGGCGCCGCCGGGACCACGCCCCTCCCCGCTCTCGTCAAGAATATAAACGGGAAGGATCGGCCGTTTCGCGGCAAGCGCTGCGGCCAGGGCGGGATTATCGCCCAGCCTCAGGTCGCGGCGAAACCACAGGAGGACGGGGGTCGCAGCGTCACCGGCCAAGACGACTCTCTTTCGCCTTACGCTGGATGGTGACCGGATCCCAGGCCGGCGGCGGTTGCCGGGTGAGAGGAATACGCTTGAGCCAGAGCTTCAGCGCCTCCCAGTGGATGGCGGCCATGACCTTGAGCGTCAGCAACGGCATGGCGGCGGCGGCCGACAACAGGTTCGCGTCGGTCAGGTCGCGACGCTCGCCCGACATGGCGGCCGTGATCAACACGCCTTGGACGTCCAGGCCGTCGATGGTCAGGTTCAGACTCTCGTCTGGCGCATGGCCACGAAACTCATAATCCATCTCCATCCCCATGAAGGGCGAGACGTACAGGGCCTTGGCCGCGCCCTGACGGATCCGGCCGGCCGCCTGATCTTCTGCCGGGACGGGAATGACATAGGCGTGCCGCACGCCGAAGGTGCTGGTGACCTCATAGACCACCGCCGCGAGCCGACCGTCGGCCCCGTGACAGTAATAGAGGCTGATCGGATTGAAGACATAACCCAGCACACGCGGCATGGTCAGCAAGCGGATCGGCCCGCCCTCGATGTCTATCCCGGCCCGGCCCAGATAGGCCTCGATCTGCGGCCGCAGCGGCCCGCCCGCGCCATCGCCGTGATCCCGGTCATGAAAGGACAGCAGGTTGAAGCGATTGCGCGAGAACAGACGCAGCCGCCGATCCAGGGCGTCGATCTCAGCCAGGTCCAGCAGCAGCCAGAACACGCGGTAGTTCAGCCGATGCTCGCGCGGCCGAAGCCGCCTGTGGGCGACAACTCCGCGATAAAGGGCCGAACCATAGGTCACGCCGTCGCCTCAAGCACGCTGGGCGCGGACATGGGCAGATGGATGCGTCCGCTCTCGTTCTCGACAGCCCAGGGCCTGCGAACGCCGCCCAACTGCTCCGCGACGGCGAGTCCAGACTGTAGGCCGTCCTCGTGAAAGCCAGCGCCGAAATGGGCGCCGCAGAACCACACGCCGCCCTGCCCTTGCAGGCCCCACAGCTGCTTCTGAGCCTGGATGGCCTCTGGGGTGAAGATCGGGTGCTCGTAAAGTTCGCTGCGCAGCAAGGAGCCCGTGCGCGGCGGACGCGGCGGGTTCAAGGTGACGAACAGGTCCTGGCCTTGAAGCCCCTGAAGACGGTTCATCCAGTAGGTGACGCACAGACCGTCGTCGGCCCCGATATAGTTCCAACTGGCCCAAGCCCGTCGGCGGCGCGGCATCAGGGTCTGATCCGTATGGAGAACCGTCAGGTTGCGGCTGTAACGGAAGGCGCCCAGCACTTGGGTTTCACGCTCCGTCGGGTCCGCCAACATGGCCAGTGCCTGATCCGCATGGGCGCCGATCACTACATGGTCGAACCGCTCGGCCCCGCCCTGGCTGTCGTGGACGATGACGCCCTCGCTGGTGCGCCGCACCGCCGTCACGCCCCGGTCCAGGCGAATGTCGGAGATCGCCCGCGCCAGACGCTCGACGTAGACGCGGCTGCCTCCCTCGACCGTGCGCCAAAGCGGCCGTCCGACCAGCTTCAGCAGGCCGTGGTTGCCGCAGAAGCGTATGAAAGCCTCGGCCGGATAGTCCAACAAAGTGTGCGCCGGGGATGACCAGATCGCCGCCGCCATCGGCAGCAGGTGATCATCACGGAAAGCTTCGCTGAAGCCCTGCCGCTTCAGATAATCGCCGAGGGTCAACCGGGGATCCGTCAACCCGGCCAGATCGACTGGGGCCTGGCGGTAAAAGCGCAGGATTTCGCCTAGCATCGACCAGAAGCGCGGCCGAAACAGGTTGCGACGCTGGGCGAACAGTCCCGGCGCCGCATATTCAAATCGCCCCTGATCCAGCGACACGGCGAAAGACATATCCGTCGCGCGGGTCTGCACTCCAAGATGTTGGAATAGCGCGATCAGGTTGGGATAGGTGGCGTCGTTGAAGCAGATGAAGCCTGTATCTACGGGAACCTCGGCGCCGAGCGCGCCCGCCGTCACCGTATTGGAGTGACCGCCCAGCCTTTCGGCCTTCTCATAGAGGGTGACGAGATGCTTCTGAGACAGCAGCCAGGCCGAAGACAAGGCGGCCACGCCCGAACCCACGACGGCGACCTTCAGCGGCGCGTTAGAAGGGACAGCGGTCGGTAAGGACATAAGAGCTCCGGCCCACGATCAAAAGCGATGCAGGTTCGGCGACAGATACGAGCGGAGCGGTCGGACGGATGACGATTGATCCAAACTTTTGCGCAAAGCGTATTAGGATCCATGCATGTCGAGGCTTCGTCTTTCGCACCCTTTGAAAAGCGCGTCGGCGCCATGAGCGACGGAGCCGAGAATCCGCTTGCGCACGAACGGCTGATCGAGGCGGTGGCCCTCCGCCGCGACCGCGAGGCCTTCGCCCTTCTGTTTGAACATTTCGCCCCGCGCCTGAAAGCTTGGCTGATGAAATCCGGCGCCAGCGCAGCGGCGGCCGAAGACTTCGCCCAGGACGCCATGCTGACGGTCTGGCGCAAGGCGGACTTGTTCGACGCCCGCAAGGCGCGCGCCGCGACTTGGATTTTCACCATCGCCCGCAACCGCCGGCTGGACATGCTGCGACGCGACGCTCGCGCCCTGCCCATGCCTGAAATCGAGCCCCACGAAGACGAATCAATGCGGCCTGACGCCATACTGGTCATGAGTGACGACGCCCGCCGAGTGCGCGAGGCCTTAACGCTGCTGAAGCCCGATCAGGTCGAGGTCCTGCGCCTGGCCTTTTTCATGGACAGCCCCCATTCGGAAATCGCGCAAAGGCTGAACCTGCCGCTGGGCACGGTGAAGTCCCGCATCCGCAACGCCATGATCAAGCTGCGCGCGCTCCTCGAACCGTCCGAGGAGGCCTCCCTATGATTCCCGCCCGCAACCCTTCTGAAGAGCGCCTGCTGGCCTATGCCGCCGGAACGCTGAGTCCGCCTGAAGCGGTGGTCGTCGCCGCCCACCTGGCCTTGCGCCCCGCCAACGACGCCTGGGTCCGACGACTGCAGTCCGTCGGCGGCGAGTTTCTGGAAGAGACGCCCCCCTCGGTCCTGTCGGACGGCGCTCTGTCCCGAGCCATGGCGCGGATTGAAACCGACGCCGGCGAAGTCCGGGTTCAGCCGCCGCTGAACGACATGCCTGAACTGCCAAAACCCTTGCGGCGGTATGCCCTGGGTCCATGGCGCTGGATCGGACCCGGGATGCGGATGCGCGACGTCCATGCGCCGCGCGACGGCGATTGCCGCGTCATCTTGCTGAAAATCGATCCGGGCCGTGAAACGCCCCGCCACACCCACGGCGGGGTCGAGCTAACCTGCGTTCTGTCCGGCGCTTACGCCACCGAGACGGAATGGTTCGGGGTCGGGGATTTGGAAGAAGCTGATGAAGACGTGCTGCACCGGCCGCGCGTGGTCTCGGACGAGCCCTGCCTCTGCGTGGTGGCTCTGGACGGCCAGATACAGCTCGACGGCTGGATGGGCCGCCTGATGCAGCCCTTCGTGCGGCTGTGATCGGCGCCCTGCTGGCGCTTTGGGCCGGGGCGGCGCTGTTCCTGGTTCTTGTGATGGCGGCCGCTTGGCTGGTTCAACGCCGTACAGGTCAGGGGGGATGGGCGGACGCCTTCTGGTCGCTGGGCTTGGGCGCGGCGGGGGTCTTGGTGGCCCTGTTCCCGCTCGACAGCGCCGCGCCGTCCGCCCGCCAGACCCTCGCGGCCTGTCTGATCGGCGCCTGGGGATTGCGTCTGGGCCTGCACATCGCCGCCCGCGCCCGCTCGTCGCACGAAGACCCGCGCTACGCCCGCCTGCGACAGGATTGGGGGCCGCATTTTCAGTCCCGGATGTTCGGCTTCCTGATGCTGCAGGCGGGGGCCGCCGCCCTCCTGGCGCTCAGCATCCTGGTCGCCGCCCGTAATCCGGCGCCGGGCCTGAGTTTCCAGGACGCCCTTGCGACCCTCGTGTTCGTGGCCGCCCTGTGCGGCGAAGCCCTGGCTGATCGTCAATTGAGCCGCTTCAAGGCCGATCCGGCCAATCGCGGCGAAGTCTGCGACACCGGCCTCTGGGCCTGGTCCCGGCATCCCAACTACTTCTTCGAATGGCTCGGCTGGTGCGCCTGGCCGATCTTCGCCCTCAACCTGAGCGGCGACTGGACGTGGGGGTGGTTGGCGCTGAGCGGACCGGCCTACATCTATTGGCTGCTGACCCGGGTGTCGGGCGTGCCCTTGCTCGAGGCCCACATGCGTCGCTCGCGCCCGGAGGCCTTCGCGGCCTACGCCGCGCGCACCAGCGTCTTCTTTCCTCGGCCGCCGAGGCCTTAAAGCATGCGGAACACTCGCGCGGCGAAGGCGCAGGCGATCGCCGACGACCCCGCGCTGACGCATACGCCCCAGGCCATGTCGATCAACGACAGTTTCAGGCTCCAGGTCTTCAGCGTCGCCAGGTTCGTCAGGTCATAAGTCCCGTAAGCGAACAGGCCGAACAGGCCGCCCCACAAGAGCGCCTTCTTCCAGCCGCCCTCAGCCAAACCAGGCCAGACGGCGAAGAGGGTCAATCCCGCCGCATAGAGAGCATAGAAGGCGATCGCGGGCGCCAGCCTGAAGTTATCGGCCAACATCGAACCGATAAAAGGACGATAGAGCCGGTCGCCCATACTGCCTAACCAGGCGGTGTCGATGATGGCGAACACGATCAGGGTGGAAAGATAGGCAATCGCGATATTCATAGACGACCTCCAGCAGCACTGCTGATGATATACGATCACGCACGGCGATTGGATTTGGGATCCCGACCAAGATGGGCGGAAAGGCGGCTAGGTCCAGGCGTCCAGCACCTCATCGCATTCGGCCGTTTCGATCTGCTGGCTGAAGCGGTCATGGTAGAGGTTGAGCAGAGCTTCGTGCGCCTGATCTGACGAACTGCACACCGCGTCGGAGACCACGATCACGCGAAAGCCCAGATCCACGGCGCCCAGTACGGCTGCGAGGACGCACATATCCGTCTCGGCCCCCGTCACCACAAGCGTGTCCACCTGTCCCGCCGCAAGGGCTGACGCCAGATTTGTCCCCATCCAAGGCGAGTAGTGCGCCTTGTCTAAGACACGGGCGGGTGGAGTGAAGGTTTGAAGCTCGGGCAAGAGCTCAACGCCCTCCTCCCCCAGGTTTTCGAGGGTGATCGACTCCCATCGACGCCAATACCGCCGCCAGGCTCCTCGACCATCGCCCGGCGAGCGGGCGGGGATAAAGCGGGTGAAGCACGTGCGATCAGCACGGCGCTCGCACAGGCGCACGACGACCGGCAGCACGCGGGGCATCCACGGCGTCCGCCAGGCTGTTTCCTCTGCGAACATCCGTTGCATGTCGACGCATAGATGCACCGCAGAGGCTGGAATGCGCCCATAGATGATGCCGGAAGCCATGAACTGGCAAAGCCTAAATCTCCGCCAGGTTCCCGCCCAGGCGACTCCGTTTCGGACGCCAGGACATCGAAACCCAACCTGTGTGGAAGTTCGAGCACCGGCGCCCCGGGCCAACCGGGTCGCCAGACTTCCTGCCCGCGCAAATGAAGACCAACGAGCCCAAGACGGGGCGCTTGTCAGCAACCGCGCAGTCACCGCGAGGGCCGGGCGGAACCCGGCTTGGCGATGCGCCGTTCCCTTGCCCTGTTTAGGAACCGCATCCCATGTCCGACACGATCGCCGACCCGGCCTTTGAACCACCGCCCGAAGCCCAGGCCTTCTACGAGGAGGCCTTGCGCCTGCTGAAGGAATCCGGCGTGCCCTTCCTTCTGTCGGGCACCTATGCGGTTACCGCCTATACGGGAATCCGTCGGCCGACCAAGGATCTCGATGTCTTCTGCAAGCCTGGCGATTACCCTCGAATCCTCGCCTTCTTCCAGGCGCGCGGCTATCGCACCGACGTGGAGGACGAACGCTGGATCGCCAAGGTCTGGAAGGATGACAAGCACTTCTTCGACGTCATCTTCGCCATGTCGAACGGCACCATCGCCGTGTCCGACAGCTGGTTCGGACCGGACCGCATCACCGTCTACGGGCATGAGGTGACGATCACCCCGCCGACCGCCCTGATCCTGTCCAAGGCCTTCATCCAGGATCGCTATCGCTACGACGGCGCCGATGTGAACCACGTCATCCTGAAGCAGGCCGAGGCCATCGACTGGAAGTCGCTTCTGGATCAGATGGACCTTTATTGGGAGGTGCTGATGGCGCACCTGCTCAACTTCCGCTTCGCCTATCCGACCGAGCGCGGCCTGGTGCCCGCCTGGCTGATGACCGAACTGATCGGCCGCCTGCAGGCCCAGGTCGATCTGCCGCCGCCGCGCGTCAAGGTCTGTCGCGGGCGTCTGTTCAGCCCGCGCGACTATATCGCCGACATCTCCGAATGGGGCTTCGGCGACGTGGTGGGCAAGGGCCTTGAGGAGCGCCATGACCCCGTCGCCTGACACGTCTGAAGCGGCGCCTTCGGTCGAGGGGCAAACGCCCCAGCCGGGCATGGAGTCCGGGCCGAAGAAGAAGCTGCGCGTCGCCGCCGTGGCCGACCTGCACGTCGGCGAAACCTCGCATCGCGCCTATCGCGACCTGTTCGACCGGGTGCATGAGGACGCAGACGTGCTGTGCCTGTGCGGCGACCTGGTCAACTTCGGCAAGACGGTCGAGGTTGAGAACCTTCTGGAAGACCTGCGCGCCTGCCGCATCCCCATGGTCGGCGTCCTGGGCAATCACGAGCATGAGTGCGGCCAGCCGCTGGAAGTCAGCCGCATGCTGACCGACGCAGGGGTCAAGATGCTGACCGGCGAGGCCTATGAGATCGACGGCGTCGGCTTCGCCGGGGGCAAGGGCTTCGTCGGCGGTTTCGGCCGCTACATGCTCAGCTCCTTCGGCGAGGCCTCGGTCAAGACCTTCGTCAATGAGGCGGTGGAAGACGCCAACCTCATAGAGAATTCGATCCGCACCCTGCGCACCGAGCGGAGCGTCGTGCTGCTCCACTACGCCCCGGTCGTGGATACGGTGATCGGCGAGCCGCCCGAGATTCACGCCTTCCTAGGCTCGTCGCGCCTGGCCGAGGTCGTCGACCGCTATGAGAACGTCAAGCTGGTGCTGCACGGCCACGCTCATCGGGGGACCCCGGAAGGCCGCACGGCGCGCGGCGTCCCGGTCTACAACGTCGCCCTGCCCGTACTGCGGACGCTGGGCGACACCCCGTATCGCGTGTTCGAGGTCTGAAGGCTCAGGCGATCCCGGCGCCGCCAGTCACGCCCCAGACCTCGCCCGTGACGAAGCTGGCTTCCTGCGAGGCCAGCAGCACATAGACGGGCGCGATCTCGACCGGCTGGCCTGGGCGACCGAAGGCGCTGTGGGCGCCGAATTTCTCCACCTTCTCCTGGGGCTGGCCGCCGCTGGGCTGCAGAACCGTCCAGAAGGGCCCCGGCGCCACGGCGTTCACCCGCACCCCCTTCTCGATCAACTGCTTGGCCAGGGCCTTGGTGTAGGTGACGATCCCGCCCTTGGTGGTGGCGTAGTCCAGCAGGATGTCCGACGGCTCATAGGCCTGGATCGAAGCCGTGGTGATGACCGCCGCGCCCGCAGGCAGATGGGGCGCCGCCGCCTGACACAGCCAGTGCAAAGCGTAGAGGTTGGTCTTCATGGTCGCGTCGAAATCATCGGTCGACACCTCTTCGACATTCTCGCGGAACTGCTGTCGGCCCGCGTTAACGACCAAGATGTCTAAGCCTCCGAAAGCGTCCAGCGTGCGCGCGACCATGGTGGCGTTCCACGCCTCGTCGCGCACGTCCCCGGGCAGGGCCAGCGCCTTGACGCCCTCCGCCTCGACCAGGGCGATCACCTCCCGCGCGTCGGCTTCTTCCGAAGGCAGATAGGAGATCGCCACGTCGGCGCCCTCACGAGCGTAAGCGATGGCGACTGCGCGACCGATGCCGGAATCAGCGCCGGTGATCAGGGCGCGCCGCCCTTTCAGCCGCCCGTGGCCTTGATAGCTCTTCTCCCCGTGATCCGGCTGGGGCTCCATACTGGCGACCAGGCCTGGCGCAGGCTGGGGCTGACGCGGAAACGGCGGGCGCGGATACTGATGACGGGGGTCCTGCATGGTCAGGCGGTCGGACATTGCGGCTCCTCTTAACGACTGAAGGCGTGCCATCCTAAGTCGCACCCGCGGCGAGCGTTCCCCGCCCGGTTCAACTCGCCAGCGTGAAGACGCCTCTCATCCGTCTCGTCCGAAAATCCAGAAGCGACCGGCGCCATACGGAACAGGCGGCGCGCCTTTTTCTTTCTCTTCGCGACGAAAGGAGTCCCTCTTGCCCCTCGCGAACAAGGAAAAGCCTCAGATCCTGCGACAGCCGCGACGCTTGCTGGTGGTTGTCGGCGCCGTCCTGGCGCTGTTGATCGTCGTGTATCTGGCTACAGCCGCCACCGGCTTTCTTCGCACTCAGACCAAGGTTCCAGATCCGCGCATGACGGGTACGGAGGCGCCCCTGGAGCGCGCCATGTGACGGCGGTTGCGAGCTTGACCGTTTGGAACAGCCCCGCGCCTCGCCGCTTAACGTTCTGTCACAGGGAGGAAAGAATGAACCGACTTCGCACTCGCCTGCCCGCCGCCGCCATCATGGGAGGCCGTCATGCGCTTTTATGAAGTCGTTGTCGGCAGCGACAGCGGCCCCCAGCGGACCCTGCAGGTGGCCTCGCCCACGGACGCACAGGCCGCCGACGCCGCCGCTCGCCTGATGCGGGCGCACGAAGCCATTCTGTCCATTCGAGACGTGCCTGACGATGGGCTGCAGCAGGCCGATGGTCCGCCGCCCAGAACTCAGGCCGAAGAACTGGCCCCCGGTTCCCCCGGGGATGGCCGCTAAATCCTGATCCATCGCAAGGAGGACACTTATGATCAAACAAACCGTCGCGGTCGTGGCCGTCTCGGCCGCCGCTCTCACCCTGGCGGCCTGCAACCAGCAACAGGGCTCTGACGCCGTCGATAAGGTTCAGGACGCCGTTTCCGAACCGGTGGGTCAGACCTCGGCCGCCACCATGGGCGCCAACATGGTCAGCGCCTATGTTCCGAACGCCGCCATGGGCGACATGTACGAAATCCAGGCCGCCGACATCGCCCTGGAACGGTCGCAGAGCGCCCAGGTCAAGGAACTGGCCAAGATGATCAAGGCGGATCATACGGCCGCCGCCGCCGCCCTGAAAACCGCCGCCGCGCAGGCCGCGCCTGACACCGCCGTGCCGAGCGCACTGGATCAGCGTCGCCAAGGCCTGATCGATAACCTCGGCTCGGCCGATGCGGCGAATTTCGACAAGACCTATATCGACCAACAGGTCGCCGCCCACGAGGAAGCTGTCACGCTTCATCGCGGTTTTTCGGACAAGACGGACGCCCCGGCGCTTGCTGAACACGCCCGCACCGTCCTGCCCAAGATCGAAGCGCACCTGCAGCGCGCGAAGCAGGTGCAGTCCAGCCTGGCCGGCTGACGTCAAACCGGTCGCGGAAGCAGAGCGTCCGCAGAGGCTCTGTCTAAATGCAGACACGCCGGAACACTCTCACGTATCCGCCGCTTCGAAGATCCCCACTCATTTTTAGGAGACACTCATGGCCGAGAAAACACTGCAGACCCTGTTTCACGACACTCTGCGCGACATCTATTACGCCGAGCGGAAGATCCTGAAGTCTCTGCCCAAGATGGCCCGCGCGGCTCAATCTCCTGAGCTCAAGGCGGCGTTCGAGAAACATCGCGAGCAGACGGAAGGGCAGATCGAACGCCTGCAGCAAGTGTTCGAGATCATCGGCAAGCCCGCCCGCGGCAAGACCTGCGACGCCATCGAGGGCATCTTGGCCGAGGGCGACGAAATCGCCGATGACTACAAGGGCACGGCAGCGCTCGACGCCGGCCTATTGGCCGCCGCGCAGGCGGTGGAGCATTATGAGATCACCCGCTACGGCACGCTGAAGCGGTGGGCGCAGGTGCTGGGGTTGAAGGACGCCGTCAAACTGCTGGACGAGACTCTCCAGGAGGAAAGCCAGACGGACGAGGACCTGACCGCCATCGCCGACGCCGCGGTCAACGCGGAGGCCATGCAAGCCGCCTGACGGCCGACCGCCCCGCCGCGTCGTCGGCGGGGCGAACCCGGCTTCAGACCGGCAGCTTTTCCAATCGCAGGTAGGAAGGATTGAACTCGGCCGCCTCGGCCAGTCGGTCCCAGGCGAGGATGCGAACCTCGGGGCCGGTCCATTCCAGCCACCCCGCCTCACGCATGACCTTCAGCGTGCGGTTCACATGCACCGCCGACATGCCCAGCAGATTTGCGATCTCCGCTTGAATGATCGGAAAATGGAACGCCCCGTCGCGGGCGAGGCCGACGGTCTGAAGGCGGGCGTAGATTTCACAGACCAGCAGGGCGGCCCGTTCCAACGCCTCCTGACGGCCCAGCGCCAGCAGCCATTCGCGGTGCATGGCGGCGTCCACCACCGTCTCCAGCCACAACAGTCGCGCCAGATGCGGATGCTGCTCGGTCAGGGTTCGCAAACGATTGTGAGGGGCCTCTGCGATAAGACAATCAGTCAGCGCGCGAACACCGTGATCGACCCGCTTCAGCACGAAGCCATGCAGGTCGATGAAATCTCCGGGAATGTTGATCTGCGTATACTGACGCCGCCCATCGCTCAGGTCGCGATACCTCGCGCAGAACCCGCTGATGACCAAGCTGGAATGCTCGACCAGGGCGTCCTGGGAGACGATGTCGCAACCCGCCGGCTTCGCCACGACATGGGTCAATACGCTTCGCAAGGCCTCCCGCTCGTCCTCGGCGAGGTCGTCGCGACGCTCCAGCTTCTTCTCCAACAGGCGGCTATGATCAGGCATGGTATGGCTCCGCTTACGCTTGGCCGGTGCTCAACGCTGCGGCGCGGCGAATGTTGCCGCCAAGCTAGCTCGCCTCCGGTTCCACAAAGCCGCAAAGGCGACAGATCGAACCGCCTGCGGCCGGCCGCATTGAGTTCGCGCCACAGGGGAGTTTTCATTGTGAATAGGACACCAGTCATCGAGCGGGCTTTTGAGCTGGCGCGCAGCGGTCGCTTCCGCATCCCGAGCGAGATCCGCAAGGCTATGATCACCGACCGCTATACCCAAGCTGAGTTGTTCCAGCTGGAAGGCAAGGCCACCTGGCGCCAGCTGCGGACGTTGTGCGCGGATTCCTATTATCGCGCCTCAAGCGGACCTGGCAGGCCTGGAGCAGCGCTGAAACTGGCCGATGCTCTCGCTGACACGCGGAGCTTCGGCGACTAACCCATGTAAGCGCGGTCCCTTCGCCACTCATGGCAGGGCTCTCCCTCCAAGGAGGGCCCATGCCTGCAGATTCGGCCGCCACGCTGTCCCCATCCATCCCGCTGAACGGGCGTGCACGCGCGCATATCGGCGATCATCCGGTGTATCGCGCCTTGCCGCCGGACACGCGGCGGCGCCTGCTCGAGGAAGGCACGGAAATCGAGCTCCGGCGCGATGCGCCTCAGCCCCTGGACAGAGACCATCTCTGGTTTGTGCTCTCAGGCGTGCTGGGCGCCTTCCCGGCCGACAGCGAGGTTTGCGTCGCGCAGGTCGTATCCGGCGCCGTCTACGGCTGGGAGCACGCCCTCGGCTTCAGCGGCAGCGCAGCCCAGGTGCGACCGGTGCTGGACGTGCGGGTGTTCCGCGTCCCCGCCGCCGCCGCCCGCGAGGCGCTGGGTTATGACTGGCTAGCGCGTTTCGTGGCCCTCCAGGCTGTCCAGCGCCTGACCTTTCTGGAACAGGAAGCCGCCTGCAACGCCTCCCACCGGGTCTCGGAACGCTTGGCGAAATGGCTGCTTCGCCTGCATCTCGGCGGAAACGGCGCACCGCTTCGCCTGAATCAGGCCCAGCTGGCGGCCATGCTTGGCGTCCAGCGCACCAGCATCAATGCGGCGGCGCGCAGCCTGCAGGCGATGGGCGGCGTGCGGTTCAGCCGCGGCAAAGCTTCGATTCTCGATGTGCCCAAGCTGACCGCCGGGTCATGTCGTTGCGGCGCGACGCACTGACGAAGGCGGCGACCGGCCTCGGCAAGCAACGCCGGCCGGCGCGTCAGGGCTCTGACCAGCCCAGCACGCGCAGGGCCGGATCGGGCTTGTCCCTCTGCGAGAAGACCAGGCTCGCCTTCTTCTCTCCCTGCCCCGGAACATAGTCGAGCGAGGCGCCGGACCGTTCGTCGCCGACCCGGCCCTCGATGTCCACGGCGGCTGCGGCCAGGTCGCCGTGATTGGCGACAACGACGTCGACCACCCACCCGCCGGACGAAGGTCGCACCGCCTCGCTTCTGATCGTCAGCGTCGCCGGCGCCGGAACGGTGAAGGCCGCTCGCGCCAATACGGCCGCTGCGGCGAGCGTGATCAGAAATCCAGCCAAGGCGCAGGCGCGCTGCAGCCGCGACACGCCCCTTGTTCCTGTCTTCTGCTTCTTCTTGTCGGTCACGACTACACCAGAAGCCGCGCTGCCGCAGCGCCGATCGCCGCCGGAAAAGCGAGGATGATGACATTGGCCATAAGGGCCTGAAGGCCATGGCCGTCCGCTCCTCCGAACACCCACAGCATGGCGAGGCTGGCCAGCAGGCACAGGGCGTAGCCAGGCAGGGTGAAGTGGAAGAACGCCCGGATCGGCGTCTCCGCCTGTTCCTGTCCGGCGAAACCCGCCTCGAAGACGATCAAGTGCAGCAGGACCACCGAGAGAACGAGCACGCCCAGGGCGCCCAGCGGCGACGCCATATAGGCGATCAGACGCATCTCCTCGGTCGGGGCCAGGTTCAGGGCGAAGTAGAGGGCGCCGACCAGCATCAGGAACAGTTCGCCCGGATAGGAGGCCTCATCCTCATCGCCCTCGTCCGGGTCGCCGGACAGCTGGCGTCGCGCCGCCAGAGCGCCCAAGGCGGCGGGCGCCGCCTGCAGGGACATCTGCCCCACGGCGGACGCCGGTGAACTGAAATCCAGCACATTGAAGATCAGCAGAAGCGCAGCGGCGGTGACGAAGCCCACCGCCAGCGCCACCAGGGTGTCCAGCGCAGTGTTGACCAGACCGCGGCGCGCCGAAAACCCGGCATAGTGCGCCAGCCCGAACAGCACCGGCAGGGCCGCCAGCAGAAAGACGAGACGCCGCTCCGGTTCCGCCGAGAAACCGAGCGCCCACATCTCCATCGTCATAAGCAGGGGCAGACTGAACAGCAGGGCGCCGCCGAAGGCTCGGCCCAGATCGCGGAGGTAGGCGCTGTCTTCGGCCCTGGCGGCGTCCTGGATCGTCGTCATGACCATGCAACGCCGCCGTCCGGTTTCGGCTCCCGCGCGGATCGCGCCCTCGCCTCACTCGAGGCGACTGCGGGCTGGCGGAGGGTCGCATGGAAGCGGTTCGCGCTGCTCGCCCCTACCGCGACGCAGCGTTGATGCTTGACTGGAAGCGAACGGAACGTCTCGCCGCGCATTCCTTTTGCCGATGGAGGATCACATGGCTGCTCGCCCGACCTGGCAAGGACATCTGAAGCTGTCGCTCGTCACCTGCCCGGTGGCGCTCTACACCGCGACTAGCAGCGCCTCCGACGTGCGCTTCCACCTGATCAACCCCGACACCCACAACCGCATCCGCATGGTGCCGACCGATCCCGACGCGGGGCCGGTGGAACGCAGCCATCTGGTGCGCGGCTATGAGGTATCCAAGGACGAATACGTCCTGTTCGACGACGCTGACTTTGACAAGGTGCGGCTGGACAGCACCAAGACCATTTCCATCGACAAGTTCGTCGACGAGTCCGACATCGACCGCCTCTACTGGGACGACCCCTTCTTCGTCGTTCCGGAAAAGGGCGCGGGCGTCGAAGCCTTCGCCGTGATCCGCGACGCCATGCAGAAGCAGGGCAAGGTGGCGCTGGGCCAGTTGGTGCTGCGCGGCAAGGAGCGCCAGCTGGCGCTGGAGGTGCGCGGCAAGGGCCTGGTGGCCTACACCCTGCGCGCCCACGACGAGGTGCGTGACGCCGACGACTATTTCGACGACATTCCCAAGGTGAAGGCCGACGCGGACATGGTCGAGATCGCCGCCCGCATCATCGCCCAGAAGGAAGCCGACTTCGACCCGACCGCCTTCAAGGATCGCTACGACGACGCCCTGCGCGAGATGATCAAGGCCAAGACCAAGGGGGGCAAGGGTCTGGTCGACGTGGCCGAGCCGGACGACACCAACGTCATCGACCTGATGGCGGCGCTGAAGAACAGCCTGAAAGGCTCGGCTGGCGGCGCTCGCAAGCCGGCGGCCAAGAAGCCCGCCTCCAAATCGACCTCCAAGTCGGCGCCGCGCAAGAAGACCGCCTGACGGTCAGTCCACGCCCATCTTGCGCAGGGCGGGTCTCAGGCTGACGGCGCTGTCGCGGAAGCCCGACCAGGCGTCGGGTCGTTGCAGCAGTTCGGGCCAGACCCACAGATTGTAGTCGGCCGGGTTCAGCCCCGGCGTCACCTGTTCCCACGACAGCGGAAAAGCGATCCCCGCGCCTGGCCGGGCGCGCGGCGACCAGGGCGCCACGGCGGTCGCCATCCGGCCGTTGCGCAGATAGTCGATGAAGATCTTTCCGCCCCGCGCCTTCTTGGCCAGGGTGGTGGTGAAACGGTCGGGCGCCTCGGCCTTGATCGCCTCGGACACGGCCTTGGCGAAGGCCTTGTTCTGATCCCAGGTGACGCGCGAGCGGCCGTCGGCGCGGATCGGCACGACCAGGTGCAGCCCCTTGCCGCCCGTCGTCTTGACGAAGGGGTTGAGCCCCAGCGCCTCCAGCTTGGCTCTGACCACCAGAGCGGCGGCGATCACGTCGTCGAAGTCCAGTCCCTCGTCGGGGTCCAGATCGAAAGTGATCTGATCGGGCGTTTCCGGATCGCCGGGTTTGCAGCCCCAGGGGTGCAGCTCCAGTCCGCCGGACTGGGCCACGGCCGCCAGACCGCCGACGTCGACCACAGCGACGTAGGGCGTGCGCGCCTTGACGTCGATCAGCTTCAGCCGGGGGTTGGACCCGGCCATGGCGTGACGCTGGAAGAAGGTCTCGCCCTCTATGCCGTCCGGGGCGCGGATGATCGAGACGGGCCGGTCCGCCACATGAGCCAGAAGCCGCTCGGCCGCCGCCTCGTAATAGCGCGCCAGGTCGGCCTTGGTGATGGGCGGTCGACCGTCCGAGCCCGGCCACAGCACCTTGTCGGGGCTGGAGATGGCGACGCCCGCTACCGAGACCTTGCCATTCTTTCTCGGGGCCTGCGGCGCGGCCGGCGCTTGCGGCGCGTCCGTGACGTCCTCGGCCGTCTTGTCGTCGCGCAGCCCCTTGAACGCCGCGTGCCGTAAGGCGCCGGATTCAGTGTAGCCGCCGTGTTCGATCTCGGCCACCAGCCTTGGCTTTACCCAGTGGATGTCCTTTCCCCCCTTGGGCGCGCCGGGACCGACGAAGGGGCTCTTGTCCGCCGCCTCGGCCTTCAGTGCGGGCATGAGCAACCGCGTCGCCGTCTCGCCGAAACCCGTGCCGACCCGGCCGAGGTATTTCATGCCGCCCTTCTCGCGCACCCCGACCAGCAGCGAGCGGAATCGGCTGCCGCCTTCGGACGACCAGCCGCCGATGACGACCTCATCGCGGCCCCGGCATTTGGACTTCACCCAGCTTGACGACCGGCCCGCGTGATAGGGCGCATCCAGCTTCTTGGAGATCACGCCTTCCAGATGCATCCGGCAGGCGCTTTCCAGCACCGCCTGCCCCGTCGAGGCGAAATGCTCGACATAGCGAAGACGCGCGGCGCCCTTCGCGCCCAGCCGGTCGATATAGGCCTGCAGCCGCGCCTTGCGGTGCGCCAGGGGCAGCTTGCGCAGATCCTCCGCCCCCTCGAACAACAGGTCGAAGGCGAAGTAGACGAGCCGGTCCGTCTCTCCCTCGGATATCGCCGCCTGAAGCGCGCTGAAGTCGGGCATGTGATCATCGTCGAGCGCGCATAGTTCGCCGTCGATCACCGCATCGGGCCAGCCCGCCGCATCCGTCGCTAACTCGGGAAACCGGTCGCTCCAGTCCAGACCCTTTCGGGTTCTCAGCACCGCCTGGCCGCCGCCGATACCGATCTGCAACCGATAGCCGTCGAACTTGATCTCATGCGCCCAACCCGTCGCCGAGGGCGGATGATCGACAGCCTTGCAAAGCTGGATCGGGACAAAGGCGTGCGGCCGCTTCGCCTTGGACGTCGCCTTGGACGGCGCAGGCTTGGGCGGCGCCTTGCGGCGGGTCGGTTTGGACGACGTCCATTGCGCGTCGCCCTCGGCGATCTGGACCAGCGAGCGTCCGGTCGTCACCGAGGCGTCGATCTGCGCCAGGGCGTCGCCTTCGCCGGCGACGGCGTGTTCGTCCTTCTCCTTCAGCAGCAGCCAGTTGTTGCGCTTGGACGGCTTGCCCCGATCGCTCTTCAACCGGATCAACGCCCATTTCCCCTTCAGCCGCTCGCCGTGCAAGATCATCTTGATCTGGCCGCGCGCCCAGGCCGCCTCCAGGTCCGCCTCCTGCGGCTCCCAACTGCCGACGTCCCACAGTTGCACCGTCCCGGCCCCGTAATTGCCCGCCGGAATCGTCCCCTCGAAGTCGCCGTAATCTAGCGGATGGTCCTCGACCTCGACCGCCAGGCGTTTGATCGCCGGATCGCGCGACGGGGCCTTGGTCACCGCCCAGGACTTCAGCACCCCATCCGCCTCGATGCGGAAGTCGTAGTGCAGCCTCGTGGCGGCATGGCGCTGGATCACGAAACGCCGCGCGTCCTTTTCGCCTGCGCGTTGAGCGCCCTTGGGTTCGGGCGTCTGCTCGAACCGCCGCTTGGCCTGATAGGTCTTCAGTTCGCCGCGCATGAAAAACTAACCCGCCCACGGCGAAACCGTTGCCTGACAGGTCCATGAGCGTGCCTGCATAGCGAACGTGACGGCGTCATTAGGAAGGGCCCGGCGCGCCCCGCGCTACCGCTCGGTAATGGTGAGAATTCACGTCACGCGGCGAGTGCGCCAGCCTCTACCGAGCGCGCACGCTCCGTCGCCAGCGCCCCCCCCCGGTCAAGCTGCCGGCAACGAGAACAGCATCGATGTGCAAAGACCAACACGCCTGATCCGAACCAGGACGGCCTAGGTCAAGCGCACCGCTGCGGCCAGAACATCCATGGGCAGAGGCCCGGAGGCCAGGACGAAATCATTGTACCGGCGCAGGTCGAAGCGCGCCCCAAGGCGGCGCCTTGCCTCCTCACGCGAGGCGGCGATCTGCTGTTTGCCGACCATGAAGCTGCAGGCCTGGCCCGGATAGACGCAGTAGCGGTCGATCTCGCGCTCGGCGGCGTCGCGATGCTCGCCTGCGTGGGTCACCATCCAGTCGATCGCCTGCTCTCGCGTCCAGCGCGCATGGTGGATGCCGGTGTCGACGACCACGCGGCAGGCCCGGAAAAGCTGCCCTTGCAGATAGCCGATCCGGCCGACCGGATCGCCCTCATAGGCGCCGATTTCGTCGGCCAACTGCTCGGCGTAAAGCGCCCAGCCTTCCGTCCAGGCCGAGAAACGGACCGTCCGCCGGAACAGCGACAGCTCGCCCGCCTCGCGCAGGACGCTGTCCTGGAAATGGTGCCCCGGCACGCCTTCGTGGTGCAGCAGGGTCGGAATGCGCCACAGGGCGTTTTCCTCGACCGAGCGCAGGTTGATGTAGATGATCGACGGCTGGGCGGGATCGCTGCTGGCGCTGTAGAACCCGCCGGGCGCGCCGTTCTGGATGGCGGGCGAGACGCGGCGCACCTCGACGGGCCGATCCGGGGTCACGGTGAAACCGCGCGACAACAGGCCCTTGACGCGGTTCAGCCGCTGGTTGGCGTAGTCGATGATTTCCTGACGCCCGGCTTCCGTATCCGGCTTGAGGAAGCGCGGGTCGCGATCCAGAGCCGCCATGCGAGCGCCGACTTCCCCTTGCGTCAGACCCTCGGCTCTGAGCAGCCGGTCGATTTCGGCCGAGAGTTCGGCGACCCATGACAGGCCCAGCTGATGCAGTTCGCCCGGCGCGTAGCTGGCGGTGGTGTTGGAATGAAGCGCAGAGGCGTAATAGGCCTCGCCGTCCGGCTTGGCCCAGACGCCGGCGCGGGCGTCGGCGCGGGGCTGCAAGGCGGTCAGGGCTTCGCTCTGGCGCTGTAGCGCGGGCCGGATCCGCTCGACGAAGATCGCCGCCGCGCGCGTGTCCAGACCGGCGATTCCAGCTTCGTGCGCACGCTCCAGCGCGGGCGCCGTCAATGCGTTGCCCGTCGGCGAAGAATCCCGAAGAGCCGCGATCTGCGCCAGGGTCTTGGCCAGAATGAAGTCGGGTGGAACGACGCCGAGCCCGGCGTCATGGCCGATCTGCTCGGTCTCCTGATCCAGGGCGACAGCGAACTGATTCAGCTTGTCGAGATAACGATCGGCGTCGGCCGCGTCCTTCATCGGCGAGCGGCCGCCGATGCCGTCCGGCAGCCAGTAGTAGGCGCCGTTCATCTGGCTGACGACATAGGGGCTGGGCCGCAGATTGATGTCCGAGAAGCCGTAACGTCCATACTGATCGGCCATCGCCTCATAGACGAAGCGGGCCGTGTCGTAGTCCAGAGCTGCAGCGGCCGAGAGCGCCGCGCGGTTCACCGCGCCCAGTTCCGCCAGTCGCTGGGCCGTCGCCTGTCCGTGGCGAGCGCGGGCCGCCAGAGAATAATCGGCCAGACGGTCGCCGCCTCCCTCCTCGGCGCGCAGGGCCTGGGCGTGGCGTTCCAGCATGGCGGCCAGACGGGCGTCGTCGGCCCCCCCGCCCATCGTCGCGCCCATCGCCGCGCCGGGCGAAACGGTCGAAGCGGCGCCCGTAGCGCAGGCCGCCAGAGGAGAAGCCATGCCGAGCGCCGCAGCGCCGACCAGGAGATCACGACGACGCATCAGGCGGCGCTCCATTGCTGAACAAGAGCGTCCAGGACTTCCATCGGCAAGGGGCCGGAACGCAGTACAAGATCGTTATAGTCGCCCAGGCGGAAACGACCGCCCATGGCCTGTTTCGCCGCCTCGCGAGAGGCGACGATCTGTTGCTTGCCGACCATGAAGCAGCAGGCCTGCCCAGGATAGACGCAGTAGCGGTTCACTTCGCGCTCGGTCGGTCCGCGCAGTTCGCCGACGGTGTCGACCATATAGGCGACGGCCTGTTCGCGGTCCCAGCGCTCGTGGTGCAGACCGGTGTCGACCACAACGCGCCCCGCGCGCCAGAGCTGCGCCTGCAGATAGCCGATGCGGCCGTAGGGGTCGGCCTCATAGGCGCCGATCTCGTCCGACATGGCTTCGGCGTAGAGGGCCCAGCCTTCGGTCCACGCCGAGAAGCGCGCCGCGCGCCGGAAGGCCGACAGGCCGCCGACTTCGTCCAGCACCGCCGCCTGAGAGTGGTGGCCCGGCACGCCCTCATGGTGGATCAGCGTCGGCAGGCGCCAGGACGGCAGATCGCTGGGCGTCTTCAGGTTCAGCAGCACCCCGCCCGGCGCCCCGCCCGACGGCCCGTTGTAGAAGGCGACCGGAGAGCTGTCTTCGGTTGCCGTCGACATGCGGCGAACCTCGACCGGCGTATCGACCAGATGAGTAAAGGCCCGCGACGCCCGCGCCCGCGACGCCGCCAGATAGGCTTCGGCCTGACGATGCACCTCGGCCCGCCCGGCGTCGGTGTTCGGCTGCAGGAAACGCGGGTCGACGTTCAGGGCGGCGATGCGTTCGCCGACCGAGCCCTGGCTCATCCCCAGCCGCTTCAGATCGGCGTCGATCTCGGCCGACAGGGCCGCCACCCACTCCAGACCCTGACGATGCAACTCGCCCGGCTCTCGCCGAATGGTGATGTTGGCGTACAGCGACGAGGCGTAGAGCGCCTCGCCGTCCGGTTGCGCCCAGACCCCCGCCTTGTCCGACGCGCGCCCGACAAGGGCGTCCAGCGCCAGCGCCTGACGATCCAGCGCGGGGGCGACGATCCGGCGGAACAGGGCGGCCCCTTCCTCGCCCAGGGCTTCGTCGGCGCGGTACGCCGGAGCCAGGACGGGGTTGGCCTGCGGCGCGCTGTCGCGCAGAGCCCCGACCTGCGCCGCTGTCATCGCCAGAATGAAGTCGGGCGGAATGACGCCCTGCGCGGCGTCGTGGACGATGCGTTCGCTCTCCTGTTCGATGCCGCGCGCCAGGGCGGCGACGCCGTCCAGATAGACCTCTCTACCCTTGATCGCCCGCGCGCCGATACGCGGCGGCGACCAGTAGTAGGCGCCGTTCATCTGGCTGACGACATAGGGGCTGGGGCGCAGATCAAGGTCCACCGTCCCCGGCCGCGCCAGATGATCGTCCAGAACGCCGTAGACGAAGGCCGCCGTATCCCGGTCGATGCGGGCGGCGGGCGACAGGGCCGCGCGATCGACGCGCTGAAGCTCGGCGATCCTTTGCGTGTTCTCAGCCCTGAAACGGGCGCGTCCGGCGACGGAGCGGTCGCCCAGCGGATCCGTCTCGCTGCCTCCGTCGAACGCCTGAAGGGCGCGGGCGTGCCGTTCCAACAGCGCCGCCAGGCGACCGTCGGCGCTGTCGAAAGCCGCGGCCGCGGGCGCCGCCGCCAGGGCGGCCGTCCCCGCCGCCGCCGTCAGCATCTGCCGTCTGTTCATGCCCTGCTCCCCTTCAGTCCCGCCCGCTTAGGCGGCGGCGGCCAGCCAGCGGTCGATCTTGGCTTCCAGCACGTCCAGCGGCAGGGCGCCGGTGTCCAGCACCTGATCGTGGAAATGGCGGATGTCGAACCGGTCGCCCAGCTTTTGGGTCGCCCGGCCGCGCAGTTCCTGAAGCTTCAGCTCGCCCACCTTATAGGCGCAGGCCTGACCGGCGTTGGTGATGTAGCGGTCGATTTCGACCACCACGTCGCGCTGCGCCATCGAGGTGTTGGCCAGCATGTAGTCGATGGCCTGCTGGCGGTCCCAACGCAGGGCGTGAAGGCCGGTGTCGACCACCAGACGCACGGCGCGCAGCATCTCCATGTCGAGATGGCCGAACCACTGATAAGGGTCGGTGAACAGGCCCAGGTCCTTGCCCAGAGACTCCGCATAGAGGCCCCAGCCTTCGGTATAGGCGGTCGCGGGCGCCAGGCGGAAACGCAGCAGATCCGGCAGGCTTTCGTCTTCCTGCACCAGCGACGACTGATAGTGGTGCCCCGGCACGCCTTCGTGCAGCGCCAGGGTCTCCAGCGTCGGGATCGGCCGCGTGTTCAGCATCGCCATGTTGAAATACAGCACGCCAGGCTCCGAAGCGTCCGGCGGGCCTGACCGATAGTAGCCCGTGCCGCGTTGGTCCCCCAGCGCGGGCAGCGGACGGACCTCGAACTCAGCGCGCGGGCGGCGCGAGAACAGTTGGGGCATCCGTTGCCAGACCTTGGCCTCGATCCGCTCGAAGTGGTCGATCAAGTCCTTCGGCTCGGTGTAGTAGAAGCTCGGCTCGGTGCGGATGTGTTCGAAGAAGGCGGGCAGATCGCCGGTGAAGCCCGCCGCCTTGCGCGACTCCTCCATCTCGGCGCGGATACGCGCCACTTCCGACACGCCGAGACGGTGAATTTCTTCCGCGCTCATGGTGGTCGTGGTGTGGCGCACCAGATCCGCCGCATAGACGCGCGCGCCGTCCTTCATCGCCCACAGGCCCGCGCCGTCGGTCGCGGTCGGCAGATACCGCTCGCGCAGGAAGACGCGCCATTGGTCATAGGCCGGATAGGCGCCGTCCTGGACCGCCTTGCGATAGGCCGCCTCCAGCCGCGTGCGGTCGGCCGCCCCGATCGCGTCGGGGAAGCGCGTCGCCGGGGCATAGAGGGGATTGTCTTCGACCGGCAGGGCGAGGAAGGCCTCGACCTGCGCCAGGACGTTGGTCACCACGATCTTCGGCTGGTGATAGCCCTCGGCCATCCCCTGCTCCAGACGCTTCACCGTGTCGTTCATGAAGGCGGTGAAGCCTTCGAGCTGGGCCAGACCCAGCTCATAGTCCTGAACCGACTTGAACTGGGCGCTGGTCATGTAGTCGGGGAATTCGACGTGCAGACCGAACGAGGCGTTCAGCGGCGCCTTGTTGCGGATCGCATGCAGGCCGCTGTCGATCTCTTCGACCGCCTTTTCCGCCTGATAGCGGAAGACGTCATAGGCGATCTGATCGCCCTCAGGCAGGGACGCACGGTCGATGGCCGACAGGGCGTTCAGCTCCGCCCGTTTCTGGGCGCCGAACTGCCGGGCGTAGGCCTGGCCCTGAGGGTCGATGAAGACGTCGCCGGTCGGGCGCTGCCCCCGTCGCGCCAGGCGCAGCGGATTCAGGGCGTCGTCCGCCTTTTGGCTCTCCTTGACCAGGGCCGCGAACCGCTCGCGCGCATCCGTCTGGCGCCATGCCGCCGCAGCGGGCGATGCGGCGGCGATGCTGAGCGCCGCCGCACCGGCCACGCCCAGAAGCAGTTCACGTCTTCTCATACTCGGTTCCCTCAACTCCATACGTCCCGCTCAGAATTCGAAGCGCGACGACGACGGCCTCAGGAGGATGGCCGAACCGTCGCCGCCGCGCCTGATCGGGGTCAGAACTTAGCCGTCAGACCCACGAAGTAGCGCCGTCCCAGGATGTCATAGGTCGAGGGATCGGTGTTGGCCTGGATGCCCGGCGACCAGGTGCGCGGGTCCTGGTCGGTCAGGTTGTTGACGCCCGCGCGCAGGACGACGCGGTCGCTCACTTCCCAGGTGCCCAGCAGATCGAAGTAGTTGATCGCATCCAGCTTGTTATCGGTGCGGTAGATATCCACCTCGCCGACCCGACGCCAGCGAGCGCCCACGCCATACGGCCCCTTTGAATAGTTGACCGAGGTCAAGAACTTCCATTCCGGGAAGGTGAAGCCGTTGGTGGAGTCGATGGTGCCTGCGCGCTCGTTGAACGGACCGCCCGCAGCATCCTGGCGCTGCCAGCTATCCATCCAGCCGACCACGAAGTTCAGGTTCAGGGCGCCCCAGTCGGGCATGCCGGCGTCCATCAGGTCGAAGCCCCAGTCGACCTGAAGGTCGACGCCGGAGGTCTTCAGCGTGGCCAGGTTCTGCTGCAGGCCCAGGCTGTCCACCACATTGCCCGTCATGGCGTCGCGGCGGAACAGCTGGCAGTAGCCGTTGTTGGCGTCATAGCTGGTGTTCGTCACGCCCGTGGCGTTGAAGCAGCCCTGAAGCTGGTTCGCCGCCGTGATGGTGCCGACCACGTCGGTGATCTCGATGCTGTAGTAGTCGAGCGAGGTCGACAGGCGCGAGAACAGCGGGTTTTCCAGCTGCGGACGATAGACGAAGCCCAGCGTCCAGGTGTCCGCCGTCTCTTCCTTCAGGTTGCGGTTGCCGCCGACGAAGCCCTGAATTTGCGTGCTGTTGAAGACATAGCTGTCGACAGCGGCCGCCGACAGGCCCTGTGCGATGCAGAGGTCGCGGACCTTGGCCCCATCGGGTCCCTTGCGGTAGGCGCCGCGGATGTCGCACGGGTCGCCGCCATAAACGGCCTGGCCTGCGGCGTTCACCGGGCTGCCGATCTGCGGCGAGCTGATGTCGCGGTTGCCGAACAGTTCGCCGATGGAGGGCGCACGCACGGCGCGCTGGACGCCGCCGCGAACACGCAGACCATCGACAACGGCCCAGTCGATGTCCGCCTTATAGGCTGAAACCCCGCCGACGGTGCTGTAATCGGCGTAGCGGTAGCCCAGGTTCAGGTCCAGCGACTGGACGAACGGCTGATCGGCCAGGACCGGGATCAGGGCTTCGATGAAGACTTCGGTCGAGTTGGTCGAGCCGGTCAGGGGCTGAACCGGGTTGAAGCCGGCGACTTCCACGCCGCCGATCTTGCCGCCGTCAGGCAGGCCATCCGCGCCCAGGTGGTCGACGATCGGATTGCTCTGCGACAGGCCGGCGTCCGGACGGAAGGCGAAGGTGTCTTCGCGATACTGAGCGCCCAGGGCGACGCGGACTTCGCCGGCCGGCAGCTGGAACAGACCGCCCTGCATGGTCGCCTCGACGACGCTCTGCTCGCTGAGGGTCGCGTTCTTGCTGTTGCGGTTGATGTAGTTGATGCAGCTCTGCGACAGTTGCGTCAGGCCAAAGGGGTTGAAGCCGCCTTCGCACAGATTGGCGCCGCCGGCCGGATCATCCAGCAGACGCTGAACGGCGGAACGCGAGACGTTGCCCGACTGCTGCGTCTGGTTGTCGACGCGGCCGTACTGGGCGCTGACGTCATAGCGCCAGTCGCCGAACGGCAGAGCGCCGCGCACGCCGGTCGTCACCTGATAGACCGTGGTGCTGTCCTCGGCCAGGCGGCCGCCGATGGCGTTGAAGCGCTTGTTCAGACCGAAGGAGGCCGTCGGATTCGGACGCGCGTCCAGGAAGGCGCGCAGGTCGGGCGAGATGAACGGGTTGGTCGTCGGCACGCGGAAACCGTACGTCGGCGACGGCCCCGGCATCGGCGTCGGCGCCAGGATCACGTCCGAGCTGTACTGGGTGTACAGGACGTTACCGTACAGCTCGACCGAGTCCGTCAGATCATAGCGGACCGCCGAGAAGGCGTTCCAGCGCTCCAGCGGAATGCTGAGCATGCCAGTCGCGCCGGTGTTGTAGGCCCAGGCCACGCCCGGCTGGTGATAGGCGTCCCACTCGGCGCCGCCGGGGCTCTTGAAGTTGTAGGCGCCGACGTGGCTGAACAGCGAACCGTCGGTGTTGTAGCCGAACTCGCCGGTCGGGGTGACGCAGCTGGCGCAGTTCAGATAGCTGTTGATGAAGGCCTGGCTCGGCAGGTTGGTCGAGTCGAAGGTCGTGACGCCCAGCGGCGAGACGCTGTTGCGGCCCGAAACACGCGAGAAGCCGCGCGCATTGCTCATGATCGCCGAACGGGTCGAACGGCCGATCGACAGCACCGCATTGCCGCGACCGTCGTCCAGGTTGCCGCCCATCGTGATGGTGAAGCTCTCGGTCGTGCCGTCGCCGCGTTCCGTCTGACCGTACTGGGCGTCGATCTGAACGCCGGAGAAGCTGTCGTTCAGGGTGAAGTTGGCCACGCCGGCCAGGGCGTCCGAGCCATAGGTGGCCGAGGCGCCGCCCGAGATGACTTCGACGTTCTTGATCAGGGCCGCCGGGATCAGGTTGACGTCGACCGTGCCGTCCGCGTTCGACGGCACGATACGGCGACCGTTCATCAGAACGAGGGTCCGGTTGCTGCCCAGACCGCGCAGGTTCAGGTTCGCCTGACCGCCATTGCCCGGGTTGACCGAGCCGTGGCTGTTGCCGGGCATGAACTGCGGCATATCGTTCATCAGGCTTTCGACCGTCACCGATCCGGTCGCCTGCAGGTCTTCCTGGCCGACAGTCACGATGGGGCTGGTCGAATTATAGTCCTTTCGGACAATCCGCGAACCCGTGACGACGATCTCGCTGACCGAGGTGGGTTCGTCCTGAACCATGGCGGCGGCAGGCTGGGCGGCGAAGGCCGTCAGGGCGGCGACACCGCCGATAACAGTGGATGTCAGCAAACACTGACGCGTGTTGGGAGAAGTCAACGAAGGAACTCCAAGGGAATTTAGCGTGAAGGAATGAGCGATCAGGCGCGCGCGGACGCGGCCTTAATCGCGGAACTGGGCGATGGCCTCGATCTCGACGAGGAAGTCCGGCAGGGCCAGGGACTGCACCCCGACCACCGTGTTGGGCGCCGGCGTCTCGTCGCCGTAAAAGCGCTTCAGGGCGCCGACTACGGCGCCGAGGCGCTCCATGTCGTTATCGACGATGTAGGTCCGCAGCCGCACGACATCCGACGGACCCAGACCGGAATGTGCGAGCACCGCCGCGATGTTGGCGAGCGCCTTGTCGACCTGGGCGGCGAAGTCGCCGACGCCCACGACATTGCAATCGGCGTCCCAGGCGACCTGGCCGGCGAGATGCAACACCCTGCCCCCGTCCTGAACGGCCGCATGAGAGAAGCCGAAAGGCGTGCTGTCGTAGAGCTCTGATGGATTGATTTTCGTGGTCGCCATGTCGCCCTCCCGGCTAGTCGACGAGTTCGAGCTGCAGCCCGAAAGGATCCTGGATGTAGAGGTTGGTCTTGCCCGCCAGCGGCCCGGCGTCGATCTCGATGGGGTCCAGCGGCTTGCAGCCCCGCTCCGCCAGCCAAGCGGCGGCGGCGGGAACGTCATCGACCCGGAATGCGATGTGATGCCCGCCGATGTCGCAGTTGAGCGGCGGCTCCATCCGTCGCCCATCCGGGCTGTCGTATTGCACCAGCTGGACGCGGGCGCCGCCCGTAAAGGCGATCATCGCCAGGGTCAGACGCGCGCCCCGGACGCCCACGTGGGCCTCCATCCAGTCGCGCCCATCGGGACCCGTCGGCATCTCAGCCGCGTCCATCGGACCCATGCGGTAAAGCTCGTCCGCCCCCAGAACGCCGCAGTAGAACGCCAGCGCCTGATCGAGGTCAGGCACGGTCCTGGACACATGGTCCACCGTGAACAAGGGCCTCCCCTCATCGCGAGTATTTCCGGCCACGCTCCCCTCCATTGCAACGTGTTCCGACTTTTGATGAAGACAGTTTTGTGGCGTTCTGCCGCCGCAAACAATGACTGCTTTTGGAAAAATCGTTGCGCTGAACGCAATCAACGAGCGGCGAGATCGCCGACTCTGACAGGCCTTGCAGGAAAGCGCGCCGTGAACGCTGAGCGTTCGGAATGCGGCTCTCCGGCCAGGCTCAAAAGGCTATGCTCGCAGTTTCGGCCCTGGCACGCGCCCATGCCGCATCGGGTCGCCAGCTTGACGGAACCGACCTCGTCGCAGCGCGCCAGCGCGGCCTGCAGATCGCCCAGAACCACATCCTCGCAGCGGCAGATGATCGTGTCCGCATCGGGCAGGCGGGCGCTGAACGGCCCCGGGTCGGCGACGGCCTCAAGCAGGGCCGAAAACCGCATCGCCGCCTCGCGCGCCTTGCGCCAGGGCCGGGCGCGACGACGCGCTTCATCCTGATCGATAAGGCCCTCGTCCAGGGCGACCGCCAGACCGGCCAGTGCGCCTTCGGCCGACGCCGCTTCGGCGCCCTTCACGCCTGTGGTCTCGCCCGCGACATAGGCGCCCCGGCGCGAGGCCCGCATCCATTCGTCGTGGCTCGTCTTCCAGCCCCCGGGCCTGGCAGGCGTCACCTGCAGGCCCGCCGCGCGCGGAAGGTCCGCCTGGGGCATGAAGCCGAAACAGAGGGCGACCGCATCGCAGTCGAACCGCTCCGTCTCGCTCAGACGCAAGGCGGCGACCCTGACCTGCCCCTCCACGCCCAGCGCCGCTCGGCCGAAACGCAGGGGAACGCCCGCCCTGAGAAGACGCCAGGCGCTGCCAAGCGCCGAGAGCAGAACGGGCCAATGCGTCAGGGCCGTCGAGGGTCTGGCGAGGGCGCGCCGCGCAAGCGTCGAGAAGGGCTGAACGAAGGCGACCACGGCCACCTCGCCGCCCGCCTCCAGAGCCTGCTCCGCCACAAGCAGTTGCAGCGGGTGGCTGCCCGCGAACGCCAGGCGCTTGCCGGGGACCAGTTGCTGGCTCTTGATGAAGGCCTGCGTCCCGCCCGCGCTCATGACGCCCGGCAGGGTCCAGCCGGGGATGGGCGCGGCAAGATCGTAGCAGCCGCCGGCGATCAGCACCCGGCGCGCCGAAACCTCTTCGACGCCCGAGGCGCCGGACAGGGTCAGCGTCCACGCGCCGCCCGCCTCGCGCAGGCCCAGCACCGAGCGCCCGCCCATGAAGTCGACGTTCGATAAGGCCTCAAAGGCGGCCAGCCGCGCCTTCAGTCCGCGATAGGCCCCGCCCCTCATCCAGTCGGTGACCGAAAACGCGCGCGGCGGCTGACGCAGAATCTGGCCGCCCGGCCGCGCCTGTTCGTCGATGACGGCGATCCGCAAGGCCCCGTTGAGGCTCAGGCACGCCGCCTGCCCCGCCGGTCCTGCGCCGATTACGGCCAGGTCGTAATCTGGGCTCGCGCTACCGAGGGACGACCTCATTCGCCGATCCCCGTCTCGACCGTCATTCCGGGTTCAGCCGGAACCAGGCAGGCGCGAAGGCGTCGCGAAACGTCGCCGTCCCGCACATGGACCAGACATTCGCCGCAGACGCCCATGTTGCAGAACAGGCCGCGCGCGCGTCCCGAGTGATCGCGCCTGAACCCCGTGGCCTCGGCCGCCAGCATGGCCGCCGCAATGGTCTCTCCCGGATAGGCCCGGATCATGTCGCCGTCGACGCTGAAGGCGAAGGGCTCCCCGCGCGACACGCCTTCGGTCTTACGCAAGCCGACCTCCCATGAAGCTGTTGAGGTGGCCGAAGCGCGCCGGAGAGAAGATCGACAGGCGATCCTCGCGCTCATCCAGGATCAGTCTGGCGAGAAGACGGGCGAACACCGGCCCCAGGGTGAAGGCCGAACCGCCCGCCGCCACATAGACGCCCCGCGCCTGAGGCACTTCGCCGACCAACGGGCTCTGATCCGCAGTGATGGCGGTGATCCCGGTCCAGCTGCGGATCAGATTGAGCTCGGCGACCGGCGGAAAGATCCGCGACGCGACCCCCAGATTGCCCGCAAGCGAGGGCGTCAGCAGTTCCGCCGGCCGATCCAGGTCGAACCGACCCGTGGCGTCCAGCCGCATACGAGACGGCCACCCCCCGCCGATCAGCATGTTTCCGGCGTGCGCCTGCTTCATCGACAGCCTTTGACCGACGTGCTGGATCAACTGCTCCAGCATGGGCGGCGCGCGCTCCGTCACATTCATCAGCAGCGCGACCGGATAGATGGGAAGATGCAGGTTGAACAGTTCGCCGATCCGACCGGTCCAGGCGCCCGCCGCGATCAGCACCTTGCGGGTCGCAAGTTCGATGTCCGCCTCGCCGCGGCGCACGGTCAGCCGATAGCCCTGCGCATCTGAACCGACAGCCGTCAGGCGCGCGCCCTGCAGCAGTTGGACGCCCGCCGTCTGGGCGCGCGTCATGAAGGCCGGCGTCAGGGCCTTCGGGTCTGCATGGCCTTCCGAGGCGAGATAGGCCGCCGCCGTCACGGCTTCGGAGAGGCCCGGCGCAATGCTTCGCGCTTCGGGGCCGTCGATCAGCCGGGTGTCCAGACCGCCCTCGACCTCGCGGGCGACCTTGCGCTCCAGCGTGCGGACCTGGTCCGCCGTCTCGGCGACCATCAGGCCCCCGCGCATGTGGATATGAAGATCCGGACCCATTTCGGCGTCCAGCCCCTGCCACTCCTCGATCGCGAGGCGGTTGAGGCTCAGGACCTGCGCGGCCTGATCGGCCAGCGCCTCGCCGTTCTCCAGGAAGCGGCGCTCCAACTGAAAATGCAGAGATCCCGCATTGGCGCCGGACGCGCCGACATTAGGATAGCCCGCCTCCGCGACGGCCACCGAGGCCCCGGCCTGGGCGAGCCTGAACGCCGTAGCGGCGCCGACCAGGCCGCCGCCGATCACCACGACGTCCAGACGCTCCATCGATCAGGCGCGCCCGAGCGACGCCAGAGTCTCGCGAATGCGCTCCAGATCGGCTTCGCGCACGTCCAGCAACGGACGGCGCACATAGCCGCCCGGCAGGCCCTGGATGTTCAGCGCCGCCTTCAGAATGGCGGGCCCCGACCCGAAGCGGCCGACAAGCTCAGAGGTGTACCAAGCGTCCATGATGACTCGGTCCTGACGGCCGCAGGCGCGCGCCGCCTCGAAATCCCCGGCCCAGACGTGATTGTAGAAATCCGGCTGGGTCCGCCCCAATACGCCGCCGGCCCCCATGGTGCCGTCGCCGCCCCCGCCCCTTAACAAGGCCAGACCGCCGTCGTCCATGCTGTGGCCGAAAACGCGGATCTGCTCGCACAGCCCGAAATAGGTCTGGACGAAGCGGCGCAGGTCGCCCGTCGACTGCTTGATGGCGACGACGTTCTCGATGTCGGCCAGACGGCGCAACAGGTCGAAGTCCATGTCAACGCCCGTGCCCGGAGGCCAGTTGTAGACGCAGATCGGCAGGGCCGACCCGTCCGACACCGTCTGATAGAAGCTGACGATCTCATCGGCTGACGGGCGAATATAGGGCGGAGGCGTCACCAGCACGCCTTCGTAACCGCAGGCGTGGGCGGTCTCGGCGAAATCGACGACCTCCTGCGCGGTAAAGGCAGTGCAACCGGCGATGAGAGAGATCTTGCCCTTCATCTGTTCGCCGACGGCGGTGATCAGGGCCTTGCGCTCCTGAGGGGCCAGACTGGTCCACTCACCCGTGGTTCCGGCCACCACCAGACCGTGCATGCCCTCAGCCTGCAGCCATTCCAGCAACGTCCCGAGGCCTGGCAGGTCAAGCTGTCCATCGACGTCGAAGGGCGTCGTGATCGCGGGGATGTAGCCGCGCCACCCGACGCGCATTCTCTTGCCAGTCACAAACACCTCTAGATCAATACTGTGCGACAGAATGGCCCTGTCTCGAGCATTTCGTTTGGTCTCACAATACGGGACAAATGATCAATATCATTGCGTTTCACGCAACACGCGCTAGCCTCCGCCTCCTAGGAGGACTCCATGCAGGGAAACGCGCTTTATTACTTTCATGAGGCCGCGCGGCTGGGCTCGATGCGGCTGGCCAGCGACAAGATCGGCGTCGCCGTCTCCTCCATCAGTCGTCAGATCGCACAACTGGAACGCGACATGGGCGTGGCCCTGATCGAACGTGGACGGCGCTCAATCCGCATGACCGAGGCGGGCCAGTTGGCCTACGAATACTATCAAGGCTGCGTCGCCAACGAAGAAGCCTTCATGAACAGGCTTCACGAGCATCGACAGATGAAAGCGGGCAAGGTCAGCATCGCTGTCGGCGAGGGCTTTCTGGGCGGCTTCTTCTCCAAGGTCCTTGAGGAATTCCAGGGCCAGCACCCCGGGATCGCCGCGTCCGTCTCGGTGCAATCGACGACGGAAATCGTCCGGGCGGTTCTCGACGACAACGCCCACTTCGGCCTGATCTTCAACGACTGCGCCGAGCCCAAGATCCGCGTGCGCGCCGTGGCGGCCCAGCCCTTGATGGTGGTGTGCGCCCCCGATCACCCGGCCGCGCGGCTGAAAAGCGTGTCCCTGCCCCAGCTGAGCGCTTTCGACCTGTGCCTGCCGGACATCGGCCTGAGAATCCGCCAGATCCTGCGCGAGGCCGAGCGGCGTGAGCAGGTGTGGCTGGAGCCCGCCCTGACCACAACCTCCCTGTATGTGATGCGCGAGGCGGCGCGGGCGGGCCGGATGGTTACCGTGCTGCCGCGCATCGCGGTGACGAGCGAACTGGAAGAAGGAACCCTGGTGGTCCGCCCGCTCAACGAAGCCAACCTCGAAGACACGACCATCAGCCTGATCCACCGACTGGGCCGTCAGCTGGACGGCGCGCCCGCCCGCCTGCTGGCCGCGTTCGAAACCCGCATCAAGGGCTGGAACGAGACCGAGACGGGGCGCGACTGACGCGAACTGAAGGCGGGCTTAACGCCCGCCTTCCTCAGGGCGGCCACGCGTCGTCAGCAGCACGACGATGATCGCGACAATGGCGTTGACGCCCATGGCCACCAGCCCCTTGTCCCACCCGGGCAGCAGCGCCGCCCACAGGGACTGGGCGGATGGCAGCAGCAGGGCCGCATAGCCCGCGCCGATGCCCGCCGCCACGCCGATCGCATTGGCGCGCGGCCACAGGAAGGCCAGGAAGACGCCGGGCGCCAACATGCCGATGGCGGCATAGGCGGCCAGGCCGATCTCGACTAGCGACGAGGTCGCGCCGATCGTCAGCCACACGGCCACCGCCGCAAAGCCCACCATCGACAGCCGCGAAACCAGCAGACTGGCCCTGTCGCTCAGGTCCGGCTTGAGCGGCATGACCACGTTGCGGCTAAAGATTGAGCCAGCCGTCAGCAGCAGCACTGAACCCGGCACCAGCGCCAGCAGACAGGCGGTCCCGGCCAGCAGGCCGATCATCCACGCCGGATAGGCGTCGGACACGAACTGCAGCAGGGCGGCGTTGACGTCTCCGCCCGGCGGAGAAACCCCCGCCAGCAAGGCGCCGAAGCCCAGCAGGATGATGAAGAAGAAAGACAGGGAATAGATCGGCTGCAGCACGGCGTTGCGGCGGATGGCCTTACGGCTGCCGGCCGCGTAGCAGAGCTGGAACATGTGCGGGAAGATCCAGGTGCCCAGGGCGACGTTCAGGGCCGCCGTCATCATCCAGGTCACCGTCAGGCCCGCTTCGGGGACCATGCCCGGAAAGACGCCGATGCCGGGATGCTGGTCCTGAACCCGCGCAAACACGTCCAGAATGGACGAGGCCCCGACCTTGCCCGCGACGGTGGCGCTCAGGCCGACGACCAGAACGATCATCAGCACGTCCTTGACCCCGGCCGCAAAGGCGGCCGAGCGCAGCCCCGCCACATAGACGAAGGCAAGCATGATGCCTGCGGCGATGATCGCCGCCGCCGTCACCGACACCTCGGTCCCCAGCGTCAGGCGCAGGATCAGGCTCAGGGCCGTGATCTGGATCTGCACATAGACGACGATGGCGGCGATCCCCGCCAGACCGACCAGGCACCCCAGCCAGGTCGCCTTATAGCGGGCGGCGAAAAAGTCCGCCTGAGTGATGAAGCCGCCCTGACGCCCCGCCTGCCAGATGCGCGGCATCAGCCAATAGCCCAGCGTCGCCGCCAGAGACACGGAGGTGAAGGCCAGATAGGCGGGCGCGCCATAGGCCCAGGCGTAGCCCGAAATGCCTAGAACGGCGAAGGTCGTGTAGATCTCGCCCGCGTTCAGAAACCAGAAGATCAGGGTGCCGAAGCTACGGCCGCCGACCGCCCATTCGCTCACCGTCTTGGCCTTGGACTTCTGATGTCCGTAGAGCATGGCGCCGATCATGGTCGCCAGCACGATGCCGAAGGTCAGAACCAGGGTCACGACAGACCCTCCGCGTCCCGATCATCGGTCAGACCCAGCTCCTTCTCGATGCGCTCGTCGCGCCAGAAGACGAAGCCGATCACGGCGGTGGCGACCAGGATGCCCGCCATCTGCCACGCCATCGGCAGGGGCAGAGAGAAGACCCGCACCGACGCCGTATTGACCAGCGGCGTCAGGCCGATCTGCCAGATGAAGGGGATGACGAGCAGCCAGCGGTGAACATACCGCCGGTGCATCGCGCGGAACGAAGCGTACTGAGACATGGTCAAGATTTCCGCGGCAGGCTCAGCGCGCCTGGCCGGACAGGCCGTGGTCATCGCGCACGACCGCTCCGCCCTTCATGACGAAGCTGAGCGAGCGCAGCGCGCCGATATCCTTGGTGGGGTCGCCGTCCAGAATGACGATGTCAGCGTATTTGCCGACCGTGATGCTGCCGATATCGGCGTCGCGACGCATCATGCGCGCGGGCTGGATGGTGGCGGCCTGAAGCGCCTGAAGCGGCGTCATGCCCGCATCGACATAGAGTTCGGCTTCGCGCACCGTGGCGGTCGTGCCTTCGTTGTCCTCGAACGGAAACTGATCGGTGCCCAGCGCGATCGGCACGCCCAGTCGGATCGCCTGCTGCAGCACGGCCCAGTGATCCTTGCCCACGCTGTCGACCCGCGCCAAGTACCAGTCCGGCGAACCGATCCGCTGATAGAAGGCGCGCGCACCGGGCTGGCTGACGACGATGGTCGGGATCAGCCAGGCCTCGTCCTTGGCCATGCGGCGCAGCACCGGCTCGGTCAGGTGATAGCCGTGCTCGAAGGCGTCGATGCCGTATTCCAGCGCCTGCATCGCCGCCTGGGGCGAGCCGTTGTGAGCGGTGACGCGCACGCCGTTGCGATGGGCCACGTCGATCAGGACAGAGAGCTCTTCATCGGTCATCGGCGCGGCGGCGATGTCGCCGTGGGTGTCGGAAATGCCGCCCGAAATGGCGATCTTGATCCAGGAGGCGCCCTGTTTGATCTGTTCGCGCGCGGCGCGGGCGAAGGCGTAGGGGCCGTCGACTTCGCGGAAGCCGTGACCGCCGGTCGGCACGATCAGTTCGCCCGCCGTCTCGATGCGCGGCCCGACCGCCTCGCCGCGCTGGATGGCGCGCTTCAGGGCGAAGTCGTTGCCGTGCAGTTCGGACACCAGGCGCACGCTGGTCACGCCCGCGCGCAGCGAACGCTCGGCGTTATGCGCCATGCGCAGCACCTGCTGGGCGTCCGTTTCATTCTGGAGTTCGGCCCCCGCCGCCCCCGGCAGCTTCAGGCCGAAGTGGACGTGCATATTCATCAGCCCCGGAGCCAGCCAACGGCCCTCCGTCGAGATGATGCGGGCGCCGACCGGCGGTTGGACCTCGCTGCGCGGACCTACCCGGACGATGCGCTGGCCCTCGACCACGACCACCGCGTCGGGAATGATCCGCCCGTCCTCGACCGACACCACCGAGCCGCCCACCAGAGCCGTGACCTCTCCGTCCGGCTGCGCCTGAGCCGAGGCGGCCTGCGCGCCGAAAACGGCCAGGGCCGCAGCCGATGCCGCCGCCATCAGAGACGCGAAACGTGGAAGACGAAGCGAGTACATGTGAAATCCCCTCTAGTCCGGGCGCGCCGGAGCCTCGCACTGTCAGGAAATGCGATGAGCGTGACAATGCTGTTCGCTGATACAGTCTGTTGCGCTCATGGCAACGAAGATCAGAGATCAGGCGTCCGTACCGCAACCGGCTGCATGGAGGCGCAGGTCCTCGAAACGGGGACGGTTCCGCTGAATCCGGTCGGTTGAACGCGCGTACCAACCGGCGCCATGCATGCGCGCCATCAGCTGCATAGCGGGCGTATCGACATGCAGACGCTCGGGATCGACGAAGCGGTCGTCCATGTGCAGGGCCAGGACCTGTCCGATCACCACCGTGGCCGCGGGCGCAAAGTCCAGCCTCTCGACGACCCGACATTCGAAGCTGACGGGCGCCGAGGCGATGCGCGGCGGCCTGATCACGGCGCACGGCGCCGTCGCCACCCCGGCGGCGGCCAGTTCGTCATAGCCTGCCGGGGCCTCGGCGCAGGTCCAGTTCATGGCGTCCAGATCGTCTTCAGACACCAGATTGACGACGAATTCGCCCGTCGCGACGATGTTGGCGCAGGTGTCCTTGCGCTCGCCGTTCGGCTTGCGCATCAGACCAAGGGCGATCAGCGGCGGATCGGCCGCCATCATGTTGAAGAAGCTGTAGGGGGCCGCGTTGCGCACGCCGTCCGGCGACAGGGTCGTCACCCATGCGATCGGCCTGGGCGTAATGGACGACGCCATCAGCTTGTAGCGATCGCCCGCTTCCAGCTGCGACAGGTCAAACAGCAAGGTCGTCCTCCGACCCGATGCGGCGCACGGGACGCTGCGGCGCCGTGTTGACGCTCAACTGGAAAACGTCGGGGCGCGCATAGTGGCCCGCGACGTCGAAGTCGTATTTGGCGCGCGCGATCTCGGACAGGTCGATATCGGCATAGAGGATCGTCTCGCCGGAATAGTCGGGCCCAGCCAGCACCTCGCCCAAAGGTGCGACGATCATGCTGCCGCCGCGCATTAGCACCGTGTCGGGCGCGTCGCCGAGGGCGCAGTCATAGTCCGCCGGATAGGCGTCGCGCCGGATATGCTGGCACGAGGACAGCACGAAGCAGCGGCCTTCCAGCGCGATATGGCGCATGGAGGCGGCCCAGCCGTCGCGGTCGTCCGCCGTCGGCGCGCAATAGAGGCCGATGCCCTGATCGTACATCGCCATGCGCAGCATGGGCATGTAGTTCTCCCAGCAGATGACGGCCCCGATCCGGCCCAGCGAGGTGTCGATCACCGGCATGGTCGAGCCGTCGCCGAAGCCCCAGATCAGCCGCTCGGCGCCCGTCGGCATCAGCTTGCGGTGTTTGGCGATCAGGCCGCGCTCGCCGTCGAAGAACAGGACCGTGCAGTAAAGCGTCGCCCCGCCGCGCTCGATGACGCCCATGACCACAAAGGCGCCGGTCTCGGCCGTCGCCTGGGTCAGGGCCGCTACCTCGGGTCCGTCGAGATCAATGGCGCCTTCGTAGTAGCGGCGAAAATCCTCGCGCCCCGACGGCTTGCGCATCCCGACGGGCGTGCCGAACGAGGCGCCTTTCGGATAGCCGCCCAGGAAGGCCTCGGGAAAGACGATCAGCCGCGCCCCCTCGCTGGCCGCCTGACGGATCAGGTCCGCCGCCTTGGTCGCCGACGCCCCAGGATCGCCCGGAATCGACCCCGCCTGCACCACGGCCGCCTTGTAGGACTGAGACATCACGGCCCCCTCTTCATCCCTGAAACCTCAGCGCAGATTAGTTGCGTTTGACAGCAATTGGAAGATATTTTAGGTCTATAATATTAGTGGAGGAGAGGGGTCATGACGAACCGTTTCGACCAATACCGCGAGGACGTCATCGGCCGCGCCAACGTCGCCGACACCCCCGAACTGGTGGACTACTATCGCCGCCTCTCGGAGCTGGGAACCGGCGCCCTGTGGACGGTGGCCAACAAAATCGAGCCGTGGGAGCCGGTCTCGACCTCCGTCCCCATGCTGTGGCGCTACGCCGACCTGCGCGACCATGTGCTGAAGGCCCTGGATCTGGTCACGCCGGAACAGGCGGGGCGCCGCGTCGTCTATCTGGAGAACAAGGGGCGGGCCGACGTGGTCGCGGCCGTGGGCTGGCTCTATTCCGGCCTGCAGGTGATGAAGCCGGGCGAATGCGCCTCCAGCCACCGCCACAGCGCCTCGGCCCTGCGCTTCATCATGGAAGGGCGCGGCGCCTTCACCAACGTCGACGGGCACAAGATGACGCTGGGGCCGAACGACTTCGTGCTGACGCCCAACGGGACCTGGCACGAGCACGGCGTGGCCGAGGACGGCGAGATCTGCATCTGGCAGGACGGCCTCGACATCCCGATGATGAACGCGCTGGAGGCCAACTTCTACGAGGTCCACCCGGACCTGAACCAGGCGGTCTCCTTCCCCGTCGACGACAGCACGGCGACGTGGGCGGGCGCGGCCCTGCGCCCGGCCTCGACGCCCTGGAACAAGCCCTATTCGCCGCTGCTGAAGTATGAGTGGGGACCGACCTACGAAGCCCTGCAACGCTTCGCCGCCGTCACCGACGGCAGCCCCTACGACGGCGTCCACATGGACTACGTCAACCCGACCACGGGCGGGCCGGTCATGCAGACCATCGGCGCCTCGATGCAGATGCTGCGCCCCGGCGAACGGACGAAGGCCCACCGCCAGACCGGCAGCTTCGTCTATCAGTGCGCCAAGGGTCAGGGCTATTCCATCATCAACGGCCGCCGGTTCGACTGGCGCGAGCGGGACATCTTCGTCGTCCCGGCCTGGATGTATCACGAGCACGCCAACGCCTCGGACACCGAGGACGCCTGCCTGTTCGCCTTCCACGACCTGCCGGTCATGCGCGCCCTGGGCCTCTATCGCGAAGAGGCCCTGGCCGAGAACGGCGGCCACCAACCCATCCTCTCCGAATAGGACTTAAAACCCATGCGTCTTGTTACCTATCGCGCCAGCGTCGAGGCCGAGGCCCGGCTGGGCGCCATCGACGGCGACCTGGTCGTCGACCTTGAAAAACTGGGCCAGGCGCGCGGCGTCGCCCTGCCCTCGACCATGCTGGCCTTCATCGACCTGGGCCCTCAGGCGGTGTCGGCGGCGTCGGCCCTGATGGCCGAAGCCAAGGGCCTGTATCCGGTCGGCGTCGCCTCGCCTCTGTCGAACGCGAAGCTGCTGGCCCCTATTCCGCGCCCGCGCAAGAACATCTTCGGCATCGGCCTGAACTATACGGAGCACGTCGCGGAATCGGCCAAGACGCTGGACACTTCGGCCGACCTGCCGCGCGAGCCGGTGATCTTCTCCAAGCCGCCGACGACCGTGGTCGGGCCGGGCGACCCCATCGTCCACAACGCCGCCATCACCCAGCAGCTGGACTGGGAAGTCGAACTGGCGGCGGTGATCGGCTCGACCGCCAAGGGCGTCAGCCGCGAGGACGCGCTCAAGCACGTGTTCGGCTATACGGTGCTGATCGACGTCAGCGCCCGCGACTGCCGCCGCGCCGGTCAGTGGATCTACTCCAAGGGCCAGGACAGCTTCGCCCCAATGGGACCCTGCATCGTCACGGCGGACGAGATTCCCGACCCGCAGACGCTGGATCTGACCCTGTCGCTGAACGGCGTCCAGAAGCAGAGCAGCAACACGGCCTACATGCTGTTCAAGGTCGATGAGCTGATCGCCGACATCAGCAAGGGCATCACCCTGGAGCCCGGCGACATCATCGCCACCGGCACCCCGGCAGGCGTCGGTGCCGGCATGGACCCGCAGGAATGGATGTGGCCCGGCGATACGGTCGAGGCCGAGGTCGTCGGCATCGGCAAACTGCGCCATCCCGTCGTCGCCGCCTGACGACAAAGAAACCCGCCCCGGCGCAGCGCCGGGGCGGGCTTTTCATTTCAGGGACTGGGCGAGGCTCAGGTCTTCGCCAGACCGTCGCGAACGTCATCCGGCCAGGGCGTCGAGCGCCCTTCAGCCAGGATCATGCAGACCAGCACCCCCTCGGCCGTCATCCTCACCTCGTCGCCGCAGGCCACCGTATAGGCCACGGCGCAGCTGGATCGGCCGACCGATTTCACCTCGATGGTGATGTCCAGTTCATCGCCCAGGCGGCTGGGCGCCGCAAACCGGCTGTCCAGGCTGACCGTGGGCACGCCCAGGCCGCGCGTCAGGTGCAGTTCGGCGAAATCGACGCCCAGGCCTTCGGCGAACCAGTCCTCGACCGCGCCGTTCAGCATCTCGAAGTAGCGGGGGTAGAAGACGATGCCCGCAGCATCGACGTGTGCGAAACGCACCTTGCTCCGCGTCGTGAAGCTCATGTGTGAAGGTTCTCTCCGATCGACGCCTTGACCTTGGCCAACAGGGCGTGAAGCTGTTCCAGATCATCGGGCGCCACGTCGGACAGCGCCTGATGGATCCACGCATGGTGCGCCTTGGCCAGCACGTTGAAGCTGGCCTGCCCGGCCGCGCTCAGCCGCACGATGGACGATCGGCGATCTTCCGGGTCAGGGCTGACCACGACCTGACCTGCATCCTGAAGCTGGCGCACGATGGCCGTGACGTTGCCGTTGGACACCAGAAGGGCGCGCGACAGCTGCCCCATCGTCCGCCCCTGCGGATGACGGTCCAGCGCCGCCATCACGTCGAAACGCGGCAGGGTGGTGTCATATTGCTCCGCGAAGCCGCGCCGCAGGCTCTTTTCGATCGTCATGGTGCAGCTCAGCATCCGCAGCCACGCCCGAACGTCGATCGGCCCCGCGCCGCCGTCATGCTTCTCGCGCATGGCACGCGACTCCTCTGCGAAACGCCCGGCCGCCCCGGTCAGGCCCTAACGCCATCTGCGGCGCTTCGGGCCTGTCGCGCAAGCTGGTCGAAACCGGCGCGATAGACGCTGGGCGTCGGATGCTCGCGGCGGCCCGCGGCGGCCGCCGCCTTGAGGGTCCAGGCCGGGTCCAGCAGGTGCGGGCGCCCCAGGGCGACAAGGTCCGCCCGCCCTGCCGCCAGGATGGCGTTGGCCTGATCCGCCTCGGTGACGGCGCCGACCGCCAGGGTGCGAACGCCTGCCTCATTGCGGATGCGGTCGGACAGGGGCGTCTGATACATCCGGCCGGTGACAGGACGCGCGTCCGGATGCGTCTCGCCGGACGAGACGTCGATCAGGTCCGCCCCGGCCGCAGCCAGCCGCCGGGCGATCTCAACCGCCTCATCCGGCGCCAGCCCGGCCTCGCCCATCCAGTCCTCAGCCGATATCCGCACCAGAAGCGGCTTGGCCTCAGGCCAGACGGCGCGGACCGCTTCCACCACCGACAGCGGGAAGCGCAGACGCCCGTCCAGGTCGCCGCCGTAGGCGTCCTGGCGATGGTTCATCAGGGGGGTGATGAAGCTGGACAGCAGGGTCCCGTGCCCGGCCTGAATCTCGAGCACGTCAAAGCCCGCCGCCTCCGCCCGGCGCGTCGCGGCGACGAAGGCGTCGCGCACAGCGTCCATCCCGGCTTCATCCAGAGCGGCGGGAACGAGGCCGCCCTCGGCCCAGGGCCGATCCGAAGCCGCCACCAGCGGCCAGGGCTGATCCAGAGGCGTCGTCGCCGGGCGGCCGCCCTGCGGCGCGGCGCACGCGCCGCGCGGACCCGCATGGCCGATCTGGGCGCAGGTAAGGGCCTCTCCCCCGGCATGGATCAGGGCGTTGATGCGCGCCCAACCCGCAATCTGATCGTCGTCATAGAGACCGGCGCAGCCCGGCGTGACCCGGCCCTCAGGGGACACGGCCAGCATTTCGGTCATGAGCAGACCCGCGCCGCCCAGCCCTCGCGCGCCATAGTGGGCCAGGTGGAAGTCCGTCACCCGCCCCTGAGCATCAGCCTGATAGGTCTGCATCGGCGCCACGACGATCCGGTTGGACAGTTGCGCCTCGCGCAGGCGCAGGGGGGCGAACATCGGCGGCGTCCCCGCCCCTGCGCCTGCCTTGTCGGCGAACCAGTCCTCGACCCGCCCCAGCCAGGGACCGTCGCGCAGACGCAGGTTCTCGTGGCTGACCCTCTGGCTGCGGGTCAGCAGGGCATAGGCGAACTGCTCGGCGTCGAAATCCGCATAGCGGTCGATATTCTCGAACCATTCGGTCGAGTTGCGCGCGCTGTTCTGAATTTTCAGCACCTCGACCTGGCGCTCGTCGCGATAATCCTTCAGCGCCTGCGTCAACGCCTGTCGGTTATCGAGGCCCGGCCGGTCCAGCACCTCGGCCAGCTTGATCGCATCCTCCAGCGCCAGCTTGGTGCCCGATCCGATCGAGAAGTGCGCCGTGTGCGCGGCGTCGCCGAGCAGCACCACATTGTCGAAGGACCACTGGCCGCACAGCACCCGTCGGAAGTTGATCCAGGACGCCGAGCCGCGCAGGTGCGCCGAATTGCTCAGCAGCGGATGGCCTTCCAGATGGCGCGCGAAGATCCGTTCGCACGCCGCCAGCGTCTCTTCCTGGCTCATGTCCTCGAAGCCCAATCCCGCCCAGGTCTCAGGCGAGCATTCGACGATGAAGGTTGAATGGGTCTCGTCGAACCGATAGGCATGCGCCCAGATCCAGCCCGCCGGGGTCTTCTCGAAGATGAAGGCGAAGGCGTCGAACAGCTTCCGCGTGCCCAGCCAGGTGAACTTGTTCCGGCGCGTCTGGATGTCGACATCGAAACGGTCGGCGTAGCGGGTGCGGATGCGGCTGTTCACCCCGTCGGCGGCGACGATCAGATCGAAGTCGGCGTAAGACGCCAGGTCATCGCCGAATTCGGTCTCGAAATGCATAACGACGCCCAGCTCGGCCGCCCGAGCCTGCAGAATCTGCAACAGCCGCTTGCGCCCTATGCCGATGAAGCCGTGGCCAGAAGACACCTCCGTGCGGCCATCCAGCGCTACGGCGATGTCGTCCCAATGCGCAAAGCTGTCCCGGATCCGACCCGCGCTGACCGGGTCGTTCGCTGTCAGATTGGTCAGCGTCTGGTCCGAAAAGACGACGCCCCAGCCGAAGGTGTCTCCGCTCCGGTTGCGCTCGAAGACATGGATGTCGTGCTCCGGGTTCCAAAGCTTCATCGAGATGGCGAAATAGATGCCGGCGGGACCGCCGCCAAGACAAGCAACACGCATGAGACGCCTCCAGTTGCTTTAGGTCTAAAATAAATGAAGACGGCAGGCAAGCGGTTCATCTCCGTCGCCGACACGGCGCCGGATCGCGCGGAAGCGTCTTAGTCCGTCATGACTTCCAGGTTGGCGTTCAGTCGTCCAAGCAGCGTCAGCAGCCGCTCAGCATCCCGCTCGGAGAATCCGGCCAGCGCCTGACGATAGACGGGCGCCATCAGGACCCGGGCCTGCGCCAACCGCTCGCGGCCCGCCTGCGTCAGACTGACGTCGATCACCCGTGCGTCCGCCGCGCTGGTATTGCGCGAAACCAGCCCGGCGTTGGTCATCCGCTCCACGATCCGCATCATGGTCGACAGATTGACCACGCCCGCCCGCGAAATCTGACCGATCGAACGCGGCGCCTGCTCGCCCAGGATCATCAGCACCCGCCATGTCGGGATGTCGACGTCGATCTTTCGCAGTTCGCGCTCGATGATCAGGTTGTAGCGGCTAAGCACCATGTTCACCTGGTAAAAAGGGTAGCGCTCCAGACGGAACTCTTCCGAACCGGGGTCGCCTGTCCGGCGCGTTTGCTCAACCACGGCGCCGCCCCTGCCCGCACAGGGCCCCCGCCGGATCAGCGTCGGCGCTCAAGAAATTAGTTGCAGATGCAAGTTTCTTCGGCAAGGCTTGATCCTGAGGAAAAGGAAAAGGGGAGGGACGAATGTCCGTATCTGCACAAGCTCTGTCGCAAATCGCGACAGGCATCGCCAGCGGTGATGTCAAGGTCGTCGACCTGACGCAAACCTTGTCGGAAGACACGCCGACGCTGGTGCTGCCGCCGCCGTTCGGCCAATGCGCGCCGTTCAGCCGCCAGGAAATATCCCGCTACGACGAGCGCGGCGTCGCCTGGTACTGGAGCAATTTCACCGTCGGCGAGCACACGGGCACCCATTTCGACGCGCCCGCCCACTGGGTCACCGGCAAGGACCAGCCGGCCGGCACCGTGGACGTGGTGCCGCCGTCCGACCTGATCGCCCCCGCCGTCGTCATCGACTGTTCCGCTGAGGCCGCCGCCGATCCCGACTTCCTGCTGGAGCCCACCCACATCGAGGCGTGGGAAGCTGTTCACGGCCGCATCCCGCCGCGCAGCTGGGTCCTGTTCCGCACGGACTGGTCCAAGCGTGATCCGGAGGCCTATGTGAACCGCCGCGAAGACGGCGCCCACACCCCCGGACCGTCGGTCGCGGCTGTGCGCCTTCTGGTCGAAGAGCGCGACGCCCTGGGCTTCGGCGTCGAAACCATCGGCACGGACGCCGGTCAGGCGCACCTGCTGGAGCCGCCCTACCCCGCCCACGCCCTGTTCCACGGCGCCGGCCGCTATGGTCTGCAATGCCTGCAGAACCTGGACGCCCTGCCGCCGACGGGGGCCGTGGTGATCGCGCCGCCGCTGAAGATCCGAGATGGATCGGGCAGCCCTCTGCGCGTTCTGGCTCTGGTCGCGGGCTGATCCAAGATGGCCGAGCGTTCCTTCAAGTCGGAAGTCCGCAAGCTGACCGCCGGTGAAGGCGACGTCTTTCACGGCGAGGGCATCCTCGCCGTGACCAAGGCGCTGCTGCAATCCGGGGTCGCCTATGTCGGCGGTTATCAGGGCTCGCCCATCAGTCACCTGATGGACGTCTTCGCCGATGCGAACGACCTGCTTGAAAGCCTGGACGTTCATTTCGAGGCCAGCGCCTCGGAAGCCACGGCGGCGGCCATGCTGGCCGCCTCCGTCAACTATCCGCTGCGCGGGGCCGTGGCCTGGAAGTCGGTCGTGGGCACGAACGTCGCCTCCGACGCCCTTTCCAACGTCGCCTCGGGCGGGGTGACGGGCGGCGCCATGATCATCGTCGGCGAGGACTATGGCGAAGGGTCCTCCATCATGCAGGAGCGCACCCACGCCTTCGCCATGAAGTCGCAGATGTGGCTGCTCGACCCGCGCCCCAACCTGACCAGCATCGTCGACATGGTCGAAAAGGGCTTCGAGCTTTCCGAGGCCTCGCACACGCCCGTCATGCTGGAGCTGCGCGTGCGCTCCTGCCACATGACCGGAAGCTTCGTCGCCCGCGACAACCGCCGCCCGCCCCTGACCGTGGCCCAGGCGGCGGCCGCGCCCGTGCGCGATGTGGAGCGGATCGTCCTGCCGCCCGCCAACTTCCTGCATGAGGTCGAGAAGGTGGAGAAGCGCTGGCCCGCCGGCATCGCCTTCGTGCGCGACAACAAACTCAACGAGACCTTCGGCCCGAACGAGGGCGACGTCGGCCTGATCGTCCAGGGCGGCCTCTACAACAACCTGAACCGGGCGATGGAGCTGCTGGGCCTGGCCGACGCCTTCGGCGACAGCGCCCTGCCGATCTACTGCCTCAACGTCACCTATCCGCTGATCCCCGAAGAGGTGACGGACTTCTGTCGCGGTAAGAAGGCGGTCCTGATCATCGAGGAAGGCCAGCCCGAGTTCATCGAGCATGAGCTGAACACCTTGATCCGGCGCGCGGGCCTTGAGACCCGCATCGTCGGCAAGGGGCCATTGCCGCGCGCGGGCGAATACGCCGCCCACGTCATCCAGGAGGGGTTGAAGAGCTTCCTGGAGGAATGGAGCCCGAAACACGCTCCAGCGCCCGCACCGGTTTCCACCGCCCCGACGCCTGCGGCAGTCGCAAATCTGGCCGCCGAGGTTCCTGCACGCCCTGCCGGTTTCTGCACCGGCTGCCCGGAGCGCCCGATCTTCACCGCCATGAAGATGGTCGAGCGCGAACTCGGCCCGTCGCACGTGTCGGCGGACATCGGCTGCCACCTGTTCTCCATCCTGCCGCCGTTCAACATCGGCAATACGACGATGGGCTACGGCCTGGGCGCCGCCGGGGCTTCGGCCTTCAAGCCGAAGGACAAGCGCGCGATCGCCATCATGGGCGATGGAGGCTTCTGGCATAACGGCCTGACCTCAGGCGTCGGCAACGCCGTGTTCAACAAGAACGATACCGTCACCTTGGTCGTCGACAACGGCTATTCGGCCGCGACCGGCGGCCAGGACGTGCTGTCTTCGCGGGCCGACAACAAGGCGCGCAGCACCCGCAACCCGATCGAGAAGGCGGCGCGCGGCGTCGGCGTGGAATGGGTGCGCTCCATCGACCGTACCTATGACCTGAAACGCATGAAAGGCGCGCTGAAGGAGGCGCTGACCAGCCCGGAAAAGGGCCCCAAGGTCATCATCGCCCAGTCCGAATGTATGCTGAACAAGCAGCGGCGCGAGAAGCCCCTGCTGCGCAAGGCCGCTCAGGCGGGACGGCGCGTCTCTCAGGACCGCTTCGGGGTGGATCCCGACACCTGCACCGGCGACCACAGCTGCATCCGGCTGTCCGGCTGCCCCTCCCTGTCGATCAAACCTAATCCCGATCCGCTACGGCGCGATCCGGTGGCCCATGTCGACAACTCCTGCGTCGGCTGCGGCCTGTGCGGCGAGGTCAGCCACGCCGCCATTCTGTGCCCCAGCTTCTACAGGGCGCGGGTGGTGACCAACCCGGGACGCTGGGAGCGCTTCGTCAACGAACTGCGCCAACGCATCATCACGACTCTCCAGCGGGGCGCCGAGCGCCGCCTGGCGGCACGAGCTTTCTAAAGAACCATGACACAGCAAAGAGATCGTCTCTGCATCGCCATTCTGGCGCTCGGAGGACAGGGCGGCGGCGTGCTGGCCGACTGGATTCAAAGCGTCGCCCGCAGCCAGGGGCGACTGGCCCAGGGCACCTCGGTCCCCGGCGTGGCCCAGCGCACGGGCTCGACCGTCTACTATGTCGAACTGGCGCCCATGCCCGCCGACGGGCGCGCGCCTGTCCTGGCGCAAATGCCGACCCCCGGCGACGTCGACGTGGTCATCGCCTCCGAGCTGATGGAGGTCGGCCGCGCCATGGTGCGCGGCTTCGTCAGCGCCGAACGCACGACGCTGATCGGCTCGACCCATCGCATCTACGCCATCTCCGAGAAGTCGGCGATGGGCGACGGACGCGCCGACAGCAGCAAGATTCTCGAAGCCGCCGCCAAGCGGGCGCGCCGCTTCGTCGGCTTCGACATGGACGCCGCCTCCGCTCGCTCCGGCAGCGTCATCAGCTCGATCATGTTCGGCGCCTTGGCGGGCAGCGGCGCCCTGCCCTTCCCGCGCGAAGCCTTCGAGGAGGCCATCCGCGCCAGCGGCGTCGCGGTCGACAGCAACCTGAAGGGCTTCGCCGAGGGGTTCGACGCCGCCCGTCAGCCGGTCGCGGCGCCCGACGAGCCAGCGGTTCCGACGCCTGAACCGACCACGCCCTTCGGCCAGGCCCTGGCGGCGCGGATTCGCGCCCGACTGCCCGCCGTCGCGCACAGGAACGCCCTGCTGGGGGTTCAGCGCCTGATGGACTATCAGGACCAGGCCTACGCCGCCCTCTATCTGGAACGGCTGGAGCGGATCGCGGCGCTGGACCAGCCGCCGCACGCCCTGACCACAGAGACGGCCGCCGCCCTGGCGCTTTGGATGGCCTATGACGACACCATCCGGGTGGCCGACCTCAAGACGCGCGCCTCCCGCGCGGCTCGCGTGCGCGGCGAAGTACGCGTCAAGAACGACCAACTCCTCAGCGTCACCGAGTTCATGCACCCCCGTCTGCGCGAGATCTGTGAAACCCTGCCCGCCCCGATCGGGCGGCGCCTCCTGCACAGCGCCGCCGCCGAAAAGCTGCTGGGACGCTTCTTCACCAAGGGCCGCCATGTGGAGACGACGCGGCTGCGCTGGTTCCTGATGCTAAGCCTGCTGGCCGCCATGCGTCCGTTGCGTCGCAGTTCCCTGCGCTACCAGGAGGAGCAGCAGCGCGTAGAGGAATGGCTCGCGGAAATCGAGGCTCGGGCGCCGTCGCAACCGGATGTCGCTCTCGAAATCGCGCGATGCCAGAATCTGATCAAGGGCTATGGCGAGACCTTCGACCGCGGCCTGTCCAGCTACGCAAAAATCCTAGGCTTCATTCGCTCAAGCACCCCCGCCGCGAACGACATAGCAGCCCTCCGCTACGCCGCATTGGCTGACGAAGAGGGAATCACGCTCCGTGCCGAATTTGATCGGCTAGCGACTTGCCTCTGAGTTTCCATTCAGCGGCGCCCGTCCTTAGATTAGTTACGCCTGGCCGCGTGGGGTGAGCAACAGGACGGACTGCGGCCTGCTTAAGCAAGCGGGCCACGACGAGATAAGGCCGGGCCGGGGTCGGCTGCACCCTGACAGGCTTCACCGCAGTTCGAACTTTTTCAGGGACAGCCTGCGGAATAGCCCCGCGGCGCTGCCTTATGATCGAATCTGTCAGGTCTAGAGAGGGCATGGGTCAGCAAAAACCGCCGGAGCATGAGCGTCGGGGGTTTTTGTATTTGGCTGCGGGAGCTCGCAACGCTCACCATAGCATAAGCAGCACAATGGACATTCCTGCGTAGCCCGAAGGCGCTGAATCTCGGCACCCATGACGACCACCTAGGAACGGTCAGCAATGCGCCATGAGCGGTCATTAACGCCAGCGCGTGAAGCGGACATGGGCGTGGCTTACCACGCAGCCGTTCGCAGTGCGCCAGCCTGACCGTTATTCGCAGCAGGAAGGTCGGTCGCTTCATCTTTTCGTCAGCGCGAAGCGATCGCGGGAACGGCCTTCGATATCGATCATCTCGACCTCGATCCGGTCTCCGGCCCCTCGCAACATGACGTAGTGGTGTGTCCGGGCCGTCTTGGCGCTGAAGGTCGGCTTGTTCGGCGCGAAGTCTTCCAGATTGCCGCCCATGCCGCCGACCTGAACATAAGTGACGCCGTTTTCGAGATCGACCGCGCCCTGCGTCATCGGCCAGGTGCGCTCATAGGCGTGCAAGTGGCCGTAGATGACCAGATCCACGCCATGGCGTTCGAAGATCGAGGTGAATTCGCGCTGCATCGCCTCGCTGCCGTAGGTTGTGCGGGCGGCCCAGCTGTCGCCGTGATCGTCTTCATCGCTGGTGAAGACGTCATGGTGGTGCATGGCGATCTTCCAGCGGGCGGTGGAGCGAGCCAGAGCCTGCTCCAGCCAGGCGGCCTGTCGCGCGCGGAAGCCGGGCTTCCGCTCCTCGCTACCCTCCAGATTGCTGTCGAGGATGAAGAACTCGACATCCCCGTAGCGGTGGCTGAAATAGGCCTCGTCGCCTGGCTGACGATGGTAGCGGCGGAACCAGTGCTGCTCGCCCTCGCCGTTGCCGGGGGCGGTGATGACCGGCACGCGCCCGAACAGACTGCCCATGCCCAGGAAGTACTCGTGCGTCCACTGATAGCGGCGATCAATATCGCCGCCGTCGGTCAGATCGCCGGCCAGCAACAGCAGATTCGGCCGCTCTTCCCAGATCAGCTGGCTCATGCGGTTGTTGATATGGGGGCGCGCCTCGGTGTCGGCCGAGACGGCGATGACGAAGGGCGCTCCGGGCAGCGGCGCCGAGCGGAACGACAACAGGCCCGAATCCAGCGCCCGCCCGTCCTCGGTCGAGGCCGTGACGCGATAGAAATAGGGCGTATCGGCCTTCAAACCGTCCAGCGTCACGCCGCCCTGACGGTCCTCTTCGGCGGTGGGAACCTCGATGCGACGCATCTGAGCTTCCGTCTCGCCCCAGGCGACAGCGAAGCGAGCTGGACGATCCGTCTCCCACGACAGCTGGATATCCTGTGTCGACGGGGCGTTCAGATAAGGCGGCTGGGTGAAGTGGAAGGTCTCCGCGTTCAAGCGGCCCTGATCGACCAGGGCGGCGCGGGCGGCGAAGGCGGCTTCGACCTCTGCCGCGCTGAGAGCGCGGTCATGCACCGCTGCGCCGCGCACAAGATCCGGCAGGGACATATAGGGTTCGGCCTCCAGGTATGCCGTCAGCGCCAGCGAGCTTTCCGAGGCGCCGGTCATGCGCGCCGAAGTCGATCCAGCAAGGACGCCGTTGACGTAAAGGCGCCAGGCGTCGCCCTGACGCACCCCCACGACGTGTCGCCAGACGTCTTTGTAGTCAGGAGCGTCGACCATGGCCACGCCCGCCGGGCCAAACGAGGCCTGGCCGTCGCGATAGGACAGCAGCCAGGGCGTCGCGCCGTTCGCGCCGTCCGGCGTCAGGACAGCGGCGACCGGGTGATTCACATGGTCCAGAATCCACATCTCGACGGTAAAATCGCGTCTGGAATCAAAAGCCGTTTCCAGGTTCCGGCGCTCCGTCGGCGCCATGTCGTTGAACCGCATGGAACTTGCGGACGGGGTCAGCTTCGCTATCGGCGAAGGCGTGTCCGCACGCTGCGGTCCTGCACCGCGCGGCAATTCATAGCGCGGCGTGAAATCCCAGGCCTGGCCTTGCATCGCCTGAGCGCCAGTCGGGATCAGGCAAGCCGAAGCTAGCAGGGCGGCGATGAGCGTGCGGTTCATGACAGTCTATCCGTGGTCTTGCTGGAGACGATTTTGTGGTCTAGACCAATAAGGGTTCGCCATGACTGTTTAATGACTGGGCGGACGCAGAAACACTCCACAATAACTGATCAGCCGTTTGCGACCCCTGGTCGACGGCGAGGGCTACGCCTGTGAAGCAGATTACCGACCTCTTCGACCGCCACGGCGAGAGCCGCTACGGCGAGCACGTCAATCAGCGCGAGCATATGCTGCAATGCGCCAAGCTGGCAGAAGACGCCGGAGACACCCCGGCCATGATCGCGGCGGCTCTGCTGCATGACGTGGGACAATTCCTTGAAGGCGCGGGCGATGCGGCTGAGGATCACGGCTACGACGCAGCTCATGAGAAGCTGGGTGAAGCCTTTCTATCTCAATGGTTTTCTGAAGAAGTGACGGCCCCGATCGCCTTGCACGTCGCCGCCAAACGCTATCTGTGCGCCGTTGAGCCAGGCTATCTTGAAGCCCTGAGCGGCGCATCGGCGCTGAGCCTGAGCCTTCAGGGCGGACCGTTCAACAAGGCGGAATGCGCGGCCTTTGAGGCGCACCCTTTTTTCAAGGAGGCCCTTCGCCTGCGCCGCTATGACGACCTAGGCAAGCAGCCCGGCGTTATTACGCCTGATGTCTCGCATTATATCGACATCATCCGGGCGACATTGAAATAGTAACACGCATACGTCCGAAGTCGGACAACAATACTTATATATGCAAACATTCTAACTATGGATGTTTTGTGTAGATCAAAGCAACTGGTTTACACCAGTTTGGCTTGCGGCTACCCCGCCCTCGTCCGCCGATGCGGACGGGGGACGGCCCGAGAAGCGCCCTCTCCCAGCCAAAACTCCTGGACTCTGGGTGGGGATCACCAATGTCGTTTCATTCCGCCGCCGTCGCATCGCGCACGGCGAACCGCATCGCAGGCGCCAGCGCCCTAGCATTGACCTGGGCCGTTGCAGGCACGGCGATCGCCGCCGCCTCTGAAGAAGACCAAGCCCAGCCGACCGTCGTCGGCGAGGTGGTGGTGACTGGCCAACGCCTGGGCACCGCCAACGCCATCTCGGCCCAGCGTCGCGCCGATGGCGTGGTCAACGTCCTGTCGGCTGATGATATGGGCAAGCTGCCCGACGCCAACGTCGCCGACGCCCTGGCGCGCCTGCCGGGCGTCAACGTCATCGTCAACCAGACGACAGGCGAAGGCGAATATGTCACCGTCCGGGGCTTCGCCGGCACCTTCAACGCCTATTCGATCAACGGCGTGCGCGTGGCTTTGACCGATACCGACAGCCGCAAGATGTCGATGACCGTCCTGCCGCCCAACGGTCTGCAGGCGATTTCCGTCTCCAAGACGCTGACGCCCGACATGGACGGCGACGCTATCGGCGGATCGATCGACTTCCGCACGCCCAACGCCTTTGACTTCAACGCCCCGGTGGCGCGCCTGTTCGCCAGCTACAGCTTCAACGACCGCGCCAAGGAACAGGGCGAATCCTCGGACAATTATCTGCTGCAGGCCGACTTCGGCCGCCGCCTGAAGGACGAGCGTTTCGGCGTCTTCGCCTCAGTCAACTACGGCCGCTCGAACGGTGTCACCGAAGAGACCGAGAACGACGGCGAATGGGAGCCCTACATCTGGCGCAAGAAGGCTGAAGAAGCGATCGACGAACGCTCCATGTACCTGCCGGGCATCGACCTGGACTACCGCCGCAACGAACAGGAGCGTTATGGCGGCAACGTTTCCTTCGACTATCGCGGGGCCGACCACGACCTGTACCTGCGCGGCCAGTACAACCGCTTCGAGCGCGCCTCGACCAATGACTGGACCGACTATCGCAGCCGCCCGACCATGCGTCTGGTGCAGGTGAACGACGAGGATCGCACCCTGTCCGCGCCCGAGAAGATGATCATCGGCCGGGATCCTGCCCTGGGCGCCATCTACGGCTATACGACGGGTCAGATCGTCGACGCCGACGGCGACGGCCGCATCACGGACGCCGACCGCACCCGCAAGTCCTACTGGTCCCTGCACGGCCGCTCGGGCGTGTGGGATCCTCGGGCGTTCCAGTTCTCGCGCAACATGGACATTTCCGACGAGAACCAGACCCTGGCCACTGTTAACCTGGGCGGCGTCAGCCGGCTGAACGCGCTCGAGCTGAGTTACGACCTGAGCTACAGTTTCGGCGAGCGCGAAAACCCCGACAACTACTCCATCGGCTACAACTGCGACGCTTGCGTTGCGCCGTTGAACGAAACTGGCCTGCTGTGGTCGTCCTACGATGGACGCTTCCCCATGCCGCAACTGCCCGCCTTCGCCGCCCATGTCGAACGCGACCCGTCGCTGCTGCCGCTGGACGGCGCAGGCCACAGCCGTTCGCGTCAGAAGGACGACCGCCTCGCCTTCAAGATCGACGCTCGCTACCAGGTCGATCGCGGCCCGCTGGAACAGATCCGCTTCGGCGCCAAATACCTGAAATCAGAACGTGAGTACGACAGCAGCCCGATCTGGGACGGCGACTTCTCCGGCACGGCGTTGGACGGTCTGTCCATGGCTGCCTCCGGCCTGATTGAACGCGAGGTCGATCGCATCCTGGGCGGCCGATACTACTACGGCGCCATCTTCAACCGCGAACGGGTGATCGCCGCCATCCGCGCGGCCGAGGCCGCCACCCCGTCCTCCATGTCCTATGAACGCCTGAGCCAGGACGACAAACAGGGGCAGGAGACCATCTACGCCGCCTATGCTCTGGCGCAGCTGCGCTGGGGCGACCTGCAGGTCATCGCGGGCGGCCGCTATGAACAGACCGACGTCAAGAACACCTTCTGGTCGGACGACGGCGACGCCAGCGGGTTCGATACCAGCGACGCAGACTACGGCGTCTTCCTGCCCAGCGTGACGGCGACCTGGCGTCCAAACGAGCAGTGGGTCTATCGCGCCGCCCTGTGGACCAGCTTCTCGCGGCCCGAGTACGGCTACATCTCGGGCGGGCAATCGGTGACGCGCGATCCGGTGACAAACGAGATTCTGGCCATAAGCCGCGGCAACCCGGACCTGAAACCGGCGGAAGCGCTGAATCTGGACCTGTCGGCCGAGTTTTATCCTGACCGCAGCAGCGTCCTGTCGGCAGGCGTCTTCTACAAGAAGATCGACAACTTCATCTTCACCAACGGCAGTCAGGTCGACGCCACCACGACCGAGGGCTTCATCGAAATCACCCAGCCCAAGAACGGCGACACCGCCGAAATCGCCGGGGTCGAACTCAACTTCATCAAGAGCTTCGACGGCCTAGCCGCGCCGCTGGACGGCTTCGGCTTCGAGGGCAATCTGACCTTGCAGACCAGCGAGGGCGAGACGGGCCTGGACTATCGCAAGGGGCGTCCGATCTCCTTCGTCGGTGCGCCGGACCTGATGTACAACGCCTCGCTGACCTATCAGAAGTACGGCTTCGAAGCGCGCCTGTCCTACAACTATCAGGGCGAGTACATTGAGGATCTGCGCGACAACGCCGTCGACAAATGGGTGCAGCCGACCAAAACGCTGGACTTCCACTCGCGCTACCACGTCAACGAACAACTGGCGGTCGATTTCGACGTGCAGAACATTCTGGACGGCCACCGCTACTATACGACCAAGGGTGAAAGCCCCAGCTACATGAAGGACTATATGGAGCCGGGCCGGACCTTCCTGTTCCGCATGAGCTACAGCTACTGAGGCCATCAACAGTCCGATGCCCTGGCGGCGGCGATCCGAAAGGGTCGCCGCCGTTTTCTTTACGGGCGGCGCAGAGGATCGACGCCGAGACGCGAAGACGCGATAAGGCGTCAACGACTTCTCAGCCGACGAGCTTTCATGTCCGCCGCCCCTGCGCCTGCCTGGTGGAATTCACCGACCGAAACACCTGCGGGCGATCGGGGCCGCTATCTAGTGGCCCGCGATCATATCGCCCGCCAGATCCACAGCGGCGCGCTGAAGCCAGGCGCCAAGCTGCCGTCGGAGCGCCAGCTTCAGGATGGTCTGGGCGTAGCACGCGGCACGATCCGCGAAGCCCTGTTCCAGCTGGAGTCCGAGGGGATGATCTTCCGCCGCGATCGCAGCGGCTGGTACGTCTCGCCCGAACCCGTGACCTATGATCCAACCCGCTGGGCCGGCTTCATGACCTATGTGGCTGAACAGGGCCGCCAGCCCGCGACGGAGACCCTATCGACCGCCTCGGTCGAAGCCCAGGACGGTGTCGCCAAGGCCATGGGCCTGCCGCTGGGCGCGTCGGTGCATCTGATCCGACGGCGGCGTCTGATCGATGGGCGGCCGGTGCTGGTCGAGCGCATCTATGTCGAGGCGGAGCGGGCGCCGGATTTGCTGGCGCATGATCTGGACGGCTCACTGACGCAGATTCTCAAGAGCCGTTATCGGCTGGCGGTGACGCGCAACCGGGTCGAGATGCAGCCCTGCGCGCTGATCCAAGAAGAGGCTGAGGCTCTGGGCGTGAAGTCAGGCACGCCGGGCCTTCTGGTGATCCGCGCCAGCTTCGACGCGGCCGGGCGCATCGTCGAATACGACCACGAATACTGGCGTCACGACGCGCTGCGCGTGAAGGTTGATCTGGATGTCACGCCCTAACGTCCAGCGTCAAGATGCGGCGGCGTCCGGCGCGGCCTGTATCGTCGGCGACTGATGCTTCCGCCCCAGCTTGCGCCCGAAATAGAGCGCCGACGCCAGAGTCAGCACCAGGCTGGCCGTCGCTGAGGCGTAGGCCGCGCCGATGAAGAACTGCAGCCAATCCAGCTGCGGCGCCGCGAAGCTGCGATAGAGCAGCAGCAGCACGCTGCCGACATAGCCGCAGGCGTCGGCCACATAGATCAGGAAGCCCGCCGTCCCGACCCTGCGCGTGGCCGCCAGCATCCGGTCAAACAGCATGGCGTTGAACGGGGTGTAGGCCATGTAGAGGCCCGCCCCGCTCAGGATCATCCACGTCAGCGCCGACACCAGCTCCGCCTGAAAGGCCAGGGTCGACAGACCGATCAACGCCGCGCCCGCGATCACCACCCCATGCATGACCATCAGCGCGCGCCGGTTGTCGCGGATCAGGATCAGACTGCCCAGAACAATCAGGACGATGACCGCCACAGGCAGTTCGCTGGCGGCGAAGACGCCCGCCGCATCGCCGTACCCGACAGCTTTCCAGACCTCGGCCGAGAAGTTGTCGCGGAAATCCCGAAAGGCGGTGAACAACACATAGGCCGCGATCAATGCGGCCATTCCCACTCGGTTGCACAAAACCCATATAACGATTTGTTTTACGTAATTATATTTCATTCTCGGCTAACCGACACCGATCCAGAAACCGACAAAATTTAAGTATTCTGAAAACGTTGAGAAAATTAACTGCTGTAAAAAACGCGTGATCACAACATCTTTCGAGACGTATTGACAACGCCGCACTCTCAATTTGCCAGCGAATTGGCAAAGCGTATCAGGCGACGCAGAATACCATGCGACGCGTTACTTCGAAAGAACATCCCTTCGGCCGAACGACGCCCCGCGCTTTAGGGGCGCAAACATCTCCTGCGTCCGTACCGGGACACGCCAGCCTCGGCCGGTCGATTCCGTCCAAGGTCTGAGCACGGGCCGTCAGCCAGCCAGCCCCGCGCCCCAACTGAAGTAGATATACCAGGCGATCAACAGCGCCAGTCGGGGGGCGGTGGCCGAGCGGGTCAACACCACCCGCCGTAAAGCAGACATCGACCGCAACGGCCCGAAGCGGATGTCGAGAAGGGGCTTGGACTGGCCTCGGTCGCTCAGTTTGGCAGTGCTGTGGATCGGCGTGGAAAAGGGACCCCGTTAGCGGTGTGATCGGCGTCGAATAAGGACCCCTCATTCCTGAGGTCTAACGGTGGCGGCTTGGCGGATGTCAGGCGGCGAGTTCGGGATGTTGGTGTTGGAGACGGTGTTGAAGATCCGGCGCGAGTTTGCGTCCGGGAAGGCGATCAAGGCGATCGCGCGTGACCTTCGATTGTCGCGCAAGGTGGTGCGCAAGGCGATCCGGGAGCCGGATGCGGAGTTCGCCTATCGGCGGGCGGTGCAGCCGTTGCCGAGGCTGGCGCCGTTCCAGGTCAGGCTCGATGAACTGCTGGAAGAGGACGAGGCGCGGCCGCGGCGCGAGAAGCTGCGGATGACGCGCGTCCATGATCTGCTGGTGCGCGAGGGGTTCGACGGGTCGTACGACGCGGTCCGGCGCTACGCGGCGGGGTGGCGGCTGAAGCGACGCCGGGGCGTGGCGGATGCACCGTCGTTCATCCCGCTGATGTTCAGGCCAGGCGAGGCCTACCAGTTCGACTGGAGCCACGAGGACGTGGAGATCGCGGGCAAGCCGATGCGGGTGAAGGTGGCCCACATGCGGCTGTGCGCGTCACGCGCGATCTATGTACGGGCCTATCCGCGCGAGACCCAGGAGATGCTGTTTGACGCGCATGCGCGGGCGTTCGCCTTCTTCGGGGGCGTGCCGACGCGCGGCATCTACGACAACATGAAGACGGCGGTGACGACGGTGTTCACCGGCAAGGATCGGGTGTTCAACCGGCGCTTCCTGGTCATGGCGAGCCATTACATGGTCGAGCCGACGGCCTGTTCGCCGGCGGCCGGCTGGGAGAAGGGTCAGGTCGAGCATCAGGTCCAGACGGCGCGTGGGCGGTTCTTCCAGCCACGGCTGCGCTTCGCCAGCCTGGAGGAGTTGAACGGCTGGCTGGAGGTGGAGTGCCGCCGCTGGGCCGAGCTGCGCCAGCATCCCGAGCAGAAGGACCTGACGGTCGCTCAGGCGCTGGCCGCCGAGCGTCCGGCGTTGCAGCCGATGCTGGGGCTGTTCGACGGCTTCCACGAGAGCGAGCACGCGGTGACCGGGACCTGCCTGATCAGTTTCGATCGCAACCGCTACTCGGTGATGGCCAAGGCGGGACGGCGGACGGTGCAGGTCCGAGCCTATGCCGACCGGATCGTCGTGCGCTGCGATGGGGAGGTCGTCGCCGATCATCGCCGGTTCTTCGGTCGCGACCGGACCCTGTATGATCCATGGCACTACCTGCCGGTGCTGGCGACCAAGCCCGGAGCGCTGCGCAATGGCGCGCCGTTCCAGAACTGGGAGCTGCCGCCCGCGCTGGCGCGCCTGAGGCGCAAGCTGGGCGCGGGCGACGAGGCCGACCGGCGGTTCGTGCGGGTTCTGGCGGCCGTGCTGGAGGATGGTCTGGAGCCGGTCGAGGCCGCCGCACATGAGGCGCTGGCCGCCGGAACCGTCAGCGACGACGTCATCCTCAACATCCTGGCGCGCCGACGCGAACCGCCTCGGCCGCCGAGCATCGTCACGCCGGAAGACCTGGCGCTGCGGCATCCGCCTCAGGCCGACTGCACCCGCTACGACAGCCTGCGAGGCCTGCATGCAGCGGCATGAGATGATGGCGGCGCTGACCGGCCTGGGCCTGAAGGGGATGGCCGGCGCCTTCGACGAGGCGGTCACCACGGGACTGCAGCGCAAGCGCACGACCATGGAGATTCTCGCCGACTTGGTCCGCGCTGAGACAACCCACCGGCACGCGGCCTCCATCCGCTACAGGATGGCGGCGGCCAAGCTACCGGCGGTGAAGGACCTCGACGCCTTCGTGTTCGACGACACGCCGATCAACGAGGGGCTGGTGCGCTCCCTGCACAGTGGCGCCTTCCTGGCGAACCGGCGCAACATCGTCCTGGTCGGCGGGACGGGCACGGGCAAGACGCATTTGGCCACCGCCATCATCGCCAACGTCGTGCGTACCGGCGCTAGGGGCCGCTACTTCAACACCGTCGACCTGGTGAACCGCCTCGAGGAGGAGGCTCGCTTGGGCAAGGCCGGTGCACTGGCCGCTCAGCTCTGCCGCCTCGACGTCGTCGTCCTCGACGAACTCGGTTACCTGCCGTTCGCCCGCTCGGGCGGCCAGTTGCTATTCCACCTGATCAGCAAGCTCTACGAGCGTACCTCGGTCATCGTCACGACCAACCTCGCCTTCGGCGAATGGCCCACCGTGTTCGGCGATCCAAAGATGACGACGGCGCTGCTCGACCGCATCACCCACCACTGCGACATCGTCGAGACCGGCAACGACAGCTGGCGCTTCAAACACCGCCGCTGACCCGGCCAACAAGAACGCCAAGCGGGGCTTGCGCCTCCGGTCGGGCTTCGCCCTCCCTACGCCCCAAGCCCCGCAAACGGTGCGCTCGTCACTGCCATCCCGAACCCCACAAGGGGGTCCCTATTGCACGCCGATAGGGGGTCCCTTTTAGACGCCGATTGACAAACAAGGCGCAGACAGCCGCCAGACATAGACGAAATTATTGTTTTTCTTAGAAATTTTTACCGCAACACTTGATGCAGACAGTTCGCAGATGGATTATAAGGACGTACGCTATCCACGCATTCAATCCGGGGACCAATCGCGAGCCACGCATAGAGCTCGCCCCTGAAAAGGCGATGGAAGGGGAGATGGATGGGCGCCGAACCAATGCGTTTCACTCACTACGTGAACGACCATATCTTGCCCGTCACCCAGATCGAGATTCGCGAATGCGCGAACCGCAATGCGGTGCTGGCGCTGGCTTCCCACGCGCCCAGTTGCGGGGTCAACTATGATCCCATTGACGATCTCATCGTCAGCATAGTTCTCGTGTCAAATCATTCTCGGGTCGTGCGCGACATCGGCGGGGGCCGCCAGAATTTCATTGAGGCTCCGGGCTGCATTCTCGTGACGCCTCCAAAGACCCCCTCTTATTGGTATTTCGAGAGCACGCCCCTGGTGCTGCACGTCACAGTGCCGGGCGACAAGGTCAAAGAGTTCACGGATCGCGGCGGCTTTGGATCAGGCCAATCTCTACGCCACACCGCCGACCAGCCATTTTACGATCCTCTGATCAGCCACCTAGCATATCGAATGTGGTCCGTTCTGGGTGATCCCATGGAGAACGCCGTCGCATTCAACACCCATGCGATCGCGATATTGATGAGCGTCGTCTACGCCGAAAATGTTGAAACGCCGACCCGCCCGAAGACAGGCGATCGCCGCAACGCGCTGGCGCCCTGGCGATTGAAACAGGTCACAGCGCTGATGACCGATCGACTGAGCCAGGGACTGACCGTCGATGAGATGGCCGACAGCGTTGAACTCTCCACGGACCACTTCTTGCGGTCGTTTGCGACCGCGACTGGCCGGACGCCGCATCAATGCCTTACAGAGATGCGGATGGAGAAAGCCAAGCAGTTGCTGCGCGGCACGGAACTGCCCGCCGCCGAAATCGCGCTTGAGCTTGGCTATTCTTCTCCGGCCCATTTCTCCAGCCGCTTCCGGCAGATCGTTGGCATTTCGCCGAGCGCGTGGCGCAAGGCCTTCGCCAACGATCCTGGAAACGCCGGTTAGGCCGCCCCGCCGGCGTAAGCCGCCGAAAGATGCTCCAGCATGGGGATATCCATGATGTGCTGGACTGAATCGTCGTCTCCCAGAAACGCCGAAGGACCCTGGCAGATCATCAACAGGACCGTCTCCTGATCGAAAGCAAGCGCGTCATGCAGGGCGCCCTTGGGCTCGGAGATATAGTCCCCCGCCTGATAGGCGCCGGTTTGTGCGTGCGTTCCCTGTCCCTGGAGGACATAGATTTCCGCGCTTTCAATATGACTGTGCCGCGGCAGGATGCCGCCCGCCTCAGCGCGTATCATCACGCTGAAACCACCGCTTTCGTGATCAAGTTTCAAAATTCGGACGCCGATCTTGGGCGCCAGAGGCAACCAGGGCACATCGTCACAATGCACCGTTTCACCACCATGGTAAGCCATGATCAAATCTCCATAATTTCCTAGAAGCGATATTTGAGGGTCGCCGCCCACTCTCTGGGACGAGCGTACTGACCTTCGATCTCCCCGATATTGTACTGGGCTATGCCTGAGACCAGATAGGTTTCATCGGTAAGATTGCGGCCCGACACACTCAACGCCCACCGTTGCCCGACCGGGGCCAGCGTCACCGCCGCATTGACCAGGGAATAGCCGGGCTGGTGAAGTAGGGCTTCATTGGCGCTGTCGAGATCCATCGACGAGCGATAGCTCCAGTCGACATGGGGCGTGATCGTAAAGCTGGAGCCCAGCGGCATTTCGTAGGAGATCGAGCCTCCATACTGCCATTCGGACGTGTTCGGCAGCCGACTGGCCAGGGTGATCCCTGAGACCAGCGCGCGGGGCGACAGGCTGTCGTAGCTGGCGTCGAGGTAGCCGGCGAAGGCGTTTATGTTGAGCCCCTGGGCCGGCCGCCAGTTCAACTCCACCTCAGCGCCCTGCAAGGTGGCGTCCCCGGCGTTCGTGATCGTTGGCGAGACGCCATCGACAACTGAAATCTGCATATCGCTATAGGTGGAGTGGAACACCGCCGCGCCCACCTGCATGGAGCGGTCCAGCAAGGTCGCCTTCACGCCGAACTCATAGGCGTCCACATATTCGGGATTGAAGCGCGGCACCTCGGGCGTGCCCGGCGCCAAGCGCTGTTCGTAGCCGCCGCTCTTGTAGCCGCGCGAGAACGACAGATAAGTCATCACATCGGGCGACCAATGATAAGCTAGGCTCACGAGCGGGGTGAATTCATCCGTTGCAATATCCGGCGTAGCGCCGGTTATGAACGGGACCGGCGTCGCCCTCAGGTCAAGCCAGAACCGGGTGGCCGGGTCCAGCAGAACGCCGACCACTTCCTGATGTCTCAGAGTGTCATAGCTCTTGGTTTCTTGAGTATACCGAGCGCCGAGTGTCAGCTCCAGAGACGGAGTGATCTCATAAGTCCCCTGTGCGAATACGGCGGTGCTTTCCGTGGCGAAGCTGCCGCCTGAGCGGAAAATCACGCTCGGAAAGGCGACGACGTTCAACGATTCGCCTTCTTCCTTCATGTAGAAGGCGCCTAGGACCCAGTTGATCTGGTCTCCCTCCCCGAGAAGTTGAAACTCCTGGGTGAACTGGTTTTGCGTCTGGTCGTTCTTGGTTTCGATGCCGGGATTGGGCGTGTGATCGGAATTGCTGGCCCAATAGGCTTCCAGCTCACGATAGGCTGTGATCGACTTGAAGGTCAGCCTGTCCGACAGGTCCCACTCAACGCGAAAACTGGCTCCGCCGACTTCGGTGATGGCCGTATTGCCGTAAGGGCGGCTGCCCTGGGAATCGAATATGTCGGTTTCGGCCTGATATCCGCCCGCTGTCTTGAAGGGCCCCTGGATGTGCTGCTGATCGATACAGGCCGGATTGCCGCTATTGCCCGTCGTGCTGGCCCCGCCGCAGGCCAGTGAGTTGTTGGAGATCGCGAAGATCTCGCTCGGAAACGGGCCGCCGGGAGCGAACTGCGTGCCGGGGATGAAATCCACCAGACCCAGCAACACCGCCGGCATGGCCGTTTCATCGGCGCGCATGGCGTCCGCCGCGAACGAAACCCGGACGTTCGGCGCAGCGTCCCACTCCACCGCCAATCGCCCGGCATAGCGATCTATGCTGCCCATGGCCGCGCTGTCCGCGCTCTCGACATAGCCGTCACGGTTCGAGGTCAGGCCCGCAAGGTTCAGGCGCAGCGTGTCCGTCAGCGGCGCATCAAAAGAGAACCGCGCGTCGCGCCGATCGAAATTTCCGGCCGTCGCCTCCACGAACCCGCCCAGTTCGTGGCCGGGCCGGCTGCTGCGAATGAGCATGGCGCCGCCGACGCTGTTGCGTCCAAACAGCGTGCCCTGCGGACCACGTAGCACCTGCACGGATTCTGGCGAGACCAGGTCAAGCACGCTGCCGACGCTGCGCGCGATATAGACGTCATCGACATACAGACCGACGCCCGGCTCGGTCCCCAGCGACGTCTCGGACGAACCGATGCCCCGGATGAAGATGGATGGCGTTGAGGCCCCCGTGCCGGTCGGCGCCCCCGTCTGGAACGTCATATTGGGCACGGACTCGCCCATCTGGGCGATCGTATCGATCCGGCGCCGCTCAAGTTCGACCGACGACATCACCGTCACCGCCAAGGGCACGTCTTGCAACGCTTCGTCACGCCGCCGCGCGGTAACGACGACTTCATCCACGCTCACAGCCGTTTCAGTCGGCTGCTGCTGCGCCGTCGCCTCCGCAAGGGGGAAAGCCGCGCAGATCAGGGCGGCGGTGGACAATAAGGATAATTTCGTCGCGTGCGCAGCCTTGGCCATAGTCTAATCCCCCCGATTATTTATAATTCTTGTTGGGAGATTATGTCGGTTAGCTCGTGTCTCAGCTTACGGATTTCCGCGCTTAATGTTGGAAAATCGATGCAAAATGCAGCAACTGGGCCGACGTGGTCCTAGCCGCAGTTTTATCACGTCATCAATCAGCGGGCGTCTCGGTCTTCCGCCCCATACGATCCGGAGCTCACAAAGAATCAGCCGCTTGGCGCCCTAGCAGGTGAGCGGCGACAGCCTCTGCAAAGGGCGCAGCCTGCTCAATATTGGCGAGGTGAGCGGCCTCAAGCATCTTGATCGTGGCGCCCGGGATGGCGGCGGCCAGGGCCTCGCTGTGCGACGGGGGTGTCGAGGGATCGCGGAGCCCGCCGATGACCAGGGCGGGGCGGCGGATCAAGCCGGCGACAGGGCGCATGTCCATGTCGCGGATGGCGGCGCAGCAGCCCGTATAGCCTGTCGGATTCTTGGCCTTGAGCGTAGCGACGATCGGGGCGATGGCGTCGGGCGCGGCGGCGACGAACTCAGGCGTGAACCAGCGCTCGACCGAGGCCTGGGCCAGCGGCGCCATGCCCTGCTCTCGGACCAGCACGATGCGGGCGTCCCAACCCGAGGGCGGCCCCATCCACGAGGAGGTGTTGGCCAGGACGAGCCGGTCCAGGCGATCGGGCGCGTGAACGCCCAGCCACTGACCGACCATGCCGCCGAGCGACAGGCCGCAGAAATGCACCTTGGCCAGCCCCAAGGCGTCGAGCAGTTCCACGACATCGCGACCCAGTCGATCCATGGAATAGGCGCCGACCGGCGCGTCCGAGGCGCCGTGTCCGCGCTGGTCATAGCGCAGCACGCGGAAATCGCGTGTCCACGCCACCATCTGCGGGGCCCACATATCCAGGCTCGTGCCCAGAGAGTTGGAGAGCATCAGGATTGGCCCGTCGTCTGGCCCGTCGAAACGATAAGCGATGCGGCAGCCGTCGCCCGTGGCGATGGAGGACATGATGGTCAGATCCTTTCGACGGCGACGGCCAACCCCTGGCCGACCCCGATGCAGAGGGTGGCGAGGCCGAGCTTGCCGCCCGAAACCTCGAGCTGATGCACCAGGGTCATCAGGATGCGACTGCCGGACATGCCGAGCGGATGCCCCAGAGCGATGGCGCCGCCGTTCGGATTGACCCTCGGATCGTCGACGGCGATGTCCAGTCCGCGCAGGACGGCCAGGGCCTGGGAGGCGAAGGCCTCGTTGAGCTCGATGGCGTCGAACTGGTCGAGCCCGATGCCGAGACGTTCGGTCAATTTCCGCGTGGCGGGGACCGGCCCTATGCCCATGACGCGCGGCGGCACGCCTGCGCTGGCCATGCCGAGAATCCGGGCGCGCGGGGTCAGGCCGTGGCGGCGGACGGCGGCCGCGTTGGCGAGGATCATCGCGGCGGCGCCATCGTTGACGCCCGAGGCGTTGCCGGCGGTCACGGTTCCATCCGGGCGGACGATCGGCTTCAGCTTGGCGAGTTGCTCCAGCGTGGTGTCGGGCCGCAGGTGCTCGTCTTGATCCACGACCGTCTCGCGGCCCTTGCGGTCGGTCTGAACGACGGGCGTGATCTCTTTGGCGAAGAAGCCCGCCGCCTGCGCGGCGCCGGCCTTGTGCTGGCTGCGAAGCGCGAAGGCGTCCTGGTCCTCGCGAGAGACGCCGAAGTCGTCGGCGACGTTCTCGCCCGTCTCCGGCATGGAATCGACGCCGTACAGCGCCTTCATCCGGGCGTTGACGAAGCGCCAGCCGATGGTCGTGTCATAGAGGGCGGGCGTCCGCCCATAGGCGGTGTCGGACTTGGGCATGACGAAAGGCGCGCGGGTCATGTTCTCGACGCCGCCCGCGATCATCAGGTCGGTGTCGCCGGCGCAAATGCTTCGGGCGGCGAGGCCCACGGCGTCCAGACCCGAGGCGCACAGCCGATTGACCGTCGAGCCGCCGACGCTGTCCGGCAGGCCCGCCAGCAGAGCCGCCATGCGGGCGACGTTGCGATTGTCCTCGCCCGCCTGGTTGGCGCAGCCCAGGATGACGTCGTCGATGGCCGAAGGGTCGATCCCCGTTCGCGCGATCAGGGCCTGGATGGGCGCCGCCGCCAGATCATCGGCCCGCACCCCGGCGAGCGCGCCGGCATAGCGGCCGATGGGGGTGCGCAGGGCGTCGCAGAGAAAAGCCTCGGTCATGCGTTCGCTCCCTGGAGCGCCAGGGACGCGCCGGTCTTGGCAACCACATCCTCGACGCTGACGCCCGGCGCGGTTTCCAGCAGGGTCAGTCCGCCCTGCTTGCGATCAACGGCGATGACCGCGAGGTCGGTGATGATCAGATCGACCACGGCCCGTCCGGTCAGAGGCAGGGCGCAGCGTTCCAGAATCTTGGGCGAGCCGTCCTTGGCGACATGGTCCATGACGACGACGATCCGCTTGACCCCGGCGACGAGGTCCATGGCGCCGCCCATGCCCTTCACCATCTTGCCGGGGATGGTCCAATTGGCGAGATCGCCATTGGCGGCCACCTCCATGGCGCCGAGGACGGCCATGTCGATGTGGCCGCCGCGGATCATGGCGAAGCTGTCGGCCGAAGAGAAGAAGCTGGAGGTCGGCAGGACCGTCACCGTCTGCTTGCCGGCGTTGATCAGGTCGGGATCGGCCTCGCCCTCGAACGGAAAGGGGCCGATGCCCAGCAGGCCGTTCTCGCTTTGAAGCGTGACCTGGAGCCCTTCGGGTACATGGTTGGCGACCAGGGTCGGAATGCCGATGCCCAGGTTCACATAATAGCCGTCGCGCAGTTCCTGACCGGCGCGGGCCGCCATTTCGTCGCGGGTCCAGCTCATGCGGCATCCTCCCTGGGGCGGGTCGTCAGCTTCTCGATCCGCTTCTCGTTGATCGTCGCCAGCACGATGCGGTCGACGTAGATGCCCGGCGTGTGGATGGCGTCCGGGTCCAGCGTCCCTTCGGGGACGATCTCCTCGACCTCGACGACCGTGACCTTGCCGGCGGTGGCCATGTTCGGATTGAAGTTGCGGGCGGTCCTGCGGAACATCAGGTTGCCCGCCGGGTCGGCGCGCCACGCCTTGATGATGGACAGGTCGGCCTTCAGCCAGGTCTCGCGGACGTATTCCTCGCCCTCGAACACCTCCGTCGGCTTGCCTTCAGCCACGACCGTGCCGACGCCGGTGCGGGTGTAGAAGGCTGGAATCCCTGCCCCGCCGGCACGGATGCGCTCCGCCAGCGTGCCCTGGGGGTTGAGCTCCAGCTCCAGCTCGCCCGACAGATACTGGTTCTCGAACAGCTTGTTCTCGCCGACGTAGGACGAGATCATCTTCCTGATCTGGCGGCTTTCCAGCAGCATCCACAGGCCGAAGCCGTCGGCGCCGGCGTTGTTGGAGATGACGGTCAGGTCTTTCACCCCGTTGGCGCGGATCACGGGGATCAGGCTTTCGGGATTGCCGGACAGGCCAAAGCCGCCGGACATGATGGTCATGCCGTCGAACAGCAGCCCGTCAAGGGCCTCGTGGGGACTGGCGAAGATCTTCGATGCCATGACGGTTCTAACCTTTCTGCACGATCGGGAAGCGGGCGGCGGCCTGACCAACGGCCGAAGCGGCGCCCGTCGAATGGGCTGTTCGCATCGGCGCGCTCATCCCAGATCGCCGCCGGCGACGGGCAGGACGACGCCCGTGATGTAGCTGGCCTCGTCGGAGGCCAGGAACAGGATCGGGGCGATCTGTTCGTCCAGCGTGGCGTAGCGTTTCATGAAGGCCGAGGCCGTGACCTGATCAACGGCCTCGGCCATCCAGGCCTGTTCCTGGGCGGTGTCGCCCTCGGCGTTGCGAGGCGCGCGACGCGGCGGGGCCGAGGTTCCGCCCGGCGCCGTGGCGACGACGCGGACGCCCTGCTCGGCGTATTCCATCGCCAGGCTCTGGGTCAGGGCGTTGATCCCGCCCTTGGCGGCCGAATAAGGCACCCTGCGGATGCCCCGCGTGGCGTTGGAGGACACGTTGACGATCACGCCCCCGCCCTGATCGAGCATGGTTTGCAAGACGGAGTGGCAGCCGTAGAGCGTCGGGAAGAGCGAGCGGCGGATTTCCTGGTCGATCTGGTCCGGCTCGAAGGCCGCGAAAGGGCGCATGCGGATGGCGCCGCCGACGTTGTTGATCAGGATGTCGATCCGGCCGAACGCCTGGACCGCCGCCGCCATCGCCGCAGCCGCGCCTTCATAGGTCTCCAGGTCGCAGCAGAAATGACGGGCCTCGGGTCCGGCCTCGACGGCGACGTCGCTGACGAAATCTGCGCGATCGACCAGGAAGACGCGTCCGCCCTCCGCGGCGATGCGCAGCGCCACGCCCCGGCCGATGCCCTGGGCGGCCCCGGTCACGACCACGGCCTTGCCGGCGAAGCGACCCTGGACGCTCATGCGGCGACCTTCTCGGTCTCGCTCGGCGCGAACTTCTCATAGTGGAAGTGGGCGGGCGTAACACCCTTGTCCCGCAGGAAGAGGCGCACCGCCTCGACCATCGGCGGCGGGCCGCACAGATAGATGTCGCAGTCGCCGGCGTTCAGATGCTCGTCGGCCAGGTGATGGGTGACATAGCCCTTGAGCGGATGCTGGCTGGCGTCGTTGGCGACGCAAGCCGCCCAGGTCAGGGACGGCAGGCGCGATTGCAGCGCCTCCAGTCGGTCGGTCTCGACCATGTCACCGTCGTGGGTCACGCCATAGATCAGGTGGATCGGCTGATCGCTGCCCTGATCCGCCAGCACTTCCAGCATCGACAGCAGGGGCGCCAGACCCGTGCCGCCCGCCAGCATGACGACCGGTCGATCCACGGGCCTCAGGAAGAAGCTGCCGCTGGGACCGAAGAAGGTCATGCGGTCGCCGACCGCCGCCTTGCCGGTCAACCAGCCGCTCATCAGGCCGCCGGGAAGGTTGCGGATCAGGAAGCTGGCCTCGCTGGCCCCCGGCTTGGAGCTGAAGGAGTAGGAGCGGTGCTGGCCGGCGCCCGGCACGCCGAGGTTCACATACTGGCCCGGCAGGAAGTTCAGCGCCGTCGGATTGTCGAGCGCGAGACGCAGAACGATGGTGCTGTCCGACGCTGTCTCCACCGCCGTGATGACGCCCTCATAGGCCGCCGGCTTGACCTTGCAGGCCGTCGACGGGAGCGGCACGGCGATGATGCAGTCGCTGGACGGCGTCATCTGGCAGGTCAGGACGATGCGCTCGTCCGCCTCGGCCTGGGTCAGGGCGTCGTCGATATAGTCGTCGCCCAGATCATAGTCGCCCTGTTCGCAGCGGCATTTGCAGGTGCCGCAGACGCCGTCGGAACAGTCCATCGGCAGGTTGATCTTGTGCCGATAGGCGGCGTCGAGGACTTTCTCGCCGGGATTGCACGCGATGAAACGGGTTTCGCCGTCCTCGAAATTGAGCGCGATGCGGTAAGTCATGTTGAATCCTCCGCTCAATCAGACGTGGTAGATATCGATGATCTGGCGGATGTAGTCGTTCTTCAGAACGATCTTCTTGCGCGTGATCAGCGGTGACGCCCCCCGGACATCCAGGCCGTAGTAGGACGTTCCGAAGAAGGTCAGGGTGTCCTTGTAGCGGTGGCTGAGCGTGAACCAGTTGAAGCGGACATCGAGCTCGCCGTCCCGCTCGGCCGTGATCTCCACATTGGCGATGTTATGGCTGGTGCGCGGCTCGGGCATGCTGGCGCCGGACCGTTCGGTCTTGATGCGGAAGACCCGGTCCTCCAGCCCGTCGCGGCTGGGGTAGTAGATCAGCGAGATATGCTGCTGAGGGTCCTCGACCAGTTGATCGTCGTCGTCCCAGGCCGGCATCCAGTATTCAACCTGGGGCGAATAGAGGGCGAGCCACTCGTCCCACTGACGGTCGTCGAGCAGGCGCGCCTCGCGATAAAGGAAGGTCTCGACCTCGGCGCGCGTCAGGCTGCGGTTCAGGATCGCGGTCATGCGGCGTCCTCCAGCACCGGCTTGGACGCGGCCTCGCGATCCAGAGCGGCGATCAGGGTCTGAGCCCAGTATTCGTGCTGACGCACGAACAGGCCCTCGTCCTCGCTGCGGTTGCCGCTGATCAGCGGCTCCAGCCCCATGGCCTTGGCGTTGTCGTCGGCGCCTTCGACCCAGTGGACGGCGCCGCGGCTGAGGTCGTTCCACAGCCCGCCCGCGCCGGCATAGGCGGTCTGGCAGGCGCGGAATTCCTCGAGGTCATCGGGCGTTCCCATGCCGCTGACGTTGAAGAAGTCCTCGTACTGGCGGATGCGCAGGGCGCGTTCCGCCGCCGCTTCGCCCTTGGGCGCGAAGCAGTAGATGCTGACCTCGGTCCGATCGACGCTGATCGGTCGAACGACGCGGATCTGGGTCGAGAACTGGTCCATCAGATAGACGTTCGGATAGAGGCCGAGATTGCGCGTCTGGCCCACGATCAGATCGGCCTTCGCCTTGCCCAGGCGCTGCTCCAGTTCCTCGCGGTGAGCGTAAACCGGGCGCACTTCCGGGTTGAGCGTGTCGGTCCATAAAAGGATGTGGCCGTTGTCGAAGCCGTAAACCCCGCCGACGCTCTTGGACCAGCCGTTGGCGTCCACGGTGCGGGTGCCTTCGGCCTCATAGTTGCGATGGCTCATGGTCGCCGAGTAGTTCCAGTGCACGGCGCTGACGTGATAGCCGTCGGCGCCGTTCTCCATCTGCAGCTTCCAGTTGCCGTCATAGACGTAGGTGGAGCTGCCGCGCAGCACCTCCAGTCCGTCGGCGGCCTGGTCGACGATCTGGTCGATGATCACGCGGGTCGAGCCTAGGTGCTCCGCCAGCGGCTTCACATCAGGATTGACGCTGCCGAACAGGAAGCCGCGATAGTTCTCGAACCGGGCGACGCGCGTCAGGTCGTGGGAGCCGTCGGTGTTGAAGCTCTCCGGATAGTCGCCGGTCTTGCCGTCCTTCACCTTCAGAAGCTTGCCCGTATTGCTGAAGGTCCAGCCATGGAAAGGGCACGTGAAGCTGCCCTTGTTGCCGTGCTTGCGCCGGCACAGGGTGGCGCCGCGGTGGGCGCAGGCGTTGATCACCGCGTGCAGTTCGCCGCCCTTGTCGCGCGTGACCACGACCGGCTGGCGGCCGATCCAGGTGGTGAAATAGTCGTTCGGCGCCGGGATCTGGCTCTCGTGGGCCAGAAAGACCCAGTTGCCCTCGAAGATGTGCGTCATCTCCAGGTCGAACAGGGCGGGGTCGGTGAAGACGTCGCGGCGGCACCGGAACACGCCCTGTTCCGGGTTTTCGACGACGGCGGTTTCCAGGCGTTCGCGCAGGGTCTGCGTCATTGTTGGTTTCCTCCTCTGGTCGGCCGCTTTCAGGCGACGGCGCGCGCCCGCTCGGACAGGACCTGGTCGCTCTCGCCGACCGCCTTCTGCAGTTCGAAGTCAAACGCGACGGTCACGGTGTCGCCCTGGCGGTTCGGCATGGGCAGAAGCCCTTCCCGGGTCGCGAAGGCGAAGTCGTCGTTGGCGAAGGGGTCGTCGCCGAAATTGATCTGGGTGGTCAGCTGCCGATAGCCCGGCGCCTCGATGAAGAAGTGGACGTGGGCCGGACGCTTGCCGTGACGCCCGACGGCCTCCATCAGCCGTTCCGTCGCGCCCTGCGGGGGCACGGCGTAGCCTTCCGGCATCTTGGAGTGGAAGGCGTAGGCGCCGTCGGCGCCGAGCTTGATCCGCGCCCGGTTGTTGAACGGCGTCTGCTCCGTGGTCGGATCGAAGTGGGAGTACCAACCCTTCGAGTTCGCATGCCAGACGTGGAGGATCGCGTCCTGCACCGGCTCGCCGTCGGGGCCCTTGACGGTGCCGTACATGCGCAGCGTCGAGGTGTCGTCGGCGTCCTTGGACAGGTTGACGTCGCTCTCCACCAGCGGCGCCCCGGCGACATACAGCGGACCTTCGATGGTGCGCGGCGTTCCGCCGGCGCGGCCGACCTCGGCGTCCTTGGCGTCCAGATACAGGTCCATGAAGTGCTCAAGGCCCGTGCCGGGGACCAGCAGGCCGAACTCGGGCGCGGCGCCGGACAGGTAGTTCACCCCGCCCCAGAACTCGTCTTCGCTGATGTCGTAGCGGACGATGACCTCGGCCATGGCCTGGGTGAGATCGCGAACGATGGCCTTCAGGCGGGCGTCGCCGCCTTCGCGATCAAAGCCGGCTGCGCGGTCGAGCAGGGCCTGAACAGGAGCGGATTTGACGAAATCGGTGTGCATTCGAAGGTCTCCCTTGGGAATATGGCGCCGCTGTTCAGCGGTCGTTCTTGTCTGTGAGGTCAGCGGTCGTCGTCGTGGAGCGACGACGGATGGCGACAGAGCGCCGTCACCTTCATCGTCATGAAGGGATAGAGCGGCAGGGCGATCAGCAGATCGTGGAGCGCGGCGTTCGACTCGACGTCAAAGATGCTGACGTTCGAATACTGGCCGACGACGCGCCAGATATGACGCCAGACGCCAGACGCCTGGAGTTCCTGAAAGCGAGCCCTCTCCGCCGCCTTCAACGCCGCCGCTTCGGCCGTGTCGAAGGTCAGCGGGATGTCGACGTTCATTTCGACCATGAACAGCATCGTCTCAGGCTCCCTTGGCGGCTGCGGAGCCGGCGACGACGGACAACCGTCGCGCGCCGTCGCGCCGGAAATGGTTCAACCGATCTTCGTCGAGGGCTACGCCCAGGCCCGGCCCCGTCGGGATCGCCAGTTCGAAATCGGCGTAGCGGAGCGGCTCCTCGAGGATTTCCTCGGTGATCAGCAGCGGACCGAACAGTTCGGTGCCCCAGTCGAGATGCGGGAAGCTGGCGAACACATGCGCCGAGGCGACCGTGCTGACGGCGCCCTCCAGCATGGTTCCGCCGTAGAGGCCGATCCCGGCCGCGTCGGCGATGGCGCCGACCTGGCCCGCGGCCATCAGCCCTCCGGACTGAAGAAGCTTGACCGCGAAAATGTCGGCGGCATGCCGCTGCGCCAGGTCGAAGGCGCTCGCCGGTCCCTGCAGCACCTCATCGGCCATGATCGGCAGAATGCCCCGGGCGGTCAGCCGCGCCAGCGCCGCGATCTGGGCCACCGGTTGCTCCACCATGTCGCAGCCCGCGTCGCGCAGACCCGAGAGCCCCCGCACCGCGTCGGTCTCGTTCCAGGCCATGTTGACGTCGACCCGGATGCTGGCCCGGTCGCCCAGGGCCTTCTTGATCTCGGCCACGTGGGCGACGTCCGCCTCCACGCTCTGGCGGCCGATCTTCAGCTTGAAAACCCGGTGGCGACGGCGCGCCAGCATGGCCTCGGCTTCGTCGATGTCGCGCTTCGTGTCGCCCGACGCCAGGGTCCAGGCGACCGGCAGGGCATCACGCACCCGCCCGCCGCACAACTCCGAAACGGACAGGCCGAAGCGTTTGCCCTGCGCATCCAGCAGCGCCGTCTCGACCGCGCATTTGGCGAAATGATTGCCCTTCACGACGGCGGAGATCGCCCGCATCGTGGCTTGCACCCGGCGCGGATCGCAGCCCATGAGAACCGGCGCGACATAGGTGTCGATCGCCAGCTTCATACCTTCTGGACTCTCGGGTCCGTAGGCGAGCCCGGCGATGGTGGCCGCCTCCCCCACGCCCACGACCCCGTCGGAGGCGTAGAGCCGCACGATCATCAGGGTCTGCCCCTCCATGGTCGCGACGGACAATTTATGCGGCCGGATCGTCGGCAGATCAACGAGGAACGTCTCGATCCGCTCGATCTTCAGGCGGCCATCGGAAGGGTGCGGGGACGACATCATGCCAAGAGAGCTAACCCCCTCGCGGATTGAAATCCAAAACCGATGCGGTCTTCTATTATACCTTTGACACACAGTCGGCCTTGCCGGACGGTCTGACAGATCGCCCGCCAAGGCCTGCTATATTGGTCAGCGGACCCCTTCGTCGCTCGGCGCGGCGCTCGCCAGAGGACGTAAAATGGAACTCAGACAGCTTCGCTATTTCGTCGCCGTCGCCCGTACCCGCAACGTGAGCCGCGCCGCAGAAGAACTGCACATCGCCCAGCCGCCGCTCAGCCGCCAGATCCAGAACCTGGAGGCGGAACTGGGGGTCAAGCTGCTGGATCGCAGCGCCCGTCCGCTCCAGCTGACAGAGGCCGGCCGCTTCTTCCATGAACAGGCGCTGCAAATCCTCGGCCGGCTCGAGCAGTTGAAGGACCAGACCCAGGAGATCGGCGCCACCGGCCGGACCCGCTTCGTCATCGGCTGCGTCGCCTCCAGCCTGTATGGCGGCACGCCCGACCTCATACGCCGGATGCGGGCGCGCTGGCCCCACCTGCAGATTGAAATCCTCGAAATGATGTCGAGCGAGCAGATCATGGCGCTCAAGGAAGGGCGCATCGACCTCGGCTTCGGCCGCGTCCGCCTCACCGATCCCGCCATCCAACGGGTTCGCTTGCGCGAAGAGGCCCTGGTCCTCGCCCTTCCGGCCGAGCATCCGCTCGCCAGCACCAGCGACCCGGTCGAGTGGTCGGTCCTGACTGACGAAACCCTGATCCTCTACCCGTCCCAGCCGCGCCCCAGCTTCGCCGACGAGGTGCTGTCGCTGCTGGCCGACGCCCGCATCTCGCCCGCGGCCACGCGCGAGGTCCGCGAACTCCAGACCGCCATGGGCCTTGTCGCCTCGGGCCTCGGCGTCGCGGTCGTCCCGGCCTCCGCGCACCGCTTGCGCAGCAGCGACGTGGTCTTCCGCCCGATCCAGGACCCCAAGGCCGTCTCGCCCATCATCATGAGCTACCGCGCCAACGACGCCAGCGGCCGGATCGATGAGATCAAGGACCTCATCGAAGAGATGTACGCCGCCAACCCCGCTTGGCTCGCCCTCTCGGAATCCCGCATCAACCTTCGAGGGTAGCCGTCACTGCCGCAAAGGCCAGAGCCGCGCTTTGAATCTGCCCAAGCCCGTTCCGCTCTCGTCTCAAAAGAGGTCAATTCCGGCCCTTTAACTGGATATTCGTCACATAATAGGCCATATTCGGCCCATGCTGTTGACCACGAATGAAATCCTGTCGGATCTCGGACGCGCCGTTCGGCTGCGCCGAATAGCTCAGGGACTGACCCAGGAGGAGGCCTCCAGCCGGGCCGGCGTCGGCTTGCGGACCTGGCGCCGGCTCGAAAGCAATGGTCACGCCACGCTTGAGACCCTGGTCAACGCGGCCGTGGTTCTCCGCTGCGAACAGACCCTGACGACCCTCTTTCCCCTGCCCGCGGCAAACAGTCTGGATGACCTCCTCAAACGCCAGGCCGACGCCGCTCCCCAACGCCGCCGCGCGCCGAGGGCGTCTCGATGAGATTGCCCCGCGGAACCCCGCTGTCCGTCGGCCTGATGCTTGAGGACGCCGCCCCCACCCTGCCCGCGGCCCGCCTCGCCATGGACGCCGGCATCGCTCAGCTGGAATGGTCGTCGGAGATCATCGCGCGCGGTCTGCGTCTCGCGGCTCTGGAGACCTATCCGCCGGAGCGAGGCCTTCAAGCCGCCCGCGGTCGGGCGTTCGGCGGCTTGCATGGCTTCCTGTCCGACAGCCTTCCGGATGGCTGGGGCTATCTTGTCATGCGCCGCCGCCTGGCCAAGCTCGGGGTAGACATCGCGTCCCTGACGCCGCTCGAACGGCTGGCGCTGGTCGGGGAACAGGGGCGCGGCGCCCTGGTCTTCGCGCCCGCCACCGCTCCGGACGATCCGGTGGAAACTCTGGACCTAGACGCCCTGTCCGACGCCGCCACAACCCTTCTGGCCGGAGAGGCTGACGGTCTCGCCGACACTCTCGCCGGGCTTGCCGGCGGGTCCGGCGGGGCGCGTCCGAAAGTCCACGTCGGCTTCGACGCGCAAGGAGCGATCTCGGTCGGGACCCGGGAAAGCCCTCCGGGGTTCGCTCCCTGGATCGTCAAATTCCGCGCGCCCGAGGATCCGGCGGACATCGGGCCGATCGAGGGCGCCTATGGGGATATGGCCAGGGCGGCGGGCCTGACCCTGAGTTCTCATCGCCTGCTGCCTGCGCGAAACGGCCCCGCCTATTTCGCGACGCGCCGGTTCGATCGCCCCGATGGGGGCGGCCGGAGGCATATGGTTTCCCTAGCGGGCGCCCTGGAGGCGCCGGACCGGCCCTCCGTCAGCTACGACACCTTTTTACGCGCGACCCGCGCCATCACACGCCAGACTGACGATGTCGCGGAGGCGTTTCGTCGGATGTTGTTCAACATCCTGGCCTCGAACCGGGACGACCATACCCGACAGCATGCGTACCTCATGGACCCCGCCGGCGACTGGCGACTGTCTCCCGCCTACGACCTGACCTATGCCCCGGGTCCCGGCGGCGAACATTATATGGACGTCGAAGGCGAAGGCCGTCACCCGACCCGGGCTCATGTCGAAACCCTGGGCGAAAGGCATGGATTTGATAGGCGCCGCATCGCGTTGATGATCGAAGAGACCCGCGCGGCGATCGAAACCTGGCCGCGACTGGCAGCCGCCGTCGACGTCAGCCAGGCCTCCTCCGAACTGATCAGAAAGGCGCACGATCGAGTCTGGGCGGAGTTTAAGGCCTGAGGCGGCCTGGAGATCCCGCCTTCAGCACCGCCGATGTCCGCTCAGCGCCGATACCGTTGAAAAAGTCCGGCAGCGCCCCAACACCCGCAAGATTGATGCTTCTCGCGAGATCTCGCTTTAGAAAAATCAATAGCTTAGGGCTTCACGATGTCACCCGGTTGGCCCGAAAAGGTCGATCACGACGGGCTCGCGGATTTTTTCAACAGTATCAGTCAGAAGCGGATCTCAGAGATCCACGAAAGGTCGAGCCTCTCTGCCGCCATCTACCACCGTAGGGCTACGGGTTCGCCCTGTCCCAACCAGACCGCTAAAGTCCCCCTGTCTTCAACGCCAACCCCTCGCCAGAGGCCGCTCTCGCACGCCCTCTTCCCCCTCATTCCCACTCGATTGCGCGAGGCAAATTTAAGCGATTGATTTGTAATCATATCTTCACCACGCATCTCGTTCAAGCCGACGAGAAGTCCGGCAAAATTTAAAATACCTGAAAACATTGATAAAAATATTCTATGTAAAAATCGTGTGATCACGCCACCGTTCGAGGTGTATTGACAACGTCGCAATATATGTTTGCGACATACATCGATCCATAACTCAATCATCCAACACTACCATTGTGCCAGTTCTGTTACGAAATTTTCGTGACCTCGCCTAGCAAAGACATGGGGATTCCTAGCCAGTTCAGCCTGGCATAGCTCGCCACCGCCCAAAAGCCCGGCTCTGCTCCGTCTAGTTTCAATCCGGTTTCGCCGTCGGCTTTCGGCTGATGACGCGACGGACAATGGGTGGGATGTCCCCGACGGGAAAGTCTGGGCCTCCCTTGTGTCAAACGATCATTAGGCGATCCGTTGGTATGATGTCCGTCCGTCTCGTGTTCACCATAGCCTTCGCTGCAATCGTGCTCTTCTGACTACTGCGTCCTAAACTTGAGCGTCATCAGTCCGCAGGGCGAACTTGTCCTTGCCAAGCCATAGCAAGCCAGCGCCGAGAAGGAGAACGAAAGCGCCGACCGCCAGCAACGACAGACCGACCTTGCTCGGATCAACGAACAGGCGGTCGGTCGACAGCCCGACCAGCAGCGGCACTAGGCTGAGCCCCAACAGATTGGCGACAAGCGTATAGAAGGCTCCCGCCTGTCCGCGCAGAGTCGCAGGCGTGAGCTGCTGCAGCGCGGCCCCGGCCGGACCCGCCGTCGCCGCCATGGTGACAATAGCCAGGGCGGCGCCGATGACGCCAAGGATCGGCGACGGCGACAGCACCATCAAGGCGACCGCGCCTAGTTGCGCCACGCAGATCAAGGAGCCAACCCGTAGATAGGCGTCCTTGATCCCACGCTTCAGCCAGGCGTCGGTCAGAACACCACCCGCAATGGCGCCCAGGGGACCCGCCGTCAGCAGGATGACGCCGAGGACGAGCCCCACCTGTCCGATCGACCAGTGATGGTGGCGCAGAAAGAAGGCCGGGGTCCAGATGGCGATTGCGTAGCCGTATCCCGTGTGCATGGCGAAGCCGAAATGGTGGCAGGTCAGCGCCCTCCAATGGCGTCGGGCGTGTTCGACAAAGGAGCCGAAGGTGGCGCCGCGCACAGGCGTCGCTGCGGTTCGCGCCGGTCGGGCTTCGCGCACGAACATCAGCGCCAGAGCCAGGACCAGGCCAGGCACGCCGGCGATCAGGAAGGCCAGGTGCCAACCGGCCAGCGGTTCGCCGTTCCACGGCAAGCTCATCGGCGGCAGGGCGTCCAGCCAGCCGACCAGCTTGCCGCCCAGGATGAAGGCGACGCCCGTGCCCAGATAGATGCCCATGGCGTAGATGGAGAAGGCTCTGGCCCGGCGCTGCGGCTGGAACAGGTCGGCGATCAGGGAATAGGCCACGGGCGCCAGGGCGGCTTCGCCCACGCCCACCATCATGCGGGCGATGAACAGTTCGGTGAAGTTGGTCGCCAGACCGCAGGCCGCCGTGGCCAGGCTCCACAGGATGATGGCGCCGGCCAGCAGTCTGGGTCGGTGCATGCTGTCGACCAGCCGTCCGAAGAACAGTCCGACGACGGTGTAGAAGAAGGCGAAGGCGAAGCCGTACAGCAGGCCGAAATGGGTGTCGGTCAGATGCAGGTCACGACCGATCGGCTCGATCATCATGACCAGGATCTGGCGGTCGAAGAACGACAGCACATAGCCCAGCATCAGCAGGACCAGCACATAGCCTCCGTGACGACCGGAAGGCGGCGCGATCAGTCCATTGTCGGTGATCTGCATTCTCGTCTCCGGGTCTGGATCACGGCCTGGGCCACGTCCGTCAGATTGATTCAGACTATGCCGCCGCGCGGCGCATGCGATGGGCGTTCAGACTGTCGATGAGGTCGTCCACCACCTGTCGAGCCGGGCGAACGGTGCGGATCGCGCCGACCCCCTGCCCCGCAGACCAGATGTCGCGCCACGCCTTGGCGCCCTTATGCGGGTCGTCGAAGTCGATGCGTGACCGTTCGCTGGCCGGGATGGCGTCAGGATCAATCCCCGCCGCCACAATGCTGGGCCTCAACATGCAGTTGGGAATGCCGGTGAAGGCGTCGGTGACGATCAGATCGCGGATATCGGCCTCGACCAGCATGGCCTTGTAAGCGTCCTTGGCCAGGCTTTCCTCGGTGGCGATGAAAGGGGTGCCGACATAGGCGTAGTCCGCCCCCAGCGTCAGCGCCGCGTCGATGGCCGCGCCCGTGCTCAGCCCGCCGCCCAGAACCAGCGGTCCGGACCAGAACTCGCGCACGGCCGGCACGAAGGCGAAGCCCGTGATGGAGCCGGTATGCCCCCCTGCCCCGGCAGCGATCAGCACCAGGCCGTCCACGCCGGACGCCGCCGCCTTGCGGGCGTGTTCCACCGTGCTGACGTCAGCGAAGACCTTGCCGCCATAGGCGTGAACGGCCTCAATCACTTCAGCGGGACTGCCCAGGGCGGTGATCACCAGCGGCGGCTTGTAGCGCACGATCAGCGCCAGATCGTCGGCCAGACGCCGGTTCAACCGATGCACCACCAGATTGACGGCCCAGGCCCCGTCCTGCGGCGTCAGCGCCTCGGTGATCTGCGTCAGCCAGCGATCGAGATCTTCAGAAGTCCGGCAGTTGGCGACCGGGAACGACCCGACCACGCCCGCCTTGCAGGCGGCGATGACTAGTTCGGGGCCTGACACCAGGAACATGGGCGCGGCGATCACAGGCAGGCGCAGGTTGCTGATGATATGGCTCATGCGACTTCCCCTTCATCGGCCATGCGCGACAATTCACGGCGCAGCACCTTATGCATGGCGTTGCGCGGCAGGGCGTCGAGCACCAGCAGGCGCTGGGGCAGCTTGAACACCGCCACCTTCTTGTCTTTCAGAAACTGGATCAAATCCTCCAGCGTCACCGTCTCGCCCTCTCGCGGCGTGACGGCCACGCCGACCTTCTCGCCCAGCCGCGCGTCACGACAGGCGAAGGTCGCCACCTCCTTGAGTTGCGGATGACGGCTGAGAAGTTCGTCCAGCTCCGCAGGCGCGATCTTAAGGCCGCCGCGCACGATGATGTCCTTGCAGCGTCCCACATAGCGGTAATAACGGTTCAGTTCGTCCTCGCCCGCAATCTCGAACAGGTCGCCTGTACGTAGATAGCCTTCCCCATCGAAGGCGGCTTTGGTCTGGTCTGGGCGTCCGAAATAGCCGGCGAAGATCGACGGGCTGCGCATCCGCAGTTCACCGGACCGCCCCGGCACGTCAACCGCCTCGCCGGTTTCCAGATCAATCAGCCGCGCCTGAATCTGCGTCGATTGCGGGATGCTGGCCCAGGTGAACTGGTGACTGCCCAGACGCGGAAAATAGCTGCCTCGGTGCGAAGCGTCTGGCATCTCGCGCGCCGAACTCAATAGGCTGGTACCCTCATTGGCGCCGAAGAAGTTGACGATTTCGACGCCGTAGTCAGCCTCCATCCGCTCGATAGCCCAGCTGGGGATGACCGCCGAACCCGTGCCCATCACCCTCAGGCTGCTGATGTCGGCATCCGCCGCCACAGCGGGATCCTTGAGCAGGGAGAGAAAGAAGGCCGGCGGCATGAAGGTCGCCTGCACCCGCTCATCACGAATCTGCTCCAGCGCTAGACCGATATCGAGCGGCGAATGCATGACCAGGGTGCCGCCGCCCATCAGCCACGGCATGACGCTGCCGCCGATCGCCGCCATATTGACCAGGGGCCGGGTGTTCAGGATCACGTCGTCGGGCCGCAACTGGGCGGAATCGATCATGATCTGGCCGGTCCAGGCCCAGTTGTTGTGGGTGCGCATCGCCCCCTTGGGTTCCCCTTCGGTGCCAGAGGTCCAGCAGACGGTGAAGACGTCGTCGGCCACAGCCCGCCCGTCTTCACGATGAACGGTCGCCAGCGCTCCGGCAGCCGCGGCGTCGGCTTCGAACCAGTCGGCCGCCTCGGGTTGATCCAGAACCACGACCGGACACCCCGTCTCTTCGCACACCACGCGCGCCGCTACGGACAGATCGCGGCGCTTGAACCGCGACACGGTGATGAACACCCGAGGTTTCAGCAGGGCCACGATGGGACGCAGCTCATTCTCGTCGAACTGAGGCAGGACCGGGCTGCAGATGGCCCCCAGACGCGCGCAGGCCAGCAGGATGATCACCGGGTCCATGGTGTTGGGCAGTTGGTAGATCACCACGTCGTCACGGCGCACGCCCAGCAAGGCCATCCGCCCGGCCGCTGCATCGATGGCGGCGTCCAAGCCCGCCCAGTCGAGACGCCGGGGTTCGCCGCCTGTGAACTCAGACCGATTGGGCGGATCCACCAACGCCAACCGCTGCGGATGGGCAGCAGCGGCGATGCGGACCCGATCATCCAGGGTCACATCGCCCCACCATCCCTTAACCCGGTATTCGGCGACCAGGTCAGCGTCGTGTGCAATCACTCTACAAACTCCATCGCTCAGGGCCAGCGGACCGCATGCGCGTCAATAGGTCCAGGTCAGGGTCGCGCCGAAGGTTCGCGGCGGAGCAAACCGCGCAAAACCGGTGTTGGCTGAAACGATGATGTGCGTCGGATACTCCTCATCCGTAAGGTTCTTGCCCCACAGAGAGACTTTCCAATCAGCGTTCAAAGCGATCAGTTCGGCGCTGGCGTCGAAGATGTTGGTGGCCTTGACCAGTCCCGGCGCCGTGTTCTCCGTATTGTAGAAATAGTCGCTGGTGTAGCGATAAGAACCATGCAGCCCCAGATCGAAATCGGCCGACAAGGACTGAGTATGGTCGACGTTCAGGCTGAGTGTGTGTTCCGGCGAACGCGAGAAGCGGTTTCCGTTCACATTCAACGTTCCGACCATGACATCGTCAGTGATCTCCGTGTCCAGGAAACCGTAGGCCAGCGACACATTCGTCTGATCGGTGAGCGCGAGATTGGCCTCCAGTTCGATGCCCGCATTGACCGCGCTGCCGGCATTCACCAAAGCGCCGACCGGCACCAACTGACCCGGCAAAGCCGTCAGGGTGAATATCTGCAGATCAGTGTAGTCCATATAGAACGCCGAAGCATTGAGGATCAGGCGGCGATCCAGCCAGGCGGTCTTGGCGCCGATCTCATAGTTGGTGACGTATTCAGGGTCTGTGGCCACGCTCGAAGCCGCCAGACTGGTCGGCTGCCCGTCCCAGCCGCCGCTCTTAAAACCACGCGAGACCGTGCCGTAGATCATACGGTCCGGCGTCGCATGATAGCTCAGCGTTACACGCGGGGTGACGGCGTCCCAGCTCTTGTCCTCATCCACTGCCCAGGGCAGCCCTGGGAAGCGGTTGCCGCTGATCAGAGCCTTGTAGGACTTGTCGTCCTTGCTCCAGCGCAGACCGACGCCAAACTCCCACTGATCGTTGAACCGATAGGTGCCGTCCGCGAAGACAGCGTAGCTGGTAGCACTGGACTCAGCATCCTGGATGTTGACTTGGTCAATCGGGCTGGCGGCGGCGAAAATGACCGTCTCTTCACGGCGATCAACCTCTTCATGGAAGAAGAACAAGCCGGCGACATAGCTGAAGGCGCCGATGGTGTTTCCCAAGCGGAACTCCTGAGAATACTGATCCGCCGATTCCTTGATGGCGTTGGAGTTGCCGAACGGGGCCGTGATCGCGCCCGGAACACGCGAGAAGCGGTTGCCGCCGAGATCCAGAGCGATATCCGCGTCATTGGTGCGGTAGGCGGTGATGGAGGTCACGGCGCCGACAGGGCTGTCCCACTCCAGGCGGGCGGACATGCCGGAGGTGTCAGTGTCCTGACGGCCGTCATCGACGAGATAGTTGTGACGCGCGTCCGGCCCGGCCGCAGCCGCAAAGGCCAGGTTGCCGATGTTGATGGCGTGCCGGTTCGCTCCGGCTCCGCGACGACGATAGCTGTCGGCGCTCAGCACCAGGTTGACCGTATCAGACACATCGATGTCCAGAGCCCCCCGCAAGGCCACGCTGGACAGATCATCCACATCGTTTCCCGTGTTCAGATTGACGTTGTAACCGTCGTGATTGCGCGTCGCGACAGAGAAGCGTCCGGCCACCGCGTCTGTCAGCGGCCCGGACACCACGGCGCGGGCTTCCAGGGTGTTGTAATTGCCGATTGTCGCCGACAGGCGGGCCAGCGGCGACTGTGTCGGACGGGCGCTAATGAAGTTCAGGGCGCCGCCGACGGTGTTCTTGCCATAGAGGGTGCCCTGCGGTCCGCGCAGGACCTCGACACGATCCAGATCGAACAGGTCGGCTGTGCCGCCTGAAGCGCGGCCCAGATAGACGTCATCGACGAAAATGGCCACCGAACGCTCCAACGAAGCACCGTCGAAATCCGACCCAATCCCGCGAATTCGGATCTGCGGATCAGAAGCGTTGTGCTCGCTGTAGACCAGCGTCGGCACCCGGCCCTGAAAATCTTCAACGGATTGGATGCGGCTCGCCTCCAGTTGCTCCGCGCCAAGCGCCGATACAGACAGGGGCACGTCCTGCAGCCGTTGTGACCGGCGCTGCGCCGTGACGATGATATCGGAAACGTTGGTCACCGCAGGACCGACCGGCTCTGAGGCCACTTCCTGGGCCATCGCAGGACTTAGCCCGACGGAAGACAAGGCAAGCACCAGGACAGAGGCCGAAGCCAGAGTGTCTCGTCTACGCATTTTCTCTCCCTCGCGGCGATCATGTCGCCGTCAATTCCGATCGGTCGATCCCGCGCATGGACGCCACGCAGTCCGCCAACTTCTTTTATCGAAGTCAGACTAGGCTCATTTTGTTTTCCTTGTAAAGCAGGCTAGAAAGTTGAAGCTTACGACAACCAAAATTACAAATTAACTATCTGAAAAATAATAGATTTAAGCGAACTTCGCACCTCTGGGCGGCGTTCGGATTATCTAGAAGCTGGAAATTATCTCTAATGAAGCGGTTGCCCAACACGCCCCCCAGATTGCTTTTCCCAGATCAGCTGCCCGCCCTGGCCGGAACTGAATTGGGGCGGTCGGCTTGGCATGAAATTCCGCAGGCTTTGATCGATGACTTCGCCGCAATTAACGGTGACGATCAATGGATTCATGTCGATACGGCCCGCGCCGATCGAGAACGCGGCGGCACAATCGCCCACGCCTTTCTGGTCTTATCCCTAATGTCGGCCATGACTCGAGAAATCGCCCGATACCAGGGGATATCGCACGGTTTCAACTACGGTTTCGATCAACTACGCTTCACCTCCCCCGTGCCATGCGGCGCACGCATCCGCCTGATCGAGACCCTGGCTTCCGTAGAGCGCCGTCAAGCCGGACTCCTGGTTCGACGCAACTGCGTGGTGGAGATCGAAAACCAGGAACGTCCCGCAGTCGTCTGCGACTGGTTGATCCTGCTGGTGACCGCCGCTTGACACCCGCCCCGTCACGTTGAACTATTGTTATTGAAGCGGATGAACCGCAAATCAGCCAGACGAGCAGAAATCGTGACCACGTCCGTCATTGAGAATACCTACCGCATCACAGCGGAAGAAGAGGGAAACGACTATCTGGCGGGGATCTTCCGTCCGGTGGAGCACGAGATCACGGCTACCGACATGGCAGTCATAGGTGAAATTCCGCTCGATCTGGACGGCACCTACATCCGCAACGGCCACAACCCCATCCTGCAACCCCAGAGCGGTCGGTATCACTGGTTCGACGGTGACTCGATGGTGCACAGCACCGCCTTCAAGGATGGCAAGGCGGTCTATCGCAACCGCATGGTGCTAACCGCCGGCCTGCTCAGCGAACTGGAGGCGGGTCGCGGCCTCTTCCCCGGCCTGCGCGATGGTTTTGAGGCTGAGGAGGGTCTGAAGAACAATTCGGGCACCGACGTCGTCCTGCACAACGGCGAGTTCAAGACCATGTTCTCGCGGTGCGGCCAGCCCTATCGTCTGGACCCTGAAACCCTGGCCACCATCGGTCCTGACACCTTCGGCGGCGAATGGACCAAGGGCGTGTCAGCCCACTCCAAGGTCGATGAACGCACGGGCGAGCTGATCTTCTTCAACTACAGCTTCAACACCGCCCCCTTCATGGAATACGGCGTGGTCGGCGCCGACGGCGTCCTGCTCCATTCCACCGAGATCGAGCTGCCAGGCCCGCGCCTGCCGCACGACTGCTGGCTGACCGAAAACTACACGGTGCTGCACGACTACCCGGTCTATTGGGATCCCGAACTGCTGAAGCAGCGCAAGAAGAAGCTGACGTTCAACCGCGACCTGCCCAGCCGCTACGGCGTCATTCCCCGGCACGGTTCCGGCGATCAGATCCGCTGGTTCGAGGGCTCGCCCGGCTACATGCTGCATACGGTTAATGCCTGGGAGGATGGCGACGAGATCGTCGCTTATGGCTATCTGCAGCATGAGCCGGTTCCGACCGTTCCGGCTGGCACCCCCCGGGTCAAGACGCCGAACTATTTCCTGTCGTTCGTCTACACCCAACCCCGGCTGACCGAGTTCCGCTTCAACCTGAAGACCGGCGCCTGCACCGAACGGCAGGTGGATGATGAATGCTTCGAAATGCCGGGCATCAACAACCGCTTCATGGGTCTGAAGACCCGCTACTCCTACAACACCCGCGTCGCCGACATCCCCTTTTTCCTGGCCCAAGGCATCCAGAAGTTCGACTACGAACTAATGGCCGAGGTCGCCCGCTATGAGTTGCCGGACGGCAAATACATGGGCCAGCCCGTGTTCGCGGCCCGCACCGGCGGGGTCGAGGAGGACGACGGCTATCTGGTCGCCTACGTCGCCGACGCCGACAGCGCCGAGGTCTACATCTGGGACGCCCGCGCCATCGACAAGGGGCCGGTCGCGCGCGTGCTGCTGCCGCAGCGTGTCCCCGGCGGATCGCACGCCTACTGGGCACGCGGCGAAGACATCCGCCAAGGCCGCGCACGACGCGCCCGGCTGGAAGCAACGGAGATGGGATCGTGAACACCTATCTGATCGATGCGGTGCGGGCGCCGCGCGGCAAGGGCCGCGAAGGCGGCGGTCTGAACGCCCTTCGGCCTGTCGACATCCTCAAACAGTTGTTCGACGCCTTGATTGCGCGCACCGGTCTTTCGCCCGACGTGGTTCAGGAGATCGTCCTGGGCTGCGTCACCCAGACCGGAGACCAGGGCGGCAACATCGCCCAGACGGCGGCGCTCTACGCCGGATGGGAGCAGGCGGGATCGGCGACCACGATCAACAGCCTGTGCAGTTCGGGTTTGACCGCCTGCGGGATCATCACGGCCAAGATCCAGGCCGGCTTTGGCGACACCTATGTGGCGGGCGGCGTCGAATGCATGTCGCGCGTGCCCATGGCGTCAGACAATGGGCCCCTGACCGCCGATCGCGAGGTTTCTGCGCGCATTCCCTTCATCCCCAACCCGATCATCGCCGACGTCATCGCCGCTCTTGAGGGCTTCTCGCGCGAAGACATCGAAGCCTATGCGATCGCCTCGCATCACAAGGCCGCGGCGGCCACCCGCGAGGGCCGGTTCGCCCATTCCCTCATTCCCATCGTCGGCGCCGACGGCGCTGTGGCGCTGGACGCCGATGAGTGCATCCGTCCAGGCGCCTCGGCCGAAGACATGGCCAGGCTAGCCCCCCTCAACGACCCCGAACGGTCCGGCCGTTTTATCGAGCGGATGCGCCAGGACGTGCCCGGTATCGGCCCCGTCACTCCCGTGCACAGCGCGGGCGCCGCTCCAGCCATGGTCGACGGCGCCTCTCTTGCGATCCTGGCCAGCGAAGACGGAGCGCGCCGTCTGGGCCGCGGCGTGCGGGCGCGCATCATCTCGCATGGCGCTGACCGAGGCCCCGCCGTCATGGGCCTGACCGGCGGTATCGCAGCCGCCAAGACCGCTCTGGCCCGAGCGGGCATGACCTCGGCCGATATCGACCTGTGGGAAATCAATGAGGGCTTCGCCGCCACGGTCATGAAGTTTGCACGCGACCTCTCGATCCCCGCTGACCGAATGAACGTCAACGGCGGCGGCATCGCCATGGGGCACGCTATGGGCGCCACCGGCGTCAACCTGCTGAGCACGATCGTCGACGAACTGGAACGACGCGACCTCAACACCGGCCTGATCGCAATTTCGGGCGCCGTCGGCATCGGCGGCGCCCTGATCGTCGAACGCGCCGCTCTGAACAGATGAAGGACACCATCGAGATGAACACCCGCCTGCCTGACCACAGCGTCACCGGAGACGGCGACGTCACCGTCTTCATGCTGCACGGCGCCTTTGGCGCTAAGGAATATTGGCGCAACCAGATCAAAGCCCTGTCCGACGCCGGTTATCGCGTCGTGGCCTGGGATGCGCCCGGCTACGGCGTCAGCCCCCTGCCTGCCGACTTCAGCGTACAGACGGCGGCGGAGGCCTGCGCCCGCCTCATCGACGCCCAAGGTGGAGATCGCAATGTCCTTTTGGGCCACAGCATGGGCGGGATGATCGCCCAACGCGCCTTCGACCTGCGCACCGACCGGATCGACGGCCTGATCCTCTCGGCCACCAGCGCCGCCTTCGGACGCAGCGAAGGCGAATGGCAACAAGCTTTCGTGCGTGACCGCGTCGCTCCGCTCGACGCCGGCCAGACCATTCCCGAATATGCGCCCAAAATGCTGCGCGACATGATGGCTCCGGGCGCCGGCGGCCCCATCGTCGAACTGATGATCGATGTCGTCTCCCAGATGCGCGAGGAGACTTTCCGCGCCGCCATCCAGGCCATCACCCAGTTCGATGGACGCGACATCCTGCCCAAGATGGCGACCCGGCCCGTGCTGTGCATCGCAGGAGAACACGACCTGAACGCCGCACCTCCTGCCGTCATGGAGAAGCTGGCGGGCAAGATCGGCGGCGAATACGTCTGTATGCCCGATGTCGGCCATTTCGGCTGGGCTGAGCAGCCTGAACGCTTCAATGCCCTGGTGCTGGACTTCCTCATGCGCCGCCTGCAACCGGCCTGAACCGTAAAGACTGGCTGAATCCTGCCTCTCTCAGCTAGACAGGGGCAGGAGACAGGCTTCGAATGACCGACCCTTATACCGCACGCCGCAGCTCGGTCTTATCGACGCTCGACATTATCGGCGATCGCTGGATGCTGATGCTGATCGAGGCGATGTTCGCCGGGGTCGATAGCTGGAGCGATCTGATCGCCCTGTTGCACGTCTCACCTTCAACCCTATCCAAACGGTTGAGCCAGTTGATCGAGGCGGGCTGCGCGGAGAAGGTGTCGGCTAGCAAGCGCGGCGGCGGCTATCGGCTGACCGAAAAGGGAATCGCCATGTTCCCCATCTTCGCCGCTAGCGACGAATGGCGGCTGGCATGGGACAATCCCGACCAGACAGTTCAGCCGATGTGGATCCATAAATGCGGCCAGCCCCTGCGCTCACGTTCGGTGTGCGGACGGTGCGAGCGAGACGTGACCCTTGAAGGCGTCACCTATCGTGAAGGCCCCGGTGCCGGGCCCTCTGTGGCGGCCGAGGGGCGTCGCTTTCGCAACTCCCGTTCAGGCGCTGACGATGTCAGAGGGGGCGAAGACAAGCCCAGTCGCTTCCTTCAGGCCATGGGAGACCGTCGGGCCGCCCAGCTTCTGGCCGCCTTCTTCATGGGTTGCCACCGCTTCGATGAGTTCGAGACGCACACAGGCCTGCACCCCGCGATCCTGTCGGATCGATTGCGCAAGTTCCAACTTCTCGGCCTGGCCCATACGCGGCTGTATCAGGAAAGGCCGGACCGCTACCTTTACAGCCTATCCGCCCCGGCCCGCGCCATCTTCACCATCACCGTGCAGATGATGCACTGGGGCGATCGCTTCATTCATGCGCCGGGCGAAGAGCCTCTGATCCTCACCCACAAAGCCTGCGGCGAGCGGCTCCAGGCTGTGGTGCGTTGCAGTTGCTGCGCTCAGCCGGTCCAACACGCTGACGTCACGCCCGCGCGCCTTCCCGGCAATCAGAACTAATCCAGCGGCGCGCGAGGCTCCAGGCCCGCCTCGACCAGCAAGGTGTCAAACGCCTGGTTCGAACTGCTGAACGACCGCCCGGGCGTCGTCGCCAGATCAGACATGAGGGCGGCGAAGCTTCCCTCATCCCCTTCCCGGCTGGGCGTCTCCACCGGCCCCGCGCGACGGAAGCGGCCGCCCCCGGCGACGATGACCTCGCCGTTGATCGTGCAGTCCTGACTGGACAGCCAGGCGACTAACGGAACCACCTTGTCAGGCGTGAACCGCTCGGCCACATCGGATCGCATATAACCCTCCGTCATCTGCGACAGGGCGTAGGGCGACACGGCGTTGGCCAGGATTCCGTTGCGCGCCCCTTCCGCCGCCAGCGTCCGCGTCAGGCTCTCGACCGCCGCCTTGGATGCGCCATAGGCCGACAGGCCGTGCTGGCCGAAACGCCCGGCGCTGGAGGTCGTGGTTACGATCCGACCATAGCCCACCTCTCGAAACAGCGGCCAAGCCGCGTGCAGCAGGTTCAGCGTGCCTAGAAAGCCGACATTGAACACATGGCGAAAGGTCGCCAGATCCGTCTTGTTGAACCCCGCCGCCTGAGGCGCTGCGGCGTTGGCGACGACGATGTCCAGCCGTCCGAACGTGTCCAGCGCATCACGAACCATGACCAGGCCGGAGTCTTCGGCTTCAACCGAGCCAAAGTTGGCCACCGCCCGTCCGCCCGCCGCCTTGATCGCCTCGGCCGTCGACCAGGCCGAGGTCTCTTCGGTGCTTTCGCCTGCATGGCGGCGGTTGTTGACCACCACAGCCGCGCCTCGCGCCGCCAGACCCAAGGCGTAGGCCCTTCCCAACCCCTTGCCGGCGCCGGTGACGATGGCCACACGGCCGCTCAAGTCGACGCCGCTCATGACCGGCCGCCAAACGGCAGGCGGGGGAACATCCGGGGCACCCGGCGAGCGTAATCGTCATAGTCAGGACGGGTCTTACGCATATGGCGTTCATTACCGGGCGCGGCCGATCCATAGCCCATGAACCAGTAGACGTAGATTGGGCTGAACAGCGTCAACCAACCCCACGGGTGCTGAAGCGCAAACAGAAAATAGCCAAACCACATCATGCCCTCACCGAAATAGTTTGGGTGACGAGTGAGGCTCCACAAGCCCTTCTGCATGGTCCGGCCACGGTTGGCGGGATTGACCTTGAACTGTTTCAGCTGCCAGTCGCCGACCGCCTGGAACAGGAAACCAATGAGCCACACCCCCGCGCCGATCAGGTCAGTCACGGACAGATCGCCCGATGGCGCCGCCATCGCGAAGGCGAATGGCGCACACCAAGCCCATAGGATCATCCCCTGCAAGGCATAAACCGCAAAGAAGCTCCAGCTGAACCATCGTTTGGCGTAGCGGCGACGCAGGCTGGCGTAAGGTTCTTGCTCGACCTTGAAGTTGGTCCGAGCCGCGTGGGACACCAGCCGCACACACCACAAGGCCACCAACCCCATCAGCAGCAGACTGTGCGGACTGGCGCCCGAGACCGACTGGCTGAACGCAAAACCCGCCATACCAAGGACCATCAGGGGATAGGCGATGTCCATCAAGCTGTGATTTCGCAGCAAAGTCCCCGCCAGCCACGCGGCAAGACACAGGGCCAGCAACACGCCCCCGCTCATCAACAGGATGGAAGTCGCCGCCGCCATTCCCGGCGGTGCCCAAGCCGCAGCTATGAATGGCGCAGCGATCAGGGCGATATGGATGTAGTGCCATCGCCGCGCTCGGAAGTCCGTTGGAATACTGAACAGCCACGCAACCGCCAACAACCCAGCCACCGCGATCAGAACGCCCATAACCCGCCCCCTTCAAATTTCTTTAAAGAAGCTATCTTCCAAAATTGTTAGCCGTCAATGATATATTACGCTATCTGGATGAAATACCATTATGGAACTTACTTGCAAATCGGGAGCAGCCACCAGCGCCTAACGTTTATACAGATGCTGCGGGTCTCCGGTCAGGCCAGGGTCCTGAAGGTGATGGAATAACGCAGCGCCGTCATCGGCGAGATCGAATGCTCCCAGTCTCTTCGCGCCTCTTCTGACAGCCGATAGGCTGATCCAGGCGCCAGCGGCGCCGCTGACCGACGCCATCCCGTCCGGTCTTTCCGGCGCAGGCGCATGACGCAGGGCGCGAGAAAGGAGACGCCGAGGATCTCCGCGTAGACAGGCCTGTCGCGGTGCCAGCCGATCCCGGCGCCGGGGGCGTATTCATTGACCAGCGCCTGGACGAAGGCTGTTTCATCAAGGTCGAGCTGTCTGGTCAGACGGCTCAAAAGCGCCTTCAGGAAATCCGGCCAGGGATCGGCCGCTTCCAGCCTGCCCCGCTCCAGATCGTAGCGCCGTCCGAACGCGGCGATCCGCCGGAAGCCCTGATAGCCCATGTGCTCATAAGGGCTGGAGTCCAGCTGACGTGACCCCCTGAAACTCCTCCAGGAATAGCTAGAGTCCGCCCTAACGAAGGACGGACAGAATGAAGCGATCAAGGTTCACGGAAGAGCAGATCATCGGGATCCTGCGGGAGCAGGAAGCCGGAGTGACGACGGCGGAGGTGTGTAGGTGTTATGGGGTCAGCTCGGCGACCTTTTACAAATGGAAGGCCAAGTTCGGTGGGCTCGACGTGTCGGAGGCTCGGCGGCTGAAGGCGCTTGAAGACGAGAACGCCCGGCTCAAGCGAATGTTGGCGGACGCGATGCTGGACAACGTGGCCCTGAAGGACCTGCTGGGAAAAAAGTGGTGACGCCCGCCGGCTGGCGCGAGGCGGCTGGTCATCTGCAAGCCGCCTACGAGATGAGCGAAAGGCGGGCGTGCCGTGTTCTGGGCGTCGATCGGACGAGCGTGCGCTATCAGGCGACGCGCCCGGACGACGGCGCCCTGCGCGACCGGCTGAGGGCCCTCGCCCAGGAGCGTCGCCGGTTTCGGCTACCGCCGCCTGCACGTCCTGCTGCGGCGCGAGGGCCATGCGGTCAACAAGAAGCGGGTTCAGCGGATCTATCGTGAGGAACGGCTGACGGTGCGCCGGCGCGGCGGGCGGAAGCGAGCAATGGGCACGCGGCGACCGCTGGACCTGCCGCTGGTGGCCAACCAGCGCTGGTCGCTGGACTTGGCTGCTACGCGCCGCCCTCCGGGTCGTCGCCGACCAGATGACGGACGGGCGGCGCTTCCGCATCCTGACGGTGATCGACAACTGCACCCGAGAATGTCTGGCGCTGGTGGCTGATACCTCGCTGTCGGGCGCGCGAGTAGTGCGGGAGTTGGACGCCGTCATCCGGCAGCGGGGCCGACCGGACACCATCGTCAGCGACAACGGCACGGAATACACCTCGAACGCCATCCTGGCGTGGGCCGACGACACCGGCGTCGGCTGGCATTACATCGCGCCAGGCAAGCCCCAGCAGAACGGCTTCAATGAGAGCTTCAACGGGCGCCTGCGTGACGAGCTGCTGAACGAGACGCTGTTTCGATCCCTGCCGCATGCCCGCGCGGTGCTGGAGGCCTGGCGGCGTGACTACAATGAGCGGAGACCGCACTCGAAGCTCGGCTGGCTGACGCCGCAGGCCTACGCGCAAACCCTTGCTGGAAACGCCGGGCGGCCTGCTGCGCTGGTTGACGGCTGCGCAGGCCGCCCTATTGCCAACCCAACCAATCTCTACCCAGATCAACCTTGGACTCTCGTTATGGCTGGGTGAGAAACGGGGGTCACGTCAACGGGATAGGGAAACGTCAGCTTCGTCAAATGGCGCGACAGCAAGGCGTTTGACCGGGGATCAAGCCCGCGCTCGAACGCCTGCTCGCCTCCGGGGTCAGCGGGGATGAAGATCACACCTGATGCTTCGAGGCGCATTTGCACTTTGTCCAAAGGACGCGACTGATATCCCGTCCTCCGGACTCAACGTTGGATTGTTGAGAAGCGACGTCCGCCGCCCTTAGCGAGTTCTCGCACTCCCAAACCCGCAGTCGTCCGGTCCAGCTTGACTTGAAGAGACGTGATGGCGCCGGCATTGTCTGACAAGCTTGGCCTTTTAAACCTTCATCTTCCCCGCGGTGAGGAGCGCCGTCCGTTCCCCTTCAACCCCGGCTTGCGCCCTACGGGCTGCGGCTGGCGCCGCAAGCGTTGACCCGGTGGGCCGCAACCGCTGAGGGCTCGGCGCGTCGATGGATCGATCCGCTTTGCGAGAAAGCGACGGCAGGCGTTTTCCGAGGCGGAGGTCGCGAGTATGCGCGGCGTTCAACAGCGATCAGCATAGCGAGACTGAACAGATAGGTTGGCGCTCCAGCTGCTCCGCCGTTCCGGCGGCGCTCGCGAACTCGTCGCGCAGGTCGCGCAGGGTGTGCTCCAGATGGGCTTCCACGAGACGGCTGACAGTCTCGGCGTCGCGGGCCAGCCAGGCCTGAAGGATGTGGTGGTGCTCGGCTTCGGCCGTCACGTGACGATCGCCATGTTCCAGATGCTTGCGCACATAGCGGTCGGCCATAACGTGCAGACGCGCTGTGATCTCAGCCGTCAGCACCAGGCCGCCGGGCTGAGTCAGCGCCATATGGAAGGCGCGATTTAATCGTCCGACGCTCGGCAGATGAGCGGCCGCTGCGGCGTCCAATTCGGCCAGCACGCGCCGGGCCGCCCCGCGCTGCTGCTCGTCGGCAGCGAGACAGGCCTGGGCCGCCGCCTCCGGCTCGAGCTTGAGGCGCAGTTTGAAAATCTCCTCGGCCTCGGTCGCGCTCATGCCTCGCACGAAGAAGCCCCGGTTGGCTTGCGACACCACCAGCCCGTCCTGCTCCAGGCGCACCAGCGCTTCTCGCAGGGGAATCTTGGAAACGTTCAGGCCCGCCGCCAACGCATCCTGCCGGATCGGGACGTCCGGCGCGATCGCGCCGGACAGTATCATGTCTCGGACCACCTCCATCAGGCGGTCGGACAGGGTGCGGATTTCAAGCGGAGATACGGCCATGCAGTTGATTGAGTCGAAAAGCCGGGCCGGTCGCCCGTCCCAGCCTACCGCGCGCGGAACGCAATTACGACGCGCAAGTCGTCGGCCGATCTCGAACGCGCTCTGAGGCCTTTGTCGGAGCCCGCGATGTCGAGGCCCGTTACGACCTCGGCCTTCGGGACATCACGGCACAACCTCTCAGGCTGGCTTCCAAACAAGCTCACGCCAGAGTCAGCCGCCGGCCGATCGTAGCGCTTGACGGCGTCGGACATCAGCCTCACAAATACTAAAATCGAATACTATATCCGATATAGGGGGAACTGATGAAGCGCCTACCCGCCCTGGCCGTACTGCTGATGAGCAGCGCGGCGCCCTTGGCCATCGGTCCGGCCTTCGCAACACCGGCCCTGGCCGGCGTCGAAGCCGCCGCGCCCGTCGCCATGTCGCCCGCCGTTTACGCTCGCGCCGAGGCGGTATTGCCGCAGCACGTCGACGAGCTGATCTACAATCTCAGCATCCGGCCGCAATGGATCGGCGAGGGCGCCGAGTTTTGGTTCGAACGGCGGACGCCGGCGGGCCGCGATTATGTGCTGGTCGACCCGACTTCGGGCCGGACCCGCCCCCTGTTCGATCATGAGGCCATGACGGCGGCGCTGGCCGCCGCCTCGGGCAAGCCTCTGGCGCGCAAGGATCTGCGGCTCAGGGGACTGAAGCTCGACGACAAGACCCGCGAGCTGACGTTCGCCTACGACGGCCGCAACTGGCGCTTCGATCCCGCGACCGGCGCGGTCCACGCGGCGGTGGAGGCGGCCAAGGGCGTGGTTTCGCCGGACGGCCGCTGGCGCGCCGAAGTGAAGGACGGAGACCTGGTCGTCGTCTCGACGGCCGACGGCGCCGAGCGGCGATTGACCCAGGACGGCGAGGCTTCGCCCTACGCCACGCCGTTGATCAACCTGAAGGAGATGGCCGCCCAGGGCACGTCGCAGCCGACTACGGCCCCCGCGATCCGTTGGTCGCCGGATTCCCGCTACATCGCCACCTATCGCATCAATCGCGACGGCGCCCGACGGCTCTCGCTCGTCCAGTCGACGCCAAAGGATGGCGGCCCCCCGCGGGTTCTGGACTATATCTATCCCCTGACCGGCGACGCCGATGTCCCGACCGCCGAGGGCGTCTTCTTCGAAGTCGAGAGCGGGCGGCGCATACCCATGGCAACCCCGGCCCGGCCGGTCCTCTACTACGGCGGTCCCTGGTACGAATGGAGCGCCGACAGCAGCGCGGTGTTTGAACGCGTCGCGACGCGGGGCTACGGCGCCCTGCAGCTGAACCGCATCGAGGCGGCGACCGGCGAGGCCCGGCTGCTGACCGAGGACAAGTCCGACACCTATGTCGACTTCTACGGCCATTTCTGGTCCTACGACGACAAGACCAACACCCACTTCTGGACCGCAGACCCTGACGGCTACGCCCATCTCTACGCCGTCGACGCCGTGACGGGCGCGCGGCGTCAGCTGACCTCGGGCGATTGGCGCGCGCGCACCGTGGCGGGTCAGGACCGCAAGGCGAAGCGCGTTCTGATCGTCGGCTCGGGCCGCGAGGCGGGGCGAGATCCTTACCTGCGTCACCTCTATTCGGCGCCCACGACCGGCGGGCAGCTGCGCCTGCTGACGCCTGAGGCCATGGATCATGACGTCTCGGTTTCTCCCGATGGACGCTTCTTCGTCGACAACATGTCGACCATCGACCAGCCGACCCGCTCGGTCCTGCGTCGTTCCAGCGACGGCCGGATCCTCATGGAGCTGGGGCGCGCGGACATCAGCGCCTATCTGGCGGCGGGCTATCGACTGCCCGAGCCGTTCCAGACTGTGGCCGCCGACGGCGTCACTCCCATCTACGGCGCCCTGTTCAAGCCCGCCGATTTCGACCCGGCCAAGCGATATCCGATCATCGAAGACGTCTACACCGGACCACACCATGTGATGACACCCAAGTCTTTCGAGGCGGCAATGACCGGGCGCAACGCCAACTCCATCGCTCAACTGGGGGTCATCGCCGTGACCATCGACGGTCGCGGCACCTGGGGACGTTCACGCGCTTTCCAACAGGTCGCCTACAAAAACCTGCATGGCGTCGGGCTGGACGACCACATCGCCGGAATCCGCGATATCGCCTCCCGCAACCCCTGGATGGACCCCGAGCGCGTCGGCATCTACGGCTTCTCGGCCGGGGGCTATGACGTGGTGAGGGCCATGACCCGCCGCCCCGAGTTCTACAAGGTCGGCGTCACCGCCTCGGGCAATCACGACAACCGGCTCGATAAGGCGACCTGGAACGAACAATGGATGGGCAGCGAACTGGGCCCGCTCTACGACGAAAACTCCAACATCGTGTGGGCGCCCAAGCTGGAGGGCCGCCTGCTGGTCGCCCACGGCGAACTGGATGAGAACGTGCCGCCGCTCGCCTCGCTGCGCCTGGTGGACGCCTTGATCAAGGCCAACAAGGACTTCGACTTCTTGATGGTGCCAAACGCCGATCACTTCTTGGACGACGTCCCTTATTATCAACGTCGTCGCTGGGACTTTTTCGTGCGCGAACTGCTGCACCAGGCTCCCCCTTCGGCCTACCAGATGCGCCCCTTCGACTGAGGAACTTGCGATTGGGGAATAGAAAAAGGCGGGTCGAACGACCCGCCTTTTTTATCTGCGACCTTTATCGGGCGTGGAAAAAGGGGCGGTTGAAAACCGCCCCTTCTCCGGCGCCTGGGGTTGCGCCTACTGTCCGCCGAAACGCCATTTGGCGCCGAGGAAGAAGAAGCGACCGATCAGGTCGTCCATCCCCAGGTTGCCGCGTGCGGTTGAGGGGTGATCACGCGGCCCTTCGTTGAACAGATTGCGGATGCCGGCAGTAAACCGGACGTCCATCGGCGTGTCGACCGCGATCGAGAGGTCATGATACCAAACCGACGGGATATTGTAGTAGCTGCCGATATCTTCGGCCGGGTTCGGCAGCCGGTTGTTCGTCACCGTTTCATCCACGAACCGACTGGACCAGTTCACCTGGATAGGCCCGCGATAATAGCCGGCGTTCAACATGCCGCGCCACTGAGGATTGGCCGCCTCGCCGGCATAGTCGAAGGCGGTCTCCTCGCCGGTCGCCACATCTCGATCAATGAAGATGTTGTGCTTCAGATAGGAGGCCACCCCCTGCAGGCTGATCCGACCGAAGTCGCCATCGCGTCCCAAAAGATCCGACACCTCGGCGTGATAGGTGGCCTCGAAATCGACCCCCTCCACCTCGAAGGAGGCGACGTTGATGTAACTGTCGCGCACCTCATAGAGATTGCCGTCCGGCCGGCGGGTCAGCATGCCGCAGAACTGATTGTCCAGGGATGGCAGGTCAACGCAGTTGTCGACCGTTTGCTGCGCCCCAATACGGGATATGCCGCCGTCCAGCTTGATCTTGTAGTAGTCGGTCGAGAAGGCAAACCCCGGCAGGAAGCGCGGACGCACTACCGCGCCGACCGTCATGGTGTCCGCTTCCTCGACGCCCAGATCCGGATTGCCCGTGCTGAAGACCAGGGTGGTCATGCGGCGCGTGTTCGGATCCCAGTTGACCGGATCGAAGCCCAGAGCCAGACAGTTCTTGCGTCGATTTTCGGTGCCGCTGTCAAGCAGGTTGGGGTCGCAAGGATCGCTCAGACCCGAAGCGCCTCGGCTGCCGGGATTGAACATCTCGCCCAGAGACGGCGCGCGCACGGCGGTCGCCTTGGTCAGACGGAAACGGATGTCCGGAATCGGCGCCCATGACCCAGCCAGTTTCCAAGAATCGACGCTGCCGGCGCGCTCATAGTCCGAAACGCGGTAGGCGCCTTCGATCTCCAACGAGTGCACGAACGGCTGGTCGCGGACCAGCGGCACCAGAACTTCAGCGAAAGCTTCGCGGACGTCATTGCTTTCCTTGACCGGCGAGAATTGGCTGGCGAAGAAGCCCAGCGCGTGCTCCCAGACGTAGGACGGGCGGAAGTCGATCTCATCCTTGCGATATTCGGCGCCCGCCGACACCTTCACCGCTCCGGCCGGCAGCTGGAACAGATCGCCCGCGATCAGCCCTTGAATCAGGGTCTGGCTGGTGTCCGTGGTGGAGGAGTGATCGGCGCGGATATAGTCGACCGCTTCGGGCGAGATCGTGCCCTGACCGAAGATGTTGACAGGCACGCAGCCCCGCGCACGCGCATCCGCGCTGCGACAGACCGCAGCGCCGGTGGCGGGATCGCGAACGGCGTCCAGGGCCTCGAACCAGCGCTCGTCGATACGGTCGTTCAGATTGCGATTGATCGCCTGGGACTTGCCGTATTCGAAAACGGTCGACCACTTCCAGCTCTCGCCGAACTCGCCTTCCAGCCCCGCGGCGATGCTGTAATATTTGCGGTTCATGTCGGTGCCGCGCATGCCGAACTCGTCATGCGAGCGGGCGAACTGCATAGAATCCTCGCCCGCAGCGACCAAACCGTTCCGCACCGCCGTCGGCATGAAGGGATTGTCGATCGAGACCGCGCCGCTCCAGGAGTCGAACACGGCGCTGATGCGGTCACGGGCGGTGATGTCGGCGAAGACGGCTTCGGTGAAGACCTTCAGCTGGTCGTTCAGCCGATAGTCGGCCTTGGCGTAGAGGTTGGTGCGCTCCAGAGGCGCAATCAGGGTGTCGGCGTCCTGAGTTCCGCCCTCGTCCGTAGAATAGGAGCCGTCGATCACCCCGCGCTCTCCGGCTCTCAGCGGGCGGAAGGTCTGGGTGGCGGAATCAAAGATGACGTCCGTCCAGGCGCCGTTTTGACCGAACGGCAGATAGCCCGTCGGCGTGCCTAGGGCGAAATAGGCGTAACGCAGGTCGCGCATCGGGATCCGCGCCGGGATGCCGTCGTCGCTCGTTTTGTTGGCCGGGTTCGATACGAAGCGGTAGGCCGTGCCGAGGCCTCGGTCGCCTCGCGTCAGACCGCCGCTTTCGGTGCGGCTGACATGCAGAACCGCATTGCCCCGATCATAGTTGACCCCGGCGGTCAGGCCGTAGGTCAAGGTGTCGTAATCGCCCCCTTCGTCCGATCCATACTGGACGTTGGCTTCAAGGCCGTCGAAATCATCCTTGAGGATCAGATTGACCACGCCCGCCACGGCGTCAGCGCCGTACACGGCCGAGGTGCCGCCGGTCTGGACCTCCACCCGCTTCACCAGGGCGGCCGGAATATTGCTCAGATCGAACGCCAGGAAGTTGGAGTCGTCGGGCGTGCCGGCCCTGCGACGGCCGTTCACCATCGTCAGCGTGCGGCGGACGCCCAGGTTGCGCAGATTAACCTGGTTCAGACCGATGTTGCCGAAACTATAGCTGGTGTTGGCGTTCGACAGGCCGGTGGCTACCTGCGGCATCTCATTGAGGATGTCGGCGATGTTGGTGATGCCCTTGGCCTCGATCGTTTCGGCGGTCATGGCCATGGTCGGCGTCGGCGCGTCCAATCCGCTGCGTTGCAGACGCGAACCGGTCACCACGACCTCATCGACCAGCGACGCCTCGCCCTCGGGCGCCGTCGTCGTCTGAGCGTGGACCGCGAACGGCGCAGCCAGCGCCCCCAAGCTCACCCCTGCGGTCAGAAGACCCTTACGCAGCCCCCGCTGCATCCCTCCTTGTCCCCTCAGCCTCATGATCGTTCCCTCCATTGGCCTGTAGTGAGGGATATACCGTATACAATATACCAGAAGTGTCCATACTGTTGGTTCGGCCGGTTTGGGTGCCCGGAAGCACGACGAATTCTCATTACAGTCAGATACTTGAGCGTGAGCATTGCTGAGCGCCGTTTCAAGCTGGACTTTGGGCCGGCGCGTTCAGCCACCGCAGACGCCCGCAACCCGTTCGCGCTTGCGGTCAGGCCTCAGAGCTTTCGCCGGATCACGCCTTCAGCATCTCCCGCTCGAGCGAGAGGTCGACGACCAAATCCCGGAGCCGGCCGTCCTCGCTATCGAGTTGCTTCAGCCGCTTCATTTCCGTCGGCAGCACACCGTCGTACTTCTTCTTCCAGTTGGTCGCCGGACCGATCCTTGCGCGGCGACTAATCTCCGCCGCCGGCACGCAGTCAGCGCCCTGCTTGAGTGTTGAACGCCTTTTGGGCGCCCGAGAAGCCGATGCCTTCATGGCTTCCGCTCCTTCCAAGGAAATCTCAGCGGAACAGTTTAACGTCCGGCGTTTCAACTTCGCGGAGCAGATCAGTCATATCTACACCCTTATCCCCCAAGCGTCGGCCAGGCAAAGGCCGCCATCGGATCCTGGATCACCTTCTACAACCATCGAAGACCTCACAGTGCCCATGGCGGCCAACCGCCTGCCGTGGTCTACTTCAACAGAACCAAAACCGATCAGCAGGCGCAGGCGGTAGCTTAAATATCCCCGAAAACTGTTCAAAGCATCGGGGAGTAGCTCACGTCGTGGTCCAGGCCAATCAGTTCGCGCGCCCAGTTATGCGCCGTTCCGCAAGCTTCGATCCCGACCAGACAGGGGACAGCTTTTCGAAGAACTCAGCAGCCGCGCTCGCGTCAGCTTCTGTCGAATGACGACGCGGCCCTCAGCATCGACGCCGTGCACCTGAAACACCGACTTCGCGACGTCCAAACCAATCGTGGCTACCTGTTCCATGGCTCTACTCCAGCCCTGCCGGAGGCCTAACGCCGCCGGTGGGTTGGAGAGCCGTCCACAGCATCAGGAGCAGACATGGAGATCGAGCGGGCAATCAGACGTTCTCTTTCATTCCCGGAGAGGCATAGATGCGCCGTAGCTTGGATCAGCCGACATACATTGGACATTGATAATTTCAGGCACAGCCCAGCTCAATCTACATCAGCGAGGTTCTTCTGTCCCTTGATCAGATGACGCGCACCCCATGCTCCCGTCTCGTACTGTTGCGCCCACTGTTTGACGGCAATGTGAGGGATGGATAGGTCTGCCAACACCAGCGGGACGGGTCGCATCCGCGACACGGCGACAAAGGCCTATGGGGGCCAGGTAGAGATTTGACTGAACCCGACATCCGATCCCTGATCATGGGCAATCCCGTGGCGCGAGCCTTCGCCATCACCGGCGACGCCTGGACCCAGTTGATCATGCGCGAGGCCTTCTACGGCGTGCGACGCTTCGGCGTGTGGCGCGAACGCCTGGGGACGCCGCGCAGCGTGCTGACCGACCGACTGCAGAAGCTGGTCGCGGCCGGCCTGCTGAGCCAGGAGCAGGTCGCGCCCGGCACGCGGACGGAATATCGCCTGACCGAGATGGGCCTCGATATGTTCGGCGTCGCCGTGGTGCAGGGCCAGTGGGAGAAGGTCTGGGCCCAGTCCCCGCTTCAGGAACGCTACGCCATCGCCTTTTTCGACCGCGAGACCGGTCGTCGGCTGAAGCCCGCCGTCCTTACGCGCGCGCACGGCGTCGAGGTGAAACCCGACAAGGTCGACTGGAAGCCGGGTCCGGGCCTCATCATCATCCCTCCCCCGACTTCGCGCCGACGACGCTCGGCGCCGATCGAGACGGATCGTCCGATCATCGACCGCTCGACCGAGATCATGGGCGACTACTGGAGCTGGGCCGTCCTGTCGGCGGCCTATTTCCGCCTGCGCCGCTTTGACGAGATCCATGCCGCCCTGGGCGTGGCGACCAATATCCTCGCCGACCGACTGAACCGTCTGGTGCTGCAAGGCGTGCTGGAAAAGCGTCCCTATCAGACCGCGCCCGTGCGTTTCGAATACCGGCTAACCGAGGCGGGCCTGGCCCTCTACCCCATCGTCCTGGCCATGCACGGCTGGAGCCAGAGATGGCTAGTCGAACCCGGCGAGGCTCCGTTGACCCTGGTGGACCGCGCCAGCGGCGAGGCGATCACACCCGTGGTCTGCGATCTGGACAGCGGCGAGCCGCTGGACCCACGTCGCGTCCGATGGGAGCTCGAGGCTGCGGCCGGGACGGCGAGCCCATAAGAAATCGCCCGCCGGCGCGAGGCCGGACGGGCAATAGTTGGAGGACAGGAAGGACCGTCAGAAGGTCTTGCTGACCGCCACGCCGAAGGAGCGCGGGGCGCCGAAGACGCTGAAGCCGATGTTGGCGTTCTTGATGATGTGCTGCTGATATTCCTCGTCGCCGAGGTTCTTGCCGTAAACCGAGACCTTCAGGCCGCTCGGCGCTTCCCACGAGGCGAAGGCGCTGATCAGGCCGTAGGACGGCACCAGCACCTCAGGCGCGTTCGACGGATCGAAGTAGAAGTCATCCGTCCACTGATAGTCCGCCCGCGCCGACAGCGTGCCGCCAAAGGCGTCCCACTGACCGTCGGCGTAGAGGGTGAACTGGCTTTCCGGCGAGCGAGGCAGACGGTTGCCCTTGTAAGGCAGGGCCAGGGCGCCCGACACGGCGTTGGACGTGTATTTGGCGTCCAGCTGGGTGTAGGAGCCGCCGATGGTGATGTTATGGTTCACCGCCAGCGCCGTCTCGACCTCGAAGCCCCGCACCTCGGCCTCGGCGTTAGACGTGACCAGGGTCAGGCCCAGCAGCTCATAGACCTGCAGGTCAGTGTAATCGAGCATGAAGGCCGCTGCGTTGAAGCGCAGTCGCCCGCCCGCCAGCGTCGTCTTGGCGCCGATCTCGTAGTTGTCTAGCAGTTCGGAACGCAGTGGCTTGGTCGCCTGGGCGCCGGTCTGGGCGGCGCTGGGGAAGGCGCCGGCCTTGTAGCCGCGATCATAGCTGACGTAGAACCGCATGTTGTCGATCGGCTCGACCGCCAGCGCCAGCTTCCACGTCGGTTCCTCAAAGGTGGCGTCGGCCTTGACGTTATAAGGCGAACCGGTCGGCCCCAGCGGAATGCCGGGAGGGGCGTTGGCGCCGTTCTCATTGTCCAGGGCGACCTGATGCACTTCGCGCTCGTCATGCGTCCAGCGCGCGCCGGCGGTTAGCTCCCAGATGTCGGCGAAAGGGATCGTGGCCTGGCCGAACACGGCGTAGCTGGAGTTGGTGGCCTCCTGATTGAAGGTCGTGTCGCCGCCCAGCGACGGCGGTGCGATTGGCAGGGCAGTCTGCACCACGAACCGCTCGGACCGCTCGACCTCTTCGCGGAACATATAGACGCCAGCGACCCAGTCGATCGAAGAGCCGGACTTGGAGGTCAGACGGAATTCCTGGCTGATCTGCTTGGCCGCCTCGCTGGCGCGGTCATCGACCGACAGGGGGAAGCCCGGGAACGGCAGTCCGCCCAGGTTGTCGCGCCAGCTGTAGTCGTTGTCGCGATAGGAGGTCAGGGAGATGACGTCGAAGTTCTCGGCGCCCGACCACTGGGCGCGCCCGGTCAGGCCCCAGTTTTCCCGCTTCTGATAATTGTCGGCCGAAGAGAAGCTCTGCCGCACGTCCAGACCGGCGCGCAGGCTGTTCACCAGGGTCACGAAGGGCGCGGGCGTGGACGAGGCCAGAACGGGAATGCGGGCGTGGCCCTGCATGTCGTCCTTGGAGTAGTCGACGCCGCCCAGGAAGCTCCAGTCGCCGGCGTTGTGCAGCACTTGGGCGCGCAGACCGAACTGTTCGCCGCCCTCCAGGCCCCGGCCGGTCGGCACGTTCTCGGCGTAGCCGTCGTTCTGGTTCCAGCGCAGGGCCAGACGACCGGCGGTGTCCTCGCCCAGCTGGCGGTTCAGGATGGCCTCGACGCCGCGCTCTTCGAAGCTACCGAGACGGCCGGTGATCTGGGCCGAGTTCTCGAAACGCGGCTTCTTGGTATAGACGTTCAGCGCTCCGCCCGAGGCGTTGCGGCCGTAGAGGGTGCCCTGCGGCCCGCGCAGGATCTCGACCCGCTCGACATCGAGGAAAGCCAGTGAGCTGGCGCCCGCGCGGCCGATGGAGACTTCGTCGATCGACACGCCGATGGAGGGGTCGCTGGCGGCGGAATCGCTGGTGGTGCCGACGCCGCGAATGAAGATCTGCGGCTCGCCGATGTTGAACTGGGTCAGGGTCACGCCCGGCGCCTTGCCCGCCACGTCCTGAATGCCCGTCGCCGCCGTGCGCTCCAGCGTCTCGGCGTTGAAGGCGGTGACGGCGATCGGCACGTCCTGAAGGCTTTGTTCGCGACGCTGGGCCGTGACGACGACGTCGCCGAGCGTCACGGCGCCCTCGGTCGGCGTGGTCTGGGCCATGGCGGGTGCGGCCATCCCCGTGGCCAGCAGCAGCGTCGCGACCGATGCGCTGAATGCGGTCTTCCTCATGTTTCGCTCCCTCGACCGCGCCCCGGCTCCGTTGATCAGATGCTCCAGCGGTCAAGCCGAAGCTTGCGCTAACGAACCTTGTTTGCAAGTCTTTTTACGCAAGTCATGAAAGGAGCCGTCGCATGAGACTGGATGGATGGATGCTGGCCGCCTCGGCCTGGGTCGCGCTCGTGGCGATCTGGCTCTTCTTCATGCCCTCGAAAACGCGCGGAAAAGCATGGCATTACGTCATGATGGCCGCGCCTCTGGCGGCCTTCGCCGCCGCCTTCGCCGCGCCGCCGTCCCTGTTGCGTGAAACATTGTTCATCTGGCTGGCTAGCGGCGGCGGGGTCCTGGCCGTGGTCGCCCTGGGCTGGCTGGCGGGGACGGTGAAACGCAATCACGGGCTAATGGACGTGGCCTATCCGCTGGCCCCGGCGGCGGCGGCGGGGACGGGTTTCGCCCTGTCCGGCCTACCGCTGGATCTGTTCAGCGGCCTGTTCCTGCTCAGCCTCGGCGTCTGGTCGATCCGCCTGGCGGTCCAGACCTGGGGCCACAACATCCACGCCCAGCGCCAGCCCTACGCCCATTGGCGCAAGAGCCATGGCCCCAACTGGCTGTGGTGGAGCGGCTTCCAGGTCCACCTGCTGCAAGGCGTGACCGTCTGGCTGTGGTGCGCGCCCTTCGCCTTCATCCTGACGGCGCCGACGCCGCGTCCGACCGCGCTGCTGGCCCTGGGCGTAATCGTCTGGCTGGCCGGATTCCTGTTGCAGAGCACGGCGGATCGCCAGCTGGCGGCCTTCAAGCGCGCGCCCGCCAACCGCGGCGGCCTGCTGGATACCGGCGCCTGGGCCTTTGTCCGCCACCCCAATTATCTGGGCGAGAGCGTCATGTGGGCGGGCTGGTTCGTGCTGGCCCTGGCGCATCCATGGGGGTGGGTCACGATCTTCGCCCCCCTCTATACCGGCTGGTTCATGGGCTACGCATCCGCAGCGCCGTTCAAAGAGCAGCACATGGCGCGCACCCGGCCTGAGGCCTGGGCCGCCTACTGCGCCCGCACCCCCCGCTTCCTGCCTTGGCCCCGGCCGAAGGCCGCCGGCAATTCTGCCCCCAAGACCGAAGGCGCAGACGCATGAGCGCGCTTCAGGATCAGGTCGTCATCGTCACCGGGGCCGGGCGCGGTCTAGGCCGGGCCTATGCACTGGACCTGGCGCGGCGCGGGGCCGGCGTGGTGGTCAACACCCGCTCTCGCCCGGCCGATGCGCCCGGCTCGGCCGAGGCGGTCGTAGCCGAGATTCGCGCCCTGGGCGGTCGCGCCGTCGCCGCACCGCTTGCTGTCGAGGAGGCCGATTCCGGCGAGCGGCTGCTGGCCGCCGCTCTGGACGCCTTCGGTCGCGTCGACGGCTTGCTTAACAATGCGGGCGCGCCCGAGGCCCGGACCCTGCACAATCAGACCACCGACGCCTTTCGGCAGGTGTTCGAGGTGAACTTCTTCGGCGCCCTGACCCCCACCCTGCCCGTCTATCGCCATCTGCGCGCCCAGGGCTCGGGCCGCATCCTGATGTCGACCTCGGCGGCGGGTCTGCACGGGGTCCACGGCATGGCCGCCTATTCTTCGTCCAAGGCGGCGCTGATCGGCCTGATGCGGGTCATCGCGTTAGAAGGCGGGTCACACGGCGTGGCCTGCAACGCCATCGCCCCCTACGCCGCCACCGGCATGACCGCCGACTATCTGGACGCCGTCAGCGCCGCCCGCATGGCGCCGGAGCGGGTCGCCCCGGTCGCCAGTTGGCTGATGGCGCCGGACTGTCCGCTGAACGGCGAGACCCTGGTGGCGGGGGCCGGGCGCGTGCGGCTCGCCGCGCGAATCGAGGGGCCCGGCCTGGCCTTCGCCGGCGATTTCGCCCCCGACGACCTGGCCGCCCACGCCGCCGCCCTGTTGGATCTGCACGGCTGGCAGACCTTCACCGACGGCAACGCCGCCTTTGACCAACTGATGGCCGCGACGCTGTCGCCGACGCCGTGAAAGTAACTTGCGTTAAGCGACCGAACCGCTCATGGTCGCAGCAGACAAGGTAGAGCGAGGCGCGACCTCGCTCACGAACAGGGAAGGAATAGCCGTCATGGCCGACGACGCCCGCCGGATCGAAACCGGACCGCTCAGCCCTTTGAACACGCTGAACCCCTATCTTCAGGGGGCCTATGAACCCGTGGCGAAGGAGACGACGGCGCTGAACCTGGAGGTGATCGGCGAGATCCCGAAAGACCTCTACGGCTGCTTCTATCGCAACGGCCCGAACCCGGCTCAGGCGCCCGCGGGGATGCACCACTGGTTCGACGGCGACGGCATGCTGCACGCCATCTATTTCGAGAACGGCAAGGCCGAGTACCGCAATCGCTACGTCCGCTCGGCGGACCATGTGGCGGACCTGAACGGCGGGTGCGGCGCGGGCGGGGTCATGCTGCCTTCGACACGGGCCAATCCCGCCTCGCCGCGCGGCGACAAGGTTTACAAGGACACAGCCAATACCGACGTGGTCCTGCACAACGGCTCCCTGATGGCCCTGTGGTACATCTCGGGTCATCCGGTCCGGGTGGATGCGCGCACGCTGGAAACGGTCGGAATCGAGACCTTCGGCGGCAAGCTACCGCGCCACGTCTCGGCCCACTCCAAGGTCGATCCTCGAACTGGCGAGTTCGTCTTCTTCGACTATTCCCTCTACGAGCCGTGGATGACCTACGGCACGGTCAGCGCCAATAACGAGCTGACCCATTTCGAGCGCGTCGAGTTGCCGGGGCCGCGTCTGCCGCACGACATGGGCCTGACCGAGAACTACGTCATCCTGCACGACCTGCCGGTGGTCTTCACCGACGCCGGCCTGCGCAAGAGCCAGTGGAACATCCACTTCGCCGACCAGCCCGCCCGATTCGGCGTGGCGCCACGCCGAGGCCGCGGCGACCAGATCCGCTGGTTCGAGACGGATAGCTGCTACATCTACCACGTCGTCAACAGCTGGGAGGACGGCGACGAGGTGGTCATGACCGCCTGCATGATGACGCCCAACGGCTATCCCCCGAACCCGGCCTACGGCCCCTATGCGGCCATGGTGAATGTGCTGGCGCTGAACGCCGTGCCCGTCGAATGGCGGATGAACATGCGCACCGGCGAGGTGAAGAAGCGCCAGTTGGACGACCGCATTGGCGAGTTCCCGGTCGTCAACCTCGACCATTACGCCCAGCCGACCCAGTGGTCCTATCACGTGGCCATGTCGAAGACGGAGCTTCAGCGCTTCAAGGGCCTGATCAAGTACGACCTGACCACGGGCGCCGCGCGAACCTATGATTACGAGCCGCAGATGTTCGGCTCCGAACCGGCCTTCGCCCCGCGCATCGACGCACGGGCCGAGGACGACGGCTATGTCATTGCCTTCGTCACCGATGAAAACACCGGCCGGTCCGAGGTGCAGGTGATCGACGCCCAGAACTTCGAGGCTGGACCGCTGGCGCGCGTCCTGCTGCCCGTTCGTGTGCCCGCCGGCTTCCACGGCACCTGGGCGCGCGGCGACCAGATGACAAAGGGTTGATCCGTTGAGCGCCTATATCCACGACGCCGTCCGCACCCCGCGCGGCAAGGCCCGCCCCGACGGCGGGCTGGCCGCCTTGAAGCCGCACGAACTGGTCACGGGCCTGATCGACGCCATGGAGGCGCGCGGCCATGCGCCCCGCGCCGCCGAGGCCCTGATCCTGGGCTGCGTCGGCCAGGTCGGCGCCCAGGGGGCCAATGTCGCCCTGGTCAGCAAGATGCACGCGGGTCTGGACGACGCCGCCTTCGCCTTCGCCCTGAACAACTACTGCGTATCGGGCCTGACCGCCGTGGGTCAGGCAGCGGCCCTGGTTCAGACGGGCGCCGTGGGTTCGGCTCTGGCCGGCGGGGTCGAGATGATGTCGCGTGTCCCCTTCATGGGCGACAAGGCTGACTACTATGAGGACGCCAGCTTCCCGCCGCGCACCCGCTACCTCCCCGTCGCCGTCGCCGCCGACCGTCTGGCCGAGGACATCGGCGTCACGCGCGCCGAGATGGACGCCGCCGCCCTCACCTCGCAGCAGCGCACCGCCTTCGCCGAGAGCACGCCCCTGACCGCTTCACGCATTCCCCTGAACGGCCTGTCGCACGAGGAAGCCGCGCGCCCGAAGACCAGCAGCGAGAGTCTGGCGTCGTTGCCACCCGCCTTCGCCGCCCTAGCCGCGCCTTACGGCGAGGCATTGGAGGGAAGGGTCATTGACCACCGCCATACCGTGTCGCACGCCCCGCCGATGAGCGACGGGGCCGGGCTGGCACTGATTTCCAGCCAGGCCAAAGGCGCCCGCGCCCGCATCATCGCTTGGACCGAGGCCGGGGGCGATCCCGCCGCCTCCCTGACCGCCGGCTTCACGGCGATGGACCGGGTGCTGGACCAGGCCGGGCTGACCCTGGCCGACATGGACAGGATCGAGTTCATGGAGGCGTTCGCCGTCACCATCGCCAAGTTCACGCGGGAACACCCGACGCTGAGCGACAAGGTCAATGTCGGCGGCGGCCATCTGGCCAAGGGGCACCCGATGGGCGCCACCGGCGCTATCCTGCTGTCGTCCCTGCTCGATGCGCTGGACGCCTGCGAAGGCCGTTACGGTCTGGTCGTCGCCGCGGGCGCGCAAGGCGTCGGCTCGGCCATGATCGTCGAACGGATGGGCTGAGCATGAACGTGCCCTTCCCCGCCGCCGAGGCCCGCCGCGGCCTCGTCGAACGTCACGCCGACCTGATCGAGGCCGCGATCAAGGCCGTGTCCGCCCGCGCCGCCTGGTCGCCGTTCAAGGACTCGCCCTCGACCAAGATCCACGGCCCGGACAAGCCCGTCGCGGGCAAGGCCGCCTTCGAGGCCCAGCTCAATCGTCCCTTCGACCTGGACCTGCCCGGCGTGATCGACCGCGTCGGCGCCGAGGTCTCGCCCTTCACCGGCGAGGCGCTGGGGATCACCTATCCGCGCTGCGATCCCGAGGCCCTGATCGTGGCGGCCCAGACCGCCTGGCCCGACTGGCGCGCCGCCGATCCGGAACTGCGCCTGGCCCTGTGCGCCGAGATGGCGACGCGCCTCTACGACGCGAACTTCGAAATGGCCCAGGCCGTCATGCACGTCGCGGGTCAGAGCTATACCCAGGCCTTCAGCGGCTCCGGCCCCAACGCCCTGGACCGGGGTATCGAGGCCCTGGCCTACGCCGCCAAGGCCATGCGCGACGTGACCCGCAGCGCCCGCTACGAACGCGACTTCGCCGGCGAAGCGGTCAGTCTGGACAAGACCTATGTCCTGGTCCCGCGCGGGATCGGCCTGGTCATCTGCTGCGCCAGCTTCCCGACCTGGAACGCCTATCCGGCCCTGTTCGCCAGCCTGGCGACCGGCAATCCGGTCATCCTCAAGCCCCACCCCATCGCCGTCCTGCCCATGGCCATCGTGGCGCGCGAGTGCCGCCGGGTGCTGGCCGACTTCGGCTTCGATCCCAACCTGATCACCCTGGCCGTCGACACCCTGGCCGAGCCGGTGGCTCAGGTTCTGGTCGATCATCCCGCCGTCCAGATCGTCGATTTCACTGGCAGCCCCCGCTACGGCGGCCATCTGGAACGGACGGTGACGGGCAAGCTGCTGTTCACCGAGACGGCGGGCGTCAACACCGTGGTGGTCGAATCCGTCGCCGATCTGGACGCCGCCGCCCGCGCCGTGGCGCGCGCCGCCAGCCTGTTCTCGGCCCAGATGTGCACCAGTCCGCAGGTGGTCTATGTCGCCCCCGCTCTGGCCGAAGCCTTCGCCGCCGCCCTGGTCGCCCAGATCGACGCCATCGCCGAAGACCCGGCCCTGGCCGCCGGAATCATGGGCGCCGTCCAGGGCGAGGTCAGCCTGAAGGCTGTGGCCGACGTGCGCGGGGCCGTGGAGCGGCGTCCCGGCCTCCGCGTCCTGCGCGAAGCCGCGCCCTACGCCCACCCGCAGTTCCCCCAGGCGCGCACCCTGACGCCGCTGGTGCTGGGCGTCGATGGGTCCGCGCCCGACCTCTACGCCGAGGAGCATTTCGGCCCGGTCCTGTTCGTGGTGACGATGGAGGCCGACGCCGCCGTGGCCGAGGCGACCGATCTGGCCCGCACCAAGGGCTCGATCTCGTCCTATCTCTATTCGACGGATGAGGCTTTCATCGTCCGCTCGACGCCGCTCTATGAGCAGGGCGGGGCCAATCTGACGATCAACCTGACCGGGGCGATGTGGATCAACTTCGCCGCCGCCTACAGCGACTATCACGTCAGCGGCCTGAACCCGGCGGGCAACGCCTGCCTGGCCGACCTGGCCTTCGTCGCCGCGCGCTTCCGCATCGTCCAGCGTCGTCGTCCGACAGCATGACGACGCCGGTCTTCATCGCCGGCGTGTCGATGACCGCCCTGGGCAAACGCCCCGCCGACACGGTGAAGAGCCTGACCGCAGAGGCCGTGCGCGACGCCCTGGCCGACGCGGGCGCGCAGGTCGGCGATATCGAGGCCGCCTGGTTCTCCAACACCCGCCAGCCCATGCTGGAGGGGCAGAACACGGTGCGCGGCCAGATCGCCCTGCGCCCGCTGGGCCTGGACGGCATCCCCGTGGTCAATGTCGAGAACGCCTGCGCCTCGGGCTCAACGGCCCTGCATCAGGCGATCCAGTGGCTGCGCGCGGGTGCGGGCGATATCGCCCTGATCGTCGGGGCCGAGAAGATGGTCTGGCCCGACCGGCCCGAGCGCGTCGCCGCCGCCTTCATGGGCGGGACCGACATCCACGACCGCGAGGGCGTCCTGGCCTATATCGCCGCCATGGGCGGTGAAGCGCCGGGCGAAGGCCGCAGCCTGTTCATGGACCTCTACGCCGCCCAGGCCCGCGCCCACATGGCCCGCTTCGGCACGACCCAAGAAGACTTCGCCCGCCTCGCCGCCAAGAACCACACCGCCGCCGCCTTCAACCCCAAGTCGCAGTACCGCACGCCGATGACGGTCGATCAGGTGATGGCCGACAAGCCCATCGTCTTCCCCTTCACCCGCGCCATGTGCGCCCCGGTCAGCGACGGCGCGGCGGCCATGGTGGTCTGTTCGGCCAAGGGACTGGCGCGGCTGGGCGCCGCCGCCCGCGCCGTGCGGGTGCGCGGCTGCGCCCTGGTCAGCGCCGCCGACCGCGCGCCCGACGACTACGCCAATCATATAGGCCGCCGCGCCGCCCGCGCCGCCTATGAGCAGGCCGCTCTGGGGCCAGAGGCCGTGGACCTGGCCGAGGTTCACGACGCCACCAGCTATGCCGAACTGCAGCAGATCGAGAACCTGGGTCTGGCTGTCCCCGGCGAGGTGGGCGCGCGGCTGAGGGCGGGCGATTTCGCCCTGGGCGGCCGCACCCCGGTCAATCCATCCGGCGGTCTGGTGGCCAAGGGACACCCGGTCGGCGCCACGGGCATCGGCCAGCTGTATGAACTGATCCAGCACCTGCGCGGCGAGGCCGGTGCGCGTCAGGTCGCGGGCGCCCTCATCGCAGCCGCCGAGAACGGCGGCGGTTTCCTCGGCGTCGAGGAGGCGGCGACCGTCGTCACCCTTCTGGAGCGCGCGGCGGCATGATCCGACACCCGATCCGCGCCCTCTATGACGGCCTGTCCGACAAGCGCGACCGTCCCGCCCTGTTCGACGGCGACCGCGTCCTCAGCCACGGCGACCTGATCGCCCAGGTCGAGGCCGCCGCCGCCGACCTGATCGCGTGCAGTGTCAGACCCGGCGACCGCGTCGGCCTGTGCGCCGCCAACAGCGCCGATCATGTCATCGCCTACCTGGCCATCCTGCGCGCCGGGGCGGTCTGGACGCCGCTGAACCCGCGCAACGGTCCGCGCCTGAACAGCCTGTTGCAGCAGCGCGCCGATCTGCGCCTGACCCTGCACGATACAGAATCCGCCGAGGCCATGGGCGAGACGGCCCGTCCGCTGGCGCTCGACGCCTGGCGCCCGGCCCCGGTCGATGCGGCGACCCTGTCTCCGATTTCCGACGATCCCGAACGTCCCTTCGCCCTGAAATTCACCGGCGGCTCGACCGGCGTGCCCAAGGGGGTGCTGCAAAGCCTCCGCAGCGGGGCGGCGGCGCTGCGCTCGCTGCAGAGCTTCTATGGCTTCGGCCGCGATGACGTGAACCTGGCCGTCGCGCCGCTGACGCACGGGGCCTCGCACTACATCCTGCCGGTGCTGGCGGCGGGCGGGGCCCATGTCCTGCTAGACAAGCCCGAGCGCGAGGCCATTCTGCGCGAGCTGAAGAGCCGGATCACCACCGTCTTCATGCCGCCGACCCTGATCTATCTGCTGATGGAGGAAGGCCGCTTTGCGCCCAGCGACTTCGCCCGACTGCGCCACCTGACCTATTCCGCCGCCCCCATGCCCCCCGCGCGCATCGCTGAGGCCGTGGCGCGCTTCGGCCCTGTGCTCTCGACCCTCTACGGCCAGACCGAAGCCCCCATGACCATCGCCGGCCTGTCGCCCGCCGAGATGGCCCGGCCCGAACTGCGGACCTCGGTCGGGCGACTGTTCCCGGACACGCCGGTCGCCCTGCTGGGCGACGACGCCACGGTCCGCACGGGCGAGGCGGAGGGCGAGATCCTGGTGCGCGGCGACCTGGCCGCCACCGTCTATCTGGACGACCCGGCGCAGACCGACGCCGCCCGCCACGAGGGCTGGCTGAAGACCGGCGACATCGGACGGCTGGACGGCGACGGCTATCTCTTCCTGCTAGGCCGCTCGAAGGAACTGATCATCAGCGGCGGCTACAACATCTATCCCGGCGAGGTCGAAGCCGCGCTGAACGCCCACCCCGCCGTGCGCGAGGCCTGCGCCTTCGGCGTCGCCGACCCTGTCTGGGGCGAGCGGCTGGAGGCCGTCGCGGCCCTGGACGACCCTTCGGTGACGCCCGAGGCCCTGACCGCCTTCGTGCGCGAGGCCGTCGGCCCGGTGCGCACCCCCAAGACCCTTCACGTCGTCGCCGCCCTGCCCCGCAATCCGGTGGGCAAGGTGGTGCGCGGCGAGGTGAAGTCACTGATCTATCCGGCGCCTCAATGACCGGAAGACGTAAAAGAGAACCAGGGAGAAGACCGACATGATCGTCGTGCCGGAGGAGCGCATCCGCGATTTCAAGGCCAGGGGCTGGTGGGGCGAGGAGACGCTGGACGATCTGTTCCGCCGCCACGTCGCCGCCATGCCCGACGCCGAATCCGTGGTCGATCCGATCAACCGCGAGGCCATCATGGGCGGCGCCCCGGCCCGCCTGAGCTGGTCACAGGTCGAGGACAGGGTGGCGCGCTATGTCGCCATCCTGCACGCAACCGGGGTCGGCCGTGACGACGTGGTGGCGGTGCAGCTGCCCAACGTCATCGAACTGGGCCTGATCTATCTGGCCTGCATCCGCCTCGGCGCCATCGTCACCCCCGCTCCGGTCCAGTACCGCGAGCACGAACTGGCCTATATCCTCCGCAAGACCGACGCCAAGGCCGTCGTCACCGCCGCCCGCATCGGCAAGCATGCCCACGCCGAGATGATGCTGGCGGTCCAGACGGGCGCCGCCGCCCTGAAGACCGTTCTGGTGGTCGGCGGCCATGCTCCTGACGGAAGCATCGACCTCGACGCCCGCGCCGCCGGGCTGGATGAGGCCGAAATCGAGGCCGGGCGCGCCGCCGCCCGCGCGGCGAACATCTGCGCCGACGACATCGTCACCATCTGCTGGACCTCGGGCACCGAGGCCGAGCCCAAGGGCGTGCCGCGCAGCCACAACGAATGGATCATCATGGGCGCCGGCGTCACCGACGCCGCCGACCTGAAGCCCGGCGCGGTCCTGCTGAACCCCTTCCCCATGGTGAACATGGCGGGCATCTCGACCAGCTTCGTCTCCTGGCTGCTGCTGGGCGGGGTGCTGGTCCAGCATCAGCCGTTCGACCTGCAGATCTTCCTGCAACAGGTGCGCGACGAGAAGATCGACTACACCGTCGCCCCGCCCGCCATCCTGAACCTGCTGCTTCAGAACGAGGCCCTGCTGGAGGGCGTGGACTTCAGCCGGCTGCGCGCCATCGGCTCCGGCTCGGCGCCCCTGTCGGAATGGATGGTCCGCACCTTCCACGAGAAATACGGCGTCCAGATCGTCAACTATTTCGGCTCCAACGAAGGCGCCTCCTTCCCCAGCGCCCAGAAGGACGTGCCCGACGCCGCCGAACGCGCCGTCCTGTTTCCGCGTCTGGGCGAAGGCTTTGAATGGAAGGCCCTGCTGCACGACCGCATCTTCACCCGTCTGGTCGATCCCGAGACGGAGCAGGAGATCACCGAGCCGGGCCTTCCCGGCGAGCTGCGGGTCAAGGGCGCGACGGTCTTTTCCGGCTATTGGCGCGCGCCCGAGATCAACGCCTGCGCCTTTGACGGCGACGGCTGGTTCCGCACCGGCGACCTGTTCGAACTGGCCGGCGACCGGCTGCAGTTCTATCGCTTCGTCGGGCGCCTCAAGGACGTCATCATCCGCGGCGGGATGAACATCTCGTCCGAGGAGATAGAGGGCCATCTGATCGGCCACCCGGCCGTGGCCGACGCCGCCGTGGTCGGCGCGCCCGACCCGAACCTGGGCGAACGCCTGTGCGCCTTCGTCGTCTTCAAGCCCGGCCAGAGCGCCGACCTGGGCGACATCAACCGCTTCCTGACCAGCGACAAGCACGTCGCCGTCTACAAGCAGATCGAACGGCTGGAGGTCATCGACGTCCTGCCGCGCAACCCCGTCGGCAAAGTGCTGAAGCGCGAACTGCGCCAGTGCCTCGGCGACCAAACCGGACACCTGAAATCCGCATGACCACCGCCTTCCCCCACCCAATGCGCCTGCCCGTGATCGCGGCGCCCATGTTCCTGGTCAGCGGGCCGGAACTGGTCATCGCCGCCTGCAAGGCCGGGATCGGCGGCGCCTTTCCCACGCCCAACTGCCGCACGGTCGCAGACCTCGACGCCTGGATGGGCCAGATCACCGACGCCCTGTCGCCCGGCGACGGTCCCTGGGTCGCCAACCTGATCACCCATTCGACCAACGCCCGTCTGACCGAGGATCTGGCCCTGGTGGCCCAGTACAAGCCGCCCATCGTCATCACCGCCCTGGGATCGCCCAAACCGGTGATGGAGACGGTCAAGGCCTATGGCGGCCTGGTCTTCGCCGACGTGGTCAACATGGCCCTGGCGAAAAAGGCGGCGGACGCGGGCGTGGACGGCCTGGCCTGCATCAGCGCCGGCGCGGGCGGCCACACCGGCCACCTGTCGCCCTTCGCCTTCGTTTCGGCGGTGCGCGAGTTCTTCGACGGCTGGCTGACCATCGGCGGCGGCATCGCCGACGGCGCGGGCGTGGCGGGCGCCGTCGCTGCAGGCGCCGACATGGTCTATATGGGCACGCGCTTCCTGGCCGCCGCCGAGAGCCGGGCGCAAGACCCCTACAAGCAGATGATCGTGGACTGCGGGCCGGACGACCTGATCGTCTCCTCGGCCATCACCGGCACGCCCGCTTCGTGGCTGAAACCCAGCCTGCGCGCGGCGGGCATGGACCCGGACGCGCTGGGCGGCCCCATCACCCGCGACTATTCCGGCGACGCCGCGCACAAGCGCTGGCGCGACATCTGGGCCGCCGGTCAGGGCCTGCAAAAGGTCGGAGCCGTCGAGCCGACCGCCGTCGTGGTGGATCGGCTAGAGGCTGAATACCGCGCCGCCGCCGCCCGCTTCGCCGGCCTGACCGCGCCCCGGAGCGCCGCGGCATGACCGCGTCGCCCCAGACGATCCAGCCGCCCGCCTTCGCCCTCGACCCGGCGCAGAGCGGGCTGGAGCTGGCGCGCCTCTGGATCGAGACTGTCTGGCCGGGCGGTTTCGTCAACCGCCTGGCCGCCCGTCCGGTCGAGGCGGCTGAAGGCTTCATGCGGGTCGAGTGCGACATCGACCCCGGCCACTCCAACTTCGTCGGTCTGGTCCATGGCGGGGTGACGGCGGCCCTGGTCGACATCGTCGGCGGCGGGGCGGCCATGACCCTGCTGAAACCGGGCGAGTTCCTGCTGTCCACCGACCTGTCGATGCGCTTCCTCAACGCCGCCCCCATCGGCTGCGGACGGCTGATCGCCGAGGGCCGCGCGGTCTACGCCGACCCGCGCAAGGTGGTGGCCGAGGTCACGGTCTCGACGCCCGACGGCCTGACCATTGCCCACGGCTCCGCCGCCATCGCCATCCGCGTCCGGCGTCAGGACGGCTGACCCGCCCCGAGGCCTAAAGCTTCAGTCGCGACCGATCACCAGGCTGACAGTCGTGGTGGTCGAGCCGCCGATGTTCAGGGTCTGCACGTTCTTCGCTCCCTCGACCTGACAGCCGCCCGCTGTTCCGGTCGTCTGGCGGAAGGCGTCCAGCGCCATCCGCACGCCGGTCGCTCCGACCGGGTGGCCGCATCCGATCAGCCCGCCTGACGGATTGATCGGCAACCGTCCGCCGATCTCGATACTCCCCGCCTCGATGGCCTTCCAGCTCTCGCCCGGCGCGGTCAGGCCCAGATGGTCGATGGCCATGTATTCGGTCATGGCGAAGCAGTCGTGCGTCTCCACCGCGTCGATAGCCTCCAACGACAGCCCCGCCCGCGCCCGCGCCTCGTCGATGGCGCGCTTGACCTGAGGGAAAACGTAAGGCGCCCCGGCGCTGGCCTCGACCTTGCGGGCATAACTGATCGGTCCCGACCGATGGCCCCAGCCCTTGATGCGCGGCAGGGATTCCAGCGGCGCGCCGCGCCGCCGGGCGTAGTCCGCCGCCCGCTCGGCCGAGGCCAGGACCACCATGGCCGCCCCATCCGTCACCTGGCCGCAGTCGCTCTTGCGCACCCGGCCCTCGATGACCGGATTAGCCTCATCATCGGCCGCAAAGCTGGCGTCGTTGAAGACATAATCCCGCGTCTGGGCGTTGGGATTCAGCCTGGCGTTGGCGAAGTTTATCTGGGAGATGCGCCGCAGGTGCGCCTCGTCGATCCCGTAGCGGCGGTCGTATTCGTCGGTCAGTTCCGAAAACGCCCGCGGCCAGACGTAGCGCGCATCCTGATACTCATGCCCGACCCAAGCGGCTGCGCCCAAGTAGGCGGCCCCCGTCTCGCCCGGCGCATTGCGCATCATCTCCAGCCCCAAGACAGCGGCGGTTCCGTAGCGTCCGGATTCAATGTCCGCCATCGCCGCCAGCAGGGCAATGCTGCCCGAAGCGCAGGCCGCTTCGTGCCGCGAGGTCGGCAGGCCGTCGAAGGCCGGCTCCGCCATGGCGAAGAAGCCGCCCAACTGCCCTTGGCCCGAGAACAGGTCGCCGACAAAGTTGCCGACATGGCCGACTTCGATCTCGCCCGGCGCCATGGCTACGGCGTCGAGGCCGCCGTGCAGGGCCTCGGCGAAACCGTCGCCGATCTCCAGTCCTTCGCGGGCCCAGTTGCGTTTGAAATCGGACTGCCAGCCGCCCAGGATATAGACCATCGGATATTCTCCCTGTTTCAGGCGACGACCACGCCCCGCCCCGGCGGCTCGGCGTAGAGAGCGTCGACCTGGGGCTTGCGGTTGTCGATGACGGCGCGGCGGTTGATCGTGGCCTTGTCCGACACCTCGTGGGCGTTCGGATCGGGCGGCGTAGTCAGGAAGGCCAGACGAGCGATACGGCCGCTGGCGCCGTGGGCCGAGGCGTTGTGCGCGGCCAGTCGTTCCTTCGCAGCCTGCCCCAGTGCGCCCGAGGTCATGGCCTCGGCGACCTCCATGTCCAGCGCCGCCTTGATGCCGGCGGCCGAGGGCCAGGCCAGAACGCCCAGCCAGGGTCGGTTGTCGTCGCACAGCACCACCTCGGCGACCAAAGGCGCCAGGGCCTGCAAGGCGGCTTCGCGCATCTGCGCGCCGAACACCCAAGAGCCGGTCGACAGCTTGAACTGGTCCGCCAGCCGCCCGCCGAAGAAGACGCCCTGGGCCGGATCGTCACGGTCTGCCAGGGTCGCCAGATCGCCCATGCGGTAATAGCCGTCGGCGTCAAACGCCTCGGCGGTCCGCGCCGCGTCGTCGTGATAGCCGGCCATGACGTTGGGGCCGCGCACCCGCACCTCGAACTTGTCCGCGTCATGCGGGACCAGCTTCACCTCTACGCCCGGCACCGGCAGACCCAGTCCCAGCCGGTCGGTGTACTGATGCACCACCATGAAGCCCGCCGTGGTCTCGGTCGCGCCGTAGGCCGAGGTCAGCATGATGCGATGGCCGGTTTCCTGCACCGCCATGGCCTGAATCCGGTCGCTGACCGACTGGCTCAGGGCTGCGCCGCCGAAGACCATGACCCGCAGGTCCGAGAAGAAGGTCCGGCGCAGCGCAGCGTCCGCCTCCAGCGCGTCGGCCAGCATGGCGTAGCCGGTGGGGACGTTGACGTAGTAGCGCACCGGCAACTCGCGCAGGTTGCGGATCGACTCCTCGAACAGGCCCGGCATGGGCTTGCCGTCGTCGATATAGAAGGCGCCGCCGGCCAGCAGCACAGCGCGCAGCACCGCCGCCCCGGCCACATGGTTCCACGGCATCCAGCCCAGCATCTGCCCCGACCAGGCATAGCCTTCACCCACCACCTGGGCGGCCTGGGCCGTGTTGGCGGCGACCGATTTCAGGCTCAGAGGCACGACCTTGGGCAGGCCGGTCGAGCCCGAGGTCATCATGAACTGGGCGACCTGATCGGGCTGCAACCCTTCGATGCTCGCGGCGACATCCGGGCCAGGCCGCATCGTCATGACCTGGGCGAGAGACAGACTGGGGCGGGTCAGCGCCTCGGGCGTCGCGGTGATGACGATGGCGTCGCCCAGGTCCAGGGCGTCGATCGCACCCGCGACCATGCGCGCGTCCTCCACCAGCAGGATGGACGGCTTCAAACTGCGGATGACATGGTTCAACCGCCCCAGATCCCCGCCCAGCAGGGCGTAGTGGGCGCTGACCGGCGCGGTCGGCACGCCCGCCGCCATGGCCCCGAACAGGAAGGCGGCCATGGCCGGACTGTTGGCGCCCATCAGCATCAGCGGCCCGCCCGTATGCTCCGGATGATCCAGCAGCCACTGGGTCACGGCGTCCATGCGGCGCTTCAGACCGGCGTAGTCCAGTGTGGACCAGGCCCCGCCCTGGGCAGGATCGCGCCGCGCCAGGCCCGTCTCCGCCCCCCGGCGCGCCGCCACCCCGGCAAAGGCGCGCGGCAAGTTCCAGTCATGCTCGGCCAGAGGCACGCGCGAGCGCATCACTATCGCCCCGTCCGCCCCGCGCCGCACGTCCAGATCGACGGGCATCAGCCCGGCGTCACGGAAGCCTGCGGTTCGCCACTGCTCCGACATCTGATCCGATGCGTCCATGAAACCCTCCCGGTCGCCGCCTCAAGACGGTCTGCTAATAAAAGCAAGATGAGGCGCAGAACGACGCTGGGTCAAGCCGCGTCGGCGGCGTCCGCCTCGGCGGTCAGGAAGCGGCGGTCGGCCCAGCAGGCGTGGGTGCCGGAACTGATCTTGTGCGGCAGGGCGATGCGGCAGACGGGGCCGTCCTCGAACCGCTTGCAGTCGATCAGGATGCACTCCGACCGGCCCGCGTTCTCGTCGATGATGAAGCTGACCAGGTACCCGTCGTCCTCGTCCGTCGCTCCGATGCGCGGCGCGAACGGCGCCTCGCTGGCGTAGCGCCCGTCGGGCAGGGTCACGGTCCAGGATTCCCCGGTCTTCAGGTCGTGCTTGATGAAGCCGTTGAACAGGAACCAGCCCGGCTTGGTCGTGGTGCTGTAGGCATAGCGATAGGGCTGGCCGGCGTACTGCTGATTGATGGTGCCGAACTCGACCAGCCGGTCGTCCAGCCGCTCTTCCTTGGTCGTCCCGTTCGCCAGATTGAAGCGCCAGCGGTGCAGTTTCGGGCGGAAGCTGTTCTCGTCGACGAAGGCCATCATGTGGGCGTGCTCGGCGTAGATCTCAGGCAGATCGCCCAGCGGGTCCGGCATCGGCTTTTCCTGGAAATAACCGTCCATGACGATCTCGTCGCCCTCCTCATAGGCGTTGAGGAAGTGCAGCACATAGGTTGGCGCCGCCTCGAACCAGCGGATGTCCTTGGCCTCGCCGTAGCGGGGAATGACGGCGAAGCGCGACGGCATATCGGGGCGATAGCGCACGGCGTGATAGCCCGCCTTCAGCGCCTTCTCGTCCCAGAACAGCGGGAAGTCGTTCAGGATGGTGTAGTTCTCGCTGAAGATCATGTCGTGCGGCAGACGCGCGCCCGGCAAGGGAACGGGCGTGTAGTGGGTGCGCCGCCCGTCCGGGCCGACCACGCCGTAATACATATAGGGCGCGTGCTTCGAGTAGTTGAAGAAAAGCAGTTCGCCGGTCCGCTCGTCCACCCGCGCATGGGCCGAAACCCCGTCCAGCGGCGCCCAGGGCGCGACGCCCTGATCCTCCAGCGAGGTCGGGTCCAGCTGATAGGCCTCGCCGCACTGATAGAAGGTCGCCAGCGCCTTGCCCGCATGGACCACTACGTCGGTGCTGGCCGAATCCTTGATGCCCCCATGGGCGCCGAATCCGGGGCGTTTCGACACCTCTGGCCCGTCCATCATCCCGCCCCACAGGCTCTCGCCCGCCTGCTGCTCCGCCTGGAAACAGCGGCTGCGCACGAAGCGGTTGCGATAGTCGGCCTTGCCGCTGCGGAAACTGATCTGATGCAGCATCCCGTCGCCGTCGAAGGGATGGTGACGGCCCAGGGGCGTGTGAATCTGGTTCTCGGTGTTGCGGATATAGACGCCGTCGATGTCCGCCGGAATCGCCCCCTCGATCACCTCGAGATCAACCGCGTTGACCTCCTCATGCTGCGGCGTCCACGGCCCGCTGAGGTAGGGGTGATTGCTGGGTTTCAGGGTCGCGACGATGGGCGACAACCGCTCGATCTGCATGGCTCATCTCCTGGCTCTGGACGAAGCCTCGCCTTTTTGGTCTATTTACGCAAGTCATAGATCGGCGCGGCTGAGCCGGGCGTGTGATCACCCGTTCGGCGAGGATTTCTCCATGTCCCAAACCAACACCTTCGAGGGGTCCGGCCCCGTGCGGGCGGGGCATGAACTGCCGGTCGAGCGCCTGTCGGCCTGGCTACATCAGCAGGCGCCGGAGGTACGCGGCCCCATCGACATCCGCCAGTTCAACGGCGGCCAGTCCAACCCGACCTATCGCCTGAACACGCCGGGAAAATCCTACGTCCTGCGCCGCAAGCCGGCCGGCCCAGTCCTGAAAGGCGCCCATGCAGTAGAGCGCGAGCATCGCGTGATCTCGGCCCTGCACGCCACCGGCTTTCCCGTCGCCGCCCCCCTGATCTTGTGCGAGGACGAGGCCGTCATCGGCTCGACCTTCATGGTGATGGAGATGGTCGAGGGCCGCATCTTCTGGATCCCCACCCTGCCCGAACTGACGCCGGATCAGCGGGCCGCGCATTTCGACGCCCTAAACGCCACAATCGCCCGCCTGCACAGCCTCGACATCCAAGCCCTCGGCCTGGAAGACTACGGCCGTCCCGGCGCCTTCTTCGCGCGCCAGATCCAGCGCTGGTCCCGGCAGTATCAGGAAGACGACCTGGCCGGGCGCGATCCCAACATGGACCGGCTGGTCGCCTGGCTACCCGAAAACATGCCCCAGGACGACGGCGCCGCATGTGTGGTTCACGGCGATTTCCGCGCCGACAACCTCATCTTCGCCCCTGACAGCGCCGAGGTGCGAGCCGTGCTGGACTGGGAGTTGTCGACCCTGGGCCACCCCATGAGCGACTTCACCTATCACCTGATGATGTACCGCCTGCCGCCGTCCATGATCGGCGGCTTTGCCGGCGCCGACCTGAAGGCCCTCGGGATTCCGAGCGAAGCCGACTACCTGGCAGCCTACTGCGACCGGGTCGATCGCGCGCCGCCCACGGCGGATGAACTGCGCTTCTACATGGCGTTCAACATGTTCCGGCTGGCGGCCATCTTCCACGGCATCAAGGGACGCATCGCGCGCGGCACGGCCGCCTCCGCCCATGCCCAGACCATGGCCGACAACCTGCCCGCCCTCGCCGCCCTGGCCTGGGCGCAGACGGAGACGACATCATGAGCCACAACGACCTCGACCAGGGCCAGGCCATAGCCGCGCGCGTGGAACGCTTCGTGCGCGACGTCGTCATTCCCTATGAGAAGGACCCGCGCGCCACGTCGCACGGCCCGACCGACGATCTGGTCGTCGAACTGCGGACCCTGGCGCGCGCCGCGGGGCTGATGACGCCGCACATCGGGGTCGATGGATCGCACCTGTCGCAGCGCGCGACGGCCCTGGTGCTTCAGGCGTCGGGCCTGTCGCCGCTAGGCCCGGTCGCCCTCAACGTCATGGCCCCGGACGAGGGCAATATGTACCTGCTGGGCCAGGTCGCCAGCGAGGCTCAGAAGCGCCGCTTCCTCGCTCCCCTGGTCAGCGGTCAGGCGCGCTCCGCCTTCTTCATGACCGAACCCGCCGAGGACGACGGCGCCGGCGCCGACCCCTCCATGCTGAAAACCACCGCCGTGCCGGACGGCGACGGCTGGCGCATCAACGGCCGCAAGGCCTTCATCACCGGCGCGGTCGGCGCCTCGGTCGGCATCGTCATGGCCCGCACGGACGCCGGCGACGGCAAGGTCGCGGCCACCATGTTCCTGGTCGACCTGCCCGACCCCGCCGTGCGGGTCGAGCGGGTGATGGAGACGATAGATTCCTCAATGGCTGGCGGCCATTCGATCATCGCCCTGGAAGACCTGCGCGTGCCCGGCGACCAGATCCTCGGCGTCCCGCATCAGGGTTTCAAATACGCTCAGGTCCGTCTCAGCCCGGCCCGCCTCAGCCACTGCATGCGCTGGCTCGGCGCCTGCCGCCGCACCCATGAGATCGCCGCCGCCTACGCCGTCAAACGCCACGCCTTCGGCAAGCCGCTGATCGACCACGAGGGCGTAGGCTTCATGCTGGCCGACAACCTGATCGCGCTGAAGCAGGTCGAGTTGATGATCGACTGGTGCGCCGGCGTTCTGGACACGGGCGTCCTCGGCACAACCGAAAGCTCCATGACGAAGGTCGCGGTGTCCGAAGCCCTGTTCGGCGTGGCCGACCGCTGCGTCCAGATCATGGGAGGAACCGGCGTCTCGGGCGACACCGTGGTCGAGCAGATCTTCCGCGAGGTCCGCGCCTTCCGCATCTATGACGGGCCCAGCGAAGTCCACCGCTGGAGCCTAGCCAAGGCGGTGAAGCGGCAGATGACGACCTAGAGCGCGTGCTCGCTCAGAAGGGCGCCTCATCGGTCCGAGGAGCAACATCATGAGGTCTATGCCGTCCGCCGCGATCAGCGTCGCCTGCGAAAGCTCTCCAGTCGTCGGCGGCACCGCTCGCTCTAGAACCCAAGATGCGCTTCAGGTCCAAGCGGACACCCCGCGTCCATTCGTCCCGCCTGTCCGTTTCAACAGCTTTAGCTTGCGGCGCCAAGTTTGTCGCCATCGCTCAAGACTGGCAGACCAAGTCATTGTCTTTGCCCCCCTGATAACGAACACTGGCTGGACCACCAGCGAAGGCTGTCGTTTTCATCGTGAAACAATTCTGCCGCAGGTCTGGAATGCGCCATGTGTGGACGGCTCCCCGTTGGCAAGGGTTGATCTGACGTTCTGCTGAGCCTGGTCGGTGCGGCCATGTGTTCGACCTGTTGGTGCGGTACGCGTGACCGCTGGCCATAATGCCTTCCGCGAAGCCGGGTCCCGACCAAAAGCACGCGCTCGAGGCGCTCTGGCGCAAGTGGGTTTTCCCGCCTTCCGGTTTCGACCGGCTGTCGCATTACATCCTGTCCGCCCTTCCCAAGTTCGTCGGTCTCCGCGCTAAGCCTCGACCTGTCTCTATGCCGCCAGCGGCTCCCTGTAGCGCTCGCCCGAAGTCATGATCGCCCAGACCATTCGCGCGGTCTTGTTGGCGAGAGCGACGGCTGCAACCTTCGGCGTTCGTCGCGCGAGCAGTTGCACCAACCACGGCCGACGTGTGCCGTTTCGCACCGCGTAGCGCACGACCGCCAAGGCGCCGACGACCAGCATCTGTCGCAGGTATCGATCTCCCTGCTTCGTGATCCCGCCGAGCCGCTCCTTGCCGCCGCTAGAGTTCTGCTTCGGAACGAGGCCGATCCAGGCCGCGAGATTGCGACCGGTTTTGAAGGCCCTTGGATCGGCGATCGTGCCGACCAGAGCGCTGGCCAGCAGCGGGCCTACGCCGGGGATCTCCATCAGCCGGCGCCCGACCTCGGTCGATCGGGCGTTGGTCCGGATCAGTCGATCGGTCTCTAGGACCTGCTCGTTCACCAGCCGCAGCTGCGCGGCGAGCATGGCGAGACACCCCTTCGCCTCGACTGGAACACGCTTGTCAGCGGGGTCGTGGACCACCTCGATCAGCGAGTGCAATCCCTGCCTGCCGACCGCGGCCGCCAGGCCGAACTCCGCCATATGGCTGCGAATCGCGTTGGAGATCTGGATACGCTGCCGGATCAGAATCGACCGGGTCCGATGCAGCACCATTACGCTCTGCTGCTCTGGCGACTTCACCGGCACGAAGCGCATGGTCGGCCGGGTGACCGCCTCGCAGATCGCCTCTGCGTCGGCCATGTCGTTCTTCTGGCGCTTCACATAGGGCTTCACATAGCTCGGCGGCATCAGCCGCACGTCGTGGCCCAGGCCAATCAGTTCGCGGGCCCAGTGATGCGCCGTTCCGCAGGCTTCGATCCCGATCAGACAGGGGGACAGCTTTTCGAAGAACTTCAGCAGCCGCGCTCGCGTCAGCTTCTGTCGAATGATGACGCCGCCCTCAGCATCGACGCCGTGCACCTGAAACACCGACTTCGCGATGTCCAAACCAATCGTGGCTACCTGTCCCATGGCTCTCCTCCAGCTCTGCCGGAGGCCTAACGCCGCCGGTGGGTTGGAGAGCCGTCCACAGCATCAGGAGCGGACATTCGAACGGCCGCGGTAACCGGACATTGGGCTCCCCGGTAGGCCGCGTCACCAGAGACGGCTGCCAACGTACTCAATACGCTCTAGCCCTAGGTGCAAGTGTGCCGGATCGCCTCGGCAAAGTCCGGCTCCTAGGATGGGTGAGGGGATCGTTTGCAAGGAGGGCCATCGCCGGAGCCTATCGGCGTTTTTGCGGCACCGGAAGGATTCAGCGCGTGCGACAGATTCGATCGATCTGGGCGCAGAGACAATGCTGCTACGCCAGGAGCACGAAGCCGCGTGCTGAATGCGCGGCATCTCAATCGCTCAGATACGGAACTGGATGCGGTGCAGGTTGACCAGCTTTCGGTTCTCTTTCTGCAGCCGGGCAATGACATCGTCTAACTCTGAACCGAGGTGGCGATAGTCCAACTTTACGCCATCACGCAGGTGCTCGGCTTCCACTCCCATTCTGGTGGTGCTCCCGTCCGCCTCAAGGAAGGCGCTCAGCCAACGGTCGACCACCGAGTTCCAGTGCTCAACCACTCGCGCGTCCTCAAGCATTTTGCGGACGGCGAGGAGAACATCACCCATGCCCATCACGTAATGGCGCACATAAAGCGTGAGGTCGATCGATTCTGGTTGTGACGGATCTTTCTCACGCATCAACCTGTACTCAGCAAGTAAGTCTTTGAAGCGAGGGAACTCTGCAAGCAGTCGAGGCGTCACACTTGGCTTGAAGGTATGAACCCGCGTGGCTTTGATCTCGTCTTTGTGCTCCAACCAGTTCGCCCCATAGCTGAGCCCGGTGACAGCGAAGTTCTCATGCTGGCTGTGGTTGCGTAGCTCTTCCATGAATCGATAGGGGAAGGATGCTTCCGCGATCTGAGCCTTGGCTTCCCGGAAGGTGGCGAGGGCTTTGCGTCCCAGCAGCTTGGGCAGCGAGACATCAGTCAGGTCACGAAAGAGGCGTGCGCTACTTAGCAGGTTAGCCGTAACCCGGCTCATGTGCCTGCGGTCGCGATTGAAGGCATCGTAAGCCACGCGCTGCCGAACCTCCTCCTCGATCAGGATGCCAGCGATGGCCTTCTCGTACTCCATGTAATTGCTGATGAGGATGTCGTAGGCCTCTTCGACATCCACGACACGGGCAAGACCATCTAGGGCCTTTACTAACTCCTGATACTCGCGAGCGGTAAGCTCAACACGGACCCGACTGTCCAATGTCCGTCTGACAACCACGTACTCATCAGCCACAGCGCCCCCGCTAGATATCACCATGGTGGAAGCGATACTCCTTTGAACAACTACGGCAAGGGGTGGATGCCACCATTAATGCAGCGAGACACCCTCTGCGATTGTTGGCTGAAGGCACAGGCATCAATGAGCGCAGCAATGAATCAGGCGTCAGAGACGACCTATCCCGTCCGGCGAGGCGGAGTGCGGAAGCGGGCCGACAAATCGATTCCGATAATCCTAATGCTTTCCACGTTCGGGAATTGAGGTGCGAGGCTCGCCCAGTGCGATTCAAGCGCCTCGATCAGGCCCGTGAAATCGACAGAGTTCATGTTTGGCGGGATTTGCCATCGCGCTTTCCTCTCATCTCCCCGGTGGACCAGAACGAACAGAGCCGTGCGTGACCGGACATCGCGCAGGTAGTCGCCCGACAGCTGGACCTCGAGACGCTCGAACAGGCTCGGGCCGGTCCAGGCGTCGGCGAGCTTGAGCTCCATCGGTACGGGCCCGTCAAACCCTATGCCCTGAAGGCGGAGATCGGGCCGCTTGGCGTCCGCGAGCTCCTCTTCCTGGGTCGCGACGTAGCGGCCGAGTGCGTCCCGTCGCAGCCGGTTTCCGATGTAGTTCCGCACATCGGTTTCCAAGAGCGCCCTGCGCAGTACGCTCGCCTCGCTGCTGTCGCCGTCTTCCAGATCCGCCTTCAGGTCCAGTAGCCGGCAGACTGCGAGGTCGTAGAGCTCCCGGTGGGTACGTGGCGTGCGCTCCAGCGTGTCGTGGAATTCGCGAACCTGTTCGACCCGCCAAGGATCACTCTCGGAATCCGCCTCTGCCTTCGCCCGGGCATGGTGTTTGAACCAGACGCGGGACTCGACATCGGGGTGGGCCTTGGCGATCTCGCTCAGGGCGATGAACGCGGCCTTGCCGGGGATCTCGTTCAGCCATCTGAACAGCGTGTCGCGCGCGTCCTGCGCGTCATCGCGCAGTTCCGGCGAATAGACGCCCTTCCCCACCCGGTCGATGTCGTCCTTTCGCTGGATACAGGCGTGCATCAGGAGATACAGCCGCTTGAGCGTATCGGGGGTCTTGAACTGGTCGCGACGCCAGAATCCGCCGGTGCGGCGACCGCCGACCAACTGGCTGATGAAGATCATGGCGAACCGGGTCCGAACCGCCTTGTCGGCGATCGCGGCCAGGCGGTGCTCGAGCGCCTGGACGGCCTGATCCGGATCGACGGCCACCCACATCGCGAACCAGGTCGCGGCTCGTTCGATATCCGGACTGTCAACCCTTCGCCTTGCGACGTCGGCGATCTCGGAGCCCGGAACGGTCGAGCCCTGCACAATATTCAGGACGTACCGCAGGTTCTCCAGCGTGCCGCGGTCGGAGTCCGAAAGCCGCTGCAGCAGCGCAGGCCCGATCGCATCCCAGAGCCACTGCCCGCTGTAGTTCACATCATGGAGCAGATAGATCGACCCGCCGTCCCCGGTCCGAGCAAGCTCGAAGTCGATCTCGGCCAAGGCCAGGCGCGTCACCACGGCCGGCGCATGGGCGAACAGGCGCGGCATCCACGGCGGAAAACCGTTCAGCTCGTACATGGCCACCCGGAACGCGCGTTCGACGGCCGCATCGTCCAGCCCCTTGGGCCAGTCAGAGGATTCCGCCGACTCAATGGCGAGGCCGTTCAGACCTAGGATGGCTGCGAAAGGAATGCTCCTCGGAGAAGCCCCCTCAGAAACCAGTTGCGGCTTCTGTCGGCGTCCGAAATTAACCGCCCCGTCGCGATAGGCTTTGGCGACGTCGGCGCCGAACTCCGCCTCCAGACTGCGCCAATTGCTATCCGAGTAGTTGTGATTGCCGCCGTTCAGGCGGTGAAGCTCGCCATGCAGATAGTATTGCGCGTTGGTGACGTCGTCGGGCTTCTTCAGTCCGAGGCCGCGCACCGCGTCCAGATTGTCGGCCAAGTGCGTGCGCCACTCCTGACGATCGGTCTCGCTCTTCAGCTTCCGCACAGCGTCGCGCCGCTCCCACTGCGCCGACATCCGTCGATAGCGCAGCTGGTCCGGGCCCGCGGGCGCGGGTTTCATCAGCCGGGCAAGTTGGGCTTTGAGTTCAGGGACGGCCTGGACGCGGGCGTTCAGGCGCAGCCGCATCGGCCTCCGCCGGCCTGCCGCGACATAGATGCGAAACGCCAGCGAGACGGCGATCATTTTGTCATCGAGGTCGCGGCGGACATCGATCTGGTTCAACACCGCGTCGAGATCGTCTGGTCCGAACTGAAAATACGGGCTCCAGCAGATCACCGGCCAACAGTCGGTCAAGCGCTCGGACTTCTTGGCGTCGAGCCAGAGCCGCTCCTGTGCGGCGGTGTGCCAGAACAGGGCCCAGTTCAGCTCCGGCCAAGCCGGCACGAGCTTGTCGAGCGTCAGAGCGATGTCGCTGCTGCGGGGGCGACCGAAATGGTCGGCGCGGGGCAGAAGATACAGGGTGTCGAGCGCCGCCGCGTTGAAGGCGTGCGCGTGTCGAAGCAGGACCAGGCGTTCGACAGCGAATGCCGCGGGCTTAAGCAACCACCCAAATTGCTCCGACATCTCGCAGTGCCGCCGATCGACCACAGGCGCGCGCGCCAAGAGCGGCCGGACCCGGTCGATGAACACGACCAAGGCCGCCGGTTGGGCGGCGCGGACAAACTCCTGGACGGCTGAACCTAGAGGATCGACGGTGTGAGGTTTGCTGGCGGCCGCATTCTCGATGCACGACACCAGCCAAGAGGCCGTCGCCTCCGTCGGTGGCGCGCCCGAGAGAAGTTCCGCTAAAAGCTGGCGATTTCGCTTGCCGGGTTCGGCCGCGAACCTTGTTCGGACATTCTCTATATCGGCGAACTGACCGACTGCGGCGATCGCGCGGAAGGCGGCGATCCGCACGTTGAGACGCACTTTGGCATCAACCGCGATCGCCAGAGCGGGGGCGAGCCCCGCTTCGAGTTCCCCCTGCCAGACCAACTGCAGGAGGAACCACATGACGTCCTCGTCAGCGGTATGGCGCTGCATGAGGCCGATGATGTGCGGCGCGAGGTCCGAGGTCGCGAACCGCTGGGCGGCGTTGTAGTCATAGGCGAGATGGCGAGGTCCGCCCTTGGCGAGTTCGGCGCAGATTTCTTCGAGGATGGCCTGGCGCAACGAAAGCGGCAGCTGGCTCGGGTCGCCCCCTTCGAGAAACAGCTGCGGCGACAGCCGCTGGACCCGGGTGCGGATGGCGTCATCGAACAGGACGAGCCATTGCAGAACCGGCCGCATGCTGGGGACGATCACCTCGATCCCATACTGTTCGCGGAAGAAAATCTGCTCGATGCGGCTGCGGGAAGTGTGTCGCTGCAAGAGTTCATTGAGCCAGACGGCGGTCAGATACTCTCGCGCGGTCCTGTGGTGAAACCGCACGGAGCCGTAGGTCTCGGCATCGAACACCGGACGAGATAGCAGGGTCGCGATGTCGGCCTCTGTCCAGTCGGGCAGCAAGGGGGCGGTCGCCATCGCGATCGATGAGCCGCCACCACCGTCCGGGACGCCGATCGCCTGAGTTCTCGTCAGCGTGGCGGCGCCCGCGAGCAGCTTGGCCCCCAGACCGACGCGATCGGCGGCGATCGGCCGGGCTTCGGCTCTGTTTGGGTCTCTCTCCCTGAGCCGGCGGGCGACACTGGCCGCCATCAGCTCCAGCTTGCTGCCGATCCGGCCATTCGACAGCCAGAAGCCGATGACTTCGTTCAGGTCTTGAGGCCGTGAGGTGAAAGACCAAGCGTCAGCCCGCTGGATGGCGTCCACCAAAGCCCTGGCCTCGGAGACGCCCCTTCGATGGCCGAACACCTCGATCTGTCGGGCGTTCAGATCGTCCAGAGTGACCACCGTGAACGGGCTTTTCACCGAGCCGTCCCAACTTTTCTTGGCGGCGGGCAGAGCGAACGGCAGAATCCGCTCGCACATCTGGAGATCGGATTTCGAACGCCAAGCTTCCACGCGACTGCTCAGCAATATGTGGGCGCGAGCCATCGCGACCGACAGCTTCTGACCCAGTCGGCGCACCGCCCGCTCCAGGTCCTTGGGATTTCGCAGCCGGGCCTCATCGACTGAGTCCAAAAATAGCCAGCCGTCGGCATCGGACGCCAACCACGCGTCGAATTCGGCCGCCGTTCCCTCGTCGAACGCGGTGTCGAAATCGTCCGCGACGAACTCCAGTCGAAGGAAGAAGGCGGCCTTGCCCTCCTCCCGAGTGATCTTGGCGACATGTCGGAACTCTTCCGTCTTTCCGCTGCCAGCTTCGGATAAGACGACGACCCTGTGTTCCGCGAGGAGTTCGGACCAGGTGAAACTGCGGCCGATACGCCGGCCAGGCACGATCTCGCTGTCGTCGTCGCCTGGCGCAAGGCCATGAAACGTCCGTTCGAGCTCAATGAAGTCGTCGTCACCCATTCTACCGTATCGCGCTGAAAAGCCCGCCGACTGCTCCCGCCAGACTCATGTTGATCCGAGGCTATACTGGGATGGCCACCGGGCAAGCGCGTTTAGGAGTTTGCGTCTTGTGGTCCATGTCGATCGAGCTGATGCCGGTTCAGAACACACTCGCCGGTGCGGTGCATCACCTGCAAAACAGACGTTTGGAACGGCCGCCCGGAGTCAGAACTGCGAATTCGGTTGCTGTTCGAGAGCGGACGTTGCGAAAGGCCGCGTTGAGTCAAAAGCCGTATTTGAATGCGCTCCCGAGTCCCGCCTTTACTCCTCCCCGCGACTTGTAGGGGAACCGACAAGCTTTGAACTGCGCACAAAAACTCCACTGGAAACATCGCCTTACAGGCGACGGGTGGAGAGACGAATGCAGGCCCCCCAGACCCTAAATGCTCGCGCAAAATATTATGGATCTGTCGCCATCCTCCGGCAGCAAGGAACAGCGATCTAGGCGCGATGGAAGCCATCCGAGAATCGCTGTTTCTCGAATCCATTCATCGCCCTAAGGTTGCAAATCGGCATCACAATGAAGGCTGGACGTGGACGACATAGAAGGATCTGAGCTGTCGGAGGCGATGGCAGCGCTGCTCAACCCCTCGAAGTTTGACAAGCTCGTGTCGTGCGTCGTGGGGCACAGCGACCCCTCGGCGACCGAGGGTCCCAGAACCGGCTTGCTGCATGTCCGCTTCAGCGAGGACAGTCCGCAGATAGATGCGCTCGGCGAGTTTCTCTGGGCACAGTGCATGTTTTACGCCCTACCGAGAAAGCGTCGTCTCGAATTTCAGGAAGCTATCGCCGAGGATTTTGCGGTCACTGCACGCGTCAACCAGGCGGTTCGAAACACGTTCATCGAGTTCAACAAGAAGCACCCCTCACGGGCGAGCGAAGTCGGCGAGGTGATGGCCTACTGCGTCGCTCAGGACCAGCTGTCTGCCGCGCAAGTCGCCGCGAAAATGGCGTTGAAGACCTCCTACAACATGCCGATCCACGGTCTGGATGGTATCCATGCGATCTTCGAAAACGGCGAGATGACGGTCTATTTCCTGGAATCAAAGCTGGCTGGCAGCGCCAACTCCGGCGTCAGGGAATTTGCAAAATCATCTGCGGCGTTCTCATCGGATAGAAAGCAGTATCTGAAGGAGTATCAGATCGTCTCCGACCTCGGGAACTTCGACTCCCTGACCGGTGCGGCACGGGAGGCTGCGCTCGCGTTCTTCGATGTTCAGGACAATCCTGACGCCCCTCGGCGCGAGCGTTACGTCGGCGTGATCTGCTACTCCGAACGCCGGCTCTTCAACGACAAAATCCCGGTCACCGAAGGGCCGGTCTCGGCCCATGAGACTCATTTCGCCGGCCTGCTGAAAGCCGAGCACGGCCTCCACAAGGGGCGCGCGAACAAACATATCCTCTCCGCAGGCGCAAATCCCAACAAGAGCGTCGTCTTCTTTGTCGCCGTGCCCGACGTGAACGATCTAAGGCGCGCCTTCTACCGGGCGATGGGCGTGGACGCGCCGGATCAGGATGACATTACGGACGAGCCCGAAGACGAAGACGAAGACGACGAAGTCGAACTGTCTGACTATGACGCGAGCGGTGAAGTCCTATGAGTTTCGCCCTGGAACTCGCCAAACGGATACGTGGCCGCGCCAGCTTCCAAGCCGACCTTGATCGTCTCCAGGTCAGCGCCGCCAGTGCCACCCTGGATCACCCTCTAGAACGAGATGAGGTACGCACCGACCTCGGCGCAGCGCCCATCAACGCCACCGAAATCCGACGGCTGCTCTACTGCGCCGGCGTATTCCTGCAGACCGACGATGAGCGTTTGCGCGCGACGGCCCAGTCCATCGCGCTCGGCGCCCTTCTTATTGGCGACGCAGAGGTTCCTGTAGATGCCAGCCTGCGCCTGCTCACCGACCTGGGCAACTTCCCCGCCCTTACGTATGCCGAACAGCGGTTCACTCCTGACCAGTCTTTGAGACAGGCGCTTCGGGGTGCGATCTCTCGAGAAATCAACAGCATTACCGTCGGCGACCAGAGAATCGCCCTGACGGACTTTCAGAAGCGCGCCTGGGATCGGCTCCACCATGCCGACGCCGTTGCGGTCTCGGCGCCGACCTCTGCCGGCAAGTCCTTCCTCGTGATTGAGCACATGTGCCGGACGATCGAACAGGCTAAGACCTATTGCGCCGTCTATGTCGCCCCCACGCGCGCGCTTCTCTCCGAAGTCTATGGTGCCATCCAGAAGCGCCTCTCGGGCGATCCTTCCATCCGGGTATCGACCGTCCCGACGATCGATCCGAGCCACCCGGCCCGACAGGTCTTCATCCTCACACAGGAACGGCTGCAGGTGCTGCTCGCCGTTTCGAGCATCGTGTTCGATCTCGTGGTCGTGGACGAGGCTCAAAACCTTTCCGACGGCGCGCGCGGAATGATCCTGCAGGAATGCCTAGAACAGGCGTTCGGCCGCGCGCTTGACACGCGCCTTGTACTCTTAGCGCCAGGCGCCCAGGGGTTCGAGGATGTCGCCCGTCTAATAGGCCTCAAAGCCTTCGAAGCCGCCGTTTCACTTCTCCCCTCCGTGATCCAGAATCGAATTCTCGTCAGCAAGGCGAACGAGCCGAGAACGCTCAATCTGCGCCTTTTGACGGCGTCCGGTCCGGTGCCATTGGGCTTACTGCGCAGCGCACGCGGTTTCGACACTCCATCGACCCGCCTCGCGGCGGTGGCGCTGGAACTTGGCGCGACCGGCGGTTCGCTCGTTTATGCGACCGGTCCCAAGGACGCCGAAACCGTAGCGTTGCAGTTGTTCCATGACAGTCGCCCCCTCGATCTGGATCAGTTGAATGAGCTCGCCGAGTTCATCGAGCGGCATATTCATAAGGAGTATGCTCTGGCGAAACTGGTCCGCCGGGGCGTGGCCTTCCACTACGGCCGGATGCCGTCGCTCCTTCGCGAATCGATCGAAGGGGCATTCAAGACCGGTGCGCTACGCTTCCTCGCCTGCACCACGACTCTCTTTCAGGGGGTCAACTTGCCGGCCCGAAATGTGTTCATCGATACGCCGACTCGTGGGGTTAACGCCAAGCTCGACCCCGCCGCACTCTGGAACTTCGCCGGCCGCGCCGGCCGGATGAAGGCCGACATCGTCGGAAACGTCTTCCTGGTCGATTACGACGAATGGCCCGAAAAGCCGATGGATAGCTTCGTCGGATACAAGATCGAGCCTGCCTTCGCCAAGACAGTGGAGGATCTCGGCCCTGCCGTCATCGAAGCTCTCAAAGGAGACATGCCCCGCCAAACTCCCAATGGAGAGGACACCGGAAGAACACGCGCCGCCGCAGGTCTTTTGATCTCGCGGGCGGCCAAAGGCGACGTCGCCGCCTTCGCGTCGCGTTCCCTGGGCAGGCTGCCTGCAGAAGAGCTCGACATGATCGTCAAGACAGCGGAGACAGCGAGCGAGACCATTGGACTTCCAGCATCGTTGCTTGCGACCAACTGGACGATTGACCCTTTCGGCCTGAAACGCCTGTACGTGGAGCTCGTCGCCAAAATCTCGGCGGGGATGGCCGATGACCTGATCCCGCGCTTCCCAGAAGAATATATGGTCGCTCGCGAGGCATATACGGCGATCTTTAACCGCGCCCAGCGCGCTGTGAACCTCAACGAGAACCGCTTCCCCGCGCTAGTCTCGGGGGTAGCGGTCAAATGGATGCAAGGCGCGCCCTACCCCCTCCTGCTATCCGACGCGATCAAGCGCGCACGAAAACAATGGACTGCTAAAAACAACGTCTATGAGGAAGAGCTTGCTCGAAATCCCCGCACACGCAAGCGCAAGCCGAGTGATCTCGACGTCAATGACGTCATCCGCAAAGAATTCGATCTCATAGAAGACGTGATCCGCTTTCAGTATGTTCAGCTCGGTAAGGCCTACGTCGACATTCTTACACTCGCCCTGCGTAAATGCGGCCTCGAAACCCGTATTCGCGAAATCTTCGATTTTCCGCTCGCGCTCGAACTCGGGGTTTCGACCCGCTCGGCCTGGTCCTTCATGGAGCTGGGACTTTCTCGGATTGGAGCGGGGGCTCTGGAAAGTCAGTTCCCAAACTCTGAACTCTCAGTTGGAGAGGCTCGGGAATGGCTGAGGAGCGTCGATGTCAGGTCTTTGAAACTGAATTCCGTCATCGTGAACGAGTTGATAGACCTTGGCCTCGTCGCTGAGCCAATCGAGAATCCCGAGACTTGATCGCATCGGAAATGGCGCGCGGGCGATGTCATCACCCTCGAAATTCAAATTACGGTGCCCAAAGGCTGTCGTGATGACCGCCACTGAGGCTCAAACCTGCGCGTTCAGCGGCTGATCTCGGAGGCCGACCTTCTCCGGCTGGATAGCTTCATCTGGCGCATGGGACCTGATCCGCGAAGACCCTCTGGGGCCCCGCACCCTTGGGCCAACTATGGCGAAGGCTTTGAATCGCTGCCCCCAGCGGAACAAACCCGCATTGCTATGGCGGCGAGGTCTCAGGCCGAAGAAGTCAAGGCGCTAGAAGATCATCGCATTGCGAAGCTACTGGCACTGAATCTCCTCCAGCACCCAACAGGCTTAGTGCCTGGGCGTCCACTTCTTGGAGGGGCAAGGGGATGCCGATCATCAAGAAGGAGGAGCCCAGGTTGACTCCACTTGGCGCGATGGTCCTCACCAAGACCAGCCTCGGTCAGGACACTTAGGAGGGCGTTCTAGAGCGGGACCGCGAAGCTGCGGAGTCGGCCGCTCAATGAGCGCCAGCTGTATCTCTCAATGCGCCGGATCGACGTGCAAAGCTCTGGCACGCAGCTTCTCCGCATCCACGACAAAGCGGGCTAGCTGATTGTTCCGCCAGCGCAAGTCCAGCCTTTCGTCGGCCTGGAACTCCATCAGCACGCGTTCAGCGTGAAGATCAATTTCAGTGTGCGCTGCCTTGCCGAAATAGGATTTCTTCAGCGTATAAAAATAGTTGCGCAGAACATCCTGAGCTTCGCGGAATTCGCCTCTACTCAACAATTCGTCGATGAAAACACGAAGAACCTGCACAGTAGCTCGAGCTTGTCGTAGCGCCACTGCATCCCTACGGCCTAGGGTGTGGATATTGGCCAACCTGCTCTGAAAACAATGCAAAGGATGCATCACCAGAACGCTGATCCCCCGCCCCTGCGCGTCCTTCCCTCCAATAGTTACGAACTGTCTGCGCAATTCGGCGTCATTGACACCAAGAACGCTGCGCATGAAGTCGATCTTCACCTCTCGCCCGTTCAACTCGCCAACGAACAGGGCCGCATTCGGCGTATGATCCGCGCCATCAGGCAAAATTAGCTTCCCGCCGAGATCAGCGACAAGCCCATCCTCCGCAGCGGAATTATGAAGAAAATCAATATCTTTGCTAGTAAACGGCCCATCATCGAGAAGCTCTGGTAAAACCCCTCGGTAGAACTCAACCCAGAGATTGACAGACTGTCCGCCCACCACGATCGCTTCCGCGTCCGCAACGATCTCCAGTATCCTGGCAACCTCCGCCGCCTCAAGGTGAAGGGCACCGAGGTCATTGTCTGCGTTAGCTGACAGAATTCAGCCTCTTGCGCCCCACGGCCTGGAGCTCAAATCTGGAAACACCAAGCGGGGAAAAGAAACTGTTGGCGGCGGCGAGTTCGCGCACGCTCACTTGGCCTTCGCCAAGCCTAGCCTCGTCAGCACGACGGCAGGCCGCCTTCTCGGCACCCCTCCGCTGCAGGTCATATCTCTCGAATGCGCGCATAACCATTCTCACCACCAACTGCCAATATAGACTCAATGCGCTAAACGTCCAATGTCCGATTTGCGCCTACCACGCCTACCTGCTGACCTGCTGAGGAACCAGCAAGGTTCTAAGGCGGAACAAAATTACACGTACAACTCATAAGCATTCCATCTCGACGGATGCCCCAGCTGCAGGCCAGTTCCACGTCTAGGTCAACCTCAACAGACTGAAGAACGGCGGCTCAAGGCCTACCCTCCGCTTAGTCCACCTCGATGAGACCTCGCCTCACCCCCACAGCCACCGCCTCTATCCTCGTACGCACGCCCAGTTTGGACGCTGCCTTCTCGAGATAGCTATCCACCGTGCGAGCTGACAGGCCCAATATAGCTCCGATGTCGGTCGAGCTCTTGCCCTGGCTGACCCAAGCGAGACATTCGAGCTCGCGCGGGCTCAATCCGGGCGTGACCGTCCATGCGGTCTGGCTGTTCAGGTTGGCGTCCATTCCTTCCCCCCACCGGCTGCTGCTCCGTCCGTACACGGCGATAACGGCGATTCTCTACGCCTAAGAGTTGCGGTCAGACCGCAACTTCTCTGCGGAATAGGCCTCCATCACATGGTTGAACCCGGAGCGGCGCCCGCCTAAGGATTGGGCGTCGGGCGCCGCGAAACAGGCGCGGAGCTGGAGCCGGGGGCCCTTCGGGCAGGGCAGCGCTCCGTTGGCAGATAGCGGGCCTCGTTCCGCGAGGATTCCAACGCCCGACCCCCTCGCCTTGCGTCCGGATTCGGTTTGATTCATGCTCGGGCGTCGGCCCTGGCGCCGACAGGGGCTTGGAATCCCCTTTGCGGACTCGGATTTGGAAAGCGCAATTGCTGCGTGAGCTGTCGTCGTACCTGGCGCAGGCTGTGTCCTGCGTCCGGATGATCATGGCTGATCAAGACCCACGGGATTCCCGGCCCGCCCTGGAGGCGGGAGATCGACGTGAGCGACGTCAAGGAATTGAAAGCGGATGCGCTGGAGGGCCTGAACGCCCTCTATCGCCAGTATGCACGTTGGCTTGACGGCAGGCTGCGGGCCCACGTCGACCCGGATCAGGCCGCAGACGTGGTTCAGGAAACCTACATCCGCGCCGCCCCCTATTCGGCAGGCCTCATCCGGCATCCCCGGGCCTTCCTCCTGCGGATCGCCATGAACGTGGTCCGGGACGAGAGCCGCCGACGCAAACGACGGGGAACGACAGAGACCTTTACGGAAGCCGCCGACCCGGGCGAGGCGGCCGACCAAGTCGAAGCGCTGATGATGAAGCAGGCGGTTCTGACCATGCCCCCCCTCTACCGTGAAGTTTTCGTCCTGAGCCGTTTTGCCGGTATGAGCTATCCTGAGATCGCCGCCGCCCGCGGGTTGAGCGTCAAGGCGGTGGAGTGGCGTATGTCTAAGGCGTTGCAGCACTGCGTCGAGCAACTGGACGGATAGGCGGGATGACGATCGATAAGGAACGGGACGCCCGGCGGCACGAAGCCGCGACATGGTTCGCCCGTCTCGGTCAGAAGCGCGTGTCGACGACCGATATCCACGACTTCTTCGAATGGCGGAAAGACCCGGACAATGCCCGCGCCTACGAGCGCGTCGAGAAGGCCTGGGACACGAGTCGGACGCTTGCCGAGGATCCCGACATAGCCGCCCTAACGGCGGAAGCCCTGGGCCAGGCCCCGCCGAGGGTGCGGGCCCGCCACATGGTGTCGCGCCTGTGGAAGCCGATCGCGGCCGGCGCCATGGCGCTCGCCGCCCTAGGGCTGGTCTCGGTCTGGACCCTGAACCGGCCGCAGGCCTACGCCACCGGCGTCGGCGAGCAGCGTACCCTGCGTCTGGCCGACGGATCCCAGGTCGTCCTCGATACCAACAGCCGGGTGGAGGTCCGCCTGCGCTCAGACCGCCGATCCGTGATCCTGGTCTCCGGACAGGCCTTCTTCGACGTTGAGGGCGACCCGGCCCGCCCCTTCGTCGTCGCCGCCGGCGACACCACCGTCACCGCCGTCGGCACGCGGTTCGATGTCCGGAAGCTGGGCCAGGGCGCGAAGGTCACCCTGATCGAGGGCCGCATAGACGTAGGGACCTCCGGCATGTCCAAGCCCGCCTGGTCCTTGACGCCGGGCCAGCAGGTCGTCACCGCCCGAAGAAGTCCGCAGGTCCAGTCGGTCGACGCGGCCCGTGAAACCAGCTGGACCACGGGACGGCTGATCTTCGCCGCGACGCCGATCCAGGAGGCGATCGCTGAGGTCAGCCGGTACAGCGACCGTCGGATCGAACTGAAGGACGCGGGCATCGCGCAGATTCCCGTCAGCGGCGCCTTCGACACAGGCGACACCGACGCCTTCATCGCGGCGCTTTCTGACCTCTACGGCGTCACAGCATCCACGGGCGCCGACGGCGCCATCATTCTTGAGGCGCCGATAACCTGAGGAAAATAATCTTTAGGCGGAGTTAGGGGGCCCGCGCCTTCCCGGCGTCTCTGCCCGTCCCGCACCACGCGGGAGGAGCAAACGGGGAAGATCATGCGTATCGGATTGGGGACGACGACAGCACTATCAACCGCCCTTTTAGCCTGCGTCGCGCCGGCCTGGGCCCAGGGCGCGGACGCCGTGAGGCGGTATGATGCGCCCGCCGGCCCTCTCGCCCGGACCCTGAGCGTCTTCGTCGAGCAGAGCCGCCTCCAGATTCTCTATCCTGCCGCCCTTGTGGAGGGCCGCACCTCTCCCGGCCTTCAGGGCGACTATAGCGCAGAAGCGGGGCTGGCTGCGCTGCTGCGCGACACCGGGCTGGCGTTCCGCCGGACCCGCCCCAACGTCTACGTGCTTTACGATCCGAACGCGCGCGCCGGGCTGACCGACGACGAACTGACCGTGGTGGACGACGTCGTCGTTACGGGCAGTCTGATCCGGGGTGTCGGCGACGGCCCCTCGCCCGTGGTCAGCATCGACCGGGACCAGATGGACCGCGAGGGCCGGGCCACCGTGGCCCAGCTGCTCGCCGCGCTGCCGCAGAACTTCGGCGGAACCGCCAATGAGGGCGCCCTTAACAACGGCGCCGATCGCTCGGGGACCAACTCGACCTACGCCAACGGCGTCAATCTTCGCGGTCTGGGCAGCGACGCCACGCTTGTACTGATCAACGGCCGCCGCATGGCGGGCACGGGCTCCAAGGGCGATTTCGCCGACGTCTCCTCCATTCCGACGGCCGCGATCAGGCGGGTCGACGTCCTTCTCGACGGCGCCTCGGCCCTCTATGGCGCCGACGCCGTGGGCGGCGTGGTCAACATCATCCTGCGGGACGACTACGACGGCGCGGAAACGCGGATCCGGGTCGGGAACACCAGCGACGGGGTCAGTGGGGAATACCAGTTCGGCCAGACCTTCGGCCGTCGCTGGAGCAGCGGCAACGCCCTGCTCACCTATGAATACAATGATCGCGAGGCCCTCTCCGGAACGGAGAGGCGGCTGGCGAGCGACTCCGATCTCCGATGGCGCGGCGGGACTGATCGCCGTCAATTCTACAGCAATCCGGGAAACATCGTCGTCTTCGATCCGGCGTCAGGCGGCTATATTCCGGCCTGGGCCATACCGCCGGGTCAATCAGGCGTCGGCCTTCAGCCCGACGACTTCCTGCCCGGGCAGGTCAATCTCGAAAACCTGCGCGCCGGCATCAACGTCCTGCCGCGGCAGACCCGGCACAGCGGCTACGCCCTCTGGCGCCAGGGCCTCGGCGATCGGCTCGAGGTCACAGCCGACGCCCGGTACGGCAAGCGCAACTATGAAACCCACTCCTTTCCGATCAGCGCCCTGCTGACGGTGACCGACGCAAACCCCTTTTTCGTCTCGCCGACGGGAGCCCGCTCCCATACCATAGCCTATTCCTTCCAGGGTCAGATTGCTCCGCCGCGCGTCTTCGGCGAGGTCGAGAGCCTGGGCGCCAGCCTGGGCGGCGCCTTCGACCTGTCCCACGACTGGCGGATCGACGCCTATGTCGCCTACGCCTCGGAGGAGAGCCGGACCGGCTCTTCCGGAGCGCTTCAGTCCACCTATCTGCGCGAAGCGCTCGGGGCGATCGCCGACAATCCCGCCACGTCTTTCAGTCCTTTGCGGGACGGATACCTGAACCCCTTCGGCGACGAGGCGGTGAATACGGCCGCCGTCCTCGACTTCATCAGTTCGGGCTACTCGCGCGCCTACAGCCGGACAGGCGTCGCATCGGCCAATTTCCAGGTTTCCGGCGCTCTCCTGGAGCTTCCGGGCGGGCCGCTCCGGCTGGCGACGGGCCTTTCCTTCCGCGAGGAGACCTTCAAACGGCAGTCGACCGGCTTCAGCAGCGGTCTCGCCCCTACCGTCGGCGCCGCTGTCAGGACGGAAAGACAGGTGGCGGCGGCCTTCGGCGAGGTTCGCCTCCCTGTCTTCGGCGCCAACAACAGTCGTGCTGGCTTTGAACGGCTAGAGCTCTCGCTCGCAGCCCGGTTAGAGGACTATGCCGACGTCGGCCAGACCACCAGCCCCAAGATCGGGATCGTCTGGGATCCTGTCGATGCCCTGCGCCTCAAGGCCAACTACGGCCGCTCGTTCAGGGCTCCGGCGCTGCGCGAGGTCAATGACGCGCCAAGCGCCAGTCCCTCGATCCTTCCGCGCGGCTCGCAGCAGATCCTGTCCATGATCCTCTACGGCGGCAACCCTGACCTTCAGCCGGAAGAGGCCGACACCTGGACCCTCGGCTTCGAAATCCGTCCGCACCTTGTTCCCGGACTGCGTCTCGGCGTGAACGGCTTCAGGACCGATTTCGAAAACCGGATCGGCCAGCCTGCCCTAGAAAGTATCATGACGGTGTTGAGCGATCCTTCTCTCGCACCTTTCGTCAGAACCCTGAACCCCGCCGACAGCAAGGATCTCGCTGCTATCCAGGCCATCCTCGATCTGCCCACGACCGGGTTGCGCGACCAATTTCCGGCCTCATCCTATGGGACCATCGTCGACGCCCGCTACGTCAATACGGCCAGCGTCCAGATTCAAGGCGCCGACCTCAATATCGACTACGGCTTCAGCCGGGGAGCGGATGCTTTCGATCTCGGCCTGAACCTGACGTGGCTCGAACGGTTCGACGCGCAGCCGACCCCGACCTCCGCCGCAGTCTCCCAGCTAGACCGGCCCAACTTTCCAGTCGGTCTGCGCGGACGCGGCTCAACCTCATGGTCGCGCGGCCCCTGGTCCGTCTCGTCCTCGGTTAATTTCGTCAATTCCTATCGGGACCTGATCGGGAAGCGGATCGGCTCGTGGACGACCGCCGACCTCGCGGTCCGCTTCACGCCCGACCATGGTCCGCTGGCCGGAACGGGTCTCACCTTTACGGTGCAGAACCTGTTCGACCGCGATCCGCCCTTCTATGACGCACCGGAGGGCGTGGCCTATGACGCCGCCAACGCCAATGTGATGGGGCGCTTCGTCTCTTTGCAACTGACGAAGGCCTGGTGATGCGGCGCTCCCTTCTCGCGCTAGCCTTGGCGACCACGACGGCATGGCCGGTCGCGGCCCAGACGCCCCGCCCCTTCTCGATCGATGATCTGCTTGGTCACGAGGACATCGGAACGACCCGCATCAGTCCCGATGGGGAATGGGTCGCGATCGAGCATCGGCGCCCCTATGACCAAGCCGGGTCCTATGATCTGTCAACCATGGTCAGCGCCATGTTGACCGATCTGGAGATTCATCGCGTCGCACAGGATCAGGCGCCGATCCGCCTCGCCTCGCCCAGCCACGAGGCCGGCCACCTGTCGGGCCCCTTCTCGCCCGACGGCGCCCGCATGGTCGTGTTTCGCGTGACAGCCGACGATCTTCAGCTCGGCGTGCTTACACTCGCCACCGGCGAAATCCTCTGGACGCCGTTCACTCCGGAGATGATCCAGTTCGGCCAAACTGTCGCCTGGCGATCTCCCACTGAACTAGTCTTCATCGCCCGACCGCGTCACGATCCGCCTGTCGCCATGCGGGTCGGGTTCAAGGTCCAGAAACGCGTGGAGCAGTTGTGGCGCACGGCCGCCAGCGGTCATGGCGCCAGCGCCGTCTACATCCCGAGCGGCGAGACCCGGCAGTCCCGAACCCAGGCCGAGCCCTCCACCCTTGTCGTCCTGGACATCCTCGCCAGGACGCCGCGAATGCTGGCCCGCGGGGAGTGGTTTGATCTCAGGCTCTCACCTGACGGCCGCCACGCTGCACTTCTGGAAGACGCCGAAGATCTTCAACCCCGACCGGATCGCCCGGTCCGGGTCGGCGACCCTATCCGCCGGGGACGTCTGAGCCTCGTAGCGCTCGACAGCGGCGTCGTGCGCGCTCCACTGCCCGACCAGGATCTGGCCATGTACCTCATGACCTGGTCGCCCGCGTCCGACGCCTTCATCGTCTTCGGCCGTCCCCTTGGCGGCGACTTCGACAAGGACGGGCGGTTCTGGACTGTATCGTCGAATGGACGCGCCAGGGCGCTTGATCTGGGGTCTCTAACCCCCTGGGTTCAGCGCACCTGGGACGGCGTCGCCATTCCTCTTGCAAGTTGGGACGGCCGCCGGCCGATTGTTCAGGCCCGGACCGCTGACGGTGCCCGGGTCTGGGCCAGTCCCGGTTCAGCCTCTTCTGACCTTATTCCTGTCCGGGAGCCCTCGGAACGGATTGTTGAGCTTAACGGACGCGCCGCCATCCAGCGCGCTGACGGCGTCTATGGATTCACGCCGGACAGCCCGCTGCTCGCGCGCGGGCAGCTTCGCGACCAGGGGCAGATCGCCGATATGGGCAATCCAGTGCGGTGGAACCCTTCGCCCCGGGATATGGGAGCGCGCACCCTGGTCGATCAGGCCTGTCTGTCACGCCTCAACGGGACGCCAGCCTGTCTCTCGCCTATGGAGCCCGACGAGGTTGTCCTCGCGGCCAGTCCGGACGCTGACTTCCTTGTCACCCGCCAGACGAAACAGGGCGAAAGCGAGGTTCGCCTTAGATCGGCAGAGGGGATTAAAACTCTTATCGCGCTCAATAAGGGATGGTCCGACATCGACTGGGGGCGCATCGTGCCCGTGCCTCACCCGGGTCCGGCGGGCGAACCTTTGACAAGCTGGCTTCTCCTTCCTCCCGGCGCAGCCCCCCACGCCCGTCTGCCCGTCGTGGTCGAGGTCTATCCTGGGACGGCCCCCCGTTCCGCGCCGTCGGCGCTCCTTCCCGGAGGAACCCGGTTGCAGAACAATCCAGCCGTGATCGCGGCTGCGGGCTACGCCGTCCTCGTCGTTAGCCTCCCGCTCGCGCCGGGCGAAAGCCGCCCGGCCGCGGGGATCGCAGAGCGAATATTCGTTGCGGTCGACGCCGCCGGCGATCTCGGGCTGGTCGATCCTGGGAGGGTCGCCCTGATCGGTCACAGCTTCGGCGGCTACGGCGTTCTCAGCGCTGTGGCCCAGAGCGATCGGTTCAGCGCGGTCATCGCCTCAAATGGCTATCCGGATCTGAGCTTGTCCATGCAACTTCCGCCGTTCTACCGGGTCGCGCCCGAGGAAGGCGTGCCCATTGGGCGCATGGTTGGATGGGGCGAGACGGGACAAGCATCGATCGGCGATTTCGCAGCTGCGCCGGCGGCTTACGTCGAAACCAGCCCTCTTTATCAGGCCGAGGCCATTCGCACTCCGGCCCTGCTGATCGAGTCCGACCTCGACACTCAGCGCATGAGCACCCTCTTCAGCGCCCTCTACCGTCGCAATCGGGAAGCGGGGCTTTTGACCTATTTCGGCGAGGGACATACCTACGCCAGTCCAGGCAACCTAAGGGACCTGCACGCCCGCATCATCGACTGGCTGGCGCGCTATCTCGGTCCGCCGACGCCGCTCGATCCGATCACTCCAATGTCGGGCCCAGGACTCGAGCACTCCGAGCACAAGCGGACGATTGCCGTCAGCGCTCCACATCAGCCGATGAGGTGACAGGTCGCGTTCAAGTCTAACCGGATCGAGCAGCCGGTGCTCTGTCATGCGCCCCTCCATCAGGAAGGGACGGAGCGCCGGCAGGCTCGCCAACACGACGTGGCCGTAAAAGACGCTCAGGTCGCCCTTATCCCGCCGTTCGGTGATCAGGGCGGGCAAGCGATCCGCGAAGGCGAGACGCGCCAGCCCGCGATCTCGCACGCCCGCCAGGAGTTGGTCGGCGGGCACGGCCAGAGCATGCTCCATGACCGGCTGGCTAAGCAGGGGATGGACGAGGTCGGCTGTCCTCGCGCGCCGGCAGTCCCCCCAGAACAGCTGGCAGTTGGCCAGACGAAGCACCTGCCCCCGCTTAGCGGGCGGCAGGTCTTCACAGTCCTCCAGCCAGGGATGACGCCGTGCGCCCGAGGGACGGACGCGCCCACCGCCCAGAGCCAATGCAGCGACGGTCCAAGCGGAATGACGCGTCCAGCGACCAACCTCGGCCCAGTAGCCAGGCTCGAACCCCTGCCATCCCCTCCGCCTGCGTCGGTCGACGACCACCTGAGGGTCCGGAGCCTGAAAGAAAACCGCGTCGCCGCCCTGACCGGTCAACAATCCCGTCGCGTTCGCCACCGCCAACCGGTTCGCCATCTCCTCGTCATAGGCCGCATCAACCCCGTGCAGCGCAGGACGCACGCCCCACCCCAGAGGCGCTAGCAGCCCAGGCGTGATCGGCGCCACCGGCTTTCGAACCACCTCGAGGGAGAGGCTGCTCATTCGCGCGCTGGCCAGAGCATAGGGGCGCTCGTCGCCCTCGGCCCAATCTCCATAATAGTTGACGAAGCGGGCACGGTCGGACCGGCCGGAGGCGGCGAGGCTGCTCGATACAATCGCAGAATCCAATCCGCCGGAAATTTCGCCGACCAGCCTTGCATGGTCATCCGTTTCCGCCACAACGGCTTCATCCACCACACTTCGAAGCGCTGCGGGTGAAGGATCGACGTCACGCGTTCGCCAGATGTCGGCCGGTCGCCAGACGGGATAGCGGGCGACCGTGCGGCCCATGAGTGCATATTCTCCCGGCGCAACCCCGGTCAGGCCTTTCAAGGGCGGCTGATCACTCGCCAGACCCGGCTGCTCGGCGATCTCACCCAGGCGGTCCCAATCGATCGCCAAGACCGCTGGCATCATGACATCCGCCTCTGGCGGAGGCTGATCAGACGCCAGCCACAATCCGCCACACTTCCAAGTCAGGCAGTCGACGGCTCCGCTCGGATCCCGCAACACCGCGAGGTCACCGGCGTCGGTCCGCCAGGCCAGCACATATCTCCCCCAGCCGCCGGCCACGGTCGCTCGGGCGAGTTCGTCCGGGCTGCGGCTCCGGCCGATCAGGGCCGATAGGGCTTGGCCGTGCGGACGATAGGTTCCGATCAGGATGCAGCGACGATGGACAAGCCGGATCCTGGGCGGACGCCGGGGCCCGACGAAGACTTCCAGATCGTCAACCACCAGCACAGAGCGCCATCCAGCGCGCTCCAGGCCGCGACGCCCGGCCTCCAGGACAGCAAGACCCGCCGGGTCCAGGCCATCGCGCTGAATGACCATATAGCCGTGCTCGGAAGGCGTCATCTGCTGTAGATCGGCGTGTAGGCGGTCAGGCGTTCGACATCGTCGTTCAGACAGAGGTCGTCCAGTTGGACCCAGCAGTGAGCCATGAAGGGCCAGAGTCGCACACCAAAGACCCAGTCGGCCTCCAGCCCCCGTTGGTTCAGAAATCGCATCAGGAGGGCCGATCGCACCAGGCATTCGCCCTCAATCGGTAGCCAGGGCGCCATCTGCCAGAAGGCCCGCGCCGCCTCTGCGACACGGGCAGGCGTCCGGTCGCCGGCCGGCCCGTCTGCGAGCGCGAGATAGCTGGCCACCCCCGCCCCTTTCCGGATCGCGCGGACCGCCAGCGCCGCCCGCAGCGCCGCCAGCCACGTGGCGATGGCGGGCGGTTGTTCAGGCCGCTGATAGATGACCGTCTCCGATGGGCGCTGGGGAAGAGGCCGCCGCTCGGGGGCCGATCCGGTCGTCACGAGCCCAGCCTCGTCAAGAGTGGCGATCAACTCGGCGCTCTGGATCCCACCATCTACGTCCGCCACCGCCCCCGGCAAGCAGAGGTATTCATCCCGCATCAAATCCAGAATGATCAGGGCGTCGTCGACCGCCACAGCATGGACATCAGGTCTGAACACAGCCGTCATCTCTCATCTCCCTTCGGCCGTGAGGACGCCGCTAGAAAAGCGACGCCCTCAGCCGTTCTAGCGAGTCGCGCCGTTCATTTCCCAGCGCTGGACCGGGATCAGTTCGAACTGACCGCGGGGAGAATCCGCCCGGGTTTGTTGCTCGGCTCCACCAAGCCGTACGATGTCAGCGCGGGCGCCGAGGTCGTCGTAGCGGTAGATGGGGGTGAGTTCAGCTTTCTGGATGCCGACCTCGGCGCGGGTATGGACGGAGGCCGATCCGAGGCGGATCAGGCCGGACAGGGTCTTCAACATGACAGTACCTCCTGGGACCGACGCGGAATGCGCCGGTATCTCGAGAAAGCACCCGCCCCTGCCTATTTGACAGCTATATTTAAACTATACTTTCGCCTGACCGGCGGACGGCTGCGGAGATGCTGGCGACCGTCTCCATCCGTCCTTCATGATACCGGATGACCTCCTCCCTGAAGCCGGTCAGTTCCTCGTTCCCGGAAAGGGCCTCGAGGCGCTCGACCTCGCCCAGTGTCACCGGAGCCACCGTCATCTCGACCGCACGAACCGGACGAAGGCGGACTGACGCCAGGCGCTGGGCGCGGATCAGGACCCTGTTGCCGGATCGCCCCGCCGCTCCGGCGAACACCCGTTCGAGACGATCAAGGAGCGAGGCTTCCTTCTGCTCTACAGCCAGCCCGCCCGCAGCGACTGGCGCATCAATCGCCCAGAGAATAAGGCGTTGATGATAGTCGTAGAGCTCGACGATATCGCTCGCAGCCAGTCGCGGTGCGAAATAGCCCCGTCCGGGCCAGTGCTCGATCACCCCTTCCCCGGCCAGCCTGGCCAGCGCTTCCCGGACGGGCGTTGGGCTCAGGCCGAGTTCGCGGGCCAGGGTCGTGACCACCATGGGCATGCCCGCCCCGAAACGGCCCTCCCCGACGAATCCCGAGAGGGCCGAAAGGGCCATGTGATAGGGATCATGCAGTCTCATCTCCCACTCTCCCGCCGCACCCAAGACATGCGAGACGACACGGCCAATAACCGCAGGTTATTTTCGTCATCCCGCAAGTTTCCGGTACCCGTTTATTTCCTGACTTTCATTTGAGTCAGCACTGGCCCATTTTTCAACCTGCAGGGGTGCTGGGGTTCAGTCCGCACACCTCGTCAGCAGGGAGAAATGCGGACGATGGGCCCGGAGAAACGCCAATCCCAGAGCGCGACGCTTTCGGCGTCGCTCCGCCTCATCCGTACGCACCGCCGGATGCGCACCATCGACGTGGCGGACGCCATGGGGATGCGTCTGCGGACCTATGAATTGTTCGAGGCCGGCAAAGGCAAGGTCCATCACGAGCGCATCCATCGCTTCGCCCGGGTCACGGATTCCGACCCCTACGCCATCTTCACCGCCATGGCCCTCGGCTCGCCGGAGTTCGCCCTGAGGGCGGCCGACAACAAGCTAGTCGAGATCCTGGTGGTCGCCTTGCACGCCCTCGACGACGACATGGGGGACGGGATCGCCGAACTGGACGGCCGCACCATCATCAATACGGTGACCCGCGCCTTCCGCGAACTAGCCATGCAGGCTGTCCGTCGCGACGAGGCTGCGCGGATATGGCTTCAGCAGAGGCTTGAGAAGCTGGTGCCGCCGGACATGAGCGACGAGGACGAGCCTCCTGCCGACCAGGGTCCGTGAATCCAACGCCGGGAAGTTGCGGGCTGGCCGCAGGGCGGGAGGCGGGCTGTGCTGGCCTCATGCGCCCCACGTCGCCTCTCCCTGCTCCGGTCGACGCCCTGACTGATCGTCAGCGCCAGTGCCTGACCCTGGCCTCCGAGGGTCTGACCTCGAGCCGGATCGCCGCCGCCCTGGGCCTCTCGCCGCGCACGGTCGACGAACATCTGGCGGACGCCTGCCGCCTGCTCGGAGTGAGAACCCGCATCCAGGCGGTGGCGCGGCTCGCCGCCCCCCGTCATCACCCCACCGTAGACCTGCGACAGGGAGGCGCCGGGTCGATGCCTCCTCTGGGGCGGGGCTGAATGAGGCTCCACAACTCGGAGCCCGCCTTGCTGGATCTCGCCGCCATTCTCATCCTGGCCCAGGCCTGCGCCCCACAGAGCGCGCCGGAGACCCTGGCCGCCGTGGCATGGGCCGAAAGCCGGTTCGATCCCCTGGCCATCGGCGTCAATCGCGGTCCACGCCCAGCGCGACGCGCCAGGGACGCCGCCGACGCCGCCCAGATCGCGCGCGGCCTGCTCGACCGCGGCGCCAACCTTGATCTCGGCCTGGCCCAGATCAACAGCGACAATCTCGAATGGCTTGGCCTGAGCCCCGAAGCCGTCTTCGATCCCTGCCGCAACCTCGCCGCCGCGGACCACGTCCTGCGCGCCAGCTATCGGCCGCGAGCGGACGAGACGCCGCAGCAGAGCCTGAGGGTCGCCCTGTCGCGATACAATACGGGTCATCCGGAGCGCGGCTTTCGCAACGGCTATGTCGCCCGGGTCGAGGCCGCCGCCGGAACGCTCGGCCTGGCTCAAGTCCCGCGCGCCTCTCACCCTCAGGCGCCCGTCGCCGCATCGGAGAGCCCTGTCGAACAGAGTCCCGTCGCCGGCTGGGACGTCTTCGGACGGGCGCAGGCGAGCGCGCGCTTGGTCTTCGCTTCCACCGGAAACGCCTCGGGAGGTCAGAAATGATCCGACAGTCTTCCAGGACGCAGCGCCTCTTCGCCGCTGCCCTGATCGCCGGCGCCTCCAGCCTTCTGCTGGTCCAGCCCGCCTTCGCCTCGGCCAATATTGAAGGCCTGCTCCAGAACGTCGTCGACATGCTCACCGGCAACACCGCCCGGCTGTTGGCGGTCCTGGCCGTGGTGGTGGTCGGCATCCTGTGGATGTTCGGCCTGTTTGATCTCCGGCGGGCCGCCATCGTCGTGCTCGGGATCATCGTGGTCTTCGGCGCGGCCGAGATCGTCAACCTCATCACGGGCGGCGCCTGATGAGCCCCGCCATTCTCTCCCTCGGGGCGGCCGGGACCGCCTTCGCCCTCGGCCTGGCGCTCGGACGCCGGCTGATCTCTCCCCTGCGTTGCGCCCAGATCGTCGGCGGTCTGGGGAGCGGTCTGGTCATTGTTCTGGCCGCGGTCCGTCTTCTTGCCGGAGGCGATCATGGCTGAGGAAGGCCTGGCCGAGGACCCGCTCTTCCTGGCCTGCACCCGGCCGGCCATGGTCATGGGCGTTCCAATGGAGGCCATGGGGGTCAATGTCATCCTCTCCGGACTGGTCTTCCTTATCGGGGGCAGCCTCCTCTACCTGCTGGTCGCCCCCGCCCTGCACATGGTGTTTCGCGCCGTCTGCCGCGCCGACCACAACGCCTTCCGCCTGCTCTTCGTCTATGTCGACACCAAGGGGCGGGCTAGAAACAGCGTCCTGTGGGGTGGAAGCTCGCCCTCCCCCCTGCCCCTGGTCCGTCGCTACCGCGCCACGGAGCTGACCCGTGGCTGAAGGCGGGATCAGCAAGAGCCGGCTCAAGCGCGAGAACGACGCCCGATCGCACCTGCCATATGCACGCCACGTCAGCGATCATGTCGTGGCCCTCGACAGCGGCGCCCTCATGCTGACGTTCCAGATCCAGGGCGCAAGCTTCGAGACGGCCGACGCCCGCGACCTCAACGACTGGCACCTCAAGCTGAACCAGGCCTGGCGAAACCTCGCGGACGAGCAGTTCGCGGTCTGGCACCACCTCATCCGTCGCAGGATCGAGCCTGAACCCTCCACGGGCTATCGCTCCGCCTTCGCGGCCGACTTGGGCGCCGCCTGTAACGCCCGGACGGCGGACAGGCCTCTTTGGGTCAACGAACTCTTCGTCACCCTGGTCCTGCATCCGGGCCGCACGCCGTCAAACAAGACAGCCGCCCTGATACGGCGTCTGGGCAAGGCGCGAGGCGAAGACCTCGAATCCGCCACCGTCTATCTGCACCGGATCGAGGAAGCCGGACGCGACCTCGCCCAGTATCTGGACCGCTACGCCCCGCGCCGCCTCGGCCTCTATGAGAAGAACGGCCTGTGGTTCTCCGAACCCATGGAGATCATGGGCCTGGTCCTGACCGGACGCCGATCGCCCGCCCCCATCGTCTACGGCCACCTCGGCGGCGCCCTCTACGCCAATCGCGCCATCTTTGGCCGGGAGACCCTGGAACTGCGGGACGTGGCTTCGGCCCGTTACGCCGGCGTCCTGGCCATCAAGGAATATCCGGCCACGACCCGGCCCGGCCTGTGGAACGCCCTGCTCAGCGCCCGCTTCAGCTTTGTCGTCACCCAGTCTTTCGCCTTCCTCTCCAAGGCCTCCGCCCGGGCTGTGATGGAGCGCAAACAGAACCAGATGGTCTCGGCCCGCGACAGGGCCGGCTCCCAGATCGCCGGACTTTCGGAGGCCCTGGACGAACTGACGAGCAACCGCTTCGTCATGGGCGAACACCAGGCTTCGGTCCTGGTCTACGGCGATACGCCCGCGGCCCTGGCGGAGCATCTGTCCAAGGCGCGCGCCGTACTGGCGGATTCCGGCCTGGTCGTGGCGCGCGAAGACCTCGGTCTCGAAGCCGCCTTCTGGTCCCAGTTTCCCGGCGCCTTCACGCGGCGCACCCGCCCGGCGGCCATCACCTCGCGCAATTTCGCGGCGCTCGCCCCCTTCCATTCCCATCCGGTCGGCAGGGCGGCCGGAAACCACTGGGGGCCGGCCGTGGCCGCCCTGAGGACGACCGCGGGATCGCCCTTCTATTTCAACTTCCACGTCGGCGACCTGGGCCACACCTTCATCTGCGGGCCTTCCGGTTCTGGGAAAACGGTCGTCCAGAACTTCATGCTGGCCCAGCTGGAGCGGTTCGGCGCCCAACAAATCTTCATCGACAAGGATCGGGGCGCAGAGATCTTCGTGCGCGCCTGCGGCGGAACCTATCTGACGCTAACGAACGGCGAGCCGACCGGCTTCGCCCCGTTCAAGGCCCTGCCCCCGTCGTCTCATAACCGCGCCTTCCTGGTCCGCCTGGTCCGGACCCTGGTCAGCCGTCCGGATGAAAGCCTGACGGTTGCCGAGACCCGGGCGATCGATCATGGCGTCGCGGCGCTGGAGGCCCTCCCCCGCCAACAGAGGTCCATCACCGCCCTGAGGAGCCTGCTGGGCCAAGGCGACGCCGGGGGCATAGGCGCCCGTCTCGAGCGCTGGCAGCGCGGGGGCCCGCTCGGCTGGGTTCTCGACAATGAGGAGGACGCCCTCAGCCTGGAGGCTTCCCTGGCCGGTTTCGACATGACCCGGGTGCTGGACCATGACGAGGTCCGGACCCCGGCTATGCTCTACCTCTTCCACCGAATCGCCGAACGGGTGGACGGTCGCCGGCTGGTCCTGGACATCGACGAGTTTTGGAAGGTCCTCGGCGATCCCGCCTTCACAGACCTGGCCCAGGACGGCCTGAAGACCTGGCGCAAGCAGAACGCACTGATGGTGTTCGGCACCCAGTCGCCCGCCGACGTCCTGCGCTCGCCCATCGCCCACGCCGTCCTGGAACAGTGCGCGACCAAGATCTTCCTGCCCAACGCTCACGCCCAGGCCCGCGACTACGTCGACGGCTTCGGCCTAAACGAGACCGAGTTCCGGCTGATCCGCGACGAGCTGACGCGCGCGTCCCATTGTTTCCTGGTCAAGCAGGGTCACGACAGCCTGGTGGTCGAGCTCGACCTCAGCAGCATGGACGACGCCCTGGCGGTCCTGTCGGGCCGGACCGAAACCGTCGCCCTGCTCGACCAGATCCGCGCCGAGACGGGCGACGACTACGCCCAATGGCGCGACCTCTTCCATGCCCGAAGGAGAGTCTCATGAACGCCCGTTCGCTCGCGGCCCTGATCGGCGCCGTCCTCCTGGCCTCAGCCCCGGCCGTCCAGGCCCAGCACATCGTTCACGACCCGACCGCCTACGCCCGGCTGGTCGAGGACGCCCGCACCGCCCTGCAGCAGCTTCGCGCGCTTCAGGCCCAGGTCGAACAGGGTCAGGCCCTGTTCGACAGCCTGAACGCCATCTCCGACGTCAACGCCCTGGCGAGCGTCCTCGGTCTTCCCGAAGTCCGCAATCCGCTGCCGGACCTGAGGGCTCTGCGGGCGGCGGCTGACGGAGACCTGGCGGCGCTCGGCGATCTGGCGGACCGCGCCGCCGCCATCCGCCGCGAGACCCGCCTCTACACCCCGCCCTCAGGGGACGCGGATACCTATTATCGCGACAGCCTCGAACGGTCGGGGGCCCGGACAGCCCGAGATCTGGCCATCGGCGAGGCCGTCAGCCAGGCGTCCGATCGGAGAGTCGAGGGCCTGGAAAGCCTGCGCCGCGCTTTGGACGCCGCCCCCAATGCCCGCGCCGTCATGGATCTCGAGGCCCGCCTCGCGGCTGAACAGGCCCTGATCCAGAACGAACAGCTCCGCCTTCAGGGTCTCGCCCTGACCCATGCCGCGGAAGCCCGGCTCGAGGAACAGCGCGCCCGCGAACAGGCCGAAGCCGCAAGGACGGCGCGACAGGCGGTCTATGCGCGCGCCTTCCGATGACCCGCCCTGTCGTCCTTCTCGCCTGCGTCCTTCTACCGGCCTGCTCGCCACCGCCACGAGACGCCGAAGGCATCGCACAGGCGCCGGGGAGCGCCGCTAAGGTTGTGGCGGACTGCGACGCAGGCCGGAGGACCCGCGATTGCGTCGTCGCCCGCCAGGGTCTGGCTGAGGCCCGCCGGCGGGAACGCATGGCCGCCGACGCCCGGACCGTTCGGGAGCCCTGATGATGGACTTCCGGGTCTTCGAGCCAAGCTATGACTTCATCGACGGCCGCCTGAACGAATTCCTCGGCAGCCGCCTGTCCGCAGTGATCGCCGAAGTCGAGGGCCCTCTGAGGATCGCCCTTGTCCTCTATGTCGTTCTCTACGGCTTCGCCATCCTGCGTGGCTCCATCAGCGAGCCGGTGATGGATTTCGCCGTCCGTTCGATGAAGCTCGCCCTGATCTACGCCTTGGCGACCACATCCGCCTATTCCAGCTTTGTCACCGAACCGCTCTTCACCGGTCTGCCCAATGTCCTGACCCGCGCGGTCAGCGGCGCAGAGGCTCCGAGCGTCGGCGCCGCCTTCGATCAGTTCTTCGCCTATGCGGCCTGGTTAGGCGAGGACATCGCCCGCGACGCCTCGGCCTTCAATCCGGCCCCCTACGTCATCTCGGCGGCGGTCTTCATCATCGGCGCCCTGGCCGCAGCCCTGGGCTTCGGCGTTGTGCTGGTCGCCAAGCTGGCCCTAGCCCTGCTCGTGACCCTCGGTCCGATCTTCATCGCCTGCGCCCTGTTCGACGCTACCCGGCGCTTCTTCTTGGGCTGGCTGAGCCAAGCGGTGAACTATCTGGTCCTCTTCGCCCTGATAATCGTCATCTTTCAACTGGTCCTTTCGCTTGTGCGCGACCAGTGGGGTGCGATCCAGGGCTCAGACCCGATGGTCGGCGGACTCATTTTCATCGCCCTGTGTCTGCTTGGCGCGATCTTCTTCCTTCAGACCCCGGCCATAGCGGCAGGCATCGCCGGCGGCGCCAGCGCCGCCGTCGGAGACTTCTTACCCAGCCCTCGTAACAGCGGCTCAGGGCCGTCGCCGCTCGCACGCCCCGCGCCTCAGAGCGGCGGCGCCATCCGCTTAAAAGGAGCCTGACATGCCTCTTCGCCTTCTGCTTCTCGCTGTCTGCGCCCTCAGCGGCTGCGCCTCCCTGCCCGCCCCGAAGCTGCCGACTTGCGACGGCGCAGCCCGACGTCCGGCCAATCCTTACGGCTCCATCCTCTCCCCCGCCGCCGTCCCCATGGCGACCGCCGACGCCGGGACGCCACCATCCGGAGGCTGTGCATGACCGGCGTCCCCTCTGACGACCTGAAGCGCTACTTCGCCGAGGCGCGACGCTGGGATCAGGACCGCCTGTCCTCCGCCCTTCGCTCGCGCCGCTTCGCCTGGATCGCAGCGGGCGCGACCACGCTTCTCGCCGCCGCTTCAAGCCTGGCCGTCATCGCCCTGACGCCGCTGAAGACGACCGAACCCTTCGTCATCCGCGTCGATCAGTCGACCGGGGCGGTGGACGTGGTCAGGGGCCTTTCAGCAGACCAGGGCCCGGCGCGCTACGACGAGGCCGTCAGCAAATACTTCCTGGCCCAGTATGTCCGCGCCCGAGAGGGCTATCTCGACCCGGCCGCCGAGGACGCCTTCCGCATGGTGTCCGTCCTCTCGGCGCCCGGCGAACAGGCGCGCTGGTCCGAGCTTTACCGCGGCTCCAATCCTCAGAGCCCGCAGAACCTCTATGGACCGGACGGCGAGGCCGTCGTCGCCATCCGCGCCATCGGCTTCATCAATGACGATGTCGCCAATGTCCGTTTCCGCCGCACGGTCCGACACGCCCGGCAGGCCGTCGAGAGCGACTGGATCGCCACCATAGCCTTCACCTGGACCCGCGCGCCGATGACGGAGGCGGACCGGCTGCGCAATCCCCTCGGCTTCCAGGTCGTCTCCTATCGCGCCGACCCGGAGGTCATCCGATGAAAGCTCTCGCCCTTTCCATCAGCCTGGGCGCCCTGGCGCTCGCCGGCCCTGTCCTCGCCCAGGAGACGCCGGACGCCCGCATGCGCGAGGTCGTCTACGCCCCTGGCGAGGTCTATCGCGTGGCGGGGGCCTTCCGCATCGCGACCCAGATCCTCTTCTCGCCCGAGGAGACCATCCGGCACGTCGCCATAGGCGACAGCCTGGCCTGGGAGGTCGCCGCCGAAGGCTCGGTCCTCTTCCTCAAGCCGCGCGAACGCCACCAGCCCACCAATCTCCTGGTGGTCACCGAACGCGCGGGACAGGCCCGCCACTACGCCTTCGAACTGGTCGCGCGCGACCCGGGCGCGCGCTCGTCGATCGCCTATCAGATCCGCTTCCTCTACCCCGACGACGATGAGGCCCGCGCCGCCGCCAGCCTGGCGCGGGCCGCCGATCTCGCGGAGGAAAGCCTCGTCAGCCTCGAACTTCAGCAGGGCGCGATCCAGGGGCCGCGCAATCTCGCCTATTCGGTCCAGGGCGACAGCCGGATTCAGCCCAGCGAGGTCAGCGACAACGGCCGCTTCACCCTTCTGCGCTTCCCTGGCGCCCAGGCCCTTCCGGCCATATTCGAAGTGGCCGAGGACGGAGGCGAACGGCTCATCCCCTATGACGTCCGTGGAGAGTTCGTGGTCATCCATGGCACCGCGCGCGGCCTGCGACTGCGCCGCGGCGCCTCGGTCCTGTGCATCTTCAATGAGGCCTGGGATGCTCGCGGCCTCGCTGCGGCGACCGGCACGGCCTCTGCGACGGTCGTACGCGATCTCACCGGAGGCCGGTCATGACCGCCGATCCCACCCCGCCGCTCGAGGCTTTGGACCGCCACGACAGTCCTCCGACCGGTCAGGACCGGGGGATATCTCCCATCGCGGGACGCCTCGGCGGACGCCAGGGGCGGATGATCACGCTCGCCGCCCTGGCCGCCGGCTGCGGCGTCTTCCTTTTCGCGACCTGGGACCGGGGCGACGCCCGGGATCGGAAATCACCGGCCGCGGACCAGCCCGCCCGTCAGGGCGCGCCCTTCGAACCCGCCCGTCGCCCCGAGCCTCCGCCGCTCATCGGCGACGCCGAAAATCCCCATGCGGCGCCGCTGACTGACGAGAGTGAAGTCCTGCCGGCGATCGCGCCTTCTCACGACAGGGCTAACCCCGCGACCTCGACGGCGGACGAACGGCGCGCCCTGGCGGAGAGCGCCCGGCGAGCGCCGCTGCTGGCCTATAGCCGTTCCGGCCGGGCGTCCCCCGCCCCCGAACACGGCCTACCCCAACAGACTGCCAGCCCGCAGCCCCCCTCCCCGCTCGATGCGCTTCGCCGCCTCAGCCCGATCGGCGAGGCCCGGGCGGGCCGCCTCCCCGATCGCAACCTCCTGATCACCGCCGGGACCAGCCTGCCCTGCGTGCTGCAGACCGCCATGGACAGCGCCACGCCGGGCTACGTCAGCTGCCTGGTGTCCCGCGACGTCTATTCGGACAATGGGACCGTGGTCCTGATGGAGCGCGGAACGCGGGTTCTGGGCGAGTATCGCGGCGGGCTGGAAACCGGTCGTCGCCGGCTCTTCGTCCTGTGGACGCGGGCCGTCACCCCGTCGGGCGTGGCGGTCGCCCTGGCCTCGCCGGCGGCCGACGCCCTGGGGCGCTCCGGCTTCGACGGCGAGATCGACACCCGTTTCTGGGACCGCTTCGGCGGCGCCCTTCTATTGTCGATCGTCGATGACGGCGTCTATGCAGCAGCCGGCCGGGGACAGGATTTCCAGTCCGCCGCACGGGTCCCGTCCGACGCCGCCGCCATCGCCCTTCAGAACTCTGTCGCCATCCCGCCGACCCTGCGCAAGGCGCAGGGGTCCGAGGTCTCCATCTTCGTGGCCCAGGACCTGAACTTCGCCGATGTCTATCGCCTTCGGCCGCGCTGATGGAAGACACCGCCGTTCTCGACCACTATCTCGCCCCGCTGCGCCCCTTCCTGGAGCCGGAGGCGGTCACGGAGGTGGTGGTCAACCGCCCGGGTGAGGTCGGGGTCGAAGCCGCCGGCCGGTGGCGCTGGCACGCGATTCCGGAGCTGACCGAAGCCTGGCTGCATACGCTCGCAGTCGCGGCGGCGGCCTTCACCCGGCAGGACGTCGACGCCGAACACCCGATCTGCTCCACCGTCCTGCCCGGAAACGAGCGCTGCCAGATCCTTCTTCCCCCCGCCGTCCCGGGCGGCATGATCTCCCTGACGATCCGCAAGCCTTCCAGCCGCCGGATGGGGCTTGAGAATTTCGAAGCCGCGGGCCTGTTTGCAGCGGCGACAACCGTGAGCGGCCACGAGATCGACGAAACAGACGCCGCCCTGATCGCCCTGAGGCAGGCCGGAGACTGGCCCGGCTTCTTCCGGCTGGCGGTGGAGAGCCGCCGCAACATCCTCATCTCCGGCGCCACCGGTTCGGGCAAGACCACCTTCGCCAAGGGTCTGGTCGATCTCATCCCGCTCCATGAGCGGCTGCTGACGATCGAGGATACGCGCGAACTGACGGTCCCCCATCGCAACGCCGTCCATCTCCTTTACGCCAAGGACGGCCAGGGTCTGGCCAGGACCGGTCCCAGGGTCCTGCTAGAGAGCGCCCTGCGCATGCGTCCCGACCGGATTCTGCTTCAGGAACTGCGCGACGGCGCCGCCGCCTTCTTCTTCCTTCGCACCGTCAACTCCGGACATCCCGGCTCGATCACCACCGTCCATGCGGACTCGGCCGCCCTGGCCTTCGAGCAACTCACCCTTCTGGTGCGCGAGTCCGAAGGCGGCCGCGACCTGCCGCGCGAGGACATCCGAAGCCTGCTGCACCTGATGGTGGATGTGGTGGTCCAGATGAAGAAGGTCGACGGCCGCTTCCGCATGACGGAGGTCTGGCATGACCCCGCTCGCAAACGCCTCGCCCGCGGCTAGGACCGCGGCCTGGGCCGTCGCCGGGCTCGCCCTTGCCGGCGCCGGCGCGACGCTGACCCTGATCATCGCCCTGGCCGGCACGGGACAACTCGCGCCGGATCTCGACTGGGCGCGGCTTCCCGCCTGGGTCTGGCGATCGCGCCATGATCCCGAGCTTTCGCGATGGCTGGGCTTCGGCGCCGGCTCCAGCGCACTCCTGCTCATCGTCCTGGCCGCAGCGGCCGCCCTTTCACGCCGCCGCCCTCTCCACGGCGCCGCGCGCTGGGCGAACGGCGCGGAAATCAGCCGGGCCGGGCTGCGAGCGCGATCGGGCATCGTCATCGGCCAGGCGAAAGGCCGTCCCCTGGTCTTCGACGGTCCCGAGCACGTCCTCCTCCACGCCCCGACCCGGACCGGCAAGGGCGTCGGCGTGGTCATTCCCAATCTCCTGACCTGGCCGGGATCGGTCGTGGTCCTGGACGTCAAGCAGGAGAACTGGGCCGCGACCGCCGGTTACCGCGCCGGCTGCGGCCAGACGGTCTGGCGCTTTGATCCGCTCGATCCGCAGGGGCGCACCGCGCGCTACAATCCGCTCGGCCACATCAACCGGCGCAATCCGGTCGAGACCCTCGACGAGCTCCAGAAGATCGCGACCATGCTCTTCCCGGCCCCGGAGCACGCCGATCCCTTCTGGAACGAGGCGGCGCGGACCGGCTTCATAGGCGTCGGCGCCTATGTGGCCGAAACGCCCGACCTGCCCTTCACCCTGGGCGAGATTTTCCGCCAGCTCACCGGCGGCGATCCCCGCCGGCGCCTTCCCGCCCTGGTCGAGGCGCGCGCTGGCTCCGAACGCCCCCTGTCGTCCTATTGCGTCGCCGCCCTCCTCGACTTCGCCACGGCCGGCGAGAACACCTTCGCCTCCATTAAACAGACCATCACGGCGCGCATGGCGCTCTGGCTGAACCCTCTGGTCGACGCCGCGACCGCGTCCTCGGACATTGACCTGAGAAGCCTGAGAACCCGCCCTATCTCCATCTACCTCGGCGTCTCCCCCGACAATGTCGCGCGCTGCGCCCCGCTCTACAGCCTCTTCTTCCAGCAGCTCGTGGACCTCAACACCCGCCGTCTGCCGGATCGCCGGGCCGAGCCGCTGGAGGTCCTGGTCCTGCTCGATGAGTTCGCCCGCCTCGGCCACGCCGGCGTCCTCGCCCGGGCCTTCGCCTATGTGGCCGGCTATGGCCTGCGCCTCCTGCCCGTCCTGCAGAGCCCCGCCCAGCTCCGGGCCATCTACGGGCCGGACGTCGCCGAAGAGATCATGTCCAACTGCACCGTCGAGGTCGCATTCGCTCCCAAGGAGCTCAAGACGGCCCGGGACCTCAGCGAAAGGCTCGGCGCCTATACCTACGCCGCTCTGTCCCGCAGCCGGCCCGCCATGCTGGGCGCCGGAAAGCGCTCGATCACCCAGTCCGACCAGAGGCGCTCTTTGATGCTGCCCCAGGAGCTGATGCAGATGAACGCCGACGCCCTCATCGTCCTGAAGGCCGGCCTGCCGCCCATTCTCGGCCGCAAGCTTCGCTTCTTCTCCCACCGCAAGCTGAAACGCCGGCCCGTCGCGCCTCCGGACGTTCCGCCCATTCCTGCGTCGCCAGCGCCCCGGCTTTCTCCAGCGCCGCCCTCCCCGGGCCCGGCCCCAGAAAACGACGACTGGAGCTTCGAAGGCCTGGTCCGTTCGCTCAAGCAGGAGGGCGCGCCCCTGCCTCCCGGCCATGGGGCCGACGAGGCTCAGGTCGCGGCCTGGGTGGACGCCCTCATCGACCATGCGGCCGCCCCGCGAGACCGCGCCGAGGGGAGAGGCTGATGGTTGGAAACAAAGCCGCAGCGCCCCCCGTTCGCGACACGGAGAACGCGCTCAGCCCCGTTCCCGGCCGCGCCCGGAAGCAGGCCCCGGTCTCGCGCCGCAAGGGCGACCTGCCCGAGGGGCTGGACGCGAAATACCTCGTCGAGCACGACCGGAGAGGCAGGGCCGAACGCTTCCACCGGGACAACCGGAACGGCGAGGCGCTTTTCCGGGATCACGGCCGGCGCCTCACCGCGCGCGAGCCCTATCCCGACGTGGTCAGGGACATGCTCCGGATCGCCGACCATCGCGGCTGGCGCGAGATCGTCGTCAGCGGCGATCAGGCCTTCCGCAGGGAGGTCTGGGTCCAGGCCCAGGCTCTCGACCTCCAGGTGCGGGGCTATCGTCCCCGGGAGATCGACCGCCAGGCGGCGGAACGTAAGACCCCGCCCCGCAAGACAGCCCGGAAGGACGAAGACCGGATCCGGGCTGAAACCCAGGCGCCGACGCGCATGGCCCAGGTCGCCATCGCTGTTGGCGGCCTCATCAAGGACCCCGCCGCCCGGGACCGCCTGATGCGGCGCGCCGTCGCCCGCGTCATCCGTCACCTCGATGCCGGCCGGCGGTTCGAACGCGAGGCTGGTCAGACGCGGAGACGGGATAGGGATCGCTGACCCATAAACATCTACATATGAACCATTATGCGACTTACATGACATTAATGGTCATATGTGAACAATAACAGTCCACCCTATCTTGGCTCCTCACAATCGTCCATATATAGACGATATCATATCTCACGAGTGACAATCGTTCATATATGGAGGATTGCATGCCGATCGCCGAGGCGGAAATCGATCGCCAGGCCGAGCGTCTGGGTCGTGGACTGGCGGCTGAACGCCTCAGCCGGAACCTCACCCAAGCGCAACTCGCGACGGAGGCGGGGCTGTCGCTCAGCACCCTGCGCCGCCTGGAAGACGGAAAGAACATCTCCCTCGACAACCTCATCCGCGTGATGGACGCCCTGCAGATCGCCGGCCGCCTCGACGCCCTGACGCCCGCCCTGGACATCCGCCCGGTCGAACGGGTGCGCCCGGCCGGCCGGGAGCGTAAGCGGGCGGCGCCCGCCGCCTCGCCCCCGCCCGCCTCCCGCTGGGCCTGGGGCGACCAGTCATGACCGACGCCGTCGTCCGCCTGTGGGGCACCGACATCGGCGCCGTCAGCTGGGTCGAGGCGCGCGGCCACGCCGTCTTCCAGTACATGCCCGACTTCCTCGGCAGCGGCGTGGAGCTGGCGCCCCTCGTCATGCCGCTGAACGCGGCGCCCTACGCCTTTCCAGAACTGCCGCGAGACGCCTTCAAGGGCCTGCCCGGCCTCCTGGCGGACTCCCTTCCCGACAAGTACGGCAACGCCCTGATCGACGCCTGGCTCGCACGCGAAGGCCGCGACGCCGCCAGCTTCAATCCGGTGGAACGCCTCTGCTACATCGGCACGCGCGGCATGGGCGCGCTCGAGTTCCACCCGACCATCCTCAAGACCGAGCGCCGCTCGCGCCCGATCCAGATCGACGCCCTCGTCGACCTCGCCAACCAGGTCCTCGACGCCCGCGCCGACCTGCACGGCGTCCTGTCCGGCGAGGACGACCGCGATACGCTGGAAGAGATCCTGCGCGTCGGCACCTCGGCCGGCGGAGCCTGCGCCAAGGCGGTGCTCGCCTGGAATGAGGCCACAGGCGAATTCCGTTCCGGCCAACTCCCGGCGGATGCGGGCTTCACCTACTGGCTGATCAAGTTCGACGGGGTGAGCAACAACCGCGACAAGGAACTGGCCGATCCGCAGGGCTTCGGCCTGATCGAATACGCCTTCTCGCGCATGGCGGCCGACGCCGGCGTCGACATGTCCGAATGCCGCCTCCACCAGGAGGGCGGCCGCAGCCATTTCATGACCCGCCGTTTCGACCGAAGGGCCACGGGAGACAAGCTGCACATGCAGTCCCTGGCGGCCATCCGTCATTTCGATTTCAACGCCGCCGGCGCCTATGCCTACGAACAGGCCGTCGAGACGATCCGCAGGCTCGGCCTGCCGGCGGTCGACATCGAACAGCAGTTCCGCCGCGCGGTCTTCAACATCCTGATCCGCAACCAGGACGACCACGTCAAGAACATCGCCTTCCTGATGGACCGCACCGGCGCCTGGCGGCTCTCCCCCGCCTATGACGTGGCCTACGCCTACAACCCCTCGGGCCCCTGGACCCGGCAGCATCAGATGAGCCTGAACGGCAAACGCGACGACTTCGACCTGGAGGACCTCGTCGCATTCGGAGGCTACTGCGGCTTCAGCCGCAGAAGAGCCCTCGCCCTGGTCGAGGAAGTCAGCGCTCCGGTCTCGGCCTGGCGCGCCTACGCCGACGACGCCGGCGTCTATGAGGCCGACGCCGTGCGCATCCAGCGCGCCCTCCGCCTTGAACTGAAGGCGGCCCGTCCCGCCTGACATCGCCTCAACGCGACCGGCCCCGAGGACCGGGCTCAGGCGACCTTGTCGCTCCGCCGCTGGCGCGGTCCCGGACCGCCACGATCTCGTCGCGCAGCCGCATCCGCCGGGTCTCAGGCTTCGGCAGACCGCGGACGAAGGCTTCGACCGAACGTCCGAGTTCACGGTCCTGCGGATCATCGGAACGAGCGAGCGCCAGAGCCTCCGCCACATAGGCTCGCCGGATGAAGCGCTGACGCTCGATCGCCTGACGCTCCCAGACCGCCCCTTCGCCCTCCCCGCGCGCTGCCTCGCGAAAGGCTCCCGCCAGCACCTTGGGCAGGGGCCCTGCTCCCGCTTCAAACCGCTGTCGCGCCTTGCGAACAGAGGTCCGCTCCGCCTTGCGCACCACGCCCCGCGTCCGTCGCGGCGTCGCCTCCGCTTCGACGCTGCGCTCTCGCAGGGCTTCAGCGAAGACCTCCCGCCACCTCTGGAGATCCGCCTTCCTAGGATTCAGCCGCGCGCCGTCACGGCCTGACATCCTCACCGTCAGGTGGACGTGCGGATGCCGGTCCTCGTCGTGCAGGACGAAGACGTAAGAGAAGCGCTCGCCGAACACATGCTCCGCAAAGGCCCGCGACGCGTCCTCCACACGAAACGGCTCCGTGCCCGCCGGCATGCTCAGGACGATCGACATCGAGACCGCCGCTCGCCGCCGCATAGGCTCCGCCGCTAACTCTCCCGCCCAGTCGTCCGCCAGCGTCCGCACCTCGGCGCGCCCCTTCAGCCGTTCGCCGTCCGGGCCTTCCAGGGACAGGCGTCCATTGCGGGAGATATAGTCGAGGTGCCGGGCGAGATGACCGGCGTCATGCGTCTTGCCGGTGATCTTGACCATGGCCTCCGGCGCCCGCCGCGCCACGCGGGCGAGCGTCGCCCGCGCGCCCTCGCCGCGTCCCCCTCCCGCCCGCCCAAGCACCGACCGCGTGATCCGCGCCCGCGCCGGCTGGACCGGCGGCCGCAGCGCATCCTCGAAACCCGAAGGCGGCCGGAAGTCCGTCATGAGCCGGCCGACCAGTAGTCGAGGTTGCCCTCGAACGCCCGCCGCAGACCCGACAGGCCGCCCCTGACCTCCTCTGCAAAGGCGAGGACGCGATCCAGCTCGACATCAGGCGCCCGCCCTCCTGGGACCGTCGCGTTCACCGTCCGGGCGATCTGGTTCAGGTTCACGCCGATCCGGCGCAGGTCGCGCTGCACCTCGATGAAGGCGGCGGCCTCCCCCGGCGAAAGCTGCGGCTGGCCGTGGAGCCGCCGGCGCACGAGGGCGACCACCCACTGAGTGCGCGACAGGCCGACCCTCGTCGCCTCAGCCTCTACGGCGGCGAGATCGGTAGCGCCCAACCTTAGGGTCAGTTTTCCGGTCAGCGGTTCCGCCGACGCCGGTCCGGAACGCGGATCCCCATCTCCGGCCGAGGCCTCGATCAGCCGCCTCAACAGCCTCGACCGCCCGCCGCACGCGCTCGCCGCCGCATCGAAGCGGCGAGCCAGATCGGGCGGAAGGCGAACAGTGAAGCGGTCCATGGGCAAAGGGCTCTGTCAGACATTGCCGGCGCAAAGCCTATCCTGCCCTAGACCTCCAACCGCTTCGCCCCGTAGGCCTACGGGAGGGCCCAGCCGTCGTCCCGACGTTCCACCCCGCCCGCCTGCCCGCCGGCCCGAGGCGGAACCTACCGCCCCAACGGCAGCGGCCCCAGACAAAGGAAAAGCCGCGCCCGATCAGGACGCGGCTCAAACCTCAAAACGAGGAAACCGGCACGTTAGGGATGCGCTTCATGCAGCCAGGCCACCGCACGCTGCGCATGCGCCGCCGCGGAGAACAGGAAGCGCTTATCGGCCTTCAGCACGTCGAGCCAGTGGCCGAGATAGGCGGCGTGGTCCTCACGCGGCTCCAGTTCCAGTTCCAGGTCGGCGCAGAGGAAGGCGGCGCCCAGTTCGGCGACAAGCTCCTCGCGGGCGTAGGCCTGAGCCGAGCGGCTGAAGTCTCGGGCCAGCCGTGTTTCATGGCCCGTCCAGTGGACGCACTCATGGCCAAGAGTGGCGTAGTAGGCGCCCGCGTCGCGGAAGGTCTCGAACGGCGGCATCTGCACCCGGTCCGACGCCGGGACGTAATAGGCCGCCGATCCGCCATGACGGATGTCGGCCTCCAGCCCTGCGAAAAAGCGTTCGATCCTTTCCAGCCGTTTGTCGGGATTGATCGGCTCCGGCGGCGTCGGCCGGCAAGCGTCCGGCAGATCGTCGATCTGTTCGACGTTAAAGACAGTGTAGGCTTTCAGGAACGGAATGCGCTGTTCGACCTCATCGCCCGCCTCGTCGGTTTCGGTGCGCACGATCCGGTTAGCGTAGACGACCGTGGAGCCCTTCTCGCCTTTGCGAACGTGGGCGCCCAGCGCAAGCGCCTGACGGAAGGTCATCCAGGTCGGCGAGGCGAAGCCTCGGCTGAAGGCTTCCGACCAAAGCAGCAGGATGTTGACGCCGGTGTAGGGCGTGCCGTCGTGGCGAAGCGGACGGGTGACCGGATGACCTCCGGTCCAGGGCTGCGTCCAAGGCCGGACGCCGGCCTCCAGCTGGTCGATGATCTGATTGGTGATCCGGGTGTAGATATCCGGACGAGCGGGATCGGCGGGGCGCGTCATGGCGGCCTCCTCGGAGATGAGTTGTTCGGATGAAGGGGCGGCGGCACGCATCACGCGCCGCCGCTCCGGTTCAGCGGGACCAGATCAAGCTGTGCCCGCCCTCGACCTCGACCAGGGAGGCGTAGATCGGCGCCGGGAAGCTGGGGTCGTCCAGCTTGACCGAGAGGTACTGCCGCTCCTCCCGGGACGTCCTCCTCCAGGCGGCGCCGAACTCGGTCTGGCCAACGAAGATGCGGTAGTCTGGAGCCTTGTCGTCGGCCTTCTTATTCGGCCGGAAGGTCGCCGCCTTGACGTCGAGAGTGAGGGTCTTGATCGACCCGGAGTAGCCGTCGCCCTGGGCGGTGAAGGTTCCAATAGCGGCCATGTCAGTCTCTCCTTTGCTTCGGGCCACGCCTGTCGCGGCCTCGATGGCGATCGGGAGACCGGGGGCCGGTCGGCGCGCAGGGCGAGCGCAGTCGAGCCCCCGCAGCGAAGCGGAGGACCTGAAGAGAGACTTTCTTGTTTTCGCGAGGAGGCCTTCGGCCGGGGAAGAAACTCGAGCGCGCGGTTGCGCCCTGCCGACCGGATTCCGGTCAGATCCGCCTTTCGAGAGGCCGCACAAGCGTGACTGAAAGAGACCAGGGCAGAATACACAGCCCCGTCAGGCCTTCTCCGTCCAGGGGAGCGCAGCAGCCCACGAGCCGCTGCTCGTTCATGGAAAGGCGCAGTCGCGATTTGGAGGTGCTGATCGACAGGCCATCTGCTCGGTTCGCATTCTCAGATTAAGCGGGGATCTCGCGCCAATGCGTGGCGAAACCGTACGGCCGTGGGAGCTTGAACAGCTCCGATCTGAAGCGCTGGAACACTGAAGGCTGCTCCCCTAGGTTGGGTGCAGGGACGGAGATGAGGTGCAATGAGGGCGGTGGCGGGATACGACGCCCAAGGAGCGGAGCTAGCCGCTCAATATGAGGGCCTGCAATCGGACGAGGTGCATGGCGCCTTTCTAGATTTGCTGCCGCCCGGCTTGGATCGCCTCGCTTTGGACATCGGTGCAGGCTCGGGCCGTGACGCAGCTTGGCTAAAGAGCCGCGGCTTTGACGTTGTCGCGGTCGAGCCCTCGCGGGCGATGAGAAGCGCTGCCGCCGCCTATCACGCCGGCAAAGACATCCGTTGGCTCGAAGACCACTTGCCGGCCCTGACCGTCACCCACCGCCTCGGATTGTCGTTCGACGTCATCCTCCTCAGCGGCGTCTTGATGCACTTGCCGCCGGACGAGCGCCGCCGCGCCTTCCGAAAGATTGTCGCCCTCCTGAAACCAGGCGGGCGTCTTCTCATAACTGTGCGCGACGGAGCGGGCGCGCCAGACCGGCCAATGTGGCCGATTCCCCGCGGCGAGATGGAGGCCCACGCCCGCGCGCACGGCCTGACGATGCTGCGGATCAGCGAGAGCGCCGACCTTCAGGGGCGCACCGGTGTTCAATGGACATCCTATGCGCTGCAAATGCCTGACGACGGTGCAGGCGCGCTGCCCCTGATACGGGGGATCATCCTCAACGATGAAAAGTCGTCGACCTATAAATTGGGCCTTCTGCGCTCCCTTGCGAGGATCGCCGACACCGCGCCGGCCCTAGCAGTCGAACGGCTGGATGCGGACATTGTCGAGGTTCCACTGGGCGCCGTAGCTCTGAACTGGCTGCGTATGTACCTGCCGCTCGCTCGAGCCGAACTGCCGCAATTGCCGGGCAATCGCGGCGCGGAGAGGCTGGGCTTCGCCGGCCCAGCATTCCGCCAACTGCTTGTCGATCAAGTGGTTGGCCAAGACCTGCGCATAGGTGCCCGGTTCACTGGCGATCGAGCGACTGCCATCGCCCAGGCGCTGGGGGATGCTCGCTCCACCATCTGTCGCATGCCTGCACGCTACACGCGGTATCCGAACTCCGACGCTCCGGTTTTCGAGGCAGCGCCGGCGCGTTCCACCAAACACCAGGGCGAAATCATCATGGACGCCGAAACCCTGCGTGGGTTCGGCTCTATTGGTGTTCCAGGCCCTGTTTGGCGCACCCTGCTACGGCTAGGCGCGTGGGTCGAGCCAGTTTTGGTCAGGGAATGGGCACGTCTAATCGAGGGCTTCGCCCTCAGAATGGGACGGCCGATCGGGCTGGGAGAATGCGAAGCTGCCCTACAATGGCTCGATCCGGTTCGCGACACGGCGCTCGCGCGCAAGGTCGGCCGGCGCTTGATCGACGGAAACCAACCGGTGGAATGCATATGGACCGGCGGGCGCCTGACCGCTCAGGGTTTTGACATCGATCACTGCCTGCCTTGGACGGCATGGCCCAGCAGCGATCTGTGGAATCTGTTTCCGGCGCGCGCGAGCATAAATCGCAACTCAAAGCGCGATCGTTTGCCATCTGCATCCGCTCTCATGGCAGCCCGGAATGGCATGGAGAAGTGGTGGCGACAGGCTTGGGAAGCGGACGATGCCCTGGCGCAGCGCTTCTGGCTGGAGGCGGAAGCGGCGCTACCGCTTGGCTCCTCCCGGGACCTGGATGACGTTTTCTCCGGCCTGGAATGGCGCAGGTTGAGATTGCGGCAGGACCAGCAGATCCAAGAATGGAGCGGTCCGGATAGCGCGAAAGATTCGATAGGCTTCCGGCAGTCCCCTTAGGAAAGCGAGCGCCGTTAGGTCGATCATGCCAGAGTCGCAGCCAAGCAGGGCGCGCCGACGCCAGCGCAGCGCCTTGAAGCCCTGCCAAAGGGTGCTGAGGGCGGATCCAATCGCCTCTACGTTCACCCAGAGACCTGAATTGCGGCGAGATTGACTTCGTTCGTCGCGCCCGCAAGGTTCGATCTCACGGCGCCAGGGGGATCGAACACGTGTCACGCTATAATCCGCACCATGCCAATGCCGAGCCGGTGTTCGAAGCTGCGCGACGTTGGCTGGAGCGCTGCCTGATCGAGGACGGCTCAATCTTCTCAAACGAGGAGATCTGGACCGCAGATCATGTGCGCGAGGTGGTGGATTACTTCGTTCGCCGTCCGGACGAGGGTGAAGGCGTCTTCTTCGAGAAGCTAAAAGGGCAAATGGAGCCGAGCTCTCCTAGCGCGAAACGGCTGATGGCTGAGCTGCTTTGGGCCCTCAGCCTCTTTCCTAGCAATGTCAAACCGAAGTCCAAGCGCAATCTGGTTTGCTCCGTCTGGCGATGGTCCGGAAGCGAGCTCCCCGAGGACGCCGACGCCCTATCGGACGAAGTTTTGGGCGGCCTCGGGTCCGGCGGCCCCGGGTACAACAACCATCGCTGGCGCGAACTCCGCTTCCTCATCAACCTGACGGAGGCGGCGAAAGCTATGCCGCGCGCCGATCGAGCCGCGACGTTTAACGATCCTTGGATTTTCAACGACTGGGTGGCGAACCTTCCGGACGACGGCAACCGCCAGCTCAAGCTGGTTCTTCCCCACCTCATTCATCCCGCCGAGTTCGAACGCATCGCTTCGATTGGTGCGGTTCGCAAGATTCTCAAATCCTTCGGCGGCGTCGACACTCGGCGCTTCAATACGATGTCCAAGCGTGAGCGTGATGAAGCGCTGCTGGGGATACGCTCGCGCTTGGAAAGCGAAGTCGGCAGACAGATCGATTTCTATCACGAGCCGCTCAAATCGCGCTGGGCCGACGAGACCATCCCCGAGTTCGAAATCGACGAGAACTCAGGGGAGCAGGAGGCCCCGAACCGGCCTCCACTCAACCAGATCCTGTACGGACCTCCAGGGACCGGGAAAACCTATACGACGATAGACCGCGCACTCGGCATCGTCGATCCGGAGTTCTATGCCGACAACATCGGCGATCGCGCCTCGCTGAAGGCTAGGTTCGACAAGCTGGTTAACGAGGGTGCCATTGCTGTCGTGACGTTCCACCAGAGTCTGAGTTACGAGGACTTCGTCGAAGGCCTGAAGGCGGAGGTCGATGACAAGGGGCGGCTTCGTTATCTCGTCGAAGACGGCATTCTAAAGCGAATGTGTCTCCCCACGAGCGCCGTCGACGGTTTCGTACCGGGGCGCGTCTTCTCGCGCGACTACCGAGTCCTGCGGTCTACGTCCGAGATACTATGGCTTCGAAAGCCAAACGGCTCGGAACTCCCTTTGCCATGGCTGCTATTGAACGAGCTTGCAGAGCTGGTGAGGAGCGAGAAGGTCAGTTTGGACGATATCCGAGCTGGAGACGTGTTCGAGAGGGTTCCGACGGTTCGCCTCGAGAAGTACATCGTCAACGGCTACAAGAATATCTTGCCCGAGATCGTCCAGTCGATTTTAGCTAGCGCGACAATTAAGCCGACGAACCAGGCGTCGCCACGGGTGTTGATCATCGACGAGATCAACCGTGGCAACGTCTCCCGCATCTTCGGGGAGCTCATCACCTTGATCGAGCCCGACAAGCGGCTCGGCGAGCGTGAACAGCTAACCGTCACCCTCCCCTATTCCAAACAGACCTTCGGACTGCCCAATTCGCTGCATCTGATCGGCACGATGAACACGGCGGATCGGTCTCTGTCGACCATGGACATCGCGCTTAGGCGCCGCTTCGAGTTTGAAGAAATCGAACCAAATCCAACGCTCCTGGATTTCGAAATCGAAGGCGTCGAAATCGGTTTGTTGCTTGCGGCGCTGAACGCCCGGATCGAGCTTCTCCTCGATCGCGAACACCGGATCGGTCACGCCTATTTCACCGGCTTAGAGGGCGCCCAGTCGTTGAAAGATTTGGCGAACGTGTTTCGCCATCGCGTCATTCCACTCCTGCAGGAGTATTTCTTCGACGACTGGAGCCGCATCGCCCTGGTCTTGAACGACCGCTCGAAGGAACCTGAGGACCGGATCGTCGTAGAGCGGGAGCGCGACGCTCAAGCGCTTTTCCCCGCATCGGAGACCGAAATCCCGATGCGTCCGGCGTGGGCCGTGAACTGGAGCGCTCTAGAGCGCCCCGGCGCCTACCAAGGCATTCTGCTCAAGTGACCGTCGTCAGCGTTCGCGAGTTCGCGACCCTGACGACGGACGTCGTTGAACCCACGCTCGACCGCGCCACGCTGGCGTCAGAGGACTTCGCCTGGCTGGCCCAACGAACGGCGAAGATAGACGCCGGTGCGCGTCCCGTACGGTTCGAAGGCCTTCGCACTCTGAAGGTCCTAAACCTCGTGGGGGTGATCCGCCTTCCAAGCGGCGTCGATCTCGAGATCCTGCCGAAGCACACCGAGGCGGGAGACACTCTGCCCGCCGCCCGGCGATTGCTTTTCCGCATGATTGCGGCAGCTCACGACATACCGGCGCGCGAAATCGAACTGGCCGATCTGCAGGTCCTCGATCGGCCGTTCACGGAGTGGATGGCGAAAACCTTCATCGAGCAGGTCGCCCAACTGCTCGGACGAGGCTTGCGGTCCGACTACCTGCGCCAGGAAAGCCGCGAACCCTATCTGCGGGGGCGTCTCGACCTGCCGCGCCAGCTCCGCGCAGGGCCATCGGCTCTGCTCGACTTTCACATCTCTCACGACATTTTCACGATAGATCGGCCGGAGAACCGTTCGATCCGGGCCGCGGTCGATAAGATTGCACGGTTCACCCGCGCCCCCGCCACGTGGCGGATCGCCCGGGAGCTCTCAGCGTTGTTGGCCGAGGTCCCGCCGAGCCTCGACGTCCAGTCCGATCTGAGTCGCTGGCGCGACGACCGGACAATGGCGCACTACCGCGCGGTCCGGCCGCTCTGCGAACTGATCCTAACAGAGCGGACTCCGTTCGCTGTGAGCGGGCAGGACCTGGCGCTCTCGATGCTGTTTCCGATGGAGCGGCTATTCGAAGCCTTTGTCGAACGCTCGATCCGCCGAGCGCTTCCGGATCACCGCATCCATCGCCAGCCGCGAACGCATAGTCTGTGCCGCTACGACGAGCGTCCATGGTTCGATCTTCGCCCCGATCTGGTCGCGCGTCGTGGCGAGGAAACCCTGGTGATCGACGCGAAATGGAAGCGCCTCAACTCGGATCCAAGCCTCCGCTTCGGCATCGCTCAATCGGACGTCTATCAGCTGCACGCCTATGGTCAGGCCTATCTCGGCGGACACGGCGAGTTGCACCTCGTCTACCCTCGCACGGCCGACTTTCCGACAACCCAAGGCCCGCTGCGGATGAAACCAGGCCTGCGCCTTCATATCCGGTCCATCGATCTCGAAAGCGGCGCGCTATCGCCTCTCGAAGCGAACCTGCCCAAGACCCAGGTGAGTATGATGGCGGGCGCTAGCTGATGCCGTACCGGCCGCTTAAGATCTGATCCCCTACGTATTCTCCCCCGCCGCTACAGCGGATCTTGGACGAAACATTCACCGGAAAAGCGCCATGGATTTGGAAGTTCCGTTTTCCGAAAAGGACGACGCCAAGCGGTTAGGCGCCCGCTGGAATCCTCAACGCCGCACTTGGTACGTGCCGCCAGGTGTAAATCCCCGTCCGTTTGCGCGTTGGCGGCCGGGCGAACCAGAGGCGCAGCCATATCGAGTGTTGTCGCGCGAAACCTATCTTGTGACCGCCGCCGAGGAGTGTTGGCGCTGCAAGCAAGCCTTCCAGGCCGTCGCGTGCCTAATGGCGCCTGGCTTCGTGCTGAATGAGCAGCCAAATGGCAGCAGGGGAGAACGGAACGCTGACTGGGCGTTCGCCGAATACATCACACAGCTTCCGCCTGACGCCATAGGTTTCATACAAAGCGTGCAGCCTGCATACCGACAAGGCTTCAGCAGGACGACCGACAGTCGTTACTGGGCCAACCACTGCCCATCATGTCGTGCGCTTCAAGGCGACTTCCACCTCTACTCCGAACCTGACGGGGCTTTCTGGTTGGTATCGGCCATGGACGCTGCACGTATGCAAGCCCGGCGGTTCCCCGGCGATTTTCTCGCCGACGCGGATATCGCCTTCAGCGAGAACGTCGCGTGGCGGATTTCTGGAGTCCGCGTCCGAACTTTCCCATAAGGTTGGCCGCAAACGTCCGCCCCCTGCCGCCGCGACGTCTCTTCGCCCGGGCGTCCCAATGGCGGTTTGGCTGAAGTCGTTGGAGGGCGGTCGGTGCGCGATTGAGCGCCAGTCGTTCCGCGCGACGGGCCGACAAAGCTGCACACACGCGAGCGAACAAACAAAGAACTGGACGATCTCGCACCGGCCCGCCAACATGTCTCCATGTGCGAATCTCGCTCGTCTCCTCATGGCAGGAGCGCAGATCTCAATACGCGTTGGAGACCCGCATGGCCGCGCTAGACGTCGACCAGTCCTTCTATGAGTTCTTCGCGGGCGGCGGCATGGCGCGCGCAGGTCTGGGCGATGATTGGACCTGCCTGTTCGCCAACGACTTCGACGCAAAGAAGGGCTTCGCCTATCAGGCCAACTGGGGCACCGGCGGCGAGCTGACGGTCGGCGATATTCGCGCTCTCGAAGCCGCGCATCTTCCAGGAACCCCTGGCCTCGTGTGGGGCAGCTTCCCCTGCCAGGATCTCTCTCTGGCTGGCGTCGGCAAAGGCCTAGCCGGAGAGCGCTCGGGCACCTTCTACGCCTTTTGGGACATCATCCGCGGACTGGCCGCCGAAGGCCGCGCGCCAGCCATGGTCGCCGTCGAGAATGTTTGCGGCGCTCTGACCTCCCATGGCGGCGCTGACTTCCAAGCGATGTGCAAGACTTATGCGGACGCCGGCTATCGGTTCGGGGCCCTGGTGATCAACGCAGATCTCTTCGTGCCGCAGTCTCGCCCGAGGCTGTTTGTCATCGGCATACGTGCGGACCTGGAGATTGCGCCAGAACTGGTATCGCCCGAGCCTATCGAACCCTTCCACACCCGAGCTTTGAAGAAGGCGGTTTCGAGCCTCCCGGCTGAAGTGGCTGACAAGCTCGTCTGGTGGAATGTGCCAACGCCTGAACGGCGGGCTAGCACCTTCGCCGATGTCATCGAAGATAATCCCGATAGCGTGCCCTGGCACAATCAGGCCGAAACCAAGAAGCTCCTCGACATGATGTCGCCGGTGAACTTGGCGAAGGTGGAAGCGGCCAAGCGCGCCGGGCGACGTATGGTCGGCGGCGTCTATCGCCGAACCCGTTTTGACGAGACCGGCCAGAAGGTTCAGCGCGCTGAGGTCCGGTTTGATGACATCGCCGGCTGCCTACGCACCCCAGCTGGCGGCTCCAGTCGACAGATCATCATGGTTGTCGATGGTCATCGCGTCCGCTCGCGCCTGATCTCGTCTCGCGAGACCGCTCGCCTGATGGGCCTGAGCGACAGCTATGTCCTGCCCAGCCGGTACAATGAAGCCTATCACCTGACCGGCGACGGCGTGGCTGTCCCCGTGGTCCGGCACTTGGCGCAGCATGTGTTTGAGCCGCTGCTGGGTACGGCCAGCGCCCTGCGCAAAGCGGCCTGACCCCCATGGCGATCGACGCTCGGGATAGAGACGCCTCCCAGTTACCTCCGTTCGAAACGGAGGACCTGCGCGCCAATCTCGCCGCCTTCCTAGATACGCCCTTTGACGATCCTGCAGGTCATAAGGTCAGGGTCGGCAACTACAAGTGGGGCGTCTACGCCTTCTTCGACTACGACGGCGAGCCGATCTATGTGGGCCAGACCAATGAGATGCTGCGGACCCGCATCCGCCGGCACCTGACCAACCAGCGCACGGACGCCGTCGCTATGTCGGTGCTGGATCCGTTCGAGGTCTACGAAATCGAGGTTTGGCCCCTTCCCGAGCTTCAGGCCGTCGGCGGCAAGGATGTAACCGCCAAACAGCGCCTGGACGCTCTAGAGCGGCTGATCACGGAACAGGCCGTCGGGCGCTCCAATTTCAAGGCGATCCTCAACGAGAAGGATCCCCCGCCCGGCCTGCTCGCTGTCGAACCCCCGCCCTCACTGCGCGGGCGCATCGTCTCCGATCGCGTGTATGAACTGCGGTCGCATCCGGACTTCCGGATCGCGCGTCGCGCCCTGATCATCTCGCGACTGGCGCAAGTAATCTCAGAGCGGAAGGTCCAGGGCGGCCTTCGACGCGTGCTTCAAACGCAAGCGCGGCGCCTCCAATGGCTTGCCGAGCGCCGCTACGAAGCGCTCGGCGGGGAAGCCTCAGTCGAACAGGAGACGGCGCTAGGCGCCGACGCCTAAGGCCTCCTAAAGCGTTCTGCGCCGGCAGCTTCGTAGAGGCGGCGCAAGGTCCAAGACGCATTGCCCCCGCGGTGATGCGCAGACTTGGAACATCATCACCCTCCTCACGCCCCCTGGTTCTGCGTTGAGTCAGATTGTTGTCAGGTCGATGTCGCCGACGCGCCAATAGCAGCCACTGCCTTCTGGCCAGACACACGACATTCGTACCCAAGAACGTTCAGTCTATCGACGGAGCACCACGCATCACCCGGATTCAAGTCCGTGGCCTGTCGACAGATGCGATAAATCTTGCCCACCGCCCTTGAACGGCGACGCTTCGACCCCATCATTGTGCGGTCGCGTGGTCTTGCCACCGCTACATCTGGGTTTTGCTCGACCCAGGGTACGAATCGCTTCAGTTCTGGGGATGGGTTAACAGGACGTGTGAAACGTCCTTCCAGCCGGCAGCGACTCGGTCTAGCGAGGAGCTGCGGCTGCGTTTTCGGGTTCACCCGACCATCCGCATAGTGAGGGGTAACGAGGGCTGACTGGCCGCGATAAGGCCGTGGCCGACCCTCGTAAGCCGGGAGTACGACGGCGCGACGCCGTCGAGTACGGAGGGAGACGACTGGCTGAACTTTGCCGGTGCAGGCAGGCCGCCTCCCCCCGGGACCGACTCGTTCGAGTGCGGCGGTCTGATCCTTAGCTGTGGCGCCCTCAGGCGACAACACCACACGGGCGGGCTCAGGTCGTTTCAACTCGAACGGGTCTTCATCGCCACGCGAGTGGTAGGGAAGACATGCCGCCGACCTGAACGACCCCACGATCCCCGATCCCGACGCCCCCGGCCGTCGCGTTTCAGCACGCGGGGATCGCCTGAATTCACAGCTCAAGAAAGGGTCCTGCCATGGCGGCCCACACCTGGACCAGCGCGCGTGCCGCCAAGCGGATCGCGGCGCGTCTGAAAGAAGTCACGACGGTTGAGATCAAGAACTACGTTCGCGACACCGACCTGTCCTCCCTGCCCCGCACCAAGGCCTATCGGGTCGATGGGGTCCACATCTATGTGGACATCAAGAATCTCAGCGAGATGCTCGGCACGACCGAGGTCGAGGGCGTCGTCTGCCACAAGCGGACGCTCCGGTTCTTCAATCTGCACTACCGAGCGGTCCATCGCATCCTCGGCCAGGTCGGGGCCATCGAGGTGGACTTCCACAACCAGCGCCTCCACGCGGTGGTCGCCAAGCCCTACGGCGACGAGGCCGGACGCATTCACCGCGCCATCGCCATCGCGCAGCTCATCATCGACGTCCTGGCCCAGACGGGCGAGGAAGGCGACGAGATCATTCCGGCCGCCAAGGTCCGCGTGGGCATCGACAGCGGCGTCGCCCTGGCCGTGTGCAACGGACGTCGCGGTCACACCGAGCCGCTGTTCCTGGGCCCCCCGCCAATCTCGCGGCGAAGCGCGCCGGCGGCGGAACGGCGACCGGCATCTATCTGACGAATACCGCTCGCGCGGTCGTCGAACTCGCCGACGACGTCGTTGAAGACAGAACGCCCCTGCCCCCTGGGGAGGTCGCGACTAGCCAGGGCGAAGCCGCTCTGGATGTGACGGCGGATCAGATCGTCAAGGCCTGGCGGTCGGACCTCGAGTCCAATCCGATCGGCAAGTTCACCTTCTCGGGCCATACGCCGCCGTTCTCCAACCTCGACCTCGAACTCCTGTCGCCCGCGAACTCGCGGCGTCAGGACGCGATGTCCCTCTACGCGGACATCGACGGCTTCACGGACTTCGTGGCCGCCGGGGTCTGCGACGACGACTCCGCCAAGGACGTCGTCCGCACGCTCCACGTCCTTCGCAGCGAAATGGACGCCGTGCTCCACAGCGACTTCGAGGGCCGCAAGATCCGGTTCATCGGAGACTGCGTGCATGGCGTCCTGGGGGAAGGCACGGCGCAGACCACCGACGAGGAAGAGAGCGTGAGCACCGCGGTGCTTTGCGCCGCCGGGATCCGCAGCAGTTTCGATCAGGCAATCCAGGCTCTGGAAGACGAGCACATCCTGCAGGCGGGCCACGGTCTCGGCCTGGCGATCGGCTTCGAACTAGGCCCGATTTCCCTGACCCGACTGGGCGTCAAGGGCTCGATGATCCGGTGTGCGATCGGCCGGAACGTGGTCGATTCCGAAGCGCAGCAGATGCGTTGCGCCGGAGACGAGACGGCGATCGGCCAAGCGGCCTATGACGCCGCCACGCCGGCGGTTCAGGGCCTGTTCGGGGATACACGCAAACGGGCGGGCCTTGTGTACGACGTCGCCGTCGATGAACTCGCCGGCCGGCTCGACGAAACTGCGAAGGCGTCCAAAGCGCTCGCCAAGGCCCTCACGGCCGGCACGGGGCTCCTGCAGTCTACCCCGGCGCCCGCCGGCGACTATGCGTTCGCCCCCCGGCGCACCGAACCCAGCAAGGCGGCGGGCTTCGCGTGACCATCTGGTACTTCACCGACGCGGCCCGGTTGGGCGCGGAGCATCAGGCGCTTCGCGACCTGGCCGGCCGCGTCGACTGGCTGTCCCTCAACGCCCCGCGACTGGACGGCTTCGGCCGGGTCTGCGTCGATATCGAGATCTCTGCGAACGAACGCGTCTACAACGCCACCCTGCGCTACCCGCACACCTTTCCCCACTCGCCGCCGTCGGTGTTGCCAACGGAACGGGAGTCTTGGTCCGGCCATCAGTACGGCGACGGCGGTGAGCTCTGCCTGGAGTGGGGCGCCGACAACTGGGTGACGGATCTCACCGGCGCCCACATGGTCGAAAGCGCAGAACGGCTTCTGTCAGGCGAGGCGCCGAAGCCGACCGGCGGGCTCGGTCGGGTCCCTAGCCGGCACGAGACGACCATCGGTCAGACCCTGCGGTCCCGCACCCATCGGCTGGTCATCACCCAGGCCTTCGCAGAACAGATGCGATCGTTGCCGGACGGCTGGACGGCCAACGGCAAACTCCTGTGGGTCGAGAACGACAAGCGTCGCTCCATCCTGCCGGTCCGCCTGGTCCCGGACGACGGTGAGGACTGGATCGACGCGTCCGTACCCAAGGCCCTGTCGGGCAGTGGCACGCTCCACGGGATGCGGGTCTGGCGCCTTCCGAGGGGCGTCAAAGCACCGAGCCCGGAGACGGCATCGGAGATGCGCGCGTTCATGGATCAACACAGCTATTGCGCGCCGTCCGACGACGCCGGGCTCCTCGACCTGCTGCTGACCTGGGACGACAACGGCGCTCAGCTTCTCCTGTTCGCGGCGGATTCCGACGAGGTCTACGACGTGGCGATGGTGGAGGCGCAAGGCGGAGACCGCCTGCCGACCTCCCACCGGGACCTTGCGACCAAAAGCGTCGGGATCGTCGGGTGCGGATCGGCCGGAAGCAAGATCGCCGTCGCCCTGGCGCGCGCCGGAGTCGGGCGTCTGGTGCTGGTCGATGACGATGTGCTTCTGCCGGAGAACCTCGTCCGGAACGAACTCGACTGGACCAGTGTCGGCGATCACAAGGCCAATGCGGTCGCCAAGCGCATCGACCTGGTCGCGCCGGGCGCCGTCGTCGAGGTGCATCTGAAACGCTTGGCCGCCCAGGAGGCGAGCGGCGTCGCCGACGGCGTCCTCTACAGCCTGCAGAAATGCGACCTCGTGGTCGACGCCACGGCGGAGCCTTCGGTGTTCAACCTGTTGGCCGGCATCGCGAGCATGAGCAAGCGATCGATGCTCTGGCTTGAAATCTTCGCAGGTGGTTTTGGCGGCCTGATCGCCAGGTCCCGTCCTGATCTCGACCCGTCGCCGCAACGCGGTCGGGCCGCGATCGAAGCCTGGTGCGCCGACCGAGGCGTCTCGCCGCCCCGGGTGGACCGTCCTTACGAGGCCAGCGACGAACTTGGCCCCATGATCGCGGACGACACCGATGTCTCCGTGATCGCCGCTCACGCCGCTCAGATGGCCCTGGACATGCTGGCGGAGACATCGCCCTCCGCCTTCCCGAATTCGGCCTATCTGATCGGCCTGCGCGAGAAGTGGATTTTCACCCAGCCGCTCCACACCCACGCCATCGATCTGGGCGGTCCCGACGCACCCTCCGCGGCTGCGGACCCCAAAACGGACGCCGACGGGCTCGCGTTGGCGCTGACGCTGGTGAAAGACTTCTGTGCTTAAGCTGACGATCCACCCCGACACGGTCGAACGCCTGTCGTCGGAACTGGCGCGCGCGGGTCGGCGCGAGATCGGCGGCGTGCTCGTGGGCGAGCATGTCGGGCGCAACACCTTTCGCATCGCCGACATCTCGGTTCAGCGTGATGGCGGCGACCGGACTTGCTTCATTCGCCGACCGGAGGCCCACAAGGCCTTTCTGGACGACTTCTTCAGCAGGACGGGAGAGGCCTACGAACGGTTCAACTACCTCGGGGAATGGCATTCTCACCCGTCATTCACGACGGAGCCCAGTTCAACCGACATCCGGCAGATGATGGAGATCGTGACGGACGGACCTGAAGCCCCGCCGTTCGCGGTGCTGATGATCACCCGGCGCGAGCGAGGGCGGGTCGCTTGCACGCCCTGCGTCTTTAGTCCGGACGGGAGGGTCGAACTCGCCGAACTCGACGAGGTGCCCCGACCGGAGGACGATCCCGCTCGCCCGCGCCGGGGCTTGTTCTCCCGGTGGTTTGGCCGCCCCGACAGCAAGCCCACTTTGCAGCTCATTTGAAGAGAGACACCATGTCCCTGAAGTCCCGGTTCGAGCAGGACGACGAACTTATCGATGCGCTCGCCCAACAGCGCATCATCGGCGATCGCCACGTGGCGGCAACGTTCGCGAAGGCGGGCGAACTGATCGATTTCCCCCCGGGCCGCAACATCATCGAACAGGGCGGCGCGGATCGCGACCTGTACTTCCTCCTTACGGGGAAGGCCCAGATCATCGTCAACCAAGTGAGGCTCTACACCCGCGAGAAGGGCGCCACGATGGGCGAGATGTCGGCGATCAATCCCCACATCGGTCGTTCAGCCACGATCGAGGCCGTGGAGCCCACCGTCGTCTGGAAGATCAGTCACAGCCGCCTCGCCGAAATTGGTGCCGAGCATCCGGCGGTGTGGAAGCGCATCGCGCAGGTCCTGGCCGAACGGCTGGAACAGCGAAACCAGTTCGTGAACCGCGTGAACACCCGGCCGCGGATCTTTCTGATCTGTTCGGCCGAAGCCTTGGCGATCGGCAAGGCGATCCGGGTCGGACTCGAACACGACGCCGAGGTCGTGATCTGGAGCGACGACAAGATCTTCGCGCCGGGCTCCTATCCGATCGAGGCTCTGGAAGAGCAGGTCGCTCTGGCGGACTTCGGCATCGCCCTGGCGGAACCCGATGACCTGGTCCTGTCGAGAGACCGCCTCTCCTCGACACCCCGGGACAATGTCATTTTCGAGCTGGGCTTCTTCATGTCCCGGCTGGGTCGACACCGGACGCTTCTGCTCGTCCCGCAGAACGAGGAGGTTCGCCTCCCGTCCGACTTCAAGGGCCTGACGCCCCTGTCGTATCGCACCGGCGCCACGTCTCGGGATCTCCCGGTCGCCCTCGGTCCGGTGATTGATCGCATCAGCGGGTTGATCTCGGACCTCGGGGTCAGGTCGTCGCTCATGGAGACCAAATAGGATGGCGAACTCGGATACGGACCTTCAGGCGACGGCGCTCGGCCAGATGGACCGGTTTCAGACCTTCTTCGGCCGCGTGGAAGCCAAGGCGTCGTTTCTGCTCGCCGTCGATCTGGCGCTTCTCGGATCCGTCGCTGTCGCCATCCCCATAACGGACCTGGCGTCCACAGCAGGAGTCACGGGACTGGTCGCCGCGATCTTCCTCTCGTTCAGCCTCATCAACCTCTATGCTGCCTTCTATCCCCATCTGAAAAATCCCCGGACGTCGTTGATCTACTTCGCCGACATCGCGGGGATGACGGCGGACGAGTACAGGACGAGGATCCAAGCCGCGTCGTCGCAGGAGATGACCGATGACGCCCTCTGTCAGGTCTGGCGGAACGCCCAGATCCTCGACAAGAAGTTCAAGCGCTCGCGATCGGCCTTTCTGCTGACCGCAGCCGCCCTGCCCTTCTGGATCACTGTGCTATCGCTCGCCACCCTTCGCGGCGGTGCGATCCCGGGGCTAGAATGAGCGAGTTGCGGGACACGATCCAACGCGAAGTCCGGGGCGTCCTCCATCAGCCTTGGGACACCCGCGTTGGAACGGTGGTTCCGTCCACCGACACGGTCGCCCTGAACGGAGGCCGCGTCGATCTGTGCGCCGTCATGCTCTACGCCGACCTCGCAGATTCCACGGTGATCGCCATCGCGAACCGGGAGGCGGCGTCCCGGCTGTTTCGCGCCTATCTCGCGCTCTGCGCCCGCGTGATTGTGAGGCGGGGCGGTGAGATCCGTAGCTTTGACGGCGATCGCATCATGGCGGTGTTTGTCGGGGCCGACGCCAGTACAGCCGCCGTGTGCGCCGGACTGGAGATCAATTGGTGCTTCCAGCGCAGTATCCAATGTTTGTCACGGGCGGCTATCGCCTGGCCCAGGCCGTGGGGATTGACGGCGGCGAGGTTAGTGTCGTTCGCGGCGGCATTCGCGCCAACAACGATCTCGTCTGGATCGGACGCGCGCCAAACGTCGCCGCGAAGCTGAGCAATCTCCGCCATCCGCCGTACGCGACATTTGTGAGCGAGGACCTGTTCCAGTCCCTGCCCGCCTGGCTCCAGTTCGCTCCCAACACGCCGGTGTTGTTCTGGGACAGCTTGCAGCCCGGAACGATCCCGGTCTCGAATATCAGATGCACCAGTTGGTGGATCGCTCTCGCATGACCCTAGCTGACGACGATCTGCGCGTACGGGTGCGACGCCTGTTGGAAGGCGGCCGGCGCATCGAAGACCTCGACCGCCTCTACCTAGGCCTTCGCGGACGCGCGCAGGGCTGTCCGGCCGTACAAGAGATCGGTGATTTCATCGCTCACCGGGATCGTCGCGAGAAGGGGATGATCACCCAGATCGGACGCGATGTCTTCACGAGCATTGACGTCTGGAGCATGACGCTTCGGAAGCTGGACGTGGGTCGGGACGATTTCATTCGCGCGGCCGAAGCCAATCTGCGGCTCGCGAGCGATGAGGTCATTCGCGCCGGCGTCGGCAGCTCTCGGCAGATGGCGGCGGCACGATTGAAAAAGGCCATCGCGAAGCTTCGCAGTGATCAGGCGCTCTCGGAGTCTGAATGGACCGTATTCTCCTATTTCGGAAATCGCTTCATCTGGCGGCCGGCCTTCTCGGCCCGGCAGCTCAATGACGAACTCGCGACCGTCCTCGTTCGAAACGGGCTCATGTCGAAAGAAGACAGCGCCCAGTTGGTGCCCGCCAGCGCCTTCCTCTCACTCCATGCCGTCGCCGCAATGCACGGGTCATCCATTTTGCTGGACAACGGCGCGCACGCCCGCCTGTTCGCCGGTTTCGCGAACAAGGACCGATGGATCGAAGTGAAGGTCGATGTGGTGTTTCACGAACTCGGAAAGCCCTCGATGGCACCGATCTGTCTTTTCCTCACGAACCTGCGCGCAGAGATTTATTGCGCGCCAGAACTGCTCGTCGCTTCGAACCCTGTTCTAGTCGATCATTGGGCCATGCCGTTAGAAATAGCGGCAGATGGCCGGCTAGCGCCCTTGGCGTCCTGAAGCTGCCCAGTGGTCAGGATCACGACCACCAACTTGCCTTTGCGGGTCTGCGAAACGGGGCCTTGCCCAAGAGAGTCCCAAAGCGGACACCTTGAGCAGCCGCCTTGAGTCAGGCTCGGCCATTCGACGTTGGCGCCAATGCGCCATGAGCCGACATTGAGCTGCGTCCGCTTAGTGGACATTCCGCTGCCTTAGCCAGCATGGCTAATCATACGGAACTTTAAGGCGTTCAAGGCGCGACGGGGCGGCATCGCGAGGAGGCGCCGGATACGCCGATCATCGCTTGATCTTGCAGCTCTCCGCGGTCAGCCTTCGGTCCGAACGGACAGCGGCCGAAGGGGCATATGGCATGACTGACGATACGGACGCGGGCCCCAACGAAGCCATCGACGGCCGGACGGCGGCGGAACTCTACCGTGTCCAGCGCCAAAGGGCGGACGGGAAGACGAACGGGTTCCAGGGGATGTCGCCGGAGGCCTTTCTGACCTGGGCCAATCAGAACCGAGGGCGTCTGGAAGGAATCGCGAGGGCCAACGGCGCCGAGGAGGGCGACGTTGAAGCCGCCATCGACGACTACCTCGAGCTTCTCAGGACCGTGCCGGCCGGCGCACCCTTCGACGATCTGAACATCACGCTGATCCTGGCCGGCGTCGTCCGGCGCGTCGAGGCGGCCTGCGCGCGCGGCGGCGTTCCGATCGGCGAGGGCGTCGCCTACGGCGCACACCCGAAGATGGGGATCGAAGCCAGCCAGTTGGCGGTCATGGGCACCGGCGCCAGCATCATCACCGTGAGCCAGGGCTTTCCGCCGTTTTGTAATCTGATCAGCAAGGCTGTCGCCTTGAGCATGGTCTCCGAAGCCGAAAGCCGGACCTGGGACGGAAATAAGGTTCGCGACCACCTTCAGAGCAGTCCGAAGCTTCGGGTCTTCTGGACGCAGATTCTAGCGTCCTACGCCCTCGACGGCTGGCCGCCGACCGACATCGAGACGCCCCATTTGGATCCGGCGCAAAGTTGGATCCGACTGCAGGTCCTGCAGGCGATGGAGCTGTTCGCCGTCGCCCATGAATATGGACACCATGTGCTCAAGCATGGTCACAGCCAGGGGACTGACGACGTCCGCGACCCCTTCAATGATGAGCACGAAGCGGACGTCTTCGCCCGGATGATCGGCCTGAATGAGGGCCTGAACAGCGAGCCGCCCAATCTCTTCTCCGCCTCAGGGGCCGGCGGCGTTCTGACGCTAGGCGGCATCGAACTCGTCCGCCGAGCGAAGGCAGTGCTCGAGACCGGAGCGGCCAATCCGCGTCCGCGCAAATCACACCCGCCGCTCGACGATCGCATCGTCCTGATCGCCAGCGCGGATGAACACGCCAATGAAAAGGATCGGCCGGTGTTCACCGACATGCGCGATTGCGCGCGGCAAATGCTGGAGATCGCCTGGAGCTTCGTCGAACCTGTCCTCGTAGGGATGCATCAGAACGGTTTCCGACCACAGGTCCCTGTTCAGGACATCGGCGGCTGGCTTCCCGGAGGGTGACGCTATCGAGCTCCCTGTCCCGAGTTCCAGCCCGTTCTTTAGTCACAGCTTGACCGAGATCAGACCCTCTCGAACGGCCACGGCGACGGCCTCTGCCCGCATCCGCACCCGCCCTAGACCCTCCCCCCCTTCAGAGGGCGTCGACGTTCAGGAGTCGGCTTCACGCCTGTTCGCCAGACAGTTCTCGGACGCGCCAAGAGCAGAACTTGGCCTCCGCGCGGAATACGGACGTTTTTCTCGGTGCATGGCAAACCCGCGCCCGTGGAGGCAAAGGTTGGTGTGAGCGTGAGACAGGCAGAAGCTCGCGACCCGCTTTTTTGCCGCCCCAAGACGCCGGCGGCCGGTGGCTTTCCCCCCATTTCGCCTTAAGGTCCGTCACGATACGGGGGGCAGGATGAAATTCTGGCAGCACAGACAAGACATCGGCATCACCCTACTCGCCGTTCTGGCGATGGCGGCGCTGGTTTCAGCGGTCATCCTCGCGTTCCAGTCCAAGGCTGCCGAGGGGGCGTTGTGTGCAGCTATGGGCCTCTTATTGCTCGCGTTCGTCCAACTCTCGCGATTCAAGCGATTTCGCGGTCTGGGATTTGAGGCCGAGCTCTGGGAAACCAAACAGGAAGAGGCCGCGCTTCTCGTTGACCAGACCCGCCAGCTCCTCGGCGTCCTAGCAAAAACCACGCTCACCGCCGCTCCGCGAATGAACCGCTTGATGACTGGCTTCACTCGACGCGAGCTTCTCGATCTCGGCGATCAGGTAGAGAGGCTACTGATCGCTGCGAAGGCACCGACGGCCGATCTGAAATCCGAGATCGACCGCCTCATCAGCGTCGATATGACCATTCCGATTACCAACCGAATTTCGCGGCGGGTCCGGACGCGGGTGGAGGAGCGTCGCAAGGCCGTCGCTGAGAGATTTGGCAGTCCGATAACCGACAGCGCAGGCTACGGTGAGGCCTTGAAGGCGGAGGTATATGCCGTCGGGTCTCACGCTTTCGAGTGGAACGAGCTCGGCGAAGACAGGAAGGCTTGGCCAGACGCAATCAGGCACCGCATTCAGTCCCTTGAGGGATTTGATGCGGTTGAGCGTGCCGCACTGGCGTCTGAGGTCGAAGATCGGTTGCTTGATCTCGATGCATGGACCACGAGCCGCTCTATCCGCCGCACGGACGTATTCTTCTCCGAGAGTCATTCGGATGACGGATGACCACAGGGAGCGAGACGAGGAAAAGTGGCTCTTCTACGCGCTAATCGGCTACTGCGTGACGAGATACCAATCTGTCGAAGACTATCTCGAGACAGTCTTTGCCGCCGCGATAGGGGTTGAGCGCGAGAAGTCCAACGCGATTTACCGAGTCGCTAGGGGGCTCGAGGCAAAGCTCGACATGATCACTGCCGCGTTCATAGGCGCCGATGACGGCCACGCTGCTAAGTGGGATCGTTTGTGCGGTCGGATCGCAGCGGCTGCGAGCGCCCGAAATCGCATTGCACACGCCAGCCCCGTTTTCCATGGGGGAGTTCACACGGTCATGTTGGGCGAGAACGAGGTCGTGAGCGTAACTCAAACCGAACCGGCTCGGATGGAGCTCCATAAGACCACCAAAGGGGGTACGACGGTCTGGACCGTGTCCACGCTCCGCGAGGAGAGCCAGCGATCCAGGGAGTTGTTTCTTCACCTCGTCGGCTTTGTCATGGAGCTGGAGGGGAAACCAGTCGGGGAACACCTCAGGGGCGGCTGAGCCGGGGCTCAGTTCATTTTCAACCGGTAGAGCACCACGCCGCCTATGATGGTCGCAAGTACGCTCAGCAGCACGGTCAAGGTCGCCGCCCAGAAGGGCTTACGCCACCACGGATCGCTGTCGCCGAACTGGACCGTCGCATTGGGCATCATTTTCCCGTGGGCCCACGACAAGGCCGAGAGACCGGCCAACGCAAAGAGCGCGAAACCTACGCGCTGGCGGGTGGCCTCGACGAGCGGAAGAACCGCCAAAAAGACGAAGAACAGGATTGCGTTCAACGTGAGCCCGAACCGGCGGTAGGTGGTGGCGATGAGGCTCTGCTTACGGCGAAGGAAAGTTTCTATCGCCTGAACTTTCCCGAGCACCCAAGTTTCCTGAACACCCTGCACGCTGATTTCATTGGTGCCGACTGTGCTGAGCTGGACCTTGACGTGCCGCATCACCCCGAAAGCGTCGGGCTCTTGTATTTGAATCGTGATCTCTCGGAGCTCTTGGAGGCCGTCTGTCGCGGCGAGAAAATCATCAGCGAACTTCATGATCGCCGGCCCTCTTTCGGCGTAGGTCACCGCTGCTCTGCCGACCGAGAACTCGCTCTGAATGATCGCCACCAGAGAGCGAAGGTCGTCTGCTTTAAGTCGGAGCGCGCCGAGAGTCGCAGTGGCTGTGTGGATTTGCTCCGGGAGCCCCGGGGCGCGAGCTACGCTCGTGCCCTTCGCATCATGGGGGAAGAGTTCCAAGGTACCTGCGGCACCCAAGGAGGTTGACCATTCGCCCCGGAAGTTTCCCGGCGGCATGATGTTGGCTTGGATAGCGAAGTTCCCGATCTCTGCCCCATCGGGAGCATCGGACGCGGTCCCGCTCAGATGCAGAGTCGCGCCGTCAAATCTTCCAGTCAGGGCGTGAATGGACAGGCCGAAACGATCATCTGAAAACCGGAGAGTGCCGGTTATCGCTCCCTCGACATCCGCCAGTTCAACGAAGAGGTTTCCGGTATTCGTGCCGAAAACCCGTCCGGCCCAAAGCCGCCCAATCGCCGCCATTCTGAAGTCTCCGCCCCGATGGCTGACGATGAACCCCTGCCTTGCTTGAGTCAAAAGCGGCTGGGGCGGAACCCCTCCGCGCCAGCCATGCCCGCTGCGCGCCGAGCCCGCCGCGAGCGGTCGGTGTTGTTGCTCAACCGCCCTGCCTCCGATCCTGGGTTGCAGCGGCGAAGGGCTCACCCTCCCAACAACGAACCTTCCCAAAGTCGGCAATGAGTCAGGTGTGGCCATTTGGAAAGGGAAAGGTGCGGGCGTTGGAACCTCTGCGTAGAGGCCCGAGACTTTCAGGCGGCGCCGCGACGGTTTCCGGCGAACCGGCCCTACGGCGAACAGACGACGCCCTATGGAACCGGCGCCCGCAGGTGCTAGCGTAGCGATTATAAGCGCATCAGCCTAGTTGCGCGGGATCGGGGCCTTTTCGACTCTTGCTTGTCGGCTCCGCATTTCGGAGACTCGGGGCATGAAACGTCCGCTGAGGAAATTGCCGCTCGCGAAACAGCGTGAACTCGACGCCGCCGTCGAGATCATTCAGGACGGGTTCGCCAAGGCTATCTCTACGCGCCGGGCCGACCGACTGAAGAACGGCCGCATCCTCAAGATCATCTTGTTCGGCAGTTATGCGCGCGGCGACTGGGTCCACGATCCGGTTGGGCGCTACTTCTCGGATTTCGACCTTCTCGTCGTCGTCGACCACGAAGACCTGACCGACTTTGAGTTCTGGGAGGACGTGGAGAAACGCCTGCTGGCCGAGCTTTCGGCGGGCGCCATGCGCACACCCGTCAGCCTGATCGTCCATAGCCTGGACGACGTGAACTGGAAGCTGGAGCACGGGCGCGGCTTCTTCATCGACATCGCCCGCGACGGCGTGGTCCTTAAGGACACACCTGGCGTGACATTCTCTGAGCCCCAGCCCCTGCCGCCGTCAACGGCGCTGGAAGAGGCGAAAGAGTATTACGAAGAATGGAAGCAAGACGCCGATGAGTTCTTGGCGACGGTCGAGTTCTGTCGATCTCGAGGCTTCACGAAGAAGGCTGCCTTCAATCTGCATCAAGCAGCCGAGACGATCTACCAAGGCCTCTTGCAAGTCCTGACCTTCTACTCCCCCAAGAGCCACAACCTCATCCGCCTCCGCAACATGACGGAGCCGCTGGAGCCGAAGCTCCGCGACGTCTGGCCCCACGAAACCAAGTTCCAGAAACGCTGTTTCGAACTTCTCCGCGCCGCCTATGTGAAGGCCCGCTATTCACGCCACTACCGCATCACCGACGAAGAGTTGGCCTTCCTCACCGAACGGATCGAGGTACTGCGCGATGTTGTGCGCGCAGCCTGCGAAGCTCGGATCGAGGAACTCCGGCGTCTGGCCGAGTAGATGAGCATGGCCTCGCTCGACAGGACCATCGCCCGCCTGAGCCGCTCCCTCCGCTCGCGCTCCAATCTACGCCCCGTCGTCCTCTTCTCTGCTGGCATTCTGACAGCCCTACTGGGCATCGGGGCCGGCCTGTCCAATATCGCCCCTCCTGCCTTCGCCTTGTCGCTTAGCCTTACCGGGGTCGCCCTCGTAGCGGTCGCCGTGGCGACGTTCATACTTCGGCCCAACGCCGCGAACGACAACTAAAAAACCAACAGCCCGGACGGGCGCGCGGATGATGTTTCTAACGGCTCGCGTTCTATTCGGCGGCGAAGCAAGAGGCGTCGTCAGATGACGTCCGACCTCTCTTCCTTCCGCCTCCGACGTTTCGACAGCGAGCGCAGGCGCTGTCCTGAATAGGGGCGGCAGCCACCCACTATCTTCCACCAGAGACTTCCTGTCTGCCTCTTCTGGGCAGGGTTGCAGGCACGCGAAAGGCGCGCCTGAAACCCTGCCCGTCGACGAGACCGGGGTAGCAAGGGCCAGGACGGAACGGCCGGAGGGGGATCGCCCGACCTGCACAAGCCTCGAACCTTGAAGGCTATGAACCCGTGTCGGCGCGGAAGGCGGGGAGACCGGCCGGTCTGGCGGCGCAGCCGCGCATCCTGGCCCGCGCGAGGGCGGAGCCCTTAGATCTGCGGCGCCACAGGCGCTGCTATCGGCGAGATCGGCGGCGTTTGCAGGTCAACCCCGGATTCTCACCGAAACGGGGCAATGGTCCGACGGGTGGTCGGCTTCAGGCGCGTCGTAGGTGTACTCCTCAAAGGAATCCGGCTCGATCCGGGCGGCCGCCTCACGCCCGGCGACGATATGGTCGATGAACTCGCGATAGCGGGCTTTGCATGCGGCCGGCCGGCCGCCAGCCGCCTGGACAAGCGCCGCCGCATCAGGGTCGCCGTCATTGATTTCAGCGAAGAAGGCGTCGTTGCGGCTGGCGATCCGTCGGTTCCAGTCGCCGAGTACGACAAACGCCTCTCCGGCCCGCGCACGGCTATTGATCCAGCCCTCCAGAACAGGCGCTTGATCAAACAGGATAGGACAATCGGGATCTGAAGCCGCGCGCCCGGAATTGCAGCCGGCCTTCAGGTGGACCGCCAGGAGACGCAATGGGCGGTCGCGCCCGACCGTGATGTCCACGCCCCACCGCAGATTGGGATTGCCGAGCGCTAGCGCCGAAAGGTCCTCGTTCCGGCGCCAGGCCACACCCTTGCGGACGGCGAAGCCGACCGACTGGTTCTGGATATTGAGACCCGGCTTACCGCGGCATCCCCCGCCCGTCCCGCTGGCCGGACGCGACGAAAAGACGATGTCATACTTTGCCGGATCGAAGACCCTGCGCGCGGCCGCCTCGCTCTGGACCTCTTGGAAGGCGATCACATCGGCGTTCAGGGCATCGGCATGACGGCGCAGAAGGGCGTAGTCCGCGTCTTTGCGGGGCCGGCATCCCTCCCCGTCTCTCTCCGCCAGGTGCTCGATGTTCCAGGTCGCCACCTTGAGCGCCCCTTTGGGCTCAGGCGAAGGCATGCCGGCGCAGGCCGACAGGAGAACGGCGGCGGTCAGGGCGAGTGATATCTGGATCTTCATACCGGCACTCCTAAGCCCGGACGCCGCTGACGCAAAGCTTGGGCCAGATCGACGGAACTGTGATCGTACGCAGCCCCAACAGGGCTGTCCCACGCCCTTCGCTTCGCACCACTGTGCGCATGCGTCGACCCGCAGCCTGGCGGGCGCAAGGCTGACGGCTGGCCGCTCCTTCAGCTTTCGCCTTCGATTCCCTCAGGCTTTTAAGGAGAGCGACGATGAACCGGTCCGACCCTCCGCTGACGCGGTCGATCAGAAAGGCGCAGCTGCTTCAGATGGTGCCCCTGGCGGACAGCACCATCTGGGAAATGGAACAGCGAGGCGAGTTCCCGAAGCGCTTCCTTCTGACACCGCGATGCGTCGTCTGGGATCTGGCGGAGGTCGAGGCCTGGCTGGCGTCGCGGCGGCGGCGGCCGATCCGCCCAGCGCCGCCTCCCGATGTGCGCAAACGCATCTCCCGCCCGGTCAGAGACGCGGATCGAAACGGGGTCCTTCCGTTTCGGGGATAGAGAGCGCAGGGGTCCATGAACGGCCTGCCTCCCAGGCGTCGACGGCATTCGACCATTCCTGAGCCATGTGCCGTCTCTGCATCTCGAACTCGGCTTTGTTGTAAACGCCCCGCGATGACCGCTCCTCATGGGCGAGACACTTCTCGATCCAGTCCGAGTTGAAGCCCATCTCGTGCAGCAGGGTCGAGGCCGTCCGCCGGAGGTCGTGAACGGTGAAGGGCTCGAGCGGCAGGTCCTGCTCCCGGGCACGCTCCGCGATAGCCATGGTCACCCGGTTGAAGGTCGCCCGGGACATGGGCGCGTCGGCGTCGTAGCGCGACGGCAGGATGTAGCGGGAGTTTCCAGAACAGGTCTTCAGAGCGATCAGGATGTCGAGCATCTGGGTCGACAGATAGACGTTGTGGGGGCGCGACCGCTTCATCCGTTCCTTAGGGATGGACCAGACCGCGTTGTCGAAGTCCACCTCGTCCCAGGTCCCATCCTGCAGCTCGCTCTTGCGGACCATGCTCAGCAGGATGAACTTCAGGCCCAGACGGATCGTCGGAAGGGTCGCGACCTCCCCGAGCAGCCCGAGCATGATCCGGATCTCGGACGGCGACAGCGACCGGTCACGAGGACGAAAGCGCGCGATCGCCGCGGGCGCCACGCCGTCGGCTGGATTATCAATCTTCTCGCCATGGAGGATGGCCCAGGCATAGATCTGCTTGACGATGTCCCGGACGTGGATGGCCGTGGCGGGCGCGCCCCGCTCCACGATGGACTTGCAATGGGCGCGCAGGTCGTCCGGCGTGATCTCGGTGAGCAGCCGGTTGCGCCATTGCGGCAGGACCTCCCTGTTGAAGATGGACCGCCGCATGTTGCGCGTGCTGTCCGCCATGGGCGCCTCGTCCATCCACTTCTGCGCCACATGGGCGAAGTCGCGAGCCTCCCGGAGCCGTCTTTTGGCGCGCTGTTTTTCTAGAGCTGGAGACACGCCGTCGGCGATCATCCGCTTGGCTTCGATGAGCTTCTCCCGGGCCCTGGCGAGCGACAGGCCGGTCAGCCCGTAGGACCCGAAAGTGACCGTCTCGCGCCGCCCGTTGAAGCGGTAGTCGTACTTGAACGCGATGCCTCCTGACGGTGTTACGAGCACGTAAAGACCGTCTCTGTCGGTCTTTTTATACGCCTTTGATTTTCCTCGCGTATTCCTCAGTTCTGCATCGGTAAGCATGCCATTTCCCCTTCCAAAAGACCGTCAGGCGGTTTCAGGGTCCTCAAAGGTCGTTTTTCGTAAACAATTCAGAAGCTTGTTTCGAAAAAAAGACCGTCAGAACGCCCTTAATGGGGTGACGGTATGAATCAGGGGCGGCTGAGGCAACGGACGCGAGACCGTCAGGAAAGCCGTCATCACAAAAAAGAGACCCTCCGAAAGGCTTCGAAGGGTCTCGTAAAAATTCACTTTTACGTCAGTGACTTATCGGCACCTTCTCAAGCGATCTCGAAAGGTGCCGAAAGGCCTGAATTATTCCCAGGCCGTAATCGGCCAGGAAACGTCGCCGCTCATCCTTGTTCATCGGCGCGCGGCGCACACGTTCGCGCTCGTCGTCTGCGCTGGGGCCCGGCAGTTGCGTCAGCCCCCAGACCGAGAGCAACAACAGGGGCATGAAGACCGCACCCGCCGCCGCCGGCATCCACAGGTCGCTGATCCCCGCCTGAAGCAGCAGCTTGCCGACCGCCTTCACCACGCCTGACGACAAGATGAAGCTGGCGCACAACACAGCGCCCAGAACGTCGGACACGCGCCGCCCTTCCATATAGGCGAACACCAACCCCCAAATCAGACCCAGCGGCAGGCCGTTGAAGAACAGAGCCGCCACATTCCACGGCGCCGGGATCAGGGCGAAAGCGACCAGCGCCAGCCATGAGGCGCCAATCAACATCAGGATGGCCCGGCCGCGTCCTTGACCGTCCGCCTCGGCGATCACCTTGACGCCGATCCATTTCGACAGAGCGTAGCCGATGACCTGAGCGATCACGAGGGCGACCTTGTAATCCAGTACGAACGCCCAGCCTTCCACCCCTTCGAAAGTCGCCGCCGAGAACGGCTTGTGGAAGGCGTACATGGAGAAATAGGCGCAGAAGCCGGCTAGACCGGCAAACAGGGAAAAACCAATTGGTCCCGCGTTCTTTAATCTCTGCGCCAGCGCTTGCATGTCCACATCCCCACGCCTCAATGAGAAATCTGGACTAGACCAATTACACTGCAGCTTAATGACAGAGAGGAGACGCGCTCTCTTGATCTCCTTTCTTCCTCTCCGGCATGGTCGCCAGATTTCGATGATTCCATGTAGACTTGGGTGCATCGTCTCCCAGACGAGGGATCGACGGCGCAGTCGCAGCCATAATGCCTTTCCGCTTACACGCCTCTTCCCTGAAGCGGACCAACCGTGCTTCCGCGTTGAGTCAGGTTTAGCCCTTCGCAAAGCGCCAGAAGCGGTCATGCGAGCACCGCCGATTATCTGACATTTAGAGATTACAGGACTGGAAATCCAGTTCGAGGCTCGTAGCCAAAGTCCATCCGTCGATACCCTAAGGCCCGTTCGGGGGTGAGCGATGTCAGGCAAGAAGCAGCACTTCATTCCCCAGTCGCTACTTCGCGGTTTCGGGACAGAGACGCGGACCGGCCACCGCCTCTGGGTGCATCACCGAAACCGTGGGACGTTCGAGGCCAATGTCCAGGACGTCGCCGCGTCCCGATTTTTCTATTCCGAGCCGCGAGCGGAGGGTGCGCCGGAAACTCTGGATGATCAGATCACCGCTTACGAAAGCCGACTGGCCGATCTCCTGAAGTGGCTCAAGGTCGCGCCGGAGGGAAACTCGTCGACGACGCCCAAGCTAGGGAGGTCGTGGCGGATCCGGCGTTTCGAACCGAAGCGACGCGGGACGTCGTTGGCGAGGCCATGCTCTCGACCCAGCGGTTGAAGGTCTGATGGCCACGCCATCCATGATGCTCGCCTATGTCGGTGCCGACCGGGACAAGCCAGGCGAACGGTTCGAGAGCTTCCTCGAGATCATGCGCGCGGCCCCCCGGTGGACGAAAGCCGTCGGCGGCACGCGGCCGCGCCAGCTGCGAAAGCGCCTGTTCGCCGAGGTGCGGCGCGATCCAATGCGTTTCGCCGGTGGGATAATGGAGGAGAAGCGGCGCGAAACCGAGTTCCTCCTAGGTGAGCACCGGGCGCTCGCCAAAGAAGCGCACACAGACGCGCTCAGCGAGGACGTCGTCTCTGCTGCGTGGATGCCGAGGCGAGGTTTCCGCTCTACGGATCGTGCCGGAAGACCTCTGGATCAAGGTGCGCGCCCGTTATGAAGAAAACCGGCTATCGTCGCTGGCCTCGGTGCGACCCAGGCATCTTCTCAGCGGCAAGCTGACCTACGGCTGCTGTGCGGGCCCGATGATCCGTAGCGGTTCCGAGCAGAGATTTGTCTGTTCCTGGCGACGCGAGCGCGGTCCGGCCGCCTGCGACAACGGTCGAGGCGTGAAGGGCGCCGACATCGCCAACCGGGTCCGGGCGGCCCTTAGGGATCGCCTGCTGATCGATCAAGTGGCCGACGGCGTCCTGAACGGTCCGGCGATCAAGGACAGGCTGGCTACCCTTGAGACCCAGCGCACGACGCTAGAAGCCGAACTGGCGCACGAAGAAGCGCCTTCGCCGGTAGCCTGCACCCTGGGATCGCCGGACACTATCGCCGCGTCGTCGGCGACCTAGCCCAGGCGCTGCATCGGAGCGACAGTGAAGCGGCCCCAGAGGCTCGGGATCTGGTGCGCCGGCTGATCGCGACGGTGGCGGTGACGCCGGTGCCGGAACGGAACCAGTATGGGGCTGACCGTAAAAGGACAAATTTCGGGCCAGGAATTTGGGCAAAGAAAAGCCCGCTATCCAGTTGGAATAGCGGGTTAGAATCTTGGGTGCGGGAGCAGGATTTGAACCTGCGACCTTCAGGTTATGAGCCTGACGAGCTACCGGGCTGCTCCATCCCGCGGCAAGGCGGCGTGTAAAGGAAGAAGGGTTCGAGATATCATTCATGTGTGTCGGGTAGACCCGGCGGCGACCTACTCTCCCGCGCCTTAAGACGAAGTACCATCGGCTCTGGAGGGCTTAACGACCGAGTTCGGAATGGGATCGGGTGGGGAACCTCCGACAGAGCCACCAGGTCAACCCGACACACACGAATGAAATGAGAAGATATCGTTTTTTGTTTTCGACACGTAAAAATCGAATGAGTTTTGCTGAGAAACGATCAAGCCGATCGGATTATTAGTACCAGTAAGCTTCACACGTCACCGCGCTTCCACACCTGGCCTATCAACGTGGTAGTCTTCCACGATCCTCAGCGAAGCCTTGTTTTGAGGTTAGTTTCCCGCTTAGATGCTTTCAGCGGTTATCTATTCCATACTTAGCTACCCTGCTGCGCGGCTGGCGCCACGACAGGTCCACCAGAGGTATGTCCATCCCGGTCCTCTCGTACTAGGGACAGATCCTCTCAAGCTTCGAACACCCACGGCAGATAGGGACCAAACTGTCTCACGACGTTCTGAACCCAGCTCACGTACCACTTTAAACGGCGAACAGCCGTACCCTTGGGACCTGCTCCAGCCCCAGGATGTGATGAGCCGACATCGAGGTGCCAAACTTTGCCGTCGATATGGACTCTTGGGCAAAATCAGCCTGTTATCCCTAGAGTACCTTTTATCCGTTGAGCGATGGCCCTTCCACGCGGGACCACCGGATCACTATGGCCGACTTTCGTCTCTGCTCGACTTGTCAGTCTCGCAGTCAGGCTAGCTTATGCCATTGCACTCGACGACCGATTTCCGACCGGTCTGAGCTAACCATCGCGCGCCTCCGTTACACTTTGGGAGGCGACCGCCCCAGTCAAACTACCCACCACGCCATGTCCCGGGACCGGATAACGGCCCTCGGTTAGACGTCAACGACAGTAAGGGTGGTATTTCAAGGATGGCTCCACCAGAGCTGGCGCCCCGGTTTCATAGCCTCCCACCTATCCTACACATACGGTCGCTAACGCCAAGGCGAAGCTATAGTAAAGGTTCATAGGGTCTTTCCGTCTGACCGCGGGAACCCCGCATCTTCACGGGGAATTCAATTTCACTGAGCCTGTGCTGGAGACAGTGGGGAAGTCGTTACGCCATTCGTGCAGGTCGGAACTTACCCGACAAGGAATTTCGCTACCTTAGGACCGTTATAGTTACGGCCGCCGTTTACCTGGGCTTCAGTTCGGAGCTTTCACTCCTCCCTTTAACCTTCAGGCACCGGGCAGGCGTCAGACCCTATACGTCGCATTGATGCTTCGCAGAGCCCTATGTTTTTGCTAAACAGTCGCTACCCCCTGGCTTGTGCCACTCAGTCCTGGTTGCCCAGGGTGAGTCACGCTTATTCCGAAGTTACGCGTGCAATTTGCCGAGTTCCTTCAGCACAGTTCTCTCAAGCGCCTTGGTATGCTCTACCTGACCACCTGTGTCGGTTTCGGGTACGGTCTCTGCTGGAGTTATTTCCAGGGACGACGCCACCGCCGGGAACAATCCAATAAGCCCCGACGACTTATGCCATCCGTCACTTCCAGCTGGTGCAGGAATATTTACCTGCTTCCCATCGACTACGCTTTTCAGCCTCGCCTTAGGGGCCGACTAACCCTGCGCAGATTAGCTTTACGCAGGAACCCTTGGTCTTTCGGCGACAGTGTTTCTCACACTGTTTATCGTTACTCATGTCAGCATTCTCACTTCCGATACCTCCAGCCAACCTCACGGTTGACCTTCACAGGCTTACGGAACGCTCCGCTACCGCTTGCAGTAAACTGCAAACCCATATCTTCGGCGCATGGCTTTAGCCCCGTTACATTTTCCGCGCAGGATCGCTTGATCAGTGAGCTGTTACGCTTTCTTTAAAGGATGGCTGCTTCTAAGCCAACCTCCTGATTGTCAAAGCAATCCCACATCGTTTCCCACTTAGCCATGACTTGGGGGCCTTAGATGATGGTTAGGGTTGTTTCCCTTTTCACGACGGACGTTAGCACCCGCCGTGTGTCTGCCCGATAGTACTCCTGGGTATTCGGAGTTTGGTTAGTATTGGTACCGCTCGCGCAGCCCGCAACCATCCAGTGCTCTACCCCCCAGGGTATTCGTCGGACGCTCTACC
>NZ_CP116770.1:2412500-3063090 GCF_029636725.1 Brevundimonas sanguinis
TCCAGAAGTTCTCGGGAGCGCCTGATGCCGTCTCATAGACTGACACTCATGACCGTTGCGGCCGCCGCCGTCGCGCTGGCGGGCCTGCCTGCCGGTTCGGCCGTCGCGCAGTCGACCGGCTCGGCCGGCGCGGGCCAGTTCCAGGCCGGCTACGGCGCCTCACGCTACACCACCGCCCAGGCCAGCCGCGGCACGACCCGCGACGCCAACGGCAACCGCCTGGTCGTCGACGGCCTCATCCAGCAGAACGGCAGCGCCTATTCGCGAAGCGACAGCAATGCGTCGTCTAGCATTTTCAACGGCGGCGTCGGCTCGAGCGGCGGGACCAACATCGGCGGCTCGACCGCCATAGGCAACAACCTGAATGTGGTGGTCCAGGGCAACCGCAACACGGTCGTCGTCAACTCCAACCAGACCAACACCGGCGACATCAACGCCGGCACCACCCTGAACGGGCCGCGTCCATGAAAATCCCAGCCATCCGCCGCTCGCCTGTGCGCGCCCTCGGCTGCGTCGCCGCCGCCGCCGCCCTGCTGGGCGGTTGCGTCAGCACCTCCGCCGGGCCGTCGGGCCACTACGCCAAGCCGATCGGCAACGCCCCGGTGACGTCGAACCCGACGCCCTATTCGACCGCGCTCTACTGCCTGGCCGACTATGCGCGCCGCTACAACCTGCCCTCGCCGCGCATGGCCGTGGGTCGGATCAGCGACTACACCGGCTCCATCTCTTCGGACGGCGGCCGCCAGATCACCCAGGGCGCGTCCCTGATGGCCAACACCGCCCTGGCCAAGGCCGGCGCCCGCATCGTCGAGCGCTACGACACCTCGGTGTCCGAGCTTGAGCTGCGCTACGCCAACAACAAGCTGATCGGCGACGACGTGCCGAACGGCGGACCGCAGGACGCCGCCTTCCGCCGCATCCTGGCCGGTCAGGTGCCGGGCTCGGACTTCTATGTGGTCGGCGGCATCACCGAGGTGAACTACAACATCCGCTCGGGCGGCTTCGACGTCGCCGGCGGCGAAGTGAAACAGAACGGCAGCTCGGGCCTGATCACCGGCAAGGTGTTCGTGATGAACGTCGCGATCGACCTTCGTCTGGTGCAGACCACCACCCTCGAAGTCGTGGATGTCGTCTCCTATCAGAAGCAAATCGTCGGCCGCGAAGTGTCGGCCGGCGTGTTCGACTTCCTGAACGGCAACGTCTTCGACATTTCCGCCGGGTCCAGCGGCCTGGAGCCGGTTCAACTGGCCGTCCGCGCCCTGGTCGAACGCGCCACGGTCGAGTTCATGGCCAATCTGTACGGCGCCCCCGGCCCGGAAATCTGCCTCAACCCCGCCAACGACCCGCTGGCCGACAGCCCTGTCGGCCCGACGGGCGGCTATTATCCCGCTTACGCAAACACGGACACGAACAATGGCCAGACTCGCGCCGACCCGTCTCGCTGGCACGATCGCCGCGACAGCGCTGTGCGTGGCGGCGGCCGCTGAGGCTTCCGGTCAAGATCGCGGGCTGGTCCTGAATGAGCAGCTCAACCTTGGCGACGTCATCAGCGGTCAGCGCCTGAACGTCGTGAACGTCAGCGACAACGTCGCCGTGTCGAACGCCGCCATGGGCAACGCCCTGTCCGGCGGCGCCGAAGGCCGCGCCGCCGACATCCGCTCGACCCAGGACATGCAAGGCGCCGCGGTCGCGGACACCTCCCTGACCCTGCGCGGCGACACCGGCTACGTGAACAGCGTCACCCAGGCGCGCGGGAACTATCTGGCCGCCACCGCCGTCAACACCGGCATTGACGTCGAGGCTGGCCAGAACCTGAACGGCGACGTCACGGCGCGGACTCGGATCGAAGAAACCGGCGCCCGCCTGAACTACGGCGGCCACGTCTCAGCTGACGCTATCGGCAACACCGTCGCCCTGGGCGCCAGCGGCACGGGCGACCAGCGCGGCGCCATCACCGGCCGCGCCGATCAGAACTCGACCGGCCAGATCTACGCCGAGAACGAGGCCCGCTTCACCTACGCCCCGGCCCCGGCCGTCTTCTCCAGCCACGCTTCGGCCAACGCCGTGCAGGCGACTTCGACCCCGAACTCGCACCAGAACCTGTCAGTCAGCCAGAACGCCTCGGGCGACGGCGTCACCGCCTGGACCGGCGTGTGGGCGGGCAACGCCTGGGACATCGCCGGACGCAGCCGCGCCGCCTCCAACCAGGCCGCCTTCTACAATCTGGGCGGGTCGCTGGTCGTGGACGTGGACCAGCAGAACTCGGCCGAGGTGCTGTCGCGCACCGAGGTCAGCTCCTACGACTTCGGCGCCGCCTATTCGACCGCCGAGGCCGTCGGCAACGAGGTTCATGCCGGCAACAACGACATCTATGTCAGCATCGACAACACCCAGATGAACACCGGCGGCGTCACCGCCAGCGCCGGGTTCACCGGCCAGAACGGCTACGACGCCTATGTCGGGGCCAATGCGGCGGGCAACGCCGTCACCGGCTTCGCCTGCTCGACCTGCGGCGGCGACCTGAACGTGCGCAACAGCCAGACCAACGTCGGCGACGTGCGCGCCACGGCGACCGCCACCGTCAACGGTTGGGGCCGCAATGTCGTCGCCGGCGCCAACGGCGTCGGCAACACGGCGACCTTCTATGTCGCCCGACCGGGAAATTAACTTTCGGTAACTTGAGCTAGTCAAGCTCGTTTGTCACCGTAAACAGGCGCGAGGCTGAAGACGCTTCGCGCCTGTCTTACGTGCAGGGCCGCAATCAGTCCCGGGGGCCGCCCGCTCGCACGTCGCGGAGACCACCGAATGCGATCCCCTCGCCGCCTGCTCCTGCTCGCCGCGTCCAGCCTCGCCCTGATGGGCGGCGCGGCCCTCCCTGCCGTCGCTTTGACGCCGCCTTCGGCCGTCGCGACGCAGAACGCCCAACCCTCCAAGCCCTGGGCCCAGGCGGCCAGCGACATCCCGGCCGACGCGGCCGTGCGCTTCGGCGTCCTGCCCAACGGCATGCGCTACGCCATCATGAAGAACGCCACCCCGCCGGGTCAGGCGTCGCTGCGCCTGCGGATCGCGGCCGGTTCGCTGATGGAGAACGACGACCAGCTGGGTCTGGCCCACTTCAAGGAGCATATGGCCTTCAACGGCACGACGAACGTGCCCGAGAACGAGCTGCTGCGGATTCTGGAGCGTCTCGGCCTGGCCTTCGGCGCAGACACCAACGCCTTCACCAGCTTTGACCAGACCGCCTATACGCTGGAGCTGCCGCGCACCAACGACGAGACCGTCGACACCTCGCTGCGCATCATGCGCGAGCAGGTCTCCGAAGCCCTGATGAAGGCCGAAGACATCGATTCCGAACGCGGCGTGATCGAGGGTGAAGAGCGCCTGCGCAACACCCCGGCCCTACGCTCCCTGAAAGCCCAGATCGCCTTGCTGGCGCCGGGCCAGCGCCTGTCGAACCGCCTGCCGATCGGCGACCTCAGCATCATCCGCAGCGCCCCGCGCGAACGCTTCGTCGAGTTCTACGAGGCCTATTACCGCCCCGAGCGCGCCACCATGATCGCGGTCGGCGACTTCGACGTCGATCAGATGGAAGCCAAGATCAAGGCGACCTTCGGCGACTGGACGCCCAAGGCCGCCGACGGCCCCGAGCCCGATCTAGGACAGGTCGCTCCGCGTCAGCCCGAGACCCGCATCCTGGTCGAGCCGGGCGTGCAGTCGTCGGTTCAGCTGAACTGGATCCGCAACCCCGACCTCGATCCCGATACAGCGTCTGAACGCCGCGACGCCATGCTGCAAGGCCTGGGCATGGCCGTGCTGAACCGCCGTCTGGGCGAACTGGCCCGCGCGGACAACCCGCCCTTCATCGGCGCCGGCGGCGGACAGGGCACCCTGTTCAAGACCCTGGACCTCGCCAGCGTCTCGGCTGCCTTCAATCCCGGCGGCATCCAGCGCGCGCTGGAAACCATCGAGCAGGAACAGCGCCGCCTGGTTCAGTTCGGCGTGTCCCAGATCGAACTGGATCGCGAGATCGCCAACAGCCGCGCCGCGCTCGAAACGGCGGTCCAGGCCGCCGCCACGCGCAGCACACCGGCCCTGGCCAACGCCCTGCTGGGCGCCGCCAACGACGACAAGGTCTTCTCCTCCCCCGCCACCAACCTGGCGCTCTTTGAAGCTACGGTGAAAGACCTTCAAGCGGCTCAGGTCAGCGAAGCCGTCAAGCGCGCCTTCGAAGGCCAGGGTCCGTTGGCTCTGGTGGTCACGCCGGAGCCGATCGAAGGCGGCGAGGCCGGCGTCACGGCCCTGCTGGAAGCCAGCCGCGCCACGCCGGTCGCCGCCCCGGCGGAACAGGCCGCTCTGGACTGGCCCTACGCCGACTTCGGCGCCGCCGCCACGCCCGTCTCGACCACCGAAGTCGCCGCCGTCGGCGCCACCATCGTCACCTTCCCCAACGGCGTGCGCCTGACCGTCAAGCCGACGACCTTCAAGGACCAGCAGATCCTGATCTCGGTCCGCACCGGCATCGGCGAGATGGGCCTGCCGGCCGATCGTTTCACCGCTCAGTCCCTGGCCCCGATGGTCTTCACGGCCGGCGGTCTCGGCAAGCTGACGGCCGACGAGTTGAACCGCGTCCTGACCGGCAAGATCTACGGCGCCGGTTTCAGCATCGACAGCGACGCCTATCAGTTGTCAGGCGCCACCCGTCCGGCCGATCTGCAACTGCAGATGCAGGTGTTGGCCGCCTATCTGACCGATCCGGGCCTGCGCCCGGCGCCGTTCGAGCAGATCAAGGCCGTGCTGCCGCAGGTGATCATGCAGCAGATGGCGACCCCCGGCGGCGCCTTCGGCCTTCAGGCCTCGGGTCTGCTGGCCAGCGGCGACAAGCGCGAATCCATGCCTTCGCCCGCGGAAATCGCCGCCTTCACCCTGGATGAACTGAAGCAGGGCGTGGTTCAGGGTCTGGCGACGGGCCCGATCGACATCGTCATGGTCGGCGACGTCAAGATCGAGGACGCGGTGGCTTCGGTCGCCTCGACCTTCGCCGCCCTGCCCGCCCGCGCCCCGGCCGCCCAGCCTCTTTCCGGGTCGGACCAGCGCCGCTTCCCGGCGCCGACGGCCCAGCCGATCCGCCTGACCCACGCCGGTCCGGCCGAGCAGGGCCTGGCCTACATCGCCTGGCCGACCACAGACGCCGTCAACGACCGCACCGAAGCGCGCAAGGCCTCAATCCTGGCCGAGGTGCTGAAGCTGCGCGTCCTGGACGAGATCCGCGAAAAGCAGGCCTTGGCCTACTCGCCGGGCGTCCGCGCCTCGTCGTCCGACGTGTTCGCGGGCTACGGCTCCATTTCGATCACCGCCGACACGGCTCCGGAAAAGTTCGACGCCTTCTTCGCCGCCGTGGACGCCATCATCGCCGACCTGCGCGACAAGCCGGTCAGCGAGGACGAACTGAACCGCGCGCGCCTGCCGGTGATCGAAAGCCTGCGCCGCAGCCAGGCGGGCAATGAATACTGGCTGGGTCAACTGGAGGATCTGGCCGCCAAGCCCGCCTCTCTGGAACAGATCCAGACGCATATCAGCGATCTGGAATCCTTCACCGCCGCCGACCTTCAGGCGGCCGCGCGCCAGTATCTGAAACCGGATGCGGCGTGGAAGGCCGAAGTCGTCTCGGTCAACGCCCAGTAACAAAGAAGGGGCCCCGTTCCGAAAGGAACGGGGCCCAGTCGTTTGGCCTATCGACGGAGAGTCGATGCCTGACCCTAGACGATCGCGTCTGTCGCCAGGCTGAACAGCGGGTTCAGAAAACCCGGCCGCCGACCCCGCCATCCATCATGATCATGCCGGTGGAGGCGGCGCCCTCGACCATCTCCTCGCGATACTCGGTGTAGGTCTCTTCGCGGATCATGGTCAGAACCTTCACGCCGGCGCCGTAACGGCGCAGCAGCGAACGCTCATTACACTGACGCGCCTGCTTTTCAGGACGGCATTCCAGACGGCCGCCGGCGCCGTGCCACAGGGCGTCGCCCTTGTTGCAGGCCGTGGTTTCGCCGGCCGCGCCTTCCGCTTCGCTGACGGTCCACTGCAGCTTGGTCCCCGCCAGGCAGCGGTAGAGTTCGCCGTCGTAGCTGTCCGCGACGTCGCGGCCGGGAACGACCTGGGACGCCGGGTGCGGGACATTGCGGTCATCGATGCAGACAGCCTGAAGCACGACCTGCTTCTCGATGCGACGCGATGCGGTGAAGGGCACCCGCACCATCTGCATCCCGCCCTGGACGTTCAGGCCCTGAATGGTGGTGGGATAGGGCTGGTCGACGTTGAAATAGGCTCCGCCGCCGCCCGCCACGATCACCGTGGACGCCGCGCGGGATCCGGCCCAGGCGCGCGCCGAGGCGTTGGCGCTGGCGTTCGCATTGACGTTGACGTTGACGTTCACATTGCCCCCGCCCGAGCCGCAGCACGGAGGCGGCGCAGGCGGCAGGCATCCGCCGCCGCCGCAAGGCGGGGTCACCGGCGGGCGCGGCGGCAGACAGCCGCTGGGGCCGCAGCCGCCGCCGGGCGGCGTCACCGGCGGGGTGATCGGCGTCGGCGGAGGCAAGATCGGCGTGGGCGGCGGCGGCGGCAGGCAACTGGACGGCCCGCACTGCGCCGCAGCCGCATCAGCAACCGCCATCAGCCCCACAAAGGCCACAGCGCCGGCCAGCATTTTCGTAATCCCTATCCGCATGGGATCGGACTCCTGCATTGATCGTCGGCAGGACCAATGCAAGCGCCGGGCCGTTTCGACTGTCCGCCAATGGGCTGTTTCGTCCCCTCATGCGCGAGTTTGCGCCGTTCCGGCCCGTCTGTCTCAGCCCCTGTCCCATTGTGACCCGTGCCATTGTGGGGCGACGGATCAGTCGATCCGCTTCAGCTGCGCCACATAGCGCCGCCAGTTCGCGACATAGTGCTGTGCCGACATGCGCAGGCCTTCGATCTGACCCTCTTCCAACTCCCGCACCACCTTGCCCGGCTGGCCCATGACCAGACTGTTGTCGGGAATGACCTTGCCCTCGGTGATCAGGGCGTTGGCGCCGATCAGGCAGTTCTTCCCGATGCGCGCGCCGTTCAGGACGACCGCGCCGATGCCGATCAGGCTGTTGTCGCCGATCTCGCAGCCGTGCAGCATCACCTTGTGCCCCACCGTGACGCCCGCGCCGATCGTCAGGGGCGCGCCCACGTCGGTGTGCAGGATGCTGCCGTCCTGAATATTGCTGTCGGCCCCGATGACGATGGGGTCGTTGTCGCCGCGCACCACGGCGTTGAACCAGACGCTGGCGCCCGGATGCAGAATCACATTTCCTAGGACCGTCGCACTGGGCGCAATCCAGTATTCGCCTTCCGGGGGAAGCTGAGGCTTGCTGTCGCCCAGACTGTAAAAACTCATCCGCACACCGCCTATTCTTATCAAAATGAAGGCTTTAACCCTTCAGAAACCACGTTAGCATCAATCTGTTGATGCGATTCGGTCGGCCCCATTCGCCCCCGGATCCGAAGCCGGATCAAGCCCGGTCCGGTCAGACGCTGGAGAATACGCTTGGCGTGTTCGCGACCAGTTCGGGGACGGCGACGCACCTGCTGCGGCGAAGACCCTGCGACCGTTCGGGACGGCTGCGCGACTTCGGCCCCTACCTCCCCCACCGACGACCAAGGCGAGACCCAGCCGGGCTCGCCTTTTTTCATGCCCTGGAGGCGTCCATGAGCAAACGATCGGCCATCAAGCGTCAGCTGCGCGAAGGCGTGCTGGATTCGCCCGAATTCCTTCAGGACGCCAAAGTCCGGCGATTGCCCGCCCGGGTCGGTGGCTGGTCGCCCCTGCCCTCGAACGACGAGCGCGACCAGGCCTATCTCAAGACGCTGAAGCCCAAGTCGGACGGCCAGGCCGCACTGATGAAGGCCGTCGACCACGCCAACCTGGTGCTGGCGCTGGGCCCGGCGGGCACCGGCAAGACCTATCTGGCCGTCGCCAAGGCGGTCGAGGCGCTGGAGGCGGGCAAGGTCGGCCGCATCGTCCTGAGCCGGCCGGCGGTCGAGGCCGGGGAATCGATCGGCTTCCTGCCTGGCGACATGGAGGACAAGCTGGCCCCCTATCTGCGGCCGCTCTACGACGCCCTGTCGGACCGGCTCAGCATGAAGCGGGTCAAGGCGCTGATGGCCGAGGGTCTGATCGAGATCGCCCCCATCGGCTATATGCGCGGCCGCACGCTGAACAACGCCTTCATCGTCGTGGATGAGGCGCAGAACTGCACCTACGTCCAGTTGAAGATGCTGCTGACCCGGCTGGGCTGGCACTCGACCATGGTGGTGACGGGCGACCCGCACCAGTCGGACCTTCTGCCCGGCGTGTCCGGCCTGTCGGACATCGCCGAGCGGCTGGAGGCCGTGCCCGAGATCGCCGTGGTGCGCCTGGCCGAACGCGACATCGTGCGCCACCCGCTGGTCGCCAGCATGATCGGGGTGCTGTGACCCCTTTCCGCCTCTGGTGAGAGAAGGAAAAAAGAGAGTCCAATTCGTCTGAATCGTCTGAAATCTCCCCTCGGCCCGCGCGCAGTTTAGCACAGGCGCCGAGGGGGGATGGTCGATTGCGTTGCGATCCCTGCCCTTCTCCCCTTGTGGGAGAAGGTGGGCGCCGGAGGCGCTCGGATGAGGGGTGCTTCCGCCCTCATCCACTGTTCGAGCTCCAGTGAAAACGGCAAGTCGCCGCGGCGACACCCCTCATCCGGTCCTGGCGGACCACCTTCTCCCACAAGGGGAGAAGAAAAATCGGTTTACGCCCGCACGGCCCGGCTGGCGTCGACGCCCAACGCCGTAGAGGCGGCGGCGGCGATGTGCTCGGCGTTCAGACCGGCCTGGGCGTACATGATCTCGGGCTTGTCCTGATCCTGGAAGATGTCCGGCAGGTGCAAGGTGCGGACCTTGAGCCCGGCGTCCAGCGCGCCCTTCTCGGCCAGCAGTTGCAACACGAAGGCGCCGAAGCCGCCCATGGCGCCCTCTTCGACTGTGATCAGGGCCTCGTGCTCGCGCGCCAGACCCAGGATCAGGTCGGCGTCCAGCGGCTTGGCGAAGCGGGCGTCGGCGACGGTGGCCGAGACGCCCTTGGCCGCCAGCAGATCGGCCGCCTTCAGCGATTCCTGCAGGCGGGTGCCCAGCGACAGGATGGCGACCGACGTACCTTCGCGGACGATGCGGCCCTTGCCGATCTCCAGCGGGGCGGCCAGTTCGGGGATGTCGACGCCGACGCCCTCGCCGCGCGGATAGCGGAAGGCGCTGGGGCGGTCGTCAATGGCGAGCGAGGTCGAGATCATGGCCGCCAGTTCGGCCTCGTCCGCCGCCGCCATCAGCACCATGCCCGGCAGGGCGCCCATATAGCCGATGTCGAACGACCCGGCGTGGGTCGCGCCGTCCGCGCCCACCAGACCGGCGCGGTCCATGGCGAAGCGCACCGGCAGGGACTGGATCGCCACGTCGTGGACGACCTGGTCGTAGCCGCGCTGCAGGAAGGTCGAATAAATGGCGCAGACCGGCTTCATCCCGTCGGCGGCCAGACCGGCGGCGAAGGTGACGGCGTGCTGCTCGGCGATGCCGACGTCGAAGGTGCGGTCGGGGAAGGCCTGACCGAACAGGTCCAGCCCGGTGCCGGTCGGCATGGCGGCGGTGATGGCCACGATGCTGGGGTCGGTCCGGGCGTGCTTGATCAGCTCGGTCCCGAACACCTTGGTGTAGCTGGGGGCGTTGGAGACGGCCTTGGCCTGCTTGCCCGACACCACGTCGAACTTGACCACGGCATGCAGCTTGTCGGCGCTGCTCTCGGCCGGGGCGTAGCCCTTGCCCTTCTGGGTGACGACGTGGACCAGCACCGGGCGGTCGGTGATGGCGGCGGCGTTCTTCAGGATGGGGACCAGGTTCTCCATGTCGTGGCCGTCGATCGGCCCGATGTAGTAGAAGCCCAGCTCCTCGAAGAAGGTGCCGCCCACGATCATGCCGCGAGCGTATTCCTCGGCCTTGCGCGCGGCGTCGCGGAAGGGGCGCGGCATGTGGTCGACGAACTTCTTCCCGACCTTGCGGATGTTCTGATAGGTCCCGCCCGAGACCTGTTTGGCCAGATAGGCGCTCATGCCGCCGACGGGCGGGGCGATCGACATGTCGTTGTCGTTCAGGATGACCATCAGCTGGCCGCTGGTGGCCTCGGCCGCGTTGTTCATCGCCTCATAGGCCATGCCCGCAGACATGGAGCCGTCGCCGATCACGGCCACGACGCGGTTGTTCCCGCCCTTGGCGTCCCGCGCGGCGGCGAAGCCGAGCGCCGCCGAGATGGAGGTCGAGGCGTGGGCCGCGCCGAAGGGATCGTATTCGCTCTCGGACCGCTTGGTGAAGCCCGACAGGCCGCCGCCCTGTCTCAATGTGCGAATCCGGTCGCGCCGCCCGGTCAGGATCTTGTGGGGATAGCACTGGTGGCCGACGTCCCAGATCAAAATGTCCTGCGGCGTCTCGAAGACGTGGTGCAGGGCGACCGTCAGCTCGACCACGCCCAGACCGGCGCCCAGGTGCCCGCCGGTCACGGACACGGCGTCGATGGTTTCCGCGCGCACCTCGTCCGCCAGCTGTTCCAGCTGGGGAATGTCGAAGCCCCGCGTGTCGGCAGGAAACTTGACGGTGTCGAGAAGCGGGGTGTTGGACATGGGAATCGGGGGCCTTCAGACGACGAGGCGTCAAACAGTAACCCGCTGAGGGCGGGCGCGTTTCCTATCAGGACCGGCGCTTGAGCACAAAGTCCACGCTGGCCTTGAGGATTTCGGCGTCATGGCCGAACAGGTCAAGGTGCGAGCGGGCCTGATCGGCCAGGTGCGCGACCCTCTGTCGCGCCGCCTCGACCCCCAGCAGGGTGACGAAGTTGGTCTTGCCCAAGGCCGCGTCCTTACCGCCCGCGGCCTTGCCCATCTCTTCGGCCGAACCTTCCGCATCCAGAACGTCGTCGACGATCTGATAGGCCAGGCCGATGTCGTGGGCGAAACTGGTCAGGGCGTGCCAGGCGGCTTCATTGGCGTCGGCGACGATCAGCGGGATTTCGAAGGCGTAGGCGAACAGGGCGCCGGTCTTCAGCCGCTGCATCCGGACGACGCCGCCCAGATCGTCGCGGACGCCCATCAGGTCGATCATCTGACCGCCCGCCATGCCGCGCGCGCCAGACGCAAAAGACAGACGACGCGCCAGTTCGCAGCGCACGGCCGCCTCGTCGTGGGTGTCCTCGTCCAGAATGATGTCGAAGGCGGCGGTCTGCAGCGCGTCGCCCGCCAGGATGGCGGTCGCCTCGTCATAGGCGATGTGCAGGGTCGGGCGCCCGCGCCGCACGTCGTCGTCGTCCATCGCCGGCAGATCGTCATGCACCAGCGAATAGGCGTGGACGCACTCCAGCGCGCAGGCGGCGCGCAGGACGGCGCGGTCGTCCGCCTCCAGCATCCGGCCCGCCTCGATGGCGAAGAAGGGACGCAGCCGCTTGCCCGGCCCCAGGGCGGCGTAACGCATGGCCTCGGTCAGGCGCACTTCCGGTCCATCGGCGCGCGGCAACAGTTCATCCAGCGCCACGGTGACGACGTCAGCGACCTCGGCGACGCGGTCGATGACGGCCTGCTCGGGCGAGTTGGCGGCCAGCACCTTCAAAACAGCCTCCCGCCCAGCGGCAGGTCGCGATCGACGCCGACCAGGACGACGTTCCCCTCAGCGTCCGGGAAACCGAGCGTCAGCACTTCGGACATCACCGGGCCGATCTGGCGCGGCGGGAAGTTGACGACGGCGGCGACCTTGCGGCCGTCCAGCTGGTCCAGGGTGTAATGATGGGTGATCTGGGCCGAGGACTTCTTGACGCCGATGGCGTCGCCGAAGTCGATGGTCAGCTTATAGGCGGGCTTGCGGGCCTCGGGAAACGGCTCGGCCTTGATGATCCGGCCGATGCGCACATCGACCTTCATGAAGTCGTCGAAGCCGATCTGCGGCGCCAGGTCGGACGCGGACATCAGCCGAACTCGGCCGGTTCGACGCCCTTGGCCTGGCCGTCGGCGCCGACGACGATCTTCTCGACCCGCAGCTGGGCGGCCTTCAGCCGCGCCTCACAGTGGGCCTTCAGCCGCGCGCCCTCTTCGTACAGGGCGATGGACTCTTCGAGCGGCGCCTGACCCGATTCCAGGCGCGAAACGATGCCCTCCAGACGCGACAGGGCGTCCTCGAAGCTGAGATCGGCGGGCACGGCGGGGGAAACGGATGCGTCGGTCATGATGGGCGCAACCTAGAGAGGCGCGCGCGCCGCTTCAACGGCCTTCCTCAGACCGCGACCTCAGCGCCTCTCGAAACGGCGCTGGGACCAGTATTTGAAGCCCTGATTATGCACCAGGCGCCAGCCGTGCGCCTTCAGCCGCCGGCCGACCATGTGGTTGAAATAGCCGTGCGCCAGAACCAGCACGTCGTGGCCTTCCGAGGCGCGGGCGATCAGCACGCGCGCGGCCTGATCGGCGCGGACCTCGGCCTCGGCGCGGGTTTCCTGGCCTTCGTGGTGATTGAAGGCGTGCCACCAGATGCGCGAGATCACGCCCCAATAGCGCGGCGACAGCTTGATCCAGCTTGGGAAGCGCGGCGGCGGCAGCGGGGCCTCGATGAACAGGGCGTCGACCAGCACGTCGCGATCCGGCGCCACCGCGCGCGCGGTTTCCTGTGCGCGGGGTCGGGTCGAGGCGTAGATGGCCCCGGCGCCCTCGGCGGCCGTCAGAAGGGCCTGAGGCGGCGTCTGGCCCGCGCGCAGGCCGCCGATCTCATAGCGGCCCCACCAGTCGCGATACTGGTCCGAGGTGATCATGCATTTGCGCGACAGGGCCGGCTCGCCGTGGCGCGCCAGCGTAATGGCCCCATAGGCGGCTTCAGCCCCCGCGGAGCGGGCGGCCAAGACCGGCGTCTGAGTTGCAGATTCGGAATGAGTCATGAGTGCAGGAGAAGTCATAGCACGGGGATCGGCCTGTGAAACCAAGGCCTTGGCGTCCCTTAACCTCCCCATCCGAGCATTGACGGGCGCCGCGGGCGGCGCACCTTGGACAAAGGTGGTAGCCCCCGTCGCGCGCCCCTGCAACCACACAAAGATGACGAGGCTGCGATGATGTCGCCACGCCGGTCTCGACACGCCTTCACCCGACGCCCGCCCGGCGCTATGCGTCGGCCATGAGCGCCCCCGTGATCCGCCCCGCCCGTCCTGACGACGCCGCCGCCCTGGCCGTACTGGGGCGCCAGACCTTTATCGACACTTTCGTCACTGGCTTCGGCATTCCTTACCCGGTCGCCGATCTGACGGCCTTCCTGGACGCCAGCTTCAACGCCGAGGCCATCACCACCAAACTGGCCGAGCCGGGCGCCGCCTGGTGGGTGGCCGAGCGCGACGGCGAACTGCTGGCCTTCGCCAACGCCGGGCCGAACACCCTGCCCCACCCCGACGGCCGCGCCAGCCACGCCGAGCTGCGCCGCCTCTATGTCGGCAAGCCAGCGCAGGGCCTGGGACTGGGCACGCAACTGCTGAAGATCGCGCTGGAGTGGATGGAGGCTTACACCGACGGCCCCCTGTGGATCGGCGTCTGGAGCGGCAACGAAAAGGCCCAGAAGCTGTACGCCGCCTATGGGTTCGAGAAGGCTGGCGAGTATCAGTACCCGGTCGGCGCCTGGATGGATGACGAGTTCATCTTGCGGCGGGGATAGCCTATAATCGCGCCATGACCCGCGCTGAACTTCTTCAGAAGCTGCGAGACCTCAAGCCTTGGCTGGCTGAGCAGGGCATCGTCAACGTGCGCCTGTTCGGCAGCTATGCTCGCGACGAAGCCGGGCCGGACAGCGACGTGGACCTGCTGGTGGACATCGCCAAGCCCTTGGGCTTCCGCTTCTTCGGCATCGAGCGCGAACTGGCCGAAAAGCTGGGCGCGAGGGTGGAGATGGGGACGGACGACTCGATGCACCGTCTGGTCCGACGCTCTGCGGCGCAGGACGTCGTCGTTGTCTGAACCGAGAGACCGCCTGTATCTGGAGGAAATGATCGGCGCCGTCGATCAACTGGCCGTAGAGATCGACGACCGACCGATGGACGAGTGGATCGAGGATCGCTCTCGCGTCGCCGCCGCTTCCATGTATCTGATCGTGCTCGGCGAAGGGGCGCAGAACCTGTCCGAGCCCCTCAAACAAGCCGCCGAAGCCGTGCCCTGGGCCGACATCGCCGGTCTTAGGCATCGCCTCGCCCACGGCTATTTTCGAGCGGACCGCCGTATCGTCTGGCAGGCCGCGGCGCTGCATGCGCCTCTGTTGCTGCCACAGCTAAAAGCCCTGCTGGCGTCCTTAGGGCCTGAATCCTGATGCTCCTGCCCTTCTTCACCGCCCTGCGCGAGGCCAAGGTGCCTGTGTCGCTCAAGGAATGGCTCCATCTGATGGAGGCCATGGACAAGGGCGTGGCGGGGCGCGACGTCGAGGCCTTCTACCACCTGTCGCGCGCCGTCCTGGTCAAGGACGAGAAGCATTACGACCGCTTCGATCAGGTCTTCGGCAAGGTGTTCAAAGGGCTGGAGGGCGTCGGCCCCGGCGATGAGATCACCGCCGACATCCCTGAGGACTGGCTGCGGCTGCTGACCGAAAAATACCTGACCGACGAGGAGAAGGCGCAGGTTGAGGCGCTCGGCGGTTTCGACACGCTGATGGAGACGCTGAAGCAGCGTCTGGAGGAGCAGAAGGAGCGCCACCAAGGCGGCAACAAGTGGATCGGCACGGGCGGAACCAGCCCCTTCGGCCACGGCGGCTACAACCCCGAAGGCGTCCGCATTGGCGGCCCCGGCCGTCACGGCCGCGCGGTCAAGGTCTGGGAGAAGCGCGAATACCGCAACCTGGACGACACGGTCGAACTGGGCACGCGCAACATCAAGGTGGCCTTACGCCGCCTGCGCCGCTTCGCCCGCGAAGGCGCGGCCGAGGAGTTGGACATCGACGGCACCATCGACGGCACGGCGCGTCAGGGCTGGCTGGACATCCACATGCGGCCCGAGCGGCGCAACACGATCAAGGTGCTGCTGTTCCTCGACGTCGGCGGCTCGATGGACGGCCATATCCAGCTATGTGAAGAGCTGTTCTCTGCGGCGCGGACCGAGTTCAAGAACCTGGAGTTCTTCTACTTCCACAACTGCCTCTACGAAGGGGTGTGGAAGGACAACCGGCGCCGCCACAGCGAACGCATCCCGACCTGGGACCTGATCCACAAATACCCCGGCGACTGGCGCGCCATCTTCGTCGGCGACGCGACCATGTCGCCCTATGAAGTGACCATGCCCGGCGGCTCGGTCGAGCACTGGAACGAGGAGGCGGGCGCCGTCTGGCTGAAACGCGCCCGCGAACAGTGGGACAAGTCGGTCTGGCTAAACCCCGTGCCCGAACGCCACTGGTCCTACACCCCCTCGGTCAGCCTGATCGGCGAGATGATGGAGCACCGCATGTTCCCCCTGACGCTGGAGGGACTTGAACGGGCGATGCGAACGCTGGCGCGCTAATCTACCCTGAGCGCGCCGAAGGCGGGCTGAATGCCCGCCACCGTCTCCTGGCGGAAGAAGTAACGGCCGGGGTGGAGGAAGAAGGTCGCCTCCGACGCGCCGGGCGGCAGCAGATAATGATCCGAGGGCGGCCCGGCCGTGGTTTCAGCCATCGACAGGGCCTGGATCAGCACCTGCTCGTCCAGCGGCGGAACCTTAATCGTCACGCGCCGCCGCTCGGGATCCGCCGCCAGCCACCCGGGGCGGCCCGCCACGGGCGTCATGCGCGGATGGAAGACCGACAGATCCATCTTTCCGGCATAGTTGGGCGTGGCGATGCTCTCGCCATCCTTTGACACCACGAACGGGGCCTCGGGCGCAAAACGGGCCAGGACGGCCGCCACGTGCGGGGCATCGTTCTCAGGCGCGAGCGCTGGCCAGTTCCTCGACTGCTCAATGGTCAAGGGGTCGATGCCCATCTTAGCCTTGAGACGCGCGGCAAACCATAGCCCGCCCCGTCCCTCAACCTCCATCGCGTGACTGTAGCCGACGTAGATGAAGACGCGCGCCTCGGGGTGGGTCGACAGGATGTTGGCGATCAGGTTGTCGGCCTGCGCCTCTTCACGCGCGGCGATCTGCGCGGCGCTGTCCGCGCCCTCGGGCGTCCTCTGGTCGAAACGCTGCTCATAGTCCGAGAAGCGGTAATCCAGCCGGGCCGCCTCGCGCACCATTTCGGCGAAGACCGGATCGTGGGTGTAGTAGCCGTAGCTGGCTAGGAAGGGCGCGCCCTTCGTATAGGCGCCGATCCGGACAAGCGGCACAGGCTGGGGCTGGGTGAAGGTCTCGGCGGCGAACCAATCGTAGCCCAGTGGGCGCAGCGCCCGCATGACCCGCGCGGCGAACGCCCTGTGCGCGGAAACATTGTGCGCTTCGTTCAGGATTACGATGCGGGTGTCGCGGGCGGCCTCGGTGATGGCCTCGATCGCATCACGGGCCACGGCGCCTTCAAGGTCCGGCGGAACGACGGATGGCCGAGGCGGTCGTTCGTCCAGACCGACAGCGGTCTCCTCATCGCCCAGAAAGGACGCGAATTGGCTCAGCATCTGGCGCGCGGCCTCGTCGCCCGCTTCGGACTTGGCTTTCAGGTCCAGATAGGTCGGTAGATAGCGGCCTTCGCTAAAGAGAAGTTCGTCATTCGACAGCGCCTCCTGCGGCCAAACAGGAGTCGCACGCGCCACGCCCGCCCCGGCGGCCCCTAACAAGATCGAACGACGCGACCACATCCGCTTGCTCCCCCAGCAGCGATTGACATGACGACGATACTTAAAACAGATTTCGGCAGGACTGTGGCCGCGACCGCCGCCTGGGAAGGGCGGCTGTCGTTTGGATGAGGGTAGCCTCCGTCCTTACTTGCCCTTTAGGGCGTCCTTGACGCCGCCAACGGCGTTCTGGACCTTGCCTTCGACCTGATCGGCGCGGCCTTCGGCTTTCAGTTTTTCGTCGCCAGTGACCTTGCCGGCGGCTTCCTTGATCTTGCCGCCCATGTTCTTAGCGGCGCCTTCAATGCGGTCGTGATCGGCCATGTTGGACTCCCTGTACAGCGACCGCCGGAAATGGCGGTCTCTCAGGGAAAACAACCCGCTATCGTCGCTGCGGTTCCGAAGCTGCAGCATGACGGTCCCGCAGCCAGCGGGCGACGGCCCAGCTGTGGGCCTCGTGGCGAAGGCTGAACAAGACGCGCAGCGGCTCCATCCAGACCAGCTCGTGGTCGGCTTCCTGCTTGGTCGAAGGGTCAGCGCCGGTCACGCTGACCACCCAGACGCCGCCGACGTTGTTCACCGCGGCGCCGTCCGATTTGAGGAAATATTGTCCGGCCTCGGTCAGGCGGTCGACCGGCTGGATGATCAGGCCGGTTTCCTCGGCGAACTCGCGGACCAGAGCCTGCTGTTCGGTCTCGTCGCCGTCCAGGGCGCCGCCGGGCAGGTCGTAATAGACGCCGCCTTCGCCGCGATCCACGCGGACGCAGGCCAGACGGCCGTCGCGCTCAGCGATGCCGAAAACAGCAGGGCGGTGGATATAGTCGAGGCCGGGACGCGCCGTGCCGAACTGAAGCTTCATTTCACCGAGCTTAAACCCGCCGGGACGCCCGACGGAAGCCCAAAACGGTCAGAGATCAAAGGCGAGACGGGCGCGCACGCCGTGGTGGGCGGAATCCAGCTCGATCGCCGAGCGCAGGCCGCTGGCCATGGCCGAGATGATCTTGGAGCCCAGGCCGGTGCCTTTGGGCGCGCCGTCGCCCAGACCGGGGCCGTCATCCTCGACCGTCAAGAGGGCCCGACTGCCGTCTTCGGCCTTCTGCAGAAGGATGCGGATCTCGCCGGCGGCGCCGGGTTCATAGGCGTATTTCACGGCGTTGGTGACCAGTTCGGTCACGATCACCCCCAGGGACACGGCCTGATCGGTGGTCACCTGAAGAGGTTCAGCGCACAGGGTCAGGCGCGAGCCGTCGCCATTGGGACCGATCGACTTGCTCAGCTCCTCGACCAAGCCGGCCAGATATTCGTCCATCTGAACCCGTTCGACGTTCGCCGAGGTGTAGAGGCGGCGATGGACATGGGCGACGGCCTCGATGCGGACCTGGGCCTCTCGCAGGGCGGCGCGCGCGCCTTCGTCGGCGAGCTGGCGCAGCTGCAGGGAGATGAAGCTGGAGACCAGTTGCAGCGAGTTTCCGACGCGATGGTTCACCTCGCGCAGCAGGGCCTCGGCGCGGTCGCGCTCTTGACGGACTTCGTCATGCGCGCGCTCGTTCTCGCGCTCCAGCCGGCGACGCAGCAGGGCGTCCTCGATGGCCGAGCGCAACAAGGCGGTGAAGTCCTCGGACACGTCCTTGATGACATAGTCGGCCGCGCCGGCCCTCAGGGCGGCCACGGCGATGCGCCCGTCCTGCGCGCCCGTCACATAGACCACCGGCGGCGGTTCCGGCAGCGCCAAGATGTCGGGCAGAACGTCCAGACCCTCGCGACCCGGCATATAGTGATCCAGGGCGCAGACATCGAAGGTTTCAGCCTTCAGCGCTTCATAGCCCGCATCGGCGTCGGGCGCGCAGACCACCTGATAGCCGTGGCGCTCCAGCTCCTTCTGAACCAGGCGCGACAGGCCGCGATCATCGTCGATGTATAAAAGCCGTATGGGGGGCCGGGCCTGATCCACGCGTCAGATCTCGGGGGCTTGCATGACGGAGAGGAAGAGACCCAGCTGCCGGATCGCGCCTGCGAAGGCTTCATAGTCGACGGGCTTGGTGATGTAGACGTTGCAGCCCAGGTCGTAGCAGCGCTGGATCTCGCCCTTGTCGTCCGTCGTGGTCAGCACCACCACCGGGGCGCGGCGCAGACGCTCGTCCGCCTTGACCCGTTCCAGGATGTCCGTGCCCGACATGTCCGGCAGATTGAGGTCCAGCAGGATCAGCAGCGGCCCGCTGCGGCGAACCTCTTCCTGAAAGAGATAATCCAGCGCCGCATCGCCATGGTCGAAATGGACGATGTCATTGGCGATATTCGCCCGCCGGATGTTCTTCTCAATGAGCTTGGCGTGGCCGTGGTCGTCCTCGACCATGACGATCTTCACCGAGTGGCTCACAGGCGGTCTCCTTGATGGTCACCCAGCATAACGAGACGCTTCGGAAATTTTAGGTAAAAAGTCGAGCCTTCTCCCAATTCGGACTCAACCTCGATCGTGCCACCCATGCGGCGAACGATGTTGCGCACGAACGCCAGCCCCAGCCCCTCGCCGGGCGTGTCCTGTTTGCCAGAGCGCCGGAACAGTTCGAAAATACGCTCGTGATCGCGAGGCGAGACGCCCCGGCCGTTGTCTTGCACCGCATAGGAGACCCAGCCATCCGGCTCCTGCCGGCCGCTGACCTCAATATGGATCGGTCGGCCCGGCTGCTGATACTTGACGGCGTTGTCGATCAGATTGCTGAAGACCTGCTCGATCGACAGACGGTCGTTCTCCATCGCAGGCAGGTCGCTGATCGTGATCTCGCCGCCCGTCTCGGCGACCTGGTGACTGACGGTGTCGGCGATGGCGCGGACCATGGCCGTCATATCGAGCGTCTCGGGCTGCAGGGCGCGGCGCCCCTCGCGCGACAGGCGCAGGATGGCGTTGATCAGCCGGTCCATCTTGGCCGTCGAGGTGCGGATAAAGCCCACCGCTTCGGGCGCATCCTCGCGCACCGAACGCAGCGCCTCGGCGTCCACAAGCTCCGGGTGGGTCGCCTCCAGCGCGGTGAGCTGCTGCTCCAGGGCCTTGCTGACCTGCTCAAGCTCGGAGGTGTAGCCCATGACATTGACAAGGGGCGCGCGCAGATCGTGGCTGACGATATAGGCGAACCGCTGGATTTCCTCATTGGCGCGGGTCAGTTCGGCGGTGCGGTCGCGCACCTCGTTTTCTAGCCCGGCGTTGACGCGGTCGAGCTCGAAATGCGCCTCCTCGATCTCGGCCACATAGCGCCGAACCATCCAGACGCTGATGCCGGCGAGGATCAGCACCAGGATCGCCGCAAGGGCGTTGACCGCGACCGTGACCGTCTGGGCCCGCTCGGACTGACGCGTCCTTTCCGTCAGACGCTGCGCCTCGACCACATCCACTGCAGACAGCTCGACGCGGATCTGGTCCATCAGAGACTTGCCGCGACCGTTGCGGATCAAGGACACCGCTTCGCCGATGCGCCCCGTTCGCGTCAGCTCGATCGTGTCCGCCATCAGTTTCAGGCGCTCGCGATAGAGCCCCTTCACCTTGGCCACCCGGCGGGCCTGATCCTCATCGCCGACGGCCAGTTGCTCCATCCGCTCGACCACGCCCGGCAGCTTGGCCACGGCGTTCTCGTGCAACCCCAGATATTCGGTCCTGGCCGTCAGCATGAAGCCCCTCTGACCCGTCTCGGCCTCGGTCAGCAGCATCAGCATGTCCTTGGCCGCCAGACGCACCTGCTGGCTGTGATCGACGGTGTCGTTATAGGCCGCCGTCCGCTGGATCATGACGAAGGTCGCGGCGTTGACCGCCATCAGCAGCAGAATGGCCAGGGCCAGAAGCGCGATGATGGAGCGACTGAGGGTCGGGGTGCGCAGGAAGGTTCCGAAGGTGCGCAGGGCCGGCCGAATGCGTTTCATGGCCGGAACCATATTCGCCGCCTGCGCGGTGTCCAGCGATTAACCGTGAAGTCGTCTAAACCGAGCCGACGGTGCGCAGGCGGGCCTTGGGGTGAATCTCATTCTGGCTCATCACCACCGTCTGTCCGCGGAAGCGTTCGATGATGGAGCGAACATAGGGGCGCACCTGCGGCCCGGTCAGCAGGACCGGGTTCTCGCCCGTCATGGCGGCGCGCTCGAACACGTCGCGGACGGCGCGGATGAAGTCCTGAAGCTTGCTGGGCGCCATCGCCAGCTGCTTGTCTTCGCCGGGGCCCACCAGGCTGTCGGCGAAGGCCTGCTCCCACTCGGGCGACAGCGTGACGATGGGCAGGGCGCCGTCATCGGCCTTGTGCTGCCAGCACAGCTGACGCGCCAGGCGGCTGCGGACATGCTCGACCAGGGTGGAGACGCTGGTGGTGTGCGGCGCGGCCTCGGCCAGGCCTTCGAGAATGGCGGGCAGGTCGCGGATCGACACCTTCTCGCGCAGCAGGGCCTGCAACACGCGCTGAAGCGTCGTCACGGTGACGACCGAGGGGATCAGCTCCTCGACCAGCTTCTGCTCCTCGCCCTTCAGCTCCTTCAACAGCTTCTGCACCTCGGCGTAGGACAGCAGCTCGGCCATGTTCTCCTTGAGGATTTCGGTCAGGTGCGTGGTCAGCACTGTCGAAGGGTCGACGATGGTGTAGCCGCGGAAGGTCGCCTCTTCCCTCAGCGACTCGTCGATCCAGGTGGCGGGCAGGCCGAAGGCGGGCTCGCGCGTGTGCTCGCCGGGCAGTTCGACCTGACGCCCCGCAGGGTCCATCGCCATCAGGGAGGACAGACGCACCTCGCCCGAGCCGGCGTCCATCTCCTTGATGCGGATGGCGTAGCCCTGATTGGGCAGGCGCATGTTGTCGAGGATGCGCACGCTGGGCATGACGAAGCCGTATTCCTGAGCCAGCGAACGGCGCAGGGCGCGGATCTGGTCCGTCAGGCGCCGCCCCTCCAGGTCGTTGATCAGCGCCAGCAGGGCGTAGCCCAGCTCGATCTTCACCTCGTCGATGGTCAGGGCGGTGGAGATCGGCTCCTCGACATCCTCCCTGGGTTTGAGGTCCACCGGCTCGGCGGGCGGCGGCTTCAGCCGGTCGCGGCCCAGCTTCCACGCCATGAAGCCGGTCCCCAGCGCCAGCGCCGCAAACGGCAGCAGCGGCATGCCGGGGATCAGGCCGATCAGTCCCGCCGTGCCGGACACCACGCCCAGCGACACGGGGTTGGTGGCCAGTTGGCTGACGAACGCTTTGTCGGCCGAACCCTCGACCCCGGCCTTGGTCACGAGGAAGCCGGCCGCCACCGAGATGATGATGGCCGGGATCTGGGTCACCAGACCGTCGCCGACGGTCAGCTGGACATAGGTGTTGGCCGCCTGCATCGCCGGCATGCCATGCTGGACCACCCCGATCAGCAGGCCGCCGATGGCGTTGATGAAGGTGATGATCAGGCCCGCCACGGCGTCGCCGCGCACGAACTTCGAGGCGCCGTCCATGGCCCCGAAGAAGGTCGATTCCTGTTCCAACTCCTTGCGGCGCAGCTTGGCCTGTTCCTCGTTGATCAGCCCGGCCGACAGGTCCGCGTCGATGGCCATCTGCTTGCCCGGCATCGAGTCCAGGGTGAAGCGGGCCGAGACCTCGGCGATGCGGGTCGCGCCCTTGGTGATGACGACGAAGTTCACCACCAGCAGGATGGCGAAGATGATCACCCCGATGATGAAGTTGCCGCCCATCATCAGCTCGCCGAAGGCCTGGATGATCTTGCCGGCGCTGTCGTGACCTTCCTGGCCGTTGCTGAGAATCAACCGCGTCGAGGCCAGATTCAGCCCCAGGCGGAACAGGGTCGAGACCAGCAGCACCGTGGGGAAGATGGCGAAGTCCAGCGGCCGCTTCATCATCACGGCCGTCATCAGGATCAGGACGCTGGAGACGAGCGAGATCGCCAGCAACAGGTCCAGAAGCATCTTCGGGACCGGCAGGATCAGCAGCATGATGACGCCGATGACGCCGACCGCCATGCCGACTTCGCCGCGCATCAACCAGCCGAGCGCATCACGCCCCGTGGGGCGCGCCATGCCGTCCTTCATCAGGTACGGCGCGTCAGCCATGACGACGTGCGAAGGTCATGCCGCCTGATGACAGGATTCGCCAGATCTCATCCATGTCAGCCATGCCCCAGCGCCTTGAGCGCCAGTCGGGCGGCGTCAGCGATGACCGCCTCGCGCTGGGCGTCGGTCGAGTCCGGCGTTGCATGGAAATAGACGGCCATAATGATCGGAGCGCCTTCGATGGGATAGACGACGCCGATGTCGTTCACCGGCCCGCCGCCGCCCGTGCCGGTCTTGTGCGCGACGGTCCAGCCGGAAGGGACGCCCGCCTTCAGGCGCGCCTGCCCGGTCGGCGACGCCACCATCCACTCCAGAAGCAACCGCTTGGAAGCCGACTCGAGCGGCGAGGCCTCTGACAGGATCAGCCGCTCGATGTTGCGGGCCGACTGCGCGGGCTGGATGGTGTCCTTGTCGCCGTCCGCCCGGTTCAGGTCCGGCTCCAGCCGATCCACGCGGGTCGTCTCATCGCCGATGCCGCGATAGAAGGCGCGCAAGGCGTCCAGTCCGCCCATTTCGCGGATCAGGATGTTGGCGGCGGGGTTGTCGCTGACTTCGACCGCGCCCTTCATCAACTGCTCGATGGTCAGGATCGAACCAACCGCCGGCGCCGTCACCGGGGCGTGGGCGATCATGTCGACCTGCGTCACCGGGATCGCCCGGTCCAGCCGCTCCTGCCCCGCCTGAACGCGCAGCAGGGTCGCGGCGGCCAGATACATCTTGAACGTCGAGCAATAAAGGAACCGCTCGTCGCCGCGCCAATCGGCGCGCTTGCCCTCGGTCAGGACCGAGACGCCCAGGCGCCCGCCGTGCCGGGCCTCCAGCGCCGACAGGTCCAGGTCGATGCCGACGGGCTCGGGCGCCGCTGGCGCCGTCGCGCGCGTGCAGGCGCCTAGAGCCATGCCGCCGGACATCAGGGCGCCGGCGCCGATCAGCAGGCTGCGACGATCGGCGCGCACCGGCTCAGCCCGCCGCGCCGTAGGCGGCCGCCACGCCCGACTGGGGCGCCGGGATCGGCGTGCCCTGGTCGGCGTATTCGTTCAGCTTGTTGCGCAGGGTGCGGATGGAGATGCCCAGGATGGTCGCCGCATGGGTGCGGTTGCCCAGACAGTGGCTGAGCGTGTCCAGGATCAGGGTCTTCTCCATCTCGGCTACGGTCTGACCGACGAAGCTGCGGGTCACGGCGTCGGCGGCCTGGGCCGCCTGTCCGGCGACCCCGGCGTCATAGGTCGAGGCGGCGGGCGTCGAGGCTCCGTCCCCGCCCAGCAACGGGCGGCCGTCCGGCAGGCGGATGGCGTCGACGTCGATCTCGGATCCGGACGCCAGCAACACCGCGCGGTGCATGGCGTTTTCCAGCTCGCGCACGTTGCCCGGCCAGCGGTGGGCGACCAGGGCGCGCCGGGCCTCAGGGCCGATGGCGCGGGGCGGCACGCCGTTGGCGGCGGCGTATTTCTTGACGAAGTGGTCGGCCAGGACGGCGATGTCGCCGGGGCGCTCGCGCAAAGACGGCAGGCGCAGGTTCACCACGTTGAGGCGATACAGCAGGTCTTCGCGGAAGGTCCCCTCGGCCACGGCCTTGGCCAGGTCGCGGTTGGAGGTGGCGATGATGCGGATGTTGACCGGCACGGGCTTGGAGCCGCCGACGCGGTCGATGACCCGCTCCTGAATGGCGCGCAACAGCTTGGCCTGAAGCCGGGCGTCCATCTCGCTGATTTCGTCCAGCAGAAGCGTGCCGCCGTCGGCCTCCTCGAACTTGCCGATGCGGCGGGCGACCGCGCCGGTGAAGGCCCCCTTCTCGTGACCGAACAGCTCGGATTCCAGCAGGTTGTCCGGGATGGCGGCGCAGTTGACGCTGATGAAGGCCTTGTCCGCGCGGCGCGAGCTGCTGTGCAGATAGCGCGCCATCACCTCCTTGCCGACGCCGCTTTCGCCGGTGATCAGGATGGAGGCTTCCGAGCGCGCCACCTGATCGGCCAGCTGGATCACCGATTTCATCGCCGGATCCGCCGAGATCATCGGCCGCTCATCGTCGGCCACGGCCGACAGCACCGCGGCGATCAACTCCGCATCGGGCGGCAGGGGGATGAACTCCTTGGCCCCGGCGCGGATGGCGTCCGCCGCTTCCTTGGCGTCAGCATCGACGCCGCAGGCCACGACCGGCACATGGATGCGTTCGGCGTCGTTGGCGGCGATCAGGGCCGCGATGTCGATGCGGTAGTCGACCATCAGCAGGTCGGCGCCCTGCCCCCGGCGCAGTTGCTCGGTCGCCTGATCGGCGCGCTCGACGTGCTGGACCTTGGCGCCGTGCGCCATGGCCATCTTCACCGCCGTCGCCAGCTGGCCGCTTAAACGACCCACCACCAGAAGACGCATCGCCCTACTCCTTCAAATCCTGTCCGTGACGGGGCGGCCGATCAGGCGCCCTTGTCCTCGGTCTTGATGATTTCCGTCATGGTCACGCCCAGGCGGTCCTCGACGACGACGACCTCGCCGCGCGCCACGAGGCGGTTGTTGACGAAGATGTCGATGGCCTCGCCGACCTTGCGGTCCAGCTCCAGCACCGAGCCCTTGTTCAGCTTCAGCAGTTGGGCGACCGACATGTGCGCCTTGCCCAGCACGGCCGAGATGTTGACCGGCACGTCGAAGACCGGGGCCAGGTCGACGGCGGACTTCTCGCCGCCGTCGTCGGCCAGGTTGAGGGCGGTGGACTCGCCGAATTCCTCAAGCGAGAGATCGTCGGTGGCCATCAGAAGCCCCTCCTGTCATGGACGCCGCCTTCGAGGGGCGGCTCAGCGTGGCCGGCTTCAGCGGCCAATGCGGCGTTAAGGGCGGCGGCGACGCGCGCCTCGGCTTCGGCCGGATCGAACTCGGCGCGCCCGTCGGCCCATTCCAGGGCGAAAGCGGCGGCGGGCAGATGCGGTTCGTCGCGGAACACCACCAGCCCGGAGAAGCCGGCCTGGGCGCACAGGGCCTCGATCTGGGCGCGGCCGTCTTCGTCCAGACCCGAGGCGCGGACGACGAGGCGCGGGGTGGCGTCCATTTCCTGCCCGAGGGACTCGAGGGCGGCCTCCAGCGGACGGCGCGGGAAGCGTTCGAAGGCGGCCGAACCGATCACACGCGCGGCGGCCAAGGCCAGTTCGGCGGATTCGCGCCGGTGCGCCTCGGCCACGCCGCGCAGGGCGGTCGCCGCCTGAGACACCGTCTGCGCCACGATGGACAGGGCTTCGGCGCGCAGGGCCTCGACCTCGTTCAACGCCTGCTGGCGGGCCTCAAGCCGCGCCTGGGCGACCAGGGCCTCGACCTCGGCCGGGGCGAAGGCGCGCTTGGTCGGCTGCCAGGTCGAGGCGCGCAGCACGGCGCCGTCGGCCCCGAACTCGGTGTCGAAGGCGAAGGGGACGGCGTTTAAAGGAAGGGCGCTCATGTCAGTAGATCAACTCGTCGTCGCCGCCCTGGCCGGCCAGCATGATGTCGCCGCGCGCCGCCAAATCCTTGGCCACCTGGACCATCGCCATCTGGGCGTTGTCGACGTCCTTGAGGCGGACAGGCCCCATGGATTCCATGTCCTCGCGCATGATCTTCGAGGCGCGCTCGGACATGTTGGAGAAGAACATTTCGCGCAAGGAATCCGACGCGCCCTTCAGCGCCAGCCCCAACTGATCCTTCTCGACCGAGCGCAGCAGGGTCTGCACCCCGCCTGGATCGAGGCGCGACAGATCCTCGAACACGAACATCAGGGCGCGGATGCGCTCAGCCGCGTCGCGGTTACGTTCCTCCAGCGCGCCGATGAAGCGGGCCTCGGTCTGGCGGTCGAAGCTGTTGAAGATGTCGGCCATCAGCTCATGGCTGTCGCGCTTGGACGTGCGCGCCAGGTTGGACATGAACTCGCTGCGCAGGGTCTGTTCGATCTTGTCGAGGATGTCGCGCTGCACCGGCTCCATGCGCAGCATCCGCTGGACGCATTCCAGGGCGAAGTCCTCGGGCAGGGCCGTGAGCACGCGCGAGGCGTGGTCCGGCTTGATCTTGGACAGGACCACCGCGACCGTCTGCGGGTATTCGTTCTTCAGATAGTTGGCGAGCACGGCCTCGTTCACATTGCCGAGCTTGTCCCACATGGTGCGGCCGGCGGGGCCGCGGATTTCCTCCATCAGGGCTTCGACCCGATCGCCGGGCATGAAGGAGGCCAGCAGACGCTGGGTCTGCTCGTAGGAGCCCATCAGCGAGCCCGACCCGCCGATGCCGGAGACGAACTCGACCAGCACCTCCTCAACCACGGCGGCGGTGACGGTGCCCAGGCCGGCCATGGCCTGAGAGACTTCCTTGATCTCTTCGTCGTCGAGCTGCTGCCACAGAGCCGTGTGCTCTTCGCCCAGAGACAGAAGAACGACGGCCGCCTTTTCAGGCCCCGTCAGCTTCTTGGCGTCGTCGACCGCCGCGCCTTTTGACATCAACCGCGCCGCCATCAGGTTTCATGCATCCAGGCGCGCAGGATCGCCGTGGACTCCTCGGGGTGGCTGTCGACGAAATCGGCGACCTTCTTGATGGAGGAGGCCTTCACCTGGCCCTCGATGCGGGCGATGTCGATGCGCTGCTCCATGTCGCTGGGGCCGGCCAGCATGGGCGCGCCGCCCGGCAGGGTCCCGCCGACGAGCTGGGTGTCCAGCGCGGTGACGGGGATTCCATTGGCCCCGACCAGGGCGGGAACGCCTGCGCGCCCCTGTCCAGAGGCGGTCTTCAGCAGCGGGCGCAAGACGAAGAAGATCAGCAGCAGGCCCGTGACCAGCAGGACCAAAAGCTCGACCCCGCGCATGATGTCGTTCTTGTCGAAGGCGAACAGCGACGATCCCTTTTCCTCGCCCGGGGCGACGGAGGGTTCGCGGTTAAAGCGGACATTGACGACTTCCAGCTTGTCGCCGCGCGCCTCGTCGATGCCGACGGCGGCGGCGACCAGGGCCTTGATCTGCTGCACTTCCTCGGCGGTGCGGGCGCCGTAGGTCGGCTCGCCCTTGCCGTCGGCGGCCGGGGTGTATTTGCCGTCGACCGCGACCGAGACGGACAGCTTCTTGACCTCGCCCGGCTCCTTCACCGTCGTCGTGGTGGTGTTGGAGATCTCGTAGTTGGTCGTCTCGGTGTTCTCGGCGCGGGTCGAGCCGATGGGATTGGCGGGCGGGGCCTCGCCGCCGGGAATATTGGCGGTGGCGGTGGCGCCTTCCTGCTGTCCGGTCGTGTCCTGCGACTGGCTGCCGTTGGTCGAGGTCGAGCGGACGACCTGACCATCAGGGTCGAACTTCTGCTCCTGAGTGGTCGAGCGGCTGTGGTCGATGTCGGCCGTGACCTGGACGCGCGCCGCACCGGCGCCGACGACGCCCTCGACGATGTCCTTGATGCGGGCCTGCATCTGCGCCTCGGTCGAGGCCTTGGCGGCGTCGGCGGTGGCCGATGTGAAGCCGGTCTCCTCGGAGCCCGCCGCCAGGGTGCGGTTGGCCTGATCCGTCACGGTGACCTTGTCCGGCTTCAGGTTCGGGACGGATGAGGCGACCACGTTGCGGATCGCGCGCACCTGGTCGGACGTCAGATCACGGCCCGAAAGGCCCACGACCACGGCGGCGGTCGGATCGACGGCGGCCGCCTGGAACATCTCGCGCCGAGGCATGGTGATGTGGACGCGGGCCGAGGCGATGCCGCGCATCGACATGATGGTGCGGGCCAGTTCGCCCTGCAGCGCGCGCTGTTCGTTCAGGTTCTGCTGGAACTCGGTCTGGCCCAGCACCGACTGGTTGTCGAAGATCTCGTAGCCGACGCTGCCCGAGGTCACGAGCCCCTTGCCCGCCAGCATCAGACGCGCCGTGCCGACCTCGTCGCGGCTGACGAACAGGGTCGAGCCGTCGCCCTTGGACGAGTATTTAATGCCCGCCTGGCTCAGGGCGGCGCTGATCTCGGAGGCTTCGCGCAGGTCCAGGTTGGAATAGAGCAAGGCGTCCGGGGCCTGGCCCACGCGCAGCATGACGGCGACCAGAACGGCGGCCACGCCCGCGGCCACGCCCAGGATGGCGGCCAGGCGTCCGATGCCGAACTTCTTCAAAGCTTCTGTGAAGCCGCCCACGCGCAACCGCCCCTGCACACGCGGGACGAACCGAACCCGCTAGGCAGAAACTGCCGCCTGGATGGTAAATGCGGCGTTAAGAGGCGTTAAAGAGCTGGGGATCTGCAGCCCCCGCTCCCGATGCGAGCGGGATAACTCGCGCACAAAAGAAAAAGGGGCTGCGGGACCATGACGCCCCACACCCCCTTCGGCGCCCCCCGGCGCCCGCCCGCTTCCGCAAGGGAGGCAGGCTATCTGGTCGAAAGCCTTAGACCTTCTGAGCCTCGGCCTTCTTGTCGGCGGCGGCCTTGATGCGGGCCTCGGCGATAGCGTCGGCGATCAGGTGGGTCGGCTTGTTCTCGGCGACCGAGCGCTCGAGGATTTCCTCGAAGGTCTCCATCAGGCGCGACAGCTTGCCCTCGACCCACGACGGGTCATAGGCGCCGCCGGTCTGACGCGCGTTCATTTCCGAGGCGACGTTGATGATGCCGCCGCCGTTGATGACGTAGTCGGGCGCATACAGCACGCCGCGCTTGAACAGCTCGTCGCCGATGTCGGCCGTGGCCAGCTGGTTGTTGGCGGCGCCGCAGACGGCCTTGACCTTGAGGCGGTCCAGCGTCTGCGGGTTCAGCGTGGCGCCCAGGGCGCACGGGGCGTAGATGTCGGCGGCGACGTCATAGATGGCGTCCGGGGCGACGATCTCGGCGCCGGTCTTGGCGGCGACGGCTTCCAAGTTGGCCTGGTTGACGTCGGTGATGATCAGCTTGGCGCCGGCCTTGTGCAGCTTCTCGGCCAGATAGGCGCCGACGTGGCCCACGCCCTGGATGGCGACGGTCAGGCCCGTCATGTCGTTCTGGTTGAACAGGCGGCGCGCGACGACCAGGTTCGAGCGGAAGACGCCCTCGGCGGTGACCGGGCTGGGGTCGCCCGAGGCTTCCGGGCCGTCCTTCAGGCCCAGAACGTATTCGGTGACCTTGCGGGCTTCGGCGATGTCCTCGACCGAGGTGCCGACGTCTTCGGCGGCGTAGTAGTGGCCGCCCAGGCCGTTCAGATATCGGCCGAAGGCGTGGAACAGCTCAGGCGTCTTCTGGGTGCGGCTGTCGCCGATGATGACCGACTTGCCGCCGCCCATCTCCAGATCGGCCACGGCGTTCTTGTAGCTCATGCCCTTGGAAAGGCGCAGCACGTCTTCCAGCGCTTCTGCCGACGAGGCGTAGTTCCACATACGGGTGCCGCCGACAGCCGGGCCGCGCGCGGTGGAGTGCACCGCAACAATAGCCTTCAGGCCGGTTTTCTCGTCGTAGAAGGCGTGGACGCCTTCATGGTTCGCGAAAGAAGGAGATTCAAACAGCGTCTTGCCCATGACAGGCCTTTCCTGGGGTATTTTTTGTGCGCATGGACATACGCGCCCCCTGACCAAACGGCAAGCATCACCGTGATCGTCGGATCAGTTCTGGCTACGATGCGGCTTAGGGTCTGATTTTCCGCAGACTTTTCGTTCAGCGCGCCTTGGGATCGGCCCGCAGCGCCGGGAGGACCGGCGGCGCACCGGACGGCAGCGGCTGAGCCGGGTCCCGCAGCCAGGCCTCGATGTCCGCGAACACGACCTCGGCCTGAAGATCCCGGTTCAGGATGTGCCAGCCGTCCGCATAATAGGCCGTCTTCAGGTTGGGCCGCTCGCCCGCCTGCTCCAGAGCGCGGCGCATCGGCCTCGGGGTGATGATCTGGTCGTGAGCGCCATACAGCAGCAGCGTCGGCTTCTCGACGCGGCCGAGCCGCAGGGTCGCCGTCTCCATCAGATCGACCAGGCGATAAAGAGAATCAAACCGCGTCGACAGGATCGACAGGGGATCGCGGCCGTTGCGGATCAGCTCTAGCGTATTGTCCGAAGCGCGGATGTCGCGCACGGCGAACGATGGCGGCTCGACTCGCTTGGCCCCCATCAGGCGGGCGGCGGCCCAGAGCCCCGCGCGGTTGAAGGCGCTCTGGCTGGACCAGCCCCAGACGCCCGGCGCCAGCAGGACCACGCGGTCGGCGTCGGGCGGCGCGTCGGAGCCGAAGGCGGCGATGGTCGAGGAGCCGCCCATGCTCTCGCCGGCCACCACGATCAAGGCGCCCGGCCGTTCGGCCCGGACCAGGGCGACGATGGTGCGCAGGTCGGCGCTGGTCAGGCTCTCGGCCGCGAACTCGCCCCGTCCGGGCGCCAGGCCGAAGCCGCGCTGGTCATAGGCCCAGGTCTCGATGCCCCGCTGCGCCCACCACGGGCCGGCGAGGCGAAAGGAGGCGTAGTGGTCGTTGAACCCGTGCAGGGCGATGACGACGGCCCACGGCGCCTGATCTTCGGGGCTCCAGCGCAGATAGGGCAGCCGCGCCCCGTCCTGCACCACGAAGGCGCCGCGCCCCAGGGTGCCTTCCTCGACGCGAGGGCCGGTGAAGCCTGCGGGCGGCGTCAGGGACGGCTGGGCGTAGGGGGTGGCGCAGGCGGACAGGGCGAGGGAGAGAAGCACGGCGGCGATCCATCGTCCTTCTCCCCTCGGGGTAGAAGGTGGCTTGCGAAGCGAGACGGATGAGGGGGCTGTCGGCTGCACCCGGACCATCAACCGTCTGAAGCGCCGATAGAGCCCCCTCGTCCGAGCGCCTCCGGCGCCCACCTTCTCCCCCGAGGGGAGAAGGGAAAAGCGATGTGTCACGCCAATATCTCCGCTGTCCGCTGGCGAAGGTAGGGCAGAACCTCCGCCTCGAACCAGGGGTTCTTCTTCAGCCAGCCCGTATTGCGCCAGGACGGGTGCGGCAGGGGCAGGATACCGGGCGCATAATCGCGCCAGGCGCGCACGGTCTCGGTCATATTGGCCTTGGCGCGGTCGCCCAGCGCCCAGACCTGCGCATAGCCGCCGACCAGCAGGGTCAGCTCGACCTTGGGCAGTTCAGCCAGAAGGCGCGGCCGCCACAACTCGGCGCAGCGGCGCGGCGGGGGATAGTCGCCGCCTTTCGGATCGGTGCCGGGAAAGCAGAAGGCCTGGGCGGCGACGCCGAGGCGCGCGTCGCCGTAGAAGGTCGTCTCGTCCACGCCCATCCAGTCGCGCAGGCGAACGCCCGACGGGTCGGTGAACGGCAGGCCGCTCTCGTGCACCCGTCGCCCCGGCGCCTGCCCGCAGATCAGCAGCCGGGTTTCCGGCGTGACCATGACCACCGGCCGCGGCGTGTGCGGCAACTGGCCCAGACACGCCCGGCAGGCGCGGATTTCGGCCAGGATTTCGTCCAGGCCGGATTCTGGGCCGTTTTCCGGATCAGTCGAAGTCGTCATCCGAGGATTCGACCGGCGGCAAGGCCGCAAGGGCGGCGGCCGTCTCGGCCTCGGTCGGCAGGCGCAGGCGGATCACCCCGCGGAAGTTGTTGGGATCGACGACCTTGCCCTTCTTGGTGATGGTCAGCTTGCCCTGACGCATCAGGCCCAGCGCCGTGGCCTTCACCTTGGGCAGCATCCGCTGCCACTGCTCGGGCTGCAGTTCCTTGGCCACATCGGCCGGTTCAATGCTCTTGCCGCCGACGTTTTTCGGATCGGCCTTGGCCAGTTTTTCAAAAATGGCTGCTTCGATTGGATCGCTCATAGGCGCTATATGCTGCACCGCGAGATCGGAAAGAAGGCAAAACCGACATGGCCGAGATAATCACCGTCACCGAAGGCGAGTTCGCCGGCTGGAAGACCTATAATCTGCGCGACACCTTCGACGTGGTCGTCGGCCCCTTCTATGGCAAGCCTGACCCCGACGGCCACATGCGCTGCGCCTTCCGCGCCGAGCAGAAGCATATGAACGCGGGCGGGCGGATGCACGGCGGCTGCCTGATGACCTTCGCCGACATCGCTATGTTCCAGATCGCCTATCAGGAGATGGAAGGCGCCTCGGGCGTGACGGTGCAGCTGGATTCCACCTTTATCGACGGCGCCTATGTCGGCGAACTGATCGAGGCGACGGGCCAGGTGACCAAGGCGGGCAAGAGCCTGATCTTCGTGCGCGGCCAGATCGTCACCGGCGAACGACTGCTGATGACCTTCTCGGGCGTGATCCGGAAGTTCACGCCGCGCGAATGAACCGCACGCAAAGCGCCAGCCCCATCGCGGCGGCCGCCGCCGGCCACAGGGCGTCCAGTCCCAGGCGGCCATAGACCACGGCGCCCAGCAGCGCACCCCCGACCAGCCCGGCCCACAGCGCCATATACGGCCGGAACGCCCACGGATCGCCGCCTCGCACCGCCGCCGCCAGGGCGTGGCCGGTCTTGACGAGCGTTCCCGTCATATAGGTCAGGCTGACCCCGACCTCGCCGTCGCGCAGGAAGACGGAATTCTCCACGGCCATCGCCATGACCATCAGGCCGATAGCTACAGGCGCGATGCCCGCCCCCGCCGCCACGGCGGCGCCGGCCAGCAGGAAGGCCTCGACCGCCAGCACCCGGCTGCGCGAGCGCGCGCCCTCGCCGCCCGCGACCAGGGCGCCGAGCATGGCGCCCAGCACGAACAGCGCCAGCACACCGGCCACCGCCCCCGCCGCCTGCCAGCGCCCCTCAGCCAGGCTGACGGCCAGCCGGGTGCTGTTGCCGCTCATGAAGGAGACGAACACCCCGCCCAGATGCAGGAAGCCCAGACTATCGACATAGCCCGCCAGGGCGGCCAGCAGCAGGGCCAGCCAGCGGTCCGGCGCGGTCAGGCTGCGCAAGGTCGGATCACATCCCCGCCGAGGCCGCCGGACGGGCCCGGCACGTCGCCAGCCATCGCGCCAAATGCGTCAACTCCTGGGGCGGGCGGTATTTGACCAGACGGGCGAAATCCAGACCCACGACCCCGACGATGTCGGCGATGGTGAAGCGGTCGGCGGCGATGAACTCATGATCCGCCAGATGCCGGTCCAGGGTCTTCATGAAGCGCTCGGCGCCCAGGCGGTTGTATTCGGCGACCTGGGGCTGGGGCGCCTCAAGCGCGGCCAGGGCCGGATGGGTGAAGCGTACGTTCAGCATCATCGGATTGGCCAGATACATCTCGCACCGACGCATCCACATTTCGATGATGGCCTGCTCCTTGGCGTCGCGGCCGAACAGGTTCGGCTCGGGGTGCAGCGCCTCCAGATAGCGGCAGATGGCGATGGATTCGGTCAGGCAGGTCCCGTCGTCCAGCTCCAGCGCCGGAACGTGCGGCACGCCGAACTTGGTCCGATAGGCGGGGGTGCGGTGCTCGCCCGCCAGAAGCTCGATCTCGACCCGTTCGACATCGGTCACGCCCTTCTCGGCCATGACCCAGCGGACGCGGCGCGGATTGGGCGCGCGGCGGCTTTCATAGAGCTTCATCAGAGGGTCCCTTCCGGCTGCCCTCGGCGACGCTACTAGGCGAAGACGGCGGCGGGCAAGGCCCCGACGATGCAGGCGGTCATCAGGGTCGCCAGGAAGCCGGCGAACAGCGCCTTCCACACCAGGCCCAGCACCTCCTCGCGGCGTTCGGGCATCAGCACCGACAGGCCGGTGACGGTGATCCCGACCGAGCCGATGTTGGCGAACCCGCACAGCGCATAGGTCATCAGCATCCGGGTGCGCTCGCTCATCTCGGCGGCGGGCACCTTGCCCAGTTCGATGAAGGCGACGAACTCGGTCAAGGTCAGCTTGACCCCCAGCAGCCAGCCCGCCTTCTGGGCGTCGGCCCACTCCACGCCGGTCAGCCAGGCCACCGGAGCGAACAGCCAGCCCAGGATGCGCTCGACCGTCAGCGGCTCTCCGGCGATGACGAAGCCCCCCAGGATGATGTTGGCCAGCGCCACCAGGGCCACGAAGACGATCAGCACGGCCGAGATGTTCAGCACCACCATCAGGCCGTCGGACGTGCCCTTGACGATGGCGTCGACGGAGCTGTCGTACTTCAGCGCCGAGTTGTAGTCGGCCACCGCCCCGCCCTCGCCCGGCTTTTCAGGGATGATGACGCGGGCCAGCAGGATGCCTGCAGGCGCCGAGACGATGGAGGCCACCAGAACGTGGCCCGCCGCATTGGTCAGCACCGGCGACAGGATGGTCGCATAGGCCACCATGGTCGAACCGGCGACGGTGGCCAGGCCCACCACCATCATCAGGAAGACTTCCGAACGGGTCAGCTTGTCCAGATAGGCGCGGATGACGATGGGGCTCTCGATCATCCCCAGAAAGACGTTGGCCGCCACCGCCAGCGCCGAGGCCCCGCCCAGACCCATGGTCCGCTGGAACAGGAAACCGAAGCCCAGGGTGATCCACTTCAGGATCTTCCAGTGCCACAGCAGAGCCGACAGGGCTGAGATCACCAGGATCAGCGGCAGCACCTTGAAGGCGAAGGTGAACAGGGCGCCCTCGTTGGCCACGGCGTAGGGCTGCTCCCCGCCCGCCAGGAAGCCGAAGATGAAGCGCGTCCCTTCTTCGGTCGCCGCCTCAAGGCCGCTGACGGCGTTATTGATGCCGTCCAGCACCACCTGCGAGCCGGGGATGGCGAAGGTCGCCAGCACCAGCGCGGCCTGAACCAGCACCGCCCCGATCGCCAGCCGCCACGGAAAGGCGCGGCGGTTCTCGGAAATCGCCCAGCAGACGACGACGATGACGAACAGCCCGACCAGGCTCTGGAGGTTCAGAAGGCTGAACATGAAACAAGCGGCTCCGCGACCGGCGCTATCGGAGCCGGCTTCTCAAATGCGCATCAACGCCAGCGGGCGGCCGCTGGCAAGGGGCAATGGAAAAACCCTCTCCCGATGGGAGAGGGCGACTAGAGCTGCCCGCGCACCAGCTTGCCGTAGTCGTCCATCAGGCTCAGCGACAGTTCGCCGGGCGTGAAGCGATGGTCGCCGACCTGGCCCACCGGCGTCACCTCGGCGGCCGAACCGGTCAGGAAACATTCGGAAAAATCGCCCAGTTCTTCCGGCAGGATGTCGCGCACGACGACTTCGACGCCGCGCGCCTTGGCCATCTCAATCACCGTCTGGCGGGTGATGCCGTCCAGGATGTGGTCCACGCGCGGGGCGTGCAGGACGCCGTCCCTGACGAAGAAGACGTTGGCGCCGGTCGCCTCGGCCACATAGCCGCGCCAGTCCAGCATCAGGGCGTCGTTGAAGCCGCGCTTCTCGGCCGCCGTCTTGGACATGGTGCAGATCATGTACAGGCCCGCCGCCTTGGCTGTCGACGGCGCCGTGGCGGGGTCGGGGCGGCGCCACTTGGCCCACTCCAGGGCGATGCCCTTCTTCTTGACCTCAGGGTCGAAATAGCTGGGCCATTCCCAGGCGGCGATGGCCAGGTGGACCTTGCTGTTCAGCGACGAGACGCTGAGCTGTTCGGCGCCCAGATAGGCGACAGGCCGGATATAGCAGTCGGTCAGGCCGTTGCGGGCGCAGGTTTCCTTGCAGGCGGCGTCGATCTCGGCCACGCTATAGGGAATCTCGAAGTCGAGCAGTTCGGCGGAGCGCTTCAGGCGCTGGCTGTGGGCTGTGAGCTTGAAGATTTCACCGCCATACATACGCTCACCCTCGAACACCGACGAGCCGTAGTGAAGGCCATGGGTCAGGATGTGCGTTTTCGCTTCCCGCCAGGGGACGAAGTCGCCGTCAAACCAGATCCAGCCGTCACGATCGTCGAAAGGAACGAAGGCCATTGAAGTACGTCTCCTGCGCAACGATCTCGGTTAGACGCCTGCCGCAACCCAGCGTCAACGGCGCCTCGCAGGGAGAATGGCGATGAGCATGGTCGAGCCGCGCGCCAACGGCCGTTCCGGCCCCGTCGCCCCCGCCGGCAGCGGACGGCACATCCTGGTCGTCGACGACGACGACCGCATCCGCGAACTGCTCAAGGAGTTCCTGAGCCGCGAGGGCTATCGCGTCACCGGCGCCGCCCACGCGGGCGCCGCGCGCCGCATGGTCGAGCTGATCGAGTTCGACCTGATCGTGCTGGACGTGATGATGCCCGGCGAGAGCGGCTTTGACCTGACGACCTGGATCCGCAGCCAGGCGGCGCTGTCCAAGACGCCGGTGCTGCTGCTGACGGCCAAGGGCGACCCGGACGACCGCATCGAGGGCCTGTCGCGCGGGGCCGACGACTATATGTCCAAGCCCTTCGATCCGCGCGAACTGGCCCTGCGGATCGAGGCCATCCTGCGCCGCACCGGCGGCAAGCTGATGACGCCCAAGGAGATTCACATGGGCCCCGCCGTCTTCGACATGGAGCGGCTGGAGCTGACGCGCGACGGCGCCCTGCAGCGCCTGACCGAAGCCGAGGCGCAACTGCTCAAGACCCTGGCCATCCACGCCCATTCGCCGGTGGAGCGCATGACCCTGTCGCCCGACACCGCCGATGTGACGGGGCGCGCTGTCGACGTGCAGGTCACCCGCCTGCGCCGCAAGCTGGAGGCGGACCCCAAGAACCCGCGTTACCTGCAGACCGTGCGCGGCATCGGCTATATGCTGGCCCCGGACTGAGGCGACGCCGATGCGGCTGATGCCGTTCAACGTCTGGACGCGCTGGATCAAGCGCCGGGTGCCGACCTCCTTGTGGGGCCGCTCGCTGCTGATCATCGTCCTGCCTGTCCTGATCATGCAGGCGGCGGTGACCTGGGCCTTCTTCGACGCCCACTGGCAGGCGGTGACGGCGCGCCTGTCCGAAGGCCTGGCGGGCGACGTGGCCTGGGCCGCCGAGAGCTATCGCGACGACCCCTCGGCCCGCAATCTGGCGCTGATCTCGGAACGCGCCGAGCGGTCGATGCAGTTGTCCATCGCCTTCCAGCCCGAAGCCTCCCTGCCCGCCGAAGAGCGGCGCGGCGCCCTGGGACTGGTCGACCGCACGCTGGAGAAGGCGCTGGCCTCGCGGCTGGACCAGCCCTTCTGGTTCGACACCACCCGCTACCCCGCCTACGTCGACATCCGGGTGCAGGAGGCGGACGGCGTCCTGCGCGTCATCGCCCCGCGCGAGCGGGCCGTGGCGACGCAGGCCCACATCTTCGTCCTGTGGCTGATGATCGCCACGGTGCTGCTGCTGGCCGTGGCGGTGCTGTTCATCCGCAATCAGGTGCGCGCCATCGAACGTCTGGCCCATGCGGCCGAGGCCTTCGGCCGGGGCGAAAGCGTGCCGCGCTTCAAGCCGCACGGCGCGCGCGAAGTGCGGGCCGCCGCCAGCGCCTTCCTGGACATGCGCTCGCGTATCCAGCGCCACATCGACCAGCGCACGGCCCTGCTGGCCTCGGTCAGCCACGACCTGCGCACGCCCCTGACCCGTCTGCGCCTCGAACTGGCCCTGGCGCCGCCCTTCAAGCGCGCCGAGGCGATGAAGGGCGATCTGGACGAGATGGAGCATATGATCGACGAATACCTGGCCTTCGCGCGCGGCGAGGCCGGGGAAGCCGCCCAGACCATCTCCGTGCCTGAAATGCTGCGCCGCGCCGCCGAGGACGCCCGCCGCGCCGGGGCCGCCGCCCAGGTGGAGACGCCCGACGATCTGAACATGCTGGCCCGACCGCTGGCCTTCCGCCGGGCGATCAACAACCTGGTCGGCAACGCCGCCTCGCATGGCGAGCATGTGCGGCTGTCGGCGCGTCCCCTGCCCTCCGGCGGGCTGGAGATCACCGTCGAGGACGACGGCCCCGGCATCCCCGAGGACATGCACGAGGAGGCCTTCCGCCCCTTCTCGCGGCTGGACGCCTCGCGCAACCAGAACCGCAAGGGCGTGGGCCTGGGCCTGGCGGTGGCGCGCGACGTGGCGCGCAGCCACGGCGGCGACATCACCCTGGGCCGCAGCGAACTGGGCGGCCTGAAGGCTGCGATCCGACTGCCGGCGGACCGTCGCGCCCCCTAGATCCTTGCCGGGCGCCCCTAGCGGAACCGTAAAATCATCGCCATCTTGTCCAGTGTTCCAGGGGGGCCTGGAATTCAGGAGCCTGACTATGCGTTCTATTGCTTTTCTTGCACCGATCGCCGCCGTTCTCGCCCTCTCCGGCGCGGCTGCGGCTCAACCTTCAGCCGTCGTCGTGACGGTCAGCCCCGATTTCGCCAAGACCGCTGCGGAACTGGGCGAGCGTGATGTTCAACAGCAGGTCAGCGACCTGACCCGCACGGTCGAGCGCGTGCTGACGGAACGCCACGCCCTGGACGGCGCCCGGCTTGAACTGGTCATCACCGACCTGAAGCCCAACCGTCCGACCATGCAGCAGCTGTCCGACAAGCCGGGCCTGGACGCCATGCGCAGCCTGTCGATCGGCGGCGCCGCGGTCGAAGGCACGGTGACGACGGCTTCGGGCGAGGTTCAGCCGGTCAAGTTCAACTACTACACCCCGACCCTGGCCGAGGCGCGCGGTTCTACGACCTGGAGCGACGCCCAGCGCGCCTATGACCGCCTGGCCCGCAACCTGGCCGACGGGCGTTTCGTCACGCGGTGAGGCGGCTCTTTCCTCCCCATGCAATGGGGAGGGGGACCACGAAGTGGTGGAAGGGCTTACGCCAGCGGAGCCAAGCGGCCCCTCCGTCTCGTCGGCTTCGCCGCCGATCCATCTCCCCATTGCATGGGGAGGAAAAACGGATCAGCCGCTGAGTTCAGTGGACTTGGCGACCGCCGCCTTCACGGCGCTTTCGACCGATCGGTCGAGGGCGCCGTTTTCATTGAGGGCGATCAGGCCGGCTTCGGTCACGCCGCCTGGCGAGGCCACGCGGTCGATCAGGGCGTTCAGCGCCTCGTCGCCCTCAGCGCCCGCTGCGGCTGAACGCAGGGTGGCGCGCGCCAGACGGGCGGCGGCCTCGGGCGACAGGCCTTCGGCCTCTCCCGCCTCGGCCAGAGCCCGCGTGAAGGCGAAGAAATAGGCTGGGCCGCAGCCGGACACCGCCGTCGCCGCGTGCATCAGCGCCTCGTCATCCAGCAGGACGGTTTCCGCGATCGGCTCGAACAGGGTCTGTCCGACCTTCAAGGCATCCGCATCAGACGACCACAGCGTCGCCACGCCCCGCGCCTGCGCCACGCCGGTCGTCGGCATGACGCGCACGACCGGGCGGCCGTGATAACCCTCAGAGATCGTCTCGCCGCGCACCCCCGCCATGACCGAGACGATCACGGCGTCTGAGGCCAGATGCGGCAGCACCGCATGCGCGGCTTCCAGCCATTTGGCGGGCTTGACGCCGATGACGAAGGCGCGGGCGTCCGCCAGCTCTTCCAGCGGCGGATTGATCCGCGCGCCCTTCGCCCGCGCCGCCTCGGCGACCGGCTTTTCCGACGGCGTCAGAATGATCAGATCGGCCGGGTCGACGGCGCCCGTCGCCAGCCAGCCTTCCAGAATGGCCGAGCCCAGGCGCCCCACGCCCTGAAGCACGACCGGACGTCCGGAACCGCTCATCAGGCGTTGCCCACCGTCTCGAACAAGCAGGCGTCGATCGCCTCCTGCGGCTTCTTGGAGCCGCGTACCATGAAGTCGAAGGCCGGATAGTAACGATCCGCCGCCTCGACCGCCGCGTCGATCATGGACGCGGCCTGGGCCAGGGTCGGCCGTTCGGTGTGCGGCAGGGCCAGGGCGTGGCGGAAGACGATCTCGCCCTCGTCCGGCCAGATCTCGAAATGGCCCAGCCAGGTGCGCTGGTTGATCATGGAGACAAGCTCATAAGCCGCCGCGCGGCGCGTCTTCACCACCCGCAGGTCCAGCGCCAGGCACAGTTGCAGGCAGTCGCCCTCGGGCCGCCAGGCGAACCACAGCTCATAATCCTTCCAGTCGCCGGCCAGGGCGAAGGCCAGATCGCCCTCGTCCGTGCGGTCGAACGGCAGGTTCTCCGCCGTCAGGACGTGCTCGACCACATCCAGCGGATCAAAGGGCAGGTCGACCTCTTCGGGTCTCACAGCATCCATCAGGCGTTCAACTTCTTCAGCAGCGACAGCGACTCAAAGGGTCGCTTTCGAGGACGGTAGGCGTGTTCGCAGATTCGGCTCAACCGGCTGAATCCGGGGTCGAGGCGGCGTCTGTGGACGATCCCGCGCCGGCCTTCGCGGGGGCCGACGCAGCCGCCTTCAGCGCGGCGATCTCCGCCCGCAGGACGGCGATTTCGTCTTTCAGCACGTCGAACTCGTCGCGGCGCACCAGGTCCATTTCGGCGACGAAGCGGTCGGCCTGGGCGCGCCAGGCGGCCTTGGCCTCTTCGCCCGCAGCCTGGGCCAGGCCCATGGCGCCGGTGGTCAGCTTGGCGAACTCATCAAGGAGGGGATTGCGCGTCTGCATGGCGGCCTCTTGAGAACTCCCGGGCCTGCCGGCCCGATGATGGTTAACGGTGCATTGATTTGGGTAAACCAAACCTTACCCGCCAACGGCCTATAGACTGCTTCGCGGGAAAAGCGCGCGACGAATGCAGTCCCGCTTGCTAGACCATGGGCGACCCCTGAAAGCGCAGACGGAGGCCCCGTGCCCTTTCCCGAATTCGACCCTGTCCTGATCCATCTCGGCCCCCTGCCCATCCGCTGGTACGCCCTGGCCTATGTCGCCGGCATCGTGCTGGGATGGTGGTACGCCTCGCGTCTGGCCAAGACCGAGCGGCTGTGGGCGCCCGGCAAGCCGCCGGTGACGGGACCGCAACTGGACGACCTGGTGCTGTGGATCACCCTGGGCGTCATTCTCGGCGGCCGCTTGGGCTATGCGCTCTTCTACAAGCCGGCGATGTTCGCCCAACTGTTCACCGGCGACAGCTGGGGCGAGCGGCTGGAGCTGCTGCAGCTGTGGACCGGAGGCATGAGCTTCCACGGCGGCTTCCTGGGCGTGGTCGTCGCCCTGGCCCTCTACGCTCGTCGCCAGAAGGTGAACCCGCTCAGCCTGGGCGACCTGATCGCCCCGGTCGCGCCGCTGGGTCTGTTCTTCGGCCGCATCGCCAACTTCATCAACGGCGAGCTGTGGGGCCGCGAGACGACCGTCCCCTGGGCCATCCGCTTCTGCAACGAGCGCATCCAGCAGATGTACGGCTTCTGCCCCGCCGGCAACGAACCGCGCCACCCCAGCCAGCTTTATGAGGCCGGGCTTGAGGGCCTGCTGCTGTTGGTCATCCTGTCGCTGGCGATCTGGAAGTGGCGGATGCTGAAACGCCCCGGCTTCGTCACCGGCCTGTTCCTGCTGGGCTACGGCGTCTGCCGCGCCGCGCTGGAGAACGTGCGCCAGCCCGACGCCGGGCTGGAGAACCTGCCGCTGGGCCTGACCATGGGCATGATCCTGTCGATCCCGATGATGCTGGTCGGCGCCTGGCTGATCTGGCGGGCGCTGAAGAAGCCGCAAGTCGCGGAGGCGTAAGACCACTATGGCGGAGACGCTCAAGGACCGGCTGGTCCGCGAGATCGTGCTGACCGGGCCGATGACGGTGGCGGACTACGTCACCCGCTGCCTGCACGACCCCAAGGGCGGCTATTACGCCACCCGTCCGGCGCTGGGCGAAGGCGGCGACTTCATCACCGCCCCGCTGATCAGCCAGATGTTCGGCGAACTGATCGGCCTTTGGGCCATCGAGACCTGGAGCCGCCTGGGCGCCCCCGAGCGGGTCCGCCTGGTCGAGGTCGGCCCCGGCGACGGGACGCTGATGTCGGACGTGCTGCGCGCGGCGCGGCTGGTACCGGCCTTCCTGCAGGCGGTCGATCTGATCCTGATCGAGCCCAGCACCCCCTTACGCGCCGAACAGGCCCGGCGCCTGGCCGACGCCGACGTGCACCCGCGCTGGCTCAGCGCCCTGCATCAGGTCGAAACGGACGCCCCCGTCATCCTGATCGCCAATGAGGTGCTGGACTGCCTGCCCGCGCGCCAGTTCATCAAGACCGAAGGCGGCTGGGCCGAGCGCCGCATCGGCGTGACCGACGACAATGACCTGACCTTCGGCCTGACCGCCATCGCCGACGGCTTCGAGGCGCCCGGCTTCGACGTCGAACCGGGCCAGGTGATCGAGATTTCGGAGCAGCAGGCCGCCTTCGGCCGCGACCTGGCGACGATGATCCGAGCGGCGTCGGGGGCGGCGCTGCTGATCGACTATGGCCGCAGCAAGCCCGAGGCGGGCGACACCCTGCAGGCGCTGCGGCGGCATCAGAAGGTCGATCCCCTGTCGACGCCGGGCGAGGCCGACCTGACGCAGTGGGCCGACTTCCCCCTGGTGCTGGAGGCCGCCGTGCGCGGCGGCGCCGACGTGACCGGCTGCGTCGCCCAAGGCGCCTTCCTTAAGGCGCTGGGGATCGAAGCCCGCGCCCAGCGGTTGATGCAGGGACGCCCCGAGGCCGCCCCGGTCATCCAGCGCCAGCTGGACCGCCTGACCGCGCCGGATCAGATGGGCGAACTGTTCAAGGCGGCGGCGATCTTCTCGCCGCGCTCGCTGGCCCTGCCGGGCTTCTGACGCGGCCCGCCCGACGATGGAGGCTGATACGGCCATGACCTTCACCGACCACGAGCGCCAGATCCTGCTGGCGACCAAGGGCGTGGGCCCCAAGGTGATCGAACGGCTGGAGGAACTGGGCGTCAGCGGCTTCGCCCGTCTGGCCCAGGCGGACGCAGCCGTCGTTTGCGCGGGCGCCGCCGCCAGCGTCGGCTCCACTTGCTGGAAGAACAGCCCTCAGGCCCGCAAGGCTGTTCAGGCCGCCATCGACGCCGCCCGTTTCGACCTGGAGGGCGCTGCATGAGCCTGAACCCCGTCACCCACCCGTTGCTCCACAAGGCCGGGGTGCGCCACGGCTTCTTCACCCGCGAGGGCGGCGTGTCCGAGGGGATCTACGCCGGGCTGAACGCCGGGGTGGGGTCCAAGGACGACCCGGCGCGCGTCGCCGAGAACCGCCGCCGCGTGGCCGAATGGATGGGCGGCGCCGCCGATGACCTGTGCGGCTGCTATCAGGTCCACTCCGCCGTCGCCCGCGTGGCCGAAAGCGGCTGGGGCGGAGAGCGTCCCGAAGGCGACGCCGTGGTCGCGGGCGTAAAGGGTCCGGTGCTGACCGTATTGACCGCCGACTGCGCGCCCGTCCTGTTCGCCGACGCCGAAGCAGGCGTCATCGGCGCCGCCCACGCCGGCTGGAAGGGCGCCCTTGGCGGCATCATCCACTCGACCGTAAAGGCCATGACGGCCCTGGGCGCCGAACCGTCGCGCATGGTCGCCGTCGTCGGCCCCTGCATCGCGCAGGGCTCCTACGAAGTCGGCGCCGATTATCAGGAGCGCTTCGCCCACCACGACCCCGGCAGCGAACGCTTCTTCCGCCCGGGCGCGGCCGAAGACAAACGACAGTTCGACCTGCCCGGCTTCGTTCTGTGGCGACTGGAACAGGCCGGCGTCGGAGAGGGCGCCTGGACCGGCGACGACACGCGGGCGGACGAACGGCGCTTCTATTCCAACCGCCGGGCGTTTCTGGCGAGCGAGCCGGATTTCGGGCGGTTGATCAGCGCGATCACGCTCACCTGACCCTTCTCCCCTTGTGGGAGAAGGTGGGCGCCGCAGGCGCTCGGATGAGGGGTGTCAGCGCGACGTTCGGAAATTATTTACGGCAAGCGACGCGCCCGTCCGGACACCGGGGCGTCTTCACCCCTCATCCGTCAGGCTCCGCCTGCCACCTTCTCCCACAAGGGGAGAAGGACACGGTCAGCCCGCCATCGCCATATCAGGCACGCGCGTCGTCTCGCGCCAGGCGTTCGGCTGGGCCAGCAAGGCGCGGACCAGCTTGTTGTTCAGGGCGTGCCCCGCCTTGACGCCTTCGTAGCGACCCAGCAGGGGGGCGCCGAGGACATAAAGGTCGCCGATGGCGTCCAGCGCCTTGTGACGCACGAACTCGCGTTCCATGCGCAGGCCGCCGGGGTTCAGGATCTGATCGCCGTCGATGACCACGGCGTTCTCCAGCGAACCACCCCGGGCCAGACCGGCTTGGCGCAGGGCTTCGACCTCATGAGCGAAGCCGAAGGTGCGGGCGGCCATGATGTCCGAGCGGAAGGTCGCCTCGTCCACGACGAAATCCACCACCTGATTGCCGATGACCGGCGTGGGGAAGTCGATCTCGAAGCGCATCTCATAGCGGTCGCAGGGCTTAAGGACGGCGGACTTGTCGCCCTCCTCCACCCGGATGGGCTTCAGGATTTCGATATAAGTCTGCGGCGCTTCCTGACGGCGGAAGCCGGCGCGGTCCAGCAGTTGCACGAACGGCAGCGCCGAGCCGTCCAGGATCGGCAGCTCCGGCCCGTCCACCTCGATCACGGCGTTGGAGACGCCAAGAGCGGCCAGGGCGGCCATCAGGTGTTCGATCGTCGACAGGCGCACGCCCGCCGCATTCTCGATCATGGTGTTCAGGCGCGCGTCCACGACGGCTTCGCCCGAGACGGGGATGCGGTTGTCGCGATCGGTCACATCAGTGCGCACGAAGACGATGCCGTGGCCGGGCGCGGCCGGGCGCACGACCAGACGCACGCGGCGGCCGGTGTGCACGCCGACGCCGGCGCAGATGGCCGGGGCGACGATGGTCTGTTCGTACTGGTCGTTGCGGACCGTCACTCGGATACTCTCTTTTGCGCGACCCGCCCCCATCAGGACGGTCTTCGCCTCACCCGTCGTTTACGCCTGGGAGCTCAAGCCCGAAATGAAAGTCGGGTTTCGGATTGTTTCGCTTTGGTTACGATCGAGGGACCGGCCGGCGCGCCCGCTGCGGGGCCGCTCGCCCAAGCAAAACGCCCCGGAGACCAGCTCCGGGGCGCTTCTAGACTTTAGGGCCGCTTAAGGCGGTCAGTTCGCGAGGCGGCGAAGAAAGGAGGGAATCTCCAGGTCGTCGTCTTCGCTCTGGCCCAGTTGCGGGTCCTGATGCTGCGGCTGGATCGACTGGGTCTGACGCAGCTGCTGGGTCGTGCGGTTCGACGACGGCGGCGGCGCGTAGGAGGGCTGCTGCTGCGGCTGCTGGCGCTTGCGACCGAACAGGCTCCAGCCGCTGCGGCGGTGGTCGCGCTCGTCATAGAAGGGCTCTTCGGCCGGCTCTTCGTGACGGGCGGCCGGACGCTGGGTCGAGTGCTGGGCCGGTTGCTGCGGCGCAGGCTGCTGACGCTGGGGGGCGCGGTCGAAATAGAGGTCGCCCTGTTCCGACGAGGCTGCGGTCTGGCCGCGGCCGCCGCCCTGCTCGTATTCCTCGACCCACGGATCGACGATCGGCTCCAGGTTGCGCGGCGCGTCGTGGATCACGGGCTCGGGCTTGGCTTCGATCCGAGGCTCAGGCGCGCGTGCGGCCGGGGCTTCATAGGTCGGAGCCGGCGCGGGTTGCGGCGCGGCGTCGCGCACCGGGTCGATGCGGACCTCCGGCTGACGCGGCGCAGCCGCCGACGGCGCGCCCGTACGGCTGAACGTCTGGCCCTGCGGCTCGATCTGCTGGATGACGGCCTCGTCCATGCCGGTCGCCACGACCGAAACGCGGATCTTGCCGTCCAAGGCCGGGTCGAAGGCGGCGCCGAAGATGATGTTGGCGTCGCCGTCCACTTCGCCGGCGATGGCGTTGGCGGCCTCGTCGACTTCCAGCAGGGTCATGTCCATCCCGCCGGTGATGTTCACCAGCACGGCCTTGGCGCCCTTCAAGCTGGTTTCGTCCAGCAGGGGGTTGGCGATGGCGTTCTGGGCCGCCAGCAGGGCGCGGTCGTCGCCCGTGGCCTCGCCCGTGCCCATCATCGCCTTGCCCATCTCGCTCATCACGGCGCGGACGTCGGCGAAGTCGAGGTTGATCAGGCCCGGCAGGATCATCAGGTCGGTGATCGAACGCACGCCCGAGTGCAGGACCTGGTCGGCCATGCCGAAGGCGTCGGAGAAGGTGGTGCGCTCGTTGGCGACCCGGAACAGGTTCTGGTTCGGGATGACGATCAGGGTGTCGACGTAGCGCTGCAGCTCGGCCACGCCAGCGTCCGCCAAGCGCATCCGGTGACGGCCTTCGAAGGTGAAGGGCTTGGTCACCACGCCTACGGTCAGGATGCCGCGATCGCGCGCGCATTTGGCGATGACCGGCGCCGCGCCGGTGCCGGTGCCGCCGCCCATGCCGCAGGTGATGAAGACCATGTGCGCGCCTTCCAGGTGCGCGTGGATCTCGTCGGCGCTTTCCTCGGCGGCGTTCATGCCGACCTCGGGGTGGGCGCCCGCGCCCAGGCCTTGGGTGATGGTCTCGCCCAGCTGGATGCGACGGTCGGTCTTGGCGAAACTCAGATGTTGGGCGTCAGTATTGGCGACGACGAACTCCACCCCCTCGAGGCCGGAGTCGATCATGTTGTTGACGGCGTTGCCGCCGGCTCCGCCCACGCCGAACACGACGATGCGGGGCTTCAATTCCGTGGCTTCCGGCCTGACCAGCGAGAGAGACATTATGTAATTCCGACCTAAGGACCCTGCCCTTCGTCCCCAACGCGAATTCCCCGCCGAATCGCATTGGTTATGAGCGCGTTAAGGAAAACCCTGTCTGAGTTAACGAAGAGTTACCCTCGGTAGCGTGAGTCGGCCAGTTTGGAAGCCAGGCGCCCTAGCGTAGCTGCAAATATTTCCAGGATCGGCGGCTCTTGAGCCTCGGACATGAAAAAAGGGCGGCTCCGAAAAGCCGCCCTTTCATCTTAGCTCATCAGCCTAGTCTTACCACGGACGGTAGTTCAGGCCGATATTGAAGCGACGACCATAGGGGTCGAAGTTCGAGTAGAGGGTAGTGCCCAGCCACGGAGCCTGCTCGGCGTCGAAGATGTTGGTGACGCCAGCACGCAGGGTCAGGTCGTCACGAACATTCCAACGGATCGTCAGGTCGTTACGCACGAAGTCACCCGTACGCAGGTACTCGACCGGCTGGTTGTCAGGGTTGTTCACAAAGTCGCGATAATTCACGATGTCCTGCGAGGTCTGCCAGTCAGCCACCCAGGTAACGGTCCAGTCCTGGTTCGGCGACCAGGCCAGGCGAGACGTGAAACGAACGCGCGGATAGAAGGGCCGCGACGCCAGCGGGGTGTAGGCGTTCGGGTTTGCCGTCGACAGGAAGTTATCCTGCTGGATCAGCCACAGACCGCCGATGCTGTAGTCGAAACGACCCCAGTTGCGGCCGATCATTTCTTCCGAGTCGAAGGAATAGCGAGCGGTGAAGTCGAGGCCGCGCGTTTCCATCTTGGCGTAGTTGATCGGCTGCTGACGGAAACCGCCGACCGGATCACCATTCGGAGCGCCGACACGGAAGCCCACCGAGCGGTCGGCCGCCGAGGTGCCAGCCACGGCCGCGACGTTGCGGTAGACCAGCGAACAGGCGTCCGGGTTCAGGTTCGGACCGCTGCTGACGCAGGATTCCGCAAGCCCCTGAGCCGACGGCGTGGCGATGACGTCCTCGATCCGGATCTCATAGTAGTCGAGCACCGTCGAGAAGTTCGGGATGAAGCTCGGCTGCCAGACCACCGAGAAGGTGAAGGATTCCGAAGTTTCCGGGCGCAGGTTGGTATTCCCGCCAGAAACGCCGGCCACGCCCGAAGCGTAGACGCCGGTCGAAGGGGCGCCCGGAACGAAATCGTCGTCCGGATCGGCGGTCGTACCAGCAAAGTCGAAGGTCAGGCCCTTCTGAGCCGCCAACGCCGTACAGTTGGCGATCCGGTACGATTTAATGTCCTGATCGGCCAGACGCGAAATGATGGCCGTGGCGCAGGGATCTGCAAAGCTGTTGCCGAACGTCTCGGTGAAGGGCCTGAAGTTTTCACCCAGGTTCGGAACGCGGATGGACGTGTTGAAGCTGGTCTTGAAAGCGATATCGCGGATCGGACGATAAACGAAGTTGACGCCATAAACGTCCTGCCCGCCGATCGTGGAATAATCCGAGTAGCGATAGCTTCCGCTCAGCTCGGCATATTCGCCCAGGAAGCTGTCACGGAACAACGGCACCGAGAGTTCCGCGAACAGTTCGCGCGACTCGTAGGACGCCCCATCGAAATCCGGCCCCGTATTCAGGAACAACCAACGCCCTGCGGTATCCTTGTCGCGCCCGACGGCCTCAGTGTATTCCTTGCGGTATTCAGCGCCGACCGCGACGCCAATGGCGCCAGCGCCCCACATATCCCACAGTTGGCCCGACACGGACGCGACAGCGTCGTGTTGACGGTTCAGCTCATGGACAGTGATCGACGCGTCGATATATTTCAACGCCTCAGCGCTCTGGTTACCGACCCCGAAAATGTTCAGCGGCGTACATTGGTCCAGAGCAGCCTTCCCGCCCGGCGTGTCACGCAGGTCGCCGCCCACATTCCAGTCTTCAACGAAGCCGCCGTTGGCCTGTATCAGCTTGGCGCGACAGACGATCTCGCCTGCCTTGCCGTTGACGACGCCGGCAGTGTCCACGACCGCATCGGCAGCAAGGTTGAAGCGCAGGACGTCAACACCACGCTCAGTGTTCTGCATCTTCGCCTGGCCGTAGGTGTAGCCGATATCCCAGCTCAGGTTCTTGATCGGGCCGAACGAGTCATGGTCGCCGGTCAGGCCCACGACATAGCGTTGCAGTTCACGATCATTATCCTGACTGCGGTCCGGGCCGAACATGGCATGACGCGCCCACTGGCGGTTGACAGCGGCCAACGGAGCTCCCGGCGCCGTCGCGGTCGGGTTGGCGTAGTTCGTCACCATATTGGTGCGAATAGCATCCTTGATATTCGACGGCAGATAGGCGTTATCCGAGTAGTTCAGGATAAACGACGAGGTACCAAGGATGTAGTTAGTTTCATTCTTTCCAGTGTAGCCATCGGCGAGATACACATCGAAGAACGTCGGCTGAGAAATATCAAACGTGTTTTCTTTGATATACTTCGCTTCAGCGTAAGCCTTCACATTGTCATTCAGATGGAAGGTCGCACCCGTCTGATAGCGTTGCGATTCCGATTCCGGAACACGGCTATCGGTCGAGAACATCGACGGGTTTTCGCCGTCGCCGCCGATGTTATAGGGGCGGTTATTGCCGACCACGCCGACACGCGAACCGAAGTTCGCCAGACGAGCCGTGCCGCCGTCGAACCAATAGGTCTTGGCCGGATCAACCGAATAGCAGTTCGCGACGTTCACATTCGTACAATTCGCGACCGGCACGTTCGGATTGGTCGAAGGACTCGGCTGCTGCGCATTGGCGATCGTCAGCGAACCCCAACGCGGGCGATCCAGACGGACCACGCCCGAGAACATCAGGTTGTCGATGATGCCGTCGTAGTTGGGGCCAATGGCGGTCGACGTGGGATCAGCGTCCATGCCAAGCATGACCGGTGCGCGACGCAGCCAGTCGATATCCATCGAGGTGACGGCGTCGGACACTTCATATTCAGCGTGGCCGTAGACGTTCAGGCGATCGCTGAAGAAGTTCTTGCCCACCAACGCCGAAATACGGCGAGCGCTCTGACCGTCTTCGTTGATGCGGGCGTAGTTGGCGTCGATTTCAACGCCTTCGAAGTCCTTACGCAGGACGAAGTTCAGAACGCCCGACACGGCGTCGGCGCCATAGACCGACGAGGCGCCGCCGGTCACGATTTCAACGTTCTGGATCAGCAGGCGCGGAACGGTGTCCACGTCCACCGCCAAAGACCCGCCGTTCGAGCCGACATGGCGACGGCCATCGACGAGCGTCAGGGTGCGGTTGGAGCCCAGCGAGCGAAGGTTAGCGAGCGACAGGCCGCCATCGCCCAGACCCGAGCCGGTCGTATCAGAAGGCACCACCGAGTTCGACAGAGCAGGAATAGTGGCCAGGTAGTCGATCATGGTCGACTGACCGCTTTCCAGCAGCTGCTCGCGCTGAACCTGGATCAGCGGAGTCGGCGAGGTGGTCGGGTCACGGCGAATACGCGAACCCGTGACGACAATCTCTTCGACCTGGGAAACCTGCTCATCGGGCTGCGTCGACTGCGCCAGCGCCGGCGCCGAGATCGCCATGACGCCAGCCAGGACCGTCGTCCCAAAAAGATAACTGCGGTTCATTTTCATTGGATGTGCCCCAACTTGTTAAACTCAAAGCGCCCAGGGAATTGAAGGACCCTTGTTAGCTTGGGTCTAACCAATAGCGGCCGGCAAGCAAGCTTTGTGTCGTGAATGGGGCCAATAAACGTCGTTCGTGTAACAATACGGCCACAACCGCGCCGCAGTTAGGGCCTGAACAAGGCAAGCGAAACGAAGCTCAGCGAATAATAATTTTTGAAACTGGGCCAGGCGTCAAGCGGCAGATTCGCGCCTGCAGAACAGCAAGCGCGGGAAACGGCTCAGCGCTGAGCCGTCACTACGAACATAATGATAGGACTGACGCCCGAAGCGTCGGAGCTGCGTAAGCCCCGCGCAACTGCCTACAGATTATCCCGCAACCATCCGGCCGCGCGGGCGACCATGCCGCCGCGATGCACCTTGGGCGCGTCGGCGGCTGTGATCTGGCGGGACATCAGTTTGCGGGCGGAGACAGCCTCGCGCGGGCCGTAGGCGGCGCGCAGCAGGACGCCGGCGGCCGAGCAGAAGGCTGGACCGGCAGCGGCGTCGGCCAGGTGGGGCGCGCGTTGCGGACGGCCCAGGCGCACCGGGCGGTCGAAGACGCGCACGGCCAGTTCACGCACGCCGTTCAACTGGCTGGCGCCGCCGGTCAGGACCAGGCCTGCACCGGGCTCAAGGCCCATGCCTGCGTGCTTCAGGCGGTCGCGCAGCAGCTCCAGCGTCTCTTCCACGCGCGGGGCGATGACGGTCTTGAGCATGGCGCGCGGGACGATGACGGGGCCAGCCGAGGCGTCCTCGCCGCGCGGCGGGGCTTCGAGCATTTCGCGGTCTTCATTGGCCGATGCCATGGCCGAGCCGTGCAGGGTCTTCAGCCGCTCGGCGCCCACGCGCGAGGTCGACAGGCCGCGGGCGATGTCGGCGGTCACATGGTCGCCGCCAACGTTCAGGCTTTCGATATGCAGCAGGGAGCGCCCGCCCCAGACCGCCGCCGAGGTCGAGCCGCCGCCCATGTCGATGCAAAGGGCGCCCAGCTCCATCTCATCCTCTTCCAATGCGGCGAGGGAAGAGACGACGGGCGCGGCGGCCACGCCCTGCAGGTCCAGGTGGGCCAGTTCGAGGCAGTGGCTGAGGGCGTTGAACGAGCCCTCGGACATGGAGACGACCAGCAGGTCGAGCCCGAGCGAGCCGCCGCGCATGGCGCGCGGATCGTGCACGCCCCTCGCCCCGTCCACCGACCAGGCGATGGGCAGGACGTGGATCGGGCGCCGGTTCGGCAGGCGGATCTGGGCCAGGGCCATGCCGATGGCGCGGGCCAGGTCGGCGTCGCTGATCGGGTGCGAGCCGAGGGAGACGCGCGCCTGCACCCGGTGGCTGGCCATCTGGCCGATAGCCGTGGTGACGACGACGCCGGAGACCGGGGCCCCCGCCGCGCGCTCGGCGCGTTCGACGGCGTGGCCGATGGCCTGCGCCGTCTCGTCCATGTTGACGATGGCCCCGCCCTTGACGCCGCGCGACTGGACGTGGCCGGCGCCGGCGACGCGGATGGTGCGGTCGGCGTGGCGCACGCCGTCCGGCTTCATGATGAAGCAGGCGACCTTGGACTGGCCGAGATCGAGCGCGGCCACGACCGGCGCGCGCGGCGCGCCCCTGCCCTGTTCCGGCTTCATGTCTCGGCTGCGTCCAACCATGGGTCGTGTCCTAAGAGGTCAGAAAGTCAAACGGCGCCTTCGGAAGGGCGGACGGCCACTTCTTCGGGCGTGCGAAGGTCGATGCGGGCGAAGCCCAGGTCCAGCAGGCGTTCGCGCTGGTCCAGGGCGTCGAGGCGGATGAGGGCGGATTCCTGATCCACGGCAGGCAGCTGGATCAGGGCGCCGTCCTTGAGGCGCAGATCCCAGCGGCGCTCGTCCACGCGGACAAGGGCGTCGATTTTCGCCATCAGGCGCGGACGCTGGGCCAGCAGGGGCAGAACGTCGGAGGCGGCCTGATCGGCGCCCTTGCCCACCACCAGCGGCAGGCGCGGATAGCGGCCCGCGTCGGCGCCGTTGATCACCAGACCCTGCGCATCGATGACGTGAGCCTTGCCGCCGACCTGCCAGACGGCGAGGCGGTCGTGTTCCTTGACGTCCACGATCAGGGTGTCGGGCAACAGGCGCACCACGCGCGCCTCCTTGACCCAGCCGACGGTCTGCACCCGGTCGCGCACGGCGGCCAGGTCCAGGCTGACGATAGGCTGCTCGGCATGGACGCCGACGGCGGCGCGCACGGCGGCGGCGGCCTCGGGCGAGGCGCCGGTGACGTGAACCTGGCGCACCTTCAGACCCATGCCGGTCGTGACGGCGTCAAAGCGCTCGGTGGCGGCCGTCGAGATGCGCTCGGCGCGCGCGCCGGTGGCCAGCACGGCCGCGACGATGCCGACGCCCACCACCAGGGTCGCCGCCACCACGCGAGGCGACATGTCCAGCCGGCCGATCGCGGCCGCGCGGCTAGGGGGAGCGCCGCGCGCGCCGCCCTTGCCCGAAGACTGTCGCCGACCGCCGCGCACTACCGCGGGCATAAGGCGTCCTCCACCATCCAACGAACCAGTTCGCGATAATCCATCCCGACATAGGCCGCCTGCTCGGGAGCGAGCGAGGTCGAGGTCATGCCGGGCTGGGTGTTGATCTCCAACAGAACGAGAACGTCGTTAACATCGTCATAACGGAAGTCGGCGCGGGAAACCCCTCGGCAACCCATGGCTGCGTGAGCCAGCTCGGCCTGGCGTAAAGCCTTGTCAAAGACGTGCGGCGGCAGCTCGGCCGGCAGGACGTGCGTGGAGCCCCCCTCGGCGTATTTGGCCTCGTAATCGTAAAAGCCCTTGGTCGGGGTGATGTCGGTGATGGTCAGGGCGCGCGGACCGGTCGCCTCGCCCAGGACCGTGACCGCCAGCTCCTTGCCGGCGATGAAAGGCTCGACCATCACCTGGTCGCCATAGGCCCAGTCGGCGGCGCCGACCTCGGCCACCGGACGGTTGGCGCCCTCGCGCACCAGGAAGACCCCGACCGAGGAGCCTTCGGCGTTCGGCTTGACCACATAGGGCGGGTCGATGACGTGGCGGCTGGCGACCTCGTGCCGATCGAACAGGCCGCCGCCGGGCACGATGACGCCCGCGGCGCGCAGCACGGCCTTGGACTTGTCCTTGTCCATCGCCAGGGCCGAGGCCAGAACGCCGGAGTGGGTGTAGGGAATTTTCAGCGTCTCAAGGATGCCCTGGACGCAGCCGTCCTCGCCCCATTTGCCGTGCAGGGCGTTGAAGACGACGTCGGGCTTCAGCGCTGTCAGCACCTGGGCCAGATCGCGCCCGGCGTCGACGCGCGTGACCTTGGCCGCCTGCCCTTCCAGGGCGTCCGCGCAGCCGCGACCCGAGGACAGCGAGACCTCGCGTTCCGACGACAGGCCGCCCATCAGGACAGCGACATGGAGGGTGTTCAGGGGCGCACGCATGGCAACATCCGAAGACTAGCCCGCCCCTATGCCCTGAATACGGTTAACCGGTTGGAAACGATACGGGGTCGTGGAAGGAAATTCGTCACCATTTTCCTTCTCCCCTTGTGGGAGAAGGTGGCAGGCGGAGCCTGACGGATGAGGGGTGCGACGGCGCTGGGTGAGCGGCTGGAAATCAGGAACTGTCGCGCCGACACCCCTCATCCGGCCCTGAAGGGCCACCTTCTCCTACAAGGGGAGAAGGATTACGGACGCCCGATCCGCCTGATTTCCCAGTTCAGCTGCACGCCGGTCTTTTCCAGCACGTCGGCGCGGACGGCTTCGCCCAGCCCCTCGATGTCGGCGGCGGTCGCCTCGCCGGGGTTGATCATAAAGTTGGAGTGCAACTCGCTGAACTTAGCGCCGCCTCCGGTGACGGCATGCAGCTTGCCGCGCCAGCCCGCGTCGTCGACCAGCTTCCACGAGGAATGGCCGTCCGGGTTCTTGAAGGTCGATCCGCCGGTCTTTTCGCGGATCGGCTGGGTCTTCTCGCGGCGCTCGGTGATCTCGCTGATGCGGGCGGCGACGGCCTCCGGCGCGTCGGGCGCGCCGCGATAGGTTGCCTCAATCCAGATGATGTCGGCCGGGGCGTTGGAATGGCGGTAGGTGTAGCCGAAGTCGGCCAGGGACAGTTCGACCCGCTCGCCCCTGCGGTTCAGCCCCCAGGCGGACACCAGCACGTCCTTGGTTTCCGAGCCGTAGCAGCCCGCATTCATGGTCAGGGCGCCGCCGATGGAGCCGGGGATGCCCGCATAGAACTCCAGCCCGGCGATGCCCGCCTTGGCCGAGGCGCGCGCCACCATGCTGTCCAGCGCGCCTGCGCCCGCCGTGACGGTGTCGCCGTCGGCCGTCACCTGGCCCCAGGCGCGGCCCGCCAGACGGATCACCACGCCCTCGACGCCCCCGTCGCGCACGATCAGGTTGGAGCCGACGCCGATCGCCGTGACGGGCACGCTTTCGGGCAGGGCCTTCAGGAAATCGGCCAGATCGTCGGCGTCGGCCGGGATGAACAGGGCGTCCGCCGCGCCGCCCACACGGAACCAGGTGTAAGGCCCCAGCGGCTCGTTCAGCAGCAGCTTGCCGCGCACGGCGGGGAGATTATCGCGCCAAGGCATCATTATTTCCGCTCATCCCCGCGGAGGCGGGGACCCAAGTAAGAGCTGCTGCGATGCCCGCTCATGACAACCCGCGCAAGACCCCGAGCGTCGCCGCCTGAGGCCAAAGCACTGGGTCCCCGCCTCCGCGGGGATGAGCGGATGGTGGGGAGGTTCAGCCTAGCGCCTCTAGCTGCGCCGGCAGGGCGTAGGCCCAGCTGGTGATGTCGCCCGCGCCCAGCAGGACGACCAGATCGCCCGGCTTCGCCTCTTCGCGGATCACGCGCGGCAGGGCGGCGGCGTTCTCCAGCGCAGCGACGTGGAGATGGCCGTAGCGGCGCACGCCCTCGACCAAGGCGTGCTTGTCGACGCCCTCGATCGGTTGCTCGCCCGCCGGATAGACGTCGGCCACCAGAACGCTGTCCGCGTCCGAGAAGCAGGTGGAGAACTCCTCCATCAGGTCGCGCAGGCGGGTGTAGCGGTGCGGCTGGACCACGGCGATGACGCGACCCGGATTATCGGCGTTGTGGACCACCTGGCGCGCGGCCTTCAGCACGGCGGCGATCTCGACCGGGTGGTGGCCGTAGTCGTCGATCACCCGCACCCCGTGGGCGACGCCCGTGGTGGTGAAGCGCCGTTTGACCCCGCCGAAGCCCGCCAGACCCGCGCGGATGGAATCGTCGTCCACCCCGATCTCGCGCGCCACGGCGATGGCGGCCAGGGCGTTGGATACATTGTGCCAGCCCGCCATCGGCAGGTGCAGGTTCTCGATGCGCGCCGGTTCGTCCAGAGCCGCCATGCCCTGCCCCTGAATGACCACATCGAAGCGCGAGCCGTCCGGGTCCATCCGCACATTGTCAGCGCGCACCATGGCCTGCGGATTGAGGCCATAGGTGACCAGACGGCGGTTATCGATCCGGGCCGCCAGCTTCTGCACCTCGGGGTGATCGAGGCAGACCACGCCGAAGCCGTAGAAGGGAATGTCCTCGATGAAGTCGCAGAAGGCCTTCTTCACCGCGTCGAAGTCGCCGTAGTGGTCCAGGTGCTCCGGGTCGATGTTGGTGATGATCGCCACGGTGCATTTCAGGCGCAGGAAGGAGCCGTCGCTCTCGTCCGCCTCAACCACCATCCAGTCGCCGTCGCCGACCTTGGCGTTGGTGCCGTAGGCGTTGATGATGCCGCCGTTGACCACCGTCGGGTCCAGCGCACCCGCGTCCAGCAGGGCCGCGACCATGGAGGTCGTCGTCGTCTTGCCGTGGGTGCCGCCGACGCCGATAGAGAATTGCAGCCGCATCAGTTCGGCCAGCATCTCGGCCCGACGGACCAGAGGAATGCGGCGTTCGCGCGCCACGACCAGTTCGGGGTTCGCCGCCTTGACCGCCGTGGAATAGACCACCGCCGAGACGCCCTCGCTCACATGGGCGGCGTCGTGGCCGATGTAGATGCGGGCGCCCAGCTTCTCCAGCCGCTCGGTGTTGGCGCTGGCCTTGGCGTCCGAGCCCTGCACCTGATAGCCGATCTTCAGCATGATTTCGGCGATGCCGCTCATGCCGATGCCGCCGATGCCGACGAAGTGGACAGGCCCAAGGGCGAACGGAACGGGGCGAAGACGACGGATCATGCACGCCTCATAGCCGCACCGTCGCCGACTGCGAAGACGCCCCAGGCGCCTGCGCGGCATTATATGTAAAATCGGCTGAACCCCGCACCCAATTGCGCAGACCGAACGTTCGTTGCTCGCCATGACGGCCAGGAGGAGCGACGCGGTGCCCGAGAATTCGACAAACCAAGACATCATCGGCCAAGGCGGGGAGTTGCACCAGCAGGCCTCGACCCCCGAGACGCGGCTGACCACCAACCATGGGACGCCGATCAGCGACAATCAGAACTCGCTGAAGGCGGGGCCGCGCGGACCGACGCTGCTCGAAGACTTCATCCTGCGCGAGAAGATCCAGCATTTCGACCACGAGCGCATTCCCGAGCGCATCGTCCACGCGCGCGGCTCGGCCGCGCACGGCGTGTTCGAGCTGACCGAGAGCCTCGAACAATACACCACGGCCAAGATCCTGACGGAGGTCGGCGAGAAAACCGAACTGTTCGCCCGCTTCTCGACCGTGGCTGGCGGCGCCGGTTCGATCGACACCCCGCGCGACGTGCGCGGCTTTGCGGTCAAGTTCTACACCAAGGAGGGGAACTGGGACCTGGTGGGCAACAACATCCCGGTCTTCTTCATCCAGGACGCCATCAAGTTCCCCGACCTGATCCACGCCGTGAAGATGGAGGCGGATCGCGGCTATCCGCAGGCCGCGTCCGCCCACGACACCTTCTGGGACTTCGTCGGCCTGATGCCCGAGACCACCCACACGGTGATGTGGGCCATGTCGGATAGAGCCATCCCGCGCTCCCTGCGCATGATGGAAGGGTTCGGGGTCAACACCTTCCGCCTGGTCAACGCCAAGGGCGAATCGCACTTCGTCAAATTCCACTGGCGGCCCAAGCTGGGGACGCAGGCCACCTGCTGGGACGAGGCGGTGAAGATCGCCGGGGCGGATCCCGACTTCCACCGCCGCGACCTGTTCGACGCCATCGACCAGGGCGACTTCCCTCAGTGGGACTTCGCGGTGCAGGTGCTGACCCAGGCCGAAGCCGACGCCCTGCCCTTCGACATCCTGGATGCGACCAAGATCATCCCCGAGGAAGTCCATCCGCTTAAGGTCATCGGCCGCATGACGTTGAACCGGAACCCCGACAACTTCTTCGCCGAAACGGAACAGGCCGCCTTCCTGCCGACCAACATCGTGCCGGGCATCGACTTCTCGGACGACCCGCTGCTGCAGGGCCGGCTGTTCTCCTATCAGGACACCCAGTTGTCGCGCCTGGGGACGGTGAACTTCCACCAGATTCCGATCAACCAGGCCAAGGGCTGCCCCTTCCAGAACTTCCAGCGCGACGGCCATATGCAGACGCAGGTCCCGACCGGTCGCGCCAACTACGAGCCCAACAGCCTGGCTCAGGCCGGAGAGGACGGCGGCCCCCGCGCCGACGCCAAGGGCGGCTTCACCAGCTTCCGCGAGCCGGTGGAGAAGGAGAAGGTGCGGCTGCGCTCCGAGACCTTCGCCGACCACTACAGCCAGCCGCGGCTGTTCTTCGCCAGTCTGGCGGCGCCCGAACAGGCTCACCTGGCCTCGGCCATCGTGTTCGAACTGTCGAAGGTCTCGCTGGAACACGTCCGCAATCGCGTGATGGGCAATCTGCGCAACGTCGATGAAGACCTCGCTAAACGGGTCGCCGACGGCCTGGGCATGGCCCTGCCCGAAAAGACCCCGGCGGCGGCCGAGCCGATCGACCTGGCCCCGTCGCCCGCCGTGCGTCTGATCGGCAAATACCCGGACAGCCTGAAAGGGCGGAAGGTCGGCGTGCTGGTCACCGACGGGGCCGACGGGGCCGTGGTCAAGGCGGTGCAGAACGCGGCCAAGGCGGCCGGCGCGGCGGTCGAGATGATCGCGCCCAAGCGCGGAGGGGCCAAGCTGAAGGACGGCTCGACGCTGAAGGCGGATCATCAGCTGGCGGGCGCGCCCTCGGTGCTGTTCGACGCGGTCGCCCTGGTGCTGTCGGCCGACGGCTGCGAGCAGTTGCTGACCGAAGGCGCGGCCGTCGACTTCGCCAAGGACGCCTTTGGGCACCTGAAGGCCATCGGTCATACGCCCGAAGCCCAACCCCTGCTCGACAAGGCGGGGATCGAGGCGGACGCCGGCGTGGTCGATCTGTCGAACGGGGCCGACGCCTTCATCAAGCCCGCAGCCACCCGCCAGTGGGACCGCGAACCCAAGGTACGCACCCTGGCCTGACGACGAGAGGTGGGGCGGCCGCCGAGCGCCGCCCCATTTCCTTCGCCTGTTCTGAATCTTGGTTACTCCGCCTTAACCGTAAGGATTCACCATAAGCGCCTCATCTGTCCGGGGCCGCTTTTCCATGTCCGAGTTGAAGACCGACGTCATCCTGCGTGGCGACTGCATCGAGGTGCTGAAAGGCCTGCCGGACAAGTCGGTGGACATGGTCTTCGCCGACCCGCCCTATAACCTGCAACTGGGCGGCGACCTGCTGCGTCCCGACAACTCCAAGGTCGATGCGGTCGACGACGACTGGGACAAGTTCGAAAGCTTCGCCGCCTATGACGCCTTCACCCGCGCCTGGCTGGGTGAATGCCGGCGGGTGCTGAAGGACGAGGGCTCGCTGTGGGTCATCGGCAGCTATCACAACATCTTCCGCCTGGGCGCGGCGATGCAGGACCTGGGGTTCTGGGTGCTGAACGACATCATCTGGCGCAAGTCCAACCCGATGCCGAACTTCAAGGGCACGCGCTTCACCAACGCCCATGAGACCCTGATCTGGGCCGCCAAGTCGCGCGAGCAGAAGCGCTACACCTTCAACTACGACGCATTGAAGGCCTTCAACGAAGACACCCAGATGCGCTCGGACTGGACACTGGCCCTGTGCACCGGCCACGAGCGGCTGAAGGACGAGGACGGCGCCAAGGCTCACCCGACCCAGAAGCCGGAGGCCCTGCTGCACCGGGTGCTGCTGTCGGCCAGCCGCGTCGGCGACGTGGTGCTGGACCCCTTCTTCGGCACCGGCACGACGGGCGCGGCGGCCAAGCGCCTGGGCCGTCATTTCATCGGCATCGAGCGAGACGAGACCTACGCCAAACTGGCCGAGAAGCGCATCAAGGCCGTCATCCCGGCCGCGCCGGAAGACCTGGTCGTCACCGGATCCAAGAAGGCCGAGCCCAAGGTGCCGTTCGGCGCCCTGGTCGAGGCGGGCCTGCTGGCGCCCGGCGACAAGCTCTACTGCCCCAAGGGCGAGCGCGAGGCGCGGGTGCGGGCCGACGGCTCCCTGGTGTCCGGGGCCCTGACCGGCTCGATCCACAAGCTGGGCGCCCTGCTGGAAAACGCCCCGGCGTGCAACGGCTGGACCTACTGGCGCTTTAAGACGGACACGGGCCTGCGCCCCATCGACGCCCTGCGCGCCGAGATCCGGGCCGGGATGCAGTAGGGCGCGAATCTCGCTCTTCGCCTAACTCACAGGCGCGATTGAATAATATCGTTCCGGCAACGCTGGAACCCGGCTTGGCCGGGCGGATTGAGGTTTCGGCGCCGCGTATCGCGCGGGCGCAGGAGCCTGTCATGAAAATTGCTCAAGTCACGCCTTTGTATGAGGCCGTGCCGCCCCGGCTTTACGGCGGCACGGAGCGCGTGGTCGCGCATCTGACCGACGCCCTTGTCGATCTCGGCCACGACGTCACCCTGTTCGCCAGCGCCGACGCCCGCACCCGCGCACGGCTGGTGCCGGTCCGCGACCAGGCCATCCGCCTGGACCCCGCGCCGCTGAAATCAGATCTCGCCGCGCACATGAGCCAGTTGGCCGAGGTGCTGGACAGCGCCGACCAGTTCGACGTCATTCATTTCCACACCGACATGATCCACTTCCCCTTTTTCCAGGGGTGGGCCGACAAGACGGTGACGACGCTTCACGGCCGGCTTGATGTCAAGGATCTGGCGCCCGTCTATGCGCGCTGGCCCGAGTTCGGCCTGGTGTCGATCTCGGACGATCAGCGTCGCCCCCTGCCCCACGCGAACTGGCGCGCCACCGTGCATCACGGCATGCCGGGCGATCTCTACCGGTTCTCCCCCCAGTCGCAGGGCTATCTGGCCTTCCTGGGCCGCATCTCGCCCGAGAAGCGTCCGGACCGGGCCATTGAGATCGCGACCAGGCTGAACAAGCCCCTGAAGATCGCCGCCAAGGTAGACGCCGCCGACCGCGTCTACTGGGAGACCGTCATCGAGCCGCTGGTGCGAAACAACTCTCTGGTCGAGTTCGTCGGCGAGATCGGCGATGCGGACAAATCAGCCTTCCTGGGCGGCGCGGAGGCCCTGCTGTTCCCCATCGACTGGCCCGAGCCCTTCGGCCTGGTGATGATCGAGGCCATGGCCTGCGGCACGCCGGTCGTGGCCTTCGCCTGCGGGTCCACGCCGGAAATCATTGAGGAGGGAGCCACCGGCTTCCTCGTGTCCACGATGGAAGAGGCGGTCGCCGCCGCCGCCCATGCGCACCGGCTGGACAGGGAAGCCATCCGGGCCCGCTTCGATCTGCGCTTTTCGGCGACCGCCATGGCGCGGCGCTATCTGGACGTCTACGCCGACCTGCTGGCGCGGCGTCCGTTTGCAGCGCCGATGCGGCCGATCGAGGAAGAGCGCAGCTTCGCCGCTCTGGCCTAGAGGCCCCGGCCGAAGGCGAACGCTGTTTTCGTCTGAACTGAACCCCGTTCCCGACCGTTCGCCTATCAGCTGCGCAGGGGAGCCAGCCGCAAGCGGAGACGCTGATGGACGACGCCTATTCGACCCAGGTCACGGCCGCCGACACCAACGATCAGGACGGCCTTGAGACCTTGATGGCCCTCAAGGACGGCGACACCTTCCTGGTGGCCGATCATTGGGGGGATGTGAAGGCGGGCGCCGACGGCCTGTTCGACAAGGATACCCGGCTGCTGTCGCGCTTTGCCCTCACCGTCGGGCGGGCGCGGCCGTCCCGCCTCAGCTCGGGCGTGACCAAGGACAATGTCTTCTTCACCTGCCACTCCACCAATCGGCCCTTGCCGCCGATGGGCGGGCGATCAGCGCCGGCCGGCGTGCTGCATCTGGAACGGCGGCGCTTCATCTGGGACCGGCGGCTGTTCGAGCGGGTGCGGATGGTCAACCACGGCGTCGAGGACATCCTGCTGCCGCTGACGTTCGAGTTTGACGCCGACTTCGCGGACATCTTCCAGGTGCGCGGCACGGTGCGGCCCCAGCAGGGCGAAATCCATCCGCCGGTGATCGACGGGCGGCGCGTGACCTTCAGCTACACCGGCCTGGACGGGGTGAAGCGCACCAGTTGCCTGGCCTTTTCGGAGCCGCCCGCCCGCCTCAGCGCCACGCGCGCCGAGTTCATGTTCAGCCTGCCGCGCGGCCGCAGCCTGGACCTGTTCGTCGAATGCGGCCTGGACGCCTGCGACCAGCCGGATGAGGAGCGCTGGCGCTGGCACTCCATCCTGGCGCGGCTGGCCATGCGGCGGCGGCTGCGGCGCGGCGCCATCGTCGAGGGCGGACGCAACCAGGGCTTCAACGACTGGCTGCGGCAGTCGCGGGCCGATATCGCCTTGCTGGTCACCGACCTGCCGACCGGCCCCTATCCCTATGCGGGGACGCCGTGGTTCTCGACCCCGTTCGGGCGCGACGGCATCATCACCGCCTGGCAGATGCTGTGGATCGACCCCGGCCTGGCCAAGGGGGTGCTGACCTATCTGGCCGCGCGCCAGGCGACCGAGACCAACGCCTTCATGGACTCCGCCCCCGGCAAGATCATGCACGAGACGCGCGGCGGCGAGATGAGCGTGCTGGGAGAGGTCCCCTTCGGCCTCTACTACGGCGGGGTCGACACCACCTGCCTGTTCATCGCCCTGGCCGGCGCCTACGCCAAGCGCACCAACGACTATGAGACGATCCGCGCCCTGTGGCCCAATCTGATCGCGGCGGCGGGCTGGATGAAGGACTATGGCGACAGCAACGGCGACGGTCTGATCGACTACGCCCGCGCGGCCGACACCGGGCTGTCGAACCAGGGCTGGAAGGATTCCGAGGACTCCATCTTCCACGCCGACGGCCGCTTTCCCAAGGGGCCGATCGCCCTGCTGGAGGTCCAGGGCTACGCCTTCGCCGCCTGGAAGGCGCTGGCCGAAATGGGCGCCGTCCTGGGCGACGGCCGCGCCGACGAATGGGCGAACCGCGCAGAGACGCTGCGCGCCCTGGTCGAAGAGCGCTACTGGATGGAGGACGAGGGCTTCTACGCCATCGCCCTGGACGGCGACGGCGAGCAGTGCCGGGCAATCGGCTCCAACGCCGGGCACCTGCTGTTCACCGGCCTGCCTTCGCATGAGCGGGCGCGTCGGGTGACGCGGCGGATGCTGACGGCCGAGTTCCGCTCCGGCTGGGGCCTGCGGACACTGGCCAAGGGGCAGGCCCGCTTCAACCCGATGAGCTATCACAACGGCTCGGTCTGGCCGCACGATACCGCCTTGGCGGCAGCCGGCATGGCCCGCTACGGCGAGCGGCATGCGGTGGCCATGCTGCTGGGCGAGATCTACGGCTCGGCCGCCCATTTCCAGATGCGCCTGCCCGAACTGTTCTGCGGCTTCGTGCGCGAGACGGGCGAGCCGCCGATCGCCTATCCGGTCGCCTGCCTGCCGCAGGCCTGGGCGGCGGGGTCGGTCTTCCTGATGATGCAGGCGGTGCTGGGCCTGAACATCGACGCCGCCGAGGGTCTGGTCGAGGTCAACAATCCCGCCCTGCCCGCCGGGCTGGATCGACTGTCGATCACCCGGCTGAAGGTCGGCGACGGCGTGATCGACCTGCACTTCCAGCGCCTGAACGGCCACGTGGTGGTCATGCCGCGCGAACGCAGCGGGACGGTGAATTTACGAGCGACGGGCTAGGGTCTGGATCCGCTTTTCCTTCTCCCCGTGTGGGAGAAGGTGGGCGCCGCAAGGCGCTCGGATGAGGGGTGTCGGCGCTAGGCTTGAACTTTGTGACTTCGGCAGGTGTGCAGCTAGACGCCGGAGCGGACACACCCCTCATCCGTCTCGCTGCGCGAGCCACCTTCTCCCACAAGGGGAGAAGGGTTGGTTGCGTCGACGGCTCTGCGCCTCAAACCCTCAAGCAGATCCAAGCCCGCGCTCCAGCGCCTTCCTGAACACGGTCGGCAGGGCTTTGGCCGCCTCGTCCGCCGGGGTCCATGAGAAATCGCCCTCGCCCGTCGCCACATGCACCTCCAGCGTCAGGCTGAAGTGGGTGAAGACATGCTCGATCGATCCAGCCGCGCGCCAGTCCGCATCGACCGGCGGGGCGAACGCCGGCGCCGCGCTCCAGTCCGAGGTCGGCAGGCCGGCCATCCCCCCCAGCAGCCCCCTGTCCGGCCGTCGCACCAGGGCGACGCGCCCCTCGCCATCCGTCAGCACATAGGCGTGGCCGCGCCGATGCGGTCGTTCAGCCTTCTTCGTCTTCAACGGGTAGCGTTCCGGCGTTCCCGTCTTCAGCGCCTCGCAGCCAAAGGCCAGCGGGCACTGCTCGCACAACGGCGACCGGGGCCGACAGACGCCCGAGCCCAGGTCCATCAGCGCCTGCGCCCAGTCGCCCGGCCGGTGCTCGTCCACGAACAGGGCCGCCAGCCGCCGCAGTTCGGGCCGGGCGGCGGGCAAGGGCGTCTCCAGCGCGAACAGGCGGCTCATCACCCGCTCGACATTGCCGTCGACGACGTTGGCGGGCTGGTCGAAGGCGATGGCGGCCACGGCGGCGGCGGTGTAGGCGCCCACCCCCGGCAGGGCCAGAAGCTCGGCCTCGGTCCGCGGAAAGACGCCGCCGTGTTCGGCCGTCACGGCGCGGGCGCAGGCCAGAAGGTTTCGCGCCCGGGCGTAGTAGCCCAGCCCCGCCCAGGCGGCCATCAGCTCGGCGTCCTCGACGGCCGCCAGGTCGGCCACCGTCGGCCAGCGGGTGGTGAAGCGCTCGAAATAGGGCGCGGCGTGCGGGACTGTCGTCTGCTGCAGCATCACCTCGGACAGCCAGACGCGATAGGGGTCGGTCTTGGCCGGCGCCCCCGGCGGCGCGCGCCACGGCAGGCTGCGCGCATGGGCGTCGTACCAATCGAGCAGGGCGGCGCGGAGAGAGGGGACGTCGGTCATCGCTCAGGTTATATAGGACGAATGCGTCGTCCCCTGCCCACCGAAAGCGAAGCCCGCGAAATCCTGGCTCGGCGCCGGACGCGCCCGGCCTTGCGACCGCCGCCTCCGGCAGGGCGCTCGCTGGCGCCGCTGATCAAGAAGCTGGACGCCCAGTTCGGGCGCGGCGCCTCGGCCCTGGAGCCGCGCTGGGTCGAAATCGTGGGCGAGCGGCTGGCCCGCGTCACCCGCCCGCAGAAGCTGACCAAGGGGCGCGGCAACGCCGGCGGCACGCTGGAGCTGCGCGTGGCCGGGCCCGCCGCCCTGCTGGTCCAGCACCAGTCGGCCGATATCATCCAGCGCGTGAACCTGTTTCTGGGCGCAGGTTCGGTCGAAAAACTGCGCATCGCCCAAGGCCCGGTGAAGCCCTTGCCAGCCTCTGGCGCCAAGCCCCGTCCGCGGGGCCGCGCCGTCCTGCCGCCCCTGCCCGCCGCGACGGAAGCGGAACTGAACGCCTCGGTCGAGGGGGCCCCCGACGGGCTGAAGGCGGCGCTGGGAAAGCTGGGCCGCGCCGTGCTGTCGCAGCCTCCGCGCGAAGAGTGACGTTGACAAATCCTCCCTGCCGGCGTTCTCGACATGCAGACGTTTTCGCTCGCGCGCGAGAATCGCGCGACGGTTCCGCCTCTCATTTCTGACAAGGACCTCCAATGGCCCCGACCTTCAAATACGCCGCCATGAGCCGCCGCGCCGCCCTGTCCGCCGCCGCCCTGGCCTCGATGGCCGTGCTGGCCGGGTGTTCGGGCGGCGGCGCCGGGGGCGAAGTCGCAGGCGACATGGCCCAGGGCGCGCCCGAAGGCGCCAAGGTCACCGTGGTGGAGTACGCCTCGATCACCTGCGGCCACTGCGCCGTCTGGAATGAGGAAGTCTATCCCGAGTTCAAGAAGAAATACGTCGACAACAACAAGGTTCGCTTCGTCTTCCGCGAATTCCCGACGCCGCCGCAGGACATCGCCGTCGCCGGTTTCCTGATCGCTCGCTGCGCTGGTCCGGACAAGTATTTCGACGTCGTTCACGACATCATGGCCAGCCAGAAGGAATGGCTGGCGGGCGTGGCGCCGCGCACCACCCTGTTCCGCGCCGGCCAGGCGGCGGGCCTCAGCGAGCAGCAGATCAACGACTGCATTCGCGACAAGGCCGCCATCGAAGCGATGGAGAAACGCATTCAGGCCGGTATCAGCGCCGGCGTGAACGGCACGCCCTACTTCACCGTCAACGGCGTGAATGTGGCCGACAGTTCCCTGTCCGGCCTGTCCGAAGCCATCGACGCGGCGCTGGCGAAGTAAACGTCCAAACGGAGGGGGGGGGCGGACACGATGAAGCGTTCAACGGTCGTCGGCATGGCGGTCATGGCCCTGATCCTGTCCGCCTGCGGCCAGGGGGGCGGCGGGAGGGCGGCGGCCGAGGGCGACATGGCGATCGGCGCCGCCGAGGGCGCCAAGGTCACGGTGATCGAATACGCCTCGACCACCTGCGCCGGGTGCGCCGCCTGGAACGAGCAGGTCTGGCCTGATTTCAAGGCCAAATACGTCGACACCCAAAAGGTCCGCTTCGTCTTCCGCGAATTCCCGACGCACCCTCAGGACGTGGCCGTCGCGGGATTTCTGATCGCCCGCTGCGCCGGTGAGGACAAATATTTCGAGGTGATCGACCATCTGATGCGGTCACAGGCCGAAATGCACGGCGGCGCCGCCCCGCGCGACGTCCTGCTGCGCACAGCGCAGGCCGCAGGGCTCAGCGAGGCGCAGTTCAAGACCTGCACCTCGGACAAGGCCGCCATCGCCGCCTTGGAACAGCGGATCGGGCAGGCCTCGGCGGCGGGCGTGACCGGCACGCCGACCTTCATGGTCAACGGCCAGATCGTGAACGACAAATCGCTGGCAGGCCTGTCAGCCCACATCGATCCCCTGTTATAAAGCGCCTCATGACCCGTCGCATCCTGACCCTTATTTCGGCCTTGGCGATTGTCGGCCTGAGCGCCGCTCCGGCCGCCGCACTGGACCTGGTCCGCAAGTCCGCCGCATCCTCGTCTTCCGCGCAGGCGGCGGTTCCGGCCGTGACGGCGGCGGACCGGATCATGGGCCGCGGCGACGCCCCCGTGACGGTGATCGAATACGCTTCCTTCACCTGCAATCACTGCGCCGACTGGACCAATGAGGTCCTGCCCCAGTTCAAGGCTCGCTATATCGACACCGGCAAGGTTAGGCTGGTGTTCCGCGACATGCCGACGGCCCCGGCCCAGATCGCCTCGACGGCGGCGGGCATCGGGCGATGCGCCGCGCCGGGCCGCTTTTTCGACGTGGCCCGCGCCTTCATGAGCGGTCAGGCCGCCGCCTTCGAAAAGGGCGACGCGCGCGACTGGTTCGCGGCCGCCATCGCCGCCAGCGGCCGCACTCAGGAGCAGATCGAGGCCTGCCTCAAGGACCCCGCCGTCGGCCAGGCCCTGCAGGCCGAGGTCGAGGGCGCCGTGGCCGCCGGCGTGACCGGGACCCCCTCCTTCTTCCTCAACGGCAAGCGGGTCGATGACCATTCGCTTCAGGCCCTGTCGGCGGCCATCGACCCGTTGATCCGGGCGCGCTGATCGCGACGCGATGCAGTTCCAGCGCCTCCGGCTCGTCGGCTTCAAATCCTTCGTCGACCCGGCCGAGGTGCACATCGAGGCCGGTCTGACCGGCATCGTCGGGCCGAACGGCTGCGGCAAGTCGAACGTTCTGGAGAGCCTGCGCTGGGTCATGGGCGCCAACTCGGCCAAGGCCATGCGCGGCCAGGGCATGGAGGACGTGATCTTCGCGGGCGCTGCGGGTCGTCCGCCGCGCAACCACGCCGAAGTCCAGCTGACCATCGACAACGCCAGCAAGCGCGCGCCCCAGCCCTTTACCGACAGCCCCCTGCTGGAAGTCTCGCGCCGGATCGAGCGCGGGCGCGGCTCGACCTATCGCATCAACGGCAAGGAGGTGCGGGCGCGCGACGTGCAGCTGCTGTTCGCCGACGCCTCGACCGGAGCCAACAGCCCAGCTCTGGTGCGTCAGGGCCAGATCAGCGAACTGATCGCCGCCAAGCCCCAGAACCGCCGCCGTATCCTCGAAGAAGCCGGGGGCGTGGCGGGCCTGCACACCCGCCGCCATGAGGCGGAGCTGCGGCTGCGGGCGGCCGAGACCAACCTCGACCGGCTGGACGACATCGGCAAGGAACTGGAGTCGACGCTGAACCGGCTGAAGCGCGAGGCGCGTCAGGCCGAGAAATACAAGAAGATTTCGGCCGAGATCCGCGCCCTGCAGGCGGCCCTGCTCCACGTCCGCTGGACCGACGCCAAGGCGGCGGCCGAGACGGCGGCGGCCGAACTGCGCGAGGCGGACCGGCTGGTGGCCGAAACGACCACGGCGGCGGCGGCGGCCCAGACGGCGGCCCTGAACGCGCAGGAAGGGCTGAAGCCCGCGCGTGAGGAAGACGCGGTCGCCACCGCCCTGCTGAACCGCGCCATCATCGAGCGCGACCGGCTGGACATGGCCGAACAGGCCGCCCGTGCCGAGGTCGACCGCCTGAAGGCCGAGGTCGCCCGCATCGAGGCCGACCGCGCGCGCGAGGACGGCATGGCCGCCGACGCGGCGCGCGAACTGGAGCGGCTGGACCGCGAGCTGGAGAAGCTGAAGGCCGAGATCGCCGCCGCCCCCGAGCGCGGGCCGGAACTGGAACGCGCCCTGCTGGAGGCCGAAGACGCGCGCAAGGCCGCCGACGCCGAGGTCGAACGGCTGGCCGGCACCCTGGCCGCCGTCGAGGCCCGCGCGAACGCAGAAAGCGCCAGGAAGCGCGACGCCGAGGCCCGGCTGGCGCGGGTTAAGGGCCAGCACGAACAGGCCCGCCGCGAACGCGAGGCGCTCGGCCCGCTGGAGACGCCCGAAATCGAAACGGCCAAGGCGGCGCTGGAGACAGCACAGGCTGAACTGACCGCCGCGCGCGAGGCCGTCGAGGCCGCCGAGGCCAAGCGCAGCGACATCGCCCGCGCCGAGCAGGAGGCGCGCACGGCCGCCCGCGCCGCCGAGGACCGGCTGGGCCGCCTGCAGACCGAGGCGCGCGGGCTGGCGCAACTGCTGGTCACGGGCAAGCGCGAGCACCCTCCGGCGCTGGATCAGGTGTCGGCGGCCAAGGGCCATGAGGCCGCGCTGGCGGCGGCGCTGGGCGATGACCTGGACGCGGCGGTGGACGCCCGCGCCCCGGCGCACTGGGCGGGCGCCGATGCGTCTGCGCCGGACTGGCCGCAGGGCGTCGCGCCCCTGTCCGCCCATGTGACAGCGCCGGATCAGCTGGCGGCGCGTCTGGCCTTCTGCGGCGTGGCCCCGCGCGAGCGGATCGCCGAACTGGCCCGCGCCCTGCCGCGCGGCGCGCGCCTGACGACGGTTGAGGGCGACCTCTATCGCTGGGACGGCTTCGTCAGCCGCGCCGAGGCGCCCCGCCCCGCCGCGGTGCGTCTGGCCCAGCGTACGCGCCTGTCGGAACTGGAAGCCGAGATCGACCTCGGCAAGCCCGCGCTGGAGACGGCGCAAGCCGCGCTGAAGGCGGCGGGCGAAGCCTTCCGCGTCGCCGAAGAAGAGGTCAAGGCCGCGCGCCTGCGCCCCTTCACGCTGGACAAGCAGGTCGTCTCGGCCCGCGACCGGCTGGAATCCCTGATGCGCGATCAGGCCCGCAAGGAAGCCCGCGCCCAGTCGCTGGACGAAAGCGTGGCCCGGCTGGACGGCGAGGTGCAGGAGGCCGAAGCCGCCTTCGCCGAGGCCAGTTCGGTGGAGTCGTCCTCCGATGTCGTCGTCGGCCTGCGTCAGGAACTGACGCAGGCGCGAGGCGGGGCCGAGCGCGCCCGGCTGGCCGCGCAGGCCGCTCGCTCGACCCGCGACGAGGAGGCCCGCGACCGCGCCATGCGCGAGCAGCGTCTGGGCAGCCTGACCCGCGCCCGCGAGGGCTGGGTCACGCGATCCAGCGACAGCGCCGCCCGCCTCAAGGCGCTGGAGCGCGATGCCGAAAAGGCGCAAGCCTCGCTGACTAAGGCCGAGGCGGCGCCCGCCGGTTTCGCCGAGCAACGCAACGCCCTGATGGACTCTCTGGCCGAGGCCGAGAAGCGCAAGCAGGCGGCGACCGACGCCGTCGCCGTCGCCGAAGCGGGAGCGCAGGAGGCCGACCGCGCCGCGCGCGCCGCCGAAACCGCCACTTCCCAGGCCCGCGAGAGCCGGGCGGGCCTGTCCGCCCGCGCCGAGGCCGCCGCCGAGAAGCTGGCCGAGAGCGCCGCCAACATCCGCGAGACGGCGCAGATGTCGCCCGAGGAACTGGGCCGGAAGCTGACCGACGACGCCATCGCCCGCCCGCCGGACGCGGCGGGGGCCGAGAGCCTGCTTTACGGCCTGGAGCGCGAGCGCGAGGCGCTGGGCGCCGTCAACCTGCGCGCGGAGGAAGAGGCGGCCGAATACGGCGACCGGCTCAGCGCCATGAAGACCGAGCGCATCGACCTGACGCAGGCGATCGCCAAACTCAGGGACGGCATCGACGAACTGAACGCCGAGGGGCGCGAGCGGCTGATCGCCGCCTTCGACGTCATCAACACCAACTTCAAGACCCTGTTCGAGGCCCTGTTCGGCGGCGGCCAGGCTGAGCTGAAGCTGGTCGAGAGCGACGATCCGCTGGAGGCGGGGCTGGAAATCTACGCCTGCCCGCCCGGCAAGCGGCTGTCGGTCATGAGCCTGATGAGCGGCGGCGAGCAGGCGCTGACGGCGGCGGCGCTGATCTTCGGCGTCTTCCTGGCCAATCCGGCGCCGGTCTGCGTGCTGGACGAGGTCGACGCGCCGTTGGACGACGCCAACGTCGACCGCTTCTGCCGGATGCTGCACGAGATGCGCAGCCGCACCGACACCCGCTTCATCGTCATCACCCACAACCCGGTGACCATGAGCCGGATGGACCGCCTCTACGGCGTCACCATGCCCGAGCGCGGCATGAGCCAGTTGGTCAGCGTCGACCTGCAACAGGCCGAAGAGATCGTCACGGCGTAGAGGTCGCCTCTCCTCCCCATGCAATGGGGAGGTGGCTCGGCGGCGCAGCCGACGAGACGGAGGGGCTGCTTGGTTCCGCTGTCGCAGAGCCCCTCCACCGCTACGCGGTCCCCCTCCCCATTTCATGGGGAGGAAAAGCTCAGCGTTTCCGGCGTCGCATGGCTGAGCGCACGTCGCTCAAGACGGGTCCTATCAGGAACCACGGCTCGATGCAGTAGCGCGTAAACAACCGCTTCGGATCGGCGAACAGGCGGAACAGCCATTCGACGCCCAGCCGCCCCATCCAGCGCGGCGCAGCCCTCTGCACCCCGGCCTCATAGTCAAAGGCGGCGCCCACGGGCAGGATCGGAACCGTCGGCAGAGCGGCCAGATTGTCCGCGATCCAAAGCTCTTGACGCGGCATCCCCATGCCGACGAACAGCACGTGCGGGGCGAAATCGTTGATCGCCGCCAGAACCGCCATATTGCCCAGAGATCCCGGCGTGGCGTCGAAATAGCCGCTGAGCCCCTTCACCGTCGCGCGCGGGTAGCGAGCCGTCAGGCGACCTGCCGCCTCTTCGGCCACACCGTCGGCGCCGCCGATATAGAGGACGCGCCAGGCCCTGCGGTCGGCCAGGCTCCAGAAATGATCGCGCCAGTCCAGATAGGTGCAGCGGTGCTGCGGCCGCGCCGGATAGCCCAGCAGACGGGCGAAATGGATCAGAGGCGTCGAGTCCAGCTCGATCAGATCGGCCGCCTCGTACAGACGCCGCATCCCCGGCGTGCGCCGGATCAGATAGAGGCTGTGCAGATTGTGGTTGGCGACGATGGACTGCACGCCCGCGTCCACGCTGCGCTCCAGATGCAGCAGAACCTCTTCGGGGCGGACCAGATCGACCGGCTCGCCCAGCAGGGTGATCCGCTCGTCTGGCCGGCGCGTCTGGCGAAATGGCGCGCGCGGCCGCCGACGTCGGTCCGGCGGCGGGCCGGAGGGGTCAAAACCGGGCGGCGCGTAATACATGACGGCTGTCTAGCCTGGCGGTTTCAACATCGGGTATGCGGACAGGGTTAATCCAAACCGAACACCGGCGCACCTCGGAGCCAGCATGCTGACCATCCCCCCGCCGCCGCCGGCCGTCGAAGCCGCGCCGCCGCCGCTGTTGGCCTTTACCAGCAGCAACCGGTTCGCCGTCTTCGCCGATCTGGCGTCGATCAGGCCGGAGCCCGGCGAGCGCGCCACTGTCGTGCGGATGCGGTCGCTGCAGATCAGCCGCGAGGACATGCTGATCGGGGGCATCGCCTATGTCGGCGGCTGGTCGTGGTGGCGATTCGACTGCGCCGCCTGGACGGCCGACCGGCTGGACTTCGCGTCGCTGCGCGCGGACGGGACCGAAGGGCCTGTCACGCCCGAGAACGCGCCACCGGCCCCGATCACGCCGGGTCAGGACGCTGCGGCGCTGGCCGCGGCGGCGTGCGGAAAGGCTGTTCCGGCGGTGGAGGCGACCTCGACAGCGGCGGCGGTTTGGATCGGCCGCGCGCGTCTGGTTCCCTGATCGTCAGGCCGTTTCCGGCTTCAGGCGCAGGCCGCCGCGTTCCTCGCGATCCAGGTCGACGCGGTCGCGCGGCAGGGCCTCGCGGCATTCGTCGCGCATGAAGGCCAGCATCTTCTCGCGCACCTCGGCGCGCAGATCGAAGGCGACCGAGGCGTTGCGCGCGCTGGTCAGGCAGCGGACCTGGGCCGTGCGTTCGGTGATGTCGGTGACCTGCAGGGCCACCACGTCGCCGTCCCAATGCGGCGAGGCGTGGGCGATCTGCTCCAGCTTCACCCGCAGCCGCTCGATGGGGGCCTCATAGTCGACATAGAGGAAGACCACGCCGATCAGGCGCGAATCCTCGCGCGTCCAGTTCTGGAACGGCTTCTGGATGAAGTAGGTCAGCGGCAGCACCATGCGCCGCCAGTCCCACAGCTTGACCACCACATAGGTCGAGGTGATCTCCTCGACCCGGCCCCACTCGCCCTCGACGATGACGGCGTCGTCCAGGCGGATCGGCTGGGCGGTGGCGATCTGGATGCCCGCGATCAGGTTGGTCAGGAAGGGCTGCAGCGCCAGACCGGCGACGATGCCGACCACGCCCGCCGAGGCCAGCAGCGACAGGCCCCACTGCTTGACGCCTGGAATGGTCAGCAGCGCCAGCCCCAGGGTGATCAGGCCGATCAATATGGCGGCGACCCGCTGCAGGATGCGCGTCTGGGTGACGTGCTTGCGGGCGTAGAGGTTGTCCTCCGCCTCCATGTTGAACTTCTTCAGGTGGACGATGGCGCCCATGTCCACCGCGCCGGCCAGCATCCAGCCGGACACCAGGATGAAGCAGAACAGCAGGGTCCGGCGGATGAACAGCGACGGCTCGGGCGCCAGAGGCGACACCGTGACCGCCAGCGCCAGGGCGATGATCATCACCGCCAGCCGCACCTTCAGCCGGGCGCGCTTCAGCATCCCCTTCCAGAAGGCGTCTCGGTTGCGCACCGCCAGCTTCAGCAGGGCGAACACCACCTGGTTGGCCGCCCAGCCGATGAAGACGAAGGCGACCGTGATGATCGAAATCACCGCCCACTTCGGCAGCCAGTGAAACTGACGCCAGAGGGCGAACACGGTGTTGGTCAGGTCGAGCACGAACTGGGGCATGGCTAAACCATAGCCCTTCTCCCCGCCGGGGGAGAAGGTGGCTCGCGCAGCGAGACGGTTGAGGGGGACGCCAAATGACGCAAACCCCCATCAGCCCGTCTCGATGAGGGAAGCGCCCCCTCATCCGAGCGGCTTCGCCGCCCACCTTCTCCCCCGGCGGGGAGAAGGGTCTTATCGAGCCGCCTGCTCCACCAGATCGGCCAGCCGTTGCGCGGCGTCGGGGATGGCGACCGAACGAGCCGCCGCCGACATGGCCGCCAGCGCCGCAGGATCGGACAGGATGGCGGTCAGGGCGGTCGTCAGCGTCTCGACGGTCAGGTCGTCCTCGGCGATCACCTTCGCGGCGCCCGCCTGAGCCAGCGCGCGCGCGTTCAGCGTCTGGTGGTCGTCCATGGCGATCTTCAGCGGGATCAGCACCGACGGCAGGGCCGCCACGGCCAACTCCGAACAGGTGGAAGCGCCCGCCCGCGCGATCACCAGATGCGCCTTGGACAGCCGGTCGGCCATGTCGCGGAAGAAGGGGGCGACCTCGGCCTGGATCCCGGCGTCCAGATAGATCTGGCGCGCGGCCTCCAGCGTCTCGGGCCGCGACTGCTGTTGCACCTTCAGCCGATTGCGGATGGCCTCGGGCAGGGCCGCCAGCGCGCGCGGCGTGGTCTCGGACAGGATGCGGGCGCCCTGACTGCCGCCGGTCACCAGCACATGGATCGGGCCGCCGCCCGCCGGCGCGACATAGGCCCGATCGAACAGGGCGCGGATGTCGGGCCGCACCGGATTGCCGACCAGCTGGACGCGGTCCTTCAGCTTGTCCGGCGCCCGGCCCAGGGTCGGAAAGGCCGCCGCGATCACGCCCACGCTGGGCGCCAGATAGCGGTTGGTGCGGCCCAGCACCGCGTTCTGCTCATGGATCACGGTCGGGCGGCGCGTCGTCACCGCCGCCAGCAGGGCCGGCGCCGACGGATAGCCGCCGAAGCCCACCACCACGTCCGCGCCGGTGCGCTGGAACGCGGCCTTGGCCTGGCCGACGCCCTTCATGATGGCCAGACCGGCCTTCATCAGGCCGATGGGGCCGGAGCCGGTCGCTGCGTCCAGCGCCAGACGCTCTTCGGCCGGAAAGGCGTGGGCGTACTGCTCGCCGCGTTTGTCGGTGGCCAGCACCACGCGCCAGCCGCGCGCCGCCATCTCGCGGGCCAGGGCCTCGGCGGGGAACATATGGCCGCCGGTGCCCCCGGCGGCGACGACGCAGACCTTGGTCATGAGCGATACTCTCTTACGGCAGCAGGCGACGGCGCGGGGCGACGTTCGAGCCGAGTTCATAGGCGCCCGGACGGCGCCGGGTCAGGGCGAGCGCAAACCCCATGGTCAGCCCCATGGCCATCATGGACGAGCCGCCATAGCTGATGAAGGGCAGCGTCATGCCCTTGGTCGGGATCAGGTTCAGGTTCACCGCCACATTGATGCAGGCCTGAAGCCCTATCAGCATGAACAGCCCCGCCGCCGCCGTCTGTTCGAAGGAGTCGTTCAGCTTCATCGCCTTGCGCATCCCGCGAATGACGATGAAGGCGTAGAGGCCGATCATGATCAACGACAGCACCAGGCCGAACTCTTCGGCGCCGACGGAATAGATGAAGTCGGTGTGCAGGTCGGGCACGTGGCGCTTCATCACGCCCTCGCCGATGCCGCGCCCGATCAGCCCCCCGTTGCGAATGGCCTCGGAGGCGCGGTCGATCTGGTGGGTGTCGGTCGTCTCGGGCGACAGGAAGCGGCTGAGACGGTCGCGCATGTGGCCGAACATGAAATACAGCGACACCACCCCGCCCGCTCCCATGGCGGCGATGACGGCGACCCACTTCAGCGGCACCCCGGCCATGAAGAAGACGGCCATGAAGGTGGTGGTGACCAGCAGCGTCTGGCCGATGTCCGGCTGGATCAGCAACAGGCCGACCGTCAGCGCCCAGAGGCCGAAGGCGATGCTGACGCCCGGCACGCCCTCGCCCTTCTGGGCCTCGGCGAACATCCAGGCGGCGAAGACGATCAGGCCCGGCTTGGCGAACTCGGACGGCTGCAGGCTGAACGGCCCCAGATTGATCCAGCGCGCCGCGCCCTTCACCGTGTCGCCGACGATCGGCAGGGCGGCCATGACCAGGATGGAGCAGATCAGGGCCAGCACCGCGATCCGCCGCACGCCGCGCGGCGACAGCAGCGACGCGCCCAGCATCACGAACAGTCCCATGGTCGAGAAGACCATCATCCGCCAGGAGTAGTGGAAGGGATCGGTGATGGATTCGTCCGCCCCGATCGCCGCCGGGCTGGAGGCGAAACTCAGCGCCACGCCCAGCGCCATCAACGTCAGCGCCGCGCCCAGCAGGCCGCGATCCACCGTCCAGAACCAGCGCGCCACCATGCTCTGGTCGTTGCGCGAGAAGGGATGGCTGTAGCTGTTGTGCGTCATGCGGCGGGCTCCGGCCGTGCGCCCAGTCCCAGGACGGCGGCGCGGAACGCCTCGCCCCGGACCTCGAAATCGGGAAACTGATCGAAGCTGGCGCAGGCGGGCGACAGCAGGACGACCTGCTCGCCCCCGGCCATCGCGGCGTCGGCGGCGGCCAGTTCGACGGCGCGCTCCATCGTCTGGGCGACGACGTGCGGGGTATCGGCCAGGGTCACGGCGAAGGCGTCCGCCGCCTCCCCGATCAGATAAGCCTTGGCCACGCGCGCGAAGAGGTCGCGCAAGCTGTCGATCCCGCCCTCCTTGGCCTTGCCACCCGCGATCCAGAAGACGGACGGGTAGGAGGCCAGCGCCTGCCGCGCGGCGTCGGCGTTGGTGGCCTTAGAGTCATTGATGAAGCGCACGGCGCCGAGACGGCCGACGGCCTCCATCCGGTGCGACAGGCCGGGGAAGGTCAGCAGGCCCTCGACCGCCGCCTCATGCGACACGCCCAGCGCCCGCGCCGCGGCATAGGCGAAGGCGGCGTTCTGGGCGTTGTGGCGACCGGGAAGCGAGCGGGCGGCGGTCAGGTCAGCCAGCACTTCGCCGCCCGCCATCAACACGCCCGCGGCCGCCGAAAACCCTTCTCCCCTCGGGGGAGAAGGTGGGCCGCGAAGCGGCTCGGATGAGGGGGACGCCAGATACGACGGCGCCTCTTCGGCAGGGAACGCGGCAGGGGACACGTCCCCCTCATCCGTCTTGCTCCGCAAGCCACCTTCTCCCCCGAGGGGAGAAGGAAGACTCAGAACCGTCTCAACCCGCCGCCCCTGCGCTTGCAGGTCCGCCGCGATCTTCCGCCCCCACTCCTCGTCCAGGCCGACCAGCGCCAGAGCCTTATCATCCTGCGCCTGGAAGATGCGGCGCTTGGCGGCGACATAGCCTTCCATCCCGCCGTGGCGGTCCAGATGGTCCGGCGATACATTGGTCAGGATCGCCACGTCCGGCGCAAAGCCCGTCGTCAGGTCCAGCTGATAGGACGACACCTCGATCACATAGACCGCATCCGCCGTCGGCTCAGGCAGAGCCAGAACCCCGATGCCGATGTTGCCGCCGATGTGGGCGCGGAGGCCCGCCTGCTTCAGCACCCAGCCGATCAGGGCCGTGGTCGTGGACTTGCCGTTGGTGCCGGTGATGGCGACCACGCGCGGCCGATCCCCCGGCGGCAAGGCGGTCAGCGCCCGCGCGAACAGCTCCACATCGCCGATGACCGGCACGCCCGCCTCATGGGCGCGCAGGGCGCTCCAGTGCGGCTTGGGATGGGTCAGCGGCGCGCCCGGCGACAGCACCAGGGCGGCGAACCCGGACCAGTCGGCGCGGGTCAGATCCTCGACCAGGAAGCCTTCGGCCTCGGCCTGCATGCGGCCCGAGACGCCGTCGTCCCACAGCACGGGGACGGCCCCGCCCGCCTGCAGCGCGCGCGCCGCCGTGATCCCCGACCGCCCCAGGCCGAAGACCGCAACGCGACGCCCCTCGAAGCCGGGAACGGGGATCATCGGCTCAACGCAGCTTCAGCGTGGCCAGCCCGGCCAGGGCCAGCATGGCGGCGACGATCCAGAAGCGGATCACCACGGTCGATTCCGGCCAGCCCATCTTCTCGAAATGGTGGTGGATCGGCGCCATCAGGAAGATGCGCTTTCCGGTCAGCTTGAAGTAGCCGACCTGGATCATGACCGAGGCCGCCTCGACCACGAACAGGCCGCCCACGATGCCCAGCACCAGCTCGTGCTTGGTCGCCACGGCCATCGAGCCCAGAGCGCCGCCCAGGGCCAGCGAGCCGGTGTCGCCCATGAAGATCTTGGCCGGCGGGGCGTTGTACCACAGGAAGCCCATGCCCCCGCCGATGATGGCGGCGCAGAAGATCGCCAGCTCGCCCGCGCCGGGCACGTGGTGGACCTGCAGATAGTCGGCGAAGAGGAAGTTGCCGACCAGATATGAGATGATGCCGAAGGCGCCCGCCGCCATCATCACCGGCACGATGGCCAGGCCGTCCAGCCCGTCCGTCAGGTTCACCGCATTGGAAAAGCCGATGATGGTGAAGGCCGCAAAGACCACATAGAACCAGCCGATGTTCAGCAGCACCGCCTTCAGGAAGGGGAAGGCGATCGAGGTCTCAAGCCCCGGCGAGGTCGGCGACTGGGTCATCCACAACACCGTCAGCACGCCAGCGATCACCGCCACGACCGTCTGGGCCGCCAGCTTCTGCTTGGACGTCAGCCCGGCCGACGTCTGTTTCGTCACCTTGGCGTAGTCGTCGATGAAGCCCAGCACGCCGAACGCCGCCGTCACGCCCGAGACGATCCAGATGTAGGGATTGGTCAGGTCGCCCCACAGGAAGACCGCCACGCCGATGCCCGCCAGGATCATCAGACCGCCCATCGTGGGCGTGCCGACCTTGGACAGGTGCGACACCGGGCCGTCGTCGCGGATCGGCTGACCGCGGCCCTGCTTGGCGCGAATCCAGTTGATGAAACGGCTGCCCATGGCGACCGCCACGATCATGGCCGTGGCCATGGCCAGGGCCACGCGCACGGTCTGATACTGGATCAGGTGCAGCAGCGGATATTCCTGGGCGATGTCCGCGTAATAGAGATAGAGCAGATAGAACATTCTTGGGTGACCCTATCGCGTCGCGCGCGGCGCGCCGCTGCTTGAGGGGTTGTTGCCTTGTTCGGTCACGCCGAGATTTGCAAGCGCGGCCGCGACCAGCGAGGCCTTTGATCCGTTCGAGCCCTTGACCATGACGACGTCGCCCGGCCGGACCAGGCTGGCGGCCTCGGCGGCCAGCTCGGCGGCGGTCTCGCGCCACTGCCCGCGCAGCGACGGCGGCAGCGCCTCATGCAGCAGGCGCATCTGCGGCCCGGCCGTATGCACCAGGTCCAGCCCAGCCGCAGCGATGGCAGGGGCCAGGCCTTCGTGCAGGGCGCGGCTGTGCTCGCCCAGCTCCAGCATGTCGCTCAGCACGACGACACGGCGCCCGCCCGGCCCAACCGGCTTGGCGACCAGGCTGGCGAAGCCCGCCTTCATCGACAGCGAATTGGCGTTGTAGCTCTCGTCGATCAGGGTGAAGGCGCCGCCCGGGATGGCGACCGTCCTCATCTGCCCCCTGCCCGCCAGCGGCTGAAAGCCCGCCAGCGCCTGCAAGGCCGTCTCCAGCGACACGTCCAGCGCCTGCAGCATCAGGATGACGCACAGGCTGTTCAGCCCCCAGTGCACGCCGGACTGGGCAAGGCGGTATTCGATGCGCTGTCCATCCAGCTCGGCCGTGACGGTCGCGCCCTCGCTGTCGGCGACGAAGTCCAGCAGGCGCGCGTCGCAGCCAGGCGCATGGCCGAAGCTCCGCACGACGGCCCCGGCCTTTTCCGCGCCCTGACGCACAATGTCGGCGTGGGCGTCGGCGGCGTTGACCACGGCGATGCCGCCCGGAGCCAGCCCCTCGAAGATGGCGGCCTTTTCGCGCGCCACGCCCGCCTCGCCGTCAGCGAAGGCCTCGATATGCACCGGCCCGACCGTGGTGACGCAGGCTGCGTGCGGGCGCACGAAGGCCGACAGCGGCCCGATCTCGCCCGGATGGTTCATGCCGATCTCAAACACGGCGCGATCCGTGCCCTGGGGCATGCGCGCCAGCGTCAGCGGCACGCCGATGTGGTTGTTGTAGCTCTTGATCGAGGCGTGGCTGGACCCCGCCAGATCAAGGCCCGCCTTGATCGCCTGGGTCACGCTGGTCTTGCCGACGCTGCCGGTGACGGCCCCGCGCAGGCGGGCGCGATCGCGCGCGGCGACGCCCATCGCCTCCAGCCCCTTCAGGGTGTCGGGAACCAGGACGTAAGGTCCGCCCTCGACCGGCCGGTCGACCAGGGCCACGGTCGCGCCGGCGGCGAAGGCGGCCTCGGCGAACTCATGCCCGTCGCGCGCGCCGTGCAGGGCCAGGAACAGGTCGCCCGGCTGAATCTCGCGGCTGTTGTAGGTCAGGCCCGAGACAGGAACATCGGGTCCGTGAAGTTGGCCGCCGGTCGCCGAGGCGATCGCTTCGGCGGTCCAGAGCGGCGTGTGAGCGTCAGGCATGATCTTTCAGGGCTTCGGTCGCTTCGGCGGCGTCGTCGAAGGGGTGCACGACCCCGCCGACGATCTGACCCTGTTCATGCCCTTTTCCGGCGATCACGACCACATCTCCTTCACGCATCAGGGATATGGCGTGGCGGATGGCCTCGCGACGGTCGCCGACTTCCAGCGCGTCCGGGCAGCCCGCACGCACCTGAGCGCGGATGGCGGCGGGGTCTTCCGAGCGCGGATTGTCGTCGGTGACGATGGCCACGTCGGCCAGACGCCCGGCGATCTCGCCCATCAGCGGACGCTTGGCCCGATCCCTGTCGCCGCCCGCGCCGAAGACGACGATGAGGCGGCCCGTCGCGTGCGGGCGCAGGGCGTTCAGCACCGTCTCCAGCCCGTCGGGCGTGTGGGCGTAGTCGACATAGACCTCGCCCCCGCGCGCGCCGCCCGGGATGCGTTGCAGGCGGCCCTGCGCGCCCTGAATCAGCTCCAGCGCCGGGATCACCTGGTCGGGATCTTCGCCGCCCGCGATGCACAGGCCCGCCGCCACCAGGGCGTTGGACGCCTGAAACGCGCCCGCGAGAGGCAGCAGAATGTCATGCACCCGGCCGCGCGCATCAAGGGTCAGGCGCTGGCCCTCCGGCGTCGCCCGGCGCGCTAGCAGCGTCAGGTCGCGCCCGCGCTCGCCCACGCCCATCACGCCCAGACCGGCCATGATCGAGGCCGAGGCGAAGGCCGAATAGGCGTCCGAGTCCGCATTCAGAACGGCCGTGCGCCCGCGCGGCAGCAGGGCCTCGAACAGGCGCAGCTTGGCGGCGCGGTACTCGTCCATCGTGCCGTGATAGTCGAGGTGGTCCTGGGTCAGATTGGTGAAGCCCGCGGCCTTGATCGCCACCCCGTCCAGGCGCCGCTGGTCGATGCCGTGGGACGAGGCTTCGAGCGCCAGGTGCGTCACCTCCTTGCGGGCCAGTTCGGCCAGCAGACGCGCGGCCTCGGCGGCGTCGGGGCTGGTCAGGCCGGGGCCGGTCAGGGCGTAGGTCTTGTCGCCCTTCTGGCCGACGACGCCCAGGGTGCCCATGCTGGCCGACTTCAAGCCCAGGCCGGCCCAGATCTGGCGGCAGAAGTTGGCGACCGAGGTCTTGCCGTTGGTGCCGGTCACCGCGACGCAGGTGCGCGGCTGGGCGCCGTAGAAGGCGCGTGCGGCGATGGCGTAGGCCCGATGCACGTCGCCCGACCCGACCAGGACCGGCGCCGCGCCCGCAGGCGTGTCCGACGGCGCCAGCACGGCGGCGGCGCCTTTCGCCAGGGCTTGCGGAATGAAGGCGCGGCCGTCGGCCTGCGTCCCCGGCAGGGCGACGAACAGGGCGCCGGGCACGACCTGACGGCTGTCGGCGGTGACGGCGGTGATCTCCGGGTCGGAAGCCACATCGCGGCGCAGCAGTTCGGAGAGACGCACGTGGGCGCTGGGAAGGCTCATCGGCCGTCGCCCTCCACGTCCTGGAACTCGGGGATCTTTTCGCCGAGCGCGGTGGACCAGCGGTCGGCCTTGCGCTCGACGCCCAGGAAGCCGGCGATGCGGTTGGCGATGCGGCCCACGGCGGGCGCGGCGACATAGCCGCCGGTGCGCGGATAGACGCCCGGCTCGTCCATCAAGACGAAGACGGTGTAGCGCTTGGCGTCCACAGGCCCGTCGGCGGGGAAGACCCCGGCGAAGGAGCCGACGGCCACCGCCGGATTATAGCGGCCGTTGACCAGCTTGTTGGCCGAGCCGGTCTTGCCGCCCATGCGCAGGCCCGGCGCATCGGCGAACCGGCCCGAACCGCGCGTGACGTTGCGGCGCATCAGGTCCAGCATGGTCGCCGAGGTCTCGGGCGAGACGACCTGATGCGTCTGGGCGTTCGGACGGCCGCCCTTGCGCAGGGTCGGGGCCACATAGCGCCCGCCGTTGCTCAGCGCGCCATAGGCCGCCACATACTGGATCGGCGTGACCATGACGCCATAGCCGAAGGACAGCGACGCCAGGGTGCTGTCGTCCCACTTGCGCACCTTGGGCGGGGCGGCCGACTCCTTCAACTCGATCGGCGCGGCGTCCAGCAGGCCCAGACGGCGGAAATAGTCGCGCATCACATCGCCGCCCATCTCGACCGCCAGTCGCGAAGTGCCGATGTTGGACGAATGCAGATAGACCTCTTCCAGCGTCAGCACCTTGTTGGTGGCGTGGAAGTCGGTGATGCGGCGCTTGCCGATCTGCAGCGCCTGAGAGGCGTCGAACAGGGTGTTCATGTCGGCCCGGCCGGTATCGATGCCGGCGGCGACGGTGAAGCTCTTGAACACCGAACCCATCTCATAGTGGGCCGAGACGACGCGGTTCAGCGTGGCCTCTTCCGGCGCGGCGTTGCGGCGGTTGGCGTCATAGGTCGGCCACGAGGCCATCGCCAGAATCTCGCCTGTCTGCACGTCGGCGACGACGGCGACGGCGCCCTTGACCTTGTGCTCCTCGGCGGCGATCGCCAGCTCGTTCTCGACCACGCCCTGGACCCGCAGGTCGATCGACAGGGGGAAGTCCTCGCCCGCGACGCCCGCCGCGCGGATTTCCTGGTTGAAGGCCAGTTCGGCGCCCGCGACGCCCTCGCCGCCCGTATCCGAACGACCGATCAGATGCACGGCCGAGCTGCCCAGCGGATAGACGCGGCGGTCTTCGGGCTCGAACGTCACTCCGCCCAGCGCCAGCGCATGAACCGCGCGGCGCTCCGACGGCGTCAGGCCGGTCAGCACGATCAGGCGGCGCTCGCCGCTCATCACCTTGTCCAGGCGCTTGGCCGGGATACGCGGCAAGGCGCGGCGCAGCTGCGCCTTGGCGGCCGGAATGTCCCAGACCTCACGCGGGTCGATATAGAGGCCGTAGTGGGTGATGTTGGTAGCCAGCAGCTGGCCGTTGCGATCCACCAGATCGGCGCGCGTCAGGGCGCCGGGATGAAAGCCCGCCCCCGTCCCTCGCGCCGGCGCCAGCAACGCAGCGTGCGCCGCGCCCAAGGCCAGGCAGGCGAAAACGGCGCAGAAGGCCGCCATGATCAGGAAGATGCGGACGCGGGTGTCTTCTTCGGGCCGGGCGTCGGCGCGGGCGCGCTCGAACGAGTGCTCCAGGTTCCACACCAGGGAGGCGACCCAGCGCCCCCAGGCCGACACCGCGCCGCCGAAGGTCGCCTGCGGACGACCGCGATAGCCCATGCCGTGATGGTCATGCACGCTCATTGCACGGCCTCCACAGCGGCGGCGGGCGCGGCAGGCGCCTGCTCGGCGGGCTTCTCAGCCGGCGGCGGCGCGATTTCGGGCAGGGTCGCCTCGCCTGCCTGCTTCTTCACATCGACCGGGCCCAGACCGATCTCGCGCGACAGGGCCTCCAGGCGCGCGGGCTGCTCCAGGCGCGTGACCTCGGCGCGCAGCAGGCGGACCCGCTGGCGGTTTTCGCGAATGTCGCGCTCAATGCGGCTGATCTCGGCGCTTTCGCGGGCGGCGGCCGCCTTGGCGATATAGACGGAGAACACCAGGGCCAGGACACAGGCCACGCCGATGATCTCGACGCAGCGCACGCCGCGCACCTTCCACTCGAACAGACGCTGGACCGGGGCGGGCACGGCGATCATGCGCCCCTCCCCTTCATCGGGCCCCAGGTCGGCGCGTCCGTGCGGACAGCGGCGCGGATCTTGGCCGAGCGGGCGCGGGGGTTGGCGGCCAGTTCGGCCTCGTCCGCCTCGCGCGCGCCCTTGAACAGCAGGTCGAAGCTGGGCTTGCGCGTCTCCACCGCGACCGGCGCATGGCGCGAGCCGCCCGGCGCATTGCCGGTGCGCTCGGTCAGGAAGGCTTTGACTATGCGGTCTTCCAGCGAATGGAAGGTGACGACAACCAGCCGCCCGCCCGGCGCCAGCGTCGCCTCGGCCGCCTCCAGCCCGCGCTCCAGCTCGCCCAGCTCGTCGTTGACGGCGATGCGCAGGGCCTGGAACACGCGGGTGGCGGGATGGATGGCGGCGCCGCGCCGGCCGCCCAGGGCCTTCTCAACCACCTCGGCCAGATCGAGCGTGCGGGTGAAGGGCTGCTCGACCCGGCGACGCAGGATGGCGGTGGCGACCCGGCCCGACTGACGCTCGTCGCCGTACAGCTTGAAGATATGGGCCAGCGGCCCGTGATCCCAGGTGTTGACGATGTCGGCGGCGGTTTCGCCCCCATGGTCGGAATTGGCGGACATCCGCATATCCAGCGGCCCGTCGCGCATGAAGGAGAAGCCGCGCTCGGCCTGATCCAGCTGCATGGACGAGACGCCGATGTCGAAGACCGCGCCGTCCAGCTTGGCTTTGCCGCTTTCCTCGAACGCCTCGGCCAGGCCCGAGAAGGGGGTGCGGATCAGTTGGAAGCGATCCGGGAAGTCGCGCGCCACGGCCTCGGCGAAAGGCTGCACCGTCGGGTCGCGATCCAGCGCCACGACTTCGGCGCCGCGCTCCAGGATGGCGCGGGTGTAGCCGCCGGCTCCGAAGGTGGCGTCGATGATGACATCACCCGGCTTGGGATCGAGCGCCTCGATCACCTCGGCCAGCAGGACGGGGGCGTGGGGAGAGGTCATGCCGCCCCTCCCGCCTTGGCGGCCATCACCTGACCTTGGGCCTGGCGACGCATCTCGCCGAACTGCTTGAGGCCCTCACGCGCCATGCGGCGCTGCTCGGCGCGGTGCGCGGCCCACTTGTCCTTGTTCCAGATCTGGAAGCGTTCGCCGACGCCGTAGATGACGACCGTGTCGGACAGGTCGACCTCGGCGCACAGATGTTCGGGCAGGGTGATGCGCCCGCCCGAGTCATAGGCCAGCGGCTTCTGCTCGCCGAAGATCGAGGCCTCCAGAGCCGAACGGTAGGGATCGCCGAAGGGCAGGCTTTCGATCACCGCGCGATATTCGGCGAACAGCTTGTCGCCGCCCGCTTCCAGGCAATCGGCTTCGATGGAGGGAAAGCAGAAGACGCCGTGTTCAGCGCCGTTCTCGGCCGTGCGGAATTCCTGAGGGATCAGGAGACGGCGCTTGCCGTCCAGCTGCTTCTCGTAGGTCGAGAGAAACACGCCCTGCCCTATCGAACCCTGCGGCTCGCCCCTGAAGTCCGTTGATGAAAGCCCACGCGTCGGGCGTTCGGCCCCTACTCATGAGCGATTGGGATAGCATGGGACACAATGGGTCTCAATGGGATTAGTTGACACCCTTTAACCTAATTTGCGGTTCGCCGGGCCTCGCAAAGACTGTAAAATCAGAACATACATGGAACAAAGTGAGTATTCACAGCCTGTGGACGGGTTCTAAGGCCTTAATTTCAACGGAATAGTTAATGGCAAAGCCGATGCCGCCGACCCGCGCTCGTCTCCACACCGTCATCCTCGGGCTTGACCCGAGGATTGAGCGGCCCGCGCGTTCCCGCCCTCCGACGACGCGCAGACGGACGGCCGGATCCTCGGGTCAAGCCCGAGGATGACGGCGTCAAAAAGAGCGACTGCCCTCCAGCAGCGCGAACGCGCGGTAGGGCGAATATCAGCCCTCAGGCAGGCCGAACGGCCGTTAGGGCCTCTAAAGAAAACGCCAGACGGCCTGTAAGCCGGGTTCTGTTCCGCTCGAAAGCGGCGACGATCATTCCTCTGGGCCGGCCATTGCTGGACGGCTCTCGCGACCTACCCGGACATCTGGGGCGGTGAACCCTGCAGAGCGAACCCCGCGCGATGTCCCTATTTGGTCTTGCTCCAGGCGGGGCTTGCCATGCCGTCGACGTTGCCGCCGACGCGGTGGGCTCTTACCCCACCCTTTCACCCTTCCCTGAGCCGAAGCCCAGGCGGTTTGCTTTCTGTGGCGCTGTCCCTCGGGTCGCCCCGGGCGGGCGTTACCCGCCGCCTTTTCACCGTGGAGCCCGGACTTTCCTCGACAGGAGCAAGCCCCCGCCGCGACCGCCCGGCCGTCTGGCGAGCGCTAGATGCGCGCGATAGGGCGCCGCGTCAATCCAGAACGCCCGTCACGCTCTCAACCGAGGCCAGTTGCAGCAGGCCGACCAGGCGCGCGCGCGTCTCGCCGTCAGCGACGCCATCGACGCGATCGGGCCGCCAGCGGCGCTGGAAGGCCTCGACAGTCAGGCGGGTTTCCTCGTCATAGGCGCCGCCGGGTTGCAGGCCGTAGCCCAGCCGGTGCAGGCCAGAGCGCAGGACGATGACGCCCAGCCCCTCGTCGCCCGGCGACAGCGGCCCGCCCAGAGCGGCGATGCGTTCGGGCGCCGGGTCGAACCACAGGCCGTGCCCGGCCTCGGCCAAACGCTTCCACGGGAACAGCTCGCCGGGATCCTGCTTGCGCTCGGGCGCCATGTCGGAGTGGCCGATGATGCGGGCGTCGGGGATGGACCAGCGGGTGCGGATGTCGCCGATCAACGCGATCACCGCCTCGATCTGCGGCGCGGGGAACAGGCGATAGCCGAACTCATGGCCAGGATTGACGATTTCGATGCCGATCGAGGCGGCGTTGACGTCGGTCTCGCCCTGCCAGGCGCCGCGTCCGGCGTGCCAGGCGCGGCGCTCCTCCGCCACCAGGCGCAGGATGGAGCCGTCCTCGTCGACGACATAGTGGGCCGAGACCTTGGCCTGCGGGTCGCGCAGGCGGGCCACGGCCTCCTCGGCCGTCGGCATGCCGGTATAGTGCAGCACCAGCATGTCCGGCGGGCCGCGTCGGGCGTCGAAGTTAGGGGACGGCGCGTCTGTGAAGGATATCATGGCCGGGAGATCATGCGGGCCGATCAGCGCCCTTCCTTTTCCCAGCCGTACGTCACCCAGGTGTCGCCGACCTTTTTGGCGTCGATCACGCCCTCATCCCGACGACGACGGGCGGTCATGGCGCGTCGTGCGCGCAGGGCGAAACCCGCGACGAAGACCAGAACTCCGCCTACCACGGCGATCAGAGCCACGGCGGCGGCGGTGAACACCGCCAACAGCGCGCCCACGGCGACAGCCAGGGCGGTGGCGATCAGACCCGCCGCCCAAAAGAAGGGCGCCAGCAGGCCGGAACCCGGCCGACGGCGCGCATTGAAACCCAGCGGGCCCATCGGGTCGGAGTTGATCATGAACTCAAAACCTCTCTCAGCGTCCGGATGAACGCCTGAGGCGCAATGTCGGACCATCGACCTGAACGGTCAATGGACTGCGACATCACGCACCAGTCACTTTTGCGGTCCCGGCCCGGCTCAGAAGGCGGGCTGATCGGCCAGAACAACAGCGCCGCGGCTGCGCATCCGGTCGACTTCGACCCGGTTCAGAACGGCCTGGGCGGCGGGATCGCCCATCACCTGGCCGACCTTGACCATGGCCTCGGCGGCCTGGCCCGAGGCGCCGAAGGCGGTGGCGAGCGCCTCCCACGGCGACTGCGGTTGCGGGAAGCGCTTGAAGCGGACGTTCTCATCAGCCGGGATCTTGGCCAGTTCGCGGGCCTTGGCCACAGCCTCGTTCAGACCGCCCAACTGATCGACCAGACCCAGGCCGTGCGCCTGGGCGCCGGTCCAGACACGGCCCTTGGCGATCTCGCGCACGCGCTCGACCGGCAGCTTGCGGCCCTTAGCGACGCGGGCGACGAACTCTTCGTAGATGCGGTCCATCGAGGCGGCGAAGGCGGCGCGCTGGCCCTGATCAAAGGTCTGCACCGGCGAGAAGGCGTCGGCGTAGTCGCCGCCGACCGACAGACCGCGCATGTCGACGCCGAAGCGGCCCAGGGCGTCGGCCAGCACGAACTTGCCGCCGAAGACGCCGATCGAGCCGGTCAGGGTCGAGGGCTGGGCCACGATCCAGTCGGCCTCAGAGCTGATCCAATAGCCGCCCGACGCGGCGTAGGCGCCCATGGACACCACGACCGGCTTGCCCGCCGCCTTGGCCGCGCGCACGGCGGCCAGCACCTGTTCCGAAGCTTCAGGCGAGCCGCCCGGCGAGGACACGCGGAAGACGATGGCCTTAACGTCCTTGTCCTCGATTGCGTCATAGATGGCCTTGGCGGTGTCGTCCGAACGAATGTTGGAGCCGCCGCCGAAGGGCGAATCGTCGGAGCCGCGACCGGTCATGATGGCGCCCTCGCCGCCGACGATGGCGATGGCCGACTTGGCCGAGCCCGAGCCCGACGTCGTGCGCGTCCCCTTCAGCGAGGCGTAGTCGCCGAACTTGACGATCTTGGCGTCCTTGCCCGCCTTGGTCTTGGCTGCCGCTTCGGCCTCTTCGACCTGACCGATCTTGTCGACCAGCTTCAGCGACAGGGCCTGATCGGCGGTGTAAGGGCCGGCCTCGATGACGGCCTTCAGGGCGTCCGGCGTCGTCTTGCGGTCGCGGGCGATGTTGGCGATGGCGTTGTCGTGGATGGAGCCCATCCAGGCCAGCATGGCTTCGCGGTGCGGCGCGGTGAAGTCGCTCTGGGTGAACTCGTTGACGGCGTTCTTGTATTCGTAGCGCTGCTCGAAGTCGGCCTTGACGCCGTACTTCTGGAAGGCGCGGCCCAGGAAGACGCTGTCCGCCGCCAAACCGACGGCCTGGAAGCCCGCCGTGTTCTGCAGCCACAGCTGATCGGCGCTGGCGGCGACCATATAGCTGGACATCACCGCGCCCACCGGCATGAAGCCCTGGCTGTGGGCGATGACCGTCTTGCCCGCGGCGCGGAAGCGGGCGATCGCCTGACGCACCTCATCGGCCGAGGCGGGCGTCATGCCGGCTTCGGGCGCGCGCACCAGCAGGACCTTGACGTTGTCGTCGGCCGCCGCCTGGGCCAGGACGTCCACAACCTGAACCACCGACATGCTGGGGCCGCTGAAGGCCGCGAAGGGATTGGTCGGCGTCTGGTCCGTCAGCCCGCTGCGCAGGTCGAGCTCCAACACCGTATGGGCGGGCGTCGAAGGCTTGGAGGCGCCAGCCGCCATGGCGAAGAAGATCAGCGCCACGACGGGCAGGACGACGAAAAAGGCCACAAGCCCGGCGAAGACGCCCAGCATGGTGAGGAAGAACTGCTTCATGGGAAGGCGGACGTCCAGGATCGCGGCCAGAAGCGGCCAGGCGTGAGGATAGAGGCCGCTTCCGCTCCGTCAAATGAATGGACGGTAATAAACCCATGAAAAAGGGCTCGCCGTCGCCAGCGAGCCCTCATCATTTCTTTCGGACGGGATCACCGCCCGATGTCATACGTCCCGCTGATGTCGATGCGGACCGACAGCTCGCCAGCCGAGACCGGGGTCGAGGCGCCGGCGTCCATCGAGGCGGCGCGGGCGTACATGGCCTGAGGGCGCACTTCCGGCACGTAGCCGCCGCCCTCGGTCAGGGAGCGCACCTGCCCCAGCTGCACGCCCATGGCGTCGGCGTACAGGCGCGCCTTGTCCTGGAGCGCGCGCACGGCCAGCACGCGGGCCTGATCCTCGGCGGCCTTGGGATCCTTCAGGCCGAAGCTGATGCCGTCGATCTGATTGACCCCGGCCGTGACCACGGCGTCGGCGGTCGCGCCGACCTTGGTCAGGTCGTTGATGGTCACGGTGACGCGGTTCGAAGCCTGATAGCCGCGCAGCTTGGGCGGCTCGTTCTGCTGATAGTCGTACTGCGCCGACAGGTTCAGGCCCGAGGTCTGGATGTCGCGCTCGGCGATCCCGGCGCGGCGCAGGGCGGCAATGACGCGCGTCATCTGCTGGGCGTTCTGGGCCATGGCCTCCTGGGCCGTCGCGGCCTCGGTCACCACGCCGAAGTTGATCGTCGCCTGATCCGGCGCGACCTTGACCTCGCCGTAGGCCGACAGGTTCAGGGCGGGTTGTTGCGCCATCGCGTGCACCTGGATCGGAGAAACGCCGCCGGGCTGGGATTGAGCAGATGCGACGGCCGGCGCCGCCAAAGTCATCAGGGCCGTGCCCATCATCAGGGCGCGTGCGGTGCGGGTCATGGGGGAGGTCTCCGTCGAAATCGTTCGGGCGGGCGCATTCGCCAGCCACGGCCTAACTTGACCGTTTCAAGCTGAACGAACGCGGAAGACCCCCGTGCAGGTTCCATTCATCGGCGTGAAAAGCGCGACAGGTCCAAGGCGGCTTTGCAGCCGACGCGTCCCCTGCTAGGCACGGCCTTCCATGCGCTCGGGGGCCCGTAGCTCAATGGTTAGAGCCGACCGCTCATAACGGTCTGGTTGGGGGTTCGAGTCCCTCCGGGCCTACCATGCGCCGTGAGGCGCCGCCGCGACCTGCCCTCCTCTGTCTTGCAGGCCTTCCGTCCGGCGGGGCTTCGTGGCACTGGGGCGTGATGACGTCGCCTAAAGCCCCTGCCTCGAAAGCTCCCTGCAAGCCTGATCGTGCCTTCCCCACCCTGCTGCTGGAGCTGGAGGCCCGGGCGACGTGGAACGGCCATATCTGCGGGATCGATGAGGCGGGCCGTGGACCGTGGGCCGGGCCGGTGTCGGCGGCGGCGGTGATCCTGAACCTCGACGACCTGCCCAAGGGAATCGATGATTCCAAGGCCCTGACCGAAAAGCGCCGCGCGGTGCTGGAGATCGACATCAAGACCCGCGCCCTGGCCTGGGGCGTCGGCTTCGCCTCGGTCGAGGAGATCGACCAGCTGAACATCCTTCACGCCACTGGCCTAGCCATGCGGCGGGCGGTCGAGGCCCTGGCCCATCCGCCGGTGCACGCCCTGGTGGACGGCAACTACCGCTTTCCCCTGCCCTGCGCGGTGACGCCCGTGGTCAAGGGCGACACCCGCTCCCTGTCCATCGCGGCGGCGTCCATCCTGGCCAAGACGGCCCGGGATCGGCTGATGATCGAGATGGATGCGACTTACCCCGGCTACGGCTTCGCCAGCCACAAGGGCTATAACGCCCCCCTTCATCAGAAGGCGCTGCAGGCGCTCGGCCCCTGCCCGGAGCATCGGCGCAGCTGGGCGCCGATCAGGGCTTTGCTGGAAGCCGCCTAACGGTTCAGACCGACAGGACGCCGCCCAGCATCATGCCCATGATGCCCGCTACGAGGGCGCCCAGCAGGAAGATGGTCCATCCGTCCAACCCGCGCCCCACGCTCTCGCGGTGCGCTGGGCGTTTGACGCTGGCGGAAGTCGTATCGATCGCCAGCCTCCGCCCGAACCGGGAGGCCCCGGCCTGATCGCCCGCCGCGCGGCGCGCGGCGTCGAAATCACTATGGGAACGGGGAGAAGCAAACGAACGCATGTCAGCAAAACGACAGGCCGCCAGCTTCGTTCCTTCGGTCTTCGCCCTAGCGCGTCCGTCAGGTTAGGCGGCCACCGGCAGGACCACGGGCCGATCGGTGACGACGAACAGGTGTTCGACGTTGCGCAGGCGCCCCACCGCACCGACCTTCTCGCCCTTCAGATTGTGGATGCCGATCCGGGCGCCGACGTAGCGGGGATAAGGGATATCGAGCACCTGGACGTGACCGCGCGAGGCCAGCATGACCACCAGATCCTCGCGGCTCAGATAGCCCTCGTCGTTGAAGCTGACGATCAGGTTCGGCGCCTTCAGCCCTTCGATCACAGCCTGCATGGCCGGGCCGATGCCGGGGCGGCTGTTGAAGGCGCTCTTGCGCGTCTTCACGTCGATCCGTTTGCGCGCCACGCCATAGGTCTCAGGCTTGTCCCACAGCACCAGGCTTTCCCAGCAGTGGTAGTTGGCCAGATAGGAGTGCTGATTGTACGGCGGGTCCAGATAGACCAGATCGGCCTCGACCTCGGTCGCGATCTCCACGGCGTCGCCACGCGTCGCCACGCACGGTCCCGAAGCCACGCCGGGCAGCAGGTCGGGCAGGCGCAGCTCCAGCGGTTTCAGCGCGCGCGGCGCCCACTGCTTCATATAGGCCATCTGCAGGCCCGCCGTGGAATCCACGCGGTCGGCCGCCTCCATCAGGGCGACCAGGACGACGGCCTTCAGCTCCGGCTCCAGCCCCATCGTTTCGATGCGTTCGCGCATGGCGTCGATACGGGCGCCGTTGTCGGGGTGGAAGAAGCGGGCCTCTTCGCAGAAGGTGCGGGTGAACCAGCCGGCCTCTGGCTGCACGGTGCGCAGTTCGGCCAGCACGGCCTCGGCGCGCTCGGCCCAGACTTCGCGGTCCGCCTGCACATAGGTCGTGGCCAGGACATGGGCATAGGCGTTGTGATCGTTCGACCAGACGCGGAAGCCGTCGCGCTTCAGCCGGTGACCGACGCGCGCCGTGCCGGAGAACAGGTCGCAGACCATGCCTCCATCAGGCAAGGCCGCCCGCACCGCTCCCGCCACATGGCCCAGAAGCGCCCGCTTTGAGCCGATGTATTTGATCATCCCGTCCCGTCAGGTTCCGCGGGCGCGCCTCGCCCCTTGTCCGCCGCGAGGCGCAGCATGGGCCGGAGCATGGGCCAGACGCAACAGATTCGCCGCGCCCGGCGCGCCAAACGGCGTTCCGGCCAGGATGAGGATGCGCTGGCCCGGCTCGGCGAGGCCGTAAAGCATGGCCGCCTGGACTGCATCGTCGGTCAAACCCTCCAGCGAGGTCGGCTGATCGCCAAGGCGCGGCTCCAGACCCCAGACGAGGGCCAGCCGGCGCGCCGTCTCCGGCTTTGGCGTCAGGGCCAGAACCGGCTGCAGCGGCCGCTCGCGCGACATGCGCCGGGCCGTGCCGCCCAGGGTGGTGAACACCACCATGCAGGCCGTCGAGGACGCCTCGGCCGCCTTCCTCGCCGCCGCGACCAGGGCGTCGACATCGTCGATGTCCATCCCGGCGTGTTCGGCGTCCATCAGGCCTGGCCACAGGGGGTCGCGCTCCACCCGTTCCATGATGCGGTTCATGATGGCCACCGCTTCCAGCGGATAGTCGCCGGCCGCTGTCTCGGCCGACAGCATCAGGGCGTCGGCCCCCTCATAGACGGCGTTGGCCACGTCGGACGCCTCCGCCCGCGTCGGGGCGGGCGAACTGGTCATGGATTCCAGCATCTGAGTGGCGACGATGGCGGGCACCCCGCGCTGGCGGGCGGCGCGCAGGATCTTCTTCTGGGCGACCGGCACCTCTTCCGGCTCCATCTCGACGCCCAGATCGCCGCGCGCGACCATGACGCCGTCGCAATAGTCGAGGATACTATCCAGATCGTTCAGGGCCTGGGGCTTTTCGATCTTGGCCAGACAGGCGGCCTGACCGTTCACGATGCTTTTCAGCTCGGCCATGTCCTCGGCCTTCTGCACGAAGCTGAGGGCCACCCAGTCAACGCCGAGACGAAGCGCAAAGGCCAGGTCCTCGCGATCCTTGGGCGTCAGGGCCGAGACCGGCACCACCGCCTCGGGCACGGCGACCCCCTTGCGGTCCGACAGTTTGGAGCCGCTTTCGACCGTGACGTCGCACCACTCGTCGGTGCGCTCGCCCACGCGCAGGCGCACGCGTCCGTCGTCGATCAGCAGCAGCATGCCCGGGCGCAAGGCGCGGAAAATCTCCGGATGCGGCATCTGCACACGGGTCTCGTCGCCCAGAGCCGGGTCCAGGTCGAAACGCATCTTGTGGCCGGGCTTCACGTCGATCTCGACATCGGCGAAGCGGCCCAGCCGCAGCTTGGGGCCTTGCAGGTCGGCCAGCACGCCCAGCGGCCGCTTCAGCGCCATCTCGGCGCCGCGCACGGCCTTGAAGGCGGCGGCGTGATCGTCGTGCGAGCCGTGGCTGAAGTTCAGGCGAAAGACGTCCACCCCGGCCTGGGCCAGCGCCTTGACGGTTCCCGGCGCGCGGCTGGCGGGTCCGAGTGTCGCGACGATGCGGGCGCGGCGGGCTCTTTGCATAAACGGGTTTCCTCGTGTGGCTCTGACGGCCGACGCCTCCCCTCAGAGGCGTTTCTCAAGCCCTTGTGCCAAGGAAACGGCAGGGGCGTAAGAGCGCCTCAAGCCGCGGAAACACGAGTTTATGAGCGCCAGATCCGCCAGCTCTCTTTGTCTTCAGATGAGTTATGGGGTGGCGAACCGTTCGCGGTACTGTAGTCCTGCACGCTCACAGACCCAGTTTAAAGAGTACCATGCGCGTCACCCGTGAAGGCCTTGACCACCTCTACAATGCAGGCGTGATGCTGTGCCAGAATACCCCGCCTCCATCAAAAACCTATGGTTGGGCGCGAGTGGATACCGATATCCGCGTCATGAGAACCTTTGAGATAGAGGGACCATGTGTACTCTATAAAGGCCCTTACACACCCTCGATCGGCGGCGACGCGTCGTCCGGCCTGTGCGCCATGGGCATGCACAGCTACTCCTATTCGGCGCTTCACGAAGCCATGCGGATAGGACGCTATTGTTCGATATCGACAGGCTTGGCCATATTGGACTCCACCCATCCGATAGACTGGGTGACGACCTCCATCATCGCTTTTCGGCCTCATAACGACATCGTTCGGGGACACGTGGATGAGAACGCCGTAGAAGCGTTCAAATTTTCCCCGATCGGCGTGAAGCCCTATCCGGTCATCGAGCATGATGTCTGGGTCGGACGCGACGTGACCCTGAGCATGGGCGTCACGCTCGGGACAGGCTGCATCGTCGCCGCCGGAAGCGTAGTAACCAAGGACGTGCCGCCCTACGCCATCGCCGGCGGCAATCCCGCGACAATCATCGGCTGGCGCCATCGCCCTGACACGATCCGCCGGCTGCTCAACAGCCAATGGTGGCTCTACAGCGCTCGCGACCTGACCCGTCTCCCTCTAGATCAGCCGGACCGTTTTTTAGACATGCTGGCGCAAGCGGTTGAGAGCGGAAAAATCCGCCCTCATACGCCGCTCGCCGTGCGCGTCAGCCCAGAAGGGATCACTCCTGTCACCTCCGCGACCTATTCCGCCGCGCACCGGCCCTTGGCGAACTGAGGCAGGTCCATGCAGCGGCCGTCGATCGGAGCGCCCGGTTCGATCCCGATGAGATTGGCCAGGGTCGGGGCGATGTCGATGGTGCGCATCGGCAGGAAGCGCTCCCGGCCTTGCGCGCCCGGCCACCAGAAGACGATCGGCACGCGGCGGTCGTATTCCCAGGGCGAACCGTGGCTGGAGATGGCGCCGCCGACGCGGCCCTGGCCGGTCAGGCCCGGCTGCCAGGCGCGCAGGATGTCGGGCGAACGGCCCGCTACGGCTGACAGACGCAGGCGTTCGCGCACGCTGAGGTCTTCGGGATTGAGCGAGGCCGGCGCAGGCTCAGCCAGAAGTTCGTCCCGCGACACGGCCAGGGCCACCTGCGGCTCGGCGTTCAGCAGTTCGACAGCGGCCGCCAGCACCTCCGAGCGCAGCGGCTCGGCCAGCGACCTGCGGTCCTTGTCGACGATGACGAAGCCGCCCGCCGAGGACACGACCGGATCGGCGTTGAGACCGAAACGGGCCTTCAGCGCCGCATTGACGCGCGGTTGCAGGGCGCGGTCGACCCGGCCCGCGTGGGGATAGCCCTCGACCGCCGACCGCTCGGGGAAGTCCGAACCGCCGTGGTCGGCCGTCAACGCCACGATCACTCCGCCGGGGATGGTCGACAGCCGGTCAAGGAAGGCGCCCAGGGCCGCGTCTAGACGCAGCATCTGCTCGCACATTTCAGGGCCCTGAGTGCCGAAGCCGTGGCCGATCCGGTCGGTGGCCGACAGGCTGACGCCCAGCATGTCGGTGACGCCGCGACGGCCCAGTTGCTGCGTCTCCAGCAGTTCGATGGCGCCTTCCAGCGTCAGCTCGTCCAGCACCGGCGAGTTGTCGAAGCGGTCGTTCACCGGCGGCAGTTTGGAGTCGAAGGTCTGGCCCGCGATGGTCCACTGCCCTTCCAGACGGCGGCAGGCTTCGTTGGTATAGGTCCAGCTGGGCGTGGCGGGGCTGAATCGCTCGGCCATGCGGGCGTTGATCGCCGCCACCGGCGCCAGCCGCGCCTGCGCCGACTGACCCGGCTCGACATAGGTGGTGAAGCCGAAGCCGTCGGTCAGCCAGAAGGCGCCGTCGCCCTTGTGGCCCGCCAGGGTGATGGCGCCGCGATCCTTGCCCGACACGCCATAGACGCGGCTCTCAGGGCTGACCGCCTTGAGCCAGTCGCCCAGGGTCGAGGCGCTGAGCTGTTCCGGGCCGACCGGGCCGTTGTCGGTGTTCTTGCCGTGAGCCAGGGTGTTCTGCGGCGCGGCGAGGCAGTAGGTGTCCTGCCCCGTCCGGGTGTCGATCCAGTCGTTGGCCGGAATGCCGCTGCGGGTCGGGTGCACCCCCGTCAGGACGGTGGAGTGACCGGCGCAGGTCACCGTCACGCCGTGGGTCTGATAGCCGTTGATCGAGACCAGGCCCTGATCGGCCAGGGTCTTGAGCCCGCCGGTGAACTGGCTGCGATACTGGTTGAACAGATTGGCGCTGAGCTGGTCCACTACGATGGTGACGATCAGCGAGGGCGAGGCCCGCTCGCCCGCGGGGGTCGCTGTCGCGGCCGCCTTCGGGGACGCCGCCTCGGCCGCCTGTGCAACTCCGCTCATGGCGGCAAGCCCGAGAGTCAGCCCCAGGGCGGAGGCGAGAAGGCGGCTGCGGATCATCAGGAACTCCAGGCGAAGCAGAATGTCTTCCAACCCCTAGCCGTCTGCAATGACGGGTCCAAGACAGTCAGGGCATGAAAAAGGGGGCCGCAGCCCCCTTCGACATCAGATCATCGGCTCGCCGCGCCGGTGCGCGTCCAGCCACTCCTTAAAGAAGGCGCGGGCGATGAAGGCCAGCACGCCCGCAACGATGACGGGCCACATCAGGACATAGGTCGTCAGCCAGAAAGGGGTCATTGCGATCTCCTGTTAGCGAGGTTGGGGGATTTGCGAGCCCGAACAGGCGGGGGCGGCCGCAGAGGCGGCGGCGGGTTCGGCTTCCTCCACATCGAAGTCGCCGGTCATGCGGGCGATGCGCGAGAAGTCGAAGCCGTCCTGATTGGACAGCGACATGGCGGTGCAGACCACGGTGCTGACGGCATAGGCGATCAGCGAGCCGCTGAGCACGGCGTAGTCATGCAGGAAGCCGATGGCGAAGGGCGCCACGGCCACCGCGGCGATGAAGCCCACGATCCGCGCCGCTCTCGCGCCGAAGAAGCCGAAGGTCATCAGGCCCGCGACCACGCCGACGCCGACCACGGCGATCACGTCGAAGACATAGCCGACAGCGCCGTCCATCGGGATCCAGCCGAACCGCACCGGGAAGAAGATCGCCAGCGCCGCCAGCACCGAGACGGTGAAGGCCTTGTTGGTCACCTTCTCCCAATAGAAGCTGGCGATGACGGGGAAGACCAGCGCGCCCCAGATGGCGCCGACCAGGACCAGCAGGTCCAGGATGTTCATCCGCGCCCCGGCGAAATACAGCGCCGCGCCGGTAGCGATGACCATGGTGGCGCGCCCGACGGTCAGCATCAGGCGCGGGTCGGCCTTGCGCTTGCCCGCACGGCCGTAAATGTCGGCCATCATGATCGACGACAGGGCCGACAGATCGGAATCCGCCGTCGAGGCCAGCGAGCCGATGATCATGATGAAGAAGATGCTGAGCAGCACAGGCCCGAAATAGGTCCCGGCCAGTTGCGGGATCAGGTTGTTGAGGTCCCCCTCCATCGGATTGATCCCGGCATAGAGAGCCACCACGCCCAGCATGCCGATGCCGATGATGGTCGCGCCGTAACCGACCGTGGCGGTGATGAAGGTCGGCCGGATCAGATCCTCGCGCACGGCGAACAGGCGCTGGGCGATGGTCTGGTTGCCGATGGCGTAGGCCAGGACGGCGGCGATATAGGGCGCGCCCTGGTTCAGGAAGGCGTCGGACGAGAAGAAGCTGGTCTGCTGCGGCGTCAGATTGGACGCGCCTTCGATGAAGACCGCCGGGCCGCCCATGGCGAAGAAGATGGCCGGGATGATCACCACCACGGCGCCCAGCATGGCGCAGACCTGGATGAAGTCGGTCAGGACCGAGGCGCGGAAGCCCGACCACAGGGTGTAGAGCAGCACCCCGCCGGCGATGACGACGATGCCCTGGCTGAAGCTGAACGGCGACAGCATGGAGATCAGGGCGCCGCCGGCGATGAAGTTGGATGTCAGGCTGATCACGCTGCCCAGAACGTTGGAGCCCGCCAGCATCAGCTGGCTGGAGCGGCCGTGCCGGGCGTACATGACCTCGGCCAGCGTATGGGCGCGCGGCGCCACGGCGCGGATGCGGCGGCCGTAGGGGTAGATGAACAGGATCATCAGCGCCCCCCACAGCCCATAATGGATCGGCCCCGATATGCCGTAGACGTAGCCCGAGGTGGCGGACGCATACATCGACGCCGCCCAGATCCAGGTCGCCGTCATCGAGGCGGCGGAGACGCCCAGACCGATCCCGTTCCCGGCGGTCATATAGGCGTCGGCGTTTTCCTTGCGTCGGCTGATCCGGAAGGAAATCAGCATGGTCAGGCCGAAGAACAGCACCAGCAGGCCGATCGTCAGCGGCCCGCCCAGTTGTTGAAGTTGTAAGTCGTCCACGCGCGCCTGCGCTCCTGTCTGTTCTACTTCCGGCGAGCCCCCGACCCGCCCTACGCGCAGCCGCAAAGACGCCGCCGCGCCCCCAGGCGCAGGCAGACGGGATGTCACGGTTGCGTTCGCACCCGACGAAAACGCCAGGCGTAAGGAAAGGCGCGTCCGGCGCGCCGCGCGGCTCGCTCCCGCAAGCCACGAGAAGACAGCTTAATACATCAACGGCAAAGCCGAGATAAAGTTTTTGTGCAGCGCAAATGGCTTGACAGAAATCGGGCCTTTTCCAGCAAGGCGATAGACAATCAAACCAAGATCATTCAAACTTAACTGTCGGCACGGGAAAATGAACTAAAACCATATTCATCACGCTTTATACTTTACCCGCAACAAATGCTGGTTCAAGGCGAAGAAATCGGCCGACACCGAACACTTCATTCATCGACATTGATTTTCATGCAGCGGGTGAACGCGCCCTGCCAGACCGCTGATCGCCGCCGCCTTGAAGGGGCGCCTCGCACGCGGCCAAAATGCAAAACGCCTGCGTTCGAGAACGCAGGCGCTTGGTTCTGATCCAGCTGTTCCGTCTGGCGCGAAAAGGCTCAGGCGAGCCGCCGCCTCTGGATGGCGACGCCCGCGCCGCCCGCCAGGCCCAAGGCAAGAATGATCAACGCCCATTCGGACATGGTCGGGACCGCCGCCGCCGGCAAAACCAGATGGAGAGTGGTCTCCTTCTGGATATTGTAATCAGCAAGCGTGCGCCCGTCTTCCAACAGCACTCCAGCGAAGACCAGGCGCTGCTGGTGAGGAGGGATGCCTTCCTTGTCCTGAATCTTCGCCTTCACGGCGTCGATCGAATCGCTCGGCTCTACCTCAAGGGCAATGGTCTTGCCGGTCAGAGTCTTGACGAAGATCTGCATCGCACAAGCAGGCTGGGCGAAGCTCATGCTCAGGACGAGCGCAATCAGAAGGGGGAATACTCTTGCCAAGTCACGCCTCCGCCAACGCTGCCGGAAATGCGGCGCAAGGGAGCCCTGTTATCCCAGTTGATCGCTCGGGTCACGCCGGCGCCTGGAGGGCCAGCCCCAAAAGCCGGCCAGGGGGCGCAACTCGATAAAGCCATTCATGGTGCGAGCGGCGGGAATCGAACCCGCACGACCGAGGTCGAGCGATTTTAAGTCGCTTGCGTCTACCAGTTCCGCCACGCTCGCAGGGCGCGTCTCAGCGCTTGGCCTCCTGTGCCGCACGAGCGGCCCGGAAGTCCACATCTGAATCGGCGATCAGGCGCACCAGAGCCGCCCAGGTGGCGACGTTCTGCGTCATCTGGGCCGGGCCGATCTTGTCCAGCGTATCGTCGGCGGTGTGGTGCAGGTCGAAATAGCGCGTGCCGTCCTGGCGCAGGCCGAAGACCGGGACGCCCGCCTTGGCCAGCGGGCCGATGTCGACCCCGCCATACAGTTCCGGCTCGCCCGGCAGGACGCCCAGCGGCCGCAGAACGCGCTCGGCGACCTTGGCGAAGTCGGTGCCTTGCGACCCGGGCGGCAGACCCAGGGCGTAGACGCGGTCAGCGCCGAAGTCGCTTTCGCCGGCGATGACGTGCTTCTCGACGCCTGCGCCGATGTTGCGGACATAGGCGCCGCCGCCGTTGCCGTGATCGGTCGGCTGGGCGACCTCTTCGGAGCCGTACAGGACCACGCGGATCGTGCGGGCCGGCCGGCCCTGTTCGGCGATCAGCTTGGCCGCCGCCAGGGTGATGGCGCCGCCGGCGGCGTCGTCGATGGCGCCGGTGCCCAGATCCCAGCTGTCCATGTGCGAGCCCAGGACGATGATCTCGTCCGGACGCGCGGCGCCGACGATGTCGCCGATGACGTTCTGGCTGACCGTCTCATAGGTATGGGCGGTGGATTTCAGGCGCAGGCGCACCGTCTCGCCCATCCCGACCAGGCGCGCGATCTGATCGGCGTCGGGCGCGCTGAGCGCGAAGGACGGCAGCGGCACCTTGCCGTCGACATAGCGGGTGGTGCCGGTGTGCGGCATCCGGTGCTCGTCCGACCCGGCCGAGCGCATCACGAAGGCGACCGCGCCGCGCTTGGCCGCCTCGGTCGGGCCAACGCTGCGAATGCGCGAGAGAGAGCCGTAGCCCGAGCCGTTCTGCATGCGCACCATCTGGCCGCCGTCGACCACCGCGATCTTGCCGGTCAGCGAGCCGGCGGGCGCGGCCGCCAACGCGTCCAGGCCGTCGAAGAAGACGATGTCCGCCTCGACGCCCTCGGCGGGGGTGGCGATGGAGTGGCCGAGCGCCGCCACGACCAGCTTCTGCGGACGGGCGCCGAGGATCTCGGCGTTCTCCTCGCCCCGCTCCCAACCGATCAGGGGGAAGGTCTCGATGCGGACGTTCTGGAAGCCGTGGGCGCGCATGTAATCGGCCGCCCAGGCCGAGGCGTCCTGCTCGGCGCGCGAACCCGCCGGGCGCGGGCCGAAGCGGGTGGTGATCTGGGTGACGTAGTCGAGGGCGATATTGCCCTTCAGCGCCTGGTCGCGCACCTGTTCGGCGGCGCGGATGGTCCTGGCGTCCTGGGCCAGGACCGGCGTGGCGATCAGGCCGAGCGCCAAAGCGCTGGCGGCCATCAGACGAGCATTGAACGACAAGTGCGCCTCCCCAACTCTACAATGAGGCGCGGACCCTAGCGGGCGAAGGCTGCGACCGAAAGTCTCAGCTTCGCCGCCAGAGCGGAAATCACTCGCCCTTGATGAAGGGTTCGACCGGGCCTTGCAGCTTGACGGTCAGAGCCTTGCCGCGGCGGTCGACGCGGTTGCCGACGGCCAGGCGCACCCAGCCTTCCGAGACGCAGTATTCCTCGACGTTGGTCTTTTCCTCGCCCTTGAAGCGGATGCCCACGCCGCGCGCCAGCAGGTCGGCGTCGTGGAAGGGGCTGTCAGGATCGACCGAAAGGCGGTCAGGCAGGGCGTCGGACATGGCAGGTCTCATGAAAAGGCGAAGCGGGCTGAATAGCCGCGCGGGCGGTTCGCGACAACCATTCTCCCCCCTCCCCTCAATAGCGGAGGAGCTAGGGCGATTACTGCACCGACTGGCGCGCCCCGGCCGGGGCGTCGGCCGCTGCCGCATAGGGGCGCGGACCGGTTTCGGCGGGCGCAGCCGCCGTTCGCGCCGGTTGGGCGGCGGGTCGAGCCGCAGGACGGCGCGGCGTCGTCTGGGCCGCCTGGGCGGGCGCGGGCGCAGGCGCCGCAGGCTGGGCGGCTGGGGTCGGGGTCGGAGCGGTCGCAGCGGGCGCAGCCACGGCGGCGGCGCGGGCGGCGTACTGCTCGGCCTGGAAGCGCTTGGCCAGCTTCTCGGTCAGTTCACGCGCGGCGGCGGGCGGCATCTGGGCCATGATGGCGGCCAGGGTCCGGGGGCGCATGGCCGAGGCGACCGGCAGGCGCACGCTGTCGTCCAGGGTGGCGAAGACCGCCGCCGCCTCCTTGGGCCGCATGGCGGAGTAGACGGCGACCAGACGATCCTCTTCCGCCTTTTCCTTTTCGTCGACCTGGCCGATGAGGGCGCCGATCTCGCTCTTGAGGGCTTCCAGAGCCTGCAGCTTGGCGTCCAGCTTCTGCTCGGCGGCCACCATCAGCGGCAGGGTGGTGGCGAAGTCGGCGTCGCGCGCATCCAGGGCGTCGCGGCGTTTGGACAGGGACTGGATGATGCGCAGCTCGGCCGGAGAAATCCCCGCCTGCTGGGCCAGTTGTTCGGGCGTCAGGGCGCAGACGGCCGGCGCGGGTTTGGGCTCAGGCTTGGCACCCTCGCCTTCCTTCACGACGGCTTCCTGAGCCCAGGCGGTCGCGCCCTGAAACAGATCCGGCGCCACGCCCGCAGCGCGCACGGCCACGACGCCGCCGATGGCGACGGCGATCAGGGGCAGAAGGCGGGGCAGCTTGCTCATCGGTCAAACTCAGGAAAAAAGCGGCGTAACACCAGCGCCCCTCAAGTCGTCCGAGGCCGCGCCTCGGACATAGGGGCCAACATCAAGCAGCGAACAGGTCGTCGTCCAGACTACGGCGGGCGCGGTTTAGGCTCTGTTGCGCAGCATGGTTAGCGGCCAGGGCCTGCATCACCGGCGAGGCGCGCTCAGGCGCGGGCGCAGGCTTGGGTGATGGGGCCTTCATGACCGCGCGAGCGCCTTCGATGCGCTCCATCAGGGCGGCCATGCGGCGGGCGCGGGTCTCGTCATCCAGCAGAGGCGAGACCGCAGAGGCGCGGGCCGGTTCGGCCTCGGCGGTCGCCTCGATCTCGGCCAGAGCCCTGGCGGCGGCGCGGCGTTCGTCCTCGCGCGTTTCGATGCGGCTGTCGACCGGGCGGGCCGGGGCGCGGGCGATCAACACCTCCAGCTCCTGCTTCACCGCGCGGGCCTTGATGATGCGGTCGTGCAGCAGGTCCGTCTCCTGACCCGAGGCGCGCAGGGTGGCCAGGGCCTGTTCGGCGCGTCCGGCGGCGCTGTTCAGCTCGGTCACGGCGGCGGCGAAGGCCAGCTGACCCTCGCGCAGGGTCTTCAGCTTGCGCTCCAGCTTGATGCCGTAGCCGATGGCCGCGACCAGCAGCAGCATGAGGATGGAGTCGAGGATGATGCCGGTCATGTCAGCGGGTCCCTCTGGCGATACGGGCGGCGGCGTCGGTGCTGATGGGGCCTTCGACGCGGACGGCGATGTGCTGGCCCTTGCGGCCCATCTTGCCTGTCGTCAGCGGGATGGATCCCGCCCGCACCGAGACTTCGGACTCAGGCGTGGCGTTCAGCATCAGCGTGTCGCCGACCTTCAGGTCCAACACCTTGGACAGGGGCATCTGCTGCTCGTCCAGAACGCAGCGCACCTCGGTCTCGGTGGTCCAGAGCTCGGTGGCCAGGTGGCCTTCCCAGATGTTGTCGCGGCCGAACTTCTCGCCCATGAACTGCTGCAGCAGCATCTTGCGGATCGGCTCCAGCGTCGAATAGGGCAGCAGCAGTTCGACCCGGCCGCCGCGATCTTCCATGTCGATGCGCAGCTTGACCAGGATGGCGGCGTTGGCGGGGCGTGCGATGGCGGCGAAGCGAGGGTTGGTTTCCAGCCGGTCCAGATTGAAGTGGACAGGGGTCAGGGGCTCGAAGGCCTGCCGCGCGTCATTCAGGATGACCTCGACCATCCGCTGCACCAGCACCCGTTCGATGGTGGTGTAGGGCCGCCCCTCGATCCGCAGGGCCGCCGTGCCGCGACGCCCGCCCAGCAGGACGTCGACGATGGAGTAGATCAGGTTGGAATCGACCGTCAGCAGACCGTAGTTATCCAGCTCCTCGGCGCGGAACACCGCCAGGATGGCCGGCAGCGGGATGGAGTTCAGATAGTCGCCGAAGCGGATGGAGCTGATGGTGTCGAGGCTGACCTCGACGTTGTCGGAGGTGAAGTTGCGAAGGCTGGTCGTCATCAGCCGCACCAGGCGGTCGAAGACGATTTCGAGCATCGGCAGGCGCTCGTAGGAGACCAGGGCCGAGTTGATGATGGCGCGGATGCCGCTGCGCTCATCATCGTCGCCGCCGCCCATGTCGAAGCCCAGCAGGCTGTCGATCTCATCCTGGTTCAGCACGCGCTCGGACAGACCCGCGCCCAGATCGGCGCCCAGGTCGGCGTCGCCGCCGAAGGGATCCAGTTCGTTGTCGGGAGCCAGGGTGTCGCTCATTACTGCACGAGCATTTCTTCGATCAGCACGGCGTCGACCTTGCCGGGCGCCGCGATCAGGTTGACGCGGCGCAAGATCTCGGCGCGCAGCTGATACGACCCGGCCGACCCGGCCAGATCCTCGGGGCGCAGTTCGCGCAGGAAGCCCTGGAACATGTCCTGCATCCGCGGCGCCTCGGCCTGGAGGTGCGAGGCCACCGAGGCGTCCTTCATCTCGAGCGTCAGCCGCAGCTTCAGATAGGTCGGACGCCCGTCCACCGACTGAATGTTCACGATCATGTCCGGCAGGGTGTAGAAGGTCACGCCGTCAGGACCGGCCGCGATCTTGCCTGCGCCGGCGGGCGCCTCGCCCTCCTTGCCGCCGCCGTGACCGCCGCCGTCCTTTTTCTTGTCTTCCTTGGCTGGAGCCGCGTGACCGCCCGCCGCCTCGGCGGACTTGGGCTTCATCAGCATGAAGGCGGTCGCGCCGCCCCCGCCCAGCACCACAAGCGCCGCCGGAATGATGATGAACAGCAGCGGGATCTTCTTCTTGCCCGAGGCCTCGGCGGCGCCGTCTTCGCCCTCAGCGCCGGGCGCGGCCTCGCTTACGGCGGGCAGGTTGGCGTCGTCGCCGACCGGCGCCTCGCTCTTCTTCTTGCCCAGCTTCAGTTTCAGCATGCCCAAGCCGCCCCGATCCTCACATGCCGGGTGTGGCCCTGTTTTGGTTAACGAGGCGTTTACAATCGGCAAATCCTGCCGGGCGCCGCACGGCTCAGAACTGCTCAAACCCCCATTCTACGGGCGTTAACCCTGTTGGCACGGTCGTTGCGACGGGAAAGGGCGAAAGGAGCCCGCTCGTGGAAAACGCCGCCTATATCGGATTGTCACGCCAGATGACGCTTCGCCGCGAGCTGGACATCGTGGCCAACAACGTCGCCAACGCCGACACCACCGGCTTCAAGGTCGAGCAGCTGATGGTCGGGACCGAGATCGGCGAGCGCGCCCGCAACGACGCCATCCGCCCCTCGGCCAGTTTCGTCCTGGACAAGGGCGTCGGCCGCGACTTCGGCCAGGGCGCGCTGAAGCAGACCGGCCGCGACCTGGACTTCGCCATCGAGGGCGAAGGGGCCTTCTTCACGGTGCAGACGCCGACCGGCCCCGCCTATACCCGCGACGGCTCCTTCGTCACCGATCCCGAAGGGCGGCTGACGACCAAACAGGGCCTGCTGGTCATGGCCGACGGCGCCGAACTGGATCTGGACCCGCAACGCGGCCCCGTCAGCGTCGCCCACGACGGCACGGTCAGCCAGCAGGGCCAGCCGATCGGCCGCCTGACCGTGGTGCGTTTCGACGACCTGTCGGTGCTGCAGAAGTCCGGCGACGGCCTGTACCGGAACACGTCCGGCGCCGAGCCGATGGAGGCGACCGACGCCCAGGTGCGTCAAGGGACGCTGGAAGGGTCGAACGTCAACACCCTGATGGAAATCACCAACCTCATCGAGATCAACCGCGCCTATGAGCGCGTGACCAAGATGATCGAAAACACCAACGACCTGTCGCGCCGCTCGATCGAGCGGCTGGGCCGGGTTTCGTAAGGGAGAGCTGAGACATGCGCGCGCTTCGCACCGCCGCCACCGGCATGGCCGCCCAACAGCTGAACGTGGAGGTCATCTCCAACAACATCGCCAACATGAACACGGTCGGCTTCAAGCGTCAGCGGGCCGAGTTCCAGGACTTGCTGTATCAGAACGTCGAGCGCATGGGGGCCCAGTCCTCGTCGCAGGGCACCGTGGTGCCGACCGGCATCCAGATCGGTTCGGGCGTCAAGGCGGGCAGCGTCTACCGCATCACCGAACAGGGCAGCCCCAACCGCACCGGCAACACCTATGACGTCGCCATTCAGGGCAAGGGCTATTTCCAGATCACCCTGCCCTCGGGCGAGCTGGCCTATACGCGGGCAGGCAACTTCACCATCAACGGCGAAGGCCAGCTGGTGACCGACGACGGCTATGCGGTCGAGCCCGCCATCGCCATCCCACAGGACGCGCTGGACGTCACCATCTCCAAGTCGGGCCAGGTCCAGGTGACCACCCAGGGCGAGCCGGAGCCGCAGGTCGTGGGCCAGCTGGAGCTGGCGACCTTCTTCAACGAAGCAGGCCTGGAAGCCATCGGCGACAACCTGCTGCTGGAGACGGCGGCTTCGGGCCCCGCCACGGTCGGCGTGCCCGGCGAGGTCGGCTACGGTAATCTGTTGCAGCACTATACCGAGTCTTCCAACGTCGACGCGGTCAGCGAAATTACCGCCCTGATCGTGGCCCAGCGGGCCTATGAGATGAACTCCAAGGTCATCACCACCGCCGACGACATGCTGGCCGTCACGGCCCAGGTGAAGAGCTAAGTCATGAAGCGCGCCCTGATCCTCGCCCCCGTCCTGGCCGTCGCCGTCGCCGCACTGGCTGCCCCCGCATGGGCCGGGCCGGTCAGCCTGCTGCCCGATCCGGTCGACGATGATGGCCGCATCACCCTGGGCGAGTTGTTCGACAACGCGGGCGAGGCGGCTGATGTCGTGGTCGGCCGCCGCGTCGGCCCCACCGCCGTGCTGGAAGCCTCTCAGGTACAGATCGCGGCGCGCCGCGCCGGGCTGGAATGGAGCAACCCCAACGGCCTGCGTCGCATCGTGGTGCGTGAAGGCGGCCCCGCTGCGGCCGAAACCTCGGCCCGGCCCGCCATCGCCAGCGTCGGCGCGTCCTCGCGAGCGAGCGCCAGCGTCGAGGTCCTGACCTACGCCCGCAGTCTGGCCGCCGGCGAGGTGGTGCAGCCTGAAGACGTGATCTGGGCCTCGGTCCAGTCGCACCTGGCCCCGGCAGGCGCGCCCCAGGACGCCGAAGTCGTGATCGGGCTTCAGACCAAACGCGCCCTGCGCGCCGGTTCGCCCGTGGCCCAGCGCGACCTGGCCTCGCCCCAGGTCATCGCGCGCAACGACATGGTCGAAGTGGCCTATCTGAGCGACGGCGTCGAACTGACCGTCACCGGCAAGGCGACGCGCAACGCCTCGGCGGGCGAGGCCGTGCCGATCCTGAACGTCCAGTCCAACCGCACCATCGACGCCGTGGCCGTAGCGCCCGGCCGGGCCGTCGCCGGTCCCGCCGCCCAGATGGCTCGCCGCAACCCGCAACAGTTCGCCTCCCGTTGAGCGAGAGAGACATCATGCGCACCCTGCCCCTCATCGCCCTGTCCGTGTCGGCCCTTTCGCTGGCCGCCTGCTCCACCGCCATCGAGGCGGTGAAGGGCCCGGAACTGGCGCCCATCGGCTATCCGGCCGCCCTGGTCCCGGTCGAGCAGGCCTATCTGCCCGAGCCGACCTCGGCCAGCGCCAACAGCCTGTGGCGCACCGGCGCGCGCAGCTTCTTCGGCGACCAGCGCGCGCGCCGCGTCGGCGACATCCTGACCGTCGCCATCGACATCAACGACCGCGCCCAGACCCAGAACTCGACCCAGCGCAATCGCACCAACAGCGCCTCGGGCGGGGTGACCAACTTCTTCGGGCTGGAGAACAGCCTGGGCCGCGCCTTCCCCGGCGGTTTCGACGCCGCCAACATGATCGGCACGCAAGGCGCCGTGAACGCCAACGGCTCGGGCAGCGTCAACCGCTCGGAGCGGGTCAACCTGACGGTGGCAGCTGTCGTCACCGCCGTCATGCCCAACGGCAACCTGGTCATCCAGGGTCGGCAAGAAGTGCGCACCAACCGCGAGGTGCGCGAGCTGACCGTCGCCGGCATCGTCCGGCCCGAGGACATCTCCAGCGCCAACACCATCCGCCACAGCCAGATCGCCGAAGCGCGCATCAGCTACGGCGGGCGCGGCGACATCAGCCGGATGCAGGCGACGCCTGCCGCCCAATCCCTGGTCGAGCGGTTCAGCCCCTTCTGATCCGCGTTCACCGAAACGTGTGATTCCAGCCGCACCCGATCACTGAATCGCGCGCGGCCCAGCGGAGCCGTGAACTCTTAACAAGCGACCCGCGTTTGCTCTGTCGAACGCGGGTGAACTTGTGATGCGTAAGAGCCTTTTTCCAATCCTGAGCGCCGTGGGCCTGGCCGCCTTTGCAGCCCATGCGGCGACCCAAGCGCCTTCGGCGCCGCGAGGCGAAACCGAGCCGGTCGCGGGCTGGCATGTGCTGCGCGAGGGCGCGATGGCGAAACTGGCCTATGGCCTGCCGGACTCGGACCAGCTGGCCCTGATGCTGACCTGCGCGCCGGGCGAAGGCTCGGCCGTGGTCTATGGCGACGTTCAGCCGCGCAGCGCAGGCTTGGTCCTGGCTTCGCACGGGCCGCAGCCCATCGACCCCCTGTCGAACGGCGAGGCCTTTGAAGCGCGCCTGCCGCTGGGCGATGCGGCCCTCACGGGACTGGCGCGCGGCGGACGGATGACCGTCCAGACCGAGGCCGGCGATCGTCAGCTGACCGCCACCCGCGCCGAGCGGCGCATGGTCCAGGGCTTCCTTAGCTATTGCGCTTCGGGACATGCGTGACCACAGTCCCCCGGTTTTCCTCAGCGGGGGCTGAAACATGACCTCACTGCTCGGCCTGTCCCAGGCCATGCTCTTCGCCCTGGCCGTGCAGACGGCGTCTCAGAGCGGAGCCCAGCCGCCGACTGAACGGCCTCAGGCCGCGACGCCCGCGCGAACGCCGCGCCCATCCGAAGGCTGGACCTGGACCCTCTACAGCGGCGACGGGCCGCTGGTCCTGGCCAATGAAATCCCCGACACGCCGCGCCTGCGCACCACACTGGAATGCGCGCCGGGCTCAAGCATCGTGCGCCTGGCCTTCCATGACGCGCCGGGCGCCGACGGTTTCGCGGTCATCCGCTCCCGCGCCGCTTCGGCCGAGGTCGAGGCCCGCGCGCGACGCGGCCGACTGGAGGCGGTGCTGCGCGCCGATCACCCGGTCTTCGCCGCCTTCCTTGCCTCCGGGCGGCTGTCGCTCTCGCTGGGCGAACAGGCCCAAACCATAGAGATCGACCGGGCGAATCTGCCCAAACTGCGCCGCTTCGCCGAACTGTGCACCGGATAGGGATCAGGATGCGCCTCTCTTTCCGGCTGACCGCCGCCGTCGTCGCCGCCCTGTCCGCCCTCGGCGCCTGCGCGCCCACGGTCGCGCCTATGGCGACCAGCGCCGCCCCCCTGCCTGTCGCCGGTTACGACTGGTTCCTGAACGAGGATCCGGACGAACCTCGCCTGTCCTATGGACTGGCCCAGTCCGACGACGTGCCGCTCAGCCTCATGTGCACGCCCGGATCGGGCAAGATCGGCCTGTCGCTGGCCGCCGACCGGGCGCCGCAGCGCCGCTCCCTGACAGTCGAATCGGGCGGCGACACCGAGACCTTCCCCGCCCGCGTCGAAGCCGCGGACATGCACGACGGCGTTCATCTGGTCGCTACGGCGCCCGCATCCCATCCGGTGTTTCAACGCTTTTATCGCCTCGGATGGCTGGCCGTGTGGAACGGCGACCAGCGATCGATGATGGCCGCCCAGCCGGGATCGGAAGGACGCGCCGCCCGCTTTCTGGAACAGTGCCGCTAAAGACTTGACCGCAGCGGCGTCCTCCGCTCCCTTCCCCGCCTGCTCGTGGGAGGGCTTAAAGTCATGCGTCATCTTCTTCTCGTCGCCGGTATCGGCCTGTCCGGCCTTGCAGCCGCAACCGCCCTGCCTGCGCAGGCGGCCGTTGTTCAAAGCCAGTCCAGCGCCGCCGCGCTCGACGCCCTGCTGGTCGATTACGAGGCCTATCTGCGCCGGAACGACCCGATCGGCTCGGGCATGGACGGCGACCGCGCCGCCCTGTCGCGCCTGCCCGACGCCAGCCGCGCGGGCGAACTGGCCCGCCGCGCTCCGCTGAACGCCCTGAAGGCGCGGCTGGACGCCATCGATCCCGTCTCGCTGGATGAAGCCCACCGTCTGAACCACGCCTTCGTCGGCTATCTGATCGGCCGCGAACTGGAACGGATCGAACTGGACCCGTCGCGTCTGGCCTTTGATTCTGAAGGCGGCCCCGGCCAGCTTCTGGCCTATCTGGCCCCCGCTGCGCGCATCGCCACGGCGGCCGACGCCGAGGCCTGGCTGAAGCGGCTGGAGGCCGCGCCCGCCTATTACGACGCCGGGATCGCCAACACCCGGCGCGGGCTGGACACCGGTCTGATCCAGGCCCGCTCGGTCGTCGACAGCGCCCTGGCCCAGGCCGAGCGCGACCTGACGCCGGGCGAGGCGGGCGATGTGCTGCTGCGCCCGTTCAACGCCCTGCCCGCCACCATCCCCGCCGCCCAGCAAGAGCAGTTCCGCGCCCGCGCCCGCGCCCTTGTCGAGGGACCGATCACCGCCCGCCGCATCGCCTGGCGCGACCTGCTGCGCGACGAATATGCGCCCAAGGCCCCGCAGGAGCCGGGTCTGGTCCATCGCCCCGGCGGCCGCGACCTGTACGGCTTCCTGGTTCGCAGCAATACGACCACCGACCTGACGCCCGATCAGGTGCACCAGATCGGCGTTGAGGAAGTCGCCCGCATCCGCGCCCGCATGGAGACGGAAATGCGCGCTGCGGGCTGGACCGGCGACTTCGCCGGCTTCTTGGCCTTCCTGCGCACCGACCCGCAATTCTACGCCCAGTCGCGCGAGGAGTTGCTGGAGAAGGCGTCGGAGATCGCCAAACGCTCGGATGACCGCCTGCCGTCGCTGTTCGCCACCCTGCCGCGCCTGCCGTATGGCGTGCGCCCGGTGCCGGTCGAGATGGAAGAGACCTACACCACCGGCCGCTACAACGCCGGGTCGATGAAGACGGGCGTCGCAGGCGGCTACATCGTCAACACCGGCAAACTGGACCAGCGGCCCCTGTATGAACTGCCCGCCCTGACGGTGCACGAGGCCGTGCCGGGCCACCATCTGCAGATCGCCCTGCAGCAGGAAGCCGCCGACCAGCCCTATTACCGCCGCCGCGCGTCGGTGACGGCCTTCAGCGAGGGCTGGGGCCTGTATTCCGAATTCCTGGGCGAGGAAATGGGCATCTACCGCACCCCCTATGAGCGGTTCGGCCGCCTCAGCTATGAGATGTGGCGCGCCTGTCGTCTGGTGGCCGACACCGGCCTGCACTGGCTGGGCTGGAGCGAGGAACAGGCCCGCGCCTGCTTCCGCGACAACTCCGCCCTGTCGCCGCACAACATCGAGACCGAACTGCAGCGCTACATCGGCGATCCCGGTCAGGCCACAGCCTATAAGATCGGCGAAATCCGCCTGCGCGAGATCCGCAGCCGGGCCGAGCGCGAGTTGGGCGACCGTTTCGACGTGCGGACCTTCCACGACGCCCTGCTGGTCGACGGCGCCCTGCCGCTGGCCCTGCTGGACGCGCGCATGGAGCGCTGGATCGCCGAACAGAAGACCGCCTCCCAGTAAGAAAGCGTCCCTCCGACATGAACCTCATCAAGCGCATCTTTGGCGCGGTCCAGCCGCGCTATCTGATCCGCGCCTATGTGCTCAGCGCCGCCTTCATGGTGCTGATGGTCTGGATGACGCTGTCCACGGGCGGCGCGCAGCCCCTGCATGACCGCGCCGCGACCCTGGCGATCTTCGGCGTCGGCGCCCTGCTGTTTCCCTTCTCCAAGCTGGTCTGGGACGAGATCAAGCGAGTGATGATGGGCGAGACCGTCTTCTTCATGAACGCCGTCATCCTGATGTTCCTGAAGCTGGTCGTGAACCTGTTCCTGTGGGGCTTCTCGATCTTCATCGCGCCCGTGGGGATTCTTTATCTGTGGTTCCGGTCGCGCAGCGCCGCCGCCTGAAACCCCCAGCCCTAAAGTCCCAGTTCGGCCCGCGCCTTCTTCGTCAGCCTGGCGGCGATCAGAGCGTGGGCCGACTTCAGATGATCGGCCAACTCGTCATCCGGCCAGTCGCCCGGATCGGCCAGATGCACCCATTTCGCCCGCGCCAGATAGGGAGCCGGCGCCGCCCGCCCCTCCTCGGTCAGCACCTCATAGGCGATGTCGGAGACCTTGAACGACAGCCCGCCTTCGGCCCCGATCAGGGCGAACATCTTGCCCCCGACCTTATAGGCGTCATGCCCGGGTCCGAACGGGTGATCCATTGTCGCCCCCGGCAAGGCCAGGCAGGCCTTGCCGACGCCCGCCCGATCCATCAGGCGCCGACACCCAGACCGATCGGGCAGACCACGCCCGTCCCGCCGATGCCGCAATAGCCCGCTGGATTCTTGGCCAGATAACCCTGATGGTAATCCTCGGCGAAATAATAGGGGCCCGCCGGTTCGATCTCGGTCGTGATGGCCCCGCGCCCCGCCGCGCTGAGCGCCGCCTGATAGGCGTCGCGCGACGTTTCCGCTTCCGCCTGCTGCTCGTCATTCAGCGTGTAGATGGCCGAGCGATACTGGGTGCCCAGATCGTTGCCCTGACGCATGCCCTGCGTCGGGTCGTGGTTCTCCCAGAAGGCCTTCAGCAGATCGCCGTAGGTGATCTTGGTCGGATCGAAGACCACCTGCACCACCTCCGTATGGCCGGTGCGGCCCGAACAGACCTCTTCATAGGTCGGATTGGGCGTGATCCCGCCCGCGTAGCCTGCCGATGTGACCCACACGCCCGGCAACTGCCAGAACACCCGTTCCACGCCCCAGAAACAGCCCATGCCGAACACGGCCGTCTGCATCCCCGCGGGGTGCGGCCCCTTCAGCGCATGGCCCAGCACGAAGTGGGTCTCATCGGTCGCCAGCGCCTCGGCCCGCCCCGGCAAAGCCGTCTCAGGCGTGGGCAGTTCATCATTCTTCTTCAACAACATGGCGAGAACTCCGCGAAAACATCGTCAACGCCTATATGGAGGCTTCAAGAGCGCTTGCCCATGGGGTCGTCATGCTCTAATCAGCCCCTCCCGTCGGTCCGCTCCCGACGGCTCCGCCCCGGACGCATCCGGGCTCAGGTGGAATGGACAGGTGGCCGAGTGGTTGAAGGCGCACGCCTGGAACGCGTGTATAGGGGCAACTCTATCGAGGGTTCGAATCCCTCTCTGTCCGCCACCGACCCCAGCTAGCTTGTCTCTCTTACCCCCACACGCCAGCCGGCGGCTTGTCGCGGCCCTTTGGCCGGCCCAAAGTCCTGTGGCAGCCACCCGATCCCCCTTCCTTCCCTCCATCATCCGCGCTCATGCGCGGCCCAGTCTCCGCCCGATCTGAGATCGGAGGACTTTGCCTGTTTTCCTGTTATTTGTTTTTTGGGATGGTCGCCGTGGTTGCACTTCACTGGGTTAAACCCCGCGTGCACTGGCTTTGAGCGCCTGATCGCCTGGGGCGGCCGCAAATTGATCAGGCGCGATAACAGGTGGGTATCAGGTGCGTATCAGGCGGCTTGCAGGTCGCTAGCACGTGGTCAGCAGGTGCGTATCAGCCAGGAGAGGTGAAGCTCACCAGGCCCTCAGGCATAGGCGCGTCGTTGGTCAGCCCAATCTGTCGGGATCGGCTCGTGGAGCAGACGAGCGAGGGTGAGGCTGGGTGACTGCTCGCCCGCCAGGATGGCTCGCTGAATGTCGGGTGCCAGGAAGGCCAAGCGCACCAGCTTTCGGTCATAGGCCGTGTCCGGCTGCTTGATGGTCAGCTCAGCCAGATCGCCGTCGCCCGCGCGCCAGCTCATCGCCTTGGCGAGCTGGTGAGCCTTCTGCAGTCCTCGGATCAAGGTCGGATCGCGCTTGACCCTTTTTCTCTTCGCGCCAGGCGGCAGGATGTGCTCGACCCGCCCGCCCCTAAGCTGGCATCGCATCGGCACAGTCATAACCAGATCGTCGCCCTGCAACGGCAGGCCCTTTCGGCCGGCCGTTGTGAGGCAGTCTGCAATCAGGTTAAGCCGAACCTCCTCAGGCAAGATCTCGACCCGACGCAGAGCGCCGACGACGGCGTGGATCCCGTCTGCTCTTCCGGGGAGCCGGGGCCCGACGGCGCTGCAGACGATCTCGTGGATCGATTCCGCCGTCACTCGCCGGATAGCCTTGTCCCGGTCCAGCTTGTGCTTGTGACCCGCCTGCAGCGGCGCGGAGACATAGTAGCGGTAGACCTTGCCGCCTCGGCCGTATCCGAAGGAGGGGCTCATCGGATGACCGTCGGCGTCGAATAACTTGCCCTTTAGTTTCAGGTCGGCGGATCGCCGCGGTCGCTCGGCCCGGGTGACAGTGTTTTGGGCAAGTTGTTTCTGCACCCGGTCGAAGACGGCCCTGTCGATGATGGGCTGGTGCAGGCCAGGCGCGCAGGTCGGGCCGTGGACGATCTCTCCGACATAGACCCGATTCTTCAGGAGGTGGAAGAGCATGCCTCGACTGTACGGCGCCCCTCCGGACGACCTGCCTCTCCGGCTCACCCGCTCACGCGTGCGCCACCCCTCAGCCGCGATGCGCTGCTCGAGAGCCGAGACCGTGCCTAGCTCAAGGTAGAGCTGGAAGATCGACCGGACCCGCTCGGCGTCAGCCTGATGAATCACCAGGGCGCGGGTCGTCGGGTCGGTCGGGATCTCATAGCCCAGTGGTGGAACGCCGCCCATCCACATGCCCTTCTTCTTGGACATGGCGATCTTGTCGCGGATGCGCTCTCCGGTGACCTCGCGCTCGAACTGAGCGAACGAGAGCAGAACATTGAGCGTCAGCCGCCCCATCGAGGTGGTGGTGTTGAACGACTGGGTCACCGAGACAAACGAGGCGTCAGCCTTGTCCAGTCGCTCGACGATGCGAGCGAAGTCCGACAGCGCCCGGGTCAAGCGATCGATCTTGTAGACCACGACCGTATCGACCCGGCCTGCATCGACGTCGGCGAGAAGCTGACGAAGTCCCGGCCGCTGCATGTTGCCGCCTGAGAAGCCGCCGTCATCGTACAGGGTTGGCAGCCCCACCCAGCCCTCGGCAGCCTGACTCTTAATGTAGGCCTCGCAGGCCTCGCGCTGGGCATCGAGGCTGTTGAAGGCCTGATCCAGCCCTTCCTCCGTACTCTTGCGGGTATAGATGGCGCAGCGAATGATCGGCTTGCTCATGGCTGGGCCGCCCGAAGCCCAAAGAACCTCGGCCCGTTCCATCTGGAGCCGGTGATCGCTCGCGCCGCCTCTGACAGGCTCCGGTAATCCTGACCTTGCCATCTCACCCGGCCGTCGGGCTCGATTGTGACCTCGTGGCGAACCCCCTGCCATTCTCGGGCAAGCTTGGCGCCTGGCGTCAGCACCGAAGAGGTTTTTCCCGCGGAAGGCCGGCGAAGCGTCCGGCGAAGGTCCACGTCTATTCCGCCCTCGGCGGCAGCTTGAAGCCGATAGGCCAACATCAAGCCCAAGAGTTCCGGTGAACGTAACTTCGGCGGCGCTCCGAAGTGTTTGCGCCACTCTTCACGAAGGTCGGCCAAACCCATGCCGGCCAGATCGGCGAGTTGGTGAGTCTTGTCGGCGGCTATGTCGTTCATAGCTGAACCAATGCCCGAATATTCAATAAAGTCGACAACAACTATGTCGAAAACTATCTTGTCACTAATCTCAACTTAAGATAAAATGCGAAATTCTGTCTTTTTTGTCATTCAAGACTTGACGTACGCCGTGCAGGCGCATCAAATGCCCCATGTGAGCTGAGAAGGACCAGTGGCTCGTAGAGCCGCTTCCCTCTTCCGGACTGCGCGTGGGTTAAGATTGCTACACTAGTCCAGGCTTACGTCTGAGCCGCACGGACGTCAGGCGTCCGCGCGAGTAAGCCTAAGGGGCTGGCGCAGATTCATTTCTTCAATGGAGTTGTCGCCATGTCTTCCGTGGATGCGCCGACGCGTGCGCTCGAGATCGTCTATCGCCCGCTCAAAGACCTCAAACACGATCCGGCCAACCCCCGGACGCACCCGCCTAAACAGGTGGAGCAGCTGGCGCGTAACATCGAGGCCTTTGGGTTCGTGAACCCCATCCTGATTGATGAAGCCCGGCTGATCATCGCGGGTCATGGGCGGGCGCTGGCGGCCAAGAAGTGCGGGCTCGAGGCGGTGCCGACCATCACTCTGTCCGGACTGAGCGAGGCCCAGAAGAAAGCGCTTCGGATCGCCGACAACCGTATCGGTCAGAAATCGGGCTGGGATGCGGATCTGCTGCGCGAAATGATTGTCGATATCCAGTCCGCCGAGATCCAGATTGACCTGGAGCTGACCGGCTTCACCGTCGGCGAGATCGACGTCATGCTCGATCACAAGCCTCTGGCGAACAACGACGATGCGCCCCCCACTCCGTCGTCCGAGCCGCCTCGCGCCAAGCTCGGCGACATCTGGGTGCTGGGCGATCACCGCATCGGCTGCGGAGACTGCCGCGATCCCGGGTTTCTGGCCCGGGTAATCGGTGAAGGCGCCAAGATGGACGCCGCCTTCCTCGATCCGCCCTACAACGTCGCCATCCAGGGCCACGCCAACGTCCGTTCCAAGCACCGCGAGTTCGCCATGGCCTCGGGTGAGATGACCGACACGCAGTTCGAGGATTTCCTGAAACAGACCTTAGGGGCTTGCGCTTCTGTCTCGCGCGACGGCGCCGTGCACTTCGTCTGCATGGACTGGCGTCACGCCCGCCACCTCCAGCATGCGGGCGACCAGGTCTACGGTGGCCTCCTCAACCTGTGCATCTGGAACAAGTCCAACGCCGGCATGGGATCCCTGTATCGCTCCAAGCATGAGCTGGTGTTCGTCTATCGCGTCGGAGAGGCTCAGCACTTCAACGCCGTCGAGCTCGGCAAGCATGGCCGCAATCGGACAAACGTCTGGGACTACGCCTCGGTCAATAGTGGCGGCGCGCGTGCGGCTGAGCTCGACTGGCATCCCACGGTCAAACCCGTAGCCATGGTGTCGGACGCCATCAAGGACGTCACTAAGCGTGGCCAGTTGGTCCTGGACGCCTTTCTCGGCTCCGGGACGACCTTGATTGCGGCCGAGCGAGCAGGCCGACGATGCCGCGGCGTAGAGATCGATCCGATCTACATCGACACGATCATCCAGCGCTGGGAGGCCATGACAGGCCTCACCGCCACCCTTGAAGACACCCTGGAAACTCAAACTGCAGAGGCTTGGTGATGGACGACGAGATTGATTTGGAGAACCTGCGACGACGCCGGACGGCCAAGGGTCAGTTCGCAAAGGGCTACTCGGGCAATCCGACCGGGCGGCCCCGCACCAAGCACCAGCGCGCCTTATCCAGCCGACAGGCGCGGCGTGACGTCCTGGAGGTGACCGAAGAGTTGATTGCGGTCCGGTCCAACGGAGGATCACGTCTGGTCCCGTTCCACCAGGCCAACTTGCAATCGATCCGAATGAAAGCCTTGCAGGGTCACGCCCCAAGCCAGCGCTATCTTCACAAGATTCACCTGGAAGCGCTTCGGGAACACGAGAAGGCCAATCCCCGACTGGACCGGCTCGTCGAAAAGGCCGAAGCCAATGCCGTCAATAAGAGTGTCAATGGCTTGAAGAAATGGGAATGGAAAGACCTCAACATTCTCCGGAAATTCACGTGGCGTTTGTAGTAACTGCGCGCAGCACGGGGTCGATGAACACAACTCGAGAGATCGTCAAATAGGAGCATGGTGGTTTGCATTAGCGATAACCGGAACGGCTGCCCAGATGATCCTGAAGCCGAGGCTTCTCCGATCGTGGACCTCATCCGAACGCGACCGCAAGCGTTCGATTTCGGAGACGCCCGGACACCAAGGCACTAAGCGTCGAGTATGTAGCCCAAATGGACGCCCGACGTCCCCTTTGGCTACGTGAATTTGACGTGCCCCTGAGAATTTCCTCCACGCGGAGCTAGAGTCCGGCCCTTGAAGGGACGGACGGAATGAAACGAGCGAGATTCACTGAAGAGCAGATCATCGGGATCCTGCGGGAGAACGAGGCCGGCGCCAAAGCGGGCGAGCTGGCGCGCAAGCACGGCGTGTCGAAGGGCACGATCTACGCCTGGAAAGCCAAGTTCGGCGGGATGAGCGTGTCGGACGCCCAGCGCCTCCGTGCCCTGGAAGACGAGAACGGCAGGCTGAAGCGTCTGCTCGCGGACGCCATGCTCGACAAGGCGGCGTTGAACGATCTGCTCTCAAAAAAGTGGTAGGGCCCGCGGCGATGCGCCAGGCCGTCGCCCATCTGAAGGCGACGTTCGGCGTCAGCGAGCGACGGGCCTGCTCCATCATCAAGGCGGACCGTAAGTCGGTGCGCTATCGCTCTTGCCGCCCTCCGGACACGGCGCTGCGGGAGCGGCTGCGCGCGCTGGCTGTGGAGCGGCGACGGTTCGGCTATCGCCGGCTGTTCGTGCTGCTGCGGCGCGAGGGCGAGCCATCGGGCAAGAACCGGATCTACCGGCTCTATCGCGAGGAAGGCCTGACGGTGCGTAAGCGTCGTTGCCGTCGTCGCGCCATCGGCACACGGGCGCCGATCCTGGTCGAGGCCAGGCCGAACGCCCGCTGGTCATTGGACTTTGTGCACGACCAGTTCGCCACGGGCCGCCGCTTCCGAATTCTCAACGTGGTCGACGACGTCACCCGCGAGTGCCTGGCGGCGATCCCCGACACCTCGATCTCGGGACGCCGCGTCGCGCGTGAGCTGACAGCGCTGATCGCTCGGCGGGGCTGTCCTGCCATGATCGTCAGCGACAACGGCACGGAGTTCACGTCCACGGCCATCCTGGCCTGGGCGCAGGATCATGGCGTCGACTGGCACTACATCGCGCCGGGCAAGCCGACCCAGAACGGGTTTGTGGAATCCTTCAACGGGCGGATGCGCGACGAACTGTTGAACGAAAGCCTGTTCTTCGGCCTCGACCACGCGCGCCAGAAGGTCGCCGCCTGGGCGCTGGACTACAATACCCGCCGGCCGCACTCATCGATCGGCTACCTCACCCCGGAGGCTTTGCCGCCAGTCTGACCGCAACAGGCCGACCCGCTGCGCAGGATGAAAGCTGCGCGGCCCGGCCTGTTGCTCACCCCACGCTGCGTGGCGTAACTAACCCAAGGACTCTCGTCGCCGCTGGATGAAAACTCAGGGGCACGTCAGCCGCCGTATAGTGTGTTGATTTATAAGGATATTCTCTGCGACGAAGCGTGATCCAAAGCGGTACTACCCGGAAAAAAAATTCGTTTTCCTGTATAAATACAATGCGTTAAGGTGGCGCCAAAGTAGTACTATCGATACATAGAATTTCGCGAATATGTCGACAAATCAGCCCCGCATATCGATCTATGTTTCTCGGCGCGATCATGCTCGCCTAGACTCAACTCGGCGGCTCGTATTCAACAGCATCTGCTCAGATACGGAACTGGATGCGGTGCAGGTTGACCAGCTTGCGGTTTTTCTTCTGCAGTCGGCAATGACATCATGCTGCTCTGAACCGAGGTGGCGATAGCCCACCTTCACACCATCCCGCGCAGGCGTGCGTCGCGCATGCACCTCCCCAAGGAGGTTTCATCACGGTTTCCTTGTAGGTAAAAATCGTCCGAAAATGGCGACGCCGGGTCCCAGTTCAGGAAGTCCGTCACCCGCCTCTAGGCTGAGGTGAGTGCGCCCGGCACGTCGTGGCATGGCTAGCGGCGCAGACTTTCCCCTCTGGTCACTCGCCGCCGCCTCGTGGTCAAGATCGGACCCGCGCCGGCGAACTAACCTTTGCTGTGCAAGATGGCTTACTATGGTCCGATACGCATCCGCAGGCCGGCCGCGTGAAGCATCTCGATGAAGGCGTTCAGGTCGAGATTATTCCCGCCTCTGGATCGAAGGACGTGGCCTAATGCCGCCGACAACTGGGTAGATCGTCTCCGTTTCGTAAGCCAGGACCGCAAGATAGGCCGCCAGGTCGGCAGGCGTTTCGAGACAATTTACAAGGCCGAATTCACGAACCTTCAGCTTCTTCGACTCCTGCTGGCGGGCTGATGTCTCGAAGACGCGAGAACCGGTCATTGCCGCCGCTCCGGGATCGACATTCAGCGACCGCGATGAATGTCTGCTTTCCGGCCAGCCGACAAGGTCGTGGACCGACCCGTTGTGGACATTGAGCTGAGGTCTAAAGATGACGCATGAAAAGCAAGACGAAGATAAAACTGGTGGTGGCGGCTGATGAGCCCGCCCTGTTTTATTCGTCAATATAGCAAGCCGAAACGGACCCTGAAGATATCGATGTGCGGAATGGCGCCTATCCAATAGACTAGGGCCCCCGGCGGCCAAGTCTTCAAACTGGAAGCCATAGGAGACCGGGTGCGCATTGCGCAGGTGGAGGGGCTACCGCCCAAGCCCGACGATCTTCGCGCCCTGCTACTGCGCTACCTGTTCGCCACTGGCGTCTATGACGTCGGACAGACGGAGCCGCCCTTACCCACCACCGAGACGACCGTCGCCCAGTGCGACGGATGCTCACTGCCATGATCCAGTACAATCCCAATCGCACGATCGCGCACCTCGGGTGCAAACTTGTTCGTTGTCTTGCTCATCGGGCTCCATCCTACTCAGGAGTCGAGGCCTCCGCGAAACCCGGGGCGGTTCACCTCGTCGTCGGATCGGCAAGTAGTAACTCTCAACCCAGTTGTTGCCTCGAAGCTGGCCCGGCCGGTGCAAATGGCGCAGATTCAGCCGACCAGAGCAGCACCAAAATACGACGCCACCCCCTCCGTCGTGATGCGACTCGACCGGCTGCTTGTGCAGGAGACTTCAAACATTAGCGCCCGTATCCCGCCGTCGCTGGACGACAACAATCGAGCTGCGTCATTCCGATCGGGAATGACCTTAGCCTATAAGATCACAACCTCTCCTCGCCCGAGCAGCCTAAGAAAAACGGGTTGAAACGCCGCGCGACGTGATGAGCCCGAGCCCTGCTCACGGTTCATCGGCCCGCACAGAATCGAGAGTTCCATGAGTTCATCATCGCATTTCGCCTGGGACGACCCCTTCTTGCTGGACGCCCAGCTGTCGGATGAGGAGCGGATGATCCGCGACGCCGCGGCTGCCTTCGCGGCGGAACGCCTGGCCCCGCGCGTCATCGACGCCTATCTGAACGAACACACCGACCCCGAAATCTTCCGCGAGATGGGCCAGGCGGGCCTGCTGGGCGTCACCGTGCCCGAGGAATACGGCGGGGCGGCCGCCAACTATGTCGCCTACGGCGTGGTCGCGCGCGAGATCGAGCGCATCGATTCCGGCTATCGCTCGATGATGAGCGTCCAGTCTTCCCTGGTCATGTATCCGATCCAGGCCTACGGCTCGGAGGAGCAGCGCCGCGAATATCTGCCGAAACTGGCTTCGGGCGAATGGATCGGCTGTTTCGGCCTGACAGAGCCGGACGCCGGCTCGGACCCCGGCGGTATGAAGACCCGCGCCGAGAAGATCGACGGCGGCTATCGCCTGACCGGGTCCAAGACCTGGATCTCCAACGCCCCCATCGCCGATGTCTTCGTGGTCTGGGCCAAGTCCCAGGCCCATGACGGCGCCATCCGCGGCTTCGTGCTGAAGAAGGGTCTGAAGGGGCTGTCGGCGCCCAAGATCGGCGGCAAGCTAAGCTTGCGCGCCTCGATCACCGGCGAGATCGTCATGGACGGGGCCGAGGTGGGCGAGGACGCCCTGCTGCCGAACGTCTCGGGGCTGAAGGGGCCGTTCGGCTGCCTGAACCGGGCGCGCTACGGCATTTCCTGGGGGGCCATGGGGGCGGCCGAGGACTGCTGGTTCCGCGCCCGCCAGTATGGGCTGGACCGCATCCAGTTCAACCGGCCCCTGGCGGCGACCCAGCTGTATCAGAAGAAGCTGGCCGACATGCAGGCCGAGATCGCCCTGGGGCTTCAGGCCTCCTTGCGCGTGGGGCGGCTGTTCGACGAGGGGCTGATGGCGCCGGAGATGATCTCTATCGTCAAGCGCAACAACTGCGGCAAGGCGCTGGATATCGCCCGCCAGGCCCGCGACATGCACGGCGGCAACGGCATCCAGATCGAATACCATGTGATGCGCCACGCCCAGAACCTGGAGACGGTCAACACCTATGAGGGGGCGCACGACGTTCACGCCCTGATCCTGGGCCGCGCCCAGACCGGCATCCAGGCCTTCTCCTGAGGATCGTCTGATGGATCGGGCCGAGATCGTCCACCGCAACTTCCTGAGGCGCGCCGCCGAGGCCGACCTGCCGCCGGGCGCGGCCCCGGTCGCGGGCCTGTCCGACGCCGAGGCCGTCGCCCTCTATCGCGCCCAGTGCCTCAGCCGGGCGCTGGACCGCACCAGCCGGGCGATGCAGAAGGCCGGACAGGGCTACTACACCATCGGCTCCTCGGGCCACGAAGGCATGGCGGCGGTGGCGCGGGCGCTTAGGCCGACCGACATGGCCTTCTTGCACTACCGTGACGCCGCCTTCCAGATCGCCCGCGCCGGCCAGGTTCCCGGCCAGACCCCGGCCTGGGACATGCTGCTGTCCTTCGCCGCCTCCCGCGAGGACCCGATCTCGGGCGGGCGGCACAAGGTGCTGGGCTCGGCCGCCCTGAACATCCCGCCCCAGACCTCGACCATCGCCAGCCACCTGCCTAAGGCCGTGGGCGCGGCCTGGTCGCTGGGCGCGGCGCGGCGGCGCCCGCGCGAGCATCAGCGCCTGCCCGACGACGCCATCGTCATGTGCAGCTTCGGCGACGCCTCGGCCAACCATTCGACGGCGCAGGGCGCGTTCAACACCGCGTCGTGGACCGCCTATCAGTCCGCCCCCCTGCCCCTGCTGTTCGTCTGCGAGGACAACGGCATCGGCATCTCCGTGCGGACGCCGACAGGGTGGATCGCCGCCAGCTTCGCCCAGCGCCCAGGCCTGAAGTATTTCCACGCCGACGGCCTGGACCTCTATGACACCTTCAAGGTCGCCGCCGAGGCCGCCGACTATGTGCGCACGCGCCGCCGCCCGGCCTTCCTTCACCTGAACATGGTGCGCCTGTATGGCCATGCCGGGGCCGATGTGGCCGCTTCCTATCTGAGCCGCGACGAGATCGAGAGCGGAGAGGCCAACGACCCCCTGCTGCATTCGGTGCGCCTGCTGAGCGAGGCCGGCGCCCTGTCGCCCGATCAGGCCCTGGCCGTCTATGAGCAGACCTGCGCCCGCACCGACCGCATCGCCGCCGAGGCGGTGACGCGGCCGCGTCTGGACTCGGCCGAAGGCGTCATGGCCGCCCTGATCCCGCCGCCGCGCGACAACCGCTCCAGCAACGGCCCCTCGGCCGAGGCGCGCGCCGCCGCCTTCGGATCCGACCTTCAGGCCATGGACGAGCCCCAGCCCATGAGCCGGCTGATCAACTGGGCCCTGACCGACCTGATGCTGGCGCATGAGGAGATCGTGCTGGCGGGCGAGGACGTGGGGGTCAAGGGCGGGGTCTATGGCGTGACCCAGAAACTGCACGCCCGCTTCGGCCGCGGTCGGGTGGTCGACACCCTGCTGGACGAGCAGTCGATCCTGGGCCTGGCCATCGGCATGGCTCACAACGGCTTCCTGCCCATCCCGGAAATCCAGTTCCTGGCCTATCTGCACAACGCCGAGGATCAGCTACGCGGAGAGGCGGCCACCCTGCCCTTCTTCTCCAACGGACAATACACGAACCCCATGGTCGTGCGCGTGGCGGGCTTGGGCTATCAGAAGGGGTTCGGCGGCCATTTCCACAACGACAACTCCGTCGCCGTCCTGCGCGACATCCCCGGCCTGATCCTGGCCTGCCCGTCCCGCGGCGCCGACGCGGCGATGATGCTGCGCGAATGCGTGCGTCTGGCGCGGGAGGAACAGAGGGTGGTCGTCTTCCTGGAGCCCATCGCCCTTTACCCCATGCGCGACCTGAATGCGGACAAGGACGGCGTCTGGATGGACCGCTATCCCGCGCCGGACCAGCGCATCGCGCTGGGCGAGGTCGGGGTGCATGGGCGGGGCCGCGACCTAGCCATCGTCACCTATGGCAACGGCCACTATCTGTCGCGTCAGGCCGAGGCCGAGCTGCGCGCCAAGGGGATCGACCTGCGCATCATCGACCTGCGCTGGCTCGCCCCCCTGCCCGAGGCGGCCCTGCTCAAGGCGGTCGAGGGCTGCAAGCACATATTGATCGTCGACGAATGCCGCCGCACGGGCAGCCAGTCGGAGGGTCTGATGGCTCTGTTCGCCGAGAAGGCGGACATCCCGACCGCCCGCATCGCCGCCGAGGACAGCTTCATCGCCACCGGCCCGGCCTACGCCGTCACTATGCCGTCGAAGGACGGAATCGTCGCTGCCGCCCTTGCTCTGACGGGAGCCGCGAAATGAAGAAGACCGCTGTCGTGATCTGCCCCGGCCGCGGCACCTACAACAAGGCCGAGTTGGGCTATCTGAGCCGCCACCACCCGGACAAGGCCGCGCTGTTCGCCGGGTTCGAGGCCCTGCGCGCAGCGGGCGGGCGCGAGTCGCTGATGGCGCTGGACGGGGCCAGGACCTATTCCCTGGCGCGCCACAGCCGCGGGGACAACGCCTCGGTGCTGATCTACGCCTCCACCTACGCCGACTTCCTGTCGATCGACCCCGAACAGGTCGAGGTGGTGGCGGTGACGGGCAATTCCATGGGCTGGTATTCGGCCCTGGCCTGCGCCGGGGCCCTGTCGGCCAAGGATGGCTTCCACGTCGTCGACACCATGGGCGCCCTGATGCAGGAGGCGCTGATCGGCGGCCAGCTGATCTATCCCTTCGTCGGCGACGACTGGCGAGACGATCCGGCGAAGAAGGCCGAACTTCTGGCGCTGGTCGATCAGATCGACGCCCGCCCCGGCCACGTTCTGGCTGTGTCCATCGACCTGGGCGGCATGCTGGTGCTGGCAGGGGACGAGGCGGGTCTGGCCGCCTTCGAGGCCGCCGTTCCGCCGGTTCAGGAGCGCTTTCCCATGCGGCTGGCCAACCACGCCGCCTTCCACACCGCGCTGCAGGCGCCCGTGGCCGAAGCCGGGCGGGCGCGGCTGGGTTGCGAGATGTTCGGCCAGCCAGTCCTGCCGATGATCGACGGGCGCGGCGAGATCTGGCAGCCGGGCGCGGTCGATGTCGAGGCCCTGTGGCGCTACACCCTCGATCACCAGGTGGTGCGGACCTATGACTTCACCCGCGCCGTCCGCACGGCGGCCCGCGAGTTCGCGCCCGACTTGTTCATCGTCACCGGCCCCGGCACAACCCTGGGCGGGGCCGTGGCCCAGTCGCTGATCCTGTGCGACTGGCGCGGCATGGCGACCAAGGCCGACTTCGCCCGGACGCAGGAGGCGGACCCGCTGCTGGTCTCCATGGGCATGGAGGGGCAGCGCGCCACGGTGACGGCGGCGCGGGCCTGAGCCTCACCGCCGCCCGCGCGCCTCTGGGCCCTTATTCAGGGCCCAGGTTCAGGATGAAGACCGGCCCCAGGTCGAGGGTATGCTGGCCTGAGGACAGGTGCAGCACACCCAGCAGTTCGCCGGCGGCGTAGTCCCGGTCGGCCACGCCCCGCACCTCGTGCAGCGCCCATTCGCGATCCAGTTCCGCCCGGCCGTTGATCACGGCGCCGTAGGGCGCGGCCGAACGGCGGATGGCGTTGGACGGCAGGATGATCGTCTCATCGCCGCCCTCCGCCTCGATCAGCCGCCCCCAGAAGGCGAGGACCAACTGGTCCCCCGCCGCGACAGGCTTGGCGATGCGGCTGCTGGCCAGGACGGTCCAGGCGTTGGGGGCGTCAGCCGGCGTGGTGATGCGCAGCGCCTTGCCGCCCTGGACGCCGGGCTCGTCATGCACCCTGGGCTTGGGCGTGATTCCGCGGATGTGCAGGGCGTCCGGCCGGGGCGTGTTGATGATCCGCTCGGCCAGGGACGGGGCGGCCGCTGGCGCCGTCTGGGCAAGCGCGGCGTTGGGGGCGATCGCGAACGCGGCGACAAGGCCGGTCGCGCACAGGAAGGTCGCGAAGGCGGAACGCGTCATGAAGGTCTCTCCTTTGTCGGTCAGGGGGCGATGGCCGGCGCGGCGGGAACCAGGGAAATCTTTTCGTTCGCCGCCGCCTCGACCGCCGGGCGGGAATAGAGCAGCGGGAAGTAGCGTCCTTCGGCCCACAGCGGCGCCAGGTCGTCGAAATGGGGGCTGTCGGGGTCGCCCGACTGGCCCGGCGTATTGACCGCCCGGCTGTTGTCCCAGTCGCCCACGTCCAGCACCATGCGGAAGGAGGCCCCCGAAACCAGCTTGAAGTCCGCGCTGAAGTTAGAGGCGATCGGGCTGCTCCAGGTCCCGCCGGTCGGAATCGGATCCAGCTTCAGCCGCTCGCGCTGGGCCGGAGAGGCCAGGGGCGACACTCCATGGACGAATTGCGCCGTGTGCAGACGGCCATAGGTCCACTGGGTCGGGTCCTCGCCCAGCCGGCCCGACAGGTCCTTCACCGCCGCTTCCAGACTGGCCCTCAGAATGGCGTCGCGCCCCTCCCCGTCCATGGCCTCCAGCCGGTCCAGCGCCGTCCGCGCCGAGGCCCGGCCGATGACGGCCGCCTTGTCGGGGAAGAGGGCCCGCGTCAGTTCGCGGCCCAGATGGCGGTTCATCCATACCTCGGCGACGGTCGCCGCCTGGCTGTCCTTGTCGGCGTGGGCGTCCCAGCCCTGAACCATGGCCAGGGCCTGGCGGTTCAGTTCGGACCAGCCGCGCCGAGGCTGAAGCGTCTGCGCCAGGGCGACGAAGCGGCGCTGCAGCGTTCCCTGGGTGTCGTTCTGAAGGGCCATGGCCTCGTCCAGGGTGAAGTCCGCATCGGCCGACAGGACCTCGGAAATCCGTTCGAACCGCGAAGGATCGGCCCATTCGAAGCCGATGCGCCTCTGGTCGATGGGATAGTCGGCCGGCAGGTTCATCTGATTGGCCGTGGCGACCCAGCCCCGCGCGGGGTTGAAGGTCCGGGGCAGTTCCGAGGCGTCGAGGAATCCCTCCCACTCATAGCGCCCGTCGCCGGGGACCGGCATCAGGCCGTCGTGGCGGGTGCGGCGCGGCGTCTTGCCGGCGGCGATCCAGCCGATGTTGCCCTGGGTGTCGGCGAAGACCTGGTTCTCACTGGGTGTGCCCCAGCGGGCCATGGCGCCGGAAAACTCGTCCCAGTCGCCAGCCAGCATATAGTCGACCGAACCGAAATAGGCCGAGGTGCCGGGCTCCAGCCAGACGCTGCGCACGGCCCAGGCGCGCCGGGCGTCCGCCTCGACCTTCAGCACCGGGCCGTGGCGGGTGAACTGAAGCTCGACCTGACGCGGGGCGCCGCCCTTGACCTCGATGGTTTCGGTCAGGGTGCGGATCGGCTCCCAGCCGTCGCCATAGCGATAGGCGCCGCCCGTCTCGTCCAGTTCATAGGCCTGCAGGTCCTCCTGATCGACGGCGAAGATGGTCAGGCCGAAGGCGATGGTCCCATTGTGGCCGATGGAGACGCCCGGCAGCGCCGGCTCGCCCGCGCCGATCACCGACAGGCCCGGCGCGTTCAGGTGGACGATGTAACGCAGCGACGGCAGGGAATGGCTGCGGTGCGGGTCGCTGGCCAGGATCGGCCGGCCGGTGTCGGTGCGCGATCCCGCCACCGCCCAGTTGTTCGAGCCTATGGCGCTGATGTCGGGATGCGACGGGGGCGCGGCCTCAAGCGCCGCCTGGGCGCCGGGCCTGTAGCCCCGCGCGGCGAAGGTCACGCCCTGGGTCGCCAGCGTATAGTCGCGCAGCACGTCCCTGGGCACCGAGCAGGGGTCCAGCCCCTGGGGCGTGCGGGTGGTCCATTCCGGCTCCAGCCGCACGCGATAGGCGTCGGCCTCGAGCCCGGCGGCGCAGACCACCTGGGCACGGCGCACCTCGTCCTCGACATTGCCGATCAGGCCGTGGCTGCGGATGCGCACCACGTCCGAAGGCTCCCACAGTTCCGGCGTCGTGCCGGCGATCCGGAACTCGGACGGCAGGGGCCGGGTCCCGGCGCGCACCTCGCCGACGAAGGCGTTGACCCCGGCCACAAAGGCCTCGGCGTGATCGCGGGCGTCCGGGCCGTAGGCGGCCCATTCGGCCTCCATGTCGCCGCGATAGAGGAAGAGCCGCGCGGCCCGATCCTGCGCCACGAAGGACGGGCCGAAGTCCTTGGCCAGCAAGCCCAGGCCCCGCTTGCGCCACAAGTCGATCTGCCACAGCCGGTCGCGGGCGGCGTTGTAGCCTTGCAGGAAGAAGGCGTCGCGGGTGTTCTGGGCGTAGATGTGGGCCACGCCCCAGGGATCGATCAGGATCTCGGCCGGAGCCTGCAGGCCCTGCACCGCCCGCTCGCTCTCGCGCACGTCCTCCGCCGCCGCGTCCCCCTGCGCCCGGACAGGTCCGGCGACGGCCAGCACGGCCGCCAGGGCGCTCGCCGCCATCCAGGCGGGACGCGCGCATTTCGACAGGGATGGGGAGGCTATGAACATGAGGTCTTTCCTTCGTAAATGACGGGCGCCGGCGGGGTCCGAGCCGTTTCAGGACCCGCCAACAGCGGCCTTGAACGTGCGGGCGTTATTGGCCCTGCCGGAGTCGGCCATGCTGTAATCGTGATCGAGACGGGCGCCCGCGACCGGCCTATCGGCCACATAGCGCCAGTGCGCCAGGGTCGGATTCAGCCGCCAGATGTCGGCGGGGATGGTCACCGCCTCATGCGTGCCATCCTCGAAATCGATCCGCAGGGACAGAGGCGAAACCATGCCCCCGATGTTGCGGAACGTCAGTTGATAGACCAGCAGGTCCTCCGGGGCCTCCAATCGGGTCAGCCCCTCCAGGGCCACGTCGACAGAGTCGTCGCCATAGAACCAGGCCCGCCAGAACCAATCCAGATCGGCCCCCGATCCGTCCTCCATGGCGCGGAAGAAGTCGGTCGGAGTGACGCGCTTGAACCGCCAGCTACGGCTGTATTCGGCAAACGCCCGGTCGAACCGCTCTGGCCCCAGGACCGAGGTCCGGAGTACATTCAGCGCCGTCGCCGGCCGGGTGTAGGTCGTGCTGAAATAGCGCCTCTGGCTGTCGGGCTGGGTCATGATCGGCTGCAGGCCCGGCTGGGCCAGGACCGAAGCGATGTCACGCGGCGGGCCGCCGAACCGCGAGGGAAAGTCCGCGCGCCACTGCTTTTCGGCCTGATACTGAACGAAGCTGTTCAAGCCCTCGTCCAGCCAGGACCATTCCCGCTCGTCCGAATTGACGATCATCGGGAACCAGATGTGGCCGATCTCGTGGATATGGACCTCGACGAGGGTGTTGACGAGCGTCGGCGACACGATCGGCGGCCCACCGTCCCGCCCCGGCGTGGGACGTGGGTCGTTGATGATCAGCATCGGATACTCCATCCCGTCCACCGGCCCGAAGACGGCCTGGGCGACGGGATAGGGATAGGGAAAGGCGAAGGCGCCATAGGCCTTCAGCGCATGGGCCACGGCGGGCGTCGAATACTGGTCCCACAGGGGGCTGGCCTCGAGCGGATAGAAGGACATGGCCATGACCAGGGGACGCTCGGCGTCGTCCTGGGCCACGCCCATGGCGTCCCAGATGAATTTGCGCGAGGACGCGAAGACGAAGTCGCGCACCTTCTCGGCCCGGAACCGCCAGGTTCTTTCGCCGCCGGCCCGGCCGGCCTGGGCCGCGCGAGCCTCGTCGGGCGTTACGACATAGACGGGCGCCGCGGCGGAGCGGGCCTGATCCAGCCGCGCGCGCTGGGCGGCGCTCAGCACCTCGGCCGCATTGGTCAGTTCGCCGGTGGCGGCGACCACATGATCGGCCGGAACCGTCAGGGCGACCTCGAAGTCGCCGAACTCCTGCGCGAACTCGCCCTGCTCGAGGAAAGGCCGCGTGTGCCAGCCCTCATAGTCGGAATAGACGGCCAGGCGCGGGAACCACTGGGTCGGCACGAAGATGCAGTCCCCGGCCGCGCCCTCGAAGCACTCATAGCCGCCGCGCCCGCCGACGACGGCGGTTTCGACCAGCGGCAGCCTCCATTCCAGCGAGAAGCGGACCTGTTCCCCCGGCGCCGCCGCGCGCGGCAGATCGACCCGCATCAGGGTGTCGGCGATGGAAAACGCCAGGGGGCGGCCGTCGGCGTCAAACGCCTTCAGATCGGCGAAGCCCCCGTTCCAGTCGCGCATCCGACGGATCCTCGCCGCCTCCTCGGCCGAGACGGCGGCCGCATCGCCATGTACCGTCGAGGTTTCGGCGATCGAATCCCTTCTGAATCGGTTCTGATCCAGCGACAGCCACAGATAGTCGAGCGCGTCGGGGGAGTTGTTGTGATAGACGATCTCCGCCCGGCCGCGGATTTCGCGCGACGCCTCGTCCAGGCGGGCCTCGATCCGATAATCGACCTTCTGTTGCCAATAGGCGGGTCCCGGCCGTCCCGACGCCGTGCGCTGGGCGTTGGGCGAGGGCCACAGGTCGCCCTCGAGGGAGGCGAAGGGATCGCCCTTCGCCGGGTCCGCGACGGCCGGCGCGGCCCAGGCCGCGCCCAGGGCGAGAGCCATTACCAGGGCCATGGCCATGACCAGGGCGGCCGTCCCGGCCCCCGTGTCCAGGCCGGGGCGTTCGACGCGGCCGCCCCGCCCTGAAATCCACGCCGTCGTCATCGATAATAACCGAGGCATTCCACCCTCCCTCAGAGTCAGAAGTTCGCTGTAAGGCCGATGTAGAAGCTTCGGCCGATCACGCCATAGATCGGGTCATAGCCGTTGAAGGATCCCGGCGTGCCGCCTGTCGGAATGAAGGGGCCGGCATCGTCCCCGACGTTGTTGACCCCGCCATACAGGGTGACATCGCCGAAGCGATAGCTCGCATAGATGTCGTGGCGGAAATAGTCGTCGAAATACATAAACTGAGGATCGGTGATGCCCAGTTCCTGGATACGCGCCATGCGGATGTTGCTGGCGATGACCGAGCCGATATAGGTCGTCCTCAGTTGCAGATAGGCGCGGCCCCAGGAATAGCCGGTCGTCAGGCGAACCCGGTCTTCGGGCTCTCCGATCGTCCCCTGATAGTCCTCGACCACCGTGCCGTTCAGGCCCGGGTATTCGTATTCGGACCGCAACAGACGGCTCCAATTGGCGTCCATCCTCAGATTGCCGGGCAGTTTCAGCCGTTCCAGCGAAGTCCGGTAGCTGGCCTGGACGTCGACGCCCGACACGCGGAGCCGGTCCATGTTCTGGACCTGCTGGATGACGCGCTGAATCCGTCCCGTTTCGCCATTGCGGGTGATCGAGTCGCAATAAGGATTGTTGGGGAAATCGTCGGCGCCGTAACACTGGTCCAGGATGATCTCGTTCGAGGGTGCCCCGATCGCGTTCTCCACGTCGATGTCATAATAGTCGACCGACAGGGCCAGGTTGCGCACGAAGGTCGGCCGCCAGACCGCGCCCACGGTCAGGACCTCGGCCGTCTCCTCGCGCAGGTCGGGATTGCCGGCGTTGGGGGACTGATAGGAGGCTGCCGGCGCATTGTAGATTCCGGCCGAGGCGATCACCGCCGCGATGCCGGGCTCGGCGCGGCAGTTGGAGGCGAACTGGCCGGCGGTCGTGGCCGTCACGCCGTGGCAGGGGTCCAGAATGGTGTTGACGTCGTCACGCGGCGGCGAGGTCAGTTCGGCCATGTCCGGCGCCCGCTGGGCGGTGCCCCATTGGGCCCGGAAGCGCAGGCTGGGCACGGGGGCGTAGCCCAGGCCCACGCGATAGCTGTTCACCAGGCCGACGTTCTTGATGCTGTAGTCGCTGGCCCGCGCGGCCAGGTCCAAAGTCAGTTCATGGACGCCCGGCGCCTCCGCCACCAGGGGGATGGAGGCCTCGGCGAACAGTTCGGAGACGGAAATCTCGCCTTCGAACGAGGGCACCACGGCGTTGGAGGTATAGCCGCTGCGGGTCACCGGGTCGGATTCCAGCCAGGTGCGGTCGCGCCGGTGCTCGATCCCGATCGCGGCGCTGACCTTGCCCGCCGGCAGGGTGAACAGGTCGCCGGTGGCGTAGGCCTGAAGCACATGCTGGGTCAGGTGCGACTCCAGATGGGTGTTGGCGCGGATATAGTCGGCCGCCTCTGGCGTGATTGAGCCCAGGCCGAACAGATTGACCGGCACGCAGCCGGCGGCCCGCGCCCCGGCGTCTTGGCATTGATAGCCCCCGGCGCCGTCGGATTCGATGGTCAGGCCATAGCGCAGGTTCTGGTAATTGATCCCGTTCAGCCGGTTCTGGTCCTGCTTGAAGTCGCCGAAGCCGTAGGAGACCTCATAGGTCCAGCTGTCGCCGAACGCGCCGTTCACACCCGCCCAGGCCCGCAGGGTGGTCCGGTTCTCGTCGAAGGTCTGGGGCCCGACCTCGGCGAAACGGCGGAACCAGGAGATGCCGTTGGCGAACTGGGTGGCGCGGATGGCCGGGTCGGCGAAGGGGTGGTTGCGCATCATCCGCCCGGCGGCGAAGGCCGCCGTCCCGGGCTCCACCACCCCCGTCGCCGGATCGCGCGGATAGACGGTAGTGCCGCTGTCCATCGAATAGGGGGCGCGCTGGAAGCTGGTGTCCAGGTCGTTGTAGATGACGGTCAGGAACGGTTTGATCTGGGCCGAGATTTCATAGTCGGCGTTGAGCGCGACCGACAGGGCCTTGCGCGGCAGGCGCAGGTTGGCGTGCTCATTGATGTTGTAGCCGTGCAGGGCGTTGCTGTAGCCGCTGGTGTGCAGGCCGCCCTCGTCATACCAGCGCGTGCCGCCCAGGGCCGAGCCTGCATTGAACCGGCCGCCGGGCGTATAGTCCGACAGCGACGGCTCGGTCAGGACATTGGTGGTGTAGCTGAAGGTCGCCGCACGCAGGGCGCGTTCGCGGTCGGACGCCTTGATGCCCTGATCCTCCTCATAGGTGACGCCCAGCAGCACATGACCGCGCCCGTCGTTCAGGGGCCGGCCGTAGAGCAGGGAGAAGCGGCTTTCCTCGCCGCCGCCCTCATCGGTGACGCCCAGGCGGGTGCTGAGCCTCAGCCCCTCGAAATCCTTCTGGGTGATGACGTTGACGACGCCCGCGATCCCTTCCGAGCCATAGACGGCCGAGCCGGCGCCGGTGGTGATCTCGATCCGTTTGACGAATTCGGTGGGGATGGTGTTCAGGCTGACCACATTGCGGTTGGCCGCGTTCGACACCGTGCGGCGCCCGTCGATCAGGGTCAGGGTGCGGTTGCCGCCCAGCTGCCTCAGGTTGACGGTGGCCAGGCCCGAGTTCTGGTTCTCGCCCGACGTCGGCCCCAGGGGAGTGTCGCCCAGGGCCGCCTGCGGTAGGTCCGCCAGCGCCTCGGCCAGGTTGGTCGAGCCCGAGGATTCCAGGTCGAGCTCGGAGACCAGATTGACGGGCACCGAGCCGCTGAACACGTCGCGACGGATGCGCGAGCCGGTGACGACCACGTCGTCCACGGCGGAGGCCTGCGGCTCGTCCGCGGTCGGGACGTCCTGACCCGAGGCCGACGCCCCGCTGGCGGCGGCGATCGCCCAACCCAGGCTGGCCGTGGCCAGCCAAATCGACTTCATACGCATGTTACCCCCCTTTTTGTTTATTGAATTTGCTATGCTCTATTACTCAGGAACGGCCCCGGCTCGACCGGGGCCGCCGCCATTCGCGCTGGGCTACCAGATCAGCGAGCCAATCGAATCCGTGCGGACCTTGGCACCGATGTAGAAGAAGCGGCCCAGCGGGCTGACCGGGGTATAGAGGGAGCCGATGTCCGGCTCCTGGTTGGTCAGGTTGTTGACGCCGCCATAGACGGTCAGGGCCTGGTCCACGTCGTATCGGATCTGCGCGTCCTGTGTGGCCCGCGCCGAATAGTTCAACTGGTCGGCCGGCAGGTAGTTTTCCGGCACGTTCTGATAGCGAACGGTCTCGTCGAACCAGTTGAAGCCGTAGTTGGCGGTCAAGTTGCGGTAGCGCCAGGTAAGGTCGAAGCTCGCCTGCCACTTCGGCGTATAGGCCGTGCCCGCTTCCTCGCTCACGCTGTCGGGATCGGTCGGGTCCTCGATGAAGGTCAGGTTGTTCAGATGCGACCCGACCAGGGTGAAGGCGAACCGGCCGAAATCGCGCTGGACGCCGAAATCGGCGGGATCGAACGCGTAGCGGATGGAGAAGTCCGTGCCGCTCGTCTCATAGGCCGAGACGTTGACCGGGGCCTCCTGGAAGGTCCGGAACCGATGCTGGTTCGCCGCATCGCGCGAGAACAGGTCGCAGAACTGGTTCGGCTGCGGCAAGTCATAGCATTTGTCGATGATCGTCGGGCCGGTGAACTGGAAGACGGCGCCTTCCAGGTCGATGTCATAGTAGTCAATCGAGATCGTCAGCCCGCGCAGGAAGCCCGGCGTCAGCACCAGGCCGGCGGTGAAGGTGTCGGCGGTTTCCGGCCCCAGGTTGACGTTGCCGCTGATGACCCCCTGGGTCGTCCCCGAGAAGGTGTTGACGAAGGTGTAGGGATCGGAGGCCGACAGGCCGAGCATGGCCCGGCAATTGACCTCGCGCACCGTCGGATTGGGCCCGATATTGTAGCGCGCCGCATCGCAGGGGTCGTTCAGGATGCGCCCCTGCTGGGTGGACGGCAGGAACAGCTCCGAAATATTGGGCGCGCGCACCGACTGCGCCTGGGTCGAGCGCAGCATGATGGCGTCGTTCACCCGCCAGGTCAGGCCCAGCTTCCACGTATCGGTCCCGCCGATGGTCGAATAGTCGGAATAGCGATAGGCGCCGTCCACCGTCAGGGCGTCGACCAGGGGCAGGTCGCGGAGCACCGGCACGGAGACCTCGGCGAAGGCCTCGGAGACGTGGAAGGATTCGTCGAAGGGCGTGCTCTGACCCAGCCAGGTCAGGTTGAAGTTCAGGTCCCGGGCGATGGTCTGTTCGTTCGACGGCGTATAGCTGGCGCCCTCGCGGCGGTATTCCGCGCCGACGACCCAGGAAATCGGACCGGCGGGCAAGGAGAACAGGGCGGCGCTGTCCCCCGAGACGAAGCCGTTCAGCACGAACTGCTCGACTTCGCGCTCCATGGTCGAATCGACCATGATCCAGTCCAGGGCTTCGCGCGACGGGGCGCCTTCGCCGAAGACGTTGATCGGCACGCAGCCCGAGTTCGCCCCCGGCGTGAAGGTCGTGCCCCAGGTGGCGCGCGCCGCCGCGGTGTTGAAGGAGACCGAACCCCAGCCCGGCCGGTTGCCGAGCGGAATGGCGGTCGGATCCAGATTGGAGCGGCAGACGATATTGCCCGCGCCATCGTCCACGGCGTCCAGGGCGGCGAAGAACCGCTCGTGGATGCGGTTGTTCGTCTCGGTGTTGTCCTCGCGCGTGCGGCCGTAGTTGGCCGAGATCTCATAGCTGAGGGTCGGGCTCAGATCGCCCTCGAGGCCCAGGACGAAGCGCGTCGTCTCGCGCTCGATCTGACGGGTGATGCGCCCGAAGTCGAGGTGGTCGCGGCTGACGATGACGTCGCGATAGTTGCTCAGCCCCGTGCCGCCCGGCGCCATGGCGTCGTTGTAAATGGGGGCCGGCATATAGGGGTTGTCGACCGAGATGCTGAGCGCATAGTCGAACGGGGCCTGGGACTGGAAGTCCGTGTCCACCCGCACGTATTTCGCCTCGCCGAACAGGCGCAGGGCCGGCGAGAAGGCGTAGTTCATCGTCGCGTTCAGCCCGCTGCGCGTCAGGCCGGGAACCAGGTCCGTATCCACATCGGCCAGGGCCGTGCCGTCGCCGCCCAGCATCAGATAGCCGGTCCCGACCCACAGGCCGTCGTTCCAGGGCGTGCCGTCCCCGTTGAAGGAGACCCCCGCCGTGGACGGGCCGTTCAGCGCCGCCCGCGTATAGACCGCCCCGCCCGGCGAGGAATCGAAGAAACGCACGTCGCGGAAATAGCCGCGCGTATATTCGCCGGGCGCGCCGGTGTAATAGGGGTTGACGGCGAAGTCCCAAGCGGTCGCCGGATGGGAAAAGTCCCGGTCCCGAGAGCGGATCGCCGACTGATCGCTGTATTCGACGCCCAGGGTCGCATTGCCCCGTCCGTCATGGAAGTTCCAGCCGCCCAGCACGCTGACGAAGCCGGTTTCGCCGCCGTGTTCGGCCGGGGCGCCCCACTGGGCGCGCATGTCCAGCCCCTCGAAGTCGTCCTTGAGCACGAAGTTGACCACCCCGGTCACCCCGTCGGCGCCATAGATGGCCGAGGCGCCGCCCGTCAGAATCTCGACCCGGTCGATCAGGGCCGCCGGAATGGTGTTGACGTCCACCGAGGCGCTGCCCGCCTGGGCCGCCACATGCCGTCGGCCGTCGACCACCACCAGGGTCCGCGCCGGCCCCAGGTTGCGCAGCGACAGCAGGTTGAGGCCGGAATCGCCCCGCGCCGAGGGGGTGTTGGCGTTGCTCTGCGAGGTCTTCGAGCCGACCAGGGCCGGCATGTCCGTCAGGAAGTCGGTGAGGTTGGTCGCGCCGGAATTCTCCAGCGACTCGCTGGAGACCGAGACGACTGGGTTCGACCCCGTGTAGTCCGGAAGCCTCAGGCGGGTGCCGGTGACGACGACCTCGCTGACGACGGTGGCGGATTCCGAATCCGGGGGCTCGGCCTCCTGACCGGCTGAAACGGCGCCTCCAGCCGCGGCGGCCGTGGCGATGGCCCAGCCCAGGCTGGCCGTGGCCAACCAAATCGATTTCCTATGCATGGTTTCTCTCCCCTTCCATTGCTCGGTTTATTCCGCCGCCGCTTCGGCCTCCGGCGCCCCTCCCAGGGCCGGTGTGGACGCCTCAGGACGATTCTTGAGCGTGCGATCGAGCTGATCCATGTCGACGGCCCTTTCCCACCGGCCGACGACGATGGCGGCCACCGCATTGCCGATGAAGTTGGTCAGCGAGCGGCATTCCGACATGAAGCGGTCGACCCCCAGGATCAGGGCCATGCCCGCCACCGGCACGCTGGGCACGATGGACAGGGTCGCCGCCAGGGTGATGAAGCCCGCCCCCGTGACCCCGGCTGCGCCCTTGGAGCTGATCGCCGCGATCAGCAGCAGGGCGACCTGTTCGGACAGGGACAGGTCGATGTTGCAGGCCTGGGCGATGAACAGGGCCGCCAGCGTCATATAGATGTTGGTGCCGTCCAGGTTGAACGAATAGCCGGTCGGCACCACCAGGCCGACGACGGACTTGGACACGCCCGCCCGCTCCATCTTCTCGATCAGGTTGGGCAGGGCCGCCTCGGACGAGGAGGTGCCCAGCACCAGGATCAACTCGTCCTTCAGATAGCGGAGCAGGTCGAAGATGGAGAAGCCGGCCAGGCGGGCGACCAGGCCCAGAACCACGACAACGAAGACGGCCGAAGTCAGGTAAAAGGTCCCCACCAGGGCCCCGAGCTTGGCCAGGGCCTCCAGCCCAAAGGCGCCGATGGTGAAGGCGATGGCGCCGAAGGCCCCGATCGGCGCCACGCGCATGATCATGCCGACGACGCGGAAAACGAGCCGGGACAGGGCCTCCAGCAGGGTGTTCACCGGCCGCGCGGCGTCGCCGACCATGGCCAGGGCCACGCCGAAGATGATGGCCACGAACAGGGTCTGCAGTATGGACCCCTCGGTCAGGGCCGACAGGGCGGTCGTCGGGATGATGTCCAGCATGAAGCCCGACAGGGTGCTGGCATGGGCCTGGTCCGCATAGGTGGCGACCGCTCCAGCCTGCAGCGTCGCGGGGTCGACATTCAGGCCGCCGCCGGGCCGGATCAGATTGGCCGCCGCCAGTCCCAACACCAGGGCCAGGCTGGAGAAGAATAGGAAATAGGCGAAGGCCCTCGCCGCCACCCGGCCCAGCGCCGCCATCTCCGTCATGCCCGATATGCCGCTGACGACCGTGAGGAAGATCACCGGCGGCACGATCATCTTGATCAGCTTGATGAAGCCATCGCCCAGCGGCTTCATGGCCTCGCCCAGATGAGGCCAGAAATGGCCAATGATCACGCCGATGACGATCGCGACCAGGACCTGGACATACAGATGAGACGACCACCGTTGCCAGCGCGGCCGGGAACCCACGACTACAGACACTTGAACTCTCCCTAGACCGCTTCTGATCGAGCGGTTCAGGGCAGCCTAGCGGGAGATCGACCCAGGGGGCGCGAAAAACGGCAACGTTTACTTATCTCTATGATAAAAATAAGGAAATGGTCTTAATTTCGGTGAAATCGCTCCCCAATCGTGCCGAAAACTGCCTATTGATCGCCTTGTTTCGTGCCTTATTCTGCCCGAATGCGGACGTTTCCCTCGTTCACCCGGCGGGCCTCCCTGCTTCTGTTCTGCCTTTTCGCCCTGATCGCCGGGGCGATGATCGTCGTCGGCCTGCGTTGGACCGAGCAGACGGCGCGCGCCGAAAGTGAAGCCGTCGCCACTGCTCAGGCAGGCAAGCACGAACGGCTGCTGGCGGTGCAGATGCAGAAATTCCGCCTGTTGCCCTCGGCCCTCGGTGAATACCCTGACGTCCACGCCGTTCTGGCCGGCCGCGACGCCGCGACGGCGGCGCGGCTGAACGTCAAGCTGGAGCAACTGGCCCAGGGCACCAGCGCCTCCGTCATCTATGTGCTGGACAGCGGCGGCCTGACGGTCGCGGCCAGCAACTGGCGCCAGGCGGACAGCTTCGTCGGCCAGAACTTCGGCTTTCGACCTTATTTCAAGGGGGCGATGGCCAACGGCGAGGCGGAACTGTTCGCCCTGGGCGCGATCAGCGCTCGCCCCGGCCTGTTCATCGCCCATCGAGTCGGACAGGGCGCGGGGGCCGGCGTCATCGTCGTCAAGATCGATCTGGCCCATCTGGAGGAGCAATGGGCCAATGAACGGGGCGTCACCCTTGTCGTGAATCCCGACGGGGTTATCATGCTGACCAGTCGCGAGCCTTGGCGCTTTCACACCCTGCCCGTCCTTCGGCAGGCCGAACAGAGCAAGATCCTGCGCACCCTCCAGTTCGGGACCGAGCCGCTGAAAGCCGTCGGCATCGACCGCCTGGACAACGGAGACTACCGCCTGCCCGGCGCGGAGGACCTCTACCGGGCGGCGGAAATGCCGTCGGGCCTGGGCGATGCGGTGTTGACCTACTTCGAGCCCCTGGCGCCGGCGCGCGAACAGGCGGCCGCCAAGGCGCGCCTCTTCCTGGTCACGGGGCTGGCCCTGGTCGCCGCCGCCGGTCTGTCGGTCTGGTGGGCGAACCGGCGCCGTCTGGTCCAGGCCGAGGCACAGCGCCGGCTGGAGCATCAGGTGTCGCTGCGCACCGCCGAACTGCGCGAAGCCAACGCCCACCTGCTGGCTGAATCGCAGAAGCGCGTCGCTGCGGACGAGCGCTGGCGGGCGGCGCGCGAAGAGTTGGCTCAGGCCAACCGCCTGGGTTCCATCGGCCAGATCACCGCCGGGGTGGTACATGAGATCAACCAGCCCGCCGCCGCCATCCGCGCCTTCGCCCAGAACGTCGTCGCCTATTTGGACCGGGGACAACCCCGCGAAGCGCGCGAGGACCTGTCGAGCATCATCGACTTAACCGACCGGATCGGCCGCATCACCGCCGAACTGCGCAGCTTCGCCCGCCGCCGCGCCCCGGCCGTGCGCAAGGTCCAGCTGGAGACCGCTGTCGAGGGGACGCTGCTGCTTATCGGCGATCGCCTTCGCCAGGACCGCATCCGGCTGGACTGGCCCGGCGGGCCACCTGACATCCATGTCGTCGCCGACCGCATCCGGCTGGAGCAGATCATGATCAACCTGATCCAGAATGCTATCGAGGCCTTGGTGGGCGCAGCCGATCCCTGCATCGCCCTGCGGGTTCATCTCGCCGGGGAGACAGTGCTGCTGGACGTGCTGGACAATGGGCCGGGCGTCGACCCCGAACTGGCCGAGACGCTCTTCGCCCCCTTCGTCTCGGGCAAGCCGGATGGCCTGGGTTTGGGGCTGGGCATCGCCCAGGACATCGCCCGTGAATTCGACGGCAATCTGGAGGCCATCCCCTCCTCTCTGGGCGGGGCCGGTTTCCGCATCACCCTAAGGCGCGCATGATGGTTTCCGCTGAATCCGACAAGGTCGTCTTCGTCGAGGACGACGAGGCCCTGAGACGGGCCATCATAGGCTCCTTCACCCTGGCGGGCCTGACGCCCCTGCCGTTCGACAACGCCGGCGCCGCCCTGGCCGCGCTCGATAGGAACTTTCCGGGCGTCGTCGTGACCGACATCCGCCTGCCTGGCATGGACGGGCTGGAGTTCCTGGCGCGGGCGCGGGCGCTAGACCGCGAGTTGCCGGTCATTCTGGTCAGCGGCCACGCCGACGTGCCCATCGCCGTGCGCGCGCTGCGCGAGGGCGCCTATGATTTCCTGACCAAGCCCTTTTCCGTCGATCGCCTGATCGCCGTGACGCGTCAGGCGCTGGAGGCCCGCCGCGGGGTCACCGGCAACCGCGCCCTGGCCCTGGCCCGGCACGAGGTCGAGGCCGCCGACAGCCCCCTGATCGGCGCCAGCTCGGCGATGGAGCAACTCAGGGCCACCATCGCCCATGTGGCCAAGGCCAATCTGGACGTCCTGATCGAAGGCGAGACGGGCACGGGCAAGGAGTTGGTGGCCACCCTGCTGCACCGCCAGAGCCCCCGGCGCGCCCGTCCCTTCATCGCCGTCAACTGCGGCGCCGTGCCGGACGCCCTGGCCGAGACGGTGCTGTTCGGCCAGGCCCAGGACGGCTCGGGCTATCGCCGCCCCCAGCACGTCGGCCGCATTGAGGCCTCGGACAGGGGCACCCTGTTCCTGGACGAGATCGACAGCATGAGCCCAAGCCTGCAGGTCAAGCTGCTGCGCGTGCTGGAAGAGCGGGAAATCACCCCCCTGGGCGGGGGCGAGGCCCAGCCGGTCGACCTGCGGGTGGTGGCCGCCTCCAAGGTCGATCTGCACGAGGCGGCGCGCCGCGGAGAGTTTCGCGAGGACCTGCTCTATCGCCTGGACGTCATCCGCCTGCGCCTGCCGCCGCTGCGCGAGCGGCCCGCCGACATCCTGCCCCTGTTCGCTCATTTCGTGGAGGAAGGGCTGAAGCGGTCGGGCGCCAGATCCTACATCATGACCGACGCCGTGCGGCGGCGCCTGTTGGAGCACGACTGGCCCGGAAACGTGCGCGAATTGCGCAACTTCGCCTTCAGCTCGGTGCTGGAACTCGCCCCGCCGGAAGCCGGCAAGGGAACCGGGACCTCCCTGCCCGCCGCCCCCGGCGTCTCCCTGGCCCAGCGCATGGACGCCTTCGAAGCCTCGGTCGTGCGCGAGGCGATGGAGGCGGCCCAAGGCAATATGAACACGGCCATGTCCATCCTGGGCCTGCCGCGCAAGACGCTCTACAGCAAGCTGTCCAAGCACGGCATCGACCCCGGCGCCTATCGCGCCAAGGCCGGCCGGCGCTGAGCGTTACCGATCACGCCGGGCGGGCGGGCCGGGTCAACCGCCCGCAACTGGCCTTGATGCGCGCCAGCGCCTCGTCCAGATCCTCAATCGCGGCGGCGTAGGACAGGCGGATATAGGGCGACAGGCCAAAGGCTTCGCCCGGCACCACGGCGACCTCGGCGTCCTCCAGCAGATAGTCGGCCAGGTCGGCGTCGGACAGGATCGGCGTCCCGCCCACCGTGACGGCGCCCATCAGCCCGCCGCAATGGGCGAAGGCGTAGAAGGCCCCCTCCGGCGCCCGGCAGCTAAGCCCCTCTATCCCGTTCAGCCCCGCTGTCACCCGGTCGCGGCGGATGCGGAAGCTTTCGCGGCGCGCCTCATGGAAATCCTGCGGCCCGTTCAGAGCCTCGACGGCGGCCGCCTGGCTGATCGAGGAGGGGCATGAGGTCGACTGGCTCTGCACCACCGCCATGGCCTTGATCAGAGCCCGCGGCCCGCCCGCATAGCCGATGCGCCAGCCGGTCATGGCATAGGCCTTGGACACGCCGTTGACGGTCAGGATGCGCTCCTTCAGCCGAGGCTCGATCGCCGCCGGCGTGACGAAGCGAAAGCGGTCATAGACGATGTGCTCATACATGTCGTCGACCAGCAGCCACACCCGCGGATGGCGCAGCAGCACGTCCAGCAGGGGCCGGTAGTCGGCCTCCCCATAGGCCGCCCCCGAGGGGTTGGACGGCGAATTGATCAGGACCCAGCGGGTTCTGGGCGTGATCGCCCGTTCCAGTTGGTCGGCCTTGAGGCGGAAGTCGGCCTGCGCCTCGCACGGGATCAGCACCGGCGTTCCGCCGCAGATCTCCACGATGTCTGAATAGGTTGTCCAATAGGGCGTCGGAATGATCACCTCTTCGCCCGGCTCGACGCTGGCCATCAGGGCGTTGAACAGGACCTGCTTGGCGCCGGAGGCGACGGTGATCTCGTCCAGGGCGTAGTCGATCCCGTTCTCGCGCCGGAACTTGTCGGCCACCGCCCGTTTCAGCGCCGGCGTCCCGTCCAGGGCGGTGTATTTGGTGTCGCCGGCGTCGATGGCCGCCTTGGCCGCCGCCTTGACGTTGTCCGGCGTGTCGAAGTCCGGCTCGCCGGCGCCCAGAATGATGACCGGGCGGCCGGCGCGCTTCATTTCGGCCGCGCGCGCGCCGATCTGAAGAATCCTAGAGACGCCGATCCGCGCCAGGCGCGCGGCGGGGCGGAAGCCGGCGTCTCCCTCTGCTGAGAAAGCCATGTCCACAGCCTAGTCGATGTCGAAGGAGACGCCCTGGGCCAGGGGCAGGGCCTTGGAATAGTTCACCGTATTGGTGGCGCGCCGCATATAGGCCCGCCAGGAGTCCGAGCCGCTCTCGCGCCCGCCGCCCGTCTCCTTCTCGCCGCCGAAGGCGCCGCCGATCTCGGCCCCGGAGGTGCCGATGTTGACGTTGGCGATGCCGCAGTCCGAGCCGTCGGCCCCCATGAAACGCTCCGCCTCCTGGACGTTCAGGGTGAAGATGGACGAGGACAGGCCCGCCGCCACGGCGTTGTGCTGTTCCAGCACGGCGTCGAAGTCCGAATACTTCATCACATAGAGGATGGGGGCGAAGGTCTCCTCCAGCACCGGGCCGGTCTGGGCCGGCATCTCGATCAGGGCGGGCTTGACATAGAAGGCCGTGTCGGGCCCCGCCTCGGTTACGCGCTCGCCCCCGGTCACCGCCCCGCCCTCGGCACGTGCGGCCTCGAGGGCCTGTTGCATGGCGTCGAAGGCGGCCCTGTCGATCAGGGGGCCGACCAGGGCCGAGGTCTTCAACGGATCGCCGACCGACACGCTGGCGTAGGCCGCCTTCAGACGCGGAACCAACTGGTCATAGACGCTGTCGTGGACGAACAGGCGGCGCAGGGTGGTGCAGCGCTGGCCCGCCGTGCCCATCGCCCCGAAGGCGATGGCGCGCAGGGCCATGTCGAGGTCGGCCGAAGGGCAGACGACGCCGCCGTTGTTGCCGCCCAGCTCCAGGATGGAGCGGGCGAAGCGCGCCGCCAGCCGGGGCGCGATCTGGCGGCCCATGCGGGTCGAGCCCGTGGCAGAGACCAGGGCGGCCTTCGGATGGTCGACCAGCGCCTCGCCGATCGTCCGGTCGCCGATCAGCACCTGGCTGAGGCCCGCCGGCGCGTCGCCGAACCGCGCCAGCGCCCGCTCCAGCACCGCCTGGCAGGCCAGGGCGGTCAGCGGCGTCTTCTCCGACGGCTTCCACACCACGGCGTCGCCGCAGACCAGGGCCAGGGCCGCGTTCCACGACCAGACGGCGACGGGGAAGTTGAAGGCCGAGATGACCCCCACCACGCCCAGCGGATGCCAGGTCTCCATCATCCGGTGGCCAGGGCGTTCGGTGGCGATGGTCAGGCCGTAGAGCTGACGCGACAGGCCGACGGCGAAGTCGCAGATGTCGATCATCTCCTGCACCTCGCCCAGGCCCTCCGAGGCGATCTTGCCCGCCTCGATGGTGACCAGCCGGCCCAGGTCCGCCTTGGCGGCGCGCAGTTCCTCGCCCAGCAGGCGCACCAGTTCGCCGCGCCGGGGCGCCGGCGTCAGGCGCCAGGCCTTGAAAGCCTCGTGCGCGGCGTCGACGGCGGCCGCCGCCTCTTCCGGCGAGGTCGTCCGGACGCGGGCGATCTCTTCGCCGGTCAGGGGGCTGAAGCTGGCCATGTCGCCCTCGGCCCAGGCCGCGCGCGGCACGCCCAGCCGATCCAGAACGGCGGCGGCTTCCTGGTGGACGGTGAGGGTCGCAGTCATCGGCTCATCTCCGCAAATACGATCAGGTTCATTCTGTTTTCCTATGATAGGACGGCGTTGACAGGCCGAATTATGATGATTTCGGCTATAGTGATGCAGGCGTGGAATGAAGCTGAAGCGATCCCTGATCCCCGACCTGACCGTGCTCCAGGCGTTCGAGTGCGCCGCACGGCACGGCAATTTCACCAAGGCGGGGGCCGAACTCAACCTGACCCAGAGCGCGGTCAGCCGCCAGGTCAAGATGCTGGAGGAGCAGTTCGGCGTCCTGCTGTTCGAGCGGGTGCGCCAGCGCGTCGTGCTGTCGGCGGCCGGCCGCCGCCTTCTGCCCGAGGCCGCCCGGCTGTTGCAGCAGTCCGAGGAGATGGTGCTGCTGGCCCGCGCCGCCTCGGGCGGCGAGGTCCTGTCGATCGCCACCCTGCCGACGTTCGGGACGCGGTGGCTGCTGCCGCGCCTGCCCGACTTCATGGCGCGCCATCCGGGCCTGACGGTCAACGTCGCCTCGCGCGCCCAGCCCTTCGACCTGGAGGCCGAGAATGTCGACCTGGCCATCCACTATGGCCAACCGGTCTGGGCCAATGCGATCTGCACCTATCTGCGGGGCGAGGCGGTCCTGCCGGTGGCCAGCCCGGCCCTGCTGAAGGCCAGCCCCATGGCCGGCCCCCAGGACCTGGCGCAGGCGCGCCTGCTTCACCTGGCGACCCGCCCCCGGCTGTGGGCGGAATGGTTCCGGCTCAACGACCTGGACGATCAGGCGGCCTATCGCGGCGACCGCTTCGACCAGTTCTCCATGATCATCGCCGCGGCCGTGCACGGGCTGGGGGTCGCCCTTCTGCCCCTCTATCTGATCGAGGAGGAGATCGCCGCCGGCGCGCTGCGCACCGCCTTCGACCGACCGATGGCGACCGACAAGAGCTATTTCGCCGTCCTGCCCGAGGGCCGACGGGAAAGCGGCCCGGCTCTGGCCTTCCAGACCTGGCTGCTGAGCCAGGTCTGAGAGGGCGCCGCGCGAGCTCACGCCGCGTAACGGCGGCCGAAGCGATTGCCGATGAAGGCGTCGAAGGGCACGTCCTCCTGGCGCACGAACCCGGACTGCGGCAGGACGCCGGTCGCCAACAGGTCCAGCACCGCGCAGATGCCCGCCGCCGTGGTGATCTGGATCGCGCTGCGCGGCGCGCCGGCGACCAGGCCGCTGTAGATCTTCTGGGCCTGGGTCTGCTGCACCAGTCGTCCGTCCCGCAGACCCGTGGCCGTGACGAAGACCACCACCACGTCCTGGCCGGTCGCCGGCAAGGCCTTCTGCAGAACGTCCTTCAGGACGTCGCGGCGGTTGCGCAGGTTCAGGTCGTTCAGCAGCACCTTCATCAGCGCCGCATGGCCGGGATAGCGGATGGTCTTGTAATTCAGAGTCCGCACCTGCCCCGCATAGGTTTCGCACAGGCTGCCAAGGCCGCCGGAAGTGTTGAACGCCTCATAGGTCACGCCGTCGATGGCGAATTCCTCGCGTTCCTCCATGGCCGGGGTCTGGATCGGCCGGCCGTCCGCTATGGCCTCGCAAGGCTCGATGTATTCATTGATGACTCCGTCGGGGCTCCAGGTCAGATTATAGCCTAGGGCGTTGGACGGATATTGCGGCAGGGCCCCGACGCGCAGCCGGATCGCATCAAGGGAATCGAACCGGCCGGCCAGGTCATGGGCCAGGATGGAGATATAGCCCGGCGCCAAGCCGCACTGAGGTATGAAGGCCGACCGGGCGTCCGCAGCCAGTTCCTTCACCCGGCGGGTCGAAGCCACGTCCTCTGTCAGGTCGAGGTAGTGCGCGCCGGTCGCGGCGGCCGCCTCGGCGATGCGGGTCGTCAGATGGAAGGGCGCGGCGCTCAACACCGCAAATCCGTCCGCCAGCAAGGCCTGCAGGGCGGGGGCGTCTTCTATGTCCACGGTCCGGGCGCTGATCGCCGGATGGCGGGGGACGGCGTCGACCTGGGCGGAGTCGCGGTCGCAGACCACCACTTCATAGTCACCTGTCTCGGCCAGCATGTCAGCGATGGTGGAGCCGATGTTGCCCGCGCCGACGACGATAATCTTCTTCATTCCACTTGCCCCCTGAGATAAATCCAATCAGGACATTTAGGAATTAGCGTTTCAAACCGTATTTATGTATAAGTTGCTGATTATCTTTTAGCGTTTTGACGATACAAACAGGCAAACCGATCAGATGAACAAGGATGAGCGGCTTCTCACCCTGCTAGCCGAGAATGCACGCATGCCGATCACCGAACTAGCCCGGCAGCTGAACCTGTCGCGCACCACCGTACAGGCCCGCATCGAACGGCTGGAGCGCAACCAGGTGATCGCGGGCTATACGCTTAGACGTGGTGCCGCGGCCGAGCGTGCCCTCATCAAAGCTCACGTTCTTATCACGGTGAAGCCCAGGTCAGCGGCCAAGACCATCGCCGACCTGGCCCGGATGGACGAGATCCGCACCCTGCAGTCCGTCAGCGGCGAAGTCGACCTGATCGCCGTGGTCAGCACGCCCTCCGTTGAGGCGCTGGACCGGGTCATTGACCGCATCGGGAGTCTGGATGGCGTCGAACGCACCCAAACCTCCGTGATTCTGGCGACGAAAGTCGATCGTTGAGGCAGGACGATCGCCGCGGGCCCTACCACTTTTTTGAGAGCAGATCGTTCAACGCCGCCTTGTCGAGCATGACGTCCGCGAGCAGACGCTTCAGCCTGCCGTTCTCGTCTTCCAGGGCACGGAGGCGCTGGGAGTCCGACACGCTCATCCCGCCGAACTTGGCTTTCCAGGCGTAGATCGTGCCCTACGACACGCCGTGCTTGCGCGCCAGCTCGCCCGCTTTGGCGCCGGCCTCGTCTCCCGCAGGATCCCGATGATCTGCTCTTCCGTGAATCTCGCTCGTTTCATTCCGTCCGTCCTTTCAAGGGCCGGACTCTAGCTCCGCGTGGAGGAAATTCTCAGGGGCACGTCACTGGGCAAGACGCTTTGGAACATCGCCGACTCGCTGCGCGGGGCTATGAATGCGGACGACTTCCGCGATTACATGCTGTCGTTCCTGTTTTTGCGCTACCTCTCTGACAACTACGAGATGGCCGCGAAGAAGGAACTGGGCCGCGACTACCCTCATCAGGATATCGGGAATATCACTCATGCCGCTCGCAGCTCCGTCCGACGCGTGAGGTCGTAAAATCCGTCCAAGTCGTCGAAACGAAAGGCGTCCAACCGCACCCCGTTTTCCGGCGACAGCTTGAGGCTGGGATCGGCGCCGCCCTCGATCCAGGGCAGCAGGTAATAGTCGCGGATCTGCTCATTCCCGGCCTCCATCCGAACGGCGATGGTGATGTCCGGCCGAAGCCCCTGATCCAGGCGGATTTTCCATCGCAGCGCTCCCGCGGCGGTTTCGCAACAACGGGCGAGCACGATAGAGGCGGTGAACTCGGCATTCACGGTGATCAGGTCGGTGGCCTCGTCGCGCTCGGCCGTCCCTCCGGCCTTCGCAACCTCGGCGATTACTTGGGCCACGATATCCGGGTGGAGGCGACGCAACGCGCGATTGGTTTCAATGTAGCGGAAATCCTTCGCCGGCGCGTAGCCGATCAAGGCGTAAGCGCGCACCAGGCTGCCGAAGCGATGACGAAAGGTCGAACTCGACGCCATGTCCTCGACTTCGTCGATGACCAGCCCCGACAACCATCCCTTCTGCTCGAGGAGCGCCGACAGCTGACCGAGCAGTTCCTCGTCGGAAAACCGTCGACTGCGGTCCTGGATGATCCTCTGCGCCGCTTCAAAGAAGTCGGGCTCGACAATGCCGTCGAAAGCGCCGTCCTTGCGCACCCACATGTCGGGCGTATTCAAAACCCGTTTGGCCTTCAGCTTGAAGGAGCGTCGATTGTAGACGTTGTTGCCGATGTATTTTTCATTGGTCAGCACCTGGTGGACCGTCGATCGCGTCCACGGCCGCCCGAGGTCGGTCATCACGCCTTCAGCGTTGAGCAGGGCGGCAATCTCGCTTTCCGAACGCCGCTGAACGACGAACAGCCGATAGAGGCGGCGCACCACCTCCACCTCCGCCGGCGGTCCCGGCGTCAGGATCACGCGATCCGTTTGCAGGCTCTTCTGCTCGCCCCGCGCCAACTCCCCCTTAGGGCGACAGAGCTCATCGACCAGCTGGCGGCGCAATCCAAACCCCGCCGGTCCGCCCTGACGGAAGCCGAGGGTGATCAACCGGCACTGGCCGGCGAACACCTTGGTCGACAGCTCGCGGCTATACTCGCCGGCCATCGCGCGCTTCATGCTCTTGATGATGGTCGCGCTAAGACTGCCGTCGTTCTCGAACTGCTCGGCGCAATAGTGCACCGCGATGCCGGCCTCGCGGCAGATGAACTCGTAGTAGGCGCTCTCGTCGGCGTCCTGAAATCGACCCCACCGGCTGACGTCGTAGACGATGACGGCGTCGAAGTCGGCGACGCCGTTGCGCACGTCGGCGATCAAGCCTTGCAGCGCGGCACGTCCGTCCAGCTTCAGGCCGCTCTTCCCGGCATCGGCATAGGTTTTGACGATCTCGAATCCGCGTCGTGCGGCGTAGGCCGCAATCGCTTCCGACTGGTTCTCGGTGGAGTATTTTTGGTGCTCGGTCGACATGCGCACGTATTCAGCCGCACGCAACAGCGCCTCGCCTTCACCTCCGCCGTGGTTGCTCGATCGCTCCATCGCCCTACCGGTCGTTCGCCGCCTTGGCGGCACGATTGGACCGACACCGTAAGCGCCCTTCGGCGTGAAAGTCGTTTCAGAAATTGGACTGAAAAGTTCAGTCCAAAACAGGAAAAACTTTTCACACGGAAGAGGCGTAGGATGGAGAGCTTCCCGCAGCAGATCGCCGCGGCCATGCGGCGCGAGTGGGGGGCGACGCCCTCGGCACGGAAAGAGGTCGGACGGATCACGCGCGCCAGTGAACGCGCGGTGCGGAACTGGTTCGAGGGCCGAAACGGTCCGAGCGGAGAAAACCTCGTGTCCCTCATCCGCGCCTCGGACGCCGTGTTCGAAACCGTGCTGGCGCTCTCAGGACGAAGGTCCGTCTTGTCGCGCGTTCACGTGCCGGCGCTGCGAGAGCGTTTGAAGTCACTCCTCGATCTGATCGACGAAGCCCCTTCTCGATAGATACCGCCACTTCGGCGAATTTCTTTATCGGAGGAAGCAGTCCCATGGCGCGACCTATGGGCGCCCGACGCGCGCCTTCCAGGCGCAGTTCTTGTGGAGACAAGTTCGCATTGGACTGGCAGCACCGCCACCACCATCGCAATTTCCTTTATTTTCAGTCAGTTACCGTTCGATTTGGCTAACTTCCCTGCCGGGTTAGCCAAAGTTTGTTCGCGTTGCGTGCCGCCAATCATGGCGAAGGCGTCCTGCGCCAACAGCCGCTGATCCCGCGCCTTCGTATAGCGTTCCACCTCTTTCGACGTCTGGTGGCCGGTCACAGCCTTGATCTGCGCCTCGGTGCAGCCCGCGTCAGCCAGCCGCGTAGCCGCCGATTTCCTCAGGCCATGCGCCGACCGATCGGGAATGCCCGCCGCCCTACAGGCTCCACGAAACCAGTTGCCGAAACCGCCCGCCGTGAAGCCAACGTGCGACTGCGTCACCAGGAACAGCATCTGCCCCGTCGGGACGGTGTCGAGCGACGCCTTGAGCCTCGGATGAATCGGCAACTCCAGAAATGCCTTAGTCTTTTCCTGCCGCACAAGGATTGCGCCCGCTTGGACATGTTGGTGACCCATCTGTCGCACGTCACCCGACCGCTGAGCGGTGTAAAGTAAGAGGTCAAAGGCCAAGCGTTCGCGGGACCCCACAGACCAGTGAGCCTCAAATTTGTCAATCGGCGTCTAAAAGGGACCCCCTATCGGCGTGCAATAGGGACCCCCTTGTGGGGTTCGGGATGGCAGTGACGAGCGCACCGTTTGCGGGGCTTGGGGCGTAGGGAGGGCGAAGCCCGACCGGAGGCGCAAGCCCCGCTTGGCGTTCTTGTTGGCCGGGTCAGCGGCGGTGTTTGAAGCGCCAGCTGTCGTTGCCGGTCTCGACGATGTCGCAGTGGTGGGTGATGCGGTCGAGCAGCGCCGTCGTCATCTTTGGATCGCCGAACACGGTGGGCCATTCGCCGAAGGCGAGGTTGGTCGTGACGATGACCGAGGTACGCTCGTAGAGCTTGCTGATCAGGTGGAATAGCAACTGGCCGCCCGAGCGGGCGAACGGCAGGTAACCGAGTTCGTCGAGGACGACGACGTCGAGGCGGCAGAGCTGAGCGGCCAGTGCACCGGCCTTGCCCAAGCGAGCCTCCTCCTCGAGGCGGTTCACCAGGTCGACGGTGTTGAAGTAGCGGCCCCTAGCGCCGGTACGCACGACGTTGGCGATGATGGCGGTGGCCAAATGCGTCTTGCCCGTGCCCGTCCCGCCGACCAGGACGATGTTGCGCCGGTTCGCCAGGAAGGCGCCACTGTGCAGGGAGCGCACCAGCCCCTCGTTGATCGGCGTGTCGTCGAACACGAAGGCGTCGAGGTCCTTCACCGCCGGTAGCTTGGCCGCCGCCATCCTGTAGCGGATGGAGGCCGCGTGCCGGTGGGTTGTCTCAGCGCGGACCAAGTCGGCGAGAATCTCCATGGTCGTGCGCTTGCGCTGCAGTCCCGTGGTGACCGCCTCGTCGAAGGCGCCGGCCATCCCCTTCAGGCCCAGGCCGGTCAGCGCCGCCATCATCTCATGCCGCTGCATGCAGGCCTCGCAGGCTGTCGTAGCGGGTGCAGTCGGCCTGAGGCGGATGCCGCAGCGCCAGGTCTTCCGGCGTGACGATGCTCGGCGGCCGAGGCGGTTCGCGTCGGCGCGCCAGGATGTTGAGGATGACGTCGTCGCTGACGGTTCCGGCGGCCAGCGCCTCATGTGCGGCGGCCTCGACCGGCTCCAGACCATCCTCCAGCACGGCCGCCAGAACCCGCACGAACCGCCGGTCGGCCTCGTCGCCCGCGCCCAGCTTGCGCCTCAGGCGCGCCAGCGCGGGCGGCAGCTCCCAGTTCTGGAACGGCGCGCCATTGCGCAGCGCTCCGGGCTTGGTCGCCAGCACCGGCAGGTAGTGCCATGGATCATACAGGGTCCGGTCGCGACCGAAGAACCGGCGATGATCGGCGACGACCTCCCCATCGCAGCGCACGACGATCCGGTCGGCATAGGCTCGGACCTGCACCGTCCGCCGTCCCGCCTTGGCCATCACCGAGTAGCGGTTGCGATCGAAACTGATCAGGCAGGTCCCGGTCACCGCGTGCTCGCTCTCGTGGAAGCCGTCGAACAGCCCCAGCATCGGCTGCAACGCCGGACGCTCGGCGGCCAGCGCCTGAGCGACCGTCAGGTCCTTCTGCTCGGGATGCTGGCGCAGCTCGGCCCAGCGGCGGCACTCCACCTCCAGCCAGCCGTTCAACTCCTCCAGGCTGGCGAAGCGCAGCCGTGGCTGGAAGAACCGCCCACGCGCCGTCTGGACCTGATGCTCGACCTGACCCTTCTCCCAGCCGGCCGCCGGCGAACAGGCCGTCGGCTCGACCATGTAATGGCTCGCCATGACCAGGAAGCGCCGGTTGAACACCCGATCCTTGCCGGTGAACACCGTCGTCACCGCCGTCTTCATGTTGTCGTAGATGCCGCGCGTCGGCACGCCCCCGAAGAAGGCGAACGCCCGCGCATGCGCGTCAAACAGCATCTCCTGGGTCTCGCGCGGATAGGCCCGTACATAGATCGCGCGTGACGCGCACAGCCGCATGTGGGCCACCTTCACCCGCATCGGCTTGCCCGCGATCTCCACGTCCTCGTGGCTCCAGTCGAACTGGTAGGCCTCGCCTGGCCTGAACATCAGCGGGATGAACGACGGTGCATCCGCCACGCCCCGGCGTCGCTTCAGCCGCCACCCCGCCGCGTAGCGCCGGACCGCGTCGTACGACCCGTCGAACCCCTCGCGCACCAGCAGATCATGGACGCGCGTCATCCGCAGCTTCTCGCGCCGCGGCCGCGCCTCGTCCTCTTCCAGCAGTTCATCGAGCCTGACCTGGAACGGCGCCAGCCTCGGCAACGGCTGCACCGCCCGCCGATAGGCGAACTCCGCATCCGGCTCCCGGATCGCCTTGCGCACCACCTTGCGCGACAATCGAAGGTCACGCGCGATCGCCTTGATCGCCTTCCCGGACGCAAACTCGCGCCGGATCTTCAACACCGTCTCCAACACCAACATCCCGAACTCGCCGCCTGACATCCGCCAAGCCGCCACCGTTAGACCTCAGGAATGAGGGGTCCTTATTCGACGCCGATCACACCGCTAACGGGGTCCCTTTTCCACGCCGATCCACACCTGAGGATGTTTACGCTTACTTTGCGAACCGTCTCTACAGCAGTTTTGCCAAGAGAGTCGCGCTTTCAACGAAAGAAGCAGTGCTTCGAGACTTCGATGCAGCGGGGCTCCATAATCTGCGATCCCTTCGTGTCGCCCTCGGTGATTTCGACAGGATGGTCATCGCATTTGACGATGTTCTGCAAAATTCCGAGGAAGCCGCCGCGGAGCTGCTCCGTCAGACCGTCGTAATGTGGGCCTACCTACGCGCCGGAAATATAAAGCCCGCTGATTTTCAGGCCCCTGCCGACCTAGCCCTTGCGGCCTATCGCGCCAGCACCGGCGAAGAGCCTGACCGCCAGCTTGACAGGATCCTGGCTGCCCACCGGGACATCGAGTGGCTCGATCCGGTGATCCCGACAGCCGCTCTCGCGTCACTCGCGGCAACAGGGGAACTAGATGCCCCCGTACTCCGGGAGACGTTAACGAGACATCCTCTCGTTGTGGGTCCGACGTTGACCCCCGCTTGGCGCCGCCTGTGGCGGTGGCCGCAACTGTCGACCGTGGATTTTGCCGAGGTCGCAGCTCAGCTCTTGGGCGACCTCGATGCATTTCGCGTCCGTCACCCCGGCGAGATCCTGCATGTGGCCGGGACGGCGATAGATCTGAGCCTGCAAGGCTACCAACTTGGGGGGCGTCAGCCAGTTGACCTTTTGACCAGCTATATCGACGATCTGGCTGAACGCGAGCTTCTAGAGGCAACGTTCCGACTGCATGATGCGATCGATTTCTCTTCCCATGAGGGGTTAGGGTTCGCGGCCTCAGAGACGAGCGAGTTCGTCGAAATCCGTCAACATCTGCTCGGCCGGGTAGAGGCTGCTGTTGATCGTCGGACGGCCGCTGCCGCCGAGCAGGTATTACGACGCCTTGCCACCGGCGATTTCGGGCCATTGACCGGCTACGCACCCGAGGATGGGTGCTTTCGAGGGGTGCCGTTTCTTCACCATATCGATCCAGGAGAATTCGCTAGCATTCTGCTGGTCGATGGCGTCGTTACGCCTCAGTTGCCCACCATCTTGGTGGAACGTTACAGAAATCACTCTCATGATCCTCATCTTTTGAAGCCAGAGTTCGATTGGGTTCGTTCGCTGAAAGCCGAGCTAGATCGGCGAACAGCCATTCTTACCCCCCCGCATCGCGACTGGGCGGTGGGGATTTTCGCGAACACGTTCGGCAAGATACTAGCTCATTTGCCGCCGCGCACCTGAGTAGGATTCTGCTCAATAGGAGGCGGCGAACCGTCCAGTTCGTGAATATGCGTCATAATCACCGCATCCTTCGCGGCGAAAACGGCCCATTCACCGCAGGGGCAGGGATAATATCCCAGCGATATGCGGCAAATAACGGCCCAACTCGCCGCAGCGCCAAGCCTATGCCGCTAGCCTCCCCGCACCCGCACCCGCACCCGCACCCGCACCCGCACCCGCACCCGCACCCGCACCCCTGAGTGTGATGGAGACGCCCATCGCGGCAAGAGGCTTTCCGGCAAGGTCACGCAACCGATTAAAGCCTGTAGCACTGGTGCAGACGATGCTGCTGCTGTCAGCATCCCATCTAGCGGGGTCGAGGTAGCTGATCGTGGCGCCCTCCCCGGCGATCCCCATCACGCGCGCTCGAATGCCTAGATGCTCGAAAGGACCGATCCTCGCCGACGTTACTTCCTCGACGCGCGACCGCCGGGCCTCGGCCGGCGGAAATCTTCTAATGGGGTCATAAAGGTATTGTCGGACATCCATGTCCGGTTTTCGTGACGCCAATGTCCGGTTTTTCGGCGTTTGAACGGTCGCCGATGTCCGCTTTTCGACAGTTTGAGCGGCCGTTGATGTCCGGCCTTCCGATACCACAGCTCTTTCATCCGGCAGGGTAGCTCGACAGATATTGGTGCGACCGCGCCCCTTACGGACCTCGACTTGCAGGTATGAAGCCGCCTCGAGTTCGTCCAGCAGACGCCGCAACTGGCGCGCGCTGACACCCAGACCTGCCGCCATGCTCTCCTGGCCACGCCAGGCGCCGCCTTCGCTGGCGTTCAGGTCATGGAGAATGAAACCGGCGACGGCCTTGGCCGAGAGCGAAACCGTCGGGTCACTGACGATGCGCTGATGCCAGGCAAGCTTTTCAGCGACGAAATTCTCGAGGTCGAGAAGGCGGCTCATAGGCTGACCTCCGACGTTGCGATGGAAGAAGCAGCGCGGTAAGATGCCGTTGGCCTTGAGTGCTGAACCAAGCCCTTTTGAACCCCGCCGCGCGCTGCAACGCCGGCGGGGTTTTTCGTGTCCGATTTCCAATTCTGGCCGTTAGCCAAACGCGGAAAATCTCTTTGTATTTCAATGACCACCCCAGGGCGGGTTAGTCCGTCTAAGTTATTGAAAAAGAAGGCCCGTCGGGCTTCCTCTCTGTCCGCCACCACCCCGCTACTCATGACAAAGATCCGGCGGTCTCGCCCGAGGTGATCGACATCCGGCGCATGTCGCCGAGTTTTCGGCTAAGGGGCGAGCATGAGCTTTCCTCTTCTTCCCGAGCGGACCTGCGGCGGCTGTGTCGAGTGCTGCCGCGTGATACCGCTGGACCTGCCTGAGCTGGCCAAGCCGACGGGAGAGTTGTGCGGCTATTGCGTCGATGGGGCCGGATGTTCGGTGCACGCCATCCGGCCGCAGACGTGCCGCGTCTGGTTCTGCCTGTGGCGGGCGGTCGAGCTGTCGGACGACTGGCGGCCGGACCGCAGCGGCGTGATCGTGCGCCCCGACGGGGTCGAGGATGGGGTCATCACCCTCTATGTCCTGCGCCGCTCGGACTTTCTGGCGGAGATGGACTTCTTCGTCACTGTGGCGGGCTGGATCGCCGAGGGGATCGAAGTGGCCTTGAGCGTCCCCGGCCCGGTCGGGACCTATCCGGCGCGCGCCATCGTCACCGACTGGCTGCGCCCGGCGATCGAGGACGGCGATCCCGAAGACTTCCTGGCCCGCGTTCTGGCCTCGCTGGACCGGCTGGAGCAGCACGACTTCCAGCCGGACGGCATCACCGCGCGCTATGCAGTAGCCTGATCCTTCTCCCCTTGTGGGAGAAGGTGCTCAAGAAGCCGAAGACGTTAGCACCCTCAAATCCTTCTCCCCTTGTGGGGGAAGGTGGCCCGTCAGGGCCGGATGAGGGGGTCGGCGCGAGGTTTGATCAGAAGCCGCCCGCCCGTGTCCTCGCACCCCTCATCCGTCCGGCTTCGCCGTCCACCTTCTCCCACAAGGGGAGAAGGGGTGATGGATCAGCCCGCGATCTGGCCGAAGTCGGCGACGCGGTTCATGACCCCGCGCACCTGGCCCAGCAGCTTCAGGCGGTTTTCGCGCTCTTCGGCCACGTCGGAGTTGACCATGACGGCGGTGAAGAAGGCGTCGACCGGAGCGCGCAGGCGCGCCAGGGCCGTCATGGCGGCGGCGAAGTCCTCGGCCTCCAGCGCCGCGTCCACAGCCGAGGCGGCGGCGGCGGCGGCGAAGGCCAGGGCGGTCTCTTCCGCCGGCTGGTTCGGCAGGCCGGTGGCGACGGCGCCTTGCGGCAGCGGCCCCTTCTTCTCCTCGGCCTTGAGCAGCTGGGCGGCGCGCTTGTAGCCCGCCAGCAGGTTCGCCCCGTCGTCCGTCGCCAGGAAGGCGGCCAGCGCCTCCACACGACGCACGATCCGCACCAGATCGTCGTCAGCCTGCCCTTCACTGAGCTTCTTCGTTTCGACAATCGCATCGACAAGGTCGTAACGAGCGCCACCTTCCTTCAGCATCACCTTTAGTCGGTCTGCGAAGAAACTCTGCAACTCAATCGACGCGAAAGCTTGATGGTACAAACCCTGGGCCAACAGCTCCGCATGCCGGGACGCGACCTCGCTCAAATGAACTCGGGCCTCAGCAGCCAGCACCAGCCGGATCACGCCCAGCGCGGCGCGGCGCAGCGCATAGGGGTCCTTCGAGCCCGTGGGCTTTTCGTCGATGGCGAAGAAGCCGACCAGGGTGTCCAGCTTTTCGGCCATGGCGACGGCGACCGTGACCGGGGCGGTCGGGACGGTGTCGCCCGGTCCCTGCGGCTTGTAGTGGTCGCGAATGGCGTCGGCGACAGCGTCGGGCTGGCCGGCCAGACGGGCGTAGTAGCCGCCCATGATGCCCTGCAGTTCCGGGAACTCGCCCACCATGCCCGAGGCCAGGTCGGCCTTGGATAGGCGCGCGGCCTGTTCGGCCTGAGCCGGATCGGCGCCGACCAGCGGGGCGATCTCGCGCGCCAGGGCGGCGATGCGGTCCACCCGCGCGGCCAGCGTGCCCAGCTTGGCGTGGAAGGTGACGTCCTTCAGCTTGGCGTTCCAGGCGTCGAAGCCGACCTTCTGGTCCTCGGTCCAGAAGAACTCCGCGTCGCTGAGGCGGGCCGACAGCACCTTGGCGTTGCCGGCGGCCAGGGCCGCGCCGCCATCGGTCGCCTCGACGTTGGCGACGACGACGAAGTGGGGCGCCAGCCCCTCTTTGCCCGGTTGGCGCACGGCGAAATATTTCTGGTGCACCTTCATCGACAGCTGGACGACTTCCGGCGGCAGGGCCAGGAACTGCGGGTCCATGTTGCCCAGGATCGGCGTCGGCCATTCGGCCAGACCCGACACCTCGTCCAGCAGGCCGTCATCATCGACCAGAGCCAGCCCCCTGGCCGCGCAGACGGCCCTGGCGCCTTCGAGGATGCGCAGCTTGCGGTCGGCGGCGTCCAGCAGGACGAAGTTGCGCTCCAGCTTGGTGCGGTAGTCGGCGAAGTCCTTGACCGCGAACGGCTGGCCCGCGCCCATGAAGCGGTGGCCTTCAGTCACGTCGCCGCTCTGGATGCCATCGACCTCAAACGGAATCACCGCTCCGTCGAACAGGGCCAGAATGCGCTTGATCGGTCGCACCCAGCGCAGGGTTCCCGTGCCCCAGCGCATCGACTTGGGCCAGGGGAAGTGGCGGATGATGTCGTCGACGCTCTCGGCCACGACTTCGGTGGTCGCGCGGCCCTTGCTGCTGATTTCGGCGAACCAGACGCCGTCGCGTTCGACCAGCTGGTCCTGCGTCAGGCCGGTCTTGCGCAGGAAGCCTTCCAGCGCCTGCGCCGGGGCCGAGGTCTTGGGCCCCTTCAGCTCTTCATTGCGGTCCGGCGTGGCGGCGGGCAGGCCGTCGATGACCAGCGTCAGACGGCGCGGCCCAGCGTAGGTCGTCAGCGCGTCCCAGGTCAGACCCGCGGCCTTCAGCCGGTCGGAAGCCATGCGCTCCAGATCGCGCGCGGCGCCCTGCTGCATGCGGGCGGGAATTTCTTCGGAGAAGATTTCGAGGAGAAGCTGGGACATCAGGCGGTCGCCCGTTCGTGTTCGACTTGAGCGAGGGCGCAGGCTTTGCACAGGTCGCGGATGCGGCCAATGTAGCTCTGGCGTTCGGCGACGGCGATGGCGCCGCGGGCGTCCATCAGGTTGAACAGGTGCGAGGCTTTCAGCACCTGGTCATAGGCGGCCAGCACCAGCGGCTGCCCCTGCGGCCCCTTCATGGTCAGGAAGTGGGCGGCCTCGCGCTCCATGTCTTCGAAGCGGCGCTTCAGCGCGGCGACGTCATAGCCGTGGAAGTTGGCTTCCGACTGCTGGCGCTCGTTCTCGAGGAAGACTTCGCCATAGGTCAGGCCCTCCTTGTTGAACTTCAGGTCATAGACGTTGTCGACGCCCTGGACATACATGGCCAGACGCTCCAGCCCGTAGGTCAGCTCGCCCGAGACCACGTCGACCTCGATGCCGCCGACGCCCTGGAAATAGGTGAACTGCGTCACCTCCATGCCGTCGCACCAGACCTCCCAGCCCAGCCCCCAGGCGCCGACGGTGGGGTTCTCCCAGTCGTCCTCGACGAAGCGGATGTCGTGCAGGCTGGGGTCGATGCCGATGGCGCGCAGGGAGTTCAGATACAGCTCCTGCAGGTTGTCGGGGTTCGGCTTCAGGATGACCTGATACTGGTAATAGTGCTGCAGCCGGTTGGGGTTCTCGCCATAGCGGCCGTCGCCGGGGCGGCGCGACGGCTGGACATAGGCGGCCTTCCACGGCTTCTTACCCAGCGCCCGCAGCACGGTGGCGGGGTGCAGGGTGCCGGCGCCAACCTCGATGTCATAGGGCTGCAAAATGGCGCAGCCCTGCTCGCTCCAATAGTGGTGCAGGGTCAGGATCAGGTCCTGAAACGATAGAGGTTCAGCAGCGGCCACGGTCGACATTTCGGTCCGATTTCGGGAGGCGCGGACCATAGGGCCGCCACGCTTCGCCAGCAAGGCAAGCGGACCGAAACCTTCACCCTTCTGCAAGCGTGGATGCGCTAGAAGGCGGCCATGATGCAGCAACGGATCGATCAGATGCGCCGTCGGGCGGCGCGCTATATGGGCGTGCGGCCGGTGACGGTCGCGCCTGCGCGCGGGATTCTCAGCCTCAGCTTCGACGACTTCCCGGCCAGCGCCTGGACCGAGGCTGGGCCGATCCTGGCCGACCACGGGATTCAGGCGACCTATTACGTCGCGGGCGGCCTGTGCGGCGGCGAGAACATCGGCAAGGCCCAGTTCGAGGTCGAACACCTGCAGGCCGCGCATGAGGCCGGGCACGAGATCGGCTGCCACACCTTCGGCCACGTAAGCGCCCTGCGCCTGAGCCCCGCCGAACTGACGAACCAGCTGGCGCGCAACGCCGAGTGGGTCAGCGATCGGCTGGACGGCCACGTCATGACCACCTTCGCCTGGCCCTTCGGCGACGTGGCCTTGGGCGCCAAGGCGGTGATCGACGAGCGCTTCCTGCTGGGTCGCGGCGTGCGCGACGGGGTCAACGCCGGGCGCGCCGACCGGGCCAACCTTCAGGCCATCGGCCTGGAGTCGCGCCGCCTGCCCCACTACGACCTGGAGGCGCTGGTCGCGCACGCGGCTGAAGCGCCCGGCTGGCTGATCGCCTATGGGCACGATGTGGAGAGCGATCCCACCCCCTACGGCTGCACGCCCGAAGACCTGGACCGCCTGATCCGCCTGGCCAATGCGGCGGGGCTGGAGATCCTGCCGGTCGGCGAGGCGTGGGAGCGCATCAGCGGCGGCGCTCTCTGACTCCACCCAAAGAAAAACGCCGCCGCCCGTTGAGGGCGACGGCGTCTGTCCGTCAGGATCGCCGGGACCGAAGCCCCGGCGTCCGCACTGATCAGAACCGGAAGCTGACGCGGCCGGTCAGGCGGTGGTCCTTGTAGTCGTCGTTGAAGACGCCCGAGTAACCGACCTCGATATTGGTCGACTTGTTGGCCTCGATGTTGAAGCCCAGACCCGCCTGCAGCGCGCCCGAGTTCAGGTCGGCGCCCTCGACGCGGAACACCGGACCGTCCGCGAAGGCCGCGTTGAACACGGGGCCGTCGCCGCTCAGGTCTTCGGTCCAGGCCAGGTGCCCCACCGCCGACAGCGCCGGACGGCCGTTGCCGCCCGCCAGATAGGTCTCGGTGCGCAGACCGGCCGTCAGCAGGTCCGAGGTCTGAGAGACCTGGCCCGACAGGGCCGCATCGCCGCCGCGCTCGACCACGTCCGCATCATACTCGACACGGGTGTAGTTCAGGTACGGCTCCAGAACCGTCGAGCCCATGATCGGCTTGCGCCAGGACACCTCGCCATAGGCCTGCCAGGCCTCGCCGTCGTAGCGGCCGGTCAGTTGCTCGTTGAAGCGGTTCAGCGAGGCCGTCCGGTCGGTGCGGGTGCGCGAGTCCATCCAGGCGCCGCCCAGACGGAAGTCGAAGCCGCCCAGGCTGGCGGCGCCGTAGACGCCGATGTGCTGGGTCTTGACCTCGCCGGTCGAGCGCAGGCGGTTGGCGCGGATTTCCGACTGGCTTTCACCGACGGCGACGCCGATGTGCGAGCGGCCGTTCAGTGTCTTCTCGACCCCGGCCAGATAGCCCGAGGTTTCGCTGCGGAAGCCGGCCAGTTCGCCGTTGTCTTGACGCCCGCTGCCGAAGACGCCCGACGCCCAGACGGCCACGCCGCGCCCGTCGACCGCCTCGGTCGTCCCGTTGCGGCCGCGCGTCAGCATGGCGTCGCGGATGAAGCGCGAGTCGCCGGTGGCCACGCCGGCCAGGGTCGCGTGGACCTCGCCCGTCAGACTGTTCAGCGCGCCGCGCACATTGTCGAAGCTGCCGTCCAGGATGGCGTCTTCAAGGGCCGTGTTGCGGCCTGCGGGCGCGTCCGGGATGATCGACGCCGTCATGACGTCCAGGGCGCCGCCGACAGCCTTCGTGTTCGGCGTCGTCCCCACCGAGGCGATCGTCACATCGTTGCGGACCAGGGTCAGCTTCACGGTATTGGCGTCATAGGTGAGGATCGGCTTCAGGAAGGCCAGATCGCTCTTGGCGCCGGCGAAGGCGCCGGTCACGCCGCCCGCCGACTGCAAGATGTTCATGCGGGTGCGCAGGTTCCATTCGCCCTGGTCGGCCTTGAGGATGACTTCGCCGCCTTCCAGCGTGGTCGCGCCTTCCACGGCCACGCGCGAATGCTGTGCCCCGTTCACGCTGGAGCGGATCCACAGATAGGAGCCGTCCTTGAACAGCAGGTCGTTGGCGATGGTCAGCGTGCCGAACGGATTGGCGGTATCGCCGGGCGACAGGACGCCGCCCTTCTCGACCACCACATCGGCCAGACGACCCAGACCGCCCAGCATCCCCAGCTCGGCCACGGTAGAGGTCGAGTTGATCAGGCTGCCGTTGACCGTCAGCAGGCCGCCTTCGACCCGCGTGGCGCCGGTGTAGTCGTTATGGCCCGTCAGGATCAGCTCGCCGCCGCCCTTCTTGACGATGCCGCCGATATCGTCGGGGAAGGAGGCCAGAACCTCGGCGGAATAGCGGTCGCGCGCATCGCCGATGTCGTTGCTCCACACGTCCACCGTACCGACGCGGACATCGACGTCCCGAACGTCGCGCAGAGCCGTCGGCCCCTTGAGCGCGACATCCATCTGCGGCGCCCCCCAGCCCGACATCAGGTCGACGCCCGGCGCGTCTAGGTCCAGCGAGCTGGACAGCAGGATGTCGCTGATCAGGGCCGTGTCGTACTCAGGGAAGTGCTCCATCAGCAGGGCCGCGAAGCCCGAGATGTTCGGGGCCGCCATCGAGGTGCCGGTGTAGGCTGCATAGTCCGGCCCGGTGTAGTTGATCAGGCTCTCCAGCCGCTGCATCAGAAGGGCGTTGGCCTGGGTCAGAACGTCGGATGAGAAGGCCGGCGTCAGGATGGCCATGTTGTTGGTCGAGGTCAGCAGGCTGCCGAGCACGTCGGTGAAGCCGTCCGGATCGCCCATCCGGCCGCCCGAGATCAGGGTGATGGCGACCGCATCCTCGGCCACCTGGCGACGCGCGGCGGCTTCATCGAACGGCAGGCCCGCAGCCTCGGCGGCGAACTTGGCGTTCAGATAGGTGTTCAGCGTTCCCAGGAAACGGTTGACGGCGGCGTTCTGAAGCGCCGCAACCGTCGTCGGCGTATACAGCGACATGTAATCTGTCGGCCGATACATGGCGACAATGGCGTTGAAGTCGAAATCAAACCCCGGCACCGCCGAGATGATCTGATGACCCGGACCGGCCACGCACCAGGTCGCGGTCTGGCCGCAGAAGCTGGTCGAAGGGCTGGGGGTCAGGGCGCCGGTATAGTTGGCGACGGACAGCCAGTTTGCGCGCAGGCGCGGGTCGAACATCGGCGTCGCCGCATCGATGCCGGCGTGCGCGCCATAGCCGTTGCCCGCCGAGAAGACGACCAGGACGTCATTGTCGAGAACCGGCTTGTAGAAGTCGCCGTAGTTGCGGGCCAATGCCTGACGGACCAGCGCCTCGGGAGCGTCGAAGGGCAGGCTGTTGGACGAACCCCAGCTGTTGTTGATGATCCGCACCTCGCCCGTGGCGGCCAGATCAATGATGTTGGTCTGGGCGGTGCTGACGATGTCGCCGTTGATATAGACGTCGCGGAACCACAGGAAGTCGCCAGCGGCGAAGTTGGTCGTGGCCGAATAGATGTTGGCGCCGAAGGCGTTGCCGAACATCAGCTCGCCTTCCATGCGGCCGCCGCCGATGGTGCCCGCCACGTGGGTGCCGTGACCTTCCCAGCCGCGCCGCGGATTGATGCGGCCGTTGTTGCCGTAGTCGTCGGAGACGACGGTGTTCAGGCCCTTGATCTTGCCCGCCCCGCCGAACAGCGGGTGGTCCATGTAGACGCCTGCGTCATTGACGCCGACGGTCAGGCCCTTGCCGGTCAGGCCCAGGACATAGGCGTGCTCCAGGCCCAGATAAGCCTTGGAATAGTCGATCGAGAACTGCGCGTCTTCGCGCCAGGAGGCCAGCGCCGCCTGATAATCGGCGGTGCGCGAGCCGTCCGCCATATAGAAGCCGCCCGCCGGCGGCGCGACCGGCGCCTGGGCGGAGGCGTCGCTGGCCCAGACAAGGGCCGATCCGGCGACTGCAACAAGAAGGCCGGCCTTGAACGCGTTAATCATGGTTCCCCGCAATGATGACTGCACAAAAAGGCGCGTCCGTCCCGATAGTCCCCTGACCGTCGATTCCCCGGCGCTCCCTCCACCTGCATTTGAGCCGGAAAGTTCCGACTACTGTCAATCACGGAACGGAGATTCTTCTTCACAACTATGATTCTACGATACGGCAACGCTTCGACGGCTCGAAATTGGAATTTTTCTCCAAACCCCGCTTTTCCGAGCGCCGCCGGGAAGGGAGCACGGGATTTCGCCGCAAGGCCCAGCCGAGAAATCCGGACACGGCGCGCCAAGATGTCGCACCTATAGGTTGAAGGTTTTCAGCCGCCCTGCCCTCAGATGAGGCCTTGCTGCGTCGCCCAGCGGATCAGCGGCCGGCGCGGCCAGCATAGCAGCCAGGAGCAGGCGCGGTATTCGCCCTTTTCGATCATCGCCCGGCGCGTCGGGGATGAGGCCGACGCGCGCTCGTCGTGGATTTCGCCGCCGCCCTGATGGATCATGAAGGCGCCGTTGTTCACGGGCGTTGTCCGCAGATAGGTCAGGCGCGGGCTGATGGTCTCCAGCGGCGGATCGAAGAACCAGCTGGAGCCGATGACGCCCGCCAGTTCCGGCCGCGTCTGCAACAGGGCGGCGGCGGCGGCCCAGTTGCGCTCCCAACCCGCCTCGTTGAAGTCCGACAGGTCGCGCGCCTCGGTGTGGGTCTCCAGCCAGGGCCGCCAGCCTGCCGCCTGCAGCCAAGCGATCAACGGACCAGGACCGCGCCCGCCCAGCATATGCCGCACCACCAGGCCAGGTCCCACCGGCGAGGACAGGTCCAGCATCTGCGTCTTGCTGCCCGGCACGCTGAGGGCCAGGGCCACCCGCACGTCCTTGGCCCAGAAGTCGGGATCATACGGGTCCGCCCCGCTGTCGAGATAGGTCGCCAGACGGTCGATATAGGTCGGATAGCCGGCCAGAACCGCCTGCGGCAGGCGCTCGGCGGCGATGCGGCCGGGCAGCTCCAGCGCCCAGGCGGCGATCAGGCCGCGTCTCTGGTCGTCGTTCGCGCCCTCCCCCAGCAGGCCGTCCACGGTGCGTGCGGCCAGTTCGAAGTCCCAGTGAGGCGCGACCTCGGCGGCGGCGCGGGCCGCAGCGTCCTTGATCTCTGCGACGCGAGCGCGGTCGGCGGGCGACAGGCGCGACAGGGCGCGTTCGAAGGCGGCGGTCTGTTCGGGCGTCAGCTGGGTCATGGCCGCCAGCTTGACCGCAGGGGCTGTAAATCCGGTTAAATTACCGAACGCGGCTCCATATCCGGAGCGCCCAGCACCACCGGACGCGACCACCAGCCCGGCCGATCAAGCGCCAAGGCCGCCTCGATCGCCGCCGCACGATCATCGAACAGGCCGAAGACCGTGGCGCCCGAGCCGGACATCCGCGTCAGGCGACAGCCCGGCGCAGCGCGCATGGCGGCCAGCGCCTGTTCGATCCCCGGCGTGACCGACAGGGCGGGCGCCTCAAGATCGTTCCTCTGAGCCGACAGCCAGTCGATGACCGAGGCGACCGACCAGTCGGCAGGCGGCGCAGGGCGATCCGCGCCGGCGGCGGGCGCGGCGTCATAGGCGCGATAGACGGCGCCCGTCGGCGACGGCAGGCCTGGGTTCAGCAAAACGCCGTGCAGGGCCGGCAGGCGCGGCTCGTCTTCCAGCGCCTCTCCAATTCCGCAGGCCCAGGCCGGGCGGGCGCGCAGGCACATGGGGCCGTCCGCCCCGGCGGAAAGGGCGAGGCGTTCCAGTTCGTCTTCCGGCAGATCGAGGCCCAGCAGGCGCGCCGTCAACCGCAGCGCCGCCCCGGCATCCGCAGATCCGCCGCCCAGTCCGGCGGCGATGGGCAGGCGCTTGTCCAGCGTGACCGCCACGGGCGGCGCGCCGATTCCCGCCGCCTCCCCTAGGGCGAACAACGCCTTGATGATCAGGTTGTCGCCCTGCCCGTCCAACCCGGCCGCGAAGGGCCCTTCGACCGCAAGCGACAGGGCGTCGGCGCGGCGCACGGTCACTCGGTCGCCGACATCGGCGAAGGCGGCCAGGCTGACCAGCGGATGATAGCCGTCGGCCTGCACCGCTGCGACGTGCAGCAACAGGTTGATCTTGGCGGGCGCCAGTCCGCTCAGGGCGTCACGGGTCTGCATGGCGTCAGTCGGACGCGCCGCCCGCAGAGCCGATCCCCTTGTCCCCGGTCGGGTCCTGGCCCAGGCGGTCTCGCAGCTTGGCCTCGACCTCGGCGCGGCGCTTGTCGTCGACCGCCAGCGTCAGCACGCGGTTCCACTGGAAGCCCGCCTCGCGTTGGCGGCCCACCGCCCAATAGGCGTCGCCCAGGTGGTCGTTGATCTCGGCGTTGGCCGGCTCCTTGTCGACAGCGCCCTCCAGATTGACCACCGCCGCCTCATACTGCCCCTGACGGAACTGGGCCCAGCCGAGCGAGTCCTGGATATTGCCGTCCTTGGGATCAGCGGCGTGGGCGCGGGCGATCATGGCGGCGCCCTCCTCGACCCGCGAGCCCGTATCGACCCACAGATATCCGAGGTAGTTCAGCAGGGTCGGATTGTCAGGCTGCATCTGCAGGGCGGCCCACAGCTCGGCCTCCGCCTCGGTGTCCCGGTCCAGCGATTCATAGGCGGCGCCGCGCAGGAAATGGACCTCGAAGCCCTGATCCGCCGTGTTCAGCAGCGGGCCGTTCAACAGCTCCAGCGCCTCTTCGTGCCGCTCCATCTGCAGCAACTGACTGGCCAGCATATAGGCCACCGCCGCCTCGTCCGGCCGCACGGAGGCCGCGCGCCGCAGTTCAACCAGGGCCTCGTCGTTGCGATCGACCTTGGCCAGGCTGATGGCCATCTGCACCCGGGCGGCGGCGTAGGTCGCCGGCGACGCCTCGCTGACCTCGGCCAGGGCGGCGCGGCCCGCCGGCTCGATGCCGCCCTGGATCAGGGTCTGGCCGATCAGCAGCTGGGTGTTGTCGCTGGGCGCCAGGTTCTGTGCCAGACGCAGATAGACGGCGCCGAACTCATAGGCGCGCTGGGCGACCATCTGGTCGGCGGCGGTGCGCAGCGCCTGGGCCGCGCCCTCACGGTAGTTCACCAAGGCCGGCGGCCGGGCCTTGGACAAGACGCGTTCGCGGCCCTCCATGACCCGGCGGTCGGCGGTGCGGGCGGTGACGGCGGCGTCATACTGAGCCAGGGCCTCGTCGCGACGGCCGCGCCGCTCCAGAAACTCGCCATAGGGCAGACGGAACAGGGCGCCGGCCAGGGCGTGGCTGGTCAGGTCGCGCCATTCGGCGTCGGCCTCGGCGTAGCGGCGGCGCTGCTCCAGCAGGCGCGCGCGATTGCCCCGCGCCACCAGATTGCTGACTGGGTCGAAATCAGCCGGCGGCATGGCCAGGGCGCGGTCCCAGTCCCCCGCCGCCGCGGCGATCCAGGCCTGGACATAGAAGCCGGCGCGGTCGTGCGGCTCGCCCACCGGGGCGGCGATCAACAGGGCGTTGGCCCGGCGCGCGTCGCCCCCGGCATAGGCCTGCACCGCCTGCACCAGTCGCCCCGCCTGAACGATGACCGGCGAGACGTCGGGATCGGTCGGGGCGATGCGCCCCGCCTCGTTCAGGTCGCCCGCCAGAAGGGCGGCGGTGAAGGCCTGCTCGCGCACGCGCGGCTGCTCGGGCGTCAGGGCGTAGACGCGGGCCAAGTAATCGGCGCCGGTCGCGCTTTCGCCGCTGGTCAGGGCGTTGCGACCGGCCAGGTAAAGGCCGAAGGCGCTGGTTCGATGGGCGTCCAGCGGGATCGGCGACCATTCGGCGGGAATGGGCGTGACCTTAGGTTCTTCGGGCGTTTGCGGTTCATCGGCGATGATGATGTGCGGAACCGGGTCGCCGTTGGGCTCGGAGTGCGTCTCTACATCCTGGGAGGGGGCGTCCTGCGACGCGGCGTCGGGTGCGGGTTCGGGCGCCGCCTCCTGCGCTAGGGCGGGCGCGGCCAGCGACAGCGCAAGGGCGGAGGCCGCCAGAAACAGGACAGGGCGAGAAGAGACGAAACGCATGGCCGGACCCTTCACGCTTTCCCCTGCGCCCGCAAGAGTCTGAAAGCGCAAATCCCTCTCCTGTTGGGAGAGGGCTTGAGCCTCCAAGAGCCGAAGGCGATTGGAACAGGCGAAAGGGTGAGGGGTCGCGGGCCAAGTCGGCCGAAGGCCATGGCGTAACGGCTAATGCCGCTGAAACCTTAGCCCCTCACCCTTTCGCGCAAGAACGATCGCTGCGCTCTCGTGCGCTCAAGCCCTCTCCAGCCGGGAGAGGGTAGTCGGCTTACATGTTCGGATAATTCGGGCCGCCGCCGCCCTCCGGCGTGGTCCAGACGATGTTCTGCGACGGGTCCTTGATGTCGCAGGTTTTGCAGTGGACGCAGTTCTGGGCGTTGATGACGAAGCGCGGATCGGCGCGGTTCGCCTCGTCGGCATAGACGACTTCGTACACGCCCGCCGGGCAATACAGCCGCGCGGGCTCGCCGTATTTGGGCAGGTTGACGTTGATCGGCACGGACGGATCCAGCAGCTTCAGGTGGGCGGGCTGGTCCTCGGCGTGGTTGGTGTTGGAGATGAAGACGCTCGACAGCTTGTCGAACGACAGCTTCCCGTCCGGCTTGGGATAGGCGATCGGCTTGTGCATCGCCGCAGGCTCGGTCGAGGCCGCGTCGGTCTTGCCGTGCTTCATCGTGCCGAAGAAGGAGAAGCCGCCGGTCAGGTGGTTGACCCAGAGGTCGAACATGCCGACCGCCCCGCCCATCATGGTGCCCAGCTTGGACAGCAGGGGCTTGGCGTTGCGGACGACCTTCAGCTCTTTGTAAACCCACGACGACTTGTAGGCCGCTTCATAGGCCTCGAGCACATCGCCCGAACGGCCGGCGATCACGGCGTCATAGGCGGCATCGGCGGCCAGCATGCCGGTCTTCATGGCGTTGTGGCTGCCCTTGATGCGCGGCACGTTCACGAAGCCCGCCGAACAGCCGATCAGGGCGCCGCCGGGGAAGGCCAGCTTGGGCACCGACTGGAAGCCGCCCTCGGTGATGGCGCGGGCGCCGTAGGAGATGCGCGTGCCGCCCTCCAGATGTTCGGCGATCGAGGGGTGGTGCTTGAACTGCTGGAACTCGTCGAACGGCGACAGGAAGGGGTTCTTGTAGTTCAAGTGCACGACGAAGCCGACGGACACGTAGCGGTCGCCGAAGTGGTACAGGAACGAGCCGCCGCCGGTCTTGTCGTCCAGCGGCCACCCGGTCGTGTGCTGGACCAGGCCGGGCTGGTGCTTCTCGGCCGGGACCTGCCACAGCTCCTTCAGGCCGATGCCGAACTTCTGCGGATCCGCGGCGTCGCACAGGTTGTGGCGGGCCATGATGGTCTTGGCCAGCGAGCCGCGCACGCCCTCGGCGATGAAGACGTATTTGCCGTGCAGTTCGAGACCGGGCTGGAAGTCGCCGGTCGGCTTGCCCTCGCGGTCGATGCCGAAGACGCCGGCGACGACGCCCTTCACCCGGCCCGTCTCTTCGTCCCAAACCACATGGCTGGCGGCCATGCCGGGATAGACTTCGACGCCCAGGGCTTCCGCCTGCTCAGCCAGCCAGCGCGCGACATTGCCCAGCGAGGCGATGTAGCAGCCGTCGTTGTGCATGAAGGGCGGCAGGGCGAACATCGGCAGCGACGCCTGCCCCTGCGGCCCCAGGACCAGGAACTTGTCCTTGGTCACCGGCGTCTCCAGCGGGGCGCCGCGTTCCTTCCAGTCGGGGAAGAGTTCGTTCAGCGCCTTGGGATCAATGACGGCGCCCGACAGGACGTGGCCGCCGATCTCGGCCGACTTCTCCAGCACGGCGACGGAGATCTCCTTGCCGTCCTTCTCGGCCCGCTGCTTCAGGCGGATGGCGGCGGACAGGCCGGCGGGGCCGCCGCCGACGATGACGACGTCATACTCCATGACCTCGCGCTCGGCGCCGACCAGGGCCTCCAGCGGGGGCAGGTTGTCGATGACGGCTTCCTGCCATGCGTTCTTGGCGCCGCCTTCGATCATTTCCTCGGCCATGTCCCCTCAATCCTCATTGTCGTCGTGGTTATTCGCCTTATCGGGAGGTGACGCGGGGGCGGTCAAGGCCTATTGCCTAGGGTCCTATGAACGCCTCCTCCCTCGACATGGCCGCCGCAGAGGCCCTGTTCGCCTTCTGGCGCGACGCGGGCGTTGACGCCTGCTTCGAGGACGAGCCGGTCGACCGGACGATCTTTGTCGCCCCTGTCGCGGCCAAGGGACCGGCCACGATCACGCCCCTGCGTGCGCCCGGCGCGGCGCCGTCGGTCGAGCAAGCCGCAGCGGAGGCCCGCCGTCTGGCGGCGGGCGCGGCGACGCTGGACGAACTGGCTGAAGCCATCGCGGCCTTCGAGGGCTGCCCCCTGCGCGCCATGGGCGCCCGTCAGGCCGTATTTGCGCGCGGCAATCCGCAAGGCTCGCTGATGATCATCGGCGAAGGGCCCGGCGCCGAGGAGGACGTGCGCGGCCAGCCCTTCGTCGGTCAGGCCGGACAGCTTCTGGACCGCATCCTGACGGCGGCGGAGCTGCTGGACGAGGCCTTCATCACCAACACCGTCTTCTGGAAGACGCCGGGAAACCGCGCGCCGACGCCCCAGGAACAGGCCGCCTGCGCGCCCTTCGTCCAGCGCGCCGCGACCCTGCTGAAGCCCAAGGCGGTGCTGCTGGTCGGGGCGTCGGCGGCCAAGGCCGTGCTGAAGACCGACGACGGCATCATGCGGATCCGCGGCCAGTGGCGCGAATGGCGGCTGTCCGAGGGCGGAATCGCCGCGCCCGCCATCGCCACCCTCCATCCCGCCTTCCTGTTGCGCCAACCCCAGGCCAAGGGTCTGGTTTGGAAGGACATTCTCGATTTGTCCGTCCGTCTGCGAAGCGAAGTGGTTGAGCCGGGCGCCTGATTCAGGCATCCTGCCCGCTTGGAGACCAGTCCGCAGAGCGTCGTAGAATCCCGAATCGAGACGGGGCCGACGCCGACGAAGGGGGCCGCCGCGTCATGTATTCTTTCCGCCGGACGCGTCGCGCGTCTCTGTTCGCCTTCGCCCTGTGCGCCCTAGCTGGGGGCGTCGCCCAGGCCGAGGAAGCTGACTCCTCCCGCCCCTATGTGGCGACGGCCGCTATCGCCGAGGCCTCGCCTACGGCGCTGAGCAGCGAGGACCGCCTTAGCTACACCACCGCCTTCGACGCCCTGCGGCGCGGCGATCTGGAGCTGGCCCGCAGCTCGGCGCGTCAGGCCAAGGACCGCGTCCTTCTGGGTCAGGTCGAGTTCGAGCGCCTGTTCCACCCCAGCCACGTCGCCGCCTATGAGGAGCTGGCGGCCTGGCTGGAGACCTATTCCGACCTGCCGATGGCCGACCGGGTCTATACCCTGGCCATGCGGCGCCTGCCCGACGGCGCGCCCGAGCCCAAGCGTCCGGGCGGCCTGCTGTCCCGCACCTGGGCCAGCCTGACCAGCCCCGGCGACGGCGGGGTGAACGATCCGGCCAAGGCCGCGCGCGTGGCCCTGAACAACGATGATCTGGCCGGCGCCTATGAGATGGGCCAGCAGATCGGCGACTGGTGGACGGCCGGGCTGGCCGCCTGGCGGATGGACCGACACGCCGAGGCCTTCCGCGCCTTTGAACACGTAGCCCAGGACCCGACCGAGGATCCGTGGGTGCGCTCGGGCGGCGCCTTCTGGGCGGCGCGGGCGGCGGCCCAGTCGGGCCGTCAGGAGCGCGTGGTCGAATACCTGCGCCAGGCCGCGCGCTGGCCGGCCACCTTCTACGGCCAGATCGCCCTGCATCAGCTGGGCGAAGAGCCGGTGATCGAGAACTTGGGGCCGCGCTCCTATGAGGCGACGCTGCAGCGCGCCGCCTTGGCGCCCGAGCCGATCGGCGTCGACACGCGCGCGCTCAACGCCTTCATCCAGTCGGACGAGGACGCTCGCCGCACCGTGGCCCTGTACGAAGTCGGGCGACGCAGCGACGCCGAACTGGCCGCCCGCAACGGCCTGCGCGCCGCCAGCGGCGACACCGCGGCGCGCCCGATGTGGGCCGGCCTCTATCGCCTGGTTTCCTCAGGCCGCGCCGCCCAGTCCGAGGCCAGCCGCATCGACGCCCTCCACTACCCGATGCCCGAACTGCAGCCGATCGGCGGCTTCACCATCGAGAAGGCCCTCGTCTACGCCATCGCGCGCAAGGAGACGGGCTTTGACGCCAACGCCCGCTCGGGCGCCGGCGCCTATGGGCTGATGCAGGTCATGCCGACCACCGCCGCCCACATGACCGGGGATCAAGGCTATGTCCGCACGCCCCAGCGCCTGCTGGACCCGGCGGTGAACATGAAGCTGGGCCAGGACTATGTGAACCGCCTTTTCCAGATCGAGTCCTTCCAGGGCGACCTGCTGAAGGCGGTGGCCTCCTACAATGCCGGGCCGGGCCCGATGCTGGCGGCGATCCGCAAACTGGGCGCCGACGCCGATCCCCTGCTGCTGATCGAGAGCATCGACGTGCCTCAGGCCCGCGAATACGTCGAGAAGGTCGTCGCGGCCTATTGGATCTATCAGCGGATGATGGGCGGGCCGGTCAAGACGCTGGAGGCCCTGGCCTCGGGCGCGCGCACCGTGCCGATCCGCCTCGACTACGTCCCGCCCGCCCCGGCGCCGCTACAGGTGGCCGAGGCCGTGCTAGGCGGCGGCTCGCGCTAAGGCGAGCCTGGAGCGCGGCCGCGGGCGTCACTGGCTGGAGGCGAGCTTCAGCACCACCAGGCCGCTGACGATCAGTACGGCGCCGAGGACGCGCAGGGGCGTGATCGGCTCGCCCAGCACGGCGATGCCGACGACGAAGGCGCCCACAGCGCCGATGCCGGTCCAGATCACATAGGCGGTGCCCAGCGGCAGGGACTTCATCGCCAGCGACAACAGGCCGAAGCTGACGATCATGAAGCCGATGGTGCCAACGGTCGCCCACGGCTTGGTGAAGCCTTCCGACATCTTCATCAGGAAGGCCCAGACGATCTCGAACAGACCGGCGAGCAGAAGGAAAATCCAGGCCATGACAGTCTCCCTTGCATGGCGTGCCGGGTCGTCCCGGCGTCATGCCCATAATGGGAGAGGTCGTCCTCTGAGCGCGCTGTATCTGGGACAGGGCCCTCGCCAGTCAAGATTTCCGCGCCGAGGAATGCCGATCTGCGCGCAAGTGATGCTCAAAAGCCGCCACTTCGGCCCGGCCAACCTTGACTCCCGGCCCCTCGCGAACGACACGACGCGTCCATGATCACGCGCTATTCCCGCCCCGACGCCGTCGCCATCTGGTCGCAAGAGACCAAGTACAAGATCTGGTTCGAGATCGAGGCCCACGCCGCCACGAAGATGGCCGAGCTGGGCGTCATTCCGACCGAGGCCGCGCAGGCCATCTGGGCCAAGGGCAAGGACGCGACCTTCGACGCCGACCGCATCGATGAGATCGAAAGCGTCACCAAGCACGACGTCATCGCCTTCCTGACGCACGTGGCCGAGATCGTCGGCGACGAGGCCCGCTTCCTGCACCAGGGCATGACCTCCTCGGACGTGCTGGACACCTGCTTCGCGGTGCAGCTGGCGCGCTCGACCGACCTGCTGCTGGGCGGCGTCGACCGGGTTCTGGCCGCGCTGGAAAAGCGCGCCAAGGAGCACAAATACACCCCGACCGTGGGCCGTTCGCACGGCATCCACGCCGAGCCTGTGACCTTCGGCCTGAAGCTGGCCGGCTATCACGCCGAGTTCCAGCGCGCCAAGCGCCGCCTGATCACCGCCCGCGAAGAGATCGCCACCTGCGCCATCTCGGGCGCCGTCGGCACCTTCGCCAACGTCGATCCGGCGGTCGAGCAATACGTCGCCGACCAGATGGGCCTCAGCGTCGAGCCGGTCTCGACCCAGGTCATCCCGCGCGATCGCCACGCCGCCTATTTCGCCGCCCTCGGCGTCGTCGCCTCCTCGGTCGAGCGCCTGGCCGTCGAGATCCGCCACCTGCAGCGCACCGAAGTCCTCGAAGCCGAGGAGTTCTTCGACAAGGGCCAGAAGGGCTCGTCGGCCATGCCGCACAAGCGCAACCCGATCCTGACCGAGAACCTGACCGGCCTGGCCCGTCTGGTCCGCTCGGCCGTGACCCCGGCGATGGAGAACGTCGCCCTGTGGCACGAGCGGGACATCAGCCACTCCTCGGTCGAGCGCGGCATCGGCCCAGACGCCACCATTCACCTGGACTTCGCCCTGCACCGTCTGGCCGGCGTGATCGAGCGCCTGAACGTCTACCCCGAGAACATGCAGAAGAACCTCGACCGCCTGGGCGGCCTGGTCTTCTCGCAGCGGGTCATGCTGGCCCTGACCCAGGCGGGCGTCTCGCGCGAGGACGCCTATGCGGCGGTTCAGGAGAACGCCATGAAGGTCTGGCGCGGCGAAGGCGTCTTCATCGACTTCCTGAAGGCCGACCCGCGCGTCACCCTGCCTCACGACGAGTTGGAGGCCCTGTTCGACCTCGGCTACCACACCAAGAACGTGGACGTGATCTTCGCTCGGGTGTTCGGCGAGGCCTGAGCCTCTGTATGGAAAGCCAGGGGCCGCATCACGGCCCTTGGCCCCGGCGCTCCGCCTGCCCTATGAGGGAATATCGGCGTGATCCCACGCCCCGGAGCGCGCGCACGATGTCCCAGCCGACCCTTCGCCTGAACCCCGCCCTCGACGTTCAGAAATATGCGGACGTCTATGCGCGCGACGGGCTGGTGCAGATTCCCGACGTGTTCGAAAAACCGACGGCGGAACTGATCAGCCAGATCATGGAGACCTCCCTGCCCTGGTCCCTGAGCTTCTCGGGCGAGGACGGGCGGCCGGTCAAAATCCTGATGGAGGCCCTGCAAGGCGCGGCGGGGGACCTCAGGGAACAGGTCGCCGCCCTGATCCAGCGCAGCGGTAAGCAGTACGGCTTCATCTATTTCAACTTCGGCATGTTGTCCGCCTACAACAGCGGCGAACCGCGCGCCAACCATCCGATCCACCCGGTGACCGGCTTCCTGATGGGCGAGGAATTCGCCGCCTTCGGCCGTCAGTTGACCGGGTTCCGGCGCGACCGGTGAGCACGGCCCGCCGGGTCGGCTTTGCGCCCGTCGTTGACGAACGCACGCGCGTCCTGATCCTGGGCAGCCTGCCTGGCGACGCCTCGCTGAGCGCGGGTCAATACTACGCTCACCCGCGCAACGCCTTCTGGCGGCTGATGGAGGCCTTGCTCGGCGCGCCGCTGGCCGCCCTGCCCTACCCGGCGCGGCTGGAGGCGCTCCTGGCGCATGGCGTCGGCCTGTGGGACGTGATCGCCTCGGCCGAGCGTCGCGGCAGTCTGGACGCCGCCATCCGCAATCCCGAAGCCGCCGATCTGATCGACTTGACGGCGCGTCTTCCGGCCTTGCACGCGGTCGCCTTCAATGGCGGAACGGCGGCGCGCGCGGGGCGGCGCATCCTGGAGGGCGCGACCACGGCCGCCCTGCTCGACCTGCCGTCATCCAGCCCCGCCCACGCGCGGCCCTTCGAGAGAAAACTGGCGCAGTGGTCCATTTTGAGCCCCTATCTGGCCGCCGGGCGCACATGATCGGCTTGGCCCGTTCACGTGTCGCGCCGGAAAATTTGATCGCCACCGCATCCTTTTGGGGTTCTGAGTCGTAATCCTTCCCGACACGGGCGCCGCCCGTTCATCGAAGGAGAGAAGCCATGATGACCCATCGCACCGCCGCGCTCGCGGCCGTTTCGAGCTTCGCCCTGCTGGCGCTGGCCGCCTGCGGCCAGAACGAAGCCAAGCAGGAGCCAGCCCCCGTCGAGGTGGCGCCGCCGCCCATGACCTCCGCCGCAACCGAGCCGATGGCCGGCGGCGCAGCGATGAACCCGTCAGACAATCTGGTCGCCAACGCCTCCAAGGCGCCGAACCTGACCACCCTGGTCAGCGCGATCCAGGCCGCCGGTCTGGCCGAGCGTCTGCAGGGTCCCGGCCCCTTCACCGTCTTCGCCCCCGACAACGCCGCCTTCGAGAAGATTCCCGCCGCGACACGCGAGGGTCTGATGCAGCCGGCGCAGAAGGCCGCCCTGACCAAGATTCTGACCTACCACGTCGTGCCCGGCCGTCTGACCGCCGCGGACCTCGCCGCCCAGGCTCAGGCCAACGGCGGGACGGCCACACTGACCACCGTTCAGGGCGAGAAGCTGACGGCCAAGGACATGGGCGGCGGCAAGTGGGAGCTGACCGACGCCAAGGGCGGCAAGGCCATGGTCACCCAGGCCGACATGGCTCAGGCCAACGGCATGGTGCATGTCATCGACACGGTGCTGATGCCGAAATAACCGGCGGGCGCATCGCTCAAAGCAAAAGGCCGCTGCCGATCGCCGGCAGCGGCCTTATGTTTTGGTCACCCTCCGAGGATGAGGCCGCCGTTTTGAAATCCCCATCAGGAACTCAGCCGCCAAGCCCCCGGGCTGATCCAGCGGCTTATTCGCCGGCGCGGATCTGTTCGCGGGCGATCGAGGCCAGTTCGTCCATCTTGGAGCGCAGCTCGCCCTCGGAGACGGTCAGGCCCGAGCCCTTGAAGTCGCCGGCGACCTTGCGGAAGACGTCTTCCTCGCCCGGCTGCTCGAAGTCGGCGCGGACCACGGCGGCGGCGTATTGCTCGGCGCTTTCCGGCGACAGGCCCATCTTCTCGGCCGCCCACAGGCCCAGCATCTTGTTGCGACGCGCGATGGCCTTGAATTCCTGTTCCTGATCGAGGGCGTATTTGGCCTCGAAGGCCTGTTCCCGATCGTCGAAGGTCGTCATGCGCGTCGTAACTCCAGCCGCGGACCAAGTCTTGTCCGCAAACGGCTCTATGGCCCCCGCCGCGACCGAACGCAACTGGGCTTCCGTGGCGACGCTGACGTAAGGGCGCTTCAGGATATTTGTGTCACAGACGCCCTTCGGCTAAAGGGCGCGTGGCTCTGTCATAGCCGCCGTCGATTCAGGACCGCGCCGCCCCGACCTTCGGGCCGCGCGTTTTTCGTTTTGCGGTCATCTGTTTTTCTTCCCGTTCGGGACCCGATGATGAACACCAAGCGCAAGAAGCTCTACGAGGGCAAGGCCAAGATCCTGTATGAGGGACCTGAGCCCGGTACGCTGATCCAATACTTCAAGGACGACGCGACCGCCTTCAACGCCCAGAAGAAGGCGACGCTTGAGGGCAAGGGCGTCATCAACAACCGCATCAGCGAATTCATCATGTCGCGCCTGAACTCGATCGGCGTGACCAACCACTTCATCAAGCGCCTGAACCTGCGCGAGCAGCTGATCCGCGAAGTCGAGATCATTCCGCTGGAAGTCGTCTGCCGCAACGTCGTCGCCGGCTCTCTGGCCCAGCGCCTGGGTCAGGAAGAGGGCACGCCCCTGCCCCGTTCGATCATCGAATTCTACTACAAGAAAGATGAGCTGAACGATCCGATGGTGACCGAAGAGCACATCACGGCGTTCAACTGGGCCTCGACCCAGGAGCTGGACGACATTCTGGCCATGACGGTGCGGGTGAACGACTATCTGTGCGGCATGTTCGGCGCCGTCGGCATCACCCTGGTGGACTTCAAGATCGAGTTCGGCCGCGTGTGGGAGAACGACTTCAGCCGCGTCATCCTGGCCGACGAGATCAGCCCCGACTCGTGCCGCCTATGGGATTCCACCACGGGCGAGAAGCTGGACAAGGACCGCTTCCGCCGCGACATGGGCGACGTCATCGAAAGCTACACCGAGGTGGCCCGCCGCCTCGGCATCATGAAGGACATGCCGACCGTGATTCAGGGAGGGCTGCATTAATGGCCAAGGTTAAAGTTCACGTCTTCCTCAAGCCCGGCGTTCTGGACGTCCAGGGCAAGGCCGTCGAAGGCGCCCTGCAGGGTCTGGGCTGGAGCGGCGTCGCCAACGCCCGCGTCGGCAAGCTGATCGAGTTCGACCTCGACGACGCCGTCGCCGACAAGGAGGCCGAGGTGAAGCGCATGTGCGACACCCTGCTGGCCAACACGGTCATCGAAAGCTACCGGATCGAAATCGCCTGAGGCGGTAAGAGATCAGACGATCAAGGCCGCTCGAAAGGGCGGCCTTTTTCATTTCCTCCCCCATGCAATGGGGAGGTGGCGCGGAGGCGCAGCCGACGTGAGGGAGGGGCCGCTTGGTTCCGCTGCTGCAAAGCCCCTCCGCCGCTACGCGGTCCCCCTCCCCATTGCATGTGGAGGAAAGCGCCCTACCCGCACAGATAATCCCGGCTCAGCGGCACGGCCGTCTGCTTCTTGGACAGCTGCAGCTGGAACACCATGTGGCCCAGTTCGCGGAAGGCGACTTCGCTGCAGGCCAGGTAGAACTCCCACATCCGGCAAAAGCGCTCGTCATACATGGCCAGGGCCTCGCCGCGCCGGGCCAGGAACCGCTCGCGCCAATGCCGCAGCGTCTCGGCGTAGTGCAGGCGCAGGATCTCTATATCCGTGACCCACAGGCCCGCCTGCTCGATGGCGGGCAGCACCTCGGACAGGGCCGGGATATAGCCGCCGGGGAAGATGTATTTGCGAATCCACGGCTGGGTGCGGTTGGGCGGCGAGTTGCGGCCGATGGCGTGGATCACCGCCACCCCGTCGTCGTCCAGCAGGCGGGCGACGGTGTCGAAATACTCCTGATAGTTCGGCGCCCCGACGTGCTCGAACATGCCGACCGAGATGATGCGATCGAAGGTCTGGTCGAGGTCGCGATAGTCTTGAAGGCGGAAATCGGCGCGATCGGCGACGCCCAGGGCTGCCGCCCGCTCATTGGCCGTGCGGTGCTGTTCGGTGGACAAGGTGACGCCCGTCACCCGCGCGCCGCGCTCGACCATCGACAGGCCCAGCCCGCCCCATCCGGCGCCGATGTCCAGGGCGGTATGACCCGGCTCCAGCAACAGCTTGTCGATCAGGCGGCGCTTCTTGGCCGCCTGCGCCTCTTCCAGAGTGGCGGCCGGCGTTTCGAAGAAGGCGCAGGAGTATTGCAGGTCCTCGTCCAGAAACAGGCGATAGAAGTCGACTGTCAGATCATAGTGGTGGTGGACGTTGCTGCGCGCGTGCAGGCGGTCGTTGGCCTGCTCCGCCCCGCGACGAATTCGCTGGAGCCAACTCAGTTTCGGCGAGCGCTGCCGCAAGGCTAGTTGCGAACTGGTCAGTCGCAGGAAGTCATAGATGCTCCCGCCCTCGATGCTGAACGTCCCGTCCATGAAGGCTTCGCCTAGCGCGAGATCAGGATTGGAAGCGATGGCGACCGCCGCCTTCATGTCCGCCAACACGGCCGTGAGCTCCGGTTCGCCCGGCCCCGCCGTCAGCTCTCGACCGTCCGGAAGCCGCACCCGGATCGCCCGCGTCTGAAAGGTTCGGTCCAACAGGGCTTGCAGCATCCCGTTCCTCCGCTCATCAAGACAGCTTGACTTAAGCTGGGGACAGAATGTCGCGCGGCAACGCCCGTGGCGAGTCTTCCGTTAGCCTTAGAGATCGAATCCGCCGCCAAGGGAGAGGGCCGCCATGAGCTTCACCGTCACTTCGACCGATTTTTCCGACGGAGGCGTCCTGCCCGACGCCCAGGTCAAGGCGATCGGAAACACCTCCCCGCAACTGTCGTGGTCGGGCGCGCCGGAAGGGACCAAGAGCTTCGCCGTCACCTGTTACGACCCCGACGCCCCCACCGGCTCGGGTTTCTGGCACTGGACGGTCGCCAACATCCCCGCACACGTCCGTGAGCTGGCCGCCGGCGCGGGCGCCGTGGGCGGCGCCCATCTGCCCAAGGGCGCCGTGCAGGGCCGCACGGACTATGGCGAGGAGGGCTTCGGCGGCGCCGCCCCGCCCCCCGGCCACGGCCCGCACCGCTACATCTTTACCGTCTTCGCGGTCGACGTAGAGCGTCTGGACGTGACCGAGGACAACTCGGGCGCCGTCTTCGGCTTCAACCTGCATTTCCACACCCTGGCCAAGGCGTCGATCACGGCGACCTACGAGAACCGGGGCTAAGGCTCGGCGGCCGACATGCATCAAGCGCGACTTTCGGCCATGCCCGACCTGCTTCGGCGGCTGCTGGACCAGCCCCTGCTGCCCCTGACGCGGGCGCGCCTGCCGGAACGCGACGCTCTCTATTTGTTCTATCACGGCGAGGAGCCCGTCCTGGTCGGCAGCCCCCCGCATGTGGACGAGGTCCGCACCCTGGCGCCGTCCGTGCGGCTGGCGCAGACGGTCTCGGCGCGCGGCCTGGGGACGCCCGACGTATCGACGCGCGCCGTCCCGCCGCCGCCCATAGCCGCGCGATGGCTGCGACTGGGCGACGAGGAGGATCGCGTCCTGCTGGAGCTGTACGCCGCGCAGTCCCTGGGCCTGTCGGTGTCTCATCCGCGCATCAAGGCCGGCCTGGCGGGTTGACGACGAACGCGTGACGGGCGTGGGATCGGAGGCGCGCCCTGGGTCTTCGCCGTGTTTGGCCCGGGCATGATGGCGGGCAATCTGGGCGCCTGGGCCGCTGACCACTTCGGCGTGGCGGCGCTTATCGGCAGGGGCGGCGGTGGGGCTGGCCCCTCGTCCAGCTGGGTCGGGCGGCGCTGCCGCTGGGCGGTTTTGCGGTATGGCTCATCGCCTGGCTGACCGGGCGCGGCAGAACATCGTGATCATAACCGCTCATCAAGCGTTGCCATAAGCAATGAAGAGTGCTTTTTCCCAGACTGCGAGAAACCAGCGTTTCTTGCACCGAGGGGAAGGCTCAATCATGAATATTACGCCAGTCGCCGGGCGCGTGCGACGCGTGCTTCTCGGCGCCGTCGTGGCGATGGGGTTGGCCGGTCCGGCGTTTGCTCAGACCTTGTATGTCGCCAACGCCGGCTCCAACACGGTTTCGATCATTCGTCCCAATGAGGGGAACTCGATCCATACCGTGGCCGTCGGGGCCAACCCCCAGGGCATAGCCATCTCGCCCAATGGCGCTCGCGCCTACGCCGCAAACGCCGGCAGCGGCACTGTTTCAGTCATCGACACCGCCAGCCACGCCCTGGTGCACACCATTTCCGTCGAAACCACGCCCTATAGCGTGGCGGTATCGCCCAACGGCGCCCGCGCCTACAGCGCCAACTTCGGCTCGGACACTGTCTCGGTCATCGACACGGCCAGCAATGCCGTCGTCGCCACTGTGACGGTCGAAGACGGCCCCATCAGCGTGGCCGTTTCGCCTGACAACGCCTTTGTTTACGCCGTCAACTTCAACAGCAGCACCGTCTCCGTCATCCGGACGAGCGACCACGAGGTCGTCCGAACTGTGCCGGTCGGGCCGTCCGCCTACAACGTCGCCTTCTCCAGTGACGGAAGCTTCGCCTACGTCGCCAACGCCATGGACGGCAAATTGACCAAAATCAGAACAAGCGACCATTCGGCGATGGGCGACTATCCAGTCGGAATGAGCCCCCACGCCTCGGCGGTCCATCCCAACGGGAACTCCGTCCATGTCGTCCAATACGGCTCCGCTTCTGTCGGCAGCTACGACACCACAAACCTTGCGCCGATAGCCACTGCCAATGTCGGGACGAACCCTAACTCGCTGGCTTTTTCCAGCGATGGATCGCGGCTCTACGTCGCCAACTACGGCGCCCATGGCGGCGGGATTCCCGGAACGGTGTCGGTCATCAATACGGCCACGAACACCGTGGTCGACACCATCACGGTCGGCGTCAATCCTTCCAGCATCGCGGTAGGCCCCACGACCACCTCGACCCCCGCCGCCGTCCCGACCCTGACGGAGTGGGCCATGATCCTGCTCGCCATGGCGCTGGCGGGCTTTGCGGCTCTGACGCTGCAGCGCCGTCGTCAGACAGCCTGAACCGGGCGTTCGCTCTGACAGGAAAGGCCGCCCCGCCGTGGGCGGCCTTTTCATTTTGCGGCCCCGCCTGACATTCCCGCCGAAGGGTGCTAGGAGGCCCGGCCATGAGCGCAGCCGTCATTGTTTTTCCCGGTTCCAACTGCGATCGCGACTGCAAGGTCGCCGTCGAACGTTCCACTGGCGAACAGGTCCAGATGGTCTGGCACGCCGAGACCGAACTGCCCAAGGGCCTCGACCTGATCGTCCTGCCGGGCGGCTTCTCCTACGGCGACTATCTGCGCTGCGGCGCGATGGCGGCTCAGGCCCCGATCATGCAGGCGGTCAAGAAGGCCGCCGACGACGGCGTCACCGTGGTCGGCATCTGCAACGGCTTCCAGGTCCTGTGCGAAGCCGGGATGCTGCCAGGCGCCCTGATGCGCAACAGCAGCCTGAAATACATCTGCAAGCCGATCAGCATCACGGTCGCCAACGCCCAGACCCGCTTCACCTCGGGCTACCAGGGCCAGCGCGAGATCGTCATGACGCAGGGCAACGCCGACGGGAACTACTACGCCGACGAAGAGACGCTGAAACGCATCGAGGGCGAGGGCCAGGTCGTCTTCCGCTACGTCGACAACCCCAACGGCTCGGTCGGCGACATCGCCGGCCTGCAGAACGAGCGCGGCAATGTGCTGGGGATGATGCCTCACCCGGACCGTGCGTTCGAAGCCGAACTGGGCAGCGCCGACGGCGCCATCCTGTTCCAGAGCATCTACGCGGCGGTTTAAGGCTCCTTGCGATCCAGGACGCTGGTGCTGCGGCCAGCGTCGCCGACCTCGACCTCTTCCTCGACCGGTTCGCCGTCCTCATCGGTCGCGCGCTCCAGGGTGCCCTCGGCCCCGGACTCGTGGATGGCGGCCAGTTCGCGGGCGCCGACGCCCAGGCCCTGTTCGAGGGCGCGGTTGGTCTCGACCTCTTCATCCAGCGTCTGCTCGATGGGTTCCGGCTTGTTTGGGTCAGGCATGACGACCTCCTTCTCAATGACCTGAAAGCAAGGCGGGAAGGCGGGCGGCGGTTCCATCGTGGCCCGATGAACCTTCTGGGCCCCGGCGCGTAGTTAAGGCGAAGCTGAGCCGGAGAGACGCATGATCGCCATCGAACGCCCCACGCCCGCCCAGCGGACACGCCGCCTCGCTGTCCTGGCCGCCGCCGTCTTCGCCGTCATCGTGCCCGTTGTGCAGGCTTTGGGCGGTTTCGGCCTGAGCCAGGCCGAGTTCGCCGCCGACGGCAACCAAACGCTGCGGGTGGCCGGCTACGCCTTCTCGATCTGGAGCCTGCTGTATCTGGGAATCCTCGTTTACGCCGGGCGTCAGGCCCTGCCGCAGACAGGCGAGAGCGTCCTGATCAACCGCATGGGCTGGCCGTCGGCCGTGGCCTTCTTCGGCATCGGCTTCTGGATCGTCATGGCGGCGATGAACCTGAAGGCGGCCAGCGTTCTGGTCATCTTCGCCGCGCTGCTGGCCCTGCTGCTGCCGATGCTGGCCAGCGCGCGCGCCATTCGGGCGACCGGGGCGATGGAGCGGGACCGCTGGTTCGTGATCTGGCCGCTGGCGGCGCTCGCCGGATGGCTGACGGTCGCGGCGCCGCTGAACCTGATCACTGTAGCGACGGCGTTCGAGGCCCTGCCCGCCGCCCTGTCGCCGAACGGGTGGGCGGTGCTGGCCGTAGTCGTCACCACCCTGGTCGGGATCGGCGTGACCTGGGCGCTGCGGACGATGGCCTATCCCCTGCCCATCGCCTGGGGTCTGGTCGGGGCCTTTGTGGCCGAGCAGGAGATCAAGCCGGTGTTGGCCTTCACGGCCCTGGCGGCGGCCTTCGTGCTGGTGGTGGCGGGGGTCATTGTCACCTTTGGTCTGAGACGCGGCGTCGAACGCCGGTGACGGGCTGACAGACGCCTCGGAGAGGGCTAGAAGGCCCGCCCATGAGCGCGCCCCAAAAAACCATCGCCCAATTGGCCGAAGAGTACGGCCTCGCCCCCAATGAATATCAGGTCCTGCTGGACCGGCTGGGCCGCGAGCCCAACCAGGTCGAGCTGGGCGTCTTCTCGGTCATGTGGTCCGAGCACTGCTCCTACAAGTCGTCGAAGAACCAGCTGATGAAGTTCCCGGTCACCGGACCGCGCGTCATCTGCGGCCCCGGCGAGAACGCCGGCGTGATCGACATCGACGACGGCGACGCCTGCATCTTCAAGATGGAGAGCCACAACCACCCCTCCTACATCGAGCCCTATCAGGGCGCGGCGACAGGCGTGGGCGGCATCATGCGCGACGTCTTCACCATGGGCGCGCGCCCGGTGGCGCTGCTGAACGCCCTGCGCTTCGGCGAGCCGGGCCATGAGAAGACCAAACGTCTGGTCAAGGGCGTGGTCAGCGGCATCGGCGGTTACGGCAACTGCGTCGGCGTGCCGACGGTCGCGGGCGAGACCAACTTCCACAAGGGCTACAACGGCAACATCCTGGTCAACGCCATGTGCGTGGGCCTGGCTCGCGCCGACGAGATCTATTATTCGGCGGCGCCGGAAGCGGGCCACGACGTGGTCTATTTCGGCTCCAAGACCGGCCGCGACGGCATCCACGGCGCCACCATGTCCTCGGCCGAGTTCGACGATGAGTCGGACGCCAAGCGCCCGACGGTGCAGGTCGGCGACCCCTTCGCCGAAAAGCTGCTGATCGAAGCCACGCTGGAGCTGATGGCCTCGGGCGCCGTGGCCGCGATTCAGGACATGGGCGCGGCGGGCCTGACCTCGTCGTCCGTGGAAATGGCGGGCAAGGGCGGCGTCGGCGTCGAGCTGGACCTGGACAAGGTGCCCCAGCGCGAAACCGGCATGACCGCCTATGAGATGATGCTGTCGGAAAGCCAGGAGCGCATGCTGGCGGTCCTCAAGCCGGGCTTCGAGGACGTCGGCTACCGCATCTTCCAGAAGTGGGGCCTGGACTTCGCCGTCATCGGCAAGACCACCGACACCGGCCATCTGGTGCTGAAGCACCACGGCGAGGTCGTCTGCGACGTGCCGCTGGCCCCGCTGTTCGACGACGCGCCCCTGTATGACCGCCCTTGGGTCCAGCCCGAGCTGCAACCGCGCCTCGATCCGGGCGAAGTGCCCGCGCCGGACAGCTGGAACGACGCGGTGCTGAAGGTCATCGCCTGCCCCGACATGGCCTCCAAGCGCTGGATCTGGGAGCAGTACGACCGCCACGTCATGGCCGACACGCTGCAGGACAGCTCCACCGGCGCCGATGCGGGCGTGATCCGCGTCCACGGCACGGAAAAGGGTCTGGCCGTGACCAGCGACTGCACCCCGCGCTATGTCCAGGCCGACCCCTATGAAGGCGGCAAGCAGGCCGTGGCCGAGGCGTGGCGCAACCTGACCGCCGTCGGCTCGCGTCCCATCGCCATCACCGACAACCTGAACTTCGGCAACCCGCAGCGGCCCGAGATCATGGGCCAGATCGTGCGCGCCACCGACGGCATGGCCGAGGCCTGCCGCGAGCTGGACTTCCCGGTCGTGAGCGGCAACGTCAGCCTGTATAACGAGACCAACGGCGTCGCCATTCCGCCGACGCCGACCGTCGGCGCCGTGGGCCTGCTGAGCAACTACGACGTGACCACCGGCTTCGCCGGCGCGGCCGAGGGCGACGTGCTGGTCCTGATCGGCCAGACCAACGGCGAACTGGGCGCCTCCATCTACCTGCGCGAAGTTCTGGGCCGCGAGGACGGCGCCCCGCCGCCGGTCGACCTGAAGCTGGAACGCAAAACCGGCGACTTCGTGCGCGGCCTGATCGAGGCGGGCGAACTGACGGTCGTTCACGACCTGTCGGACGGCGGTCTGGTCGGAGCGGCGGCGGACATCGCCCTGGCCTCGAACGTCGGGATCGAGCTGAACGCCTCCAGCGCCGCCCACGCCCACGCCTTCCTGTTCGGCGAGGATCAGGCCCGCTATCTGGTCGCCGTCTCGGACGCCGACGCCCTGATCGCCAAGGCGCAGGACGTCGGGCTGCACGCCTCGGTCGTAGGCCAGGTCAAGGGGACGGACTTCGCCTCCTCGGGACCGAAGGGGGAGCTGTTCCGCATCCCCGTCGCCCATGTGCGCGAGTTCCACGAAGGCTGGATGCCGAACTGGATCGAAGGCTGATGAGAGCAAAATCCCGGATTGGCGCCCTCATCCTCGTCGTCGCGGGCGCCGCCCTGCTGTCGGCCTGCGAGTTCGAGGGCGGCGATCCGGTCCAGCACGCCCTGCGCGACGCGGCCGCCGCCCGGCAGGCCGCCGCGCTGAAAACTACCGAGGAAGAAGAGGCGCAGGCGATCCGTCGTGCGACCGCTTCGGGTCCGGCCCTGCATGAGCCGGACGAGCTGTCGCGCCTGATCGCCGCACGACGCCGGGCGGTGCAGGAGACGCGCGCCGCCCTGGCCGCCATCGCCGATCCGGCGCTCAAGGCCCAGCTGACTGAAGACCTGAAGGCCGAAGAAGCCAGCCTGCGCGCGCTGGAAGCCCGCGCCGCCGCCAGAACCCCCGACTGACCGGAAACGGACGGGCATGAGAACCGCCGTCGTCATGCCTGTCGGCGCGCGCTTCGACCTGCACCAGCCGAACTCGATGGAGACGGTGGCGCGCACCCTGGCGCGGGCGGACAGCGGCCAGGTTCGCATCTTCTGCTGCGAAGGCGCCCAGGATCACGGCGACCTGCCGACGCAGACCCTTCCCGCCGCGAACCGTCTGAAGGCCCTGCGTCGGGCGCTGGCCGACTATCGCCCCGACGTCATTGAGTTCCATCAGCAGACGCAGCAGGCCGTCGCCCTGACCCGGCATTTCCCGAACGCGGCCATCACCCTGTATCGCCACAACGCAGTGAAACCGCCGCGCCATGTCATCGACCGCTGGCGCTATGAGCGGCGCTATGACCGGATGGACGGGCTGATCTTCGTCAGCGAGGCGGCGCGGCGGGATTTTCTGAAGGACTTCCCCCGGCTGGAGGCCAAGGCCTTCGCTGTGCCCAACCCCATCGACGTGGAGCTGTGGCGCGGCCAGACGGACCAGCGCGAGCCGGCGATCGCCTTCGCCGGTCGTGCCATGCCGGAAAAGGGCGTCGACCTGATCTGCGCCGCCCTGCCCGCCCTGCTGGAGCGCCATTCTGACTGGCGCGCCGTGCTTATGCTGAACGACTGGGACAAGCACGCAGCGTGGGCCGCGCCTCACATTGCGTCGCTGGAGCGGTTCGGCGAGCGCGTCCGGGTGCTGAAGTCGGCGCCGCTGGCGCAGGTGCGCGCCGAGATGCAGCGCGCGGCCATCGCCCTGACGCCCTCAGTCTGGGCCGAGCCTCTGGGCCTGACCGCGCTGGAGGCCCATGCGGCCGGCGCGGCGCTGGTCTCATCCGGGCGCGGCGGCCTGCGCGAGGCCAGCGGCCCGCACGCGGTCTATGTGGATGATCTGACGCCGCGAGGCCTGAGCCAGGCCATCGAGAGCCTGATTGTCGCGCCCGAACGGCGTCTGGCCCTGGCCCGCGCGGCCCAGGCCTATGTGAGCGAAACCCACGCCCCTGAACACCGCGCCCGACAGCTGGCCGCCCTGCGCCAGCAGTTGGTGCAGGCCAAACGCGCTTAGGCGCCGTCAGACCTGCGGGATCGCCTGGCTGAGGCGGCCGCCGACGCGGATCGGCTCGACGCGCACAGCCAGGCCGGTGCGGTCATCCGTCTCGACGAAGACGCCGCAGACGGTGGCCGGGCCGCTGGCGGGGACGTAGCGGCCGCCCGACAGCCGGGTGGTGAAGCGGCGCAGCGGCTCTTCCTTGTCGTTGCCGATGACGGAGTCGTAGTCGCAACAACCGCCGGCGTCGGTCTGATAGGCCGTGCCGCCGGGCAGGATCTGGGCGTCCGCCGTCGGAACGTGGGTGTGGGTGCCGACCACCAGGCTGGCGCGGCCGTCGCAGAAGTGGCCCATGCCCATCTTCTCGCTGGTCGCCTCGGCGTGCATGTCGACGATGACGGCGTCGGCGACCACGCCTAGCGGCGCGGCCTCCAACTCGCGCTCCACCGCGCTGAAGGGGTCGTCCATCGGGTCCATGTGGACGCGGCCCAGCACGTTGATGACCAGCACCCGGCGGCCGTCAGCGGTGACGAAGACGTCGGCGCCGCGCCCCGGCGCGTCCATCAGGCGCGGATAGTTGGCCGGGCGGATCAGGCGCGGCTCGCGCACGATATAGGTCAGGGCCTCGCGCTGGTCCCAGCTGTGGTTGCCCAGCGTCAGCACGTCGGCCCCGGCGTTGAAGATGTCGTTGGCGGTGTTCTCGGTGATGCCGAAACCGCCCGCCGCGTTCTCGGCGTTGACCACCACGAAGTCGAGCTTGAGGTCGCGCCTCAGCCCCGGCAGGTGGTCCGAAAGCCCATCGCGCCCGGACTTGCCGACCACGTCACCGAAAAACGCCAATCTCATGGGAAGGCTCTATAGCCGGTCTCGGTCAAAACGCCATGCAGGCGGATGTCATGCGGCTCCAGATCGAGGCGATCGACCGCCTGCCCGGCATAGGCGAAGCCGATGCGGCGGGCGTCAGGCAGCACCGCAAAGGTCCGGTCGTAATAGCCGCCCCCCTGCCCCAGCCGCCCGCCGTGAGCATCGAAAGCCAGCAGGGGCGTCAGGATCAGGTCCGGCGTCACGGCGTCAGCGAGCGGCAGAGGCGCTGGGCATCCGGCGGCGTCCAGCTCCAGCGGCTCGCCTGGCGCCCAGGCGCGGAAGATCATGGCCGCGTCGCGCTCCAGCACCACCGGCAGGCATAGGCGGCGGCCGGACAGGTGCAGGACATTGGCGAGGGCGTCCGCATCCAGTTCCGACCCCATCGCGCGGTAGAGGGCGACCGTTTCGCCAGGCGGCAGGGCGTCGGCATGGCCCGCCGCGCGCTCGGCCGCCTCGGCGTCGGCCTCGGCCAGACGCTTGCGAAGGGCGCGCATGGCGGCGCGAAGTTCATGCTTGGGGGTCATGGGGCTTCTCTACACGGTCGTGCGTCGTCTTTCCTCCCCACTTTGTGGGGAGGGGGACCGCCTAGCGGTGGAGGGGCAGTCGCGCCCGCGGGAACGGCCCCTCCGTCTCGTCGGCTTCGCCGCCGATCCACCTCCCCATGAAATGGGGAGGAGCAGCGCTCAGCCAGCGAGCCGCCGCGCGGCGAGCGATAGCGCAGAAAACGCGCTCAAGCCGCGAGCGACCGCGTCGCGAGCATAGCGCGCTAAAAAAGAGGGTTGGCGGCGCCGCGTGAGCCGTGAAGAACGTTTAAATCCTCTCGACCTGGGTAGCCAGGTGGGCTCCGTATGCCCAGGCCCTCGAGCCCGGACAGGGACAGATCCCTATGAGTGAATTAAGGTCAGAAGGATATGTTGTCTTCGACGTGAGCCGCAGCAGGACCCGCCGCCGCACAAGATAGGCGTTCGAGCGGGTTTCAACAATGGCGAAGCGCGCGTTTCTCCCTCCCCGTCCCGGGGAGGGTGGTCGCGCAGCGACAGGGTGGGGAGGGCTTGGTGATAGGCCCTCAGCGCCTGAATAGCTTCACCGCCCCCACCCGGCTTCGGCCTGACGGCCTCAGCCACCCTCCCCGGGACGGGGAGGGAGAGGCGTCGGCGTCCTATATCGTCTGGACGATCTTCTCGATCTTTGCGGCCACGGCGTTCAACGCCTCGGCCACGCCTTCACTGTTCGCAGCGGGCGCCGCAACAGCCGCAGCCGCCGCCTTGGCCCGGCCCGAGTTCTGAACCGCCGCCTGACGCTTCGCCTCTGCAAGCTCGTCCGACAGCATCAGGGCGGCCATCAGGAACAGGCGAACGTCGCCGACCTGCCCCACCTGATCAGCCACGCCCTGCACCCGATCATTGAACTGGGCCGCCAGATCGCGCACCCGCGCCTCCTGACCGTCGGCGCATCCCACAGCATAGGGTCGGCCATAGACCTCTACCGTCACTGTCGCCATCAGTTCGTCTCCTCTTGCCCGACCTGCTGCGCCAGCACCTCGCGCACGGCGTCGGCCGCACGGGCCAGGGCCTGAGCGGTTTCCTGGCCGACGTCTTCAAGCTCGGCGATGCGCGCCACGTCGGCCGCGTTCGAAGGACGCGGCGCGAACAGGTCGTCGTCAGGGATGGGCGGGGCCGAGGCGGGCCTCGCCTTCAGCTCCAACACCTTGCGTTCCAGATCGGCCAGCGCTCGATCGATCCGCGCCTTTGCAGCCGTAACCGCGTCCATGGGGGTCCTTTCTTCCAGATTCCGTGTAGAACCTGCCGGCGCGCCGGGGTAAAGCGGCGCCGCCCCCGCTTTATCCTGTTCCTGAGGAAAGGTCTCGCCGTGACCGACGCCCAAGCCGCATTCGCCAAGCCTTCGCCCAAGCAAATGGCCGACGCCATCCGGGTGCTGTCCATGGATGCGGTCGAAAAGGCCAAGAGCGGCCACCCCGGCATGCCGATGGGCATGGCCGACGTCGCCACCGTCCTTTATTCGAAATTCCTGAAGTTTGACGCCAGCCGCCCCGACTGGGCCGACCGCGACCGCTTCATCCTGTCGGCGGGCCACGGGTCGATGCTGATCTACAGCCTGCTGCACCTGACAGGCTATAAGGACGCGACCCGGGAACAGCTGGAAAACTTCCGCCAGTGGGGCTTCAAGACGGCCGGCCACCCGGAATACGGCCACATGGCCGGGATCGAGACGACCACCGGCCCGCTGGGCCAGGGTCTGGCCACCTCGGTCGGCTTCGCCATTGCGGAGCGGCATCTGGCGGCGCGCTTCGGCAAGGATCTGGTCGATCACCGCACCTGGGTCATCGCCGGCGACGGCTGCCTGATGGAAGGCGTGTCGCAGGAAGCCATCGCCCTGGCCGGCCGCCTGAAGCTGAACAAGCTGTGCGTCCTGTGGGACGACAATGAGATCACCATCGACGGCAAGCTGTCGCTGTCCGACGCCACCGACCAGCTGGCCCGCTTCAAGGCCTCGGGCTGGGCGGTCAAGGCCATCGACGGCCACGATTACAAGCAGATCCAGAAGGCGCTGAACTGGGCGACCAAGCAGGACAAGCCGACGCTGATCGCCTGCAAGACCAAGATCGGCAAGGGCGCCGCCACCCTGGAAGGCAGCCACAAGACCCACGGCGCCGCCCTGGGCGCCGTTGAGATCGCCGCCACGCGTCAGGGGCTGAACTGGCCGTTCGAGCCGTTTGAACTGCCGGAAGGCGTCCAGAAGGCCTGGGCCAAGGTCGGCAAACAGGGCGCCAAGGCCCGCAAGGCGTGGGAAGCCCGCTTGCTGAACCACGACCACCGCGACGACTTCACCCGCGCCATGGCCGGCGACCTGCCCACCGGCGCCTTCGAGGCGCTGGACGCCAAGCTGAAGCAGCTGGTCGCCGACCAGCCCGCGATGGCCACGCGCCAGTCCTCGGGCGAGGCGCTGGAGACGGTGTTCGCCGCCATCCCCGAAATGGTCGGCGGCTCGGCGGACCTGACTGGCTCGAACAACACCTTCGTCAAGAACACGCAGATCATGGACGCGCCGGACTACGCCGGGCGCTATCTGAACTACGGCATCCGCGAGTTCGGCATGGCCGCGGCGATGAACGGTCTGGCGCTGCACGGCGGGGTCATCCCCTACGGCGGCACCTTCATGGCGTTCGCAGACTATAGCCGTCCGGCGATCCGTCTGGGCGCCCTGATGGGCGTGCGCGCGATCCACGTCCTGACGCACGACAGCATCGGCCTGGGCGAAGACGGCCCGACGCACCAGCCGGTCGAGCATCTGGCGGCCCTGCGCGCCATCCCCAACCTGCTGACCATGCGCCCCGCCGACACGGTTGAGGCGCTGGAGTGCTGGCAGGTCGCCCTGCAGCACAAGACCACGCCGACCGCTCTGTGCTTGTCGCGCCAGAAGACCCCGGCCGTGCGCGTGACCGACGCGGGCGAGAACCTGTCGCGCAAGGGCGCCTATGAGCTGAAGGCCGCCAGCGGCGAAGCCAAGGTCACCCTGTTCGGCACCGGCACCGAGGTCGCCCTGGCTCTGAAGGCCGCGGAGATGCTGGAAGCCGAAGGCACGCCGACCCGCGTGGTGTCAGTCCCCTGCTTCGCCCTGTTCGAGCAGCAGCCCAAGGCCTATCAGGACGCCGTCATCGGCCGCGGCACCGTCCGCGTCGCCGTCGAGGCCGCGATCAAGCAGGGCTGGGAACGCTTCATCGGCGAGGACGGCGGCTTCGTCGGCATGACCGGCTTCGGCGCCTCGGCCCCGGCCGAAGTCCTCTACCGCGAGTTCGGCATCACCGCCGAGGCCGTGGTGGAACAGGTCAAGGCCCGGCTGTAATCTGCGCTCAAGCAGCCGCAAGGCGATAGCGACCAAGAAGACTCCTTCTCCCCTTGTGGGAGAAGGTGGTCTGCGAAGCAGATCGGATGAGGGGTGTCGGCGCACCCCTCAATGATCTTCGACCGGCGGCATGACATCGGACACCGCGCCGCCGTCACCCCTCATCCGGGTCGCGCTGCGACCCACCTTCTCCCACAAGGGGAGAAGGAAGCGGAGACGATCATGCGTATCGGCACCCCCCTCTCCGACACGGCCACCCGCGTCATGCTGCTGGGCTCGGGCGAGCTAGGCAAGGAAGTGGCCATCGAGCTGCAGCGCCTCGGCGCCGAGGTGATCGCGGTCGACCGCTACGCCAACGCCCCGGCCATGCAGGTGGCGCACCGCAGCCACGTCATCCCGATGACTGACGCCCAGGTGCTGAACGGCGTCGTCCTGGCCGAGGCCCCGCACATCATCGTGCCCGAGATCGAGGCCATCGCCACCGACGTGCTGGCCGGCATTGAGGAAGCGGGCTTTGCGCGCGTCATCCCGACCGCGCGGGCGACACAGCTGACCATGAACCGCGAGGGCATCCGCCGTCTGGCCGCCGAGGAACTGGGCCTGCCGACCAGCCCCTACGCCTTCGCCGCCTCGGCCGAGGAACTGGCGGCGGGCGCGCAGGCCGTGGGCTTCCCCTGCTTCGTCAAGCCGGTGATGTCGTCCTCGGGCAAGGGCCAGTCCTATGTCGAGGGGCCTGAAGGCGTCGCCGACGCCTGGGCCTATGCCGAAGCCTCGGGCCGGGTCGCGGGCGGCGTCGTCATCGTCGAGGGCAAGATCGACTTCGACTATGAAATCACCCTGCTGACGGTGCGGTCGTTGCGCGACGGCGCGGTCGCTACGTCCTTCTGCGCCCCCATCGGCCATCGCCAGCAGAAGGGCGACTATGTCGAAAGCTGGCAGCCCCAAGCCATGAGTCCCGCCGCGCTGAAGGCGGCGCAAAACATTGCGGCCAAGGTGACCGACGCGCTGGGCGGCCTGGGCGTCTTCGGCGTCGAACTGTTCGTGAAGGGCGACGAGGTGTGGTTCTCGGAGGTCTCGCCGCGTCCGCATGATACCGGGCTGGTGACGCTGGCGACGCAGGTGATGAGCGAGTTCGCGCTGCACGCCCGCGCCATTCTGGGCCTTCCGGTGGACGTGACCCTGCGCGAGCCGGGCGCCAGCGCCGTCATCTACGGCGGCATCGAGGCGCAAGGCGTGGTGTTCGAGGGCGTGGCCGAGGCCCTGTCGGTCCCGACCGCCGACCTGCGCCTGTTCGGCAAGCCCGAGAGCTATGCGACGCGCCGCATGGGCGTGGCTCTGGCCCGCGGCGCCGATACGGACGAGGCGCGGGCGCGCGCAGGCGAAGCGGCGGGCAAGGTGCGAGTGGTCGCTCCGTAATCCTTCTCCCCTTGTGGGAGAAGGTGGCCCGTCAAGGCCGGATGAGGGGTGCTTGCGCGACCTTTCCTCAAGGAAGGCCCCACGTCCGCTCAGAACCTAAACCGCCGCGCCGACGCCCCTCATCCGTCAGGCTCCGCCTGCCACCTTCTCCCACAGGGGGAGAAGGAAGCCGGCCTACGACTTTTGTCGATTGGCGCCGGGCGCGGTTAGGGTCCAAAAAAGGCGAAAGGTCGCACCCAGTCGACCCGGAGGACCCTTCGCCATGGGCAAGCTCAGGACCGCGCTGATTTTCGGCGCCATCGCCATTTTGGGGGCCGTAGCCCTCGCCGTCATCGCCCTGCACCAGGGCGAAAGCATCAGCGCCGTCTGGATCGTGGTGGCGGCGCTGTGCGTCTACGCCATCGCCTACCGCTTCTACGCCCGCTATCTGGCCGGAAAGGTGCTGGGGCTGAACGCGCGCAGGCCCACGCCCGCCGTCAGACACAACGACGGCCTCGACTATGTGCCGACGCCGCGCAACGTCCTGTTCGGCCATCATTTCGCGGCCATCGCGGGCGCGGGCCCCCTGGTCGGGCCGGTGCTGGCGGCGCAGATGGGCTATCTGCCCGGCGTCCTGTGGATCCTGGTCGGCGCCGTGCTGGCGGGGGCGGTGCAGGACATGATCGTCCTGTTCATGTCGACCCGTCGCGACGGTCGTTCGCTGGGAGACATGGTCCGCACCGAAATGGGCCCCATCCCCGGCATCATCGCCCAGGTCGGCGTGCTGATGATCATGGTCATCATCCTGGCCGTGCTGGCGCTGGTGGTGGTTAAGGCCCTGGCCGAGAGCCCGTGGGGAACGTTCACCGTCGCCGCCACCATTCCCATCGCCGTCTTCATGGGCCTGTACACGCGCTATCTGCGGCCCGGCCGCGTGGGCGAGGTGTCGGTCATCGGCGTGGTGCTGCTGGTCCTGGCCATCATCGGCGGCGGCCATATCGCCGCGGATCCGTTCTGGGGCCCCGCCTTCACCCTGTCGGGCACGACCCTGGCCCTGGCCATGATGGCCTACGGCTTCATCGCCTCGGTCATTCCGGTGTGGCTGCTGCTGGCGCCGCGCGACTACCTGTCCACCTTCCTGAAGATCGGCGCCATCGTCGCCCTGGCCATCGGCATACTGATCGTGCGGCCGCACGTGCAGATGCCCGCCATCACCCCCTTCATCGACGGGACCGGGCCGGTCTTCTCGGGCGCCCTGTTCCCCTTCCTGTTCATCACCATTGCTTGTGGCGCGGTCTCGGGCTTCCACGCCCTGATCTCGTCCGGCACCACGCCCAAGCTGCTGGAGAACGAGAACCAGATCCCGCTGATCGGCTACGGCGCCATGCTGTGCGAAAGCTTCGTGGCCATCATGGCCCTGATCGCCGCCACCGTGCTGGACCCGGCCGTCTATTTCGCCATGAACAGCCCGGTCGCCGTCATCGGCGACAATGCGGCCTCGGCCGCCGCCGCCGTGGCCCAGTGGGGCTTCCACATCACCCCGGCCGAGTTGGAGCAGTTGGCCCGCGACGTCGGCGAGCACTCCATCCTGTCGCGCGCGGGCGGCGCCCCGACGCTGGCCGTCGGCATGGCCCACATCCTGTCTGGCGTCATCGGCGGCAAGGCCATGATGGCCTTCTGGTATCACTTCGCCATCCTGTTCGAGGCACTGTTCATCCTCACTACGGTCGACGCCGGCACCCGCGTCTGCCGCTTCATGATCCAGGATCTGCTGGGCATGGCCGTGCCGAAGATGCGCCAGACCCAGTCGTGGACCGGCAACGTCGTGGCCACGGCGCTGACGGTCGGGCTGTGGGGCTATTTCCTCTATACCGGCGTGGTCGATCCGCTGGGCGGGATCAACAGCCTGTGGCCCCTGTTCGGCATCGCCAACCAGATGCTGGCGGCGGTCGCCCTGATCCTGGGGACGGTCGTCCTGTTCAAGATGAAACGGCAGAGGTTCGCCTGGGCCACGGCGGTCCCGGCGGTCTGGCTGCTGATCTGCACCGTCACGGCGGGGCTGCAGAAGCTGTTCCACCCGGACGTGAAGATCGGCTTCCTGGCCCACGCGCGGAAGTATCAGGACGCCATGACCGCAGGAGAAATCCTGGCCCCGGCCAAGACCATCGGCGACATGCACCGCGTCATCGTCAACGACTACGTCAACTCGGCGCTGACGGCGGGCTTCCTGTTCGTGGTGCTGACGGTCGTGGTCTATGGCGTCGGCGCCTGTCTCAAGGCGTTGAAGTCCGAGCAACCGACCGTGGTCGAGACCCCGGCCGCGCATGAGCTGACCTTGGCCGACGAAGCCATGGACATCGCCCGTGCCTAGGCCGTCGTCATCCTCGGCTACCGGCGGCGCGGACCTCCTCTGCGCCTGCCGCGACACCCTGGTGCGGTGGGGCAAGGACGCGCGACGCACCGCCGGGCTGATGATCGGCCAGCCGGACTACGACGCCTATGTCGCCCATGCGAAGGCGACCCATCCGGATCAGGCGCCGCTGGACCGCACCGCCTTCTTCCGCCTGCACGAAGCGCGACGGTTCGGCGAAGGCGGCGGCTTCCGCTGCTGCTGAGCGGCTTGACCGCATCCGGACGGTTACAGGCGATCATATCTTGTTACGGGCCTTGTGACGGGGACGGGGTTGCAACCGCGCGCGCTCCGTCCCACTAAGGCGCCAATCACAACCGCCCCTTGTTCAGGAGACTGCTCCCCATGACCGTTCGCGTCGCCATCAACGGCTTCGGCCGCATCGGCCGCCTCGTCCTTCGCTCGATCGTCGAGCACGGCCGCAAGGACATCGAGGTCGTGGCGATCAACGACCTGGGCCCGGTCGAGACCAACGCCCACCTGTTCCGCTATGACTCGGTGCACGGCCGCTTCCCCGGCACGGTCACGACCGGCGAGGACTGGATCGACGTCGGCACGGGCAAGATCAAGGTCACGGCCGAGCGCGACCCGGCCAACCTGCCGCACGCCGAACTGAAGGTGGACATCGCCCTGGAATGCACGGGCATCTTCACCTCCAAGGACAAGGCCTCGGCCCACCTGAAGGCGGGCGCCAAGCGCGTGCTGGTCTCGGCCCCGGCCGACAACGCCGACAAGACCATCGTCTTCAAGGTCAACCATGAGACCCTGACGGCCGACGACATCGTCGTCTCCAACGGCTCGTGCACGACCAACGCCCTGGCCCCGGTGGCCAAGGTGCTGCACGACCTGTTCGGCATCGAGCGTGGCTATATGACCACCATCCACGCCTACACCGGCGACCAGCCGACGCTGGATACGATGCACAAGGATCTGTACCGCGGCCGCGCCGCCGCCCTGTCGATGATCCCGACCTCGACCGGCGCCGCCAAGGCCCTGGGCCTGGTCCTGCCGGAGCTGAAGGGCAAGCTGGACGGCTCGTCGATCCGCGTCCCGACCCCGAACGTCTCGGTCGTCGACCTGAAGGTCGTCGCCGGTCGCGAAGTCACCGCCGAGGAAATCAACTCCGCCCTGCTGGCCGCCGCAAACGGCCCGATGAGCGGCGTCCTGGCCACGACCACCGACCCGCTGGTCTCGGTCGACCTGAACCACGTCGCCGCCTCCTCGACCGCCGCCCTGCCGCAAACGCAGGTCGTGGACGGCAAGCTGGCCCGCGTCCTGACCTGGTACGACAACGAGTGGGGCTTCGCGACCCGCATGGCCGACACCGCCCTGGTGATGGCCAAGTTCCTGTAAACTGGAAATGCTAAGCCCTCTCCCGTTGGGAGAGGGCTTGAGCGCCCAAGAGCCGAAGGCGATTGGCTGCGCGAAAGGGTGAGGGTCGGCGCGATGACATTGAAACGCACCGCCTTCGCCCGCTCACTTCGACAAGAAGCAGGATTGGCCGAGCAACGGGCTTGGGCCCTGCTAAGAAGCGGCCAAATCGACGGCCATAAGTTCCGCCGTCAGCATCCGATCGGCCGATACGTCGCGGATTTCGCCTGCGATCGCTTGCGGCTGGTGATCGAGATCGACGGCGGGGTCCATGATCGGGACGAGGTCGTGACCAGCGATCATCTGAGACAGATCGATCTGGAGGCCTTGGGCTGGAGCGTTCTGCGCTTCTCCAACGCCCAGGCCTTGAGCGAACCGGAAGTCATCACCGCCGCCGTTCGTGCACACGCCCGCTTGATCGCGCCCTGAGCACGGCTTACGCCGACTGATACCTTCGACCCTCATCCGGCCCTGCGGGCCACCTTCTCCCATAGGGAGAAGGAAGACCTGGAACTTCACAATGACCTTCCGCACCCTCGACGACGTTTCCGACCTTTCGGGCCAGACTGCGCTGGTTCGCGTGGACTTCAACGTGCCGATGGAGGGCGGGAATGTCACCGACGACACCCGTCTGAAGGCCGCCCTGCCGACCATCCACCGCCTGCGCGAAGCGGGCGCCAAGGTGGTCCTGCTGGCCCACTTCGACCGGCCCAAGGGCGAGCGCGTGCCGTCGATGAGCCTGAAGCCTGTCGTCCAGCCGCTGGAGATGCTGCTGCACGGCCCCGTGCGCTTCGCCGACGACTGCGTGGGCGACGAGGCCAAGGCCGCCGTGGCCGACCTCGACGCGGGCGGCGTGCTGCTGCTGGAGAACGTCCGCTTCCACAAGGGCGAGGAAAAGAACGACCCGGCCTTCGCCGCCCAGCTGGCGGAACTGGGCGACCTCTATGTGAACGACGCCTTCTCGGCCGCGCACCGCGCCCACGCCTCGACCGAGGGTCTGGCCCGCCTGCTGCCGGCCTATGCCGGTTGCGCCATGGCGCGCGAGCTGTCGGCGCTGGACGCGGCGCTCGGCAATCCGCAGAAGCCGGTCATCGGCATCGTCGGCGGCGCCAAGGTCTCCACCAAGCTGGACCTGCTGAAGAACCTGGTCGCCAAGCTGGACTACCTGGCCATCGGCGGCGGCATGGCCAACACCTTTCTGCACGCCCAGGGCGTCGATGTCGGCGGTTCGCTGTGCGAGAAGGATCTGGCTGACACTGCGCGCGAGATCATCGAGGAAGCCCGCCGTCAGGGCTGCGAGCTGCTGCTGCCGGTCGATGTGGTGGTCGCCAAGGGCGTGAAGCCGGGCATAGAGTCGGGCGTGCGCGCCCTGGACCGCATCGCCGCCGACGACCTGATCCTGGACGCCGGGCCGGAGACCGTCGCCCGCCTGAACCGCGCCATGGACCTGTCCAAGACGCTGATCTGGAACGGCCCGCTGGGCGTGTTCGAGGTCCCGCCCTTCGACAAGGCCACCGTGGCCGCCGCCAAACACGCCGCTGAACTGGCCAAGGCCGGCAAGCTGGTCGCCGTGGCCGGCGGCGGCGACACGGTCGCGGCCCTGCACCACGCGGGCACGGCGGACGACATGACCTTCGTCTCCACCGCAGGCGGCGCCTTCCTGGAGTGGATGGAAGGCAAGGTTCTGCCGGGCGTAGAGGCCCTGCGCGCCGCCTAAAAACGTCAAGGCGAGGGCTGTTCGCGGCCCTCGCCCCTGATGTCCGAAGCTTTAGTCTTCGCCGTCCATATCGACGGCGCGCGCGACCAGATCGCGCCACGTCGGATCGGTGTCGTCCACCAGATCGACATCGTCCAGCAGAGCCACCGCCCCGCCGCCGTCGGGCAGGATCAGCCCCAGCACTTCCATCAGTTCGCCGTCGGGACCGACATGGGCCTCGGCCTGAACGATTACGGCCCCCTGCTCGCCGTCCTCCTCCCACCAGATGACGGGCTGAGGCAGCTCCATGTCGATGACGCGCGCCTCTTCGGTGTCGCCCAGGGCGAAGACGGCCTTGCCGGCCTGAACATCGTCCAGCGTCGCCACAGTCCCGGCGAAAGGCGTCAGCCGCGCCCAGTCGTCGACGTCGAAACCGCCGCCGTCTTCATCCAGCGCATCATTGTTCTGGCTCATCGCCGCTCCTTGGTCAGACGCCCCGCAGGCGCCGGAGCACTTAAGGCCTGCGCGCCCAAAGTCCACCACGCCTAAGCCCTGTCACGGCGGCGTGACTTCCCGCACCCGACCGGCTAAGACCTCGGGCAAAATCACATCGGTTCAGGAGACTACCTATGGCGCGCATTACGCTGCGACAACTGCTCGACCACGCGGCTGAGCACGACTACGGCCTGCCCGCCTACAACATCAACAACATGGAGCAGGGCCTGGCCATCATGGAGGCCGCCGACGCCGTCAACGCGCCGGTCATCATCCAGGCCTCGCGCGGCGCCCGCTCCTACGCCAACGACGTGGTCCTGGCCCGACTGATCGACGCCTTGGTCGAGCTTTATCCGCACATCCCGGTCTGCATGCACCAGGACCACGGCAACGGCCCGGCCACCTGCGCCACCGCCATCCAGTACGGCTTCACCTCGGTGATGATGGACGGCTCGCTGGAAGAAGACGCCAAGACCCCCGCCTCCTACGACTACAACGTCGACGTCACCCGTCGCGTGGTCGAGATGGCCCACTCGTGCGGCGTCTCGGTCGAGGGCGAACTGGGCGTTCTCGGCTCGCTGGAAACCGGCATGGGCGAGGCCGAGGACGGCCACGGCTTCGAAGGCAAGCTGGACCACTCGGCCCTGCTGACCGACCCGGATCAGGCCGTCGACTTCGTCAAGGCCACCAAGGTTGACGCCCTGGCCATCGCCATGGGCACCTCGCACGGCGCCTATAAGTTCACGCGCCAGCCGGACGGCGACGTTCTGGCCATGAACGTGATCGAGGAAATCCACAAACGCCTGCCCAACACCCACCTGGTGATGCACGGCTCCTCATCGGTGCCGCAGGGTCTGCAGGACATCATCAACCAGTACGGCGGCCAGATGCCCCAGACCTGGGGCGTGCCGGTCGAAGAGATTCAGCGCGGCATCAAGCACGGCGTGCGCAAGATCAACATCGACACCGACAACCGCATGGCCATGACCGGCGCCATCCGCAAGGTTCTGGCCGAGAAGCCGGGCGAGTTCGACCCGCGCGCCTATCTGAAACCCGCCAAGGAAGCCATGCGCAAGCTGTGCATGGAGCGCTATCAGCAGTTCGGCTGCGAAGGCATGGCGTCCAAGATCCAGCCGCTGTCCACCGCCCAGATGGCCAAGCGCTACGCCGCCGGCGACCTGGACCCGCGCATCGGTTGATCGACGCAGAAGCGGGCCTGAACCCCGCTGAGACGATTGAAGGGGCGGTCCCGTCGGGCCGCCCTTTTTTCATGGCGTCCGCCACCCGTGCTAAACGGACGTCGTGACCGACATCATGCCCGCGACAGACGACGAATCCGACCTGACAGTCCTGACCGCCCAGGTCGCCCCCGGCGCTGCGCGGCTGGACCGCGCCTTGGCCGACGCCCTTCCCGAACTGTCCCGCGCGCGCATCCAGGCGCTGCTGGACGCGGGCGCGGTCTCCCTGAACGGCGCCGTTGTAGGGGCCAAGGCCAAGCCTGCGCCCGGCGACTACCAGATCATCCTGCCGCCAGGGGCCTCGGCTGAACTGCGCCCCGAAGCCATCCCCCTGACCATCCTGTTCGAGGACGACGACCTGATCGTCATCGACAAGGCGCCGGGCATGGCGGTCCATCCCGCCCCCGGCTGCGAGACCGGCACCCTGGTCCACGCCCTGCTGCACCACTGCGCCGCCCTGTCGACCCTCGGCGATCCGGACCGCCCCGGCATCGTCCACCGCCTGGACAAGGACACCTCCGGCGTCATGGTCGCCGCCAAGTCGGACCGCGCCCACGCGGGGCTGGCCGCGCTGTTCGCCGCCCACGACATCGAGCGCACCTATGTCGCCCTGACGCGCGGCGCGCCCTCGCCCGAGAAGGGCCGTATCCAGACCCAGATCGGTCGCTCCAGCGGCGACCGCAAGAAGATGGCGGTGCTGAAATTCGGCGGGCGAGAGGCCATCACCGACTATGTCGTCCAGCAGACGTTTGGCCGCCAGGCCAAGGCCTCCAACGCCCCGCTGGCCGCCCGCGTCGCCTGCACCTTGCAGACCGGCCGCACCCATCAGATCCGCGTCCACATGGCGTCCAGGGGCTCGCCCCTGCTCGGCGACCCCGTCTATGGCTCCGGCAGCCCCGCCGCGCCCGTCCGCGCCGCCATCGCCGAGGCCGGCCTGAAACGCCAGGCCCTGCACGCCGCCATCCTCGGCTTCATCCACCCCGTCACCGGCGAGCCGCTGCGCTTCCAGACCGCCCCGCCGCAGGACATGCAGCGGCTGGAAACCCTGCTGGCGGACCTCTAAAACGCTGCCGCTTTATTCGCAACAACATCTGTGCTAGATGATACAAAGACGACGAGGAAGCATCGTCGTTCAATTGGGACAATCCGCCCCTTTCGTTTCGGGCAACGGATTCCCATCTTGTTAGTTGAGGGGCGAGGTGATGATGCACGTCATGTGGTCAAAGCCGTAGCGCCAGCTCGTGAAGCCGGAGGGACCATATGGCCAATAAAACGCTGACGGTGATGTCGCCTGAACAGGGACTGTCACGGTATCTTACGGAAATCCGTAAGTTTCCCATGCTCACCAAGGATGAGGAGTTCATGCTCGCCAAGCGGTGGAGCGAACACCAGGACACCGAAGCCGCCCACCGTCTCGTGACCTCTCACCTGCGCCTCGTGGCCAAGATCGCCATGGGTTATCGCGGCTACGGCCTGCCGATCGGCGAGGTGATCTCCGAGGGCAACGTCGGCCTGATGCAGGCCGTCAAGAAATTCGATCCGGACAAGGGCTTCCGCCTGGCGACCTACGCCATGTGGTGGATCCGCGCGTCGATCCAGGAATACATCCTGCGCTCCTGGTCGCTCGTGAAGATGGGCACCACGGCGGCCCAGAAGAAGCTGTTCTTCAACCTGCGCAAGGCCAAAAGCCAGATCTCGGCCTTCGAGGAAGGGGACCTGCACCCCGAGCACCTCGCCGCCATCGCCACCAAGCTGGGCGTGTCGGAAGAAGAAGTCACCAACATGAATCGCCGTCTCGGCGGCGACGCCTCGCTGAACGCGCCGCTGCGTTCGGATGGCGAAAGCGAGTGGCAGGACTGGCTGGCCGACGACAACGCCGTTAGCCAGGAGACCGAACTGGCCGAGAGCGAGGAAAAGTCCATCCGCATGGGCCTGCTGCAGGAAGCCATGGAAGAGCTGACCGATCGCGAGAAGCACATCCTGACCGAGCGCCGCCTCAAGGACGATCCGGTCACGCTTGAGGAGCTGGCCGGCCAGTACGGCGTCAGCCGCGAGCGCGTCCGCCAGATCGAGGTCCGCGCCTTCGAAAAGCTGCAGAAGGCCATGCGCGCCGCTGCTGAAGAACGCAATTTGGTCGACGCCTGAGGGCCTGCTGGATCGCCTCAACATCCCCTCTCTGCCGTCATCCTCGGGCTTGACCCGAGGATCGAGGGCGGCGGCCCTAACCCGCCCGGGCTAGGCTTTCAGGCGAGGCCAGCTTCAGCACCACCTCAACCGGCGCCGTCAGCCCGGCCTTGGTCGGCGCCCCGGCGGCCAGCGCCGTGTCCAATCCCGCCGCCGCAATGGCCAGCGGCGCGTCGCCGGTCTTGATGGCCAGGGCTTTCAGCGTCTCGGCCTGCTGCTTGATGGCGCGCACCGCCTGCATCGGGTCGCTGTCGAACTGGGTCAACGCCGAGAACAGGATCCGCATCGCCTGATCCTTGACCGCCAGAGCGGCCTCTGCGCTGGAGCGAGGCTTGTCCGCCTTGCGTTTTTGCGGCCCGGCGTAGTCGTCAGAGTTGAAGCGCCGCCGGTCCGGCCCGATATAGCCGACCGCCTCGACCCAATCGCGCGGCTTGGTCGCCAGGTTCTCGATCCGACGTTGCAGGTCGCCGCTGGTGAAGGGCTTCCTCAGGAACTCGTGCACGCCCGAGTCTCGCGCGCCCTTGATGGCGCTGGCGGTGGCCTCCGCCGTCACCATGATGATCGGCGCGCGGCGGCAGGCCAGGCTCGAACGCCGAATGCGCCGCACCAAGGCCTCGCCGTCCAGCCTTGGACCCGTGCGCTCAGTGAAGATCAGCGCCGGCTCCATTTCACGGGCCAGGTCCAGCACCCGCGCCTCGTCGCCTTCGACCACGATCTCGCGCGATCCGAACCCCTTCAACAGGTCCTGCAACAGGCGCGCGGCGGCGGGGTTGGGATCAACGATGATCACGCGCCGGACCACCGGCGCGATCCGCTGCATCGTCTTGGCGTCTAGGGCGAACACAGGGCGAGCTCCATTTCAGAGCGGCACCCTACGCCTCACCGGTTAAGGCGTCGTTGCCTCGCCTGGAACTGTAAACTCAGCCTTGGAACGGATCGCGCATCAGGATGGTGTCGTCGCGCTCGGGGCTGGTCGACAGCAGGGCCACCGGCGCCCCGATCAGTTCCTCGATCCGACGCACATACTTCAGCGCATGAGCGTTCAGGTCCTTGAAGGTCCGCACGCCTGCGGTGCTCTCGTCCCAGCCTTCCAGTTCCTCGAACACCGGCTCGGCCGAGGCCTGCTCCTTCAGGCTGCTGGGCAGATAATCGAGCACCTCGCCATTGATGCGATAGCCGACGCAGATCTTCAGCGTCTTCAGCCCGTCCAGCACGTCCAGCTTGGTCAGGGCGATGCCGTCGATGCCGTTGATCGCCACCGACTGGCGCACCAGCACCGCGTCGAACCAGCCGCAGCGGCGCGACCGGCCCGTGTTCACGCCGATCTCGCGCCCCACGACCGCCAGATGCTGGCCGACTTCATCGTTCAGCTCGCAGGCGAAGGGGCCTTCGCCGACACGCGTCGTATAGGCCTTCACAATGCCCAGCACATAGCCGACGCCGCGCGGGCCGACGCCGGACCCCGCCGCCGCCTGTCCGGCCACGGTGTTGGAGCTGGTCACATAGGGATAGGTGCCGTGGTCCACGTCGAGAAACGCTCCTTGAGCCCCCTCGAACAGCACCCGCTTGCCCGCCTTCTGCGCCTCGTCCAGCACCCGCCACGCCGGCTTGACGTAGGGCAGGATCTTCGGGGCGATCTCCAGCAGTTGCGCCAGCAGCGCCTCCGGGTCGATCGGCTCCAGCCCCAGACCGGCGCGAAGCGGATCATGGTGCGAGCGCAGGCGGTCGATCTTGATCTTCAGGTCGTCTTCGTTGGCCAGGTCGCAGACGCGGATGGCCCGGCGCCCCACCTTGTCCTCATAGGCCGGGCCGATGCCGCGGCCGGTCGTGCCGATCTTGGCGCCCGGCGCGCTGGCGGCGGCCTCGCGCGCCACGTCCAGCGCCGGATGGATCGGCAGGATCAGGCAGGCGTTGTCGGCGATGGTCAGGATGTCAGGCGTGATCGCCACGCCCTGGGCCTGGATCTTCTCGATCTCGCCGACCAGATGCCAGGGATCGACGACCACGCCGTTGCCGATGATCGAGGGCTTGCCCTGCACCACGCCCGAAGGCAGCAGCGCCAGCTTATAGACCTTGCCGTCGACGACCAGGGTGTGGCCCGCGTTGTGGCCGCCCTGGAACCGCACCACCATGTCGGCGCGATTGGACAGCCAGTCCACGATCTTGCCCTTGCCCTCGTCGCCCCACTGGGCGCCGACCACTGCGACGTTCGCCAAGACCTATACTCCGCAATCCAGAATGCGGTGGGAGCCTATACCCCCTGAATCGTCCGGCGTCGCCCCCAAGGGCGTCTAATGGGCGACAGAATTATCCGTCCGCCGACTGAGCCAGTTCACCGACCGCCGTCTGGAACGCCCATTCCAGCCACGGCGTCGCCGCCACGACATCCGCCGTTTCGACCGTGCACCCGCACCACAGGCGCAAGCCTGGGGGGGCGTTGCGGTGCGGCTCCATGTCATAGACCGCCCCCTCGCCCTCCAGCAGAGCCTTGAACCGCGTCACAAAGGCCTTCTGCCCCGCCTCATCCAGCGCCGCCACGCGCGGATCGACGAACTTCAGGCAAACCGAAGTCGTCGAGCGGATGTCCGGCCGGTCCGGCAGGAAGGCGATCCAGTCCGTCCGCTCCACCCACTCGGCCAGGGCGGCATAGTTGGCGTTGGTGCGCGCGATCAGGGCAGGCAGGCCGCCTTCAGCCTTCGCCCAGTCCAGAGCGTCGATCCAGTCCTCGATAGTCAGGACCGAGAAGGTGTTCATCACCACCCCGTCCGCCAGCGTGCGGTCGAACCCCGTCTTGTCGGCGATGCGCAGCACCTTGGGCACGGCCCGATCCGGCCGATAGCTATCCAGCCGCGCCACCGCGCGCGGCGACAGCACCATCACCCCGACGCCCGCCTCGCCGCCCAGCGCCTTCTGGAAGCTGAAGGTCGTTACATCCAGCTTCTCCCACGGCAGGTCCATCGCGAACGCCGCCGAGGTCGCATCGCAGATCGTCAGCCCCTCGCGGTCAGCGGCGATCCAGTCGCCATCCGGCACGCGCACGCCCGAGGTCGTGCCGTTCCACGGAAACACCACGTCCTTCTTGGGATCGACCTTCGACAGGTCCGGCAGCTCGCCCCACGGCGCCGTCAGGGCCTCGGGCTCCAGCCCCAGATGCGTCTTCACGTCCGCCAGCCAGGTCAGGCCGAAATTCTCATAGGCGATCACCTGCACCGGCCGCTCGCCCAACATGCCCCACAACGCCGCCTCGACCGCCCCGGTGTCCGAACCGGGCGTATAGAGCATGACATAGTCCTCCGGCGGGCTCAGCACCTCGCGCGTCAGCCGCAGGCCGTGCGCGAACCGCTCGACCACCTCCGGCGCGCGGATGCCCCGCCCCATCAGGTTCGTCGGCAGCTTCGCCAGTTCCCAGCCCGGACGCTTGGCCGTCGGCCCGGCCGAGAACCAGGGGCGAGCGGGCTTGGCGGCGGGCTTGGGCGTCATGTCGGTCTCTGAAGTCTCGGGGAGGAGAAGGAAGCGTCAGCCTTAGGCCATCAACGGCCAGGCTTATAGGGCCGGCGCTCACGCCATTCCGTCGCAAACCGGACCAGTTCGTCATCCGGCGCCTCAGGCAGCGTCACCACCAGCCTGGCCATCAGATCGCCGCGCCTGCCGTTCGCATAGGCGCCGCGCCCCTTCAGCCGCAGCACCTTGCCCGAGTTCGACCCCTTGGGAATGGTCATCATCACCGCACCCTCGGGCGTCGGCACCTGGATTTTGCCGCCCAGCACCGCATCCGGAACCGACACCGGCAGATCCATCGTCAGGTCGGCGCCGTCGCGCTTGAACACCGGGTGCGGCTGGATACGCAGTTCGATCAGGGCGTCGCCCGCCTGACCGCCGCGCCCCGGCGCGCCCTGCCCCTTCAACCGGATCGTCTGACCGTCCGCCGCGCCCTTGGGGATGGCCACGTCGAGCATCCGCCCGTCCGAGAACTGGATGCGCCGCGTCGTCCCGGCGATCGCGTCCTCAAGACTGATGTCGAGGGTGGCCCGCACGTCCTGCCCGCGCCCGCCGCCGAAACCGCGCCCGGCGCTGCGTCCGCCGCCTCCAAAGGCGCCGAAGATTTCTTCCAGGTCGATGTCGTCAAAACTGGCCCGCCCGCCGGGGCCGCCCTCGCCGCGCCCGCCGAAGCCGAAGCCGCCGAAACCGCCGCCGCCCGGCCGCCCGCCCTGAGCGCCGCCAAAGCCTCGGAATTGCTCGCGTCCGTCGGCGTCGATCTCGCCGCGATCATACTTCGCGCGCTTCTCCGCGTCGCCCAGCAGATCGAAGGCGGCGGTGATGCGCTTGAACCGCTCCTCGGCCGCCTTGTCGCCGGGGTTCTTGTCGGGGTGCAGTTCCTTGGCCAGCTTGCGGAACGCCTTCTTGATCTCGTCCGCGCTCGCGCCCTTGGAAACGCCCAGTTCCTGATAGGGATCGCCAGCCAATTTTCGCTCCACTCCGGATCAACACAGACCAGAGCGTCAGTTAAGCCATGCAACCGCCCGCCGAAAGGGGCGAGGATGGTTTCCGCCTACTCGCCCCTGTCACAACAGGAGAGGTGGCCACGTCACAATCCCGCCACCGCCTCCGGGCCCCAGCCATATCCGTCGCCCCATTGGGCTACAGCGACGTGCGCGTCCGCCCCGCGCCCGCCCGGAAAGTCCGCCGCGACCTCGGCCGCGCCATAGAGGGTCGCCAGCCCCTCGACCTCCCAGACCCGCCGCACGACAGCGCCGTCCAGCACCCGCATGCGGAAGCGCCTCGGATCGACCTCGACCGGCTCAGCGTCCCAGCCGTCGCCGCCCAGACGCACGCGGGGCGTCCAGCTCAACCGCCACCCGCCGCCCTCCGACGCAGCCCGTAAGCGCGCCGGTCGCCACGGCGCCGCACTCCGGTTGGCCCAGGTGAAGCCGACCTCCGTCATCCCCGTCCCGCCCGGCGGCGCGCCTGCCGGCCCCGCCCGCCAGATCCGAGGCAGTCCCCGCTCGACCGCATCGACCTCGGCGCGCGCCATGCCGCGCTCCAGCACCACGACCAACGCCCCCGCTTCCGCCCCGCGCGCGGCCGCTTCCTCCGTCCCCTGCTGACCGCGCAGCAGGCCGCTTAAACGCCACACGTCGCCGCCGACCAGTTCGGCCCGGCGGAACTGCACCAACTCCCATCCTTCTCCGTTGCGCACCGCCAGCAGATTGGCCCCCGACAGCACCGCCTCGGCCGCCCGGCTCTGGGGCGCCTGCCCCTCTATCCGCACGCTCAGCACGGCCGTCTCGTCCCAGCGGCCGACCACGCCGGGCCGCAGGGGCGCCGTCAGCGTCCCCACCGTCGCGGGCGTCTCCACCACCGCCCTTGGCGTCAGACTGTCGACCGACGCGCCGCCATGCAGCGCCATCGGCGTCCACGGCTCGGCCGCCGCGGCGACCACCGGCCGCCCGTCCGCCTCCTCTCCCGGCAGCGGCGGCAGGTCCAGCAGCATCAGGAACGGCGCCCCCGCTATCGGCGTCCCGCCGCCGTCCCCGCGCCAGTCTTCCGGCGCATCCACGACGATGGCCTCGACCACGGGCGTCAGCACCGCCCTGGGCGTCTCGTCCCAGTCCAGTTGCTCGACGCGCCAGTTGCCCGCGCGCGCCTCCACCGCCGCCACATCGCCCGGCTCCAGCCTCAGCGCCTCCAGCGGCCCCAGCTTCAGCGTCAGCCGCTCGGCCGCCTCGCCCTGCAACAGCCGCTGCGCCGCCGCCGTCGCCAGCCCGGCCCCGACCACGGCGGGCAGCGCCGCATCCACGCCGCCGCCCTCGCCGTCCCCGCACACAGTCACGGCGCCCAGTTGATAGTCCGCCGCCTCATCAATGAAGCGCAACCGCGCCGCGCTGGGCCGAGGCGTCAGCCGCCGCTCGGCCGCCGCGCTCCCGCCCTTGTCAGGCAGGGCCAGCGCCGCCAGATCCAGCGTCATCTCCCGCGCCGTTTCGCCCAGCACGGCCACCCGACCGTCACGCTCGGCCGCCGTCGCCCCCAGCGCCTGCACCAGCGGCGCAAGCGCATCCTTCGTCGCCATCGGCCGGTCGACGACATAGCCCGTCACCGCGCCGTCCACCGCCCCGACCGTATAGTCCGTCTCGGCCAACCCGCCGCGTTTCAGGATCGCCTCGATCAGGCCGCGCGCATCGCCGCCCATCCGCCCGTTCAGCCAGTGCCCCGTGCGCCAGGCGCCCGCGTCCGCCCACACCTCAGCCAGCGCCGGAAACGCCGGATAGGGCCGCGCGTCCCAGCACCAGACATCCGCCCCCTGCAGCATCGGCCCGCCATAGACGCCCGAGATCGGGTTGTTCGCCGGCTGCGCATAGTGCGTCAGCACCGCCTCGATCAGCCGCCGCTGCATCCGGTCGTCGCGCGCCCCGGTCGAGTGCGGCGGCAGGGCGTTCTCGCTGCTCTTCGGGTCCTGGAACAGGTTCGGCGCATTGCCCCCGCGATCCACCGCCGCACAGCCGAACTCGGTCAGCCGGATCGGCTTCATCTGCGGAACCCAGGCCGTCGGCGCCGCCTGCCGAACCCCGCCGATGCGCTCATGGTGCGGGTTGGACCACCACCCCTTCAGGTCCTTGTAACGCCAGATCCAGTCCTCGCCGTGGGCGCCGTCCTCGATCGCCGTGCGCCGCTGCGCCGCCCGATCCGCCGCGTTGGCGTAGAACCAGTCATACCCCTCGCCGCCCGCCACCTGCGCCGCCAGATAGGCCGGGTCCGACGGTCCACGGAACGCTTGCGCATCCAGCCCGCCGTCGCCGCCGCGCCAGTCCCCCATCGGCGGGTACCAGTCGATGGCGACGTAATCGATGTTCGGATCAGCCCACAAAGGATCGAGGTGAAACCTTACCTCTCCCTCCCGCTGCCAGCCGAAATACTCCGACCAGTCAGCGGCGTAGCTGAGCTTCACCCCCGGCCCGACCACCGCCCGGCATTCGGCCGCCAGCGTCCGCAACTGCGCCACCGCCGGAAAGCCCCCGCCCGCATCGCGCGTCCAGGTCAGCCCGCGCATCTCCGAGCCGATCAGCAGCCCGTCCGCCCCCTCCTCGGCCGCGATCCTGGCATAGTGCAGCGCCAGTCGACGCAGGCCCCAGCCGTCCGCCGCCCCGAACAGGGCCGCGACCTCGGCCGTCGCCCCCGCTCCATGCGTCCCCTCAATGCGCCCCCGCCACGGATAGCCGGGGCAGTCCATGAAGACGAAGGGATACAGCGTCACCTCCAGCCCGCGCGCCTTCAGCGACCGGATCGCCTGTCGTACGCTGTCGTCCGACGGCGTGCCGCCATAGGCCGGGCCATCCTCGACCTGAGAGATCAGATGCGCGTCCGCCCGCTCGACCCCGGCCACGCGCCAGACCAGCGGCTCGGTCGGCTTCTGCCGCCGCTCCACCCCCGGCCGGATGCGGCAATGGCTCATGCGTATGTCGTCGCCGAACCAGCCGACCACCAGACTGACGCGTTTCAGCCTCGGCGCCTGGGCCGTCAACTGATCCAGCGACGCCTCCAGATCCGTCTGCCCCGCCGTCAGATGCACATTCTCGGGCGTCGATTTCGTCAGCCCCTCTCGCCGCATCACCGGCTCGCTCGCCAGACAGAACTCGCCCGCGCCGGGGATCAGGCACACGCCCTCCAGCCGATCCTCCATCTGCGGTTCGGCGCCCTGCGGGCGGCGGAACACCTCAAACGACAGCTGCGGCGCCCGGTCGCCATAGGCGTCCAGCGGCAGGTCCTCGAACACCACATAGGCCGTCCCGCGATAGGCGGGCGCCCGTCCCTCCACCGCCTCGATCAGCGGGTCGGGCATCTGATCCTGCGTCCCGCGATGCAGGCGCATGGTCACGCCCGTCATGTCCATCGGCTGGCCGTCGGCCCAGATGCGCCCCACCCCGTCGATCGGCCCTTCGCACAGGGCCACCGCGAAACTCAGCGAATAGGCGTAGTCGACCGTCTTTCCCGCCTTGCCGGCCGAGCGCTTCTCCTTGCGCTCCAGAAACCGCGCGGCCCAGATCACCTGCCCCGTCACCCGCGCCCGGCCGAAGACGCAGGCCATCGGCGCCCCCTCGGCGGAGGATTGCAGCTTCAGCCCCTCCAGCCTCGGCCCGACCTGCCGCGCCGGCGACAATCCAGCGATCAGCCGGTCGTCCAGCGCCCGCCCCAGCAGCCCCCCGGCCAAAAGGCCTAGGCTGCTGACGCCCGCCATCCCGCCAAGGCCGCCCAGCAGCACCTGCGCCATCATCTACTCCTTCAAAATCGTCCGGGATTCAGGCCAGCGAAAGGCCGCGACCAGCCGCCGCCGCCACCACGGCCCCATCCAGCTCTCCACGACCGAGCGGCCCCAATAGCCGTGGATCATCCGCCACTCGGGCCCCTCTACCGCGCTCAACACCGCGCAGTGTTTGGCCGGCGCCCCCGCCGCCATGCGGAACAGCAGCACGTCGCCCAGCCCCGCCCGCTCGGGCGATATCTCCACCAGCCAGCGCCGCGCCGCCGCCCACAGCGCCTCCTCGCCCCCGACCTCGGCCCAGTCAGGGCGATAGGGCGGCGGCGCCTCCGGCTCTTCGCCCATCACCTCGCGCCACACCCCGCGCACCAGCCCCAGGCAGTCCGCCCCCTCGCCCTTCACACTGCACTGATGCCGATACGGCGTGCCCAGCCAGCCCCGCGCGGCGGCCACGATGATTGCACGGCGCGCCGCCTCTCCCTCCCCGTCCCGGGGAGGGTGGCTGAGCCCGCAGGGCGACGCCGGGTGGGGGCGGCCAGGCGCCTCAAACGCCTCTCTCTGCATGGCGGCGTCCAGGATCGCGGCGTCCTGTATCGCCGAGCCCTCCCCACCCGGTCGCTGCGCGACCACCCTCCCCAGGACGGGGAGGGAAGGGTCGGCGCTGATCTTCCTCATCGCCTGCGGCTCCCGCCGTCATTGCGCCCGCTTGCCGGCCGCGCCGTCAGGAAGTCCTCGCCCGGCACGTCCGGGAACCCTTGAAAGTTCACCCCATTGCCGAACACGCCCACGCAGGTCGCCCACCGCTTGTCGCAGCTGCGCCCCGCGACCGCCGCCGCCTCCAGCCCGCAGCGCCCATCGCCCAGCACCGCGTCGCAGCCCCGGCCATAGGTCCGCCCGACGACCCGCTCCAGCGCCGCCATCGGCCCGTCCAGATCGGCGATGAACCGCCCCTCCTCGCGCCGTATCCGCGCCAGCCGCCCCTTCCACAGCCCTACCCTCAGGTCCGGCCGCATCCAGTCCACGCGCCACAGCTCGACCTCGGCGGCGTCATACCGCCCCGCCGCTATGTCCTCTTCGGTGATCGCCGCATCATCCAGCCCGCCCGAGGCCGACAGCGACCCCGCCGCCAGCCCGACCTCGCCCTCGCCCGCCCCGCCGGTCCAGCCGCTGGCCGCCCGGCAAGCCACGCCCTCGACCTCCAGATCGCGGTCATGGTCTGTGAAGCCCATCGCCCGCTCGTCCGCCCGCCTCAGCAGCCAGACATGGCAAAGCGTCGCCGCCCCGCTTTCGATGCGGGCGGCCAGTTCATCGGGAACATTGCGCATGGCTCAGACCCGCACCTCGATCAGCGGCATGGCGACCATCCGCCCGGCGCCGAAGCTCTCCAGCGTTACCTCCATCCGGTCCGCGTCGAACCGCACCGGCACGTCGAAGGCGAACCCCGCGCTCACCGCCGCCCCCTTCGGCGGCGCCGTCGCCAGCGTCACCCGCCCCGTCGTCGCCTCCAGGCTGAAGCCCGCCGTCTCCACGCCCGCCACGGCCACCCGCACCGATCCCTCGACCGGCTTGGCGATGAGCCGCCGATGATCGCCATAGGCCTTGCACAGCTGAAACGTCCGCGTTTCGCCGTCGCCGGTCCCGATCGCCTGATCCAGCGGCGTCACGGCCGCCCCCGGCGCCCCGCTCCTGAAGTCCGCAAAGTCGCGAAACCGGAACCCATGCAGCCGCCCGCGTCGCGCCTCGAAGAAACTCGTCAGCGCCGCCATGTCGTCCAGCGAGCGCAGGCCCGCCCCGATCAGATAGCGCCTGCGCCCATCGGCCCACGGCGTCGAGCGCCGCTCGAACCCCGACGCCAGCGTCGTGATCTCCGTCCTGCGCTCGACGCCGCCGGTCGAGCCGAACCCCAGCCGCGCCGGCAGGCGCACCTCATGAAAGGCCATGCGTCCCCTCCACATCCTGTCTCAATGTCTGGATTGCGTCCCGGCCGGGACCGCTCGCGAACGCGTCGCGAAAAACCTTGCCTAACGTCACGCTTTGGGTTGTCCGCGCCGCCGGTGTCGGCCATGCTTTCGCCACACCACGGCAAAGCCGTCCAACGACAGGAGATCCGCGTGCGCGGCGAAATTCTCAGCTATGACGAGGCGACCGGCACGGGTCTGATCAGCGGCGACGACAGCCTCCGTTACGGCTTCGCGCGCACCGCCGTTCAGGGCGAGGGCGCGATGGCCGCCGGCGTGCGCGTCGATTTCGTGCCCGAAGGCATGGAGGCGACCCAGATCATGCTTCTGCCGTCCGCCACCGCCGCCGCAGCCTTCGGCCAGGCTGCAGGCGCCACCCCCTCGGCCAGCGCCCAGCCCGCAGCCGGCTACGACATCAAGACCGCCCTCTTCTCGTTCAAGGGCCGCCTGCGGCGCCGGGACTTCTGGATCAGCTGGGCCATCCTGTTCGTCGTCGGCCTGATCCTGAACTTCGTGCCCAAGGTCAGCTTCATCCTCGGCCTCGCCGTGATGGTCCTGCACCTGGCGGTCGGCTTCAAACGCTTCCATGACATGGGCAAGCCGGGCTGGCTGGTCGTCATCCCCTGGGCGCTCTGGTACGCCTCGCTCGCCATGCTGGTCAGCGCCTTCGGCCTGTCGATCCTGAGCGACCCCAACGCCGTGCAGTCGATGGACCCCGAACTGCTCGTCGCCACCGGCGGCGCCGCCTTCGGCCTGATGTTCCTGGCCGGTCTGGTCAGCTTCGGCTTCTGGATGTGGCTCGGCTTCGGCGGCAGCCAACCCGGCCCCAACAAATACGGCCCCAACCCCAAGGGCGAATAGGTCCCAAAGAGCGCTCTTCGGAGCGCTCTTTTTTGTTGCGCGCTACCGTTCGGCGCGCGGCGCCTCGCTGCTTGAGCTGGTTGGTCGCTACCGCTCGGCGCGCGGCGCCTCGCTGCTTGAGCGGGTCAGCGCGCGCCCAGCGCCGTCGCCCGCGCCAGCATCCGTGCGATCTGCGTCTCTGACCGCAACAGGCCCTCGGCGCCGCCGTCCACCGTGACGTTCACCGTCACGCCGCCCCCAGAGCCAGAGTGACCGCCCATCGGCTCGATCGTCCCGGCGCCCGCCGGGCGAAACACCTCCGGCCCGCGCTCGCCGACCAGATAGGCGCCCCCGCCCAGCACCGGCCCGCCGTCCGCCCGCGCGCCGCCGAAGCCGCCCATCGCCGCCGCTATGGCGCCCGACAGTCCCCCGCCGCCGCGCACGCCGGCCGCCGCATTGACGGCGTTCAGCACCGCCCGCGCCAGCTCAGCCAGCGTCACCTGCCCGTCCGCCGCCGCCCGCGCCAGCGAGCGCGTCAGACTGGCCCCCGCCCGCCCGAACGCATCCTCGATCGAGGCCGCCGCCCGCTCGGCCGGCTCCTTCAGCGCCTCGAGCGCCGCCGCCGCCTCCGCCGCCTTCACCGGCACGGCGTCGACGCCGTCCGGCCTGAAACTATCGCTCATCCGGCCACATCTCCTGCATCCGCTCCAGTTCGCTGCGCCCCAGGGGCGCCGCCCGCGCCGGCCCCGCCGTCAGCATCCGCCACTCCTTGAGCGACAGCCGCCAGAAGCCCTCCGGCCCCACGCCCATCCGCGCCGCCGCCTGCATCATCTCGCTCCAAGGAGTCATCAGGCCGCCGCCGCAAACGCCTTCGCCACCGCCCCCGCCGCCTCGCGCGGATCAACCGGCGCGCTCGCCAGTCCGTCCGCCAGCGCAACCTCCCCCCCGCCGCGCAACAGCGCCGCCAGGACCACCATCAGATCGCGCGCCGACAGCGAGCGCATCCGCTCCGCCAGCGCCGCCATCCCGGCCACGCCCAGCTCCGTCTCGATCTCCGCCAAGGCGCCCAGCGTCAGGCACAGCGTCCGCTCCGCCCCCGCCAGCCTCGCGACCACCTCGCCCCGCACGCCGTTCGCCATCACAGCGCCTCGAAACGGATCTCGCCCGCGCTGGCCAGGCTCAGCGCAAAGCTGGCCTCGCCCTCATGCTCGCCCGCATATTCCAGCGCGGCGACCAGGAACGGCCCCTCCAGCACGCCGAAGTCCGGCACGATCAGCCGCCACGTCTTCGCCGCCTGCTCAAAGAACGCCTCGCGGATCAGGGCGTCCGACGCCGCGTCGCGAAAGATTCCCTGCCCCGACACCGCCGCCGACTTCACGCCCGCGCCCGCCAGCAGCTCGCGCCACCGCCCGGCGCTGTCGCTGTCGGTCGCGTCCACCGTCTTGGCGTTCAGCGAGATCGTCCTCGCCCTCAGCCCCGCCACAGTGATGAAGGCGCCAGCGGCGCCCTCAATCTTCAGCAGGATGTCCTTGCCCCGTTGCGCCGTCATCTTTCCTCGCTTCGTTTTCCAGAACACGCACGCCTTCTCCCTCCCCTTTATGGGGAGGGTGGCCGAGCGCAGGCGAGGCCGGGTGGGGAGGGCCAGGCCATTTCCACGCCGCGCCCCGATCGCCCCGCGCCCCCACCCGGTCGCTATCGCGACCACCCTCCCCATGAAGGGGAGGGAGAGGCGCCGCGCTAAACCTCTTCCGTCACGGCCCGCAGCCGCATCACCGCCCACGCCCGCTTCAGATCCGGGCTGCGGAACAGGTCCGTAAACGTCACCGCCACGCTGACCGCCCTCACCCCATCCGCCTCCAGCCGCGCATCGGCGACCCGCGCCCGCACCGCCGCCGCCACCGCCCGCGCCTCCTCCAGCCCCCTGAACCGACTGGCGCAGGTCAGGGTCAGCCTCTGCTCCACCCCGCCGCCGTCGGCGTTCAGCGGCCGGCTCTCGCACCGCCCGATCACCAGATGCGGAAACGCAGCCCCCTGCGGCGGCTCATCCCAGACCCGCACCGGATCGCCCAGCAGCGCCTTCAGCGCCCCGTCGCCGCCCAGATGCGCGATCAGCGCCTTCACCAGCGCCCCTTCATGATCCTTCATCGCGCCCGCTCCAGGCTCAGCCTTGCCCGGCCTGCCGTCTTCGGATCGGCCTCGATCCCGACCACGCCCCAGTCCGCCCCGCCGAAGCGGACCACCAGCCCCTCCTCCAGCCTCGGATCGGCCCGCACCGTGGCGCTCAGCGTCTCCACGCCGCGCGTCACGCCCGCGTCCGTCCGCTCGCGCCGCCGCCGCGCCCCCAGGCTCAGCCACAGCGACCCGACCGGCTCATAGCTGACGACGCGCCCGCCATAGGGCGTCTGCGCCTCCACCGGCCGCACCAGCGACGCCACCACCTTCATCGCGCCCGCGCTCACAGCCGCACCACGCGATAGGGCGCGATCCACCCCTCGACCGGCGCCGCGCTCATCTCGCCGTCGCCGCGCTCATAGGCGCGCATCACCAGCATCATCACCGCCAGCCGCAGCGGCGCCGGCGAGGTCGAGGTCAGGCTCAACCCGACCTCCCCCTCCACCCGCGCCCTGGCCGCGTCGATCAGCGTCTGGATCAGCCCGTCCTCCGCCTCATGCTCGACGCGCAGGAACAGCTTCGCCTCCGTGAGGCTCACGGGTGCGGTCATTTTGGACCTCGCTTTGCTCGGTAGTGGCGAGGGGCGAGTGACGAGGGGCGAGAAACGCCCCCCTCAACTCGCCTCGCTCGCCTATTTCACGCCCCGGCCCGTGACGAGCGGCTCTCGCCACTCGCCACACGCCACTCGTCACTCGCTTCCTCAGGAAGCAGCGAACTTCATCAGCTTGATCGCGTCGAAGTTCTGCACCCCGCCGCCCACGCGCTTTGTCGTGTAGAACAGCACATAGGGCTTGGCCGAATAGGGATCGCGCAGCACTCGCACCCCCGCGCGGTCGACGATCAGATAGCCGCGCGCAAAGTCGCCGAACGCGATCGACAGGCTGTTGGCGCCGATATCCGGCATGGTCTCGATCTCGGTGACCGGATAGCCCAGCAGCGAGGCCGTCTCGCCCGGCCGCGTCGCCGGCGACCAGACATAGTTGCCGTCCGCATCCTTGAACTTGCGCACCGCCGAGACCGTGCGTCGGTTCATCACGAAACGCCCGTTCGGCCGATACTGAGCCTTGGGCGCATAGATCAGGTCGATCAGCTTGTCCGCCGGGTTGGTCGAGGCGAAACCGCCCGCAGCCCCTGACGCCACCGTGCCGATCTGGCCCCAGGTCTGCGTTCCTTCGGCCGCATTGGCGTAGGCCAGAAAGCCCTTGGGCTTGTTGACCCCGTCGCCGCTGACAAAGGCCGCCGTCTCCTGCGCCGCGAAGGCGTCCTCGACCTCGGCCGCCAGCCATTCGTCCAGATCGATCAGCGCGTCGTCCAGCAGGCTCTGCGTCGCCGCCGGACAGGCGTAGAGATCGGCCGAGGAGAACTCCAGCAGCGCCAGCGTCGCCGGGTCCGTCTCCGGCCTGGCCGCCGTCTCGGCCACCCAGCCCGCCTGCACGCCCGCCGTCGACACCGGCTTCCTGAACACGCCCGAACCGACCGTGCGCACCGTGGCGATCTCGCGCATTGGCGAGCCCGCCATCAGGCGGCGCTCGATGGCGCGCTCCGTCTCCGGCGGCACGACATAGCCCGCCGAGTTCGACGCCGACGACAGCCCCGCCTTCAGCTCCAGGCCATGCGACGCGCCCGATTTCATATAGCCGTCCCACGCGCTCTTCTCCTCCCCATGGAATGGGGAGGGGGACCGCGAAGCGGTGGAGGGGCCGCCGGCCTCCAACCCCGGCCTGCGGCTCTCGCTCAGCACGCGATCCATGCGCGCCTGCGCCTGCGCCACGGCCTGATCGATGCGCGCCACCTTCTCCTCCAGCAGCGCATCGGCCGAAGCCCTCTTCTCGATCTCGTCCAGACGGGCGTCGTTCGCCCCTTTGAACGCCTCGAACGCGGCCATCATCTCATGCATGGCGGCGCGCGCCTCGGGGTTGCCCGAGACGGTCTTGGTCTCTTTCATGGTGTCTCCGATGTTAGAACCGCACGATGCGGTTACGCTGGAGACGCGGTTGCCACGCCGCGTCTCGATCTTGCTTCAGCAGGTCGCGCCACAGCCCTCGTTGCGCCTTCGCGCAGGCGTGTTAGCGTCCTCGTTCATGCAGGAAGAATTGATGCTCAAACTCGTCATAATCGCCCTGTCCGCCGCCCTTCTCCCGTCGTGCGCCACGCCGGAAACAGCCGCCATGCCTCCCCAACAGAACCGCCTCTCCGCCGACGCTTCCCTGCAGGCCCGTCTGTTCGAGACCCTGGGGGCGTGCGAGCGCTTCAATCGCGCCCCTTCGGGCGAACAGGGCTTCGCCGCCCATCTGCGCCGCCACGCCCCGACCGCCGACGAGACGGAACGCCGCGCGCTCCGGTCCGCCTATGACCGCGGCGCCAGCCCCGCCGTCGCCTCCCGCCAGACCCCTGAATCCTGCGCCATCGCCCTGCGCGGCCACGCCCAGGAGGCCCCCGGCCTGCACGGACGTCGCGACGACCGCCCGCTGGCCTCGCCCGACTGACGCCGGATCAGCCCGCCGCCCCCCGCGCCTGAAACCGCGCGCCCGGCAGCATCGGAAACGTCACCAGCGACACCTCCCACAGCTCCGCCGCGCTCAGCACCCTAAGCCGCCCGTCGCGCCGCGCCTTCGTCGCACGAAAGCCGATCGACAGGCCGTCCAGCGCCCCGGCGCGCGTCAGGGCGGCGGCGTAGCGGGCCTCGGCGGACCAGTCCTCGATCCGCCCCTCGACCCACAGGCCCTGCTCGTCCTCGACCATCCGGTCCCAGACGCCGACCACGGCGCGGCTCTCATGCTGGTGCAGCATCCGCACCCCGCCCGCGCCGGTCTTGGCCAGGCTGTCGGCGAAGACGCCGCGCGCCGTCACGTCCCCGTTCAGATCCGCCACGCCCCACAGGGAGGCGTAGCCTTGGATAGCGAGCGCCCCTTTCTCCCTCCCCTTTATGGGGAGGGTGGCTGAGCCGTCAGGCGAAGCCGGGTGGGGACGGCTTGGCTGATAAGCCGCCAGACCCGATTTGCTCTCCCCTCCCCACCCGTCGGCTGCGCCGACACCCTCCCCATGAAGGGGAGGGAGAAATCCCTGCGCCATCATTTCTCCTCCAGCCGCCGCTCGATCCGCTCGACCGCGGCGCGTGTCGCCTCGCCCTGCGCCTCCAGCCGCGCCAGCCGCTCGGCGACCAGCCTCTGCTCGTCCACGCGCTGCTCCAGGGTGGCGATCCGCGCCGCCGCCCCGCCGGCCCACACCAGTCCGCCGACGGTCTGCACCAGCAAGGCCGCCATTAGGGCGACAGGCATCTTCCTCATCGCTTCCATCACTCCCCCACCCCCGCCATCCGGCGCCGCTCGTCCTCGGTCAGGAAGCTCGCGGCATTCAGCCGCGCCCACAGCGCGTCACGCTCGACCTGCAGGGCCGGAACCGCATCCAAATCCGGCTCGATCCGGCAATCCGTGAACCGCCCGCCCAGCCACCCCGTCATCGCCCCGGCCGCCTTCCGCACCAGCGGGATCACCGTCCCGCGCCAGAAGGCGGCGTTGGCCTCGCGATAGTTGGCGTAGGTCGCATCCCCCGGGATCCCCAGCAGTTGCGGCGGCACGCCGAACGCCAGGGCGATCTCCCGCGCCGCCGCGTGCTTGCCGGCGATGAAGTCCATGTCGTGCGGCGTCAGGCTCATCGGCTTCCAGTCCAGCCCGCCTTCCAGCAGCAGCGGCCGCCCGGCGTTGCGCGCCCCGGCGTGGGCCTCCCCCAGCTCCGCCTTCAGCGCCTCGAACTGATCCGCCGTCAGCCGCTCGCCGTCCCTGGCGCCATAGACCAGCGCCCCCGACGGCCGCGCCGCATTGTCCAACAGCGCCTTGTTCCAGGCGCCCGAGGCGTTGTGCACGTCGATGGCGAAGGCCGCCGCCTCCAGCGGTGAAAACCCGTAATGATCGTCCGTCGGATGAAACAGCTTCAGATGCATGACCGGCGACCAGCCGTCGCCATGCCGCCCGATCCGCACCGCGCGCCCGCCGACCGCATACTCATAGGCTTCCGGCCAGCCCGCCCGCCCGGGGACCACCTTCACCCGATCGGGCCGCAGCGCCCATAACTCGTCCGGCGCCCCGTCTCCATCCGCGTCGCCGATCGCCTCGACATAGGCGTTGCCCGCCGTCTGCAGCGCGCCGTACAGCGCCTCCATCAACTCCCCGCCCGACTGCTCGGGATTGGGCTTGTCGATCAGCCGCGCCAGCGGATGATCCGCGCTGCGCACGCCCCCGACCATCACCATCAGCGGGGTCGAGGCCGCCGCCTCCGCGATCATCCGCACGCAGCGATAGGCCACGGCGTTCTTGCCGAACCCCTCGTCCGCCAGGTGCGCATAATCGCGCGGCGTCCATCGCGCGCGGCCCGCCCCGGTCAGGGCGATCAGCGGCCCGGTGCGCGATGTCTTTTCCTCATAGGCCGGCTCCGCTGCGCGCCTCTGCAATCGCCACCATCCCATTCTCAACCTCCAGACAGCAAAAGGCCCCGATCCTTCTCAGACCGGGGCCGCGCTCGACCTCATTATGTCGGAAGCGGTTTAACCCGCTGCAGTCCTACGCCGCTGCAACACGACCGCTGCTCCCCCAGCCATCGCCAGCGCCATCAGGATCATCGCCCACTCCGTCATTGTCGGAATGGCCGCAGGCGCCGCCTGACCGAACTCGGCACGGAAGCGGGCGTCCTTGTTCGGGAAGAGCAATGGCGAATTGAAATAGACCTGCAGCCAGAACCCATCAGCATAACTGCCCGGGTCGACCACCTCGATCTTGCCGTCGCCGCTCACGACTTCCAGCGCCAGCATATACTGTTGGCCCGCGACGACCGGCGCGTCGAAGTCAAACGTGACGGCCCTCGCCGTCGTCCCCGACAAGGTCTGGTCCGGCCCCGTCTCAATCACGTGATCGGCATAGCGATCCGAGACGGAATCATAGCCTCGGACCGCCGGCCGCACCGTCACACCGCTCGCGCCCGGCTCGATCCAATAAGTGAACCGCTTCACACGATCATAGCCTGCGGGCGCGGTAACCACCTGCCCGATGCGATCGGGGTTATTATCGACCATGGTCGTCATGGTCCCCGCCACGTCATGCTCGACCCGCTGAGCCAAGGCGCTTCCCGCTGTCGCCCAGAGCCCCATCGCCACTAAGACTGCGACCAAGCTCATCCGTATCTTCTGCAGCACCATGATCTCTTTTCGTTGTTCGAAAGACTCCCGACTAACCTACGTTCTTTAACAAGCTTTGCCATTCGAATTTTACAGTTCGAAGCGCTCACAACGCCCGCAGCCTCGGCTGCGTCTTCCCGGCCAGCAGCAGGTGCGTCAGCCCCCACACCAGGGCGTCCGCCCGGTCCGGGCTCTTGCCCCCCGGCGCCTCCCCGCCCAGCGCCATCATCTCTTCCTCCAGCGCCGGGAACGCCCCGCAGTGGACCACGCGCCCCTGTTCGTAGAGCGCCGCCACCGGCTCGGCCCGCGCCTTCTTGGACCGGCTGGCGTGAACCAGCTTCACCTGCGCCGGACAGTCGGCCTGGCCCAGCAGGGCGCGCACCATCTCCCCGCCCTGATTGGCCTCGGCCAGCACCAGGTCGGCGTCGAACTCGCGCGCGGTCTCGGCCACGCGCCGCGCCCACCCGGCGGGCGACAGGCCGCGCGCCGAACGGTCGGCCAGCACATAGCCCGTCCTGTCCCAGCGTCCCGCCACCACGATCCCGCAGGCGTCGCCGTGGGCGCTGGCTGGCGGATCGACCGCCACCACCACCCGCTCAAACTTCGCCGGACGGCTCCCCCGCGCCCGCGCCAGATCCTCGGCCCGGAACAGGGCGCCGTCGGCCTCGACCACCAGCCCTTCCATCTCCTGCGCCTCCAGCCGCGTCCCGGCGTAGAGGCTCTGCAGATGGCCCAGGAACCCCGGCGCCAGATTGGCTTCGTTGTCCTTCGTCGCCAGCCGGGCCGTCGCCACGCCCGGCTCGGCCAACAGCCGCCTCAGGGCTGGGATCGGCCGGGGCGTCGTCGTGATCGCCAGCTTAGGGTCCGTCCCCAGCCGCAGGCCGAACCTCAGGTTCGACAGCGTCGCCTCGATGTTCCTCCAGGCGCAGAACTCGTCCGCCCAGGCGGCGTGAAACTGCGGCCCGCGCAGGCTGTCCGGGTCTTCGGCCGAAAACGCATAGGCCGCCGCGCCCTAGGGCCAGACCAGCCTTCGCCGCCCCGCTTCCCAGCGCGGCCGGTTGTCGGCCGTCGCCTGAGCCTTCAGCCCCGACGGCCCCTCGACCATCACCTCGCGCACGTCGTGCAGCGCCGTCCCGACCAGGGCGAAGGTCATATCCGCGCCCCGCGCCAGCTCGTTCATCCAGAAGCCGCCGGCGAAGGTCTTGCCCGAACCGCGCCCCCCCAGCAGCACCCAGGTGCGCCAGTCCTCAGGCGGCGCGATCTGGTCGTCGTTCAGCCTCGGCGTCGCCTTGACGGCCGCCCTCAGCGCCGCCCCCGCTGTTCGCGCGGCAGGCTCTCGATCCAGTCCCGCAGCCAGCGACTTGCGCTCGATGGCTGCGACGAGATGATCGACACGGGCGAAGAATTCGGCCTGAAGCCCGGCCAGTTCGGCGTCGCTGAGGTCACGGTCGTCGTCGCTCATTCCATCCTCTTCAGGGCTGCGGCTCTTGCGGATCAGGTCGGCTTCCAGCGCCGCCACCGCCTTGGCCGTGCGGGCCAGAACGCCGATGGCGCGCGCCCGCTTCTCGGCCTCGGCCACATCGGCGGGCGGCTCGGCCGCCGTCACCACGGCGATCGCCTCGTCAGTCGCGGCCCTCAGCCGGGCGAAGACCTCGCCCAGCCACGCCGCGGTCGTCCCCGCCGCCCCGCTCTGATCCGCTTTTCCCGCCATGACTGAACCATAGACGAGCAGCGTCCTCAGGCGCGCAAAGGGCGCCCGGATCGCGTCAAACGCAGGGATTTCCCGGCTTTGGCTCGCCCTGTCGCAAAGACCGTCGGCGTCAGGCGCCCGCCCGCGTCTCTTCAGGCGTCGTTTCCGCCTCGTTCAGCCACCGCGACAGGGCGGCCGCCAGTTCCGCGATCTGGATCGGCTTGGCCAGATGGCCGTCCATCCCCGCTTCCAGGCAACGCTTCACCTGGTCCGCCTGCACGTTGGCCGTCAGCGCCAGGATGGGGATCCGCCGCTCGCCCTGGGCCTGCATCCGGCGGATTTCCCGCGTCGCGGTCAGGCCGTCCATGACCGGCATGTGCACGTCCATCAGCACCAGGTCATAGGCGCCTGAATGCGCCGCATGCACCGCCTCGGCGCCGTCGGCGACCGTATCGATCTCCAACCCCAGGTTTCTCAGAATGGCGCTGACCAGCTCGCGGTTGGCGGCCGCGTCGTCGGCCATCAGCACCCGGCCGCGCAGGGCGTCCTTGCGGGCGCGATCCTCCTCGCCTGCCGCCGTAACGTCCTCGGCCGTCGCCGCCGCCAGCGGCGCCTCGAACCAGAAGGTCGAGCCGGCGCCCGGCGCGCTTTCCACCCCGACCTCGCCGCCCATCAGTTCGATCAGTCGCCGCGAGATCGCCAGACCCAGCCCCGTCCCGCCATAGACCCGCGTGGTCGAGGCGTCGGCCTGGGTGAAGCGCCGAAACAGTTCCCCGATCTTCTCGGACGGGATGCCGATGCCGGTGTCGGTCACCTCCACCCGCATCCGCCAGCCGCCGTCCGCCAGCGGCCGCCCGCCGACCTTCAGCGTCACCGCTCCCCGCGCGGTGAACTTGGCCGCATTGGACAGGAAGTTCAGCATCACCTGCCGCAACCGCCCCTTGTCGCCGGTCAGGCGCTCGGGCGTTTCCGCCGCCACCACCACGTTCAGCGTCAGCCCCTTGGCCGAGCACTGGCTCTCGATGATGGCCGCCGCGCCGTCCACCAGGGCCCGCGTATCGAACGGCTCCGGGTCCATCTCGATCGCGTCGGCTTCCAGCTTGGAATAGTCCAGAATGTCGTTGATGACGCCCAGCAGCGCCTCTGACGCCGTGGCGATGCGTTCGACATAGACCCGCTCTTCGGCCGGCAGATGCTCCGAGGCTTGCAACAGTCCCGAAAAGCCGATGACGCTGGTCAGGGGCGTGCGCAGCTCATGGCTCATATTGGCCAGGAACTCGCTCTTGGCCTGGGCGGCCTTCTCGGCTCGCTCCTTGGCCTCGATGACCTCGTCCTCCAGCACCTTGCGCTGGGTCATGTCGCGGATCACCACCACCACGTCGTCGACCTGGCCGTGCTCGTCGGTCAGGGCCTTGAAGGCGGACTCCACCCATACCGTGTGGCCCTGGCGGTGCACCGCCCGATGCTCCAGCCGCGTCGGCTGGCCTGTCTGGACCGCCGCGCTGATCGCCTGGAGCACCTGCAGCCGGTCCTCGGGGTGGACATAGTCGGTCGACTGGCCGCTCATGTCCTCAAAGGTCCAGCCCAGCAACTGCTGGATCGCCGGCGAGATGTATTTGCTCGACCCGTCCATCTTGACGCGGGTGATCACGTCGCCGGTGTTTTCGGCCAGCAGGCGATAGCGCCGCTCATTGGTCTGGGCCGCACGCAGCAAGGCCTCGCGCTCGGTCACGTCCTGCAGCACGCCGAACAGGGCGATCACCCGGCCGGTGGCGTCCTTCTCGGCGGCGCCCTCGGCGGCGACCACTCGTTCGACCCCGTCCACGCCTACTAGCCTCAGCTTGAAGGTATAGCCTTCGCCACTCTTCAGCGCCCGTTCGACCAGCCGCTGGACCTCGCCCCGGTCGTCCGCGTGATAGTGGCCGAAGACATCCTCCAGCTTCGGATGGAAGGCGCCCGGCGCCCGCCCGTGGATGCGATAGATCTCGTCCGACCAGGTCACCGCTCCGGTCGCGACCTCATAGCGCCAGCGTCCGACCCCGACCATGTCCTCGGCCAGCCGCAGCGTCTCCAGGCGCGCAGCCTCTTGGCGCATCGCCTCGGCGTGCTCCATCAACTGGCCCGCCAGGCCGGCCAGTTCGCGGATCAGGTCCAGCTCGGCCTGCGTCGGCGCCGAACGCGGCTGAACGTCCATCACGCCGATGGCCCCCGCGGGCCGCCCGTCAGCGCCGCACACCGTGGCGCCCAGAAAGAAGCGGACATGGGGCGCCCCGACCACCATCGGATGGCGGCGATAGACGGGATGCTCACGCGCATCCTGGATCACCATCACGGCGTCCGGCCCCATGGCCGCTAGCTGGTGGCTGACGCTGTCGAGGCGCGGCACGCTCACCTCGTCCAGCCCGACCCCGGACAGAAAGACCGCCCGGTCTTCAGCCAGCGTCGCGATCATGGCGTGGGGCGTGCGGAAGGTCGCGCAGGCGATCGCCGTCAGCCGGTCGAACGCGTCCCGCGCGCCGTTTCCCGACCCTTTTCCTGCTGCGACAATGTCCATTCCGCCCTCGCCCTGACCACGCCCCTAACCCCCAGGCGCCGAATTATTCGTTAGCGACGCCCCGTTCCGCCATCCATTCGGGCGCTTCGAACTCCAGGGCGTACTCGGGCTCCTTCAGCGCCGTCTCGCACACGGTCTGGCGACGCACCGACACCCCGGCCGTATGCACCGTCTCCCGGTCGCCGGAGACCAGCGGATGCCACCAGGCCAGCGGCCGCCCTTCATGCAGCCGACGATAGGCGCACGACAGCGGCATCCATTTCAGCCGCTCGATATTGTCGGGCGTCAGCTGCACGCAGTCCGGCACCTCGGCCTGACGATCGGCGTAATCGGTGCAGGTGCAGGCGTTCGTGTCGAACAGCTTGCAATGCACGCGCGTCGGGATGATCCGGCCGGTGTCCTCGTCCTCGAACCGGATGACGCAGCACAGGCCGCAGCCGTCGCACAGGCTCTCCCACTCGGCCGGATTCATCTCGGCGAGCGTCTTGGTTTCCCAGAAGGGCTTGGCGGGCGCGGAACTCATGGGCGCGCCCTATACGCCTCAAAACCCCCGCTGTCGCCTTCTCCCTCCCCTTCATGAGGAGGGTGGTCGAAGCGAAGCGAAGACCGGGTGGGGAAGGCCAGGCGATCCTGGTCTCGGCGTCTCAGCCGCCCCTCCGGCGCGCTTCAGTGCGTCACGCTTTTCGAGAACAGGTTGATCACCACCACCCCGCCGATGATCAGCCCCAGACCGATGATGGCCGGGCCATCCAGTTTCTGCTTGAACAGGACCAGGCCGATCAGCGAGATCAGCACCACCCCCAGCCCGCTCCAGATCGCATAGGCCAGCCCCACCGGCATCTGCTTCAGCGCCAGCGTCAGCAGATAGAAGGCGATGCCGTAACAGACCGCCAGCCCCGCCGTCGGCAGGGGTTTGGTGAACTGCTGCGACTGCTGCAGCAGGGTCGTGCCCATCACCTCAAAGCCGATCGCGCCCAGCAGGGCCAGCCAGGTGGTCGGGCTCATGCGCCGGTCTCCCCATTGGCGCCGGCCTCTGAATAGCCGTCCGTCAGCAGGCTGCCCGGCGTCAGCAGCGACAGCAGGGCCTGGCGCTGTTCCAGCGACACCTCATGCGTGCCGAACAGATCGCTCATCCACAGGCCGTCGGCGATCAGCCGCAGCATCAGGGCGTCGTCCCGGCCCATCGGATCTTCCGGGTCTCCCACCGTCAGGCTGCGGATCGCCTCGCGCCAGCGCGGGATCAGGCTGGGCTCTATGGCGCAGGCGGCCAGGACGGCGCGGCCGATGCTCACGTCGCGCTCGGTCGCCGGCTCATTGACCACCGTCCTCAGATAGGCCCGCGCATTGCGGCCATAGGGGTTGGGATCCCGCGCGGCCTCGGCCAGCACCGCCGTCGTCATCTCCAGCGCCAGATGATCCAGCACCCCTTCCAGCAACGCCTGTTTGGTCGGAAAGTGATGCAGCAGGGCGCCCTTGCTGAAGGGCAGCCGCCCCACCACGGCGTCTAGCGTCAGCGCCATCGCCCCCTGTTCGGCGGCCAGTTCGATGGCCGCTTCGATGATCTGGCGGCGGGTGTCTTCCGGCGTGCGGCGGTTCGGTTGGGCGTCCATGCGACGCGACATACCGTCTGGACGGTTTTTTGTAAATCCTGAAATATTGGCCCTTCGCCCCCTCGACGCGCTATAGGCGTCGCCTCCCTTTTCGGACTGGTGTCTATGGCCCCTCGCCCTCCTCTCGTCGCCCTCAAGGACGTCCGCCTGCAGGACGGCCCCCGCCCGCTGTTCGACGGCGTCGACATGGCGATGGAGCCGCGCAGCCGCGCCGCCCTGGTCGGCCGCAACGGGGCGGGCAAGTCCACCCTGATGAAGGTGGTCATGGGCCTGATCGAGCCGGACTCGGGCGACCGCTCGTTCCAGGCCGGCACCCGCTTCGCCTATGTCCCGCAAGAACCCGATCTCTCACCGCCCTCAAGCAGCGAGCGCGAAGTCGCGAGCGGTAGGGCCACTCAAGAATGGACCCTGGCCGACTACGCCGCCTCGGGCGAGGCCGAACGCTGGACCGCCGAAAGCTGGCTCGAGACCTTCGGCCTCAACCCGAACAAGTCGACGCAAGGCCTGTCGGGCGGCGAGATCCGCCGCGCCGCCCTGGCCAAGGCCTTCGCCGAAGAGCCCGACCTTCTGCTGCTGGACGAGCCGACCAACCACCTCGACATCCTGGCCATCGAACTGCTGGAAAACGAGCTGATCCAGGCCCGTTTCGCCCTGCTGGTGGTCAGCCACGACCGCGCCTTCCTGAACCGCGTCACCGACACCGTGCACTGGCTGGAAGGCCGCAAGGTCCGCACCCTGAACAAGGGTTTCATCGAGTTCGACGACTGGGCCGCCAAGGTCATGGAGGAGGAGGCCGAGTCCCTTCGCCGCCTGACCAAGCGCATCGAGGCCGAGACCTATACCTTCTACCGCTCCATCACCGCCCAGCGCACCCGCAATGAAGGTCGCGCCCGCGCCCTGCAACAGATGCGCCTGGACCGGGCCGAACGGGTCAAGGACATCCCGCGCGAACTGAACCTCGGCGTCGATTCCGGCGGCGCCTCGGGCAAGCTGGTGGCCGACATCAAGGGCGTCAGCAAGGCGTTCGGCCACCGCGTCATCTTCAAGAACCTGACCACCCGCATCATCCGCGGCGACCGGCTGGCCATCGTCGGCCCCAACGGCGCGGGCAAGACCACCCTGGTCAAGGTGCTGCTGGGCGAACTGGCCCCGGACGAAGGCACGGTCCGCATGGGCGCCAATCTGGAGCCCCTTTACCTCGACCAGTCGCGCGAGGGGCTGAAGTCGGACATGACCCTGTGGGACGCCCTGACGCCGGGCGGGGGCGACAGCATCCTTGTGCGCGGCCGCTCCATGCACGTCGCCGCCTACGCCAAGGACTTCCTGTTCCAGGAAGCCCAGTTGAAACAGCCCATCTCCACCCTGTCGGGCGGCGAACGCAACCGCCTGCTGCTGGCGCGCGCCCTGGCCCAGCCCGCCAACCTGCTGATCCTCGACGAGCCGACCAACGACCTCGACATGGACACGCTGGAGAAGCTGGAAGAGCTGCTCGAATCCTACGACGGCACCCTGATCCTGGTGTCGCACGACCGTGATTTCGTCGACCGCCTGGCCACCTCGACCATCGCCCTGAACGGCCGCGGCGACGTGGTCGAGACCCCCGGCGGCTGGCAGGACTTCCTGCGCCAGAACCCCGGCTTCCTCGCCCCGCCCCCGACGCACGCCGAAGCCGCCCCCGGGGCGCGTCGGGTCGAGAAGGCGGAGCCTTCTGACCGCGCCCCCAAGAAACAAGCGAAGCTCTCCTACAAGGACGCCCGCCGTCTGGAAGAGGTCGAAAAGCTGATGGAGACCCTGCCGGTCGAAATCGCCAAACAGGACGCCATCCTGGCCGACCCCGACCTCTATTCACGCGATCCCGCCGCCTTCGACCGCGCCATGAAGGCCGCCGAAAAGGCTCGCGCTGAACTGGAAACCGCCGAACTCGACTGGCTGGAGCTTGAAGAGAAGAAGGCGGCGCTGGCAGGGTGATCGCCTGCCTCTGCACCCCTCGTTAAATCAGGACCTCCGCATGAAAGCCGTTCTCTCCGCCCTCGTCCTGGCCCTCGGGGCTCTGGGCGTCTCAACCGTCGCCCTCCCGTCTCAAGCCCAAGCCCAGACGGTCGTCGGCCACGGCGCCTTCACCGCCCTGCCTGATGCGGGCGAACAACCTGACGCCGGGCGCGACTACAAGGTCATCCTCGACGTGGCCCAGGGCGGGCCGGACGACAAGCCGCTCAAGTCGCTCGACCGCGTGGCCCGCCTGACCAATCTGCTCGAAGCCGGCGGCGTGACGGGCGAGCGCCGCAAGATCGTCGCCGTCCTGCACGGAGGCGCCACGCTCGCCACCCTGTCCGACGCCGCCTGGGCCGCGCGCGGCAAGGGGCAGGTCAATCCCAACAGCGCCCTGATCCGCGCCCTCCTCGCCGCCGGGGTTCAGGTGCGCCTGTGCGGTCAGTCGATGGTCGCCAACGGCCTGACCCCCGCCGATCTGGAGCCTGGCGTTCAGGTCGATACCGCCGCCATGATGACCGTCATTCACCACCAGCAGGCCGGCTACGCCCTCATTCTCTAGAGTTTGCGACAGGCGCGGGGCCGAACGGCTTTTCCTGTGGACAGCGCAACATCCTGATCCGCCTGCGCGAATTTCGTCCGTCCACAGATATCCACAGACTTGCCCACCGGGTCCGGGATGGTTCCGCACAGACGCGCCGGTTTGGGCGCTTGCCCAATAACCGATTTCGCGGGAACGTCAACAGGCCGAAGGGACACGGAGGCGCGGAAATCCGGGGAGACCCGGACATCAAGCGGATCGGTCCGGCTCTCTGACCCAGGGTTCCAAGCCTCCTCGGAGGACGCGGAAACACCGACGCAGGGCCAAGGCTCCCGATCCTTTAGCGTTTCGGCGCAGGGATCACGGAGAACCAGGCCGGGATCGACGGACGGCGCGAGGTTCGCCTTGCGGAACGCCGAAGACCAGGAGCCGATGAAACAGGCGCTGAACGACGCCGGGTTCGCCCGCCGACGCTGAGGCGAAGTTTCGACCCTATAACGGTCAAGTCCAACCCGGACTTGGCGAGGGGACGCGATCCGCGATCTGACCGGCGACGGTCCGGCTCAAAGGATGACGTCCCCTCGCTCAATTCCGGCGCTGGATTGTTGGATTTCCGGTCGGAATTCGGCCTGGCGACGTCCCGCCGCCTTTCCAAGCGCGGCCCGCCCCCCTACACCCTAGACGTGATGACTCGCGCCCGCCTGAACCGACGCGGCCTGATGGCCGGCGCCCTTGGCCTAAGCGCCGTGGGCCTGAGCGCCGTGGGCGCGCTGTCGGCGTGCAGCCGCACGCCCGCGCCGACCGACGAGTCCGGCCGCGTGCGCCTGCGCGTCGCGGCGGGCGGGCCGGCCGACGCCCTGCACGGCGGCTTCTATCAGGCGCTGGCGGTCGGGGCCTATGAGCGGCGCGGCCTCAACGTCGAGATTCTGGCCGGTCCCTCGGGCGCCGACATTCCCGCCCTTCTGGCGGCCAGCGCGGTCGAACTGGCCATCGGCCGCGACAGCTTCCTGCCCCTGCGGCTGATCGCCGAGCGCGCCCCGGTCAAGGCCGTAGCCGCCTTCCTGCAGAAGGACCCGGTCGTCCTTCTGGCCCATCCCGGCCAGCAGCTGGAGGATCTGACCGTCCTGCGCGGCCGCAAGCTGCTGATGGAGCCCAAGGATCAGGACGGCTTCTGGGCCTGGCTGCGCGCCCGCTTCGATCTGGCCGCCGACCAGGCCCAACCCGGCGCGGTCGATGACAATCTGAAGGCTTTCCGCGACGATGCGGACAGCGTGCTGATCGCCCGCCTGACCGATGGGGGTCCAGAGGCGGTCGCCCGCGCGGTCGGCTTCCAGCCCCTGATCCTGTCCCCGGCCGAGGACGGCTACCCCTCCTATTCCGGCCTGGTGCTGGCGCCCAACGCCTTCGCCCGCGACAACGCCCAGGCCCTGCGCAACTTCATCGCCGCCTCGGTCGAGGGCTGGCGCGACTACGTCCACGGCGACGGGGCCAAGGGCGACGCCCTGATCCGCCGCGCCAATCCCGACCTGCCCCAGCGCGCGCTCGACGCCGCCCGCGCGGCCCTGCGCGCCCGCGCCATGGTCGACGGCGGCGACGCGGCCCTGTACGGCCTCGGCGCCATGACGCCCGAGCGTTGGCAGGCCTTCGCCGATCAGACGCAGGGCGCCTATCCCGCCGCCCCCGACTGGCGCGAGGCCTTCACCAGCCAGTATCTGCCCTCGCGCGGCTAAATCGCCGGACGTTAGGCGAGGATTAAGTCGCGCCGCCTAGGATGCCCGGCTGAACCTCTGCAGTTTTCACGAGGCGCCGTTGACGCGCACCCTGACCATCGCCGCCCTTCTGCCCGCGCTCGGCGCGGCCACGGCCGCCTGGGCGCAGCCCGTCCCGCCTCAGCAAGCCCCGGGCCAGACGCCCTATCCAGCGCCGCCCCACGCGCGCCAGCTGTCCTGGCCCGGCCGCCCTGCGGTCCATCCCGCCCCCCAGCCGGCGCCGGACTGGACCAGCGCCCCCGCCGACAGCTTCGCCCCGCCGCAACAGGTCGTGGCGGACCGCCCGACCTACGCCGCCCGCCCGCCGATCATCCCGCACGGCGGATACCCCTGGCGTCCCGCCCAACCCTACGGCGAGCCCCAGCAAGCCCCCGCGCCCGATTTCCGTCCGGTGACCAGCCACCCGGACGCCGTGTGGCGCCCCTATGTGAGCCCCCCGGCCGAGACCCCGGCGCCCGACTTCACGCCGCCCGCGCCCTATCAGCCGTCCTATCAACCCCCGCCCTGGACGCGCCAACCGACGCAGAGCCAGCCTCAGCCTGCGCCCTATGCCCCTCTGCCCCAGCCGACGCCCGCGCCGATGCCCGAGCCGTTGCGGCCGATGCCGCCGCCAGTTCAGCCCGTCCCGCGCGTCGTCGAACCTGCTCCTCAACCTGCCCCACAGCCGACGCCTGAACCGGTGCGACAGCCGCCGCAGGGCGTTGTCGCCCAGCCCCAGCCTGCGCCGCCCCCGCCGCCGGTCCAGCCTGCCCCCCCGCTCCCGCCCGAGCCTCGGCCCCAAGCTCAGCCAGACCCCGCGCCCGCACCGGCCCAGCCGACCGTCGATCCGTTGGCGCCCCGTCGCGACGCGCTGATCTTCCAGCTGCAAAGGAACGCGCCTCAGGCCCCCGCCGCATCGGCGCCCGCCGCGCCCGAGGCGCCCGCACCGCAACCCGCGCCCCAGCCCGCGTCCAGCGACGCCCCGGCTCAGAGCGGCGCCCGCTATTACTCCGTCCACCGTCAGGCGGGCCGCCAGCCGGACGCCACGCCCCTGCCCGCGCCCAACTATCTGGACGCCCTGCCGGTCGAACTGGATCAGCCCATCGCCTCGGACGACCTGGCTCAGCCGCCCGAGGCGCCCGCCGTCATGCGCGACGCCCAGGGCCGCCTGCGCGCCGCCCCCCTGACGGACGGTCCCGACCTGCCATGAGCGACGGCGCCGCCCTGCCTCCGCCGGCCAAGACCGGCTCGCGCCTGCCTGAGCTGATCGCCCTGGCCCAGGAAGACTCCAGCCCCAAGCGGCGCGCCCTGCTGCGTGAACTGACCGACTGCTTCTTCGGCGCCCCCCAGCGCACCGAGGCGGAAACCGCCCTCTATGGCGCCGTCCTGTCCGACCTCACCGACGCGATGGAGACGGCCGTGCGCGCCGAACTGGCCGAGCGGTTCGCCGAGGCGCCCGACGCCCCGCACCAGCTGATCCGCCGCCTGGCCAATGACGAAGCCGAGACCGTGGCCGCCCCCGTCCTCAGCGCCTCGCCCGTGCTGACCGAGGCGGACCTGATCGGCGTGGTGCGCTCGCGCGGTCAGGGGCATATGCGCGCCGTCAGCCGCCGCGCCGCCGTGTCCGAGGCCGTGTCCGACGCCATTGTCGAGCGCGGCGACGACGAGACCCTGGGCGTGCTGCTGGGCAATGAAGGCGCCAGCCTGTCGCGCGCCGCCTCGGAAACCGCCGTTGAACGCGCCCGCGCCAACCCGGCCCTGCACGCGGTGACGGTCGAACGCTCCAGCCTGCCGCCCGACCTGCTGAACGACCTGTATTTCGAGGTCGAGGCCCGATTGCGCCAGCGCATCCTGGAACAGAACGCGCGGATGGACCCCGCCCTGCTGGAAAGCGCCCTGGCCGCCGGGCGCACGCGCGTCGCCGCCGAAGACGGCGCCCTGCCGCCCGACTACGCCGAGAGCCTGGCCTATGTCGAAGAACTGCGCGCCGCCAACCAGCTGACGCCCCAGGTGCTGGCCCGCTTCCTGCGTTCAGGCGGCCAGACCGCCTTCCTGATCGCCCTGTCGCAGCTGGCTGACGTCGACTTCCACACCGCTCGCCAGATCATCGAGCGGCGCGAGCTGGACGCCCTGGCGGTGATCTGCAAGGCGGCCGACCTGGATCGCGCCCTGTTCCTGACCTACGCCGTCGTCCTGCTGAACACCGACGACAACGCCATGGGCAAGGCCCGCGCCTATGCCGGGATGTATCAGGAACTGACCCGAGAGGCGGCCCTGCGGACGATCCGCTTCTGGCGCGCGCGCAAGGCGATGCAGGCGGCCTGACCGCCTCTCCTTGTCCCGGACAGCAAAACGCCCGCCTTTCGCTGGAAAGGCGGGCGTCTGTTTTTGATTGGCGCCGCTTTTACTTGCGGGTCGCGCGGGCGGGTTTGCGGCCGCCCTGGCCCAGGCCCATCTGCTTGGCCAGTTCCGAACGCGCCTTGGCGTAGTTCGGGGCGACCATGGGATAGTCTTTCGGCAGACCCCATTTGGCGCGGTATTCTTCCGGGCTCAGATTGTATTTGGTGCGCAGGTGACGCTTCAGCGACTTGAACTTGCGACCGTCTTCCAGGCAGATCAGGAAGTCCGGCGTGATCGACTTGCGAACCGGGACGGCCGGTTCTTGCGGCTCGGGCTCGGCCTCGACCGGCGCTTCCGAAACGCCCGACAGGGCGGCGTGGATTTGCGCGATCAGGGTCGGCACAGTGTCGGCCGATACGGTGTTGTTGCTGACATAGGCCGACACGATGTCCGCCGTCATCTCAAGCAGTTCGGGTTTTTCTTCCATCTGGATCAGCCTTCTGTCGTCCCAAATTCATTCGACTGATCTGAAAGGATCCGCCGCTTGTCGGTTTCATACGGATGTTCGAGTTTGAAAGCAATGCAGCCGTCTTTTATCGCTTGATAAGCGAGTTCAACTGCCCTGATCAGTAATTACGACAACGCCGATTTTTTATCGACCGAAGTTCTCCGCAAGGGCCAGCAGGGCTGCACGCTCAGGCGCCGAGTATTCGTCGATCAGCGCCTCCTCCCCCTCGCGGATCGCCCGTAGAAGCGTCGGCGTCAGCGCCGAGGACAGAGACCAGTTCCAGTAACGCAGCACCGTCTGGGCCCGGTCCACCGCCAGCATTTCATAGATGATCTGCACCCGGCGCCAGTCGGGGTGCTCGGCGCCGTCCGCCGTGGTCTCGGGACGCCGCATGGCCCGCCACAGGGCCGCCAAGTCGCGCCGCGCCAACCCCGTCGCCTTGCACAATATGGCCAGGGGCTCGCCACCCGCATCGCCCATGATCTTGGCCGAAGTCAAAGGCTTGATCCCCGACAGATAGCCGATCTCGGCGACCAGTTCGCGCGTCAGCCCCCCGGCGCCCGCCGCCGCGACGGCCGCTTCCAGATCGGCGTAAGGGCTCTTGGCGACCGCCGCGCGGTTGCGCTGGCGTCGCTCGATGAACTGCAGCGCCTTGCGCGCGACCGGGTCGCTCCACCCCTCCTCGGCCGCCAGGGCGAAGACGTCCTCGACGCTGCTCTGCATCACCTCGCGCGACACCGCGAAGCGTTGCAGGATGATGCGCCGCTCCTCGGCCCCGCACCACCAGAACATGACATAGGCGCCCGAGGGCCGCAGTTCCGGGCGCCGCAGGATCAGGGCGCACAGCGCCGGCGCGTTGCGGCTCAGGGCGATCACGCTCTCGACGGCGGATTGCGGCAGGCGCGCCGTGTCATTGCGCAGGACGGCGGCGATCACCGCCTCCTCGGCCCAGTTGAACAGGGCCTCGGCCACGACCTCGGACAGGCCGCGCCGCGCCGCCATCATCAGGCGATGCTCCAGCCCCGCATCGCGCGCGCAGCCGATCAGGTCCGCGTCCGACAGGGCCGCGCACTCCTCCAGCAGCGGCCGCGCCACCTCGGGCTCGTCGCGCAGCAGCAGCCGTTTCAGCGCATCGGGCAGTTCGCCCAGCGGGGCCAGCCGCTCGGCCACCCGGCGGCGCTCATCCGTCGCCGCCGTCCGCAGCACGTCGACCAGCAGGTCGCCGACCACCGAACGCTCGAAGACGTTGATCCGGCTCGCCGGCAGGCTGACCACGTCGGCCAGACGACGCAGCAGGGCGCGGCGCGCCCGCAACGGCCGCGTCCCTGTCTCTTCCGCCCTGACCCTGGGTTCGCTCATGAGCGCAGCCTAGCGCCGACGCGTTAACCGGCCGTCACAGCCCTTCGAACAGGGCCGTGGACAGATAGCGCTCGGCGAAGCTGGGGACGATGGTCACGATGGTCTGACCGGCATAGGCGTCCTGCGCCGCCAGCCGGAAGGCCGCCGTCAGGGCCGCGCCCGAGCTGATGCCGACCGGGACGCCGTCCTCGCGCGCGACGCGGCGGGCCATGGCGAAGGCGTCCTCGTTGGTGACCTGCTCGACCCCGTCGATGACGGCGCGGTCCACCACGGCAGGGATGAAGCCCGCGCCGATGCCCTGGATCTTGTGCGGCCCCGGCGCGCCGCCGGACAGGACGGGAGAGTCGGTCGGCTCGACCGCGATCATCTTCACCGACGGCTTCTTCGCCTTCAGCGCATGGCCGACGCCGGTGATGGTGCCGCCGGTGCCGACGCCCGCCACCACCACGTCCACGGCGCCCGCCGTGTCGTTCCAGATTTCCTCAGCCGTCGACGCCTCATGGATGGCGGGGTTGGCCAGGTTCTCGAACTGGGCCGGGCTGACCGAGCCGGGGATTTCGCTCAGCAGCTCTTCGGCGCGGGCGATGGCGCCCTTCATGCCCTTTTCGGCCGGCGTCAGCTCCAGCTTGGCGCCCAGCAGGGCCAGCATCTTGCGCCGTTCGATCGACATGCTCTCGGGCATGACCAGGATCAGCTTGTAGCCCTTGGACGCCGCGACGAAGGCCAGGGCGATGCCGGTGTTGCCGCTGGTCGGCTCGATCAGGGTGGCGCCCGGCTTGATCTTGCCCAGTTGCTCCAGCGCCTCGACCATCGCCACGCCGATACGGTCCTTGACCGAGGCGATCGGGTTGAAGAACTCCAGCTTGGCCAGCACCGTGGCCTTGGGCTTCAGCGCCGCCGTCAGATTGGGCAGCCGCACCAGAGGGGTATCGCCGATGGTGTCGACGATGCTGTCATAGACCCGCCCCCGCCCCGCCTTCCTGTGGCGGCTGGCGTCATAGGCTTGGGTTTGAGCAGTGTCGGACATGGCGAGGTCTCCGTACGTTCGGGGGGCGGCGTAACAGATAAGGCTTATACGCGCGAGGCAAGGCCCCGCTCCGCAGCTTTTCTGTCGCGGTGTTTAGCCGCGCTGACCGCTCCCGGACGCAACGGACCTATTCGTCCGGAAAGCTCTTGTGATCCTGCCGGTGCTGGGCCGGCAGATAGGGACCGGCGGGCAGGCCCTGACCCAGCGCATGGGTCGCCGTCAGATTGGCCTGCTGGGTCAGCGGCATATAGTTGGGCTTGGCCTTCTCCAGCGCCGAAACGACGGCCTGGACCAGCAGATCGGCCAGCGGATTGCCCGAGTTTGACGCCTGCGGACTGTAGGTCATGGACTGATGATCCGACCACAGCACCTGACCGCTGCGACAGCTTTTCAGCGTGTATTCGAACGCCACATTGGTCGAGGTGGAGATGACGGCGTATTGCGACTCCCACTTCTGGATTTCGACGAACAGCACCGCGTCGCAGCCGAACAGGGGACCGAAGCGCGCGGCGTCGGCCTGATGCACCAGACCGGCGTCCGACAGGCCTTCGTCCTCCAGCACCCCCTTCACCATATAGGCGGGGAAGACATAGTAGCCGCGCTCGGCCACCGGCCGGGAAATGGTCGAGACGAAATAGTCCGCCGCATCCACGTTGACCGTCGAGTTCAGCGCTGGAACCACCATGACGCTGCGCGGATTTTCGGCGCGAAGGGCGGCGTAGCTCTTGGGCGCAGGCCCCGTGGCGCAGGCGGTCAGCAGGGCGGCGCAGGCCAGGGCGGCGACGGCGAGCGATTGGCGGATAATCATTGCGCCTCTCCTCCGGCGACGGCGGCCTGACCGCCGAGGCCGACGATCACCCGATCCATGAAGACGGCGGATTCGGGGAAGCGCGCGCGCTCTTCCTGAAACAGCGTCAGGGCCTGCGCCGTCTCGCCCGCCTGCAGATGCAGATAGCCCAGCTCGGCCAGCAGCCCGGGAGCCACGGCGTCGCGCTTGCGCCCCGCCTCGATGGCGCGCTCCAGCGCGATGCGATAGGCCTCGCGGTTCTCGGGGTTCGGGGCATAGGCGTAGAGCGCGGGCTCATAGGCGCCCCACTCGAACCGCGCGGCGGGCGCGCAGGCGGCGAGGCCGGTCAGGGTCATCAGGGCGGCCATCATCAGACGTTTCACGGCAGCACCACCACAGCCTGCGTCCCGGCGGCGACGATCACCGTCTGGGCGTGAAGGATCCGACCGCCCTGACTGACGACGATCTCATGACGGCCCGGCGTCAGGGCCGCGCCCCCGCCAAGGGCGCTGACCGATCCCAGATCGCGCCCGTCCACGATCAGGCGGGCGTCGGCCGGGGCGTTACGCAGCGTCAGCGTGCCCGCGGATGCGCCCTGCACCGCCTCGCGCGCAGGATAGTTTTGGACGCACCCTCCGGCCGCCAGCGCGGCGCACAGGACGGTCAGCACGACCGCGCTCGTCTTCATGGTCTGATCTCCGTGACCCGCAGGCCGGTTGGATCGGCAGGCAGTTCGCCCTCGATCAGGCGGGCGGTCGCGCCCTCGGTCTCAGGGCTGTCGCCGAAGAAGCCGGTGATCTCGATCTGCGCCACCCGGCTGCCCGGCAGAGTGATCGGCAGGCCCGACTGGCCGCTGACCACCGTCTCGCCCGGCGTTTCGACGTGGAAGCGGTCGCCGGCGCGCAGACCCTGGCTGGGACCGCCGCTGACATAGACGGTCGGGCCGGACACCCGAAGGATGTCGGTGAACCAGGCCCGCTGCTGCAACTGGTTGACAATATTGGTCATGGCGTCCGCGATGGCCGCCGATATGGCCCGATCGTTCAGGGTCGAGTCATAGCCGGCGCGGCTGCCGAAGCCCGCCACCTCGCCCGTCTCCGTCGTCGCCTCCCCGGCGCCCGAGGCGGTGAAGAAGACGCGGCCCGTGCGCACGTCGACCAGACGGATCTCGACCGTGGCGTTGACCGCCTGGCGCCGCTGGGAGTTGAGGAAGCCCTGCTTGCCCTCGTTGCGACGGCCCAGTTGGGTGATCGAGCCCAGCAGCAGGGCGTCGACCCCGCTCAACGCCTGGCCGTCCGCCTCGGACAGCACCCGCTCGGCGTTCAGCGCGGTCAGATCGGATCGCTCGAAGACGAAGAAATGGTCGGAGGCGACCAAAGCGTTGACCAGCATGTCGCCCGCCTGGCTCGCCACCGGATCAGCCTGCCCCGGCGACAGCAGCAGGCGGCCATAGGGGGTGCTGTTGCTGAAGCGCCCGACCGCCACCCGGCGCTTCAGCCCCGCCCGCGCTGAACCCGGCGGCACCGTCTCGACCTCAACCGCGCCGGGCGCGGCGAACGCTGAGGCCGGGCAGGCCGACGCACACACGGCCAGAGCCGCCAAAGCTGCGAAAACCCGCTGGAAAATCATCTGAAACCGCCCCCGGCCGATCAGCGTTATTCATGACACGCCTTGTGCGCTCAGCGCAATCCCTTCGCCAAACCCGCGCCAATTCAACAGAAACATCCGGCGCCGACGCCTTGTCGCCGGTCGCTGCGTCAGGCAATCCAGATGCTGAACCAAGGGAATGACCAGATGACCGACACGCTTGAGCTTTCGCACTGGATCGGCGGCGAGAAGGTCGCCGGAACGCGCACGGGCGAGAGCCTGAACCCATCGGACACCCGCGATGTAGTCGCCCGCACGCCCCAGGGCGGCGCCGCCGAGGTCGATCAGGCGGTCGCCGCCGCCCGCGCCGCCTTCGGCCCCTGGGCCGACGCCTCGCCTGAAGTCCGTTCGGATGTGCTGGATCGCGCCGGGACCCTGCTGATGGAGCGGCGCGAAGCGGTCGGCCGCCTGCTGTCGCGCGAAGAGGGCAAGACCCTGGCCGAGGGCATCGGCGAGACGGCCCGCGCCGCCCGCATCCTGAAGTTCTTCGCGGGCGAGGCCCTGCGCCTGCACGGCCAGAACCTGGCCTCGACCCGCCCCGGCGTGGAAATCCAGACCTATCGCCAGCCGGTCGGCGTGTTCGGCCTGATCACGCCGTGGAACTTCCCCATCGCCATCCCGGCCTGGAAGATCGCCCCCGCCATCGCCTTCGGCAACACCGTGGTCATCAAGCCCGCCGGCCCGACCCCGGCCACGGCCGAGGCCCTGATCGCCATCCTGCATGAGGCGGGCCTGCCCAAGGGCGTGGTCAACATGGTCATCGGCGACGGCGACGTCGGCCGCGCCATCGTCGCCCACCCGGACGTGGACGGCATCAGCTTCACCGGCTCGCAGAAGGTCGGCGCCGGGGTGGCCGAAGGGGCGATGAAGCGTCAGGCCCGCGTCCAACTGGAAATGGGCGGCAAGAACCCGCTGATCGTGATGGACGACGCCGATCTGGACCGCGCCGTGAACATCGCCCTGGACGGCAGCTTCTTCGCCACCGGCCAGCGCTGCACCGCCTCCAGCCGCCTGATCGTTCAGGACGGCATCCACGACCGCTTCGTCGCCGCCCTGGCTGAGAAGGTCGCCGCCTTACGCGTCGGCGACGCCCTGGACCCGTCCACCCAGATGGGCCCTGCCGTGACCGAGGCCCAGCGTGATGTGTCCTATGACTACATCGACATCGCCGCGTCCGGCGGCGGCCGCGTCGTGGCGGGCGGTCAGCGCCTCAGCCTCGACAAGCCGGGCTGGTACGTCCAGCCGACCCTGATCGTCGACACCCTGGCCGACGCCCGCATCAACAACGAAGAAGTGTTCGGCCCCGTCGCCTCGACTATCCGCGTGGCCGATTTCGAGGAAGCGCTCGCCATCGCCAACGGCGTCGAGTTCGGCCTGTCGGCGGGCATCGTCACCCAGTCGCTGAAGCACGCGCGCGAGTTCCAGCGCCGGGCGCGGGCGGGCATGACCATGGTCAACCTGGCCACCGCCGGGGTCGACTATCACGTCCCGTTCGGCGGCACGAAGAAGTCCAGCTACGGCCCCCGCGAACAGGGCTTCGCCGCCGCCGACTTCTACACCCAGATCAAGACCAGCTACTCGGCCTCTTAAGAGTAAAGCCCTCCCCCTTTGCGGGGGAGGGTTCGCCGGCGACTAGCCTTTGAACCCGTCCTTGGCCGCACGGCGCTGGGCGAAGTCTTCGGCGTCGCGGGCGCGCAGGAAGGGGTTGAAGCGGCGCTCGAGCCCGACCGTCGTCGGCACGGTGGCCTCGCCCCGTTCGCGCGCGACGAAGATGGCCTCGGCATGGGCCTGCAAGGCCGCGTCGGCGCCCGGCAGCGCCAGGGCGAAGCGGGCGTTCGACGCCGTATATTCATGGGCGCAGTACAGGGTCGTCGTCTCGGGCCAGGCGGCGATGCGGTTCAGGCTCTCCCACATCTGCTCAGGCGTCCCCTCGAACAGCCGCCCGCAGCCCAGGGCGAAGATGACGTCGCCGACGAAGGCCAGGCCGTCGTCCGCCGCATGATAGACCATATGGCCCAGCGTATGGCCGGGCGACAGCACCACGTCGAAGGCCGTTTCGCCCAGCCGCACCGCCTCGCCGTCGACCAGCACGTGATCCAGCGGCGCCGCGCGGCGCACCTCCTCCGGCCCGGCGATCTCGCAGCCCGTCTCGGCCTGCAGCCGTTCGTTGCCGCCGGTGTGGTCGGGGTGCCAGTGGGTGTTCAGGATCAGGTCCAGCCGCCCCCAGCCCGACGCCTCCAGATCGTCCAGGATCGCCTCGGCGTCTGGCGTGTCGATGGCCGCAACCAGCCCGGTCGCCTCATCGCGGATCAGAAAGCCGTAGTTGTCGGACAGGCAGGGAAACTGGCGGACGGTCAGGGTCATGAGGAGGTCTCCGATCAGGCGGCATCCTAGCAGGCCTATATATAGTTTTCCGCTCATCCGCCGGGATGAGCGGTTTTCAGCAGGAAGGCCGACATCCGCCGCGAAATCCGCCATACTGCTCCCATGCGCCGCAGCATCGACGAGCTCCGCACCTTCTACGGCGAACCGACCGGGGCGCTGGCGCGGCGCATGCTGGCGCGGCGTCTGGACGACGCCTGGGGCGAGGCGAACGGCTGCGACGTGCTGGGGCTGGGCTACGCCACCCCCTGGCTGGACGCCTTCATCGGCGCGCGCCGCGTCATCGCCGCCATGCCGGGCGCACAGGGCGCGGAGCAGTGGACGGCGGGCGGGCGCAACCGCACCGTCCTGATCGACGAGCGCCGCCTGCCTTTCGCCGCCGGGACCTTCGACCGCATCCTGCTGGTCCACGCCTTGGAAGAGGCGGACGACCCCAAGGCCTTGCTGACCGAGGCGGTGCGGGCCCTGGCGCCGTCGGGCCGCGTCATCCTGGCGGCGGCGGCGCGCGGGGGACTGTGGGCCCGCGCCGAGGCCACCCCCTTCGGCCACGGCCGCCCCTTCACCCGCGGCCAGTTGGAGCGGCTGGTGCGCGAAGTCGGCCTGGAGCCGGTCGCCTGGTCCCAGGCGCTGTACGTCCCCCCGTGGCGGCCTCTGCTGGGTCTGGCCGACGGGCTGGAGCAGGTGGGCCCGAAATTGTTTCCCGGCGCGGCGGGCCTGATCATGCTGGAAGCCACGCGCCAGGCCTACGCCCGCGTCCGCCCGCGCGGCCTGGCCCAGACGGTGCTGGCCGGACGGCCCGCCCTGACCCCCTCGCCCGCCGCCCGTGACCACGCGCCTGCGTCGCACCCTATGGGCGCCGCGCGCAAACAGCCTTAAAGCCAGCCTCATGCAAAGACTGATCCTGATGCGTCACGCCAAGGCCGAAGCCTCGGCGCCCGGCGGCGACGTGGACCGCGCCCTGAGCGAGCGCGGCCTGCGCGACGCCGCCGCCATCGGCCGCGCCCTGGCCGCGCGGGGACTGAAGCCGGACATGGCTTTGGTGTCCGGCGCCCGGCGCACGCGCCAGACCTGGGATCAGGTCAGCGACCATTTCGGCGACGTCGAGCTGCGCGTGTCCGACACCCTCTACAACGCCTCGGCCGACACCCTGCGCCGCGCCGTCGAGGCGGCCGAGGACGAGGCGGGCTGCCTGCTGCTGATCGCCCATAACCCCGGCGTGCACCAACTGGCGGTCGAATATCTGATCGAGAGCGCCGCCTCCCCGTCGGTGCTGGACAAGATGAGCGGCGGCTTCCCCACCGGGGCGGCGGCTGTCTTCACCGTCGATGTCGCCGGGCGCCCCTCCTATGAGGGCTGGCTGACCCCGGAGACGCTCTAGGCCATGACCGACCTGCCCGACATCGCCTTCAAGATTTTGAGCCGCGCCGACTGGCGCGCGGCCCTGGCCGAGGGCCGCTACGACGGTTCGGCCGTGGACCTGGCCGACGGGTACATCCACCTGTCGGCCGCCGATCAGCTGGAGGCCACGGCGGCCAAGCATTACGCGGGACAGAGCGACTTGATGCTGGTCGAGGTCGACCTGACGGCCCTGGGCGACGCCTTGATCTGGGAGCCGTCGCGCGGCGGCGCCCTGTTCCCCCACATCTACGGCCCCCTGCCCGTCGCGGCGACGCGCGGCGCGCGCGGCCTGTCGGTGAGCGCCGACGGCCGCATGGTCATTGAAGAGACCGCCCGAGCCTGAACATGAGCATGAGCCTGACCGACCTGGGCGCCGTCCTGCTGCGCCAACTCGACCCCGAAACGGCCCACCGCCTGGCCATCCGCGCCCTGCAGCTGACGCCCCTGCCCGCGCCCGGCGCCGACGATCCGATCCTGAAGACCACGATCGCCGGGCTGCAGATGTCCAACCCCGTCGGTCTGGCGGCGGGCCTCGACAAGAACGGCGAGGCGCTGGAAGGCCTGTCGCGGCTGGGCTTCGGCGCCGTGGAGTGCGGCTCGGTCACGCCGCGCGCGCAAGCGGGCAACCCCAAACCGCGCCTGTTCCGCCTGGCCGAAGACCGGGCGATCATCAACCGCATGGGCTTCAACAACGAGGGGCTGGAGCCCTTCGCCGCACGTCTGGCCCGGCGCCCGACCCGCACCGCCATCGGCGCCAACCTGGGCGCCAACAAGGATACCGAAGACAAGGCCGCCGACTATGTCGCAGGCCTGAAGCGGCTGGCGGGACTGGCCGACTATTTCACGATCAACATCTCCTCGCCCAATACGCCCGGGCTGCGCGCGCTGCAGGGCCGCGAGGCGCTGGACGACCTGCTGGGCCGCATCAACGAGGCGCGCCCCGGCGACGGCGCCCCGGTCTTCCTGAAGATCGCGCCCGACCTGATCGGCGAAGAGATCGGCATGATCGTCGAGGCTTCCCTCGCCCACCGGATCGACGCCCTGATCGTGTCCAACACCACGCTGGAGCGGCCCGCCTCCCTGCGCTCCGCCTTCGCGGGCGAGAGCGGCGGCCTGTCCGGCGCCCCGCTGAAGCCCTTCGCCCTGAAGGCCCTTGAGGCGGCGGCCGAAGCGGCGGACGGGCGCCTGCCCCTGATCGCCGTGGGCGGGATCGCCAGCGGCGAGGACGCCTTCGCCCGCATCCGGGCCGGCGCCTCGGCGGTCCAGGTCTATTCGGCCCTGATCTATGAAGGTCCGGGCCTGATCGGCCGCATCAAGCGCGACCTGGCCGCCCGCCTGCGCGCCGAAGGCTTTTCCAGCATGGCCGAGGCGACCGCCGCCCGGCGTTGACGGAGCATTAGCAACCCTCGGTCGATGATGAACCAATGGGCCCAGCGCCCGTTTGGAACGTCGTATGTCCGACACTATCGCCGACGCCCATATCGGGTGGGCGCCCGCCATTCGCCAACGTCGCAAGGCGACAATGCAGCGCCTTGTCACGGGCGGCGCCACGGCGCTTGTCTTCAGCCCCATTCTGGGACTGGGGCCCGCTATGGGGTGGCTGGCTGTCTATGTCCTGATCCAGGGGGTTGAGGCCTGGCTGGCCCAGCCCGTGCTGCAAGACCGCCAGGAGACGCCAAAGGGCTGGCGCGGACTGGCGATGGACGCCGTGCTGGCGCTGAACGCCGGCTGGCTGGGTTTCCTGTCTGTGCCCCTTTGGCTGATCGGCGGTCCGATGGGCGGTTTCGCCGCTTCCGTCCTGCTTTCGGCAGGCTCGATCAACTCCGTGATCATGTCGGCCGGCAATATGCGGGTGTTCAGCTTCACCGTGCTGCCCCAGCTGGGCTTCATGGCCCTGACGCCCATGTTCATGGCCTTGTGGGGGGCCGAGCGGTCTCTGATCATCGCCGTGGCGATCGGCATCTTCTGTTACGCCCTGTTCTGCTTCAACACGCGCGCGCGCCTGCGCAGCGCCACGCTGGCCGAGCGCCACGCCCTGGCCGAAGCCGAGCGGGAACGCCGCCAGGTCGAGACCGCCATGACCGAGCGCAGCGCCTTCCTGGCCGCCGTCGGCCATGACCTGCGCACGCCCATCAGCGCCATCCTGACGGGCGCAGACTATCTGCGCGCCGCCGCCCCGTCCGCCGCCGCGCGCCAGCAGGTCGCCCTGATCGAGCACGCCGGCCTCATGATGAAGGCCCTGCTGGACGATCTGCTTGATCACGCACGGCTGAACGCAGGCCGGATGCACGTCGAGAGCAATGAGTTCGACCTGCGCCTGTTGCTGGCCCAGACCGCACGGCTGTGGCAGGGCCAGGCCCGCGCCCAGGGTCTGCGGTTGCGGCTGGAAGGCGCGCGCGAGACGCCCCGCTGGGTGCGCGGCGACGCCATGCGCCTGCGCCAGGTGCTGAACAATCTGATCTCCAACGCCATGAAGTTCACCGAGGCCGGGACGGTGACGCTGAAGGCCCGTTGCTGGGTGGACGATCAGGGCGCCTGCGCCCTGCTGATCGACATCGCCGATACCGGGCGCGGCATGAGCCCCGCGCAGCTGCAGAGGCTGTTCAACCCGTTCGACCAGACCCAGGACGGCGTCGCCGCCCGCTTCGGCGGTTCTGGCCTGGGGCTGGCGATCAGCCGCGACCTGATCGAACTGATGGGCGGGCGCCTGACGGTGCGCAGCGAACCCGGCTGCGGCTCCCAGTTCACCGTGGCCCTGAGCCTGCCTCAGGGACGCCGCGATGCGGCCGCCGACGACATCCGCGACGAGCCGATCACCCCGCTGGCCGTGTCCGGCCGCCTCGACCCGCTCGCCCCCCCGCCGGACAGCGCTCCGGCGGCCCAGCCTTCGCAGCACCCGCCTTCGCCGTCCCTGCCTTCGCCGCCGGCCTTCGAGAAGGTCGCGCTCGATGACGACGCGGCGGACGCCCGGCCTCTGCGCGTCCTGGTCGTCGACGACCACGCCATCAACCGGCGCGCCATCCAGCTGATCCTGCAGGCCTTCGACTGCGAGATCGTCATGGCGGAAAACGGCCTGGCCGCGCTTCAGGCCTGCGAGGACCAGCTCTTCGACGTCGTTTTCATGGATGTGCGGATGCCCGAACTGGACGGCCGCGAAACGACCCGACGGCTGCGCAGCGGCGGCGGCCCGAACGCCCGCGTTCCCGTCATCGCCGTGACCGCCGACACCGAGCCGGAAGACATGAGCGCCTGCCTGGCCGCCGGCATGAACGCCTTCGTGTCCAAGCCCCTGACCCCGGCCGCCCTGCTGGAGGCCCTGTCCCGCACGCTGGACGCCGCAGCCCAAGACGAAGCGGACGCGGCCGCCGCCTAGGCGGTTTGCGGGCGCAGGGCCGCGATCAGGCGCTCTTCCCAGCCCGGCTGTCTGAGGTCGCATTCCCACAGCGTTAGGACGCGCCAGCCCGCCGCCGCCAGTTCGTCGGCCACGCGGGCGTCCCGGGCGCGGTTGCGGTCGATCTTGGCGATCCAGTAATCGGCGTTGCCCTTGGGCTGGCGGGCGCCGCGCGGGCAGTCGTGGCCGTGCCAGAAACAACCGTGGACGAACACGACCGTCTTGCGCCCCTTCATCACCAGATCCGGCCGCCCCGGCAGGCCGCAGCCGCCGAGGCGATAGCCGATGCCCGCCGCACGCAGGGCGCGCCGGACCTTGATCTCTGGGCCGGTGTCGCGACCCTTCACGCGCCGCATGACGGCGCTGCGTTGTTCGGGCGTGAAGACGTCGCCCGCCACGGCCTCAGCCCCGCGCGCTGCAGGCCGGCCAGCGGCGGGCGACGCCGGGGATCACAGCTGGGCCAGAAGGTGCTCGGCCGAGGACACCTTGAACTCGCCGCCCTGCTCGATGTTCAACTGGTCGATGACGCCGTCCTTGACCAGCATGGAGTAACGCTGCGAGCGCTCGCCCATGCCGAAGCCCTTGGCGTCCAGCGCCAGGCCCACGGCGCGGGTGAAGTCGCCGTTGCCGTCGGCCAGCATGACGATGTCGTCGGTCCCGTTCAGGTCGTTGGCCTGGGCCCAGGCGCCCATGACGAAGGCGTCGTTGACCGAGACGCAGGCCACGGTGTCCACGCCCTTGGCCTTCAGGTCGGCGCGGTGGTCGACATAGCCCGGCAGGTGGCGCGCCGAGCAGGTCGGGGTGAAGGCGCCCGGCACGGCGAACAGGGCGACGGTCTTACCGCCGAACAGCTCGGCCGTCGTGACCGGCTTGGGGCCCTCGGCGGTCATGGTGGTCAGGGTCGCCTCGGGAATGCGGTCGCCGATCGAAAGGGTCATGTCGGGATCTCCGGATGTCGGCCCGGCCGATCCGGAGCGCGATGGAGTTCAGATAGAGATCCCCGGCCCGAACGCCAAGCGCCCCGGCGCCCGCCGTCTTGCGCCCGAAGGCCGGCGCCCCGATGATAGGGGGATGAAGACCTCCTCCTCCCCGGCGGCCTCCTCCCTGACCGGACGTCTGCTGGTCGCCATGCCCGGCATCGACGACGACCGCTTCCGCCACGCCGTCATCCTGATCTGCGCCCACGACGATGATCACGCCCTGGGCGTGCGCCTGGACCAGCCCGCGCCCGGCGTGTCCCTGGCCGAGGTGCTGGAGACGCTGGATACGCCCAGCGATGACCGCCTGCGCGACCGGCGAGTGCTGATCGGCGGCCCGGTCGAGCGCGAGCGCGGCTTCGTTCTGCACACCGACGACTGGATCAGCGACGAGACCAGCCTCAGCTTCGGCGAGGGGCTGGCCCTGACCGGCACCCGCGACGCCCTCACCGCCATGGCCGACGCCGAAGGCCCGCGCCGGTCGATCCTGCTGCTGGGCTACGCCGGCTGGGGCGAGGGTCAGCTGGAGGAAGAGCTGAACGAAAACGTCTGGCTGACCGCAGAAGCCGACGACGCCCTGATCTTCGACACCGACTACGACACCAAGTGGAGCCGCGCCCTGGCGGGCCTCGGCGTCGACGCCGCCCGCCTGTCCAGCCAGAGCGGCCGGGCCTGAACGCTCCCTCTCCCGCCGGGAGAGGGGATCGCTAAGCCGAGCGCCCCTTGATCGGCGCGGAACCGTCGGCGAGGGACTCGTTCAAATAGACCTCGGCCTCCTGCGCGGGCAGGGCGGGCGCATAGCCGAATCCCTGACCATAGTGGCAGCCGTCGGCCAGCAGCAGCCGGGCCAGGCCGGCGTTCTCGACCCCCTCGGCCACGACTTCCAGCGCCAGGTCGCGGCCCAGGTTGACGACCGATTTGACGATCTTGGCCGAGCCCTCGTCCTTGTCCATCGTCAGCACGAAGTAGCGGTCGATCTTCAGCGTGTCGAACGGCAGCTTGGCCAGGTAGGACAGCGACGAGAAGCCGGTGCCGAAGTCGTCCAGCGCCAGGCTGGCCCCGGCTTCGCGCAGGGCCTTCAGCACCTCGGCGGCGCGGGCGGTGTCGCGCATGATGTCGCCTTCGGTGACCTCCAGCTTCAGGGCGCCGCGCGGCAGGCCCGTCTCCTTGATGATGCGGGCGACGTCCTCAACCAGATAAGGGCGTTCGATCTCGCCGACCGACAGGTTGACGCTGCAGAACAGCCGCCCCGCATTGGGGTGGCGGGTCAGCCACTCGTCCAGCTGACGCGCCGCCTGGGTCATCATCAGCAGGCCCAGTTCGTTCATCAGGCCCATTTCATCGGCCAGGGTCAGGAACTCGTCCGGCGGGACCAGACCGCGCCGGGGGTGGCGCCAGCGCGCCAGCGCCTCGAACCCGGCGACGGCGCCGGTGTTCAGGTTCACGATCGGCTGGAAGAAGGGCTCGATCTCGCCGCGCACGAAGGCGTTGCGCAGGTCCGCCTCCAGCGCCAGACGCGACAGGCTGTCGCTTTCCAGCGCCCGACCATAGGCGGCGGCCCCGCCGCGCCCGGCGGTCTTGGCCTGCTCCACCGCCAGTTCGGCCCGGCGCAGGAGTTCGGCCGGGTCCGGGGCGTCCGGGCCGCCCTCGGCCGTCACCGCCCCGATGGACAGGGTGGGATAGATGTCGAAACCGGCCATGCGCAGCGGCTGTTCCAGCGCCTCGCGCATCCGGGCCCCGCCGCTGGTCCCGCCGCGCTTCACCAGGATGGCGAACTCGTCCTCGCCGATCCGGGCGGGGGCGCAGCTTTCGGAAAAGGCCGCCGACAGTCGCGACCCCAAGGCCGACAGCACCAGGTCCGCCCGCTCGTGCCCCAGGGCCTCGTTCAGGCGGCGCAGGCGGTCCAGATCGCCCACGACCAGTTCATACTCGCCCGGCTGCGCCAGGGTTTCGGCGACGCGGACGCGAAAGGTCCGCCGGTCCAGCAGCCCGGTCAGCGTGTCGCGATCCGCCCCGGCGAACTTGGTCTCCAGGGCGACGATGCCCGCCGCCCGCAGGCCGTCTTCCAGCCAGACCCCGCGCCATAGACAGGTCTCGCACCCGCGCATCCGCAGACGCACGGCGATCTCGGTCCCCTCGGCTTGCGGCTTCAGCAGCCGATCGGCCAGGGCGCGGTCCTGCGGCATGGTCAGGGCGGTGAAGGCCGCGCCCGAGCATTGCGGCGCCAGCGGCCCCAGCCCCAGCGGCCGGGTGGCGCCGGTGAAGCGGATCTGATCCTCGGCGGGGGTCCAAATCCAAAGCGCGGCGTCCGCCGCAGCCAAGGCTTCGATGGCCGTGGTGGGGTCCCACGTCAACGCTCTGGATCTTGCACTCAAAGCGTACCCGCTAACATGACTGAGGAAGGGTGGGCGCGAACTCGGTGTTCAGGACGCCGAACAGCAGATGATCTGCCCAGCGGCCGTTAATTTTCAAATAAGCCCGCGCCAGTCCCTCATGACGGAACCCCGCCTTTTCCAGCACCCGGCGCGAGGCGTAGTTGGTCGGAAGGCACGCCGCCTCGACCCGGTGCAGCTTCAACGGGCCGAAGGCGTAAGCCAGCATGGCGCGCACCGCCGTGGTGCCGACCCCGCGCCCTGCGTGCGGCTGGCCGACCCAATAGCCCAGCGTCCCGGTCTCGGCGACGCCGCGCCGGATGTTGGACAGGGTGACGGCGCCCAGCAGGGCTTCATCATCGCCATCGAAGATGAACAGGGGCCAGGCCGTGCCCAGCTCCATTTCGCGCGCATAGACGCCCAGCCGGCGCCGAAAGGCGGCCCGGGTCAGATCGTCCTCGGGCCAGGCCGGCTCCCACGGCTGCAGATAGGCGCGCGACTCCTCGCGCAGGGAGGCCCACGCCATATAATCAGAAGGGCGCGGCGGACGCAGCACGACCCCCTGCCCGTTCAGGACCGGTCCGGTCGCCTCGGCCATCCAGTCGAACAGGGCCATGGGATCAGGATAACCCGTCGCAGCCCCGGCGTCAGCCGCCGGCGACAAAGATGACGTCAGCCGCCGGCTGCCAACATGGCGGCGCGGAAGGCGGCGCCCGCCCCGCCCGCCCCGCGCGGCCCCAGCACGGCGCTGGCCGAACGGCCCGTCGCCGCCAGCTCACGCCCCACGGCGCGCAGGTCCTCGGCGCTTTGAGCCTCGATGCGGGCCGCCGTCGCCTCGGACGAGACCGGCGCCCCGAACACCAGGGTCTGGCCGGCATTGCGGCCCGCGCGGCTGGCCGGGCTTTCGTCGGCCATCCACAGGCTGGCGTTCAACACCGCCTTGGCGCGCGCCAGTTCCTGCGGCGTGGGCCCCCGCTCGGCCAGGTCCAGGATTTCGGCGGCGCACAGTTCGGCCAGCTCGACCGAGCGTTCGGCCGCCGCCCCGGCGTAGACGCCCAGCAGCCCCAGATCGTCATAGGTCTCGTGATAGGCGTCGATGGCGTAGGCCAGGCCGCGATCCTCGCGCGCGCTCTGGAACAGGCGCGAAGCCATCCCCCCGCCCAGGATTTCGGTGAACAGGCGCAGGGCGGGCAGCCGCTCGTCGCGCGCGCCGATGGTCGGCAGCTGGAACACCAGATTGGCCTGTTCGATCTTGCGCGCCAGCCGCGCCTCGCCGCCGACGAAGACGGCCGGCGGCAGCGCCTCGGTCGGCGTCGCCGTCTGATGGCCGAACCAGGCCTCGGCCAGCGGCAGAAGCTCGTCTTCGTCCACCCCGCCGGAGACGGCCACGACCATGCGGTCGGGCGAATAGAGACGTCGGCGCCAGTCGCCGATCGTCTCGCGCTCGACCGGCGCCAGGCTGGCGATGGAGCCCAGGATCGGCCGACCCAGCGCCTGCCCCACGAAGGCGCGGGTCTGGGCCATCTCGAACACATGGTCGTCGGGGGTGTCGAAGGCCTCGGCGATCTCCTGGGCCACCACGTCCTTCTCGCGCTCGATCTCTTCGGGCGCCAGGGTCGGGCGGAACACCAGATCCGACAGCACCTGCATGGCCAGAGGCAGGCTGCCCTTCAGGGCGCGGATGTCGAAACTGGTGCGCTCATAGCCGGTCGCGGCGTTGATGGAGCCGCCCTCAGCCTCGACACGCTCGACGATCTCGCGCGCGCCCATGTCGCCCGCGCCCTTGAAGACCAGATGCTCCAGCAGGTGCGACCAGCCGGACTGCGCCTCGTTCTCCATACGGGCGCCGCCGTTGACGGCCACCGTCACGGCGATGGTGCGCAGGCCGGGCATGGGGTCGCACACGACGCGGACGCCATTGGACAGGGTGTGAAGGCGAGCAGTCAGATCGATTGTCCTCAGGCAGAACGGTAACGGCGGACCATCACGGCCGCATAGAAGCCGACCAGCACGGCGGCCAGGCCGAACCAGGTCAGGGCGTAGCCCAGGTGATTGTTGCTGAAGGCGGCGGGCGGCGCCACGGGCCGCAGCGCCGTCAGCTCGGGATTGGCCGAGGTGGTCGCATAGACGGTGTAGGGCGACACCGGCCCGGTCACGCCCAGAGCCTTGGCCATCGCCGTCTGGTCGCGGCCGTAGAAGACCTGGCCCGAGGGCGGCGGCGTCATGGCGTTCGGCTCAGTCGCCCGGCGCACCACGCCCGCGATCACGACCGGCATGGCCGCATCGGCGCGAACGGCGGGACGTTCGGCGACCTCGGCAGGCAGGAAGCCGCGATCGACCAGAATGGTCCCCCGCCCCTGAATCGGACAGGCCGAGATCAGCCGCACGCCGGCGTCGCCGTCCTCGATGGTCTGCAACTCGACGAAGGGCGCCGTGTTCAGGCCGCGGCAGGTGACGATCGCCTGACGGAACTCGGGGTCCTCCAGCGCCAGCGCGGTCTCAAGCGGAACCGGCGCCTGACGGGCGGCCGCTTCGGAGCGGGCGATCAGGTCCAGCTTCCACTGCAGCCGCTGCGCCTGCCACACGCCCAGCGTCAGCAGCAGGGCCAGCGCCAGCACCGTCACGACAGTCAGGACATAGGGAAAACGAGGCCGGGCGGCGTCGGTCATCGGGTCTCTCGGTGTGAATCGTCGCTGCGCTGACGCAGCATCTGAAGCGCCGTCATCAACCCCTTTCCCGGCCGCATCAAGGCCAGGGCCAGACCGGCGACCAGCGGCAGCCAGATGATAAGGTGCAGCCAGATCGGCGGGCTGAAGGCGATCTCGACCGCCAGCGCCGAAAACCCGACCAGGAAGCCGACGATCTGCATGATGAAGGTGGCCGCGCCGTCGCCCGTCTCGACCGCGCCCAGATCAAAGCCGCACGCCTCGCAGGACGCACGGCGCTTCAGGAAGCCATCGAACAGCGGCCCGCGCCCGCAGGCGGGACAGCGCCCCCTCAGCCCTGCGCGCACGGCAGGCCAGACAAGCAAATCGGCGCGGGACCTGGGGCCCCGCGCCGACGAAAGCTCGACTTGTCCGTCGTGTTCGATCAACCGAAGACGACGTACATGAAGACGAACAGGAACAGCCACACCACGTCGACGAAGTGCCAGTACCAGGCGGCGGCTTCGAGGCCGAAGTGCTTCTGCGGCGACATCTGACCGACTTGGAGGCGCAGCAGGCAGACAGCCAGGAAGATGGTGCCGACCGCGACGTGGAAGCCGTGGAAGCCCGTCGTCATGAAGAAGATCGAACCGTACAGCTTGGCCTGGGCCGCGTCTTCGCTGAAGAACAGGTGGCCGTGCAGGATGTGGTAATACTCATAGGCCTGAACGCCGGTGAACAGCAAGCCCAGCAGGACGGTGATCAGCAGGCCCATCTTGGCGGCCTTGCGGTCGCCGGCGATGATGGCGTGGTGCGCCCAGGTCAGGGTCGTGCCCGACAGCAGCAGGATGACCGTGTTCATGAGCGGCAGGCTCCACGGATCCAGCAGCTCGACGCCCGTCGGCGGCCAGGTCTTCCAGGCGGCGGCGGTGTCCATCCAGTTGCCGACTTCCGGGATGATCGCACGCGATTCATTGAAGATCGCCATGTCGAAGAACATCCAGAAGAAGGAGACGAAAAACATCACTTCCGACGCGATGAACAGCACCATGCCGTAACGCAGGCCGATGCCGACGACGGGGGTGTGGTCGCCCTTGCGGCTTTCCTTCACCACGTCCGACCACCACGAGAACATGGTGAACAGGACGCCGGCCAGGCCGACGAAGAACATCCACTTGGTGCCGGCTTCGAGGCCGAACAGCCCCTTCATCCACACGACGGCGCCGATGAACATGACGCAGGCGGAGAAGGAGCCGACCAGCGGCCACGGGCTGGGGTCGACCAGGTGGTAGTCGTGTTGCGGTTTCGCGTGCGCGTCGGCCATTCCTGGAGTCTCTGTAATCAAGGCGAGAATGTTTGAAGAGGGCTATAGCCCTCGCTATCCGGCTTTGCCAACAGCAGAGTCGTTCGCAGCCGCCTGCTGGAAGCCCTTGGTCGGGAAGAAGGTGTAGCTCAGCGTGATCTGGCGCACGCCCTTCACCTCGGCGTCGGTCGCCAGTTCGGGCGCCACGAAATACTGAATCGGGAAGGAAACCGTCGCGCCCGGCGCGATTTCCTGACCTTCGAAGCAGAAACACTGCAGTTTCTGGAAATAAGGCCCCGCCCGCTCGGGCACGACATTATAGGCCGCCGTGGCGTGCAGGGTCTGGTTCGAGGTGTTGGTCACCTCGAAATAGGCCATGCCGGTCTCGCCGATCCGCACCTTCTGGCTCAGGGTTTCGGCGCGGAAGGTCATGGGCAGATCGCGCACATTGGTGTCGAACCGAATCAGCACCTCCTGATCCAGGATCTGCGTCGGGGCCGCCTCGGCCCGCTTCACCGTGCCGTCAAAGCCCGTCACCTGACAGAAGATGCGATAGAGGGGCACCGCCGCAAAGGCCGCGCCGGTCATCGTCAGCACCAGAGCCGCGCACAGGATCGCGACCTTGTTCTGCTTGGTCACGGCCGGGCTGCCTCCGAGGACGCGGGCGCGTCCGGCTGAACCGGAGGCGGCAGGGCCGGATCGGCGCGCTCCAGCGTCGCCAGGGCCTCGGCCTCGGCCGCCTTGCGCGCCTCGTTGTTGGCGCTCATCCGCGACAGGGTGACCAGGTAGACCAGGGCGATGAACCCCAGCAGGCCCAGGGCGATGGCCACATTGCGACGCTTGCGCGCGCGGGCCTGCTCATCGGTCAGCTTGATGTATTTGAGTTGGGACATAGGGGTTTAGCCTCCAACGCCGGGCAAATGCTCGACCAGGAGGGCCGAGAACAGCGCCATAAGATACAGAATGGAAAAGGCGAACAGGTTGCGGGCCGGTTTGGCCTCGGCCCGGACGTCATACAATGCGGCCTCTCGTCCCACGGCCTCGGCCTTGTCGGGCTGATCGCCCGCGCGCGAGCGATAGAGCCGCAGCGCCAGGCCCAGGAAGGCCACGCCGCCGACGATCGACACCACCAGATAGATGGGCCCGCCCAGCCCCGTCAGCGCCGGGGCGATCGCCACCGGCACGAAGACCAGGGTGTAGAGTAGGATCTGCAGGCGGGTGGACTTGGCGCCGCGCGCCACCGGCATCATCGGAATGCCCGCCTTGGCGTAATCTCCGGCCGAATAAAGAGCCAGGGCCCAGGTGTGCGGCGGGGTCCAGGTGAAGATGATCAGGAACAGCAGCCAGGCCTGCCACGGGGCGTCGCCCGTCACGGCGGCCCAGCCGATCACCGGGGGAAAGGCGCCCGCCGCCCCGCCGATGACGATGTTCTGGGGCGTGCGGCGCTTCAGCACCAGGGTGTAGAGCCAGGCGTAGTAGACGATGGTCAGGGCCAGCAGTCCGCCCGCCAGCCAATTGGTCGTCATGCCCAGCAGCATGACCGAGAAGACCGACAACACCATGCCGAAGGCCATGGCGTCGTTCTTGCGCACCCGTCCGGCGGCGACGGGCCGGCCCCGGGTGCGGCGCATCAGGGCGTCGGTCTCGCCCTCGATCGCCATGTTGAGCGCGCCGGCGGCCCCCGCCCCCATGGCGATGCACAGGATGGCGACGACGGCGTTGATCCAGTCCAGCCGTCCCGGCGCGACGATCAGTCCGGTGACCGCGGTGAACACCACCAGCGACATGACGCGCGGCTTCAGCAACTGGAAGAAATCTTCCGGCTGGGCGCTGGTGACAAGCGGGGTTTCGCGGGCGGGGTGATCGGTCATGGTCATAAAGAGCAAAGGCCGCCCTTCCGGTTGCGGAAGGGCGGCCTCTCCGGGTCTATCCGATAAGGATCAGTGGTTGTCCGCCTTGACCACCGGCAGTTCGTTGAACTGGTGGTGCGGCGGCGGCGAGGACAGGGTCCACTCCAGGGTGGTGGCGCCTTCGCCCCACGGGTTGGCCTCGGCCTTGCGGCGACGGATGGCCGACTCCAGCAGCATCACCAGGAAGACGCCGACGCCGACGATGGTGATGACGTAGCCCACCGAGGACACGTAGTTCCAGTAGGTGAAGGCTTCCGGATAGTCGACGTAACGACGCGGCATGCCCTGCAGGCCCAGGAAGTGCTGCGGGAAGAAGATCAGGTTCACGCCGATGAACATGATCCAGAAGTGCGCCTGGCCCAGGAACTCGTTGTACTTCACCCCGAACATCTTCTCGTACCAGTAGTAGAAGGCGGCGAAGATCGAGAAGATGGCGCCCAGCGACAGCACGTAGTGGAAGTGCGCCACGACGTAGTAGGTGTCGTGCAGGCTGTAGTCGATGCCGGCGTTCGACAGGACCACGCCGGTCACGCCGCCGACGGTGAACAGGAAGATGAAGCCCATCGCCCACAGCATGGGCGTCTTGAAGGTGATCGAGCCGCCCCACATGGTGGCGATCCAGCTGAAGATCTTCACGCCCGTGGGCACGGCGATGATCATGGTCGCGGCCACGAAATAAGCGCGCAGATTCACGCTCATGCCGACCGTATACATGTGGTGCGCCCACACGATGAAGCCGATGAAGCCGATGGCGACCATGGCGTAGGCCATCGCGAGGTAGCCGAAGATCGGCTTCTTCGAGAAGGTCGAGACGATGTGCGAGATCATGCCGAAGCCCGGCAGGATCATGATGTACACTTCGGGGTGGCCGAAGAACCAGAACAGGTGCTGGTACATCACCGGGTCGCCGCCGCCGGCCGGGTCGAAGAACGACGTGCCGAAGTTACGGTCCGACAGCAGCATGGTGATGGCGCCCGCCAGAACCGGCAGCGAGATCAGCAGCAGGAAGGCGGTGATCAGCACGCCCCAGGCGAACAGCGGCATGCGGTGCAGGGTCATGCCCGGCGCGCGCATGTTGAAGATGGTGGTGATGAAGTTGATCGCGCCCAGGATCGACGAGGCGCCGGCGACGTGCAGCGAGAAGATCGCCAGGTCGAACGACGGCCCTGCGTGACCCATGGTCGACAGCGGCGGATAGGAGGTCCAGCCCCCGCCGAACCCGCGCCCCGGCCCGCCGTCGACGAACATCGACAGGATCAGCAGCACGAAGGCGAAGAAGATCAGCCAGAACGAAATGTTGTTCAGACGCGGGAAGGCCATGTCCGGCGCCCCGATCATGATCGGGATGAAGTAGTTGCCGAAGCCGCCCATCGTCGCCGGCATGACGACGAAGAACACCATGATCAGGGCGTGCGCCGTGACGGTGGCGTTGTAGCCGTGCTTGGAAGCCTCAACCAGGCCCAGATACTGGACGAAGGAGCCTTCCTTGAAGATCTGGATGCCCGGCTCCGCCAGCTCCCACCGGATCAGGCCCGACAGGGCGCCGCCGATGAGGCCGGTGAAGATGGCGAACATCAGGTACAGAAGCCCGATGTCCTTATGGTTGGTCGACAGGAACCAGCGGGTGAAGAAACCCGGCTTGTGGTCGTGCGGATCGTGAACAGCTGCGGTGGCCATCGGTCTGGGCTCTCGCGTCTCTCTTACTGAGCAGCCGGCGCGGCGGGCGCGGCGGCGGTTGCGGGGGCCGCAGGCGCGGCGTCGGTCGGGGCGGCGGCGCCGGCAGCCGGAGCGGCGGGCGCTTCGGCGGCGGCGGGCGCGGCCGCAGCAGCGGCTTCGTCAGCCGCCTTGGTCATCGAGCCGCCCTTGGAGGCGACCCATTCGGCGAAGGCCTGCTTGCTGACCACCTTGACGTGGATCGGCATGAAGGCGTGGTCGACGCCGCACAGTTCAGAGCACTGGCCGTAGTAGTCGCCTTCCTTCTCGGCGCGGAACCAGGTCTCGTTCATACGGCCCGGAACGGCGTCGACCTTGATCGCGAAGGCCGGAATGGCGACGGCGTGGATGACGTCCGAAGCGGTGATCAGCAGGCGGACGTTCTCGCCGACCGGCACCACCATCGGCTCATCGGCGGCCAGGCGGTACAGTTGCTTGGTCGTCTTGTCTTCCGGCAGCATGTTCGAGATGTACTCGGCCACGCCCTGGTCCGGATATTCATAGCCCCAGTTCCACTGGTTGCCGGTGATCTTCACCGTGACGTCCGCATCCGGATAGTCGTGGTAGGCGAACAGCAGGCGGAACGAGAAGAGGGAGATGCCGACCAGGATCAGCACCGGCACCACCGTCCAGATCACTTCGATCAGGGTGTTGTGGCTCCACTTGGCCGGAGTCGGATTGGCGCGCTTGTTGTAGCGGATCGCGATCCACACCAGCAGAACCAGCACCAGCACGCAGATGGCGGTGATGACCGGCATCAGCACGATGTTGTGGAAGAAGTGAGCCTCATGCGCCAGCGGCGCGGCGGCCGTCTGCAGGCCCAGGCCCGCCGGAACCGGCTGACCCAACACATCCTGCGCCATCGCCGGCGCGGCGAAAATGGCGGCAAGGGCGGTCGCGGCGATACCGCCTCCCAACCGCGCCATGGCTCGCATGCCCATCCCCATTAGAGAAGTCCTCATAAACCGTTCAGCAGCAGACGTTTGCGAGCAATTCGCAAGCGTCGCCGGGCCCAGAGGACCTCGGCGTGTCATGGGCCGGTCCTTATCGGCTCGGATCGCCCTTGCCAAGCGATCAAGCGCACCTAGGGCGCCGTCTCGACAAAATGCGGTCGATTAATTCGCTGTCATGTTTGAACAGCTACCTTGCACCACAAGATACCTTGCGATACCTCTTCGTCATCCAGACAGGGATGCCCAAGAGGGAGGCCCGCAGGGAGGCCATGCGCGACACCATCGACATTCAACTGAAGAAAGGCGTGCTGGGGCTGTGTGTCCTGGCGCTGCTCGCCCGGCGCGACAGCTACGCCTATGAGATCGCCAGCCGCCTGTCCGACGCCATCGGCATGGGCGAAGGCACCATCTATCCGCTGATGCGGCGGATGCAGACCGACGGCCTGGTCGAGACCTATATGGTCGAATCATCCAGCGGCCCGTCGCGGAAATATTATCGACTGACCGATGCGGGGCGCCGCGCCCTGGACGGCCAGACCGGCGAGTGGCGGGCCTTCGCCCGCGCCGTCGAGGCCCTGATCGCGGGCGATGAAGGCGAATCCGTCATCGTCGCCCAGGCCCCGGCGGAAACGCCCGCCCTGCTCGACCAGAGCGCCCAAACCGAATCGACCGCCCAAGCTGACAGGGGAGAGGACCAATGAACCGCGCGGAATTTCTGGCGCGCCTGCGCCGCGGCCTGGTGGGCCTGCCCGCCGCCGCCGCCAATGAGATCGTCGCCGACTACGAAGCCCACTTCGCCGACGGCGCCGCCGCCGGACGCAGCGAGGCCGAGGTGGCTGAGGCCCTGGGCGATCCCGATCGCCTGGCCCGCGAACTGAAGGCCGAGGCCGGCGCCAAGCGCTGGCGTCAGGAGCCGTCGGCGTCGTCCGCCGCCGGGGCCGTGTTCGGCATCCTGGGTCTGGGCGCCATCGACATCCTGATCCTGCTGCCGATCGCCCTGCCCGTCTTCGGCACGGTGCTGTCCCTGCTGCTGGGAGGGGTCGGCGTCTTCATCGCCGGCGGCTTCGTCATGGTGGCGGGCGCCTTCATGGGCCTGCCGGGCGGGGCGCTGGCCGCCGCGCTGCTGGGCGTCGGCCTGATGGGTCTGGGCATCTTCATGGTCGGAACCATGGCCTTGCTGACCAAGTGGCTGATCGACGCCACCGTCTGGTACGCCCGGCTGCACTACCGCGTCATCAAACCCGCCCTGGAACCCCAGGCCTAAGCGACAGAGGGGAGAACACGTCATGATCCGCAATCTGCTCATCATCTCCGGCGCAGGCCTGATCCTGGCCATCGTCGGTTTCGGCGGCGCCTTCGCCGTGGGCGGCCGCGACCTGGCCCGCCACGACTGGACCTGGGTGATCACCGACGACGAGGCCGGCGACAGCGGCTTCACCGTCGAGCGCGGCCAGGTGTCGCCGGACGCCACGCGCACCATCGCATGGACGGGCGACGAGCGTCTGGCCATCAACATCCCCGCCGACGTCGTCTACGACCAGCAGGCCGACGCGCCGGGCATCACCGTCACGGGCGCCGAGACGGTGGTGAACCGCGTCCGCTTCGCCAACGGCCGCCTGACGCTCGAGGAAGCCCCGCGCGGCGACCGCAGCTATGTCCGCTGGACCCGCACCGGCATTCGCGGCTGGAGCGAGACCGACGCCCTGAAGATCATCATCAAGGCGCCCTCGGTGAAGGCCTTCGACCTGTCCGGCCCGACCGAGCTGAAGATCCGCGGCTATGACCAGCCGACGCTGGACCTGACCCTGACCGGCGCGTCGGACGTGCGCGTTCAGGGCCGCACCGGCGCCGTAACGGTGGACGCCTCGGGCTCCAGCGACGCCCGCCTCGACGAACTGATCGTCGAGGACGCCAAGGTCCAGGTCAGCGGCTCGGGCGATGTCCGCGTCGGCCCCAGCGGCAAGGCCGAGGTCGACGTCTCGGGCAGCGGCGAGGTCCGCCTGACCCGCCGCCCCGGCGAACTGCGCCAGTCGGTCAGCGGCTCCGGCGAGGTGTCGCAGGACTGATCCACGCCCACCGACTGACCGCCTGATCGGCCCCTTTCGCACGGCGAGAGGGGCCGATTGCTTTGCGGGCCGTGACGCGGCGCTCCTCAGCCCCTATCTAGCCTCCATGAGCAACGCCGCCTCCCCCTCCCCCATCCTCGACGCCGCGGGCGTAGCCCCGGACGAGGCCCTGTCGATCCTGCAGACCGCCCTGGCGGGCGCCGACGACGGGGAGCTGTTCCTCGAAAAGACCGAGAGCGAATCCCTGGTCTTCGACGACGGTCGGCTGAAGGGCGCCTCCTATGACGCGGTGGAGGGCTTCGGCCTGCGCGTGGTGGCGGGCGAGACGGCCGGTTACGCCCACGCCAACGAAATCTCCGCCGCCGCCATCCGCCGCGCCGCCGACAGCGCTGCGCTCGCCAAGCGCGGCTATGACGGAACCGCCGCCGAGGCGCCGCGCGCCACCAACCAACGCCTCTATGATCCGGTCGATCCGCTGCTGGCCCCGGCCTTCTCGGACAAGATCGCCCTGCTGGCCGAGATCGACGCCTGGGCCCGCGCCCGCGATCCGCGCGTGGTGCAGGTCTCGGCCTCCCTGGTCGGCGAGCGCCGCGCCATCGACATCCTGCGCGGCGACGGGCGGCTGCTCAGCGACCTGCGCCCGCTGGTGCGGCTGAACGTCTCCGTCACCGTCGAGAAGGACGGCAAGCGCGAAAGCGCCTCGTCCGGAGCCGGCGGCCGCGCGGGCTTCGAGGAATGGATCGCCCCCGAACGCTGGCAGGCCCAGGTCGACGAGGCCCTGCGTCAGGCCCTGGTCAATCTGGAGGCCGTCGACTGCCCGGCGGGCGAAATGGACGTGGTTCTGGGCGCGGGCTGGCCCGGCGTCCTGCTGCACGAGGCCGTCGGCCACGGTTTCGAGGGCGACTTCCACCGCAAGGGTTCGTCGGTGTTCACCGGCATGATGGGCAAGCGGGTCGCCGCGCCGGGCGTGACGGTCGTGGATGACGGCTCCATCGCCGGCCGTCGCGGCTCCCTGTCGTTCGACGACGAAGGCACCCCGACCTCGCGCACCGTGCTGATCGAGGACGGCATCATGGTCGGCCTGATGCACGACCGGCTGTCGGCGCGTCAGTTGGGCGCGAACGCCACCGGCAACGGCCGCCGCCAGTCCTTCGCCCACACGCCGATGCCGCGCATGACCAACACCTTCATGGAAGGCGGCAAGGATTCGCAGGCCGACATGATCGCCTCGACCAAGCGCGGCCTCTACGCCGCCAACTTCGGCGGCGGCCAGGTGGACATCACCAACGGCAAATTCGTCTTCCAGTGCACCGAGGCCTATCTGATCGAGGACGGCAAGATCACCGCGCCTGTGCGCGGCGCCACCCTGATCGGCGACGGGGCCACGGCCCTGACCCAGATCCAGATGATCGGCGACGACTTCGCCTTCGACCCCGGCGTCGGCACCTGCGGCAAGGCCGGCCAGGGCGTCCCCGTCGGCATCGGCCAGCCCAGCCTCAAGATCGGCGGCTTGACGGTCGGCGGCACGGCGGTCTGACCGCCCCGGTCTTGCATCAAGGCTGGGGGGCGCGCCAATCGGGACCCAGCGGATCGAGCCCCTCTCGCGCCAGTTGATCCAGCATACCGTTCGGTTCGGCCAGCAGCCTGAGCGGCACTATGGCGACAGTGACCCCCGCCTCGGACAGGGACTGGGCCATGCCTTGACGCCAGACATCACGCAGCCGTTTGCCCTGCCCCATCACCGACCAGTAGGAGCAGGCGTCGACCGCTTGATCCAGCGTCGAGGCCAGGACGTCGGGGACGCGTCGCTGCCGCCAGTCCTCGACCCGCTGGGCGCCGTTTCCCGGCCCGGCCTCGGCCGCCGTCGTCGCGGCCTCCATGCAGTTCAGATACGCTTCGGGCGGCGTGGTCAGCACCTTGTCGATCATCTCGTCGCCGCGATAGACGCCCACCGGCTCAGCCGCCTTCTTGTTGGCGCGGGCGGCGCGGCGCACGATTTCGGAGACGGGGCGCGCCCGGCGGGCGTAGCCGCCGTGCTCCATCAGGTCCGCCGACAGCATCATGAAACTCTTGCGGCTGGGCCCCTCGCCCGTGATCCGCTGGACCCGCGCCTCCAGTTCTGGCGACAGGTAGTCGGCGCTGGTCCGTCCATCCGGCTGGCGCGTCAGGGTGCGGATGCGCCAGACGAGGCGTCCGACATCCGCCAGAGACGCCTGCCCCTGAATAGGAAACAGCACCCGGTCGGCCCGCTCGACCGCCGAGAGCAGGGCGTCGGTGCGCCATTCCATGTCGCGCGGCAGGCCTTCTATGGCCCCGACCAGGAACAGCACGCTGTCGCCGCGCCGGACCTCCCACATCGGCCCCTCGATACGACGGGCGGTGACCACGACGTCCTCGACCGTATTGGGAGCCGCCGCCTCTTGCGCTTTCGCCGTCCCGACCGACAGGGCGAAAGCCGAAACTAACGACAAGACTAGGGAAGAAGAGCGGCTATGCATTTCAGCGTTATATTCATTCCTTTTTCCTGGCTGTAATGAAATCCCCGTAATGCTGTCCGCGATTTAATCCACCTGTCCAGCTTGTAACTGGAGATCGCAACACGGCCCGTCCACACCTCGGCCGACACCGAGGGAGAGGACAGATGAACACCAAGAGCGCCCTGCTGGCGACCACCGCACTGCTGCTGGCCGCCGCCGCGCCGGCCGCCGCCCTGGCCGCTGATCGGGCCGCTGATCGGGCCGACGCCCCGGCCCGGCAGTCCGCCGTCCCCGGCGACCAGGCCGTGCTGATCTTCACCCCCGACTTCTTCGTCGACGCCCGCCCCAACACGGCGCTGGACATGGTCAACCGGGTGCCGGGCTTCTCGGTCAACGACGGCGACGGCGCGCGTGGCTTTGAAGGCGCCGTCGGCAACGTCCTGATCAACGGCTCGCGCCCGGCCTCCAAGAACGACACCGGCTCCAACGTGCTGAGCCGCACCGTGGCCAGCCAGGTCGAGCGTATCGAACTGATCCGCGGCGGGGCGCCGGGCATCGAGATGCAGGGCTATTCCGTCGTCGCCAACGTCATCCTGAAAAACACGGTCAGCCGCGAGCATATCGCCACCTTCAACGCCAATCTGTTCGAGGGCGGCCAGGACCTGTTCGGCGGCTCCTATCAGTTCACCGAGCGCAAGGGCGATCGCACCTGGGGCGTGACCTTAAGCGACGGCATCTCCATGAGCGACTCCAACGGCGCCGGTCCGCTGCGCCGGGTCGGCCCGAACGGAGAGACCCTGCGCGCCGAAGATTACTACAACGACGGCTACGGCGGCGGGAACTCGATCCGCGGCAACTTCTCCAGTCCTTTCCTGGGCGGCAAGGTCGACCTGACGGCGCGTTATGGGATCAACGACTGGCACAACATCAACCGCCAGACCGCGCCCGGCGTGCTGCGCGAAAGCCTGTATGATGAAGACGGTAATAGCGGCGAGTTCGGCGTCGTCTACACCCGCCCCCTGTCCGAGAAGCTGAAGCTGGAAACCCGCTTCATCCATGAGTTCGGCGACTATGACTCGGCCTCGGTCTCACGCGGCCGGGTGGTTGACGTCCAGAGCCCGGAACAACTGTTCAGTTCTGACGGCAAGTCATCCGAAACCATCCTGCGCGGCCTGGTGCGCTATGAGCGGACCCCGTCGATGGATTTCGAGGCGGGCGGCGAAATCGCCTACAACATGATGCAGCGCGACCAGGCCTATTCGGTCGACGGCGTCGGCGTTCCCCTGCCCTCCGCCTCGGTCAAGGTCGAGGAGACGCGCGGCGAACTGTTCGGCAAGGCGACCTGGCGCATCAACCCGAAGTGGACGCTGGAAAGCGGCCTGCGGCTGGAATCCTCGACCATCAGCCAGTCCGGCGACGCGGATCAGGAAAAGAGCTTCTTCTTCGCCAAGCCGCGCCTGCTGGCCACCTGGACCCCGGCGGCCAACAATCAGCTGCGCCTGCGGCTGGAGCGCACCGTCGGTCAGCTGGACTTCAGCGACTTCGCCGCCTCGGCCGAGTTCGCCGACGGCAATGTCTTCGGCGGCAATGTGAACCTGCATCCCGAATCGCGCTGGGTCGCAGAACTGACCTATGAAAAACGCTTCTGGGGCGAAGGCGTCGTCAGCATCGGCCTGCGCCATGACGAGATCACCGACGCCATCGACGTCATCCCCCTGGAAGGCGGTTACGCCGCCGTGGGCAATATCGGCGACGGGACGCTGGACCAGCTGGTGCTGAACGTCACCGTTCCGACCGACAAACTGGGCGTCTCGGGCGGCAAGTTCGGCTTCCGCAACACCTGGAACCACACCGAAGTCACCGACCCGACCACCGGCGAGATCCGCCCCATCTCCGGCGTCCGCGCCAGTCAGGCGACCATCACCTTCCAGCAGGACATCACGCGCTGGAAGATGCAGTGGGGCGGCGCCTGGATCCCCCTTCTGGGCCAGCAGAACTATCGTCCGGACCAGATCTCGGGCTGGCGCGGTCACGACTACTATGAGCTGTGGGGCGAGTATAAGCCGACGCCGACCCTGTCGATCCGCGCCCAGATCAACATCTGGGACGACTTCAACGTCCAGCTCACCCAGTTCGCGGATCGCGAGACGCGGCCGATCGCCTTTGTCGAGAACCGCTTCATCGACCCGCGCACCTTCTATCAGATCCGGCTGCGCAAGACCTTCTGAGGAATTGAAACCACGCGCCCCGGAACCAGCCGGGGCCTTTCCCCGGACAACTGAAAAGGGCGGCGCCTCCTGCGAGACGCCGCCCTTTCCTTTGATGGTCGGCCGGTCCGGCGCGCGAACGCCGGACCGGCTTTTTGCTCTAGTGCGGCGCCTTCTCGTGCGACCAGCCCTTGATGAAGAAGCTGAGGACGATGAAACCGACGCCGATGCCCATGCCCCACACGCCCAGCATGCCGAACACCTCCAGCGAGGTGCGCAGCGCGGCGCCCGGGTCCAGCACCTGGCCGCCGACCGTCTCGGTCCCGGCCAGACCGGCGATCCAGCCGCCGACGTACTGAGCAATCGACGAGGCCAGGAACCACACGGCCATCATGAAGCTGACGACCTTGGCCAGCGACAGCTTGGTGATTTCCGACAGGCCCACCGGCGACAGGAACAGCTCGCCAAGGGTGTGGAACATGTAGAGCAGGCCCAGCAGCAGCACCGGCATCTGGAAGGCCGAATCGGCCAGGCCGGCGCCCCACACCACGATCATGAAGCCCAGGCCGACCTGCAGCAGGCCGAGGCCGAACTTCAGCACCGGGTTGGGGTCCATGTTGCGTCGGCCCAGGAAGGCCCACAGGGCCGCCATGATCGGCGCGAAGATCAGGATGAAGCCGGCGTTGAACGACTGGGTCTGCGCCGCCGTCACCGTGGCGTCGATCCAGAAGCCCGTGGGCGTGATGCCCGCCGCCGCCAGTTGGGCCGGGGTGCCGACGGTGACGCCCAGGAACTGAACCGCCGTCGGCGTCAGGCTGAGGTCGACGTTACGGTCGGCGAACAGGTTCAGCGAGGTGCCGGCCTGTTCGAACAGGGTGAAGAAGACCACCGAGCCGAAGATCAGCACCACCGCCAGCATCATGCGTTCGCGCTGGATGCGGTTCTCGCAGACCTTGACGATGATATAGGCGATGAAGGCCAGCGACGCGACGGTGGCGGCGCCCAGCACCCAGCCCACCAGGGCGTTGCGCTGAACCATGAACCACACCACGCCGACGCCCAGCACGCTGAGCAGATAGATCGACCACTCGCGGTTCAGCGGGCCCAGGAAGGGCTTGTTGAGCTCGCCTTCGACCGGCGGCTCGCCCTTGCCCTGCAGCAGCGGCTTGCCCAGGACGAAGACGACCCAGCCCAGCGCCATGCCGACCCCGGCCAGGCCGAAGCCCGCCCACCAGCCGACCGTCTGGCCCAGATAGCCGCACAGCACCGCGGCCCAGAAGGCCCCCAGGTTGATGCCGTAATAGTAGAGGGTAAAGCCCGAATCCCGGCGCGGGTCGCCGTCAGGATACAGCTGCCCCACGATGGTGGAGATGTTCGGCTTCAGATAGCCCACCCCCATGATGATCAGGGCGATGGCCAGGTAGAAGACGTTGATGCCCGCCAGGTCGCGGGTGACCTCGATCTTGTAGTCGCCGGTCGGCAGCACGGCCGGGATCGGCGCGTCCTGCGGCAGGTTCTGGATCGCCAGGCCGTTCTCGACCGGGGCGAAGGCGTATTTCTGGCCGTTGACCATCAGGCCCACGTCGCGCGCGGCGCCGCGGCCCTCGGCCGAGATTTCATAGGCCGCGCCCTGATAGGTCAGGGTTTCGGTGGCGGGACGCCCCTCGAAGGCCATCATGCCGTGACCGGCCACCAGCAGCAGGGCGCCGAACGCCACGGCCTTGCGCGTGCCGATGAAGCGGTCGGCCATCATGCCGCCCAGCAGCGGCAGCAGGTACACCAGCGAGGTGTAGGAGCCGTAGGCCGAACCGGCCTGGGCGTCGTCGAACAGGAAGTGCTGGGTCAGGAAGAAGATCAGGATGCCGCGCATCCCATAGTAGGAGAAGCGCTCCCACATCTCCGCGAAGAACAGGATGATCAGTCCGCGCGGGTGGTGTTTCAGGATCTGCATCAGCACGGGCACGCCCGTGACCAGGGTGATGATCAGACCGATGGCGATGACGATATTCATGCCTGGGCCCCCGCGCAGATCATGATCGACTTCGCCTTATTCACAGTCACCGTCTGGGCCATCGCCTGGGCGTCGCCCCCTCGAGTGCCGGGCCGGCGCGCAGGTCGCGCGCCCCCTCCGTCCGTCGTGCTCAACGGCAAGCTCCATTGTCTGACGCCCCCGACGGGCGTGGAAGCGTCCAGAAACAGCACGGTCACGGATTGCAAACAAGCGTTAACGGCCAAATCTTGGCCGCCGACGGGCGCCTGATCGTCGCAAAGTTCGCGTTTTGAGGGTGATTAGATCATTCTACACATATTTCGCGCACGCTCCTCGAACGCCGAAACTGGGCTGGGGAGATTCAAACAGACATGTCGTTGCGCCCGTTCAACGAAAGCGATCTCGAGGCCGTCAATCGACTGCACAGCAGCGTATGGTGGCCGGAACGGTCGGCGGCGGGCTGGCGCTGGTTGATGGCGAACCCGGCCTCGGCCGAGATCGACGCCCCGCACGGCTGGGTGATCGACCACGGCGCCGGGCCTGAAGCCTTCGTCGGCAACTTCATCCAGCGCTTCTGGAGCAACGATCAACGCCTGCACGCCGCGACGGGCTATTCCATCGTCGTGCCTCCGGCGCAGCGGGGCCGCAGCCGGGCCCTGATCAACGCCTTCATCGACCAACCCGCCTGTTTCGCCCGCTACACGCTGAACGCCAACGCCCGCTCCAGTCCGCTGTACCAGCGGCACGGCATGGTTCCCTGGCCGCCCGAAACCCATACGCTGAAGCTGTCCTGGCTGATCGACCCGGCGGCCTGCCTGTATGGACGGGGCCTGCGCGAGGTCGTGGACCGCGCTCCGACGCTGGCGCGCCTGCTGGGCGAGCAGCTGTCCCCCCTGCCCCGCCTCAACGGCGAGCGCCGCCTGCGTCAGGCCGAAAGCCGCCTGCCAGACGGGGTCAGCCTCAGCCCCGACCTGTCGCAGCGCTCGGACTACGCCCGGTTCTGGACGGCCCTGCGCGCCGAGGGGCGGCTGATGGCGGACCGCAGCCCGGACATCATGCGCTGGCGTCTGTCGGACCCCGATCTGACGGTGCCGCCGCTGAGCCTGGCCTATCGCGACGGCGGGCGCCTGACGGGTTTCGCGGTGGCCATGCTGAACAAGCAGACGCCGCTGGAGCCGCCGATCCTGGAGATCATCGACCTGGTCGCGCTGGACAATGATTCGACGGCGGTCCAGGCGCTGGTCGAGGGCCTGCGTCGCATGGCGCCGGCGCTGGGCGCCGCCAAGGTGCGGCTGCAGGTGGTGTCGCCCGACCTGCTCGCCGCCCTGGGCCGACTGGGCCAAAAGGCCTGGCGCGAGGGCGGCTGGGGCCACTGTCACATCGCCTTCGACGATGGGATGCAGGACGCGGGCTGGCGGCCCACGCCCTATGACGGCGACTATTCCTTCTGTCTGCGCCCCCTGCCGGCGCGCGCCAGCGCCGCCCTGAGGCTGGCGTCGACGCCCCTGCGCGCTCAAGCGGTGCAGGCGCGGGCATGAAGGGAAACGAGGGCCGGTTGCGGCCCTCGTCCGGCGCCGCCGTTTAGGAGCGCGCCTTCAGCTCGTCGCGGATTTCGGCCAGCAGCGCTTCGGTCGGCGTCGGCGCAGCGGGCGCCTCAGGCCCGGCCGGCTGCTCGCGGCGCAGCTTGTTGACCATCTTGACCATCAGGAAAACCACGAAGGCCACGATCAGGAATTGGATCAGGGTGTTGATGAAGGCGCCGTATTGAATGGCCACCTTCTCGACCGCCTCTGTCGCCGGGTCTTCCGGCACCAGGACCCACTCCAGCTTGGAGAAGTCCACCCGGCCCAGCAGCAGGCCGATTGGCGGCATCACCACCTGATCGACCAGGCTGGTGACGATCTTGCCGAACGAGGCCCCGATGATGACCCCGACCGCCAGGTCGACGACGTTGCCGCGCGCGGCGAATTCCCGAAACTCGGACAGCAGGCTCATTGAATCAGTCTTTCAGATGATATCAGGCGTCGCCGGAGGCGTTCAGCCGCTCGCGCAGCTCCTTGCCGCTCTTGAAGAAGGGCACGGCCTTGGCCGGGACCTCGACCGTTTCGCCGGTGCGGGGGTTGCGCCCCGTCCGCGCCGGTCGGCTGCGCACCGAAAAGGCGCCGAAGCCGCGAAGCTCGACCCGTCCGCCTTCGGACAGGGTGTCAGTCATGCAGCCGAGGATCACATTTACGACCCGCTCCACCTCGGCATGGGTGAGGTGCAGGTTCTCAGCCGCCAACTTCTCGATCAGTTCAGACTTGATCATTCAGGCCCCCGCCATGGTTTCACCGTCCGGGAAGACACCCTAACCGCCTGTCGCCACAGGAAGAAAGGGCAAAACGCATCGTCGTGAAGGTTTCTTGCATTCCAGCGTGGCAGGTTTCGCCGCCGATGGGCCGCGTGAGGAAGAAAATACGTCGCAAAGAGCCAGGGTCGCGGCCAAAGAAAAAGGGCGGCCGGATCGCTCCGGCCGCCCCGTTTCCCGATCACCGAGGACGATTAGTCCTTGGCTGCGTTCTTGAGCGCGGCGCCCAGGATGTCGCCCAGCGAGGCGCCCGAGTCCGACGACCCGAACTGCTCGATGGCTTCCTGTTCGTCCTTCATCTCGAGGGCCTTGATCGAGACGGAGACGCGGCGCGTGGCCTTGTCGACGCCGGTGATCATGGCGTCGACGCGGTCGCCCACGGCGAAGCGCTCGGTGCGCTGCTCGTTGCGGTCGCGCGAGAGGTCCGACTTGCGGACGAAGGCCGTGACCGGCGCGTCGTCTTCACCGAACTTGACCTCGATGCCGCCGGTCTCGATCGCCGTCACGGTGACGGTGATCTGCTGGCCGCGCTTGTAGACGTCGCCTTCCATCGGGTCGCCGCCGAGCTGCTTGACGCCCAGGGAGACGCGCTCCTTGTCGATGTCGACGTCCAGGACCTTGGCCTTGATCGTCTCGCCCTTGCGGTAACGCTGGATGGCTTCTTCGCCCGACACGTTCCAGTCCAGGTCCGACAGGTGGACCATGCCGTCGATGTCGTTGTCCAGGCCGACGAACAGGCCGAACTCGGTGGCGTTCTTGACTTCGCCCTCGACGGTCGAACCGACCGGGTGAGCCTCCAGGAAGGCCTCCCACGGGTTGTTCTGGGCTTGCTTCAGGCCCAGCGAGATACGACGCTTGGCGCTGTCGACGTCCAGGACGACCACGTCCACTTCCTGCGAGGTGGAGACGATCTTGCCCGGGTGGACGTTCTTCTTGGTCCAGGACATTTCCGACACGTGGACGAGGCCTTCAACGCCCGGCTCCAGCTCCACGAAGGCGCCGTAGTCGGTGATGTTGGTGACGCGGCCGGTGTACTTGGCGTTGACCGGGTATTTGGCTTCGACGCCGTCCCACGGATCCGACTGCAGCTGCTTCATGCCGAGCGAGATGCGCTGGGTGTCCGGGTTGATCTTGACGATCTGGACCTTGACGGTGTCGCCGACGGCCAGGACCTGCGACGGGTGCGACACGCGCTTCCACGACATGTCCGTGACGTGCAGCAGGCCGTCGATGCCGCCCAGGTCGACGAACGCGCCGTAGTCGGTGATGTTCTTGACGACGCCTTCGCGGACTTCGCCCTCTTGCAGCTGGCCGACCAGCTCGGTGCGCTGTTCAGCGCGGGCTTCTTCCAGGATGGCGCGACGCGAGACGACGATGTTGCCGCGCGGACGGTCCATCTTCAGGATGGCGAAGGGCTGTTCCTTGCCCATCAGCGGGCCGACGTCGCGGACCGGACGGATGTCGACTTGCGAGCCGGGCAGGAAGGCCGAGGCGCCGCCCAGGTCGACCGTGAAGCCGCCCTTGACGCGGCCGACGATGGCGCCGTTGACCGGCTGGCCTTCGGCGAACACGGCTTCCAGACGGGTCCAGGCCTCTTCGCGGCGAGCCTTGTCGCGGCTGATGACCGCTTCACCCAGGGCGTTTTCGACGCGCTCCAGATAGACTTCGACGTTGTCGCCGACCTTGGGCAGGACAGCGCCGTCGCCCTGGCCGAACTCGCGCATGGCGATGCGGCCTTCGGTCTTCAGACCGACGTCGATGATGACGATGTCTTTTTCAATGCCGACGACGCGGCCGTGGACGACCTGGCCTTCGCCAAGGTCGCGGCCTTGCAGTTGTTCGTCGAGGAGCGCGGCGAAATCGTCGCGAGTGGGGTTGAGGGTTTCGGTCATGGAAACTCTTGAGGTTGATGAAAGCGAAACGCGCACGGCCGGATGGTCGCGCGCGAAGGGGGTGAGAAAGGGGAAGTCAGGTCGTCACGAGGCGAGGCGACACGCGCTGGAAAAGCGCGACGACAGAAAGCCAGAACGCCCGCGGCCGTCGAGGAGATCGGAGCGTTGGATTCGCCCGGCAGGATCAGATCCCGGCCCTGGCTCGCGCCGCCTCGACGATACGGCGGGCCGCATCGAAGGCGGCCTCTATACCTAGATCGGTCGTGTCCAGCAAGACGGCGTTGTCCGCCTGGACCATCGGGGCGTCGTCGCGGCCCGCGTCGCGGGCGTCGCGGCGGCGGATATCGTCCAGCATGTCGTCGAAGGCGATGACCTCGCCGCGCGCGGTCAGCTGCTTCCAGCGGCGCTCGGCCCGCACCTCGGGGCTGGCGGTGATATAGAGCTTGGCCGGAGCGCCCGGCGCGATCACCGTGCCGATGTCGCGCCCGTCCAGCACCGCGCCGCCCGCCTGCGCCGCGAAGTCCTGCTGCAGCTTCAGCAGGGCCGCGCGCACGCCCGGATGGCTGGCCACGCGGCTGGCCGCCTCGCCCGCGCCGCGATCGGTCAGGCGGGGGTTGTCGCTCAGGCTGGCCAGATCCAGCGCCCGCGCCGCCCTGGCCGCCGCCTCGGCGTCGCCGAGATCACCGCCCACATCCAGCACCGCCAGGCCCACGGCGCGATACAGCAGGCCGGTGTCCAGATACGGCAGGCCGTAGTGGGCGGCCAGACGCGCGGCGATGGTGCCCTTGCCCGAGGCGGCGGGGCCGTCGACGGCGATGACGAGGTTCATGCCGCGTCTCCTTGGGCAATGGCGCCGCCCAGCCCGTTCATCATCTCGACAAAGCCGGGGAAGCTGGTGGCGATCATCTCGGGGTCGCGGACCGAGACAGGCTGTTCAGCGGCCAGACCCAGCACAAGGTGGCTCATGGCGATGCGGTGGTCGTGAGCGGTGTCGACGGTCGCGCCGCCCTTCACAGCCCCTCCGGTGACGATGAAGCCCTCAGGCTCTTCTGCCACCTGCACCCCGCAGGCCGACAGACCCGCCGCCATCAGGGCGATGCGGTCGCTTTCCTTGACGCGCATCTCGCCGATGCCGCGCATGACGGTCGCGCCTTCCGCGAAGGCGGCGGTCACCGCCAGGATCGGGTATTCGTCGATCATGGAGGCGGCGCGGTCCTCGGGGACCACAACGCCCTTCAGCGCCGAGTGGCGGGCGGTGATGTCGCCGACCTCTTCACCCCCGGCCGTGCGGCGGTTGGCGATGGTCAGGTCCGCGCCCATGTCGATCCAGGTCTGGAACAGGCCGATGCGCAGCGGGTTCAGCATCACCGCCTCGACCGTCACCTCCGACCCCGGCGTGATCAGGGCCGCCGCCAGCGGAAAGGCGGCCGAGGACGGGTCGCCCGGCACGGCGACGTGCGTTCCCTCGAGCTTCTGGCCGCCCGGCAGGCGGATGCGCCAGCCCTCGCCCTCCTCGGTCACCTCGATCTCGGCGCCGAAGGCGCGCAGCATCCGTTCGGTGTGGTCGCGGCTCTTCTCCGGCTCGACCACGACGGTCTCGCCCGCCGCGTTCAGCCCGGCCAGCAGGATGGCCGACTTCACCTGCGCCGAGGCGACGCTCTGGACGAAGGTCACGCCCTTCAGCCCGCCGCCGTGCAGGGTCAGCGGCGCCCGGTCCTCGGCCGCGTTCCAGTCGAAGCGCGCGCCCATGTCGGCCAGCGGCCCGGTGACGCGCTTCATCGGCCGTTTGCGTAAGGAGGCGTCGCCGTCGAACGTCGCGGTCAGCTCATAGCCCGCGACCGCCCCCATCAGCAGGCGCACGCCCGTGCCGGCGTTGCCGCAGTCGATAATGCTGTCCGGCGAGCGCAGCGGCCCGCGCCCCTCGACCCGCCAGCGCCCCGGGCCAAGGCGCTCGACCGACGCGCCGAACGCCTGCATGGCGCGGCCGGTGGCCAGGATGTCGTCGCCCTCCAGGAGCCCCTCGATCTCGGTCACGCCCTCGGCCATGCCGCCGAAGATCAGGGCGCGGTGCGACATCGACTTGTCGCCGGGCGCGCGGACCACGCCCTTGAGCCCTGAATTGACGCCTGAAACGGGGGACGCGGTGAAGGTCTGGGGAGTGCTCACCCTGATGCAGGCTCCGGTTGTCAGGAGGGCCGCGAAACGCGCGGAAAAGAAGGCTTTTGACAGCGGCCCCCGCCAGTGGCAAGGGAGCCGCCCTATTTCCGATTTTTCCCCTTAAACCCGCCGAAGGTCTAATCACGTGGCCAATCCCGAACTGGGCCAAAAGCAGGTCTGCCCGAACTGCCAGGCCAAATTCTACGATCTGAACCGTCGCCCGGCCCGTTGCCCCAAGTGCGACACCGAGTTCGACCCGATGGAAGAAGCCGTCCGCAGCCGTCGCGCGCGCCGCGGCGCAGGCTTCGCCGCTGACGAAGAGGAGGCCGAAGATCAGGTCGCCGACAAGTCCGCCGACGCCGAAGAGGATGAAGAGGACGTCGAAGGCTCCACGCCCGAGATCGACCAGGAAGGCCACGAGCCGATCCTGACGCCGGACGACGACGACGGCGAACCCGGCGCCGACGACGCCGGCATGGGCACGGCCGACGGCGACGACGACGACGACGTTCTTGACGATGACGACGACGATTCCGTGCCCTTCATCGAAGACGAAGACGAAGACGACCTCGAAGAAGAGCTGACCAAGCCGTCGCGCGACGACGACTAAGCGGCAAAGGTCGGAAAAATAAGCGGAAAAAAATGTGTCAGACCCGCTTGATCTTCAAAACGGCCTGACCTAGTTTCCGCGCCTCGCCGGGGGGCGACATTGTCACTCCCCGGCGGGACCGACCGAAAGGTTCGGGGCTTTAGCTCAGTTGGTAGAGCGCTTGCATGGCATGCAAGAGGTCAGCGGTTCGACTCCGCTAAGCTCCACCATCGAAGGCCTCGCGGAACGCCCGCGGGGCCTTCGTCCTTTCCAGACTTTCCGTCTGGGACGGTCGATCACATAACCCAGCCGATACGGCACGGGGCTTTAGCTCAGTTGGTAGAGCGCTTGCATGGCATGCAAGAGGTCAGCGGTTCGACTCCGCTAAGCTCCACCATCGAAGGCCTCGCGGAGCCCCCCGCGAGGCCTTCGTCCTTTCCGGCCCCCCTTTTCGGACATTCAGGCCGGCATGGCCCGTTCCAGCACCGCCCGCTGGTCCACCTCGACCTCATAGGCCCCATAGGCCATGCCGCGCGGGCGCAGGCGAAGGGCGATGAAGGCCTCGGCCGAGGGACTGTCCATTTCCAGCAGGGCCGCCGCCTGGGCCGCCAGCGCCAGCCGCTCGACCGCCAGCCGCGCCCCGGCCTCGTGCGCGGTCACGTCCAGCCCGGCGATGAAGCGGTCGTAGTCGGCGGACTTGCCCGCCTGCGACGCCAGCCAGTCGCGCAGGGCCTGGACGGCCTCCGGCTCGCGCCCCGCCGCGCGCAAGACATCCAGGGCGATGACGTTGCCCGAGCCTTCCCAGATGGCGTTCAGCGGCGACTGGCGGAACAGGCGCGGCATCGGCCCCGTCTCGACGTATCCGGCGCCGCCCAGCGCCTCCATCGCCTCATAGACCAGGTTCGGCGCCCGCTTGCAGACCCAGTATTTGGCCACCGGCGTCAGCAGGCGGCCCACGGCGTCGTCGGTATCGAAAGTCGCCGCCAGCCGCATCGACAGGGCCGTCGCCGCCTCGCTTTCGACCGCCAGGTCGGTCAGGACGGCGGCCATCATCGGCTGGTCGATCAGCCGCTTCTGGAAGGCGGTGCGGTGGGCGGCGTGCCACACCGCCTGCGCCAGCGCCCCGCGCATCTGCAGCGCCGAGCCGACCACGCAGTCCAGCCGCGTGTGCTGGACCATGCGGATGATGGTGGCGACGCCGCGCCCCTCTTCGCCGAGCCGCTGAGCCAGCGCGCCGTGATACTCCACCTCGGACGAGGCGTTGGAGCGGTCGCCCATCTTGTCCTTCAGCCGCATGACGCGGAACCCCGCATTGCGCGTCCCGTCCGGCAGCCAGCGCGGCAGGACGAAGCAGGTCAGCCCGCCCGGCGCATAGGCCAGCGTCAGAAAGGCGTCGCACATCGGCGCCGAACAGAACCATTTGTGCCCGGTCAGCGCATACCAGCCGTCCTCGCCGACCGGCCCAGCTCGAGTCATATCGGCCCGGGTGGTGTTGGCGCGCACGTCCGAGCCGCCCTGCTTCTCGGTCATGGCCATGCCGATCGTCACGCCCGCCTTCTCGCCCGCCGGGCGCACGGCCGGGTCGTAACGGCCTGACAGCACGCCTTTGATCCACGGCTCGCCCACGGCCGGATCGGCCTGAAGCGCCGCGACCGAGGCGTAGGTCATGGTCATGGGACAGCTGGTCCCCGAGTCCGCCTGACCGGTCAGGAACAGGATGGCCGCGTGCAGCAGATGGCCGTTCGGCGTCCCGTCCCAGGCGCTGGCGGCCACCCCCGCGCCCAGTCCCAGATCCATCAGCTGGTGATAGGCGGGGTGAAACGTCACCTCGTCGATGCGGCGGCCGTAGCAGTCGTGGGTATCCAGCACCGGCGGCGCGCGGTTAGCCTGCACGCCCCAGTCGATCACCTCGGCCGAGCCGCAGCGGCGGCCCAGGTCGCTCAGCCGCTCGACGTGCCCGGCCCCGCCCCAATGGCGCACGGCGTCGTGCAGGGCCCGGTCGCCGCTGAACACGTCGACGTCCTCCAGCGGCGGGGGCTGGTTGGTCACCTCATGGGTGTCGAGCCGCTCGACGGGACGCAAGGGGGACATGGCCGGCCTTCGTATTCAGCGAGACGGGGAGGATGGCACGGGCGGGCCACGGCGGCGACCCTCTCCCGATGGGAGAGGGCTTGAGCGCACGAGAGCGCAGCGATCGTTCTTGCGCGAAAGGGTGAGGGTTCGCGGGTGATGCAGTCGCGCCACGGCTTGCGCCGACTGACGGGACAAGCCCCTCACCCCTTCGCCTTAGCCAATCGGCTTTGGCTCTTGGAGGCTCAAACCCTCTCCCGCCGGGAGAGGGTTGGCTAAGGTCGCCCCCACGTGCGCCACGCCACGGCCGCGGGCGATCTGCATCTGCCTATGCCGTTCGGCGTAGCCTTCGCGCTGAGCCGCGTCGCGGCTCTCCCAGCAGCGGTCGCAGGCCACGCCCTCGACATAGCGCGGCGAGAGCCGCCCCTCGGGGCTGACCGGCATGCGGCAGGCGCGGCACAGGCTGTGCTCGCCCTCGACCAATCCGTGCCCCACGGCCACCCGCTCGTCGAAGACGAAGCATTCGCCGCGCCACAGGCTTTCCGGCTCCGGCACCGTCTCCAGATATTTGAGGATGCCGCCCTCCAGATGGTGCACGTCGCGCACCCCCTCGGCCTTCAGGAAGGCGGTGGCCTTTTCGCAGCGGATGCCGCCGGTGCAGTACATGGCGACCTTGGGCGGCGTCGGTCGGTCGAGCAGGGCGCGGCCCTCGGTGCGGAACCAGTCGGCGAACTCGCGGAAGGTGCGGGTGTTGGGCTGGACCGCGCCCTCGAAGGCCCCGATCTCGCCTTCGTAGTCGTTGCGCGTGTCGATGACGACGGTGTCGGGGTCGGCGATCAGGGCGTTCCAGTCCTGGGGCGAGACATAGGTCCCGACGCCCTCGACCGGGTCGATGTCAGGCTGGCCCATGGTGACGATCTCGGCCTTCACCCGCACCTTCATGCGGTGGAAGGGCATGGCCGAGGCGGTCGAATACTTCAGCTCCAGCCGGTCGAAACCCGGCAGGGCGCGCACGCCGTCGATGACGCGGGCGATGGCGGCCTGCGGCCCCGCAATGGTGCCGTTGATGCCCTCATGCGCCACCAGCAGGGTGCCGCGCACCTGGCTCCCGCACAGGTCGAGCAGGTGCAGGCGCAGGGCCGCCGGGTCGGCGACGGGCGCGAAACGATACAAGGCCGCCACGGTGAAGGGGGCCGAAGGCGACGGAGAGGGAACGGCTGGGTCGGTCACGGCCTTCCTATAGCGTCCCGTCGCGGCCCCCGCGACGCCAATAATCCGGAACCCCAAGTGACCGCTTACCGGCTTGCTTCCCCCGCCGAAGCCGTGTGGATTGACCCCATGGTCGTCGTTGGTTCTCGCCTGCTCCCTATCGCCCATGCCCCGGTCGCCGATGCCCCGGTCGCCGATGCGAGGAGCCGTCAGGCATGAGTTCAACCGCCGACGCATCCTCCTCCGCCCCCCCCTCTGGCCCCGCGCCCCTCCCGCCCGGCCGACCCTCGGCGCTGGCGCCGCTGCGGCACCCGATCTTCCGGGCGGTGTGGATCACCAGCCTGGTCACCAATTTCGGCGGGCTGATCCAGTCGGTCGGCGCCGCATGGATGATGACCTCCATCGCCTCGGCCCAGATGGTCGCCCTGGTGCAGGCCTCGGTCACCCTGCCGATCATGCTGCTGTCGCTGGCGGCCGGGGCGCTGGCCGACACGGTGGACCGGCGCAAGATCATGCTGGCGGCCCAGACCTTCATGCTGCTGGTCTCGGCGGGGCTGGCGGCGATGACTTGGATAGGCTGGATCACGCCCTGGGTGCTGCTGACCTTCACCTTCCTGATCGGCTGCGGCGTCGCCTTCAACGGCCCGGCGTGGCAGGCGTCGGTCGGCGACATGGTCCCGCGCGAGGACCTGGCCGGGGCCGTGACCATCAACTCCATGGGCTTCAACATGGCCCGCAGCGTCGGCCCGGCGCTGGGCGGCCTGATCGTGGCCGCGGCCGGGGCGGCGGCCGCCTTCGCCGTCAACGCCGTCAGCTATCTGGGCCTGCTGTTCGTGCTGTTCCGCTGGAAGCCCGAGCGGCCCAAGCAGACCCTGCCGCGCGAAGGCCTGCTGGCGGCCATGGCGGGCGGGGTGCGCTACGCCTTCCTGTCCCCGCGCGTGACGGCGGTGCTGCTGCGCGCCGTGGTGTTCGGCGTGGGCGCCAGCGCGGTCCAGGCCCTGATGCCCGTGGTCGCGCGCGAGAACGGCGGCGGTCCGCTGGCCTTCGGCCTGCTGCTGGGTTCGTTCGGCGTGGGCGCGGTCGGCGGCGCCCTGTTCGTCGGCCGGCTGCGCGCCAAATACGAGACGGAGACCATCGTCCGCGTCGCCGCCCTGGTGTTTGCGGCGGCTGCGGTCGGCCTGGGCTACATCCCCTGGCTGGCGGTCACCCTGCCGGCGCTGATGCTGGCCGGGGCGGGCTGGGTGCTGGTGCTGTCCAGCTTCAACGTCACGGTGCAGATGTCGGTGCCGCGCTGGGTCGTGGCGCGAGCGCTGTCGCTCTACCAGATGGCGGCCTTCGGCGGCATGGCCGGCGGCAGCTGGCTGTGGGGGGCGCTGGCTCAGGCCTATGGCGTCGATATCGCCCTGGCGGTCTCGGCCGGGGTGCTGGTGCTCTGCGTGCTGATCGGCCTGAGGGTGCCGCTGCCCTCGACCGCCAACCTGAACATGGACCTGCTGCGCCGCTGGACCGAGCCGCAGACCACCCTGGCGATAGAGCCCCGCAGCGGGCCGATCATCGTCTCCATCGCCTATCGCATCCGCGAGCAGGATATCGACGCCTTCCTGGCGCTGATGGACGAGCGGCGCCGCATCCGCCGCCGCGACGGCGCGCGCCAATGGCGGGTGATGCGCGACCTGGCCGAGCCTGAGATCTGGGTCGAGAAGTATCAGACGCCGACCTGGCTGGACTACATCCGTCACAACCAGCGCATCACCCACGCCGACGCCGCGATCAACGAGGGCATCCGCGCCCTGCACCAGGGACCGGACAAGCCCGTCGTGCACCGCATGATCGAGCGCACCACCGTCCCCCTGGCCGCCAATCTGCACGGCGACCGCCACTATGGAGAGCCCCTGACGGACCCGACCCGATCCTCCTGACGCCGACCCGACGCGCCTGCTCAATATGCTGAGCAAATAATCGACCGTGATTGGCCGAACACAGGCAGTCCTTATCAAGCCTGTCGATATTGCGGCGCACACAAACTGCGGCTTGCGCGAAGGGCGCAAAATCTGGTCTAGGGAGCCACGCGTCTGGTTCGCGCAAGGTCAAGACCCATGAAGATCGCAATCCTCGGCGCCGGCGTGATCGGCGTGACGACCGCCCACTACCTGGCCCGCCAGGGCCATGAGGTCACCGTCATCGACCGCCAGAGCGGTCCGGCGCTGGAGACCAGTTTCGCCAACGCCGGCGAGATCTCGCCCGGCTATTCCTCGCCCTGGGCCGCGCCCGGCATTCCCGCCAAGGCGGTGAAGTGGCTGTTCATGCGCCACGCGCCGCTGATCCTGCACCCCCAGATCAACGCCCCGACCGTGGCCTGGCTGCTGTCGCTGCTGCGCAACTGCACCTCGGCCCGCTATGCGCTGAACAAGGCCCGCATGGTGCGTCTGGCCGACTACAGCCAAGTGGTGCAGACGGCGCTGAACGAGGAACTGGGCCTTCAGTACGACCACCGCACCCAGGGCACGCTGCAGCTGTTCCGCACGCAAAAGCAGCTGGACGGCATCTACAAGGACACCGAGGTCCTGCGCGAAGGCGGCGTGCCGTTCGAGGTGCTGGACCAGGACGGCTGCATCGCCGCCGAGCCGGGCCTGAAGGCGACGCGCGACCTGTTCGTCGGCGGCCTGCGCCTGCCGCGCGACGAGACGGGCGACTGCTTCAAATTCACCGTCGCCCTGGCCGACCACGCCGCCGCGACGCAGGGCGTGACCTTCCAGTACGGCACGACCATCCAGGGCCTGATCGCCGAGGGCGGCCGCGTCACTGGGGTCAAGACCGACAAGGGGCTGGTCACGGCCGACGCCTATGTGCTGGCGCTGGGCTCCTATTCGCCGATGCTGGTCAAGCCGCTGGGCATGACCCTGCCGGTCTATCCGGTGAAGGGCTATTCGATCACCGCCCCGATCATCAATGAGCCCGCCGCCCCCGTCTCGACCATCATGGACGAGAGCTACAAGGTGGCCATCACCCGCCTGGGCGATCGCATCCGCGTCGGCGGCATGGCCGAGATCGCCGGCTTCTCGGACGCTCTTCCCGAGCGCCGCCGCAATACGCTGGAACACTCGGTCGGCTCGCTCTTCCCCGGCGCGGGCGACCTGAAGGCGGCCAGCTACTGGTCGGGCCTGCGCCCCATGACGCCGGACGGCACCCCGGTCATCGGCAAGACCAAGATCGACAATCTGTTCCTGAACACCGGCCACGGCACCCTGGGCTGGACCATGGCGTGCGGCTCGGCCCGCGTCATCGCCGACCTGATCAGCGGCCAGACCCCGGATATCGAGACGGCCGACCTGGGCATCGCGCGATACGGCCGCTGATTCATTCTGAGGCGATAACACGCACAAATCCTTCTCCCCTTGTGGGAGAAGGTGGGCGCCGCAAGGCGCTCGGATGAGGGGTGCTAGCGCCTCATTATCCGAACAAGGCGTCGGCCTCAGTCAACAATGGCCAGGCTTCTCGTCGACACCCCTCATCCGTCTCGCTCCGCGAGCCACCTTCTCCCACAAGGGGAGAAGGGCCTAGCTTCTTGCCTTCGCCGCCACGGCCTTCAGGCCGTTCAGCAACTGCTGCGTCGCCGCATTGCGCTCGCAACCGGCGTTGAGGATCAGCCGCAGCGCCTGGACGTGCACCTGCACCGGCGGCCAGTCCCAGGCGTCCGCCGACGTCATGCGATCGGCTGTATCGGCCAGGCTGTAGCCCGCGTCGAACAGCGGCCCGGTGTCGAAGAAGCCCGCCAGGTCCACCACGCGCGAGGCCAGGCGATAGACTTCGGCGCCGGACGCCTGCGGCCGCGCTGCGCACAGGCTTTCCAGCCCCGCAACGGCGGCTTCGATCTCGGCCATGACCTCAGTCTTGTGGCGGCCCAGTCGTTCGTCAGCGCGGCGCTGAACATCGCTTAGGGTCCGGCCGCCCGGCTGGGCCATCTGCTGCGCCAGAGAGGTCTTGATCCGGGTGATCACAGGCTCGGTCACAGCGACACCCTCTGCGGTTTCAGCAGCATGTCGATATCGGCCTGATCCATATTCTCCTCGACGGCGTGGCCGACGTGGGCCGAAAGGTCGCCCTTGCGGCGCCCGGTCATGCCCACGGGCGGGCCGAAATTACGGACGCGCCGATCGGGACCGACATAGGTGGCGCACTCGACGAATTCGCGCTCATCGCCCGCCAGCCACAGGATGCGTTTCAACAGCACGGCCGGCGTCAGAGGCTTGGTGATGACGAAGCTGACGCCGCAGTCGCGGCCTTCCTGCACCTTGGACTGGGAGGCGTGGCCGGTGACCAGGATGACCGGCGTATAGCGCATCGGCGCAGGCGTCTCGCGCCGCAGCCAGCGGGTGAAGGCGTAGCCGTCCATCTCCGGGTCGCCGCAGTCGATGACGATCAGATCGACCGGACGCTGTTGCAGGAGCTTCACCGCCTCGACGGCCGAGGGGCGTTTGATCTGCTCCTTGACGCCGAAGCCCTGAAAGATCGAGCCGAGCATGTCCAGCGCCTGCGGCGTGTCGTCGACCAGCAGCACCGTCGACTGCTCCAGATTGATGCGGTCGTCGGCCATCGCTCAGAACAGTTGCAGCACGCCCGGCGCCGAGGCGCCGGACGCCGCGTCCGGATCGTCAGCGGGCGCCGCCGAGGGGCGGGCGCGGTGGGCCGTTTCCTGCATGCGCTCGGCCATCTCGGCCAGAGGCAGAGCCGCCAGGGCGGTGTCCATCGGCTGCTCCTCGGCCACGGCCTGCGCCAGTCCAGCCAGGGCCTCGATGCGCTGAGACAGAACGTCGAAGCTCTGGCTGCGCGTCAGATAGCCCAGCCGCGTCTCGGCCGGCAGCTGGCGCAGCACCTCGGACACCAGCCCGCCCGCCGCCTCGATCTCGGCGCGGATGTCCGACAGCTCCGCCGCCATGGCGGCCAGCAGGTCGCGATTGTCTGTTTCAGCCATCAGAACAGCTCCAGATCCCCGGCAGCGACAGGCGTCGGCGGCGGCGTCGCGGGCGGCAGGCTGGCGCCGTCCGTCACCACGCGCTGACGCGCCCGACCGCTGACCGGCCAATAGTGAATACGGCGCCCGCCGGCGCCCCTCAGACTGCGGCTGACGACGGGAATGCCCTCGTCCGCCAGGAATTTCTCGGCGAAGTCGGCGTTGGCCGACCCGATGTCGGTCAGGGCGTCGAACATGCGGCCGCCGCCGAACAGCTTGGCCTCCAGCCGGTCGCGGCGACCGCCCGCCTTCAGGACATCGTTGATCAGGACTTCCATCAGATAGGCCCCGTAGCGGCGGCTGGCCCCGCTCTCGGCCCCGGCGCCTTCGGGCAGCAGAAAGTGGTTCATCCCCCCGACCCCCGCCTGCGGGTCGCGCAGGCACAGGGCTACGCAGCTGCCCAGAACCGTCGTCAGCACGACGTTGGGATCGGACGACACATAGTGATCGCCCTGCCCCACGTGCACGCGCCGTTCGACCGGCTCCTGGACCGCCGCGCCGGTCACGTCAGCGGGCCGAAGACCGCTTCCAGCTTCTCTTTCAGCTGGGCGGTGGTGAAGGGCTTCACCAGATAGTTGTTCACCCCGAACTGGACGGCGCGCTGGACCAGCTCGCGGTCGGCCCGGCCGGTCAGCATGATGAAGGCCGTCTTGGAGAGCGGCGGATGCGCCCGGATGGCGCGCAGCAGGCTCAGCCCGTCCAGATTTGGCATGTTGAAGTCCGAGATCACCAGATGGACCGGCTGCACCAGCAGGGAGCGCAGGGCCGCCTCGCCGTCGGGCGCTTCCTCGATGTCGCGCACGCCGATCTGCTGCAGACTGGCGCGGACAAGCGAGCGCATCGTCAGCTGATCATCGACGACGAGGGTGCGGATGGCGGAGGCGGCGGGCATGAACGTCCTTACGCGACAGACTGGGGCGCGGCCGTGCGGGCGGCGCAGGATTCGAGGATGGCGGAGGCCATGCGGGACAGGGGCAGCTGGCGCTCGACGGCGCCCAGTTCGAAGGCCGCGCGCGGCATGCCATAGACGACGCAGGACGCCTCGTCCTGGCCCAGGGTGCGGGCGCCGGCCTGGCGCATGGCCAGCAGGCCCTTGGCCCCGTCCTTGCCCATGCCGGTCAGGATGACGCCCGTCATCGGGCGGCCCAGCTGGGCGACCGAACCGAACAACACGTCGACCGAGGGGCGGTGGCCGTTGACCGGATCGGCGGCGATCAGGCGGCAGCGTCCGCCCGAGGCGACCAGGTGGGCGTCCCCGCCCGGCGCGATGTAGACATGGCCCGGCTTCAGCGGCGCCCCATCCTCGGCCTCGCTGACCGCAGCGGCCGAGGCCTTGTTCAGGCGGGCGGCGAAGCTCTTGGTGAAGCTGGCGGGCATGTGCTGGGTCACCAGCGTCGGCGGGCAGTCGGCGGGGAAGGCCGACAGGATGGTCAGCAGGGCCTCGACCCCGCCGGTGGACGAACCGATGGCCAGCACATGGTTGGGGTCGGCGTGATAGGCGCCCTCATGGCCCTGAACCGCGCGGGTCTCCAGCGGACGGACGCGCGAGCGGGCGGCGACCTTCACCTTTTCCGCCAGATCGCCAAAGGCTTCCTGAACCGGCACGCCCGGCGCGGGCTTGGCCACGGCGTCCACCGCCCCGACCTCCAGAGCGGCCAGGGTCACGTCGGTCCCCGCCTGGGTCAGGGTCGAGACCATGACCACGGGCATGGGCCGCAGCCGCATGATCTTCTCCAGGAACTCCAGCCCGTTCATATTGGGCATCTCGACGTCCAGGGTGATGATGTCGGGGTTCAGCTCCTTGATCTTCGTGCGCGCCTCCAGCGGATCGGCGGCCGTGCCGACCACATTGATCTCAGGATCGCGGCGCAGGACGGCGCTGATCAGGCTGCGCATGGTGGCGCTGTCGTCCACCACCAGGACCGAGACCGCGCTCACGCCCCCGCTCCCTTGACGTAGGTGGTCAGGCCGGCGGGTTGCAGCTGTTGCGCCGCCGGACCCGTCACCCGCTCGGAATGGCCGATGTAAAGGACGCCGCCGGGGTTCAGGATCGGGGTGAACCGGCCCCAGACGCGCTCCTGGGTCGCGTCGTCGAAATAGATGACCACGTTGCGGCAGAAGATGACGTCGAAGCGGCCGCGCATCGGCCAGTCGCCGATCAGGTTCAGTTCCTTGAACGTCACCAGACGCCGCAGGGCCGCATCGGCGCTGAAGCGGCCGGGCGCGCCCGCCACCGGCTCGAAATGCCGGCGCGACGCGGCCGGGACCGGGGCCAACAGGTCGTCGGAATAGACGCCCGCCGCGCCCTCGGCGACCATGTTGGGGTCGATGTCGGTGGCCAGGATGCGCACGTCCAGCTCGGCCGCCTCGGGCAGGACATCCAGCACCGTCATCGCCATCGAATAGGGCTCCTGGCCGTTCGAGCAGGCGGCGGACCACAGGCGCACGCGCCCGCCCGCCCGCGCCTTGGCGGCCAGGTCCGGCATCACCTTGTCGCGCAGGTGATCGAAGTGGTGCGGCTCGCGATAGAAGCGGGTGACGTTGGTGGTCAGGGCCGCCATCATCGCCTGGCGCTCGTCCACGCCCTGCGCCCCGTCGATCAGGGCGCAGTAGTCGCGGAAGCTGCGCAGGCCCAGCAGGCGCAGGCGTTTGGCCAGGCGCGAATAGACCAGCGCCGCCTTGCCTTCGCTGAGGGCGATGCCGGCGTGCGCGTGCAGGGTTTGGGCGATGTGGCGGAAATCCTCGGCCGTGAAGACGAACTCGCCTTCGACCAGAGCCCCCCGCCCGGCGACGGTCGTCATGCCGCTTCGGCCTCGCTTTCCGGCAGGACGTGATCCAGGTCGATCAGGCTGATCATGCGGCCGCCCTCGACGGCGAAGATGCCCTTGACGAAGGACTTCACATGATCGCTGGCCACGTCCGGGGTCGGCTGGATGGCCGCGTCCGACAGTTGCACGATGTCCGACACCGCATCGACCAGCAGGCCCACCAGACGCGAGCCCACATGGGCCACCATGATGACGTGACGCTCGGTCGGCTCGCCGGTCTGCAGGCCGAAGCGCGCGCCCAGGTCGATGATCGGCAGCACCACCCCGCGCAGGTTGATGACGCCCTTCATATAGGCGGGCGAGCGCGGCAGGGGCGTGGCCGGGGTCCAGCCGCGGATCTCGCGCACGCTCATGATGTCGACGCAGAATTCCTGTTCGCCGATGCGGAAGGCGATCAGTTCACGATCGGTCCCGGCGACGTTGGGGGTGAGAATGTGGTCAATGTGGGTCATGGTTCAGCTCGCCATTTGCAGGTCGGAACGCGACGGGGTTCGGGAACGCTTGGCGGTCACTAGGGCGTCGATATCGAGGATCAGGGCCACGCGGCCATCGCCCAGTATGGTGGCGGCGGCCACGCCCTCGACGTGGCGGTAGTTGGATTCCAGGCTCTTGATGACGACCTGGCGCTGGCCGTGGATGGCGTCGACCAGCAGGGCGGCGCGCTGGCCGCTCTCGGTCTCGACGATCATCACCACCCCGCCCTTAAGGGCCGCCGGGTCGTCGCGGAAGCTCATGGCCAAGCCGACGTCCACCAGCGGCACGAAGGCCTCGCGGAAGCGCAGCACCGGATCAACGCCGCCGACGTAATGGATGTCGGCCTCGTTCGGCGTCAGGCTCTCGACGATGGCGGCCAGGGGCGCGACCAGGGTCTGTTCGGCCGCGCCGACCACCATGCCGTCCAGCACGGCCAGGGTCAGCGGCAGGCTGAGGGTGAAGGTCGAGCCCTTGCCCGGCACGGAGCTGATCGAAATGCGCCCGCCCAGCGACTGGATCGAGCGGCGCACCACGTCCATGCCGACGCCCCGGCCCGACAGGTCCGACACCTCGGTCGCGGTCGAGAAGCCGGGCAGGAAGATCAGATTGTCGATCTCGTCGTCCGACAGGATAGCGTCCTCGGCGATCAGGCCGCGCTCGACGGCGATGCCCCTGACGCGCGGGCGGTTGATGCCCTTGCCGTCGTCGGAGATCTCGATAACGATCCGGCCCGAGCGGTGCAGGGCCGCCAGACGCACCGTCCCCTCGGCCGGCTTGCCCGCCGCCAGACGCTCGTCCGGCCCTTCCAGCCCGTGGTCGATGGCGTTGCGCAGCATATGGGTGATCGGGTCGGACAGGCGTTCGATCACGGTCTTGTCGACCTCGGTGTCCTCGCCGGACGTGACCAGCTTCACCTTCTTGCCGGTGGCCTCGGCCGCCTCGCGCACCAGGCGAGGCATCCGCTGGAACACCGACTTCACCGGCTGGGCGCGGATGGCCATGACGCTGTCCTGAATCTCGCGCGTCAGCAGTTCCAGGTCTTCGAGGCCCAGGCCGATATCGGACGAACGGGCCAGACCGCTCTCGGTGACGCGCTGGGCCAACATGGCCTGCTGGATGACCAGTTCCCCGACCGCATTGATCAGGCGATCGACCCGCTCCAGATCGACGCGGATGGTCACGGGCGCGGCGGCGGCGGGCGTCGCTTGCACAGGCGCCGGAGCGGCCGGCGCAGGCTTGGCGACGACCGGCGGCGGCGCGACAGGTTCAGGCGCGGCGATCACAGGCGGGGCGATCACAGGCGGGGCGACGACAGCGGCAGGCGCCTCCGCCGGCGCGGCGCCGACCGAGGCCAGCAGGGCGGCGATATCCAGTTCCGACGACGCGGCGCGGGCCAGGGCCGAGGCGTCACTTTGCGCCTCAGCCGCCGCAGGCGCAGCCTCGGCGGGGCCGTCGCCGGACAGCGGCGTGATGCTCAGGTCGCAGTCCATCTCCACGAAGTCGAAGACCTCGCGCACCTCGGCCTCGCTGGCGTCGCCGTCCAGTTCGATGGTCCAGATCAAATGGCTGTCGGTCGGCTCCAGCGCGTCCAGCAGCGGCACGCCGCTGTCGTCCAGCTGCACCCGCGTCGGACCCAAACGGGCCAGTTCGCGCAGCAGCAGCCCGGTCTCATTGGCGCTGGCGTACAGGCGCGGATGAGGGCGCAAGACGATCTTCCAGCCGCCCGCCGCGGCCGGGGCCGACAGGTCAGGCAGAGGCGCCGGATCAGGCAGGGGCGCCAAGGCCGCCAGATCCGGCAAGGGCGGCAGATCGGCCAGATCCGGCAGGCCCGCCGGCGCTTCGAACGCGCCCAGATCCATGGCCACCGGCGTGAAGCCGAAGTCATCCTCTTCCGGCTCGACGGCCGCGGCCGGGGCGGCGCCGCCATAGGTCAGGGCCTCAAGCTCGGCGACCAGTCCGGCCGAACGCGCCGGGTCGACGGGCGCGCCCGCGCCGCGCGCAGCGGCGACGTGGTCGGCCAGCACGTCGGCGGCGCGCAGCAGGGTCTTCACGGTCGCATCGTCGCACGGTTTGCGCCCCGAGCGCAGCTCGTCCATCAGCGTCTCGAAGACGTGGGCGAAGCGGACCAGGTCCTCCAGCCCAAAGGCCCCCGCCCCGCCCTTCACCGAGTGAACGGCGCGGAAGACGGCGTTGATGACCTCGATGTCCGTCGAACCGGACTCCAGCGTCAGCAGATTGCCTTCCAGATCGGCGAGCAGCTCCTCGCACTCCTGAAAGAAGGTCGCCTTGATCGCCTCGAACGGATCGTCGCTCATCGCCCCGCGCCCCTTTTTTTCTTACGCCGCCACGCGACGCACGGCGTCGACCAGACGCACGGGATCGAACGGCTTGACGATCCAGCCGGTGGCCCCAGCCTCGCGGGCGCGCTGCTTCTTGGCGGCGTCGCTTTCGGTCGTCAGGACCAGCACGGGCACGGCGCTGAAGGCCGGGTCCGCCCGCATCCCCTCGATGAAGCCGAAGCCGTCCATGCGCGGCATGTTGATGTCGGTGATGACGATGTCGGGGCTCTCGGCCTGAAGCACCTCCAGCCCGTGGACGCCGTCCTCGGCCTGGACCACGCGATAACCCGCGTCCTTGAGCGCCAGCATCAGCATGTCGCGCATGGTGCGTGAATCGTCGACGGTCAGAACGGTCTTGGTCATTGCAGGGCGTCCTGTGTGGAAAGGTCGGAGAGCGAAGCGCCGAAGGCGCTCCATTGGGTCGTCATGGCCTCGGAGGCATTGACGAAGGTCAAAGCCTGGCCGTCGGCGCGCCAGGTGCGGATCGCCGACAACAGCAGCTGAAGGCACAGCCCGCCCAGCCGCTCGACGGCCGAACCGTCCAGCGTCAGGGCCTGACCGCGCGCCGCCAGCAGTTCGCCCTTCAGCGGCTCGGCCGCGCGCAGGTCCAGAACCGGGGCCAGAACGACCACAGCCGCCATCAGAACTCCTCCCAGCCGTCTTCGATGATTTCAGCCTTCAGGGCCGCGCCGCCGCGTCCCATCGTCTTCAGGGCGGCGACCGTCTCGGCCACCGGCTGGGGCGTGCGGGCCGGCGCAGCGTCCGCCGCGACCGGCGCCGGCTTCGCCTTGAACGGCGGCTTGCCTTGCGACGGAGAGGCCGAAACGCGCGCCGGGGCCGCGACCCCGTTGGCGCCCTGAGCGACCTTGAAACGCGCCACCGAGGCGGCCAGGACGTCGGCTTCCTGAGCCAGGGAATGGCTGGCGGCGGTCGATTCCTCGACCATCGCGGCGTTCTGCTGGGTCACCTGATCCATCTGGTTCACGGCGGTATTGACCTGTTGCAGGCCCGTCGCCTGCTCCTGGGCCGAGGCCGAGATTTCCGACATCAGCCCGTCGATCTCGGCGACCTCGGCGACGATGCGGCCCAGGGCCTGGCCGGTCTGGCCGACCAGAGCCACCCCCTGCTCGACCTGACGGCCCGAGGCGGTGATCAGGGTCTTGATCTCCTTGGCCGCGTCGGCCGAGCGCTGGGCCAGCGCCCGCACCTCCGAAGCCACGACGGCGAAGCCGCGCCCGGCGTCGCCCGCACGCGCCGCCTCGACGCCCGCGTTCAGGGCCAGCAGGTTGGTCTGGAAGGCGATTTCGTCGATCACGCCGATGATGGCGCCGATCTGGTTGGAGGACTGTTCGATGGCGGTCATGGCGGCGACGGCGTCGCTGACGACTGCGCCCGACGCCTCGGCCTCATTGCGCGCCGTCTGGACGACGCGGGACGCCTGACGGGCGCCGTCGGCGGTCCGGTTCACCGTGGCGGTGATTTCATCCAGAGCCGCTGCGGTCTCTTCCAGGCTGGCGGCCTGCTGTTCGGTGCGACGCGACAGGTCATCCGACGCCTGGCTGATCTCGCCCGAGCCCGAGCGGATCGCGGCCACGTTGTCGACCACCACGGCCACCGCCTGCTCCAGCTGCGAAATGGCCGCGTTGAAGTCAGCCTTCAGCTGTTCCGCCTTCGGCGCGAAGGGAACGTCGATCCGGTAGGTCAGATCGCCTGCAGCCATCGCATTCAGGCCCTCAGCCAGGGCGGTGATGGCGACGCGGTCCTCTTCGGCCGCCCTGGCCTTTTCGGCTTCGACGCGGGCGCGCTCCTCCTCGACCGCGCGACGCTGGGCCGCGGTCTCGGCTTCGAGAGCGTCCTTGGCGATGGCGGCGTCCTTGAAGGTCTGGACGGCGGCGGCCATCTGGCCGACCTCGTCCTTGCGGCCGGCGGCCGGCACCGGAACGGAGGTGTCGCCCGACGCCAGGCGGCGCATGGCCGTCGTCATCGCCGTCAGAGGCTTGGCCAGGACATTGGTCAGCATCACCGCCATGCCGCCCGCCAGCGCCAGCGCCAGCAGCAGGCCGCCGATCAGCACCATGCGGGCCGTCTTGGCGGCCGCCACCTGCTTCTCGCCATAGAGGCGGCTTTCCTGAACCTTCTTCTCGATCAGGCCGTCCAGCGCGCTTTCCGCCGGATCGATGAATTTGTCGGCCTGACCGTCGCGACCGACCATGGCGATGGCCTGCATCCAGCCCGCCTGATCGGCGACCATGACCCGGCCGCGCTGAACCACCTGCTTGTTCCACTCATCCGCCGCCGTGCGGGCCGCGCGCGCCTGCGCTGCGCTGGAGCGGTCCAGCTGGACCAGCCGGTCCAGGCTCTGGTTGAAGCTCTTGCGATGCTCTTCGACACGCTGAAGATAATAGGGGTCGCGCGACACCAGGAAGCCGCGATAGCTGGCCTCCTGACGCGCCAGATAGAATTGCGCCGCCTCGGCCTCGCGCTGGACCACGCCCGCGCGCGAACGATCCGTCCGCGCCGCATCAAGCGCATTGATCTGCAAAAACACCGTCAGCCCCATGGCGACGATGGCCAGGATCACGACCGCAAAGGCCGCCATCAGTTTCTTTTCGATCTTCAGGTCGCTCAACATGGCGTCCATCTAACTCTTCCCCCGTGAAGATTCTCTTGAGAGCCGAAACCGGCTTTCGATCAGAAGTTGAAGCTGAGCGCCCCCACCAGGCGCCCGTCGTAGTTCTCGCCCAAGGCGTGGCTGTCGGTGTCGTACCAGCGGGCGTCGATCGCCCATCGCTCGCTCAGGTTGTATTTCACGCCCATGTTCCAGGCGTTGTAGTCGGCCCCGCCGTCGGCCGAACGAACGGCGAAGGCCGCCGAGGCCCGGGCGCGCGGGCCCAGCGGCGTGGCGGCCTGAGCCTCGATCCACCAGGCCTGCCGCGTCGCGGCGAAGCCTTCGGGCGTGTAGTTGACGCGCAGCCGCCCGGACACGCGCCCGATCCTGCGCGAGACGTCCGCCTGATATTCCCAATAGTTGGCGTCGACGCCGGCCCGCGTCCCAGGCAGGTCGCGGTTCATCACCGACAGGTCAAAGGCGAAGCCCGCCGCCCTGGGCCGCCAGCCCAGAGCCGCGACGATCTCGGCGTCCGCCCCCTGAGACAGGCGGGCTGTCGAGGCGAAGACGCTGCCGTAGAGATCGCCGTACGACGCCTCCAGCGTTCCGTTCAGGCTGGGATCGCCCGCGCTCTTGCCCAATCCCTTGCCGACGTATTCGCTGGCGAGACCCAGCTGGCCGCTCCAGCGGCCATCGACGGACTGCGCCGTCGCCGGGCCAGCAGCACAGGCGATCGCGACCAGAGCCGCCGTACAAAGCCCGCGCACGCCGTTCTGGCGGGGGGCTGAAACATGAAAGGGCATTCGGACCTCTTTTAAGCGAGACCGTCTTGCCCGGCATTTCCGTATGGAATCGTAAACTGCCGCCTACGTATAAGTCCGCATGTCCCAACAAGGGACGCCGCAACCGCAAGATCGACCTCTGCAGACGACATGAAGCGCCAACGTCGAAACTGTAGAGTTAAGCAATAGCGTTAACAAGACGATTGATATCATCGTTATTCTGAGAAACGGCGGTTTCTATGATCGCGCTGATCACGGGCGCTGATTGCAACATTCTCAACGAATATTTAGAACGCCCCGACGTCTCGATTCCTGACAACACTGTTATGAAGGATCCCGGCCTTGGTCGGGGGCGCCAGGAGGACTTTCGATTTATTCCGCATTGGACCGCCGCCCCGTCGCCGCGCATCGCAAACCCCACGCCTGGGCCGCGGCTCTGGCGTTCTCGACGCTGACGGGCGCCGGTCTGTTTTTGGCCCTGGCGTTTGCGTGGACCCCGACGCGCCCCGCGCTCGTGATCGCGCTGGTCTTTACCCTGCTGTCGATCCTGAGCCTGATCGCCGCCTGGCGTCAGGACCGCGACATGGCGCGCCAGCTGACCGCGCGCGACGCCATGCTGCACGCCGCCTTCCTGTCGACCCCCGCCCTCACCCTCAGCCGGGACGGCCTGATCCAGCGGATGAACGGCGCCGCCGTGGCCCTGTTCGGCCTGCCGCGCGAGGCGGCGCTGGGACGCCCCTTTTCCGATCTGACGGCCGAGTTCGACATGGACGCGGTCCACCAAGCCAACGACCAGGCGGGCCAGCTGGAAGCCCGCCGCGGCTACTGGACCGGCCGCCGCGCCGACGGCTCGACCTTTCCGCTCAGCCTGCGCTTCGGCCTGATACCGCCCACGCCCGGTCCCGGCGGATCGGGCGTGGAGCACGTCGCCCTGGCCCTGACCGACCTGACCCGTTCGCACGCCGCCGAGGCGCAGGCGCGCGAACTGCACGCCCAGCTCAACAAGGTCTGGCGGCTGAATTCCCTAGGCGAGATGGCCGCCACCCTGGCCCACGAGCTGAACCAGCCGCTCAGCGCCGCCACCGCCTATATGCACGCCAGCCAGGCGGAAATGCTCAAGGCCGGCCCCGCCGCCGAGCCCGCCCGGCCCCCGCTGGACCTGGCCAAGGGTCAACTGCTTCGCGCCGGCAAGCTGATCCACCGCATGCGCGAGCTTCTGACCATTGAAACCAGCGTGCTCGGGCGCGAGCGCGTCTCTTCGATGATCGAGGATCTGGCGCCCATTCTGCAGATGATCGGCCAGGACAAGAAGGTCGAGGTCCGCCTCGACGCCGAGGCCGAGGACGACGACGTCCGCGCCGACCGCATCCAGTTCCAGCAGGCTCTGGTCAATCTGGTGCGCAATGCGGTCGAGGCGGCGGCGGAGCGCCCCGACGGCGCGGTCGTCAGCGTCACCGGCCGGGTCGAGGGGCCCGTCTATCGCATCAGCGTCGAGGACAACGGGCCCGGCATCGCCGAGGCGGATATCGAACGCATCTTCCAGCCCCTGACCACCACCAAGTCGGCAGGCATGGGGCTGGGGCTATCGGTCACCCGCACCATCGTCGAGCGTCACGGCGGCGCTCTGTCGGCGCGCCGCAGTCCGTCGCTGGGCGGCGCCGCCTTCGCCTTCGCCCTGCGCCGTCACGAGGGAGGTTCGCGATGAGCCGTTCCGTCTTCGTCATCGACGATGATGACGCCGTCCGGGATTCCCTGCTGGCCCTGCTGCGGGCCGACGGCGTGCGGGCGCGCGGCTTCGCCGGAGGCGCCGACTTCTTCGCCGCCCTGCCCGGTGACGCCGCCGCCTGCGTCATCACCGATGTGCGGATGCCCGGCATGGACGGCGCCGAGCTGGTGCGCCGTCTGATCGAGCTGCGCGGCAACGCCTTGCCCATCATCGTCATCACCGGCCACGCCGACGTCACCATGGCGGTGCAGATGATGAAGTCCGGCATCGTCGACTTCATCGAAAAGCCGTTCGACCCCGAGCGCCTGATCGAGACCGTCCGCGCCTGTCTGAACCGGATGGACGATCTGGACCAGCGCCAGCAGGCCCGTCAGGCGGCGCAGATGCGTCTGGGACGGCTGACCCCGCGCGAGCGCCAGGTCTTCGACGCCCTGATCGCGGGCCTGTCCAACAAGGAGATCGCGCTGCAGCTGAAGATCAGCCCGCGCACCGTCGAGGTCTTCCGCGCCAAGGTCATGGCCAAGATGGAAGCCGACAGCCTGTCGGCCCTGGTGCGCATGGGGCTGATGCTCGTCTAGACTTTCGCGCGGGCGTGCAGCCTCGTCCGCGCCGAGGCGTTATGACGGCTCCCCGCCCCGTCCCGTGTCTTGCGTCCAAGGAGTCCGCCCCATGTCCGATCCCGCCCGTCTGCTGCGTCATCAGGCCTATGTCGACGGCCGCTGGATCGACGCCGACGGCGGCGGAACCCTCGAAGTGACCAACCCGGCCACGGGCGAGGTGCTGGCGACCGTCCCCGACATGGGCGCATCTGAGACCCGCCGCGCCATCGCCGCCGCCGAGGCCGCCATGAAGCCTTGGGCCGCCAAGACGGCCGGCGAGCGCGCCCGCATCCTGCGCCGCTGGTTCGACCTGATGATGAGCGAGCAGGACGCGCTGAGCCGCCTGTTGACCCGCGAACAGGGCAAGAGCCTGACCGAGGCCAAGGGCGAGATCGCCTATGCCGCCAGCTTCATCGAATGGTTCGCCGAGGAGGGCAAACGCACCTATGGCGAGGTCATCCCCAGCCACGACGCCTCCAAGCGGCTGGTGACGCTGCGCCAGCCGGTGGGCGTCGTCGGGGCCATCACGCCGTGGAACTTCCCCGCCGCCATGATCACCCGCAAGGTCGGCCCGGCCCTGGCCGCCGGCTGCGCCGTGGTGCTGAAGCCCGCCAGCCAGACGCCGCTGTCGGCGCTGGCTCTGGCTGTTCTGGCGGAAGAGGCGGGCCTGCCGCCCGGCCTGTTCAACGTCGTCACCGGCTCGGCCTCGGCCATCGGCGGCGAGCTGACGTCGAATGAAACGGTGCGCAAGATCAGCTTCACCGGCTCGACCGAGATCGGCCGCCTGCTGATGGAGCAGTCGTCACAGACCATCAAGAAGATGAGCCTGGAGCTGGGCGGCAACGCCCCCTTCCTGGTCTTCGACGACGCCGACATCGACGCGGCCGTGGCGGGCGCCGTGGCCTCGAAGTACCGCAACGCGGGCCAGACCTGCGTCTGCACCAACCGCTTCTATGTCCAGGCCGCCGTCTACGACGAATTCGTCGCCAAGCTGACCCAGGCCACCGAAGCGCTGAGGGTCGGAAACGGACTGGACGACGGCGTCCAGATCGGCCCCCTGATCGACGAGAAGGCGGTGAAGAAGGTCGAGGACCACGTCGCCGACGCCCTGGCCAAGGGCGCGACCCTTTTGACCGGCGGCGAGCGCCACAAGCTGGGCCGCACCTTCTTCCAGCCGACGGTCCTGTCGGGCGTGACCCAGGACATGCAGATGTGCCGCGAGGAGACCTTCGGCCCCGTCTCGGGCGTCGTTCGCTTCGAGACGGAAGAGGAAGGCGTTGCGCTGGCCAACGACACCATCTTCGGCCTGGCAGGCTATTTCTACGCCCGCGACCTGAGCCGCGTCTGGCGCGTGGCCGAGGCGATGCAGACCGGCATGATCGGCGTCAACACCGGCCTGATCTCCACCGAGGTCGCCCCCTTCGGCGGCATCAAACAGTCCGGCCTGGGCCGCGAGGGCTCCAGCCACGGCATCGAGGACTACCTGGAGATCAAATACCTCTGCATGGGCATCTGATCCCTCTCCCGATGGGAGAGGGCTTGAGCCTCCAAGAGCGCAGCGATTGGAACAGGCGAAAGGGTGAGGGTTCGCGGTGAACGTCGGCCGAAGGCCGTTGCGCAGCCTCTTCATCCTCTCTGGCTTGTCGAATAGAAGGCGATCTGCGGTTGCGCGACGGCTTACGCCGACTGACGCCTTAGCCCCTCACCCTTTCGCTTTGCGGATCGCCTTCGGCTCTCCGAAGCTCAAGCCCTCTCCCGTCGGGAGAGGGAAGCATAATTATTCGACCAAGGTCGGTCTGCGCAAACCGCCGTTCCTGCTGTCACTCTCCCTTCCGACGCTCGGCGCAAAGCACGCCGGGCGCGAGGGAAACGCGCCGCGCATCGCGGCCGCACAGGAAGGGAACTGCCCATGACCGACCGCGCCATAGGTGCGGCGGACGGCGGCGAGCACACGGTCGACAAGAACGACCGGCTGGTGATTCTCGCCTCCTCCGTCGGCACCGTCATCGAATGGTACGACTTCTATCTTTACGGCTCGCTGGCCGCGATCATCTCCGCCCAGTTCTTTTCCGGCGTGAATGAGACCACCGGCTTCATCTTCGCCCTGATGGCCTTCGCCGCGGGCTTTGCGGTCCGTCCGTTCGGGGCCATCGTCTTCGGCCGCATGGGCGATCTGTGGGGACGCAAGAACACCTTCCTGGTGACCATGCTGCTGATGGGCGTCTCGACCTTCGTGGTCGGCCTGTTGCCGCCCTACGCCGCCATCGGCATCGCCGCGCCGATCATCCTGGTGCTGATGCGCCTGATCCAGGGCCTGGCGCTGGGCGGGGAATACGGCGGCGCCGCCACCTATGTCGCCGAGCACGCCCCGGAGGGCAAGCGCGGCTTCTACACCTCCTTCATCCAGATCACCGCCACCGTGGGCCTGCTGCTCAGCCTGGCCGTGATCCTGGGCGTCCGTTTCAGCGTCGGCGAAGAGGCCTTCGTCGCATGGGGCTGGCGCATCCCCTTCCTGGTCTCGATCCTGCTGCTGGGCGTGTCCCTGTGGATCCGCCTGAAGCTGTCGGAAAGCCCGGCGTTCAAGCGCATGAAGGCCGAAGGCAAGGGCTCGACCACCCCGCTGAAGGACAGCTTCATGAAGTGGCCGAACCTGAAGCTGGTGCTGATCGCCCTGTTCGGCCTGGCCGCCGGTCAGGCCGTGGTCTGGTACACGGGTCAGTTCTACGCCCTGTTCTTCCTGGAAAAGACGCTGAGGGTCGATCCGACCCTGGCCAACATCCTGATCGCCGCCGCCCTGGCGCTGGCGACGCCCTTCTTCATCATCTTCGGCTGGCTGTCGGACAAGATCGGCCGCAAGCCCATCATCATGGCGGGCTGCCTGCTGGCCGCCGTGACCTATTTCCCGCTGTTCGGCGCCCTGACCGAGGCGGCCAACCCGCGTCTGGCCGCTGCGGCGGCCTCGTCGCCGGTGACCGTCGTCGCCGACCCGGCCGACTGCCACTTCCAGTTCGACCCCGTCGGCAAGACCGTCTTCAACAGCTCGTGCGACGTCGCCAAGACCCACCTGGCCAAGGCGGGCGTCACCTACGTCAATGAGGCCGCTCCCGCCGGGACCGTGGCCCAGGTGCGCATCGGCGATCGCGTGGTCGACAGCTTCAACGGCAAGACCATGGCCAAGGCGGACTTCGACGCGCAGAAGAAGACCTGGGACGCCGGCCTGACCGCCGCCCTGACCGAAGCCGGCTATCCGGCCAAGGCCGACAGCGAACTGGTCAACAAGCCGCTGGTGATCGGCATCCTGTTCCTGCTGGTCCTGTATGTGACCATGGTCTACGGCCCGATCGCCGCCGCCCTGGTCGAGATGTTCCCGACCAAGGTGCGCTACACCTCGATGTCCCTGCCCTATCACATCGGCAACGGCTGGTTCGGCGGCTTCCTGCCGACCACGGCGTTCGCCATGGTCGCGGCCACGGGCAACATCTACTATGGCCTGTGGTACCCCATCGCCATCGCCGTGCTGACCCTGATCATCGGCGTCCTCTTCGTGAAGGAAGGCAAGGACGTGAACATCCACGACTAAGGCGCGCGCCTCTCCCTCCCCGTCCCGGGGAGGGTGGCTGAGCCCGACAGGGCGAGGCCGGGTGGGGGCGGCCTGGCTGTTCAAGCGCCGACATCAGCCAGGCGTAGAGGCCAGGATCGCCTGGCCCTCCCCACCCGGTCTCCGCTTCGCTGCGACCACCCTCCCCGGGACGGGGAGGGAGAAGGTCGCGCAACTTTTCGCCAACCTGCGGGCGGTCCGGCTTCGGCCTGACCGCCCTCTTTTTCACTTGCCCGCCTGATCGCGCCCGGCCCAGATGACGCCCATGTTCAGCCTCGCCACCCTGGCCCTGACGGCCTTCTACATGGCCGCCCTGTTCGGTATCGCCTGGTGGTACGAGCGGCCGCAGATCAAGGCGCGGCGCGGGATGCTGGGGCCGTCGCTCTATGCCCTGTCGCTGGCTATATACTGCACGTCGTGGACCTACTACGGCGCCGTCGGCACGGCGGCGCGCGACGGGTGGGAGTATCTGCCCATCTACGCCGGGCCGATCCTGGGGCTGACCCTGCTGCTGCCGCTGTGGCGGCGCATCGCCTCGGCCGCCCGGCGCGAGAACGTCGGCTCGATGGCCGACTTCATCTCGTCGCGCTACGGCAAGAGCCCGGCGCTGGGCGCGGCGGTGGCGGGCGTCGCCATCCTGGGCTCGGTCCCCTACATCGCGCTGCAGCTCAAGTCGCTGTCGATGGCGGGCGAGCTGATCACGGCCGGCACCCCGGTCGCCGGGTCCGAGAGCCTGACCGTTCTGGTCATGGCGGCGGTTCTGGCCGGGTTCGCCATCCTGTTCGGCGCACGAAGGCCCGACCTGACCGAGCACAACCGCGGCCTGATCCAGGCCATCGGCATCGAGTCCATCGTCAAACTGGCCGCCCTGCTGGCCGTGGCCGTCTTCGCCGTCCTTCTGCTGGCCGCCTCGCCGTCGCGACAGGCCGTCGCCAACAGCTTGGGACAGTTGGGAACATGGCCGCACATCGACGCCCGCTTCATGGCCATCACCCTGGTGGCGACCCTGGCCATCTTCTGTCTGCCGCGTCAGTTCCATGTCGCCTTCGTCGAGGGCGGCGATCCGGCCCAGGTGCGCCGCGCGCGCTGGATCTTCCCCCTCTATCTGATCCTGACCACGCTGGCGGTCCTGCCGCTGGTGGCGGCGGGCGGGCTGTTCACGCCGCAGACCAATCCCGACCTGCTGGTGCTGGCCCTGCCGCTGGGCGCGCGGCAGAGCCTGCTGACCGCCGTGGTCTTCGTCGGCGGCTTCTCGGCCGCCACCGCCATGGTCATCGTCGAGGCCGTGGCCCTGTCGGCCATGGTGTCGAACAACCTGGTCCTGCCGTTGATGGCCGCCGGACGGCGGCGCGGCGCGGCGCCGCCGGACATGGCCCGTACCCTGCTGAACATCCGCCGCCTGGCCATCGTCGGCCTGCTGCTGCTGGCCTGGCTCTATTATCTGGCGATGGATCGATCCAGCGGTCTGGCGGCGATCGGCCTGGTGTCCTTCGCCGCCCTGGCCCAGTTGGCGCCGTCGCTGTTCGGAGCGGTGCTGTGGCGCGGCGGGCGGGCCAGCGGGGCGCTCGCGGGGCTGGCGGCGGGGATGACGGTCTGGGCCGTCATGCTGGCCGCGCCGCAGTTGGCCCCCGGTTTCGGCCTGAACGTGCCCGCCCTGCTGGGGCTGGAAGATCCGTTCGCCGCGGGCGTCTTCCTCAGCCTGTCGCTGAACCTGGGCGTCTTCGTCCTGGTGTCGCGGGCGCGGCCGCCCCGCCTGATCGACCGGGTCCAGGCCCGCGCCTTCGTCGACCGGCTCGGCCCGGACTGGATGGAGGGGCGCGGCGGCTCGGCCGGGGCCTCGGTCGGCGACCTGCGCGCCCTGGTCGCCCGCTTCATCGGCGACGAGCGGGCCGAGCGCGCCTTCGCCGCCTGGGCGCGAGAGACGGATATCAAGCTGAAGGACGCCGACCCGGCCGACGCGACGCTGGCCCGCGCCGCCGAGCGGATGCTGGCGGGGGCCGTCGGCGCCGCCGCCGCCCGCCGCGTCCTGGCCGCCGCCCTGGCCGCCGGAGGCCGCGCGCCCGAGGACGTGGTGCGGATGCTCGACGAGGCGTCCCAGGCCGTCCAGTTCAACCGCGACCTGCTGCAGACCACGCTGGACAACATCGACCAGGGCGTCAGCGTCGTCGACGAAGACCTGCGCCTGACCGCCTGGAACCGCCGCTATGTCGAGATGTTCGACCTGCCCGCCGGCTTCGTCCACGTCGGCCTGCCCATCGCCGCCGTCTATCGTCTGAACGCCGAGCGCGGCGAGGCGGGCGTACCGGCTCACGAGATCGACGCCTGGGTCGAGCGGCGGCTGGAGGCCCTGGCCCGCCGCATCCCCCACGACCACGAGCGCGAACAGCCCGACGGCCGCATCCTGCGCTCGTCCGGCGCGCCCATCCCCGGCGGCGGCTACGCCACCAGCTATACCGACATCACCGCCCTGCGCCGCGCCGCGCGCGAGCTGGAGGAGGCCAACGAGCGGCTGGAGGCCCGCGTCGCCGACCGCACCGAACGGCTGGAGGAGGCCCGCCGCACGGCCGAGGACGCCACCGCCTCCAAGACCCGCTTTCTGGCCGCAGCCAGCCACGACCTGCTGCAGCCGCTGCACGCCGCGCGTCTGTTCATCGCCGCCCTGAGGGAGGACGCGGATCTGGCCGGATCGCCCGCGCGCGGCCTGGCGACCAACGCCGACCGCGCCATCGACAGCGCCCACCGCCTGCTGACCGCCCTGCTGAACCTGTCCAAGCTGGAGGCGGGCGGAGTCCGGCCCGCCGTGGCGCCGTTGGCCCTGGGCGGCCTGTTCGACGAACTGGCGCGCGAGTTCGCCCCGGTCGCCCGCGCCAAGGGGCTGACGCTGACGGCGGCGCCGTCCAGCCTGTGGATCGCCTCGGACCGCGACCTGCTGCGCTCCATGCTGCAGAACCTGATCGCCAACGCCATCCGCTACACCGACCACGGGCGGGTGCTGATCGGGGCCCGGCGCGACGGCGAGCGGGTGCAGATTCTGGTCAGCGACACCGGGCGCGGCATCGCCGAAGCCGACCGGCAGGCGGTCTTCGGCGAGTTCGTGCGCCTGCCCGGCGCCCCGGTGGACGAGCCGGGCGCGGGCCTGGGCCTGGCCATCGTGCAGAAGCTGTCGGACCTGCTGGGCCACCCGCTGTCGCTGGCCTCGCACGTCGGGCGCGGCACGACCTTCCGCGTCGCCGTCCCGCGCGCCGCCGCCCGGCCCGAGCCGGAGATCACGCCCGACGACCTGCGCCTGCCTTTGACCGGTCTGCGGGTGCTGTGCGTGGACAACGAGCCGGCCATCCTCGACGCTCTGACGGCCTTGCTGGATCGTTGGGGCGCGCAGGCCGTGACCGCGCGCTCGGTCGCCGAAGCCCGCGCGGCGGTCGGCCCGTTCGACGCGGCCCTGGTCGATCTGCATCTGGGCGACGACGAGCCCGACGGGCTAGCCGCCGTCGATTGGCTGCGCGCGCGGGGAGTCAGGCGGATTGCGCTGGTGACGGCCGACACGCGCGAGGGGTTGAAAGAGAAGGCCGCGGCGGCGGGGGCGGTGCTGCTGCCGAAACCGGTCAAGCCCGCGGCGTTGAAGGCGTTTCTGCGCAGCTGACCCTTCTCCCCTTGTGGGAGAAGGTGGGCGCGGAGGCGCTCGGATGAGGGGTGTCGGCGCAGCGCTCAAAAGTCATTCAGGACGGGCTGCGCCTACTCGGACGCCATGGCGTTCACACCCCTCATCCGTCAGGCTTCGCCTGCCACCTTCTCCCACAAGGGGAGAAGGATTTAGATATCCAGCGACTGCGCCAGGATCACCGCCTGGGTCCGGTTCTGCACGCCCAGCTTGCGGAAGACGCTGGTCAGGTGCGCCTTGATCGTCGCCTCGGTGACGCCCAGGTCGAAGGCGATCTGCTTGTTCAGCCGCCCGACCTTCAGCCCCTCCAGAATCCGCAACTGCGACGGCGTCAGGCTGGCGATGCGGGCTTGCAGGTCGGCCTCCTCCTCGCCCGCCGCCTCGACCTCGGGCGCCCAGGTCTCGCCGTCGAGAATAGCCCGGATCGCCTCGACCATTTCAGGCAGGGCCGCCGATTTCGGAATGAAGCCCGCCGCCCCCAGCGACAGGGCGCGGCGGATGGTCGGCGCCTCCTCGCTGGCCGAGACGACGGCGACCGGCACGGCCGGATGATCGGCGCGGATCAGGGTCAGGCCCGTCATGCCGTCCACATCCGACAGCTTCAGGTCCAGCAACAGCAGGTCCACCGGCCCCGCGCCCAAGGCCGCCTGCGCCTCGGCCAGGCTGGCGCATTCGACGATCTGCGCGCCCTCGGACGCCTTTTCGACGGCCGACCTCAAGGCCGCGCGAAACAGGGGATGGTCGTCGGCGACGACGATGCGATCCATGAAGGTCCTTCCCACGCGCGGTTCTTGTTCATCGGGCCGCGTCGCGACGACACCATGCCGCGCCTCGACTTTGGTCGAAACTAGACGAATGGCTAATGGCCGCAAACCCGGACCGCGCGGAATGCTGCCGTCCTGAGGCCTGCGACAGACGGGCCCGGAACAACGGTCTGGGAGGACCTCGCATGGGAAGCTGCCGTCTGTTCGGCGGCGTGGCTGCGGCCGCGCTGCTGCTCGCGCCCGACGCCGCACTGGCTCAGGACGCCAGCGCCGCACTGGAAGCCCGTATCGCCCAGCTCGAAGCCGAGCTGAACAGTCTGAAATCCGAAGTCGCCGCTGCCAGAACGCAGCAGGCCTCGCAGGCGCAGGACATCGTCCGCCTCGAAGCGCGCCCTGCGCCCGTCCCGACGCCGACGCCCGTCTCTGACGCCCCGCGCGAGGAAGGCTTCCGCATCGGCGACCACACGGTGAAGTTCGGCGGCTTCATCAAGACCGACTTCACGGCGTCGAAATATTCCGGCGGCGACCCGGCCAACGGCGATCCCTTGCGCGACTATCACCTGCCCGGCTCCATTCCGGTCGGCGGCGCGGACGAAGACGTCGCCACCGACTTCAACGCCCGCCAGACCCGCTTCTGGCTGACCACCGACGGCGTGGTCGGCGGCCACAAGATCGGCACGCGTCTGGAGATGGACTTCCAGACCCTGCCCGGCTCCGGCGACCAGCGCACGACCAGCGGCTCGAACCCCGCCCTGCGCCGCGCCTTCGTCACCATCGACAACTGGCTGATCGGCCAGGAGTGGACCAACTTCCAGAACACCGCCGTCCTGCCGGAATCGGCGGACTTCGTCGGCGCGGCCGAGGGCACGGTCTTCGCCCGCCAGGCCCAGGTCCGCTATACGCGCGGCCCCTTCTCCATCGCGCTGGAGAACCCCGAGACCACCGTCACCCCCTTCGGCGGCGGCGCCCGCATCGTGGCCGACGACAACAGCCTGCCCGACCTGACCGCCCGCTATGGCCTCAGCCGTCCGTGGGGCGACGTGCAGCTGTCCGGCCTGGTGCGCCAGCTGAAGTATCAGAACCCGGCGACCAACGTGGATGCCACCGCTGTGGGCTGGGGCCTGTCGGCCTCGGCCAAGGTCAAGGTCGGGGCGCAGGACGACATCCGCCTGATGCTGACCGGCGGCGAAGGCGTCGGCCGCTATGTCGGGCTGAACTTCTCCAACGACGCCGTGCTGGACGCCTCGGGCGAGCTTGAGGCCATCGGCGTGATCGCAGGCTTCGCCGCCTATCGCCACGTCTGGGCGCCCGGCTGGCGCTCCAGCCTGATCTGGTCGACGCAGAGGGTGGACAACGACGTGCTGCTGACCGGGACCGGCGTCAACCGCTCGGCCCAGAGCCTTCACGCCAATCTGATCTGGTCGCCGGTCGCGGCGTTTGATGTCGGGGCCGAGGTGATGTTCGCTGACCGCAAACTCGAGTCAGGGCTGGACGGCGACATGACCCGTCTGATCCTGTTCGTGAAATACGGCTTCTAAGGCCGAAGAAGAAAAAGACTGCTGGAGGAAAAACGCGTGTCTGATCCGGAAATCTATCCCGTCCCCGCTGAACTGGCCGCCCGCGCCCACATGGACCGCGCCGGCTATGAAGCGGCCCGGATGCAGGCGCGTGAGACCCCCGAGGCCTTCTGGGCCACCCAGGCCGAGCGGCTGGACTGGATGACCTTTCCGACCAAGATCAAGGACGTGTCCTTCAACAAGGAAAACTTCCGCATCCGCTGGTTCGAGGACGGAGTGCTGAACGTCTCGGCCAACTGCATCGACCGCCACCTGCCCGCCCGCCGGGACGAGGTCGCCATCATCTGGGAAGGCGACGAGCCGACCGACAGCGAAACCGTCACCTTCGGCCAGCTTCATGAGCGCGTCTGCCGTCTGGCCAATGTGCTGAAGGCCAACGGCGTCCAGAAGGGCGACCGCGTCACCATCTATCTGCCGATGATCCCCGAAGCAGCCTACGCCATGCTGGCCTGCGCCCGCATCGGCGCCGTGCATTCGGTCATCTTCGGCGGCTTCTCGCCCGACAGCATCGCCGGGCGGATCGAGGACTGCGAATCCACCTTCGTCATCACCGCCGACGAAGGCTGTCGCGGCGGCAAGAAGGTCCCGCTCAAGGCCAATGTCGATAAGGCGCTGGAAAAGGTCGCGGGCGTGAAGACCGTCGTCGTCCTGCGCCATACCGGCGCCGACGTTCCCTTCGTCGAAGGCCGCGACCTGGACTGGGGCGTCGAGGCGGACAAGGCCTCGCCCGACTGCGCGCCCGAACCGATGAACGCCGAAGACCCGCTGTTCATCCTCTACACCTCGGGCTCGACCGGAAAGCCCAAGGGCGTGCTGCACACCACCGGCGGCTATCTGTTCTGGGCCAGCTATACGCATGAGCTGGTGTTCGACTATCGCCCCGGCGAGGTATTCTGGTGCACCGCCGACGTGGGCTGGGTCACGGGCCACACCTATGTCGTCTACGGCGCCCTGGCCAATGCGGCGACGACTTTGATGTTCGAAGGCGTGCCCAACTATCCGACCGTCAGCCGCTTCTGGGAGGTGGTGGACAAGCATCAGGTCAACATCTTCTACACCGCCCCCACGGCCCTGCGCGCCCTGATGCGCGACGGCGACGCCCCGGTGAAGGCGTCCAGCCGCAAGAGCCTGCGTCTGCTGGGCACGGTCGGCGAGCCGATCAATCCCGAGGCGTGGCGCTGGTACCATGAGGTAGTCGGCGAAGGCCGCCTGCCCATCGTCGACACCTGGTGGCAGACCGAAACGGGCGGTGCCCTGATCTCGCCCCTGCCCGGCGCGACGGACCTGAAGCCTGGCTCGGCGACCCGGCCCCTGCCCGGCGTCGAACTCGAAATCGTGGACGCGGAAGGGGGCGTGCTGAGCGGCGCGACCGAGGGCAATCTGTGCATCACCGACAGCTGGCCGGGCCAGATGCGCACCGTCTACGGCGACCACCAACGCTTCTTCGAGACCTATTTCTCGACCTATCCGGGCAAGTATTTCACGGGCGACGGCTGCCGCCGCGACGAAGACGGCTATTACTGGATCACCGGCCGGGTCGATGACGTCATCAACGTCTCGGGCCACCGCATGGGCACCGCCGAGGTCGAGAGCGCCCTGGTCCTGCACGACGACGTGGCCGAGGCCGCCGTCGTCGGTTTCCCTCACGACATCAAGGGCCAAGGCATCTACGCCTATGTCACGCTGAACAAGGGGGTCGAGGCGACCGACGACCTGCGCAAAGCCCTGGTCGCCCAGGTCCGCAGCGAGATCGGCCCCATCGCCGCCCCGGACGTAATCCAGTGGGCGCCGGGCCTGCCCAAGACCCGCTCGGGCAAGATCATGCGGCGCATCCTGCGCAAGATCGCCGAGAACGAACTGGGCGCCCTGGGCGACACCTCGACGCTGGCGGATCCGTCGGTCGTGGACGATCTGGTGAAGAACCGGGCGGCCTAGGTTTCATATCCGCTCATCCCGGCGGACGCCGGGATCCAGTAAGAGCCACGCGCACCCAGGGTCGCGCCCTTGGCCAAAGCACTGGGCCCCGGCGTCAGCCGGGGTGAGCGGGTTCATCATTCAGTTCCCCCCGAAGAGGCGGTCCCGGACGGCGCAAGCTGGACGGGGCCGCCCGCCTCGGCTTCAGTGCGGGGCATGAGCGGAACCCTCGACGGCCTGACCATCATCGAAATCGGCGGCATCGGCCCCGCCCCCTTCTGCGGCATGATGCTGGCCGATCACGGCGCCGAGGTGGTGCTAGTCCACCGCCCCGGCGCGGCGCCCGACCTGCGCGATCCCCTGAACCGCAGTCGCGCCCGCCTGGTCGAAGCCGACCTGAAGACGCCAGAGGGCGCCGCCCTGGTCCGCGACCTGGCCCGTAACGCCGACGGCCTGATCGAGGGCTTTCGTCCCGGCGTGATGGAGCGTCTCGGCCTCGGTCCCGACGTGCTGCTGGCCGACAATCCGCGCCTCGTCTACGGCCGCATGACCGGCTGGGGTCAGGACGGGCCGCTGGCTTCGGCGCCGGGCCACGACATCGACTACATTGCCGTCTCAGGGGCCCTGCATGCCTTCGGCCGGGCGGGCGAGAAGCCGACCCCGCCGATCAACATGGTCGGCGACTTCGGCGGCGGCGGCATGCTGCTGGCCTTCGGCATGGTGGCGGGCCTGCTGAAGGCCCAGCGCACCGGGCGCGGCGACGTCATCGACTGCGCCATGACCGACGGCTCGGCCCTGCTGATGAGCATGATCTGGGGCTTCCGCCAGAACCTGCCCGCGCCCCTGCCGCCCAGCCTGGCCTGGCGCGACGAGCGCGGCGTCAACCTGCTGGACACCGGCGCGCCGTTTTACGAGGTCTATGAGACGGCGGACGGCAAATACGTCGCCGTCGGGGCCATCGAACCGGCCTTCTATATCGCCCTGATGCGGCTGACGGGACTGGGAAGCGATCCCGACTTCGCCATGCCGTTCGACCCCGCCCAATGGCCGAGGCTGAAGGACAGGCTGGCCGCCGTGTTCCGCACCCGCACCCGCGACGACTGGTGCAGCGATCCAGAGGCGCAAGGAGCCTGCGTCGCCCCCGTCCTGTCCCTGACCGAAGCGCCCGACCACCCGCACAACCGCGCCCGCGAGGCCTTCGTCACCGCCCAGGGCGTGGTGCAGCCCGGGCCGGCCCCGCGGTTCCGGGACAGCCCGGCGCGGCGGCCGGAATAGAAGGCCGGTCACGAAATCACCGCTCACCCCGGCGGACGCCGGGGCCCAGTGCTTTGGCCTCAAACGCGCGGCCTGAATAGGCAAGTCCTGTGCGCGCGCTCTCACTGAATCCCGGCGTCCGCCGGGATGAGCGGGGGTAAGGTCACCCCCCGTCCGTCCACACCGTCTTGTACAGATCGAACCGGCGGTCGCGCAGGTTCCGCACCGTCCCCTGCGCCTTGGCCCAGGCCAGGTCGGACAGGTCCAGGTCCGCCACCGTCACCGTCTCGACGTTCTCGCTGGCCTCGGCCGCCACCCCGTCGCGCGCGAACGGGAAGTCGCACGGCGTCAGGATGCAGGACTGGGCATACTGGATGTCCATGTTCTCGACGTTGGGCAGGTTGCCGACATTGCCCGACAGGACGACGTAGCACTGGTTCTCGATGGCCCGCGCCTGCGAGCAGTAGCGCACGCGTAAGTACCCCTGCCGGTTGTCGGTGCAGAAGGGGGTGAACAGGATGCGCGCGCCCTCGTCCGCCAGACGCCGCGCCAGTTCGGGGAACTCCGAATCGTAGCAGATCATCACCCCGATCGGCCCGCAGTCGGTGGGGATGGCGTGGACTCGGTCGCCGCCCTTGATGTTCCACCAGTGGCGCTCGTTCGGGGTCGGGTGGATCTTCTCCTGCTCATGCACCGAGCCGTCGCGCAGGAAGACATAGGCGACATTCTGGATCTCGCCGTCCTCGGTCCGCGTCGGGTGCGAGCCGCCGATGATGTTGACGTTGTAGCCGACCGCCAGCTCACGCATCGCCTCGACGAAGCGCGGGGTGTAGCGGGTCAGCGCCTCGATCGATTCCGCCGGGGTCAGCTTCTTGGTCGCCAGCGACAGCAGCTGAAGCGTGAACAGCTCGGGAAAGACCACGAAGTCGGCGCGATAGTCGGACACGACGTCGACGAAATATTCGACGTTGTCGATAAACTCCTGGAAGCTGTCGACCTTGCGCATCTGCAGCTGGACGGTGGCGACCCGCACCGTCTCCTTGACCGCAAAGGCCGCCCCTTTGCCCGTCGCCTCGACATAGTAGGGGTTGCGCCAGACCCAGCGCGCCGCGTGGCCCAGCGACGCCTTGTCCGACGGCAGATAGTTCAGCAGCACCCCCGCCGGCTCGAACCCTGAGCGCTGGTGAAAGGCCATGATCGGGTCCTTCACCTTGCGGTCGCGCACCGCCTCGACATAGGCGTTCGGGTCGGGATAGGCCGAGCGGCGCCGCGCCAGCCCGGGCATCCGGCCGCCGAAGACGACGCCCTTCAGGTTCTGCGCCTCGCACAGGTCGCGGCGCGCGTCATACAGGCGCTGGCCGATGCGCAGGCGGCGTCGGGCGGGGTCGACGCAGACCTCCATGCCGTACAGCCACTCGCCGGCCGGATCGTGCCGGGCGCCATAGCCGCCGCCGGTGATCTGGTCCCAGGTGTGCGGGCCCATGGCGGACTTTTCGTCGATGCGGAAGCTGGCGGCGTAGCCGACGATCTCGCCTTCGAACTCGACCACGAACTGGCCGTCGGGATAGGTGGCGATCTGGCCCCGCAGCATCCCCGCCGTATAGGGCGGCATGTCCTTGTAGACCCGCGCCACCAGGGCGCTGATGCCGGGAATGTCGCCCATGCGGGCGTTGCGGATGGTCAGGACGGCGGGTTTGGCCGGTTCGGCGTTCTGGGCGGTGTGGGCGGTCTGAAGATCAGTCATGCGACACCTAACGCTCGACCTTGGCCGTTGGATCATTTCATCGTCTTGGACCGGCATGAGGATAAGCGCACAATGGCGACATGTCCGGCATGGCGCAGGAAGTTGAACTCAAATTTCGGCTCGGCCCCGGCGCCGCCGCGCGCCTGGACGCCCATCCGGCCCTGGCGGGCGAGGAGAGCGTGCACGCCCTGCGCTCCGTCTATTTCGACACGCCGGACCAGGCCTTGCGGCGCGCGGGCTGGGGCCTGCGGGTGCGCGGGACCGAGCGCGGCTTTGTCCAGACGCTGAAGGGCCAGACGGGCGGCGACGTCCTCAACCGCGTCGAATGGGACATGCCGGTACCCAGCGAGGCCCTGGACTGGGCGGCGCTGAAGACGACGCCGGCGGCCTCGCTGCTGAAGGGCCGCCGCCGCGATCTCGCCCCTCGCTTCGCCAGCACGGTGCGCCGCCGCGTCCGTCTGGTCGCCTTCGAGGGCGCCGTGATCGAGGCCGCCTATGACGAGGGCCAGCTGTCGGCAGGCGGCCGCGCCGAGCCCTTGCGCGAACTGGAGCTGGAGCTGAAGGACGGCCCGCCCCCGGCCCTGTTCGCCCTGGCCCGGCGCCTGTCGGCCGACATCGCCCTGGTCCCCCTGTTCGAGAGCAAGGCCGAACGCGGCTGGCGTCTGGCCGAGGGGCTGGAGCGCGCGCCCCGCACCGCCGGCGCCGATCCCCTGCCCCGCGCCCTGACGGCCGAGGAGGCCTTGCGCCGCACGGCCCTGGCCGCCCTGGGTCAGGTCTCGGCCAACGCCGAACTGCTGAGAAGGGTGCGCCGGCCCGAGGCCCTGCATCAGCTGCGCGTGGGCCTGCGTCGGCTGCGCGCCGCCCTGTCCGTATTCAGTCCCCTGCTGGGCGAGGACGCCGCTCCCGTCGTCGCCGAGTTGAAATGGCTGGCGCGTGAGACCGACGCCGCGCGCGATCTGGACGTCTTCATCCGCGACGTCTTCCACCCCGCCGCGCTGGAGACGCCCGACCCCCGCCTCGCCCCGCTGGGCCTGCGCCTGCTGGCGGCCCGCAGCGGCGCCTATCGCCGGACCATGGCGGCCATCGATTCGCCGCGCTACGCCGCCCTGATGCTCGAGACCCTGGCCTGGATCGAGGCCGGCGCCTGGCGCAGCGACCCCGATCCGGTGCGGACCTGGCGGCGGCGGCGGCCGGTCGCCGACTTCGCCGCTGAGGCCCTGGAGCGGCTCAACCGGCGCGTGCGACGCGGCGGCCGTCGCCTCGACCGCCTGGACGCGGCGGGCCGCCACCGGCTGCGCATCCGGGTGAAACGCCTGCGTTACGCGGCCGAGTTCTTCGTCGGCCTGTTCGACCATCCCCGCCGCGAAAGACGCTTCCTCAAGGCGCTGGAGACAACGCAGGACGCCTTCGGCGCCCTCAACGACCTGGCCGTCGCCCGCGACCGCATCCCCGCCGACGCCCGCCTGACCGCGCCCGAGATCGCCTTCGCCGCCGGGCGCCTGATCGGCCGCCGCGAGCAGGGCGCCGCCGCCCTTCACGCCGCCTCAAGCCGCGCCTTCGCCCGCCTGTCGCGCGCCCGGTCCTTCTGGTCCCGCTAAGACAGACACGACAGTATCGGTCGCATGCCAGTCAGTGTTCTTGTTCAGTTCACGAGAACATCTTGCGAACAAGAACAAACCGTGTCCATAGTCCGCTTCACCAAGGGAGCGGGTCCGTGGCGGGTCTCTCCCGAAGTCAGATGGGAATCATGGCAAGGGAGAGAAAACCAATGTCACAGGCGGCACTGAAGCTCGTGGGTAAAGAAGACAGCGACAAACAACGCGCTCTAGAGGCGGCGATCGCGCAGATCGATCGCGCCTTCGGCAAGGGCTCGGTCATGAAACTGGGCAAGGCCGGCGTGGTGGCCGAGATCGAGAGCGTCTCGACCGGCTCGCTCGGCCTCGACATGGCGCTCGGCATCGGCGGCCTGCCGGTCGGGCGGGTGATCGAGGTGTTCGGTCCCGAATCCTCGGGCAAGACCACCCTGGCCCTGCACACCGTGGCCGAGGTCCAGAAGAAGGGCGGCGTGGCCGCCTTCGTCGACGCCGAACACGCGCTGGACCCCGTCTATGCGCAAAAGCTGGGCGTCAATCTGGACGACCTGCTGGTGTCGCAGCCCGACACGGGCGAACAGGCGCTGGAGATCGTCGACACCCTGGTGCGTTCCGGCGCCGTGGACATCGTGGTGATCGATTCCGTCGCGGCCCTGACGCCCCGCGCCGAAATCGAAGGCGAGATGGGCGACAGCCTGCCCGGCCTTCAGGCGCGTCTGATGTCGCAGGCCCTGCGCAAGCTGACGGCCTCGATCTCCAAGTCGAAGTGCATCGTCCTGTTCATCAACCAGATCCGTCATAAGATCGGCGTCATGTACGGCTCGCCGGAAACGACGACGGGCGGCAATGCGCTGAAGTTCTACGCCTCGGTGCGCCTGGACATCCGTCGCACCGGCGCGATCAAGAACCGCGACGAGGTGGTCGGCAACACCACCCGCGTCAAGGTGGTGAAGAACAAGGTCGCCCCGCCGTTCCGCGAGGTCATCTTCGACATCATGTACGGGGAGGGCATCTCCAAGATCGGCGAGATCATCGACCTGGGCGTCAAGGCCGGCATCGTCGAGAAGTCCGGCTCCTGGTTCTCCTACGACTCCACCCGCATCGGTCAGGGCCGCGAGAACGCCAAGGAGTTCCTCAAGAACAACCCCGACATGGCCGCCTCGATCGAAAAGGCGGTGCGCCAGTCCACCGCCAAGATCGCCGACGACATGCTGGGCGCCCCCGAACCCGACGAGGGCCAGGACCTGGAGGGCTGATCGGCCACCCCCAACGCCGCCATCCTCGGGCCTGACCCGAGGATCCAGCCAGGCAGCGTCCCCTTCCTTTCAGGCCGTGATCGCGCTGACGATCCTCGGGTCAAGCCCGAGGCTGACGGCCGGAGGCAAGGGCACCCTGACGGCCAGAGCTTCTCCGTTCGCCGCCTCGCGACCCGCCTACCGACCCCGCGGGGCCGGTCGGACGGAGACAGGCCCGCCCGACCTCCGTCGGGCGGGCCTCTTTTTTCATCCTAAAGCTGAAAAATTGACCTCAGCTCAAACCGGTCCCCCAGGACGGCACTCGTGCCCCCGCTCGGCCGTATAGTAAGGCGTAGGGAACAGGGGCGTGATTACCGTCACATTGCCTCCCGATTCCATGCAAACATCATTCCCATACCCCACGATGGTCGTCATGGATGCGTCCGAATAGAATGTATAATAGTACACATACTCCCATGATTTGAACGCAACCGCCGGCGAAGCGGTCATGGCGAGAAGAATTCCGGACATTGCCAATTTAGCTAGCGTCCGCACACGTATTCTCCCTAAATTTAAAGTCTGAAACATCCATCAGACCAGATCACATAACAACGATTCCTGATAAATGAGAATGAACGCCATGCCCCCCGCCACCGCCGACCTCTGCGACGCCCATCCTGACGCGGTGAGGGTCTGCCAGACCCCCTTCCGCAGCTTCGGCCAGGTGGCGGCCTTCCACGGCCCGATCCGCACCCTCAGCGTGCTGGACGACAACGCCCTGGTGCGCCAGACGCTGGAGCGCCCCGGCCAGGGCGCCGTGCTGGTGGTCAACGGCGGCGGTTCGCTCAAACGCGCCCTGGTCGGCGACAATCTGGCCAAGCTGGCCATCGACAACGGCTGGGCCGGCGTCGTCGTCCACGGCGCCGTGCGCGACACAGCCATCATCAACACCCTGCAGGCGGGCGTCAAAGCCCTGGGAACCACCCCCTTGCGCGCCGAGCGCGACGCCGTCGGCGAGATCGACATCCCCACCGCCTTCGGCGGCGTCATCTTCACTCCCGGCGACTGGCTCTACGCCGACGCGGACGGGGTGATCGTCGCGCCGCATCGGCTTCACGACTGAGCGCGTTTCCTCCCCATGCAAATGGGGAGGTGGATCAGCGGCGCAGCCGCTGAGGCGGAGGGGCTTCTTGGTTGCACCGCCAGGCCCTCCACCACTACGTGGTCCCCCTCCCCATTTGCATGGAGAGGAAATCTGAAGTCACGCGTCAGTGATGCACTCAGTGCAAAATCCCTATATGACGCCGGTTCCGCTATTTCCTCCCGCGCGCCCGAGTTCCAGAGCGATACGCCCATGACCAGCCTGAAGCAGATCCGTTCCACCTTCCTCGACTACTTCGCCGCCGACGGCCACGAGAAGGTGCAGTCGGCTCCGCTCGTGCCGCAGAACGACCCGACCCTGCTGTTCGTCAACGCGGGCATGGTGCCGTTCAAGGACTATTTCACCGGCGGCGCAGTCCCGCCCTACAAGCGCGCGACCAGCTCGCAGAAATGCGTCCGCGCCGGCGGCAAGCACAACGACCTGGACAACGTCGGCTACACCGCGCGTCACCACACCTTCTTTGAAATGCTGGGCAATTTCTCGTTCGGCGACTACTTCAAGGACCACGCCATCGAGAGCGCCTGGGGGCTGCTGACCAAGGAGTTCGGCCTGGACCCCGCCCGCCTGCTGGTCACCGTCTATCACACCGACGACGAAGCCTTCGACATCTGGAAGAAGGTCACCGGCTTTGCGGACGAGAAGATCATCCGCATCCCGACGGCCGACAACTTCTGGGCCATGGGCGACAGCGGCCCGTGCGGTCCGTGCACCGAAATCTTCTACGACCACGGCGACCACATCTTCGGCGGCCCTCCCGGTTCGCCGGACGAGGACGGCGACCGCTTCGTGGAGATCTGGAACAACGTCTTCATGCAGTACGAGAAGGAGAACGATCAGATCGTTCGCGACCTTCCCAAGCCCTCGGTCGACACCGGCATGGGTCTGGAGCGCATCGCCGCCGTGCTGCAGGGCGTCCACTCTAACTATGAAGTCGACCTGTTCAAGAGCCTGATCGGCGCCTCGGAAGAGCTGACCTCGACCAAGGCCGAGGGCGAGCGCGCCCCGTCGCACCGGGTCATCGCCGACCACCTGCGTTCGACCGCCTTCCTGATCGCCGACGGCGTGACCCCGTCGAACGAGGGCCGGGGCTATGTCCTGCGCCGCATCATGCGCCGCGCCATGCGTCACGCCCACCTGCTGGGCGCGCAGGACCCGCTGATGCACCGTCTTGTGCCGACCCTGGTCGAGGAGATGGGCGAGGCCTATCCCGAACTCGGCCGCGCCCAGGCCTTCATCGAAGACACGCTGAAGCAGGAAGAGATCCGCTTCCGCACCACGCTGGGCCGCGGCATGAACCTGTTCGACCAGGCGACCGCCGACTTCAAGGCGGGCGACATGCTGGACGGCCAGACGGCCTTCACCCTCTACGACACCTACGGCTTCCCGCTGGACCTGACGCAGGACGAGGCGCGTCGTCGCGGCTTCAGCGTCAACGTCGACGGCTTCGAGGCCGCCATGGCCGAGCAGCGCGATCGTTCGCGCGAGCACTGGAAGGGCTCAGGCCAGACCGCCTCGGCCGGCGCCTGGCTCAGCCTGCGCGACCAGCACGGCGGCACCGAGTTCACCGGCTATGAGTCCGAAACCGGCGAGGGCAAGGTCCTGGCCATCGTCAAGGACGGGGCCGAGGCCCCCTCAGCGACGGCGGGCGAGACGGTCGAGGTCCTGCTGGACAAGACCCCCTTCTATGGCGAAGGCGGCGGTCAGGCGGGCGACAAGGGCGCCTTGGTCTGGAGCGGCGGCGAAGGCCGCGTGCTGGACACCAAGAAGCACGCTGGCGACCTGCACGTGCATACCGTCGAGGTGACGCAAGGCTCGCTGGCGACCGGCGCGGTCGTGACCGCCACGGTCGAGGACGGCTCGCGCCCGACCACTCGCGCCAACCACTCTGCCGCCCACCTGGTGCACGCCGCGCTGAAGAACGTGCTGGGCCCCCACGTCGCCCAGAAGGGTCAGATGGTCGACGCCGAGCGCATGCGCTTCGACTTCAGCCACAACGCCCCGCTGACGGACGAGGAGATCGCCCGCATCGAGGACGAGGTGAACGCCGTCATCCGCCAGAACGCGCCGGCCACGACCGAGCTGATGACGCCCGACGCCGCCATCGCGGCGGGCGCCGTGGCCCTGTTCGGCGAGAAATACGGAGACGAGGTCCGCGTCCTGACCCTGGGCCACGCCCTGAACGGTCCGGGCGCTTATTCGGTCGAACTGTGCGGCGGCACCCACGTCTATCGCACCGGCGACATCGCCCTGTTCAAGATCGTGTCCGAAGGCGGCGTCGCCGCCGGCGTGCGCCGCATCGAGGCCCTGACCGGCGACGCGGCCCGCCGCTTCCTGCTGGATCAGGCCAACGTCGCCCGCCAGCTGGCCCAGGGCTTCAAGATCCAGCCCGCCGAGGTTCCGGCCCGCGTCGAGGGCTTGCAGGCCTCGGTCAAGACGCTGGAGAAGCAGGTCGCCGAGCTGAAGAAGCAGCTCGCTCTGGGCGGCGGCGCGGGCGCCAATGCGGCGCCTGAGGAGATCGGCGGGATCAAGCTGATCGCCCGCGTTCTGGAAGGCGTCGACGGCAAGGGCCTGCGCGGCGTCGCCGAGGACTTCAAGAAGCAGCTCGGCTCGGGCGTCGTCGCCCTGGTCGGCGTCACCGACGGCAAGGCGGCCATCACCGTCGCCGCGACGTCGGACATGGCCGGCAAGGTCAATGCGGCCGACCTGGCCCGCGACGCCGTCATCGCCATGGGCGGCAAGGGCGCCGGCGGCAAGCCCGACTTCGCCCAGGGCGGCGCGCCTGATGGGTCCAAGGCCGAGGACGGCCTGAACGCCATCCGGGCCTCGCTGAAGGGCTGATCGTCTCTCCCCTCTCCCGGTGGGAGAGGGTTTGAGCCTCCAAGAGCGTAGCGATTGGCGAAGGCGAAAGGGTGAGGGTTCGAGTGTGAAGTCGGCCAAAGGCCGTGGCGCGACGGCTTACGCCGACAGACAGGACAAGCCCCTCACCCTTTCGCGCAAGAACGCCGGCTGCGCCGCCGTGCGCTCAAGCCCTCTCCCGCCGGGAGAGGGAAGTCGTTACTCCGGCGCCCCCAGATCGATCGCCGCCAGCTTCCAGCCGAACAGGTTGCGGCGCTTCATCAGCAGGGAGACCTGCTCGTCCGGCTGGTCGTCGCGGGTCAGGGTGACGGCGAAGGTGTCCAGGTCGCGATAGCCCCACGACTGGCGCACGCGCTTGTTTTCGGACTTCGGCTCCGCAGGCTCCGGGCGTTTGATCTCCGGCTTCGGCGCGCGGCCCTCCTGCACCATCAGGGCGATGGCCTGCGGGGTGACTAAGGCGTCGACCGCCCCGCCCACCAGGGCGGGCGCCAACAGCATCCCCAGCCCCGACAGGCCGCTGTCGCCGAGGCGTTTGTCCTTGCGAATCTCGACCATCATGCGGGCGTTCAGCTCGTCTTTCAGGCTGGCTCGAAAGGCGGGAAAGTCGACCTGGCGCTCCAACGCCCTTTCGTCGCCGGTCTTGGCCGCCTGGATCAGCGACCGCGCCGCCAGCAGGGGCGAGGCCCCGTAGGCGAGCACGAACACGGCCGCCGCCGCCAATCCCAGACGTATGATCAGTTTGCGGTTCATCGGCCCTCCCCTGCCTTACGAACGCGACGGGACGACGACGAAACGGCGCCAAAATCCCCAAGCGGATTAGGGACATGGATCACAGGCGGGTTCAATGCGTGTTTTCACCGGCTCCGTCCCGCGGTCTTGCCGTCTTCGCCGTCCCCTCTGCACATGCCGCACCCGACACCCCCGCGCCGTCATCCTCGGGCTTGACCCGAGGATCCAGCCATCCGCGTGCTGGACGTGGGCGAGGTCGAGTGCGCCGCCACACTGGATCCTCGGGTCAAGCCCGAGGATGACGGCAGAAGATTGAATGACGCCACCAACAAAAAAGCCCGCCGGATCGCTCCGGCGGGCCTTGATGTCATACCGAGCTAAGCTCAGCCGATGCCCGGCAGGGCCTTCTTCAGGTTCTCGGACACCTTGTCCAGGAAGCCTTCGGTCGTCAGCCAGGACTGCTGATCGCCGACCAGCAGGGCCAGGTCCTTGGTCATGAAGCCCGACTCGACGGTCTCGACGACCACGCGCTCCAGCGTGTCGGCGAACTCGGCCAATTGGGCGTTGTCATCCAGCTTGGCGCGGTGCTTGAAGCCGCGCGTCCAGGCGAAGATCGAGGCGATCGAGTTGGTCGAGGTGGCCTCGCCCTTCTGGTGCTGGCGGTAGTGGCGGGTCACGGTGCCGTGGGCGGCTTCCGTTTCCATGACCTTGCCGTCCGGCGTCATCAGCACCGACGTCATCAGGCCCAGCGAGCCGAAGCCCTGGGCGACGATGTCCGACTGCACGTCGCCGTCGTAGTTCTTGCACGCCCAGACGAAGCCGCCCGACCACTTGATCGCAGCCGCGACCATGTCGTCGATCAGGCGGTGCTCATAGGTCAGGCCGCGCTTCTTGAATTCCTCGGCGTAGTCGGCGTCGAACACTTCCTGGAAGATGTCCTTGAAGCGGCCGTCGTAGGCTTTGAGGATGGTGTTCTTGGTCGACAGATAGACCGGATAGTTGCGCTGCAGGCCATAGGCGAAGGAGGCGTGGGCGAACTCGCGGATCGAGGCGTCCAGGTTGTACATGCCCATGGCGACGCCGGCGCCCGGCGACTTGTAGACCTCGTGCTCGATCACTTCGCCGTCGTCGCCGACGAACTTGATGGTCAGGGTGCCCGGCCCCGGCATCAGGAAGTCGGTGGCCTTGTACTGGTCGCCGAAGGCGTGACGGCCGACGACGATCGGCTGGGTCCAGCCCGGCACCAGACGCGGCACGTTCGAGCAGATGATCGGCTCGCGGAAGACGACGCCGCCCAGGATGTTGCGGATGGTGCCGTTCGGCGACTTCCACATCTTCTTCAGGCCGAATTCGGCGACGCGCGCCTCGTCCGGAGTGATGGTGGCGCACTTCACGCCGACGCCGTGCTTCTGGATGGCGTGGGCCGCGTCGATCGTGATCTGATCGTCGGTGGCGTCACGGCTTTCCATGCCGAGATCGTAATAGTCGAGTTCGAGGTCCAGGTATGGGAAGACCAGCTTGTCCTTGATCATCTGCCAGATGATCCGGGTCATTTCGTCGCCGTCGATGTCCACGATGGGATTGGCGACCTTGATCTTGGCCATGCTTACGCCTCTGTCTCTCAAATCAGGGAAGGAATTCGGTGCAGGGGATATAGCGACCCCCGCGCGCGGGCGCAAAGGGGACGAGAGCCGCACGGCCTGAACGGCGGGCCGGAACGAAACGACGGCTTGGCCGCTTGGCTTCTTCACGGCTACGCTTGACGCCGCCGATCGGTCAAAACCGCATGGAATCCCTGATGACGCCTCGCCTCCGGTTCGCCGCCGCCGTCGCCCTGGTCCCTCTGGCGCTTCCTCTGGCGCTGGCCGCTTGCAAGGGACAGGAGGCCGCCGCCCCGCCAGAGGCGCCGACGGCTCAGCCGACCTCCGAGGCCGCCGTCGCTGCGCCCGCCATACTGGGCGGCGCCCATCCGCCCAGCGCGACGCGCGAATTCCGCGACTGGACAGCGACATGCGACAACACCAATCACTGCGTCGCCTTCGGATCGGCCGAGGAAAACATGGGCTTCGTCATGGTCTCCCTGGCGCCGGGCCCTCAGGCGCGGCCCGTCGTCCATATGGGCGGCTGGGGGCTGGAGGACGGACAAGGCGACGTCTACGCCGAGATCGACGGCCGCCGCTATGCCGGCAAGAATTCCAAGATGGATGAGGAGGGCGACGTCATCGCCTTCCAGACGCCGTCGGCCCAGCTTCTGCATGATCTGGGCAATGGCTCTTTCATGGCGCTGAGGCGCGGCGACGAGAAGATGAAGGTCAGCCTGGGCGGGGCCGCCGCCGCCTTCCTGTGGATCGACGAACGTCAGGGACGATTGAGCACGCCCACGGCGCTGATCCGGCGCGGCGACCAGCCCGCGTCCAGCGTGCCGGCGGCCCTCGTCGCGCCGCGCGTGACCCTGGCCGCCGCCGTTCCCCAGAACGGCCTGCCTCAAGATGACCTGTCGCCGGCGCTGCTGGCCCATGCCAGGGTCAAGGAATGCCTGGCCGAAACCCGCCGGGGCGAGCGCTTCGAGGCGGAGGTCGAGGTCGCTCGCCTGGCCGCTGACAAGCTGCTGTGGAGCGTGCCGTGCGGCGAGGGCGCCTATAACTTCAGCCAGGCCTATTTCCTCACGACGGCAGACGGGAACGCGCCTCAGCCGGTCGCCTTCCCCACGGCCGCGGGCAGCGAGCAGACCCTGGTCAACAGCCGTTATGATCCCAAAACCCGCACCCTGTTCGCCTTCGCCAAGGGACGCGGCCTAGGCGACTGCGGCCACATGGGAGTCTGGGGCTGGACCGGCGAACGCTTCGCCCTGCTGGAGGAGAAGTCGATGCCGACCTGCACCGCCATGCCTCAGGACCTGTGGCCATCCACTTGGCGCGCAACCAAGGATTAAGTCATGAAATTCATTGCACTTTCAGGCGCTATGGCCGTGGGCTTTCTGCTGATGGCGGGACTGCCCTCCGGCAAGGCCTCAGCCCAGACACAATGCCCCGTCGGCACGGCGGCCGGTGCGGCGACCTGCGCGCCAGACGCCCCGCAGGGCGTGGACACGAGCACCATGGGCTATCGTGAACGTGTCGAGGGTCTGGGGGCCTTTGCGTTCAACACCGACACGGGCGCGGTCTATGCCTATGTCCTGCAGGGCCGCAACATCGACGCCGCCATGTTCAACGCCATGAGGAAATGCGAGCAGCCCGACCATGCCTGGGGCGTCAGCATGCGCGCGCCGACCGAACCCGACGCCAACTGTGCGCCGGTGGCCTCCTGGCGCAACGCCTGCTCGGCCGTGGCTTCGGGTCAGGTCGACGGCGTGACCCGCTATTTCTCAACGCCTGCGCGCAACGCCCGCTCGGCCCGCGCCGACGCCATCAGCCAGTGCCAGGCCAACGGCGGATCCGATTGCGCAATGGCCCATGACGCCGTCTGCACCTCGCGATCCACCCGCGTGACGCGTTACTGACAAGGCGGCCGACGCCACCCGATGGCAGGTCAGGAAAAAGGGCCGGAGGATAATCCTCCGGCCCTTCTTGTTTCTGGAAGGCGGTTAGCCGCGCATCCGTCCTTCCAGCACCGCCAGCGGCATGGAGCCGTCGCCCAGCACCTTGTCGTGGAAGGCGCGCAGGTCGAAGCCGTCCTTGGCTTGGGCTTCCTCGCGCAGGCGGGCGATGACGGTGTGACCGACCTTGTAGGCGCAGGCCTGGCCCGGCCAGACGCAGTAGCGGTTGATCTCGCTGTTCGAGGCGTCCAGCGGCTTGGCCCCGGAGGCCGCCATGTATTCGACCGCCCGTTCACGGCTCCAGCGCTCGGAGTGGATGCCGGTGTCGACCACCAGACGCACCGCGCGGAACAGATAGGACATCAGGAAGCCGACGCGACCCAGCGGATCGGTCGCATAGGCGTCCAGATCGTTGGCGGCCACCGCCTCGGCGTACAGCGCCCAGCCCTCGTTGAAGGCCGAGAAGCCGCCCGCGCGGCGCCATTGCGGCAGCTCCCCCGACTCGCGTTGCAGCGCCACCTGCAGGTGGTGACCCGGCGAGGCCTCGTGATAGGTCAGGGTCGGCAGGGCGAACTTCGGCCAGTTCCCGCTGTCGCGCAGGTTGATGTAGTAGGCGCCCGGGCGCGAGCCATCCAGCGGCGGCCCCTGATAATATCCGCCCGGCGCGCCCGACTGGATCGACACCGGCACGCGGCGCACCTCGACGTGGGTCTTGGGCAGGCGGCCGAAGACGGCGGGCAGTTTCGGTTCAAGCGCCGCGACCTGTTCGTTCAGCCACTTCAGCAGGTCTTCCTTGCCCGCGTCGGTGTTGGGGAACAGCTGGGCCGGGTCCTTGTTCAGCGCCTGAACCCGCTCGCCGACCGTGCCCTGGGTCATGCCCTGAGACTTCAGGATGGCGTCGATCTCGGCGGTGATCTCGGCAACCTGTTCGACGCCCATAGCGTGGATTTCCTTGGCCGAGAGGGTTGTCGTCGTGTTCGACTTCAGCCCGGCGGCGTAGAAGGCCTCGCCGTCCGGCAGGCGCCACACGCCCGCGTCGTGCACGGCCTTCGGCCGAACCGCCTCCAGCGCCTCGATCTGGCGGGCCAGGGCCGGTTTGACCTTCTCGTCCACCAGGGCGGCGGCGCGCGCGTCATAGCCCGACAGGTTCAGCGCCCCGGCCTTGCGGACCAGCGACTGGATCATGGCCATGTCGGCGGCGGGCGTGTCGCGCAGGGTGCGGATCTGCGGCAGCATCCGGTCGATGATGAAGTCCGGCGCGATCACGCCCAGACCGGCGTCTTCCTTGATCTTGTCCGTCTCGCCGTCCAGCACGCCCGCAAAGGCCTCCAGCCGCGACAGGAAGGCGTCGGCGCCGGCCGCGTCCTCGATGCGGTGCTGGTTGTCCATGAAGTCGGGCGTCGAGAAATAGGCGCCCGACAGCTGGGTCACGACATAAGGCGACGGGCGGCCCGGCCCCGCGCCATAGTCGAAGCGCGCCGTCTGAGCCGACGTCTCGCGCCCGAAGGCGGCGATGGCGTAGTTCAGCGCCCCGGCCTCGGACAGGCCCTTCTGGTCAAACGCCTTCAGCTCGTCCCAGCGTTTGATCGCCTTTTCGCGATCCTTGCGGATGGCGTCCGGGCCGGCCTCGCTGAGCTTGGACGACAGGCCCGCGCGGGCGTCCTTGTCCAGACCCAGGTTGGTGGCGCGCTCGGGCGCCTCGTCGATGTCGGCCTCGAACCAGCCGTCCAGCAGGGCGTTCAGGCGCGCGTCGGCGTCGCTGGCGGCGGCGGCGGCGCACTGGGCCAGCATGGGCGCTGCGACGGCGGTCGCAGCGGCGCTCAGCAAGAGATTGCGGCGATTGATCATTCAGGTACTCCCCCCAAAAGAAGCCGCGCCGCGCCGGGCGTTGCTCCACACTCACGCTCAATGAAGGACCGGCGCGTCCCGAAATCCGGTCGCCGTCAGACCGGGGTCCAGGCGTTCATGGTCCGCTCCAGCACCGTCAGCGGCACGCCGCCCAGAGCCAGCCCCGTGTCATGGAAGCCCTTGATGTCGAAGCGCGGTCCCAGGCGCCGTTTGGCGTCTTCGCGCAGCTTGACCCAGGTGGTGTGGCCGACCTTGTAGCTGGAGGCCTGCCCCGGCCAGACGCAGTAGCGCTCGACCTCGGTGGCGATGCTGGATTCCTGATCGCCCAGCGTATCGACCATGTAGCGGATGCCCTGTTCGCGGCTCCAGCGCTTGTGGTGCAGACCCGAGTCCACGACCAGACGCGCGGCGCGGAACATCAAGGATTGCAGGTAGCCGATCTGGCCAAAAGGATCGTTCTCATAGGCGCCGATCTCGTCCGCCAACTGCTCCGAATACAGGCCCCAGCCCTCGGAATAGGCCGAGAAGCCCATGACCTTCATCAGCAGCGGGGTGTCCGGCTGCTCCATCTGCAGGGCGATCTGGAAGTGATGGCCCGGCACGGCCTCGTGATAGGTCAGGGTCGGCAGTGTCCACTTGGGCCACTCCGCCGTGTCGCGCAGATTGATGTAGTAGGCGCCCGGCCGCGAGCCATCCAGGGCCGGCGCCATGTAGTAGCCGCCCGGCGCCCCGGCCTCGATGGCCTTGGGCACGCGACGGATGTCGCAGGGCGACTTGGGCAGGCGGCCGAAATAGTCCGGCATGCGGGCCTGCATGGCCGCCATCTGGACGTTCAACTCCTTCAGCAGCTCTTCCTTGGCCTCGTCCGTGTTCGGATAGACGAAGCGCGGATCCTTGCCGAGGGCGGCGATGCGCTGGCCGACCGTGCCTTGCGTCAACCCTTGCGCCTTCAACAGGCCGTCGGCGCGGGCCGAGATCTCGGCCACCTGGTCCAGCCCCATCTGATGCACCTCGTCCGGCGTCATCGAGGAAGTGGTGTAGTTCTTCAGCCCATAACGATAGTAGGCCTCGCCGTCCGGCAGACGCCACACGCCGCCGTCGTGCGTCGCGCCCGCGCGCACCGCCTTCAGGGCGTCGGCCTGGCGTTGGATGGCCGGATAGACCTCTCGCGTCAGGATCGTCTGCGCCCGTGCGGCCCAGTCGCCGGGGATGTTCTTCTCGGCCGTACGGCGCGCGATCGACTGGCTCATGACCGAGTCGGCCACGGCCGTGCCGGTGATGGCGTCCATCTGCGTCAGGGTGCGGTCGATGACGAAGTCCGGCGGCACGGCCCCGGCGGCGTAGTCGATCTGCATGCGCTCGCGTTCGTCGTCCAGGCTGCGGGCGAAGTCCGACAGGCGCGACAGATAGGCCTCGGCGTCATCCGCCGCCTCGATGCGGTGCTGGCTGTCGAGGAAGTCGGGGATCTGCTGATAGGACCCGCCCAACTGGCTGATCGTATAGGGCGAGGGATACATGCCGCCGCCATAGGGGAAGGCGTAGCCTTCCATCACCGTCTCGCCGAAGAAGGTCAGGGAGTCGTGATAGATCTGCTCCTTGGCCGGCAGGGCGTTGCGGTCGATGGCCGCCATGTCCTTCATGGCGGCGACGAACTTGACCTTGTCGGCCTCGACCTTGGCCTGGCTGCGGTCGCTCAGCTTGAAGCGGGCGTCGGCCATCGGCCCCCGGTCCATGCCGAGCATGGTCAGGGCTTCCGGATCGCTCAGCAGCATCTCCTGCGCGATCCGGTCCATCAGGGCGTTGAAGTCGGCCGAAGCGGTCTGCGCCGCAGCGCCATGGGCAAGGGCGCGCACGGGTCCGATCGCGGCCAGCGCTCCCCCCGCGGCGACCGACATCAACAGGCGGCGGCGATCCATCATGAGCTTCCTCCCAAAAGCGATGGGCCGGGATGCTAGCGAAGCGATGGCCGCCCGCAAGGCTTGATCGTCGCCTTGCGGGTTAAGTCTGCGTCATTCGTCGTGCAAAAGCGCGCTCAGCGCGTCACGTGGGCCTTGATGCAGTCGCGCACGGCGCGCTTCAGGTCGCCCGGCGCGTTCGGCTCGTCCACGCCCTCGGCGGCGAAGACGGCGCGCACGGCGGCGTCCAGCCCCTTGGGCAGGGCGGCGATAACCTTCTTCTGTCCCTTCTCATGCAGGCAGAAGCCGACCTGGTTGCACAGGTCGGCGAACATGGAATCGAAATCGGGGGCGGCGTCGGTCATTTTACTCAGGCTTTCAGCCGCTTGGCGTGGAAGGCCACATGGTCGTCCACGAAGCTGGCCATGAAGAAGTAGGAATGGTCATAGCCCGGCTGCATCCGCAGGGTCAGCCCCTGACCGGCCTTTTGCGCCGCCGCCGTCAGCAGTTCCGGCTTCAGCTGATCGGTCAGGAAGGAATCGGCGTCGCCCTGATCCACCAGAATGTCGTCGAACACGCGGTTTCCATCTGCATCTTGGGCCGCCCCGCCCTCGATCAGCAGGGCCGCGTCATGCTTGGCCCATTGCGTCCGATCCTCGCCCAGATAGGCGGTAAAGGCCTTCTCGCCCCAGGGACAGCGCGTCGGTGACGAGATCGGCGCAAAGGCCGAGACCGACTTGAACAGTTCCGGATGACGCAGCGCCAGCGTCAGCGCCCCGTGCCCGCCCATCGAATGGCCGAAGATCGAGCGCGTCTTCGTCGTCGGGAACTGGGCGTCGATCAGCTCGATCAGCTCGCCCGTGACATAGCTTTCCATGCGGAAATGCGGCGCCCACGGCGCTTGCGTCGCATCGACATAGAAGCCCGCGCCCTGCCCCAGGTCATAGGCGGCGTCGTCGGCCACGCCTTCGCCGCGCGGCGAAGTGTCGGGCGCGACGATGATGACGCCGTGTTCGGCGGCGGCCTTATAGGCGCCCGCCTTGGTGGTGAAGTTGTCCTCGGTGCAGGTCAGCCCCGACAGCCAGATCAGGACCGGGAACGGCCCCTCGCCAGCAGGCACAAAGACCGACAGCGTCATGGGCGTGCCCGTCGTCGCGCTGTCGTGCTTCAGATAGCGCAGCGTCCCGCCGTGAACGACGTGGCTCTTGACCGTTTCCATAAGCTCTACTCCTGAAGATCAGTCCGGCCAGACCTTGGCCATGAAGTCGTCGTCGAGGACGCCGCCGTCCTCGGAGAAATGCGCGTACCAGTCGCGCGGGATCGGGGCGACCGCGCCTTCGGGCGGGGCGCCGCCGCCCCAGGCGTCGAACTGCAGACCCACCAGGATCGGCCCTTGGCGCACGGGCGGCGCCTTCACGGCCTCGGCCGCGGCGGTCAGGGCCGCGACGACCTCCGGCTGCATCGGCGGCTCGCCGGTGACGACCCAGGCCCTGGAGCGTTCGCCCGGTTTGACCATCAGCAGCATCATGCCCGAGGCGCCCGTTTGCGTCGGCTGGGCCGTGGCGGCGGCGCTGACCGCCTCCTCTACGCGCAGAAGATAGGGCGAAAGGTCGGAAACCTCGATCCGCGCCTTCATCAGGCGGTCGGGCAGATAGAGCACCACCTGCTTGCGGACCCAGGCCGGCGCGGACGCTTCGGCCGGGGGCGGCGTCTCGCCCTCGCGCGGCGTGCAGGCGGCCAGCGCCGCGACCGCCGCAACGCTCATGATCGACACGATAGCCGCCCTGGTCGTCATCGCTTCAGCCCTCAGCCCGGCCGGTGAACGGCGCAGATCTTGTTGCCCGCCGGATCGCGCAGATAGGCCAGGTGCAGCACGCCGAAGGGGCTGTTGCGCGGGCCGGCCGGATCCTCGATCGCCACGCCGCCCGCCGCCACTCCGGCCTCGGCGAAGGCGACGACCGCCTCGGGACTGGCCGCCGCAAAGCCGATGGTGCCGCCGTTGGCGTGACAGGCCGCCTGACCGTCGCGCGGCTTGACCACGCCCAGCATTCCGCGCGGCGTCATATACCAGACGCCCGGCATCGGCGCTTCGCTCAGCGTGCCCGGCGGGTGGCCCAAGGCGCCCATCACGGCGTCATAGAACTTGTGCGAAGCCTCGAGATCGTTGGCCCCCAGGGTGACGTGCGTGAACATAGTCTTCTCCCGATTGTGCTCCCGGCCGGCTGACCGGGAGCCGCAAGCTAGGCGGCCTTAGTTTCGTTTGGCAACGCTCTTTTAGAAGACGATGACCGAACGGATGCTCTTGCCTTCGTGCATCAGGTCGAAGGCCTTGTTGATGTCTTCCAGGGCGAAGGTGTGGGTGATCATCGGGTCGATCTCGATCTTGCCGTCCATGTACCAGTCGACGATCTTGGGCGTGTCGGTGCGGCCGCGCGCGCCGCCGAAGGCCGAGCCCTTCCAGACGCGGCCGGTGACCAGCTGGAACGGACGCGTCGCGATCTCCTTGCCCGCCTCGGCCACGCCGATGATGATGCTCTCGCCCCAGCCGCGGTGGCAGGATTCCAGCGCCTGGCGCATGACGTCGGTGTTGCCGGTGCAGTCGAAGGTGTAGTCGGCGCCGCCGTCGGTCAGGCGCACCACCTCGGCCACCACGTCGGAGACGTTCTTCGGATTGATGAAGTCCGTCATGCCGAAGCGACGGCCCCACTCTTCCTTGTCGTCGTTGATGTCCACGCCGATGATCTTGTCGGCGCCGACCATCTTGAGACCCTGGATGACGTTCAGGCCGATGCCGCCCAGGCCGAAGACCACGCAGTTGGAGCCCGGCGTCACCTTGGCGGTGTTGGTCACGGCGCCCACGCCCGTGGTCACGCCGCAGCCGACGTAGCAGGCCTTATCGAACGGGGCGTCCTTGCGGATCTTGGCCAGGGCGATCTCGGGCAGCACCGTATAGTTCGAGAAGGTCGAGCAGCCCATGTAGTGGGCGATCGCCTGGCCCTTGTAGCTGAAGCGCGAGGTGCCGTCGGGCATGAGGCCCTTGCCCTGGGTCGCGCGGATCGAGGTGCACAGGTTGGTCTTGCGCGACAGGCACGACTTACACTGGCGGCATTCCGGCGTGTACAGCGGGATGACGTGGTCGCCGACCTCGACCGAGGTCACGCCTGCGCCCACCTCCACCACCACGCCCGCGCCCTCGTGGCCGAGGATCGACGGGAAGATGCCCTCGGAATCCAGGCCGTCCAGCGTATAGGCGTCGGTGTGGCACACCCCGGTCGCCTTGATCTCGACCAGCACCTCGCCGGCGCGCGGCCCCTCCAGATCGACCTCGACGATCTCAAGCGGGCGTTTGGCTTCGAAGGCGACGGCGGCGCGGGTTTTCATGATCTTGATCCTTGGGAGGTCCCTAACGCTCGCCGCACGGCGGCTCGCTGCTTGAGGGACAGAAGGCTTGAGTAGTGATTTGCGTCTGTTCTACGCCCGTCGCGGCGGGGCGGATATGGCGACAACCGCAAAACATTATTGCCCTACTGCAACAATCATGATCGAACGTCCCCATGAGCCGCTGGGACGGGATCGACGAATTCACCGCTGTCGCCGAACAGGCCAGCTTTTCGGCCGCCGCCCGGCGCCTTAGCCTGTCGACCTCGGCCGTCAGCCGCGAGATCGCGCGGCTGGAGGATCGGCTGCAGACCCGCCTGCTCCACCGCACCACCCGCCGGGTCGAGCTGACCGACGCGGGGCGCGACTTCCTGGCCCGCTGCCGCCGCCTGATCGACGAACGCGACGAGGCCCTGGCCGCCGTCCAGCCCGACGATCAGGCCCCGCGCGGCCTGCTGCGGATGACCTGCTCCGTCTCCTATGGCGAGCGCTTCATCGCCCCCGCCGTCAACGCCTTCGCACGCCAGAACCCGGAACTGCGCATCGAGCTGGACCTCGACAATCGTCTCAGAGACCTGGTCGGCGACGGCTATGATCTGGCGGTGCGCTTCGGCCACCTGACCGACTCCCGCCTGATGGCGCGACGGCTGGCGTCGCGGCGGCTGATCCTGTGCGCCAGCCCCGACTATCTGGCCCGGCGCGGCGCCCCGCGCGACCTGTCCGAGATCGCTAGCCACGACGGCCTGATCGGCTCGGCCGAGCACTGGCGCTTCACGGAGGCGGGGCGCGAGGTCAGCCTTCGCCCCACCGGCCGCTGGCGCTGCAACTCCGGCGCGGCGGTGCTGGACGCGGCCCTGCAGGGCCTCGGCCTGTGCCAGCTGCCCGACTTCTACGTCGCCGAGGCCTTGGCCAGCGGCGCCCTCGTCTCCCTGCTGGATGGGGCCCGCCCGCCCGACGAAGGCGTCTGGGCCGTCCACCCACACCCCCGCCACGTCCCGCCCAAGGTCCGAGCCATGATCGACTGGCTGCACGAAAGTCTCGCCCAGAGGAGCCCCGCATGAACCTTGTCGTCCTGACCGGCGCCGGCGTCTCGGCCGAGAGCGGCGTGCCGACCTTCCGCGCCTCGGACGGTCTGTGGGAGGGGCATCGCGTCGAGGCGGTGGCGACGCCCGAGGGCTTCGCGGCGAACCCGGCCTTGGTGCAAGACTTCTACAACCAGCGCCGCCGCCAGTTGGGGAGCGTCCACCCCAACGCCGCGCACCGGGCGTTGGCTGATCTCGCGGCACGGTGGGCGGGCGACTTCCTGCTGGTGACCCAGAATGTCGACGACCTGCACGACCGGGCGCACGCGCAGACGCCGCCCGCCGCAGGCTTCGAGCTGATCCACATGCACGGCGAGCTGAAGAAGGCGCGCTGCACCGCCTCGGGCGTGGTCTGCGACTGGGACGGCGACCTGGCGCCCGCCCACCCCTCGCCCCATCACCCGCGCGGTCGTTTGCGCCCGCACATCGTCTGGTTCGGCGAGATTCCGCTGGAGATGGAGCGGATCGAGCGGGCGCTGTCCGCTTGCGACCTGTTCGTCTCCATCGGCACCTCGGGCGCGGTCTATCCGGCGGCGGGCTTCGTCCAGCTGGCGCGCATGGCTGGAGCACGGACGGTGGAGATCAATCTGGAACCGACGCAGGGCGCGCGCCTGTTCGACGAGGGCGTCTATGGCCCCGCCAGCGAGACCGTGCCCGCGTTCTTCGAGACGCTGTAAGGCTCCCCCTCGCCGTCATCCTCGGGCTTGACCCGAGGATCAAGGGAAGCGGTGCGCTCATGCTTTCCAACCGGCCGCAGGCGGGCAACCCGATCCTCGGGTCAAGCCCGAGGATGACGGCGGATAAGAGAACACTACCCCCTCGGCCCGAACAGGATGATCGCGGCGCCGATCAGGCAGACCGCGCCGCCGATGAGGTCCCAGCGGTCCGGCGTCGTCTTCTCGACCAGCGCCATCCACGCCAGCGAGGCGACGATATAGACCCCGCCATAAGCCGCGAACGCCCGCCCCGCCGCCTCGGCCGGGACCAGCGTCAGCAGCCACGCAAAGGCGATCAGGCTGAGCACGCCCGGCGCCAGCCACCACGGCGAACGATCCAGCTTCAGCCAGGCCCAGAAGGCGAAGCAGCCGCCGATCTCGGCCAGGGCCGCGAGGGGATAGACGAGGGCGAGTTTCACTCCCCCTTCTTCGCCGCCTCAGCCCGCTCGGCCGCCAGCTTGGCCAGCACCCGGCCGCGGCCCTTGGCCAGGGCGTGGATGGCGCCGCGCATGGTGGCGACTTCCTGTTCGGTGAAGGCGGCGCGGCCCAGCATGACGCGCAGGTTCTGGCTCATCGAGCGCTTCTTCTCGGGCGGATAGAAGAAGCCGCCGTTGTCCAGCTCCGCCTCCAGATGTTCGTACATGCCTAGCAGCAGGTCGTTCGACGCGGGCGGCTCGCCCTCGCGGAAACGCGGCGGCGGGGCGTCCAGGATCAGGGTGCGCCACTCATAGGCGTTGATCGCCACCGCCTGCGCCAGGTTCAGCGAATGGTGCTTCGGGTCGATCGGAATGGTGGTGATCCCGGCGCACAGGGCGATGTCGCCCGTCTCTAGCCCCGCCCGCTCGCCGCCGAACAGCAGGCCGGTCTTCAGCCCCGAGGCCGTGTCGTCATACAGAAGGCGGGCGCTCTCGCGCGGGGTGCGCACCGGCTGGCGCGTCTCGCGCGGGCGGGCGGTGGTGGCGAAGACGGTGTGCAGATCGGCCACCGCCTCGGCCACGCTGTCGAACACCTTGACCCCGTCCAGCACCCAGTCGGCGCCGGACGCCGTGGCCCAGGCGCGCTCCTGGGGCCAGCCGTCGCGCGGGCTGACCAGCCGCAGCTCGGACAGGCCGAAATTGGCCATGACGCGGGCGACCGCGCCGATATTGTCGGCCATCTGGGACTTGTCGAGGACGACGACGGGAGGGGTGAGTTCGCTCATGGGCGCTGTGTAATCCTTCTGCCCCGGCGCGAGAAGCGCGCTTGCCTCCTTCTTCGCCGCACCCATATCCTCGGCAACACCTTCTGTTTCCGAAAGCCGCCGCCATGACCGCGCCCGCCTCCAAGCCGCTGAAGATCGACTTCGTCTCCGACGTCATGTGCCCGTGGTGCGCCGTGGGGCTCGGCGGACTCGAACAGGCTTTGGAGCGTCTGGAAGGCGAAGGGATCGCCGCCGACATCGCCTTCCAGCCGTTCGAGCTGAACCCCGACATCGCCCCCGAGGGCGAGAACATGGGCGAGCACCTGGCCCGCAAATACGGCTCCACCCCCGAACAGTCGGCCGCCAACCGCGCCGCCATCACCGCCCGCGCCGCCGAGGTCGGGGTCGAGATGAACTTCCGCGACGACAGCCGCATGTGGAACACCTTCGACGCCCACCGCCTGCTGCACTGGGCCGGTCTGACCGCGCCGGACAAGCAGGCGGCGCTGAAGCACGCCCTGTTCGGCGTCCACTTCACCAAGGGCCTCAACGTCTCGGACGCCGGCGTCCTGACCGAGGCCGCCGAGGCCGCCGGGCTGGACCGCGCCGAGGCGGCCGAGGTGCTGGCGTCCGGCCGCTATATGCAGGAGGTCCGCACGGCGCAGGCCCTGTGGCGCGCGCGGGGCATCACTTCCGTCCCCGCCGTGGTGGTGGAGGACAAATACCTGATCTCCGGCGGCCAGCCGACGCAGGTGTTCGTCAACGCCCTGCGCGAGATCGCGGGCAAACGCTAAAGCCCTTCTCCCCTTGTGGGAGAAGGTAGACGGCGAAGCCGGACGGATGAGGGGTGCGAGCGCCCCGTTTTCCAATCAACCCGAGGGAGCGAAAGCGCGTCATGTCGCGCCGACACCCCTCATCCGGCCCTTACGGGCCACCTTCTCCCTCAAGGGGAGAAGGGTTGGAAAAACAGAGTCCAATTCGTCTGAATCGTCTGCAATCGCCGCCCTCTCTTCCCGCTCGATGCGGGCGCTGAGGACGGCGAGGCGGGCCTCGACGGCGCGGCGGCCGAGCAGGTCGTCGGGGGCCAGGCGGGCGGCGTCGCGGGCGACGGCGGCGACCGCCTTCATGTCGGCTTCCAGCGTGTCGAGCGGGTCCGGTTCAGGCGCAGGCGGCGGGCTTTCCGGCTCGGCGGCGGCCAGAAGGGTTGGGTCGGTCAGCGCCCGCCAGGTGCGCAGCCACGACGCCGCCTCGGCCGCCCGGCCGCGCCGCACAGCCCGGTTCAGCCGCATCAGGGCCTGAGCCGCCATCGCGGCCAGATCGGGGGCGTCCGCGGCCGCATCCTCGACCGGATCGTCCTCGTCAGGCCACGGATCGGGGTCCCCCGCGTCGCAGCGGCGCCAGCCCTCGCGCGCGGCGCGGGACCGCAGCGTCCCCAGCTTCAGCCCATAGCGGTCGCAGACGGCCTCGGCCGTATCCCCGGCCAGATAGTCGCGCCGCGCCGCCGCCCAGGTCGCCTCGGAGCGGACGCGATAGCCGTCCCGCGGCGCCGGGTCTTCGCCGTCATGGCCGCGCGGGGCGTCATCGTCGTTTGGAGGGGGCGTCTCGGCCCGCTCGGCGGTCGAGGGCCGCACATGGTCGGGGATGTAGGTGGTGTCGCCGTACTCGTCCTGCTCCCACCGTCCGGAGGCGATGATGCGCGGCGCCTCCTCATGCCATTCCTTCTCGGGCCAGTCCTTCTCCCGCCCGCCCGAAGCCTGATGGTCCATCGCGCCGCCTCCTGCCTGAAAGGCGGAGGATGAAGGGCGGGTGCGTCAGGATCGGACGGGGCTTCTCCTCCCTACGCAGTGGGGAGGTGGATCGGCGGCGAAGCCGACGAGACGGAGGGGCCGCTTGGTTCCGCTGCTGTAAAGCCCCTCCACCGCTACGCGGTCCCCCTCCCCATTGCATGGGGAGGAAAGAGAATCAGGCCCGCTTGCGTTTGGGTTCTAGCTTCGGCGCGGCGGCGCCCGTGACCAGATGGCCCTTCCAGCCGGGCGGCGGCAGGAACTTGCCGGACTGCTCCTCGCGCGTGCCATGCTTGGCCATCTCGGCGGCGCGACGGCCAGCCTTGAGGATGGTTTCGTGGTCGAAGAATGACTTGGTCATCGTGGATGCCAGTCTAGCAGTTCGAGGGTGTCGCCGCCACTTGCATAGACTTTCCACTCGTCGGCCAGCGGCTTGTAGACGGTTTCGAGGTAGTCGAGGCTGAGCGGATAACGCCGTCTCAGCGTCTCTTCGGGAATGCCGTGGCCGCCGCGCGCGACCCGATGCGCGACGCGGGCGATGGAGGCCTCGACCGAGGGCAGGCGCAGATAGACCAGTTCGAAACGGTATCCGGCCGCCTTCCAGTCGCGGATGCGGCGGGCGTGGGTGCGCGTGGCCAGCGTCGTCTCCAGCACCACGTCGGCGCGGGCGGCAGTCAGTTCGTCCAGCCGCTCCAGCACCAGCCGCCCGGCGGTCAGATCACGACCGGGGCCATGCGGCAGGGACCGCGCCACTTCGTCGGGATTGACGAACTGAAACGCCTCGGCCCGTTCCCGCAGGAAGCCGTTGATGAAGGTGGTCTTTCCGGCGCCGTTCGGCCCGGCGAGGAGGACGAGGGTGGGCATGACTGCCTACTGCGCTTTTAACCCTCTCAGCGCTTTTAGAATTCTCATGCCCGCCTGAAATTCTATGGCACTACCAGTATAGCGAGATTCATAAAGACCTTGGAGATTGGAAGGCAGCGATACGCCCTGCTCGACAACCAATATGAACCTCCCTCGGTAGAGGGCCATCGCGGCGCCAATTTCGATCAAGACGTTCGGGTTGATCTGCGGATGCTCCTTGCCATCTGCGTCGGTTAGGACACCCTCCGAGCCTACGTGGATTACGGCAGCGCTACAGCTCCGCATGTCATCCATTACTTTGTCGGGGATTGGCTTGGCAGCGGTCTCAGTTCTAGTTGAGATTATAGGTTCAAAACCGCCTAGCTCGACGACTTCCTTAATCTGATCCAAGATCGCATGGTTCTTGCCATGCGTGATAAAGACACGGTTTGTGTTGCTGGCGTTAGCCGCAACTGCCGGGGCCGAAACAGCAGGAGGCAGCACTGAAACTGGCACCTCATGCTCGCTTTGTGTGATGTCACAGTCATCAAGCTCGGAGTGCTGGGGCGAGCGGTCGGCGACCGGTTGCGCGACGTCTAGGGACACAAACGGACCGGTCTTTGTTTGTTTGATGAAGCCGACGTGCTCGCCGTTCCGCTTGAGGAGCGAAAGTACGCTGTCAGCCCGATCTTTGGGAATGCCCTTCTGAATCAAGACATTGGCCGCGATGTCGTCACGCGGGAATTTTGCGCGGTCATAGTGACGGAAAAACTCGCCAAGGATGCGTGGCTTGAGCGCCGCTTCCTGTAAAGCAATGGTGTCCTCGCCTTCGCTCGTGGGAGCTACTACTCGGCGGCCTAAATCAGTGAGACTAATTTCGGATGCGTTATATCCACCGTCCGTCAAACCGTATGCTAGCGAAGCTCCGCATAAGTTCCGCCAGCTTCCACTCGTAGGGCTTAGATTTAAGGCCATAGCTACGTTGTGAGGAGCTGTTGCCTTACCAGCATAGTGTTCCCAAAGTCCTGCGGGAATGCGTAGAGCCTCTTCAAGGGAAAAGTTGGGGGAGTCGGATTGGCTGATCCGCGTCCGTTTCGGCTCGTTCTTTGGTTCAGGCATCACCGATTTTCCTTTGCTCATGGAACAAAGGTGGTACACGAATCCATGTTCGTCAACCGTCGTTCAATCGAAAAATTGGTTCGATTTGGCTACGGCTCATCAATGCAATGATTTTAAAGAAAAATTCTTATCGGATCGAAACGGCGTGACCGCTTGGTCACGCCGTTTTCCGTAGTTCACACCTTCACCTCAATCTCCCCGCCCCCGGCTCTGAACTTCGCGCTCATCTCGGCCATGCCCGCCTCGGCGGCCGTCAGGCTGGCGCCCGCGTCGTTCTGGGCCTTGGCGGCGTCGCGGATGTCCTGGCTGATCTTCATGCTGCAGAACTTGGGGCCGCACATGGAGCAGAAGTGGGCGGTCTTGTGCGCCTCCTTCGGCAGGGTCTCGTCGTGGAATTTGCGGGCGGTCTCGGGGTCCAGGGAGAGGTTGAACTGGTCCTCCCAGCGGAACTCGAAGCGCGCTCTGGAGAGGGCGTCGTCGTGGGCGCGGGCGCCGGGGTGGCCCTTGGCCAGGTCGGCGGCGTGGGCGGCGATCTTGTAGGTGATGACGCCGTCCTTGACGTCCTGACGGTCGGGCAGGCCCAGATGCTCCTTGGGCGTGACGTAGCAGAGCATGGCCGTGCCGAACCAACCGATCATGGCCGCGCCGATGGCCGAGGTGATGTGGTCGTAGCCGGGGGCGATGTCGGTGGTCAGCGGGCCAAGCGTATAGAAGGGCGCCTCGTGGCAGTGCTTGAGCTGCTCGTCCATGTTGGCCTTGATCTTGTGCATCGGCACGTGGCCGGGGCCTTCGATCATGACCTGGCAGCCCTTGGCCCAGGCGATCTTGGTCAGTTCGCCGAGGGTGCGCAGCTCGGCGAACTGGGCCTCGTCATTGGCGTCGGCGATGGAGCCGGGGCGCAGGCCGTCGCCGAGGCTGAACGAGACATCATAGGCGCGCATGATGTCGCAGATGTCCTCGAAATGCTCGTAGAGGAAACTCTCCTTGTGGTGGGACAGGCACCACTTGGCCATGATGGAGCCGCCGCGCGAGACGATGCCCGTCACGCGTTTCGCCGTCATCGGCACGAAGGGCAGGCGCACGCCCGCGTGGATGGTGAAGTAGTCCACGCCCTGTTCCGCCTGTTCGATCAGGGTGTCGCGGAAGACTTCCCACGTCAGATCCTCGGCGATGCCGTTCACCTTCTCCAGCGCCTGATAGATGGGGACGGTGCCGATCGGCACGGAGCTGTTGCGGATGATCCAGTCGCGGATGTTGTGGATGTTGCGGCCCGTCGACAGGTCCATGACGTTGTCGGCGCCCCAGCGGGTGGCCCAGACCAGCTTGTCCACCTCGTCATCGACGCTGGACAGGACGGCCGAGTTGCCGATGTTGGCGTTGATCTTCACCAGGAAGTTGCGGCCGATGATCATCGGCTCGACTTCGGGGTGGTTGATGTTGTGCGGGATGATGGCGCGGCCGCGCGCGATCTCCTGACGCACGAACTCGGGCGTGACGAAGTCGGGGATGGCGGCGCCGAAGTCTTCGCCGTCGCGGATGCAGGGGGCGTTCTGCTCGCGGCGCAGGTTCTCGCGGATGGCGACGTATTCCATCTCGGGCGTGATGATGCCCGCCTTGGCGTATTCGTACTGGGTGACGGGGCGGCCTTCGACGCCCTTGAACACCTGATGGTTAGAGGTGTCGAAGCGGGGAGCCAGGTGCTTGCCGGAGGCGTGGCCGTTGTCTTCGGGTTTGACCTCGCGCGGGTTGGCGACGGGGGCGATGTCGCCGCGATCCAGCTGCCAGCTGGATTTGACCTTGGGCAGGCCCTTCTTGATGTCGATGGTCACGGACGGGTCGGTGTAGGGGCCGGAGCTGTCATACATCGTCACCGGCGGCTCATTGGCGCTGGGGTGGACGGCGACCTCGCGGAAGGGGACGCGGATGTCGGGGAAGAGCTCGCCCGCGACATAGACCTTGCGGCCGCCCGCGCGGGGGCCGGTGGGGATCGTGCCGTGCTCGGCGGCGACTTGTTGGCGCGCTTCGCTGAGAGGGAGGCTATCGCTCGCGACGCGGTCGCTCGCTGCTTGAGCCTCGGTCGGCGTTTGGGTGTCGGTGACGTGGATATTCATTGTGGCGGCCTCCTGCGAGAAGAGGTCCGCCGGCGCGGTATGAGCGCCCCGACGCCGGGCGTCGAAAGCGGTGAACTCGTCCCTTCGCCGGCATGACCCGGATCAGGTTCGACGGGTCAGGCGCCTACGCCAATCTCAGCCGCTCGATCGCGACCCCCCGGAGAACACGGCAAGCCTAGCCCGTTTGCGGGGCGGGTCAAGCGAAGCGATGGGAATAAGAGAGGGGGCGGCCCGGCTTCTCAGTCGGGGGGGCGTTAAGGCCGGGCCGCCGCAGACTGCGTCGGGGTTGGGGGGGCGTCCGACGGGTCCGATTGCTGAACCCCCGACCGCGAGGTTGGTTCCGCCGCCGGTCGCCTGTTAACGCGCTTTATCGAACAATAATCATTTTTGTGGGGCCGCCGCTTCAGACGGCGCGTCGGCGGCGCTCTAGTTGCAGCACAGCGCCGCCCGCCAAGAGGCCGCCCAGCAGGATCATGGCCCATTCGGTCAGTGTCGGAACGGGCGCAGGCGGGGGGACTACGGCGCCGATTGTCCTGGTCAAAGACGCCGAGTTGTTGACTGGATTAGAATCTGGCGTATCGGAGGTCACTGACGCGACGTCGACAATATCGTCGCCAAGCGACGCGCTCGACGACAGCGACGTAACGACCGTGTAGGTGACCCGATCCCCAGGCGAAAGCGCCCCCGAACACTGAATGATGGAGCCGGACTGGTGTCCGACGCACCCGCCGGTGGCGCTTACCCAGATCAGATGAGGCGACAGCGTATGGGTCGTCACCACATTCGCAGCTGCAGCCGGGCCGTAATTGGTGACGGCGATCGTATAGGTGATCAGGTCGCCCGGCTCGGGCGACGCCGGACTGGAAGAGATCCCGATCGCCAGGTCCGCCTGGGGGGCCGCGACGGCAGTCGTAGCCAGGGACAGCAAGAGCCCGAAGGCGAGACCGGCAAGGAACTTCATCGTACTTGACCTTCGACAGATAGCGCCGCGTCGAACAATGTAATCATCGGTTAGTCAATAGAGATCGACGATTTTTAGGGTTATCCGGCGCTGCCGAGCTTTACCTTGCACGCCTTCCGCTCGCATGAGAGCCGCGTGGAGGCGGACGTGCCGCGGGGAGATCGACATGAGCAAGGTTCTGGGGGTGCTGGGGGGCATGGGGCCGGCCGCGACGGTGGCTTTTCTGGCGCGGGTTCAGGCGCTGACGCCGGCCAGGGCGGATGAAGACCATGTGCGGGTCATCGCCGACATCAATCCTCAGGTCCCGAACCGTCACACCCAGTCCGAGGCGGCGGGGCGGGCGCTGGGCGAGATGGCGCAGGCGTTGAAGACGGCGGGGGCGCAGGTGCTGGCCATGCCGTGCAATACGGCCCACGCCCATGCGGCCGCCATCCGCGCGGCGGGCCTGCCCTTCATCGACATGGTGGCGGAAACGGCCAGGGCGGCGGCTGGGACCGGGGCGCGGCGGGTCGGGGTGCTGGCGACGCCGGGCGGGATGCGGCTCTACGCCGAGGCTTTGGCGGCCGAGGGGCTGGCGATGGTCGCCCCCTCCCCCGCCGAGGGCGAACGGTTCATGCAGGTCGTGTTCGCGGTGAAGGCGGGCGAGGTCGGCCCCGATCAGCGCGCGGCCATGCGCGATCTGGCGCAGGCCCTGATCGCGGCAGGCGCCGAGGCTGTGATCGGCGGCTGCACCGAGGTGCCGCTGCTGCTGGATCAGGCCGATGTCAGCGCGCGGCTGATCGATTCCGCCGAGGTGTTGGCGCAGGCCTGCGTCGCGGCCTGTCGATAGGCGGCCTGGCCGCCAGCCCGGGCTGTTCGGGACCGCCGCACGCTCTGACGGCGGCGCTTGGGGCGGTCCCGGCTCGCCGGGATGACGGCGTCTTCGGCAGGATCAGGTCTCCGACTTTTTGCCCATCAGGGGCGACAGCAGGCTGTTGACCTCGTCCATCTGGCCGTGGCCCTGGGCGGCGCGATGCTCAAGCTCGGCGGCGCGGCGCTCCAGCTCACGGGCGCGTTCGGCGCGGGGGTCGTCCTCGGCCACGGCGTGAAGGGCGGGGCGGCGCGCCTCCAGTTCGGCGATCAGTTCGTCGAACCGCGCCTGATTCATGTTTTCGCCTTGTTCAAACAGGGCGATCGCCTCTTCCAGAGCGACTTCAAAGGCGTCTTGATCGGGCATGGACTCATCCTCTTATGCTTACGCTTATCAATGGCCGGGGCCGTGCGCGGGTTCCGCCTTGGCCGAGGATCACGCAGGGTTTACGGGTGAGCCATGCGCATTCCCTTCGCCTTAGCCGCCCTGACGCTCCTGCTGGGCGCCTGCACCGTCTCGACCGGCGCCGAGCCTGAACCGACCCAGGTCGCGGGCGCCGTCTGCGACGTGCCGGACGACCTGCGCCCGGCCCGCCCCTATCGCATTCCGCAGGACGAGGTCGCCGCCGACGTCGCCGTCGCCTTCAACATGCTGGCGGTCAGCTGGTCGCCGCAGGCCTGCCGCAGCGGCAAGGACTATCCCGACGCCCGCTATCAGTGCGCCGCCAATCAGTTCGGCCTGACCCTGCATGGGCTTTGGCCCAATGGGGCGGACAACAAGCACCCGCGCTATTGCGCCGCGCCCGGCCCGGCCATTGCGGTCGAGACGGTGCGCGAGCATTTCTGCATGATCCCCTCGCCCAGCCTGCAACAGCATGAGTGGGCGGCGCACGGCACCTGCGGCTGGGACAGCCCCGAGGCCTATTTCGCGCAGGCCGCGAAGATGTGGGACGGGCTGAACAAACCGGACCTGGAGGCCATTCCGGCCCAGCGCCTGACCGCTGGGGCCATCCGCGACGCCTTTGTCGCGGCCAATCCAGGCTTCCCGCGCGACGGGGTCTTCATCGCCACCACCGACGGCTGGTTCCGCGAGGCGCGGCTCTGCTATTCCAAGGACTATCGGCCGATGCGCTGCCCGCGCGGTCTGGGCGCGCCGGACCGCGAGCGGCTGAAGCTGGTGCCCAGGGGCGTTCAGCAGGACGCGCAACGGGGCGTGCAAACGACCGGTTAACCAGAACAGGGTCAGGCTGCGGATCGCTGTTTCGTCCGAGGCCGTCATGTCGACCATGCTGACCCAGTCCCGCCGCCGTTCCAGCGACTACTTCATGCCCGAGGACATGGAGCCGCAGGAGCAACGCCGCCTGCGCGGCCTGCTGGATCAGATCGACTACGCCGCCTATGTCGCCAACCGCGAACTGATCGGCCATGCAATGGCTCAGGTCGACGTCGCCGCCTTTCAGAAGCTGGCCGTGCTGACGGCCCAGGCGCGGGCGCGGTGGGGGGCCGAGGCCGTGCGCCTGGCCGAATCCGGCGCCCCGGCGACGCCCGATCAGGTCGCCCGCCTGACCGCCGCCCGCACCGCCTATGACGAACTGAGCGAGGCCTATGACGGCCTGCGCCGGATGGTGGAACGCGGGTATCTTCCGCTGAAATAGCCAAGGGGGCTGACCCGATGCGTGTGATCCTTCTGCTGGCCCTACCCGTGCTTTTGACCGCCGCTCCCGCGCAAGCGCAAGCAACGGATGGCTGGGACATGGCCCAGACCGACAAGGGGCCGAGCGCCAGCATCAGCTATGAAGGCGGGCAAAGCCTCATCCTGCGCTGCTTCAACAACCGGTTGGAGGCCCTGCTGATCGGCTTTCCCGTCGAGGCGGCGCACGGCATGCGGCCTCTGACCTGGACGCAGAACGGCCAGGCGGAGCGTCAGACCTGGATCAACGTCCCCGGACAGGCCATCATGGCCGCCATCCGGCCGGGCCGCGTCGCCCGACTGTTCCACCAGGGCGGCGACCTGATCATTGAGCCGTCCCCCACGGTTCCAGTGGAACCGAACCAGCCCCGAGAGCGGGTGCGGCTGCCCCTGCCGTCGGACAACAGCGCCATCGATGCAGTGCGTGCCGCCTGTGGGACGGACCCGGATGCCGCGCGCGACGGCCTGCTGGAGACCGAGCCTTCATTTCCCAGGCCGCCCAGCCTGCGAGAGACCTGGACCCTGGCCCCGGCGCCCGACTATCCGGCCAAGGCGATGCGGTTGAGCCGTGGCGAGGTCATCTATAGCTGCGTCGTCGCCGCCCAGGGCGCTCTGGAAGACTGTCGCATCGAGTCGGAAAATCCGCCGAACGCAGACTTTGGCGTCGAAGCCCTGAAAGCCTTGCGCAAGGCGCGTCTGCGGTTGGGCCATGGGGTGGAGCCCGGACGACTGACAGTCAGCCGCTTAGTCTTCTCCTTACGCTAGGGCCTATTTTGTCGATCAGTCCAGCTTTTGGGGCCGGGTGACGATCGGGGCGTTGGGGTCGGTCTGGGCCGGGCGGGCCTGGGTCGGCGGCGGGCCCTCTGACCGGACCGGAGCGTCCGGCTGCGCCGCAGACGGCGCAGGCGCGGCGGATGGCGCCGGCGCGGCAGATGGCGCTGGCGCGGCAGGCGGCGTCACCACGATCGGCGCAGGCGTAGCGGCGGGCGGCTCAGCCGTGGGCGCAGGGATGGCCGGCGACGGGGCAGAGGGCGCGGGCGCCCTTGTCGTCGGGCGAGCCGGGACCAGCGCTGGGCGCGCGGACGCGGGGCTGACGTTGCGTGAAGGCGCGGGAGCGGCCGCAACGGCGGCGGGCGCCTCGGCGACGGTCGGCGCGGGCGCAGGCGTTTCAACCGGCGCGGCGGGGGTTTCGATCACCGGGGCTGGCGCGGCGGCGGGCGCCTCGACGGCGGCATCCTGCGCGCCGGAGCGGGCCAGCAGCCAGACCGTCACGGGAACCAGAACGGCCGCCGCCGCGACGCCGACATAGAGCGGCCAGCGCGAGCGGGGCTTGGCTGCAGGCGAGGCCAGCGGCGCAGCGACAGGCTCGACCGGTTGGGGCGCGCGCGTTGCGGGCTGCGGCGCGGAAAACGGCGAAGCAGCAGACATCGGGGCGGCGGGCGTCGGGCGCGGCGCGGGCGGCGGGGTCGGGCGGGCGGCGACGCTCGGCTGCGACGCGGGTTGGGGCGCGGCCGGTCGAGGCGCGGCTGACTGGGGCGCGGCAGGCTGGGGAGCGCCGACCGGGGCGGGCTGGCGACGCGGCACCATCGACCCGCTGAAGACGCCCGATGGACGGGGCGCGGACACCGGGGGCGTCGGCTTTGCGGGCTGAGGCTGGGCAGGCTGGGGCTGGGCGGGCTTTGGTTGCGCCGGTTTGGGGTGCGGCGGCATGGCGGTCAGGCGGGCCAGGCCTTCGTCGCGCGGCAGGGGGCCGACGTGGAAGGCGGCCTGGGGCGGGCGGCCCCAGGTGATCTGGCCCCGCCGGAACGGGGCTGAAGCGCGCGGCGCGGCGTCCGGCGCCGGGTTGTCGGTCGATGGGGTCTTGTCGTCGGCGTCGGACATTCGGTCTCCGGCGCTCAGGCGAGCGCGCATCAGGTCGAAAAGGCGTTTGAGGGCCAGGACGGTGAGCGCCGAGTTCGGCGCTTTCGTGGCCTTCAGTTCTTCAGACGATAGCCGGTCTTGAAGATCCAGCCCACCGCCGCCAGACAGGCGAAGAAGAAGCCCAGCGTGGCCAGAAGGCTGGCCTGAACGCTGACGTCGCCCACGCCGTAGAAGGCCCAGCGGAAGCCCGAGATCAGATAGACCACCGGATTGAACAGGGCGACCGTGCGCCAGCCCTCGGGCAACATCTCGATCGAATAGAAGGCGCCGCCCAGGAAGGTCAGGGGCGTGACGATCAGCATGGGCACGAGCTGCAGCTGCTCGAAATTCTGCGCCCAGACGCCGATGATGAAGCCGAACAGGGCGAAGGTGGTCGAGATCAGGATCAGGAAAGCCAGCATCCAGAAGGGGTGCAGGATGTGCAGCGGCACGAACAGCGCCGCCGTGGCCAGGATGATCAGCCCCAGGACGGCCGACTTGGTCGCCGCCGCCCCGACATAGGCCAGCACGATCTCGAGCGACGACACCGGCGCCGACAAGATTTCGTAGATGGTGCCGGTGAACTTCGGAAAATAGATGCCGAAGCTGGCGTTGAAGATCGACTGGGTGAACAGGCTGAGCATGATCAGCCCCGGCACGATGAAGGCGCCGTAGGGGACGCCGTCCACCTCGGTCATGCGGCTGCCGATGGCCCCGCCGAAGACGACGAAATAGAGCGAGGTCGTGATGACCGGCGTCACCAGCGACTGCCACAGGGTGCGCAGCGACCGGGCCATCTCGAAGCGGTAGATGGCCCAGACTCCGTGGCCGTTGAAACGCATCACGCCGCCTCCTCCTCGCGATCGCGGTGGACCAGGCTGACGAAGATGTCCTCCAGCGACCTCTGGCGGGTGTTCAGGTCCTTGAAGCCGATGCCGAGGTCCGACAGGCGGCGCAGCAGGGAGGGCACGCCGGTCTTCTCGGCGTGGGAATCGAAGACGTATTCCAGTTCGCAGCCGCCGTTCTTCAGCTCCAGCGGCCACTCGGCCAGCTCGGCCGGCAGGGCGGCCAGCGGCTCCTGCAGGTTCAGGGTCAGGGTCTTGCGGCCCAGCTTTCGCATCAGGTCGGCGGTCGTCTCGACCAGGATCAGTTCGCCCTCGAGGATGACGCCGACGCGGTCGGCCATCTCCTCGGCCTCCTCGATGTAATGAGTGGTCAGGATGATGGTCACGCCGCGATCGCGCAGCCGACGCACCAGGGCCCACATGTCGCGGCGCAGCTCGACGTCCACGCCCGCCGTGGGCTCGTCCAGAAACAGGATGTCGGGCTCGTGGCTCAGGGCCTTGGCGATCATGACGCGGCGCTTCATCCCGCCGGACAGGGTCATGATCTTGGCGTCCTTCTTGTCCCACAGGGAGAGGTCGCGAAGGATGCGCTCGATGTGGGCCGGGTTCGGCGGCTTGCCGAACAGGCCGCGGCTGAAGGTGACGGTGGCCCAGACGGTCTCGAAAGCGTCGGTCGTCAGCTCCTGCGGCACCAGGCCGATCTTGGCCCGGGCGGCGCGGTAGTCGGACTGGATGTCATGGCCGTCGGCCAGGATGGTCCCGCTGGTCGGGGTGACGATGCCGCAGACGATGGAGATCATCGTCGTCTTGCCCGCCCCGTTCGGCCCCAGCAGGGCGAAGATCTCGCCCTTGCGGATTTCGAGGTCCAGCTGCTTCAGCGCCTGGCGCCCGGTCTTATAGGTCTTGGTCAGGCCCTGGATGGCGATGACTGGCGGCATGGAACCTCCCTGGGCGTGGTTTCGCAGATAGGCGTGACCCGCGAGGCGCTCAAGGCCCTCCCCACTATCGCGCCGAGCGTAAGTCATCCGCCATGGAACCGCGCGCGTAAACCTGTGTTCGTTCCACGGAGACAGCCATGCCCCTCGCCGCCCCGATTTCCCGCCGTCTCGCCGTCGCGACGCCCCTGATCGCCCTGGCCGCAAGCCTGGCCGCGTGCGTCACGGCCCCGCCGATGAGCGCGGTGCGCGCGCCTCAGCCGCTCAAGACCATCGACGCGGAGCGCCTTTGGTCGGGACGTTGGCATGAGGTGGCGCGTCTGCCGATGAAGATCACCGACGGCTGCGTCGCCGGCGCCAGCGCCTACGTCTTTTCGCCGCCCGCCCAGGTCGCGGTGCGCGACACCTGCCAGGTGGACACGCCGGAAGGCCGGGAGAAGGCCATCGAAGGGCGCGGCCAGATCCTGGATCCGGGCGTGAACGCCAAGCTGCGGGTCAGATACTTCTGGGGCTTCGTCACCTGGGATTACTGGGTGCTGGATCGCGCCGAAGACTACAGCTGGTTCATCTCGGCCGATCCGACGTTCGATCGGCTCTTCATCTATACGCGGGACGTCCCGAGCGCCGACCAGCTCGCCCGCCTGACGCGGCGGGCCGGAGAACTGGGCTATGACGTCAGTCGACTCGAGTACCCCGCTCTACCTGCACGCTGAGGATCGTTCCATGGGTCGCCGCCGCCTGTTGATACTGCCCCTGATGATGGTGCTTGCGGCATGCGGCACCGAAAGCGTGCTGCCCGAAACCGACGGGTTCGGCGCGGCGCCCAACCTGCCCGCGCCCAAGCCCCAAGGCGTGCCGATGGTGAAGATCGCCCCGGCCGTCGGCTGGCCGCAAGGCCGCGCGCCCGTTGCGGCGGCGGGGCTGGCGGTCAACGCCTTCGCCACGGGGCTGGATCATCCGCGCTGGCTCTATGTCCTGCCCAACGGCGACGTGCTGGTCGCCGAGTCCCAGGGACCGGCCAAGCCGAAGGAGAAGAAGGGCGGCCTGCGCGGCTGGATCGAGGGACTGGTGATGGCGCGCGCCGGGTCGGGCGACCGGCCCAGCGCCGACCGCATCAGCCTGTTGCGCGACGCCGACGGCGACGGGACCGCCGAGACGAAGAGCGTCTTCCTCAGCGGACTGACATCGCCCTTCGGCATGGCTCTGGTTGGAGAGACGCTCTACGTCGCCAACGCCGACGCCCTGGTCAAAGTCCCCTATCGGACGGGACAGACGCGCATCGACGCGGCGCCGGTCAAGGTCGCCGACCTGCCCGCCGGGCGCAATCACCACTGGACCAAGAGCCTGGTCGCCTCGGCCGACGGGACGAAACTGTATGTCGGGGTCGGCTCCAACTCCAACATCGGCGAAAACGGGCTGGATGAGGAGGTCGACCGCGCCGCCATTTTGGAGATCGACGCGGCGACGGGGGCGCGGCGCGTCTTCGCCTCGGGCCTGAGAAACCCGGTCGGTCTGGCTTGGAACCCGCAGGACGGGCGTTTATGGACCTCGGTCAATGAGCGCGACGCCCTGGGGAACGATCTGGTCCCCGACTACATGACCTCGGTCACGGCCGGGGGCTTCTACGGCTGGCCGTGGAGCTATTACGGGCAAAACGTCGACGAGCGGGTGCAGCCCGCCCGGCCCGAGATGGTCGCCAGGGCGATCCGGCCGGATTACGCCCTGGGGTCGCACACGGCCTCGCTGGGCCTGACCTTCTATACGGGCGACCTGCTGCCGCAGTGGCGCAACGGGGCGATCATCGGCCAGCACGGCTCGTGGAACCGCAATCCGCCGTCCGGCTACAAGGTCATCTTCGTGCCCTTCCGCGATGGGCGGCCGGACGGGCCGCCGCAGGACGTGCTCACCGGCTTCCGCAATGAAAAGGGCGAGGCGATGGGACGGCCGGTCGGGGTCGCCGTGGACCGGCGCGGCGCCCTGCTGGTCGCCGATGACGTGGGCGACGCCGTCTGGCGCGTGGCGCCCGCCGCGCGCTGAGAGGCTAGACTTGACGCTACGTCATTGAAAACGGCGCGGAAGCTTGCCTTTTCGTCCAGCGGCTCCGCCTGCGTCCCCGCCCCCGGTTGACCCGCCGCCCCGCGCCGTTCATCACCTTTGGCAAAGGCAAATCGGGAAGAGGCGGCGCACCTATGGGACTGGCGGCAAACATCCGGCGTGACATCAAGTTCGCGAGCGGGCTGTTCCGGCTTCTGAAGCGCATCAAGCCCATCACCCTGGACGGCGACGTCCTGGCCTGTGACGACATCGAGGAGGCGGTCGACAAGTTCGGCCCCAACGTCGCCGTCGAGGACGAGACCCGCAAGCTGACCTATCGCGAGTTCGAGGCTCTGGCGAACCGCTACGCCAACTGGGCCAAGAGCCGCAATCTGAAGCGCAGCGACGTCATCGCCCTGGTGATGCACAATCGCGTGGAATACGTCGCAGCCTGGTTCGGTTTCTCCAAGGTCGGGGTGGCCACCGCCCTGATCAACAACAATCTGACCGGCGCGGCCCTGGCCCACTGCCTGACCATTTCGACCGCCTTCAACGTGGTGACGGACGAGGACTGCTGGCAGGCGGTCGAGGACGCGCGCGGCCTGGTCGACCGCAATCTGATGATCTGGGTCCACGGCCTGGGCGAGGAAAACGAAACCAACGGCCGCCGCGACCTGGACAACGCCGTGCGCAGCGCCTCCTCGGTGCGGCCCGACCGCGCGCTGCGCCAGGGCATGACCAACCGCGACACCGCCCTCTATATCTACACCTCGGGCACCACCGGCCTGCCCAAGGCGGCGCGGATGCCGCATTCGCGGGTGCGGACCTATATGCGCGCCTTCGCCGGGGCCACGGCCTCGACGCCCAAGGACGTGCTGTTCAACGTCCTGCCGCTGTATCACTCGACCGGCGGGCTGGTCGGGGTCGGTTCGGTGCTGTTGAACGGCGGGCGGATGGTGACGCGGCGGCGCTTCTCGGCCACCCATTTCTGGCCCGACGTGAAGGCGACGGGCGCGACGATGTTCGTCTATATCGGCGAGCTGTGCCGCTATCTGGTCAACAGCCCGGCGCATCCGGACGAGAAGGCGCACAAGCTGCGGCTGGCCTTCGGCAACGGCCTGCGCCCCGATGTCTGGCCCGAGTTCCAGAGCCGGTTCCGCATCAAGGACATTCTGGAGTTCTACGGCTCTACCGAGGGCAACGTCTCCCTGTTCAACTTCGACGGCAAGGCGGGCGCCATCGGCCGGGTGCCCAGCTATCTGAAGTCGCAGATCAACATCCGCCTGATCGCCCTGGACCCCGAGACGGGCGAGCCCCTGCGCGGCCCCAACGGCCAGTGCGTCCCCGTCGCCGTCGGCGAGACCGGCGAGGCCATCGGCCAGATCGGCAGCGACATCCGCCACGACTTCTCGGGCTATGCCGACAAGAAGGCGTCGCAGAAGAAGATCCTGACCGACGTGTTCAAGAAGGGCGACCGCTGGTTCCGCACCGGCGACCTGATGCGCCAGGACCGGCAGGGCTATTTCTATTTCATGGACCGGCTGGGCGACACCTTCCGCTGGAAGGGCGAGAACGTCTCGACCGCCGAGGTCGAGCAGCGCCTGTCCGAGGCGCCCGGCGTGCAGGAAGTCATCGCCTATGGCGTCGCCGTGCCGGGCCAGGAGGGCAAGGCGGGCATGGTCGGCCTGGTGATGGACGGCGTGTTCGACCCCGCCGCCTTCGCCGCCTGGACCGACGAGCAGCTGCCGTCCTATGCGCGGCCGGTGTTCGTACGGATGCTGAAGTCGGCCGACACCACCGGCACCTTCAAATACCGCAAGGTCGACCTGGTCGCCGACGGCTTCGACCCGGCCAAGGTCGACGGTCCCGTCTGGGTGCGCGGCGGCGAGGCGGGATACCAGGTGCTGACCGCCCAGGCGCGCGAAGCGATCCTGAGCGGCGAGACGCGGCTGTAGAACAAACACCCTCTCCCGATGGGAGAGGGTCTTCTTCTTTTTGTGCCGAACCGGGATTCGCGAAACGCGCCCTTAAGCATTAACGGCGATAAGGCGTCTGACCCTTCGGCTGCAGGACGCCCGCTCGCCCCATGTTCCAGATCATCGGCATCGTCATGCTGTTCGCCATGGTGTTCGGCAGCTTCCTGCTGCACGGCGGCAAGATGGCGACCATCCTCTATTCGCTGCCCTATGAGCTGATGGCGATCTTCGGGGCGGGGATCGCGGCCTTCCTGATCTCCAACAGCCTGCCGGTGATCAAGGCCACCCTGGGCGGGCTGGGCAAATGCTTCGCCGGGCCGAAGTGGAAGAAGCAGGACTACAAGGACCTGCTGAGCCTGCTGTTCCAGCTGACCAAGACGATGAAGTCCAAGGGCGTGATCGCCCTGGAAAGCCACATCGAAAAGCCGGCCGAAAGCACCATCTTCCAGAAGTATCCCAAGGTGCTGAAGGACCACTTCGCCACCGACTTCATCTGCGACACCCTGCGGATGATGACCATGAACCTCGAAGATCCGCATCAGATCGAGGACGCCATGGAAAAGCAGCTGGAGAAGCACCACCACGAGGCCCTGGCCCCCGCCCATGCGCTGCAGACCCTGGCCGACGGCCTGCCGGCGCTGGGCATCGTCGCGGCGGTGCTGGGCATCATCAAGACCATGGGCTCGATCACCGAACCGCCCGAGGTGCTGGGCGGCATGATCGGCGGAGCCCTGGTCGGCACCTTCCTGGGCGTCTTCCTGGCCTATGGGCTGGTCGGGCCGTTCGCCTCGCGCCTGAACGCCATCGTCGAAGAGGAAGGCGCCTACTACAAGATCATCCAGTCGGTGCTGGTGGCCCACCTGCACGGCAATGCGGCCCAGATCTCGGTCGAGATCGGGCGCGGCGACATCCCTTCGACCGCCCAGCCGTCCTTCACCGAAATGGAAGAAGCCCTGGCCGCCGCGCCGATGGACGCCTGACGGGCGGTCAATCCGACTTTCGGAACACGGAGCGTTCACGACGGTTCTGTGAAGATCACGGCCGCGTGCGCGGCCGTTTCTGAAAGGAGCCGTCCGATGCGACCGTCCTCAAGATTTCTTCTGCCGAGCCTGACCGCCGTGGGCGCCGTTCTGCTGTTGTCCGCGTGCAGCGAACGCGCGCCGCAGCGGGCGGACGGCGTGACCGCCCCGGCCGCCCAACCCTCGAGCACGCCGGATTCGAGGGCTGCGCCCGGGGCCATGACGCCCGCCAACCCGCCGCCGGGCGACGCCGTTCCGGCGCCGACCCCGCCGACCCTTCCGCCGGACCCGGATTCGCCGCCGACGCCGCTGCCGGCCGATCCGACCGACCCGGCCACGCCGCCGATTCCGCCCCACTAGAGGCGCGGCGAGGCGCGTCGGCGCATCGACAAACGAGATGCGCTCGCGGCGTCTTCACGAACGCGTGAGAAATCGCTTGCGCTTGTGCTCACGAAGCCGTTATCACTCCCTCAGCGAGGTTCATGGTCTCGCATTTACCTTCTGAAGGAAGAAAACTATGCGCATCACCGCTCTGATCGCCGCTTCGGCCGCCGCTCTGGCCCTGGCTGCTTGCCAACCCGCCGCCACCGACAAGGCTGAAGACGCCGCTGCCGACGCCACCGCCGCCGCCGACACCGCTGCCGACGCCGCTGCTACGGCCGACGCCGCCGCCACCGACGCCGCCGCCGCTGCTGGCGAAGCCGCTGGCGAAGCCGCCAAGGCTGACGCCGCTGCTCCGGCCGCCGACGCCGCCGCCGCTCCGGCTGCTGCTCCGGCCGCCCCGGCTGCCTAAGACTTCACAGTCTTAAATCGCGGTCTCCGGACCGTGATGGAGAAAGGGATCGTCTTCGGACGGTCCCTTTTTTCTTGCCCATAGGTCCGGCCAGCTTTCGTCCGCTCGCCCAGGTCGATAGACCGGCCGTCATGACCCATCCCGCCGACATCGCGCCTGACGACGCCTCTCCGCAACTGGTGTGGGCTGAGGACGGCTCGCCCCGCTCGGGCCGATTCGGCGACGTATACTTCTCCAAGGACGACGGCCTGGCCGAGACGCGGGCGGTCTTCCTGCAGGGCTGCGGCCTGCCGGACGCCTGGGCCGGGCGATCCGCCTTCACCGTGGGCGAGCTGGGCTTCGGCACCGGGCTGAACATCGTCGCCCTGCTGGACCTGTGGCGACGGACGCGGCCCGAAAACGGGCGGCTCAAGGTCTTCTCCATCGAAGGCTTCCCCCTGACGCGCGAAGAGGCGGCGCGGGCGCTGGCCGCCTGGCCCGAGCTGGCCGAGACGGCCGCCGGGCTGCTGGCGGTCTGGCCGGCCGGAACGCCGGGGTTTCACCGGCTGGACCTGCCGCAGTGGGGGGCGACGATCGACCTGGCCGTCGGCGACGCGCGATGGGCGCTGGAGCAGTGGTCGGGCGCGGCCGACGCCTGGTTTCTGGATGGATTTTCGCCGGCGCTTAACCCTGGCATGTGGTCGCCCGAGATTATGGCGCTGGTCGCGGCGCGCTCGGCGCCCGGCGCTCGGCTGGCCACCTTCACCGTCGCGGGGGCCGTGCGGCGGGGTCTGGCCGAGCACGGCTTTACGGTCGAGAAAAAGCCCGGCCACGGCCGCAAGCGCGAACGGCTGGAAGCGCGGATGGCGGGCGAGCCCCGGCCGGAGCGGCCGGTCCACGTCGCCGTCGTCGGCGCCGGGATCGCCGGGGCGGCCGTCGCGCGGGCCCTGATCGCCGAGGGCGGGCGCGTCACTGTCATCGAGGCCGAACGGGCGGGCGCGGGGGCCTCGGGCTTTCCCGCGTCGCTGGTCACGCCCCGGCTGGATGCGGGCGACGCCCTGATCGCCGGTCTTCACGCTCAGGCGCTGGAGCGGGCGGGCAGCCTGTATCGCGCCCTGCCCGGCGCCGTGGTCGCCCAGGGCGTGCTGCAACTGGAGCAGGCGCCGCGCGACGCCGTCCGTTTCGACAAGATCGCCGCTCAGGAACTGTGGGCCGAAGGGGCGATGCAGCGCCTGGACGCGGCGGCCTGCTCGATGCGTCTGGGCGAGGCGACGCCCCGCGGCGGACTGATGATGACGCAGGCGCTGGCGGTGCGTTCCGACGCCATACTGGAGCCCTGGCTGGCCGGCGCAGAACGGGTGACGGGGCGCGTGGCGCGGCTGGAGCCGATGACGGACGGCTGGCGCATTCGGGGCGAGGACGACGCCGTGCTGATCGAGGCGGACGCCGTGGTGCTGGCGGCGGGCTGGGGGACGGCGCGGCTGGCGCCCGACCTGCCGCTGTCGCCCGTGGCCGGACAGGCGGACTGGATCGAGGACGAAGCGGCGCCCGGCCCGAGCGTCCCGACGGCCTGGGGCGGCTATGCGGCGCCGACCGGGCGGGGGATGCTCTACGGCGCCACCCACGACCGGGGCGTCGAAACGCCCGAGGCGTCCGACGAGGCCAGCGCCCGCAACCGGGCGACCCTCGGCGCCGCCCTGCCCCAATGCGCTGCGCGCGTCGAGGCCGCGCCTGCTCAGGCGCGGGGGCGCCGCGCGGCCGTGCGCGCCACGACGCCTGACCGCCTGCCCCTGTGCGGCCGATGGCGCCCCGGCCTGTTCGTGCTGACCGGTCTGGGCTCGCGCGGCTTCTGCGTCGCGCCCCTGCTGGGCGAGCATCTGGCGGCCCTGGCGATGGGGCGGCCCTCGCCCCTGAGCGCCGAGGCGGCGCGCCGGCTGTCGGCGACCCGTTGGCTGACCGAAGGCGATAACGCCGTTTAAGCGAAACCAGCGCGCGCGCCCGGCGTTGTCGTGCATAACGCCACTGGCCTGGTTCAGACCGGGCGCACCGCCCTGATCGACGTCAACCGAGGCAGCGTCATGACCCTTCGTCTCGCTATGGCTCCGGCTCTTCTGGCCGCGACCTTCACCATCGCCGCGTGCGCGCCGGTCAACGCCGGGCCCAATGGCGGCAGCAGCGGCCAGACCGCCGCGAATACGACGGCGCGCCAGTGCATCTTCCAGCGCGACATTCGCAATTTCCGCGTCTCGAACGACGGGCGCAACGTCTATGTGCGCACGGGGTCGAAGTCGGTCTATCAGTTGGAGACGCTGGGCGTCTGTCCGGACCTGGAGAATGCGCTGGCCATCGGCTTCAAGCCGAATGGCGGGCTGACCCGCCTGTGCGTGGGCGACTGGACCCGCATCGTCTCGGCGCCCCGGGACTTTGACACCACGCCGTGCAGCGTCCGCATGGTCAAAGGCCTGACCGACGCCGAAGTCGCCGCCCTGCCGGCGCGGGATCGGCCCTGACCCCCTGTCCCACTATTTGAAGCGTCTCTCGACGGCCCGCCCGCAGATTACTTCTCTGTAATTGCGATCGAGTCGTTTGAGCGGGGATCGCCGAAGGGTTAAACAGCGTTGCTATGCCCGCGCCGTCGGACAGAAGGTTGGCGCGCGCCTGACTGAATGCTCAACCTCCCAGGATATCCGCACGTGGCGACCTCTCGACGCTTTTCGGCCCCACTGACCGGCGCCCTGGCCGCGGCGCTGTGCGCGAGCCTGACCCTGGCCGCCTGCGGCGGACACGGCGAGGCCCCCAAGAAAAAGGAAGCCGGCGCCTCGCGCCAGACCGTCAGCGCGGCGACGGCCACGACGGTCGCCCTGCCCCGCACGGTGGTCGCCTCGGGCACCGTCACCGCCTGGGAAGAGGTGCCGGTCGGCGCCGAGACCGGCGGGCTGACGGCGACGACCGTCTATGTCGATGAAGGCTCTTACGTCCGACAGGGCCAGCCGCTGGTGCAGATGAACGACGTGCTGCTGCGGGCCCAGGTGCGCCAGCAGCAGGCGGCGGTGCAGACGGCCGAGGCCAACGCCGCGCGCGACGACGCCGCCCTGGCCCGCGCGCAGGAATTGAAAGAGCGCGGCTTCCTCAGCCAGGCAGCGCTGGATACGGCCCTGGCCAACCAGCGCGCCTCGACGGCCAATCTGGCTGCGGCGCGCGCCTCGCTGTCCGAGACCCAGACCCGCCTGTCGCAGGCCACCATCCGCGCGCCGGTCAGCGGGCTGATCATCAGCCGCAGCGTCACCAAGGGCCAGATCATCGACGCCGGAACCGAACTGTTCCGCATGGTGCGCGACGGCCGCCTGGAGCTGGACGCCCAGGTGCCCGAGACCGAACTGCCGCTGATCCAGGCCGGGCAGAGCGCGGCCATCACCTCCAGCCAGGCCGGATCGACGACCGGCACGGTCCGCATCGTCACGCCTGAGGTCAATCCTCAGACCCGCCTGGGGCTGGCGCGCATCAGCCTGTCGCCCGGCAGCGCGCTGAAGCCGGGCATGTTCGCCCGCGCCGCCATCGAGGCGGGCGCCCGTCCGGCCACGGTGGTGCCGACCGACGCAGTCCTGTACCGCAGCAACAAGTCCGGCGTCTTCGTGCTGAACGCCGACTCCTCGGTGCGCTTCGCCCCGGTGACGGTGCTGTCGCGCAACGACGACCAGACCTCGGTCGAGGGGGTGGAGGCCGGGGTGCGGGTCGTGGTGGCCGGCGCCGGCTTCCTGAACGACGGCGACAAGGTGACGGTGGCGGCGCCCAAGGCGCCGGCGCCCGCCGCCGCCGCTCCGGCTCCCGCCGCCCAAGCGCCCGCCAAGAAGTAAGGCCCGGCCATGAACCAGATTTCCGCCTGGGCGATCAAGAACCCCATCCCCGTCATCCTGCTGTTCCTGCTGCTGACGCTGGGCGGGGTGACCGGCTTCGCCGGGATGCGGATCAACAACAACCCCGACATCGACTTCCCCCTGGTCGCAGTCACGGCCGCGCGCCCCGGCGCCGCCCCGACCGAGATGGAGGTGCAGGTCACGCGGGTGATCGAGGATTCGATCGCCGGCCTGTCGGGCGTGCGCCACATCTATTCCAACGTTTCGGACGGGGTGTCCTCGACCACCATCGAGTTCGAGCTGGGCACCGACACCGAGCGCGCCACCAACGACGTCCGCAACGCCATGAGCGGCGTGCGCGCCAGCCTGCCGCAGGACATGCAGGAACCGACGGTCCAGCGCATCGACATCACCGGCGACGCCCTGATCACCTATGTGGTGCGCTCGGAAACGATGACGCCGGAACAGATCAGTTGGTTCATCGACAATGAGGTCAGCCGCGCCCTGCTGGCGCTGGGCGGCGTCGGCGAGGTCAACCGTTCGGGCGGGGTGGACCGCGAGATCCGCGTCGAGCTGGATCCGCAGCGTCTGAGCGCCTACGGCGTCACGGCGGCGCAGGTCAGCCAGGCCCTGACCAACGTCAACAACAACCTGCCGGGCGGGCGCGTCACCATCGCCGGATCGGAGCGCGCGGTGCGCACGCTGGGCGCCGCCGGTTCGGTCGACCAGCTGCGCGAGACCCTGGTGCCGGTCGGCGACGGCAAGAACGTGCGCCTGGGCGACCTGGGCGTGGTGGTCGACAAGTGGAGCGAGCCGCGCCGCCTGGCCCGCTACAACGGCCAGGAGGCCGTGACCTTCAACTTCCTGCGCTCGCGCGAGGCCAGCGAGGTCAAGGTCTCCGAAAAGGTCCGCGCCGAGGTCGAGAAGATCGACGAGGCCCACCCGGAGCTGACCATCGAACAGGTCACGTCCAGCGTGAAATACATCGAGGAGTCCTACCTCGCCTCGCTGGAGGCGCTGATCCTCGGCGCCGTGCTGGCGGTCATCGTGGTGTGGATCTTCCTGCGCGACTGGCGCGCGACCCTGATCGCGGCGACGGCCATGCCGATGTCGCTGATCCCCACCTTCGCCATCCTGGGGCCGATGGACCAGTCGCTGAACGTGGTGACGCTGCTGGCCCTGTCGTTGACGATCGGCATCCTGGTCGACGACGCCATCGTCGAGATCGAGAACATCGTGCGCCACATGCGCGACGGCAAGCCGCCCTATGACGCCGCCTTCGAGGCCGCCGACGAGATCGGCCTGGCGGTCGTGGCGACGACCGGCACCATCATCGCCGTGTTCGCGCCCGTCGGCTTCATGCCCGGCATCATCGGCCAGTTCTTCAAGGCCTTTGCGCTGGCCGCCTGCATCAGCGTCTTCTTCTCCCTGGTGGTGGCGCGTCTGCTGACGCCGCTGATGGCGGCCTATATGCTCAAGCACACCCACCATGAGGACAAGGATCCCTTCTGGATGGCGGGCTATCTGCGGGCGCTGAAGTGGTGCCTGCGCCATCGCTGGATCGTCTTCGTCATGGGGGCGGCCTTCCTGTTCGGCTCGATCGGCCTGTCCGTGGTCGCCAAGATGTCGTTCGAGTTCATGTCGCCCGCCGACGAGGGCCGCGCGGCCTTCCAGATCGAGCTGCCGCCGGGCGCCACCCTGCGCCAGACCGACGCCGTGGTGCGGCAGGTGACCCAGACGCTGAACGCCCGGCCCGAGGTCACCTCGGTCTACGCCGCCGTCGGCGGCCAGGCGGTCAACCAGGCCAATGTCTACGCCGACATGGTGCCCAAGGGTCAGCGCGACCTGAGCCAGCAGGCCTTCGCCCGCGTCATGGTCGATGAGCTGAAGCAGATCCCCGGCGCCCGCATCCGCGCCGGCATCGCCCAGCAGGGCGGCGGCCCGGGCGACGGCACCAGCTACACCTTCTCCATCCTGGGCGACGACCCGGCGACGCTGGAAGCGGCCGCCCGCAAGGTGGAAGACGAGATGCGCGGCGTGCCGGGCCTGGCCAATGTGGTCAATACGGCCGCCATCGCCCGCCCGGAAATCCTGGTCACGCCGCGCCCGGACGAGGCGGCGCTGCTGGGCGTCTCGGCGGGGGCCATCTCGCAGGCGGTGCGCGTCGCCACGATCGGCGACGTCGATCAGAACCTGCCGAAATATAATCTGGGCGACCGTCAGATCCCCATTCGCCTGCAGCTGACCGAGGCGGCGCGCGAGGACCTGAACGTGCTGGAGAGCCTGCGCGTGCCGACCGCCTCGGGCGCCTCGGTGCCGCTGAGCGCGGTAGCCGACATCGAGTTCGGCGCCGGACCGGCCACGGTCAGCCGTCAGGACCGCTCGCGCATCGCCTCGATCACGGCCGAGCTGGACGGCATCACCACCGGCGCCGCCGGTCAGGCGGTGAACCGCCTGCCCTCGGTCAAGAGCCTGCCCAACGGCGTGCGCCAGGTCCCGGCCGGGGACGCCGAGTTCATCCAGGAGATGCTGATCGGCTTCGGCATCGCCTTCCTGTCGGGCATCCTGCTGATGTATGCGGTTCTGACCCTGCTGTTCAAAAGCTTCGCCTATCCGGTCACCATCATGGCGGCCCTGCCCCTGGCCATCGGCGGCGCCTTCATCGCCCTGGTGATCGCCGGCAAGAGCTTCTCGATGTCGGCCCTGATCGGGGTGCTGATGCTGATGGGGATCGCGGCCAAGAACTCCATCCTGCTGGTCGACTACATCATCATGGCCGAGAAGAGCGGTCTGAGCCGGTTCGACGCCATCATGGACGCCGCCCACAAGCGGGCGCGGCCGATCCTGATGACCACCTTCGCCATGGGGGCGGGCATGGTGCCCATCGCCATCGGCTGGGGCGCCGACGTGGAGTTCCGCTCGCCGATGGCCGTGGCGGTGCTGGGCGGGCTGATCTCCTCGACCTTCCTGTCGCTGCTCTACATCCCGGCGGTGTTCACTATCATTGACGACATCGCCGGCTTTGGACGGCGGACGCTGAACCGGATGTTCGCCGGGCAGAGGCGGATGGCCGGAGAGAGCCACACGCCGGCGGAGTGAGGCGCGCCTCAGGCGCTGAAAACAGGAAAGCCCCCGGTCGCATGGCCGGGGGCTTTTTCTATGGGCGTCCTCTCTCCCGATGGGAGAGGGCTTGAGCCTCCAAGAGCCGAAGGCGATTGGAACAGGCGAAAGGGTGAGGGTTGGCGGTCGCCGGTTGGAGAGAAAGCCGTCGCGCTGCGGCTGCCGCCGACTGAACCCTTAGCCCCTCACCCTTTCGCGCCAGAACGATCGCTGACGCTCTCGTGCGCTCAAGTCCTCTTCCGCCGGGAGAGGGACAAAAAAAGGCGGGCCGGATCGCTCCGGCCCGCCCCTATTGTCAGACGCTCCGCTGAGATCAGTAGCGGACGCGCAGGGTCACGCCGTAGGTGCGCGGCTGGCCCATGAAGGCGTTGTAGGTCTGGGTGTCCAGCGCCGGGTTGTAGTAGGTGCCGTTCGGCTGGACCGTGGTCTGGAAGGCCGAGCCTTGCAGCGGGGCGTTGATGGCCACCTGCTTATACTCCTCGTCCGTCAGGTTCTGGGCCCACAGGTCCAGCGCCCAGCGGTCGTCTTCGGCGCCCAGGGTGATGCGGCCGTTCAGCAGGGTCATGGCGTCCTGCATCTTGTACGGCAGCAGGTCCGAGCCGGTGTTGAACTCGGTCGAATACTTCGCCGACAGGTTCAGGCCCACCTTCATGCCCGAGCCGATCGAGCGGTCGAACGACATGGCCGCCGTGGCCGACCATTCCGGCGCGAAGGAGGCGCGGGCGCCCGGCAGCAGCGACAGCTGCGGGAAGTTGCCGGGGTTGGCTAGGTCGGCGGCGGTGAAGTCGCCGTATTTGGTGTCCGTGTAGGTCACGCCGCCCGAGAACGACAGGCCCTCGACCGGGGTGAACCAGACGAAGTCGGCGTCGACGCCCTCGGACGTCAGCTCAGGAATGGATTCGACCACGAAGGCCGTGCCCAGGAAGGTGTTGAGCTGGAAGTCCTCGAACTTCTGGTTGAAGTAGGTGATGTTGAACAGCACCGAACGGTTGAACAGGGTGTTCTTCAGCCCGATTTCATAGCTGTCGACCGTCTCGGACGGGAACAGCAGGGAGCTGCTGGGGTTGACCGGCAGCGGATTGGTCGCCGTCGGCCCCTGTACCCGGTCCATGTTGTAGCCGAACGACTTGTAGCCGCGCGCGTAGGAGGCGTAGGCCATCACGCTGTCGTTGAAGCGATAGCTGCCCTTGAGGGTGCCGCTCAGCTCGCCGTTGTCGTGGTTTTCCGAAATGCGACGGTTGTCGAACAGCGGGTTGGCCCACGGCAGGCAGAGGTTGGACGCCAGGCGCCCGGCGGTGGTCTGGGCGGCGGCCGCAGGCAGGCCCGCGCCCATCAGCGCTCCGGTCATCGCCGCGACATTGCCCAGGGCGCCGCCGCAGGCCGCGCCATTGGCTCCCAGATTGTCCTGGACGCCGAGCAGGCGCTTGTCGTCCAGGGTGTAACGCAGCCCCAGGGTGACGTCGAACTTGTCGGTCAGATGCAGGGTGTTGTTGGTGAAGAAGGCGATGGATTCGGTCGTCTGGCTGTAGTGATCCTGGACGCCATGACCCGTGCCGAACCCGGGGCCGGTGGGCGCCGTCGGACCCGAAGGCGCCATGCCGCCGGTCGCCAGACAACCGGCCAGGAACTGCGCCGTCGTCCCCGGACGGGTTATGCAGCCGATGATATTCGGGCTGATCGGGATGGCGCTCGAACCGGCGTTCAACTGGCTGGAGATCAGCAGCGACAGGAAAGGCGTGTAGCCCGCCCCGTACCAGTAGCTGTCGGCGCGGTCGATGTTCTCGCGGGTCATGAAGGCGCCGACCAGCCAGTCGAGGCGGTCGGTCGCGCCGGCCAGACGGAACTCCTGGGTCAGGTTCTCCAGCTCGAAGCCGTAGCCGCCGTCATCCACGCGATAGAGCAGGTCGGCGGTGGTGTAGTCGAGATCCATGCCGTTGACGCCCGACCAGTTCCGCCAGGAGCTGAGCGAGGTGAAGGTGGCGTTCCACGACGGAATGTCGATGTTGGCCTCGGCCGAGAAGCCCATGTCTTCCATGGTCTGGCCGGTGCCGCGGTTGGCGTAGGCCGTACGCGAGAAGGGCAGTTCGCCGAAGCCTGGCGCCGGGGCGGCCTGTTGACCGCCGACCGCGTTGATGAAGGCGACGGTGGGGCCGGTGCGGATCTGGGTCGAGACGCAGCAGTATTCGTCGCGCTTGGAATAGTCGGCGATCAGCCGGATCGAGACGTCGTCCGAGGGCAGGATCAGCAGCTGGCCGCGCGCGGTCCAGAAGTTCTGGTTCTGGTCGTCGGTCTCCTGACGCGGACCGGCCCCGGTGACGACGTCATAGAAGCCGTCGCGCTCGCGCTTGGCCATGTAGAGGCGGCCGGCGACCTTTTCGCTGAGCGGGCCGGTGACCGAGCCGGCGATGCCCCAGGCGCCGAAGTTGCCGTAGGTGGCCTCGGCCTCGAAGCCCGGCGTAAAGGACGGCGCCTCGGAGATGATGTTGATGACGCCGGCCGAGGTGTTCTTGCCGAACAGGGTGCCCTGCGGCCCCTTCAGCACCTCGATGCGGCTCAGTTCGCCCAGGTCGCCGAAGCCGACGCCGTTGCGCGAGCGGTAGACGCCGTCGATGACCACGCCGACCGAGCTTTCCAGGCCGGGGTTGTCGCCCACGGTGCCGACGCCGCGGATGCGGGCGGTGGTCGAGGTCTCGGATTGGGTCGAGGTGACGGTCATGCCCGGCGTCAGGATCTGCAGATCCTTGATGTCGCGCACCCCGGCGCCTTCCAGCGCCGCCTGCGACAGGGTGGTGACCACGATCGGCACGTCCTGCAGGCTCTGTTCACGCTTCTGGGCGGTGACGATGATGTCGTCGACCGTGGTGGGCCCCTCCTGGGCCGCGGCGGCGCCTGCGAAGCCGAAGGCCGCGACGCCGACGACGGCGACCGAAGCGGTGCAGCGAAGGATGTGGTTCAAACGCATAAGGCGGCTCCCCGACTCTGTTGGCCCGGCCGCATTTCGCGGCCGCGCGCGATTCCTGTCCCTGATGATCCGCGCTCATTGGACGGCGCGGGTTCTCAGCACAAAGGGGTAGTCCATGCCCCAGTCACCGACAAGCAAAGGCCACGTGAGGGACGATAAATTCCCTCGCCCCCGCCTCACCTGTGGCGATAAAGCGACAAATATACTGACGTTAGGTCAATGTTATCGGCGATCACTCAGCCGAAGCGACTGATTTCAAATGGCGTCTTTTCTTTTGCGCCGCATCGGCCAGCGACAGAATCACGGCCGCAGCCAGACCCGACAGCAGGGAGCCGCCGATGACGCCCAGCTTGACCTCGATCTGCTCGACGGAGTCCACGGCGCCGGGGAAGGCCAGGACGCCGATGAACAGGCTCATGGTGAAGCCGATGCCGCACAGCAGGCTGACGCCGTAAAGCTGCATCCAGCCAGCGCCCGACGGCTTGTCGCCCAGCCCCAGCTTGACCGCCAGCCAGGCCACGCCGAAGACGCCGATCTGCTTGCCGATGAACAGACCCAGGGCGATGGCGACGACGAGCGGGGCGAAGGCCTGCTCCAGCGACAGGCCGGCGAAGGAGACGCCCGCCTTGGCGAAGGCGAACAGCGGCAGGACCAGATAGGCCACATAGGGGTGCAGGTCGTGCATGGCGTCCTTGAGCGGGCTCTGCGAGGTCTCGCGACGCGGATCGACCGGCACGATCAGGGCGAAGGCCACGGCCGTCAGCGACGTCGACAGGCCGGACAGCACCGTCAGATACCAGACGGCGGCGAAGCCCAGCACCCAGAAGGCGGCGGCCATCCGGCGGCGGCCCAGCACCGCGAAGACGGCGATCACGCCCAGCGCCGCCAGCAGCGGAACCCACTGAACGCCCTGGCTGAACAGGATGGCGATCAAGGCGATGGCGCCCAGGTCGTCGACAATGGCCAGGGTCAGCAGGAAGACGCGCAGCGACGCGGGCAGGCTGCGCCCCACCATGGCGAAAACGGCCAGGGCGAAGGCGATGTCGGTGGCCAGCGGAATGGGCCATCCCTGCGTGGGGCCGCCCAGCGTTCCGGCGACGGCCAGATAGACCAGGCCCGGGACCGCCATGCCGCCCAGCGCCGCCAGAATGGGCAGGGCCAGCTTCTTGGGATTGCTGAGTTCGCCCTTCAGGACCTCATATTTGATTTCAAGGCCGACGATTAGGAAGAAGACCGCCATCAGGCCTTCCTTGATCCAGTCGGAGATCGTCTCCTCCAGCCGCAGGGGGCCGATCTGAACGGCGTGAACGCTCTTGAGCCAGGCGAAATAATCCGCCGACCAGGGCGAGTTGGCGACGATCAGCGCCGCCAGGGCGGCGAAGCCCAGGACGGCGCCGGAACCGGCCTCGGTCTTGAGAAAGGCGAGCGTATGTTTTCTGGCCACGAAGGTCTCCGAAACAGCGAGAGGGTCTGTCGTGGCGTCAGGTTATCGACGGACGCCGGACCGGATTCGCGCGCAAGGCGGCGCCGGCCTGACCCCTGGGCGATGCCGCGCGGGGCCTGATCTCTGCCGGTGAAAATACGGATCGGGCCGCAAGGTTCAACCCCGCCGCGCCGGATCGGCCTCGCGGTTGCGAAATGCGCTGCGAAGGGGCATCTGCCGCCCATGCCCGTCTCCCCCGCCTATCGCCCCGACCCCCGCTTTTTTGAACTGGGCGCCGAATACGGCGACGCCGTGAAGCCGGCCGACTTCCCGCAGACGATCTTGCGCCTGCGCAACGACCGGGCGGCGGCGACGGTAGGGCTGGAGACGCTGAGCGACGCCGAATGGATCGCCCAGTTCGGCCGGTTCGACCCCCTGCCCGGCCAGCCCGGCCCCGTGGCCATGCGCTACCACGGCCACCAGTTCCGCGTGTACAACCCCGAGATCGGCGACGGGCGCGGCTTCCTAGCGGCGCAGATGCGAGAAGTCCCTGAAGCAGCCTTGCTCCGCGAGCAAGGCGATAGGGACACTCAGAATCCCCGCCTTCTCGACCTGGGCACCAAAGGCTCGGGCCAGACGCCGTGGTCGCGTCATGCGGACGGGCGGCTGACGCTGAAGGGCGGGGTGCGCGAGGCGCTGGCGGCGGCCATGCTGGAGAGCCTGGGCGTGCCGACCTGCCGCATCCTGTCGCTGATCGAGACGGGCGAGGATCTGGAGCGGCACGACGAGCCGTCGCCGACGCGATCAGCCGTCATGGTGCGGCTGTCGCACAGCCATATCCGCTTCGGGACCTTCCAGCGCGCCGCCTACTACGGGCGCAAGGACCAGATCGAGGCGCTGATGGAGCACGCGCGCAGCCTGTATCATCCGGCAGTCGCGCCGGGCGACGCGCCCGGCTTCCTGGCGGCGGTGGTCGAGGCCTCGGCGGCGCTGACAGCGAAGTGGATCGCGGCGGGCTTCGTCCACGGCGTGATGAACACCGACAATCTGAACGTCACGGGCGAGAGCTTCGACTACGGCCCGTGGCGCTTCCTGCCGCACTATGAGCCGGGCTTCACCGCCGCCTATTTCGACCAGAACGGCCTTTACGCTTTCGCGCGCCAGCCCGAGGCGGTGTTCTGGAACCTGACCCAGCTGGCGGGGTGTCTGAAGCTGATCGCCGAGTCGGAGCCCCAAGTCGCGGATTTGGCGGCGGCGCTGAATGCGTTCGGCCCGGCCTATATCCGCCATCTGCGGGCGGCCTTCCTGAACCGGCTGGGCGTCAAGAGCCTGGGCGAGGCGGCGGACCAGCGGCTGCTGGACGCGACGCTGGCGCTGGCGCGCGAGAAGAAGGAGGCCCTGCGCTGGGAGCCGATCTTCTTCGACTGGTTCGGCGGGTTCAGCTCGGCGGCGCGGGCGCTGGGCGGGGTGCGCGGCAAGACCTATCAGGGCGAGGCCTTCGACGCCTTCCGCTTCGCCCTGATGGAGCATGAGCCCGACCGGCCCGAGCGGCTGGAGCATCCGATGTTCGCCGCGCCCGAGCCCGAAGAGCTGCTGATCGACGAGGTCGAGGCCCTGTGGAGCGCCATCGACGCGGCCGACGACTGGGCGCCGCTGAAGGCCAAACTGGCCCGGCTGGAGACGGCGAGGGAAGCGTGGAGTTTGTGATTGTCCGGCTCATCCCCGCGGAGGCGGGGACCCCGTGAGGGCGGCGTGCGCGCCCGAAGACCATTCTCCCCAACCTCACGCTTTGCGGCCAAAGAACTGGGTCCCCGCCTCCGCGGGGATGAACGGAATTTTGCAAGGCTGCGTCCTAAGTCATCAATTGATGTCATCGCGCGTTGACTCGAAATACGGCTCGGCTTAGAGGCGGATGAACTCGGCTGGGTTACGGGGAATTGTGGTTTCAGCCTCGCTGTCGCCACGACCTTCCGCCAGCCTGATCACAGATTGTTTCAGCCGCTTGCAAGTCAGCACACAGCAACTGATGTTGTAGCTGTTGCGAATTAACGGTTACGGCCATGACGACGACCACCTTGACGCCCCATCAGGCGCGCGCCCGCGCCGATTATCTGAACATCACGCTTTGGACCTTCCAGGGCTGGATCGCCATGTTCTTCCTCGCCGCCGGCTACGCCAAGCTGTCCGAGCCGATGCAGAACCTCATCGTGCTGATGCAGTGGCCGGCCCTCGTCAGCGAGACCTTTGTGCGCGGCGTCGGCGTCGCCGAGATGGCGCTGGCCCTGATGGTGCTGACGCCGCTGATTTCATGGCGGTTCGGCCGTCCGCTGCTGCTGACGGCGACAGCGGGCCTGCTGATCCTCGAGGTCGTCGCCCTGGGCGTCCACGCCTTCAACCTCGACATGGGCCTGAGCCTGACCAACGTCGTCCTGATCGCCATAACGGCGCCGGTGCTGTGGCTGCGTCGCCGCTGAGCCGACGCGCCTTCCCGATCCGATTTGCAGGCCCGCTTCTCCCCCTCCCCCTGAGGGCCTGCGAATACGAAGGCCGCGACCCAACCCCGGTCGCGGCCTTTTCTTTTGAGCCGTTCACAACTTCGTAGCCGGGCGCGCCGAAAGCTTCCCTTTACGTCCGCGTCAAGTTATCAAGGCGGCATGTCGATCGCAGACGAACATCGCACCTATTCCATACGGCAGCTATGCCGTGAGTTCGGCGCGACCGCGCGCGCCCTTCGCTTCTATGAGGACAAGGGCCTGCTGACGCCGTCGCGTAAAGGGCAGACGCGGGTCTATGGGCCGCGCGACCGGGCTCGGCTGAAGCTGATCATGCGCGGCCGGCGCATCGGCTTCACCCTGGTCGAGATCCAGGAGATGCTGGATCTGTATGATCAGAAAGACCACAACGTCCATCAGATGGCCATCGCCCTGCCGCGCCATCGCGCCCGCATCGAGGCGCTGAAGCAGCAGCTGGAAGACATTGAAGGCGCCATCGAGACGGCCGAGGCCGCCTGCGCCTGGATGGAAAAAACCCTGGGCGAACACCGACCCGACCTTCTGCCGGGCGCCGAGGCCTACGCCAGCCTGCTGAGCGAGCGGCTCAACGACCCCGACGACCACTTCCTGACCTTCAAAGCGAGAGCGTGATCCCATGACCTATAAGGCGCCCGTCCGCGACCTGTCCTTCGTCCTGCATGACGTTCTGCAGGTCGAGACCTACGGCAACCAGCTGCCCGACGCCGATCTGTCGCGCGACCTGATCGACCAGATCATCGAGGAAGGCGGCAAGTTCGCCGAGGAGGTCATCGCCCCGATCAACCGTCCCGGCGATCTGGAAGGCTGCCGCATCGAGAGCGACGTGGTGACCACGCCCAAGGGGTGGAAGGAAGCCTATCATCAGATGGTCGAGGCGGGCTGGCCCTCGTTGGGCTTCAGCACCGAGTTCGGCGGTCAGGGCATGCCCTCGGTGGTGTCGAGCGCAGTCGGCCAGTTCACCGCCGCCGCCAGCGCCGCCTTCTCCATGTATCCGGGCCTGACCAGCGGCGCCTTCCACGGCATCGAGGCCAGCGCCTCGGACGAGATCAAGCAGAAGTATCTGCCGAAGATGGCGTCGGGCGAATGGACCGGCACCATGAACCTGACCGAGCCCCAGTGCGGCACGGACCTGGGCATGGTCCGCACCAAGGCGGTCAAGAACGACGACGGCTCCTATTCGATCACCGGCCAGAAGATCTGGATCTCGGCGGGCGAGCACGATTTCGCCGACAACATCATCCACACGGTGCTGGCCCGCGTCGAAGGCGCGGTTCCGGGCATCAAGGGCCTGAGCCTGTTCGTGGTGCCCAAGTTCCTGGTGAACGAGGACGGTTCGCTGGGCGAGCGCAACGGCGTGTCCTGCGCCGGCCTCGAGCACAAGATGGGCATCCACGGCAACGCCACCTGCGTCATGGCCTATGAGAACGCCAAGGGCTGGCTGATCGGCGAAGAAGGCCGGGGCATGAACAACATGTTCGTGGTCATGAACGAGGCCCGTCTGGGCACCGGCCTGCAGGGTCTGGCCATCGGCGACGCCGCCTATCAGGCCGCCGTCGAGTTCGCCAACGACCGCCTGCAGGGCCGCAGCCTGACCGGACCGAAGAACCCGGACGGCCCGGCCGACCCGATCATGGTCCACCCCGACGTGCGCCGGATGCTTCTGGAGGCCAAGGCCTTCGTCGAAGGCGGCCGCGCCTTCATCCTGTGGACCGCGCTGCAGGCCGACCTGCAGAAGGCCGCCGACGAAGCCGTCGCCACCAAGGCCAAGGACTACATGGGCCTGATCACGCCGGTGCTGAAGGCCTATCTGACCGACAAGGGATTCCACGTCGCCTCGCTGGCGATGCAGGTCCACGGCGGTTCGGGCTATACCGAGCACTTCCCCGCCTCGCAGTATCTGCGCGATGCGCGGATCACCATGATCTATGAAGGCACCAACGGCATTCAGGCGCTGGATCTGGTGGGCCGCAAGCTGCCCGCCAACGGCGGCCGCGCCATCATGAGCTGGTTCGCCGACATCGACGCCTTCGTCAGCGAGAACGGCGATGACGAGGCGATCAAGCCCTTCGTCGAAGGCCTGGCCGACGCCAAGAAGAAGCTGCAGGAGGCCACCATGTGGCTGATGCAGAACGGCATGGCGAACCCGGACAATGCGGCGGCCGCCTCGACCGACTACCTCAACATCTTCGGCCTGACGGCCTACGCCTTCCTGTGGGCGCAGATGGCCAAGGCGGCGCAAGCCAAGATCGCCGCTGGGGACGCCGATCCCTATTACGCCAACAAGCTGATGACCGGCCGCTACTTCGTCGAGCGCATCCTGCCCGACGCCGGGGCGCACCTGAAGAAGCTGAAGTCCGGCGCCGAGGTGCTGATGCAGATGCCCGCCGAGGCGTTCTGAGCATGAAACTCTCCCTCCCCTTCATGGGGAGGGTGGTCGGCGCGTAGCGACGACCGGGTGGGGAGGGCATGGCGAAACACACGCCGCGCCCGTCCCTCCGCCACAGAGTTCTGCGTCACCTCGCCGCCCCCACCCGGCTTCGGCCTGACGGCCTCAGCCACCCTCCCCATGAAGGGGAGGGAGAATGCAGGAACGCCTTCCATGAACGTCCTAGGCAGCCCCGACCCCGATTTCATGCGCGAGGAGGAGATCGTCCTCTTCTCCGACTCCGTCGCCAAATGGATCGACGAGCACGCCTCGCAAGAGAAGTTCCAGCAGTGGATCGCCGCCTCCTCGGTGCCGCGCGAGCTGTGGAACGCGGCCGGAGACGCAGGCCTGCTGGGCCTGTCGCTGCCGGAAGAGGACGGCGGCTTCGGCGGCGACTACCGGCACGAAGTGGTGCTGATGCGCCAGCTGGGCTGGAAGGGCGCGGACCACTTCGGCATCTCGCTGCACAACGCCATCGTCATGCCCTACATCTGGCACTACGGCACGGCCGAGCAGAAGGCGCGCTGGCTGCCGCGCCTGCAGTCGGGCGAACTGGTCGGCGCCATCGCCATGACCGAGCCGGGCGCCGGATCCGACCTGCAAGGGGTCAAGACCACCGCCGTCAAACAGGGCGACCACTATGTGCTGAACGGCTCCAAGACCTTCATCACCAACGGCCAGCTGGCCAACTTCATCATCGTCGTCGCCAAGACCGACCCGGCCGAGGGCGCCAAGGGCACCAGCCTGATCTGCCTCGAGACGGATGGGGCGGAAGGCTTCGAGCGCGGCCGCAACCTGCACAAGATCGGCATGGAGGCGAACGACACCTCCGAACTGTTCTTCAACGACGTCAAGGTGCCGCTGGAGAACGTCATCGGCGACACCGAGGGCCAGGGCTTCGTCCAGCTGATGCAGCAACTGCCGCAGGAACGGCTGAACATCGCCGTTCAGGGCGTGGCGGCCGCCGAGCGCGGGCTGGAGGCGACGCTGGCCTACGTCAAGGAGCGCAAGGCCTTCGGCAAGCGGGTCATCGACTTCCAGAACACCCAGTTCAAACTGGCCGAGATCAAGACCAAGCTGACGGTCGCCAAGGTATTCGTCGACCACTGCATCGGCTTGCACCTGAAGGGCCAGCTGGACGCCGCCACGGCGTCGATGGCCAAATACTGGGTGACGGACATCCAGGGCGAGACCATCGACGAGATGCTGCAGCTCTTCGGCGGCTACGGCTATATGACCGAATACCCGATCGCCCAGCTGTACAAGGACGCCCGCGTCCAGCGCATCTACGGCGGGACGAACGAGATCATGAAGCTGCTGATCGCGCGAACGCTCTGACGCAGCTTGTTTGAAAGTACAAGATTACGTACATTATCAGCATGAACGCGATCTCTGTCTCCGAACTGCGCAAGAACCTGGCCGCGACCATCGACCGGGTGACGGCGGATCATGACTATACGATCATCACCCGCGAGGGCGGAAAGCCGGCGGCTGTCCTGATGTCGCTGGAAGACTTCGCCTCCTGGCAGGAGACGGAGTATTTGCTGCGCAGCCCGGCGAACGCCGCGCGCCTGCGCAAGGCTGTCGCCGAGTTGGACGCGGGTGAGGGCCAGGCGCGCGACCTGGTCGAATGAAGCTGACGTTTCAGGAAGAGGGCTGGGAGGATTACCTCTACTGGCAATCCGCCGACCGCAAGCAACTCAAGAAGATCAACGGCCTGATCCGCGAGTGTCTGCGGACGCCTTTTAGCGGCACAGGCAAGCCGGAGCCGCTAAAAGGCGAGTTCTCCGGCTGGTGGTCGCGCCGGATCGATCAGGAACACCGACTGGTCTATCGCGCCACCGACGACACGCTGCTGATCGCACAGTGCCGCTATCATTACGGACGCTGAGGCGGCCTAACGGAGCAGCAAGGCCCCCGCGATCAGGGCGCCGGAGAGCACAATCGAAGCGGCGATCCACCGCCCGGCCGAGAGGATCGACCGGGCGGTTTCCTTGTCCGAAGTGGCCGTCGTGGCGGGCTCGGCCGTCAGGCGGCGCGAGGCGGCGCGGATCAGGCGGGGCAGGTCGTCGCTGGCCGCCGACAGGTCCAGCAGGGCGGCGATCAGGCGGTTGCGCAGGGCCTCGGGGCTGCGGCTGGAGAAGAGGGCGCGGCTCCAGGCGCCCTTCATCGTCTGCACCAGATCGAAGTCGGGGTCGACGCGCGACAGCACGCCTTCGATGGTCACCAGGGCCTTGAGGATCAGCACCAGATCAGGCGGGGCGGCCACCCTTTCCTGCCGCATCAGTCCCATCAGATCGGCGACGATGGCGGGCAGGTCGACCGCGCCCTGACCGTGGCGGGCGATCAGCCGTTCGGCCCCGGCGGTCAGGCTGGCGCGCGAGACGTCCGTTCCCTCGGTCCAGTCGGCCAGCACCTCGGCCATGCGGGCGCCGTCGCCGGCGGCCAGAGACTGGACGAAGCTGATCAGTTCGGCGCGGCGGCGCGGGGTGACGGTCCCGACCATGCCGAAGTCCAGCAGCCCCACCCGGTCGCCCGGCAGGCCGCGCAGGTTGCCGGGATGCGGATCGGCGTGAAAGCGGCCGTTGACCAGCACCATGTCCAGCACCGCCTCGGCGCCGACGCGGGCCAGCCGGTGCGGGTCGACGCCCGCCGCCCTCAGCCGCGCGGCGTCAATCGGCGGAACGCCGTCGAGATAGTCTTGCACCAGCACGCGGTCGGTCGTGTGCTGCCAATAGACGGCGGGGATGACCACATCGCGGTTCTTCGCGAAGTCGGCGGCGAAGCGGTCGACGTTGCGGCCCTCAGTAGTGAAGTCCAGTTCGTCCAGCATGGCCTCGGTCAGCTGGGCGATCAGGGCGCGCGGGCGATAGCGGGCGATCTCGGCGCTGGACTGTTCGGCGCGGCGGGCCAGTTCGGCGATCAGGCGCAGGTCGGCCTCGACGCGCGGACGCACGCCTGGGCGGCGGATCTTGACCACCACCTCGGTTCCGTCGTGCAGGGCGGCGCGGTGGACCTGGGCGATGGAGGCGGCGGCCAGCGGCGTCGCGTCGAAGCGGGCGAAGACCTGCTCCGGCGGCCCGCCCAGCGCAGCCTCGACCTCGGGCCGCAGCGTCTCGAAGTCGAGGGTGGGGCCGGCGCTCTGAAGCTGTTCGAACTCGGCGATCCAGTCGGCGGGCAGCAGGTCCGAGCGGGTGGACAGAATCTGGCCCAGCTTGACGAAGGTGGGGCCTAGCGCCTCCAGCGCCTGACGGGTGCGGCGCGGCAGGGGCTCAGGCCCGTCGGCATGGGCCTCGCCACCACCGAGGCCGAGACGCAGCAGCAAGGCCTCAAGGCCGAAGCGGGCGGCGACGCCGGAAATCTCGGCCAGACGTTTTCGATCGCGCGCCGCAACGGCCAAGGTTGTGAACATGACAGACGAACGCGGGCGGAACGGCCGCGTTCCCGGCAAATTCAGTCGATCGCCGAGGTTGGTCGCGACTGCGAAAGCGCGATATGCAGACGCCATGATCCGTCTTCATGTTCAGGGCGACCTCGCCCCCGGCGCCGCCGTGGCGCCCACGCTCGACCAGTCGCGCTATCTGACGCAGGTGATGCGGTTGAAGGCGGGCGACGAACTGCTGGTCTTCAACGGTCGCGACGGCGAGTGGCGCGCCAGCGTCGCCGAGGTGCTGAAGAAGGGCGTCATCCTGCGCGCCGAGGAGCAGATGCGGCCGCAGACCTATGGTCCCGATCTGGAGCTGATCGTCGCCGTGGTGAAGAAGGCCCGCGTCGAGACCATTGTCGAGAAGGCCGCCGAACTGGGCGCCAAGCGGGTGCGGCTGGCGCTGACCCATCGCACCAACGCCGACCGGCTGCGGCTGGACCGGCTGGACGCCATCGCCGAGGAGGCCGCCGAGCAGACGGGTCGTCTGGACGTGCCGGTGGTGGATGATCCGGTCAAGCTGGACGCCCTGCTGGACGGCTGGGAGGACGGACGGCGGCTGATGTTCTGCGACGAGACGGGCGGCGCGCCCGCCGTATCGGCGTTGACCGCCGCTGGCGACGGCAAGTGGGCCATACTGATCGGGCCGGAGGGCGGGTTTTCGCCCGAGGAGGGCGAGCGGCTGCGGTCCTTGCCCTTCACCACCGCCGTCTCCCTGGGGCCGCGCATTCTGCGGGCGGACACCGCCGCCATCGCCGCCATGACCCTGTGGCAGGCGGCGGTCGGCGACTGGGATCGCTAGAAGTTTCCGTCGCCCCCCTTGAGCCCGGCCGACGGCTGGCCCATCTAGCCGCGACAGCAGAGGTTACAGATGTCCGACACGGCGCCCCTTTCCAGAGACCAGCTGATCCACGCCATGTCGAAGGGCGAGAAGCCCAAGGACCAATGGCGCATCGGCGCGGAGCACGAGAAGTTCGGCTTCGACAAGTCGACCCTGCGCCGCCCGGCCTATGAAGGCCCCGGCGGCATCAAGGCCATGCTGGACGGGCTGACGCGCTTCGGCTGGACACCGGTGCTGGAGGGCGATCACGTCATCGCCCTGGAGCGCAAGAACGCCGAGGGCTTCAGCGCCTCGATCAGCCTGGAGCCGGGCGGTCAGTTCGAACTGTCGGGCGCCCCGCTGAAGGACATCCACGACATCTGCAACGAGACCGGCCAGCACCTGATGGAGGTCAAGCAGGTCGCCGACCAGCTGAACCTGGGCTTCCTGGGGCTGGGCTTCGACCCGAAGTGGCGGCGCGAGGACATCCCCGTCATGCCCAAGGGCCGCTATGACGTCATGCGCGCCTACATGCCCAAGAAGGGCAAGCTGGGCCTGGATATGATGCTGCGCACCTGCACCATCCAGGCGAACCTCGACTTCGACAGCGAAGCCGACATGGTCATGAAGTTCCGCACGTCGCTGGCGCTGCAGCCCATCGCCACCGCCCTGTTCGCCAACAGCCCCTTCACCGAAGGCAAGCCGAACGGCTTCGTCTCGGCGCGCGCGAACGTCTGGACCGACACGGACCCGGACCGCACCGGCATGCTGGGCTTCGTGTTCGAGGACGGCTTCGGCTATGAGCGCTACGCCGACTATGCGCTGGACGCGCCGATGTATTTCGCCAAGCGCGGCCAGACCTATGTCGACCTGTCGGGGCAGTCGTTCCGCGCCTTCATCGAAGGCAAGCTGGACGCCCTGCCCGGCGATCAGGCCACGGTTCAGGACTGGGCCGACCACCTGACCACCCTGTTCCCCGAGGTGCGGCTGAAGCAGTATCTGGAGATGCGCGGCGCCGACGGCGGGCCGTGGAGCCGCATCTGCGCCCTGCCCGCCCTGTGGGCCGGGATCCTGTACGACGCGCCGTCGCTGGCGGCGGCCTGGGACCTGTGCAAGGACTGGGACATCGCCGACCACGAGCGCCTGCGCCGCGACGTGACGCGGCTGGGCCTGAAGGCGGAAGTCAGCGGCCGCGGCGTGCGCGACGTCGCCGTCGACATGGTCAACATCGCCAAGCAAGGCCTGAAGAACCGCGCCCGCTTCAGCGGCGGCATGGTGGACGAGCGCGGCTACATCACCGAGCTGGAAGACATCGCCGACAGCGGCGTGACCTCGGCCGACCGGCTGCTTGAGCTGTACAACGGCGAATGGGCGGGCGACATCAGCCGCGTCTATCGCGACTGCGCCTATTAAAGGCCCAGCCAGCCCGCGATCATGGCCCTGAGCGGATTGGCGGGGTCGGACAGCAGCCGCGCCGTCATCGCCAGAGAGATCACCACCAGCAGCGGCCGGATCAGGCGCGGACCGAAGCGCATGGCCGCGTGCGAACCCAGCCGCCCGCCGATGAACTGGCCCACCGCCATGATGCCGGCCAGCACCCAGACCACGTGGCCGCCGACGGCCAGAACGACGATGCCGACGACATTGCTCATCAGGTTCAGCGCCTTGGTGTGCGCCGTCGCCCGCGTCAGCCCCATGCCCAGCAGCATGACGAGGCTGAGGGCGAAGAACGACCCCGTCCCCGGCCCGAAGAAGCCGTCATAGAAGCCGATCCCGCCCGCCACAAAGGCATAGGCCAGCGGCGTCAGTCGGGCATGGGCGTCCTCGTCCGCCGCCTTGGGGCCGAGCAGGAAATAAAGCGCGATGCCGATCAGAAGCACCGGCAGCAGGATCATCAGCCAGCGCGTATCCACCAGGGTCACGGCGAAGGCGCCCAGCCCCGACCCGACCGCAACCAGCGCGAGCGGCCAGCGGATCAGGCGGAAATCCACCCGTCCCTTGCGCCAGAAGTTCCACAGGGCGCTGGCGGTGCCGACGCTGCCCTGAACCTTGTTGGTGGCGATGGCGGCGACCGGGTTCAGCCCCACCGACAACAGGGCCGGCAGCGAGATCAGCCCCCCGCCCCCGGCGATGGCGTCGATGAAGCCGGCGATCACCGACGCGACGCCCAACAGGGCGATGATTTCAGGCGTCAGGTCGAACACGCGCACAGCACTCCGGTCAGGCTGGCGCTATAGCCCCGCAGGCGGCGAACCGCCACGCTCTGGCGTTTAAATCGGCGACGAAGCCTTAGGAGCTCGAACCGGCCCTGGCCTGACAGGCGCTGGCGACGCCTTCGCGGATGTCGCGATAGCCGGCGCGCTGGGCCAGGTCCGTCGCCTGACCGCATTCATTGGCGGCGATCAGCTTGTCCAGCTCGTCGGCCAGCAGCCGGCGCTGATTGATCACGGCGGCTTCGTAGTTCTGTCGGACGCGCTCGCGGCGCATCTCGTCGATCATGCGGCGATCATCCATGTCCTGAAAGCGCCACATGGTTGGGTCCGCCCGGTCGGCGCTGGGGCGGATGACCTGATGGTTGGACGGCGGCGCGGGCTGGGCCCCCGTCTGGCCGCCAAACGCCGTAACGCCGTAGAACAGAACCGCCAACAACATAACCGACCTCCGTTTGTCGAGCATCACTATGCACGAGTTGGCGGGGAGGCCAACCTCTTCGCCACGGGGCGCGGCGCCGGGCCCTCATCTTTGGCTTGGACACAGACGCCTAGGCGGGCGCATGGTGGCGGTCCTGCAAGGAGGCTCATAAGCCTGTGTCGTTGATCGCCGCCGTGACCTCCGCCCTGATCGCCGTCGCCTCGCCGCAGGCGGCGACGGCGTCGCCCGCATCGCCAGCCACGACCGAAATGTCCGCCGGCCCGGCGCGGCCCCAGTGGCTGCTGTCGCGCGAGGGGCCGCGCGTGGTGTTTCGCGGGGCCTTCAGCCCGGCCTCGGGCGCCGCCCTGGCCCTGGCCCTGTCGGACGAAAGCGTCGAGGGCCTGGTGATCGACAGCGGCGGCGGCGACGAGAACGCCGCGCTGGACGCGGCCGAGGTGATCCTGGCGCGGCGCCTGCCGGTGACGGTGCGAGGCCAGTGCACCTCCGCCTGCGCCAACGCCATCTTCGCCGCCGGGGCGACGCGCACCATAGAGCGGGCGGGCTTCGTCAGCTTCCATCACTCCTCGCCGGTGATCGAGGCCAACTATCAAACGCTGAACGAGGCCGTTCCGGACGAAATCGCCCGGGGCGCGCGACGGCTGCGCGCCCTTTACGCCGCGCGGGGCGCCGACCCCGGCATTCTGGCGTGCGCCGCCGCCCAGATCGGGCTGTCGGACATTCAGACCCAGGTGACCATCCCCGGCGAGACGACGCCGCGCGCGGCCTGGCTGTCGCGCCATTCGCTGTGGCTTCCGCATGAGGCGACGCTGAGGCGCTACGGCCTGGGCTTCACCCGCTGGGGCCGGCCGCCCAGCCGCCGCGACGTGCTGGGCCGGCTGCGCCCGCCCGATCCGCGCGCGGTGGTCTTCGGCGCGGCGGGAGATTGCGTTTCAGGCTGAGGGGGGCGCGGCCCGTTTGATTGGTGCGCTCAATGTCCAAAAGCTGACTTGAGGCGGACTTCGCTGCAAGATCATTTGCTGACTTCCACTACGTAGGCCTTCGCGCCAATGTGATCACAAAACCCCCGTCGGCAAAGGTTCGCACATCGCACCCAGCAAGGCTTCAGAGACCTATCTGCCCTGCGCTTCGCTAAGCCTAATTACCAAACATGACTCAAAAACATGAAAAATGACGAAAGTCGCATCGTTAAAAAGAAATCAATAAAAGCCAAAAATCTCGCGTTTGACGCCCTTATTCCTCTCACTGCTTTTATCATCAGCACTTTTTTCTTTAGTGCAGAAGAGTCGCTGCTAATTGCAATATCCATTTCCACGATCTCGCTCCTCATAGAAACAAACTGGGATATCGCTTTCCATAAATGGTTTATAGCGATGGTAATCGCCACACTAGCGATCAACCTTAGTGCAATATTCCTAATCGAGCTGCCCGGACGCATCAAAGTTCCTCTCGCCTTAGCCCCGATTTTTATCGCGGAGTATGCAATCCTGTATTGGATTGTAGAAGCGTTCAAACGACGTAACGCCTCTGGCGGTTGAGGCGAACGTGACGTATCGCGTGTAGCCACACGATTTAAGAGGCTTGGCGGCCTGCAAGTCGCCAACGAGCGGGTGCTCCCCCGAGAACCACCGCTAAGCCACCCTTCTCAAACGCTCCGTCCATCCGCTTTCCATAGCCGCCGCCGGTGATTTCTGCGATCAAAGCGGCCTGCATCAGGAGGCTAGGTCATGGCGGGATCCATCCATATCGGCGTCGGCGGCTGGACATTCGAGCCGTGGCGGGGGGTCTTCTATCCGCAGGGACTGGTGCAGAAGCGGGAGCTGGAGTTCGCCAGCCGGGCGCTGACCTCGATCGAGATCAACGGCACCTATTATTCGACCTTCAAGCCCGACAGCTGGGCGAAGTGGCGCGATGAGACGCCGGACGGCTTCGTCTTCTCGGTCAAGGCCAGCCGCTATTGCACCAATCGCAAGGTGCTGTCCGACGGCGCCGAGAGCTTCGAGCGGTTCCTGTCGCAGGGGCTGACGGGGCTGGGCGACAAGCTGGGGCCGATCAATTGGCAGTTCATGGGAACCAAGACGTTCCAGCCTGAGGACTTCGAGGGCTTTCTGAAGCTGTTGCCGAAGGAGAAGGACGGGGTGCGGCTGCGTCACGCGCTGGAGGTGCGCAATCCGACCTTCGCCACCGAGCAGTTCTATGATCTGGCGCGCAAATATGGGGCGGCCATCGTCTACGCCGTCGATGACGAAGAGCCGACCTGGCCGCAGATCGACGAGGCGACGGCGGACTTTACCTACGCTCGGCTGATGTCCAGCCGCGAGGACGAACCGACGGGCATGACCTCGGGCGAGTTGGACGCCGTGGCGAAACAGGCGCGCGGCTGGGCCGGGCGGGGGGACGTCTTCGCCTACTTCATTTCGGGGGCCAAGGTGCGGAACCCCGCCGCGGCCCAGGCGCTGATCGCCAAGTTGAAGGACTGAACCTCATGCCCATTCCCACACGCGCCTTCGCCGCCACCGCCGCCGACCAGCCGCTGGGCCCCTATAGCTTCGAACGGCGCGATCCGGGGCCGGACGACGTGGCGATCGAGATCAAATACTGCGGCGTCTGCCACTCGGACCTGCATGTGGTGAAGAACGACATGGGCGGGACGCGCTATCCCATCGTGCCGGGCCACGAGATCGCCGGGGTGGTGACGGCGGTGGGCGCGAACGTCACGCGCTTCAAGGAAGGCGACCGCGTCGGCGTCGGCTGCATGGTCGACAGCTGCCGCACCTGTTCGGCCTGCCGCGAGGGGCTGGAGCAGTATTGCGAACCGGGCATGACCCAGACCTACGGCTCGCGCGATCCGAAGGGCGCAGGCGTCGGCCAGACGATCACCCAGGGCGGCTATTCCGATCGCATCACCGTGGACCAGGCCTTCGTGCTGAAGATTCCTGACAGCCTGCCGCTGGATGCGGCGGCGCCGCTGTTGTGCGCCGGGGTGACCACCTGGTCGCCGCTGAAGACCTGGGGCGTGGGACCGGGGTCGAAGGTGGCGGTGATCGGCCTGGGCGGCCTGGGCCATATGGCGGTCAAACTGGCCGCCGCCCTGGGCGCCGAAGTGACGGTGCTGTCGACCTCGGACCGCAAGAAGGCCGACGCCGAGCGGATGGGCGCCCGGCATTTCCTGATCAACTCGGACGCAGACGCCATGAAGGCGGCGGCCGAGCAGTTCGACCTGATCATCAACACCGTGTCGGCCACGCATGAGATCGCCAGCCACGTCAATCTGCTGGCGCGCGACGGGACCATGGTCATGCTGGGGCTGACGACCGAGGGGCTGCCGGTCTTCGCCATGCCCCTGCTGTGGCGGCGCCGCCGCATCGCCGGCTCGCTGATCGGCGGAATCCGCGAGACGCAGGAGATGCTCGACTTCTGCGGCGAACACGGGATCGTGTGCGATATTGAAGTGATCGCCCCCGACCAGATCAACGAGGCTTATGAACGGATGGAGCGGTCGGACGTGCGCTATCGCTTCGTCATCGACATGGGCCGCCTGGCCGCGACGGCGTAACCCCGTCTTCTCGTTCGACGCGCGCCGCGCTAAGGCTGGCGTCCAAGGGAGGCGGACGGCGTCGCGCCCGCGACGGCCGCCGCACAGGATCAGGGAGACGTCATGACGCGTACCGCATTCGTCACCGGGGGCACCCGGGGCATCGGCAAGGCGATCGTTCAGCGACTGAAGGAAGACGGGCTGCAGGTCGCGGCCGGCTATTCCGGCAACACCGAGGCCGCAGAGGCCACCGCCCGCGAGCTGGGCGTCATGGTGGTGAAGGGCAACGTCGGCTCGTTCGAGGACTGCGAACGGGCGGTCAAGGAAGTGGAGGACCGCTTCGGCCCCATCGACGTGCTGGTCAACAACGCCGGCATCACCCGCGACGGCTTCTTCCACAAGATGAGCGCCGATCAGTGGTCCGACGTGATCCGCGTCAATATGGACAGCGTGTTCAACATGACGCGCCAGGTGATCAACGGCATGCGCGACCGGGGCTTCGGCCGCATCGTCAACATCTCCTCGATCAACGGGCAGAAGGGCCAGATCGGCCAGACCAACTATTCCGCCGCCAAGGCCGGGATGATCGGTTTCACCAAGGCGCTGGCGCTGGAGAACGCGCGCAAGGGCGTGACCGTCAACTGCATCGCGCCGGGCTATATCGACACCGAAATGGTCGGGGCGATGGACCAGAAGGTGTTGGACGCCATCGTGGCCCAGATTCCCGTCGGCCGCCTGGGCAAGGGCGAGGAGATCGCCGACATGGTGTCGTGGCTGTCGGGCGAGCGTGCCGGATATGTCACAGGGTGCACCCTGTCGCTCAACGGCGGGCAGTACCTGGTTGGATAAGCTGCGTTCGCCCAAAATCCGCCGTGCGGGCATATCACCTCTGAAGGCATGAGGTCTGCGGTCCAAGCCGTGGCGGAGAAGCCGCCTGTCGTCCTCGCGACGCCTCGTGTCGCGGGGGGCGTCTGCGCGCGCTCTTGGCGCCGCAGCGGGGCCACGGCCGGGCTGGCCGTCGTCCTGGCTTGCGGCATGGCGCCGGGCGAAGCCGAGGCCCAGCTGCGCTCCAACGCCCAGGCCGAGCAAAGCCGGGCCATCCGCGACCAGTCGGTCATCCGCACCACCCCGCCGCCCGGACGCTATGTCTCCGAAGCGGGGCAGGCCTTTGTGCTGGATCAGGCCGGGTCGCTGACCCTGCTGCGGTTCGAGCGTTCGACGGAGACCTGGGCCCTTCGCCCGTCCTCGGCGCCGCGCGGCGACACCATCTATCGCAACGACGCCGGCGATCAGGTGCTGCGCGTCACCGCCGGCGGCGGCATCACCGTCTATACGACGCGCGCGCCGGGCGGCTCGCCGGTGTCGCTGGCAGGGCCGCCGGTCAGCCTGGCCCCGCCCTCGCTAGGGCCGGTGCAGATGTTCAACCTGATGGCGCGCCGCAGCGGCCTGGTGTCCGAGGCCATGGGTCGGCTGGTCCGCATCAATGTGGACGGCCAGGAGTCCGAGGCCCTGTGCATCGAGGCCCTGATCGTCACCACCGACGCCGTGGTGCGCATCGCCCGTTCGCCCAGCGCCCGCCCCTTCCTGGAGCGGCTGCGCAGCATCACCGTCGTCGAAGGGCAGCGGTCGTCGGTGACCTATTCCGGCGGCGACCTGCGCGTGGTGGTCGATCCGCGCCGGGGCATCGCCGGGCGGCCGTCCTCGGCCCGCGTCATCCGGGCCGTGATCCCCCAGGACTGACCTGGGACCAAAGGCCCAACCTCGCCATCTGCCCTTTCGCCCCCATTGGGCGTATGAGGGCGGCCATACTCACCATCACAGAGGCTGATTTCACAGTGACCTCTCCCCTCACCGCCGTCTCCGCCGAGGACCAGGCCAAGACCCGCGCCATCGTCCCGGTGTCGATGAAGGCCTATGACGCCGACTTCCAGGCCTTCTCGGACGCCCTGGGCGCGTCCTTTTCCCGCTACGGCTTCGCGGTCATCGCCGACCACGGCCTGGATCAGGGGCTGATCGACGCCGCCGTCAACGACGCCAAGGCCTTCTTCGCCCTGCCCGAAGACGTGAAGCGCCAGTATCATCAGCCCGGCGCCGGCGGCGCGCGCGGCCTGACCCCCTTCGGCGTCGAGGCGGCCAAGGGCGCCAAGGCGGTCGACCTGAAGGAGTTCTGGCACACCGGCCGCGAACTGCCGGAGGGCCACCCCTATCGCCAATACATGCGCGACAACGTCTGGCCGACCGAGATCGAAGGCTTCCGCCAGCACGTCTATGGCCTGTACGAAGGTCTGGACGAATTGGGCCGCCGCATCCTGAAGGCTATCGCCCGCTATCTGAAGCTGGACGACGCCTATTTCGAGGACAAGGTCCAGCTGGGCAACAGCGTGCTGCGCCTGCTGCACTATCCGCCGATCCCGGCCGACGCCGAGGGCGTGCGCGCGGGGGCCCATGAGGACATCAACGTCATCACCCTGCTGCTGGGCGCCGAAGAGGCCGGGCTGCAGCTGAAGGACTCCGATGGCGAGTGGCTGGACATCGCCCCGCCGCCGGGCGCCCTGGTGGTCAACATCGGCGACATGCTGCAGCGGCTGGTCAACCACGTCCTGCCGTCGACGACGCACCGCGTGGTCAATCCGGCGCCCGAGCGTCGCGGCTTCGCCCGCTATTCGACGCCCTTCTTCCTGCACTTCAACCCGGACTTCTCGATCGAGACCCTGCCCTCGACGGTCACCCCGGAAAACCCGGACCGCTATGCCGGCAAGACCATCCTGGCCGAGGACTTCCTGACCGAGCGGCTCAAGGAAATCCGCCTGATCTGATTGGGGGAGGCGCGGGTATGACCGAGGTTTTTCCTCCCCATGCCCATGGGGAGGGGGACCGCGAAGCGGTGGAGGGGCGTCGCGACCGACGAACCCAGCGGCCCCTCCGTCTCGGTCGCTGACGCGCCCGATCCACCTCCCCATTGCATGGGGAGGAGAAATCCGCCCCGCCCTGCCTTAGCGGGCGATGCGCAGGCGGGTGATGTCGCGGCCGATGGCGCGGAAGGCTTCCTTCAGATCGGCGCCGCTGTTGGCTTCGAAGAAGTGGGTTTGCTCACTGGTGGCGCACTGGCGCATCACGTCCAGAGCGCTGTCGACCACATTGGGCTTGCCGGTGTCGCTGCCCAGGTCGAAGCCGACCGTATAGACGACCACCCCCCTGGCCTGCATGGCCCGGCACAACTCGACCGACTGAATGAAGGGGTCGCCGTTGGACGAGTTCAGGTTGATGTGGGTGTTCAGGGCGCCGCTGCCTGATCCCGCGTCCAGAGCGATGACGCCGTCCCGGAAGGGGGTGTTGAACTCGCCGTCGGTCATCAGGATGGCCACCTTCAGCGTCTCCGAAGGCGCGTATTCGCCGGGCTTGCCCGCCCCGTCGAACAGGGAGGCGAAGTTGGGCGACAGCATGTACCAGGCCCACCCGATGCCGATCTGGCCCGCCGTCGAGCCGCCGCCGCGCATCTGGTCGATCTTGGTCTTCAGGGTGGTGGCGCTGGCCGTCAGCGGGGTGATGGCGGCGCTGGGACAGGCGTTGGATGAGTCCAGATAGCTGCGGCCGACATAGGCGGTGGACGGCCGCGCCTCTGTATAGCGTTCGACGCCGACGCGCTCGCTGACGCAGGTGCTGGAGGGCAGCACGTTGATGTAGCCGTCCGCCGTGGAGAAGACGCGCCATTCGGCGCCGTCGCGCCCGTTCATCAGCTGACCGCCGCCGGAATAGGAGACGCCGCCCTTTGAGGTCTGGGCCAGACCCAGGCTGCGCGTCGAATTCAGAACCAGTTGCGATCCGCTGACGCTCGCGACGCGGAACCCCGCCTCGTTCAACTGGGCCAGGCCGCCCATGCTGGTCAGGCGGACATGGTCGTTCACCGAAAGGCCGTGACCGCCGACCGTGACCGTCAGGCCGCAGTCGCTGCGCACGCATTTGGCGACATAGGCCGATTTCGTCGTGCTGGTGGACGAGCCCTGATAGCTGGAGGCTGCGTTTGACGCCGACAGCGTCCTGAGCTGGAACTGGTTGTTAGAGATCCTCGCCACCTCATAGGGAACGCCGTTCAGGGCGGGGATGTCCTGGACGTTCCACAGCACCACCCGGTCGCCGGTGACGAAGCCGTGGCCGTTGGAGGTGATCGTCGTCGGCGAGGCCCGCGAAATGTTCGAGATGGTGCGCACCGTCCCGCTCACCCACGTCGCGGCCGTGACGGAACGGGTCGTGCTGTCCAGCGGCCCGCGCGCCTGCGCCGCCAGCGATCCGACGTTCACCCCCGCCGCATAGGGGACCAGCGCTACCTTGGAGTAGAAGGGCGTCTGCTGGTCCTGGACCACGATGTCGATCAGATCCTTGGCCGCCGCCTGCAGGTCCTGAAGCTTGGACGTCGGCGGGCAGTTGCGCGTGCAGTTGTCCATCGACCCGGTGATGTCCAGCGCCATCGCCACCTCGACGTTGCGCGAGGCGCGCAGGACTTCGGAGCGGCTGCCGACCGGCAGGTAGTCGTCCAGCAGCTTGCCGTAGGGCGGCAGGAGGATGTTGGCGACCAGCACCTTCACATTGACGCGCGCCTCGCCGGTGACGCGGTTGTTGGCCAGGACAAAGGTCGCGGTGTCGTCAGAGCCCGCCCGAAAATAGCGCGGCATATTGGCCTTCAGCGCGGCCATGCCGACCCGGTTGATATTGACGTTGTCGCTGTAGACCGAACGGGCGGCGGCCAGGGCGGCGGCGTCCAGCGCGTCCTGAAGCTCCGCCTTCACCTTGGAGGCCTGGTGCAGGTCGACGGCGCCCAGGGTGATCATCATCAGGATCGGCAGGGCGATGGCGAACATCAGGGCGACATTGCCCTGGGTCTGGCGCATCAGGCGGCGGACGAAGAGGCGAAGGCCTCGTCCTGCTCGTTTCAGACCGTGTTTCACCGTGAAATCCCGCCGTGTCGCGCGCGGACGCACCGGCCCGCAGTCGATCCCAGCATGACGCGGGTGCGTTAAGGCTTGGCCCCAAGTTCACGGTTAACGGCGGGTTGCCGCGGCTGGCGTCAGCGGCGGTCGACGCAGGCGTCCAGACCCTGTTGGCGCACCGTGCCCATGGCCGCCTGGATGCGCGCGGCGCGGCGGCGGACGTAGGGGCCGGAATTGGCCGCCTTGTAGCGGCGCGGGCTGGGCAGGATGGCGGCCAGGCGGGCGGCCTCGCTGGCGGTCAGCTTGTCGGCGCTCTTGTTGAACCAGTGGCGCGAGGCGGCCTCGGCGCCATAGACGCCCGGCGCCCATTCGGCGACGTTCAGATACATCTCCATGATCCGCCGCTTGCCCCAGCCGATCTCGATCAGGCCGGTGTAGCCCGCCTCCAGGCCCTTACGGACCCAGTCGCGGCCGGGCCACAGGAAGACGTTCTTGGCGGTCTGCTGGCTGATGGTCGAGCCGCCGCGGACGCGGCCCGAGCCGTTCTGCTCGGCGCGCTCATTGGCTTCCAGCGCCTTCTGGATGGCCTCGACGTCGAAACCGTGGTGCTGGCAGAAACGGGCGTCCTCGGCGGCGATCACCGCCTCGACCAGACGCGGCGAGATCCGGTCCAGCGAGCGCCAGCGATAGTCCATGCCGTGCCCGGCGGCCGCCTGCTTGACCATCAGGATGGTCGCCAGCGGCGGCAGAAAGCGGTGCACCGCCACCCCGGCCAGAGGGAACAGTGCCAGGATCAGCAACAGGGTCAGAAGCGGGCGGCGCTTGCGGTGTTTCGCGCGGGTCATGCCGTCATCCTGCCTCAGCCAAGCTTCAGCGCAAGGCCGATCAGAGCGAGGCCACGCCCGCGTGGCCGTCCTCGTCCGCCCAGGCGATGCGGGCGGCGCCCGAACTCATGGCCAGGGCGGTGATGGGGGCGCCCTTGTCCTGCTTGACGAACTGAAGGCCGCGCCCGGCCGGATCGGCCCACCAGACGCGCCCGTCTTCCAGCCCCGCCGCCAGACGGCCGTGGGCGGGGGCGGCGGCGACCTGGGCGATCAGGGTCGTCTCGTCATAGCCGATCTCGGTCGCCTCGCGGCCCATCGGCCCGTTGGCGCCGACGAAGGGCCACAGCACCACCCCTTGCGCGCCCGAGGTGGCCAGCAGCTGCCCCTTGGCCAGGAAGGCGAAGCTCTTGATCTTGGACGGATAGCCGCCCATCCGCATGTTCTTCTGATCCTTCAGGCACCAGCCGTGCAGCTGGTTGTCCTGCATCGCCGTGACGACGAAGGCGCCGTCGGTGGAGAAGCCGACCGCCAGGTGCGACCCGGCCCAGGCCAGCTTGGTCGGCTGCTGCTGCTCGATGCGGGCGTACCACAGCCAGGCGCCGCCATAGGTCGAGGCGGCGATGCGACGGCCCTTGGGGTCGAAGGCCACGCCCGAGACGGTGCGCTCGTGCTGGAACGCGCGGCGGAAAGCCACGTCCTTGCTGTCCAGCACGCTCAGCGTCCGGCCCGAGCAGAAGGCGATCAGGCCGGACTCGGCCGAGGCGGCGACGGCGTCGATCCATTGGCCCTTGGTCTGGGCCAGCAGCACGGCCTCGCCCTCGCGGCTCCAGACCAGCTTGCCGTCGTCGCCGCCGGTGACGATCCCCTCGCCCGAGGGGTGGACGCAGGCGCACAGGACGGCGCCGTCATGGACCTCGCTGCGGGCGCCGCTCTCGAACCGCACCGAGCCGTCGCCCAGGGCGAAGATCGCGCCGGTCTTGTCGAACAGGGCGGCGGTGACCTGGGCGTCGAAGGAGAAGGTCGTCATGTCGGCTCACGCAGGGCGAAGGAGAAGTCGGATGCGCCTCATAACCTCCCCCGTCGCGTCTGTCGCGTGGCGGGTCTATGAGGATGGCATGACCCTGCTGCTCATTCCCGGCTTCATGGCCGATGCGACCCTGTGGGACGCCATGACGGACGACCTGGCCCCGTTCGGCCCGCTGGTCGCCACCGACCTCAGCCGGGGCGAGGATATCGAGAGCATGGCCGCCGCCATCCTGGCCGATGCGCCGGAGCGGTTCGTCGCCGTGGGCTTCTCCATGGGCGGCTATGTGGCGCGGGAGCTGGCGCGGATCGCGCCGGAGCGGGTCGAGGCCCTGATCCTGATCGCCACCTCGGCGCGCGGGGATACCGAAGAGCTGATCCGCCAGCGGCGCTCGGCCCTGAAGGCGCCGCCGAGGGCTTTTAAAGGGTTGAGCCGGCCGGCCATCGTCTCGTCCCTGCACCCCGATCTGGCGAACGATGAGGCGATGATCGCGCGGGTGCGCGACATGGGCTTGCGGCTGGGCGGCGAGGTGTTTCACCGCCAGTCGGCGATGGCGCGGGCGGGCGATCTGGAGCGACTGGGCGAGATTGCTCAGCCGACGCTGATCGTGGCGGCGGATACGGATCGGCTGCGCAGCCGGGAAGAGGCCGAGGAACTGCGGCGGGGGATTTCCGGCTCGACGTTGGAGACGGTGACGCACAGCGGCCACATGATCCCGCTGGAACAGCCGAAGACGCTGGCGCGGGTGATGACCGAGTGGCTGGCGGAACGATTGGCGTCCTAAGCCTGACTTTACGCTCGCATCCAGACCGGCAGGTCGCGCTCGCCATGCAGAACGCGCCACAGGTCGATGTGGTCTTCGCGTTCTACATAGAACAGCAGATAGGGATAATCGCAGACCCGCCAGCAGCGCAGTTCCGGCAAATCAAGCTCATGAGCATATCGAAGCGAACCGGAGGCCGGATGCCGCGCGACGTGGTTCAGAGCCTGTTCAAGCGCATCAACGAAAGCGCTGGCGACGACATCGCCCGCTGCCTCGAGATAGTAGTCCAACGCCTGGTCGATATCGTGTGCGGCCTGTTCGCGCGGAATGACAGCCTTGGTCTTCACGCCGGGCGACGGCTGGCGATACGCGCCCTCAGGCTTTCGAAATAGGCTGCATCGACAGGCTCGGTCGGGCCGGATTCAGCGCCGACTAACAACAGACTGCGCAGCTTCTGCCGATCCCCGTCTTTGCGGATCAGATCACGGACATACTCGCTCGAGGAGCCATAGCCCCGCTCCGCAACCTGTTCGTCGACGAAGGCCTTCATCGGATCGGGCAGCGAGATATTCATCGTGCTCATGAGGGGAGCCTACGCTGATGGCAAAAAATGGCAAGCGCGGCGTTGCGCCCGAAATAGCCTACGACTTCTGCGTCTCGACCCAGCGCTTCGTCATCAGTTCGCCGGACGCGTAGGCCTCCTGGAGCTCGACGCTCCAGTAGTTAAGCGCCTCCAGCGGGATCGGCGCGCCTGAGACGGCGCAGCGGACGTGGTCGCCGTGCTGCACGATCTCGAACTCGGGCGTGCCGTAGATCAGCTTGGCTTCTGCGCGCGGGCGGGGCGGCGGGTTCATGCCGCGCAGGCCTCGAACCCGGCCTTGAGTTCGGCCTCGTTCAGGTCGCGGCCGATGAAGACCGCGCGGCTCCAGCGGCGCTCCTTCTCGCCCCAGGGCTGCTGAAGGTCGCCTTCCAGGATCATGTGCACGGCCTGGAAGACCAGGCGGCGGTCCTCGCCCTGAACGTCGATGATGCCCTTGGCGCGCAGGATGTTCTGGCCCTGCTCGCCCAGAAGCTTGTCCAGCCAGGCGGTGAATTTGGCGCCGTTCAGCGGACGGTCCAGCGTCAGGGAAACGCCCTTGATGTCGTCGTTGTGGGCGTGACCGCGCGGGCCGTGCGCATGATCGTGGTCATGGTCATGACCGCAATGCTCGTCGTGGACATGGTCCTCGGCATGGTCATGCCCGTGACCGCAGTGTTCGTCGTGGACGTGGCCCTCGGCGCCGTGGGGCGGGTTCACGAAGTCCGGCTTGACCTCGAGGATGCGGTCCAGATCGAAGGCGTGCAGGCCCAGCACCTGGTCCAGCGGCACGTTGGAGCGCTCGGCGCGGACGATGGGGGCCAGCGGGTTCAGCGCGCGCAGGCGGGCCTCGACGGCGGCCAGTTGGGCCTCGTCCACCAGGTCGATCTTGTTCAGGATGATGCGGTCGGCGAAGGCGACCTGCTCGCGCGCCTCTTTAGAGTCGTCCAGACGCGCCATGACGTGTTTGGCGTCGACCAGGGCGGTCACGCTGTCCAGCTGGGTCTTGGCCTTGACCTCGTCGTCGACGAAGAAGGTCTGGGCCACCGGGCCGGGGTCGGCCAGGCCGGTGGTCTCGACGATGATGGCGTCGAAGGCGGGCTTGCCGGGGCGCTGGCGCTTCATCAGGCCGTTGACCACGCGGATCAGGTCGCCGCGCACCGTGCAGCAGACGCAGCCGTTGTTCATCTCGAACACGTCCTCGTCGGCGCCGACCACCAGGTCGTTGTCGATGCCGATCTCGCCGAACTCATTGACGATGACGGCGTAGCGCTTGCCGTGGTCCTCGGTGAGGATGCGGTTCAGCAGGGTGGTTTTGCCGGCGCCGAGGTAGCCGGTGAGGACGGTCACGGGTGTCTTCTGGGTCATGGCTCGCTAGATGGCGCGTTGAAGGCGGAAATGGAAGACGTTCGACGGCCTCTCCTCCCCATGAAATGGGGAGGTGGATCGGCGGCGCAGCCGACGAGACGGAGGGGCCGCTTGGCGCCGCTGGCGTAAGCCCCTCCACCACTTCGTGGACCCCCTCCCCATTGCATGGGGAGGAAAGCACGCTCAGCAGGCCGGACAATCGGGCAGGACGCCCGTTTCCAACTGCAGCGTCGTGTGGCTGATGTCGAAGCGGCCGCGCGCCAGCCCTTGCGCCTCGGCCAGAAGGGCGTCCGGGTCCGGGCGGTCGTGGACCAGGTGGGCGGTCAGGGCGGCGTCGGTGGTCGACAGGCCCCAGACGTGCAGATCATGCACCGCCGTCACCCCCGGCAGAGCCAGAAGCGCGCTGCGGATCTCGGCCACGTCCAGGCCGTTGGGCGCGGCGTCCAGCGCCAGGTTGACGGAGTCCTTCAGCAGCCCCCAGGTGCCGATCATGATGACGGCGACGATGATCAGGCTGACCACGCCGTCGATCAGGGACCAGCCGGTGAACAGAATAACGACGCCGGCGATGACCACGCCCAGCGAGACCCCGGCGTCCGCCATCATGTGCAGATAGGCCCCGCGCACGTTCAGGTCCTGCTGGTCCTTCATGAACATCAGGGCGGTGCCCAGGTTGATGATGAAGCCGATCCCCGCCACGGCGATGATGACGCCCGAGGCCACCGGCGCCGGCTCGGCCAGACGGCGCACCGCTTCGAAGGCGATGGCGCCGCAGGCGAAGATCAGCAGCAGGGCGTTGCCCAGCGCCGCCAGCACCGTCGCCTTGCCGTAGCCGTAGGTGCGTCTGGCCCCCGCCGCGCGGCGGGCCAGCCAGGCCGCGCCGCCCGCCATGGCCAGGCCGAGCACGTCGGACAGGTTGTGCCCCGCGTCGGCCATCAAGGCGGTGGAGCCGGCGATGAAGCCCGCCGTGAACTCGACGGCGACAAAGACCAGGTTGACGATCAGGCCGACGGCGTAGCGCCAGTCCCCGGTGTCGGTCGGGCCGTGATGATGGCCGCCGATGCCATGGCTGTGGCCGTGGCCGTGTGAATGGGCGTGGGGAGGACCGTCATGGTCGTGAGCATGATCGTGCGCCATGTCCCCTCCTCTAGGCTGGCGTGCGCCGCGCCGTCAACGTTCGTCAACCGCAAGTCATTGATTGTAAATATATAACTTACCAGACACCATCAGTGCTGATGCGTCAGAACCAGGAAGCCGATCAGGATCAGCGCCCCGCCCAGGATGGCGCCTTCATAGCGCGCCCACCGCTCCAGACGCAGGATGGAGTAGCCCGCCGTCGCCAGCGCGGCCAGCAGGGTCATGCCCAAGACCGTTCCCGCCGCAAACACCAGCGTCAGAAGGCCCAGCGCCCAGAAGCCTTCGGTCGCCGAGGACAGATAGATGGGCAGAAGCACCTCGCCCGGGGTCACCGCCATCATCAGCACCAGCCCCAGAAACGCCGCCCGGTCAGAGACGGCGGGTCCTGTCCCATCGCCCGCGTCCACGGCCGGGCCGCCGGCGGTCGCCGTGCGCTTCAAAGACGCCTTGGCCAGATAGAAGGCGCCCAACAGGAACAGCAGCGCCGCCGACAGATGCGGCAGCAGGCCCTCGACCCAGCGGTTCAGCGCCAGGCCCGCCGCCACGATCAGCGACCCCACCAGGGCCGTGGACGCGATATGCGCCAGGCCGGCCGTCACCACGGTCGTCATCACCTGCGCCACGCTCCAGCGCTGGGCCCGCCCGACCAGGACGAAGGGCAGCCAGTGGGTCGGCAGGGCCGCGTGCAGGAAGGCCGCGACGAAGCCGCCGCCCAGAAGCGACAGCAGGACCGGCTCGGCGAGATCGGGAGAGGACATGGCCGCTCCCTTAGAGTGTTACCTTATAACAGTCGAGAAGAATCGGCGAAGAATCTTCGCCCGCGGCGCCACGTCGCGTCTTCTATATAGGGACCCAGGAGTCCCCCACGCGCTTGCATCGCCCGTGCATCAGGGCCACAGAGTCGGCTCGGAACCCGTTTCGGGCGGGTTTTGCCCCCTTGGGCGTCCGTTTCACGTTGACTCTTCCGTGACCATCCGTATATGTCGCCGCTCTTCGCCCGCAGGGTCTCCTGGCGGGCGCATCCATTTTTGCGTTCACGCTGAGGCTTCCTAATGTACGCGGTGATCAAGACCGGCGGAAAGCAGTACCGGGTTCAACCGGGCGATGTGATTGTTGTCGAGAAGATCGACGGCGACGCTGGCGCTGCCGTCAATTTCGGTGAAGTCCTCATGCTGGGCGGCGACAAGGGTGTTACGGTCGGCGCTCCGCTGATCGACGGCGCCGCTGTCGCAGCCACGCTGATCGAGACCCGCAAGGGCGAGAAGATCAAGATCTTCAAGAAGATCCGTCGTCAGGGCTATCGCCGCACGAACGGCCATCGCCAGATGGAATCGGTCCTGCGCATCACCGGCATCGAAGGCGCCGGCGAGAAGGCGAAGTGGGACGGCGCGGTCGACCTGATGACCAAGGCCGAGATCAACGCCCGCGCTCGCGGCCTGGCCCCGCGCGTCGAGGCTGTCGAAGCCGAAGCCCCGAAGGCCAAGAAGGCTCCGGCCAAGAAGGCCGCCAAGGCTGACGCCGCCGAAGGCGCCGAAGCCTAAGATTTTCACCGGCGCTGGATCAGCGCCTAGCAGAACAGATGGCGCGCTCAAGCAGCCCCAACGGGCGGTAGCGCACCAAGGAAGAGGAGCAGCAAGATGGCTCACAAGAAATCTGGCGGTTCGTCGCGTAACGGCCGCGACTCAGAGTCGAAACGCCTTGGCGTGAAGAAGTTCGGCGGCGAGCACGTGCTGGCCGGCAACATCCTCGTGCGTCAGCGCGGCACCAAGTTCCACCCGGGCACCAACGTCGGCCTGGGCCGCGACCACACCCTGTTCGCCACTGTGACCGGCGCCGTCCAGTTCACCACCAAACGTGGCGGCCGTTGTTACGTGTCGATTCTCCCGGCCAACGACGACGCCCAGGCGATGGCCGCCGAGTAACGCGAAGCCAGGACAGTATTTCCCCGGATCGCGTTGCTCTCGACAGCAGCCGATCCGGACCAAGGGAAAATATTCCGCGGGGAGTCTGGATCACCAGGCTCCCCGTTTGCGTTTCCCCGCCTCGAATGCCGCCCGAGCCCTCCAAGGAGGCGGCGCCGAAGACATCGAGGCCGAACCATGTGCGTGATCGAAACCTCCCCCGTCATCGAGACGCGGCGCCTGCTGCTGCGCGCGCCCGGCGCCCAGGACGTGTCGCGGATCGCCGCCCTGGCCAACGACCACGACATCGCCCGCATGACCATGCGGATGCCCCACCCCTTCGGCGTCGACCATGCCGAGGACTTCGTGCTGCAGGTCGCCTCCCAGGACCCGAGGAAGGCCAACACCTTCCTGATCGAGCACGAGGACCACGGCCCCGTGGGCGTCGTCGGCATGTTCCATGACGCCGACGCCGTGCCGGAGACCGGCTACTGGATCGGCCGCGAGTTCTGGGGCCGGGGCTATGCGACCGAGGCGCTGGAAGGCGCCCTGGTCTGGGCGTCCACGCGATGGAAGCGGCGCGCCCTGATGGCGGGCCACTTCGCCGACAATCCCGCCTCGGGCCGGGTGCTGGAAAAGGCGGGCTTCCTGTATACCGGCGAGACCCGTCCGGCCTTCAGCCGCGCGCGGGGCGAGAGCGCCGATACGCGGATGATGGTCTGGCTGGCCTGATAGTGCGCGGATTTCCCGGAGCTTTTGGTCAACGGCGCAGTTTTTTCACGAAAGCGAAAAAAGCCTGTTGACCGCCCCGAGGCTCCCCCCTATTAGTCCGGCCCTCGGCGGGGCGACCCACCGGGCCCAGGTGGCGGAATTGGTAGACGCGCTGGCTTCAGGTGCCAGTGGCTTAACGGTCGTGGAAGTTCGAGTCTTCTCCTGGGCACCATTTCTCAAGCGGCGCTGTATCCGATAGGATGCGGCGCCGTTTGTCATTTCGGCCCTGATCTTCCCTCCCCCGCGGCCGCGACGGCGAAGTCGAGCCCGAGTTCCGGCGCCTGTGTTCTGGCGGTGGCGCGCGGTTCGTCTATGTTGCGGCCTGAACGACGAACGAGTTTGCGCGCATGACGGTTTATTTCCACGAAGGCGACCTGCCCGACGGCCTGGACCTGGGCCCCGAGGTGGCGATCGATTCCGAGACGATGGGCCTGCGCTTCCGCCGCGATCCGCTGTGCGTGGTGCAGCTGTCGTCGGGCGACGGGAACGCCCACGTCGTGCGCCTGAACCGCCCGGCCTATGACTGCCCCAACCTGAAGAGGCTGCTGACCGATCCCAAGGTGCTGAAGATCTTCCACTTCGGCCGCTTCGACATCGGCATGTTCGAGCTGCACCTGGGCGTCGAGACGCGCCCGGTCTACTGCACCAAGATCGCGTCCAAGCTGGCGCGCACCTACACCGACCGCCACGGCCTGAAGGACGTGTCGCGCGAACTGGCCGGGATAGAGATGTCCAAGGCGCAGCAGAGCTCGGACTGGGGCTCGGCCGAACTGAGCCAGGCGCAGCTGGACTACGCCGCCTCGGACGTTCTTCACCTGCACGTCATCATGAACCGGCTGAACGAGATGCTGGTCCGCGAGGGCCGCATGGAGCTGGCCCAGGCCTGCTTCGACTTCCTGCCCATGCGTTCGCGCCTCGACCTGGCCGGTTGGGACGAGATCGACATCTTCGCCCACGCCTAAAGGATCGAACCCGAGACGCCGATGAGCGAGCCCGACGTCCAGGACGAGCAGAAGCGCGCCGACGAGGCGCGCGTCGCCCGCGCCGGCGAACGCTGGCGCACGCGCTCGCGACGGGTGAAGCTGTATCGGCGCGTCCTGCCGATCGTCATCGTGATGCTGGCGGGCGGCGCCCTGACCTGGACCGTGTTCCGCACCGTCATGTCCGGGGTCGAGCGCAAGGCCAACGAAAGCCGCGAGATCCGCCTGGATAATCCGATGTTCCACGGCCAGGACGCGCAAGGGCGCTCCTTCGTCATCGGCGCCCAGGGCGCGGTGCGCGACCCGGCCACCGGCCATTTCCGCTTGGTCGGCCCCCTGCTGCGGCTGAACCTGGGGGCGCGTAAGACGACCGAGCTGAGCGCGGACGGCGGCACCTATATCGAGACCCAGCGCAAGGTCGTCATCGGCCCGAACGTGAAGATCTCGGACGGCGGCACCGGCTGGGAGCTGACCACGCCCGAAGCCGTGGTCGACACCGACACCGGGGTGGTCACCGGCGACAAGGGGGTGCAGGGTCGCGGCCCCCTTGGAAGCATCGATGCTTCGTCTTATGCGATCTATGATCAGGGCCAGAGGGTCGTCTTCAACGGCCAGGGCGAAAACAAGGTAACCGGGACGATCAATCCCGCCGGAGCCGACCGATGAAACTGTCCAAGTCCAAGCTGACGATCGCGGGCGCGGCCCTGCTGACCGCCCTGATGCTGCCCGCCGTGTCGGGGGCCCAGAACCGCGCCGACGCCAGCCGCCAGCCGGTCCAGTACGGCGCCGACAGCGGCGAGTATACGCCCGACGGCTTCTCGCTGCGCGGCCGCGCCGAGGTGACGCAAGGCGGCAACCGCCTTCGCGCCGACGCCATCCGGGGCTTTACGTCCAATGGCGACCTGAACCGCATCGAGGCCAGCGGCGGCGTCTACTTCGTCACCCCGGACCAGAGCATGAAGGGCGACCGCGCCGTCTACACCCTGAACGACGGCAACGTCGTGGTGACCGGCGACGTCATCCTGACCCAGGGCAAGAGCGTGCTGACCGGCAGCCGCCTGGTTTACAACGTCCGCACCGAGACGGCGCGCATCGAGGGCGGCGGCGGCAACGGCCGCGTCCAGGGCGTCTTCTATCCGCAAGGGAACTGAGGCGGCGTGGCGCGCAAGGAACTCTCCGCCCTGAACCTGGACGCGCCGGTCTTCGAACCGACGGCGACGGCGGTCGAGGACGCGCGCCCGACAGGCCTGCGCGTCGAGCACATCGCCCGCAGCTTCGGCCAGCGGCAGGTGGTGCGCGACGTCTCCCTGAACGTCCAGCGCGGCGAGGTCTGCGGCCTGCTGGGGCCCAACGGGGCGGGCAAGACCACCTGCTTCTACATGATCACCGGCCTGATCCCCGCCGACAGCGGCTCGATCTGGCTGGACAACGAGGACATCACCCAGCAGCCCATGTACCAGCGCGCCCGCATGGGCCTGGGCTATCTGGCGCAGGAAGCCTCCATCTTTCGCGGCATGACGGTCGAGCAGAACGTCAAGGCCGTGGTCGAACTGCGCGAGAAGACCGCCGCCGGCGCGCGCGACGAGACGTCCCGCCTGCTGGAGGAGCTGCGCATCGACCACCTGCGCCACGCCCCGGCCACCGGCCTGTCCGGCGGCGAGCGGCGCCGCGTCGAGATCGCCCGCGCTCTGGCCGCGCGACCCAGCTTCATGCTGCTGGACGAGCCGTTCGCCGGCATCGACCCCCTGGCCATCGCCGATATCCGCCAGGTGATCCGCTATCTGTCGAGCCAGGGCATCGGCGTGCTGATCACCGACCACAATGTGCGCGAGACGCTGGACATCATCGACCGCGTTTCGATCATCTCGTCGGGCGCGGTCCTGTTCGAGGGCACGGCGGACGAAGCCGTCGCCGACGCCGAGGTGCGCCGCGTCTATCTGGGCGAGATGTACGGCTAAGACGCCGCGGGGCGCCGCTGGCTGCGGCGCCTGATCACCGCCCGTTAACGGCTCTGCCCCATCATCCCCAGCAAGAAGCGGGCCACTTGGTGCGCAGGCGGGGTTGAAGCGACGTGATCGGTCAGAGGCTGGAGGTCAGGCAGGGGCAGGGGCTGGTCATCACGCCCCAGCTGCAGCAGGCGATCAAGCTGCTGCAACTGTCGAACCTGGAGCTGGAGGCCTTCGTCGAGGCCGAACTGGAACGCAATCCCCTGCTGCAACGCGACGAGGCTGACGCCGGAGGCGACGGCGCGCCAGACTCCGCGAGCGACGCCGCCAACGACGCCGCCTCGGACCACGGCGGCGAGGCGGAACTGAGTTTCGTCGAGGGGTCCGACGCCCACGCCCAGAACATGGACGCGGCCTCGGACGATCTGTACGGCGACGCCGCGCCTGGCGAACGGGTCAGCGACCGTCAGGAGGACGGCGCCGCCCAGCCCGGCCTGAACGACTGGTCCCGCACGGGGGCCGGCGGCATGGCTGACGGCGAAGAGCGCGAGCGCCCCGATCATCGCGACCTGACCCTGTGGGAGCACCTGCAGGCCCAGGCCTCGGCGGCGGGCCTGTCGGCGGCCGATCACGGCATCGCCCTGACCCTGATCGACGCCACGGACGAAGGCGGTTATCTGCGCGCCGATCTGGCCGAGATCGCCGAGCGGCTGGGCGTGGACGTCGCCCGCGTGGAAGCGGTTCTGAGCGTCTGCCACGGCTTCGAGCCGACGGGGGTGATGGCCCGTTCGATCGCCGAATGCCTGACGCTGCAACTGGTCGAGCGCAACCGTTTCGATCCGGCGATGGCGGCCCTGCTGGAGAACCTGGAGCTGCTGGCGCGGCGCGACCTGACCGCCCTGCGCAAGGCGTGCGGCGTCGACGGCGAGGATCTGGCCGAGATGATCGCCGAGCTGAAGGGCCTGACGCCGCGTCCCGGCGCCGGGTTCGGCGGCGAACCGGCCCAGACGGTCGTGCCCGACGTTCATGTGCGCCCCGACCCGGCCGGCGGCTGGCGGGTCGAGCTGAACGCCGACACCCTGCCCCGGCTGCTGATGGACAAGCGCTATCATGCGGTGGTCGCGGCGGGCGCCCGGTCCGACACGGAGAAGACCTTCGTCGCCGACTGCGCCGCCCAGGCCAGCTGGCTGGTCAAGTCGCTGGATCAGCGCGCCAAGACCATCCTGAAGGTCTCGTCGGAGATCGTGCGCCAGCAGGACGCCTTCCTGGCCTTCGGCGTCGAGTTCCTCCGTCCGCTGACGCTGAAGACGGTGGCGGAAGCCATCGAGATGCACGAATCCACCGTCAGCCGCGTCACATCGAACAAATACGTCTCCACCCCGCGCGGGGTGTTCGAGCTGAAGTTCTTCTTCACCGCCGCCATCCAGTCCAGCGACGGCGGCGCCGCACATTCGGCCGAAGCGGTGCGCCGCCGGATAAAGACCATGATCGACGCCGAGGACGCGGACGGCGAGGTGCTGAGCGACGATCGGATCGTCGAAATCCTCAATGAGGCCGGCATCGACATCGCCCGGCGCACGGTCGCCAAGTACCGGGAAGCCTTGAAAATTCCGTCGTCCGTCCAGCGCCGTCGCCTGCTCAAGACCGCCTGATCACGCCCCCGCCAAGCTTCACCACAAATCGGTGATCGACGTTGACACCAAACGCGGTCCGTCGCGTTGTATGGCTATGCAGATACAAGTCAGCGGCAAACAAGTGGATGTCGGCGAAGCGCTAGGCTCGCGCATCTCCCAGGAACTCGAAGAGGGCATCGGCAAATATTTCGCCCGCGGCGCCCAGGACGCCGAGGTCGTGGTCTCCAAGGACCGCCATGGTTTCCGCGTTGACTGCTGGGTGCGCCTGGCTTCGGGCCAATCGCTGGTGACGACCGGTTTCGGCGGCGACGCCCAGGCCGCTTTCTCCGACAGTCTGGACAAGCTGGAGAAACGGGTCCGCCGCTATAAGCGCCGCCTGAAGGATCACCATATCGGTCCCAAGGGCCTGTCCCCCGAGAAGACCGAGGACGCGGCGCGCGAAGTCGCCGCCCTGACCATCTTCCGCGATCCCGATTCGGTCGAGGATGAAGAGTTCGGCGACGCGGGCCGCCCGGACGAGCCGCCTCCGGTGGGCATGGTGATCGCCGAGACCCAGTCCGAGATCCGCACCCTGACCGTGGGGCGCGCCGTGGCCGAACTGGACATGACCGGCTATCCGCTGGTGATGTTCCGCAACGCCGCCCACGGCGGCCTGGCCGTGGTCTATCGCCGCCCTGACGGCAATGTGGGCTGGATCGACCCGGAGCGTACGGTGAACGGCGCGGTCAAACGCGTCGGCTGAAACACTTCCTATGGAAGGGCGAAGGCGCTATTAGGCCCTCGCCCTTCCGCACATGTCGGGTACCGTTTTCGGGGTAGTCATGGACATTGCTGATTTGCTGTCGCCGGACGGGATCGTCCTGCGAGGCGGCGCCTCATCCAAACGTCAGGCGCTGCACGCCGTCGCCGAGGCCTTCGCCAGCGCGACGGGAATGGACGCCGAGCGCGCCTTCGAGGCTCTGCTGGAACGCGAAGCCCTGGGCTCCACCGGCCTGGGATCCGGCGTCGCCGTGCCGCACGCCCGCATCAAGGGGCTGGAGCAGGTGTGCGCCGTCTTCGTCCGTCTGGATACGCCGGTCGCCTATGAATCGCTGGACGATCGTCCGGTCGATCTGCTGTTCGCCCTGTTTGCGCCGACGGACGCCGGCGCCGAACACCTGCGCGCCCTGGCGGCGGTGTCGCGCGCCCTGCGCTCGCCGGAGCTGCGCGAGCAACTGCGCCAAGCGCGCACCGTGGACGCCATCCGCGCCCTGTTCGTCAAGGACGTGTCCAAGACGGCCGCCTGACCGGCCAAAGGCGCGGCGCCCAGCGGCCCGCGCCTTTATTCTTTCAGCAAAATCAATGGACCGAGACCGGCTCAAGCTCGTGCGCGACGGCGGCGGCGAAGGCGGTTTCGCGATCCAGCATGACGGCCAGACGCTCTCCGTCGGCGCCGTGCACCGCGTACAGGATCTGGTCCGGGTCGATCTCGATGTCCGCCGCCGGCTCGACGTGGGCGTCGGCCATCACGTCCGAGGCGCGGATGGCGCGGACGTAGACGAGATCGGGGGCGCCGAAACCGGCGAAGTCCTTCTTGGTCATGATGGGCGTCATAAGACCGCCTCCTTACGCTTGACTGAACGCCCGGAAAGCCGAGCGGTTCGACGGCTTTTTCAGCCCGTCGTGGTGATGGGGATGCGCCGCACCAGCTTTTCCTGCTCCGGGCGGATCAGGTCGACGTGCAACAGGCCGTGCTCCAGCTGCGCGCCGGAAATCTCCAGCCCGTCGGCCAGGACGAAGCTGCGCACGAATCCGCGCGCGGCGATCCCGCGATGCAGAAAAGCCTGCGGGTCGCGGCCGGCGTCCTCGCGCTTGCCGGTGATGGTCAGCTGGCGTCCCTCGACGGTGACGGACAGATCGTCCGGCGTGAAACCGGCCACCGCCAGGGTGATGCGGACGGCCGCCTCGCCGATCTGTTCGACGTTATAGGGCGGATAGCTCTCGCCCGCCGCCTTGGCGGCGCGGTCGATCAGGGCTCGGGTTTGGTCGAAGCCCAGCAGGAAGGGGCTGTCGAACAGCAAGGCGCGGGTGGTCATGGGGTCCTCATGGAAAAGCGACCTCGGCCGTCCGGCGCCTCCCGCGATCGGCAAAGCGCCCGGCCGCTGTTACAGATGGGGGGCCGGGGCCGCGCGGTCAACGCTCGCCGCGGTCGCAACCGCTGTGAAAACCCAGCCGGTTCCGTTCATGACGGGTACAGATTGGAACCTTCACCATATGGCGGCGTTCCTGCGACCGGATCACTATCGAAAGGATCACCTATGCGCGCCAAGCTTGCCGTCACAGGCCTGAGCATCGCCGCCCTGCTGGGCGCCGCCGCCTGCACCACCACTGACCCCTACAGCTCTGCGCCGCGTCGCAACAACACCGGCACGGGCGCCATCGCCGGGGCCGTCGGCGGCGCCCTGCTGGGCTATCTGACCAACACCTCCAGCGGCGAACAGGGCCGCAAGAACGCCCTGATCGGCGCGGGCGTCGGCGCCCTGGCCGGGGCCGGCGTAGGCCAATACATGGACCGCCAGCAGCGCGCCCTGGAAGCCGAGCTGTCGGGCACCGGCGTCGGCGTGGCGCGCCAGGGCGACAACCTGGTCCTGCGCATGCCGTCGGACGTGACCTTCGCGTCCAGCCAGTCGTCGCTGGACGCCCGCTTCCTGCCGGTGCTGGACGACGTGGCCCGCGTGCTGAACGAGTATGACCGGTCGATGGTCGACGTTATCGGCCATACCGACTCCTCGGGCGGCGATGCGATCAACCAGCCCCTGTCGGAGCGCCGGGCGTCGTCCGTCGCCTCCTATCTGATCGACCGCGGCGTGATGCGCGAGCGCCTCTACGTCGCGGGCATGAGCGCCCGCAATCCGATCGCTTCGAACGATACGGTCCAGGGCAAGGCGCAGAACCGCCGGGTCGAAATCCTGATCCGTCCGTTCACCGGCTGATCCCGACGCCGGGTTGAGGATGCAGGGCGGCCCTTTAACGGGCCGCCCTTTTTCTTGGAACCGCCCTGCCCCAAGCCGGTTCGCCTATTGCGGTTCCCTGTCCGCGCGGCTTTGGTGTCCGCGATCAGGGAGCTTCACATGGATGACGACGCGGCGGGTCGGGCGCTGGGCAGGGCGTTGAGGCTTGGCGCCACAGCAGCGTTCGCCGCCGTGGTCACCGCCGCCGTCGTCATCGCGGCGGGACGGGCCCTGTTCTTCTAGAAGCCGTTGATCAGGCGGCGTGGTCGGGTCGGCCGATCGACGTATAGCGGAAGCCCCGCGCCTTCATGTCGTCCGGGCGATAGACGTTGCGCAGATCGACCATGACCGGCTGCTTCAACAGCAGCTTGACCCGGTCCAGATCCAGCGCGCGGAACTGGTTCCATTCGGTCAGGATCACCACCACGTCGGCGCCCTCGACCGCGTCATAGGGGCCGCTCTTGAAGACGACGCCGTCCAGAAGCTTGGCGGCCTCCTCCATGCCCTCGGGGTCGAACGCCTGAACCGTCGCCCCGCGCGCGATCAGGGCCGGCGCGACATCCAGGGACGGCGCATCGCGCATGTCGTCGGTGTTCGGCTTGAAGGTCAGGCCCAGCAGCGCCACCGTCCGCCCCTTCAGATCGCCGCCCAGCGTCTCGGCGACGCGGTCGGCCATCGCCTTCTTGCGGGCGTCGTTGATGGCCACCGTCGTCTCGATGAGGCGAACCGGCGAGCCGGCGTCGGTCGCCGTGCGCACCAGGGCCAGGGTGTCCTTGGGAAAGCACGAACCGCCGTAGCCCGGCCCGGCGTGCAGGAATTTCGAGCCGATGCGATTGTCCAGACCGATGCCGCGGGCCACCTGCTGCACATCAGCGCCGACCGCCTCGCACAGGTCGGCGACTTCATTGATGAAGGTGATCTTCATCGCCAGGAAGGCGTTGGCCGCGTATTTGATCAGCTCGGACGTGCGGCGGCCCGTGAACATGATCGGCGTCTCGTTCAGGTTCAGCGGGCGATAGAGTTCGGCCATGACGGCGCGGGCGCGCTCGTTGTCCGTGCCGACGACGACGCGGTCGGGGCGCTTGAAGTCGCCGATCGCGGCGCCTTCGCGCAGGAATTCGGGATTGGAGACGACGGCGAAGTCGGCGTCGGGACGGCGTTCGCGGATGATGCGCTCGATCTCGCCGCCGGTGCCGACCGGGACGGTCGACTTGGTCACCACTACCGTGAAGCCCTGCATCAGATCGGCGATCTCTTCGGCCGCCGCATAGACGTAGGACAGGTCCGCGTGGCCGTCGCCGCGCCGCGAGGGGGTGCCGACGGCGATGAAGACGGCGTCGGCCCTGCGGATGGCCTCGGCGCCGTCCGTGGCGAAGGACAGGCGCCCGTCCTTGACGTTGGTCGCCACCAGATCGTCCAGGCCCGGCTCATAGATGGGCATGATGTTCTGGTGCAGGCGGTCGATCTTGGAGGCGTCCTTGTCGACGCAGGTCACCGTGTGGCCGAAATCGGCGAAACAGGCCCCAGACACCAGGCCGACATAGCCCGTTCCGATCATGGCGACGCGCATCAAAGCACTCCTCTAGAAGTCGTCCTCAGCAGATAGCCGTCGATGAAGACAGGCGCCAGCAAGGGCGGCTTTGGCGCAAAGAAAAAGGACGATCGGCCCCTGCGGGCTGACCGTCCTTGATCTTATCGACGCTTCTTGGTCGCGGGGGCCGGGATGAACCGGCCCCCTTGAGCCTTAGAAGTTGATGTCGACGGTGGCGCGGCGGTTCAGCGGCTCGCGCACGCCGTCGCCGGTGGCCTTGGCCGGGGCGGTTTCGCCCTTGCCGTCCAGCGAGATCACGCCGCCGTTGACGCCTTGAGCGACCAGGGCGTCAGCCACGGTGCGCGCACGGCGGTTGGACAGGCCCATGTTGTAGGCCGCGTTGCCCGAGGTGTCGGTGTGGCCGACCACCAGCACGCGCGTCGGAGCGCCCGACTTGGCGTAGTTGGCGGCTTGCGTCACCACCGAGCGGGCTTCCGCCGTCAGGTCCGAACGGTCGAAGTCGAAGTAGACCACGAACTGACGGGCAGCCGGCTTGGCCGGAGGCGGCGGAGGCGGCGGCGGGGGCGGGGGCGGGGGAGGCGGCGGGGGCGGCGGCGGCGGGGGCGGCGGCGGCGGGGCGACCGGCTCGGCGCCGAACGCATAGCGCAGGCCCAGCGTCACGGTGTGCGACTGGTCATAGTCGCCCGCCAGGGTGCCGAACGGAATGGCGCCCGTGCCCGAGGTGCGGGTGTCGAACTCCATGTCGCCCGTCAGGTAACGGTACGTCAGGTCGACGTTGGCGCGGTCCGAGACGGCCCAGGCCAGACCGGCGATCGCCTGGGCGGCGAACTTGGTCGAGCTGTCGTCAGCGCCGAAGGTCACGCCCGGCGTCTGACGCAGGCGGCCGACGGTGTCGGTGTTGACGCGGTTGACGCCCACGCCCAGGCCGACGAACGGACGCAGGGTCCAGTCCGGCGTGCCGAAGTCATAGATGACGTTGGCCATCAGGGTGGTCGACGTGATGTCGCCTTCCGGCGAGTGGCACGGACCGGTGGCCGGCGTCAGGTTGCACAGGCCCTGCGGACCCGAGACGGCGCGCACGGTGCCGATGTCGCCCGAGCGGTAGCCGCCTTCGAGTTCAGCGCGCCAGTTCGGGTTGAAACGGTAGCCCAGGCGAGCAAAAGCCGCCCAGCCGTCGTTGACTTCCCAGTTCCAGTTGTGGCCGGTCGCCGAGGCTTCCGTATTGATGTCGTCGATGATGTGGTAGCCGGCGTCGATCGCGCCGTACCAGCCATCGGGCTCAGCCGATGCTGCGCCGGCCGACAGGGCCAGGGCGGCCGCCGCGCTCGACGCCAGGATCAAACTCTTGACACGCATGTGATGCGGCCCTCCGAGATCTGTTGACAATTGGGCGATATTGCAGGGTCACCGCCTAGGGTGACCCTTACCAGCGTCGCCATATGCGGTCGAGCACGAAACGGTTGATTCCCGCATCATGCAACCGCACAGTGTTCTAAAAGCTACAACAAGTTAACTTGCTCCTTAACTCAGAGAAAGTGCGGCAGCGTCGCCCTTCAAGGTTGCTGCTTCAGCTACCTGGGTAAAAGCAGAGACGATATGGTACAAAGAGCTAGCAGGCGACGCCTCTTCAATGAACCGGCCGCTTTCAAGTCTCTTATCTCGCCAAAGCCCATCGTCCGTAAGATACGTCCAGACGGCGCGCTGGGCGCGAGCAGCCTCGGAAAGAAAACGAGCTTCATCGGCCGGGCATAAAGCTGCAAGAAGCAGAGACGCCTTGAGCCACTCTGTCTGAGGCCAGAGCCGCGCACGCCGCTTACAAATGTTCCCATCCTCGTCCATGGCATCCACGGCGACTTGACCCCAAACCTCCACGCCTTCAAGCCCGCGGTAAAACAAGGTTTTTGCGGCTGCGAGCCAACGCGGATCACCTTCATGCCGGTATAGCCGCCCCAGCAGCCAGGCCCACTCGAATTGGTGTCCAGGTTCGACAAGACGCCCGGATTCTCCCGAAGCTGGCATCCAGTCAGCTTCAAAGAACTCTCTCAATCGACCTGTCTTTGAATCCATAAAAACATTGACCGCCAAGCTTGCGACCTGCTCAGCAAGCGCCTTCCATGCCGGATCGTAGCTGACTTCCGACCACGCCAGAGCCGCCTCCAGCAGGTGCATGTGGGCGTTCGACTGGTAGGGCTGATCTCCCGCTTCCACGATGGCACCCGATTGGTCTGCCATCTTGAGCAGACGAATTCTCACGTCGCGGGCAATAGCTTCACCCCGCCCCGCCCAATCGACGCCCGCTTTCTGCGCGGTCGCTAGCGCGAGTAGAAGAAAAGCCTGATCGTAGACCCGGAAATCATTGTCCAGAGGCGAGCCGTCATGCGCCACCAACGTTCGCATGAGGCCGTCAGGACGCAGGAAGGCCCGCTCCAAATATGAGAGTCCCGCAATGACATTCTGACGCCACGCTCCTTGCCAGCCAAGCAGGCCGGCCTGCGCGAAAACATAAATCTGTCGAGCTTGAACGCGCGCACGTCTCTCCGCCGCTACAGTTCGCCCATCAAGATTGAGCAACTCTGCAAAAGCTCCATTCTCAGACTGCCCAACGGACGACCAAAGCGGCAATGCGCGCAAGCGCAACCACTCACTAAATCTGCGCGATCCAACCTCGAGCGTCTCTACTTCCGGCTGAACAAAATCCATGTGCTGTGGAGAAGACTTTCGCAGTCTTTCCACCACCCTCTTCACGTCTTGAGCTCGAGCCAGATCGCATACCAAGACCGCGTCGTCTTCGACCACAATGCCCAGGTTTCGAACCCCCAACGCCGCGACGACCACGCCTTCGGGTGCGCGAGCCATACACCCCTCAGCGTCTTCGAAGATATGGCCGCCGAACTCCCCTTCGCCGGTTGCGGCGACCGCGTCCCAGGCCCCCAGATCCGACCATTGGAAATCCACCGGCATGACCCAAGCGCGCTGCGTACGCTCCATCAAGGCATAGTCGATCGAAATCTTGGGCGTCGAACGAAATTCGACGCCTAGTTCGACGACTTCGCCCGAACAGCCTTCAACCGACGCCATCGCCGCCTGAAGAACATCGGGAGCATAATGGGCGAGCTCAGAGAGAAGAATTTTAGCAGAAATTATAAAGTTGCCACTGTTCCAAAGAAAACCTTTCTTAATGTATTCCTGCGCTACAACTCGGTCTGGCTTCTCTACAAACTGCCGTACTGGGGCAATGCCATCCGCCGCCGCCTGAATATAACCATAAGCTGTCGAGGGCTCTGTCGGCTTGACGCCTAGAGTGACGATATGCCCCTTCGACGCGCATTCGCTTGCCTTCCGTACCGCATCGCAGAAGGCGCGATGGTCCGGAATGTGATGATCTGACGCGACAAAAATGTTCACGCCGTCAGCGTCGTGCTGTTCCGTCCATGCGGCCGCCGCGGCCATCGCGGCTGCTGAATCTCGCGCCTCCGGCTCAAGGAGAACTTGAGCAACGACATCGATTTCATGGAGCTGTTCTAAAATGGCGCCTCGATGCGCCTGGCCGCCAATAACAATTATGCGCCCACCGTCCGAAACCAGCGGCTGAGTTCGTAAAACTGCTTCCTGAAAAAGGGAGCGGTTACCTGAAAGCGGAATGAACTGCTTAGGCCTTGAGGGGCGAGATGCCGGCCAAAGCCTGGTTCCCGCACCGCCGCACATAATGACAGGATATAATCTCATGCGTGGATGCCTAATTTGAGTCGCGTCGAAGAAAGTACCCGATCACAGAATTACGAAAGAATGACAACCTCGCTCACTTCACCAGCACCTTGCCCGTGACTCCCGCGCCCTTGCCCGCTATCGAGCGCGCACCATGATAGAGACTGATCGGCAATCCGAGGAACGCGGCTGGGAGACGGCGAAGACGCTCGCTGAGGCCCTGCCCTATATCCAGGTGTATGACCGCGAGACCGTGGTCATCAAATACGGCGGCCACGCCATGGGCGAGAGCGCCGTGGCCCGGCAGTTCGCCGCCGACGTGGTGTTGCTGAAGCTGATGGGCGTGAACCCCGTGGTCGTGCACGGCGGCGGGCCGCAGATCAGCGCCATGTTGGACAAGGCGGGCGTGAAGTCGGCCTTCGTCGACGGCCTGCGCGTAACGGACAAGGACACCATGTCGGTGGCCGAGATGGTCCTGTCCGGCGCCGTGAACAAAGAGATCGCCCACTGGATCACCGTCGCCGGCAAGGAAGCCGACGTGCGTGGCGTCGGCCTGTCGGGCAAGGACGCTGGCCTGCTGACGGTCGAGAAGACCAAGCGCACCAAGCGCGACCCCGACAGCATGATCGAGCATGAGGTCGATCTGGGCTTCGTCGGCGAGCCGACCAAGGTCGATCCCAAGCTGATCAAGGGGCTGATCGCCTCCGAGACCGAGGACTGGGTGCCGGTCATCGCCCCCATCGGGGTGGCCGAAGACGGCCTGACCTATAACGTCAACGCCGACACCGTCGCCGGGGCCGTCGCCGGCGCGCTACACGCCAAGCGGATGCTGCTGCTGACCGACGTGCCGGGGGTCAAGGGCGCCGACGGGGAGATCATCCGCCAGATGACGCTGGAAGAGGCGCAAGGCCTGATCGACGACGGCGTCGCCACCGGCGGCATGATCCCCAAGCTGGAGACGGCCATGGCCGCCGTCCGCGCCGGGGTCGAGGCCGTGGTCATCCTGGACGGGCGACGTCCGCACGCCATGCTCGTCGAACTGTTCACCGAGCACGGCGCCGGCACCCTGGTGAAGGCGAAGTGACGGCAGACGCTTCGGGCGGGCCGCTCGCGGCGAGCACCGAGATCGGCGCCGACCTGCGCCACGTGCGGTCCTGGGTGTTCGACCTCGACAACACCCTCTACCCGCCGGAAAGCCAGTTCCTGACGCAGGTCGAGCAGCGCATCAACCAGTATGTGGTGCGCACCTCGGGCCTGCCGTCGGCCGAGGCCTTGAGCGTGCAGAAGGGTTATCTGCACGACTACGGCACCTCCCTGGCCGGGCTGATGCTGCACTATCAGATCGACCCGCACGACTTCCTGGCCGAGGTGCACGACGTGCCGTTGGACGTGCTGACGCCCGATCCCGGCCTGCACGCGGCGCTGGAGCGGCTGCAAGGCCCGCGCCTGATATTCACCAACGGCTCGATCGGCCACGCCCGACGGGTGATGGAGCGGCTGGAGCTGACGCGCTTCTTCGACGGCGTCTTCGCCCTGGAGGACGCCGACCTGATCCCCAAGCCGGACCCGCGCACCTTCGACAAGATGCTGGCCCGCTTCGGCGTCGATCCGGCGACCGCCTGCTTCTTCGAGGACACGCCCAAGAACCTCGAACCGGCGCACGCCATCGGCATGACGACCGTCCTGGTCGGGCCCAAGGCCTTCACCGCCGAGGGCGACCACATCCAACACCGGGCCGCCTCCCTGGGCCCCTTCCTGGCTGCCGCCATGCTTGACGGAGATCCGCAATGACCGACCTGACCCGCCTGGAATCCGTGATCGAAGCCGCCTGGGAAGATCGCGCCGAGGTATCCTCGGCCACGCGCGGCGAGGTGCGCGACGCCGTCGAGACCGCCCTGGCCCTGCTGGATTCCGGCCAGGCGCGCGTGGCCTCGCGCGGCGAAGACGGCGTGTGGACCACGCATCAATGGCTGAAGAAGGCGGTGCTGCTGTCCTTCCGCCTGAACGACAACGTCATCATGCGCGCCGGCCACGCGCCGACCCTGCCGCTGTCGGCCGATCACCCGGCCGCGGTCGGCCCCTTCTGGGACAAGGTGCCCAACAAGTTCGGCGACTGGAGCGCGGCCGACTATCAGGCCGCCGGCTTCCGCTCGGTGCCCGGCGCCATCGTCCGTCGCGGCGCCTATGTCGGCAAGAACGTGGTGCTGATGCCCTCCTTCGTGAACATCGGCGCCTATGTCGACGAAGGCTCGATGGTCGACGCCTGGGCCACGGTCGGCTCGTGCGCCCAGATCGGCAAGAACGTCCACCTGTCGGGCGGCGCCGGCATCGGCGGCGTGCTGGAGCCGCTGCAGGCCAATCCGACGATCATCGAGGACGGCTGCTTCATCGGCGCCCGCGCCGAGGTCGCCGAGGGCGTCATCGTGCGCGAGGGCGCGGTCCTGGCCATGGGCGTCTATCTGTCGGGCTCGACCAAGATCGTCGACCGGGCGACCGGCGAGATCTTCCGGGGCGAGGTGCCCGCCTACTCGGTCGTGGTGCCGGGCGCCCTGCCCGACCCGAACGGCGGCCCCAGCCTGTATTGCGCCGTCATCGTCAAGCGCGTAGACGCCCAGACCCGCGCCAAGACCGGCGTCAACGAACTGCTGCGCGACTGATTCCCAAGCGGCGCTGTCGAAACAGGCTCGTCAATCGTTCCGAAACCGGCCTAATGGCCCAATAGGTTTCGGAAGAGGGAACCATGGCTGTTCATCGACTGCGGCGGATCGCGATCTCGATCAGCGTCCTGGGCTTGCTGGCGACGCCGCTGGCCGCTTGCGGCGGGGGCGGAGGGGGTGGTGGAGGCGGCATCGTCACGCCCACGCCTCCACCGCCGCCGCCACCGCCGCCGCCGCCTCCTCCACCACCGCCCCCGCCACCCCCTCCGCCGATCCCGTCGGAAGCCTCGCGCGAATACCAACGCAACTGGGGCGTGGCCGATGCTCAGGCCATCGCCGCCTGGCGCACGGGCGCGACCGGGCGCGGCGTCACCGTCGGGGTGGTGGATTCCGGCATCCGCATGAACCATCAGGATCTGGGCGCGAACATCTCGCCCCTGTCCACAGACATCGTCGCCGGTCGCAACGAGCGCGAGGGCGAGGACCGGCACGGAACGCGGGTGGCGAGCGTCATCGCCGCGCCCTTCAACAATTACGGCACGGTCGGGGTGGCCTTCAACTCGACCATTCTGTCGGTCCGGGCCGACGTCAGCGACTGTACCGATCCGGACGACACGGTCTGCTTCAAGAGCAGCGACCTGGCGCGGGCCCTGGACTATGCGGTGCAGAACGGAGCGCGGGTGATCAATCTGTCGCTCGGCGGCGAGAGCCCCCTGGGCGCCCAGTTCGAGGCGGCCCTGCTGCGCGCGATCAATGCTGGCGTGGTCTTCGCCATCGCCTCGGGCAATGAGGAGGGCGCCAACCCCGAATGGCCCGGTCGCTACGCCAGCGATCCCCGGTTCGCTGGCGCCATCATCGTCACGGGGGCGCATGACCAGGCCCAGCAGATCGCCGCCTTCTCCAACCGCGCCGGCGTGTCGCAGAACGCCTTCCTGTCCGCGCCCGGCGTCGACGTCATTGTCGACTGCGAGGACGAGGGCTGCTGGCGGGTGAACGGCACCTCCTTCGCCTCGCCCGCCGTGGCGGGAGCGCTGGCCCTGCTGCTGGAGGCCTTCCCCAACCTGACCGGACGGCAGGCCATAGACATCCTGCTGCGCACCGGGCGCGAGGCGGGCGATGCGGGAACCGACATCGTCTACGGCCGCGGCCTGCTGGACATCGCCAGCGCCTTCCAGCCGGTGGGCGCGACCTCGGCGCCGATGGCGACCGGGGCGGCGGTGAATATCGCGCTGGAGCCCGGCGCCCATGTCGGCGGACCGTTCGGCGACGCCCTGGGCCGCACGGGGGCGCTGAGCACCATCGCCTATGACGAATATGAGCGGCTGTTCCGCGTGGACCTGGGCGCCGCCTACGGCCCCGCGCCGCGCCGCAGCTATCAACCCAGAAATCCGACGCCGATGCAGCAGTCGCAGGTGACGCTGGATGCGCCGGGCGGGACGCGTCTGTCGCTGGCCGCCGCCACGCAGGTGGCCGTGCCCGAGCCGGTGGTCGCCCGCTACACCCCGTTCGACGCGCCGTGGCTGGGCGACGAGACGCGCAGCGAGGCTCTGTTCGACGTGCAGGCGGGTCGGCTGTCCCTCACCGCCTGGCAGGGTCAGGGCGGTGCCAGTTCGCCCTTCCGCAGCGGGTCCGGCGACGGCTTCGTCGCCCTGACCCAGGCGGACCACGCCCTGCGCGGGGGGCTGAAGCTCGGCGCCCTGACCTTCAGCGCCGAGACCGGGTCGGGCGACCGCCGCGCGCCGCTGCGTCCGGTCGAGCGCGACGCCTCGACCTACGCCCGCGCCGGGCTGGACTGGCGTTTTGCAGGCGAGGAGCAGGATCGCGGCGGCCAAGACCGAGGGGGCCTGTCGTTCAGCGTCGGGGCGCTGGACGAACGGATGGGGCCGCTGGGCGCCTATCTGCCGACGCGCTCGGACTTCGCCCTGCCGTCGCGCACCCGCTTCGCGGCGGTCGGGGCGGATGTGGCGCTGGGGCGCGGTCTGATCGTGTCGGGCGAGGCGGGCCTGGGCCGCACCGAGCTGGAGGGGCGGTTCCTGCATCTGTCGGCCCCGGCGCTCAGCTCGACCTGGCGCATCGCCCTACAGTCGGCCTGCCCGTCCTGGTCCTTGGCCAAGGCGCTGGGCTGCAGCAGCCTGAGCTGGGAGATATCCCAGCCGCTGCGGATCGAGGACGGGACGTTCAGCGCCTTCCTGGCCGACGCCCCGCTGGAGTATTTCGACCCGGTGACCTTCTCGGAGCGGCGCTTCTCGGCCGCGCCCTCGGGGCGGCAGATCGACTTCAGCGTCCGCAGCCTGCACGCCCTGCCCGGCGGGTCGTGGCTGCAGCTGGAGGCCGTGGCCAGCCGCGAGGAGCAGCACCGCGCGGGTGCCCCCACCGGCTACGCCCTGCTGGGCAGCTGGCGGCGGGGATTCTGACGTACAGCTAGAGGATCATGTCTCTGAAAATGCCGAAAGTGGGCAACACCTGGCGCCGGGCGATAGCGGGGGCCGGTCGCGCTCGCCCCGCCAGCTGCCGCGCACTTACGCACGCCCTAATGACTTTATGGACGCTCGCCACAAAAAACGTGTAGACGCCATGGTCTATCCGAAGACGAAAGCGCCCCGCTGAACTCCCCGCCATCGGCCTCTAGAGCGATCGACCTCTAATGATAAATCACGCTAGGATTATCGGCGCCCTGATGATGCGGGAGACGAGCACCCGCTTTGGTCGTGAAGGCATCGGTTTCGCCTGGTTAATCCTAGAGCCGCTTATCTTCTGCCTTGCCGTCCTTGTTCTATGGACTTTGACAAAACCCGATTACTCGAACGGCATCAAAGTTTCCGCATTCATGATGAGCGGATATATGTGCCTAATCCTCCTGCGGCACATGGTGACATATAGCCTTTCCGCATTGCAGGCGAATATGGGGCTTCTTCACCACAGATTCGTCTCGCCCATTCATATATTCGCGGCTCGAAATCTTCTGGAATTCGGCGGCACAACCATCGCTTTTGTCTTCGTATACGCCATACTCATGTCCTTGGGGGAGATGAGCCTGCCAAAAGACATGATTTTGGTTTATTCTGGATGGGTTCTTTTAACCTGGATCGGCCTAGGTTTCGCACTTTTGCTTACCGGACTATCAATGCGATTTGAGATTTTGGAGCGTATTGTGGGACTCATGACCTACTTGCTCGTTCCATTCTCCGGAGCATTCATCATGGTTGCATGGATGCCGCATCAATTTCAGGAGCTTTTTCTTTATATCCCCTTCCCGCACCCAATCGAAATGTTACGGGCTGGCATATTTGGTGAGTTTGTGGAAACTCACTACAATGTAGCATACGCCTTTTTCTGGGGGCTTGGCATGAACACCATCGGGATCATCCTCATCGCCCTATCCCGAGACCGGATCGATGTCGAATAATTATGAACGTTCAAGCAAAGTATACGACCAATGACGCAGGTTGAGATTGAGTATCGCGGCCCAAGCTCAGACAATAACGAAGCAAAAACCAAGTCTCGCCAGTGGTGGAGCAAGCTTCCTGTTAGCTTCCTAGGCGTTGTCGTGGCTCCGACGCTGGCAGCTACCGTCTACTTTACCCTAGTCGCCACCCCCCAATACGTCTCCGAGGCTCGCTTTATCGTCAGACAGCCATCCCAGCCGCAGCCGTCTGGCTTGGGCGTCGCCCTCCAGGGTATCGGCCTGCCGGCAGGACAGACGGACGCTTTCGCCGTGCACGAGTACGTTCTGTCTCGCACAGGCATGCAGGGCTTGGCTAAAGATATCGACCTCCCGCAGGCTCTTCGCGCCAACCATGCGGACCCCCTTGCTCGATATCCCCGGCCCTGGGAGGGACGGTCGCAAGAAGATCTGTTCAAGGCCTACCTGAGATTTGTGGAGGTAGGGTATGATAGCTCGACGGGCATCAGCACCCTTCGCGCCCGGGCTTTCCGTCCTGAGGACGCACGGAGAATGAGCGCGTCGCTGCTCGCCCGCAGCGAACAGCTGGTAAACCAATTGAACGACCGCGCGGCGTCAAACGCCGTCCAGGAGGCGTTGCAATCGCGTGATGACGCCATAGCGCGGCGCGATCTGGCGCAACGCAAGCTAACCTCATTCCGTAACAGCTCCGGGATAATCGATCCGAGCCGCACAGCGTCCGAAATGACCCAGCTCATTGGAGGGCTCCTGGAGCAGGTAGCCGTGTTAAAAGCGGAGAAGGCGCAAGTGGCGTCACTCACGCCCAGCAGCCCACAGATCGAGGTTATCGATGCGCGCATACGCGCCTATGAAAATCAGATTTCGATAGAGCGTGCGAAAATGGCTGGCGCCGCGGGCTCCTTGGCGCCGCAGGTTGGCGGATACGAAGACCTTCTTCTCGCAAGAGAAATTGCGGACCGAGAAGTCACCCAGACAACCGCAGCCTATATTTCCGCTCGAAACGAAGCCCGGCGCCAGCAACTCTACCTGGATCGGATCGTCGAGCCCAACCTCCCGGACAAGTCGACCGAACCCCGCCGGCTGATCTCCATCCTCATCGTGCTCATGTCCACGCTCAGCGTTTATGGGCTGGGGTGGCTAATATGGGCGGGCATCCGGGAACACCGTCAATAATGGCCGCCGAATCCAATTCGCCAGGTCTTGTGGTAAAGGGGCTCGGTAAAAAATACCCGCAGTCGAACCGCCCAGTGTTCGCAGACATCTCGTTCAATCTTGAGCGAGATGGCCGCCTCGCCATTCTCGGCCGCAACGGACAAGGCAAGTCGACGCTCATCAAAATTTTGGGCGGAGCTCTTAAACAAAGTTCTGGCTACATAAAATGGGACATGACCTCGTCTTGGCCTATTGGCTTTGGAGGAGGCTTTCAAGGCAGCCTTACCGGACTCGACAACATTAGATTTCTGGCGCGCATCTACCGGAAAGACTACCGTGAGCTCACTGAACTAGTCGATGATTTTGCTGAATTGGGTCCTGCTCTAAAGAAGCCCGTTAAGCAGTATTCGGCCGGCATGCGCGCCCGCCTTGCATTCGGCCTGTCGCTAGCCATTGAGTTCGACTGCTATCTAGTCGACGAGCTGGTTGCGGTGGGCGACGCAAGATTTCAGCGAAAATGCCAAGAGGAGCTTTTTGAACGTCGCGCCCACCGGGCATTTTTGATGGCTTCCCACGACCTCGCCATGATCAAGCAGAATTGCGATCGCGCTCTGATAGTCGAGGGCGGCCGCGCCAAGATGTTCGCTGATATTGAAGAGGCGGTTGATATATATTCATGGCTGAGATCCTGACCCCTTCTCGTAGAACGTGCGCTATCGTCTATTCGCCGTTTCCAGACGCCAACACATGGCGCGCACAGCTAGATCAATCTGCAGCTAGCAACGGATGGACCGTCCGCGACGCATCGGCCCTCTCACCGGAGCAGGCAGCCACGCACGGGATGCTGATCACATGCGAGAGCATTGAACAGGCGCTGCCCTACACCACAAATATTTTTCTCGTCTCGGCGTCCCCGAACCATTGCGCCGATTATCTAGAAACTGTTGCCTCGATCGAGCCCATGTATGCGGTACAGTGGACCAGCAGGCATTTTTCTTCGTTGCATGAGCGATCCGACATTGGCTGGACCACGCTCGATCCCTACAAAAATTACTCGCCTGAAGAGACCGAACTGTCGTTTCCCATCCAATCCCTGGCGGCGACAGAAGTGCCGAGCCACGAGGTGCTCGATATGTTTCGCGTCCTGCCAGTGCCGGCCGGCTCACAATTCGACTGGCCCGAACGTGCTCTTTTTGAGGAGTCTCAGAATGGTGGCGAATTTCGGCCTCTGACCGGGCGCCGGCGATGCTTGACCTTCGGGCCAAACATCGTCCTCCCCCGTGGATTATGGCGGCTGGACTTCGACCTGGAGCTGCGCACCGACCATGATCCGGTCCTTCTCTCGATCGACTGGGCGCCTGTCGACGCGGCGGATGCAGGAAAGCACTTTTCGCTCGCCGCAGGCATCCATCACGTTTCCCTGAGGCGTCACTGGAAGTCGGGTGAGGTCAATACCCTTCGCTTGATCCTTGAACGACCGCGCATCGATGGATGGTGCCGATTGGGAAGTATAAAAGCGACATATATGGCCGACATATAAATACATGCCCATGGAACGTCCCCGGCTTGCACTAGTCTCTCCCGTTCCTCCGTCACCGACAGGAGTGGCCGACTACGCAATCGATCTCTGCGCCGCCCTGGAGATCGATTACGCGGTGGAGATCGTGACCGAATCCGTCCCGCCAGGGACCTTCGTCACTAGCCTTTCTCGCGCGGTGTCTCCCGCGGACTTTCTCCAAAAACAGCGTAATCACTATGACAGAGTGCTGTATCAGATCGGCAATTCTCGTTTTCACATATATGCTTGCGAACTTCTTCATCGCGTCCTGGGTGATGTCGTTCTTCATGACATCGTTCTTTCCGACCTTCTGACTGCCGCGCTCTGTGGGAGCGAAGAGCTCGATCATGTCACCATGAAAGACGCGCGCGTGCCCCACGACGTTACTGGTACGGCTGGCTACTCCATTGAATTCATAACGCAGCGTGCCAAGAGCGTAATTGTCCACTCCGATCACGCAAAGAGACTCATATCAAGCTCCGTAGATTCACAGAAAATACATTTTGTCCCTCAGATTCACCATATAGTTAGAAAAGACCGAGAAGTTTCGAGGTCTTTTCTTGATATTTCTAGCGACAAACTACTTGTTTGTTCGTTTGGAATTGTCTCCCCCACAAAATTGCACCACCTGATCGCCCATGCTGCGGACATTGCCTACCGCAAGGGGGCCAGAGAGCTAGTTCTCGCGTTTGTTGGAGATGCACCGGGCAAGTACGGACAGGCGCTGCGGCGTCACGCCCGAAATGCACCCTATGAGTTTCGCATAACCGGGCGAATCTCCAAGGACGTTTACGAGGACTACCTCGCCGCCGCCGACATCGCCATTCAACTTCGAGGAAGCTCGAAAGGTGAGAGCTCGCGTGCTGCCTTGGACACCATGTCTTCTGGGATTCCGACCATAACAAACCCGGTCGGATCTATGGCTGAGTTTCCCGACGATTGCACATATGCGATCGCCGCGAGCCCCAATCAGAAACAGCTTGGCGACGCCATTCTGACCCTCAGAAACGACAAGGATTTTCGACTTCACTTAGGCGAGCGCGCGCGCACTTACGTGGAGAAACGACACAGCGCAACAAGCGTCCGCTCCCAACTTAGAAACATATTTGCCTTTGAGCCAGACAGCAAGGATGTAGAGCGTGGTCGAGGGCCATTGTGCATAGACGCAACTGATTTGGCCCAGATAGCCGATCCCGAAATTCGGTCAGCGGCGTTTAGAAGCATCGCTTACCACCTCCAGGACACGGGCGCGGCGCCCAGAGGCATCGTATTTGGCATCCCCTCCCCCGATGGAGCGCCTCCCGAAATCCTTCCGTTGTCTACCGATGGCGCAATCATAAAGAGCGAGGCGTTCTGTCGACCTCGCAGAACATGCTCCGTGACTGACTGGCGCCCCACTCCGCGAGAATCGGAGCAAGTGAATGCAAGATTCCTGGCGGTTACATCGCCAGAAGAATATGACGCGATAGCTCAGGCGATCCATTCATTATCGCTAAACGTCAAATTTGAAAGAATTATTCTGGATCGGGATAAATACGACAGGCCCGGTGAACCCGACGATCCCGTCTCCACGAAGAAAGGAACGACGATTCTTATCTCTTCGTCAGTGGCACTATCCGTTTCATACCTTATTGAAATTCATCGGCATCACACCGGCACCATCTTCTGCGAAGATTCATCTCCGCTAAGACATTTTTTTGGCTCCCGCGCCATTTATGCCCCGGAAAACATATCATTCGCCGCATCATGCACGATGCTAATGCTCCGCTCGCAACTCAACCTCACAGACCGATGATACCTAAAGTCGCAACCACCTCGACGAGAGACCTGTGAAAAACTCCACGAGTTTCCGGCGGATTCTAGCACGCCGCACAAGAGTTCTGCGCGGCCGCCTGCCCAAGCTGTTCCGCCCTGCCGCTGCGGAAAGCCGCGTCACCCGAGAGACGAGCATCAGCCAGGACGTTCTGGAATTTCGCGCGCTCCAGGCAGGATGGCAGCGTTATCTGCCGTCCTTTATAGAAGCTATGGCCCAAGTTGAGCAGCTAAAGGCCGAGGTAGCGTCTCTAAGAGAGCAACAGGTCAGACTTGAAGTCGAGCTTAAGCGCCAATCTCAGGCCAATCCCTAGACGCCGAATCCCGATGGATAGCCCATCCAATCCCGCTAATGTAGCGCTAGTCGTTCCGTCTCTTTTCCATAGAGATGGAATTGGCCATGCTGTTTTATCGACAAGACAGGCGTTAAAGGAAAGCGGCTTCAACGTCACCGTATTCTGCCGAAAATCCGACTTCGAGGACGCCGACATTGTTCTTTTTGATACTGCGTTATCACTTGCCGTAAACGAGTCATACCTAAAGTCAGATATAATAATTTTCTTTGTCGGTATAGATCATCGGATATTCGATATAGTGTGGATGGGGAATGGAAGGGCATTGAAAATAGTACGGTTCCACAACATTACCCCCAACGTAATCGCAAATGATATTGTAGAATCATCATCAGAGTCAGTACAAAATAGCTACCCATACTTCATAAATAGCGCGGATGTCATATGGTGCGATAGTGAGTTTAATAAACGCTCAGTAATTGCCCACAACGTCGCTGCTGAGGTTATACCTCTGCCTGTTAGAAACATAAAGCCGTCTTCGACACGATGGTCGGCAAAACGTCTAATAAAAATTATTTATGTGGGACGTCTAGTTAAATCGAAGAATGTAAAGGACCTTCTTCTTGCCGTAGAAATTCTGTCTGCCGCAGTTGCATTTCCCGTCCAGCTAACTTTAGCAGGCTCATCCCGTCATGCTGATGCCGCCATCCTGGAGCTGATCCGGGATCAGGCGAGCAGGGCGGCCGGATCATATCGCATTCAGCTCAGGCTCGATTTATCCCAAGCCGCCCTCGACCGCCTCTATCGCGAAAGCGACATATTTGCGACAGCGTCGCTTCACGAGGGTTTTTGCATCCCCGTGCTGGAGGCTCTCAGCGCCGGAGCACTCCCCGTCACCTACTCAAACAGCAACCTCAAGTACATCGGAGGCGGCCTTGCCGTGCTTAGCCACAGTGATACCCCGAATGCGCTGGCAGCCGCCCTGGAGGAGGCCAGCCACATGCTCCTGAATCGACCAGCAGATGATCACGAGCCTTACCTAAAAGTGCAGGCCGGCACGTTTAGCTTTGCGGAGTTTGACATAGCTGCAGGAGCTTATTTGCAGAATTTCACTCTAAAAGCTCTGGGTTCGCAAATGATTCGGTCTATAGATAAGAAGATGAGGACGCGAGCGAAGGCGCGCTAACAACGCGTCGCTTCTAACGGTGCCGAATTGGCCATAAGCCATGACGCCATGGAGCTCTTGCTAGAGTTCAAGATGGAGATTGGACGAAATGGATACGCTTCGGCAGTATTTTTTGCGCCTGGTTAACAAACTTCGCGCGCGAAGCTCCGCCTTCAGGCCCACATCCCCGCCTCTTATCTGCCCCGAAACCGGGAACGACCTGCTCTCGAACGGATCGGTGTTAGTCGATAGGCGACACGGACGGAAGTACGACATTATGCACGGGATTCCTTTGCTGGTGCCCGGCACGAAGGCCGCTTCATCCGGGCAGGCCCCAGGCTCAGAACTTGCGGAAATGATCGCAAGAGAATATAATAATGTGATCGATATCGAAGCGATTAGATCCGTCCTTAGCACTCGGTTTGTTTTTCGAGAACGTTGGATTCAGATAGAATCCGACCAATTTATTGATCGGGTGTTCAATAGCAGCCAAGTCGTTCTGTCCGGAACTCCAGCCGACACGATCGACATCGATATGTTCGATGTTGTGCGGGGCGATCACAGCTTAAGCTGTATTTTCGATCTGGAAAGAGTTCCTACGTCCGCCGAATTTTCTATGAATGTAACACTGCGGAATGGCGGAGACATGGTGATAGACTCATCCGGCGCCTATCCATTTCTCATCGGGTATCGCTGGTCCCGAGACATCGGCGGCAGCCAAGACCCGGAGACCTTGGAAGGACATAGAACGCCACTATTGTGTTCCATTAAACCCGGCCACTCGATGACAATCCCAGTCGCTATTGCGACACCGGGCGTGGAGGGCAGCTATCGCCTTGATATAATGCCGCTTCAGGAAAATGCGCTATGGTTCACGGACGCGTGCATCTCGTTCAACGTCCAGGTGAGCGACAACGCAGTTTTCCCCCCCCCATCTTCGTGGCGGCAGACTAACGTCCATAGATCTTACAATGAAGACCACGTTGAGGCGTTACGATTAGCCGAGCTATGGATATCCAATCGCTTCACCGGGCGAGAGCTAAACATCGTCGAGGTTGGAGGCAACGCCAGCCCGATGATAGCCGGTCTGGATTATATTAATCGCATCAACTTCGATGTTGACCCTTACGGTCTTATGATCGGAAAATATGCAAACGCCAATCACGTCACAGTAGGCGGTAGCTATCCGGTCGACTTTGTCCTGGCCGACGGGCTCAACCTACCCATCAAAGACGGGTGGGCGGACGTTATCTGTGTTTTCTCGGCATTTCACCACTTCCCAGATCCAGTCGAACTTTTAAGGCATTTCGAGACTAAACTCTCAGAAAACGGCTTAATACTGCTGATGTGCGAGCCCGTTGGACATGTACATCGCAACGGCATTGACGATGGATACCTTGCTGAGCTTTGCAAGGGAGTGAACGAACAGAGTTTTGCTCTGTGGGAGTACGACCAGATATTCGAAAAATCGCACCTTAAGGTCTACCGATCGCAACAAGATGCTGGATCTCTAAAGGTAGCCCTATCTCGAAGAGGGCCCTAGTGGCTAGGAACCAGCACCAGCGGAATCATTGGCTGATTCTGGCGGCGCTCCCTGATGCAACAACAGGTTGCCCGCCCCAAATAGTTTACCGGTAGGCCAGTACAAAGTTTAACGAGGCGTCTGGCCTTTCTTGGAGAAATGCCTGGCTAAAAGAGGAGTTCCCTCAGTAGTTCGTCGAGAGACCGTTTCGGCCGCCATGCAGTTGCCGTGGTCAACTTGCGATTATCAACAAACGCCTCCTGGATGTCGGAAAGCCTAACTCGCTCGGGATCGACGAGGATGCGAGCTTCGCTGCCAGCCAGCTCTATCATTCGCTCGAGCAACTGTCGCAACGTGGGGCTTTTTCCAGAGGCTACATTGAACGTCGCTCCTCGCCCACACGCCAGTATAGATTGCAAAAGGGCAACATAGGCGTCAACTACGTCTTCAACATGTAGAAAATCTCTACAAACGCCAATATTTCCAACCTTGATCGTCTCCGATCCATCCCTTAGCTGCTTGGCGAATGATGGAAGCGCGAATCTGTCGTCCTGGCCTGCCCCGCTATGATTGGCCGGACGAGCGATGACTAGAGGAGCATGGGATGGGTAGGTATCAAAAAATACATGCTCAGCTGCCAGCTTTGAGCGCGCATACGGGTTCATAGGCTGTGGAGAAGAGAGCTCTGTAGCCACGCCACGATTGAAGGCGCGCCCGTACACCTCAGTAGAACTAACAAACATCATAGCCGGGGCTGCCGCCACCTCCACAGCAGCGGAACAGATATTCATCGCGCCGCCAGCGTTTGTTTCCCACGCCGCTAACGGCGAAGAACTGCTGCCCGAAACCGAGGATTGTGCCGCAAGGTGAATGACAGCAGCTGGCTTGGCTTGATCTAGCGCCCTTACGATAGACTGTTGATCAAACAGGTCAAAATACAGCCGGTCTCCGTCGCCTTCGATATCAAATCGAGCAGTTTCGTATACTCTATAACCATTAGCTCGAAGGCGACGGACAAGCCGCCGCCCCACAAACCCCGAAGATCCCGTAACGAGGATGGCCCCGTCGGACGGGAATATGCCATCTCGCGGCATAAGATCGGCCATATCTGGCGCAGCCCCTTTCAAACGCGTCTTCTACCTAACGGGCATGGCGGGCGAGATCTGCGTCTACCATTTCGCGTATCATGTCTTCCAGGGTCGTTTCCGCCTCCCAGCCAAGGACACGCTTCGCCTTAGCCGGATTACCCAACAGAACATCAACCTCAGCCGGGCGGAAGAAGGCCTGGTCTACCCGGACATAATCTTCGGGATTCAGGCCGACGTGCTCAAACGCGACCTTCACCATCTCACGAACCGTAACCGTACGGCCAGTCGCCACGACGTAATCGTCGGGCTTATCTTGCTGCAGCATCAACCACATAGCTCGGACATAGTCACGAGCGTGCCCCCAGTCACGCTTAGCGTCCATGTTGCCCATAACCAACTCATTGGCTTGGCCCAACTTGATGCGCGCAGCAGCATCAGTCACCTTGCGCGTTACGAACTCCAGTCCGCGAAGCGGGGACTCATGATTGAACAGAATGCCGGAGCAGGCAAAAATATCAAAGCTTTCGCGATAGTTTACGGTGGCCCAATGCCCCATGAGCTTCGCGACAGCATAGGGCGAACGCGGATAGAAGGGCGTGGCCTCACTCTGCTTCTCTTCCTGGATGAGACCGTACATCTCAGATGAAGAAGCTTGGTAGAAGCGAGCATCAGGCCTCTCGAGCCTCACAGCTTCCAGTACATTCACGACCCCAACACCAGTTACTTGCGCAGTCAGCGTGGGTTGCGCCCACGATGTCTTCACAAAAGACTGGGCGGCCAGATTATAAACCTCATCCGGCTTGTATTCGCGAATGATTCTCGCCAAGCCTCCAACATCTAGCAGATCTCCATCCACAAGCTCGACCTGGCTCGTGATCCCAAGCCAGTCGAGGCGCTGCGTCGCGACCCCAAAGTGGCTCAATCGCCGGACCACCCCAACCACTCTATAGCCTTTAGCCAGCAACATCTGCGCCAGATAGGCACCGTCCTGACCAGTAATTCCCGTTATCAGTGCAGTTTTATTTTTCATAACTTGACCTTAATATGCAACATTAGCCTCACAAGTTGCGAACCCGCTATATGCAATGCCTCACGGAAGCGATAACTTGCTCAAATTCTTCCGCTGTTATAGTCGGGTAACTTGGGAGACTTACTCCGCGAGCCGAAATTTCCGTCGAGATTGGGAAGGCTTGGGGAGAGCTAAGAGAAGAATACATCGGCATTTCATGTGCGCAGTGGAAAACAGGGCGGCTATCAACGCCTCTGGAAGCCAATCGGGACATGAACGCATCACGGTCCATCCCGTCGGGTAGCAAAACGCTAATCAGCCAATCGGAACTTGACGTGTTGGGATCGAGATCCTGGAACGTTAAAGGCATATCCGACAGCCTTTCTCGGTAGGCGCGCCCCAGACTCCTCTTCTTGCTAAGAAGTTCTTCAACACGCTCCAACTGAGCAACGCCAATGGCCGCACAGATATTGGTCATTCTATAGTTGAATCCCAACTCCACATGCCAATAGCGCCGCTCCAGCGACTGACCCTGCCCTTTCACCAGGCGCATTCTCGCGGCCAACGCATCATCATTCGTTGTGACCGCCCCGCCCTCTCCGGTGGTGACAGTCTTGTTGCCGAAGAAGCTGAAAGTTCCGACCGACGACAGTCCTCCACAATGTCGGCCGCTTGACGTCGATCCCAGAGCCTCAGCACAATCTTCGATAACATGGAGACCATGCCGCGACGCGACTTGATTGATCGCCTCCATATCGCAAATGCCGCCGTACAGGTGCACCGCCATGATTGCCTTTGTTCTCGGCGTGATGGCGGCCTCCAGCGCCTCAGGATCCAATAGCCAATCGCTGAGACGGCAATCGACAAACACAGGCACGGCACCAGTCTGCGCTATAGCGTTTACCGACGCGATGTAAGTGAACGTGGGGACAAGCACCTCGTCTCCAGGTCCAATCCCAAGACAATGCACCGCCAAATGAAGTGCAACGGTGCCGTTGGAGACGGCAATGGCGTGCTTCACGCCCAGAAAACATGCCAAGTCACTCTCGAAACGATCGACATAACTGCCGACCGATGAAATCCACGTCGTATCCAGGCAATCGTTCACATAAGCCTTTTCATTGCCCGACAGGCTCGGCTTGTAGACAGGTATCATCGACTGTGTCTCGCTCATTGCAATGCGGCGCTCGAGAGGGAAATTAAATTGCTCCAATGCCGGGAGCCACGACGAACCATCAGGTAGTTCCCATCCTCAAAGAAGGCAACATCCGTCAGAAGACTAAGTACATTTCCGCCAGGCTCTGTGGCTATCAAAAAGCAGGAAAAACCTCGCCGATGCATCGCGGCGAACCATGCTTCGCTCTCCCCCCCGGCTCGTTCCACATGACTGTTGGCGAACTCCGCCACCACTACGATGTCGGGGTTGCTAAGATGACGGCTCGCGCCCTGCAAAATATTCAGCTCATACCCCTCAGCATCAATCTTGAGAAAATCCAGACGCCCAGGAATAGCATCGTCGAGCGTCGCGATTTCTACCATCTCGGAGCCCGATTTTAACTCGTCATCAAGCGGAAAAAATGACGAATGGCTGGAGGTAAGGCCTCTATTTATTAGGGCTTGGCCCGCCACGTCGCCAGCAGCAAGGTTGATGACCGATACACGACGATAGAAGCCATTAAGAGCCATAGCCAGCTTCAGGTTGGCGGCAAGATCGGCCAACGGCTCAACGGCATAGACTTTCCCGTTTTCACCTACCAGACGCGCTAACAAGAGGGTGTGCATCCCGACGTTGGCCCCCACGTCGGCCACATGCATGCCTTCCGCAACAACCGTCTTCATCACCTGTGATGTCCCCCACTCGTAACCGTGAACGGCGATGGACATGATATGGAGGATCAGAGGAAGATCGTTATTTGGAACGAGAACATAACCATAGTCCGTTCTTATAGCTTCCGTCGTTTCATTATATCGGATGCTATGACGTCGAACGGTCGCATCTACCTTTGAATGGAGCCCTTCAACGAGAGCCTGAATCTCCGCCTCGTGGACTTGGAGGTCATCCAACTCGGCACTCATCCGCCCAGCCACGGCCTGCGCCAGATCATCCCATTGCACCTGCCGCTCACTATGCAGAGCAATTGTTTTCTGGATCTCCTCAGACAGATCCCTGAAGGACTCGTTCTGCCTGTGCCGCGCGTCTTCAAGAAGTGTGGACACGGATCGACTTGTATGTCCGGAAATTTCACCAAGGATTCTGTCTAGAATACCCTTCAGATTTTCCTCATGTCGGACTTGGGACTCATCAAACAGATGAGAGACCGCCGATCGGCTATGATCAGAAAACCCGGCAATGATGCGATCGAGCAAGGAATTGAACGATGCTTCCTGCTTTGTATGACTTTCACTTAGGAGCGTCGAAATCGCCTGCTTGCCGTAGTCTGTTATATCTTTCACGATTTTATCAGACGAAGCTTCGAGAGCTTGCGAATTGATCGATCGCAACTCTTCGAACAACTGGGATACGGCGGAAATTATGGCCCTTTGAAGATCACTCGAAGCGTAAGAGCGAAGATCACGAATCTCATCACCCACCGCTCCAAGAGCAAGCCGCTCAGATTGTTGTCGCGCGTCTAGAATACCGACCAGGTCATGGATCGTTCTTATATCACCCTGAATCTTGGATGTATCCTTGATAGCTACAGATATATCCGCATTAACTCTACTATATAGGTCTTCATGCAAATGAATGTTGTCTCTACGAACTCCATCAATAGAGTCGGACAAATCTTGGTTGGTGAGAGAACTGTCTTCGACAAACCGGCTTATCCGGCCCGATACATCCAGCAGGCGACGATCAAAATGCTCAATGATACTGGAAACCGCATCCCCGATCTTATCGCTACTTCCGTATAGTCGCCGATCCCATTTGGTGCGGACAGAATGCATGATACTCGGACGCGCCCGCGCCAATTTATGGTGGCGAGACCAAGAGGGCAGGCCGTGCCGTGCCGGCTGGACGCGCACACGCGAGACTTGCACGCCGATCATCCGCGGATCGCCCTCTCCCGCCAGCGAGTGAGGCGACGTCAGGGTCTCCGTACGGACCAGGATTTTCAGCGTTTCCGAACCCACACGCTTCACGCCCGGCAGGCAGACAAGATACTGGTTCCCGTCCCCCTGTGAGAACTTGTACCTTGCCGAGCGGTTCATTACCGAAATCATGATCGACTGCCCGCGGGCGAGCGGCGCGTAGGGCCTCAGGCTGAAATAAACGTCAAGCTTGGCCGAAGAATTCGCCAACCCGTCAAGAGGCAAGACAAGGCGAGCTTCGTGAGATCGCGTCCAGCGCCCCCCTGCCTCCTCAGCCCAGAAACCCAAGGCGCCAAAACCAATGCCCACCGCTTTGGACAAATTCAGATCTATGGCGTCGCGATCATCCTCGCGTCGACACATTCCTTCGTTCGCCTCAGGCAGAGGACGTTCGAGATCATGGGAAACCTGCACGGGCACCGACGAGAACACCGAAGCGCCATGATAGACAACATCGGGCACAGCTTCGACGACGCAATCTCTGGAAGGCGCCAACGCTTGAAGTGAGGTCAGCTTTATCGCCAACTCTCGACTATCGTCGCCCACGAATAGGGACTGCGGGGAACATGCGCGCGGCAGGCACAACTCAAGGCTGACACGCTCATTCTGTACGGGCACCGACTGATAGACGACATGAAGCCTGTGATCTCCCGGTGAAATCTGGACGACCCTCAAACGCTTTCCGCCAGCGGAAATTTCAACCCGCTGTGAATGCTCTGCAGTTACAAACGCCCTGAACGCGATTGCCACCACGACCTCAACTCCGACATCCCGGGGACAGAGAATATCCAGAGTCGCTCGCTTTCCTAGCGACCACACGCCGTCTGGTTCGACGTCGGACCAACCTTCTCGCAAGAAGATTCCCTTTAGACGCCCAGACTTGAACTTGATGACATCATCGAGCGTGACCGGCCTAAAGAGCCCCCTCTCGGCTTGATAGGAAGTAAGCGCCGCCCTAACGGCAGTCTGCCTAGTGTCGGATTTATCAAGGCCGAGCATATTTCAGGTTCCGAGAGCAAACTATATTCTAGCGCGTTCTTCTAGGCTACGCCGACCGATGGTGATGCACCAAGGATTTCGAAATTCCTGATGTTCTCCACAAGCAATGACAAGGTCTCTTCATCGCGGTCGCCCACGCAGATGACTTTCAGCAAGTCTCTGGTTCGTTGCCAAATGACGAGATTCTCACGCCTAGCGGATTGAGCGCCTAGATGCGCCTCGACACCATCGACATAAGTATCGACAGAATAGGTCTGCTCCGCCCATTTGCGAGCATTCCGGCCAGTTAGATCAGCAAACTCAGGATTCTCGAGAGCCAGCCTCATTCCATGGGCAAGACCTCGGACCTCGTCATCCCAAGAAACCTTGACTACCAGATCGTCTGGTACATCCGAATAGCATCCGATATCTGTAACCAGCGTGAGCTTTTCGGATAGCAGAGACTCCACAAGAGTCGCCGATGCACTTTCCGTCGGAGGGTACCTCAGACAACACACCACCGCCGTGGCGTTCATATGCCGAGCGTAATCGTCCGGCGAAACCCGTCCCATGACAATCAGATCCACTCCGAGATCGGTAGCGAAATCGATAAGCTTGCTTTTATAAGCATCGGAAATAGAGCCAACAAGATTATATTGAATGCGTCTTTTCAGAATATCCGAACTAGCAATCCCGCGAATTACGGATTCGATTCTCTTATTAGAATTTGCGTCACCGAACGTTGAAACGATCATCTTGTCGCTAACGCATGATTTTTCGTCGACGTCGGACGCAGCTGTTTGAATGGGCGCCTTATACGCCAGAGGCACGAAACTCACCGGTCCGAGAACGAGCCGCTTCATGCGATGAGCGGCGAATCTTGAATGCGTAATAATAGAACTGAACTTAGGCGCGACCCATTCGAGCATAGGGAAATGTTCGGCGCGATGAGCAAGCACATCCTCCACCAAACGCAAATCAAGTGGCACCGAGGCACCATAGATATCGGCCAAGAACTCATCATGAGCGTCCAGGCTCAACGACCTGATCCACCCATAAAAAAGATCATAATAGTATACGTCGTGGAAGACACCTACGCCGGGAAACTTTTCGCAAATCTCGATTACGCCGCCGTGATAGCCGTAGTTGTTCCCCACGTTATATATAAACTTCGCGCCACTATCGCTTAATGCGCGGAGCGTTTCAGAATCGCCGTAATGAACACAGTCGTCAAACAGAGACTCCCCAATAGCCCCCATGTCAGAAGATACGACCACCACATTCTGATTGCGACGGACAAGTTCATCAACGATTATCTGGCTAAACTGCGCTATAGCCGACTTTTTGCTTACGGGCGTAACCCAAACGATCAACGGCATATCTCAGGAACCCAAAATCGCGGCGATGGAATTATCCCAGTTGAAGCCTAGCGAGCGCCAGGCCGCTCGACCCGCTGCTCCCAGATCCCGCGCGGTCTGGGCGTTCGCGAACATCTCATCGAAAGAATGGGCAAGGCTTTCCGGGTCAGGGTGGACAACGTGCCCCGTCACCCCGTGCTTCACGATCTCCAGAACCCCACCCGAGTCGGTGGTGGTGATCACCGGTTTGGATGAAAGATACGCCTCAACCGTTACATAACCATAAGAGTCCTCAAGGAATGGTATGTAGACGCAGGCTAGCGCGTTGTTAACGTAGCTCGCAATCGTCTCCCTGGGAAGAAATCCAAAGTCGAGCTTCACTCGATCCTTCAGGTCATGGCTTTCCACCTTACGTATCAAGGCAACTGCGTCAGCCTCGTTCTCAGGAGGACCCGCAACAATCAGCTTCACATTAGATCTGACGTGCGCCATCGCATCGATTATCATCGCTTGGCGCTTAGCGCCATTTACTCTGCCACCCGCGAAAATATACCCCTCACTACCGCTGTCGCTAAATAGATGTTCATCATTTACAGGCAGGGGGTTAATTGGGGCATCAATACCCATATACGTGCTTAGACGCTCACTTACCGGGCGAGCAATGCACGCGATTTGTTTCGCGCGAGCGAAAGCCTCGGCGTCGAACCGACGTATTTGATCGCGAAGAGCAACGCCTGCATCGTCATTTGGGATATTGCTTTGCCCGGCATCCCAGAGATCATAAGCCTGACGATATTGATGAACGAGCCATATACGCATATTACGATGCTGAATGCCGTAGTTCGGAAACTTCGAACCGACCACTATGTCATAGTGATCCAAGTCCAGCATCTGGCTAATTTGCATTTCGGTTGCCAGACGCGCAGGCGGCTCCCATCGCATAGGAATCCGGACAAGATCCGCATCAATTGCTCTGCGCCGCATTTCCTTAACAACATTAGCGGCCATCTCCTCAGCGCCGCCCCAAACAAATGGCACTTGTCCGTTGATGACGGCGACCTTCATGCGACCCCCGAAATAAGCCCAGCCGCCTGCACTAGGCTATTTGCGGCGTTTCTCCAGGCAGCATCGTCATCGGAGGGAAACGGCAATAATCTCGCAGGTACGCCAACTTCCTTCATCGCACGCTGGGTCCTTTTCGCCGCACAGAAAACAGCACGCGCCTCCGCAACCGCCGCATCCATGGCCGCAAAATTGAGAGGCGATGAGCCTGCCTTGGATACAAGATCATCGCCTATTCGCCAGATTATCTTTTGCCTATGAAGCGCCACATCAGTAATGGGACTAAGAGATAAAAATACATCGCTCCAGCAATTTAATTCCATAAGGCGGAGGCCAAAAAATTGGGGCGTTATATTGGGACTTACGACATTAAACGGGAACAGGAATGCTTCAGCCTCATGCCCTAGCCCCCGCAGCGCATCTGAAAGCCTGTCAATCGGTTTCTGAAAAAATTTGTCTTGGTGGGCGGCAACAAGTATTTTCATCAGTACTTAGATTCCGAGAAAGGCACTTACCAATTAGCCCATTTGAGAAAATTCGCCAACGAATTCCGCAACACACAAAGCATCGCTCGTCAGCGTTCGACACACAAGGCCACGCCCATGCCGCCGCCTATGCAGAGGGTGGCCAGACCCTTCTTGGCGCCCGACCGCTTCATCTCGTGCAGCAGGGTGGTCAGCACGCGGGCGCCCGACGCGCCGATGGGGTGGCCGATGGCGATGGCGCCGCCGTTGACGTTGACCTTGGCCGGGTCGAGGCCCAGCTCCTTGACCACGCACAGCGACTGGGCGGCGAAGGCCTCGTTGGATTCGATCAGGTCCAGATCGGCGACGGTCCAACCGGCCTTCTCCAGCGCCTTTTTCGAGGCCGGAATCGGGCCCGTGCCCATGAGGGCCGGATCGACGCCCGCCGTGGCCCACGACGCGATGCGGGCCAGCGGCTCCAGACCGCGCGCCTTGGCTTCATCGGCGCTCATCAGCACCAGCGCCGCTGCGCCGTCGTTGATGCCCGAGGCGTTGGCCGCCGTCACCGTGCCGTCCTTGTCGAAGGCCGGCTTCAGCTTCTGCATCGCCTCGAGGGTGGCGCCGTGGCGGATGTACTCGTCCTGATCGACCACCACGTCGCCCTTGCGCGTGGAGATCGTCACGGGCGCGATTTCATCGACGAACTTGCCCGCCTTCTGCGCGGCCTCGGCCTTGTTCTGGGAAGCGACGGCGAAATTGTCCTGAGCCGCGCGGTCGATCGACCATTTCTCGGCGATGTTCTCGGCCGTCTGGCCCATGTGATAGCCGTGGAAGGCGTCGGTCAGGCCGTCCAGGATCATGGTGTCCTTGAGCGCCAGGTCGCCCATCTTCTGACCCGTGCGCAGGTGCTGGGCGTGCGGCGACTGGCTCATGCTCTCCTGACCGCCGGCGACGACGATCTTCGCGTCGCCCTGCACGATCTGCTGATAGGCCAAGGCGACGGCGCGCAGGCCCGACCCGCACAGCTGGTTCAGGCTCCAGGCCGGAGTCTCATTGGCCAGACCGGCGCCGATGGCGGCCTGACGCGCCGGGCCCTGGCCCGCGCCGGCCTGCAGCACCTGGCCCAGGATCACCTCATCCACATCAGCGGCGGCCACGCCCGCGCGCTCCAGCGCCGCCTTGATGGCGACCTCGCCCAGCTTGGAGGCCGGCAGGGTCGACAAGGCGCCGAGGAAGGAGCCGACCGGCGTGCGGGCGGCGGAGACGACGACGACGTCGGTCATTTTTATTCACTCCCTGGAGAAATCTTGGCCGGGTTGTGCCGCATTCGGCCGCGGCCGTCACCTGTTGCGATGCAGCAATCAGCAAAACGTCATCGCCGCGCCGCAGCAAGAGCCGGGAACGATGGCGGCAGCCGCGCTTTGAAACAGGGAAGGAGACGTCGCCCTGTTGAGAGTTCGTCCATGCTGAAACATCTGGCCCGCCGCATCTGCACCCCCGACGAACTCGACATGATCGAGCATTATCAGACGCGCGCCGAGCGCATGGCCGACCTGTGGGTTCACCTGATCGGGCTGGCCCTGGCGGTGGCGGGCGGCGTGGTGCTGGCGGTGCTGGCCAGCGTCTATGCAGGCGTCGGTGCCGCGGTTTCAACGGCGATCTACGCTCTTTGCCTGGTGGCCATGCTGACGGCCTCGACCGTCTACAACCTGACCCATCCCTGCGCGGCGCGGCCCGTGCTGCGGCGGCTGGACGAGGCGGCCATCTTCCTGATGATCGCGGGCAGCTACACGCCGTTCACGGCGGTGCGCTTCGAGGGGGCCTGGTCGGTCGGGTTCACCGCCGCCGTCTGGACGATGGCTTTGGTCGGCGCAGCGGTGAAGATGCTGGCGCCGCGCCTGTCGGACGCCTTCTGGAGCGTGATCTACGTCCTGTTCGGCTGGGTGGCGGTGTTCGCGCTCAAGCCGATGATCGAGACGGTGCACCCGCTGGCGCTGAGCCTGCTGGTCGTGGGCGGGCTGATCTACACGTCCGGCGTCTTGGTCTTCGTCAGCCAGAAGGTGAAGTTCCGCCGCGCCATCTGGCATGGCTTTGTGGTGACGGGCGCGGGCGTCCACTGGGCCGCCATCTTGATCGGCGTGGTTCTGGTCGGGTCCTAGGCGAGACGACCGGCGGAGTCTTTTCACGCCACAGGGCCGCGCTGATGATCATGTCCTGGAGGCTCTTGCGCGGCGCCCACCCCTGCCTTGTCAGACGGCTGGTGTCCGCCACCAGCATCGGCGGATCGCCCTCGCGTCGTGCGCCGACCACCGCTGGAACGCGACGGCCCAGGCAATTCTGTGCGGCCTGAAGCACTTCGCGCACAGAGACGCGCCCGCCGGCGCCCGCGTTTAACACTAGGTCGGTCTGCCCCTGGAACAACTGCTCCAGCACCAGAAGATACGCCGCAGCTAGGTCTTCGACATGCACGTAGTCCCGGATCGGGGTGCCGTTGCGCGTATTGTGAAATCTTCCCCCGAAAGCCGTCAGAGGCGGCGCCTCGCCCCGCGAGGCCCTGACGAGCAGCGGGATCAGATGGGTTTCGGGATCATGATCCTCGCCCAGCTCGCCTTCGCTGTCGGTACCCGCCGCGTTGAAATAGCGCAGGGCGGCGCAACGCCCGCCCGACGCGCGCGCTGCTGCGCAGCACCTCCTCGAACGCCAGCTTGCTGGCCCCATAGGGGGTGATCGGTCGCGTCGAGTCGTCGTCCCTAATCGGCGCAAGCGGCGGGACTGCCGTAGACCGCCGCGGTCGAAGAAAACAGGATGGTCCCGACGCTCGTCGCTTGCAGAAACTCAAGCAGGGCGACGCCCTTGCCTACATTCTCTCGATAATACTTCAGAGGATCCCGCACGAACTCGCCGACCAGGCTCTTGACTGCGAAATGCAGCGCCCCAACGGTATTGTGCGCCTGAACGGCGCGGGCGACGGCGTCGCGATCGGCGATATCCGCCTGAACCAGAGGCCCCAAACGAACCGCACTGGCGTGGCCGCTGGAGAGATTGTCCAGGGCCGCCGGCAGGTAGCCCTCGGCCGCAAAAGCCTTGCAGACGTACGAGCCAATATATCCAGCGCCGCCAGCCACCAGTATCGCACCACGAAAGATGGCCGCCTCCTCAGGTCGAACAGCAAGCCGCCGGGTCCGGCCTCTTTCCTACGATGGATCCGTTCGCCGCAAGCGGGATTTCGCCGCCGCTACGCCTCCTTGCCGCGCCTGGCGCTGCGGGACTCGCCTTCGCGGCCACAACGCGTGATAGTGCGGCGATGCAACATCGCGAGAACAAGCGTGGCCGACAAGAAATCCGAGGGCGGAAAAACCCGTGACGGCATGGTCGTCATCAAGAAATATGCGAACCGGCGGCTCTATAACACCGCCACCAGCGCCTATGTGACGCTGGACGATCTGGCGCGGATGGTGCGCGAAGGCGTGGAATTCACCGTCCATGACGCCAAGACCAACGACGATCTGACGCGCCAGATCCTGACCCAGATCATCTTCGAGGAAGAGAGCCGGGGCGAGGCCCTGCTGCCGGTGCAGTTCCTGCGTCAGCTGATCGGCTTTTACGGCAACTCCATGCAAGGGGTGCTGCCGTCCTATCTGGAGATGTCGCTGGACAGCTTCACCCGCCAGCAGGAGCAGTTGCGCGGCCAGTTCACCCGCGCCTTCTCCGCCGCGCCCGGCGGCAATCTGATGGAAGAAGCCGTGCGCCAGAACATGGCCATGTTCGAGCGCGCCATGCGGATGTTCCCCGGCTTCGCCCACGCCCGCGCCGAAGACGAAGCGGCGGAGGCGTCGCCCGCCGAAGCCAGGCCGGCGCCGGCCAAGGATGACGCCGCGTTGGACGAGATGCGCCGCCAGATGGACGAGATGCGGGCTCAGATCGACCGCCTCGCCCAGTCCAAGGACTGAACCGGCATGACGGACGAGATCCGTCCGATCGGCGCGGCGGGTCCGATGAACGACCCCGTGGTCGATGAGCGGGGCGACAAGGACCGTCGCCGTCGCGAACGGCGTCGCGCGCGCGCCCTGGTCCCGACCGAGGCCGAAGCGGCGGATCAGGCGGCCGATCCTGCCGCCTCCCCGGCAAAGCCTGCCGTCACCCCGCCCCCGCCGCCCGCCGCCTTCGCCGCTCAGGTGCTGGGCCAGTCAGGGCAGAAGCGCGGGCTGAAGGGCGGCGCTCCGGTGCTGGACGCGGCGCGCACCACCTATCTGGGCCGGGAATATTCAGGACGGCACGACCGGCGCCCCTCGCCGGGTCGGGCGCGCAAGACCGAGATCTGACGGCGACTGGCGCCTGACTTGCGAGGACCCAGGCTCAACCGTCCTCGGATCGCGCCATGCCCGCCGCTCTCAGCCTCGCCGCCCGCCTGTTCGACGCCACCGTGGTGGCGGTGATCTTCCTGGCGTTCAGCTAGGGGGCGATGGCGCCCCCGCCCACTGTCCCTGCATCCTCCCCACTGTCCCCTACACTCCGCCGTCACCCTCGGGCTTGACCCGAGGATCGAGCACAGCGGCGTGCTCACGGCCGACCGTTGAGTAGGCAGACAACTGGATCCTCGGGTCAAGCCCGAGGATGACGGGGTGCTGGAAGGAAGGGCGTGGGAGCAGGCCGCTCATGAGCGAGCCGGCCGCCGCTTCAGAACTCCGTCACCGCCCCCGGGCGACGAGAGCGGGACTTCAGCCACATCACGCCCAGCAGGTCCGAGAAGGACGCCCGCAGCCGGCCCCAGTTGGTGTATTTCGACCGGCCCGTCTCGCGGTGGCGGTGATCGACCTCCAGGTAGCGGTTCTCATACCCCTCGCGGATCATCAGCGCCGGCAGGTAGCGGTGGATGTGATCGAAGTAGGGCAGGCGCAGGAAGACGTCGCGGCGGAAGGCCTTCAGCCCGCAGCCGGTGTCATCGGCGTCGTCGCCCAGCAGTTTCCTGCGGATGCGGTTGGCCCAAAGCGACGCCTGGCGCTTGGCGTTGCTGTCCTGACGCTTGGCGCGCACGCCGCCGACCAGGGCGACGCTGGGCGGGGCGGCGATCAGGGCGTCGACCAGGCGCGGGGCGTCGGCGGGCGGGTTCTGGCCGTCGCCGTCCAGGGTGACGATGATCGGCGCCCGCGCGGCCAGGACGCCGGTGCGCACCGCCCGGCTCTGCCCCGCGTTGGTTCCGTGCGACAGCACCCGCAGGGCGGGCAGTTCGGCCATCGCCGCCTGCAGCTCGGCCAGGGTGGAGTCCCGGCTGGCGTCGTTGACGAAGATCATCTCATAGGACCGCCCGGCGAAGGCCTCGGCGATTTCGCGCGCCAGGGGCACGGCGGCGCCGGATTCATCATGCACGGGCACGACGACGGAAATGTCGGGCGAGGAAGCGGAGCGGTCGGTCATCGGCCTTCCTTAGCGCAGGCCGCGCCTCGGCGAAACGGCGCGTCCACAGCCGTCGCACAAGGCGAAGCTTCCGGACGCCGCGTCCGGCGTGATACGAGTGCGCCATGAACCGCCCGAACCTGGATCATTACATCGCCGGCTGGCGCGGCCCTGTCCTTGCGGCCCTGCTGGCCCTGATCGCCGGCCTGCCCGGCCTGCTGCTGCTGCCGCCGCTGGACCGGGACGAGAGCCGCTTCGCCCAGGCGACGGCCCAGATGCTGGAAGGCGGCGACTATGTCGACATCCGCTTCCAGGACGATCCGCGCTGGAAGAAGCCCATCGGCATCTACTGGATGCAGGCCGCCGCCGTGGCCGTGACTTCGGACGTCGAGGACCGCACCATCCAGCCCTATCGCCTGCCGTCGCTGCTGGGCGCCATGCTGGCGGCCTGGGCCGTGGCCTGGGCGGGCGCCGCCCTGTTCGGCAACAGGGCGGGCTTCCTGGCCGGCGTGATGCTGGGCGCGACCTTCCTGCTGTCGACCGAGGCGGGCATCGCCAAGACCGACGCCATGCTGGCGGGTCTGACCACCCTGTCGATGGCGGCGCTGGCGCGCATCTACATGTCCACGCGGGCGGGCGAGAAGTCGAACCGGCTGCACAAGCTGCTTTTCTGGGTCGGGATCGGCCTGTCCATCCTGATCAAGGGACCGATCGGCCTTCTGGTCGTGGCGCTGGCCGTCATCGCCCTGTCGATCTGGGACCGCAACATCAAATGGCTGGGGCAGTTGGGATGGGGCTGGGGCCTGCCGCTGACGGCCCTGCTGGTCGGGCCCTGGGCCATCGCCATCACCATCGCCACCGACGGCGGCTTCTGGCGCGAAGCCATCGGCGGCGACCTGGCACCCAAGATCGCGGGCGCGCACGAAAGCCACGGCGGCTTCCCCGGCATGTATGTGCTGTTGTCGCCGCTGCTGCTGTTCCCCGTCACCCTGATGCTGCCCGCCGCCCTGGCGACGGGCTGGCATCGCCGGGCCGAGCCGGCGATCCGCTTCGCCGTCTGCTGGCTGGTCCCGGCCTGGCTGATGTTCGAACTGGCCCCGACCAAGCTGTGGCACTACACCCTGCCCATCTTCGGCGCGATCGCCCTGCTGGCCGCCGCCGCCCTGACCCAGCCGATTGGCAAGGTGTCGCGGGTGACTGGCGCCTTGCTGGGCCTGTTCGCGGCCGTGGTCATCTGCCTGATCACCGTCTACGGCCTGACCGAGTTCGGCCGCTCGACCGCCCAGACTTGGGCCACCGTCACCATCGTCTTCGCCGTCATGGCCGCGGCGGTCGGAGGCTTCCTGCTGGTCAACCGCGCGGCGATCACCGGGGTGCTGATCGCCGTCGTCTTCGGCATTCTGGCCCATGCGGGCCTGGCAGGGACCATCCGCCAGCTGCGCCCGCTGTCGATCGCGCCCCGCCTGGTACAGACGCTGGACTCGGCCGAGCTGAACCCCGCCCAGGGCCGCTATCCGGGGCCGGTGGCCATCACCACCTTCCATGAGCCCAGCTTCGTCTTCCTGACCGGCAAGGACACCCAGCTCACCGACGGCGCCGGCGCCGCTCGCGCCCTGGCCGAGGGTCGTCCTGCCATCGTCGAGGCCCGCGACGACGAGGCCTTCCGCCGCGCCCTGGCCGACCTGGGCGCCGCCGGGCGGGCCGTCGGCGTGGTCACCGGCCACAACTATTCCTCGGGCGACGACGTGCGCCTGACCGTCTACGCGCCGGCGGGTTCAGGCGAACGGAGGGCCCGCTGATGGGACGTTTCATCCAGATCGTCGAGGTCGGCCCGCGCGACGGCCTGCAGAACGAGAAGACGGTGCTGGAGCCCGCCGTGCGCGCCGACTTCGTCCAGCGGCTGGAGGCGGCCGGGGCGAAACGCATCGAGGCGGTCAGCTTCGTCCACCCCAAATACGTGCCCCAGATGGCGGGCGCCGAAGAGGTCATGGCCGCCCTGCCCCGCCTTGAGGGCCGCAGCCGCATCGGCCTCGTCTTGAACGGCAAGGGCTACGACCGCGCTCTCGGCACGGCGGTGGACGAGGTCAACGTCGCCCTGTCGGCCACCGACGGCTTCGGCCTGAAGAACCAGGGCCTGACCGTCGACCAGCAGGTGCAGATGCTGGCCGCCATCATGGCGGGCCGCGCCAATGCAGACGGCGCGCCCGGCGCGACGCCGAAGCTGTCGGCCACCCTGTCCTGCATATGGGGCTGTCCGTTCGACGGCGAGATTTCAGTCCAGCAGGTCGGCGACTTGGTCGCCCGCATCGCCGCCCTGGGCGTCGAGGAGATCGCCCTGGCCGACACCATCGGCGTCGGCGATCCGTGGAGCGTGACGAAAAAGGTCGAGGCCGCCCGAAAGGCCGCGCCCGACGCGACCCTGCGCCTGCACTTCCACGATACCCGCAACACCGGCCTGGCCAACGCCTATGCTGGCGTCGAGGCGGGCGTGGACGTGCTGGACGCCTCGGTCGGCGGCATCGGCGGCTGCCCCTTCGCGCCCGGCGCGACCGGCAACATCGCCACCGAAGATCTGGTCTACATGCTGGAGCGAGCGGGCTTTTCCACCGGCTACGATCTGAACCAATTGATTGACACTGCCCGGTGGATCAGCGAGCTGATCGATAGGTCAACTAAAAGCGCCGTAGTTCGTTCTGGACCATTTCCCAGAAAATCAGGTTAGCTGTTCGATCGCAAACAATTCGCTATCTTAGTCTTCAAAACGGAGAATATTTATTCTCATAACAACAACTAACGAGTGAAGAAATTACACAATTACATCCAAACAGATTCGCTGCTAAGGAAAGAAAAATGAAACACCAACCAGACACAGGCAATGAAAATAGCAAGGTTATTTTTGGTCTTTTCGGCGCGGGAGGATTCGCCCGAGAAGTTATGCCTATAGTTGATAAAGATTCACTACCGGGATCAGGACATAACGATATAGAGCTCTATTTCGTTGAAATGCACTCGGAGTTCAGTGAAATAAATGGTTACAAGGTTATCTCCGAAGATCACTTTTTTAGCATTCCGTGTAAAGAAAAATTCTTCAACATCGCAATAGGCGACTCAAAACTTCGAGAAAAAATAGCAACGAAATGCATAATGAACGGCGCAAAGCCGATTAATCTAAACTCAAAGAAATGTACAATTGACGAATTCAATGAAATTGGAGAAGGCGCAATACTTTGTCATAACACTATTGTTACATCAAACACCAAGATCGGAAGATTTTTCCACGCAAACATCTTTTCCTACGTTGCGCACGACTGCGTAATTGGAGATTTTGTAACATTCGCTCCGAGCGTGCACTGCAACGGAAATGTTCACATACATGACCACGCCTACATCGGAACAAACGTGGTAATAAAGCAGGGCAGCCTCTCAAAACCATTAGTAATCGGCAAGGGAGCCGTCATCGGCATGGGCGCAGTGGTAACTAAAGATGTACCACCATATACGACAGTCGTGGGAAATCCCGCAAAACCCTTCGTAAAGAGCTAACATAAACTGGCAGGTCTCTTATTGCAGAACGTCAACATGGAGGGAGAGTGTTAGGGGACACTAGGGTTTAGAAAGGGGGGCCAGTGCGGAACAACGTGGGACAAACCTTTACTGGCCAAGGCTTTCCCTCAAAAATTTGTCGGCGGTCGGCGCGCAATCGTTGTCTAACGGAAACGCCGATTTAGACAGACCTCGCTCACTTGATCTTAGACAATTTGTCGGCGGTGGTCGGCGGCGCAAAGAAGCCTTAGGCCGCCCTTAGGCCAGCGCCTGGACGACCCAAACGCCCGCAATGGCGGGCTAAGGTCAGCATGACGCAAGCTTGAGGGAAGCCTGATTGATGGGCTGGATTGGCTGGTGAGCGAGCGCGACGGACCTAAACGCAAGCGGCGGAACCGGGACCTTGTGGTCCCAGTTCGCGTCGAACTGGGCGAATGCCCGCCCTGTCTAGGTTTCAGGCCGAGGTGCCCCCCTCACAGGTTGGCGCGAACTGGGACCTAAATTCTCGCCACTCGCCTGCTCGATCAAACCTTTAATGCGGGAGGCTTGGGCGTCCGCTGCGATCCGTCCAGCCTGACTGAGTTGGCCACACTCAAGCTCGAAATTGGAGATATCACCTTCATGCATTTAGGAGTCGGCAGCATCGATGATGATGACGCGCCAAGCGCAGCCCTGAATCCGATCCGGCACGACGCTGCAGGTGGATGATCGTCGGAAACAAAAGGCGACGTTGCGCTGTGCAGCGTAGTCGCCTTCGCGCGCGGCCTTCCATTCACGCAGGAACATCAACTGATCCATCTGGCAGAGCGTGTCGCCGTCTTCACAGTGGGTGATTTTCGGGTTCGGGAGACCAGGGTAAAGTTCACCATTCGCCAGCCGGGGGAGGAGCGGTTGAAGGTCGTGGCGGACCTCCTCAGCTTTGACGTTGGTTAGGCGCGCTGACGGCTGAGTCGGTGAATTGTTTGCATCGACGACGGCGGTCTTGTCTTACGGGGCGGCGGTTCCGGCGCCATGGACAGGAGTGCGATACAGCCGACGATTACGGCAAGTGATGTCAAACCAAGAGGGGCTAGCGACCCTCCGTCCACGCTCCCCCTACTTCCGATTTTTCCGGCCGCGACGACGCACGGCGTCTGTGGCGCGAGCGCTGGAAACAAACTGGGTCAGCGCCGCCAGCTCTCCCGCGCCGGTCGTCCGCACTGCCAGGTGCCAGGCGGCCGTCGGTCTCCAAGACATAGACGCTGCGACGGTCGGCCCCGTTCGATCAGTTCGCCGTCGTCCAGGATGCGTTGCACCAAGCCCATGTCCTGCGGCCGGGTCGGCGCGTCACCGTGGCCGTGGTCCAGGCGTGGGTCACCGCCGCCTCCATCGCCTCCTTCGCCTGGCGCTCGCCGCGCGACAGGATTCAAACCTCGACTTGTCGTCCAGCCAGCGTCGTTGATACGGGTGGAAGTTGATCAGGGGGCCAGCGTCGGCCCAACGGTCGGCCGCCATCAGCCGAACAGGATGCGCTTGGCTACGCATCGCCTCCGCTTCGGCGTCGCCGGACTGGACGGCCTCGTCCAGCTTCTTGATCGCCTCTTTCTTGAACTCGGCCTGAAGTGACCGGCTCATGAACATGACCTCGGCGTCCAGAACGACGGCCTTCCCGCCCTCTTCACCTTCAGCGCCGTCGCTGGTCGCGGCGGCCATGGCGAGCTTCAGGATGATGGAGTGCATCACCTCGATATTCATGCGCGCCAGCTTATTGTCGGACTCGTCGCCGAACTGCCCGGCCAAGGCGGTGGCGAACCGAATCATCATCCCGCTCGGCCAGCTGTCGTCGGTCGAGCGCCGCAAACAGGCGATGCGCCAGATGCGCCGCGACGGCCTGTCGAACGGCCAGACGGCCAAGGTGCTGGGCGTCCACCGCCGCACCGTCGAACTATACCACCAGGTTAACCGCCGCCTCGGACTGGCGTTCAAAGAGCAGAACACGCTCGATCTTTTCGAGGATTGAGCCCCCGGACCGAAGTTCTTCGGAGTGTGGCCACCCCCGTCATTTTGGCCTGATGACCCTGCGCTCGCGCTAGGGCGGCGCGTCACGGGGGCCACACCCAAAATGACCCAGGGCCAAACGGCTCGCCGTCCGACGCGCGGCGTTCGCAACAACAATCCCGGCAATATCCGCCGCGTCTCCGGCGTCACCTGGCAAGGCCAGGCCAAGGATCAGACGGACGCGGAATTCGTCGTCTACGTGTCCCCGGAAATGGGCGTCCGCGCCCTGGTCCGCACCCTGCTGACCTACAACAATGCGCACAAGTTGGGCGTGGAGGCAGGCAAAATCCTCGCGCCCGCTGTTGGCGCGGCGGCGACCGTGCTGGAGTCCGTCTCCAACTGGATGAGCCGCGCCGGAGAAAGCGAGTCGTTCCTGGCCAAGACCGCCGTTTGGGCAGTGGCCGGGCTGGCCGGGGCGGTCGGCAACGCCGTGGTCGGCATCCTCGGACCCTTGTTCATGGCGAAAACCATGCTCGGCCCTGGGGGCCTCGGCGGTGCGGCGTTCAAGACGGGGGCGACCCAGGTCATCGGCCTCTTCGGCCGGATGCGTCTCGCCGCCATCGGCTTCAACCTGTCGACGCTGGCCAATCCTGTTGTGCTGATCGGGGCGGCCGCCGTTGCCGCAGTCGTCGGCGTCGGCCTTGGTCGTCCGCAAGTATTGGGAGCCCATCAAGGCTTCTTCGGCGGCGTGGGTCAGGCCCTGGGCAAGGCGTTCGCCCCGGCGCTGTCCGCCATCGGCTCGATGCTCGCCCCGCTCAAGCCTCTATGGGACGGCTTCGCGGATGGCGTCGGCAAGGTGGCCGGGTGGTTCGGCCGCCTGCTGACGCCAGTTGACGCCGCCGACAAGAGCGTGACCAGCGCCGCCGAGGCGGGGCGCAAGTTTGGCCGGGTGCTGGCCATCGCCTTCAAGCTATCGCCGGTCGGCCTGTTCGTGGCGGGCATCCGCATGGGCATCCCCAATATTCGGGCGGTCCTGGCGTGGCGGCCCATGGACACGATCCGGGCCGCATGGTCCGGCCTGACGGGTTTCTTCGGCGGCCTTCAGGCGCGGTTCAGCGGCTGGGGCGGGATGATCCTTCAGAGCCTGATCAACGGCATCCGCTCCATGACAGGCAGCGTGAAAAACGCGGTCATGGAGACGGCCAGTCCCGCCGTGGGGTGGTTCAAGTCGGGGCTTGGCATCCGGTCGCCGTCGCGGGTCTTCATGGGGTCTGGGCGCCGACACCATCGCGGGCCTGACCCTCGGCCTGGATCGCGGCGGCCGGACGGCGGTTCGCCGCGTCGCGGCCATCGGCGCGGCCGTGGTCGGCGCCATGCCTGTGGCGGGCGCCGCCTTGCCCGCCATCGCCCAGCCGGCCGCCTCGTCAATGTCCGCCGCCTCGGCCGCTCCCGCCGGGCCGCGCACGGGCGGCGTCCATATCGAAACCCTGACCATCCACGTCTCGGTCCAGAGCGGCGGCGACCAGACCACGGGCCGCCGGATCGACCGAGACATCGCCGCCGAGCTGCGGCGCCGACTGCACGACGCGGCCTGATCCATCACCGTTCTTATGACCCTGGGCGAAATCCGCTTCTCCATGGAGGAGGGCTCCTATCGCCAGCTCTCGCAGACGCTGGAAATCCGCGTCGCTCGCATGGACCGCGCGGGAGGTAGTCCGGCCGCCGAGTGCTGGGCGAAGACATGACCATCGACATTGAAGGCGTTTGCTATCCGGGCCAACGCCACGCCATGGATCGCGTGGATAGCTTTGTGGCCGCCGCCCGCACCCATAAGCCCCAGGTGCTGACGGACGGTCGGGGCAACGTCTGGGGCGAATCCCTGATCGAGCGCGTCGAGCGGCGGACGGGCGAGGGTGCGTTCGACGCCTCGGGCGCTCCCCTCCGCGAAGACTTCCGCCTCTCCCTGGGCGCGGTCCCGCCAGAGACCTCGCCCGACCAGGCCCAGCCCCAGAGCGGCGCCGCATGAGCCGTCAAATCACCACCCGGCAAGGCGACCGAGGCAGTCCTGGGCGCCAACTCGCACTTGGCGGACCTGCCCCCGTTCTTCCGGCCGGTGTTCTCGTGACCCTGCCGGACCTGCCGACTACCCCCGAACGCAGAAGGCTGAAACTGCGGGACTGAAGCCCGACTTTCGCTTGATGGTGGGGGGCGAATGATCGTTCGGCCGTGATCCGGTCGCACTTGATGCGGATCGTCACCGACAACTCGGGCGACGACGCCGACACGTTGGAAATCGTGTTGGACGATGCGGGCTATGTCATCGAGCCGCCGACGCGGAGGGTCGTTCTGGGCGTGTCGCTGGGCTATGTGGGCGGTGAGCTGGCCTATATGGGTCAGTCGACTATAGATGAAACGCAGCCCGAGGGGCCGCCCGATATCCTGACCATTTGCGCCAAGTCGGCCGACATGCGGGCGGGTCTGAAGGCGGCATGACACCACCATCGGAGCCATCGTCGCCAAGATCGCGGCCGAGCAGAGCCTGACGCCCGCTGTCGCGCCCGACCTGGCCGGCCGCGCCGTGGCCCATATCGACCAGGATAATGAATTGGACATGCACTTCCTGACGCGCTTGAGCCGCCTGCATGGTGCGGTGGCGGCGTTCAAGGGCGGCCGCTTGGTCTTCCCTCCCTCAACCACCGGCCAGTCGGTATCGGGCCAAGGCGCTCCCCGGCATCGTCCTGGACCGGGCGAAGGGTGACCTGATCCGTTGGAGCCTGCTAGAGGCCGACCGCGACGAACATGGCTCCGTCCGCGCCCGCTGGCGCGACGCCAGGGCGGGGCGGACGCGGTTCGCCACGGCTGGGTCCGGCGATCCGGTGAAGACCCTGCGAAGCATCTTCCGACTGAGGAGACGGCCAAGGCGGCGGCCGAGGCCGAACTGGCGAAGTCGCAACGCGCCCAGAAGGGCGTGGACCTGACTATGCCCGGCCGCCCCGAAACCCTGGGGCAGACGCCGTTCACGGTTCTGGGCCTGCGTGATGAAATGTTCGGCGACTGGATCACTGAGACCGCCGAACATACGGCTGATTTCGAGGGCGCTGGCTTCGCGTCCAAGATCACCGGCCACCGGACGGCAGACGTGAAAAAGGGGCCTTAAAGGCCCCTCAAACGCCCCTCTAAGTGGCCTCAACCACCGGCCGCTTTTGCTCCAACTTCAAGTGTCCGACATTCCAAATCGAAGTGGCGCGCTACAGAGAGAGCGGGGGGGGGCTGGGATCAAAACCTCAGCCCCATCTAGTTTTTGGCTGGTCGGGTAACTGCTGATCAAGGAGCAGACCAGAACAGCTAACTGTCTCGCCCGCTAACTCAAAGGTTCAGCAGCGCCGGGTCCCCGCCCTGGGCGGCGATGTTTATGCTGATGGCTTTCTCGGCGGCGTAGCGGATCAGGCTGTTGGGGCCGCCGGCCTTGGGGCCGGTGCCGGAAAGGCCTTCGCCGCCGAAGGGCTGGACGCCGACCACCGCGCCGATGATCGAGCGGTTGACGTAGACGTTGCCCGCCGGGACCAGCTCCATCACTTCGCGGGCGAAGGCGTCGATACGGCTGTGGACGCCCAGCGTCAGGCCGAAGCCGCGCGCCGCCAGCTTGCCGGCCACCGTCTCCAGATCCTTCGGGTCGTAGCGATAGACGTGCAGGATCGGGCCGAAGACTTCGCGTTCCAGGAAGTCCGGGGTCGGGATCTCGGCGATGACCGGGGCGAACAGGTCGCCCTTGTCGGCCCCGGCCGGCAGTTCGGCGCGGGCGATGATCTTGGCTTCCCTGGACAGACGCTCGACGTGGGCTTCCAGGTTGGCGCGGCTTTCGGCGTCGATCACCGGGCCGATGTCGGTCCTGGCGTCGGTCGGATCGCCCAGCACCTGGGCGGCCAGCGCGCCCTTCAGGCCCTCGATCAGGGCGTCGGCCGAATCCTTGGGCGCATAGAGGATGCGCAGGGCCGAGCAACGCTGACCCGCCGAGCCGAAGGCCGACAGGATGACGTCGTCGATGATCTGTTCCTTCAGCGCCGTGGTGTCGACGAACATGCCGTTCAGGCCGCCCGTCTCGGCGATGAAGGGGATGATGGCGCCCGGGCGCGCGGCCAGGCCGCGGTTGATGGCGTTGGCGGTGTCGGTGCCGCCGGTGAAGGCCACGCCGTCGATGCCCGGGTGGTTGGTCAGGGCCACGCCGACGGTCTCGCCGCGGCCCGGGACCAGGGCCAGCAGATCGGGGTTCAGACCGGCCTTGTAGTAGAGGCGCACGGCTTCGGCGGCGATCAGCGGCGTCTGCTCGGCGGGCTTGGCCACCACGGCGTTGCCGGCGGCGAGCGCAGCGGCGATCTGGCCGGTGAAGATGGCCAGCGGGAAGTTCCACGGGCTGATGGCGGCGAAGACGCCGCGGCCGTGCAGGACCAGTTCGTTGGTCTCGCCGGTCGGGCCCTTCAGGGTCTGGCGGCCGCCGAAGTCGCGCTCGGCCAGCAGGGCGTAGTAGCGGCAGAAGTCGGCGGCTTCGCGCACCTCGGCCACGCCGTCGTTCAGCGTCTTGCCCGCTTCGCGCGACAGCAGGGCGACCAGACGGTCCAGTTCGGCTTCCAGAGCGTCCGCCATGGCGCGCAGCACCGGGGCGCGGCCCGCGCCGCCCAGACGGTCCCAGGCGACCTGGGCCTCGGCGGCGGCGTTGACGGCGGCGTCGACGTCCTCGACCGAGGCTTCGGAGACATGGCCCAGCACGCGGCTGCGGTCATAGGGGTTGGTGACGTCCTGCGGGTTCACGCCCGCCCGGAGTTTTCCGCCGATGATCGGACCGGCGGTCAGCTTCTCGCTGTCGACGCGCTCCAGGGCCGCCGCATGAAGCTCGCGGTCGGAAGCCTGCGAATAGTCGCGGCCGAGGGAGTTCTTGCGGTCACCGTAGATGTTCATGGGCACAGGGATCTTCGGATGGCGATCGGGCTGGGCCTCGACCGAGGTGATGGGATCGGCGGCCACGTCGGCCGCAGGCACGCGCTCGTCCAGCAGGGCGTGGACGAAGGAGGAGTTGGCGCCGTTTTCCAGCAGACGGCGCACCAGATAGGGCAGCAGTTCCTCGTGGCCGCCGACGGGGGCGTAGGCGCGCACGACGACATCGCCCCACTCGACCTTGGCGCCGTCATACAGCGCCTCGCCCATGCCGTGCAGGCGCTGGAACTCGATGGTCACGCCGCGATCGGCGGCCATGCGGTGCACGGCGGCCAGGGTGTGGGCGTTGTGGGTGGCGAACTGCGAGAAAATATAAGGCGAGGCCTCGATCAGCGCCTTGGCGCAGACGAGATAGTTCAGGTCGGTCGCCGGCTTGGTCGTGAACACCGGATAGTCGGTGCGGCCGTTGACCTGGGCCAGCTTGATTTCGGTGTCCCAATAGGCGCCCTTGACCAGGCGCACCATCAGGCGACGGCCCGACGACTTGGCCAGTTCGGCCAGCTTGGCCACCGTCTCGGTCGTGCGCTTCTGATAGGCCTGAACGGCCAGGCCCAGGCCCTGCCAGTCGCCCAGCGCCGGTTCGCGCGCCAGCCGCTCCAGCAGCTTCAGCGACAGGGCCAGACGGTCGGCCTCTTCGGCGTCGATGGTGTAGTTGATGTCGTATTTGGCGGCGATCAGCGCCAGGCGCAGGATGCGGGGATAGAGCTCCTCCCACACCCGGTCCTCCTGCACCGCCTGATAGCGCGGCGACAGGGCCGACAGCTTGACCGAGACGCCATGGCCGCGCTCGGGGCCTTCGCCCTTGGCGGTCTTGCCCACGGCCTCGATGGCGTCGGCGTAGATCTTTTCATAGCGTTCGGCGTCGGCGGCGGTGCGGGCGCCCTCGCCCAGCATGTCGAAGCTGCACAGCCAGTTTTCGCGGTCGGAACGCTTCAGCGCCGCCTCGATGGTGCGGCCGACGACGAACTGCTCGCCCATGATCTTCACGGCGGTGGCGACGGCCTGGCGGATGACCGGCTCGCCCAGGCGCCCGACCAGACGCTTGAGGAAGTTCGGCAGGTCGCTGCGCGCTTCATCGTCGACGTCGACCAGCTTGCCGGTCAGCATCAGGCCCCAGGTCGAGGCGTTGACGAACAGGCTGTCCGACTGACCCAGGTGCGAGGCCCAGTCGGCCGAGCCGATCTTCTCGGCGATCAGGCGATCGCGGGTGTCGGCGTCAGGCGTGCGCAGCAGGGCCTCGGCCAGACACATCAGCGCCAGACCTTCGCGGGTGCCCAGGGAGAACTCCTGCAGGAAGCTCTCGACCACGCCCTGGCGCTTCTGGCTCTTGCGGGCGCTTTCGACCAGGCCGATGGCGTCGTTCAGGACCGCCGCGCGACCGTCAGGCGTCAGGGGTTCGGCGGCCAGCAGCTCGGCCACCACCTCACGTTCGTCCCGGTACTTGTTCCGGTCCAGCTCATCCCAATGGCGAAGATCGGTCGGCGTCATGAAATCCATCCTGTGAATTTCTGGATATATGGTCAGTGCGCCCGAATGTGCATCGCATGATCACCCATAACTCCGCGTAAGCTTCGGGGCACGCTCGTCATTCCAGGGGAAACCGGCGCCCGGACGGGGGCGTGCGCGGAGATGTTCATCTATCGAGACGAAAACCCTCTGCACAGCGCAATATCATGCCGTCTCGCCTTCGTCATGCGGAGCGTCTAGAAGTTTCACCTTCGCGAACGGCTCAAGGCCCTATCGACTTCATGCGCATTGTTCTGGTCACCGACGCTTGGGAGCCTCAGGTCAACGGCGTCGTCCGCACCCTGACCCGCACCGTGGCCGAATGCCGCGCCATGGGTCATGAGGTGGAGGTCATCGAACCCAGCCAGTTCAAGACCATTCCCTGCCCGACCTATCCGGAGATCCGGCTGGCCCTGGGCGCCGAGGAAGAGATCCGCGAACGCCTGCGCGCCTTCGAGCCCGAAGCCGTCCACATCGCCACCGAAGGTCCGCTGGGCATCGCCACGCGGCGCATCTGCGTGGAGTGGAAGCTGCCCTTCACGACCAGCTATCACACCAAATTCCCGGAATACGTCTCGGCTCGTTTCCCGATCCCGGTTCAGGTCGGCTACGCCTATATGAAGTGGTTCCACAAGCCGTCGGGGCGGCTGATGGTGGCCACCCCGACCCTGCGCGACGAACTGGTCGAGCACGGCTTCAAGAACGTCTCGCCGTGGACGCGCGGCGTGGACACCGAGCTGTTCCGCCCCGACCTTGAACCGATCTACAAGGAGATGGGCGGCGACGCGTGGCCCCGTCCCTTCTTCCTCAACGTCGGCCGCGTGGCCGTCGAGAAGAACATCGAGACCTTCCTCGGCCTGGACCTGCCGGGCACCAAGATCGTCGTTGGCGACGGCCCGGCCCGCGCCGATCTGGAAGAGAAATACCCGGACGCCAAATTCCTCGGGGCCAAGTTCGGGGAGGAGCTGGCGCGCTGCTTCGCCGACGCCGACGTCTTCGTCTTCCCCAGCTGGACCGACACCTTCGGCCTGGTGATTCTGGAGGCGATGGGCACGGGCACGCCGGTCGCCGCCTATCCGGCGCATGGCCCGATCGACCTGATCCCCGGCTCGGGCGCCGGCTTCATCGACGACGACCTGAAGACCGCCTGTCTGAAGTGCCTTGAGCTCGACCGCAAAGACGTGCGCTCCTATGCTGAGAAGTTCAGCTGGCGCGCCTCGGCCGAGCAGTTCATCGAGAACCTGCAGCCCTATCCCGAGCCCGCGCGCGGCCGCTTCTGGCGCCGCCTGCGCCGGGTGGCGCGTCTGAGGCGACGCGCGGCGGCGTAGAGGCGCGCTAGTAGCGCTGGACGCGGACCGCGCGGCTGTTGCCCGTGGTCAGCATATAGCTGCCCAGCGCCGCCCGGCGCACCCTGACGGCCTGACCGGGCCTGTTCTGAAAACGGACGGGATCGAAGTCCACCTGGCCCCATTGGGAGCCGTCCCCCAAGTGGAATCGCCACTTGCCGTCGACCTGCTGAACGGCGCGATCTAGCGTGGTTTCGATAGACTCGACGCGATCGTGGTCTGCGGCGCCGAACAGCGCGCCCATGGCCGGCGCTGCAAAGCCGAACAGTTGCCGCCTCAACTCCGTGACCTTGCCGCGATCGACCACGACGAGGTCCCCGGCTGTCTGCGCCGCCGCCAGCCGATCCGTCACGGCGTCATAGCAATCGACGCGCGCGAGCCTGTCCTCGATCCGGCGGCAGTCCAGCAGGGGGGCGAGCCGGTCCGATCCAGCCTGGGCCTGAGCCGCGACGGAACCTCCCGCCCCCCAGACCAGCATTATCGCGGCTGCTGAAAAAACAGCCCTTTCCTGGCGCCTTAGCCGCAGATTTCTGAAAAATTTTGGCACGAAACCCTCCCTAGCCGACCTAATCAAATCTGACATCAATGCGGCTGATATGTGCTCAATTAGAGACACAGAAGACCTCGTTATATCCGCCATCGCCTTTGACATAGCGAAGACTGACATAACGCGCCTAACATTTGATCGAGATTGATCCGTTATCAATGCTCACGATGTCGATGTCGAAGACCTGATCGATAAAGTCCTTGGGAACCCCATAGGACAGGGCAGACAAGAGGAGGCTTCCTTTGAGTACCTTCATTAATCGCAAGCATTTGCTTGCATCAACGATCATCACAGGCATGACGATCGCGGCCTTCGCGGGCCCGGCCGCCGCGCAGTCGACCCAGGAAGAAGCGGCCCGAGTGGGCGACATCATCGTCACCGGATCGCGCATTCCTCAGCCCAACCTGACTACGACCAGCCCCGTGACCCAGGTGACCGGCGAGGACATCGACGTTCAGGGCGTCACTCGGGTCGAAGACCTGGTGAATCAGCTGCCTCAGGCCTTCGCGGCGCAGAACTCGACCGTCTCGAACGGCGCCTCGGGCACCGCCAGCGTGGACCTGCGCGCGCTCGGACCTGACCGGACGCTGGTCCTGATCGACGGGCGCCGTATGGGCTACGGCTCGCCGAACGACACGGCCGCCGACCTGAACCAGATTCCGGGCCAGTTGGTCGAGCGTGTCGAGGTCCTGACGGGCGGCGCCGCCGCCGTCTACGGTTCAGACGCCATCGCCGGCGTCGTGAACTTCATCATGCGCAAGAATTTCCAAGGTCTGCAGATCGACGCGCAGTACGGCTTCAACCAGCACAACAACGACTATGACGGCCCCGGCAACCTGCGCCGCGTCATCGAGGGCCGCGCCAGCGGCAACCCGTCGCAGTTCCGACTGCCCGACGACAATGTGATGGACGGCTTCAGCCGCGAGGTCACCATCGCCATGGGCGTCAACGCCCCGGATGATCGCGGCAACCTGACCGCCTATGCCGGTTGGCGTAAGAACAACAAGATCCTGGGCCGCGATCGCGACTATTCGGCCTGTTCGCTGGGCGGTGAAGCCGGGGACGACTTCACCTGCGGCGGCTCGTCGACCAACGCCACCGGCCGCTTCCTGTCGCTGGAGAACGGCGCGAACCTGACCGTGGCCGACGGCGGCGGCTTCCGCAACTACACGGGCAACGACGCCTACAACTTCGGGCCGCTGAACCACTTCCAGCGCCCAGATGAGCGCTACACCCTGGGGGCCTTCGGCAACTATCAGGTCAACGACAAGATCGAGGCCTTCACCAGCCTGTCGTTCAGCGACTACAGCACGGTCGCCCAGATCGCCCCGTCCGGCATCTTCTTCGGCGGCGGCACCTCGGCCAACGGCGGCTACAACATCAGCTGCGACAACCCCCTGCTCAGCGCCGCTCAGGCCGCCGGTCTCGGGTGCGCCGCCGGCGTCGAAAGCGTTGAGGTTCTGGTGGGCCGACGCAACGTCGAAGGCGGCGGCCGTCAGGACGACATCAGCTCGCAGAACTATCGCGGGGTGGTGGGCATCCGCGGCGACCTGGACGACGCGTGGAGCTACGACATCGCGGCGACCTATTCGAAGGTCCAGCTGAGCCGTATCTACCGCAACGAGTTCTCCAACATCCGCATCGGCCGCGCCCTGGACGTCGCCATCGACCCCGCCACGGGTCAGGCCGCCTGCGTCTCGGCCATCGATCCGGACGGCCCGACCGGCCCGCTGGCTCCGGTCGACGCCGCCTGCGTGCCCTACAACCTCTACTCGCCAGACGGCGTGACGCAGGAAGCCCTCAACTACATCCAGGTGGCCGGCCTTCAGCGCGGCAAGACCGAGCAGCAGGTTCTGACGGCCGCCATGACCGGCGACCTGACGAAGTACGGCTGGGCCAGTCCCTGGGCCGAACAGGGTCTGCAGGTCGCGTTCGGCGCCGAGTACCGTCGTGACAAGCTCGACGCCGCTTCGGACGTGGCCTTCCAGACCGGCGACCTGGCCGGTCAGGGCGGACCCACCCCGAACGTCTCCGGCTCGGTTCAGGTCTACGACCTGTTCGGCGAGTTCCGGATGCCGCTGATCGAGGGCCAGCCCCTGGCCGAGCAGGTGTCCATCAACGGTTCCTATCGTCGGTCCACCTACGACAAGTTCAACTCGGACGCCTATGGCCTGGGCCTCGACTGGGCGCCGGTGCAGGACATCCGCTTCCGCGCCAGCTTCGCCCGCACCACCCGCGCGCCGAACGTGGTCGAACTGTTCCGGCCGGAAGGCCTGAACCTGTTCGACTCCGACGGCGATCCTTGCGGCCCGAACCCGACGGCCAGCCTGGCGCAGTGCGTCGCCACCGGCGTGCCTGCGGCCCAGTACGGTCTGGCGACGGACGCAGGCGGCCTGCTGGAAAGCCCAGCCGGTCAGTACAACTTCCTGCAGGCCGGCAACCCCGACCTGGCGCCGGAAACCGCCGACACCTTCACCATCGGCACGGTGTTCACGCCGTCGTTCGCTCCCGGGCTGAACATCTCGGTCGACTACTACTCGATCAAGCTGAAGGACCGGATCGACATCATCGATCCGCTGGTGACCCTGGAACGCTGCTATGAGAATGACGACCCGGCCGCTTGCGCCCGCATCGTCCGCAGCGATATCGGCACCCTGTGGACCACCGGCGGCTATGTGGAGGCGTTCAACACCAACATCGGCGGGCTGGAAACCTCCGGCGTCGATGTGAACGTCAACTACGGCTTGGAGCTGGAGCGCTTCAACCTCAGCGAATACGGCAAGCTGGCCTTCAACTTCGTCGGTTCGTGGTTGGAGAAGCTGGAGACCGATCCGGGCGAAGGCGTCACCCCGTATGACTGCGTGGGCTTCTTCGGCAATGAATGCGGCACGCCCAAGAACGAATGGCGTCACCGCGCTCGCGTCACCTGGCAGACGCCGTGGAGCAGCGACCTCTCGCTGACCTGGCGCTACTACGGCGGAGTTGACAATCTGGGCGGGACCGATCGCCTGGACGGCTCGTTCGACGCCCAGAACTACCTCGACCTGGCCGGCACTTGGCAGGTTCGCGAGAACCTGCGCCTGCGCGCCGGGGTCAACAACATCCTCGATCGCGATCCGCCGCTGTCCTACAGCGTCGGCACGACGGGCAACAACAACACCTATCCGCAAACTTACGACGCGATGGGTCGCTACATCTTCGTGGGCCTGACCGCCGACTTCTAAGCAGTCGCCTGCAAATGAAAGGCCCGGCGAGGAGACTCGCCGGGCCTATTTTTTTGGGATGGGGCGCTCTTTAGTTCGGGCGCGACATCGAGGTCATGGCCGCCGCCTTGGCGCGTTCGGCCGCCAGCTGGTCGGCGGGCAGCGGCACCAGGCCGCGGTCCTGCAGATAGCCGCCGCGACCGGCCGAGCCGTCGGACATGAACTCCTGTACGAACTGTTCCAGGCCCGGCGTCACGCCGATGTGGGCTTTCTTGACGTAGATGTAGAGGCTGCGGGCCAGGGGATAGGAGCCGTCGGCGATGGTGGCGACCGAGGGGGCCACGCCGTCGATGGTCTCGGCCTTCACCGTGTCCATGTTCTGCTCAAGGAAGGAGAAGCCGAACACGCCCAGCGAGCCCGGCGTGCGGGTCAGGGTCTGGACGATGGCGTTGTCGTTCTCGCCCGAGTCGACCCAGGCGCCGTCTTCGCGCAGGGTGTGGGCGATGGTCTCGAAGCGGGTCTTGTCCTGCTTCTCGATGGCGGCGACGGCCGGGATCAGCTTGGCGCCCGGCGCCATGCCCAGCTCCAGGAAGGCGTCGCGCGTGCCCGAGGTCGGCGGCGGGCCATAGACCTGGATGCGGGTGGCCGGCAGGGCCTTGTTGACCTCGTTCCAGGTCTTGGCGGGGTTGGCGACGAACTGGCCGTCGGCGCCCGGCACGTCCTTGCCCAGGGCCTCGTAGAGGTCGTTCAATTCGAGGTTGAAGCTCTGGCCGGTGCGGGCCGTGGCGACGACGATGCCGTCATAGCCGATCTTGAGCTCGACGATGTCGGTGACGCCGTTGGCGACGCAACGGTCGAACTCGCTGGCCTTCATCGGGCGCGAGGCGTTGGCGATGTCCGGGGTCGACGGGCCGATCCCCGAACAGAAGGCCTGAATGCCGCCGCCGGTGCCCAGGGCCTCGACCCGGGGCGACGATCCGCCGCCGTTGCGGGAGAAGGTTTCCGCCACGCGGGTGGAGAAGGGGAAGACGGTCGAGGAGCCGGCGGCCCAGATGCCCGTGCGGGCCTTCTGCGAACCGGGGGCGCCGCCCTCGTTGTCGCCGCAGGCCGCCAGGGCCAGCAGGGCGGCCGCGCAGGCCGTAAACTTCAGTGTGCGGATCATGGCCGGACCTTCTCCAGTCGTCAGTGTGCGACGCTTAAAGCAGGAGAGTGTGACGGTCCGGCCAGACCTTTGTGACAGTCAGAGCAAACGTCGACGCATCGCCTGCGAAAGGAAGTCGATTAGGGTCACCGCGACGATGACCACGATGACCACGGCCGAAACGTCGCGGAAGGCGAAACCGTTCATGCGGTCGAACAGGACCTGGCCGATGCCGCCCGCGCCGATCAGGCCCAGCACGGTGGCCGAGCGGCTGTTCGATTCGAAACGGTAGAGGGCGAAAGAGGTCCACAGAGGCGCCACCTGGGGGATCACGCCCCAGACGATCTCGTGCAGCTTGGACGCGCCGGTGGCGCGCACGCCTTCGACCGGGCCCTTGTCGATCGACTCGACCGCTTCGGAAAACAGCTTGGCCAGAACGCCTGCCGTGTTCAGCGCGATGGCCAGGACGCCCGCCAGCGGACCCAGGCCCACGGCGACGACGAACAGCAGACCCATCACCAGATCGGGGATGGAGCGCAGCATGTTCATGATCCAGCGCACCGGCTGCACCACCCAGACCGGGGCGATGTTGCGCGCGGCGGCCAGGCCCATGGGCACGCCCAGGAAGATGGCCAGGAAGGTGCCCCACAGGGCGATCTGGATCGTCTCCCACATCTTGCCGACGAACAGGCGCCAGTCGGCGAAGTTCGGGCGCAGCAGGTCGGCGGCGAAGGTCTGGATATTGGACGAGTTGGTGATCAGGCGCGACAGATTGCCCAGATCCACAGCCTCGATGCTGATCAGCAGCAGGACGGCCAGACCGCCCCAGATCAGGACGTCCAGCGCCCAGGCGCCGGCCGATTTGGCGGGCGCCTTGGGAATGCCGGCGGCGGCGGTAAGCGAAGCGTCGGTCAAGGCTGGACCTCGCGCAGGCGACGCAGGCGTTGCAGTTCAGCCTCGGCGCGCGCGGCGCCGGCGGCGTCGCCCTTGGCCTTGGCCTCGGTCAGGGTCTGGTCTGCGATCATCTCGCGGACCGGGTTCAGATAGGATTCGTCGGCCGGGTTGAAGCCCGAATAGTTCAGGTCCTTCAGGATCTTGCGCTGGCGCTCGGCCTCGGCGCCCTCGCCCCGGCCATAGGTCAGGAAGAAACCGCGGATCTTTTCCTTGATCGCCGGATCCAGGTCTTCGCGGATGACGATGCCCGCCTCCGGGATCGGCGGCGAGCGCCAGATTTCTTCAAGCTGGGCGGCGATCTGCGGGTTGGAGCGGCCGATGAAGACGGTGTTGATGGTGTTCGACGTCGCCACCTGCACCAGGCCGTTGGCCACGGCGAAGGAGTTGGCCTGGTGGTTGGCCGTGCGCACCGTCTTGAAGCACTCGTTCGGCACGACATTGTGCGGATTGAACAGGAAGGTCATCGGCGCCAGCGTGCCCGAGGTCGACAGGGCGTCGCCGATGCCGAAGTCGTATTTCTTGCCGCAGGCCAGCACGTCGTCCAGCGTGATGCCCGAGCCTTTTTTGACGATCAGGGTCGACTGGTAGGAATCGCGGCCTTCGGGATCGACGATGCGGGCGACGACTTCGCCCTTGGAGCGTTCGATCGCCTCGATGGCGGTCTTGGCCGGGAACCAGGCGGCCTGGATCTGATTGCCGCGCATGGCCTCGACCAGCACGGTGTAGTTGGACGCGAAATAGGGCTTCACCGGCACGCCGACGGCCTTGGTCATGTCGTCCAGCAGCGGCTGCCACAGCGGACCGGAGGACGCCTGTCCCTCGGCCGGAAGGATGGCGAAGCTGATCTCGGACGGCGCGCCCTTGGCGGCGCCGGCCTTGTCGCCCTGGCCGCAGGCCGCGAGGCTGACGGCCAGGGCCGCGCCGGCGGCCAGGCCCAGCATCCGGCGGGTCAATTTGGAATGGGTCATGCCTTGGCTTCCCAGAACGCGTCCTCGTATTCGGGACCGTAGATTTCAATCAGGCGCTTGGTGTCCAGGCCGGTCGAGGGCCCGTCGTAAACCACCTTGCCCTTCTGCAGGGCGACGACGCGGTCGCAATAGCGGATGGCGTAGTCCACCTGGTGCAGGGTGACGATGACGCCCAGGCCGTCGCGCTTGTTCAGCTCGACCAGCAGCTCCATCACCTTGCGGGCCGACACCGGGTCCAGCGAGGCGACGGGCTCGTCGGCCAGAATGGCCTTGGCGCCCTGAACCAGGGCGCGGGCGATGGCGCCGCGCTGTTGCTGGCCGCCCGACAGGGTGTTGGCGCGCTGGGCGGCGTATTCGGACACGCCGACGCGGTGCAGGGCCGCCATGGCCTTGTCCTTGTCCGCGCCCGGCCAGACGCCGAACAGGCCGCGCCACGCGGGCAGACGGCCAAGCGCGCCCAACATGACGTTGGAGAACAGGCTCAGCCGACCCACCAGGTTGAACTGCTGGAAGATCATGCCCAGCCGTCCGCGCGCACGGCGCACGGCGCCCGTGACGCGGCCGTTCTGCTGAACGACATCGCCGAAAACCGAGATGGTCCCGCCGGGATCGATCGGGTGCAGACCCGTGATCGAACGCAGCAGGGTGGACTTGCCCGACCCTGAAGGACCGATCAGGGCGACCATTTCACCGGCGCCGACCTCGACGGACACGCCGTCGAGCGCCTTTCTGGCCCCGTAGGTCTTCGAGACGTCGCGGACAGAGGCGACGGCGGCTGTTGAAGAACTCATGAACCCATGGATGAGGTTGCGACAAAGGGGGCGCCGCATGACGCGAGATGGGCGCAAGGGCAAGTCTTAATGGCATGTCTGCGTCGATTACGTCCAGTGGGTGAGCCTTTTCAGCACAGGGCCTCCGCCTTGGAAGCCGCCCGTTCGACCCGATCGCCCCGGCCGCGCAGCGCCGCCTCGCGGCCCCCACCGGCCCCATGTTCGGGACGCCGCGCCCAAGCCGCGTCAGCCCGGGCAACCCCATATAGAAGCAGAAGGGCAAGCGGGCCGGCCCCGTCTCGGCCAAGCCGCCGTCGGGCGGCCCGATGCAGACCGTGGGACGCTATCGCCGCTGCGGATCGGGGAACCGCGCCGCAATATTTCCGCTTTACATGACACGCCAATGCCCCCATATCGCGCGTTCCGGCGGACCCCGTAGGTCCTACTTGCGCCGCTAACGCCGGGTCTGGGTTTAACAATCATCAGGGGGTTACGTGCGTTGCACACGTACCAGTTTCCCCTGGACCTGGTCCGTCAGCGGTCCCCGGAGCGTCCGGTCGCACTCGTGCGTCCTCGCTCCGTTGCCGTAGCGGCGCAGTGGTTCCAGGATAATCTGAAAGCCGACGTCTTCTATGCGGTGAAGGCGAACCCTTCGCGCTGGGTCATCGAGACTCTGGTCGAACAGGACGTCAACGCGTTTGACGTCGCGTCCCTGGCCGAGATCGAACTGGTTCGATCAGTCAGCCCGAACGCGCGTCTGGCCTTCATGCACCCGGTCAAGAGCCGCGGCGCCATCCGTGCGGCCTACGCCGACCACGGCGTGCGCACCTTCGTGCTCGACAGCCATGACGAACTGAACAAGATCCTCGACGCCACCGGCCACGCCGAGGACCTGAACCTGGTCGTGCGTATGGGCGTGTCGGCCGACGGCGCGGCCTATTCGCTGTCGGGCAAGTTCGGCGTCACCCCGGATCAGGCCCCCGCCCTGCTGCTGGCCACCCGCCAGGCGGTTCAGGACGGCCTGATGGGCGTGTCGTTCCACGTCGGTTCGCAGTGCATGCGCCCCTCGGCCTATGAGGCGGCGATGACCCAGGTCGGCCGCGCCATCAAGAAGGCGGGCGTCTTCGTCGACATCGTCGATGTCGGCGGCGGTTTCCCGTCGGTCTATCCGGGCATGGTCCCGCCGGACCTGAGCGAATACGCCGACGCCATCCATCGCGGCTTCAACGAGATGCCGGTGTCCGAAACGACCGAGCTGTGGTGCGAACCCGGCCGGGCGCTGGTGGCCGAATCGTCGTCGGTGCTGTGCCGCGTGGACCTGCGCAAGGGCGACGCCCTTTATCTGAACGACGGGTCGTACGGCTCGCTGTTCGACGCCACCCACTCGCGCTGGCCCTTCCCGACCAAGCTGGTGCGGGACGGAGACGCGGCGTCGGAACTGAAGCCCTTCCGCTTCTATGGCCCGACCTGCGACAGCATCGACCACATGCCCGGCCCGTTCTGGCTGCCCGCCGATGTCCAGGAAGGCGACTTCATCGAGATCGGCATGCTGGGCGCCTATGGCGTGGCCATGACGACGGGCTTCAACGGCTATGGCGAGCATGACATCGCCGTGGTCGAGGACGCCCCGATGGGTTCGATGTACGGCCTGGCGCCGCGCTCCATCCCGACCGTGCGCACCACGGCCGAGGAGAACGCCCGCAAGATCGTTCGCCTGTCGCGTCCCAAGGGCAAGGCCGGCCAGCGCAAGCGCAAGCGCTGATCCACAACACCCCGCCTTGAACTGAAAAATGTCTCAAGGCTTTGGTACAAGCAGCGGCCCGTCGCTCCGTCCGGGCCGCTGTTCCTTATTGACGACGGGCGCTCAAATCCGAGGGAAACCGCTGAAATGAACGCTCCCGTTCAGTCGAACAAAAAAGCCGAACTGCTGGCCACCACCGTCGAGCACGTCGACATCACCAGCTTCGACGCCCGCCCGATCATCGATTCCATGCGCAAGATGTCGTTCAGCTCGCGCGACACCGCCCGCGCGGCCGACATCTTCAACATGGCCCTGGAAGACGAGACCTGCTCGCCGTGGCTGATCCTGGCCGGTTCGACCTCGGCCGGCGGCTGCATGCACGTCTATCGCGACATGGTGCAGTTCAACATGATCGACGCCGTGGTCGCCACCGGCGCCTCCATCGTCGACATGGATTTCTTCGAAGCGCTTGGCTACAAGCACTATCAAGCTGCGGGCCCGGTCGACGACAACATCCTGCGCGACAACTACATCGACCGCATCTACGACACCTACATCGACGAAGAAGAGCTGCAGGACTGCGACAACGCGATCTATGAGATCGCTAATCGCCTGGAGCCGCGCGGCTATTCCTCGCGCGAGTTCATCTGGGAAATGGGCAAGTGGCTGTCGGAAGGCAACGCCAAGAAGCCCGGCTCGCTGATCCAGACCGCCTATGAAAAGGGCGTGCCGATCTTCTGCCCGGCCTTCGTCGATAGCTCGGCCGGTTTCGGCCTGGTCAAGCACCAGAAGGAACGCGCCAAGGCCGGCAAGCCGTACATGATGATCGACGCGGTCGCGGACTTCCGCGAACTGACCGACATCAAGATCGCGGCCGGCACCACGGCCCTGTTCATGGTCGGCGGCGGCGTGCCCAAGAACTTCGCTCAGGACACCGTCGTCTGCGCCGAGATCCTCGGCGAGGACGCCGAGATGCACAAATACGCCGTGCAGATCACGGTCGCCGACGTGCGCGACGGCGCCTGCTCGTCCTCGACGCTGCAGGAAGCCGCCTCGTGGGGCAAGGTTTCGACCACCTACGAACAGATGGTCTACGCCGAAGCCACCACCGTCGTGCCGCTGATCGGTTCGGACGCCTATCACCGCGACTCGTGGAAGAAGCGCGAGCCGCGCCAGTGGGCCAAGCTGTTCGGCAAATAAGAAGACGCCTCCGGCTCGCCGGATGCATCAAGGGCCGGAAGCGCACGCTTCCGGCCTTTTTTCTTGCCGGCTTCGCGCGCGCGCAGGCCCGACGGAACCGCCCCGCCTCCCGGCCGCTTGTTTCTGGTCCAGCCACGGGAGATCTGCATGACCGACCCCAAGACCGAAAACGACGAGAGCCGCGAAGCCGCCGCCATGGGCGAGAAGACTGATCGCGGCCACCTGCGCGACGCGCTGAACAAGGCGCTGGAGGGCACCGATTCGGGCTCCGACACCCGCGCCGGCTCCCTGCGGGGCGGATCGGCGTCGGGCTCCGAGATTGATCCGGACCAGGATGTCATCAACGACGCGCTCGCTCGCGAAGGCGTGGCCGCGCGCGACGCCGCCACGCGCCCTGCCGGCGGGCCTGAACAGGCGCGCAAGTCCACCGGCCAGCCCGGCGACGACGTCGACGCCCCTACCGGTTGAACCGCCTTGCTGCCGCCGCACGGATAGGCCACGGTGCGCCCCATTAGCGACATTGAGGATGTAGTGGGAATGAGGCGTTGCGTGGCGATCGGGGTCCTGGCGTTCAGCATCGGGCTGGCGGCGTGCGACGGTCCCGCTGCGTCCCAGGGCGAAGAGGCTGCGGCCCGCTCGTTCGAGCCTGACGCCGCTTCGGCCGCCGCTTCAGACGCCTCGGCCACCGCTTCGACTGGCGGCGCGTCCCCGGCCTCGGCGGGGGCGATCCGCGGCGCGCCCGCCTTCGCCGTCGTCTACCCCGGAGCCCAGGCTGACGGCGCCCCGATCGCCGCCAATGGGCCCAGCGGGCCCGGCGGCCTGATCACCTTCAGCACCGATGCAGACCCGGAAGCCGTCGTGGCCTTCTATCGCCAGCGGGCTGAGCAGGCGGGGCTGGCCTCGATCATGGCGATGAATCAGGGCGAGGCCCGCGCCTATGGCGCCGCCGCATCCGGCGACAACGGGGCCAGCCTCCAGGTCGTCGCCTCGCCGGGCGAAGACGGCCTGACCTCGGTGCAGTTGTCCTGGAGCGCCGGGGCCTGATGCGCACACCGGGCGGCCCGCGCGCCTTGGCGACGGCGGCTGTCCTGGCCGTCTTGTTAAGCGCCTGCGCCGGAACGCCCGCCGCTCTGCGGCCTGAAGCCGCCCGCGCGCCTGTCGTGGCGGGCTATCTGGACGAAACCGTCGTGGCCGTCCTGGCCGACGCCGTCCCCCCGCCGCCTGCCCCCGGCTCGGCCGAAGATCTGGACGACAAGGCCCGTTCCGCCCGCTTCATCGCCCTGGAAGACACCGACCGCTGGCTGCTGGCCACGGCTCACGCCGAGTTGCGCCCGCCGCTGGCGCTGCAGCATTTCGACTGCGCCCTGGACGCGCGCCTGGACCCGGCCGCCGTTCCGCAACTGACCCGGCTGATGCAGCGGCTGTTTCATGACGCCGACACCGTCGCCGAACGGGTCAAGGCCCGCGCCCATCGCCCCCGCCCGGTCGGCGACGATCTTCAGCGCAACGCCTGCCAGCGGCTGACCGAGGCGGGCCGACGCAGCGCCTCCTATCCGTCGGGCAGTTCGACCGTCGGCGCCGTCTATGGCGAAGCCTTCGCCGCCCTTGATCCGGCCCGCGCCGAGGCCGCCCGCCGCATGGGCGACGAACTGGGCCGCAGCCGACTGGTCTGCGCCATGCACTATCCGCGCGACGTGGCCGCCGGCGACGAACTGGGCCGCGCCGTGTTTCAGGCCGCCGCCGCCCAGCCCGCTTTTCAGGCCGACCTGATCGCCGCGCGAGCGGAACTGGCCGCCGTGCGTGCGACGGGCGCGCGCAACCCCGGCTGCGCGGCCGAGGCGCGGGCCCTGGCCACGCCCCTGCCCTGACGGCCGCGTCCTGTTGACCGCGACGCGATGAGCATTCTGGCGACCTTCCTGCTGCTCTCCGCCGAAGCCTGGTCCCTGCCCGCGGCCCGCCCCTGCGACGCGCAGGACATCGCCGCCCTGACCGCCGAGGCCGATACCCCCTACCTGCTGGCCTGCCGCGCAACGCTGACGCCGGACCAGGCGATCGTCCGTCCCGTGCGCATCATCGGCGCAGAAGCTTCAGGCGCCCAGTTGGACTGCGGCGGCGGGACGGTCGGCCGCCCGGACGTTCCGGTCGCAGCCTCGGCGCCGACCATCGCCATCTGGTCGCGCCGCATCGACGCCGCCCTGTGGAGCCGTCCGACGGATGTCCGCATCCGCAACTGCCGGATCAACGGCGCCGTGCGGGTCTGGGGCATAGGCGCCGATGGACGCTATGACGACCTGCGCGCCTCTTCGCGCACAAGGGATCACACCGACCGCATGCAGGCGACGGCGCCCAGTCATGTGACGCTGGAGAACGTGACGATCCGCGCGGCGGGGACGATCCCACTCTATGTCGGTCCGGGCGTCACCCGTCTGAGCCTGCTGGGGTCGACCCTGGAGGGCGACAGCGTCTCAACCGCCATCTATCTGGACGCCGAAAGCGCCGACAACCGGATCGAGGACAACCTGCTCCGCACCCGGACCCAGCGCGAGATGATCGCCATCGACGGTTCGGCCCGCAATCGCATCATCGGCAACCGCTTCGAACTGGGCGGGCGGCCCGGCGTCTTCCTCTATCGCAACTGCGGCGAGCGGGGGGTCATCCGCCACCAGACGCCGTCCTACAACACCATCACCGACAACCTCTTCAGCGGCGCCGCCCGGCTGCGCCCGCGCCTGGTGGTGCAGAACGCTCGCCAGGGCCGACGGTCCTACTGCGGCGACGATAAAGGCTACCCCTGGGGCAGCAGCGCCGACGATCGCGACGGCGCCTCACACAACGTCGTTCGTTACAGTTTTGGGAATTGAGCGTATTTTTTGCGCCTCATCCCGAATTTCCTTCATTTGTCAGTATTTTTTCCTGCTCTGTGCCATTATTGACGTAATTCCGACTTGCTTGTGGCAGGCCTCGCCGTAATGTCCCCCGCGCAGGGCGAACGGCCCTGATGTGCCGCGAGCCGTCGATCGGTCCCTTCGTTCAAGGGGCGACGGGGGCTTGTTTTGTTCAGGAGAGGGTCTCTTTTTGAAAAAGAGAATTGTTCGCGAGTCCTTGCTCGCTTCGACCATTATCGGGGGCGCCGCCCTCAGCTTCATGGCCGCCACGCCGGCGTTCGCCCAGTCGGCGAATGAAGAAGTCGCCGAAGTCGCTTCCATCGTCGTTACCGGCTCGCGCATCCGCCAGCCGGGCTATGAGGCGTCCAGCCCCATCACGTCGCTGAGCTCTGAATCGATCGCTATGTCGCAGCCGGTGGCTGTTGAAGAGCTGGTCAAGGACCTGCCGGCCGCCGTGCCGGCCGTCGGTTCGGCCACCAACAACGGTTCGGGCGGCGGCGCGACCATCAACCTGCGCGGCCTGGGCACCAACCGTACGCTGGTGCTGATCAACGGCCGCCGCGTGGTGCCGTTCAACCTCGAAGGCGTGGTCGACACCAACACCATCCCGCTGGCCCTGGTCGAGCGCGTCGACACCGTCACCGGCGGCGCCTCGGCCGTGTACGGCGCTGACGCCGTCGCCGGCGTGGTCAACTTCATCCTGAAGAACAACTTCGAAGGCGTCGAGGTCAACTCCTCCTACGGCTTCTCGGGCGAAGACGACGCCGTGCGTCGCAAGTTCGACGTCACGATGGGCGGCAACTTCGCCGATGACCGCGGCAACGCCGTCGTCAGCTTCGGCTACACCAAGACCGACCCGCTGTACCAGGTCCGTCGCCCCTGGGGCGAGGTCGCTCTCTCCTCGACCTCGGGCAAGCCGCTGGGCTCGGGCACCTCGGTCCCCGGTCGCTTCGACCTGACCCCGGTCAAGGGCGGCGTCGCCCTGCCGACCGGCGCCGAGCTGGACCCGACCACGGGCGCTCTGATCGGCTCGAACCACCCGAACTACAACTCGGCAGGCTACAACTACAACCCGTACAACCTGTATCAGACGCCGCTGAGCCGCTATCAGATCAACGGTCTGGGCAGCTTCAAGATCAACTCGGCCGCTGAAGTCTACAGCCACCTGACCTACGTCCAGAGCAACGTCTCGCTGGACAACGCGTCGAGCGGCACCTTCGGCAACACCTATAAGGTGCCGATCGGCAACCCGTTCATCCCGGACGCCATGCGCCAGCAATTCTGCGGCGCCCTGCTGATCGATCCGGCCAAGTGCGTCGCCGGCGCTGGCGGCGACACCATGATGGACCTGACCATCAACCGTCGTTTCACCGAGATGGGCACCCGTCCGGTCGACATCGAGAACAAGACGGTCCAGCTGCTGGCCGGCGTCCGTGGCGACATCAACGCCGACTGGAACTACGACGCCTATGTTTCGCACGGCGAGACGCAGCAGCTGCTGACGCGTCGTAACTGGGGTTCGCTGTCCAAGCTGCGCAACGCGCTGAACACCGTCTCGGCGACCGAATGTCTGGTTCCGGGCGCCTCCACCCCCGTGGCGGGCTGCGTGCCGATCAACGTCTTCGGTCCGGAAGGCACGATCACGCAGGAAATGATCGACTACATCAACCTGTCGTCGATGAGCAAAACCACGATCAAGCAGGACGTGGCCTCGGGCTCGATCTCGGGCCTGCTGCCGGAACGCCTGTCCAGCCCGTGGAGCGAGCGCCAGGTCGCCGTAGCCTTCGGCGCCGAATGGCGTCGGTCGGGCGCCTCGACGCGCGGCGATGCGGCGTCTCAGACCAACGGCGAAATCCTGGGCACCGGCGCGCCGGTTCCGGATCGCAACGGTCAGTTCGAACTGCGTGAAGCCTTCGCCGAACTGGCGGTGCCGCTGATCGAGAACCTGCCGTTCATCCACAGCCTGAACCTGGAAGCCGGCTACCGCCAGACCGAGTTCAAGGCCGGCAGCTCCAAGACCAACTACGGCAGCTACAAGATCGGCGGCGACTGGTCGCCGATCGAGGACGTCCGCGTCCGCGCCATGTATCAGCGCGCCACCCGCGCCCCGAACATCGGCGAACTGTTCAACCCGCAGGTCACCGGCCTGGGCAATATGGCGATCGATCCGTGCCAGTTGAACCTGATCAACTCGGCTGACGCTAACACGGCCGGCACGCTGAGCAACCTGTGCCGTCTGACCGGCGTGCCGCTGGGCGCGATCGGTTATGTGGCTGCGCCGAACTCTGGCCAGGTCAACCAGCAGACGGGCGGCAACCCGAACCTGGGGCCGGAAGAAGCCGACACCTGGACCATCGGCGCCGTCTGGCAACCGTCCTTCGTGCCGAGCCTGCGTCTGAGCCTGGACTACTACGACATCAAGATCGACAAGACGATCAACAGCCCCAGCCTGGCTGATGTCATGAACGGCTGCTACGACAAGGCTCTGAACCCGACGCTGGCGTTCAACGACAGCTGTAAGGCCATCCAGCGCAGCGCCGCCAACGGCTCGCTGAACGGCGTCGACGCCAAGGGCGTGATCCGTCCGTCGACCAACGCCGGCAACGAGCGCGTCTCGGGCTTCGACATCGCGGGCAACTACCGCGTCGAGCTGTCCGACTTCGGCTGGGGCGACATCGGCCGCCTCGACCTGAGCGTCAACGGCAGCATCCTCACCAAGCACGAAACCCAGGCCACCCCGGCCTCCGTGCTGCGTGACTGCGTCGGCTACTACTCGGTCTCGTGCGGCGAACCCAAGGTCAAGCAACGCTGGAACAGCCGCGCGACCTGGACGCTGGGCGACTACTCGGCCTCGCTGAACTGGCGTCATCTGTCCGGCGTCGAAGTCGAGCCGAGCAACACCAAGTGGTTCCCGGACTACGCCCAGATCGACAGCTACGACTACTTCGACCTGAGCGGCCGCTGGGACATCACCCAAACGGTGCGTCTGACGGCGACGATCAACAACCTGTTCGACAAGTCGCCGCCCATCGTCGGCTCGCAGATCGGCACCACCTCTGCGAACAACGGGAACACCTTCCCGCAGACCTACGATGCGATCGGCCGCTACTTCACCTTCGGCGCCACGCTGAAGTTCTGATAGCGTTCAACGCATAAAATGAGAGAGGCGGAAGACCCCGGTCTTCCGCCTCTTTTCTTTTGGGCTCAGATTTTCACAAAAGCCGGATCAGGCCGGGCGGCCCGTCGCCAGGGCGCCGTACAGGTCGGTGCGGCGGTCGCGGAAGAAGCCCCAGGCCGCGCGGTGGCGATCCAGGAAGTCCAGGTCGAAGGTGTGCACCAGCACGCCCTCCTCCCGGTCCAGGCTTTCGACCAGGTCGCCGCGATGGTCGGCGATGAAGGAGTGGCCGTAATAGGTCTGGCCCGCCTCGGTCACCTGCTCGTGGCCGATGCGGTTGGCGCCGACGACCGGCACGACGTTGGACACGGCGTGGCCCTGCATGGCGCGCCGCCACGGCGCGGCGGTGTCCAGGGTGTCGTCATGCGGCTCGGTGCCGATGGCGGTCGGGTAGAGCAGGATCTCCGCCCCTTGCAGCATCATGGCGCGGGCGGTCTCGGGGTACCACTGATCCCAGCAGATGCCGACGCCGATGCGGCCGAAACGCGTGTCCCAGACCTTGAAGCCGGTGTCGCCGGGGCGGAAGTAGTACTTCTCCTGATAGCCGGGACCGTCAGGAATATGGCTCTTGCGATAGACGCCCATCAGCTCGCCGTCGGCGTCGATCATCACCAGGCTGTTGAAATAGTGCGGGCCCTCGCGCTCGAAAATGGAGACGGGCAGGACGACGCCCAGTTCCTTGGCCACCGGCTGGAGTTGCGTCACAGCCGGGTGCTCGCGCCAGGGATAGGCTGCGCCGAACCACTTCTCTTCCTGAGAGACGCAGAAATACGGCCCCTGGAACAGCTCCGGCGCCAGGATGACCTGGGCGCCCTTGGCCGCCGCTTCGCGGATGAAGCCGATGGTCTTGTCGATGTTCGCCTGCATGTCCTCGCCGTAGGAGGTCTGGATGGCGGCGACGGTGATTTGACGGGTCATCACGCGGGCTCCTGCTGGCTGATGCAGTGGAAGGAACCGCCGCCCGACAGGGTGGCGATCGACGGCAAGGGGATGATCTCGCGATCGGGGAAGACGGTGGACAGGGCTTCACAGGCCAGGCGGGCGGCCATGTCGTCGCCATAGGTCGGCACGATGACGGCGCCGTCGGCGATCAGGAAGTTCATGTGGCTGGCCGGAACCGGGCGCTCGTCCTCATCCAGGATCAGGCCCGGCGAGGGGATGCGCAGCACCCGGATCGGACGACCGGCGGCGTCGGTCATGGCGGCTAGGGCCTCGGCCGCTTCGTCATAGACTTCGGCGTTGGGATCCTTGGGGCCGAAGGCGATCGGACAGGCAACCACGCCCGGCGCGACGAAGCGGGCCAGGTTGTCGACATGGCCGTCGGTGTGGTCGTTCAGCAGGCCGTCGCCGAGCCACAGCACCTTCCGGGCGCCCAGGGCCTGGGCGAAGGCGGCTTCGGCCGTTTCCTCGGTCCAGCCGGTGTTGCGGTTGGGGTTCAGCACGCACTGGCGCGTGGTCAGCACCGTGCCTTCGCCGTCGTGGTCCACGGCGCCGCCTTCCAGGATGAAGTCGTGGCGGGTCAGGGCGACGCCCGTCTGTTCGCCGATCTGGTCGGCGACTTCGTTGTCGTGGGGCAGGTCGTACTTGCCGCCCCAGCCGTTGAAGACAAAGGCCTGGCCCGAGGCCGATCCGGCGCCGAAGATCGGCCCGGTGTCGCGCAGCCAGATGTCGCCGAAGCGCCCGGCCACGACGGTGACGCCCGGCACGTCGGCGAAGCGCGCCTGCGCGTCGGCCAGGGCCTGGTCATTGCCGACCATCAGCTTGACCTGCTCGCGGCCCGGCCCGGCCAGGGCGCGCACCAGAGCCTCGACCTCAGCCTGGGCCGGTTCGAGGTTGTCCTCCCACAGGTCAGCGTGGCTGGGCCAGCCGACCCACATCGCGCGATGCGGCGTCCACTCAGCGGGGATAGGCGGGGTCATGGGCGAAGTCATGGGCCGAAAACGTCCACATAAAAGGGATGAAGCACGAAGGGGGCGAGATAGGCCCTGCAGGCCTCGGGTTCAATGGCGGCCGGCCTCGCCGGGTCAGCCGCTTTAACGCACCTGGCCTGCTCAACTCGCCTCAAGCAGGGCGAAAGCGCGATAGGCCCACTTTACAATGGCCTCAAGCAGCACGAACGCGCGGTAGGCCTACTCAAAAACCCCTCAAGTAGCGCGACTGCGCGGTAGGCCACCAAAAAGAAAGGGCGGCCCGTTTCCGGACCGCCCTCCCCTAGTCTTCGTTCAGCGTCGCTTAGAAGCGATAGCGGACGCCGACCTTCACCTGCCACACCGACTCGGTGCCGAAGGTGCTGGGGCTGCGAGGCGTGAACAGCGTGTAGTTGTACTTGCCGTCCACGATCGAGGCCCCGACGTTGTTCGAGGTGTAGGGGAAGCCGATCTGTTGGATCGTGCCCCACTCGTCGTTGATCAGGTTGCCCAGGTTCTTGACGTCGACATAGCCTTCCAGCTTGGCGCCGCCCGGGAAGAAGGCCGGCAGCTCCTGCGAGATGTGCAGGTCGACCGTCGTCACATAGGGCGACTTGAAGGCGTTACGCGGCGAGATCTCGCCAGCGTATTTGATCAGGCCCGTCGAGTGCAGGAAGTCGTTGAAGGCGCCGACGTTGAAGTTCGGGCCGTAGGTGACGCGCGGGTCGCTGGTCGCCGTGACGTTGCCGGCCGAGTCGGCCGCCGGCACGTACAGCAGCTGACGCTGGGTCGTGACGTGTTCGCCGTACAGGTTCGCCGGGCTGGTGCCGAAGGTGTAGCTGTAGGGCAGGCCCGAACGACGCTGGGCGTACAGGTTGAAGCGCGTGCGGTAGTCGCCGAAGAAGGCGCGCGAGTAGGTCAGGTTCAGCTTCAGCGCGTGCTCGATCTCATAGTTCGAGTCCGCCAGTTCCGGGTTGTTCGGATCCGACAGGGCGTTGTTGCCGAAGTTGGAGCTGGCCGTCGACGAGGTCGCCGGCGAACGGTCCGTGCTGTCCAGATAGGTGTAGGACAGGTTGAAGCCCGCGCCGTCCAGCCAGCCGTCGTACCAGGCCTTGTCCAGGCCGATGGCGAACTGGTCGGTCTTGCCGCCGTTCAGGTTGGTCAGCATCAGCACCTGCTGACCGCGACGGACCGGGTTTGGACCAAAGATCGGACGACCGTCAGGCGCCGTGCCGTTCTGGGTCTGGGCCATGCTGAGGTCGACCCAGCCGATGGCGTTTTCGAGCTCAGAGTGAACGTACTCGGCCGTCAGGCTCCAGCCCGAGCCCATGTTGAAGCGGCTCAGATCGAAGATCTTGTTGACGCCCAGCGAGGTCTTCCAGATCGACGGCGTCTTGAAGGCCGGGCTGATCAGGTTGATGTTGCCGGTGCCCAGTTGGGCGCTCTCGGTGACCTTGTCCTTGAGCTGCTGGTTCGGGTTCAGACCATCGACGTTGGTCAGATACGAACCGTTCGGGCAGACGCCGAAGCCGCCGGCGAACTGCGACTGATAGTTGGCCGCCGACTTGCACTGGAACGAGCCCGTCAGGTTGCCCGGGTTCGAGTAGGAGTTCGAAATCCAGACGTTGGGGGAACCGCCCTGGAAGCGACCGAAGCCGCCGTAGACGGTCAGGGTGGGGTCCGGGCGCCAGTTGAAGCCGAAGCGCGGCTGCAGGATGCTGATGCCGTCCAGGTTGGTGTCGTTGCCGAAACCAAAGCGGTCATAGAAGGCTTTGTTGTACTTCGGCTTATCGTCCGAGGTGTACCAGTCGTAGCGCAGGCCGGCCGTCAGGGTCAGGTTCGGGCTGACCGACCATTCGTCCTGCAGGAACAGGGTGTTCAGGGCGTAGCTGAAGCTGGCGCCGCCGTCGTTCTTGTTGTTGCTGGCGGCGTTGGTGTAGCCGACCGACGACGCCTTGCGGGCCTCGAAATCGGCCAGCGACGCGAACTCGTACTCGGCGTTGGCGACCTGAACGAACAGGTTGAAGATGTCCTGCTCTTCGCGCTCATAGCCGCCGGTCAGGCGGTGACCGAAGCCGGCTTCCCAGTTGCCGACCAGGCGATACTGCATCGTGTCGACCGTCAGCATGTTGGCGTGACGCGAACGCTCAGGACCGAAGCGGATCGAGCGACGCACGCCGGTGTTCGTGCCGATCGGCGGGTCCAGATAGACCTGCATGGCGGCGAAGTCGTTGCCGCCCAGGCCGTTCGACAGGTTCTCGGTTTCCTTGCGGCTGATCGAGAACTCGGTCGAGAAGGTGTCGGTCCAGTCCGAGAACAGCTGAGCCTTGTAGGCCGTCAGGTTCTGGTCGATCTGGTAGGCCGAGGACAGCAGGCCGACGCTGACGTAGGCGCCGTTGGTGACCGTGTTGTTCAGGCGCAGATCGCTGCCCTTGGTCTGCTGGTACGAGACGACGGCGCGGTGCTGGTCGTTGATGTTCCAGTCCAGCTTGGCGAAGTATTTCTCGTCCTGAACCGTCAGGGCGTCGGCCGACCAGTCGAGCGGGTCGTAGCCGTAGATGCGCTTTGCGATGTCGCGGACCTGGTCGACCTGGGCCTGGGTGATGCCCGGCGCCTGGTTGACGGCGCCCGAGCCTTCCGGACCCGACAGGACCGGCTGGGTCGATTCATACTTTTCGTAGTTCACCAGGAAGAACAGGCGGTCCTTGATGATCGGACCGCTGAGGGTCGCGCCCCAGGTCGTCTCTTCGAACTCGCCGGTCAGCGAGCGGTTCTGACGCTCGCCCGAGACGAAGTCCTTATAGCTGAAGCTGTCGCCGCGCAGGCTGTCGTTGGTGACTTCCCAGAAGGCTTCGCCGTGGAACTCGTTGCCGCCCGACTTGGTGACCGAGTTGATCACGCCGCCGGTGAAGCTGCCGTACTGGACGCCGTAGGGGGCGACGTCGACGCTGACCGCTTGCAGCACCGAACGCGAGATCGGCGAACGCAGGGTCGGATAGCCGTTGCCGTTCAGGCCGAAGTCGTCGCCCTGCTTGATCCCGTCGATCAGCATGGCGTTGTAGCGGGTGTTCTGGCCGCCGATCGACAGGGCGTCGTTGTTCGTCGGGTCCACCGTGGCGAACGGGGTCGTGCGCACGATGTCCTTGATGTCGCGGCTGATCGACGGCAGCGTCTCGATGTCTTCCAGGTTCAGGCGAGCGGTCGGCGAAGTGCGCACAGCACGCACGCCGCGCACGACCACTTCGGCCACTTCGGTCGCGCCGGCGTCGGCGGCCATGGCCGAAACGGTCACGTCGAACACGGTCGGAGCGCCGATGCCGACGCTGCCCAGTTGAGCCGTCTCGGTCTGGCCGTCGACCATCACCGTCACCGAGTACGGGCCGCCGACGCGCAGGTTGCGCGCGGTGTACAGGCCTTCTTCATTGGTGACCGTCGTGGTGCTGGTGCCCGACGGAATGTGGGTGACGACGACAGCCGTGTTGGCCACCGGCGCGCCCGCCGCGTCCGTGATCACGCCCCGGATGCCGCCCGTGGTTTCCTGGGCGAAGGCGGCGCTGGAGGTCGCCAACAGGATGGCTGCGGCGGAAACCCCATAGGCGAGGTTGCGGTTCAACATGGGTGCTGTGATCCTTTTCGACGCAGTTGCCAGAACGACAATCAGCGCGGTCATTGATGGGGCGGCTTTAGGCCCCCCATCAGACGCTCGGACGACAACTGGATGACAGAACGATGACAGCGCTCAAGGGTGTCCTGAGAGCCACACCATACCGAGAGCCGTTCGGCGACCCTAGGTCAGGCGTGTCGCCAGGGCGTCGGCCACGCGCTCGGCGGTCGCATCCAGAGCGCGCGGCTCGTGATAGTTCCCGTTGATCTGGGTCCTGTTGATCACATAGGCGCGGAAGGCCGTGAACAGGCTGCGGTCCGCGGGAGCGGGCGCGCGCCAGAAGGCGTCCAGAGGCTTCTGGTCGGTCAGCCCCTCGAAATCAAAGAAGGCCTGGCCGAGGACCTTCACCGGCGTGCCGAAACCAAGCGCCGACAAGGCCGCGCTGGAGTTATTGACGACCATACCCTGTGACGCACGGCACAGTTGGGCCAGATTGCCGCCGTCGAGGAAGTCGACCCGGCCGGTCAGACCATGCTTGGCCGCCAGGCGTCGCGTCTCGCGGCCCAGGTTGATCACGCCGGGATCCAGCGGATGATTTTTGACAAGCAGCCGCGTCGACGCAGGCGCTGAGCGGGCGAAGCTGGCCATCACCCGATCCAGGAAGGACAGATTGTCGTGAATCTCGGAGTAGCGCAGCAGTTGGGCGTCGCCGTCCCGCTGCAGGCAGGCGATGAAGAAGTCGCCCTTGGCCTGAAGACGCTCGACATCCCGGCTTTTCGCGCCCGAGACCGCCAGGGCCAGATATCGCCGCACGTGGCCCACGCACTGTCGCCAAGGCGAAGCGCTGTAGTAGTGGCGATAGTGCGGGAACATCAAACGCCCGAACGGCTGGACCGCATGATAGAAGCTGATGTTGAGCACGTGATGCGGCAGGATCTTGCCGACAGGCCTTGAAATCGGCAATTCCGGCGGCGGCGGCGGATAGCCTGCGCCCGAGCGCGGCAGTCCGCTCGACGCATTGACGCCGTTGCGCTCCAAAGTGATCCAATCGGGGCGGAAGTAGCCGTTTTCCAGCACCCAGACACGGGCGGGAAGCTGTTTGGCCTGGGTCAGCACGCCCTGATTATAGGGGCCGCCCTCTCCAAAAAGGATGATGTCAGTGAACGCTTCAGCCAGACGCGCGACGTCCTGCGGCCACTCGCTGGCGGGACGGCGATAAGCGAGTCCGCCGGTCCGTGCCCAGTTCGAAAGGTCGCCGGCGTTGAACAGCATGCGGCGCACTTCACCGCCCCGGCTCTCGATGGCGCGCGCCAGCCTGCGGCCGAATCGGCCGAAGGGCACTGACACGACAAGGAACCGCCGCCCTGTCAGATCGACAGGAGCTTGGAAGCCGGCGACCGGCTGGTCTGGATCGAAGGGCGCGAGCAAAGGCTGATATCTCTCTAGCGACAGAGCCTTATTAAACTTCAGACCCGGATGGACAAGCGAATAAGGCTTGGGTGCCGATTGAAGCCAAAACACAACCGCCGAACTCAGAAACCTGAGCTCGGCGGGAGGTTCTTATCGACGCTTCTATGGTCGCGGGGGCCGGGATGAACCGGCCCCCTTGAGCCTTAGAAGTTGATGTCGACGGTGGCGCGGCGGTTCAGCGGCTCGCGCACGCCGTCGCCGGTGGCCTTGGCCGGGGCGGTTTCGCCCTTGCCGTCCAGCGAGATCACGCCGCCGTTGACGCCTTGAGCGACCAGGGCGTCAGCCACGGTGCGCGCACGGCGGTTGGACAGGCCCATGTTGTAGGCCGCGTTGCCCGAGGTGTCGGTGTGGCCGACCACCAGCACGCGCGTCGGAGCGCCCGACTTGGCGTAGTTGGCGGCTTGCGTCACCACCGAGCGGGCTTCCGCCGTCAGGTCCGAACGGTCGAAGTCGAAGTAGACCACGAACTGACGGGCAGCCGGCTTGGCCGGAGGCGGCGGAGGCGGCGGCGGGGGCGGCGGCGGGGGAGGCGGCGGGGGCGGCGGCGGCGGGGGCGGCGGCGGCGGGGCGACCGGCTCGGCGCCGAACGCATAGCGCAGGCCCAGCGTCACGGTGTGCGACTGGTCATAGTCGCCCGCCAGGGTGCCGAACGGAATGGCGCCCGTGCCCGAGGTGCGGGTGTCGAACTCCATGTCGCCCGTCAGGTAACGGTACGTCAGGTCGACGTTGGCGCGGTCCGAGACGGCCCAGGCCAGACCGGCGATCGCCTGGGCGGCGAACTTGGTCGAGCTGTCGTCAGCGGCGAAGGCCACGCCCGGCGTCTGACGCAGGCGGCCGACGGTGTCGGTGTTGACGCGGTTGACGCCCACGCCCAGGCCGACGAACGGACGCAGGGTCCAGTCCGGCGTGCCGAAGTCATAGATGACGTTGGCCATCAGGGTGGTCGACGTGATGTCGCCTTCCGGCGAGTGGCACGGACCGGTGGCCGGCGTCAGGTTGCACAGGCCCTGCGGACCCGAGACGGCGCGCACGGTGCCGATGTCGCCCGAGCGGTAGCCGCCTTCGAGTTCAGCGCGCCAGTTCGGGTTGAAACGGTAGCCCAGGCGAGCAAAAGCCGCCCAGCCGTCGTTGACTTCCCAGTTCCAGTTGTGGCCGGTCGCCGAGGCTTCCGTATTGATGTCGTCGATGATGTGGTAGCCGGCGTCGATTGCGCCGTACCAGCCATCGGGCTCAGCCGATGCTGCGCCGGCTGCGAACAGCCCTGCCGCAGCGACACTGGCCAGAAGTTTCAGCTTCATGGTGTCCTCACACTCCTTAGTTAATTCGATAGCCGACACGTATCCCGCGAAGGCGCTCGAGACCCGAACGACGTTGCAGTGCGGCAGTTCCCTCTTCTAGCGCTGATTGTGGCGACTGTGGCGCCGTTTCAACACAAAAAGCCATTCCCGCCCCGGGGTTAGACAACAGAGCTTCCCTGTCTGGACCAAGCTGAACGAGCGATGAACCTGCCGTCGCGCTGACGAATTACCTGCGGGCTCATAACCGGCGTCGGCGATGAATTCCACAGCAGCCCGCGCCACAGATAGTTCAAGGCCAAACGGTCAGGACTCTCAATCGCCACGACCCACCCTCTGCGTCTGCGCTAGGAGGGTCATAGCCAGACGGGTTCGCCGCGTTACCGCCGCGCCGCACCGCGCAAATGAGGCGTTGCGCCGCCGCGCTAGCTCTCTGCCAGCAGCGCGCGCACGAACTGATCGCGCCAGTGGGCGACGTCGGTGTCGCGGACGACCTGCATCAGCGCCTTCCACTTTCGAATGCGCTCTTCCAGGGGCATGGTCAGGGCCTTGTGGATGGCGTCGGACAGTTCTTCACGGCTGAAGGGGTTGACCAGCAGGGCCTCGCCCATCTGTTCAGCGGCCCCGGCGAAGCGGGACAGGATCAGCACCCCGGGATCGTCGGGGTTCTGGGCCGCGACGTATTCCTTGGCCACCAGGTTCATGCCGTCGCGCAGCGGAGTCACCAGCCCGACCCGGGCGGCGCGATAGATGCCCGCCAGTTGGTCGCGTCGGAAGGTCCGGTTCAGATAGCGGATCGGCTGCCAGTCCATGTCGGCATAGGCGCCGTTGATGCGCCCGGCCAGGGCGTCCAGGCGCGCCCGGATGTCCTGGTAGGTATCCACGTCATCGCGCGAGATCGGCGTCACCTGCAGCAGGAAGACATCGCCGCGCATCGACGGATTGTCTTCCAGGAACTGCTCATAGCCAAGCAGGCGCTGTTCCAGCCCCTTTGAATAGTCGAGCCGGTCCACCCCCACGATCATGGAGCGGAAGGCGGCGCTGGCCGCGATCCGGTCATAGGTCTTCTGGCCCAGCAGGGAATCGCGCGCCGCCAAGAAACCGTCCACGTCGATGCCGATCGGAAAGACGCCGAGTTGGACGCTGCGGTCGAAGGCTTCGACCCGGCCGCCGGGTCCGACCACGCCCTTGGCCTCGACCTCGACGTAGCGCTGGAACAGCTCCATCCACTCGCGGGTCTGGAAGCCCAGCAGGTCGAAATGGAACATGGATTTCACCAGCCGCCGGTGATGCGGCAGGGTGACGAGCAGTTGCCGCGCAGGCCAGGGCGTATGCAGGAAGAAGCCGATGCGGTTCTTCACGCCCAGCCGGCGCAGGTCCCGCGCCATCGGGATCATGTGGTAGTCGTGAATCCAGATCACGTCGTCGGGCTGGAGCAGGGGCTGCAGCACCTCGGCGAAACGGCGATTGGTGCGCTCATAACCCTCGCCGTAAGACCGCTCATAGGCGGTCAGGTCGACGCGGTGGTGGAACAGCGGCCACAGGGTCTTGTTGGCGTAGCCGTTGTAATATTCATCGACATCCTGCGGCTCCAGATCGACGGTGGCCACCGTGACGCCGGCGCGATCCTCGATGTTGAGCTCGCCGGTGAACCGCTCCACGGTCTCGCCGGACCAGCCGAACCACAGGCCCTCATACTTCCGCAGCGCCGCCGACAGCGCCATGGCCAGCCCGCCCGCAGAGCCCGCCGCCGGGTCTTTCGGCGCGGAGACGCGATTGGAGACGACGATCAGGCGGCTCATCGGGCGTCCTGCCACGAACGACTGAGCAGGACCGCGCAGTTGATGATCCCGACCAGGGAATAGGTCTGGGGGTAGTTGCCCCACAGCTCGCCGTCTTGGATCGAAATGTCCTCGCTGAGCAGGCCCGCATGGGTGCGGCGGCTGAGCATCTCCTCAAAGATGACGCGCGCCTCCTCGACCCGGCCGTTCAGCGCCAACGCCTCGATGTACCAGAAGGTGCAGAAGTTGAAGGCGGTCTCCGGCTCGCCGAAGTCGTCCGGGTGGATGTAGCGGAACAGATAAGGGCCGCGCTTCAGGTCGCGCTCGATCGCCTCGAAGGTCTTCACCTGGCGCGGATCGCGGGCGTCGAGGAAGCCCAGGTCGGTCATCTGCAGCAGGGCGGCGTCCAGTTCCGTCCCGCCGAAGCTGGCGGCGAAGCGACCCTCGTCGGGCAGATAGGCCTCGGCCTCGATGCGCTCGCGGATGACGCGCGCCCGCTCGCGCCACACCTCCCAGCGGTCGTTCAGGCCCAGGTGATGCGCCGCGCGGGCAAGACGGTCGCAGGCCGCCCAGCACATGACCGAGGAATAGGTGTGCACCCGCGCGATGGTGCGGAACTCCCACAGGCCGGCGTCGACCTGATCGTGCATGGCGAAGGCGCGGTCGCCGACCTTTTCCAAGGCGCGGAAATCCTCGACCGTGCCGGGACGCAGCAGGCGCTGATCGAAGAAGGCCTGAACCAGCGGCAGGACGATCTGGCCATAGACGTCGTGCTGAAGATGCTCATGCGCCTGATTGCCGACGCGCACCGGCTTCATGCCGCGATAGCCTTCCACGCTGTCGACGATGCGCTCGACGATGGCGGGCTCCAGCCCCACGCCATAGACCGGCTGCACATGGCCGCCCGCCGAGGCGTCGACCAGATTGCGCAGATAGCCGAGGTAGTGCTCCAGGATATCCACCGCGCCGAGGCGGTTCAGCGCCCGTACCGTGTAATAGGCGTCGCGGATCCAGCAGTAGCGATAGTCCCAGTTGCGCCCGCTCTCGGGGAATTCGGGCACCGACGTCGTCATGGCGGCGACGATGGCGCCGGTCTCTTCATAGACGCACAGCTTCAGGGTGATGGCGGCGCGGATCACCGCCTCCTGCCAGTCCAGCGGCAGATAGAGGGTGCGGGTCCAGTGCTTCCAGTGGGCGATGGTCAGGTCCAGCGCGGCATTGACGCCCGCCAGCACCGCCTGATCGTAGCCTTCGTCCGGGCCGAGGAAAAAGGCCATCTCTTCTTCCAGGCGGAAGGTGCGCTCGTTCAGAACATGGCTGACGGGACAGTTGGTGGTCAGGCGCAGGGTCACGTCGCTGCACAGATAGCGGATGTGATTGGAGCCGGAAGTCCGCTCAGCCGCGCGCGCGCCCCAGTCCGCCGAGGGGCGCAGCCGCACGGCGATGCGCGGCGAGCCCGACAGGGGCCGCACCACCCGCGCAAAGGCGGTCGGCCGATAGATGCGCGAGTGCTTCAGATGGCGGGGGCAGAAGTCGATGATCTCGACGGCGGCGCCGTCCGCGGCCGTCATCACCGTGCGCAGAACGGCTGTGTTGCGCACATAGGCCTGTTCGACCGAGGCCAGGCCCTCCAGCTCGATGGCCCAGAAGCCGTGCTCTGGCGCCTCGCCGTCCATCAGGGCGGAAAAGACCGGGTCGTCGTCGATCCGCGGAGCGCAGGCCCAGACAAAGCGGCCGCGCCGATCGACCAGGGCGCTGACGGAGCAGTTGCCGATGGGGGCGAGGTCGAGGTCAGGCTTCATGGCGGGCCTCCTTGTGAGCGTCTGCGGCGACGGCTTCCAGCCAGTCGAGAACGTCAGCGACATCGGCCAGTTGATAGCGGGCGGCGGTTGGCCGCGACGGCCCGACCAGCACGCCGAACCCGCCCAGGTCCTGCGCCGCCTCGAACCCGGCCTCGTCGGTCAGATCGTCGCCGACCATGACGGGCGTCGCGCCGAGGAAGGGCGGTTCCTGCATGAAGGCGCGAACCGCCGTGCCCTTGTCCGCCCCGGGGGTCTTCAGCTCCAGCACCATGGAGCCCGGCTGCAGGGTCAGGCCCGTCGACGCCGCCAGATCGGTCGCCAGCCGCGTCGCCGCGTCGCCCTCCTCCGGAGCCTGGCGGAAGTGCAAACCCGCCGACAGGCTCTTGTCCTCGACCAGAACGCCGGGACGGGCGGCGGCGAAGGCGTGGAAGGCCTGCAGCGCCTGCTTGATCGCCGGCGACGGATCCGCGCGCAACAGGGCGCCGTCGTCGCGCCGGCGTTCCAGGCCATGCACGCCGGAGGCGGCGCGCGCGGCGCCGTCGCTGATCCGGTCGATCTCCGCAAGCGTGCGGCCGCTAACGACGGCCGCGCGTCCCTGCAGGGCCTGCGTCAGCCGGGTCAACACCGCCGTGCGGCGCGCGTCCGGCCCGACGGCGTCGGGCGTCGGCGCAAGGGGGGCGAGGACCCCGTCGAGGTCGAGAAACAGGGCTGCGCTGGGCAAGCAGACGGGCGGGTGAGGCAGGCGCGGGGGAGCGGCCCCCTGAGCATCGGACATCAGGCTGAGGTTTCGACTTTCCCATTAGTGAGATCGTCACAACGCGCGAGCACCGCAAAGGTTGTAAAAGATTCTCAACGGGCCGGATCGAAACGTTTTGTCCGGCGCTTTTCCGACCACGCCATTGTGTAGAGCAGCTTATTGGGGCAATTCCGGCTGCTGTACGAAGAGCCGCAGAAGCGGCCCCGGCACCTGGAACCGTGATGACCGCCCTCTCCGCTCCTTCTGAACAGCTCGCCGCCATGTCAGACCGCGCCCGCGAGGTCGTGCGCCTGAACATAGAGGCGCTGGAGGCGCTGGAGCGGTCGCTGGATTCTTCGATCGCGCGGGCGGCCGACGTCATCCTGTCGCGGCCGGGCTATGTCGTGGTGACCGGCATGGGCAAGTCCGGACACATCGGCGGCAAGATCGCCGCCACCCTGGCCTCGACCGGCACCAACTCCTTCTTCGTCCATCCGGCCGAGATGAGCCACGGCGACCTGGGGATGCTGCGCCCGGACACCACGCTTCTGGCCCTGTCCAACTCGGGCGAGAGCCGCGAACTGCGCGATCCGCTCATCTTCTGCGCACGCAACGACATTCCGGTGATAGGCCTCACTCAGAGGCCACAGAGCTTCCTGGGTCGCCACTCCGACGTCTGCCTGACCATGCCCAAGGTGGCCGAGGCCTGCCCCAACGGCCTGGCGCCGACGACCTCGACCCTGATGTCCCTGGCCATGGGCGACGCCCTGGCCATGGTGCTGATGGACCGGCGCGGCTTCACGCGGGAGGATTTCGGCCTGCACCATCCGGGCGGCTCGCTGGGCATGAGCCTGCAGACCGTGCGCGAATGGATGGGCGACAACGCCGCCGCCCCCGCCAGCGTGCCGCTGGACGCCGATTTCAGAACCGTCGTCTCGGCCATCACCGAGGGGCGCAAGGGCGCCGTCGCCGTGCTGGCGCCGGACGGCTCTTTGGCCGGGATGATCACCGACGGCGACGTGCGCCGCGCCTTCACCAACGACATCACGGCCCTGCACGCTGAAGACATCATGAGCCGCAGCCCGATCACGGTCGATCCTCAGGCCCGGATGAGCGACGTGGTCGATCTGTTGAGCGCCAACAAGATCAGCAATCTGTTCGTCATCGATGAGCGGCGCCCCGTCGCCATCATCCACATCGCCGAGTTGATGCAGGCGGGATACGTCTCCTGATGGTGCAGGACGTGCTCTTTGACGCCAGTCGATTGCTCAGCCGGACCGAACGCAGCGCGCCGACCGGCGTGGATCGGGTCTGTCTGGCCTATGCCGAATGGCTGATCGAGCATCCCGTCTATCGGATGACGCCGGTGCGGGCGCGCAAGGACCAGCTGGCGCGCGTCGACAACGACTGGTTCCGTCAGCGCCTGACCGAGCTGCGGACGCGCTGGACCGGCCCCGGCGCGGTGTCCGAACTGAACGGCGAGGCCCGCAGGCTGTTCGACGCCCTGAACTCGCCCGACAACGGCGCCTCGGTGATCGGCCACGTGCCTGAGGAAAACCCGCAACTTCGCAAGAAGCCGAAGCGGGTTTGGAAACAGTATTTCCGGTCGCGCCGCATCGCCGCGCCGCCCTCGGCCCGCGCCTATATCAACGTCGGCCACACCAGTCTGAACACGCCGGACATCCTGACGTCGCTGGCGGACGGCGGCATCGAACGGATCATCATGGTCCACGACCTGATCCCGGTGACCCACCCCGAGTTCTGCCGCCCCGGCGACGGGGCCAAGCATGCGCGGCGCATGCAAAATGTCCTGCGCCACGCCTCGCGCATCCTCGTCAACTCCCACTACACGGCGGACGAGCTGAAACGGTTCGCCGCCCGGTCCAACCTGGCCGCCCCGCCGATCGAGGTCGCCCACCTGGGGCTGGAGCGCACCTTCGACAGCCGCACCGCCATCACGGCCGCCCGCCCCTACTTCCTGCACGTCGGCACGATCGAGGCCCGCAAGAATCTGGCCTTCCTGCTGACGGTCTGGCGGCGCCTTCAGGAGACGATGGGCGACGAGACGCCGCGTCTGGTCCTGGTGGGGCGTTACGGCTGGGAGAATGAGGCGGTGCTGGACCATCTGCAGCGCTCGCCCAATCTGCGGGGCCTGGTGCATCAGGCCGAAAACCTGCCCGACTGCGCCCTGTCTGCGTTGATGCGCGGCGCCCGGGCCATGGTGGCGCCGTCTTCGGTGGAAGGGTTCGACCTGCCCGCCGTCGAGGCCAGCGCCATGGGCGTGCCCCTGATCGCCTCCGACATCGCCGCCCACCGCGAACTGGTGCCCCACGCCCGCCTGATCGACCCGCTGGACGGGCTGGGCTGGCTGAGCGCGCTGGAAGACTGGACCCGAAACCCGCCCGTCGCCCCGCCCTATTGCGCCCCGGACTGGGCGCGCCATTTCAATGTCGTTCAGGAACGGGTGCTGTCTTCCTCTGGCGGCGCGACCGCCTGAAGGGTAAGCATCTGATGAAATTGAACAGAGGCCCCATGACCAGAACCGCCGCCAGCCTGCTCATCGTCGCCCTTCTGGCCGGGTGCTCCACCCTGCCGCGCGACGGGCCGTCCGGGCGCAATGTCGTTCAGGGCGCCTCGTCGCCCGAACGCGCCGGCGACTACGCCCTGATCGATCTGGATTTCGCCCTGAGCGAACGTCTCAAGGCCGCGCCGCCGCCGTCCTTCTCGACCCTGGCCCTGGCGTCGTCGGACGCCCCGACCGACGTGATCGGCGTCGGCGACACCCTGGCCGTGAGCGTGTTCGAGCCCGGCGGCGCCCTGTTCGGGGGCGGCTCCAACAATGCAGGATCCAGCGGCAACCAGACCCTGCCGCCGCTGGTCGTCAACCGCAACGGCGCCGTGCCGATCCCCTTCGCGGGCGAGGTGAATGTTCAGGGACTGACGCCGACGCAGGCCTCGGCCGCCGTGCGCCGCGCCCTGATCGGCAAGGTGGCCAATCCGCAGGTGATCGTCACCATCGCTGGCAATACGTCCAACGCCGTCACCGTGTTGGGCGAGGTCCGCAATCCGGGCCGCCAACCGCTGACGAGCAACCACAACCGCATTCTGGACGTGATCGCCGCTGCGGGCGGCCCGTCGCGGTCGCTGTATGACATCGACGTTCGGATTCAGCGCGACGGCAAGACCTACGCTGCGCCGATGTCCGTCGTGACGACCGAGTTCAATGAAAACGTGCGCCTCCAGCGCGGCGATCAAGTTAATCTGGTCTACAAGCCCCGCCGCTTCAGCTCCTTCGGCGCCTTCAACGCCGTGGCGCGCAGCGAGCTGCCGTCCGGGCCCTTGACCCTGGCTGAAGCGCTCAGCGGCGTCGGCGGGCTGGATTCCAACCTGGCCAACGCCCGGTCGGTGCTGGTCTTCCGCTTCGAGCGGCCGGAGGTCGCCCAGGCGTTGGGCATCCAACAGCCGGTCACCTCGCGCGGGGTGCCGGTGGTCTACCGCCTGAACCTCAACGAGGGCGAGGGCTTCTTCATCGCCAGCAACTTCCAGATGCAGCCCGACGACGTCATCTACGCCCCGCGCGCCGGAGCCGCAGAGATGCGCAAATTCTTCGAGTTCGTGCAGAGCATCACACGCGTCGTCTACGACGTCTCCGTGACCAGCACGCTGAACCTGAACTAAGCAAAGCCCGTGCTGGAGCGTTTCGGCCGCGCCCTGTTCGGTTCGCCCGCCAAGGTCGCGATCGAACCACGCAGTGCGGACGCCGACGCCAGCCGTGATCTGTTGGAACAGATAGCAGGGCTGGAGCGCGCCGCCGCCACTGTTTACGCTCGGCACGGCCTACCGGACCAGCCGGGGCAGTATCGGCGGAAGGGCGACGCTGGGAGCTGGGAACGGCTAAGCGAAACCATGAGCCCTGCCGATAAATGGAGCCTCGTCCAGTCGGCACCCGCAGGCGAGGGATGGCGCTTCGCCTCGTTGTCGGGTCTAGGCGCCCGCTCCGATATCGCCGAGGTGCGCCAGGCTGCGGCGATCCTGAGCGCCTGTCAGGGCCTGCGACAGAGGTTGACCGCACAGACTCCGATATCGCCGCAAGACCTGGCCGACGCGATTCGTCTGGGCGCGGCATGGCGGCGGCTGGGCCAGAGAGCAGAGGACAGCAATGACACGACGCCACCGCTGCGTTTTCTGCCGGACGGCCCGGACGGGAACGACGCCTAGATTCCCGCCGCCTCGGCCAGCAGCTCCAGCGATCGTATCCGCGCGGCCGGGTCCCAAATCTGGCTGGTGAGCATCAGTTCGTCGGCCCCGGTACGGGCGATAAAGACGTCGAGGGCGGCCCGGGCCGTCGCCGGAGCGCCGACGGCCGAACAGGCCAGAGCCGCGTCGATCATGCCGCGCGCGGCCCCGTCCAGACGCTCGTAATAGCCCTCGACCGGGGGCGGCAACTTGCCGGGGCGGCCGGTCCTCAGGTTGACGAAAGCCTGCTGGACCGAGGTGAACAACAGGCGCGCCGCCTCGTCCGTCTCGGCCACGAAGGCGTTATAGCCCAGCATGACGTAGGGCTTGTCCAGATGCGGCGATGGACGGAAGGTTTGCCGATAGATGTCGATGGCCCGCATCATCTCGCCGGGCGCGAAATGGCTGGCGAAGGCGTAGGGCAGGCCCAGATGCGCCGCCAGTTGGGCGCCATAGGTCGAGGAGCCCAGGATCCAGATCGGCACGTCCTGCCCCTCGCCCGGATTGGCGATGATGCGCTGATCCGGCGCGGCGGGCGCGAACCACTGCATCAGTTCCATCACATCCTGCGGGAAGGCGTCGTGGTCGCCCTGAAGCGTCCGGCGCAGGGCCCGCGCCGTCGCCTGATCCGAGCCCGGCGCGCGCCCCAGTCCCAGGTCGATGCGGCCAGGATATAGCGCGTTCAGCGTGCCGAACTGCTCGGCGATGACCAGCGGGGCGTGGTTGGGCAGCATGACGCCGCCGGCTCCGACGCGGATGGTCTGCGTCGCCGCCGCCACCGCGCCGATGACGACCGAGGTCGCGGCGCTGGCGATGCCCGGCATGTTGTGATGCTCGGCCAGCCAGTAGCGATTGTAGCCCAGCCGTTCGGCGTGGCGGGCCAGATCGATGGTGTTGGCGAGCGCCTGGCCCACGTCGGAGCCTTCGGGGACGGGGGCGAGGTCGAGAACGGACAAAGGGATCATCCGACCGATATGGGGCCGCGTCGCAGCGGCGCCATGTCCGCCCGGACAATCGGCCTCTTTTGCCAGGCGTCGGCCCGCGAGCGATTACTGACTGGCGGGGCAGTCGCCGATGCGCTCGGCCGTCATGGTGATCTTGGTCGGGGCCATCTGGGGCGTCGGCGCCGGGTCCATCCTAGTCGTCACTTCGGTCACGTAGCGGCTGTTGAAGTCGCCGGTGACGCGGATGGTGGAATCAGCCTTCATATTGCCCGGCAGGGCGCAGGTCGAAGTGGCGACCATAGCGTCGCCTTGGCGGGCGAAGGGCTGGGTCGTGCAGTCGGCGCCCGGCTGCTGGGCATTGGCGGGAGCCTCCAGCCTGGCTTCCTTGATGCAGACATCCTGCGGCGCCATGGCCGCGCCGCCGGGCATGCCTTCCATGGCGGTGGACACGCGCCATAGGCCCGGCTTGGGCGCGTCAAGCCTCGCAGGCGCGGCGGCGGTCGAGGCGGTCTCAGCCCCGTCAGCAGCTGGGGCTTCGGCCTTGTTGTTGTTTCCGCAGGCCGACAGACCCAGCAGGCAGGCGGCGGCGACGCCGCCCATGATCGCTGAACGCATGGCGCGCTCCCCTCTCGTTAAGAACCGAGCGGATAACGCGGGTCTAGCTTAACGGTTCATACCGCCGCGAGCGATTCAGTCCAGGGTGACGCCCGTGGTGCGCATGATCTCGGCGCGCAGTTCGGGCAGACCGAAGCCCTTTTCCGACGACGTGACAGCCACGTGCGGATAGGCGGCGGGGCGTTTGGCGATGGCCTTCAGCGTTGCAGCCTGGACCTTCGCTGCCTCGCCCGCCTTCAGCTTGTCGGCCTTGGTCAGGACGATCTGATAGGAGACGGCCGACAGGTCGAGCGCGTCCAGCGCCTCGTCATCGACCTTCTTCAGGCCGTGGCGGCTGTCGATCAGCAGATAGACGCGCTTCAGCGTCACCCGGCCGCGCAGGTAGTCGCGGCCCAGGTCCTGGAACTTCTTAACCGTCGTTTTCGACGCCTTGGCCCAGCCGTAGCCGGGCAGGTCGACCAGACGCATCCGGCCGTCCAGGTCGAAGAAGTTGACCTCGCGCGTACGGCCCGGCTCGTTCGAGGCTCGAGCCAGCTTGTGCATGCCCACCAGGCCGTTGATCAGGCTGGACTTGCCGACGTTGGAGCGGCCGGCGAAGGCGATCTCGGGCAGGTCCGGCGTCGGCAGCTGCTCGATCTTGGCGCAGCCCATGATGAAGGTCGCGGTGCGCGCGAACAGGATGCGCGCCGCCTCGATCTCGGCGTCGGCGTATTCGCCGACCTTGGGCTCGTCAGAAGCGTCCAAACGATCAGGCCTTCTTGAAACGGGCGATGAAGCTGTCGATCGGGTTCTCGGCCCCGAAGCGATGCATGATCACATATTGCTGGATGATCGACAGGACGTTGTTCCAGGCCCAGTAGATCAGCAGGCCGGCCGCGAACGGGGCCATGATGAAGGTGAAAACGATCGGCATCAGCTGGAAGATCTGACGCTGCATCGGGTCCTGTGCCGGCGGGTTCATCGCCATCTGCAGCCACATGGTGAAGCCATAGACCAGAGGCAGCACGCCCAGGTGCAGCGGGCCGTTCAGGATGCCGCCCAGCACCGGCAGGGTGGCCGGGTCCCACGGCACGGCGCCGAACAGGTTCCAGATCGTCGACGGGTCGCGCGCGGACAGGTCGCGGATCCAGCCGAAGAAGGGGGCGTGACGCATTTCGATGGTCACGAACAGCACCTTGTACAGGGCGTAGAAGACCGGGATCTGCACCACCATCGGCAGACAGCCCGCCAGCGGATTGATCTTCTCCCGCTGATAAAGGGCCATCATCTCCTGCTGCTGCTTCTGCGGGTCGGAGCCGTGCTTCTTCTTGATCTCCTCCATCTTGGGCTGGAGGGTCCGCATCTTGGACAGGCTCTCGTAGGACTTGTTGGCCAGCGGGAAGAGGACCAGCTTGACCACGACCGTCAGGGCCAGGATGGCCAGGCCGAAGTTGCCCAGCACGCCGTAGAAGAACTCCACCACGGTGAAGATCGGGCGCGTCAGGAACCAGAACATGCCCCAATCGATAGCGTAGACGAAACGCGGCAGGCCCAGCGATTCCTCATAGCCCTTCAGCACTTCGGCGCGCTTGGCGCCGGCGAACAGGCGCTGGGTCTCTTCGATCTGGCGGCCCGGCTGGATCGTGCGGGTGGCGCCCAGCACGGCGGCTTCGTGGACGTTCATGCCGTCGGCGTCGCGCACCGAGAAGCGGCCTTCGATAGCTTCGTCCTGGGTCGGGATCAGGGCCGCCAACCAGTATTTGTCGGTGATGCCCATCCAGCCGCCGACCGAATCCTTCTGGATGCGCGGCTTCTTGGCCCAGTCCTTGTACTTGACCTGTTCGGTGGTGAATTTGCCGTCCGAACCGAAGGCGCCGATGGCCCCCTCGTGCAGGATCATCTGCTTGCCCAGGTCGACCGGGACGCCCTGGCGCTCGACGCGGCCGTAGGGGGCGATGGCGATGGCCTGGGTTCCCAGGTTGGCCACCGTGTCCTTGACCGTGAACATATACTGCTCGTCGATCGAGACGAGGCGGGTGAAGCGCAGGCCCGAACCATTGTCCCAGGTCAGTTCGACAGGGGTGGTCGGCGTCAGGGTCTCGCCCTTGGTCAGGCGCCAGACGGTGTTGGGGCCGGGAACGCCGCCGGCGACGTTGGGGCCGCTCCAGCCGAACTGGGCGAAATAGGCGTGCTCCATGCCCTGCGGGCGGAACAGCTCGACCGGCGGCGAGCTCTTGTCGAGCGTTTCCTTGTAGTTGGTCAGATACAGGTCGTCGATGCGCGCGCCCTGCAGCGACAGCGAGCCCTTCAGCGTCGGCGTCTGGATCGGCACCCGGGCGACGGCGCCCAGGGCCTGGCCCCGGTCCTTGATAAAGACGCCCGGCGCGGGGCCCGTCGGCGTCACGCCGGCGTCGGCCGAAGCCTCGCGGGCCTTCTGCTGCTCGGCGGCGACGATCTGCGCCTGACGGCGGCTCTCGGCCTGCGGGCGCATCACCATGAAGTAGTAGACGCCCATGATCAGGGCCGCGCACACGAAGAAGATGATGGTGTTGCGCGAATTCTGGGTCTGCATCGAAATCAGCGGTCCTGGTCGGCGGGGCGCGGGCTGGTGGCGGCGCGGGTCGGTGTCGAGGCGGTCGAAACGGCCCGGTCTCCCATATCGGAAGCCGCGCGCGGGGTTGCGAGCCTTGTAAGGGCCGATTTCACATCGTCAAGCAAGCGGTCCCAGTCGCGGTCCGCCGTCCCCATGCGGGCGATGAACACATAGTCGCATCCCGCTCGCCCGTGCAGCGGCGTCAGCAGGCGCGCGGCCTCGCGCAGACGGCGCTTGGCGCGGTTGCGCACGACGGCGCCGCCGATCTTGCGGGTGGCGGTGAATCCAAGGCGCACCGAAGGGTCCCCGTCGGCGCGGTCCAGCTGCTGGACCACCACGGCGCCGCGGGCCTGGGAAACGCCTTTGGCGGCCGCCAGAAACTGGGGCCGCCTCAACAGGCGATCGATTTTCATCAGATCGGTCATGCGCCCCGCCCTGAAGGGAAATGGGCGCGTGACGTCAGGCCGTCAGGCGCTTGCGGCCCTTGGCGCGGCGACGCGCGACAATCTTTTGGCCGTTCGCGGTGGCCATCCGCGAACGGAAGCCGTGACGGCGCTTGCGCACGAGTCGCGACGGCTGATAGGTCCGCTTCACGGTCGGCTCCGGGTTACTGGGGTTGGCGACAGACACAAGCGTCAGCCGCGAGAGAGGCGGGCGTATAAGCGGCGACAGGACGGGAGTCAACGCCACAGCCGCTTTTCCGTGCGCTCGACAGACGCGCACGACGGCTGGAAATCCGCTAGGGATGCAGAAGAAAGAGGATGGAGCGCGGTTTGGACCGGGTCAAAAGATTTCTGCCCCTGGCCGTGCTGCTGGCCGCCGCCGCCCTGATCTTCGGCATGGGCTGGAATCGCTATCTGTCGCTGGACACGCTGCGCGAGCATGGCGCAACGCTGGAGGCCCTGGTCGCCGGACATTATCTGCTGGCCCTGGGCGTCCTGATGCTGATCTTCGCCGTGCTGACGGCCAGCGTGGTGCCGGGCGTGGTCTTCATCACTGTGACGGCGGGCTATCTGTTCGGGCCATGGGTCGGGGGCGTGGCCACCGCCTTCGCCGCCACCGTCGGCGCCCTAGCCGTCTATTATGTCGGGCGCACCGCTCTGGGCGATTCCCTGCGCCGCCGCGCCGCCGCCGATACGGGCCTGCTCAACAAGGTCTGCGCGGGGGTGGACAAGGACACCTTCTGGTATGTGCTGATCGCCCGTCTGGTCGTCACCGTGCCGTTTCACATGATCAATGTGGCGGCGGGCGTGATGGCGGCCCCCTTGCGCCCCTACGTCATCGCCACCTTCGTCGGCCTGCTGCCCGCCCACATCATCTATTGCTGGATCGGCGACAGCCTGCATGAGGTGCTGATCACCAATCCTAACCCCGACATCCGCAGCCTGTTCGCCGAGTTCTTCTGGCCCCTGATGGGCGTGGCCTTCCTGTCGATGCTGCTGCCCCTGCTGCTCAGGCTGGGCCAAACGCTGCGCGGCCGCCGCCGCACGGAGGCGTCATGACGGTGGGCGAGATGCAGTCCCATGCGCCCGAGGTCACGCCGGTGACGGAACGGCCCGAGCCGCGCCGCCGGTTCGCCCTGCCGTCGCCGGACGGCCTGTCGGTGCGGCTGCTGGTGCTGACGGTCGTCTTCACCCTGTCGGTCGTCGGCCTGATCATCGTGCCCAGCGCCGCCTCCTTCCAGGAGCGGTGGCTGATGGATCGGCTGCAGGCGGCGGAACTGGCCTCGGTCGGGGTCGAGGCCCTGCCCTATTCGGCCGTCGAGGACACGACGGCGGAGCAGCTGCTCAGTATCGGCGGAGTGCAGTCGGTCGTGGTCGGCGAACAGGGCGTGCGCCGCCTGCTGCTGCAGGCCCCCAACCTGCCGCGCGCGCCCGAGCTGATTGACCTGCGCCAGCGCAATATCGGGGCGCGGCTGCTGGACCCGTGGAAGACCCTGTTCGGCCACCCCGACCGCTCGCTGCGGGTGCAGGCGGCGCCGCGCTATCGCTCGGGCGACCTGATCGAGATCCTGGCCCCGGCCCAGCCGCTGAAGAAGGAGCTGGCGACCTTCCTGCGCAACAACCTAGCCGTGGCCCTGCTGATCGCGGCGGTGGCGGGCGGTCTGCTGTACGCCGCCCTGTCCTATCTGGTGCTGCAGCCGCTGGGCCGCGTCACGCGCTCGATCGAACGCTTCGCCGCCGATCCCGAAAGCCCGGCCGAACCGCCGTCCAGCCGTCGCGACGAGATCGGCCGGGTCGAGCGCGAACTGGCCCGGATGCAGGAGGAGGTGCGCCAATCGCTGCGCTCGCGCGCCCGCCTGGCGGCGCTGGGCGAGGCGGTGGCCAAGATCAATCACGACCTGCGCAACATGCTGACCTCGGCCCAGATGGCGTCTGAGCGGCTGTCGACCTCGTCCGACCCGCTGGTGGCGATCGCCCTGCCACGGCTGGAGCGGGCGCTGGGGCGCGCTTCGACCCTGGCGCGCAACGTCCTGGCCTATGGCAAGACCGAAGAGCCCGCGCCCCAGCGTCAGAAGATGTTGCTGGCCCGCGCCGTGGCCGCCGCCGCCGAGGACGCCGGGCTGGAGCCGGACGGAGTGAAACTGGTGCGCGACCTGCCCGCCCGCTTCACCGTCAACGCCGACCCCGACCAACTTCACCGCATCCTGGTCAATCTGATGCGCAACGCCCGTCAGGCCATCGAGGCGAATCCAGAGAGCGGGGGCAAGGGCGCCATCACTGTGAGCGCCGCGACCGAAGGGGCTGAGGCCGCCATCCTCATCGCCGATAACGGACCCGGCATCCCGCCGCGCTTGGCCGAGCGCCTGTTCGAGCCCTTCGTCAGCGGCAGCAAGGCGGACGGCACGGGGCTGGGACTGACCATTTCGCGTGAACTGGCGGCGAACCACGGCGGCTCGCTGACGCTGGTCGACACCGGGCCGTGGGGCGCGCGGTTCGAACTGCGCCTGCCGATGTGACCGGCAGCCAAACCGGCCCGTGAAGCGTTGTTCCCCTGAAGCCTCGGAAACGCCAAGCTTGCAGCGTTCCGTCGCCGCGTCCGAAGGAGATTTTCGATGATTCGCTTTTCCGCCCCGCGAAGCGCCGCGCCGGTTCTGTCCCAGACCTTGGCCTTGACCCTGGGGCTGGCGGCCCTGGCCGCGCCCGCCGGCGCCCAGACCACGACGCCCCGCGCCGACCTGCCTCAAGCCCAAAGCTCAGCTCAAGCCCAGAGCTCGGCTCAAGCCCAGTCGCGCGACCCCGTCGCCGAAATGCTGACCAAGGGCGAGCGCTACCGCCGCGCGCCTGATTCCAAGCAGGACCCAGACGAACTGCGTCAGACCCAGGCCCTGAACGCCGAAATCGTCGCCCAAAACGACCTGGCCGAGAATGAAGACCGCGCCAATCAGGCCGCACAGGCCGAGGCCCAGCGGCGCTGGCAGGCCGAGCTTAGTCAGACGGAGGCCGACGCCCGCGCCGCCCGTGAACGCCACGAGGCCGATCTGCGCGCCGCCGGGGAAGCCCAGGCCCGCTATGACCGAGAGATGGCCGACTGGCGCGCCACCGTCGCCGCCTGCGAACGCGGCGACCGCGCCCGCTGCAACGCCGGGCGTCAGGGGCCGAACTAGGCCTTCCGCAACAAAAAAGGCGCCGCCGACCGTGCGTCAGCGGCGCCCTTTTTACTTAGCCACCGCGGGCTGGATCAGGCCTCAGCGCTGTGCGTGCGGCGCTTCATCATATTGTCGAAGCTGTCCCAGACGCCGTCGGCGCCGTGCCACGACCCTTGCGTCGCCGCCTTGGAGTATTCGGTGGCGCGCGCCTCGAAGAAGTTGGCGTGCTCCACGCCGCTGAGCAGCGACTGCAGCCACGGTAGCGGGTTCTCGGTCACGCCGTAAACCTCGGGCAGGTTCAGCTGGCGCAGGCGCCAGTCGGCGATGAAGCGGATGTAGGCCTTGATGTCGTCGGGCGTCATGCCGTTCACCGGGCCCATTTCGAAGGCCAGGTCGATGAACTTGTCCTCCATCTGGATCACCGTCTTGCAGCAGTCGACGATGTCGTCGGCCACGGCTTTGGTGACGGCGCCCGTCTCCTTGTTGAAGGCGTGGTACAGCTTGATGATGCCTTCGCAGTGCAGGCTCTCGTCGCGCACCGACCAGGACACGATCTGACCCATGCCCTTCATCTTGGACTGGCGCGGGAAGTTCATCAGCATGGCGAAGCTGGCGAACAGCTGCAGCCCTTCCGAGAAGCCCCCGAACATGGCCAGGGTCCGGCAGATGTCGGCGTCGCTGTCGACCCCGAACTGGCCCATGTAGTCGTGTTTGTCCTTCATGGCCTCGTATTCCATGAAGGCGCCGAACTCGCTGTCCGGCATGCCGATGGTCTCGAGCAGAAGGGCGTAGGCCGCGATATGGATGGTCTCCATATTGGCGAAGGCGGCCAGCATCATCTTCACTTCGGTCGGTTTGAACACCCGGCCGTAGCGCTCCATGTAGTTGTCCTGCACCTCGATGTCCGCCTGGGTGAAGAAGCGGAAAATCTGGGTCAGCAGGTTGCGCTCGCCGTCGTTCAGATTGGCGGCCCAGTCCTTGACGTCCTCGCCCATCGGGACTTCCTCGGGCATCCAGTGGACCTGCTGCTGCTTCTTCCACATGTCGAAGGCCCACGGATAGCGGAAGGGCTTATAGGCGGCCGAAGGGGTCAGCAGGCCGGGCATGTCGGGACGAATGATAGCGGGGGCGTTCATCGAAAAAGACCTGTCGCGAATCCAGGAGAGGGCGCCCGCACCATGCGTCCCCCGGCGCGTCCGAACAAGGGAAGATGCGCACATCTAGCGATCAATTTTCGCACGACCGCTAGATGTGGTGTTTGGATGACAGGAAACTGGGGAGGAAGATGGGGACGGTTTGTTAAACCTAGAGCAGGCCCATCGCCCTGGCCTCGCGCTCCAGCCCTTCGCGGAACTCCGGCGCGGCCAGGCCGATCAGGGCGCGGGCGCGGGCGTGGTCGGTCAGCCCCTTCAGATTGACGGCCCCATGCTCGGTGACGACGTAGTGGATGTCGTTGCGGGGCGTCGTCGCCGGACCGTCCAGCCGCGCCACGATGCGCGAGGCGGTCCCCTTCGCCGCCGTCGAATGGCAGGCGATGATCGACTTGCCGCCCTTTGACGCCGTCGCGCCGCGCACGAAGTCCAGTTGGCCGCCCGCCGCCGTATACTGCCGCCCGTTCAGATATTCCGAGCAGCAGGCGCCGAACAGGTCGATCTGAAGGGTGGCGTTGACCGACACCATCCGATCGTTGCGGGCGATGACGGCCGGGTCGTTCACATAGTCGACCGGATAGGCTTCGACAGCCGGGTTCTCGTGCAGGAACTCATAGGTCGAACGGTCGCCCATGGAGAAGGTGAACACCGTCTTGCCCGGATGCAGGGTCTTGCGCGCATTGGTGACGACGCCCGCCTTCATCAGCTCGACCAGACCGGGCGTCAGCATCTCGGTGTGGACGCCCAGGTCGCGATGGTCGTGCAGGGCCGCGCACACGGCGTCCGGCAGGGCGCCGATGCCCATCTGCAGCGTCGCCCCGTCCTCGACCAGCCCCGCGATCAGGGCGCCGATGGCGCGATCCTGCGGCTGCTGCGGCGCCTTGCCCGCCTCCAGCAGGGGCGCGGCATGTTCGACCAGGGCCGCGACCTGAGAAATGTGGACGCGGCAGTCGCCGAACACGCGCGGCATGTACGGATTGACCTCCAGGATCACCCGCTGCGCGCTCTGCGACACGGCCAAGGCGTAGTCGGTGTTGGTCCCGAAACTGAAATACCCTTCGGCGTCCATCGGCGAGACGGTCGCCAGCAGGGTGTCGACGCCGATCTCCTGCGTCAGCACCCGGGGCGCCTGCTGAAAGCCGGTCGGCACGAACCAGACGGCGCGGCGGCCCTCCTCGCGCCCGCGCGCCTCCAGCTTCCGTTCGATGGCGCCGTGGAACAGGCTGTGCGGGCGGATGCGGTCGGTGAGTTCGTAGCGCATCACCGTCTCGCCCGCGATGGCGGTGGACAGCAGGTAGTAGAGGTTGATGTCGCCGACCTGCCGCGCCTCGGCCCGCTCGGCCAGGGCCTTCAGCAGGGCCGGCGGCTGGCCGACGCCCAGGGCGATGGCCACCTTGGCGCCCGACGGGATCAGGGCGGCCGCCGCCTCGGGCGTCGTCAGCCGTTCGGCGTAGTGGGCGGCGAAATCGGTCATGGGCAACTCCTGAAACGTCGTCCGTCTTTATCCGTCAGCTGCGCGCCGTCGCGGCGCTAGACCTTGGTCTAAGGGCGGCGATCAGGGCGCGTCCTGAAGCGGCGCGTCGTGCAGGCGCTGGCGGCGCTCGGCGGCATAGGCGACCAGCCACAGCGCCATCGACCAGGCGGCGCCCACGCTCCAGCCCGCAAACACGTCCGAGGCCCAGTGCGCGCCCAGATAGATGCGCGTCAGCCCGATCAGAAGGGCGATCACCACCGCACAGCCCAGCACATAGGCCTTCAGCCGCCGGCGCGGAAAGGCCCGCGTCAGCATGACGCCCAGCGTCAGATAGAAGACCGTCGACAGCAGGGCGTGACCGGAGGGGAAGCTGGCGTTCAGCGTATCGACCGCCTGATAGATCTGCGGCGGCCGCTCGCGCTCGAACAGCGCTTTCAGCCCCTCGCTCAGGGCCACCCCGCCCGCCAGGCCGACCACCAGCATCAGCGCCGACAGCCGCTTTTTCATGATCAGCAGGAAGCCGATAGCGATGATCGCGAACAGCGTCAGAACCGATATGCCGCCCAATGACGTCAGGTCCGCCGCCGCCTCGTGCAGCCACCACGGCCCCCAGGGGCGGCCGGGATCGTCGGCGAAGGGCCGGACCGCCGCCAGCACCGCCTGATCGAAGGCCTGGCCGTCCGCTTCGCGCATGTCGTCGGCCACCTCGATGAAGGTCAGCACCCCCAGGGCGACGACCAGCATGGCGGCCACAGCGGCGATTTCAGTGCGCGCGACACGCAGGGCGCGGGTCAAAAAGGCGGTGGGATGCGGAGCCATGGGGCGCTAACGGTCAAGCTGAGGGGACGTTCCACCGGCCTTACGGCAGATAGAAACAGTCACTCCGACTCCCAGGAGTCACCACCTGGGCCCCAAAGCCCGCCCGTCGGCCATTCCCGCCATAGCAAGTGAAAAATCCGACTCTGGCGCCAAAATATCATTTGAACCGGCGCGAGCCTTAACACTACATTTAGGGACAGCAAGGTGTTATCCACACAACATCTGGCGTTATCCACACAGGTACCGGGGACTGATGATGGCAGGCGGCGAAGCGTTGCAGACAACGGAATTCTCTCAGGTTTCCCCGGCTCCGATCGAGCTGAAGCCGGACCTGAAGGTGGTGGGCGGCCTGAAGCTGGACCGCTCGCGCGACGCCCTGCTGACGGATTTCGGCAAGAAGACGCTGGAAGACCGCTACCTGCTGGCGGGCGAGAGCTATCAGGACATGTTCGCCCGCGTCGCCACGGCCTACGCCGACGACGCCGAGCACGCCCAGCGGGTCTATGACTATATGTCCAAGCTGTGGTTCATGCCGGCCACGCCCGTCCTGTCGAACGGCGGCGCTGATCGCGGCCTGCCGATCTCCTGCTTCCTGAACGCGGTCAACGACAGCCTCGACGGCATCCAGAACGTCTGGAACGAGAACGTCTCCCTGGCCTCCAACGGCGGCGGCATCGGCACCTATTGGGGCGGCGTCCGCTCCATCGGCGAGAAGGTCAAGGGCGCGGGCCAGACCTCGGGCATCATCCCCTTCATCCGCGTGATGGATTCGCTGACCCTGGCGATTTCGCAAGGGTCCCTGCGTCGCGGCTCGGCCGCCGTCTATCTGGACGTGCACCACCCGGAGATCGAAGAGTTCCTCGAGATCCGTAAACCCTCGGGCGACTTCAACCGGCGCTCGCTGAACCTGCACCACGGCATCAACATCACCGACGCCTTCATGGAAGCGGTGCGCGACGGCAAGAGCTTCGACCTGGTCTCGCCCAAGACCGGCGAAGTGCGCAAAACCGTCGACGCCCGCAACCTGTGGACCAAGATCCTCGAGATCCGCATGCAGACGGGCGAGCCCTATCTGATCTTCTCGGACACGGTGAACCGGCAGATGCCGCAGCACCAGAAGGACCTGGGCCTGTCGGTCAAACAGTCCAACCTGTGCTCGGAAATCATGCTGCACACGGGCCTGGACCATAAGGGCGTCGAGCGCACCGCCGTCTGCTGCCTGTCGTCGGTCAACGCTGAGACCTTCCTGGAGTGGCGCGAGGAGCCCCGCTTCATCGAGGACATCATGCGCTTCCTCGACAATGTGCTCGAGGACTTCATCACCCGCGCCCCGTCGTCGATGGCCGCCGCCGTCTATTCGGCCCAGCGCGAGCGTTCGGTGGGCCTGGGCCTGATGGGCTTCCACTCCTTCCTGCAGGCGCAGGGCGTGGCCTTTGAATCGGCCATGGCCAAGAGCTGGAACATGCGCCTGTTCAAGCACCTGCGCCGCGAGGCCGACAAGGCCAGCGTCAAGCTGGCCGAGGAGAAGGGCCCCTGCCCCGACGCCGCCGATCGCGGCGTCATGGAGCGCTTCTCGCACAAGCTGGCCATCGCCCCGACCGCCTCGATCTCGATCATCTGCGGCGGGACCTCGGCGGGCATCGAGCCGATCCCGGCCAACATCTACACCCACAAGACCCTGTCGGGCTCCTTCGCGGTCAAGAACCCCTATCTGCAGAAGCTGCTGGGCGAGAAGGGCATCGACACCGAGGCCGTCTGGTCGTCGATCCTTGAGCACGAAGGCTCGGTCCAGCACCTGGACGCCCTCAACGACGAAGAAAAGGCCGTCTTCAAGACCGCCTTCGAACTGGACCAGCGCTGGGTCATCGAACTGGCCGCCGACCGCACCGGCGACATCTGCCAGGCGCAGTCGCTGAACCTGTTCATCCCCGGCGACGTCAACAAGTGGGACCTGCACATGCTGCACTGGTCGGCGTGGGAGCGGGGCCTGAAGTCGCTCTATTATCTGCGCTCCAAGTCGGTGCAGCGCGCTGCCTTCGCCGGCGCTGAAGACAAGGTCGAAGCCGAGATCGATCCGAACCAGCCGGACCTCTTCTCCGTCACCCGCATCGACTACGACGAGTGTCTGGCCTGCCAGTAAGGCAAGCCTTAGCCCTCATCGCCATCGCCTTTCAGCCGCCCGGGGGAACCCTCTCCGGGCGGCTTCGTTCGTTTGACTAGGATTAAGGCGCAAAAGAGTCCGTTGCGGTTCCCCGGCGTTCGTGCACAGTGGAACCGTTAACGGGTCGGGAGGGACCGTTGATGCGGCGCATGACATGGGCAGGACTGACGATCGGGGCGGCGACAGTCGTCTCCATGCCCGTTTCCGCCCTGCCGCAGATGGAAGCCGACGGCCCCATCGTCGCGCGCGGCGGCGAGGCGGTCCGGTTCGAGGACGCCGCCGCCCTGGCCGACAGCCGCCTGCCCTTCTCGGCTGAGCCTGAGGCGGCCTTCGGCGCCCCGGTCCAGATCAACACCGCCTCTCGTTTCAGCGCTGACGCCGGCCAACTGCGGCAAGAGGCCTGGTTCGCGGGCGACGGCTTCACCGACCGTCTGCGGATCACGACCACCGGCGAGCTGCGCCACGCCGACGGCTCGCCCGCGCCGCCCCGCGCCCTGGACCCCGTCGCCTTCTCGGGCGAGAGCTATGACGTCACCTACACGCGCGGCTGGACCGCGGCCAGCGGCCGCACCGCCTCGGGGCTGGAAGTGTCCCTGACGCCGCACGCGGGCTTCGGCGTCGGCAGCGACGGCCCGTCGGCCGAGGCCGGGGCCACCCTGCGCATCGGCGAAAACCTGGACCGTCTGGCGCCCAACGGCGACGAAGCGTTCGGCGACCGCCCGCGCTGGTATCTCTACGCCGCAGGCTCCAAGCGGGCGGTCGGCTACAACTTCGCCCGCACGCGCGACGGCGAATTCGCCGGTTCAGGCGTGACCCAGGACGCCGGCACCTATCTCGGCGACGCCTCGATCGGCGTGGCCTATCGCCGGGGCGCCATCCAGAGCTCCTTCGGCGTGGTCTACCGCGAAATCGAAGCCAAGGGCCTGCGCGGCTATCAGGGCATCAACACCGACGTGTCGGAAGGCCTGGTGGCCTTCCAACTGACGATCCGCCCGCCGCGCTAGGCTCCTCCTCCTCCTACTGCGTCCGCGCCACGCCCTCGCGGCGGCTGTCGGCCGCTCCGTCCCAGCGGCCGTCCCGCCACAACCCGCCATGCAGACCCGAGGTCTCGGTCGTGTTGGGCCTCAACTCCACGCCGCGCGCCGCCATCCCTTCGCGCACCGCCTCTGGGAAGCCCTCGGTGTCGGCGCCGAAACCGTCGCCCTTGGCCACCAGGTTCGGCAGGTCGAACGCCTGCCGCAGCGGCAGGCCCCAGGCCAGGGCGCCGATCAGCGCCTTGGCGTTATAGGCCAGGATCGACGAACCGCCCGGCGAGCCCAGCAGGCCTACCAGCCGCCCCTCGCGATCCAGGATCAGGGCCGGCGACATTGACGAGCGCGGCCGCTTGTTCGCCGCCACGGCGTTGGCCGCAGGCGTGCCGTCCGACGCCGTCGGAACCATCGAGAAATCGGTCAGCTGATTGTTCAGGAAGAAGCCGCCCGCCATCCGGCCCGAGCCGAACAGGCTCTCGACCGTGGTGGTCATGCTGACGGCGTTGCCTTGCGCGTCCACCACGACCAGGTGCGACGTCCCCGCCGGTTCGCGCGTGGCGTCCGCGCCGACGTTCGGCGCCCCCGCCGGCACGCCGTAGGGCGCCGCGCCCCGCAAGGCCGGCGCCAGCGCCGCCCGCTCCGCCACATAGGCCGGGTCCAGCAGACCCGCCACCGGCACGCTGACGAAGGCCGGATCGCCGAAATAGCGGTCGCGGTCCGCGTACATCAGCCGCTGCAGCTGGCCGAAGGCGGCCCAGGCCTCGGGGCTGTCAGGGCCCTTGTCGATATCCGGCGTCCGCTCAGCCATCGCCAGCAACTCCAGGATGGAGGCCCCGCTGGACGGCGGCGGCGGCACGCAGATGGTGTAGATCTTATAGGGACCGCACACGGCCTCGCGCACCAGAGGGCGATAGCCGGCGACGTCGGCCGTGGTCAGGGCGCCGGGACGCGGTCCCGCCTGCACCGCCGCCACAATGGCCTCGGCGAGCGGCCCCTGTTGCAAGGCCGCGGGGCCGTCCCGGGCGATCCGGCGGACCGTCTCGGCATAGGCGGGATTGCGCAGGACATCACCCGCCTGATAGCGCGTCCCGTCCGGCCTGGTGAAATACTCGCTCGCCCAGCGGGTCTTGGCCTGAGGCGCGTCGCTGTTGATCATGCCCGCCAGCCGCTCGCTGACGACAAAGCCGTCCTGCGCCAGTTTCTCGGCGTCGCCGAACAACTCGGACCAGGCCAGGGCGCCGTGCTGCTTCTGCGCCAGGGCCAGCATGGGCACCACGCCCGGCGCCCCGGTCGAGCGCCCGCTCAACACCGCATCGACAAAGGCCAGCGGCTGGCCGTTCTCATAGAAGAGTTCAGGCGTGGCGGCCGCCGGCGCCGTCTCGCGCCCGTCATAGACGGTCACGGCCCCGCTCTGCCCATCATAGAACATCATGAAGGCGCCGCCGCCCAGGCCCGACGACTGCGGCTCGGCCAGACCCAGCACCGCCTGCACGGCCACGGCCGCATCCACGGCCGACCCGCCGCGCGCCAGCACCTTCATCCCCGCCTCGACCGCCAGGGGATTGGCCGCCGACACGAACGGCCCGCGCGCGATGGTCTGGCTTCCCTGCGCCTGCGCCTGCGCTCCCGGCGCGACGCCAGCATCCAGCGCAGAGGTGGCGCACCCGCCCAGCAACAGGGTCGCAGCCGCTGTCCCGGCGATCAACGCCGACATTCTACGGGCAGGACGGAAGGTGAAAAATGGCAAGGCGCGCACGCAATTTCTCCAGCACGTTGCAGGGCGCCTTATGCCTAGGCCCCACGCCCCCTCAGGCCAACCCTGCATTTTCTCAAGTTTTTCTTAGAAAACCGACTTGCCAGCCCGGAAGCGACCCGCTAGATACCCGGCCCTGCCCGCAAGGCGGTGCGCACCCGTAGCTCAGCTGGATAGAGCACCAGACTACGAATCTGGGGGTCAGGAGTTCGAATCTCTTCGGGTGCGCCACTTGCTTTTCAACTACTTAGGGCAGGGTCGAGGTTGCGACGCGCGAGCGTGTTACAGTCGCGTTACATGCGCTGTTACAAGGCCCCGTAGCCTAACGTTGCCATATTAAAGATGACGCGAATCCGCTAGCTAGCGTCACATGCGTCGTCTTTCTCGCAAGCAATACCTAGCCCAGAAGCGGCTCCAAATCAGGCGAGAACGGCGCCGAGTTCGGCGGCTGTCGAGCGTCCGGCGGTCTAACGCCGAATTCGTCGGACTCATCCGGTCGTATCAAGCTGCGCTACCGCCTGGCGCACCACGGCGCAACCGTGTGCCCCTAATCGTGCCTCCCGTACTTTCCCTGAGAGAAAACTATGCGGAGACCGTGAGGTTTATTAACGAAATCCGCCTCCATGCACTTAGGGAATACCGCCCAGTTGATTTGTTTTTCGGAGCCGTAGAGCGGCTCGAGCCGGCAGCCCTCACGGTGCTTACAGCAGAGATTCACCGATGCCGAAACCTGCGAGGGAAAAGCTCGGTCTCCGGTTACTACCCCTCCGACCCGGAGATATTCAGGCAGCTCAGCGACATCGGCTTCTTCCGCCTTCTTTCAATCACCGACAAGGCCCCCCCTCGACCCGATGAGGAAGTTGAGCCGACCAAGTTCGTGCTTCCGTTTGTAACTAACGCGGTTGTCACGGCTGAACGCTCCGCCGCCTTTATCGACGTTCTGGTCGGCCTAGTGGGCGGCGTCGTGACCATGGACGCCACGAGCCAGCGGTATCTCCAAGGCGCGATCGTTGAGGCGATGAAGAACGCAGCGGAACACGCTTATAAACACCGCCCGGCGCTCCAAGCGCTCGGCCATAGATGGTGGTTGACCGGCGCTTTTGATCAGGAAGCGAGAGAGGTCTCTATTCTCCTCTTCGATCAAGGGGTCGGGATACCCGCCACTCTTGAGCCCGATTTATTGGATATTATTCAATCGCTCATTGCCGCGGAGGGCATCAAAGCCAGAGACAGCCTCATGATTGAGGTGGCTACCCGGCCTGACAAAACGTCAACCGGGCAATCAGGGCGTGGCCAAGGCTTCAAGACGATGCGGAAATTCATCGATTTTTGCGACGATGGCGATCTTATTGTTTACAGCAACTTTGGTCACTATCTATATGCGCGGGCCGGATCGGCTCGCGGCGATGAAACGTTGTCGCTCGGTGGAACATTGATACAATGGCGCTTCAGACATTCGGAATCTGTGACGGTGAGCGGGCTGTGAGACACCCTGTTTCTGTTGCTCGAGATTTTTCGAAGACTCCTGGTCCCCGTTATATCCGCCAAGGCAAATGGAGCGGAGAGAAGTTTCGCGAACTGTTGGTTCAGCGGATCAAGAAATTTGGGGCGGTTGTCGTCGATCTCGATGGGACCCGTGGCTACGGCTCTTCCTTCTTAGATGAGGCCTTCGGCGGCTTAATCCGCGAGGGATATATGACCAAGAATGAGTTTCCGCTGAAGGTCGCCATCGTTTCTGACGAAGATCCCTCCTACAAAATTGAAGCTCTAGAAGCTGTGCAAAAGGCGCAGCTGCGTCACTAGTTTTTAGGCGATAATGAGCTCGTCGTCAGAGGTGGCGCAAAAGCCCTCAACTATCCAAGCGGTTCCACGCCCAAAGGGTGCGGGACAGCAGTTGCAAGGGCACAACTTACCTAACCCTCGAGATAAACCGGCCGTCCAAGCGATGAGCGGGTGCAAGCGCGTCGAAATTAGTGGCGAGGCCATGATGCTCTGCGTCGAAGCGCCACCGCGCTGGATCCCTGCAGTTGATGCGTTGCCTGGCGTCGCCACCGCCTTCCTCGGCTTCTGGGTAGTTCACCATTTCTCAGTTCGGCGCCAGAAGCGTGACGAGCAGTTTAAGTTAGTTCTAGCGACACGAGAGTTATTGGATGTCGTGACCAAGGAAGCTGATGGAGCTTGGTCCAAAAGGTCGGGCCGCCAAGTTGCTGGTCAAAGACTCATCCATAGGGTAGCCTCTATCAGTTCTGCTCTTTCAGTAATCCAGAAAAGAAACAGTAATTTCGACTGCACCGAATATATGGTCGCGTATCGGCGCGCAGTGACAAACAACTTTGAAGCTGGAAGCGTCGCTCTCTCCAGACGGACTGAAATTGCCGCGGCCGCCGACGCGCTTGATCAAGCAATAATGGAACAATACATCAGCATTTACGGATAGACTTAACTACTCCGTCCCTTCTTAATGCTATGATATTGTCCACTTTGGTTTGTGCCGCATCCGCCATCTGCCGGCGGTCGGCTTGGCGGCGGTAGATCTTCGCGGCGCGGTCGGTGGCGTGTTCCAGTTGGGACATGATCTCGGCGTCGGTGGCGCCGGCGAGCGCCAGCTCGACGCCGCGAGCGTGGCGGAGGCCGTGGATCGTAAGGTTGGGGCGAACCCGGTTCGCCTTGGCGAGGTGATCGATGAGGCGGTCGACGGCCTGGTTCAGCTGGCGCGGCTTCCAGGGATCGCCGCGTTGGTTATAGGCGATGGTCAGGGCGCGGTTGGGGGTTGAGGCCAGCAGCGCCGTCAGGCGGCCGTCCTCACGCTTGTCGGCCAGCACCCGGCGCTTTTCCGTGATCCAGTAGAGCCGCTTGTACGCCCTGCCCTGCTCGTCGTGCGCGTCCAGTCGGGCGTTGCGCGGCAGGCTGCAGATCGTCCCGCGCCGGAACCCGCCCCAGCGGCCGAGCGCGACGGCGCGGGCCAAGCCGGGCATCTTGCGGGTCAGGGCCAGATCGATGACCGACTGAACCTCATGATCTTCCCATGTGGGGTGCGCCTCGTCCGTGTCGTGCGGGCGGCGAACTTTCTTCAGGCGGGCGAAGGGGTCTTCCTTGACACGCCCGTCATCAATGGCGGGCTCGAGCGCGTTCTTCAGGACCTGAAGCCGATCGTTGGCGGCCTTGTAGCCGCGCACGGCCCAGGCGTCGCGCATGTCGCGCATCCATGCGGCGGTGATCTCGGCCAGCAGAGTGTCGCCGGCGTCGTCTTCGATCTCGTCTATCAGGCGCTGGTACTCGCGCTGCGTCGAACGCGCGAGGGCAAGGAACTCGGCCGACCTGTTGTATTGCCTGAGCATGGCGCCGACCGTGCCGGCGCGCGGCGCTTTGGCCCGGACCGCCTGCTCGATCCGCCGAAGGATCGCGTCAACCTCGGCGCGCAGCTCCTCGGAGTTGTCAGGCGACAGAAGCGGACCCTCGCGGAAGTCTCCGCGGCGGAAGTAGAGGTCTATGCGCCCGTTCGCGCGCTTGATCCGTTGGACGAAGGGGATTTTCTCCACGTCGATCTTCCCTTGCCGCTCAGACCGAGGGCGCGTTTGCGAGCCCTTTCCACGGCGGCGGATGGGCGGGTGTCAGGTTCGTCGGCCACATCGCCTGCGGCGGCGTCGACTTCGGACGCAGGAGGCTGACTCTCGTGACCGTCACCCTGCAAGGCCTTCGGCAGGCGGGGCGGAAGGCTGGCCGCCCAGGCGTCGATCTCGGGCCGGCTGTAGCGCAGGACGTTGGCGCCGAGATCCAGCGGCGCCACGGGCAGGACCTTGGCCAGGGTCGGCCAGGAGAGGCCGCCCAGGTAGGCGCACAGCTGCTCGCGCGATAGCAGGAGCGGCCAAGCGGGGATGTCGGCGGCTGATCTCACGGCCCGCTCCGCGAGCGCATGCTCCCTGATTGCGGCTGTTGTGCCGGGCGACGGCCACAACGACCGTGCGTCGACCCGGCTGGTTTTTGCCCCTCTTTAAGAGACCGCGTTGCGGTCCCGCGATCGGTCGGAAGCTCCCGTGACGACACAGGAGAAGCGACCTTGGATCTTGAGACAGTCTGGACTGCCGTGGAGTGGGTCAGCGCCGCTTGGCGCGTCATGCAGCTTGCACAGCTCGCCATCAGCCTTGCTCGCTGGCTCTTGCAACGGCTGCGGATGCGGAGAGGGATTTGATGATGCGCGCCTGATAGACCTCCAGCTCCGTGATGGCGTGCTCGACCTCGCATCCGTTTCGTAGCCACGCGATCACATGAGACAGGTCCGGCATGGCTCTGCGCAGCTTCTCAGCCTCAGGCGCGGGGTGGTTGTCTTCATCGAAGACGAGCGCGCCGTCGTCGTTCTCGCGAAACTCGGCCGGGCATCGCTGACAGAGCCAGCCAGCGATTCCGCCGCCGCATTTCTGGCAGGTCGGAGGCTGCGCTTCCTCGCGGAAGGCGAGTTGGGATTTGAGCGCGCGAATGCGCCCAGAGGCTTCGCGGGTCAGGTCGTCCCACAAGCTGCCCTTGACCCACTCTCGACCTTGCTTCTGAGCTTTGGCGGCCATCTCAAGGATCGCGGAGGCTTCCACCGACCTGCCTTCCTCGCGCACAGGGGCGGCGGTGAGAGGTTGGGTCCAGCCTTTGATGGCCTCCGGCAGGCCCTCGGCGTGTTCCTCGGCTGTCCCGGTCCAGATGGCGGGAACAGCCACGCACAGGACGCCAGGCACTCTCGGGGCAATGACGCGGTTAAGGTATGCGCACCACTTGACGGCGGTGGCGTGATCGGGTGCCGGGTAAATGTCGTCCGGCCCGATGACGTGCATCATCCAAAGCGGTTCCGGCACGGACACCATGCGGATAGAGCGGGGCATCAGTAGTCTCCCACCGAAGTGACGACGGCGTCCTCGTCGAGGATGATCCTGGTGCCAGCGGCGTAGTAGGCCCGGATTTTGTCGCCCAGCCCCCAGTTGCGGCCGATGTGCTGGGTGTCCTTGAGGTCGCGCTTGTCGATCCGCGCAGCGCTGATCGTGCCGTCTTTGCTGAGGAGAAGGCTATGGCGGCACTGGTGTTTGTCACGGTCGCTGTGGTGCTGCTCTTCATCCAGATAGAGCCATGTCGAGCCATATTCGTTGTGCTCGACGATGACGGTGATGACCTCCCCGTAGCCGTCACCGCCATGCTGGCCGTCGATCATCTCTTTGGCGATCTCCGACAGCTTGATTTCGGCAGGCGCGATGTTCAGAAGGTCGCGGATGTCCTCGGCCAGACGGGCATCGATCAGGGCCCCAGCGTGGTCTTTGACCTGCTTCTCAATCATGCCGGTGACCAGCAAGCCGTAGGACGGCAGGTTGAGGTCGTTGACCTTAAGGCTGGCCTCGACCGCCTCCTTGATCTCCTTTCCGATGTCGCTGTAGCTGCGAAGGGCGGCGTCCACCGCCTCGACCACCAGTTTCTTGACGCGAGTGGCCACCTGCGCCTTGACGAAATCGGGCGTCATGGTTTCGGCCACTGCCTTGTTGATCAGGTCGATGGTGTCGGTCATGCCGCATCTCCAGTCGTCAGCGGGTCCAAGCCCTTGGCGGCTCGCCAGGCGTCGACCGAGCCGTCGCCGTCGAGGACGACGCGGGCGGCCATGACGGCGGTCTGGACCGCCTCCTTGCGGACATTGGCCGCGGGCTCGTCCAGGACCGCTTTGACCAGCTCGCCGAACTCCTCGGCCATGGCTAAGGTCATGAGCCGGTCGCCTGGGAAGAGGGTGCGGGCGCGCGTCAGCTCGGCCCGCACTTGGTCGAGGAAATTCTCGACGGGATTCGCCTGCAGGGCGACGGCGGCGATCTCGTCCAGATCCTTCTCGCCCTGGAGGACGGCGTCGCCCTGCCAACCCGCCTCTTCCTGCGCCGCGACCCAAGGGGCGGCGAAGAGGCTGATCAGGTCTTTCCGCTGCCAGTCGGCGCGGCCGGTCTTGGCCCAAGTGAGCCCGGCCTGAAGGCGGGCACCGTCGATGCCGTCAGAGAAGCCCATGAGGATATCTTCGAGCGCGAGGAAGCGCTGGAGCTGGGCGACAGGCCCGCCAAAAAGTTGCGAGTTGGCCGCAGGTTCTTGGCGTGCGGCGATTTCGTTGAGGGCGTCCGTCATCATGCGGCCTCCGCGCAGGCGGCTTGGCCGACAGTCGGGCGGTTGCGGCGCAGGGCGGCGCGGAGGGTTTCGAGGCCGGCGTCGTTGAGGAAGGCGAAGCCGAGGAAGCGGTCGCGGTCGTTGCCTTCGTTCATGGTCCAGATTTCGACGCCGCGGGTCGCCTCGGCGCTGCCGGCGATCTCCATGTCCTCGACCTCGTTGAGATCGAGAGGTGCTGAGCCGCGTTCGCGGTGGATGGCGCGGGCCAGGGCGTTGAGGTCGGGGAAGGCCCTGATCTGGGCGCCGGCGTTCAGGCTGGGCAGCAGGGCGTAGCGGATGTCGGCCGACATGGCGGGTCCTTTGCGGAAGCGGATGGGGGCGGCGCGATGGCCGTGGGCGCCCAGCAGGGCGGCGTCGATGAAGGGGCGGGCCATCAGGCGGCGTCCTCGTCTTCGTCGGCCTCGTCAGCCTCCGCCACGTCCGCCTCGTCAGCCGCTTCGTCGTCGGCCTGCGGTTCTGGGTTCTCGACAGCGGGGGTGGCGAAGCCGGCCGCCGTGTTGGCGGCGACGACGATCATCTGGTTGATGGCGAGTTCCTGATCAGACGGAGCATCGGGGCCGTAGTACTTGCGGTCCTTCACGGTTGCGCCGTTGGCGGCGACGATCTGGCCGTTGGGGAGCATGCGCCACGGGAAGGGGCGGTCGACGTCGGCGGCGATCGCAGCGACCTCGCTCGGATCGCCCGCGACGGGCGCAGCATGGGCCGCCTGCAGCAGCCGGATGTGACGGGCGCGGGCCTCGGCCCAGATGCGGGTCCGCTGGGCGCGCTCGTCGTCCTGGCGTTGGCGCTCCCTGGCGTTCGCCTCCTCGCGAAGGCGGGCCGCCTCGGCGATCTCCTGCCCCTCGGCGCTGAGCTCGCCGAGGTCGGCCAGCCAGGGGGTGAAGTAGGCCGCAGGCTCGCCGTCGACTGGGTCGGCGGGCGTATGGCCGGCGCGGAGCTGTTCGTCACGCAGGGCCTGATCGCGGGCGGCGGCATCGCCGGTTGCGACATCAAGGGGCGAGTCGAACACGGGGTAGGGCCAGGTGTGGCCGCGGCCGATCTCGTTCCAGCCTGCGTTCTTGCCGTATTGCGCCCGCCCGTCGTGGCGAAGCGCGCCGAGAGCGACCAGCTGCTGCAGGTCTTCGGACTGCAGGGCGGTCTCGTTGACGCGGATGGACGCCCACATGCCGCCTCCCCGCGCGAAGGTGGCGTGCTGAACCTCGGCCAGGGCCAGACGCGCCGTCGGCCTGAGCACGATCGCGGCGGGCTGGTCGGACTTCTTGGCCAGTTTCTGGCGGGCGTCGCGCACGGACAGGCGGCGCGGATCATCCGTGGCCAGGGTCATGCGCTGCTGGTCGGCCTCGTCCAACTGGAGGAAGCGGCGGTGTTGCTGGACATGCTCGGGCGTGCAGGAGACGCGGTCGGCGATCTCCTTGTTGGAGAGGCCCGCGTCGGCCAGGGCCTCGAAGGCCTGTGCCTTCTCCAGCGGGTTGAGGTTGCGACGCTGGAGGTTCTCGGCCAGGGCTGCGAGCCGGTGGCCGAGGTCGTCGGTTTCCAGAAGTCGGCAGGGAATGGGGGTATCGACCTCCCAATCGCCGTCGGTGATGGCTTCGCCGATGGCGCGCCAGCGGCGTTCGCCGCCGACGAGGGTGTAGAGGGGGGCGTAATCGCCCTGCCCGTCCGCGATGCGCACGCCGCCGATGTCAGCTTCCGGGCCGCGCACGACGAGGTTCTGCAGCAGGCCGTTCTGGAGGATGTCCTGGCGCAGGGTGTCCAGTTCATCGCGCGCCTCGTCGCTGTCCCAGTCGCGGCGGGCGTTGGCGGGGTCGGGCAGGATCTGGGCGTGGGTCAGGAAAAGGACGCCGCCGATCCGGTCGGCGGACGCGCCGGGGTCTGCGCCCTGCCCGGCCGCACCGCCCTCGGCCCGGTCGATCATGGCCAGCTGGGCGAGCCCGTCGCTGGTCAGGCCGTGCGCGAGCGGGTTGAAGGCGGCCAGTCCTTCCGCCTCCAGCTTGTCCAGCGTCTTGGCGAGGTTTGACCGGTCGCGGCTCAGGTGGTTGGCGAGGGCCGGGACGTTATCCCAGCCGCCGTCGGGGCGGTCGCGCAGGGCGCGCAGAACGGCGGCGTTCTGGACGGCCAGAAGATTGAGAGCGGTGCTCATGATCAGCGTTTCCGGGTGGGGATGGACAGGACGGCGAGCGCCCCGGCGACGAGGAAGAAGAGGTGGACGCCGTTCACGACGGTAGCCCCGCCAGCAGGACCCACGGCCCGAGCCCGAGGAGCAGGGCGGCGGCGACGGCGGGGGCGTTGAAGCGCGGGCGACGGCGCGCGGCCTGGGCGCGGCGAACCTGGTTCGCGGCGGCTTCGAGACCGGCCAGGGCGTCGGCCAGGGCGGCGTCGGCGCGGCGCGCGTCTTTCGTCTCGAAGGCGTCAGCGATCGAGAGGCAGTCGATGACGCCGCCGGCGTAACTGCGGGCCGCGATAATCGGAAACTCTTGGGGGTTGGGCATGGGACACGCTCCGCGAAAGAGGGTGTCCGCACCGGCGCCGGGAGGGGAAACCGGCGTCGTCTCTGGAGGTCGGGTTCAGACGCTCGACCGATGCGGACGAACGGAATGTGCATAACGCACACTCTAACGTCAAGCGAAAATGTGCATAACGCACTTTACCGGCTAGGTCGGTGGACCTGTGCTGACATTTGCGGTTGGCTGGACGGCGTTATGCATTGGGGGCGCAGATGGGTTGGCTGGGGCGGTTGATGGGCGGCGGACGGACGACGCCCTTGATGGAAGTGGTCGTCGAGACGGAGCCGGATTTCGTCGTCATCGACGTGGAAACGGCGTGCTCGGACTATGGCAGCATCTGTCAGGTGGGCGTTGTCGGCTTCGCCGGGTCAAGGGAAGTTCTGGCCTGGGAGCAGCTGGTCGATCCCCGGCAGGCTTTTGACGCCTTCAATGTGCGGCTGCATGGCATCGACGAGAGGCGCGTGCGCGGCGCGCCCGACTTTCGAGGGGTGCACGGCCAGATCCGACAACTGCTGAGCGGGCGGGTGGCGGTGGCGCATTCCGGCTTCGATCGCGGGGCCTTGCGGCGCGCCTGCGAAGACTGCGGCCTGGATGAGGTCGAGGCGCGCTGGCTGGATAGCGTCGGCGTGGCCCGGATCGCCTGGCCTGAGCTGCCGAACCACAAGCTGAGCACCTTGGCGGCTCACCTCTCGCTGCCCCTGAACCACCATGACGCGCTCAGCGACGCCCGAGCGGCGGGGCTGGTCATGCTAAGGGCGATGGAGGCGACCGGCGCTGGGCTTGAGGACTGGTTTTGCGGTCGTCGGCGCGCTGAACTGCGCGCGCCCCCGGACGCGCCGCCCAACTTTTCCAGCGTCAGGAAGCCCTCCGGCGAAGGGGCGCTGAGCGGGCATCGCGTGGTCATCACGGGCACGCTGAGCGTTTCTCGCGAACAGATGGCCGACAGGATCGCCATGGCGGGCGGGCGGGTGGGCTCGACATTGGCGCCGTCCACCACGCTGCTGGTCCTAGGCGAGGAGCGTGGCGGACCGAGCGCGAAACACCGAAAGGCGATGGCGTTGCGCGAGGCGGGCGGAAATGTGCAGATCGTCAGCGAAGGCGAACTGCAGGCGATGCTGCAGGCCTAGCCGCCCAGGCCTAGCTGCGAGCGTACAGCCGCTCGAACGGCAGCGCCCACTCCAGCGCCACGTCCTCGATGGGGTCATAAGCGCTGTTCAGGCTGAATAGCGTGTAGAGCCCATCTCGCGAGCCCTGACGCAAGATCTTGAACAGCTTCCGCCCATCGGTAAGGCGGGCCATGACGCGACGCCCTATGAGGCCGCGCGGGTCGTCGTATCGCCGGCCAAACACCACGGTGTCGCCGGGATGGGCCAGGGGAGCCATGCTGTGCCCCTCCACGATTAGCGCGATCTGGTCTTCGTCGGCCGAAGGCGTGAGCCAGTCGTCCGCCGCGCCATGGGCGAAGTCGTCTGCGAACTCGCCTTCCGCCCCCGCCCCTACGCGACCGATGATGGGGATGCCTTTGCGGGTCTTGCGGCGGCGGTTGTAGAGAATCCATTCCGGCTCGACGTTGAAAGCCCGCGCATATAGCTCGGCGCTCTCCGGCCGTATGCCGCGCGTCCCGTTTTCGTGTTGAGCATAGGAGTAGTAGGCGACGCCGACGCGGGCGGCCGCCTCCTTGGCTGTGGGGTACCCCGCGGCAAGGCGGGCCTGCTTCAGGCGTTCGCTCGGCGTGCTCATTGCACATTCTTACAAGAAACGAGTGTGCAAAAGGCACTTGCGGCTATGGTGTGCGTAAGGCACATTCCCTGCCCATGCGTGCACATCGACAAATCATCGAAGACGCCGGCGGCGACCAGGGCATCGTAAGAGCGCTCGGCAGCCCGCCCGGCGTCCGCCCCGGTCGTGTCCGGTTCTGGCGCCGAAGGAACAGCATACCCGCCGAGTGGTGGTCCGCTCTTGCGCAAAGCGGGGTCGCTAGCCTGGACGAGCTGGCGGCGGCGGTCGCCAGTCCGGTTTCGAGCTTCGGTCATGCATCGACCTTGGCGCCGGTTGAGACGCTTGGCGCCGAGAATCCCGAGCGGAACGTCTCGCGAACGGGCGAACCCGGTTCGTCAGCGGCCCCGACCGCCTTCCCTGAGGCCGCGGCGGCGCATCAGACGGCCGAGGCTGGTTCCGTTCAGGGCGCACCGGGCGACGACCCGGTCGTAGGAGCGTCGGCCGGCGATGCAATTGACGCGGCGGCGCATGGCGATGTCGGTCAGGGCGTCGCGCGAGGCGCGTCCGCCCGGCTCGGAGAGTTCGGGGGCGTAGAAGTCCGCCAGGCGGACCTCGACCCAGCCGTCGCCACCCCGGCCCGGAATGGTCTCGACGCACAGGCTGTCACCGTCGCCGACATAGACGACGGGGCCGGCGAAGGCGCGTCCCGGCGCGAGTTCAGGCGGCATGGGGCCGCGGTCGGGAATGCGCTTGCACGGGTCGGCCAGGACGGGCGTGGCGAACAGGACGGCGGCGGCGGTCAGGGCGATTCGGAGCATGGCGTCAGCCTAGCCGCTGAATCCTGTCGCGGGGCGTCGGCATGACGCGCCGCACGACGGTCTATCCCGCCACGGGCGCGGCCGATCTGGCGGCCTATGACGACCTGCCGCCTGCGGTGAGGGCGAAGGTGCGCGCAGCGGACGCCCCCGTGGCGGCCATTCCCCTGCGCCGTTTCTGGACCGCCGAGCCCGGCGCGCGCGGCGCGGCGCGGGAGGCAGCCCTGCTGCGCGCGCTCGATCTTCACTTCCCGGAGTTGGCGGCATGAATCCCCGGCGAAACTGGTTGAAGCTGCGGACGCGGATGCTGATCCGGGCCTGTGGCGGGTTGGAGGAGGCCTCGGCGGCCTGCGCGGCCGAGTGCCGGCCGTATTCTGACAAACAGCTGTCGCGGTGCCAGAACCCGCGCGCGCCCGACCTGCTGCCCATCGATATCGTCGATTGCCTGGAGGCCTATTGCGGGCAGCACCTGATCACGCGCGCCATCGTGGACAGCAGCGTCCACACCGGCACCTCGGGCGAGCTCCGGGATCAGTCGTGCGAGGTGACGGAAGCTGCGGCAGACCTGCAACGCGAAGTGCGCGCGGCCGTGGCCGACGATGACGTGACGCCCGAGGAGGCGGCCGCGCTGCTGGACGCGCTGCAGCACATCAAGAGTCTGGCGGCCGACATCGAGGCCAGTCTGCACCCCCTGACGAAGCGAGGCGTGGCGTGACGCGGGCCGAGGACGTGAGCGCGGCCTTCGTGGCCGGGAAGCGCCGGATGGGGGCGGGCTGGGGCGCGATCGCGCGCATGACCGGCGCGCCAGAGCGCGACCTGCGGCGGCTGTATGACGACGGCTGGTGCGACCCCAGCCTCAGGGCGGCGGAGGAGTTGTCGCCGAGGGATCAGGTGCGGGCGGGCCTGCGGCGCGCGGGCTTTGCGCAGCAGGACGCCGAGATCCTGGCGCGGCTGTGGCACGCCAACGGGTCGAGGCTGCCCAGCAAGGTGCTGGCGGCGGGGATCGCCGGCGGGGGCGCCACCTATGACGTGGTCCGGGCCGCCAAGATCGTCGCGGAGCAGCGCGGCGTCCGGTTCGCCAATACGGCGCAGGGGTTCGCCCTGGCCCCCGAAGGCGTGTCCGCCATCGCGGCCCTGGCCGGGGCAGCGTTCAAGGGCGGCAGGCCATGACCGGCGGCTGGAACGGCCGGAAGCCGGGGGTCCGCGCGACGGGCGTCAACACGCGGGCGCAGTGGCGGGACCTGCTGAGCCTGGCCGGCCAGTGCGCCGCCGACGCGGACCGGGGCGACGACGGCGAGGCGGCCCAGCTGAGGCGGGCCAGCCTGGCCAACCGGATCAACACGGCGACCGCCGCCCTGTTCGAGCGCGAAGCGGGGGCGGCGACGGCGGACGCGGCCAAGGCCTTCATCCGCGTGACGCGGGCGTTCGCGCGGCGCGAAACGGCGCAGGCCCTGCGCCACGACATGGCGAACATGGTCAGCGACGCGGCGGCGTTTCTGGACCTGCGCCTGACGCAGATGGCGACCGACGATTTCAACCGCGCCCATGCCGGGCGCCCGGAGGTGTGGCGATGAGTGCAGAGACAGTGGTGGTGTCGGCCGAGCGTCTGGCGCAGGCGCTGGTGCGGTCCAGCCGGGGCGCGGGGATCGATCCGTTGACGGTCTTTGAGCCGCAGAACGAGTTCGTGCGGGCCGAGGCGGCCACCTATTTCGGGCGCTTCACACCCGGCCGAGTTGCGTTTCTGACGCGGGTGCTGCGCCTGCGTCACCCAGACTGCGCCTGCCTGCGGACGGGCGCGGCATGAGCGCGGAGGTCATCCAGTTCCCGGCCAAGACGCCCAAGCCGCCCAAGCATTTGAAGGAGGGCGACCTGCTGGTCACCTGTTTCAACGCGACCATGGGCCTGTGGTGCGCGTGGCCGGTGGCCGCCGTCGATGACGACGGCGTGCCGATGGGCGTGCGCCTGAGGAGCGGCAAGGTGCTGGCGGCGGATCGCGTCAGCTGTCAGCCCGAGGCGTACGGCTTCCGCCGGGGCGATCACGGAGACGGGTGTTTCGAGCGGCTGGCCTGGCGCACCTGGACATCGTCGGACGCGGCGCTGGAAGCGTTCGGAGGGCCGTGCTGATGGCGGGCTCGCGCGCGACGATGGCCAGCCGCGTCGAAGATCCGCAGAGCCTGGACTACTTCCCGTCGCCGCCCTGGTGGGGACGGGCGCTGGGCGAGGCGCTGGAGCGTCTGGGCCTTCCTCTGGCCTTGCACGGCTGGCCGTGCGCGGTGGAGGAGCCGGCGGCGGGCGAAGGCCATCTGGCCCATGGTCTGGCCGATGTGTTCGACGATGTGTGGGCGTCGGACGTGTTTCCCTATCCGCCCCGGCCGGGCGCGGTTCCCATCGTGGTGCAGGACTATCTGCATCCGGGGCGGGCGCCGTCGAGGCCTGCGCCGTGGCAGTCGTGTTCGGCGGGCTGGACCGCGACGAATCCACCCTTTGGCGACCTGACCGAGCCCTTCATCCGGCGCGCCTATGGGCGGGCGAAGGTGGGCGCGGCGATGTTGCTGCAGCTGCGCCTGCTGGAAGGCAAGGGGCGGCATCAGCTGTTCCGGGAGTGCGGCCTGTACGCGACCGTGGTCCTGCCCCGCAAAGGGTCCGGGGTGCGCAAGGGCGTGTGGAAGCCGGGTCAATCCACGGCGACGGCCTATGCGTGGTTCATCTTCGTCAAGCCGGGGATCGTGCCCGGCTGGCGGGGCTTTGACGGCGAGGCGCGTCAGCTATGGATGGACCCCGAGGCGGCCGCCCGGCTGACCCGGCCCAGCGACATGGCGTTCGCGGGACTGAAGGGCGTTGCGTCCGTGCCTGAGCTCGGGGCCGCGCCATGACGGGCGATCTCTTCGGACATGATCCGCCGAAGCGTGAGTCCGCAGGCGGTCAGGTGGCGCTGGCGATGGTGCTGCACGGCGAGACGTCGTCCGCCTGGCTGTTGGCCGAGGGAATGGACCGGCGCGAGGCGCGCTGGGTTCCGAAAAGCGAGTGTCGTCGCGGCGAGGGTCGGGACGAGAACGTCTGGACGCTGCCGACGTGGATGGCGCGCGACCGGGGGTGGATGTGATTCAAGCTTTGGGGGTGCGGCCATGCAGGCGGCGCTGAATATCCTGAGAGAGCAGAGGCGGGCGGTCCTGGACGTGCACCGGCAGTTGCTGCGCGATCATGCGTTGGAGGCCGAGGACCCGGCGCACCGCCGCCAGTTGCTGGCTCAGACATTGGCCGAGCAGCGCGAGCTGTCCGAGGCGCTTACCCTGATCGAACGGGTTATGGGCGGGCGTCTGGTCGAGGTCGCGGGAGAGGCGCGCCCGGCGCCGATAGGGGCGTGGGCCGAAACGGCGCCGGGCCGGCTGGTATCGCGCGAGGCGGGGGCATGAGCGACGTAGCCGTGACCTGGGCCAAGGCGCAGGAATGCCGGGACGCCAAGGGCAATCGCGACCGCAACGCCAAGGACGTGCTGAAGACGATCGCTGCATGGGCCGACGCCCAGGGCGAGGTGTGGGCCGCCGTGCCGGTTCTGGCGCTGGAGTGCGAGGTGTCGGAGCGGACGGTTCAGCGTGGCCTGCGCGCCCTGAAGGGCATGGGCCTGCTGATCGAGACGGGCGAGAAGAAGGTCTATCTGGGCCGGGTCTATCCCATCTATCGCATGCCGCTGGAGACGGGCCACGCCAGCACGATCCGACGCCTGAGGGCCGAGCGGGAAGCGGAGGCTTGGGGTGACACGGGCGTCACCCCAAGGGCTAACGATGGGGTGACGCCCGTGTCACCCCATGACGACACGGGTGTCACCCCGCGGGGTGACACGGGCGTCACCCAAATAGGGAAGGAAATTACTCAAGGGTTGAAACCCTCATCGCAGGCGCGCGCGTGTGCAGCCGCATGCGAGGCCTGGGCGACCAAGGCCCCCGAACGGGTCGCCCCTCGGCCGGTGGAGCGGGCGTGGCTGACCGCGGTGGAGCGATCGGGGCTGGGCGGCGAGCAGCTGCTGTCGGCGGTGCTGGCCGCCGTGGGCCGCGATCCGGACTTTGGGCGCGGCAAGGCGATGAACCTGGACCGCTGGCTGGACGAAGGCCGGTACGAGGCGTGGCTGGCGAGCGAGCCGGTCGCGGGTCCGGCTGCCGGCTCGGCGATCTGGGCCGGACCTGCGGAAGTGGTGACGACCGTGGCGGCCGCCATGGGGCCGGCGGCTGTGGCCAGCTACCTGAACCGAGCAGGCTGGGACGGCGGTCGGAGCGTCATCATCGCTTCCACGACGGTCGCGGCCGAGCGGCTGCGCGACGGGGCGGGAGCGGCGTTGCGGGCTATCGGGGTCCGCGTTGAACACGGGATCAGCGGGAGCGCTCAGCATGGCTAGGTCAGTGAGCGCAGCGGCCAAGATGCTGGCGGTCGCAGCAGGCGAGGTCGGGGCGCGGAAGGCGAACCGGGCTGCGTCAGACCGGATCGTGGTCAACGGGCAAACCCTCAACCGGGAGCAGGCCGAGGCGCTGGAGCGGGCGGCGATCCTGGCCAAGGGCTCGATCGAAGATCGGCGGCAGGCGGCTGCTATGGTCCGCCGCGTCGAGCGTCAGCTGTCGGCCGCGCGTGAGGCGGCTGCGGTCGCCGCCGGCATCGTCGAGACCGTGCAGGCGCTGGGCGGCGCTGATGTGGGCGTCGCGGTGGAGGTGGTCGAGACGGCCAGCTTTGTGCGCGACACGCACGGCGCCGTGCTGCGCCACCAGGGCGAGCCGGTGCTGAAGGTCGAGACCGCGACCCGCGCGAAGCGGGTGGACGGCCTCGAAAGCCTGCTGAAGTCCGGCGCGCTGGACGCGCATGACCATGAAGCCGGGCTGCTGTACCGGCGGATGGTGGCCAAGGCGCAGGCATCGGTCGGCTCCAGCCTGAACGAGCGATCGGCTGCGCCGCGGATGAGCAGCGACGGGGCGGTGTGGTCCGCCCTGGAGCGTGGCTATGCGGCGCTGAGGCTGCGGCTGGTCAAGGCGGCTATCGGGGATGAACGGTCGATGGCGGTGCTGGACGCTGTGGCGGGGCGCGGGATCACCATCAGGACGCTGGCCGGTGGCGGCGATGTGCGGGCCGCGAACGTGCGTCGCTTGGTGCGGGCTCTGCGCGTGGCCGGGCCGTTGCTGCGGACCACGGATGCGCAGTTGAAGAAGGCGCTTGCGAATCAGGGCCGCTAAGGGCATCTGATTCAGCACATTCAGAAATGCGCCTTGAGCCCGCCAGACACCTGTCTCGGCGGGCTTGGCGTATCTGGACCTCTTCCCGCATCTGATCACCCTGGGCCGGCTCCGAGCGCGGCAGGGACACCACGGCGGGCCTTAGGCTGAGAAAGCAACGGCGATGCGGGCGGCTCGCGTAACGGTCGGTTTCCTAACCGGCTGAGCCGATCTTCACCGGAAGGCCTGTCACACTCGGGCGAGTTCACATGGCGAAGTTGAAGGGTCCGCCGCCACTGATTGGCGCGCCGCGCTCAAGGGTCGGATGGGCTGCGGATGAGCCGGTTCGCAGCGATGCGCGCTCCAGCGGGGCTGCATGGCGCGCCTGGTACAAGACGGCGCGATGGCGCGCGCTGCGGGAGCAAGTGCTGATCCGCGACGCCTACACGTGCAAGCGCACCGGGCAAGTGCTGGGCGGGCGCTATCCCGCGCCGGACAGCCCGACCGTCAACCACAAGCGGCCGCATCGCGGAAGCGCCGAGCTATTCTGGGACATCGACAACCTGGAGACGGTCAGCAAGGCCGTCCACGACAGCGAGATCCAGCGCGAGGAACAGGTCAGCCTGCACCATCGCGGGGTCTGGGACTGAGGGAGATCGACATGGCTCCAATCCAAGTGACTGTCCGAGTTGTGCGGCCTTGGTGGCTGCCTGTGGTGGTCTACCTCGCCAAGCAATGGTTCGGCTGGAGGGCCTTCTGCCTCGACCGCAAGCTGACCGACGCCGAGTTGGCCGCCTTCGCTGATTGGTACGGCCGCCAGCTGCGCGCCGTCGTCGACTGACCCGGCCGGGGGGCATCGAAAGTCTGGAAGGCCCTTGTCTCAGAGACCGGCGCCCCCCTCACTCAGGGATTTTTTTCCGATGAGCGATGAAAACGAGGGCGATGTCGATCTGTGGGGAGACCCGTGGACGCCGCCGAAGGACCGGCGCGGGCGGAAACGGCATCGCTGGATGAAGCAAATCGCTGAAAACATTGCGGTTTTGAAAGCCTCGGGCCTGACGGTGGAAGTGATCGCCAGCCGCATCGGGCTCAGCGAGCCGACGCTCAGGAAGTATTATTTTCGGGAGCTTGAGGAAGGGGCTGACCTCGCCCAGGCGGTGCTGAACGAAGCGATGTGGCGGAAGGCGATCGCCGGAAACGTCGGCGCTGCGCGGTACATCCGAGAGGAGTTCGGCAAGGGGCCTGCGAAGGCGGCGGCGAACCGGGTTCGTCAGCGCGAAGAGAAGGCGCCCGCCTTGGGCATCAAGGCGGAGCGGCAGGCAGCCGCCGAGCGCGTCGGCGGCATCTTCGCGACCCCGGCCCCGCCGAAGCTGCAGTAAGCCATGGAGTGGTCGACGGCCTGCCTGGACTGGCGCGAGAGGATCGTGTCCAGGCGCTCTTTGCTGCCCGCACCGCTCTTCGTTGATGAGGGTGAGGAGGCGCTTCGCGTCTTCAAGTCGCTGCGCATCGTGGATGCGCCGGGCAAGCCGACCTTTGGCGAGGCCTGCGAGGAGTGGGTCTTTGATTTCGTTCGCGCGATCTTCGGCGCTTATGACGCGGCCAGCGGCCGGCGCCTGATCCGCGAGTTCTTCCTGCTGATCAGCAAGAAGAACTCAAAGTCGACCATTGCGGCCGGGATCATGGTGACCGCCCTGGTTCGTAACTGGCGTCATTCGGCCCAGCTGCTGATCCTGGCGCCGACTCTGGAGATCGCGAACAACGCCTTCGAGCCTGCTCGGGACATGATCCTGGAGGACGAAGACCTGGTCGTGCTGATGCACATCCAGGAGCACACCCGGACCATTACGCACCGAACAACGAAGGCGGTGCTGAAGGTCGTCGCGGCGGACACGGACACGGTCGGAGGCAAGAAGGCCGGGTTCATTTTCGTTGATGAGCTGTGGATTTTCGGCAAGCGCCCCAAGGCCGACGCCATGCTGAGGGAGGCGACCGGGGGCCTTGTTTCGAGGCCGGAAGGGTTCGTGATCTGGGCGAGCACCCAGTCGGATGAAGCGCCCGCCGGCGTCTTCAAGACCAAGCTGGACTACTTTCGTGGGGTCCGCGACGGGCGGATTCATGATCCGGCCAGCCTGCCCCTGATCTATGAATATCCGGAGGCGATGATTGAGGCGCAGGCCTATCTAGACCCGGCCAACTTCTACATCACCAACCCGAACATGGGGCGGTCTGTCTTCCTGAACTGGCTGGTCGATGAGCTGAAAAAGGTCATCAACGCCACTGGCGGTGAGCTTCAGGTCTTTCTCTCGAAGCACCTCAATGTCGAGATCGGTCTCCGCTTGGCGCAGGATCGCTGGGCCGGCGCAGACCACTGGCCAGGAGCTGCCGACGAAACGCTGACGCTCAACGAGCTGCTGGCCCGATCAGAGGTGGTGGTCGGCGGTGTTGACGGCGGCGGACTGGACGACTTGATGGGGCTGGGCCTCATCGGTCGGTGCCGGGACACGCGCGATTGGCTGTCGTGGTCGCGGGCTTGGGCCCACGACGACGTGCTGCAACGGCGGCAGGACATCGCGACCCAGTTGTGGGAGTTCGAGGCGGACGGAGATCTGGTCATCTGTGATGATCCGCTTCAGCCCATCCGGGAGGCCGCGGACATTCTGGAGCAGGTCTTCGCAGCCGGCCTGTTCCCCGAGAAGTACGGCATCGGCCTCGACCCGTTCGGGATCGCCGCCCTGATTGACGAGCTGGCGGTTCGGAAGATCGAGGGCGACCTGCTCTCGTCCATTCGCCAGGGATCGGCGCTGTCTCCGGCGTCCTGGGGGTTGGAGATCAAGCTGAAGAACCGAACGTTCCGCCACGGCGGGCGTCGGATGATGACCTGGTGTGTCGGGAACGCGAAAGCGCAGGTCCGCGGCGGCGCCGTGCTGATCACGAAGGAAAGCGCCGGGCGGGCCAAGATTGACCCCCTGGTCGCCCTGTTCAACGCGGCCATGCTGATGAGCCGCAATCCGGAAGCTACAGGCCCGTCCGTCTATGAACGGCGGGGCCTGTTGATGGTCTGAAGGAGGCGGAATGGATCTCGCCCGTCTCTGGCCCTTCGGGGCGAAACAGCAGGCCGAAGCAACCGCGCCCCGCGCCGATGTCGGCGATGGGGCCGTTTTCTATGCGCTCAACGACCCGATGGTGCAGGAATTTCTGCGCGACGGTCTGACGGCCGCGTCCGGCGCCACGGTCAACACCGAGACGGCGCTTCGCAATCCGGCGATGTTCCGGGCGGTAAGCCTGATCAGCTACGCGATCGGGATGCTGCCGCTCCACGTTATTGACGAGGAGACGAAGGAGAAGGCGGATCACCCGCTGTTCCGCATCCTTCACCGCGAGCCGAACAACTGGCAGACGGCCTTTGACTTCCGTTCGCTGATGCAGCTGCGTGCACTGGTCAAGGGAAACGCTTACGCCCTGATTGTCCGGTCGCGGCAGATCAGGACCGGCCGTGACGAGATCGTCCGCCTGGTCCCCCTGAACCCCGACTACGTTCAACCGGTCCAGAACGCCGATTGGAGCGTCAGCTATCGCTACCAGCCGCCGCAGGGCGTTCAGCGGACGCTGCGGCCGGAGGAGGTGTTTCACCTGCGCGGCCTGTCTCTGGACGGCCTCAACGGCCTCTCTTTGGTCAAGCAGGCTCGGGACGCTATCGGCCTCGCCCTCAGCGCCGAGCTGGCGGCTGGGCGTCTGTTCAAGAACGGCTCGTTTATCGGCGGCGCCCTGAAGCATCCTGGCAAGCTGTCTGACCCCGCCTTCGAGCGGCTCAAGACCAGCCTTGCCGAGAAAGAGGGCGCTCAGAACGCGGGCAAGAACCTGATCCTCGAAGAGGGGATGGACTACGTGACCATGGCGCAGAACGCCAAGGACGCGCAGCTGACCGAACTTCGAAAGATGCAGGTCGAGGAAATCGCCCGCGTCACTGGCGTGCCTCGCCCGTTGCTCATGGTCGATGAGACGAGCTGGGGTTCGGGCATTCAGGCGCTGGGTCAGTTCTTTGTCCAGTACGCCCTGGGGCCGTGGTTTGAGGCCTGGCAACAGGCGGCCGAACGATCGCTTCTTGTTGGGGCTGAGAAGGATCAGTTTTCCGTCAAGTTCAACCCGGGCGCCCTGTTGCGCGGCTCGACCAAGGATCAGGGCGACTTCTTCGCCAAGGCGCTCGGAGCAGGCGGCCAGCCCGGCTGGATGAGCCAGAACGAGGTCCGCCGTCTCAACGACATGCCCGCTGTCGAAGGCGGCGACGAAATCAGCAAGGGGCTTGGCGCGCCGCCAACCCCATCGAAAGGAGGCGAAGATGAGCCAGCGTAACCTGCGGGTCTTCGCCAAGACCCGCCCGGCGGCCATGCCGCAACCGGCGACCCGCGATGTTCACGCATTCACCAAGCCCCAGGTGTTCGACAAGTGGTCGGACGACGCGGCAGGCATCCGTGCCCTCGAGCGTGGCGACAACGTCATTACGATGTTCGACATCATCGGTGAGGACTTCTGGTCCGGCGGCGGGGTGACGGCGAAGAAGGTCGCCAGCCAGCTCCGCGCCATCGCCGGTCCTGTCGAAGTCCAGATCAACTCGCCCGGCGGCGACATGTTCGAGGGGATCGCCATCTACAACGTCCTGCGGGAGCATCCGCACGACGTGACGGTCAAGGTGATGGGCATGGCTGCCTCGGCGGCTTCGATCATCGCCATGGCCGGCGACACCGTCGAGATTGGCGCGGCGTCGTTCCTGATGATCCATAACTGCTGGGTCTTGGCCGTGGGCAACCGCCACGACATGCGGGAGACGGCAGAGTTCCTGGAGCCGTTCGACGCGGCCATGGTGGATGTCTACGCGGCGCGTTCCGGCCAGAAGTCCGAAGACATCGCCAAATGGATGGACGCCGAGACCTTCATGAGCGGCTCGCAGGCCATCGAGCGCGGCTTCGCCGACGCCCTGCTGGCGGCCGACAAGATCACGACCGATGACAAGGCGAAGGCTGAAGATCGTCGCGTCAACGAGCTCCGCGCGATGGAGCTACAGCTGGTTTCTGCGGGACTGACGCCTGCCCAGGCGCGCGACCGCATTCTCAAAATCACGGGCAAATCTGTCCCTGATGAAGCCGCCGAACCCGGCGACCAAGGCCTATCGGCGTCTATTGTCGGCCTGCTGGCTACCCTTCGCGCCTGAGGCGCTTCAACAGAAAGACCACACCATGAAGACCCATCTGTTGGGCGCCGCTCCGCGCGCCCTGTGCGGCGCCGTGCGCGCCGACGCGTCGGACCCCAAGGCCATGATCGGCCAGCTCCAAGCCGCCTTCGAAGAGTTCAAGAAGGCGAACGACGAGAAGCTGAAGGCCAAGGCCGACGTTGTCCTGGACGAGAAGGTCCAGCGCATCGACGCCGCTGTCGACGGCTTCCAAGCCGCCATCGACGAGCTCAACGCGAAGATCGCGGCAGGCCCTGCCGGCGAGAACATCATCGGCGATCTGCAAGGCGATCCTGAGTATGTGAAGGCCTTCAAGGCTCACATGCGCAAGGGCGACAACGCCGGCTCTGAGATCCAGGCCGCCATGACGAAGGGCACCGACGCGGACGGCGGCTATCTGGCCCCGGTCGAGTGGGACCGCACCATCACCGGCAAGCTGAAGCAGGTCTCGCCGATCCGCGCGAACGCCCGCGTCATCTCGATCACCACGAACGGCTTCAAGAAGCTGTTCACTGATCGCGCCGTCGGCAGCGGCTGGGTTGGGGAAACGGCCGCCCGTCCGGCCACCAGCACGCCGCAGATCGCTTCGCTCGACTTCCCCCTGGGTGAAATCTACGCGAACCCGGCGATCTCTCAACAACTGCTGGACGACGCGGCCATCGATCTGGAAGCCTGGCTGGCCGATGAGGTCCAAACCGAGTTCGCGCGCCAAGAGGGCATCGCCTTCCTGTCGGGCGACGGCACGAACAAGCCGCACGGCATCCTGACCTACGTGGAAGGGGCCGCCAACGCCGCTCGCCACCCCTGGGGCGCCATCCAGACCGTCAGCAGCGGCGACGCCGCCAAGCTGACCTCGGACGGGTTCATTGACCTGTTCTACAGCATCCCGACCGAGTACCGCGCCAACGCGAAGCTCTACACCAACCGCGGCTCTCAGGCTGCGATGCGTAAGCTGAAGGACGGTCAGGGCAACTACCTGTGGCAGCCGTCCTATGCTGCTGGCCAGCCGGCCACGCTGGCGGGCGAAACCATCGTCGAGGTGCCGGACATGCCGGCCGTGGCCGCCAACTCCATCGCCGCCCTCTACGGCGATATGGAAGCGACCTACCTCGTGGTCGATCGCGTCGGCATCCGCGTGCTGCGCGATCCCTACACCAACAAGCCTTTCGTCCACTTCTACACGACGAAGCGCGTGGGCGGCGGGGTCTACAACCCCGAGCCGATGCGGGCCCTGAAGGTGGCGGCGGCCGCCTAACCATCACGACAGACTGACGGGGCCGGTTCACGCCGGTCCCGGCTTTCCCGAGCGGGCGTGCTGCGCCCCTTCTGGCAAGTCGGGGAACCCACATGGCTCAGGAGGCCAATATGACCGAGACCAAAGACAAGAAGACCGAGGCCAAGATCGCCCCGGCGACCGAGTTCGCGCCGTCGGGCGCTCCGATCCAGTCCGTGCCGGACGTTGATCCGAATGACCCTGCCGTCGACTCCGACCCGCGCGCTGGCACGACCGAGGACCAGAACCGCATCGACTTCAACGATCCGACGCTGTCGGGCGCCGAAGCGGTCGCCAAGAACCTCGGCTTGAAAACCGAAACCAAGGACTGAGCCATGCTCAACGTCGTCGTCACCGAGACCGGCCCGCTCTTCAGCCTGGCCGAGGCCAAGCAGCACCTGCGCGTCGATCACGATGACGACGACACCCTTATCGAGACCTACGCTGACGCCGCGGTCTCAAGGGTCCTGCAATATTGCAACATCGCCACGGTCCCGGCCGGGGACATCCCGGTCGCTGCCTTCAAGGCGTCCGCTCTTCTGACGCTGGGCGCCCTTTACGAAAACCGCGACGACGGTGTGTTGCCGAGGGCCGCGAGCCTTCTGGTCGATCCATACCGTTGGCTCCGCGTCTGAGGAGACCCGCCATGCGCGTTCGCTTCACCGAACCCTATGACTACACGCCGAGCGAAGAGCCGCGCGTGCTGATTGCTTTCTCTCCGACTGGCGGGGCCGAGAAGGACGGCGCCTACACAGTCCGCCGGGAATGCGGCGAAGCTGCCGTGAAGGCGGGCAAGGCGGTCGAGATCGCCCCGGACCCGCTCGACCACGACCGCAACGGCCGCAAGGGCGGATCGCTGCCGAAGGCGAAGAAGACCAGTGCCGAAGCCTAAGGGTGCCGGCGACCTTCGCCATCGGGTGAAGTTCCAGCGCCGGCCGATCGACGGCGACGACGGCTACGGCAACCCCGAAGGCGACTTCGCCGACCTGGGTATCGAGCGCTCCGCCAGCCTGACCCCGACGCGCGGCGGCGAGGATGTTCAGGCCGGCCGCGTGGCAGGCAAGGCCCTTTGGGACTGCTGGGTCAGGAACGACAGCGGGACGCGTCAGATCACGACCGGCGACCGTGTGGTGGACGCCAGAGATCCAAGCTGCGTCTTCAACATCCGCTTCATCGGCGACATGGACGGCGACCGGACGTGGCTGCTGATGCAGCTGGAGAGCGGGGTCGCGACGTGAGCGAGGACATCGAAGGCCTCAACCGCCTGATGGCCCGGTTCGCCGCTATGCCCGCCAATGTGCGCAAGCGCGCCGGCCAGCAGGCGTTCATGGGCGCCGAGGACATGGTCGCGACGATGAAATCCATCGCCCCGCGTGATGACGGGGAAGACGGCGACCAGAAGCTGGTGGATCACATCTACCAGGAGGAAGGGCGGCTGGGGGATATCTCCTACGTCGTCATCAGCGACGCCAAGGACAGCAAGGGGCGGCCGAAAGCTCCGCGTGTCGAGCTGGGGCACGTCGCGGAGGATGGAACGCAGGTGCCGGCCGTGCCCCACTTCTACCCGGTCGTCCGGACCTTGGGCCCGAAGATCAAGCGCCGGATCGCCAGCGCCGTGACGCGGGAGCTTCGCAAGAAATGATCGACGGACAACTGGAGCTGCAGGGCGCCATCAACTCCACGGTGCGCGGATCGGCTGTCATGGATGGGCTGATCGGCAAGCGCATCTATGACCAGGTCCCGGCGGACGAGACCGGGCGGGTTTCGGACGACCTCTTCCCATATGTGTCGTTCGGCCCGATGACGTCTGGCGACGACGGCGACCAATGCCACGACCTGGTGGCGATCTCCGTCCAGTTGGACTGCTGGTCGCGCGCTGTGGGCTGGCCCGAAGTAAAGCGGATCGCAGCGGCCTTGGTGAAGCTGCTGAACGACAAGATCGCGGTGCCCGGCTTCACCGTCGTCATTCACGAAGTGGAGCGGGTGCTTTCGACCCGCGAGGCAGACCGGCGGACCAGCCGCGTCGCCATCCACCTTCGCTACCGGCTGGCGCCTCGCGCCTGATCCCCGAGCAACCGCTCAACCCTGAACCGCCCCTGACCGGGCGGCGCTTTCACATGGAGAACCGCTATGGCGGAACCTGAATACGTTGAGGTCGTCTCGGGCGAGTCGATCCTTGTCCAAATCGGCGATGGCGCTGACCCCGAGGTCTTCGCGCACGACTGCATGATCAACGGCTCGCGCTCCTTCGAGCGCACTGCGTCGGTGACCGAGCAGAGCATTCCCCGCTGCGACGACCCTTCCCAGCCCGACAAGATCGTGCGGCGTGTCGACAGCACCGACAGCAGCATTGGCGGTGGCTTTAAGGTCCACGCCTCTTCGATGCTGCCGTGGATGCAGCGTGTCGGTCAGACGGTGAACGTGCGCGTGCGTCAGGCTGGCATGTGGCGCGTGGCCGGGGCCTACATCCTGCAATCGTTCAGCGTCGAGGCTGAAGCTCGCGGCTACGCCACCGGCTCGATGAACATGGTGCAGGCCGACGAGCCGACCATCGGCGCGGACGCTCCTTAATGAGCCGTTCGGCCAAGGCCCGCGCCCCGTTCGGCGACAGCGTCTATGACTTCCAGCTGACCATCGGTCAGTTGGAGGAGCTTCAGGAACTGACCGATGCAGGGCCGGAGGAGATCTATCAACGGATCTCGGAAGGTCGCTGGCGGCTGGCGGACCTGCGGCAGACGCTGCGCCTGGCGCTCATCGGCGGCGGCGTCGATCAGTTCAAGGCGCTGGGCCTGGTCGAGCGATACGCTGGGCCGGGCGACTTCCTGGCCTTGAAGCCGCTGTGCCTGTCCATCATCGCCGCCGCGCTGGTCGGCGCTCCTGACGAGGACAAGCCGAAGGGGGAGATGGAGGGGGAGACGAACCGCTCCCCCGACGAAAGCTCCGGTTCGGCAACTTCTACGCCATTGGCGGCGCCATCGGCCTCTCGCCCGAAGCGGTCGCGCAAACCTCGATCTGGCGACTGATGCGAGCCTATGACGGCTGGCTGAAGGCCCAGGGCGCGGAGAGTAAGGAAGGCCCGCCGTCCGATGCCGAGTTTGAGGCGGCGGTGAAGGCGGCGCGGAGTTAGGCCTTCCCCGAGGGCTGCCGCCAAAATATGCTCCTGCGAATGAGCGGAGGGTTCTTTGAAAAAGATCGCGATCTTGTCGTTGGCTTTTCTCGCAGGTTGCGGCTCGGCGCTGGACATCCGGGACGCGAAAGAGGCCGTGAAAGACACGCTTCGAGACCCGGGTTCTGCAGAGTTTAGACACGTAAGAGTGGTTCGGCAGGACGGGCAGCCACGAGTGGTGTGCGGAGCGTTCAACGGCAAGAACGCTTTCGGCGGGTACGTTGGCTTTCGCGACTTCTATTATCGAGACGGTTATCTGCGCGTGGGTAGTGAGGTCGGCGACGCCTCGCGCTCACTAGCGGAGATCGAGGACAGCACGAGATTCATTCGTGAGCACGCGCGGCTGTGTTTGGGGCTGGATGTGCAGCCGTAACCGGCAGGCAGTCTGAAGGTGTAACGGGCGGTTCTTTCGGAGCCGCCCTTTTTCATGGGCGGTGTGCATGGCCGAAGAGATTGATCGGCTGCTGGTTCGCATTGAGGCGAACGCGACGCAGTTCGAAGCGACCATCAAGAAGATGAACCGCTCGCTGCATGGCGCCCAGGCGGAGACCCGGCGGTCCATGGCGGAAATCCAGAAGAGCGTCGATGGCGCATCGATGGGCATCCGTCGCTCGGCGCTGATGGCCACTTCAGCCTTGGCTGCCCTCGGCGTCAGCTTTGGCGCCGCCCAGCTGGTGAAGGATTTCCGGGAGGGCGAAGAGGCCGCCAAGCGGCTGGAAGCCGTTTTGAAGACGACCGGCCACGCGGCGGGCTTGTCGTACGGGCAGATCGCTTCCTGGGCGCGAGAGCTGGAAGAAGAGACAGGACGAAGCGCCACCGAAATTCAGAACGCAGCGGCGCAGCTGGCGACCTTCACGTCGATCGGTCGGCGCGAGTTCACCGAGGCCATTGAGGTCGCCACCGACATGGCGGCGGTGTTCGGCGGGGACCTGAAGTCCAATCTGGACGCTGTGGCGCGGGCGCTGGACGATCCGATTGAGGGCTTTGCGAACTTGCGCAAGCGGGGCTTCGCCCTGACCGAGGCCGAGCTGAAGCGGGCCGAGGCTCACATGAAGGCGGGCCGGTTCGCCGAGGCGCAGCAGGTCGTTCTCAAAAACCTCTCTTCCCAGGTCGATGGCGCGGCCAAGGCCGTGAACACGGGCCTGACCAAATCACTGAACGATCTGCAGCGGCAGGCGGGCGACACCTTTAAGCAGCTGGCCGATCAGGGCGGGACAGCTGCGGCTATCGCTGCGCTGGAGTTGGCGACCAAGGGCGTCGCTTTCCTCGGCGACAACATGGGCGTCCTGTTGGATGCCGCGCAGGCGTTGGCGATATTCATCGGGACCAACTACGTCGCGTCGTGGCTGGCAGCGGAAAAGGGCATGGTTCGCACCGCGATCTCTGCCGCGCGCGCGGAGGGGGCCGTCAAGGCTCTTCAGGCCGCGCTAAGCGCCAACGCTGTCGGCCTCGCGACGCTAGCCGTTGCTGGGTTGGTGACTGGCCTGGTCATGTTGGCCAAAGCCCAGACTACCGCAGAAATCACCGCCAAGGCCCACGCCAAGGCGCAGGCTGAAATCGCGCCTGCAACTAGCGAGTTGGAGAAGCTGGTCAGGAAGCTGGCTGCCGCCAATGATGAAGAGACGGCGAGCATTCGCCGGAAGATAGACGCCCTGCTGGCTGAGGAGCGCCTCAAGGCGCAGATGAAGCGGAACGCTTATCTGGACGCGAAGGCTGAGGTCGCGTCGAAACCAGTCACAACCTATTCCCAATCGCTTTCGATGGGCGGCATTCCGGCGGGCTTCTCACTCCTGCCCCAAGAACAGCGGCCCACCCAGATCGGCCCGAACGGCAACCCGATTGATACCGTCCAGGAGACGACGGACCTCAAACGCCTGCGCATCGAGGCAGAGGAAGCCGAGAAGGCCTATCGGGCGCTGGCCGAAACTGCGCAGGAGACGGTCGTTCAGGCGACAACGCCGCTCGAATACACCGACAAGAACGCGGGCAAGAACGCCAAGGCCGCCGAACAGCGCAAACGCCTGCTGGAGGACCTGAAGGCGCAGACGGCGCTGGAAGTCGCGCAGCTGGATGAGCAGGTCGCTAAGGTCCGCGAGCTGGAGCGTCAGGCCGAGATCACGGCTCGCATCCGTCAGCTGGAAGACGCCGGGTTCAAGGCGGCGCAGGCGAAGGCCATTTCGAGCGAGGTCCAGACCAAGCTGGACGAAGCCCGCGCCCGCGCCATGGAGCGCGAAGAAGGGTTGCTGAAGCGCGGCTGGGACCTCGACATCGCCCGCCTGGACGAGAACTGGGCGACGGTCCGCGCGATTGAGGAAGAGGTCGAGAAGCGGGAGCTGGTGGCAGCGCTGGCCAAGGTGACGGCCGACGAGACGAGCGCCATCGCCAAGGCCGAAAGCATGCTGGCCGCCATTCAGTCCGCCCGCGTGGATGCGGCCAAACGCGGCCTCGATCTGGCCCGCGAGGAGCATCGCCTCGCGGTTGCGCAACTCAGCGGCAACCGCCAGCTGACCAAGGAGCTGCAGGACCAGGCGGCAATCCGTGAACGCACCAAGGCCTATCAGGCCGAGGGTTACGGACTGAAGCCTGCCGATGCGGAGCGTCGAGCGACTGAGGAGGTCACACGGGAGCGGACAGCGGCGACCTACGGCGAACACCGCGAGTTGTTCGCCTCGGCGTTCAGCGACGGCATCCGCGCCGCGATGGCGGGCGACCTGCAGGGCTTCCTGTCCAATCAGTTCGGCAACTTCGCCGATACGATGATGCAGAAGGCGGGGGAGCAGATCTTCGACGCGGTGTTCGGCGGAGTCGATGCTGTGGCTACGGGGACTGCAGAGGGCGCCGCCCATGCGGCCGTCGTATCACCGGCCATCGTCACAGCAGGCGCGGCTGCCGGAACGACGATGGCAGCCTCGATCGTGACTGCTGGCGCGGCGGCGGGGGCCGCCATGGCCGCACAGATCGTGGCCGCATCCGCCGCAACCTCGTTCCTGCCGGGCTTCTCATCCGGCGGCTACACCGGCCCCGGCGGCGTGAATGATCCGGCAGGCGTCGTCCACAGGGGCGAGGTGGTTTGGTCGCAGCGGGACGTCGCGCGCGCCGGCGGCGTGGCTGCTGTCGAGGCCATGCGCCGGGGCTTGCCGGGATACGCCAGGGGCGGCGTTGTGGCGTCCACGCTCCTGCCCCAGGTCGCCCGTGCCATGGAGCGCGGCGAAGGCGCTGGGCGTCAGCCCATCATCGTCGAACAGCATCTGCACAACAACTTCGAGGGCGCGGTGATGACCGAAGAGCTGTTGCGGGACATGGACCGCAAGGCTGCAATGGCCCAAGCGGGCGCTGTGGCTCAGGTCGCCAGCGCCTCAGCCGAACAGCAGCGCAAGTCCATTTACAGGACGCGGCGGTAATGGCTCGGCTGACACTGCCGCCGCTGCCTCGTCAGACCGACTATCAGGAAGTCCAGATCGCCGCCGGAACAACGCAGCGCCCGGCCTGGGGCGGGCCGCTGCTGCCCTTGGCCCGGACCGGTGACCGGTGGGCTTTCGATGTCTCGATCCCGGCCATGGCGGCGGCGACGTGCGGAGCCAAGGTCAAGCTCATCCTCGCGAAGGGCAAGATCAATACCGTGATTATGGCCGTTCGCGAACCGGGTTCGCCTGATCGCGATTACGGCGCACCGCGCGTGGCGCTGGGCGGCCAGCAGGGCACGTCGCTCAACGTCGCGGGCCTGACGCCCGGCGTCGTCATTCCCGACGGAAAGTGGATGAACCTCGTCATCGGCGTCCAGCACTTCCTCTATCTGGTCGACGGCGAGGTCACGGCGGACCTCAACGGCGCCGCCATCTTGAAGCTGTGGCCGATGATCCGGCGCAGCGCGCCGCTGAACGCGCCCGTCCGGCTGGCCGACCCGGTGATCGAGGGCTTCGTCACCATCGAGGGCGGGGTCTCCATCAAGGACTTCGCGCACGTTGGCTCGGCCGCCGTGAACTTCCGCATCGAAGAGCAAGAGTAGGTTCCCATGGACCCGATCCTGAAAGCCGCGCTGGGGCAACCGGCGCGGACCTTTACGGCTGTGCGCGGCGAACTGCCCGACGGGGCGGCGCCCCTGCGTCTGCTGAACGGCGGGCAGGCCGTCATCGCGGGCGAGACCTATCTCGGCCGGGATGACCGCTTCGGCGCCATCGACAAGATCAGCCCCATCAGCGACGGCGTGAAGAGCGAGGCGACCACGGCCAGTCTCGTCCTGCGCACGGCCACGGCCGAGGCCATTGAGGTGCTGGCCAATCCGAGGACGCAGGGCGCGCCGATCACCATCACGCAAGGCGCCATCGACACGGACACCGGCGGCGTCTTCGGCGTCGAACTGCTGTTCCGAGGCGAGATCAACTATGCCGTCCTGGTCGCCGACGAAGAGACGCGGGCGGTTCGGGTCGAGCTGATCACAGAAGAGGCGCGTGCGCTCGAGCCGAATGATGAACGTAGGCTGAGCCATTCCTTCCATCAGTCCGTCTGGCCCGGCGAGCTGGGCCTCGTCCACGTCACCGGCGTTACGCAGAAGGATTTCTGGCGCATCCGCAAGCCCTCAGTTTCGTATAGCGGCGGCGGCGGGCGCCCTGGCGGCGGCCACTTCGACGGCGGCATGGCGCACCTGTTCTGATGGCCCGCGAGACAATCCGCCGGGAGGCGGCGGTGCGAGCCTGTATGGCGCGCTTCGACGGCAAGGAACTGCGTTATGGCGTGGCGGACTGCGTTCGCCTTGTCGGCCATTCGATGCACAAGCTCGGCGTTGGCACCCCGCTGTTGAAGGGGGTGCGGTATCGCTCGGAGTTGGGTGCGGCCAAGGCGCTGAAGGGCCTGGGCTTCGCCGATCTGGCTGAAGCTGTCGACGCGCTGGGCTTTGTGCGCATCGGCGCCGCCATGGCGTGGCCCGGCGACATCATCGCCGGACCCAGCCGTGAGGACGGTCCGTTCCGCGTCGCCCTATCGGTCGCGCACGAATACGGCGCCGTGCGCACCCTGGCATTCGGCCCCACGCCGGACGGCCGTGTCATCTGCGGCGTCGGCAAGCCCGACCTATCGCACCCTGACGTGATCGCCTGGAGGGTCGCCCATGGCTGAGATGGCAGCGGCCGCGTGGGCCTTCGTCAAGGCGGCCTTCGTCGCCGTAGGGAGCGGAACTGCAACGGCCGGTCAGGTCGCAACCGTGGTCGCTGTCAACGTGGCCGGTTCGGTCGCTTTGTCGACCGCAGCTTCGGTGCTGATGAAACCGGACGTGGGCGGTCGCGCGCCGGGCGAATGGCTGGCGGACCCCAACGCCGGCATCCCGTTCGCCATCGGCGACCGCATCGGCGTCGCCGGAAACATCGTCTACAAGAACACGTTCGGGAAGGATAACGAATACAAGGGGATCGTCACCGTCCTGTCGGGTGCTGGCCCGATCAGCGCCTATCTTGGCTTCACCGCTGACCGCGAACCCATCGGCTTCGCCGGAGAGGCGGCGACAGGGCGCTATGGCGGCGAGATGTGGATGCAGCGGCGTCTGGGCGAACAGCCGGACACCGCGCTAACTTCGCCTGCCGCGATCACCTATCAAACCCTCCCTAACTGGGGGCCAAACCACAGATTGTCCGGCAAGGCAGCGTTCATGTGGACGCTGCGCATGGACTCCAAGTTCAGCGTCTATCCGCAGGGCGAGCCTGCCCCGATCACCGTCCTGCGTGGGATCAAGGGCTATGATCATCGCTACGACAGCACCATGCCGGGCGGCTCCGGGCCGTGCCGTCTGAACGACCGCACGACCTATCGAACCATAACCAACCCGGCCATCGCGGACCTGAACTGGTGCCTGGGCCTGCGCGAGAACGGCAAGGTGGTCGGCGGACTGGGCGTCTCGCCCGCCGGGATCGACTGGAGCGCCTATACCCGCGCGGCCAATGTGGCCGACGCCAACGCATGGACCCTGGCGGCCTATCCGCGCTCGGACGAAAGCAAGTCCGAGGTCCGGGCCGGGATGCTGCAGGCGGCCGGGGCGGTCATCAGCCGTCGTGCGGGTCTGGTCAGCTGCGTCACGCGCGGCGCGCCCAAGTCGCCGGTCATGACGATTTCGGCGGCGGACACCGCTGGTCCCATCGAACTGGACACCGCGGCCAACGTTCTGAACCGCTACAACACCATGACGCCGCGCTATCTGAGCGAGGCGCATGAGTGGCAGTTGGCGCCCTCCGCGCCGGTAAGCTCCAGCGTCTACGTCGAAGAGGATCGGGGCCGTGTCCGATCCGATCAGCGCGACTATCCCTATGTGCCGAACGCCAAGCAGGCGGCGGAACTGTGCGCCCTGGATATCGCCCATAGCCGCGAGGGCATCGCAGGCCGCTGGCCCCTGAAGGCCTATTGCCGCGAGCTTGAGCCGGGCGACGTGTTTACCGTGAATGAGCCCGGCCTGCTGTTAGACGGCATGGATATGCTGGTGCTGGATCGTGACTACGATCCGGAGACGGATACGCCCTATGTGGTGTTCGTTTCGGAGACTCCGGGCAAGGTCGCCTGGGCTCTGGGCCAGCAGGCGAACCCCTCGCCGACGCCCGCGCTGTCTGCCCGCCATGACCTGAACGCTCCCGATCCCGGCGCCTTTGATGTGGTGATCGTTCCGCCCTCGCCCGAAGGCGTGTCGGCGCCCGGCGCGGAAGTCGTGATCGACATCGACAACGTCCGCGCCGAAGACCTCGTTATTGAGATAGGGCCTTCGTTTGACGGTCCGTGGCGCGTCGCGAAGACGGTGACCATCAACGACGGCCAGCTGCGCATTCCGGTCAATGAGCTGTCGCCAGGCGAAGTGTTCTGGGTCGCGTTGAGCTATCGCTCTGCCGATGACGGGGCGTCGCCAAAGACGATCAAGGGACCGTACACGGCCGGCGACCTGATCGCGGGCGACATCACCCCAACTGCCCCGACCATCGTCGGCATCAGGAACGACATCGAGGCGGCGTTCGGCGACATCTTCAACGTGTCGGAGCTGGTGGGGCAGACGCGTGCCGATCTGGAGGCGGCGGACGCGCAACTATCCAGTACGCTCGGGCAGGCGCGCGCTGATCTGGAGGCGGCGGACGCAACCCTCTACGGCAACATAGTGGTCCTAGATAATCGGGCTGGCGTTCTGGAGACGCAGACACAGAGCCTGGAGACCAATAAGGCGTCGGTCGCATCCCTGAACGCACAGATCGTCCGCATCAACGATGTCGAGGCTGTCAACGCGACGCAGGCTCTCGCACTGGTGGACCTCGAGAACGGCAAGGTCGCACTGAGCGAATACAACACGCTCAAGGGTGAAGTGGTCGCTGGCCGTGATGGTCAACCGTCTCTGTTGGCGAAGATCGAAAACCTCAAGGCGGTCGATCTCGACCTCCAGCAGAACAAGGCCAGCGTGCAGGCCGTCTCGGCGCTGAGCGTGCGGACAGAGAGTCTTGAGGCCGATATCACGGGCCTGCAACAGGTCACCGCTGATCTTGAGGCTAAAAAGGCCACTTCCGAGGCCCTGAACGCACAGCGGCTACGCATCGATGATGTTGAGGCTGTCAACGCGACCCAAGCGCTGGCGTTGGTCGATCTTGAAAACGGCAAGGTCGCCCTAAGCGAATACAACACTTTGAAGGGGGAGGTTCAGGCCGCTCGCGATGGCGCTCCCTCTCTGCTCAGCCAGATCCAAAACCTGAAGTCGGTCGATCTGGACCTCCAGCAAAACAAGGCCAGCGTCGCCTCGGTCGACGCCTTGACGGCTCGGACTGCGCACACTGAAGCCGACATCATCGACCTCGAAAACGCTCTGGCCAATGAAGTGACGGCGCGGGCGGAGGCGATCAGTCAGGTCTCGGCGCGTGCGGGACACCGGGCCAACCTGATCGACAACCCCAGCGGCGCGGATGACTTCAGGGGCTGGGTCAAGGAGGGCAGCCCGGCGTCCTATGTAGATGACGACCGTCTGGCAGGCCGGATTTTCGTCGTCTACGGCTATATGGTCTCGCAGGTCTATCCAGCTGCGGCCGGTGATCAGCACAGCCTTGGTTTCGTGGCCTCGCCGCTGGGCGACGGCGGGCATGTCCGCCTTCAATATGTGACGCCGAGCGGGCTTATGGAAGGCGCGCTCGTCCTGGCAGGCAGCGCTGGCTATGATGTCCGTCGCCGGTCAACAGCGCCCTCGACCGCACCGGCTGGCACGACCGGATTTCGCGTAGTCGTAGTCCCACCGTCAGGCGGGGTGCTTCCCGTCTGGGCCATCAAGGTCAACTTCGGTTCCGTGGCGGCTGACTTCTCGGATGACTACTCGGCCACGGTGCTGGCTGCGACGGTCGCCGAGCAGTCTCTCGCCATCGTCGATCTGGAGAACCAGCAGACCATCGCCTCTTGGCGCATCAAGTCGGCGGCGTCAGGAAGCAAGCCTGCGATCATCGAGGCTGTATCGGCTTTGGGAGGCTCGTATGTGGCCTTCGGCGCGGAGCAGATCTACTTCGGCGACAGCACCGTCTTCGACGATGCGACCGATACGATGCAGACCGTCGTCGGCGGCCGGGTTCGGGTGGTGGCCTACGGGGCTCCGTTCGGCGCGGCCAACAATCTGCTGGAATGGTGGGGGCCGACCGGGGTCGCCCTCGGCGCCATGAACACCACGAACGGCCTTCAGGGCCGTATGACCTCGTTGCCCTACGTCTTCGACAACACCATCAACGCGCCCTTCGTAGCCGTCTGCAACCCGCCGACCAGCGGCAGGGTGGTGACGACGCCCGGGACCTACACCTCGACGGTAGTCACCGTTGAGGTCACAGGCGGGTCTGGCCTCTACGAATATCAGTGGGGCTATTTCGCCGGCAGCACTGGCGCCACCGCGACCAGTCCGACGGGCGCGGCGACCCAGATCAACCAGACGGTGGCCTCGGGCGAAACCAAGAGCGTCGTGTTCCTCTGCATGGTGAGGGACACGGTCACGGGCCGCACGACCACGGCGACCTATCGCTACACCCTGACCCACTCGGCCGCCTGAGCCGAAAGCGCCACCATCTCATCAACCACCCAAAGGAGCCTGAAATGGAAATCGTGATCGCACTCGCCGTCGCCGCAGCCGTCGTGGGCCTTGTCGCCTACCTGCGCTCTCGCAGAGGTCCCTCCCGCCGCGGACCCGGTGCGGGTGGCCGCCCCGGCGCTGACAAGCATTGAGAGGAACAACCAATGACCGAACTGACCGACGCCGAAAAGCTGGCCGCCGCCGAGGCCGCAATGTCCGCAGCCGCTGAAGCCGCCAAGGCTGCGCGCCTGCCATCCGCCAACGCTGCGGTCGCGCTGCTGGAAGGAAAGACTGGAGCTGCCTTCCTGTCTGACCTGAAGGCCGCCATCGCCGCCAGCGTAGACGACCTCCCTCGCCCTCTCGGCACGCCCGGCGCAGAAGGCACGAAGCAAATGCTCCAGCGCATCGTGACGTCGATGGAAAGCGGCCTGTCCGCCGCTCAGGCGCGCGTCCAGGCGTTGCAGCCGCCGCCCGCGCCTGAGGCTGCCCCCGAAGACTGACGAACCCGGTTCGTCCCCTGAAGCCCGCGCCCTGAGCGTCGGCTGCCTCTCACCTATGGCCGACATTCTTGGAGGGGCGGATGCTCGACCCGAGGGATTTCCCCGCGTTCTGGGGCCTGTGCGGCGGCGTGCTTTTCGGCGCCGTCGGTCTTGTCACCGCCTATTCCGCCAAGGCCGGCAATCCGCTGGCCCAGCGTAAGGCGTGGCTGCATCTGGGGCTCGGCGTCGTAGCCGGTCCCATTCTGGCCGAAGCGTTCACGCCCAGCCTGATCGCCGTCGTTCCCGCGCTCGATATGCGCGGGGTGGCGATGACCTTGGGCTGGATCGCGGCGAACGACCCTCGCGGCTTCTTCGGCTTCACCAAGCGCCTGGTCTATGCGGCGCTTCACGCGGTTCTGAAGGAGACACAGCGATGACCGCTCACGACTGGATGGTTCTGGCGACGGGGCTTGTTTTCCTGTCGGCCGGGGCGGTGCTAAGCCAGGTGTTCCGCCTGCTCGGGCCGACCTATCACACCAAGATCACCGCCCATTGGGCGGTGCGGGGCTTCTTCTTCGCCTCGACGCTCATTCTGGTGGCGCGCGGCCTGTCGTTCGTCTTCCCCGGCCGGGCCTTCGCGGTCCAGCACATGAGCGCTCTAGTGCCTGCCTCGGGCTTTGTCGTGCTGGGCCTGTCGCTGGTCCTTCTGGAATGGGTGATGCGGGACCGGGCGCCGCCGCCATGGACGGAACGGCTGCTCGGGTTCGCCGTTCGCCGCGGCGTCTCGGATCAGGCGGTCGCGGAGATGGCCTTCGCCCTGCCGCCCGAACCCCACGGACGATCCGCCAGCGAGCGCGAGCCTTGCCGCTGTGTGCGGCTGTGCATGATGGCCGGGGCCGTCGCTGTCATCCTGATCATCGTAGCCGTGCTGCTTACGGCAGCGTGACAGTCCCGCTCGCTAGAGCAGGCGCTCGTTCCCGGTCAGTCGTTTGAAGAGGCTGTCGAGCGCCGCAAGCAGGTATCCACCAAGTCCAGTCATATCAGGCCAACAGGCTGTGCAGGATCTGGTTCCTAATCGGCCATCAGCTGTGATTGTCGGCCTTCTGCTTGGCGGCGCTCCCGCACCGTTCCCGAAGCTGTTGCCACGTGGCCTTGCCTTCCAGCCCGAACACATCTGACTGCGTGTAGCCTTCCCGCAAAAGAGCCCTGCGCACTTCGCTGGGAACGCGGAAGTTGCCGCTGTCGGCCAACTCCAAAGCGCGCTCGATCACTGACGTTTGCGTCATTCCAGACCTCCCCTGTCAGGCGAGTCTGAACGCAGATGTCTCGGCTAAGGTTGCGGCACGGGACCGGGCGGGTTCAACCTACGGCGATCCAGAAGAGGACGCCGAAGATCGCCAGACACAGGGCGATCAGCACAGACTCCATCACCCAGCCGACGCGCCGGCGACGCTTCCTCTGCATGTCCTCCCCTCCAGTAACGCCGGTACCATCTGCAGAAATGACCAGGCTGTCCAGCCAGTGAGCGTCAGGGAGGCCGCCGCATCATGCAGCGGGCGCGTACCGCTAAAGTTCAGGCAGTTCGCCGTCGGTGCACAGTGAGCGCTCACGCCGCTCGTTTCCAGATGGGACCGGCGCGATGAGCCGCCAGTTCGATGTCCACACCGTAATCTCGGAGAATCTGGGCCGCGAGTTCGGTACATCCGAGTACAGGCAAAGTCTCCCCAAAATGCTGCATCCAAGCGTCAGCAACGATCTGCTCTTTCACCGATAGCATTCCTACTCCTACGCGCTGCCGCCCAGCCCATAAGCAGCGCTGAAACGGCGCTTTCTGTTCCTCACAATCTGAACTGGAGACCATCATGGCCTTTCGCCTTGGTGCGCAGTCGCGCGCCCGGCTCGCTGGCGTCCACCCGGATCTCGTCCGAGTGGTCGAGCGGGCCATTCAGCTATCATCCGTCGACTTCTCCGTGCTGGAGGGCGTTCGGACGCCGCAGCGCCAGCGCGAGCTTTATGCGCAGGGCCGCACGAAGCCCGGCCCCAAGATCACCTGGACGCTGGCCAGCAACCACTTCGTCAACGCCCGGACCGGCTACGGCCACGCGGTCGATCTGATCCCGTTCCCGGTGGATTGGGAGGGGCCAGTTCGCTTTCCGAAGTTCGACGCCATCGCCACGGCCATGCTCGCGGCGGCGGCCGAGCTAGGCGTCCCGATCCGCTGGGGCGCCGACTGGAACCGCAACGGCAAGCCGCGCGAGCGGGGCGAGACCGACAGCCCGCACTTCGAGCTGGCGCTATGAGAGAAGCTTTCCGCACCCTGACCGCCGCTGGCTGGGCGTTGGCGGCGATCGGTCTGCTGCTGATGATCGTCCTGATCTGGTGGTCCGCCACGGCGGGCGGCCGCGAGCGCGCCAGGCAAGAGCGCGCCGTCCAGGCCGCAAACGCCCAAGCCCGCGCCACGGACGCGGCGGCCCGCGATAGGGCGGCCGATCAGCGGCTGACCGACCTGAAGATCAATACCCGACTGGAAAAGGAACGGACCGATGCTGTCTCTGCGATCCCCGACGCTCGCCCCACTGCTGGCCGCGTCGCTCTTGCTTGTCACCGCCTGCGCGAGCAGGGAACGCGTGACGCTGATCTACCCGCCGAGTGCCGACCTGGCCGTTGAGGCCAAGCCGATCATGCCGGCCGAGGCGGTGCGCAGCGAGGCCGCCGGCATCGCTCATGACATCGCCGTCGAAGGCTGGGGCGAGCGGGGGTGGGATGCAGTCGGGCGACTGTGCCGCTGGGCGGCCGACAACGGCATGAAGGGACTGAGTTGCCCGCCGCCGCCTGAACTGCCGCCCAGGCCTGGCTGACGGGCATAAGAAAACCCGTCTGCCGCATTGGGACTCAGACGGGCCTAATGAGCCGAGGCTCGTATCCTAATGGGGATGCTAGCCCGCGTTGCAAGCGACAGCCGCAACAAATAGCGAACAGTTGCCTTTGTCACGAATCATCGTTCATTTTGAGGGCGCGGTTCAACGAATCCTGTTTACGCCGCACCGATTGCGGCTTAAGGGACTTGACACCATCTAATGGTATCACCGCCAACCAGTGGAAAGCATGCTCGCACATATGCGGCTATCTTCGCGGAACCAACGCGGAGCAATGTCGTATGGACCGATATCGAAGCTCTTATCGTGTGGCTTGGCGCCACTAGATCAGAGGGACGTGGGTCACGTGTGCGCTTCGAACTGGAAGGAGTAAAAGGTTCGTTTCATCGTCCGCACCCTGAAAAGGAGTGCGACAAAGGGGCGCTCCAATCGGTGAGAAGGTTTTTGAGGCAGACGGTGGAGAGAGATGACATCAACAGTCACATATGAGGGCTACATCGCCCAACTGACGATAGATCTTGACGCCAATGTCATTCACGGCGAAGTCATCAACACTCGTGATGTTCTCACTTTCTCTGTGCGAGACCTTTCCGAGGTGCGGCAAGCCTTTGCTGACACCATCGAGGACTACAAGGAATGGTGCGCGTCGCTAGGGCAGACCGTTCAGAAGCCATTGTCTGGGACAATGACCCTTCGAATGACGCCGGAACTGCACCAAGCCGCGGCGAATAGAGCCGCAATGATGAAGGTCAGCTTGAATGCATGGATCGTTGGAACGATAGAGTGCGAAGTCGGAAAACGCCCTGCAGTTCTAACCGCTGGGGAAGTTGACACCCGAGTAGCGGCTGGCGTGAAAGATGAAGTCGTGAAGGTGTTGGCGTCGCGTAATATTTTCGGGAATGACACCGAGGTGCCTGCCTGGCAGGAAGTTGCGTTTTCACGACCAGCGATTGACGAAACTATTCAATGAACGACAAGATCAACGTTCTTACGGCGTTTGCCTATGACGATATCCGTTTCGAAGCAAACGGAGGGATGTCGTTTATGGGAGCCGTCACAGACGGTCAGTTCGAGTTTTCCCGCTTCCCCGCAAGGCTGCGCTTAGGTATCAGCATTATCTGTGACGTCAGCCAGACTGGAGAAGCGACGCTGTTTCCCAAGCTTCGCTACAATGGCGAGATCAAGTGGGCTATCGAGCATGATCTGGAACTAGATGGGACGAGCACAGGCGTCATCCTGCCCATCTGCCACACATACGCTTCGTTCGAGGAACCCGGTATCCTTGAACTTCTTCTGGGCATCGACTCGGATGATGAGAGCGACTTAGCGGTAGTTAAGACTTGGAACATCACTAAGAGTCCGGATGAATAACTTCAGGCTCCGCTATCGAGGCCCGCTCTCTTCGGAGGGCGGGCCTTTCTTCGTTTGGAACCGTCTTCAGTCCGGTCAGTTGGCTCATCGCAGCCCTTCCCATCCTCTGGGGCTGCCTTCTGGACAGAGCCCCTCGCCGGATGCCCCAAGCGCCGGCGAGGGGCTTTCAGTTCGGCGTAGTGCTGCCGCCAGCGTTGGCGGCCAGCTCCATCCTTATGTTCGCTGCGATGGCCTGCACGGCTTCTTCCACAATCTCTCGTTCGAGATGCGGGTAGGCGTCAGGTGCGGCTTCTACGAAGGCTGTCAGAAATAGCTCTGCGACCTGATTGTCATTGAGGTCTGACCAGGCCAGGCCTTCTTCACGCATCCGTCTCTCCAGAGCGATCCCAGTCGAGTGCAGAGCTGTGCCGAGCGGTCCCTCAAGCTGTTCCGCAAATTCTTCAAGGTCCGCGACGGTCGTGGGGTGGCGCTTCATGGACGCGACCCTCACATAGCGCCCCAGTTCAGGCAAACCGCTACGCCCCGTCGCCCTCACCGGGTGGCGGGGCTTTCTGCGCTTCAGGCTCTAGGCTCCAGATCGCGATAGGGCGCGCCGCGCTCGCCCGCCTCGGCGCGGGTCATCACGCGGGTGTCAAACGCGGAGGAGATGGCGATCTTGATCCCTCGATGTCGGACCCCTTCGTCTAATGACTTGGCCGTGTGTTCGATCTGATAGAGCGTTTCGCACCATTCGGCGCTGTTGATTTCGATGAGGCCGGGCAAACGGTTGGGGTCGTCGGCAGCGGCCATGGCGTCGAGGGTGGCGTTCAGTTCATCGAGGGTCATGGCGCAGCGGTGTAGCTGAGTCGCGAGCATGCCGCCTGGCACGTTCCAAAAATCCTAACTTCGCTGTCTAGACTTGTACGAACGGCGTGATATTCCGCCGTTATGCGCTTAGGCAGGGGGCTTGGGCGATTAACTTTCGGGGCATCCCAAAAAATGAACAAGATCGTCATTCTGGCGGCGCTTGGCGTCGCCACATCGCTCACGTCTGCCTGTGCCTCAGTCACGCGCGGCACCAAAACCGCCTGGGAAGTGACCTCGACACCGCCCGGCGCTCGAGTCGAGACGTCGAATGGCTTCCAATGCCAGGCCACGCCCTGCTCTATCAAAATGCCGCGCAAGTCGGAGTTCATCGCGACCTTGACCTTGGATGGGTATCAGCCCGCGACCGTAACCGTGACCAATAAGGTCTCGACCGGCGGCGGCGTGGCCATGGCTGGAAACGTGCTTGTCGGCGGCATCATTGGTGCGGGCATCGATGCGGGAACCGGCGCAATGCTCGACCTGACGCCTAATCCGGCACATGTCGACATGACCCAAGACCGCGCGCCCGCTACTGGTCGCCCGGAGTAATTAGGACTCCCTTGGCAATGGCGGTTCTGCACAAGGCCGCCGTTGCTTTCGGACAATATCAGACGGCCGAATCGCCAGCAGCGGAACGGCAGCGCTGCTTCAGCAGCCGCGCCGCTTCTTCCTTCCATAGCGCCATGAAGCGCAGGATGATCGAGCCGGGCCGGGTGCGGGCCGACCACGACCGGCGGTGGAGGTCCCGCGCTTCGGCCTCGAACCGCGCCGCCTTGTCTAGATCGGCCTCACTCATTGGATGACCAGGGCGCCGTCCGGCAGCGCCCGTTGAAGCTCTCGCGCGGTCTCCCACGGCGCGTTCATCCAGACCTCGATCTCTTCGGGTTCAGTCAGGATCACCGGCATGGCCTTGGGGTGGACGGACTTCACCGGCTCGCTGGGCTCGGTCGTCAGGAAGGCGAAGAGGTCGCAGGTCTCCATGCCGGTCTTGATCTTGCGCACGCAGGTCCAGTCCGTGACGTGGATGCCGGCGAAGAAGGCGAGGGGCTCCGGGTCATCGCCGGCCAGCTCGAACCAGACTGGCCGATATTTGCCCTCGGCGTCGCGGCCGGGCTCGCTGAAAGACGTGAAGGGGACGAGGCACCGGTTCACCGGCCGGAGCCAAGGGCGCCAGTGGGCGGACGAGGTGTTGCGCACGTTCGTCGTTCCGCTGTCCGGCTCCAGCTCCAGCAGTTTGGGAAAGTCGACCTCTTGTCCTTTCGCCCGCAGTCTATCGGCCCGCCGGGTCGCGTTCTCGAGAATAGCCTTGCGCGATGAGGGCAGGCCCCAGCGCGCCGTGGTCAGGATCCGGTCGTCACCGTCCCAACGCACGATCGGGGCGCTGTAGTCGGGGTAGATGTCGCCCGGCGCCAGGTTGCCCACGTCCGAACGCATGGCCCTGGCGGCGTCCATGATGGCCTGTGGCCCCGAGCGCTGGCGGTAGAGGTTGCACATAGGCGGAACCGATCACGGCTTTCACGCGCTGTCGAGTCGCAGAGGCGGCTGTAGGGGTGGTGGCCCGCCAGATTGCGCTACCCCATCTAGAACATCTCGACCCTGAGGCCGCGGCCTTCGGGCGGATAAGTCCAGAAGAGCATCCGGCCTTGGCAGCGGCGGCGTCGGCAGCGGGCCGTCCGGCCCCAGAGCACAAAGTCCGGCCCGAGCGCTCTGCGCACGACCGACAGATCGACATCCATCTCCAGACCGCAGCGTTGGCAGTGGGCTACGACCGGCCAGCCCTGGCGCTGCAGGTCGCCGACCTTGGCGGCGCGGCCCATCCACTGAGCGCGTGTCCAGGCGTTGTAGCGAGGGTTCATGCCCATGGATCATTTGCCGCGCTTCGCCGCCAGACGAGATCTGGGCCAGTAGTCAGCGCAGTGATGGCCGCCGTAGCTGAACAGGCTGATCACTTCTTTGGGCATCCCCGCCGCCGACAGGCAGACGTGGTTCACGTCGCGCAGGAGGTAGGCGACATCATCCAAACGCAGCCCGCCCTCAGGCAACCAGGCGAGCAGCCGGCGGATGCGCACGACTTCAGACGTGTCGCCCGGTCCCTCTCGAAAGCCCTGGGCTGACGGGTCGTCGGCGATCGAGAGGGCCAGCCGCTGGGAGCCGCAGCCTTCGCAACGCAGCGTGCATGCCCACTCGCAGGCATCGCGGGTCAGCCAGTCCGGGAAGTCCCTGATCAGCTCCAGGCCCGAGATCTGCCTCCGTGCGCGACAGGCGCAGCAGAGGACGCGCAGCAGGTTTCCCCGGTCGGGCGCCTCGATCAAAGGGAAGTGGCGCAGACCGATGGGGAAGTCGTCGTCAGAAACGGATCCGATGCCGCGCCAGAAGGGGGTGTCCTCTTCCAAAGACATGGCTCAATGCGCCGTCGCGCCCCGCGTCGTGCAGGCTCTGCGCAGCCGGGCCAAAGCCCCAGGGGCCTTCGACTCGATCTCGCGCAGGATGCACCCGGCTCCAGCCCGGCCATCTGCGGTTGTCAGGTCCAGGCCGGTCAGGCGCAGCATCAGTGCGGCGAGTTCCTTGTCCCGCTCACTCATTGCGGCCGCCCCACCAGGCGCATTCCGGCGACGAGCCCGGCGACCAGATCAACTGTCGGGGTAGGGATGTCCGCGCGCTCGCGCTGTTCCAGGTCGCGGTCCAGCTTCTCCAGATCGCGAGCGAAGGCCTCATCGGGGCCAAGGGGTTTCGTTTCCATCTTCGTCCTCCTCATGCACCGACCGAGGCGGACTCCTAGTGGCGAACCCGGTTTGTGGCGAGTCAATTGTTCGCCTTTTGTTCCCGTACCCATAGCTATGACCATCGGACGGCATTCTGTTACAAGGTCGCCCTCCCCTGTCCGTTGATGCGTTTATGATTTTTCCCAGACTACGAATCTGGGGGTCAGGAGTTCGAATCTCTTCGGGTGCGCCATCTTTCCCAACATCGTTGAAAACGCTGCGGAATTACCGTCCGCACGACCGTCTTTCGACGATTGCTACACAACTCTGCTACACAATTCGACTGACGATCAGGGGATAAACCGTTCTGATCATTCAGGAAAACGGTCAGGCGGCTGCTACACAAACCTGCTACACAATGTTCGAACGCATTTGGTCGAACGCAGTGGCGGTCGCATCTACTACCGGCGGCGAGTTCCTGAGGCTCTTCGAGCCATTATTGGCAGGAGAGAAGTCTGGAGATCGTTGGGGACGGACAGCCCGACGGTAGCCAAGCGTCGCGCCTTACGAGTGGCTTCCCAGATCGAGCATGAGTTCGAAATCGCCCGGTCAAGGGCTGGCCTGAACGTCGATCCGATCATGCTCGAAGCGTTTGCCGAACCGGCGCCCTTTGCGGCGGCGGCGTCGGTCGCCGAGCCTGAGGAGCCGAACGGCATCACGTTCGGCGATCTCTATGACGCTTATATGGATGATCCGACGCGCGACTGGTCGCCGACCACGCGTATGGCTTATCAGACGACCAAGCGTCTGGTGGTGGCGATCCTCGGCGCAGATACGCCAGTGCGCTCCATTAGTCGTAGCCAGTGCCGCGAAATGATCGAGGTGCTGCGCTGGCAGCCCCGCAACGCCTCCAAGCTTTTCCCGAAGCTCTCCCCTGTCGAGATCGCCGAACGGGCGAAGGCAGAGGGGCGAACCGACCTGATCAACGCCGCCAACATTAACACCTACCTGAACAAGCTCGGCGGCGTGCTGAACTGGGCAGTGAAGGAAGAGATGCTGGAGCGAATCCGGCGCAGGGCCTGCGCGTGCCCGATCCGGTTGCTCGTCGTGACAAACGGCTCCCGTTCTCGACCGGTCAGCTACAAGCGATATTCTCGGCGCCGCTTTACACCGGCTGCCGCGACGACGGGCACGGCTACGCCACGCCCGGCCCGGAGCGGCCCCGCAACGCTCGGTTCTAGATTCCATTGCTGGCGATGTTCGGAGGCCTTCGCTTGAACGAGGCCTGCCAACTCGACGTGGCCGACATTCGACGCATCGACGGCGTGGACTGTTTCGTCATCACTGAACGATCAGAGGGCGACCACAATGACAAACGGCTGAAGACCGCATCCAGCGAACGGGTCGTCCCGATCCACAGAACCTTGATCGACCTCGGCTTCATGGATTTCGTCCGCCAGCGGAAGCGCGCTGGTGAAACCAAGCTGTTCGCCGAGGTGGGTATGGGCGCCACCGGCTATCGCTCCACAACCTTCTCTGCGTGGTTTCGACGTTTCGTCGCCAAGGCCGGAGCAGGATCGCCAAAGACCTACTTTCACAGCTTTCGGCACGGCTTCCGAGACGCCCTTCGCGAGGCGCGCATCGACCGTGACATCGCATTGGCATTGGGCGGATGGACGGCCGGGAACGGTTCCGCTTCCGTGGCTGATACCTATGGGAACGGCTATCAGATCGCGACGCTGAAAGAGGCCATCGACCGAGTGCGCTATCCCGGCCTTGACCTATCGCACATGCGATGAGGCAATGATCGCCTTCACTAATCAATGTTCTATCAGCTATAAGGTGGCGGGAAGCTGGAGGAACGGCCATGCTGAGAGATGGCGAACATGATCAACTAAGCCCCGCGCAGAGACAAGTTTATCTTCGAGGCAGCCCGGCAGAACGCGCGATGTTTGCTCGTGTCTGGGAGGCGACCAATCGAGGAAAAGCCGGAAGTAACGCCGAAGGTTCGTCAGGAATGCGTTCATTGGGCGCGAACGGAACCGTTTTGACAGCCATTTCTTTGGCGATATTCTCGTTTTTGTTCGCTTGGGAGCCCTACAATGTGGTTTGGCTGCTCTTTTTGGTCATCATCGGACCCCTTTGCGTTATCTCGATTTTCATGTGGATGTTGGGCGTCCTTGAGCAGAGGCTCATCGCGATCAACGAGACCCTCAAAAACCGACCTTAACAATGCCGCCCTAGCAGCCGCCTGACCGTTTTCCTGAATGATCAGAACGGTTTATCCCCTGATCGTCAGTCGAATTGTGTAGCAGAGTTGTGTAGCAATCGTCGAAAGACGGTCGTGCGGACGGTAATTCCGCAGCGTTTTCAACGATGTTGGGAAAGATGGCGCACCCGAAGAGATTCCTCGGGGGGCGGTTTTCCTCGGTCATTGCGTTGCCTCTGATCTGGAGCGTCCAGCCATCGTCATCGAGGCGATTCCGGTCAACGCTGTGGTAGGCCGTAACGACGACAAGCGACCGGGTTTGTCGGCAGTCGATCAGGGATTGGGGGGAGTGAGAGATGAGGCGGTTGGCGCATGTGATCGAGGCGACCGAAGTCACCGCCGTAGAGCGACGGCTTGAAAACGCATTGAAAGCTGCCGGATTTAACGTTGGGCGGCTCAACCTCACGCCGCTTGCCCAGCAGGTCGCCGCTGAAGAAGCGAAGGAGCTACTCGTCGCCGTCAATATCCAGCCGGTTGAGGCTCCTTTTTTCGGGCGAGGCGACGGCGGCGTGGAAGTGCGGTTCGTATTCGGAACTGAAACCGATCACGTGATGGCCAAAACGATTCTGGCTTAAGCCGCCACGCTCTCCTGACGGCTCCCTTCCACCGACCCCAAGCCAGCGTTTGATCGAAGTTTCAGCCAGCGAGTTATCTCGTCATGGCTCAGCCTTTTTTCACCATCGGCCACGCGACGCGCACACTGGATCAGTTCGTCGAGCTTCTGATGGAGAGCCGGATCGGCATGGTTGTGGATGTGCGCTCCATGCCCCGGTCCCGCACCAACCCGCAGTTCAACCGCGATGTGTTGCCGACCAGCCTTCAGGACTACCAGATCGGGTATCGCCACCTCGCCGCCCTCGGAGGGTTGCGCAAAAAGCAGATGCCGGAAGAGGAGTCGCCGAACGACTATTGGCGAGTGAAGAGCTTTCGACGTTACGCCGATTATGCCCTTGGCCCCGACTTCGCGGAGGGCATGGCCGCGCTCCGCGCTCTGGGCTCAGAGCAGCGGATCGCCATCATGTGCGCTGAAGCGGTGTGGTGGCGGTGCCATCGGCGCATCATCGCCGATTACCTTCTCGCTCGTGGGGAGGAGGTGTTTCATATCCTTGGTCGGCGCGACGTTCAGCCAGCCACTTTAACGCCCGGCGCCCATGTTTTGTCGGGGGGTGAGCGGATCGAATATCGGGCCGAGCAACCCGCCTGATTTACGCCGCCACGCTCTCCTGACGGTCCTCTTCCACTGTCTTCAGCGTGCGGGCGATGGTCGTCACCGTGGTCGTGGACGCACGATGGAGGCGGGCGGTGGCGCGGATGCCCAGACCGTCGCCCAACGATTTCCTGATCGCTTCCACACGGTCCTGCGGCATCGGTTTACGACCGCTCTTCTTGGTCGTGCGACGAAGCCCAGCCATGATGCGCTCACGGATCATGGCTCGCTCGAATTCGGCGAAGACGCCCAGCATCTGGAACATCATCCGCCCGCTGGGCGTCGAGGTGTCGAGGCCCTGCTGGTGGAGATAGAGGTCCACGGACTTGGACTGGATGTCGTTCAGAAAACTGACCAGATCGGGGAGGCTGCGGCCAAGGCGGTCCACGCTCCACGCCATGATCTGCTCGAAGTCCTTGCGGGCCACGCCTTTTAGCAAAGCGTCGTAGCCGGGGCGCCGGTCGCGGCCTTTCACCCCGCTGATGCCTTCGTCGGTGAAGGTGGCGACGACCGTCCAGCCCTGACGCTCGGCGACGGCCAGCAGATCACGAAGCTGGTTCTCGACGGTCTGGTTTTTATCCGCCGTGCTCACACGAGCATAGATCGCCACACGCTTGGTCAGGGCCGTTCTCCTATTCGAAGTCGGGAGAACAGGCTCTCATGGATCGGCTAGGCGTCAACCGAACTTGGGCTTACCCTTTAAGCCCGCAAGAAAGAGCCGGTCGCAGTCGTCGCCTTTCACCAGCGGGATCACATCGCACTGGTCGCCCAACGTCAGGATGGCTTCAGCCGCCACCGCGTTGAACTCGTCCTCAAACCCAGATCGTCGGAACAGGACGAAGCCATCTTTGGCATCGATCACGCCGTAGGCGGGCGAGCCTTCGAGCAAGGTGTGGAGAAGCACAGACATACCATCGGAAGCCGTGATGCCTCCGAAGGTTCAGAACGGTCGTCAGGAAGGCGGCATGTCGTCCAGCGGGAGAATGAACATTTGACTGTAGCCGTGGTCGCCATCGCTGATGGGAAAGGCCACGTAATCTTCGCCAGCGTCGTCGGTGGCTTGTCGCACTATATCGTTGAACTGGGCGGCTCGCTTCGGATTGCCGATCAGCAAGAAGCCATCGCTGTCCCGCCGAACTTGGTAGGCGGGTGACGTTTCCAACAGACTGTCGAGAAATCGCCTCATAGGCGAATATGAACATCGCTCGGCGAACAATTCAAGCTACGGCGTGGGCAAACACGGCCAAGGCGTCGTCGCTTAGGTATGACGTGCCCCCCGTTTCTCATCCAGCCATAACAAGAGTCCGAGGTTGATCTGGGTAGAGATTGGTTGGGTTGGCAATAGGGCGGCCTGCGCAGCCGTCAACCAGCGCAGCAGGCCGCCCGGCGTTTCCAGCAAGGGCTTGCGCGTAGGCCTGCGGCGTCAGCCAGCCGAGCTTCGAGTGCGGTCGCCGTTCGTTGTAGTCACGCCGCCAGGCCTCGAGCACCGCGCGCGCGTGCGGCAGGGATCGAAACAGCGTCTCGTTCAGCAGCTCGTCACGCAGGCGCCCGTTGAAGCTCTCATTGAAGCCGTTCTGCTGGGGCTTGCCCGGCGCGATGTAATGCCAGCCGACGCCGGTGTCGTCGGCCCACGCCAGGACGGCGTTCGAGGTGTATTCCGTGCCGTTGTCGCTGACGATGGTGTCGGGTCGGCCCCGCTGCCGGATGACGGCGTCCAACTCTCGCACCACCCGAGCGCCCGACAGCGAGGTGTCGGCCACCAACGCCAGGCACTCGCGGGTGCAGTTGTCGATCACCGTCAGGATGCGGAAGCGCCGCCCGTCCGTCATCTGGTCAGAGACGAAGTCCAGCGACCAGCGCTGGTTGGCCACCAGCGGCAGGTCCAGCGGTCGCCGCGTGCCCATTGCTCGCTTCCGCCCGCCGCGCCGGCGCACCGTCAGCCGTTCCTCACATAGATCCGCTGAACCCGCTTCTTGTTGACCGCATGGCCCTCGCGCCGCAGCAGGACGTGCAGGCGGCGGTAGCCGAACCGGCGACGCTCCTGGGCGAGGGCCCTCAGCCGGTCGCGCAGGGCGCCGTCGTCCGGGCGCGTCGCCTGATAGCGCACGCTCGTCCGATCGACGCCCAGAACACGGCACGCCCGCCTTTCGCTCATCTCGTAGGCGGCTTGCAGATGACCAGCCGCCTCGCGCCAGCCGGCGGGCGTCACCACTTTTTTCCCAGCAGGTCCTTCAGGGCCACGTTGTCCAGCATCGCGTCCGCCAACATTCGCTTGAGCCGGGCGTTCTCGTCTTCAAGCGTCTTCAGCCGCCGAGCCTCCGACACGTCGAGCCCGCCGAACTTGGCCTTCCATTTGTAAAAGGTCGCCGAGCTGACCCCGTGACGCCTACACACCTCCGCCGTCGTCACTCCGGCTTCCTGCTCCCGCAGGATCCCGATGATCTGCTCTTCCGTGAACCTTGATCGCTTCATTCTGTCCGTCCTTCGTTAGGGCGGACTCTAGCTATTCCTGGAGGAGTTTCAGGGGGTCACGTCATCGCGGACAGCGGGACTCCCGACGTCGTCTGGGAGGACGACATCAAGGTCTGGGACCGATCTATGGCCTTCGAGGACGAGCTCATGATGATCCACGAGACCGGCGACATCATGCGCAAGGCTCATGTCATCGCCGTCTACCATCTTTGGGAGCGGGTCGTCGCCTCTTGGACGACGGCGCCCGGAAGGCCTGATCACGAGAAACTCGTCAGCCTCCTGCGGGGCAAGGGCATTACGGTCCACTCCCGGATGGCCGCCATCAGGGACCTCAACAACGCGCTCAAACACAACAGCGAAAAGTACGGCGCCGCCCTGGTGAAGTCATGGCCGGAGCTGTTCACGGACCGCTTCAGGGCGACCATCGACGCCCGCTTGGAGAAAATCAGGGCGGACCCCGCGTCGCCCAGGGTGGACTGGCATGAGGCCATCACGATCTCCCCGAATCGCATGGACGAGGTCCTGGAGGCCGTGCGCCAGTCTGGTCCGGTCTGGGGCAGGGAAGGATGATCGCTCTGACCCTTAAGGCACCTTTAGCTTCACTGGCGCTCACCGCCCCGGCTGAACGTCGCGTTTTCGCATGCTGGGGAATGTCTGAATCTGGCGCAAGGCGGAAGGGTCAGAGAGCCCGGCGTCTTAGGCTGGCGCGTGCAACTGCTCGATCCTCTCCAGTTCCCCGCGCCCCTCGATTGCGGCCTTGGACAGATCATGCGTGGTCTGGAGGTTGATCCAGTACTGGGGTGACGTGCCGAACACCTTGGCCAGGCGCAGCGCCGTGTCGGCCGTGACCGACTGCTTCTCACGCACCAGACGCTCGATACGGGCACGATCCTTCAGGCCCATGGCCTTGGCGAGGGCGCCGGCGCTGAGATTGTAGGCAGGCAGGTAGTCTTCCCGCAGGTGTTCGCCAGGGTGCGGCGCGGGCGCCGCGAAGTTGGCGAAGTCATGCATCTCCATCGGCGAACTTCTCTCTTCCTGGTCCGATCCCGGACCGCTCCACCAAGCCCCCGCTCAGTGGTAATCTACGAACTCAACATCCTCCGGGCCCTGATCGGTCCATCGGAAGCAGATGCGGAACTGGTCGTTCACACTGATCGACCACTGCCCCGCCCGGTCTTCGTGCAGGCGGTGCAGGCGGTTCCCCGGGGGATGTTTGAGATCATCGAGCCGCGTCGCCGCATCCAACTGGAAGAGGCTCCGCCGCACCCGCTTGAAGAGGTCGGCCGGAAAACCTTTGGGGCAGTTGCCCTCAAAGACCTCCCTGGCTTGTTTACCCTTCCAGCTGAGGATCACGGCGGCAGTCTTCCAGATAGCATGTAGCGCCACGTGCTACGTGAGTCAATAAAACGTAGCGCGATTCGCTACAAGGTGAGCGATTGACAGGCAGATTGTGAGGTGGGTTCCGAGAGAGTCAGCTCTTCAGTCGGACACCCGGTCCGCCCGTGGCATCGGCTGACACGAAGATAGCGCCGTCCGCTTCGAGGGCGGACTGAAGGCGCTCGAGTGTACTGGTCTGCATTCCACCCCTGCCAGCCTCAAAGCGGTGAATGGTTGATTCAGCCACGTTGGACCGTTCAGCCAGAACTCGAACGCTGATGCCAAGGCCTGCACGTGCCATCCGGATTTGGGCGGGATTGATCATTTTTAGCGAAAATCTCCGACTAGTTGCAGAATTCTGTTGACTCGGTCGGCGAATTCCGCTGAACTCTAACCGAAATACTCCGAAACTCCACCGTTCAGCATGATCTGAGCGACCGGGCGGCTGCGCGGGAGGTCACGCATGCCTGACCACCAGGATACCCAAAGACGTGCGATTTCTCCTCGCGGGGAAGCGACACAGGGCTCAGCGAGCGCGGTGTCATGAGGACCCGCCGGCGCGACCCCAACCCCCACCTTGCACGGGCGTTCGCCCATAACGCGCGCGCCTTCCACGCGATGGCCTGGACCGACGATGACCGCGTCGGCGTCCGATCGGCCTACCACTCGGCCATCGCCATCGAACTCGGCCTCAAAGCCTACCTGCTCCATCGCGGGCTCTCCGACGACTGGAATCGCACCCACCTGCGTCACGACCTGACCAAGGCGCTTCGGTGCGTCCGGATGCTGGGGTTTCGAGGCATCCCAGACGGCATCGCCGAACTCGCTGCTGTGCTCGGCCCTCTCTACGTCTCCGGCGCCTTGCGCTCAGGTATGTGCGATCCGGAACTACCGCTACCGTCCGACGCGATCGATCAGGCCATCTGCGACCTCCTCTGCGCAGTGGAGGCCGCCATCGGGGTGGAATGTGAGGCGACCCCATGAGGCGCTGGCCCTCGCCGCTCCGACGGCGTCCTCGTCGATCAGCCGAAGAACACCAACGCCGGGTTCTCGTCCGGGCGATCCGCCGACTGCCACGCGAATCTCGCGACGCTTTCGTTCTCCATCGCTTCGCCGGAATGTCCCTAGATCAGATCGCCGAGCATCTGGGTATCGACCAGCAGGCGGTCGAAGCGCGTCTGGCGCAGGCGCTCGTTCGCTTGGGCCGAGCCGTCGATGAGGCGGGCGGTTGCGAGCCTTCTGAACGGCAATGAGGGTCTAGGGCAGGATAGGCTTTGCGCCGGCATTGTCTGACAGGCTTGGCTGTATTGACCCTCATTTTGGGGTGGGGAGCAGCGCCGTCCGCCCGCTTCAACCCCGCTTCGCGCCCTGCGGGCTGCGGCGGGCGCCGCAGGCGTTGACCCGGTCGGCCGCTGCCGCTGGGGGCCTGGCATGGATCGAGGGATCGATCCGCTTTGCGAGAAAGCGGCCTCCGGAGATTTGCGAGGGAGAGGTTACGAATATGCGCGCGCTTATGGAGCGGACAGCTTGCTGGCTATGTATGTCCAGCCGTCATCAGAGCCCGTGGCGTGCCGGCGCCGGACTCCGGCCGCCCGGCGAGTTGGCGTACAGTCGGCCGTCCGCGTCACCGACACCTGGCCCGATGATCTCCCGATCACCCCGGCCGAGCTTCTGGCGGTGGAGGCGTGGCTTGGCGAGGTGCTCGACGAGATGCTGGGTCCGCGCCTCTGAGAGGAGCAGGGCATGAGCCGCAAATTTATTGCCACGACAGCAGGCCTCCAGAGCCGCGCCGCCCTCTATCTTCGGGTCTCGACCGGACGACAGGCCGTCAACGATTTGTCGATCCCCGATCAGCGCCGTCAGCTTGAAGCCTACTGCGAGAGCAAGGGATGGGAGACGACGGCGGAGTATGTCGAGCCGGGCAACACCGCCACCGACGATCGGCGGCCATCCTTCCAGTCCATGATCGAGGCCGCTGATCAAGCCGCCCGCCTTCGACATCATCGTGGTGCACAGCTTCTCGCGGTTCTTCCGCGATCAGTTCCAGTTCGAGTTCTACGTCCGGAAGCTGGCGAAGAACGGCGTGCGTCTGGTCTCCATCACCCAAGAGCTGGGCGATGATCCCATGAGCGTGATGATGCGCCAGATCATGACGCTCTTCGACGAGTATCAATCCCGCGAGAACGCCAAACACACCCTCAGGGCCATGAAGGAAAACGCCCGTCAGGGTTTCTGGAACGGCGCCCGGCCGCCCATCGGTTACCGCATCGTCGCGGCGGAGCAGCGTGGGGCCAAGATCAAGAAGGCGCTGGAGATCGATCCGCTCCAGGCTGAGACGGTGCGGACAATCTATCGCTGGGCGTTGACCGGCGACGGCTCGCAGGGACCGATGGGGCTGAAGACCATCGCCACGCGGCTCAACGATCAGAACATCCGCACGCGGGACGGGGGGCGCTGGGGCATCAGCGCCGTTCATCAGATCCTGACCCGCTCGACCTATATGGGCGAGCACCGGTTCAACACCCGCGACCACAAGACCAGGACGCCGAAGCCAGAGTCTGAGCACGCCGTGATGTCGGTGCCGCCCATCGTGTCGAAGGCAGACTACGAGGCGGTCCGGGTGCGCCTGGCGTCGCGGAACCCCAAGTGGACGCCGCCGCGCGTCTCGAGCGGGCCAAACCTGCTGACGGGCATCTGCTTCTGCGGATTCTGCGGCGGCGCGATGACCCTGCGGACAGGGAAGGGCCAGGCGGGCGGCCAGTATCGCTACTACGCCTGTTCGACCAAGGCTCGCATGGGCGAGGCGGGCTGCACTGGCTTGGCCGTCCCTATGGACAAGCTGGACGACGCCATTATCGACCACCTGGAAACCCGGCTGCTCGATCCGGACAGACTTGCCACGCTGATGGAGCAGCTTTTGGATCGGCGGGAGGAATGGGCTGACCAACGGCGCAGCCATATCGCAGAGATGCGCAAGCGCGCCACCGAGGCCGAGGCCAAGCTTAATCGGCTCTACGAGGCTATCGAGAACGGTCTGCTGTCGCCGGACGACGCTTCGCTGAAGGATCGCGTCGCCGAACTCTCCAGCATCCGCGATCAGGCAAGGGCGGACGCCGATCGGATCAGCGCCTCAGTGGAGCGGTTGGCGCCCACGATCACGTCGGACGCCTTGGCGCGGTTCGCCACCGCCGCGCGGCGTAAACTGCGGGATCGCACAAGCGGCTATCGTCGGGATCACCTGCGCGCCCTCACGCAACGCGTAGAGGTCATCAGCAAGACCGAAGCGCGCATCATCGGCTCGAGAACCGAGCTTCTCCGGGCCCTAGCGTCCAGTGATGGTGGGAATTACGCCGCCGCTGGCGGAGTTCTCGGTTTTAAACCGAAGTGGCGCACCCGACAGGATTCGAACCTGTGACCTCTGCCTTCGGAGGGCAGCACTCTATCCAGCTGAGCTACGGGTGCGTCTGCGGCGACGAGGCCGGACGGCGGTGCTTACAGCATGGGCGGGGCGGTCTCAATCCCTGAACTGCGTCCGCCGGCCGCTTCTTGGCGAGCGGCGCGCGAAGGCCTAGCGTCAGGGTCGAGAGAGGGAGATGTCCATGCGCGCTACCACCATCGCCGCCCTGGCGGGCGCCGTCGCCGTTCTGGCCGCCTGCGCGGCGACGCCGAAGCCGAACGCCGACAGTCTGGACGCCGTGGCGCGCGATTACGTCGCCCTGACGCTGGAGATCGGCGAGCGCGAGCCGGGTTATGTCGACGCCTACTACGGCCCGGCGGAGTGGGCCGAGACGGCCAAGGCGCGGCCGCGCGCCCTGCCCCAGCTGGCCAAGGGCGCGGCCAACCTCTCCCAGCGCCTGGACGCCCTGCCGGAGCATGGGTTGGACGCCCAGAGCCGCCAGCGCCGCGCCTATCTGAAGGCCCATGTCGCGGCCGCCTCGGCGCGGCTGCGGATGCTGCAGGGCGAGAAAATGGGCTTCGCCGATGAGGCCGAGGCTCTGTTCGGGGTGCGGCCGGAGCTGCGGCCCTTGTCGTCCTATGATCCGGTGCTGGCGCGCATCGACGCCCTGATCCCCGGCGAGGGGCCGCTGGCGGAACGGGTCGCCGCCTTCCGCGCCCGCTACGTCATCCCCAAGGGCCGGCTGGACACGGTGATGCGCGCGGCCATCCATGAGTGCAAGGCGCGCACCGAGCGCCGCATGACCCTGCCCGCCGGCGAGACCTTCACGCTGGAGTTCGTCAATGACAAGCCGTGGTCCGGATACAACTGGTTCAAGGGCGGGGCCTTCAGCCTGATCCAGGTGAACACCGACCTGCCGATCTATATCGACCGCGCGGTCGATCTGGGCTGTCACGAGGGGTATCCCGGCCACCACGTCTACAACGCCCTGCTGGAGCAGACCTTCGTCAAGGACAGGGGCTGGGTCGAGATGAGCGTCTATCCCCTGTTCAGCCCCATGTCCTTCATCGCCGAGGGCAGCGCCAACTACGGCATCGACCTGGCCTTCCCCGGCCATGAACGCACCGAGTTTGAGGCCCAGGTGCTGTATCCGCTGGCCGGGCTGGACCCGGCGACAGCCGAGGCGCAGACGCAGCTGCTGACCCTGACGCGCGAGCTGGCGCGGGCGGAATACACGGTGGCGGACGCCTATCTGGCGGGGCGCATCGACCGCGAAACGGCGCTGGATCAGCTGCAGAAATACAGCCTTGTGGCGCGCGACCGGGCGGCGCAGCGGTTGAGCTTTATCGAGACCTATCGTTCCTACATCATCAACTATGGCCTCGGCCGCGACATGGTGCAGGCCTGGGTCGAGCGGCAGGGGCCGGACCACTGGAAGACGATGGAGCAATTGCTGGCCAGCCAGACGCTGCCGGTCGACCTGAACTGAGGGTGATCGCAACCCGCGCCGGACCGCCGGCGTTAAGGCAAAGGTTCCTATCTCAGAGGGGTTCACCCATGCGCATCCGCACCTTGACCATCGCCACCGCCTCCGTCCTGGCGCTCGGCGCCGCCGCCTGCACCCAGGCCGAGCAAAACCAGGCCGAGGCCAACGCCGAAGCCGCCGGCGACAAGGCCGCCGACGTCGCCGCCCAGACCGGCGAAGTGGTCGAATCCGGCGCCATGAAGGCCGCTCAGGCGGTCGAGGAAGGCGCTAGCAAGGTCGCCGACAAGCTGGGGTCCAATCAGGCCGAGGCCGCCGCCAAGGGACGCCCCGGCGCCGTCGATCCGGCCACGGACACGCGCGTTCCCCCCAAGAACTGATTAGCAGGCGCTAGACGCAAAAAAGGGGCGCGCTGCATTCGCCGCGCGCCCCCTTTTCTTGCCCCTAAGCGCGGAGGGAATCTCAGGCCGCGTCGGGTCGGGAGGTCCCGAAGGGCCGACGATCGCGGCCCGCTCAACTGCGCTCAAGTCGCGAGGTTCCGCGACCCGAGCATAGCGCCCTCAGATGTGTATGGCGTGCCCGAGCGCCCGTAGGCTTGCTTCGTGGAAGGCTTCGCCCAGCGTCGGGTGGACGTGGATGGTTCCGGCGACATCCTCCAGCACCGCGCCCATTTCCAGCATCTGGGCGAAGCTGTTGGACAGCTCCGACACGTGCTGGCCGACGGCCTGGACGCCCAGCAGGCGGTGATCCGACTTGGAGGCGATGACGCGGACGAAGCCGCCGTCCTCGCCCGCCTCGATGGCCAGGGCGCGGCCGATGGCGGCGAAGGGGAAGACCGCCTGGATCACGTCGTCGCGGCCCTTCACGTCCTCGGGGCCAAGGCCCGCCGACACGATCTCCGGCTCGGTGAAGCAGACGGCGGCGATGGTGGTCGAATCGAACACCCGGTCATGGCCGGCGATGATCTCGGCGACGACCTCGCCCTGGGCCGAGCCCTTGTGCGCGAGCATGGGCTCGCCGGTCAGGTCGCCGATGGCCCAGACGTTCTTCATGCTGGTGGCGCAGCGCTCGTCGATCTTCACGAACGGGCCGTTCATGGCCACGCCCATGTTTTCGAGGCCCCAGCCTTGGGTCCGGGCGCGGCGGCCGACGGTGACCAGCACCTTGTCGGCGTCCAACTGCATCGGATTGCCGTCCTTGTCGGTGACGTTCAGCTTGCCGTCTCCGAAGCCGCCCGCACGGGCGCCGAGCAGCAACTGGACCCCGTGCTTCTCCAGCCATTTGGCGACCGGGTCGGTCAGGGCCTTGTCGTAGAGCGGCAAGATGCGATCAGCCATCTCGACGATGGCCACCTCGGCGCCCAGCTTGCGGAAGGCGATGCCCAGCTCCAGGCCGATATAGCCGCCGCCGACGACGACCAGCTTCTTGGGCACTTCCGGCAGGCTCAGGGCCTCGGTGGACGAAATCACGTCGCCGCCGAAGGGCAGGAAGGGCAGTTCGACCGGCTCCGACCCGGTGGCCAGGATGACGTGCTCGGCGGAGATGCGGATCTCGCCGTCGTCGGTCTTCACCGTGCAGGTCTTGGCGTCCGAGAACTCGGCCCAGCCCTTGATGACCTTGACCTTGGCCTTCTTCAGCAGGGCTGCGACGCCGGCGTTCAGCTTCTTGACCACCCCGTCCTTCCACTCGACCGTCTTGGACAGGTCGATGGCCGGGGCCGAGGCGGTGATGCCCAGGGCGCCGTCGCCGGATGCGGCCTTGGCCACCGTCTCATACTTGCCCGCCGCGTGGATGATGGCCTTGGACGGGATGCAGCCGACGTTCAGGCAGGTGCCGCCGAGGCCCGGCGAGGCGTCCACCAGCACGGTCTCCAGCCCCAGCTGGCCGCAACGGATCCCCGCCACATAGCCGCCGGTCCCGGCGCCGATGATCAGGACTTTGGTCTTGAGGGTCTGGGTCATTGGGCTCGTTTCAACTCTTGAAAGCGGCGCAGAACGCGTTGGGTGTCAGGGGCGTTGTCTACCAGGATGATGAAGTCCCAAGGAGCGGAAGCGTCTTCGGGTCGGCCAAGCAAGGTCACGCCAAGGCCGTTTCTTACGACCGGCAAGCCCGGATGCTCTCCATATTGATCCACGGCGGCGTGCAGATTTCCGTGCGCGCAGTTCACGAAATACTCCCACGGAATTGCAAGCCGGTCTGGTTCGCCCCGCCCCCAGAATGTCTGGGTTCGACGGATTTCCATGTTGGCGTTTCCATATCGGCCATCGGGCTGCTGATAGTTTTCGATGATCCCACGGAACAGCACCGTGGCGCGCCGAAGGCCCTGATCCTCGTATTCCTGCCTACGTTCCACGTAGTTGGGCGAAGGCGTGCAGGCGAGAACAGGCGCGGCGCAGACTGTAGCGAGCATGGCAGCGATGATCAGGGTGCCAGTTTTCATCTGCGACATCCTCTCCTCCGCTCACCCCCGCCTTAGCAGGGATGAGCAAAAGGGGTTGAGTTCGATCAGTTCATCCACAACGTCGCCGGGTTCTCCAGCAGGGTCTTGATCTTCTGCACGAAGACCGCCGCGTCATGGCCGTCGACGATGCGGTGATCGAAGCTGGAGGACAGGTTCATCATCTTGCGCACGACCATCTGGCCGCCCCGCACCACGACGCGCTCCTCGATCTTGTTCGGACCGACGATGGCGACTTCGGGGTGGTTGATGATGGGCGTGTGCACCACGCCGCCGAGCGTGCCCAGCGAGGTGATGGTGATGGTCGAGCCGCTGAGCTCCTCGCGCTTGGCGCTGCCGTCCTTGGCGGCGCCCGAGACGCGGGCGATCTCTTCGGCGGTGTCATAGGCGTCGCGCGCCTCAGCGTGGCGGACGACCGGGACCATCAGGCCGTTCGGCGTCTGGGCGGCGATGCCCAGATGGACGGCGTTGTGCTGGGTCAGCACGCCCGCCTCGTCGTCATAGGTGGCGTTGATGTTCGGCTGGTCCTTCAGGGCCACGACGACGGCGCGGGCGATGAAGGGCAGAACGTTCAGCTTGGGCTTCCCCGTGCCCTTGTTCTGGGCGTTCAGGTGGGCGCGCAGCTCTTCCACCGCCGTCATGTCGATGTCCTCGACATAGGTGATGTGCGGGATGCGACGGACGCTCTCGGCCATCTTCTCCGCGATCTTGCGGCGCAGGCCGATGATGCGGACTTCATTGGTTCCCTCAGCCTTGGCGTAGAGCGAGCCGCCCGAGGCCGTGGCCGGGGCGAACGCGCCGCCGCGGGCGACGAAGGCGTCCAGATCGGCGTGCTCGATGCGGCCGGCGGGTCCGCTGCCCGGCACGAAGACCAGGTCGATCCCCAGGTCGCGCGCGCGGTTGCGCACGGCCGGAGAGGCCAGCGGGCGCTCGCCCGGCTGGCGGCCGGTCAGGGCTGGAACGGGTTTGGCGTCGGCCTTGGGCGCAGCGGCAGGCTTGGCGGCCGGTGCGGCGACAGGAGCCGGCGCGGCCTTCTCGGCCTTGGCGGCAGACGCCGGAGCAGCGGCGGGGACTTCGGCGACGTTGCCCTTGCCCGCCACGTTGAAGCTGACCAGCGGGCCGCCGACGGCGATCTGCTGACCGGCTTCGCCGTGCAGGGCGACGACGACGCCGGAGACGGGACTGGTCAGTTCGACCGTCGCCTTGTCGGTCATGACCTCGGCCAGAATCTGGTCTTCCTCGACCGTGTCGCCGACCTTCACATGCCAGCCGACCAGTTCGGCTTCAGCGGTGCCTTCGCCCACATCAGGCAGTTTGAAGACGTGGTTCGCGCCGGCGGCGGCGACGGGCGCCGCAGCGGCTTCAGCCTTGGGCGCTTCGGCGGCGACCGGGGCCGGCTTGAGCTCAGCCACGACAGGCGCGGCGGCCGGCTCATCGGCGGCGGCGTTGCCTTCGCCCTCGACCTCGAACTCGGCCAGGGGGCCGCGCACGGCCATCATCTGGCCGGGCTCGCCGTGCAGGGCGGTGACGACGCCCGCGACCGGGCTGGTCAGCTCGACCGTGGCCTTGTCGGTCATGACGTCGGCGACGATCTGATCCTCGGCGACGGTGTCTCCGACCTTGACGTGCCAGCCGACCAGTTCAGCCTCGGCGGTGCCTTCGCCGACGTCAGGAAGCTTGAAAACAAAACGACCCATCTTAGCGACCTCCCATCATGACGGCTTTCAGCGCGTCCGCGACCCGCTGCGGTCCGGGGAAATATTCCCATTCAAAGGCGTGCGGATAGGGCGTGTCCCAGCCGGTCACGCGCGCCACCGGCGCCTCCAGGTGATAGAAGCAGCGCTCCTGCACCAGCGCGCTCAGCTCGCCGCCGAAGCCCGAGGTTTTCGGCGCCTCGTGCACGATGACGCAGCGGCCGGTCTTCTTGACCGAGGCCTCGATGGCTTCGATGTCCAGCGGCACCAGGGTGCGCAGGTCGATGACCTCGGCGTCCACGCCCGCATGTTCGGCGCCCGCCAGCGCGACCCAGACCATGGTGCCGTAGGCCAGGATGGTGACGTCGGACCCTTCCTTCATCACGCGGGCCTTGCCGATCGGCTCGACGTATTTGCCGGTCGGGACCTGGGCCAGGTCCTGCGCCTTCCACGGGCTGACCGGCTTTTCGTGCCAGCCGTCGAAGGGGCCGTTGTAGAGGCGCTTGGGCTCGAAGAAGATGACCGGGTCGTCGTCCTCGATCGCCGCGGTCAGCAGACCCTTGGCGTCGTATGGGTTGGACGGGATCACCACCTTCAGGCCGGCGATGTGGGTGAACAGGCTTTCCGGCGACTGGGAGTGCGTCTGGCCGCCGAAGATGCCGCCGCCGTAGGGGCTGCGCACCACCATCGGCGTGGTGAACTGGCCGCCCGAGCGATAGCGCATCTTGGCCGCTTCGGACACGATCTGGTCGTAGGCCGGATAGATGTAGTCGGCGAACTGGATCTCGACGACCGGGCGCAGGCCATAGGCGGCCATGCCGATCGCCGTGCCGACGATGCCGGATTCCGAGATCGGGGCGTCGAAGCTGCGGTTCAGGCCGTGCTTCTTCTGCAGGTGGTCGGTGACGCGGAAGACGCCGCCGAAATAGCCCGCGTCCTCGCCGTAGGAGACGACGGTGGGGTCTTCGGCCATCTTGACGTCCAGGGCCGAGTTCAAGGCCTGGATCATGTTCATCGGCGCAATGGCGGGGCCGTCCGGGGCGACCGACGCCGGGGCGTCCTTCTGGTCGACCATGTCGGCTTCAATCTTGTCGTTGATCTCGGCCATCACTCAGACTCCCACTTCGCGACGCTGTTCGACCAGACGCCAGTCCTCGGTCGCATAGACCTCTTCGAACATGGTCTTCACGCTGGGGCGCGATTGGCCCAGCGTGCCGATGGCCTCGGATTCACGGGCGGCGGCGCGGACCTTCTCGACCGCTTCCTTCTCGGCTTCTTCCTGCTGTTCGTCCGACCATTCGCCCAGGCCGATCAGGTGCTGCTTCAGGCGGGCGATCGGATCGCCCAGCGGCCACTTCTCGTGCTCGTCGCCGGGGCGATAGCGGCTGGGGTCGTCCGAGGTCGAGTGCGGGGCGCCGCGATAGGTGAACAGCTCGATGATCGTCGCGCCCTGATTGGTGCGGGCGCGTTCCTCGGCCCATTGGGTCGCGGCCCAGACGGCCAGGAAGTCGTTGCCGTCGACGCGCAGGGCGGGCAGGCCATAGCCGATGCCCTTGGAGGCGAAGGTGGTCTCAAGCCCGCCGGCGATGCCCTGGAAGGACGAGATGGCCCACTGGTTGTTGACGATATTCAGGATCACCGGCGCGCGATAGACGGCGGCGAAGGTCAGGGCCGAGTGGAAGTCGCTCTCGGCGGTCGAGCCGTCGCCGATCCAGGTGATGGCGATCTTGTCGTCGCCGCGGATGGCCGAGGCCATGCCCCAGCCCACGGCCTGAACATACTGCGTGCCCAGATTGCCCGAGATGGTGAAGAAGCCGTAGTCCTTGGCCGAGTACATGATCGGCAGCTGGCGGCCCTTGATGGGGTCTTCGGCGTTCGAATAGATCTGGTTCATCATGGTCGCGAGCGGATAATCGCGCGCGATCAGAAGGCCCTGCTGGCGATAGGTCGGGAAGCCCATGTCCTCGCGGCTCAGGATCATCCCTTGCGCGACCGCAATGGCCTCTTCGCCGGTGCACTTCATATAGAAGCTGGTCTTGCCCTGGCGGTGGGCGCGGTGCATCCGATCGTCGAAGGCGCGCGTCAGGATCATGGCCTTCAGGCCGCGACGCATGGTCTCAGGGTCCAGCTTGGGGTCCCACGGCCCGACGGCCTTGCCCTGATCGTCCAGCACGCGGATCAGGCGGAAGGCGTGATCGCGCATTTCGGCAGGGGTCGTGCTGACGTCGGGGCGGGCGACCGCGCCGGGCTCGTCGAGCTTCAAATGGCTGAAATCAGGCGTGTCGCCCGGCCGGCCCGAAGGCTCCGGGACGCGCAGCGACAGCGTCGGGGTATTCTTCATCAATGCCTCCCGTCCGGTTGAACCGGCCGCGTTTCCTTATGAACTAGGGCATAGCATGTCGGCTCACTGTTAGCTCTTCCAAAAACACTCTTGCCAAATACCAATTTGAGGTATTTTATTGCGCAGAAAGCAAATTCGGAGAAAGCCTTTGGCCGACGAACTCGACCCCATCGACGCGCGCATCCTTGACATCCTTCAGCAGGACGCAGGCCTGTCCGTCGCGGAGGTGGCTGATCGCGTCGGCCTGTCGGCGTCGCCGTGCTGGCGCCGGATCAAGAGACTGGAGGACTCTGGCCTGATACGCAAGCGTGTCACGCTGCTGGACGCCGGTCTGCTGGGCCTGGACTTCGAGGTCTACGCCATCGTCAAGCTCAGCCTGCCGACGCGCGACAATCTGCAGATCTTCGAAGAAGCCGTCGAGGGCTGGCCCGAGGTGGTGCAGTGCGCCACCATCACCGGGCGCGAAGACTATGTCCTGCGCATCATCACCACCGACATGCACGCCTTCGACCAGTTCCTGCGCGACAAGCTGCTGACGCTGGGCATCGTCTCCAACTGCGAGAGCCATATCGTCACGCGCGGGGTGAAGAACGTCACCACCCTGCCCCTGGGGATCATCACGCCGCACGTCGGCTGATCGGCCGCACCGTCCTGGCGCCGTCGCCGCCTCAGCTGAGGCGGTGGAAGGCGACGGCGTGGACCTTGTCCCGCCCCAGCAGAGCCGCCAAGGGAGCGGTCGCGAACAAGGACGCCACCGCCGCATCGCGCACGTCCAGCCCCCCGGTAAAGGCGCCGAAGGCGGGCATGATCAGCCGCCGCCCGTCCGTGACGAAACACGGACGCCGCACCCCCCGGCCGTAGGCGGCGACGCGCGCCGCCGGATGCAGATGGCCCCCGACCTCTCCGGGCGCCGGCTCGATCTGCGGCTCGTGGATCAGATACAGGCCGCCCAGCGCCATCGTCTCGACCACCCGGCCCGGCAGCTGGTCCAGGGCGCCGGCCAGGGCGTCCAGATCATGGTTCCCCTCCAGCCAGACCCAGTCGCGCCCGGACGCCAGCCTCTCCAGCCGCGCCAGCTGGGCGCCGTCCATGCGCGACACCGCCTTTGAGTCATGGAAGCTGTCGCCCAGCAGCACGACCGTGCGCGGGTCCAGCGCGTCGATCTCGGCCTCGAGCTTGGCCAGGGTCGCGGGGCTGTCATAGGGCGGCAGCATCTGGCCGCGCGCCGCAAAAGCCGACCCCTTCTCCAGGTGCAGGTCGGAGGCGATCAGGGCCTGACGCCCCGGCAACCACAGGGCGCCGGAACAGCGCAACACGCAGGCCTCGCCGTTGACCGTCAGCTTCAGCCCGCCGCAGGGATGGCGATAGGGCGACAGGGTTTCGCGCAACGCTGCGTTCACGCCGCCCCCTTCAGCGCTTCGGGCGCGTCTTCCATGACTTCGGCGATCAGGGCCTCGGCGCTTTCATCCAGGATCATCTCAGCGGCGTCGCCGCCGACCCGTTCACGACCGATCTGCACCAGCACCGGCACGCTGAAGGGCGAGGGCCGGTCCAGCGCCTTATGCACGATGCGGCCATGGATGCGGCTCAGCAACTGACCCAGCCGCGCCACGTCCAGCAGGCCCGTCGCCGCATCCGCGCGCGCCGTTCTCAGCAGCAGGTGGTCGGGCTGGTGCCGACGCAGCACGTCATAGATCAGGTCGGTCGAAAAGGTCACTTGCCGTCCGGTCTTCTCGGCTCCCGGCTGGCGCTGTTCGATCAGGCCCGAGATCAGGGCGCAGTTGCGGAAGGAGCGTTTCATCATGAAGCTCTCCTCCAGCCAGGCCTCCAGATCGTCGCCCAGCATGTCCGGCTCGAACAGGGCGTCCAGGTCGAGGTCGTCCATCGGCCGGATCGACCAGATCGCCAGCGAATAGTCGGTCACCACAAAGCCCAGCGGCCCGACGCCCATCCGGTCCAGTCGCCGGGTCAGCAGCATGGCCAGCGTCGTGTGCGCCAGCCGCCCCTCGAACGGATGGGCGACCAGGAAATGCCGAGCGCCCCTCGGAAACGTCTCGACCAGCAGGGTCTGGGCTTCAGGGATGGCGCTGCGCAGCTCTTGCAGCTCCAGCCACTCCTGCACGTCGGGCGGCAGGACGCGCCAGTGGTCGCGGTCCTGCACCATGCGCCGCACCCGCTCGGCCAGCGAGGTGCCCAGCGGGAATTTCGACCCTCCGTAAGAGGGAATTTTGGGGTCTTTATCCACGGCGGGCGCGACCAGGGCGTCGGTCCCGGCGATGTCTCGGAAGGCCCACACCTGACCGGCGAAGACGAAGGTGTCGCCCGTCGTCATCTGCTCGAAATACCACTCCTCGGCCTCGCCGATCTTGCGCCCCGCGACCAGATGCTTGCCCCCTGCCCTGCGACCGGCGACGCGAACGTTCAGATTGGCGGCCGAGACGATGGCGCCGACGTTCATCCGGTGGCGCTGAGCCATCTGGGCGTTGCGGACCTTCCACTTGCCGTCGCGGGTGCGCACGATACGGGCGAAACGGTCATAGGTCCGCAGCGCATAGCCGCCGGTGGCGACCAGATCGACCACCTCTTCGAAGGCCTCATAGGTCAGGCCGCGATAGGGGCCGGCCGTCGTCACCTCGGCGTATAAGTCTGACAGATCAAAGGCTTCGGAACACGCGCAGCCCATGACGTGCTGGGCCAGCGTATCGAGCGTGCCGGTATGCTCCGGCTCCCAGTCGAAGGCGTTCTCGGCCACGGCCTCGCGGGCAGCCTGACACTCCAGCATCTCGAAGCGGCTGGCCGGGACCATCAGGGCGCGCGAGGGCTCGTCCAGCCGGTGGTTGGCGCGGCCGATGCGCTGGACCAGGCGGCTGGCCCCCTTCGGCGCGGCCAACTGGATCACCAGATCGACGTCGCCCCAGTCGATGCCCAGATCCAGCGTCGAGGTGCAGACCACGGCCTTCAGGTCGCCGCGCGACATGGCCGCCTCGACCTTGCGCCTCTGCTCGGCGGCCAGCGAGCCGTGGTGCAGGGCGATGGGCAGGTCGTCCTCATTGATCGCCCACAGCGACTGGAACACGAACTCGGCCTGCCAGCGGGTGTTGACGAAGATCAGGCTGAGCCCTGAGCGCCGGATGGCGTCGTAGACCTCTGGGATGGCGTGAACGCCGGTGTGCCCGGCCCAGGGCACGCGGCCCTCGCTGACCAGCACGTCGACCACCGGCGGCGCCCCCGGGTCGCCGAGGACAATGCGAATTCCTTCTACCCTTGGGGGAGAAGGAGACAGCCAGTCGGCGATCTTTGCCGGATCATCCACCGTCGCGCTCAGCGCCACCCGCCGCATCCCCGGCGCGAACGCCTGCAACCGCGCCAGCCCCAGCGCCAGCAGGTCGCCGCGCTTGCCGCTCCAGATGGCGTGGACCTCGTCCAGCACCACGCATTTCAGGTCGGCGAAATAGTCCCTCGCCCCCTCCCAGGCGCAGAACAGGGCCAACTGCTCCGGCGTGGTCAAAAGGATGTCGGGCGGGAAGTCGCGCTGGCGCTGCTTCTTCGACTGTTTGGTGTCGCCGGTGCGGCTCTCGACGTGGATGTTCAGCCCGATCTCGCGGATGGGCGTCATCAGGTTGCGCTCGACGTCGGTGGTCAGCGCCTTCAGCGGCGACAGATAGAGGGTGTGGACGCCCGAGCCCGGCCCCGTTTCGGGTCGAGGCCCCCGGTCGGCCAGGTCGATCAGGCTGGGCAGGAAGCCCGCCAGCGTCTTGCCCCCGCCCGTCGGCGCCACCAGCAAGGCGTGCTGACCGGCCTGCGCGGCGGCGACCATCTCCAGCTGATGCCGGCGCGGCGACCAGCCCCGACCGGCGAACCAGTTGGCGAACAGAGGCGGAAGCGTTGCAGTGCGCGGCGTCGTCACGACAGGCCTATAACATGTTCCCGTTCCGTTTCATCACCTCTGGCGCTATTGAGCGAGAGTGACTGTTGAATCCGCCGACATCCGGACCGTTCCGTCCCTGACGTTCGACCTGCCCCCCGCGCTGGCCACGCCGCCCGGGGCCGGGGCCGTATGCGACGATCAGGGCGCGAGGAAGATCGGGCGAGGGGCCGCCGAAGGCCTGTTCACCGGCGGCGCCGTCATCGTCGCCCACGCCGGACTGACCGCGCGGCGGCTGGGCCTGGCGCCGCCGCTGCGCTCGGCCGAAATGCTGGATGCGCTGGAGCTGTTCGCCTTCGTGCGCCCGGCCCGGTTTTGCGCCCCGTCGGCCACCGGGCTGGCGCTGGCCCTGGGGCGCGAGGAGCCGAGGGGCGCCGAGGCGCAGGCCGCCGCCCTGCGCGCCGCCGCCGCCGACCTGCTGACCGAGCTGGCCGCGCCCGCCTATCCGGGGCGGGAGGAGGCCTACGCGCTGGCCCTGACGCTGGAACGGGCGGGCTGGGGCTGGGCGCCGCGCGTGCTTCGAGCCCTGCGCGCCGGGCCGTTGCGCGAGCGCCAGCAACGCGGCTCGGGCCTCGACGTCTGGGCGCGCTTGCAGGAGTGGGAGGACGAGGCGCCGCGCGGCGAGGCCGGGTCCGCCCCCGTCGACTCTGAGAGCGCCCGCATCCGTCTGGACAAGCTGCTTCAGGCCTCGGGTCTGGACGAGACGCGGCCCGCCCAGTCCGACTATGCGGCCGAGGCGGCCTACGCCTTCTCGCCCCGCAACGAGGAGGGACGCCCTCGGGTCCTTCTGGCCGAAGCGGGGACCGGCACGGGCAAGACCCTGGGCTATCTGGCGCCCGCCAGCCTGTGGGCCGAGCGCAACGCAGGGGCGGCGTGGATCTCGACCTACACCCGCGCCCTGCAACGCCAGATCGACCGCGAGAGCCGCGCCCTGTGGCCCGACGAGGCCGAGCGGCGGCGCAAGACCGTCGTGCGCAAGGGCCGCGAGAACTACCTGTGCCTGCTGAACCTCCAGGACATGGTGCAGGCGGCGCAGCTGGGGAACGGCGACCTGATCGGCATGGCCTTGGCCGCGCGCTGGGCCGCCCACACCCGCGACGGCGACATGACCGGGGGCGACTATCCCGGCTGGCTGCCGGGCCTCTATGCGACCGCGCCCCTGCATCAGGCGGGACCGGCCAATCTGGTCGACCGGCGCGGCGAATGCGTCCACGCCGCCTGCCCCCACTATCGCCTGTGCTTTGTCGAAAAGACCATCCGCGCCAGCCGCCGGGCGGATCTGGTGGTGGCCAATCATGCGTTGGTGATGACCCAGGCCGCCTTCGACGGCGCCCGCACCGCGCGCGGCCTGAAGCAGGACGGCGAGACGGCGGCGCTGAAGCGCATCGTCTTCGACGAGGGCCACCACCTGTTCGACGCCGCCGACAGCGCCTTCTCCGCCTGCCTGTCGGGGCAGGAGGCGGCCGAGCTGCGCCGCTGGATCCGCGGGCCGGAGGGACGCGGCCGTCGCGGGCGCGGGCTCGAGCAACGGCTGGGCGACCTGTGCGCCGACAACGAGGCCGCCCGCGCGGCCCTGACCGACGCCTTGCGCGCGGCGGCGCAACTGCCCGGCGAAGGCGTGGCCGGCCGCATCGCCCCGGCCTCGGGCGAGGTGAACCCCGTCGGCCCGATCGAGCGGTTTCTGGTCGCGGCGCTGGAGCAACTTCGCGCCCGCGCGGCCGAGACCGGCGGCGCCGAGTTCGGGCTGGAGTGCGCCTTGCGCCCTGTCACCGAGCCGGTGCTGGAAGCCGCGCGCGAAGCCGCGCGCGCCATCGCCGCCGTTGAAGCGCCGCTGCTGACCCTGTCGCGCCATCTGGAAGACATCCTCGACGAGGAGGCGGCCGAGCTGGACGGCGCCGCCCGCGCCCGCATCGAGGGGGCGCTGCGCGGCATGGACCGGCGCGCGCGCATGACCCTGCCCGGCTGGCGCTCCATGCTGGCGGCGCTGGAGGAGGGCGGCCCAGATGGCGACATGGGGCCCGATCCCGACTATGTCGACTGGCTGAGCGCGGAGGCCGCTTTCGGCCGCATCCACGACGTGGCCCTGCGCCGTCACTGGATCGACCCGACCGTGCCGCTGGAAGCCGCCGTGGTCATGCCCTCGCACGGGGTGCTGGTGACCAGCGCCACTCTGTCCGATCCGGCCGCCGAAGACCCCTTCGACCTGGCCCGCCTGCGCACCGGCGCGGCGCGTCTGATCGAACCGGCGCGAACGCTGAAGGTCGACAGCCCGTTCGACTATGCGACCAACAGCCGGGTCATCGTCGTCAATGATCTGGTCAAGGACGACCCGCGCCAGATCGCGGCGGCCATGCGCGAGCTGTTTCTGGCGGCGGGCGGCGGGGGCTTAGGGCTGTTCACCGCCATCCGTCGGTTGAAGGCGGTCTATGAGCGTCTGGGGCCGGAGCTGGCGCGGGCGGGCCTGCCGCTCTACGCCCAGCACGTCGATCCGCTGGAGGTCGGGGCGCTGGTGGATGTTTTCCGCGCCGAGCGGGACAGCTGCCTGCTGGGCACCGATGCGGTCAGGGACGGCGTGGACGTGCCGGGGCGCTCCTTGCGCGTCCTGGCCTTCGACCGCGTGCCCTGGCCGCGCCCGGACCTGCTGCACAAGGCGCGGCGCGAACGGTTCGGCACGGGCTCGGGCGGGCGTTCGTGGGACGACGCCCTGGCGCGCGGGCGGATCGCCCAGGCGTTCGGCCGCTTGATCCGCCGGGCCGACGACCGGGGCGTCTTCGTCATGCTGGACGCCGCCTGCCCGACCCGCCTGTTCGCCGCCCTGCCGCCGGGCACGGAGGTGCTGCGGCTGGGTCTGGCCGAGACGGTGGAGTTGACCAAGGCGTTCCTCGCTTCGTCATCATCCGATGGAGCCTAGCAGCGAACCGGCGCCGCCTTCGCCCTTATGGCGCCCCCGGTCCATGCGCTATAGGGGCGCGAATCCGGAGATTGCATGACCGACGCCGCCCCGCATCACAGCCGCAAGGGACTGATCATTCCCTTCGCCATCGTCGCCGTCCTCCTCGTTCTGTGGACCGGCTGGTGGTGCTTCCTGACGCAGCAGATCGAGCGCCGGATGGAGGCCAAGATCGCCGGACTGCAGCAGAGCGGCTGGACCATTGAGCACGCCGGACTCTCCACCACCGGGTGGCCCATGCACGCACGGGTGACGATCAAGCACCTGGACGTCGTCGCCCCGTCCGGTCATGCGATCGCTGCGCCCGAGATGATCGCCCAGGCCAACGCCTATAACCCCACGCGCTGGGTGCTGGCGGCGCCGGACGGCCTGACGGTCACGCGCGCGCAGAAGGGCAAGACGGCGATCCGCGCCGAGGGCATCCGCATGAGCGTGCACGGCCTGACGCAGCGCTGGCCCAATCTGGCGCTGGAGCTGGAGAAGCCGGTCTTCACCGCCCTGCCGGACGCCGAGCCCTTCCCGCTGAAACAGGCGCGTCTGGTGCAGTTCTACATGCGGCCGCATCTGGTCGGTTCGGACATGCCGACCGACGACGTGGATGTGCTGTTCCGTCTGGTCGACGGCGAGGGCCGCGCCAACGGTCCGGTCGAGGGCTTCACCCAGTCGGGAATGCTGAACGCCCAGATCGAGGCGGTGATCGAGAAGGCCTCGGCCCTGCGCAAAGGCGCGGACGCCAAGGGATTGCTGACCGCCTGGACGGCGGCGGGCGGGCGCTTCATTTACGTGAAGGGCCAGCTTCAGGCGGGCGAGAGCAAGGCCTTCTTCTCCAGCGACGCCCTGTCGGCCGACGCCAAGGGCCAGCTGGAAGGCGAGGTCTTCGTGCGCGCCGAGAAGCCGCTGGCGGCCATCGTCGGCCTGGCGGGCGCCCAGCAGGGCGGGGCGCTGGATCGCGCCGCCGCCGCAAAGGCCGCCGCGGCCACGCCTCAGGGCGGAACCGGCGACGACGGTCAGGGCGTGGAGCTGGCCATCCAGTTTCGCGGCGGCCGCACCTATCTGGGGCCGTTCGCCCTGGCGCCTGCGCCGCAGCTGTTCTGAGGCTGCCCCTGTCATGCTGATCGAGCCGCCCGCCGACGAGGAACGCCTGGCGCTGGAACGCGCCGTGGCCGAGGCCGCTCGCGCCCGGCTGGCGGCGGGGCCGCGCGGCTCAGTTGACGGCGACGCCATCGCCCTGCGCGCAATTCTGTCGGGGATGAGCTTGTCCGAAAAGGCGGCGGTGCGCGCCGTGTTGGGGCGGCTGGAGGCGGCGGACGGACGCCCCCTGATCGCCTGTGGGGCGCTGTCGCAAATGCTGGCCGCCGATCGCTGGGGCCTGGCGGCGCGGCCGATGTCCGAGGCGGATCAGGCGCTGCTCGCCGTGCGCGACGGGGCGGCGCGCAAGACGCGCGCCGTGATCGATCTGTCGGCGCGGCCGTGGTGGGGGCGGCTGCTGGCCCTGCCCATGCTGAAGGTCATCGCCGCCCTGCCCGATGACGCGGCTGGAGCTCCGCGCGCCCTGATGGTCGGAACCGAGGCGCCGGGGCCGACGGGCGACGACCGCACCTTCTGGGTCACCGACAGCGCCTGGCCGGACGCTCGCATCGTCGAGGCCCTCTCTCAGGCCGGTCTGGCGGCCGAATTTCTATCGGGCGGAGGCGGGTTGAAGCTGTTCGTCCTGACAGGCTATGTGCAGGCCGAAGACATCAGGCTGGACGGCGCGCCCGGCGGCCTGACCGGCGTCATCGGCGCCGCTCCCGTCTTTTGAACATGGCTGCCGGCAGGGGATGACGCGCGCATGACCGAAGCGAACCAGGCGCCGTCCGACGGCGCGCCACAACCTAAGCGCGGCCTGCTGGACATCGCCCCCTACGTCGGCGGCAAGAGCGCCATCGCGGGCGTGGCCAAACCGATCAAGCTGTCCTCCAACGAAAACGCGCTGGGCGCGGGCGAGAAGGCGCGCGAGGCCTTCGCCGCCGCCGCCTCTTCGATCCACCTCTATCCCGACGGCCGGGCCGACCGTCTGCGCGCCGTGGTGGCCGAGGCGCACGGGCTGGAGCCGGAGCGGCTGATCTTCGGCAATGGATCGGACGAAGTCTTCGCCCTGCTGAACCAGACCTATCTGGAGGCCGGGGACAACATCGTCACCAGCCAGTACGCCTTCGTCGCCTACCAGATTTCGGCCCGCGCCTGTCAGGCCCAGGTCAAACTGGCGGCCGAGCCGGAGCTACGCGCGGACGTCGACGCCATGCTGGCTCTGGTCGATGAGCGGACCAAGCTGGTCTATCTGTCGAACCCGGCCAATCCGACCGGCAGCTACGCCACGGGCGAGGAAATCCGCCGCCTGCACGCCGGCCTGCCGCCGCACGTCATCCTGGTGATCGACGAAGCCTACGCCGAGTTCGTGACCGAGCCGGACTGGGAGAGCGCCTTCGATCTGGCGCGCACGGCGCCCAACATCGTCGTCACCCGCACCTTCTCCAAGCTGCACGGGCTGGGCGGTCTGCGGCTGGGCTATGGCTATGCGCCGCTGGCGGTGGAGCAGGCCATCGACCGCATCCGTCTGCCGTTCAACGTCTCCCTGCCCGGCATCGAGGCGGCCATCGCCGCCCAGGGCGACGAAGCGCACCAGAGGGCCTCGCGCGATCTGGTGGCCGAGTGGCGGCCGCGCCTGACCCAGGCGATCAAGGGCTTCGGATTCGAGGTCTTTCCAGCTTCGGGCAACTTCATCCTGATCCGCTTCCCCGATGCGAAACGCCCGGCTTCGGCGGCGCAGGACTATCTGCAGGCCAAGGGGATCATCGTGCGCGGCGTAGGCAGCTATGGCCTGCCCGATTGCCTGCGAGTGACGATCGGGACCGAGGATCAGAACCGCGCCGTCCTGGACGCCCTCAGCGAGTTCGCGGCGGGCTGAAGCCTCAGCCGCCGCTGTTGAAGCGCACCACGCCGATGACCCCGGCGCGCCAGACGTAGTCGTCCTCGATCAACGGGCTGTCCTTGATGTCGCCCAGACGCTGTTCGTAGTTGACGAAGGCGCCGACGCCGTAACGGTCGCCGATCGGCACGGCCAGCATGGCTGCGGCGCCTGCGGCCGACAGTCCGCCCGACGGCGTGAAGGCGGCATAGTCGGTATTGGCGGCTTCCTGAGCGGTGACGCCGTAATAGCGCTGGACGCGCGCGTCGCTGCCGCCGCGCATATAGGCCATCGTCTGCAACAGGCCGACGGGCGTCACGCGCTGGTGGCTGACCGAGCCGTAGTACTCAAGACCGGCGTCGTCGCCGGTGGCGTCATGCTGGATGCGGCCTCCGACCACGACATTGCCCGGCAGACGTTTGAAGGCGTAAAGGGCCGCATCGGCGCCGTAGCCGGGCCGGTCCAGGCCCTCGATGTCGCCCGCCGCAAAGCGCGGACGCAACTGAACGCCCGCATGGAAATCGTCGCGCTTGACGGCGTTCCAGCCCAGTCCGTCCAGACCGTTGGCGTAGACGATGTCGCGATAGGAGGCCGAGCCCCAGGCGGTGAAGTTGAAATCCTCGGACTTGTCGCCCGAGACGCTGAAGCCCCGGACAAAGCCGCCGCCGATGTCGACCTTCCACGTCTGCGGCGCTTCCAGCGGCTGGAACGGCTGTGACTGCGCAGAGGCGACAGCCGGCAAGCCCCCCAGGATGGCGGTCAGCAGGGCGAGGCGAAAGGCGGAGCGTGAAATCATGAGCGGGTCCCAGGTCAACAGCTGATGATATAGGGGCCCGCCCTCCAAAGCCTAGGTTCTGGGCGGCAACAAGGCGGTCGAGGCGTCTTCGATCCGGCTTTCCAGCTGCTTCATGAACTCGACCCGCTTCAGACCCGCCGGGATCGGCGGCAGGAACTCGAACACCACCGTGCCCGGATAGCGTTTGAAGCCGTGCGCCGGCCAGTGAACGCCCGAGTTGGTGGCGACGGGCCAGCAGGGCGCGTCCACATCGCGATAGATGGCGGCGACGCCGGGCTTGTAGTCGGCCGGTTCGCCCGGCGTCGTGCGCGTGCCTTCGGGGAAGATCAGGATCTGACGGCCCTCGGCCAGGCGAGCGCGGGTCTGGCGCACCATGGCCTTCAGCGCCTTGGCGTGGGCGGCGCGGTCCACGGCGATCATCTTCGTCTTCCAGGCGAACCAGCCGAAGAAGGGCAGCGGCATCAGCTCCTTCTTCATGACGAAACAAGCGTCGTCGAGGAAGGCGAAGGGGGCGATGACGTCCAGCATCCCCTGGTGCTTGGCCGCGATCAGGGCCGGGCCGTTGGGACGATGCTCGAGGCCCCGCACCTCGACCTTGACCCCGGCGATCCAGCGCAGGCCGAACAGGACGAACCGCGCCCACATCTTGATCACCCCCATCGCCGCCCCGTGCGGCATCAGCAGGGCCGGCGACAGCAAGACCGCGAACAGCGGCATCGACAGATACAGCCACAGGGTGAAAAGCAGGGATCGAACGGTCGTCATGCGGCGGCCTTGCGGGGGTCTGAGGCGTCGGGTGCGGCGGGACCGGGGCGTTCCGGGTGACGCCCGGTCAGGCGATGCATCCCCTCGCGGCCCAGGACGGCCAGGTATTTCATGTACTCCAGCGTCATGCGCCGGGCGGTCTCGGTCGCGCGCCACCAGGACGGGGTGTCCAGCGACGGCGTCGAGATGGCGTGGGGGGTCAGCCGCACGCCGGGCGCCGCGCCGCGAATCTCCATCAGGCTGCGCGGCATGTGATAGTCCGAGGTGACGACGATCAGGTCGTCATAACCCTTGGCCCGCGCCCAAGAGGCGATCTCCTGGGCGTTGCCGACGGTGTTCTCGGCCTCAAAGCCCAGGTCGACGCAGCAGTTGAACAGCTTTTTGGACCCCGGCGTCAGGGCGCGCAGCTCCTGGCGACGCACCTCCCGATTGACGCCCGAGATCAGCAGCCGGTCGCCCTTGCCCTGCTCCAACAGGCGGATGGCGGCGTTGACGCGCTCGGCCGAGGGGCCGGTCAGGGAGACAATGGCGTCCGCCCGCGCCGGCTCCGGCGCAGGCGTCAGACCGCGAACCCGCTCGGCGAAGACGAACAGGCCCGTCAGCCACATCAGCGCCACCACGGCGATCAGCGTCAGGAACTTCATGCTTAACTAACTAGCGACGCCCGCCCAGCTTCGCCAGCGCCGTCAGGCGCGCAGCCAGCACCGCGACCGCCCCCGCCAGCAAGGGGCAGGCGATCAGCGCCAGCAGGTCGCCAAAGGCCAGCGGCAGGGCCGGGGTCAGTCCGCCTTCGCCCCCGATCAACCGCAGCGCCGCCAGCATCAGCGCCGCCAGGCCGGCCCCCGCGGCGCCCGCGGTCGCCGCAAGAATCCCGAAACGCCGCTGGAACAGTGTGGCGATGGCTCCGTCCGACGCGCCGTTCAGGCTCAGCGTCTCGATCACCGCCGCCTGGGCCGCCATGCCGGCGCGGGTGGCGTAGGCGATCGCCGCCGCCGTCGCCGCTGCAATCAGCAGGAAGGCCGCCCCCGCCAGGGCCGTGATCAGGCCCGCCGAGCGCTCGACCTCGCCGCGCCACAGGCTGTGATCGTCGACGCTGGCGTCCAGCCCGGCCTCGGCCAGAGCGCGGCTCAGGCTGGGCGCGCTGGCGGGCGCCTTGGGGTCCAGCCGGACAACGACCAGATAGGGCAGAGGCAGGTCGGGCAGCACCGCCTCCCCCACCCAGGGCCGCAACAGAGCCTCGGCCGCCTTGCGGTCCATCGCCTGCGCCTCGGCCACGCCCTTGACCCCGGCCAGGGTCTCGGCGGCGCGGGCGGCGGCGGCGGGGCCGGTCTCATCGACGCGCGGGCGCACCTGCACCGTCGCCTCCGCTCGCAGGTGACCCGCCCAGCCGTGCGCCGCCCGGTCGGCGGCCAGGGCCCCGACGGCTGCGATCGAGGCCAGGAAACACAGCACGGCGATGACCACCACCAGCCAGCGTTCGCCCCCGGCCTCGCGCGGCAGCAATTCTGGTTGGGAGCTGCGCAAGCGGCCGATCATGGCTGCGCCTCCGGTCCAACAGATGAAGCCGGCGCGATCTGCGTCAGCCGCCCGCCTTCCAGCCGCAGGACGGCCGCGCCGCTGCGCTCGGCCAGGGCCTCGTCGTGACTGGCGATCAGCACGGTGGCGCCCAGTTTGTTCAGCGACTGGAACAGCCGCATCAGCTTCTCGCCCATCGGCCGGTCGACGCTGCCGGTCGGTTCGTCCGCCAGGATCAGGCGCGGCCGCGCCACCACGGCGCGGGCGATGGCCAGACGCTGCTTCTCGCCGCCGGACAGGGTGGGCGGCAGGGCGTCCAGCCGCCCGCCCAGACCAACCCAGCGCAGCATCTCCTGCACGTCGGCGGCGTACTCGGCCGGGCGCTCGCCCGCCAGGCGCAGCGGCAGGGCCGCATTGTCGAAGGCCGACAGATGGTCCAGCAGGCGGAAATCCTGAAAGATCACCCCCATGCGGCGTCGCAGCGCAGGGACCTCGCGCCGGGGCAGGTGGGTCACGTCCTGGCCGAACAGGCTGATTCGTCCCGCCTGGGGCCGCGCCGCCAAAGTCAGCAGCCGCAGCAGCGAGGACTTGCCCGCCCCCGAAGGTCCGGTAAGGAAGTGGAAAGAGCCGTTTGGCAGACTAAGGTTAACGTCCCGCAGCACGGCGGGTCGGCCCCCATAGCCGAAGCCCACGCCTCTGAGGCGGACGGCGTCAGGCGCGGAATCAGGGTCGGCGGCGCGGCGGATCGGATCGGGCATAGGGTTTCGTATTGGACCGGGGCGTTGCGCCGCGACAGGAGGGGGCGATAAGCCTCACAGTCAGCTGACATGATACTGACCTGTCCCGCCTGCGCCACCAGCTATTTTGTTGCCGATGAAGCGATCGGCCCCAACGGCCGTCGTGTCCGCTGCAAGGCCTGCGGCCACGACTGGCGCGCCAGCCTGGAAGATGCGCCGCTGGAGCTGGAACCGGCGACGAAAGGCCTGAGCGCCGGCGAAGACGCTTCGCCCGAAACCCTGCCTGACAGTCTGGCCGAGACGCCCGCGCCCGAACTGCCGCGCGCCTTCCGCGCCAGGGCCGAGCGCAAGCGCCGCACACGGCAGGCGGCGGCGGCGGGCGCAGCCTGGGCGGCGGCGGCGGCGGTGGTGCTGGGGCTGCTCGCCGGCGGCGTGCTGTTCCGTGAGGAGATCGTCCGCAAATTCCCGGCTACAGCGGGCGCCTATGGCGCGCTGGGACTTGAGGTGAACATCGTCGGGCTGGAGTTCGAAGCCCAGCGGGCGCGGGTGGCGCCGCATGATCCCGGCCGGATCATCGTCTCCGGCGCCGTGCGCAACATCCGCGACACCGAGGTGTCGTCGCCCCCCATCCGCGTGATCCTGCAGGATGAGCGCGGCGTCGAGATCGCCAGTCGCGTGGTGCGCCCGGACTGGCCCCCTACCCTGCCCGGCCAGGCGCAGGGCTTCGCCACGGTCATCGGCGATCCTCAAGGCAAGGCCGTCGGCATAACGACGAAGTTCGTCCTTGAGCCCGTGCGCAAGACGCCCCCGCGCCCCGCCGACAAGACCGCCCGCCCTGAACCCGCCGCGCGCGAAGACGGGGGCCTGCGTCGTCTGGGCGCCCTCGACCTTGGCCCGGCGCCCTCGCCTCTCGACACCGACGTCGCAGAAGGGGTATCGGCGAGGCATGGCTGACACCCCATCGACGCTCGCTCCCGCTGTCCTCCTGTCCCAGGCCGAGATCGAGGCCGTCGTGGCCGATCTGGCGCGCCGCATCGCCCCCCATGTCGACGATGATACGGTGGCCGTCGTCCTGCTGACCGGCGGGCTGTGGTTCGCCGCCGACCTGACCCGCGCCCTGTCGCGCGAAGGCCGCAACGTCCGCTTCGACGCCCTGTGGCTGGCCTCCTACGGCGACGAGCAGACCAGCCGGGGCCGGATCGAGGTTCGCGCCCCCTATCAGCGCCCGCTGACCGGCAAGAAGGTGCTGATCTTGGATGATGTGTTCGACACCGGCCTGTCGCTGGCCGAGGCGGTCCGCATCACCAAGGAGGCGGGCGCCGCCGAGGTGCTGACCTGCGTCTTCGCCCGCAAGCCCTGGCCCAAGCCCCGCGCGCCCGAGCCCGACTTCGTCGGCTGGGAGGCGCCGAACCGCTTCCTGGTCGGTTATGGCCTGGACCACGCCGGCGGGATGCGCGGCCTGCCGGACATCTGCGCTCTGGACTAGTCCTTGAGCCAGTCCGCCATCGGTTCGCGGGCGAACATCGCTTCATAGGTCGGGCGCGGGCGGATGACCGCGCTGCGCTCGCCGTCGACCAGCACTTCGGCGGCCAGCGGACGGGTATTGTATTCGCCGCTCATCACCGCGCCATAGGCCCCGGCGCTCATGAAGACGACCAGATCGCCGGCCTTCAACGGCGGCAGGTCGCGGTCGCGCGCGAAGGTGTCGCCGGTCTCGCACACCGGCCCGACCACATCGTGAGGCAGAAGCTCGCCCTCGACCGGGCGGACAGGCTTCAGATCGTGGAAGGCGTCGTAGAGGGCCGGACGCATCAGATCGTTCATCGCCGCGTCCAGCACCAGGAAGCGGCGGCCGTCCGTGCGCTCATTGACCTGAATGACGCGGCTCAGCAGCACGCCCGCATTGGCGGCCATGAGGCGGCCGGGCTCGAAGGCGGCCTCGACGTTCAGCCCCTCCAGCACGCGCGCGGCCATAGCGACGTAGTCGGCCGGGGACGGCGTCGCCGCATCGCCGTAATAGGGCACGCCCAGGCCGCCGCCGAGATCGAGGCGGGTGACGCTGCGCCCCTGGGCTCGCAGGGCGTCGGTCATGTCCCGCAGCACGCGGAAGGCGGCTTCCAGCGGAGCCAGGTCGGTGATCTGGCTGCCGATATGGCAGGCCAGACCCACGGGCGTGACGTGAGGCGAGCTTGATGCGCGGGCGTACAGCGCCATCGCCTCCTCGACCGGCACGCCGAACTTGTCGCCCGCGCCGCCGGTGGTGATTTTGGCGTGGCCGCCCGCGCCGATCTTGGGATTGACGCGGATGGCGATGGCGGGGGCGGCTTTCCTGGTCGCGGCGACCGCGATCAATCGGTCCAACTCGGTCGAGGACTCCACGTTGATCTGACGCACGCCCTGTTCGATGGCGAAGGCCAGTTCGGCGTCGGTCTTGCCCACGCCGGAGAAGATGATCCGCTCGCCCGGAATGCCAGCGGCCAGCGCCCGGCGAATCTCGCCCTCGGACACGGTGTCGGCGCCGCAGCCCAGCTTGGCCAGCGTCGCCAGCACCGACAGGTTGGAGTTGGCCTTGACCGCGAAGGCGATCAGGGCGTCGCCCAGCGCGCCCCTGTGCGCGTCGCACGCCTCGCGCAGCAGGCCGTAATGACGGCGCAGGGTGGCCGAGGAGTAGACGTAGGTCGGCGTGCCGACGCTGTCCGCCAGCGCCTCCAGAGAAACGCCCTCGGCATGCAGGACGCCGTCCTTCAGATCAAAATAGTGCACCGGCGGGGAGTCCAGTCAGAGAGAGGAGCGCGAAGGCTCAATTCATCGGCGGCGGCTTGCCGAACGGGTTGCTCGTGCCGTTGTCGATGGGCATCTGGCGCGGCGGCAGGTTCTGCATCGCCTCTTCCGGCAAGCCCGGGGCCGAGCGGTCGCGGATAGCGCGCTCGGTCTGCTTCTTCGGCATGGCGCCCTGCGGCGGCTCGAGGTCGGCCATTCGCCCGCAGCCGGCCAGCAGAAGGGCGGCGGCGCCCGCGAGGATCAGGGTCTTCTTCACAGACGTCTTCGTCACAGGCGGCTTCTCCAGTCGGCGATGCGCGCGCGGACCTGTTCCGGCGCCGTGCCGCCGAAGCTCTGGCGGCTGGCGCAGGAGGCTTCGGGCGTCAGCACTTCATACACCCCTTCGGTGATCCGGCCATCCAGCGCCTGCAATTCGCTCAGCGGCAATTCGCCCAGCCCCAGGCCCAGCGCCTCAGCCCGTTTCACGGCGGCGCCGGTGACGTGGTGCGCCTGACGGAAAGGCAGGTTCAGCTCGCGCACCAGCCAGTCGGCCAGGTCGGTGGCGGTCGAGAAGCCCGCGCCGGCGGCGGCGGCCATCTTCTCGGTGTTGGGGCGGATCACGGCGACCATGGCGGTCATGGCCGTCAGCGCCAGATCCAGCGCGTCAAAGGCCTCGAACACCGGCGGCTTGTCCTCTTGCATGTCCTTGGAATAGGCCAGCGGCAGGCCCTTCATCACCGTGGTCAGGGCGATCAGGGCGCCGTTGATGCGGCCCGTCTTGGCCCGCACCAGTTCGGCGGCGTCCGGGTTGCGCTTCTGCGGCATGATGGACGAGCCGGTGGTCAGGTCGTCGGGCAGCGCAGCGAAGCCGAACATCGGCGTCATCCAGACCACGATCTCTTCGGCCAGACGCGACAGGTGGCCCGCCGCGATGGAGGCGGCGGCCAGGCTTTCCAGCGCGAAGTCGCGATCCGAGACGGCGTCCAGCGAGTTCGCCATCGGCCGGTCGAAGCCCAGCGCCTGCGCCGTCATGTGGCGGTCGATGGGGAAGGGCGATCCGGCCAGAGCGGCGGCGCCCAGCGGGTTCTCGTTCATGCGGGCGCGGGCGTCGGCGAAGCGCCCGGCGTCGCGGCCGAACATCTCGACATAGGCCATCAGGTGATGGCCGAACGTCACCGGCTGGGCCGTCTGCAGATGGGTGAAGCCCGGCATCAGGTCGCCCGCATGCTGCTCCGCCCGGTCCAGCAGGGTCCGCTGCAGATCCTGAAGCTGCGCCACGGTGCGGTCGCAGGCGTCGCGCACCCACAGGCGGAAGTCCGTCGCCACCTGATCATTGCGGCTGCGCGCGGTGTGCAGACGCCCCGACGGCTCGCCGATCAGCTCAGACAGGCGGGCCTCGACGTTCATGTGAATGTCTTCATAGGCGTCGCGGAAGGGGAAGCTCCCGTCCCGGATCTCGCCCTCGATCACGTCCAGCCCGCCGAGGATGGCCTGGGCGTCCGCAGCCGCGATGATCCCCTGTTTCTCCAGCATGCGACAATGGGCCCGCGAACCGGCCAGGTCCTGCGCCCACAGGCGTTTATCGACGCCGATGGAGACGTTGATCGCCTGCATGATGTCCGCAGGCTTGGCGCTGAAGCGTCCGCCCCATAGAGACTGGCCCTGAGCGGGGGTATCTGGCTGTGGTTTGGAAGGCGTATCGGACATGAGCGGCTCTGGACGGACTTGGGCGGGCGTGGCGACGTTCGCGGTGATCGGCGTGATCGGCGTGGGCGCGGCGCTGCTATACGTCAATCAGAAGGGCGGAGGCAAAGAGTCCGCGCCGCCCGCGGCCCAGGCCGCGGCCCAGGCCGCAGCACAGGCCGCAGCCCAGCCGCTTGAGCCGCAACTGGCGGCCTTCGCCAAGGGATCGCTGGCGGCCCTGCAGGCGCCCGCCTCCCCGACCGCGCCCGACTATGTGTTCAAGGCCGCCGACGGCGCCGACGTCCGTCTGGCCGACTTCGCGGGCAAGGTGACGGTGGTGAACCTGTGGGCCACCTGGTGCGCCCCGTGCAAGATCGAGATGCCGACGCTGGCGGCCCTAGCCGACCACTATAAGGCGCGCAACGACTTCGCCGTGGTCGCCGTCAGCATGGACCTGGACAAGACAGCCGACGAGGCGCGGGCCTTCATCGCCGAAAACGCGCCGCTGGACTTCTACATCGACCCGAAATTCCAGCTGGCGTTTGAGTTCCCCGGCAAGGGCGCCATGCCCCAGACCATCGTCATGGACCGCCAGGGCCGCGTCCGCGCCGTTCTGACCGGCGAGGCCGACTGGGCCGGCCCCGAGGCGCGCGCCCTGATCGACCACCTGCTGGCCGAGGGCTGAGGCCAGCCTCCGGCCCCGCTTGTCGAAGACGGCCCGAAGGGGTGATGCTCGGGCCGCACAGGAGGCTGCGATGAGCGTCGAGACCCACTATCTGGCCGTCTTCACCAGCGACAAGACCGGCCCCAAATGGCGGGCCTGGCGCGCCATGAGCGAGGCCGAGCAGGCCGAGACGGCCCGCCGCGGCGTGGCCGCCGTCGCCGCCTGGGAAGAGGCGCACCGCGACTCCATCGTCTTTCAGGGCGGCCCGCTGGGCCCGACCAAACGCATCGACGACGACGGCGCCGTGACGGACATGGTCAACCTGCTGACCGTCTTCATGGTCGTGCGCGCCGACAGCCACGAGGCCGCCGCCCGCCTGTTCGAAGGCCACCCGCACATGAGCATCTTCGTCTGCGACGAGGTGGAGGTGATGCCGGTGCTGGGAGCAGACGAACGCAACTGAATAGCGCGAGACTTGCTCCCGGACCGAACTTGCGCGAGCGTCAATACGCCTGGGGAGGGGCGCAAGATGAGCTACGTCTTGAAACACATCGACGACCTGGTTGTTAACCGGGCCAATGACCGCCACGGGCCGCTCCCCACCGAAGATGCTGCGCTTAAATGGCTGCTTGAAAATAAGGGCGACCATATGCGGCGCCTAGCGGCAGATATCGCGTCCGCCAAGAGAATCTATGAACCCCCACTGATCCGCGAAGAACCGGAGGGGTGGGTGATTTATGACGGTAACCGTCGCATTTCTTCTCTCAAGTTACTAAACAATCCGGGCAGAGCGACAACGCCGGAATGGACGAAATTCTACAGCGAGTTGGCAGCAGCCAACCCTGAAATTCCCGATAAGGTTGAGTGCCGACTTGAGACAGATGGCGAAGTTATCGACGAGTTGCTCTACAGGCGGCACACCGGCTCACAGAATGGGATTGGGCAGAGCCAATGGGACCCCACGGCAAAGCATAACTTCATCGAAAGAACTGGTCGAGGTCGATCAATAAACATCGCGCGGGAGCTTCATAACGCTCTCGAAAAGCAAGGCTACCCTCGCCCCGTATGGCAGGTGCCGATCTCGAACGTGAACAGGCTCCTTTCGGGAGAGGCCCAACGCAACCGTGTCGGCCTCAGATTAAAGAAAGACGAACTGTTCTTTACCCATGAACCAGCGTCGGTTCTGAAGGCCATTACCCGCATCTACGAGGACATGAGCACTGGTGATCGAGTGCTCGCCGACGTCTGGGACGCTGAAGCTAAGGGAAAGTATCTCAACGAGTTGGAACTGGAGAGCATCCTTCCAAGCCTAAAGTTTGCGCTTCGAACCCCCATTCCTTTGTCTGAGTGGCTAGAGGGCGAGGGCGACGAGGACGAACAAACCGACTCATCAGGCGACGATGGAGATGGTGATGCAACAGACCACGAACCCGCGGACCCTGAACCTAAGCCGAAACCGGCAAAGCGGCAGAACTTAATCCCTCACGACGTGAATTTCGGAATTGCCAAAAAGCCGGAACTAACGAGGGTAAGAGCGATTTGGGACGAACTTCAGTTTCGCCTACACTTAGACAAGCAACCAAACGCAATTTCAGTTCTGTTCCGTGTTCTTATAGAATTTAGCGCCACCTATTATTTGAACGCCGTCGGAGACACCAAGCACTCCAATTCCTCCTGGTCTGAGAAAATGCGTGCTGCGATTACCGATCAACGAGCTCAAGGCCTGATCGACCATGAGTATGAGGAAATTCTCAGAAAATTTCAACGAAACGAGGAGGTTTTATCAGCCTCCTCGATGAATAAGTATATTCATAGCGCCGACTTATCACCGTCGAGACAGCATCTTTGTAGTGTATGGGATACGCTTCAGCGCTTCTTGGTGAACTGCGTTAAGGCGTGACTGCACTCTAGCGCAACAAGCCCGCCCAGCCCTGGGCCGCTTTCGCGCCCCAGGGCCGCGAAGCCTCAATGCACCCGCGCCTTCCCGATCTCCAGCCCGTCGGCGCCCGCTGACACGCCCACCACGCTGCCGTCCTCGATCTCGCCGGCCAGCAGCTTCTTGGCCATCGGGTCGACCAACTCCTTCTGGATGACGCGCTTCAAGGGCCGAGCGCCATACACCGGGTCGTAGCCCTTGTCGGCGAGCCAGGTCAGGGCGCTGTCGTCCAGGGCCAGCGTCAGGCGGCGGTCGGCCATCAGCTTCTCCAGACGCGCCAGCTGGATGCGGACGATGCCGCCCATCTGCTCGCGGCCCAGGCGGTGGAACAGGATGATCTCGTCGATGCGGTTCAGGAACTCGGGCCGGAAGTGGGCGCGGACCTGCTCCATGACCAGGGGGCGAACGACCTCGACATCCTCGCCCTCGGGCTGGTCGGCCAGAAACTGGCTGCCCAGGTTGGAGGTCATGATGATCAGGGTGTTCTTGAAGTCGATGGTGCGGCCCTGACCGTCGGTCAGGCGGCCGTCGTCCAGCACCTGAAGAAGCACGTTGAAAACGTCGGGGTGGGCCTTTTCGACCTCATCGAACAGGACGACCTGATAGGGGCGGCGACGCACCGCCTCGGTCAGGGCGCCGCCCTCGTCATAGCCGACATAGCCCGGAGGGGCGCCGATCAGGCGGCTGACCGAGTGCTTCTCCATGTATTCGCTCATGTCGATGCGGGTGATGGCGTTGTCGTCGTCGAACAGATAGCCGGCCAGGGCCTTGGTCAGCTCGGTCTTGCCCACGCCCGTGGGGCCCAGGAAGAGGAAGCTGCCCAGCGGCTTGTTGGGGTCGTTCAGCCCGGCGCGGGCGCGGCGCACGGCGTCGGACACGGCTTCCAGCGCCTCGTCCTGACCGACCACGCGGCGGCCGAGTTCGTCCTCCATCTTGAGCAGCTTCTCGCGCTCGCCTTCCAGCATCTTGTCGACGGGGACGCCGGTCCAGCGGCTGACGACGGCGGCGATCTGCTCGGCGTCGACGACCTCGGGGGTCAGGGGGCCTTCCGCCGGCTTCTCGGCGGCTTCGGCCTCGGCCAGCTGGCGTTCCAGTTGCGGGATCTGGCCGTAGGCGATCTCTGAGGCGCGACCCAGGTCGCCGGCGCGCTGGGCGGCGGCCAGTTCGGCGCGCAGGCGGTCCAGGGTCTCGCGCAGCTGGGCGCCCTGCCCGACCTTGGCCTTTTCCGACTTCCAGCGGGCGGTCATGTCGTCGGACTGGCCTTCGAGATCGGCGATCTCGTCCTCCAGCTTCTCCAGACGCTGCTTCGAGGCGCTGTCGCTCTCCTTCTTCAGAGCCTCGCGCTCGATCTTCAGCTGCACCAGGCGGCGGTCGATTTCATCCAGAGCCTCGGGCTTGGAATCCACGGCCATGCGCACGCGGCTGGCGGCCTCGTCGATCAGGTCGATGGCCTTGTCCGGCAGAAAGCGGTCGGTGATGTAGCGGTTCGACAAGGTGGCGGCGGCGACGATGGCGCTGTCCGAGATGCGCACCCCGTGGTGGACCTCGTACTTCTCCTTCAGGCCGCGCAGGATCGACACCGTGTCCTCGACGGTCGGCTCGGCGACGAAGACCGGCTGGAAGCGACGAGCCAGGGCCGCGTCCTTCTCGACGTGCTTGCGGTATTCATCCAGCGTGGTGGCGCCGACGCAGTGCAGTTCGCCGCGCGCCAGGGCGGGCTTGAGCAGGTTGGAGGCGTCCATGGCCCCGTCGCCCTTGCCGGCCCCGACCAGGGTGTGCATTTCGTCGATGAACAGGACGATGCCGCCTTCGGCCGCCGCCACCTCGTTGAGCACAGCCTTCAGCCGCTCCTCGAACTCGCCGCGATACTTGGCCCCGGCGATCAGGGCGCCCATGTCCAGCGCCAGCACCTTCTTGTCCTTCAGGCTTTCGGGCACGTCGCCGTTGACGATCCTCAAGGCGAGTCCTTCGACGATGGCGGTCTTGCCGACGCCGGGTTCGCCGATCAGGACGGGGTTGTTCTTGGTGCGGCGGGCCAGCACCTGAATGGTGCGGCGGATTTCCTCGTCGCGGCCGATGACCGGGTCGACCTTGCCGTCGCGCGCGGCCTCGGTCAGGTCGCGGGCGTAGCGTTTCAGGGCGTCGAAGCTGTCCTCGGCGCCGGCGCTGTCGGCGGTCTTGCCCTTGCGGATTTCGGTCACGGCCTCGTCCAGCTTCTTGGCCGTGACGCCGGCGGATTTCAGCGCCTCGGCGGCGGCCCCGCCTTCCTTGGCGATGGCGGCCAGCAGGCGTTCGGTGGTGACGAAGGCGTCGCCGGCCTTCTTGGCCGCCTCCTCGGCGGCGCTGAAGACCCGCGCCAGGTCGCCGTCGAGGTAAAGCTGGCCCGAGCCGCCTTCGACTTGGGGCCGCCTCTTCAGCAGGCCCTCGGTGACGAGTTCGACGGCGGAGGGATCGCCGCCCGCCTGATCGATCAGCTTGCGGGCCAGACCGTCGCGCTCCTCAAGCAGCACCTTGAGCAGATGCTCGGGCGCGAACTGCTGGTGGCGGCGGGCCAGGGCCAGCGACTGGGCGGACTGGACAGCCTGTTTGGCGCGGTCGGAATAGAGGTCGAGATTCATGGCGTTCGGTTTCCCCTCAGGAGGCGGAGTTGAACTCAATGCGCCCTTATCTGAAGCGACGCCTTGAGCTGTCGCAAAGGAGGTGGGTGTGGCCGATCAGACACGCAAGGGCCCAAGCGAGAACGCCCGCCGCCACGGGGGCGACGGGCGTCAGGCGCAGTCCGGCGACAGGCCTTAGCCGCCGGTCGGGCCGGTCGAGAAGTCGAACTGCTCGGGCTGGCGGCGCGGCCCGCCGAAGGACCAGCTCAGGCCTAGGTAGAAGGCGCGCAGGTTCAGGTCCTGGTCGAGGCGCTCGCGGAACTGGGGCGTGTCATAGGTGGTGGCGCCGCCGAAGGAGTTTAGCAGGTCGCGGGCCGTGAACTGCAGCGACAGGGTGTCGTTCAGCTTGCGGCGGTAGCCGAAGTTCAGCATGCCGCCGCTCTCGCGCTGGCCTTGCGCCAGCAGCTGATCGCCCTGCCAGAAGCCCATCAGCTGAACGAAGTCCTTGGGCGTCGCCTGCCAGTTCAGGCTGAGGCGACCGGTCACCATCTCGCCCTCGCGGTCGCGGCCGCCGGGGATGCCGGCCGCGTCGATCTCCTGACGGAAGGCGTTGACGCTGGCGTTGTAGCGCAAGGTGGGGTGCAGGCGGCCGCTGGCAGTCAGCTCGATCCCCAGATCGCGGCGGGCGCCCAGGTTCTCGGGCCGGGTCAGCAGGACGCCGCCGCCCACGTCGGTCGCCACCTCGGTAAAGGCCTTGGTCGTGTCGCGGAAATAAGCCGTGGCCTGATAGAAGCTCTGACCCCGCCGCATCTGCCACATGGCCTCGAAGCTGTCGGTCTCCTGCGGCTCCAGGTCCGGGTTGCCCGAGCGCAGGTTCAGCGGGTCGCCATAGATGATGAAGGGATTCAGCTGCGACGGCTGGGGCCGCTGGATGCGCCGCGAATAGCTGCCGCGCAGGGTCTGGCTCTCGGTCAGCTGATACTGCAGGTGGAAGGTCGGATAGGCGCGGAAATAGTCCTGAGACGCGCGCACGGCGTTGGTCACGTCCTCAACCTCGATGTCGGCCTGTTCCAGCCGCAAGCCGAACTGGCCGGACAGCTTCTCGCCGAAGGGACGCTCATAGGTGGCGTAAAGCGCGTGGACCGTCTGCTCCGCCTCGAAGCGGTTGCTCTGTGAGGGAACAAGGGCGAGGGCGTTCTCGGCGGGTCCCCGCCGAACCTCATTATCCTGATCCGGCCTGGTGAGGTTCAGCTCATAGCCCGCGCGCAGCTTGGCGCCCTCGCCCATCGGCCGGGTGTAGGCGCTGGTGAAGCCGATCGTCTCCTGGGCGTTCAGGCCGCGCTGGGCCTCATACACCGTCGGCTGTATCGGGAGGCGGAAGACGTTGGCTGCCAGGGAGTCGTTCTCCTGATCGTTGCGATCATAGCGCAGCTCGTTCGACCATTCGTGCCCGGACGTATCGAACTGATGCAGAACCCGTCCGGTGACGCCCCAGCCCTTCATGGCGAAGCCGCCCGAGCCGTCGCGGCTATAGGCGCGCGTCAGGGCGCCCGAGGCGTCGCGCGTCTCAAACAGGCCGCGCACATCGCTGTCGATGTCGAAGCGATTGGCGCGCGCCTCGCCGGTCAGCATGGTTTTTTCCGTCAGCCGGTATTCGGCGGCGACGCGGCCGAAGACGCCGTCCTGGGTCGATTCAATATTTTGGGCGGTGGTCGTCGTGCTGACCACCGCGCCGGACGGGTTAAGCTGTTCGCGCAGGCGGTCGAAGGACAGGCTCTGCTCGTCGTGACGATAGCTGAGATCGCCAGTCAGGGTCAGCTTGCCCTGCTGGCGCGAGCCGCTGGCCCCGACGTTCCAGCGTCCATGATCGCCCACATTGGCGCGCAGCGATCCGGTCGTGACAGCGGCGCCCGGCGTCCCAGCGGCGGCGGCGGCGGCGGCCGCCGCCGGAACCGGCTTGGTGATCAGATTGATGACCCCGCCCGAGCCCTCTGGGCTGTAGGCGGCGGACGGATTGGTCATCACCTCGATGCGGGCGTAGCGATCGGCCGGCAGTTGCAGCACCGCATCGGCGCGGTTCGGTCCCGACAGGATGGCCGAGGGGCGGCCGTCCACCAACAGCGTGACATTGCTATCGCCGCGCAGGGAGACGTTGCCCTGAGGATCGACATCGACCGAGGGCACATTGCGCAGGGCCTCGGCCAGCGTCCCGGTCGCCGCCTGAAGATCGTCGGCCAGGCTGTAACTGATGGAGTCGATCGAAGTCCGCACGTCATTGGCGCGGGCGCTGACGACGACGTCGCCCACGGCGGCGGGCTGATCGTCCTTGTCCGCCTTCTGCGGCGCAGTCTGAACGGGACGGCTCTGGGACGGCTGCGTTCCAGGCGACGGCGTCTGCGCCAGAACCCCGGCAGCGGGCAAGGCCAGAACCACCCCCAGAAGGGGCGCGAACTTGTATTTTGTCATGATGGGCGTCCTCGCGCGGACGTCCCTCAACGTCCTGTTTCGCCGATATCAGCGTCCCGAGGCATAACCGAGTTACATCTTTTTCATCCCCGAGGCGGGTCTGTGGCCAAGCCTGCTTTCATTACAGCTCCGTAAGGTGCGCGGCGGCGCTTCGTCCTGTTAGGTTTTCAGCGCCCGTTTCTTCGAGCGCGGGCTTTGGAAAGCCGCCCTCATGAAGAATCGTCTGATCCTGACCGCCTGCGCCTCGGCGCTGCTGCTCGGCCTGCCGGCCGCCGCCCCCGCCTGGGCCAAGGCGCCGCCCGCCGCCGCGACGACCGCTCAAGGCGGCTTCCAGGTGCCGCCGCTGGGCTTCCACAAGCGGGTGCTGGCCAACGGCATGGAGGTCTATACGGCGCGCGACGCCTCGACCTCGAACGTCACGGTCCAGGTCTGGTATCGCGTGGGATCGAAGGACGATCCGGCGGGCCGCTCGGGCTTCGCCCACCTGTTCGAACATCTGCTGTTCAAGGCGACGAAGAACATGCCGTCCGAGACGTTCGACCGTCTGACCGAGGACGTGGGCGGCATGAACAACGCCTTCACCGCCGACGACGTGACCGCCTATTACGAGGTCGTCCCGGCCAACCACCTGCAGCGCATCCTGTTCGCCGAGGCGGACCGCATGGGCTCTCTGGTCGTCGATCAGAAGACCTTTGAATCCGAGCGCGACGTGGTGAAGGAAGAATACCGCCAGCGGATTCTGGCCAGCCCCTACGGCCGCCTGTTCGGCTTGTTCGCGCCCGAGACCATCTATCAGGACCACCCCTATCGCCGTCCGGGCATCGGCTCGATCGAGGAGTTGGACGCCTCGACGCTGGACGACGTGCTGCGCTTCCACGCCACCTACTACCGGCCGGACAACGCCATGCTGATCGTGGCGGGCAATTTCGATCAGGCGCAGTTGGACGGCTGGGTCGATGAGTATTTCGCCCCGTTGAAGCGACCGTCGACCCCCATGCCCGCCAATGACGTGAAGGAGCCCGAGCCCGCCGGCCCGCGCACCGCCACCTTCTATGCGCCGAACGTGCCCCTGCCCGCCGTGGCCCTGGCCTGGAACACCGTGGCCTATAAGGACGCCGACCGCCCGGCTCTGACGGTGCTGGACGGCATCCTGTCGACCGGCGAGAGCAGCCGTCTGTACCGCTCGCTGGTCTATGACAAGCAGATCGCAGCCCAGGCGGGCTCCAACCCCGACTTCGCCCAGCAGGCGGGCAATCTGGCCGCCTACGCCATCATGGCCGACGGCCAGACGGTCGAGACCGGCCAGGCGGCGCTCGAAGCCGAAATCGCGCGTCTGCGCGACGAGCCCGTCACCGCCGCCGAACTGGCCGAGGCCAAGAACGAGCTGGTCGCCAACGCCCTGCGCGGGCGTGAGAGCATCGACGACCGCGCCACCACCTTGGGCATGGCGCTGATCATGACCGGCGACGCGACGGCCGCCGACCGCGAGATCGCCGAGATCCAGGCCGTCACCGCCGCCGACGTGCAGCGTGTGGCCCGCCGCTATCTGACGCCGCAGCGCCAGATCACCATCAACTATCTGCCCGCCAGCGACGCCAACGCGCCCAGCGAGCAGAAGAAGAACGTCGACGCCCCCGTGACGGTCGCCGCCCTGGCCCCGGCCGGTCCGGTCGCCGTCCTGCTGCCCGAAGCCGAGCGCGCCCGCCTGCCCGAGCCGGGGCCTGAGGTGTCGCCCGCCACCCCGGCCATCGCCGATTTCCGCCTGGACAACGGCCTTCGCGTGCTGGTCGCCCCGACCAAGGGCCTGCCGCTGGTTTCGGCGCGGCTGAACTTCAACGCGGGCTCGGCCCATGACCCGGCTGACAAGGCCGGCGTCGCCTCCATGACCGCCAACCTGCTGACTCAAGGGACAACAACCAAGTCGGCGCCGGAAATCGCCACCGCCATCGAACAGCTGGGCGCCAACATCGGCGCGGGGGCGAGCGCCGACTTCACCAATGTCTACGCCAATGCGCCCAAGGACGTGTTCGGCCAGACCCTGACCCTGATGGCCGATCTGGTGCGCAACCCGGCCTTCGCGCAGGAAGAGCTGGTGCGTCAGCAGTCCCAGACCCTGGACGGGCTGCGCGTGGCGTTGAGCCAGCCCGGCTCCATCGCCTCCCAGTCGGTCGGCAGGGTGATGTACGGCGCCGCGCCCTACGGCGCGCCGGGCTCGGGCACGGTGACCAGCATCCCCGCCCTGACGCGCAACGACGTCGCCGCCTTCCACGCCGAGCGGTTCGGGCCCTCGCAGGCGACCCTCGTCTTCTCGGGCGACGTGACCTCCGCCGAGGCGCGCGCCCTGGCCGCCGAAGCCTTCGGCGACTGGCGCGACGCCGGCCCGGCCCCGGCCGCCATCGACAAGGCGGGTCAGGCGCCGGCCCCGCGCGTCGTCGTCATCGACCAGCCTGGCGCCGGCCAGGCCGCCGTGGTCGCCGCCATCCGCGGGATCAGCCGCACCGACGCCGACTACTTCCCGCTGACGCTGGGCAACACCCTGCTGGGCGGGGGCTTCTCGTCACGCCTGAACCAGGAAATCCGCATCAAGCGCGGCCTGTCCTACGGCGCCCGCTCGTCGGTCGGCGCCCAACAGCAGACCGGCGTCTTCTCGGCCTCGACCCAGACCAAGAACGAGACGGCGACCGAGGTGGCCGACCTGATCCTTGAAGAGATCGGCAAGCTGGGGACCACGGCGGCGACCGAGACCGAACTCGCGCCCCGCCGCGCCACCCTGATCGGCGGCTTCGGGCGTTCGCTGGAGACGGTGGACGGCCTGGGCGGCCTGGTCGCCAACCTGGCCCTGTACGACCTGCCGATGAGCGATCTGGCCGACTACGCCGGGCGCGTTCGCGCCGTCACCGCCGAACAGGTCGAAAGCGCCTTCGCTGAACACCTGCCGACGGACCGGGCCAGCCTGGTGATCGTCGGCGACGCGTCCAAGTTCATCGACGGCCTGCGAGCGAAATACCCCAACGTCGAGGTCATTCCCCTGAGCGAACTGAACCTGGACAGCGCGACGCTGAAGTAGGCCGACTTGCCACGGGCTCCGATTTCCGGCCTAGCTGGAAATCGGAGAACCTCATTATGCTGAAGACCGGATACGTCGCCCTGCTGGCGGTCGGCACGATCTGGCTGACCTGTTCGCCCGTACAGGCGCACTCGTCGGCGCTGGACCCTCTGAGCGACGCCCTGGAGTTGCTCCGGACCGATCCCTCTGCAGCCGCGGCCGCACTGGAGCCTCTGGTCGCCGCCGGCGATCCTGAGGCGGCGGCTTCCCTGGCTTCCGCGCTGGAATTTACCGGGGCCGACCCCGAACGGTCAGAACGCCTCTGGGCGCAGGCTCTGCGGGACGGGTCGCAGAACGCCCGCCTGAACATCGGCCTGCGACGATTGATGAACGACGACCCTGCCGACGATGCGGAAGCCATCGGCTGGCTCGAAGGTCTGGACGCGAAGTATCGGCCGGCCGCCGCCTATCCGCTGGGGCGGGCCTATCTCTTCGGCGCGGGAGTCCAACAGGATCTGAAAAAGGGAACCCGGCTGATACAGACGGCCGTCAGGGCGGACCCCGGCAATGTCGACGCGCAGTTCCTGCTGGGACGCGCCTATCAGGACGGCTGGGCGTGCCGGTCGACGTCGCCGCCGCTCGCACACACCTGAGCCTTGCTGCGGACAGCGGCGATCCGCGCGCCCAATGGAATCTCGGTATGCTGCTGCTGGACGGCGGGGCGCCTTCCGAGGTCGCGACGGCCTACCGTTACGTTCGTCAGGCGGCGGAACAGAATCTCGAAAGCGGCATGATTTCATTGGCGGTCATGCTGGCCGTGGGACAGGGCGTGGCGCCCGACCCCGCCGAGGCCCGCCTCTGGTATGCGCGCGCGGCCGAAAACGGCTCGGCCCACGCCCTGCGTGGTTTGGGCATGATGATACTGGTCGGCGAGGGCGGCGCCAGCGACCCGGTCAAGGGCGCGGCCTATGTCGAGCTAGCCGCAGAAGGCGGCGACGCCAATGCCGCGATCATTCTGAGGCAGTTCGCCAAGCCCCTGTCTCAACTTCCCCGCGCCGACATCGACACCGCCAAGGCGAAATGGGTCAAGGATCACGGCGCGCCGCGCTAGGCTCCATTCACGTCGTCAGACACACCACCTGGGCGACGCGCAGGTCCTGGCGCAGGCGGTCGGAGACGGCGCCGTAGTTCTGGGTCGTCACCGCCTGGCCCAGGGCCGCCTCGTCGGCGCGCTGCTGGGCGCCGACCGCAGGCACGAAGGTGTCGGGCGCCGTGGTGTAGATGCGGCCGCGACGGGGCGACTCGGCGATGGTCACGCCCAGCACCCGGCCGCGTCGGTCCAGCACCGGCGCGCCCGACAAGCCCGACAGCGTGCCCTTTAGTCCCCGTGTGCGCCCGGCCTCGGCCCAGGCCAGCACCGGCTCGTCATAGGAGCGGTGGCCACGAATTTTAAGCGTTTCGCGACCGATCAGGCGCGAGGCGACCTCGCCCGGCCGGCCCTGCGGGAAGCCGGGGTGGAAGGCGCGCTGGCCCTTGTAGAGCGGCGCCTCGGGCGCGATCGGCAGGGCGGGCGGCCCCCCGTCGGTCAGCAACAGGGCCACGTCCGCCCGCGCCGCCAGCCGCACGTCAGCCGCCAGAGCCCGGGTCTTGTCGATCACCAAAGCGGGCTTGCGGCAGCCCTCGACCACATGGCGGGCGGTTATCCAGCGACCGTCCCCGGCGATGGAGAAGGCCGTGCCCGACACGGGCTCATGCTCGTCGGACGTATCCACGGTGACGGAAGGGTCGAAGGGAGTGATCGGCCCCAGCAAGGGGCCGGACGCATCATCCTCATGCTGATCGTGAGGGGCGTCCGCGCGCTCGCCCCGGCTCAGCGAAGCGATCAGGATCACCCCGATGACGGCGGCGTAGATGGTCCAGTCCGGAAGGTGGGGAAAGCGCAATGCCGTCCCCTCAGCCCGTCAGGGCGGCCGCCAGGATCAGGGCGGTCGACAGCTTGGCCCCGGCCAGGACCACGGCGGCGGACACCTCGCCCTTCTCGATCCGTTGCGGCAGGCCGTGCAGCAGGAAGTCGACGACGCGGAAGGCCAGCAGTTGCAGCACCACCGTCGCCACGCCCCAGATGGCGATGTCGCGGATCGAGGTCGACACCGACAAGGACACAGCCAGCGGAATGGCCAGCCCGACCAGCACCCCGGCGAAGGCCACGGCGGCCGCTGGATTGCCTTGGCGGATCAGGGCGATCTCGCGCCACGGCGTCAGCAGGGCGTAGACCGCAGCCCCTGCGGCCAAGAGTCCGAAGGTCACCGCCAGATGCAGCATCAGGATCGGAAAGCCCGTCGCAAAAGCCTGGAGTTCAGGCGTCGACAGCACGCCCGGCAACGACGAGGTCTCCATGACGACGAACCCTAGCCTCCCGATCTGAAGGGGAACGAAACCAAAACATTCTTGCCCGAAAGCTTGAGCCTTCCGCTAGGGCGCCCGCGCCACACTCGGCGGACAAAGCGTCCAACCAGACGGTCAGCGGCCTCAGGCGGCGTCGACCGCTTCGCGCTCCGCCTTCAGACGCGCCGAGGCCCGCAGCTTCTCGCTCTCGGACTTCAGCTGGCCGCAGGCGGCCAGGATGTCGCGCCCGCGCGGCGTGCGGATGGGCGAAGCGTAGCCGGCCTTGTTCAGGATGGCGGCGAAGGTCTCGATCGTCTTCCAGTCCGAGCACTGATAGTCGGTGCCGGGCCAGGGGTTGAACGGGATCAGGTTCACCTTGGACGGGATGCCCTCGATCAGCTTGATCAGGGCGCGCGCCTCGGCGGGGCTGTCGTTGACGCCCTTCAGCATGACGTATTCGAACGTCACCCGGCGCGCGTTGGACAGGCCGGGATAGGCGCGGATGGCGGCCATTAGCTGATCCAGCGGATACTTCTTGTTCAGCGGCACCAGCTGGTCGCGCAAGGGATCGTTGGTGGCGTGCAGGCTGATGGCCAGCATGGCCGCCGTGCGCTCGCCTAGGGCGTTCAGCTGCGGCACGACGCCCGAGGTCGACACCGTGATCCGCCGCCGCGACAGAGCGATGCCCTCGTTGTCGGAGATGATGTCGATGGCGTTGGCCACGTGGTCCAGATTGTAGAGCGGCTCGCCCATGCCCATGAAGACGATGTTGGACAGGCGACGGTCTTCCTTGGGCGAGGGCCACTCGTCCAGGTCGTCGCGGGCCACCTGGACCTGAGCCACGATCTCGGCCGTGGTCAGGTTGCGGACCAGCTTCTGCGTGCCGGTGTGGCAGAAGGTGCAGTTCAGGGTGCAGCCGACCTGGGACGAGACGCACAGGGCCCCGGCCCGGCCCACGTCCGGGATGTAGACGGTCTCGACCTCGATGCCCGGCGCCATGCGGATCAGCCACTTGCGCGTGCCGTCCTTGGACACCTGGCGCTCGACGATCTCGGGACGGGCCAGGGTGAAGGCCTCGGCCAGCGCCGCGCGGGTGTCCTTGGCCACATCGCTCATCAGGGCGAAGTCGGTCACGCCGTAGTGGTGGATCCAGCGCCACACTTGCGAAGCGCGCATCCGGGCCTTCTCCGGCGGGCAAATCCCGGCGTCGATCAGAGCCTGGCGCAGTTCGTCGCGCGTCAAACCGCTGAGGTTGACAGGCGTCGTGGCTGAAGCGCTGGCGCGCGAAAGATCGAGCGTGATGCTCAAGGGCGGATGTCCTGCGGCGAAGAGTTGAGGCGGCGGCGTCTAGCACAGATGGGGCGTCTTGTCGCCTTTGGCCATGGCCGGCTTGATAGACGCCGAACGAGGCGCTAGAGGGGCGGCCGTTGGGGAGTAGCTTCCGGCATATCCCAGTCGGGATCGCGTCAACATACTTGCCTGCAAGGGCATGGCGCGATCAGCGGATCAACCTCCGCCTAGCGAGACCAGCATGCTGCACACGTGGGGCCGGCCCGCGCGTGGAGCGTGCTGTCGTACGCCCGGCCGAGTTCCCGTCTTGATCATGATGTCCCCGTTCGCCGTTGCGGTGCTGTCCCTCAGCATGTCCGCCGACGCCTTCGCCGCCGCCATCGGCCGAGGCGCTCAACATCGCCCAACCTTGCCCCAAGCCCTGCGCTCCGGCCTGGTGTTCGGCGTGGTCGAGGCGATCACGCCCCTGATCGGCTTCGTCCTGGGCGTGGCGGCCGCAGGCTTCGTCGAGGCGGTCGACCACTGGATCGCCTTCGGCCTGCTGGGCGCGGTCGGCGCCCGGATGATCTGGGAGGCGCTGAAGCGCGACGAGGATGCGGCCGAGGCCACCGTTCCCGTCGGCAAGACGGCGTCGCGCGGTTTGCTGGCCCTGATCGCGACCGCCGTGGGCACCTCGATCGACGCGGGCGCCGTAGGCGTGGGCCTGGCTCTGCTGGAAGCCAATATCTGGCTGATCGCCTTGTGCATCGGCTTCACCACCTTCGTCATGGCGAGCCTCGGCCTGTTGATCGGCAAGGCGGCCGGAACGCGCCTGGGCAGGGTCGCCGAACTGCTCGGCGGCCTGGCCCTGATCGCTCTAGGCAGCAAGATTCTTCTGGAACATCTCGGCCTTCTGACTGGTTAAATCTGTCACGAACCGGCTTTGCGCTTGCCCCCCGCAGGCGTTTGCGGAACCCTCGGCCCTGACGCCCTAAGGCTGCATCCAAGGAGACCCCCATGCGTCCGCCGCTATTGCTCATCGCCGTCCTCGCGGCCCCTCTAGCCCTGGCCGGGTGCGCCACCGGCCGAGGCTTGCCGACCTATCAGGAAGAAATGACCAAGCTCGACGCCGAATGCGTGGCGCGCGGCGGCATCCTGACCCCAAGCGGCATGCAGACGGGCCGCCCCCAGACCGACTATCTGTGCAAGATGACCGGCGCATCGCGGCTTCGGCAGGACTGAGGCGCAAACCTCAAAGCCCGCGCGCCGCCCACGTCGAACCAGCCGCAATCCGATATCCGGAAGCGAGACGCCCGCTGTCGGACGCGGCGAAAAGCAAAAAAGAGCGCTTGGAGGGGTGACGGGGCCGGCCCCGCCCCTGCGCATGCCGCGCCGTTCGACGGCCTTCACGCAGCCTAGAGCAACCCCACGCGCGTGCCGCGATTATCGCGCGCCGTTTCCATCGCAAGATCGCAGACACAGGCTGAGCGCCCGCCGCCGCCTGGACTTCCGCCCAGGCCTGGCTGACGGGCATAAGAAAACCCGTCTGCCGCATTGGGACTCAGACGGGCCTAATGAGCCTAGGCTCGTTATCCAAGTGGGAGACGCTCACCGAAACCGCAAGGGGCTCAAGATAAGAAGTTTCCGAAATCACGGAAATAAAAGGGTATTCGAACGGATGATAAAATAATCAATCCTTATGCTTGCATATGATGGCGCGCTCGTTCACCCTGCGGATGTCGATATCTCTGCGTAACGCCCTATTTCTTTGCGACGCATCGAGATTTTTCGTTTCCTTAGACCCGACAGCCCTCAGGACCTTTCCTCTGGGCAACCTTTTTCGGAGGTCATGGAAATGGCTACTGGTATTGTTAAGTGGTTCAACCCCACCAAGGGTTTCGGTTTCATCGCGCCTGACGCTGGCGGCGGCGACGTCTTTGTTCACATTTCCGCCGTTGAGCGGGCCGGCCTCACCGGGCTGAACGAAGGCCAAGCGCTGTCGTATGAGCTGGAGCACGACCAGCGCTCCGGCAAGGCTTCGGCGGGCCAACTCCAGGCCGCATAAGCGAACGCACCGGTTCACCGGCGCATCGAGGCCCGCCCCCCTATGGAGGCGGGCCTTGTCAATTCTGCAGACCGCGGCGCTCGATCAGGTACGACGGACCTTGAAGGTGCGGCGTCGCGCCGCAAGAGCCGGGGCGGCCTCTGCGAAAAAGTCGCTCGCCGATCCCCGAATGCCCTAATGGCGGTCCTGCGCCCTGGCTTGGAGCGCCCGCCTAAGTCCTTGATGTCAAGAAAGTCCGTGGTGGTTGGAGGCGGGATCGAACCGCCGACCTGTGGGTTATGAATCCACCGCTCTAACCATCTGAGCTACCCAACCCCATACGGAGCCTCTCGCCGGATCGAAACGACCCCGGGCGCGAGAGGGGTGCGTATATCGCCGCCTTCCGTTCGGTTCAAGCCGGTTCGGTGCGGATTTCGCGCAGGACCATCGGTCGCGGCGTCTTTCGGCTCGCGTAATGCGCTGCAAGCCTGCATCTTCGCTATCCAAAGCCACGCTGTTCAGGAGCCGCCATGCGCCCCGCCCTCTTCGCCGTTTCCGCCGCTGTCCTCGCTCTCGCCGCCTGCGGGGCCAATGGGCAGGATGAGCCGCAGACGTCCGCCGCGACCGGCGCTCCGGTTGAGACGCGCCCGCCCAACAACCCGGATCAGAAGCCCGCGCACGAAGGCCAGACCCGCGCCCCGTCAGTCAGCACCACGGCGGCCATGGAGCACGCGGTCGTCGCCGAGGGACTGGAGCACCCCTGGGGTCTGGCCCTGCTGCCGGACGGCCAGTGGCTGGTGACCGAACGGCCCGGCCGCATGCGCGTCGTCAGCGCCCAGGGCCGGATCGGCGCCACGATCAGCGGCCTGCCCGCCGTGGCGGCGCGCGGCCAGGGCGGCCTGCTGGACGTCATCCTGAGCCCGACCTTCGCTCAGGACCGGATGATCTACTGGTCCTACGCCCAGCCGCGGAACGGCGGCAACGGCACGGCCGTGGCGCGCGGCCGCCTGTCACACGACCTGAGCCGCGTCGAGAACGTACAGGTCGTCTTCCAGGTCAAGGACACCTACGACGGCGACAAGCATTTCGGCTCCTCCCTGGTCTTCGGGCCGGACGGCAAGCTGTACATCACCATCGGCGAGCGCTCGGATAAGCCGATGCGGCCGACGGCCCAGAGCCTGGCCTCGCACCACGGCAAGGTCATCCGCATCAACGCCGACGGCTCGGTCCCGTCCGACAACCCCTTCGTCGGCCGCGACGACGCCCTGCCCGAGATCTGGTCCTACGGCCACCGCAACCCTCAGGGCATCGCCGTCCAGCCGGAGACCGGCGCGGTCTGGAGCATCGAGCACGGCACGCGCGGCGGCGACGAACTGAACCTGGAGAAGGCCGGCGCCAACTTCGGCTGGCCCGGCGCGGCCTACGGCATCGAATACAGTGGCGACGCCATCCCTGGCGCGACGACGACGAAAGACGGCACCGTCCAGCCCGTCTACTACTGGGACCCGGTGATCGCGCCAGGCGGCATGGTCTTCTACGACGGCGCCATGTTCCCGGGCTGGAAGGGCAACGCCCTGATCGGCGGCCTTGGGGGCAAGCATCTGGTCCGTCTGGTGCTGCAGGACGGCCGCGTGGTCGGCGAGGAGCGCCTGCTGACCGGTCTCGGCGAACGGATCCGCGACGTGGCCGTCGGGCCCGACGGCGCTGTCTGGGTCGTGACAGACGAAGAGAACGGCAAGCTGGTGCGGCTGGCGCGCCGCTGAGGCGGAGAAGACAGGGCGGGCCGCGCACGACGGCCCGCCCTTTTCACATCCGGCGACCTCACGCGCCTTGTTACTTGACGTTGACGTAAACGTCGGCTTTCTAACGGATCGAGTTTCCACGCCACACGGGACGATCGGATTTTTCCGTCCGTCGCGCAGGCCCTAAGACGCCTAACCCGTCCTTCAAGCAGCTCGCCGCCGCGCGGCGAGCGCTAGGGACCCAACAAAGAGAGACGCTCCATGGCCGACGCCTATATCTACGACGCCGTGCGCACCCCGCGCGGCAAGGGCAAGAAGGACGGCAGCCTGCACGAGATCACTGCGCTGAGCCTGGCCAGCCAGGTGCTGGAGGCGCTGCGCGACCGCAACGGCCTGGACACCGCCAAGGTCGACGACGTGATCCTCGGCTGCGTCTCGCCGGTGGGCGAACAGGGCGCCGACATCGCCCGCACCGCGGTCCTGGCCGCCGGCTGGGACCAGGCGACGGCGGGCTTTCAGATCAACCGCTTCTGCGCCTCGGGCCTGGAGGCCGTGAACGTGGCCGCCGCCAAGGTGAAGTCGGGCGAGGCGGGCATGGCCGTCGGCGGCGGCGTGGAAGCCATGAGCCGGGTGCCGATGGGCTCGGACGGCGGGGCCTGGCCGACCGACCCCTCGTCGGCCTTCCCGACCTATTTCGTGCCGCAGGGCGTCTCGGCCGACATGATCGCCACCAAATACGGCTTCAGCCGCGACGACGTGGACGCCTATTCGGTCGAAAGCCACAAGCGCGCCGCCAAGTCGTGGGCCGAGCGCCGCTTCGACAAGTCGGTAATCGCGGTCAAGAACCAGCTCGGCCTGACCCAGCTGGACCGCGACGAGACCATCCGTCCGAACACGGACATGCAGACCCTGGGCGGGCTCAATCCCTCCTTCGTCATGATGGGCGGCATGGGTTTCGACGCCGTGATCGGCCAGCGCTACCCCGAGGTCGCCAGCGTCAACCACGTCCACACGCCGGGCAACTCGTCCGGCATCGTCGACGGCGCCGCGGGCGTGCTGATCGGCACCAAGGAGATGGGCGAGGCGCTGGGCCTGAAGCCGCGCGCGAAAATCCTGGGCGGCGCCTCCATCGGTTCTGAGCCGTCGATCATGCTGACCGGGCCGGAGCCGGTGACCCGCAAGCTGCTGGGCAAGCTGGGCATGCAGCCGGGCGACATCGACCTGTACGAACTGAACGAGGCCTTCGCGGCCGTGGTGCTGCGCTACATGCAGGCGCTCGACATCCCGCACGACAAGATCAACGTCTGCGGCGGCGCCATCGCCATGGGCCACCCGCTGGGCGCCACCGGCGCCATGATCCTGGGCACGGTGCTGGACGAGCTGGAGCGCTCTGACAAGTCGACGGCCCTGGCCACCCTGTGCATCGGCGGCGGCATGGGCACCGCCACCGTCATCGAACGCGTCTGATCCGGGAGCTTATGACCATGGAAAACTTCAAGATCGACATCGACGCCGACGGCATCGCCACAGTCGCCTTCGACGTGCCGGGCCGTTCGATGAACACCCTGACCAGCGCCGTCATTGCCGAGATCCCGGCTCTGGTGGAGAAGATCAAGACCGACGACGCCATCAAGGGCGTGGTCCTGACCTCGGGCAAGACCACCGGCTTCTGCGCTGGCGCTGACCTCGGCGACATGGCCTCGGGCATGCTGGCCGGCGGCGGCGACCTGCAGAAGGCGTTCGACACCGGCTGGGCGCTGAACGGCGCGTTCCGCGCGCTGGAGACCTCGGGCAAGCCGGTGGCGGCGGCCATCAACGGCCTGGCGCTGGGCGGCGGGCTGGAGTTCACCCTGGCCTGCCACTATCGCGTGGTCGAGAACGACCCGAAGATTCAGCTGGGCCTGCCCGAGATCAAGGTCGGCCTCTTCCCCGGCGGCGGCGGCACCCAGCGTCTGACACGCCTGATCGGCGTTCAGAACGCCCTGATGCAGATGGCCGAGGGCAAGTCCTGGCGCCCGAACGACGCCAAGGGCGCCGGCGTCGTCCACGAGGTCGTCGAGAAGGGCCAGTCGGTCGAGGCCGCCAAGGCCTGGATCAAGAACGGCGGCAAGGCCGTCCAGCCGTGGGACGATCCCAAGTTCAAGATTCCCGGCGGCGGCCCATACCACCCGGCGGGCGCCCAGGTCTTCATCATGGGCAACGCCATCCTGCGCAAGCAGTCCTACGGCAACTACCCGGCCGTGCTGAACATGATGAAGGCCGTCTATGAGGGCGTGCAGGTGCCGATCGAAGCGGGCCTGCGCATCGAGACGCGCTACTTCATCAAGACCCTGATGACGCCGCAGGCCCAGGCCATGATCCGCAGCCTGTTCCTATCCAAGCAGGAACTGGACAAGGGCGCCGTGCGTCCGGCGGGCGTGCCCAAGTCCGACCCCAAGAAAGTCAGCGTCCTGGGCGCGGGCATGATGGGCGCCGGCATCGCCTATGTGCAGGTCATGGCCGGCATCGAGACCGTGCTGATCGACCAGACGCAGGAGGCCGCCGACAAGGGCAAGGCCCACGTCGAGGAACTGCTGAAGAAACGCCTGTCGCGCGGTCAAATGACCCAGGAGAAGTTCGACGCCACCCTGGCTCTGGTCACGGCGACGACGGACTATGACCTGATCAAGGGCTCGGACCTGGTCATCGAGGCCGTGTTCGAGAACCGCGAGATCAAGGCCGACGTCACCAAGCGCGCCGAGGCTCAACTGGCTGAGGGCGCCGTGTTCGGCTCCAACACCTCGACGCTGCCGATCACCGGCCTGGCCGAGGCCAGCGTCCGGCCCGAGGACTTCATCGGCATCCACTTCTTCTCGCCCGTCGACAAGATGATGCTGGTCGAGATCATCATGGGCGAAAAGACCGGCGACGCGGCCCTGGCCAAGGCGCTGGACTATGTCCTGAAGATCAAGAAGACGCCGATCGTCGTCAACGACAGCCGCGGCTTCTACACCTCGCGCTGCTTCTCGACCTTCCTGATGGAAGGCATGGCCATGCTGGAAGAGGGCTATTCGCCCGTGCTGATCGACAACGTCGGCCGCATGACCGGCATGCCGCGCGGCCCGCTGGAGATGCACGACGACGTGGCCCTGGACCTGTCGTACAAGATCGCCAAACAGACCCGCGAGGATCTGGGCGACAAATACGTCCCGACCGAGGGCGAGCAGATCGTCGCCACCATGGTCGAACAGGGCCGCTACGGCCGCAAGAACGGCAAGGGCTTCTACGACTACGACAGCAAGCCCAAGGTCATCTGGCCGGGCCTCTACGACCTGGCCCCGACCACCAAGGGCGCCGAACTCGGCGAAAGCCCTGAGGCGCTGGCCGCTATCGACGAGCTGAAGACCCGCCTGCTGTATCGCCAGGCGGTCGAAGTGGCCCGCTGCTGGGAAGAAGGCGTCATCGACGACCCGCGCGAAGGCGACCTGGGCGCCATCCTGGGCTGGGGCTTCGCGCCCTGGACCGGCGGCCCCATCACCTTCATGGACCAGACCGGCCTGAAGGCCTTCGTGGCCAAGGCCGACAACCTGGCCGCCAAATACGGCGACCGCTTCAAGGTCCCGCAGCTTCTGCGCGACATGGCCGCCAAGGACGAGACCTTCTACGGCCGCTTCGCGCCGCAGACGAAGGCGGCCTGAGCCTCATATACAGAGTGAACCGGAAAGGGCGGCCTTCGCGGGCCGCCCTTTCTTTTTGCGCTACGCTCGCGACGCGGTCGCTCGCTGCTTGAGCGCGTTCTTTCTAGGGGCGCTATCGCTCGCAACGCGGTCGCTCGCTGCTTGAGCGCCTTGCCCTATTTCCCGCTCATCCCGGCGGACGCCGGGATCCAGTGAGAGCCACGCGCTCCGCCTTTGAAGAAGGCTAAGATTTCCACGCGCACGGATGCAGCCAAAGGACTGGATCCGGGCGTCCGCCGGGATGAGCGGAAGGAGTTTACCGACTCCGGAACACCCGCGACGCCGCATAGCCCGTCAGCGCCGCCAGCAACACGCACAGCACGCCGTAGCTCCACGGCCTCCGATGGGCGAACTCATAGATGTCGCGCTCCAGCCCCACCTTCTCGACGGTCAGGGTCAGGTTGGACACCGACACCGCCGCCCCCTCCTGAAACAACCAGACCTCGGCGTAGTATTTTCCGGTCGGCGCCACGGCGGGCAGTTTGACCTCGGCGCGGAACAGGCCCCGGTCGACGAACTGCACGCCCTTGGGATCGGTATCGTAGAGGGCCGCCGCCTCCTTCAGCCGGATCACGGCGCGGCGCCAGTCCAGATAGTCTTCGCCCAGGCGACTGATGACCACGTCGCGCACGCCGTAGCGGGTGACGGTGCGGGCCTCTTCCGGCGCGTCGATGCGCAGGTGGTCGACTCCCACGCCCAGACGGCGCAACTGGCCGAAGTCGGCGATGTCGCTGAGGGGCCGCGTCGAGGCGGTCATGTAGAAGCCGGGCGCGCCCTCGAACAGCACCGGGCGGCTGTTCAGCCAGACCCCCATGTTGCGCGTCTTCTTGACCAGGCGGACCGGGGCGTCGGGCCCGCGCACCACCACCACCACGTCGGCCGGGGTGGCGCTGGGGTTGAACACGGCCCCATAAAGAACGATCGACGCGCCCTTGAAGCCTGAGTCCACATCCACCCGCGCGTCGGTCAGGGCGGCGGCGACGCGCACCTCCTCGGTGGTGGCGGCCGAGCGTTCGATGATGATCTCCGGCGCAGCCTGCGGCGGCGGCTCGGGCGGCAGGACCTGGAACATCAGTCCGCCACCCCTGGCGCCAGCAGGAACAGGTCGCTGGGCCGCACGAACAACTCCAGCCCCATCTGGATGCCGACCAGAAGGACGATCAGGCCCAGGGCCGCCCGCATCTCTTCGGCGCGGAACCGGCCCGACAGCTTGGCGCCGTATTGGGCCCCCACCACCCCGCCCAGCAGCAGGATGGTCGACAGGACGATGTCCACCGTCTGGTTGCGCCCGGCCTGAAGCACAGTGGTGATGGCTGTGGTGATGATGATCTGGAACAGGCTGGTGCCGACCACCACGCTGGCCCTCATGCGCAGCACATAGAGCATGGCCGGCACCAGGATGAAGCCGCCCCCCACCCCCATGATGGCCGACAGGACGCCCGCGAACACGCCCAGGCCGAACGGCGGAATGGCGCTGATGTACAGGCCCGAGCGCGGGAAACGCATCCTGAACGGCAGGCCGTACAGCCACATCGGGCGACGACGCTCCTTGCGCGGCGGCGTCTCGCCCCGGACGCGGTGCAGGATCTGCGTCAGGCTCTCGTACAGCATCATGCCGCCGATAGAGCCGAGGAACAGCAGATAGGACAGCGACACCACCAGATCGGCCTGACCGAGCAGCCGCAGGTAGCGGAACAGTTCGACGCCCACGAGCGCGCCCAAGGCGCCGCCCACGGCCATGATGCCGCCGATACGGTAGTCGACCGCGCCCATCCCGGAATAACGGATCACGCCCGAGGTCGAGGACGCGACGACGTGGCTGGCCTGGCTGGCCACCGCCACCGTCGGCGGAATGCCCAGAAACACCAGCACCGGCGCCATCAGGAAGCCGCCGCCAATGCCGAACAGGCCGGACACGAATCCGACCAGCGCCCCCAGCATGACCAGGAGCGGCCAGTTCACCGAGACTTCGGCGATCGGCAGGTAAATATCCACGGCACGCGCCTTCGGCTGGAAGGACAGGCAATCGGCGCCGGAAAGGCGACTAGATCTTCGGTCTTAGCGGCCCCTGCGGCGAACCGCCACCCCCGGCCAGCGCCTGTTTGCGCGCGGCCTCTACGCCAGCGGCGGCGCGGTGAAGGCGTCGGCGGCCTCTCGCGCCTTGCGGCGTTCGACGGCCGACAGGGCGGGCGTCAGCCGCTGCACCGAGGCCAGGGCCTGCTGATCGCCGCGTCGGGCAGCGATCATGTACCATTTGAAGGCTTCGGTGCGGTTGGCGGCCACGCCCTGATCGCCCTGCTCCAGCATCTTGGCCACGTTGTACTGGCTGTCGACGCGGCCGGCTTCGGCGGCCTTCTTCAGCCAGATCAGCGCGTCCGGCCCGTTCTTGGCCCCGCCGACGCCGTCATACAGCTGCATGGCGTAGTGATGCATGGCCTTGGCGTCGCCGCCCTCGGCCGCGCGACGGGCCCAGGCGCGCGCCTCGGCGTCATCGACGGCCAGCCCCGCCTGACCCTCCTGATAGAGCATGGCCAGACGCAGCTGCGCCGGCGCATAGCCCAAATTGGCCGCGCGGGTCAGCGGCTCGACGCCGGCCTCGTCGCCGTTGTTCAGCATCAGGCTGGCGCGCGCGAACAGGGACGCGCCCTCGGTCGCCGCCGCCTCGGGCGACGGCACGGCGTCGGTCGGCGCAGCGTCCAGCGCCACGGCGGCGATGGGCGCATCCAGCCCAGCTTCTGCGTCCGCCGAACCCGCCGCAACGCCGGGCGCGCTTACGCCCGGGAAGCGCAGGCCCGCGCCTTCGGCCACCTGCAGGCTGGCGTAGCCGCCGCCGACCACCAGGGCCGCCACGGCCGAGGCGCCGATCGCCTTGCGCATGGTCGAGCCCTGGCGGCCCGCCTGCCTGTCCAGACGCTCCTGCAGCTTGGACTTGCCGCCGCGTTTCTTGAGGCCGAAGCCGGAGCGGGCGCCGTCATCGGCGGCCTCGGGCGCCATCGCGGCGCGCGCCGCGTCCAGCACGTCGCGGGTCGTCGTCGGCCCCTCGTCGGCCGTCGCGCGCGGCGCGGGATCGACGAACTCCAGTTCCGCCGCAAAGCCGTCGTCGTCATCGTCCAGCGTCAACGGGCGGTCGGCCGCCGCCGCGGCAACCGTCTCGGGACGGGCGAAGACATCCGCCGCCGGGTCTTCGAACGCCGCCAGAATGTCGCTGATGTCGGCGCCGCCGAAAGAGTCCGGCGCATGGATCGAGCCGGGGTCCGCCGCCAGTTCGGACGGGGCGCGGCCAAACGGCGTCGCGTCCTGCCGCGGCTCCAGGAAATCGGCCTCGAACGGGTCGGCGAAGACGCCGTCGTCCGGATGGCGCTCCGTCTGCGTCGGGAAAGGCTCAGCCTGAACAGCGCCCGCCAGCGGATCCTGCGACCAGGGCTCGACCGGGTCGGCGAAAGCCGCCGCGCGCCAATCGCCGCTGGGACTTTCAGCGGGGGTCCAGGGGGCGGGCTCCGAGCTTTCCAGCGGAACGTCGCGACGTTCAGTGCGGCCGGCGCGCTGCTCGATGCTGTCGCGCGCCTCGGCCAGCAGGCGCGCCGTGCGCTCCTCGCTCTGACGCATCCGCTCGGCCAGCTCGCCCGAGGCGCGCTCATGGCGCTGATGCATCTTGTCCGTGCTTTCGGCCAGGCGGCGGCCGATGTCGTCCAGAGCCTGGGCCGAGCGACGCTCGGACTGGGCGATGCGTTCGCCGAGCCTGTCAGAGATCCGGGCGATCTCGCCGCCGAGCCGCTCCAGCGCCAGGGCGTGTTGATCGTCGGCCTGAGTCAAGCGCTGGTCCACCGCCTGGGCGTGGCGAGCCAGATCGCGCTCCAGCTTCTGTTCCAGCGCGGCCACGCGCGCGTCGGACGCCCCTGCGCCCGCCGCCTCGACCTTCTCCATCCGGCCGTTCAGGTTGCGGGCGATGCGCATGATCTCGTGGCCCATGCCCTCGACCGCGGCGACCGAGCGCTGCTCGGCGGCGCGGGCCTGCTCGCCGATCGCGGCCAAGGCGCGCTCGATCCGCTCGACGCGGCCTTCGGTTTCGGCCGCGTCCAGGCGGCGCATCATCTCGATGCGGCTGGATTCCACCTGCCGGGTGAGAGCCTCAGCCAGCTTTTCAAAGCGCGAGGCTTCGCGCGCGTGGTCCGGCTCGATGCGGCGCTCGGCGTCGCGCATCCGCAGGTCGAGGGCCGCGAACGACCGCTCCAATCCCTTGAGCGCTTCTGAGGTCTGCGACTGAGCGTCGTCCAGACGTACGCCCACTTGCGACAGCAGAGTTGTTCCGGCGCCCGGCCCAGCCGCCTTCTCGACCGCTTCGATCCGATCGCGCAGTTCGCTGACGCCCGCCCGCTGGCGCTCGTCCATTTCATAAAGACGGGTGGAGACGGCGGTCAGGGCCGCATCCAGCTTGTCCAGCCCGTCGCGCGCCTCGGCTCCGGCGTCCTGCTCCAGGCGGCGCAGGCGACGGTGGCCCTCGCGCAGTTCCTCGGCGATGTCGTCGATGCGGCGCGCCTTGGCCGCCTCAGCCTCGTCCTGCGCCTCCATCCGACGCACCAGCCCGACGACGGCCTGATCAATCCCCTGAATGGCCAGCGTCGAACGACGCTCAGCCGCCTCCAGGCGCTCGGCGATCACCTCCAGCGAGGCGCCCATTCTGCCCAGACTTTCGTGCCGGTGCGCATCCTCGCCATAGACGTCGTCCAGACGGCGCGAACGGCTGCGACGATCATAGGGATCAGGGATGGGCGACCGACGCGGCAGGGTGGCGACGCTGTCGTCCTCTTCAGGCTCATCCATGATCATGGAATTCAGCCACTCGCCCAGGGTCATGCCCGAGCGACGCGCCAGATCCTTGGCGATCTCGCGCGCCTTGGGATCGATGCCCTTCACGCTCCACGGCGCCGCTGCGGTCACTGATTCGCCTCCCGACCCATGGCGCGAACGGTATCCTTCCAGATAGAGCGTGTAAACGTGTCGTTAACCGCAAGATGTGGCGCCTCGTCACGAGACGCCCGCGGCAGCCGACACGGCGCTGATGCGCCCAGCATGGTTAATGCCGCGTTTACATTAACCGCGCATCAAGAAATACGGCCAAGCTGCCGATCATGGGCGGCGGGACGCTTGCATCCCAGCCTCGGGCGCCCCAACTGCCGCGGTCATGGACGCCACGCTCACCCTGATCCTGCTGATCGCCTCCTTGGCGGTCGTCGTCTTCGCCGGGTGGCGCGGCGCGCGACCGATAGACCTCACGCGCGGCCCGCGCATGATGCCGTGGCGGTTCATCATGTTGCTGGCCGCCGCCTTGGCCTTCTACCTGCTGATCCACCTGATGGCCGAGCTGAGCGGACGCCCCCTGCCGGCGGCGCCGGCTTTCTAGCGGGAACGCTCTGGCCTGCGGGCGGTTTTCCTGTCTCCCCATGGACAACAGGAGACCCGCGTGACCGACAAGGAACTGACGCCGGCACAGGCCGAAGAGGCTTTCTGGAAAAGCTTGAAATCCAGCAACACCGGCATGCTGGGGCTGGACCGGCCCGGCTATCACAGCCAGCCGATGACCGCCTTCCGCGAAGCTGAAACTGGGACCATCTGGTTCTTCACCCGCGACGACACGGACCTGGCGCGGGATGCGGCGACGCCGGGGCAAACGGCCATGTTCAGCTATGGCTCGAAGGACCAGAAGGTCTGGGCCTGCATCCACGGCGCCCTTTCGGTGCATGGGCGCGACCGGGAGGTCATCGAGCGCTACTGGAACCCGGTGCTCGCGGCCTGGTATCCTGAGGGGAAGGACGATCCGCGACTGACGCTTCTGCGCTTCGACGCCGGCGACGGCCGCGTCTGGGTCAGCGACGGCGGCCTGATGAAGTTCGCCTTCGAAATCGCAAAGGCGAACCTGACCAAGACCCCGCCCGACGCCGGCGATGTGGCCGACGTCAACCTGAGCTAGCGCCCTCGCCCGCCCTCAAGCGGCGCGAAGCGCGTCAGGGCTTTCTAAAAAGCTCCGAAACACCAGGCCAGGACCGCCTTCTGCGCATGGAGGCGGTTCTCGGCTTCGTCCCAGATCAGCGACTGCGGGCCGTCGATGACGGCGTCCGTGACCTCTTCGCCCCGGTGCGCCGGCAGGCAGTGCAGGAAGACGGCGTCATCGGCGGCTTCGGCCATCAGGGCCGCGTCGACGCTGTAGGGCTCGAAGGCCGCCAGCCGGGCCTCATAGTCCTGGTCGCCCATCGACACCCAGGTGTCGGTGACGACGACGTCGGCGCCCTTGACCGCCTCGCGCGGGTCGCTGGTCAGGGTGACGTGAGCGCCGCCCTTTTCCAGATCGCGCAGGTCCGGGTGGTATTCCGCCGGGCAGGCGACGTTCAGGTGGAAGCCGAACTTGGGCGCGGCGTGCATGAAGCTGTGGCAGACGTTGTTGCCGTCGCCGATCCAGGCGATCGTCTTGCCCTCGATCGAGCCGCGATGCTCTTCGATCGTCATCAGGTCGGCCAGGATCTGGCACGGGTGGCTGCGGTCGGTCAGGCCGTTGACCACCGGCACCGTCGAGACGCGGGCGAAGCGCTCGACGTCCTCATGATCATTGGCGCGGATCATCACGGCGTCGACCATGCGCGACAGGACGCGGGCGGTGTCCTCGACCGGCTCGCCCCGGCCCAGCTGCATGTCCGACGCGGTGGCGATGATGGACGCGCCGCCCAGCTGGCGGATGGCCGCGTCGAAGCTGAAACGGGTGCGCGTCGAGTTCTTCTCGAAGATCATGGCCAGGACGCGGTCCTTGCCGGGCGCGTCGGCGTCAGGCCGCCCCTGGGGCCAGCCCTTGCGGGCGCGTTTGCGGGCGTGGGCGTCGTCCAGGATGGCGCGCAGGGTCGCCGCGTCCAGACGGTGAATGTCGAGGAAGTGACGAACCATGACCAAGCCTTCTCCCTCCCCTTCATGGGGAGGGTGGTCCCGCAGGGGCCGGGTGGGGGCGGCCCTGCGGAAATCTGGAGGTAAAATAAAGCGTCCCCACCCGGCCTCGCCTCTCGGCTCAGCCGCCCTCCCCATGAAGGAGAGGAAAAAGCGTTTAGCCCGCGACCTTGGTGCGGGCGAACTCGCAGGCCTTCTCGAACTTCTCGACCGCCTCGCGGGCTTCTTCGAGGGTGATGTTTAGCGGCGGCAGGACGCGCACCAGATTGTCGCCGCCGCCGGCGACCAGCAGCTTCGCCTCATCACGCGCCCAGCCCATGAACTCGCGGTTGTTCGGGACCAGCTTGACGCCCAGCAGCAGACCCTTGCCGCGCACCTCGACGATCACGTCGGGGAAGCGTTCGGCCAGACCATGAAGCTGCTGCTTCAGATAGCCGGCGACCTCGTTGACGTTGTTCAGGATGGCGTCCGACGACACCTCGTCAAAAGCCGCCTTGCCGACCGCCATCGCCAGCGGGTTGCCGCCGAAGGTCGAGCCGTGGGCGCCGACCGTCATGCCCTTGGCCGCTTCAGCCGTCGCCAGGCAGGCGCCGATGGGGAAGCCGCCGCCCAGGGCCTTGGCGATGGCCATGATGTCCGGCGCCATGCCGGCCCATTCGTGGGCCCACAGCTTGCCGGTCCGGCCCATGCCGCACTGGACCTCGTCGAAGATGATCAGGACGCCATGCGCGTCGCACAGTTCGCGCAGGCCGCGCAGGCACTGTTCCGGCATGGCGCGGCAGCCGCCCTCGCCCTGCACCGGCTCGACGATGATGGCGGCGGTGGTCGGGCTGGCGATGGCGGCCTTGATGGCGTCGTGGTCGCCCCACTTCAGCTGATGGAAGCCTTCCATCTTGGGCCCGAAGCCCTCGGTGTAGCTGGGGTTGGCGGCGGCGTTGATCGCGCCGTAGGTGCGGCCGTGGAAGGAGCCGTCGAAGCCGTAGATGTCGATCCGCTCAGGCTGGCCGTTGGCGACGTGGAACTTGCGCGCCGTCTTCAGCGCGCATTCGACCGCTTCGGTGCCCGAGTTGGTGAAGAAGACCACGTCGGCGAAGGACTTGGCGCACAGGTCGTCGGCCAGGGCGTCCTGGCCCGGAATCTTGAAGATGTTGGAGACGTGCCACAGCTTGTCGGCCTGGGCTTTCAGCGCGGCGACCAGCTTGGGGTTGGCGTGACCCAGCGCATTGGTCGAAATGCCCGAAACGCAGTCCAGGTACTCGGTCCCGTCAGCGGACCACAGGCGGACGCCCTGGCCGCGCTCCACTTCCAGCGGCGCGCGATTGTAGACACCCATCAGATGACCGGACACTTGGCAAACTCCATAAAGTGAGACGGCCCCGGCGCGTCAGCGACGGGACCGCTTTTGGAAAAGGGCGAGGAACTTGTCGGGCGCTATTTCCGCATAGTCAACACCGCCCGCGATGCGAATTCAGCGCAGCTGCGCATCCAGTTTGCGGATCAGGGCGGCGTAGGTCCGGCCGGCCAGATCGATCGCCTCGCCCTCGACCGCCTCGATGGCGTCGTCCTTGGAGTGGATCAGCCGGAAAACCTGCGGGACGAAGCCTTCGGCCAGGCCGTTCGTCTTTCCGCCGTTGAAGGCCAGCCACATCTGGTGGGCGCCGACCTCGTCCTGGAAACCCAGCGAGACCACCGGCGCGCCCGCCGCCGAGAAGGCCCGGTCGTCCGACGGCGGATAGATGGGGAAGCCGACGCACTGCAGGGCCTGTTCGGCGCACAGCTCCTGCACCGCGCGAGTGACGAAGGCCGACTGCGGCCCGTTGTTCTGGCCGTACATCATCGTGTCGCCATAGGCGGCGACATCGGAGTTCACCACGGCGGCGACGTTGGCCAGACCGTGCGCCTCGATCCACTTCCGTGCGCCGATCAGGCCCAACTCTTCCTGGTCGAAGAAGATGATGCGGATGCGGTGGGACAGCGGCGCCTCGCGCAGGATCTTGGCCGCCTCGATCACAGCGACGACCGAGCCGGCGTTGTCGACCAGACCATCCGCCATCGTCCCGTCCCGCAGCTTCACCGCGTCATAGTGAGCGGTCAGCAGGATTTCCTTCGCGCCCTCGCCCAGGGTGACGACGACGTTGGAGCCCTGCATCGGCTCGCCCCGCCCGCCGCCGTCGAAGGTCTCGACGGTGGGCGCGAAGCCCTCGGCCCGAAGCTGGCGCAACAGCACTTGCAGTCGTTCGGCGTTGGACGGCTGGGCGTAGGCGCCGACCTGTTCACGCAGATCGGCGGCGCGGTTCTGGGCGAGCGACGGCGCCGCAGTCAGGCAGACGGCAGCCAGAACGGCGCCGCTGACTGCGGCTTTCAGGCGAAGATGAAACGACATGGCGAGGCCCCATTCGCGAAGCCCCTCGCCTCGCGCTCGACGCCCTGATTAAGCCGTCAGCTCTTCAGCCGCCAGCCCGAACGGAACACCAGCCAGCAGGCCGCGCCCATGATGACGGTGAGCACGGCGCTCATGACCACGCCAACCACCAGGCTTCCTTCCGCGTGGCCGATGAATCCAGCCCGGAAGCCGTCGATCAGGTAGAAGAAGGGATTGAACTTGCTGATGCTGGCGAAGGGCTCGGGCAGGCTGTCGATCAGATAGAAGGTGCCCGACAGGAAGGTCATCGGCATGACCACGAAGTTCTGCACCGCCGACAGATGGTCGAACTTCTCGGACCACAGGCCCGCCAGCACCCCCATCATGCCCATCAGCAGCGAAGCGATCAGGCCGAACCAGACGATCAGGGCGATGTTGGCCAGGCCCAGCTTCGCAAACGGCATGACGCAGATGGCCGTCACCAGGCCGACCGCCACGCCGCGCGTCGCCGCGCCCAGGGTGAAGCCGATGGTCAGTTCCAGCGGGCTGAGCGGCGGGGTCAGGAAGTCGGTCGCCGTGCCCATGATCTTGGCCTGGATCAGGCTGGACGAGGCGTTGGCGAAGGCGTTCTGAAGGATGGCCATCATGATCAGGCCCGGCGCCACGAACTCGGCGAAGGGCGTGCCGTGCAGCGGCGGCCGGGCGCCCTTCAGCGCCACCACGAAGACCATCATGTAAAGCAGGGTCGTCACCACCGGCGCCGCTACGGTCTGAGCTCCCACCTTCCAGAAGCGGCGGACCTCTTTGAGATACAGTGTGCGCAAGCCCACCCAGTTGATCCCGTCGTAGCGGCGGGGCTGAGGCAGGCCGCCAGCAGCAGCGGAAGAGGCGTCGGAACCGGCGGTCAGGTGCGTCATGCGGCCTCAGATGCGACAGGCGAGGCCGTTTCGCAAGGCGCCCGCCCTGTGGATGAAGGCCAAGAAACTGATTCAAATCGGGACATTAACCATACTACATATAGTTTCTGTGGACAGGTGAATTCCCACATATTGCGTCTTTTAAGAGGTGATTTACGATTAGAGGCGTGATGAGGGGCCGAAATTCGGACTCCGACACAAGATATTGAATCTGACGTCTCCGCAGGAGGACGACATGAACCCAGGTTGGACCGAAGACCGCGTCGGCGCGCTCAAGAAGCTGTGGCTGGAAGGCCAGTCAGCGAGCCAGATCGCCAAGGCCTTGGGCGGCGGCGTGACCCGCAACGCCGTGATCGGCAAGGTGCACCGCCTGGGCCTGTCGGGCCGGGCCGCCCCGTCGCAGCCCGCGCGCACCACCTTCCGCCCCGCCCGTCCGCGCGCCGCCGCCCCGGCCGCGCCGGTGCAGGCGCCGTCGGCTCCGCGCCGCCTTGAGGCCGTCGCCCCGCGCCCGATCGTCGCCGCCGCTCCGCAGTCACCGGCCCCGGCCCCCGCGCCGGAATTGCCCGGCACCGCCACCGTGCTGACCCTGGGCGCCCATATGTGCAAATGGCCGATCGGCGACCCGTCGACCAGCGACTTCAGCTTCTGCGGCCGCCGCGCTTCGGAAGGCGTCTACTGCGTCGAGCACGCCCGCGTCGCCTACCAGCCCCAGGTCCGCAAGAGCGCCAGCAAGGACGCCTCCTCAGACCTGGCCCGCAGCCTGCGTAGGTATATTTAAGTTCGCTATCGCTCGCGACGCGGTCGCTCGCTGCTTGAGCTTTTAGGCCTGCTACCGCTCACCGCGCGGCGGTTCGCTACTTGAGCAGCCGCCGCGTCGGCGCCGTTCGGCCCCACGGCCGAGACGAACGCCCCCTAGTGGGGCCGCCGTCCGCCCCGCCGGTTTCCTGCGGGTTCCGGGGCGGGACTGCGGTTCTCCGGGTTGACGCAGTCCCATCCCCCTCGCCTCTGGCGAGGGGTTTTTGTTTGGCCTTGCCGCGCTCCGCTCAGCCCCTCCCTCTTCTCCGTCATCCTCGGGCTTGACCCGAGGATCGAGCGGCGGGCGCGCTCCGCCCCGCCTATGTCGCGCAGGCGGGCCGTCCGATCCTCGGGTCAAGCTCGAGGATGACGGCGTGTGGGAAGGAAGAGCAGAACGGCAGCGATGCGACGCCCGCTCCCCCGTTAGTTCAGCACCCTTCGCGCATCGGGCACGTCCAGACTGAAGGCGGGAATGGCGGCTTCGAACATCCGCCCCTCTGCGTCCTGCATGAAATAGGCGCCGACCATCGAGCCCGAGGGCGTCGTCAGCGGACAACCCGAGGCATAGGCGTAGCTGTCCCCCGGCTCGATCACCGGCTGTTCCCCGACCACGCCGGGGCCGCGCACCTCCTCGACCCGGCCAAGCGCATCGGTGATGGTCCAGCGGCGAGCCACAAGCTGCACCGGGCCGCCGCTCAGATTGACGATCTCGACCTGATAGGCCCAGACCCAGCGTCCCTCGGCCGGGTCCGACTGGCCCGCCAGATAGGAGGGGCGGACGCGAACGACGACGCCTTCGGTCTCGGCGGAGTAGGCAGGAGCGGAGTGCATGCGCTATATGCAGCCCGCCGTGCGCGGGGTTCAAGCGTCTGTCGTCGCCGACAAGCTACACAGACGGGAAAATCCGTGTGAGAACAGGACGGCATGACCAGCTTTCAGATTCCCGACCAGCCCGGCATACTTCCCTTCCAGGGTATTGAGACCCTGATCGCGATCGGCGCCATCGCCTCCGACACCCCCTTCGACGTCGATCAGGTCCAGCCCGCCAGCCTGGACCTGCGGCTGTCGGATCAGGCCTGGCGCGTGCGCGCCTCCTTCCTGCCCGGCCAGCGCAAGGTCGAGGAACGCATCGCCGACGTCGCCATGCACGCCATCGACCTGCCCGACAGCGGCTATGTGATGGAGAAGGGCTGCGTCTACATCGCCCGCCTGCAGGAGCGTCTGCACCTGCCCAAGGGCCTGAACGCCCGCGCCAATCCGAAGAGCTCGACCGGCCGCGTCGACGTCTTCGTGCGCCTGCTGACCGATCAGGGCGGCAGCTTCGACGACGTGGAAGAGGGTTACGACGGCCCGCTGTATCTCGAGATCGCGCCTCAGACCTTCTCCATCCTGGTCAAGCCGGGCACGCGTCTGAACCAGTTGCGCCTCAAGGCGGGCGAGCCACCCAAGCTGGAGACCCGCAGCGTCGGCGTCGACCTGCGTGCGGGCGAGCACGGCGTCGTCGGCTATCGCGGCCGCCGCCACGCGGGCGTCATTAACATGGACCACATCGACGGCCATGATCCGCGCGACTTCTGGGAGCCGCTGACCCTGCGTCGCGGCGAACTGCTGCTGGACCCGGGCGAGTTCTACATCCTGGCCTCGTCGGACGACGTGGAGATCCCCGTCGATCAGGCCGCCGAAATGACGCCGATCGACCCCTCGGTCGGCGAGTTCCGCGTCCACTACGCCGGTTTCTTCGACCCCGGCTTCGGCACGGACGAGGCGCACGGCGCGGGCTCCAAGGGCGTGCTGGAGGTCCGCACCCACGACACCCCCTTCCTGCTGGAGCACGGTCAGATCGTCGCCCGACTGGTCTATGAACCGCTGACCGAACGGCCGTCGCGCCTCTACGGCGAGGGCGGCAGCCACTATCAGAGCCAGGGGCTCAAGCTGTCGAAGCACTTCCGCCCCTGGGGGTAATGCACCCTTCTCCCCTTGGGGGAGAAGGTGGGCGCCAAAGGCGCTCGGATGAGGGGTGTGAGCGCCGCGGTCAGCCGATCGCGGCGCTTTTCTTTCATCGACTGAACAGCCGCCGCCGCGTCGACACCCCTCATCCGTCATGCTCCGCATGCCACCTTCTCCCACAGGGGGAGATGGATCACCTTGAGCGCATCAGGTCAGCCGGTTCGCCTTCCTCAGATCCGGAAAGACCTTGGCCCAGACGCCGGTCGCCGCCAGCGCCCCAAAGCCGCCGACCACCGCCGCCCCGATGGGGCCGAGCAGGCGCACCGCCACGCCGGAATAGGCCTCGCCCAGTTCGTTCGACGCGCCGATGAACAGCATGGACACCGAGGACACCCGCCCGCGCATGTGATCGGGCGTAGCCAGTTGGATCAGGGTCTGGCGGATGTTGACGCTGATCATGTCCGCCGCCCCGCCCAAGAACAGCACAGCCCCTGACAGCCAGACGCTCTTGGACAGGCCGAACACCACGGTGCAGACCCCGAACACGGCCACCGCTGCGAACATCCAGCGCCCGCCGTGGCGCACGATAGGGAAGCGGCTGAGATACAGCGCCATGATCAACGCCCCGACCCCGAACGAGGCGCGCAGCAGGCCGAAGCCGATGGCCCCGACATGCAGGATGTCGCGCGCGAAGATCGGCGTCAGCAGCGCCACCCCCGCCAGCAGCACCACGACCAGATCCAACGAAATGGCGCCCAGCACGATCTTGGTCTTCCAAACATAGGCCAGCCCTTCGCGGACCTGCTGCACCGGGCCCAGCTTGGAGGGATCGACCTGCGGCTTGCCCCTGGTGCGGATCAGCAGGAAGCAGGCGATTGCCGCCAGAAACAGGGCCATCGCCGAGGCGTAGGCCAGCGGCACGTTCAGGCCGACGATGACCCCGCCCAGCGCCGGCCCCGCAATGGCGCCGGTCTGGAAAGCGATGGACTGGGCGGCGATGGCGGGCGGCAGGGCCTTGCGCCCCACTACCATCGGCAGGAAGGCCTGGCTGGCCGGCGCCAAAAAGGCGCGCGCCGCGCCGAACACGGCGGCCACCGCTAGCAGCCCCCACAGCGGCGGCGACCCGTGCAGCGCCATCATCAGGAAGGCGCCCGCGCACATCCCCTCGACGATGATCGACAGGGTGACGGTATGCTTGCGGTCGCGCCGATCCGCCATAGCTCCGGCCGGCAGGGTGAAGGCCAGCAGCGGCAGGAACTGGCACAACCCCACCAGGCCCAGATAGAGGCTGGCCTCCTCGATCGGATGATCGCGCCGGGCGATCTCATAGACCTGCCACAGCAGGGCCGACGACTGGATCTGGATGCCCAGCACCGCCACCAGCCGTCCCAGCCACAGCAGGCGGAAGTCGCGAATGCCCCAAGGACTGGACGGCCCGTCGCCGTGCGAGGGCGGGCCTGGCGGCGCCGGAGGTTGAGGAGGAACCGTCGGGGCGGTGTCGATGCTTTCGGTCGTCACGGTCGTGATGCGTCTTCAACCAAGGGGCGCTGTCGCGGCCGTCGGGCCTTCTCGCGGATGCGGGATATGCCTAAAGCATAGAGCCTATGAGCGCCGCATCACATTCCGTCATCGATCCTGTCGAACTGACCCGCGACCTGATCCGCATTCCCTCCGTCACCCCCGCCGACGAAGGGGCCATGGACGTGCTGGAGCGGACGCTGACCGGCCTGGGCTTCGCCTGCCGCCGCATGGTGTTCGAGGGACCGACCGGGGTCGGCCACGACGCCCGCATCGAGAACCTCTACGCCCGGCGCGGCGCGGCGTCGCCCAACCTCTGCTTCGCCGGCCACACCGACGTGGTGCCGACGGGCGACCCGGCCGCCTGGAGCGCCGGCCCCTTCGAGGGCGAGACCCGCGACGGCGTACTCTACGGCCGGGGCGCGGTGGACATGAAGGGCGGCATCGCCGCCTGGGTCGCCGCCGTCTCGCGGGTGCTTGCCGAGGGCGACGTGCCCGGCTCCCTGTCCTTCCTCATCACCGGCGACGAGGAAGGCCCCGCCCTGCACGGCACCAAGCGGGTGGTCGAGACCCTGGCCGCCGAGGGCGAGGTCATCGACGCCTGCGTGGTCGGCGAGCCCTCCTCGGCCCATCACCTGGGCGACATGATCAAGGTCGGGCGGCGCGGCTCGCTCAACACCTGGATCTCCGTCCATGGCAAGCAGGGCCACGTCGCCTATCCCGACCGCGCCGCCAACCCGGCCCCGGTGATGGCCAAGCTGCTGACCCGCCTCGACGCCCACGTCCTGGACGACGGCTACCCCGAATTCCCGCCGTCGAACCTCGAGATCACCACCATCGACGTGGGCAATCCGGCGAGCAACATCATCCCGGCCGAGGCCAAGGCGCGGCTCAACATCCGCTTCAATCCGACCCACACCGGCGACGGTCTGATCGACTGGCTGAACCGCGAGGCGGGCGCCGTCCAGGCCGAGACCGGCCTGCGCATCGAGCTGACCCACATGTGCTCGGGCGAGGCCTTCCTGACCGAGCCGGGCGTCTTCGTCACGGCGGTGCAGGATGCGGTGGAGGCGACGCTGGGCCGCCGCCCCGAGGCCTCGACCACCGGCGGCACCTCGGACGCGCGGTTCATCCGCACCCTGTGCCCGGTGCTGGAGCTGGGCCTGGTCGGCCAGACCATGCACCAGGTGGACGAGCGCGTGCCCGAAGCCGAGCTGCGCGCCCTGACCGACGCCTATCAGGCGGTCATCCGCACGGTGTTCGAACGCCTCTGACCGAGGCGTCCGAACACGGTCACGGCCTTAGTTGCCGCGATAGGTGCTGTAGCCGTAAGGGCTGACCACCACCGGCACGTGATAGTGGACGCTGGGATCGGCCACCTGGAAGACCACGTCGATCTCGGGGAAGAAGGGCGGCGTCGTCGGCTCGCCGTAACGCGACATGTCGAACACCAGGCGATAGGTCGCCGCCTCGGTCTTGATCGCGTCGCCGAACGAGCGGACGCGGCCGTTGTCGTCGGTGCGGCTGGTCGCCAGATCGCGCCACTGGCCGTCGGCCGACTTGATTTGCAGGGTAACCGGGACGTCACGGCCGCCGACGCCGCGCGCCAGATCCAGCACGTGGGTCGAGATGGTCTCGGCGGCGGCGGGGAAGGCGCAGGCGGACAAGGCGGCGGCCGCCACGGCGAGGGTGCGAAGGTTCATCGAACGATCTCCTGAAAGTGAAATGCAGTAGCGCGGCCTTATTCGCGCGAAAGACGGCGACGGATGGGTCGCGCACCACATTTCGTCAGTCTGTGAAGATCAGGCTTCGCCCGCCGCCTCCAGCCGGGCGATGCGCCGGTCCATGTCGGCGACCTGATCCTTCAGGCGCTGCGCCTCGGACGCCATGTCGACCGGCGTGCCGTCCTCATAGGTCAGTTGCGCCCCCTTCTCGATCAGGTCGAGACGGTACAGGGCGGTGACCCGGGTCGCTCTGAACCGCTCCAGCTCGCTCTCATTCGAGATGACGCGCGCCATATCAGCGCGCCGCCACGACGATGACCTCGACCCGATAGGCGGGCGTGGCCAGTTTCGCCTCGCAAGTGGCGCGCGCGGGCGGATTGATCGGGTCGACCCAGGCGTCCCACACGCTGTTCATGGCCGCGAAATCGGCGATGTCGGCCAGCCAGACCTGGGCCGAGAGGATCTTCGACTTGTTGCTCCCGCATTCAGCCAGAAGAGCGTCGACCTCCGCCAGGGCGGTGCGCGTCTGAGCGACGACGTCCTGCCCCGGTTCTCCGACCTGACCGGCCAGATAGATGGTGTCGCCGTGGATCACGGCTTGGCTCATGCGACGTTCGGGCTGGATGCGGGTGATCATGACGGCTCCTTGCTTCGCCTTCGGCCTTAACGCGACGGCGCCGGCGCTCCAAGGGCAAACGCCGCTTCGACTGGAAGCTCAGGGCCGCGCCGTCTTCCTAAACGGCAAAACCCATGTCACAGGGAGCGCATGGAAACGATCCGCATCGAACACCGCATCGGCGTGCGCGCGACGGCCGAACGCCTCTGGGACGTGCTGACGGACTTCGGCGGCTGGGAGCGCTGGAATCCGCATGAGGTCAAGGTTCAGGGCGCCCTTGGCTATGGCGCGCCGATCAGCCTGACCGAACGTCTGCCGGATCTGGGCGAGCGCCAGGTGCAGGCGCATCTGGGCGAGTGGGAGCCCAACGCCCAGCTGGTCTGGGTCGAGCGTCGCGGCTTTCTGTTCCGCACCCTGCGCTACTATGAAATCGAGGAGCTGGATCGCGGCGCCTGCATCGTCTCGCACGGCATGGTCTTCACCGGGCTGCGGGCCGAACTGTTCCACGACAAGCATCGCGCCCGCATCCGTCCGGCCTATGAGGCCATCAGCGAGAAGCTGAAACAGATCGCCGAACAGGGCTGACGTCGCCTCCCGGCAGAGCCGTCAGCCGCCCTTGATCGTATCGGTGATGTTGATGATCGCCGGCCCCAGGATGACGACGAACAGCACCGGCAGGAAGAACAGGATCATCGGCACGGTCAGCTTGGCCGGAAGCGCCGCCGCCTTCTTCTCGGCGGCGGCTAGGCGCAGGTCGCGGTTTTCCTTGGCCATCACCCGCAGGGCGCTGCCCAGAGGCGTGCCGTAGGTCTCGGCCTGGGTCATGGCTGTCGCCACCGCGCGGATGCCCGGATGCTGCGTCCGCTTGGCCATGCCCTCATAGGCCAGGCGCCGCTCGGGCAGATAGCTCAGCTCCGCCGACAGCAGGGACAGCTCCTCGGCCAGTTCGATCGACTGGCCGCCGACTTCCTGACTGACCTTCTGAATCGCCGCCTCGATGGACATGCCCGACTCGACGCAAATCAGCAGCAGGTCCAGCGAGTCGGGGAAGGCCGCGACGATCGACTGACGCCGCTTGTCGATCATGTTCTTCAGATAGATGTTCGGCGCATAGAAGCCGACGCCCGCCGCCAGAATCACGAAGGAAAACAGGGTGAAGCCCGGCAGGTCCGGTTTGATCACCACGAACAGGTAGAAGGCCGTCAACGCCATCAGGATGAACGGCAGGGCGAAGCGGAAGAAGTAGAAGGTGTTCAGCGGCCTTGGCCCGCGAAAGCCGGCCTGGGTCATGTTTTCGGCAACCTTAGGGTCTTCCAGCAGCTTGACCAGATTCAGCCGCGCCACCACCCGGCTGCGGAAACTGTCGTCGGTGCGACGCAGCCCGCCGCCCGTCTCGCCCCCGCCGCCGCGCAGGGCCTGACGCGAACGACGGCGCAGTTCCTCGCGGCGTTCGGCCACCGCCTTCATTCGCTTGTCCAGCCGCGGCCCCCCGCCGACGAAGGACGACAGCAGCGTCAGGACGCTGGCGAAAACGGCCACGCCCACGCCGATGCTCAGCAGGTTCTGCGGATCGGTGATGAAGCGCATGAAGGCGTTCACGGTCCTGGCCCCTTCCTCAGAACTTGAAGTTGATCATGCGCTTCATCACGAAGACGCCGGTGGCCATCCACAACACTGCGCCCAGCAGCATCACATGGCCGCGCACGTCGGTGAACAGCAGCATCATGTAGCTGGGGCTGGTCAGGGTCACCATGATCATCACCACCGGCGGCAGGGAGCCGATGATGGCCGCCGAGGCCACGGCTTCGGACGACATGGCCTTGATCTTCTCGCCCATCATCCGCCGTGCGCGCAGCACCGAGGTCAGGTTGCTCAGTGCTTCCGCCAGGTTGCCGCCGGACTTCTGCTGAATGGCGATGACGATGGCGAAGAACTTCAGCTCCGGCGTCGGCATCCGCATGTACATCTTGTCCAGGGCGTCGGCGAGCGTCAGCCCCACGCCCATCCCCTCGACCAGCAGGCGGAACTCGCCCGCCAGAGGTTCAGGGCTTTCGCGGGCGATGACCTTGAAACAGTCATGGACGGGCAGGCCGGTCTTGATGCCGCGTACCAGCACGTCGACCGCGTCGGGAAAGGCCAGGGAGAACTTCTTCATCCGCGCCTTGGCCTTCATGTTCACGACCCAGCGCGGCAGGCCCAGCCCCATGGCGATCCCGACGCCCAGGACGATGAGGATGTTGCCCCCCAGGACAAAGGCCAGAAGGGCGCCGATCAGCCCCATCACTACGCTGATGACGACAAAGGTCCGCAGCGATAGTTCAAGCCCCGCCTGCTTCAGCTTGGCGCTGGTGGTCATGCGCGCCTTGCGCTCGCGGCGATCGACCTCGCGCAACTGGACCATGATCTGCTTGCGTCGGGCCTCGGGCGTATTGGCTACAGCCGCCCGCTTGGCCGCCGCCACCGACTCGGTGCGGCTGGTCGCCAGAACCTTGGCGCGCTTGACCGCCTGGCCGGAGGAATCGTCGCCGCCGACCAGCACCCAGCCGACGCCGCCGATGGTGATGAAGGCTAGAACCGCCGCAAGCACAGGAAGCAGCATCCGCCCTACTCCGCCGCGTCCAGGGCCTCGGCCAGTTCGCGCTCAAGCCCGTAGTAGCGGGCGCGGTCCCAGAAGCGCGGGCGGGCGATGCCGGTCGAGCGGTGGCGGCCGGTGATCTTGCCGTGCGCGTCCTCGCCGGTGATGTCGTAGACGAACAGGTCCTGAGTGACGATGACGTCGCCTTCCAGCCCCACCACCTCGGTGATGTGGGTGATGCGCCGGCTGCCGTCGCGCAGGCGCGCGGCCTGAACGATGACGTCGATCGAGCCGACGATCATCTCGCGGATGGTCTTGGACGGCAGGCCGTAGCCGCCCATGGTGATCATGGATTCCAGACGGCTGATCGCCTCGCGCGGGCTGTTGGCGTGCAGCGTGCCCATCGACCCGTCGTGGCCGGTGTTCATGGCCTGCAGCAGGTCGAAGGCCTCGGGCCCGCGCACCTCGCCGACGATGATGCGTTCGGGGCGCATCCGCAGGCAGTTCTTGACCAGGTCGCGCATGGTGATCTGGCCCTGGCCCTCCAGGTTCGGCGGGCGGGTCTCCAGACGCACGACGTGCGGCTGCTGCAGCTGCAGTTCGGCGGCGTCCTCGCAGGTGATGACGCGCTCGGTCGGGTCGATGAAGGCCGTCAGGGTGTTCAGCAGGGTGGTCTTGCCCGAGCCCGTGCCCCCCGAAATCACCAGATTGCATCGCGAAGCGCCGATGACGCCCAGGACGCGCGCGCCCTCGGGACTGATGGAGGCGAACTCCACCAGATTGCGCATCGTCAGCTTGTCCTTCTTGAACTTCCGGATCGTCAGCGTCGGCCCGTCGATGGCCAGGGGCGGGGCGATGACGTTGACGCGGCTGCCGTCGGGCAGGCGGGCGTCGCAGATGGGGCTGGCTTCGTCGACGCGGCGACCGACCTGCGACACGATCCGCTGACAGATGTTCATCAGCTGGGTGTTGTCGCGGAAACGAACGTTAGTCAGCTGCACCTTGCCGCCGACCTCGATGAAGACGCGCCCTGCCCCATTGACCATGATGTCGGCGATGTCGTCGCGCGCCAGCAGCGGCTCCAGCGGGCCATACCCCAGCACATCGTTCAGGATGTCCTGGACCAGATGCTCCTGCTCGGCCACCGACATGGAGACGTTCTTGATCGCCACCAGTTCCGAGACGATGTCGCGGATTTCCTCGGACGCCGCCTTCTGATCCAGCTGCGCCAGCTGGGCCAGGTCGATGGTGTTCATCAGGGCGTTGAAGATGGTCGTCTTCGTCGCGTGGTAATAGTCGCTCTGCTCGCGAACGATCTCGGCGACCGCCTGGGCGTTCTTCAACTGAGCCAGACCGGCGGTGGCGCGCGGCCCTGCGCCGCCCGCAGCCGCACGCGGCTGATCCGACTGTCCCAGCGCGTGTTCGAAAGGATCAGGACGCTTGGGCGTCGTCGGCGTCAGCGGGTCCAGCTCCTCAGGCGAGAAGGCGTCGACCGGCTCCAACGTCGGACGGCGGGGCGCAGCCTTCTCAAAGCCAGGGTCAGGCGCGGCCGCCGGACGCGTGACCGTCTGAGCCGCCGCCGGAGCTGTCCGCTTGCCGAACACCTAGGCCCGCTTCCGGCTGAACAGACCGGCGAACAGCGACGAACCGCCCGCCGCAGCCTTGGCCCGCGTCTGCCCCCCCGCAACCGGAAGCTCGCGATGAGACACGATCTGGGCCAGGGTCTCGAACGCCTCAGCTGGTTTGGTCTTGGCCGCCGAGTCGATGATCATCTGGCCATTGTTGGCCGCCGTGCCAAACACCTTAGCGTCGAAGGGGATGATCAGGCTGGGATGCACGCCCAGCGCCGCGCCGAAATCCTTGACCGGGATCTCGGGCCGTCCGGGCAGGCCGACCTGGTTCAGCACCAGACGCGGCGGCGCATCGTTGGGCCGCCCCTGTTTGATCAGGTCGATCATGTTCTTGGCGTTGCGCAGCGAGGCCAGGTCCGGCGTCGCCACCAGGACCACCTCGTCCGCTGAAATCAGCGCCCGCCGCATCCAGCCCGACCACAGGTGCGGCAGGTCCAGCACGACGAAGGGCGCCGTGGCGCGGATCCGGCCGGTGACTTCCTCGAACACGTCGGGGCTGAAGTCCCAGTCGGCGTCCAGTGTGGCGGGCGCCGCCAGCAGGCTCAGCTTGTCGGTGCAGCGCACCGTCATCCGGTCCAGCAGGGTGGCGTCCAGACGCTCCGGTTGCTTCAGGGCGTCGGCGACCCCGCCCAGCGGGTCCTGATTGAAGTCCAGCCCGGCGGTGCCGAACGGCAGGTCATAGTCGACGATGACGGTGTTGACGCCGATCCTCTCGCTCATCGCATAGGCGGTGTTGTGCGCCACGGCCGAGGCCCCGGCGCCGCCGCGCGCGCCGACGAAGGCGATGGTGCGGCCGACGAAGGGCTGGGCCGGATCGGCGAACAGGCCGCCGATCGCCGCGATCAGCTGCAACGGCTGGATCGGCGCCACCAGATATTCGCTGACGCCGCGCCGCATCAGTTCGCGATACAGCAGGATGTCGTTGGCGGCGCCGATGATGACGACCTTGGTGCCGGAATCGCAGACCTGGGCCAGTTGGTCGATCTCGGCCAGCAGGCTCTGCGGGTCCTTCAGGCTTTCGACGATCACCAGGGGCGGCGTCGGCTCGTGCTGATAGGCCTCGATGGCCGCCTGCACCCCGCCCAGACGGATCTGGGTGGCGGCGCGGGCCATGCGGCGGTCCTGACCGGCGCGCTCGCCGGCGGCCGCCGTATCCTGACGCTCGGCGAAGACATGAACGGCGATGCGCGGAATGGCGACTTCCACCGCCCCGCTCACCGGGCTGAGGGTCGAAGGCGCCGCAACGGCGGGCGGCGCCGCCTCGACGAACGCAGCTTCCGCAGGGGCGGACATCGGCGCGGCGGCGGGCGGGGGCGTCAGCGGCGGACCCGGCCGACCGTCATCAAGATCCAGAAACTCGTCGTCCAGATCAAAGCCGTCCAGGGCGTCGAACCCGCTCGAATGGGTATCGGCCAGCTTGCTCATTGAATGGCCTGTGAGATGCGCATTTGCGACAGCAGGGGTTCGCGCGCCGCCGAGGTCGCGGTTCCCTTGCGATAGGCGTCGAACACCACCGCGCGTCGCCCGGCCTCGGACGGCGTCATGCCGCGCGGCGCCACGATGTCGCGCGGGTCGGCGATCTGGGCGGCCAGGTTGGCGTTGACGGCGCAGCCGAAGTTGGAGGCGGACTGATTGTCGCCGCTGCGGCCCAAATTGCCCCATTGCGTCCCGCACTGAGGCACCACCGCCCGAACGGTCTCGAACCCGACCAGCACCGGCGCGCGCGGATCAGGCGCGACATAGGCGGCGACCTGGATGCGGTCCTCCGGCACCCCCGCCTGTTGCAGGATCGCCCGGACGCCCCAGGCCGCCTCGGCCGCCACCGGGTCGCCGCCGGACGGAGCCTCGATGACCAGGACCGGCGCCCCCTCCATGGCGAAGCGGTTGACCAGATCGCCCAGGGCCGCGCGCTGATTGGCCGATACGCCCGTCTCATGCACCGCCAGGGCGATGCGCTCCAGCCCCGGCTCGACCTGGAGCGAGTAGCGCGACGTGGGCGTCAGCGGCGGCTCGCCGCCCAGGCTCGCCGGGCCGCCGACGCAGGCCGACAGGACCAATCCGCCCGCCGTCAGGGCGATCAGGGCGAGATGTCGCGAGAAGGGTCGGGTCATGGCGTTCACTCGATCACATAGCCGACGGGGCCGCGCCATCCGGCGCCCGCCTGGGCGGTCGGCGCGGGCGAGCCGTAGACCTGGTTCAGTTGGCCGAAGAAAATAGTCTGGGCGTCATGGGCGATGCGCAGGCCGTCGGCCGGCGTCTGCATCCGCCCCGGCGCCGTCGGCGTGACGACATAGGGCTCGACGATAACCACCAGTTCGGTCTCGCCCATCAGATAGTCGCGCGAGCGGAACAACTGCCCCAGCACCGGGATATTGGTCATGCCGGGCAGGGAATCGACAGTCTGGCGCGTGCTTTCCTGCAACAGGCCTGCAATCATCATCGACCCGCCTGACGGCAGTTCGATGGTGTTCTCGCTGCGTCGAACCGACAGGCCCGGCAGAGTGATCGACGAGGGCGTTCCCGCGCCGATGGTCAGCCCGCCGCTAGGCGTCAGCTCCGACACCTCGACCTTGACCTGAAGGCTGATGCGCCCTTCGGACAGCACGACCGGGCGGAACGCCAGGCCGACGCCATAAGGTTTGTATTGCACTGTGATCTGGCCATCACGATCCCGGCCAGTAGGGACGGGAAACTCGCCGCCCGCAAGGAAGTTGGCGGTCTCGCCGTTCACTGACGTCAGGTTCGGTTCCGCGAGTGTCCGAATGAGCCCGACCCGTTCAAATGCTTCCAGACAAGCGTTGGCATTGGTTCCGGTCATCGTCTTCCAGGCTGTAGACGCGACATTGCTGACGACGTTTGACAGTGACGAAGAAGAGCCGTTGGTAACGGTGTTTACAGCCGAAAGAGACGCCTGAGCCTTGCGACTCAACTCCGTAAGGCTCGCCCCCGTTACCGTGACGGGATTCCCGTTGATGTCGATGACCGTTACCTCGGTTGGGAACTCCGCGCGCCATCCCATGTCGTTCGACACCGAACTGTTCAGACTCCCAGTGACAGAGTTATTCGTCCCCGAAGTGACCCCGTTCTGACTGGTCGTGGTGTTTGTCGTATTGAAATCGGTCGTCCGTCCGCCAGCCTGCCCATAACAGAGTGAGCCGCCGCCGCTCTGAACCCCATTCACGCCAAAGCTGGAAGCCCGCTCAAAACCGTATGAGTGGATGCCATTGCCGCGCAGGATGTCGGTCGAAACGCCAAGCTGCTTCAGCACATTACGCTGCACCTCGACGACACGGACCTTCAGCGTCACCTGGTCCGAACCGGCGACCGAGATCATGTTCATGACCTTCTCGGGCGCGCTGACGAAGGCGCGGGCCACCTGGGCGGCGCGGTCGGCGTCGGCCGGACTGGCGGCCAGACCGGTCAGGATGATGCTGTCGTTGACCGCTTCGGCGCGCAGATCCGAACCGGGCGCGATGCGGTTCAGCGTGTCCTGCAGGGCGCTGACGCCGGCATCCACCCGCACGCGCAGCGCCAGAATGGTGCGGCCGGAGCCATCCAGGAACACGGCGTCCGTCTCGCCCCCCTCCAGGCCGATCATCGTGATGCGGCGCGGCGAATGCAGCATGGCCTCGGCGACGCGCGGGTTGGAGATGATGACGTCGCGCGCATCAGACGGCAGGTCGACCGCAAAGGAGGTCCCGCGCGGCAGGTTGACCAGCTGCGGCGCCGAGCCGGCCGTGATGGCGGCGCGCGTCGTCTGGGCGCCCGCCTGATCCATCGGCGCGCCCGCCCCGCCCAGAGCGAGCACAGCGACGCTGGCGGCGACGGCGAAAGGTTTCATGCGCGAAATCCTCATGGCGTCGGCACTTCCTGCGCGTCGCCGCCGCGATAGATCTTCACCACCGCGCCCGTCCGCTCGCCGCCGCGCCGCACCGCGCCCGGAACGTGGCCGGACGGTCCCGCCGTATCGGCATAGGAGCGCAGCACCAGCGACAGATCCCCCTCGGACCGCGCCAGGGCCAGAAGCTCGGCGTCGCGTTCGCTGACGGCCAGGGTGGCGGTGGCGCCGACGACGGCCTTTTCGTCCTCGGCGGCGCGGGTGGTCTGGTCGATGGCCAGGACCTTCATGTTGCGCATGATCGTCGCCGTCGTGAAGCGCGGCCCGGCGCCGCTGTCGTTGTTCTTGATCTCGCGCGTCATCAGCACGTCCACCCGGTCGCCGGGCAGGATGAAGCCCCCGGCGGCGGTCTCGACATTGACGCGGATGGCCATGGCGCGCGTGCCCGGCTCCAGATAGGCGGCCATATAGCCGCTGTCCCCGGCGCGAACGATCTTGCGCGCCACGATCGGCTCGCCCGCCAGAATGGGTTCGCGCACCACGGCGCCGATATAGTCGGACTTGGCGCCCGGACCGTTCAATTCAGCGGCGGCCTTCAGGGCGCGCTCGACCGCCTGGTCGCGCGCCTGCTCACGGCTCGGTTCGCCCTTGGCGTCGACGGCGGCGTTCTCGGCGGCGGCGCCTTCGGACTTGGCGGGCGGCGGGGTCGAGCCGTCGGTGATGAAGAGCGGATTCAGCTCCTCGGTCGGCCAGTCCTTCCAGCTCAGGTCCGCGTCGGCCAGGCGTCGGCCCGGCTCCAGATCGCGCGCGGCGACCAGAACCTTGGCCATCGGCCGCGCCTCGACGGCGGCCGAGGCCGTCGCCGGCTCTGCGCCGGACGAACCCATGGCGCGCACCACCAGCGCCAGGCCGACAGCGGCCAGGGCGGCGATGCAGATGACGGCGATCTTGGCGGGCTTCATCGACGGTCTCCGGCAGACGCGACGACGCGATAGCGCGCGGGCCGCCCCCTGCCGTTAACAATGATGACGGATCGAGGTTAACGCGTCCCTAAGCGGGACAGGCCTTGGCGAACGCGGATCAGCCCGCGATGAAGGCGGCCATCAGCGGACTTTCGGGATACGCGAGCAGGGCCCCGATGGCGATGGCGACGCCGTAGGGAATGTCGCCCTTGGGCTGCATCAGCCGCATCATCCAGCTCGGTCCCGTCTGGGCCAGGACGGGCAGGCGACTGCGCGCCGTCAGCAGCAGCATGCAGAAGGCTCCGCCGGCCAGCCCGGTGAAGAGCAGAAAAGGCAGCGTACCCGATAGCCCCATCCACAGAGTCGCCGCCGCCAGCAGCTTGGCGTCGCCTCCGCCGATCCAGTTCAGCGCGAACATCCCTGCGCCGATGAACAGGGCCGCCAGCGCCATCCCGGCGCAGACGCCCACCACGCTAAGCGGCAGACCCAGCGCCAGCGCCGCCGGAAAGAAGCCGACGACGAGCGCGATAGAAATCCAGTTCGGAATCTTCATCGTCGTCAGGTCATGCAGAGCCGCGACGACGGCGAGCACGGGGAGGACGGCGAGAAGGATGAGGGAGAGTTGGTCCATACCATCAGCCTGCCCTCAAGTCTTTAAAACTCGGTTTCGCTTCGAGACACACGATGACAATCGACAGAAGGCGCAAACAAAAACGGCCGGGACTTGCGCCCCGGCCGTTTCGATAAAATCCGTTAGGATTTACTTGGCTTTGTCCAACTCAGTGTCGACCTTGCTGAACATGGCCGAGACTTTCGGACCGATGGTGACGAGCGCGCCAATGATGACCACAGAGATCAGGGCGGCGATCAGGCCGTATTCGATGGCCGTGGCGCCGGATTCGTCTTTGGCGAAGCGATTGATGAAGTTACGCATGAGTTGTCTTCCTTTGTTCAGAGCGAGCAACAGTCCCACCATTCAGGGTCACCGGTTTTCTGCCCGCTTGATCCCCGTTTGCCTGACGATCGTGCGCCGCATCGGATTAAGGACGAGTAAAATCTAGCCCTGCGTCGCAGAATTATGATGGTTACTTGTGTGTTTACTATGAGGCGTCCAAATCCCCCGAGGACACGCGAATTTCAGGAAATCTTGACCTTTGCGCGCGACAGTTCACGCGCGGCGTCGCGCGCGCCCGTTCTTTTGACTTCGGAGGTTCCGACATGACGGCACCGGCCAAGCCCAACAGGGCGAACCTGATCCGCCTGCTGCTTGTCGGCCTGCCGGTTGTTCTGGGCGCGACGGCGGCAACGGCGCAGAGCCGTCAACTGGAAGTTCCGATCCATCAGGCTGCGCGCGTCCAGCTCGGCGCCGCCGCCGGATCGGTCATCGTCGCCAACCCCGCAATCGCCGACGTCGCCGTCACCGACGCGCGCACCCTGTTCATCACCGGCAAGGCCTATGGGGTGACCGAGGTCATCGCCGTGGACGGCCTGGGCCGCCCTCTGTTTCAGCGCCAGATCGTGGTGGCGCCCAGCAGCGCGGGCACGGTGCGGGTCTGGCGCGGGCGGCACACGACTGAAGTAACCTGCGGCGCGACCTGCGAGCCTGTTGACGCGCCCATCATCACCGACAACAGCGCCCCCGGGCGCGGCTCTTAAAAGGCCGGGCCTTGGCGCGACGTTCTCACGACCGGAAACGACGCGAGGGCTCGAACGCCATCGAGTTCGGCCTGGTCGCCCTTCCCTTCTTCCTGCTGCTGTTCGGCATATTGGAGATCGGCCTGATGCTGCTGGTCGACGCCCTGGTCGAGACCGCCGCCTCGGACGCCGCCCGCCAGGTGCGCACCGGCCAGGCCCAGACGCAGGAACTGACGCCCGAGCAGTTCAAGGACAAGTTCTGCGCCGAGATGAGCCTGTTTTCCGGCGACTGCGGCCGCCGCGCCTTCATCGACGTGCGCGTGCTGGACGACTTTTCCTTGACCGACCCGAGCAAGGCCCCGCCGGACCCGACCAGCGGCGACCAGTTCGACCCCACCGGCCTGAAATTCGAACCCGGCGGCCCCGGCCAGCGCGTGCTCGTGCGGGTCTGGTATGAACAGCAGATCGTCACGCCGATGATCGCCCAGGCGGTGGCGCGCACCAAGGACGGGCGGGTGATGCTGACCACCACCCTGGCCTTCCGCAACGAGCCCTATCAATGAACCGGCGCCTGCGTTTGCGGCCCGTGCGCCGCCTGCCCGGCGACCGGGACGGCGCCACGGCGATCGAGTTCGCCCTGATCGCGCCGGTGATGATCCTGCTCTATTTCGGCCTGGTCGAGTTCAGCCAGGGCTTCATGGCCCAGCGCCGCGCCAGTCACGCCGCTTCGGTCGTGTCGGACCTGGTCGCCCAGAGCGAAAGAACCAATCGGGCCGGGATCGACGCCATCTACGCCGTCGGCGGCCTGATCATGCGGCCCTTCCCCGCCGCCGAACTGTCCATCCGCACCACCAGCATCTCCGTCGACGCCACGGGCGCCGCGACAATCGAGTGGAGCCACGGCAACGGCAAGGCGCTGTCGCCTCTACAGCGCGGCGATCCCGTCACCGATTTGCCGCCCGACGTGGTCGAGAAGGAGCAGACGGTGATCATGGGGGAGACCCAGTATATCTACAGGTCGCCGTTCGCCGCCGTCCTGCCCAAGCCGGTCGCCCTGTCGCGCCGTTATTTCCTGCGGCCGCGCACCGTTGACCGCGTCGTCTGCACCGACTGCTGACCTACCCCGTTAGGGCCTGCTTCAAGGCCAGGATCTTGGCCTCGGTCTCAAGCCGCTCGGCGCGGGGGTCGCTGTCGGCGACGATGCCCGCCCCGGCCTGAGCGCGCCATCGCCAGCCCTTCTCACCCTGAACGAAAGCCGCCGTGCGGATCAGCACCGACGCCGTAAGCCGGAGATCGCCCGCCAGCCCCCAGCCGAACAGCGAACCGCACCACGGCCCGCGCGGCGGTTCATGCGCCGCGATCAACTTCATGGCCTGATGCTTGGGGGCCCCGGTGATCGAGCCAGGGGGAAAGGCCGCCTCCAGCACCTCAGCCGGACCGAACCCTGCGGCGGCCTCGGCGCTGACGGTCGAGACCAGATGATGCACCGTTGGGTGGCGCTCCAACTCGAACAGCCCCTCGACGCGGACCGTGCCCGGCCTCGCCGCCCGCGCCAGGTCGTTGCGCATCAGATCGACGATCATCAGATTCTCGGCCCGATCCTTGGCGCTGGCGGTCAGTTCAGCCGCCAGGGCGTCGTCACGCTCCGGATCGGCCCCGCGCGGCCGCGTCCCCTTGATCGGCCGGGCCTCGATCCGCCTGCTCGCCTTGTCGAAGGTCAGGAACAGTTCCGGCGAGTTGGACACGATCGCCCGATCGCCAAGCCGCCAGAAGGCGCCGTAGGCCGCGCCGCGCGCCGCCGACAACCGCACAAAGACATCGAACGGGTCGCCTCCCGGCTCCAGCCTGCCCGACCAGGCGCGGGCGATGTTGGCCTGAAACAGCTCGCCCGCCGCGATGCGCGCCACGACATCCGCGACGGCGGCCTCATAAACGTCGGGCGCCGCCTCGCCCTCAAAGGCCGAAGCCGGGGCCGACGGCGTTCCCGGCGTCTGCGCCAGCGTCAGCCAGGCCGCCGCCCGGCGCGCCTGTTCGCGCGCCTGCGCCTCGGTACGCCCCCGCCCCACGGCGCGCACCTCTTTCGTCTGGTGATCGAAGGCCAGCAGGGCCGGATAGCGGGCCAGCATCAGATCGGGCCAATCCCCGCCCCGATCACCCGTCGCCGGGCGCGAGCCGGCTTCATAACTCATCAAGCCGACGACGCCGCCGCCCGCGAAAGCCGGATTCCTGAGAGCCTGGAACGGCGCAGCGTCGCTGACCGGCCCGATCACGCACAGGTCCGGCTCGCAGGCGACGAAGGACATCCGCCCGCCATGCGCGGTGGGATCGTCGGCCCCGGCGATCAGCCCCAGCGCCCCTTCGCACCGGTGGATGCCCGCCGCGACCGCCACCGGATCGACCCAGCCGCACGGCTCCACAGCCAGCGCCGATAGCGCCCCTTGGCCGCCAGTATCAGATGATGAAAGGCGCTCGCTCATGACCGTCTTCCATAGACGGTTCGCGCCCTGACGCCAGCCGCCCTCAGCGCCCCGCCACCAGGGCTGACATGGCGTCCAGATAGGCGAGAAAAGCGTCGCGGCCCGCCGTCGTCATGCTGGCGCGCGTCAGGGGTTTGCGGCCCTGAAAGCTCTTGGACACGGCGACGAAGCCCGCCTCCTCCAGCTTGCGCAGATGCACCGACAGATTGCCGTCCGTGGTCTGCAGCCGGGCCTTCAACTCGCCGAACTCGGCGCTCTCTACGCCCGACAGATAGGCCATGATCCCCAGGCGCACCCGGCCGTGGATCACCTCGTCTATGCGGCCGATGTCGAAATCGTCGGCCGCATCGGGCGTTGGCTCAGAAGCGGTCATGTCAGACCACCTCCGTCGGTTCCTGGCGCATCAGCATCAGGCCGGGAACGAGGGCGAACAGAAACAGCCCCGCCGCATAGCCCAGCCACATCGCAGGGCTGCCGATCAGAAAGGCGATCAATGGCGTGGCGATCCAGCATCCGATCGCGAGATACCACTGCCACTTCTGCCCGCTCATGGTCGCCGACACCGCCCAAGCCGAGCCGTAAAGGGCGAAGATCAGCGACGGAAAGATCATGGCGACTGCGTCGCTTTGGGTCTTCCAGCCGATCACCCCCATCGCCAGGGACATGACGAAGATGCCCAAGCCTGCGCCCATCCAGCCGGCGCTGGCGGCGCGGTTGCCCGCCGACTGCGCGCCCGGCCTGCCCTCGCAACGCCGGATCTCGACGATCAGGGCGCCGAAGAAGATCACCATGGCCGAGCCCCACAGGATCAGATAGGCGACCGGCGCCATGTCTATCAGCCCGCTGTTGATGGCGTAGTGGATGACCGCCGCCACGCCGAACACCAGTCCAGCGGTGACGAGTATGCGCCCGCCCAGCAGCGGCGCCTGCCGCCCTTCCTGGGCCAGGGCCTTCATATAGGCGATGTCGTCGTGAACGGATTGAACCTGGTCGCGGGTCATGGCGTCTCTCCCTGCCTGTGGTGCAGAAGATGAGCCAAGGACTTTATTTTGTAAAGTTCTTTCTCGGGACGACGCCCGACGCCTCTCCCTCCCCGTCCCGGGGAGGGAGAGGCGTCGGGCCTGGGCTCAAGCAGCGAGCGACCGCTTCGCGAGCGTAAGCCCCCTTATCTGAATGGCGGCTCGTCGAAGGCGCGCAGCTTGCGGGAATGAAGGCGCGCGCCCTCCGCCCGCAGCAGCTCCACCGCCTGAATGCCGATCTGCAGGTGCTCCGAGATCGAGCCTTCGTAGAAGCGGTTGGCCTGGCCCGGCAGCTTGATCTCGCCGTGCAGCGGCTTGTCCGACACGCACAGCAGCGTCCCGTAAGGCACGCGGAAGCGATAGCCCTGGGCGGCGATGGTGGCGCTTTCCATGTCGATGGCGACGGCGCGGCTCTGGTTGAAGCGCAGGGCCGACTTGGAATAGCGCAGCTCCCAGTTGCGGTCGTCGGTGGTGACGACGGTGCCGGTGCGCAGACGCTTCTTGACCTCTTCCCCCGGCGCGCCCGAGACCAGCTTGGTCGCGTCATAGAGGGCGCGCTGCACCTCGGCGATGTTGGGGATGGGGATGTCGGCGGGCAGGACAGCATCCAGCACGTGGTCGTCGCGCAGATAGGCGTGGGCCAGGACGTAGTCGCCGATGGTCTGGCTCCCGCGCAGGCCGCCGCAGTGACCGATCATCATCCAGGCGTGCGGCCGCATGACCGCCAGGTGGTCGCAGATGGTCTTGGCGTTGGACGGGCCGACGCCGATGTTGACCAGGGTGATGCCCTGACCGTCCGGCCGCGTCAGGTGATAGGCGGGCATCTGATGCTTGCGCCAGGCGGCGTCCATGATGGCCGCCTCCGGATCGTCGGTGGCGCGCGTCACCACCACGCCCCCGGCGCAAGACAGGGCCTCATAAGGGCTGTCGGGATCGGCGATCTGGGTCGTGGCCCAGCGCACGAACTCGTCGACGTAGCGGTTGTAGTTGGTGAAGAGGATGAAGCTCTGCACGTCCTCGACCGGGGTGCCAGTATAGTGCCGCAGCCGCGCCAGCGAGAAGTCGGTGCGCAGGGCGTCGAACTGGGCCAGCGGATGCTCCTCGCCCGGCTCCCACAGGCCGTCGGACACCTCGTCGCCGATGTGGGCCAGTTCCGTCGTTGGGAACCAGCGGGCGATGGCCGCCGTCATGGTGCGGTCCAGCACCACGTCCGAGCCGTCCAGCACATAGGGGAATGGGATTTCCTGATCCGACGGCTCGACGGCGAAGGTCGCGCCGTATTCGGTCGCCAGCAGGGTCAGCTGCTCCAGCAGATAGTCGCGGAACAGGTCGGGCCGGGTGATGGTGGTGGAATAGACGCCGGGCCACGACAGGCGGCCATAGGCGCGGGTTTCCAGGTTCTGCGGCCGCTCGCCGTGCCAGGTCACCGTCAGGCGGGGATAGGCGAACAGGCCCGCCACGCGGGCCTCGGGTTCGGCGCGATCGCCAGTCGCCAGAAAGACCTTCACGGCCTGACGCAGATTGGCGACGGATTGATTGTAGAGGGTTTCGAGGCGGTCCAGCGCCGCCTGGGGGGTCATCTTGTCTGTCATGGCTTCCTCTAGCGGAAAACCGTGACCTTGGCGAGACAGGGGAAACACGCCGATACGACAGTTGACCGAACGCCCGGGCGCGCGCTTGCTGATCCGCCTGGAGGACTCCCATGGTTCGACGCCTGTTTTCGTTCGCCGCTGCGGCCTTGCTGGCCGCCACCGCGCCCGCCTCGGCCGAGGTGAAGTCAGCCGCCCCGGGCGGCTTCGAGGTCGGCGGCGCCATCACCATCGCCGCCCCGCCCGCGCGGGTCTGGGCGACGCTGACCGCGCCCGAGACCTGGTGGAGCCGCGACCACCGCTGGTTCAAGGCCTCGACCCTGTCGCTGGACCTGTCGCCCGGCGGCTGCTGGTGCGAGCAAGCGGCGGACGGCCGCGTCTCGCGTCATCTGGAAACGGTGCTGGTCGAGCCGGGATCGAAACTGGTGCTGCAAGGCGGCCTCGGCCCGTTGCAGGGGCAGGGCGCGGCGGGCGGCCTGACATTCAGCCTTCAGCCGGAAGGCGACAGAACGACCCTGACCTGGACCTATGTGGTCGGCGGCTACGCCAGCGGGGGACTGGAGGCCTGGGCCGCGCCGGTCGACGGCGTGCTGTCGGCGCAGCTGGCCAATCTCAAGACGCGCGTCGAAGCGGGCGACTGAGGCCCTACCCCAGCGCCCCGCGCAGGAAGCTGACCGCCCCCGCCAGATCGCCCGCTCGTCCGCGCCAGACCGGCGCTGAATCAGAGGCGCCGGCATAGGCCGAGGGGTCGGTGAAGGTCTCATCCGGCCGTTCGGGCGCGCCCAGAGCCGCCGCCGCGCGCACGGCGGCAGGCGCGCCGGCCGCCGCCAGATAGCGTCGGTCCAGCGCCAGCATCAGAGCCGCGCGACCGCCCTCGCCCACCCCCAGCACGCCGACGCGCCCCGCGTCTCCGCCCAGATCTTCGGCCCGCGCCTTCGCCCAGGCGACAGCCGCCGCCGCGTCGGAAATGAAGGCCGGGTGCGGACTGTCCGGCGCCTCGCGTCGGTCGGCCAGGACCACAATGAAGCCGCCCTCGGCCAGATCGCGCCCCGCCCGCTCGTCCACCGCTTCAGGCGCGCCGTCCGGCAACAGGATCAGGATGGGCAAGCGGCTCGCCGCCGCCGGTCGATAGAGGCGCAAGGTCTGACGCGGATCGGCGCCATAGGCCGCGCGCGCCGTGCGCCAGCCGGGCGGCCCCAGCGGAACCGGCGTCATCGCCTCCTGCCCGATCAACGGCGCGCAAGCGGCTGTCGCCACGGTCGCCAGCAGCGGCGCCAGCAGCCCTCGTCGCGTCATGCGTCCCTCCCCGAAAAACGAAGGGCGCGGCCCTGACGAACCGCGCCCTCGAAGTCAGGCTAAGCCTTACTTGGCCAGATGCTTGTCCAGCCAGCCGAAGACTTCGTTGTGCCATTGCAGGCTGTTGGCGGGCTTCAGCACCCAGTGGTTCTCGTCGGGGAAGAAGACCAGACGGCTCTCGATCCCGCGCCGCTGCAGGGCGGTGAAGGTCGACAGGCTCTGCGACGTCGGGATGCGGAAGTCGAGGTCGCCCTGCACCACCAGCATCGGGTCGCGCCAGTTCTGCACGTGGTTGGCCGGGTTGAACTTCTGATAGCCCTGCGGGTTTTCCCACGGCGTGCCGCCGTATTCCCACTCGGTAAACCACAGCTCCTCGGTGCCGTAGCCCATGCCGAAGGTGTCGAAGACGCCGTCATGGTTGACCAGGCATTTGAACTCGCCCGGCCAGTTGCCGGCGATCCAGTTGATCATATAGCCGCCGTAGGACGCGCCCAGGGCGCAGGCGTTGTCGCCGTCCAGGAAGTCATATTTCGACTGGGCGAAGGCCCAGCCCTTCTGCAGGTCTTCCAGCGGGCGATCGCCCCAGTGCTCGCTGATGGCGTCGGTGAATTCCTGGCCGTAGCCGGTCGAGCCGTGGAAATCGATCATCACCACCGCATAGCCCGCGCCCGCATAGGTGCCGGGGTTCCAGCGGTAGGACCAGGAGTTGCCGAAAGAGCCCTGCGGACCGCCGTGGATCAGGAAGGCGACGGGATACTTCTGACCCTCGACATAGTTGGCGGGCTTGATGACGTAACCGTGGACCGTCTCGTCGTTCCAGCCGGGGAAGCTGAACTGCTCAGCCTCGCCGAAGGCCTTGTTCGCCAGCTGCGGGTTCACCTCGGTCAGGCGACGCGGCATCTCGCGGCCGCGCCAAGTCTTGAAATAAAGGTCGCTGGGCGAGGTCAGGCTATCCATCGCAAAGACGAAGCCCGAGGGCGTCTGGCCGAAGGCGCCCACGTGGCCTTCACCCGTCAGCGGCATGACCACGCCGTTGCGCGTGTCGATGGCGAACAGCTTGGTCTGACCGACATCGCCCGCCGTCGTGTACAGAGTCTTGCCGTCCTTCGACCACTGCAGGGTGTCGGCCGAACGGTCCCAGTTGGCCGCGATCTGGCGCGTCTGGCCGGTGGCCACGTCGCGCAGGAAGATCGAATACTTGTCCGCCTCGAACCCCGGACGGGCCATGGCGCGGTAGGCCAGCGTCTGGCCGTCCGGCGAGAAGACCGGGCCGGTGTCCCAGGCCGGGTTGGCCTCGGTCAGATTGGTCAGTTGGCCCGGCGCAGAGACGGCCACCTGATACAGGTCGAAGTTGGTGCTCCACGGCTCGCTGTTCCCGGCCTTGCGCGCCGAGAAGACCAACGACTGGCCGTCCGGGGCGAAGGTGAACTCGCTCTCGTCGCCGAACGGCTTGGAGGGCGTATCGCCGTCGAAGCCCTTCGTCACCCAGACCGGCTCGCCGCCCGCCTTGCCGTCGGCGCCGATCGCCTGGACGAACAGGTGGTTTTGGGTGTGGTCGTTCCACGTATCCCAGTGACGCACGAACATGCGGTCATAGACCTGGCCGGTCGACTTCTTCTCGCCCTCGGTCTTTCCGCGCGCGACCGAGGCGTTCAGGTCCGCGGCGTCCGGATAGACGGCCAGCGACACGGCCACCGCATCGCCCGCGTCGTTGATGCGATAGGCGTTGACGTCGGTCGGCAGGGCCGTGACCTGCGTCGCCGTCGCGCCCTTGTCGGCCGAGACCCACACCTGGCTTGAGCCGGAGCGGCTCGACAGGAAATACAGCTTGCCGTCGGCGCCCCACCGGGCGGTGTTGGCGCCGCCTTCGGAGATCGCCAGCTTCTGCGGCTGAGCCTCGCCCTTCAGGCCCAGCATGTAGAGGGCGCTGGAGCGTTTGTTGGCCGCCACGTCCGTCTGGGTCAGCGAATAGACCACCCACTCGCCGTCCGGCGACACCTGCGGATCGCCCAGCCGGTTGGCCGAGATCATGTCCTGATAGGTGAAGGCGGCGCGGGCCTGGGTCGTCGCGGGGGCCGTGGCCGCCGCCGCAGCGGCGGGCGCTCCCTCGGCCCACGTCGGCAGGGCAAGGGCCGGCAGGGCCGTGGCGGTCAGCAGGGCGGCGGCGCTGAGGCCGGACAGGAGATGGGGCAGGCGGCGCATTCAGGCGCTCCTCATGCGGATGGGATGTCTGGCCGAAGGCCTAACACCGCCGCGAGCCGCCCGCAAAGTCTCTCGCCCGCGCCAAGCCGCTTGCCCGCCGCCGCCGGCTCGGCGACAAGCAGGCGATGAGTCCGGCTCCCCACATCGTCGACGTGCTGATCGCCGAGCGCGCGCCCCGGCTCACGGCATCGGCCGCCTGGCCCCTGGTCCGCCCCGCCCTCTACGGCCTGCTCGACTACGCCAAGGCGCGCCGCATGGCTGACGCCATAGGCCCGATGGGCGGACGAGAGGCGCTGGACTACGTCTCCGACCTGCTGGAGCTGACGGTGCGGACGCCGCACCTGGACCGCCTGCCCGCCTCGGGCCGCTGTCTGGTGGTGTGCAACCACCCGACCGGCATCGCCGACGGCCTGGCGGTGCACGACGCCCTGCGCACGGTGCGCGACGACCTGATCTACTTCGCCAACGCCGACGCCCTGCGGGTCTCGCCCCGCCTGTCGGAGACCGTCATTCCCGTCGAATGGGTCACGGCCAAACGCACCCGCGAGAAGACCCGCGCCACCCTCCAGGCCGCCAAGGAAGCCTTCGAGGCCGAGCGCTGCGTCGTCATGTTCCCGGCCGGACGCCTGGCCCGCCTCGGCCCGGACGGCCAGCTGACCGATCCGGAGTGGGCCGCCACCGCCGCTTCGCTCGCCCGCAAATACGAAGCGCCGGTCATTCCGATCCACGTCGCCGGTCCGACCAGCCGTCTGTTCCACCTGTTCGACAAGGTGTCCCAGGAGCTGCGCGACATCACCCTCTTCCACGAGCTGCTGAACAAGAAGGGCCGCGCCTTCGACCTGACCGTCGGCCGCCCCATCCCGCCGCTGACCCTGGACATCGACGCCCAGGCCGCCACCCTGAAACTCAAGACCTTCGTCGAGCGGACCCTCGCCGCCGATCCTGACGCGACCTTCGCATGATGATCTCAGCATGACGACCTTCGTCCTCCCCCACGCCGACGCCACCACGCGCCTGGGCCAGGCCATCGCGCCCCTGCTGGCGCCGGGCGAAGCGGTCCTGCTCTACGGCCCCTTGGGCATGGGCAAGTCCACCCTGGCGCGCGGCCTGATCCGCGCCCTGACGCGCCCCGACGAGGACGTGCCCAGCCCGACCTTCACCCTGGTCCAGTTCTACGAGAGCGATCCGCCCGTCGCCCATTTCGACCTCTATCGCCTGACCCGCCCCGAGGAAGCTTTCGAGGTCGGCCTCGACGAGGCGCTGGACGAGGGTTGCGCCCTCATCGAATGGCCCGAACGGCTGGGCGAGGATCCCGGCCGGATGCTGGGGCCCGACCGCCTGACGATCGCCATCTCCGAGGACGGCGAAGGCCGTCTTGCGACCGTATCTGGCGCAGGGGCGTGGGAAGCGAAACTGAAGGAACTCCATGTCTGACCGCGAAGCCCTCCGCCTCGACTTCCTGCGCTCGGCCGGCCTGGCCGGGGCCGTCCGCGCGCCCCTGCCCGGCGACGCTTCGACGCGCCGCTACGAGCGGCTGACCACGGCTTCGGGCGCGACCCTGATGCTGATGGATCAGGCCCCCGCCGCCGAGAGCCCGATCTGCGATCCGGCCTGGACGCCGGACGAGCGCCGCGCCCACGGCTGGAACGCGGTCGCCCGCCTGTCGGCCGGGCGCATCGAGGCCTTCGCCGCCGTCGCCGCCCACCTGAAGTCGCTGGGCCTGTCCGCGCCCGAGATCGTCGCCGTCGACGCCCCCAACGGCCTGGCCGTGATCGAGGATTTCGGCGACGCCCTGTTCGCCCGCGTCATCGAGGCCGGCGCCGACCCGGCCCCCCTCTATCGCGCCGCCGTCGAGGCCCTGGCCGTCCTGCACGCCGCTCCGACGCCCAGGACGCTGGCCGGTCCGGCGGGCGACTGGCCCCTGCTGACCTACGACCAGACCGCCCTGCAGGGCGGGGCCGACCTGTTCGTCGACTGGCTGCCCAAACTGATCCCGTCGCTGGCCTTCAATGACGACGCCGTCGCCGAATGGCGCGCCGTCTGGGCCCCGATCACGGCGGCGGGCGAGGCGGGCGCCGCCGTCATGGCCCACCGCGACTATCACGCCGAGAACCTGATCCGGCTGGACGGCAAGACCGGCGCCGCCTCGGTCGGGATGATCGACTTCCAGGATGCGGTGAAGGCTCATCCGTCCTGGGACCTCCACTCCCTGCTGCAGGACGCCCGCCGCGACGTGGCGCCCGAGCTGGAGGCCCTGGCGCTGGACCACTATTTCGCCCTGCGGCCCGAGACCGACCGCGAGGCCTTCATGGCCGCCTACGCCGGTCTGGCGGCGCTGAACGAGGCGCGCATCCTGGGGATCTTCGCCCGCCTGATCGCCCGCGACGGCAAGCCCCGCTACGCCGCCTTCATGCCGCGCATGTGGGCCCACCTGAACGCCAATCTGCAGGCGCCGGGCCTCGAAGCCGTCGCCGCCTGGATGGACCGATATGTGCCGGAGGATCTGCGTCGATGACCGCCGCCGCTCTCTTCCTTCTCCCCTCGGGGGAGAAGGTGGGCCGCGCAGCGGCTCGGATGAGGGGGCTCGCTCGCCCGGTCTCGCCCCTACCGTCTGATCGCGCGCCCGTCGCCGACCGCCCCCTCATCCGTCATGCTCCGCATGGCACCTTCTCCCCCGAGGGGAGAAGGATCGGAGAACGCGCATGACTAGCCCCAAGACCGCTATGGTCCTCGCCGCCGGGCTCGGCACGCGGATGCGCCCGCTCACCGACGACCGGCCCAAGGCGCTTGTAGAGGTCGGCGGCAAGGCGCTGATCGACCACGTGCTCGACCGGCTGGCGGAGGCGGGCGTGACGGACGCCGTCGTCAACGTCCACTGGTTCGCCGACCGGCTGGAAAGCCATCTGGCCGCCCGCACGCGCCCGAGCATCCGCATCTCCGACGAGCGCGCCGAACTGCTGGAGACCGGCGGCGGGCTGAAGCAGGCCCGCCCCCTGCTCGGCGACGCCCCCGTCTTCGTCGCCAATATCGACAGCGTCTGGATCGACCGGGGCGACGCGCTCGGCGACCTGATCCGCCTATGGGACCCGGCGCGCATGGACGCCGCCCTGCTGCTGGCCCGGCGCGAAGGCTCCATCGGCTTCGAGGGCGGCGGCGACTTCTTCCTGGCCGATGACGGCGCCCTGACCTTCCGGGGCGAGGCCGCTAGCGCGCCCTACGCCTATATGGGCGTCCACATCACCCGACCCGATTACGCCGACCACGGCCCCGACGGCCCCTTCTCGCTCAGCCCCCTGTGGCGCGCCTCGGCCGCCGAGGGCCGCCTCTTCGGCTGCGTGCTCGACGGCGACTGGATGCACGTCGGCGACCCGCAAGCGCGCGACGAGGCCGAGGCGCGGCTGAAGGCGGAGACCTGACGATGATCGGGGGGCGTTTCGATCCTTTCTCGGGTGAAGGTCCGCGCTGGCGCGCCGTGCCCGCCTGGCGGCCCTTTCTCGAGGACCTGGCGGCAGGCGTCCTCGACTGGCTGGGCGACGCCCCGCCAGAGACCCTGACCGACGCCACCATCCTGCTGCCCAACCGCCGCGCCGCCCGCGCCTTCTCCTTCGCCCTGGGCAAGCTGGCGGGTGAGCGGCCCGTGCTGCTGCCGCAGGTGCGGCCGCTCGGCGATCTGGAAGAGGACGAGCCGCCCTTCGCCCCCGGCGAACTGGGTCTGGACCTGCCGCCCGCCATCGCCCCCCTGACGCGCCGCTTCGAGATGGCGCGCATGATCACCGAAGACTTCCAGCCGGGGATGAAGCCCCTGCGCGCGCTCGAAATGGCCGATGCGCTCGGCGCCTTTCTCGATTCCTGCCAGTTGGAGGAGGTCTCGGACCTGTCGCGCGTCGCGACCCTGGCGGGACAGGACCTGGCCGAGCACTGGCGCGAGAGCGCGCGCTTCCTCGGCCTCGCTGTCGAGGCCTGGCCCAAGCGGCTGGAGGCGCTCGGCCTCGTCGATCCGGCCTGGCGCCGCGCGACCCTGCTGCGCCGTCTGGCCGAGGCGTGGGACGCCCGCCCGCCGCAGCCCCCCGTCATCGCCGCCGGGTCCACCGGCACCGTGCCCGCCGCCGCCGATGTGCTGAAGGCCGTGGCGAAAGCGCCGCAGGGCGTGGTCGTCCTGCCCGGCCTCGATCTCGATCTGGCCGCCGACGCCTGGGACCGCATCGACGACCAGCATCCGCAGGCCGCGCTGAAGGCCCTGCTGACCCGGGCCGAGATCGCCCGCGAGGCGGTCCAGCCCTGGTTCCAGCCGCCCCTCGAACCCGCCATTGAGGCGCGCGGCCTGGCACGCCAACGCCTGATCAACGAAGCCCTGCGCCCCGCAGACGCCACCGACGACTGGCGCGCCGAGATCAAGCGCCTGCGCGCCCGCTCGGCCGAGGCGGGCCGCGCCGCCGACCCCATCGCCGAGGGCCTGTCGGGCCTGACCGTCCTGTCCGTCCGCGCCGAGGAAGAGGCGGCGACCGCCGTCGCCCTGATGATGCGCGAGAGCCTGGAACAGCGCGGCTCCGACGGCCGCCCGATCACCTGCGCCCTGGTGACGCCGGACCTGCAGCTGTCGCGCCGGGTCGAGGCGCGGCTGGCGCGCTGGGGCATCGTCCCGGACTCCTCCACCGGCCAGCCGCTGTCGCGGATGACGGCCGGGGTGCTGGTCGACCTTTGCGCCCGCTTCCTGGCCGAGCCGCTGAAGCCGCAAACCCTGCTGGCCGTGCTGAAGCACCCGCTGGTCCGCCTCGATCTGGGCGAGACGACGCTCACCGACGCCGCCGAGGCGCTGGAGGAGCACGCCCTGCGCGGCCCGCGCCCGCGCCGCTGGTCCCAGCTGCAGGAACGCCTGCTGAAGGCGGCCCAGCCCCGGCGCGGCGGCCTGCCGCTGGCCGACTGGAAGCTGGCCCGGTTGAAGGGGGCGCAGGCCCTCGCCGACCGGCTGGAGACGCTGGCGACGGCCCGCCCCTGTGCGCCGGACGAGGCGGCCCGCACCCTGGCCGCCCTGATCGAAACCCTGGCGGGTCAGACCGCCTGGGCCGGGCCGGACGGCGAGGCGGCGGCCTCTCTGCTGTCGGCCCTGATCGAGGGCGGCGGTCCGCTGGGACAGACCACGCCCGCCGAGTTCGCCGACCTGATCGCCGCCTTGCTGGCCGAGACGACGGTGCGCACCGGCGGCGCCACCCATCCGTCCTTGCGCATCCTCGGCGCCATCGAAGCGCGGCTGGCGCGGGCCGACCGCATGATCCTGGCCGGGCTGGAGGAGGGCGTCTGGCCCAACGCCGCCCCGGTCGATCCCTTCCTGTCACGGCCGATGCGCGCCGCCCTGCCCCTGCCCGCGCCCGAGCGGCGCCTGGGCCAGACGGCGCAGGATTTCGTCCAGGCCGCCTGCGCCGAGGAGGCGATCCTGGTCCACTGCGAGCGGCGCGGCGGCCAGCCCGCCGTGCGCTCGCGCTGGCTGTGGCGGCTGGAGATGCTGACGCGCGGCGCCGACGCGCCCGACACTCCGGTCAAGCTCCGCGCCCCCGCCGGCGTCGCCGACTGGACCGAGGCCCTCGACGCCCCGCCGCCCGGCCCGGCCAAACTTGCGCCGAGGCCCAAACCCACGCCCCCGGTCGAGCGCCGCCCGCGCAGCCTCTATGTCACCGGGGTCGAGCGCTGGGTCCGCGACCCCTATGCGCTTTACGCCCGCCGCATCCTGAACCTGGAGCCCATAGAGCGTCCCGGCGCCTCGGCCGAGGCCCTGGCGCGCGGCAACGCCGTGCACAAGGCCATCGAGCGCCTGACCGAGGACTGGCCTGACTGGCTGCCCGACGATCTCGACGCGGTGATCGAGCGCCTGCTGCTGGAGGAGCTGGGCGCCCACGGCTTCGAGGACGCCGCCATGGCCCGCGAGGCGCCGCTGGCGAAAAACGCCGCCCGTTGGCTGGCCGGGTTCGAGACGAACCGACGTGCGCGCGGCGTCGCCTTACTGATCGAGCAGCAGGGCGCGCTGACCTTCGAGGCGCCGGGCGGTCCCTTCACCGTCAAGGCCTACGCCGACCGCATCGAGGTCGGCGCCCTGTCGGCCGCCGTCATGGACTTCAAGACCGGCCAGGTCCCGTCGGCCAAACAGATCAAGGCGGGCTTCGCGCCCCAGCTGACCCTGACCGGCGCCATCCTGGCCGCCGGCGGCTTCGAAAAGACCAACGGCCCCGTGCCGCCCGAGGAGCTGACCTACGTCCGCGTCGTCGGCCGCAAGAAGGCGGGCGAGGTCGCCGTGCGCGCGGCCGGGCCGGAGGCGCAGATCCTGTCCGACGCCGCGCTGCAAGGCCTGATGGCTCGCGTCGCCGAGTTCGATCGGCCGGAGACGCCCTACCTCTCGTGGGCCGCGCCGCACCTGATGGGCAGCTACAGCCCCTACAACCTCTTGGCCCGCGTCTGGGAATGGCACGTCATCGGCGGGGCCGAGGAAGGAGAGGCGGAATGAACCTCCACAACCGGCCCGAAGACGCCCTCAACCCCCAAACCCGCGCCGCCGACCCGGCGCGCTCGGTCTTCGTCACCGCCAACGCGGGATCGGGCAAGACCACCACCCTGGTCAGCCGGGTGGCGCGCCTGCTGCTGGGCGGCGCCGCGCCCTCTGCCATTCTGTGCGTGACCTACACCAAGGCCGCCGCCGCCGAGATGCAGGCCCGCCTGTTCGAGACGCTCGGCAAATGGGCCGTCATGGACGACGGCGAACTGTCGGCCGCGCTGGCCAAGCTGGACGACAGCGACCCCGCCGCCCTCAACCCCGCCCGCCTGTCCGAGGCGCGGCGCCTGTTCGCCCGCGCCCTGGAGACGCCCGGCGGGCTGAAGATCCAGACCATCCACGCCTTCTGCGAAAAGCTGCTGCGCCGCTTCCCTATCGAGGCGGGGGTCTCGCCGCGCTTCACCGTGCTGGAGAACGAGGCGGCGATCGCCCTCAGCCACGCCGCGCGCGAAGACCTGGCCCGCGCCGCCCTCAATGACGCCGAGGGGCCGGTCGGCCAGGCCTACAGCCACTTCGCGGTCGAGCTGGACTGGGGCCGCTTCCAGGAGTTGCTGGCCCTGATCGAGAACCGGCGCGCCGAGCTGACCGACTATGTCGCCCGCGTCGCCGACGGCCGCGCGCCTGGCCCCCATGTCCTGACCGGGGCCGATCCGCAAAAGACGCCCGAGGACATCGAGGCCGACTTCCTGCGCTGGCTGGACCGGGCCGAGGCCCGCCGCATGGCCGAGCTGATGGCGACCGGTTCCAAGACCGACAAGGACCGGGCCGCGGAACTGATCCACGCCCTCGACCACGACTGGAGCTTCCACGGCCTGGGCGTGGTCTTCCTGACCGGCTCGGGCTCGCCCCGCAAGTCGATGGCGACCAAACAGGCCCCGCCCGACGCCGTCGGCTGGCTGACCGACCTGCAGGACAAATTCCTGGCCGCCCGCGACCAGCTGCGCGCCGCCAAGGTCGCCGACGACACCATCAAGCTGCTGACCCTCGCCAACGCCCACGCCGCCCTCTACGAGGCGGCCAAGACGGCGCACGGAGCGCTCGACTTCTCCGACCTGGTGGCCCGCACGGTGGAGCTGCTGACCGTCCGCTCGACCGCCGCCTGGGTGCTGTACAAGCTGGACGGCGGCGTCGACCACGTCTTGATCGACGAGGCTCAGGACACCGCCCCCGAACAGTGGGCCATCATGCGCGCCCTGACCGGCGAGTTCTTCACCGTCTCGGACACCGACCGCACCGTCTTCGCCGTCGGCGACGAGAAGCAGTCCATCTACTCCTTCCAGGGCGCCCGGCCCGAGCGCCTGAGGCAGGAATCGCAGGTCTATGACAGCCTGATCACCGGGGCGGGCGGCGCCTTCGAGGGCGTGCCGCTGGAGACCTCCTACCGCTCGACGGAGGCGGTGCTGACCTTCGTGGACGCAGTCTTCGGCACGCCCGAACGAGCCCGCGCCCTGGTCGGCGAAACGGGCGAGATCCCGCATCACACCGCCGCCCGAAAAGGCCAGCCCGGCGCCGTCGAGCTGTGGCCCCTGTTCGTCGACGAGGCCCCGCCCGAGCGCGACGCCTGGACCGACCCCGTCGATCAGGAAGGAACCGCCAGCGCCCGCAAGCGCATGGCTCAGACCCTGGCGAACGAGATCATCCGCCAGGTCGAGAGCGGCGTCGTCGTCTTCGACAAGGACGGGACGCCGCGTCCCTGCCGCTACGGCGACTTCCTGATCCTGGTCCGCCGCCGTGACGCGACGTTTGAAGAGATCATCCGCGCCCTGAAGGCGGCGGGCGCGCCGGTGGCCGGCGCCGACCGGCTGAAGCTGTCGCAGCACATCGTCTTCGACGACCTGAAGGCGCTCGCCCGGTTCGCCCTCTTCCCCGGCGACGACCTGACCCTGGCCGAGGTGCTGCGCGGCCCCTTCTGCGACGTGGACGAGGACAGCCTGTTCGACCTGGCGGGCCGCGAAAAGCGCGACGGCCTGTGGCGCGAACTGAAGCGCCGGGCGGAGGAGCGGCCCGAGTGGGGCCGGGCGCTGGACCTGCTGCGCGCGGCGCGCGGCGCCCGCGACCTCGACCCCTTCGGCTTCTTCTCCCGCCTGCTGACCCGGGTGGACGCGACAGGCCAGTCCGGCCGCGCCCGCATCCTGACCCGGCTGGGCCGCGAGGCCGAGGAAGCCGTCGACGAGACCCTCAATCAGGTGCTGGCCGCCGAGGGGCGCGGCGGGACTGACCTGGAGACCTGTCTCGCCCTGCTCGAAGCCGCCGACGTCGAGGTGAAGCGCGAACTGGAGGGTCCGCGCGGCGAGGTCCGCGTCATGACCGTCCACGGCGCCAAGGGGCTGGAGGCGCCGGTCGTCATCCTGCCCGACACCACGATGAAGGCGAAGGCGCAGGGGCCGTCCCTGATGCCCGTCCCGCTGGAGGACGGCGCCGAGGCCTGGCTGATGTGCCCCGGCTCGTCCAAGGAGGACTGCCCCGCCTCGGCCGACGCCCGGGCGGCGCGCGAGGCGCGGGTCGGCGATGAATCTCTGCGCCTGCTCTACGTCGCCCTGACCCGCGCGCGCGACCGGGTGATCGTCATGGGACGCGGCTCGAAACGCGCGCCCGAGGCCGGTGACTGGTGGTCGGTGATCGAAGAGACCTTCGACCGCCTGGGCGATCAGGTGCGCGAGCTGGACGGCGGCGTCCGCCGCTACGGCGCCGACCCCGACAGCCTGCCCGCCGCCGTCGCCACGGTCGAGATGCGCGCGGAGGCCCCCGCCTGGGCGCGGACCGACCCGCCGCGCGACGCCGCCGCCCGCTTCGCCTCGCCCTCGCAGATGCAGGAGCAGAAGCGCATCCCGGCGCCGTCCCCGCTGGCGCGCGGCGAAGGCCCCGGCGCGGGTCTGGGCCGGTTCCGGCGCGGCGACCTGATCCACCGCCTGCTGGAGCGCCTGCCCGACCTGGCGGAGTCCGACCGCCCCGACGCCGCCCGCCGGATGCTGGCGCGCGAGCGCGACCTGAGCGAGGACCAGCGCGCCGAGATGATCGCCGCCGCCTTCGGCGTGCTGGACGACGCCCGCTTCGCCCCCGTCTTCGGCCCCGGCAGCCGCGCCGAGGTCGCCCTGACCGGGACCGCGCCCGACCTGCCGTCCGGCGTGTCGATCTCGGGCCGCATCGATCGGCTGGTGGTCACGCCACAACGCGTATTAGTGGTGGACTTCAAGTCCAACCGCCCGGCCCCGGACCGGGTCGAGGACGCCGATCCCGCCTATGTGCTGCAGATGGCCATCTACGCCGCCGTTCTGCGCCGCCTCTATCCCGACCGCGCGGTCGAGGCGGCCCTGGTCTGGACCGACGGGCCGAAGCTGATGGCGGTTCCGCAAGGGCTGATGGACGCCGCTCTCGAAAATGCGCGTTGATTTGTGCGGGATTCGCACCCACATCTGTGGCCGAACGCTGACGCTGCCGTCGGCGCGCGACTATTAAATGCGCTCAAACAGCGAGCCGCCGCGCGGCGAGCGATAGCGCCCTTAAGGAGACTAAAATGGCGACTGTGAAAGTCACCGACGACAGCTTCGACGCCGACGTCCTGAAATCCTCGACCCCGGTCCTGGTGGACTTCTGGGCCGAGTGGTGCGGCCCCTGCAAGCAGATCGGCCCGGCGCTGGAGCAGATTTCGGACGAGCTGGCCGGCAAGGTGACCATCGCCAAGGTCAACATCGACGACAGCCCCATGGTCCCGTCCAAGATGGGCGTGAAGGGCATCCCGACCCTGATGCTGTTCAAGGACGGCCAGATGACCTCGATGAAGGTCGGCGCCATGCCCAAGGGCAAGATCGTCGAATGGCTGGCCGAAGCCGGCGTGACGGCGGACTGACACACGCACGACTTTTCCCTCCCCGTCCCGGGGAGGGGGGTTGAGGCCGTCAGGCCGAAACCGGGTGGGGGCGGCGCCGCGAACGGGGCGCCGCCTTTTCTTTATCCCGCTCATCCCGGCGGACGCCGGGATCCAGTGCTTTGGCTATACGCTGACCGTCGCGCCAAGGACCGCCTTGCCCTCCCCACCCGGTCGCTTCGCGACCACCCTCCCCGGTACGGGGAGCGAGAGGCGCGGCGCCTCGGGTCAGACCGGCCAGGTCTCGCGGCTGGCGCCCAGCACCTCGCCCGCCAGGTACAGCGAGCCGCAGATAACCACCCGTCCGGCGCCCAGGGCCAGGGCGCGGTCGAGCGCGGCGTCCACCGATCCCGCCGCCATGGCGCCGAAGCCGCGTCCCTGGGCGACGGCGGCCAGGGCCTCCGGCTCGGCGGCCGCTCCGGCGAAGCCGACAGTGAAGACCTGGGCGTCGATCCCCTTCAGCGCATCGAAGAAGCCGCCCGCGTCCTTGTTGGCCAATATGCCGACGATCAGGGCGGTGGGGCGCGGGGCGCGGGCCTGACGGTCGGACAGGGCGCGGGCCAGGGCGCGAGCCGCGTGCGGGTTGTGCCCCCCGTCCAGCCACAGTTCGGCGTCAACCTTCTGGGCCTTGTCGGCATAAGGCCCGGCGGTCAGCCGCTGCATCCGCGCCGGCCAGCGCACGGCCTTCAGCCCCTCGGCGATGGCGGCTTCGGGCAGGTCCAGCTCCAGCGCGGCTGTGATCGCCACGCCGGCGTTGTCGAACTGGTGCGCGCCGGCCAGGGCCGGCGCGGGCAGGTCCAGGAACCGCTCCGGATCCTGATAGGCCAGGCCGTCGCGCTCGGCCCAGGCGTCGAAGTCCACGCCCATGACGGTCAGGGGCGAGCCCACCTCCGCCGCGCGCCGCGCGATCACCGCCATGGCCGCCTCGGACTGGCGCGCCACGACGCCGCGCGCGCCCGCCTTGAGGATGCCCGCCTTCTCGCCCGCCACGCCCTCGATACTCGTGCCCAGGAACTCGGCGTGGTCCAGGTCGACCGGGGTGATGACGCTGAGCAGCGGCCGGGCGATGACATTGGTGGCGTCCAGCGATCCGCCCAGACCGACCTCGATGACGGCCAGGTCGGCGGGGGTTTCGCTCATGGCCAGGAAGCCCGCCGCCGTGGTGCTTTCAAACACCGTGGCCTGGCCGCCCGTCTGGGCCATCGCCGCCTCGACCCGGTCGAGGACGGCGTTCAGCGCCTCGTTCTCGATCAGCTTGCCGGCCAGGCGGATGCGCTCATTGAACCGCACCAGATGCGGCGAGGTGTAGGCGTGGACGCGCAGGCCTGCCGCTTCCGCGATCGCGCGGATCAGGGCGACGGTCGAGCCCTTGCCGTTGGTGCCCGCGACATGGACCACCGGCGGCAACCTGTCCTGCGGATCGCCGAGCGCGGCGCACAGGGCCCGCATCCGGTCCAGCGACAGGTCGATGCGCTGGGGATGCCGGGCGCGCAGGCGTTCCGAGATCGGGTCCATCAGGGCCGGCTTTACGCCGCCTTCTGCGTCTGGGCGGTTCCGCTCATCAGCATGGACAGGATCAGGCCGAGCGTCGTCGGCAGGTCGGCGCGCGACACCACCTTGTCCACCATGCCCTTGTCCTTGAGGTATTCGGCGCGCTGGAAGCCCGGGGGCAGCTTCTCGCGGATGGTGGTCTCGATCACCCGCGGACCGGCGAACCCGATCAGGGCGCCCGGCTCGGCCAGGTGAACGTCGCCCAGCATGGCGTAGGAGGCCGTGACCCCGCCCGTGGTCGGGTCGGTCAGCACCACGACGTAGGGCAGCTTGGCCGCCTTCACTTCCTGGACGGCCAGGGTGGTGCGGGCCATCTGCATCAGCGACAGGGCGCCTTCCTGCATCCGCGCCCCGCCGGCGGCGGTGTAGCAGACGAAGGGAACATTGCGCTTCACCGCCTCGCGCGCGGCGGCGATGAAGGCCTCGCCCGCCGCCATGCCCAGCGAGCCGCCCATGAAGGTGAAGTCCTGGACGATGACCACGGCGGGCGCGCCGCCGATGCGGCCATAGCCGATGGCCATGGTGTCCTTGCGGCCGGCCGCCTTGCGCGCCGCCGACAGGCGGTCGCGATAGGGCTTGCCGTCCGAGAACTTCAGCGGGTCTTCCGGCACGTCGGGCGTGTCGATGCTCTCATACAGGCCGTCGTCGAAGGTGGCCTTCAGGCGCGTGGGCGCATTGATCCGCATATGACGGCCCGACGGCGTGACCCACAGGGCCGCCTCCAGGTCCGAGCGGAACAGCATCTCGCCCGTGTCGGGATCCTTGACCCACAGATTGTCCGGGGTGTCGCGCGGGCTGACGATCTTGCGCACGCCGGGCGCGAAACGCGACAGCCAGCCGCCGCGAGCCTTGTTCTCAGGATGTTTATCGACCATGGGCGGGCCTTTAGACGGTTTCCGCGAGGAAATCACTATTCTGGGGCGCACTCGTTCGCGCGGCTTTCACCGCATCGGACAGCGTCTTCACCTTGGCCAGAACGCGGGGGACAGCCGGTTCGTTCGCCTCTAGGGCGGCGGCGACTTCGTTCACGAAGACCGAACCGGCGACGACGGCGTCGGCGACGCGGGCGATCTCGGCGGCGCGTTCGGGCGTGCGGACGCCGAAGCCGACGGCGACGGGCAGGCCGGCGGCGCGTCGCACGCGCTCGACGGCGGGCGCCACCTCGGCGGCGACGGCCTCCTTCACCCCGGTCACACCGGAGACCGAGACGTAATAGACGAAGCCCGATGTGCCCTCGGCGATGACCTTGAGGCGGTCGTCGTCAGAGGTCGGCGTGGCCAGCCGGATCAGCGAAACTTCGGCCGCGTCCAGGGCGGCGGACAGCGGCCCGGCCTCTTCCGGCGGGCAGTCGACGACGATGATGCCGTCCACCCCGGCCTCGGCCGCGTCGCGGGCGAAGGCTTCATAGCCGTAGGATTCCACCGGGTTCAGATAGCCCATCAGGATCAGCGGCGTATCCTGATCGACCTTGCGGAAGTCGGCCACCAGGTCGAGCGTGCCGCGCAGGGTCATCCCCGCCTTCAACCCGCGCAGGGCGGCGCGCTGGATCGGCGGCCCCTCGGCCATCGGATCCGAGAAGGCAAGGCCCAGTTCGATCAGGTCGGCCCCGGCGGCGGGCAGGCCCTTCAGGATCTCCAGCGCCTCATCCCGGCTGGGGTCGCCGGTCATGACATAGGGGACGAAACCGGCCCGGTTCTCAGCCTTCAGCTTGGCGAAGCGGGCGTCGATGCGTGCGGTCGTCATTGCGGCAGGGTTCCGGCGACCGGCGAAGCCGGGCCCGAGGTGCAGACGTCGCCGGGAATGACCGCGAAGCCCAGATAGCCCGGCGCCGTCGCCTCGGCCGGTTTGCTCTCGTCATAGAAGGCGACCATCTGCAGGCCGTCGCAGCCGCCGCCCTCGCGGCGCCGCACGAAGATGACGCGGTTGTCGTCCCCGTCCGCCGCCAGCCAGTTCAGCGTGCCCAGATGTTCCGTATAGGCGTCGGCCAGGGCGCCGATCTGGTCCAGTTGCGCCGTCACGCAGAAGGCGGGGCTGCGCAGCAGGCCGCCGCAGTCGGCCGCCTCGGTCGCCGGAGGCAGGACCGGCATTCCTGTCGCCGCCGGGCCGGGCGGGACGGTCGGCGCCGTCTGCACCGGCGCCTGTTGGGCGGGCGCAGCGGTGTTCTGCGCCAGGGTCAGGCTGGGCGAAGCGGCCGCCAGAAGGGCGGCGATCAGCAGGGTCTTCATCATTACAACTCCACGCCCAGGTGTTGAGCCACGGTGTTAATGTCCTTGTCGCCCCGGCCCGACAGGACGATGACCAGATCGCCCCCCTTGCCGAGGTCCCGGGCCACCTCGCCGGCGCGCGCCAGGGCGTGCGACGACTCCAGCGCCGGGATGATGCCTTCCAGTTTGCACAGGGTCTGGAACGCTTCCAGCGCCTCGTCGTCGGTGGCCGACAGATATTCGCCGCGACCCAGATCGTGCAGCCAGGCGTGCTCCGGCCCGATGCCCGGATAGTCGAGGCCCGCTGAGATGGAGTGGCCCTCCAGAATCTGGCCGTCGGCGTCCTGCAGCAGATAGGTGCGGTTGCCGTGCAGCACGCCCGAGCGCCCGCCCTTCAGGCTGGCGGCGTGGTCGGGGGTGTCCAGGCCGTGGCCCGCCGCCTCGACCCCGATCAGGCGCACGCCCTCGTCCTCGATGAAGGGGTGCATGGCGCCGATGGCGTTCGATCCGCCGCCGATGCAGGCCATGACGGCGTCGGGCAGGCGGCCGATCTGGCGCTGGGCCTGGGCCTTGATCTCCTTGCCGATCACCGACTGGAAGTCGCGCACCATGGCCGGATAGGGGGCCGGGCCCGCCGCCGTGCCGATGATGTAATAGGTGTCGGCGACGTTGGTGACCCAGTCGCGCATCGCCTCGTTCATGGCGTCCTTCAGCGTCGCCGCCCCGGCCGTCACCGCCGAGACCTCGGCGCCCAGCAGCTTCATGCGGAAGACGTTCGGCTGCTGTCGGGCCACGTCGACGGCGCCCATGTAGACGGTGCAGGGCAGGCCGAAGCGGGCGCAGACGGTGGCCGAGGCGACCCCGTGCTGACCGGCGCCGGTCTCGGCGATGATGCGCGTCTTGCCCATGCGGCGGGCCAGCAGGATCTGGCCCATGCAGTTGTTGATCTTGTGCGCGCCCGTGTGGTTCAGGTCCTCGCGCTTCAGCCAGATCTTGGCGCCGCCGAAATGCTCGGTCAGCCGCTCGGCGAAATAGAGCGGGCTGGCGCGACCGACGTAGTGCTCCAGATAGCCGTCCAGCTCGGCCTGGAAGCTCGGGTCCGCCTTGGCAGCCTTATAGGCCGCCTCCAGTTCATGGATCAGCGGCATCAGGGTCTCGGGCACGAAACGGCCGCCATAGGGGCCGAAGCGGCCGTCAGCGTCGGGCCAGGCGTAGATATTGGGGAGAAATGCGTTCACGAGCGGCAGTCTTTCGCGGGAAGGCGACGAAATCAGGACCGGGATACGGCCTTGAGGAAGGCGTGGATCAGGTCAGGGTCCTTAACACCCGGCGCGCTTTCGACGCCAGAGGAGACATCGACCATCGGCGCCCCTGAAATCCGCACCGCTTCGGTGAGATTTTCCGGCGACAGCCCGCCCGCGAGGAACCAGTTTGCCGGAAGCGCCCGGTTGCGCATCAGGGTCCAGTCGAACGACGCCCCCACTCCGCCGGGCAGATCGGCCCCTTTCGGCGGCTTGGCGTCGAACAGCAGGTGATCGGCGACGTCCGCCCAATCGGCGACGGAGGCGAAGTCCGCCTCGTCCCGGATCGGCAGCGCCTTGATGATCCCCGCCCCCGTCAACCGCCGCGCCTCGGCCGCGCGGGCCGGCGTCTCGTGGCCGTGCAGCTGGATCAGGTCAGGCCGCAGGATCAAAGCGACTTCGCTCAGCAGGGCGTCGTCGGGGTCGACCAGGACGGCGACCACCTTGGCGCGCCCTCGCGCCCGGTCGAACAGGGTGGCGGCGTGCAGCGGCGGGATGTGGCGCGGGCTCTTCGGAAACACCACCGCCCCGACAAAGGCCGCCCCGCCGTCGAGCGCCGCATCCAGCGTATCCGGCGTCGTCAGGCCGCAGATCTTGGTCAGGGTCATGCGCAAATCAGGTGCGCGACTGCGGGGGAGAGGTCAAGCGCCGCACTTCCCCTCCCTTACCCCTCGTCATCCTCCGGCAAGCCGCGCAAGCGGCGCAGACCGGGGGACCCAGCGGCGCCGAAGGCGATCCTTGCGGCAAGCGCGGCGCGTGGGTCTTTCGCCCTGACGGGCGCCGCTGGGTCCCCCGATCTCGCTACGCTCGTCGGAGGATGACGAAAGAGTGGTTCAGGCGAAGATCGACGCGATCTCGCTCTCGCTCAGCAGCCGCCATTCCCCCAACGCCAGATCGTCCGGCAAAGCCAGCCCGCCCAGCCGCTCGCGGTGGAGGGCCTCGACGTGGTTGCCCGCCGCCGCGAACATCCGACGCACCTGGTGGTAGCGCCCCTCCGTCACCGTCAGGAGCGCCTCGGTCGGCGATACCGCCTCCAGCACGGCGGGCGCCAGGGGCTTGTCCTCGCCCTCCAGCACCAGTTCGCCCGAGGCGAACAGCGCCCCCTCTGTCCCGTTCAGCGGCCGCGCCAGCGTCGCGCGATAGACCTTGGCCACCTGACGCTTTGGGCTGATCACCCGGTGCAGCAGGTCGCCGTCGTCGGTCAGCAGCAGCAGGCCCGAGGTCTGCTTGTCCAGCCGCCCGATGGTCGAGATCGCCGGATCGCGCCGCCGCCAGCGGTCGGGCAGGACGTCATAGACCAGCGCCCCGTCCTCCTTGTGCGAGCAGGTCATGCCCAGCGGTTTATTCAACAGGATGACAAGGCCAGGCACGGGATCCAGCGGCTCGCCGTCGATCTCCATGCGGCTCGTCAGGTCGGGCGTCACCGGAATGCGTTTCGACACATCGGTCAGATCGGCGCCGTCCAGCACGACGCCGCCCGCCTTGCCCAGCCGCGCCATCTCGGCCCGCGAGCCGTAGCCCATCGAGCCCAGCAGCTTGTCCACGCGGGACGTTGGAATCTTCTTGCTCATGCCCTACCGCCCTTCGGGCTGCTTGAGGCCTTATGCCTCGCCCTATCGCCCTTCGGGCTGCTTGAGGGCGGGCTCACTTCACCGCCTCGAAAATCTTGTAGCCGCCCTGATCCACGACCATCCGCACCCGCTTAAAGGCGGCGTCCAGTTCGGCCTCATAGGGCAGGTGGCGGTTGGCGACGATCCAGGCCGTCCCGCCCTTCCGCAGCATCTCGGCCGCCTTGCGGATGAAGTTCTGGCCCAGCCGCCGGTCCTCGGCCCCGCCGTCGTGGAAAGGCGGATTGCTGACGATGAAATCCAGATCGCCCGCCCCCTCCAGCGTCCGCACATCCGCCCAGTCGAAGCTGGCGCGCGCGTCCTCGACGTTGCGCCGCGCCGCCTCGACCGCGCGCCGGTCGATGTCGACCAGCCGCAGCGCCGTCACGGCGGGCGCGCGCAGCACCACCGTCGACAGCGCCCCGAAACCGCAGCCCAGATCGGCGCCCGCGCCCTTCAGCGGCGGCAGCACCTGCGCCAGCAGGGCCGTGCCCGGATCGATCCGGTCCCAGGCGAAGACGCCCGGCTGCGACCAGGCCTCCAGCCCCGGAACCACGCGCGGCGCGCCCGCTTCGATGGCGGCGTCCAGCCCCTCGACCGCCTCGGGGCGGATGACGATGCAGCGGCGATGGTGAGCCTTGGCCGTCTCGGCGACGTCCAGACCGAAGCCCTTCAGCTCCTTGCCCAGGCGCGAGCCGCCCTTGTCCTTGGGCGCCATGACGTCCAGCCGCCCGCCGGGCTTCAGCGCCCTCAGCGCCAGGGCCAGCGTATAGCGCCGCTCCACCGCGCCCGGCGGGGCGTAGAGCATGACGCCCTCGGCCGAGCCGGGCGCGACCGTCTCCAGCGCGCTCGAGCCGGGGATCAGGGGCGAGGTCTGGATCGCCGTCGTGGGCGGATCGAACACGGCGGGCGGGCGGCCGTAGAGAAGCATGGTCATCCCCCGCCTATAATCCCTTCCCCCCTCGCCCGAGAAGCCGCCCGCGCCTAAGCTGTGGTCCATGCCCGAATTACCCGAAGTCGAAACCGTCCGTCGCGGCCTTCAGCCCGTGCTGGAAGGCGCCCGCCTGAGCGCGCCGCGTCAGAACCGGCCGGACCTGCGCTTTCCCTTTCCCGAACGCTTCGTGGAGCGGCTGGACGGGGCGACGGTGCTGCAGCTGGACCGGCGGGCGAAATACCTGCTGTTTCCCCTGTCGACCGGCGAGACCTGGATCACGCACCTAGGCATGGCCGGCCGCTTCACTCTGGAGGGCGTCGCCCCCGGCCTGTTCGAAACGAACGCCCCCGTCGTGGGCAAGCATGAGCATATGAGCCTGACCGCCGACCGGGACGGGGTGCTGACGCGGCTGGGCTACGCCGATGCGCGGCGCTTCGGCTTCATGGGCCTGATCCCGACCGAGGCGGTCGAGGGCCACGCCTGGTTCGCCAAGCTGGGGCCGGAACCGCTGGGCAACGCCTTCTCGGGCGCGCACCTGGCCGAAGCCTTCGCGGGCAAGGCGCAGAACATCAAGGTCAGCCTGCTGGATCAGAGCATCGTGGCGGGTCTGGGCAACATATATGTGTGCGAGGCCCTGTATCGGGCGCACATCTCGCCCCTGACGGCGGCGGGCAAGGTCAGCCGTCCGCGGCTGGAGCGGCTGGCGGTCGAGGTCCGCAACGTCCTGCATGACGCCATCGCCGCGGGCGGCTCGACCTTGAAGGATTTCGCCAACGTTGAGGGCGGCCAGGGCTACTTCCAGCATCGTTTCGACGTCTACGGCCGCGAGCATGGGCCGTGCCGCACCGAAGGCTGTCGCGGCGTGGTCAAGCGCATCGTGCAGGGGGGCCGCTCGACCTTCTTCTGCCCGGTCTGTCAGAAGTGAGTGACGAGTGGCGAGTGGCGAGTGACGTGCCAAAGCAAGAGGTTGGCGCGATGCAGCGACCCTCCAAGCCTTGTCTGAGACCGACAGAACCTTCTAATCACTCGCCACTCGCCATTCGCCATTTCGGGAGCCCCTCATGGCCGACGCCTATTCCACCCTGCTGATCGAACGCCACGCGGACGGCTATGCGGTCGTCACCCTGAACCGGCCCGAGGCGCTGAACGCGCTGAACACCACCCTGACCGGCGAACTGGGAGACTTTCTGGAGAGCGTGGCCGACGACGACAGCGTGCGCTGCGTGGTGCTGACCGGCTCGGCCAAGGCGTTCGCGGCGGGCGCCGACATCAAGGAGATGGCGGATCAGGCCTATGCCGACATGTATCGCGGCAACTTCTTCGCCCGCGCCCATGATCGGGTGGCGAGCTTCCGCAAGCCGATCATTGCGGCGGTCTCGGGCTATGCCCTGGGCGGCGGCTGCGAGCTGGCCATGCTGTGCGACTTCATCATCGCCTCGGACACGGCGAAGTTCGGCCAGCCCGAGATCAATCTGGGCGTGGCGCCCGGGATCGGCGGCTCGCAGCGCCTGACCCGCGCCGTGGGCAAGGCCAAGGCGATGGACATGTGCCTGACCGGCCGAATGATGGACGCCGCCGAGGCCGAACGCTCGGGTCTGGTGTCGCGCGTCGTGGCGTCTGACGCCCTGTTGGACGAGGCGCGCGCCGCCGCCGCCAAGATCGCCGGACAATCAATCCTGGCCGTCATGGCCAATAAGGAGCTGGTCAACGCCGCCTTCGAGACGACCCTGGCGCAAGGCGTGGTGTTCGAGCGCCGGCTGTTCCACTCCCTGTTCGCCTTCGACGACCAGAAAGAGGGCATGGCCGCCTTCGTCGAGAAGCGGAAGCCCGCCTTCACCGGCCGCTGAGTCCGGCGTCGGGGCCGGCCGCATGGGGCGCAAACCCCGGCCCCGACTCAATTCCGGGCGGATCGCGTTGACCGTTCGGAGGCTTTCCGCTATAGCCGCCCGCTCTTGAGATTTTCTCGCCGTGGACGTGTGGTTTACGGCGTTTTCGTTCGAAGGTTTTTACCCGATGGCCAACAATGCAGGCGCCCGCAAGGCGATCCGCAAGATCGAAGCGCGGACCGAAGTGAACAAGGCCCGCCGCACCCGCGTTCGCACCTACCTGCGCAAGTTCCAGGAAGCCGTCACGGGCGGCGACGTGGAATCCGCCAAGGCTGCGTTCATCACCGCCCAGTCGGAACTGATGCGCGCCGTGTCCAAGGGCGTGGTTCACAAGAACACCGGCTCGCGCAAGGTCAGCCGTCTGGCCGCCCAGCTGAAGAAGCTGTCGGCCGCCTGATTTCGCACCGCGCTCGGACGGGTCTTCACGGCTTCGTCAAACAGCGCAATGCGACGGCCACGGAAGGCCCTTAACCGGCGTTTCGTGAAAAAATGCATGAATTTCAACGGCGAGGAAGCGCAAGCTCCCTCGCCGTCTTGCTGTCTGCTGCTAAGTCAGACCGGCCGACTCCGGCGATTGATTAAGGCGAAATCGCCATTTTCCTAAGCCCTGCCGGGGTTTGCTGGAGTCAATCAATTTAAGTGCGAATCTCGACTCGAATCAGCGTTGATCTCCGCCGTTCCGAGGGTAAGTTGAGGGGGTAACGCACTTCCATCCTGTCTGGATGAAGACGAGGGAAATCAATGATTTCCCTCGGCGCGAGATGTCTGTCTGTGAGTACGACCCCGCTTGCGAAGCCCGGCTTCGCGAGACGAGAGAAGTCGTCCCCGGACCTCGTCTCGAAGAGCGTTCGTCGGTGATAACTCTTGTGGCGGGTGTTCTTC